>NZ_JAPUBU010000001.1:0-2777352 GCF_030397705.1 Janthinobacterium sp. SUN100 | reverse complement strand
TTCCGAGCTGAACGCGGCCGTGGCCGCCGCCCATGCGGCCTTTCCCGCCTGGTCGCAAACCTCGCCCCTGCGCCGCGCCCGCGTCATGTTCAAGTTCAAGGAGTTGCTGGAAGAACATGCGGACCAATTGGCGGCCCTGATCACGGCCGAGCACGGCAAGGTGTTCACGGATGCGAAAGGGGAAGTGACGCGCGGCATCGAAGTGGTGGAATTTGCCTGCGGCATCCCGCAAATGATGAAGGGAGAATATTCGGAGCAAGTGGCCGGCGGCATCGACGCCTGGTCGATCCGCCAGGCATTGGGCGTGTGCGTCGGCATCACGCCGTTCAATTTCCCCGTGATGGTGCCGATGTGGATGTTCCCGATGGCGATTGCCTGCGGCAATACCTTCGTCTTGAAACCGTCCGAGCGCGACCCGTCGGCCAGCCTGCTGCTGGCGCAGCTGTTGACGGACGCCGGTTTGCCGGACGGCGTCTTCAACGTGGTGCAGGGAGATAAGGAGGCCGTGGATGGCTTGCTGCACCACCCGGACGTGCGCGCCGTCAGTTTCGTCGGTTCCACGCCGATTGCCGAGTATATCTATGCGACCGGCTGTGCCCAGGGCAAGCGCGTGCAAGCCTTGGGCGGCGCGAAAAACCACATGGTCGTCATGCCCGACGCGGACATTCCGCAGACGGTCGACGCCCTGATGGGCGCGGCCTTCGGTTCGGCCGGCGAGCGCTGCATGGCCATTTCCGTCGTCGTGGCGGTGGGCAATGTGGCCGATCAACTGGTCGAAGCGCTGGTGCCGCGCATCGCGGCCCTGAAAATCACGCAAGGCATGGATTTAACAGCGGAAATGGGCCCGGTGGTCACGCAAGTGCACAAGGACAAAATTGCTGGCTACATCGCCACGGGCGTCAAGGAAGGCGCCAAGCTGGTCAGTGACGGGCGCGGTTTCGTCTTGCCCGGCCATGAACAGGGCTTTTTCCTTGGCGGCAGCCTGTTCGACCATGTCACGCCGGAGATGACGATCTATAAGGAGGAAATCTTCGGCCCCGTGCTGTGCATCGTGCGCGTGCCCGATTTTACGACCGCGCTGGACCTCGTCAATGCGCACGAGTACGGCAACGGCACGGCGATCTACACGCGCGACGGCAACACGGCGCGCGAGTACACGCACCGCGTGCAGGTCGGGATGGTGGGCGTGAATGTCCCGATCCCGGTGCCGATGGCCTTCCACAGCTTCGGCGGATGGAAGCGCAGCCTGTTCGGCGACCACCACGCGCACGGCCCGGAATCGGTGCGTTTCTACACGAAACAGAAGGCCATCACCCAGCGCTGGCCGGCATCGACGGCGGCAGGGGCCGAGTTTGCCATGCCGACCTTGAAGTAAGGTGCGATGGCGGCGCGCAGCGTCAGCGCGCCGCCACGTGGCCGTAGCAGGTTTTCAGTTTCGCATAGTCGTAGAAGATGCTGCCCGGCGCGATGCGGGCGCCGTCGCAACTGGCCTGGAAGTCCGTTTCCTTTTCGTTGTACAGCAGGCGCACGATCAGCTGGCCTGTGTCGTTGCGGTACACATCCCATTGCATGTTGGCCGCCAGCGGCGAGACGTTCTGGCCGCGCCATGGATTGTTGGCATAGCTGTAGGGCGTCGATGCCGGCAGCGGCGCCAGCGCCTGTTGCAAGCCCATGGCCGAAGCGAGCGGAATGATCATTTCGGCGTGCGTGAAGCGCAGCTTGGCCGCGTGGTGCAAATCTCCCCTGGCCAGCGCATCGACTTCCTTGAAAAAATCGTCGCGCAGGGCCAGCGCGAAGCGCCAGGTCACGCCGCTGCTTTCCGTGGTGGCCGGCCCTTTCTGGTAAAAATCCTCGTGGTCGGCGATATAAGCGTAGTAGCGCGCATCCTCGGCGGGCATGTAGCGGCTGAAATCGGCCGGCACTTCGTGGCGCATGCCGGCGGCGATCGCGTACAGCTCATACAGTTTCGTCGCGGCCGCATTCAGGCTGCGGATGACGGTCTTGCCGCTGCCCGTCATGGTGCGCGTGAGCTGGCCGTCCGCGCTGGTGAAAGTGTAGCTGCCCGTATCCGCAAAACTGGCGGCGCCGCGCTCAAGCTGGTCGAGGAAGGCGGGTGCAAACAGCCGTTCGAGCACGTGGCGCGCATGCGCGGCCGCTTCCGGTTTTCTGGCCGGGGTGTCCATCAGCGCGTGCAGCGGCTTGGTTCTTTCATAGTACTGGTAGGCCTGGCTGGCGGCATAGGTGGCGTAATGCGGGTTGGCGGGATCGGCGACAAAATCCGTCTGCGGCGCCAGCTTGTGCGCATACAGCAGGAAGCGGTTCACGCCATCGGACTGCGCCACTGCCTTGCGTCCCTGCGGATACGGCGCCGGCGCGGGCGGCAGGTATAGCAAGGGCGCCAGCGCGGGCGCGTGCTCCAGCAGCGACTGCGTAAAAAAGCGCGCACTGTCGCGCGCGCGGTCCACGCCGGAATGGATGGTAACGAGCTGGCGCGGCGCCGTCGCGGCGTCTTGCCCCACTTGCGCGAACAGGGTGGGCAGGCGCGCCAGCATGCGCACGGCCAGTTGCCGGTGTTCCTCGATGCCAGTCCGCGACAGATTGCCGTAGCCGGGCCGCTCGATGCCGGCCACGCCGTAACCGAGCAAGGCGTTCGCCTGCATCAGGGCCAGGATGTCGGGACCCAGTTCGCGCCCCAAAGGTGTGAGCGCATCCTGCGCGGCAGCCTGCCGCCACATCGCATACAGGGCTGCGTCGCTTTTCATGCCGGTTAATCCGCGCGCGCCGTGGCGCGCCACCAACTGCGTGAAGATGGGCTGGAAACCGGCGGGTGGCGCGGCATAGGTGGCCGGGTCCTGCTGCGGCGCATACGGCGTCTTGGTCTGGTAATGGCCTTCCGCGGCCTGGGCGGGAGCGGCGCAGATGGTGAGGGCCAGCAGCATGCTGGACATGGGGAGCGGTGGGGGCATGGCGATCCGTAAGTGACGTGATTGGTTCTTACGTGCAAGCCTAGCAGCAAACGTCCAACAGGCGGGCACGGCTGCCCGCCTGCATTCGTACTTACTGCGCCACGTGGCCGTAGCAGGTCTTCAGCTTCGCATACACATAGAAATGGCTGCCGGCGGCAAAGCGGGCGCCATCGCAGGCGGCCTGGAAGTCCGTTTCCTTTTCGTTGTACAGCATTTTCACGAGCACATTGCCGCCGGCGTCGCGGTACACATCCCACTGCATGTTGGCCGCCATCGGCGCCACGTACAGGCCGCGCCAGCTGCTGTTGTCATAGCTGTAGGTCTGCGCCGCAGGCAGCGCGCCGACGACGTTCTTCAGGCCCATGGCCGTCGCCAGCGGAATGATGGCTTCCGCATGCGTGAAGCGCAGTTTGGCGCCGTGCGACAGGTCGCCGCGCGCGATGGCGTCCACTTCCGTGAAAAAGTCGTCGCGCAGCGCGCGCACGTAGTTCCAGGTGATGCCGGCGCTTTCCGTGGTACCGGGGCCCTTGTTGTAAAAATCCTGGTAATCCTGCACGAATGCCTGGTACTTGGCCGCGTCCGACGGCATGTATTGCACGAAATCGGCTTTCACTTCGTTCGTCATGCCGGCCATGATGGCGTACAGGTTGTACAGCACCGAGGCGGCATCTGCCAGGCCCTTGATGGTGGTGCCGCCGTCGCCCGTGACGGTGTTGGTGAACTTGCCGTCGTCGCTGGTAAAACTGTAGGTACCCGTGTTGGCGAAGCGGTAAGTGCCGTTGTCGATCTTGTCGACGAAGGCCTTGGTGAACAAGCGTTCCAGTACTTCGCGGCCCAGGGTACGCGCCGTGGCATCCGTGTCGATGGCCGTGTATTTGGCCAGGAAGCCGGGGCTTTCCAGGTAGGCCTGATAGGCCTGGCTATCCTGGTAAGTCTGGTAATGGCGGTCGAGGGTGTCGGTGACCAGATCCGTCTTCGGCACCAGCTTGTGCGCATACAGCAGGAAGCGGTTGGTGCCATCGGGCTGCGCCACGGGCTTGCCGGCCGGGTAGCCGGTCGGGGCGGGCGGCAGGGTAATCAGCGGCGCGACGTTTGGTGCCGTGGCGGCCAGCGACTGCGCAAAGTACGCGGCGCTGTCCTTGGCGCGGTCCACGCCGGAACTGACGGTGACGATCTGGCGCGGTGCGCTGGCGGCATTGCTACCCAGTTGCGTGAACAGGGCAGGCAGGCGCGCCAGCATGCGCACGGCCAACTGCTTGTGTTCATTGATGCCCGTCTGCGACAGGTTGCCGTAGCCGGGCGCCGTGATGCCGTCCACGCCGTAGCCGAGCAGCGCGTTGGCCTTCATCAGTTTCAGGATGTCGGCACCCAGCTTTTGCCCCAGCGGCGTGAGCGCATCGTCGGCTGCAGCCCGTTGCCAGACGTTGTAGAAGGCGGCGTCATACTTCATGCTCGACAGGCCGCGCGAACCGTGGCGGGCCACCAGTTCGGTGAACACGGGCGCGTAGCCGGCAGGTGCCGCTTCATACGTGGCCGCATCCTGCTGCGGCGTGTAGGGCGTCTTGGTCTGGTAGTAGGTGGCGGGGGCGGCCGGCGTCACGGGCGGCGTTACCGGGGGCGTGACGGGGACGGGCGGTGTATCGTCGCCGCCGCCACAGGCGGCCAGGGAAAGCATCAGGAGGGACAGGGGGAGATGGCGTGCGCGCAGCATGGTGTTTCCTTCAGGTGTGGTTAGCCCAGGCGCGCCGTGCAGATGGCGCACCCAGGACAGACAGGCAGGGGAATGGGTATTACAGCTTGAGGGCTTTGGCCAGGCTGTTGGCGCGCGCATCGCGCTCGCTCAAGGGCGCCAGGCCATGGCGTTCCTCGATGAACTTCAGGATCGACACGGTTTCATACTCGGTATGGTCGATATGCCCGCCTTCGCTGAAGGGCGAGATGACCAGTGCGGGGATGCGCGTGGCCGGGCCGAATCGGTCGCCTTTCGGTGGCGCCACGTGGTCCCAGAAACCGCCGTTTTCATCGGTGGTGACGATGATGACGGTGTCTTTCCATTGCGGGCCTTCCATGATGGCGCTGATGATGGCCACGCCCTCGTCGTCGCCGGCCGCCACGCTCGATTTATCCATCCCCGGATGCATGTTCTTCTTGCCCATGGGCTTGTAGAACGAGACGGGCGGCAGCTTGCCTGCCTGGACGTCGGCGAGCATGTCGGAGCGGTCCTTCAGGTGCGTGGCGCGCTGCTGCGGGCTGTCGATGAAGCGCTTGAAGTAGGTGAACGGCTGGTGGTGATACGAGAAATCGTCGGCCTTCTTGCCCGACTTGGTCGAGGCGACGGCGATGTCGTAGCCGTCCGCATAATAGACCCAGGAGATGCCCTTGTCCGTCAGGCGGTCGCCGATGGTGGGCATGGTTTGCGGCGGCAGGAACGTTTGTTTCTTGGTCGGGTCGAATAGCAGCGGGCCCTGCATGGTGTTGACGGCGTAGCCGTCCTGCGTCACTTCCGCTTCCTCGCCCTTCTTGTGGCCCGTGCCGCGCTCATCCTGGGCGACGATGGACTTGGGCGCGTTCGGGAACACGGGCGTGCAGGCGCAGGTCAGCCACATGTGGTTGAGGAAGGAGCCGCCGTAGGCGGACTGGAAGAAGCGGTCGGCCAGCGTGTAGCGTTGCGCCAGCCCCCACAGTTTGAGCTTGCTGCCGTCGAAATAGCCCATGGGCAGGGCGCCCGTATTGCCCTCAACGACGAAGCGGTCGTTCTTGCCGTCGTTGATCTGGCGCTTGTGCGTCCAGAACGCGTGCACGGGACTGGCTGTCTTGTCGCCCAGCGAGACGCTCGGCTCCATGCGGAAGGGCGCGTTGGCGATGTCGGCCTTGAAGCGCTGGTCCAGGCCGCCCTTGTCGAGTGCCACGGCGGGCAGCATGGCATAGGGCTTGCCATCGGGGCCGGTCTGCGTGGTGGTGTCGGGCGCGTGGCCATTGGCGATACCGTCTGCACCGGGGAAGGTGCCGAACAGGTGGTCGAAGCTGCGGTTTTCCATGTACACGACAACGATCTGACCGATCTTCGCCAGCTTCGGATCGGCGGCGACTGCGGCGGCCATATTGCGCTGCGTGCCGACTGGGGTGGTGCAGGCCGCCAGACCGATGGCCCCGGCGCCGAACAGGGCGATTCTTAGAACGTGGTTCAACATAACAGTCTCCTTGACGCGCCTCCGTGGACGGGGCGCTTTTTTTAGTGGTGTGGCCAGAACTGGCCTGTTTGAAGAAATTGCACACGTGTGCAGCACGCGTGTGCAAACAGTAACCCGGATTTTTTTTGATGTCAACAAGTACAGGCGGGGGACGAAAAAGTGTGGAAAACGGGGAACGGCGGGCGGTGGCGGGCGGGCAGACGGCGTTGCGCCATCTGCCGCATTGAATGACTTAGCGCGTCGTGCCGCGCCGCACCAGGGTGACGGGCACTTCCTTCAATCGGCCCGGCATGGCAAATTTTTCCATGCGCTCGACCAGGCTCTTGACGGCGCGGCGCGCCAGTTCGCCCGCGTCTTGGCGGATGGTGGTCAGCTGGTAGGCGTCCAGCGCGGCCATGGGAATGTCGTCGAAGCCGATCACCTGCAGTTGCGCGGGCACGTCGATGCCATACTTGCTGCGCGCCGCGTCGATGAAGCCGCAGGCGATCAGGTCGGTGGCGCAAAAGACGCCGTCAGGCAGTTTTCCCGAGGCGAGCAGGGCGTCGGCCGCTTCCTGGCCCGCCTGGTAACCGATGGCGTCGGCCAGGTATTCGCCGGCCGTGCAGCGTTTCTTCGCCACGGCCGGCGCCAGGTGGTCGAGGAAGGCCTGGCCGCGCGCGATGCCGCTGAAACTGCTGGCGCGCGTGTTGATGAAGGCCAGCCGTTTGGCGCCGCTGTCGAGCAGGGTGCTGGCCGCCAGTTCGCCGCCGTGGCGGTTGTCGCTGTTGACCACGTCCACGCCTTTCAGGTCGCGCGCGCGGTTGATCATGGCCACCGGCACCTGGCGCTGCAGGTATTCCGTGGCGACGGCGGACGGCGGCGAGCCGGACGTCATGATGACTCCGGAAATCTTGTAGCTGAGGAGGATGCGCAGCAATTCGCTGAGGCGCTCGGGGTCTTCCGCATTCATCAGCAGCGGCACCAGCGCATGTTCGCTCAGGCTGCGCGTGACTTCACCCAGCAGGGCCACGCGGAACGGGTCCGTGAAGCCCGTGATGACGACGCCGACCAGGTTGCTTTGTCCCTGGTTCATGCTGCGCGCCAGGATGTTGACCTGGTAGCCCAGCGATTGTGCGGCTTCCATCACGCGGGCCCGCGTTTCGGGCGCCACGCTGGCGCCGGGTGTGAACGTGCGCGAGACGGCGGAGCGGGAGACGCCGGCCCGTTTGGCGACGTCCACCGAAGTGACCCAAGACTTGTCTTTTTGTTCCATTGACGGTGTAGATGAATGAGAGGCCGATGCACGATGCGGTGCGGCGCAATGCCGCGCCATCATCTTAGCCGAAAATCCCGGCCGCGGCGCGAACTGAATGCCAGTCCCGCGCCTTGGCCATCGTGCCGGTGCTCAGCTTCTCAATCGCCTTACCACTTCGGCGTGTACTTCAGGGTGAACTGCACGTTGCGCGGGTCGCCATAGTAGTTATTCGACCCGGTGGTATTGTAGGCCGGGATGATGTAGCTCTTGTCGAAGACATTGTTGACGTTCAGCGA
Source organism: Janthinobacterium sp. SUN100 (assembly GCF_030397705.1). Lineage (NCBI taxonomy): Bacteria > Pseudomonadati > Pseudomonadota > Betaproteobacteria > Burkholderiales > Oxalobacteraceae > Janthinobacterium > Janthinobacterium sp. SUN100. Next base: position 2,769,665 of record NZ_JAPUBU010000001.1, on the reverse strand, counting down.
CAGGGCCACTTGCGGCGTGGCTTGCCAGGCCATGCGTGCATTCCAGATCGATACGCCGGCAACCTTGAAGGTGCTATTGGTATCGAGCGTATGGCTTTGCGTGTTGACGCCGGCGCCCACGCTGAATTTGTCCCAGGCGCCGGGCAGCGTGTAGCTGGACCACACGCGCAGCATGTGCTTGGGCGTCCAGGTGGAAAAGACCTTGCCCTGCTCGTCCGGGTCGTTCAGATAGGTCGTCGTCGTATAGGCGTAGCCGGCCGACAGCTGCAAGCCGCGCGCCACTTCGCCCGACACTTCCGCTTCCAGGCCCTGGCTGCGCACCTTGCCCGAGGCGCGCGAGCAGTACCCGTTGGGGCACACCATGCCCGCAGCATAGTCGGTGACGGCACGGTTCTTGTGGTCGTAGCGGAACACGGCCAGCGAGGTGTTGAGCTTGCCATCCATCAGCTCCCCCTTGATGCCCGCCTCGTAGTTGGTGCCCGTGATGGGCTTGAGGACCTTGTCTTGCGCATCGCGGACGCTTTGTGGCGTGAAGATGTCGGCATAGCTGGCGTAGGCCGACCATTGCGGATCGAGCGCGTAGATCAGGCCTACCGATGGCGTGAACTTGGCGGTGGCGTTGAGCTGTTCTTCAGGACCTTTGGGCGTCGCATACACGAAGTCGTACCAGCTGAAGCGTCCACCCAGCACGGCTTTCAGCTTGCTGGTCAGCTGGCCGTTCCAGCTGCCATACAGGCCTTTCTGGCGTATTTCGTAGGTGCTGACGGGACGCACGCCCTTCGGGCGCGCGGCGATGCTGTCGAGATCTTGCCATGGACGGTTGTGCCTGATGTTGAAGACGTCCGCACCGGATTCCCAGGCGCGGGCGTAGACGTCGTCCGACGCCATCGTGACATAGCTAGCGCCCACGAGGACTTCCTGCGCGATGCCCAGGCCGTCGAATTTGCCGCGCACGTAGGTATCGATGCCGCGCTTGCGGTTGTCGAAATCCATGCCAAAGTCGGCATAGCTCGCGCCGCTGCCGTCGGGATTAATGGGCAAGGCCACGCGCTGGTGCACGGAGCCGGTGTTTTCCTTCATGTTCACGGCGGATGCCTTCAGGCTCCACTGGCTGTTGAAATGGTGTTCCAGGTCGAGATACACGTTGGTTTGTTTGGCTTCGCTGCGGTTCCAGTCGGCGCCCGTGAAGGTGGAGCGGGGCAGGTTCAGCGCGCTGCCGTCCGCGTAGCGGGGCAGGCCGATGAAGGTGGGACGGCCGTGGTCGTTGACGTTGCTGATGGCCAGGCCCAGGGTGGTGGCCGGTCCCAGGTCGTAGTCGAGCGCCGCGTACAGGGTGCGGTTCTGGCTCCACACCTGGTCGACGAAGGAATGGGTATCGTCTTCATCGACGATGGCGCGTCCGCGCAGGCTGCCGTCCGCATTCAGGGGCATGCTGACGTCGAGCTGGGCGCCGTAATGGTCCCACGAGCCGGCGCGCGCCGTCATGCTGACACTGCGCGCGGCGGTCGGGCGCTTGCGCACCAGGCTGACGGAGCCGCCAGGGCTGCCTGTGCCGACCAGCATGCCCGAGGCGCCGCGCAGCACTTCCAGGCGGTCGTAGATGACCATGTTTTCCTGGCCCCAGTTGCCCAGCGCATAGGTGTTGCGGTCGATGGGCACGCCATCGTACTGCCATTGATCGATCTGGAAGCCGCGCGCCGTGATCACCACGCCCGGTCCCACGCCATGCACGCCCACCACGCCGGTGACGTTGTTGACGGCTTCGCGCAAGTCCGTGATGCCCTGGTCGTCCAGGCGCTGGCGCGTCAGCACGCTCACGGATTGGGGGATGTCCTTCATCGATTGCTCGCCCTTGCCGATGGTGAGCTTGCGCGCCGTGTAGGAGCCGCTGCCTTCCGTGGTGGCTCCTTGCTCGGCCTGGCCAACGATGGTAATCGAGGGCATGGTGCGTTCGGCCGCTGAAGCAGCGCTGATCGCCGCCGTGGGCGGGGACGCCGGCGCGGCCACCAGCACATAGCCGGTGGACGTCTTGCCGATGGCGTAGCCGCTGCCGCGCAGCAGCACGGCGAAACCGTCATCGATGGCGTAGCTGCCTTGCAAGCCTGCACTGGTTAAGCCCTGCACCCGGGATGCATCGATGACGATGGACACGCCCGCCTGCTGCGCATAGCGGTTCAGGGCGCCGGCCAGCGGGCCGGCGGGGATGGCGTAGCTGGCGACAGCCGGGGCGGTCTGGGCGACTGCCTGGGCGTGCAGGCAGGCGCTTGCCAGCAGCATGGCCGCCAGGGCGAGCGGGCGCAGACGCGTGCGCAGGGTGTTCGGGGAGGAAACGGCAACGACTTGAGCGTACATGGGGACAGCCTTTTTTGAATGATCTCAGCTGCCTTGACGCACGAGATGCGCAAAGTGGAACCGCGAACGCACAATTTCTTATTTATTTTTTGCGGAGCCGCTGGCGGGGACATCGACCATCACCAGGTAGCGCGTCAGCATGCGGATGCGCAGTTGCGGGAAATTGTCGATTAACAGCTGCAGCGCCTTGTCGGTGTCGTCCAGCGGCAGCACGGCGGCCACGCGGATGCCGGCGATCTGCGCGCGGTCGTAATGCAGCTGGCCCGGGCGGTGGCGCGCCAGCTCGTCGAGCACCTCGGCCAGCGGCTGGTCGTCGACCACCAGCTGGTGCGCGCGCCACGCTTCCTGCACGCTGGCCGCATCGATGGCCGTGATCGGCCCCACGCCATCGTCCGTGATGCGCGTGCGCTGGCCCGCCTGCACCACGACGGCCGGATGTTGCGGCACTTGCGCCAGCACCTTGGACTCCAGCATGCTCAAGATGGTGGCGCCGTCTTCCCTGCGCACGCTGAAACGCGTGCCCAGGGCGCGGATCGCCGCCTGCCGGCTGTCGACGATGAAGGGGCGCTGCGCATCCTTGGCCACGTCGACGAGAATGTCGCCCTGCACCAGTTCCACATGCCGTTCGCCCGCATTGAAGTGCACGTTGATGGCGCTGTTGCCGGCCAGGGTGATCCGGCTGCCATCGGCCAGGGTGTGCGTGGACCATTGTCCCGTGGGGCTGCGCAGGTCGGCCAGCAGGTAGGCGGGGCGTTCGCTGAAGGCCAGCGCCCCGGTCAGCGTCAACACGGCCACGGCGCTGGCCGCGGCCAGCTGGCGCAGACGCTGGCGGGGCTTGGGTGCGATGGCGGCCAGGGCGGCGCGCGCGGGGCGATGGTCGCCGCCGGCCGGCTCGCGCACGGCGTTCAACTGACGCAGCAGGTTTTCCATGCCAGCGGCGGCCGTCGCGTGCAGCGGGTCGGCGGCCTTCCATGCGGCGAAGCCGGCCTGCGCGGAGTCTCGCTCGGCCGGGTCGTCGGCGCTCAGGCGCACGATCCACCGTGCGGCCTGTTCGGCGGCGATATCCGTGCGGGAGCTATTCATGCCGCCAGGGCCGGGCAGGCGTGGCGGCAGGCCAGCAAGGCTTGCACCAGGTATTTTTGCACCATGCGCGTGGAGACGTTCAGTTGTGCGGCGACGGCGGCCTGCGGCTGCTCTTCCAGGTAGTGCAGCAAAAAGGCGTCGCGCGCCTTGGCGGACAAGCCGGCCAGCGCCGTGGCGATCTGCTCGAGCGCCTGCACGGCCATCAGGACTTCATCCGGCGAGGGCGCGCCGGGCAGGCTGTCGGCCAGCAGGGCCAGTTCCGCCAGGTAGCTGCGCTCGAGTATCTGGCGGCGCGCGCGGTCGAGCAGCAAGCGCTTTGCCGTCGTCGACAGGTAGGCGCGCGGCTCGCGCATGCCGAACAGCGCGTCGCGCGAGGCGATGATGCGCACAAATGTATCTTGCGCCACGTCGGCCGCGCCATGCGGGCAACTGAGTTTTTTGCGCAGCCAGCCGACCAGCCAGCCGTGATGCTCGCTGTAGAGCGACTGCACTTGCTGTTGCAGGCTGGGCTGGATAGCGGACATGGGCGATGAATAATATAAATGAGAATTATTCTCATTGTAAGCGCCAGTGGCGGATTGCCACAATCCCCGATTGCATGTGGATGGGGCTGGTGTTGCGTACAGGCTGCACGCGAGGCGGCGCCGGAAATGAAAAAACCCGCCGCTGCACGGGGCAGGGGCGGGTTCTTCAATACTGCAAATTCTTGGTGGTGATAGGTGGACTTGAACCACCGACCCCAGCATTATGAATGCTGTGCTCTAACCAACTGAGCTATATCACCAAACAGACCGGTCAAACCGGATGCTCGTTTTGATCAGGGGAAACCTGATCGATGTTCTTTGGTGGTGATAGGTGGACTTGAACCACCGACCCCAGCATTATGAATGCTGTGCTCTAACCAACTGAGCTATATCACCCAACAGCCGAGCATTATCCAGTCTTCCCTTTTTCTTGTCAATGCCGGCGCAAAAAAAAGTGCGCTTTTTTCACGCGCCGGCGCTGGCGTGATTATTTTTGTAACGCCGTCAGCAAGGGCTGGATTTGCGCCAGCATGGCCGCGGCCGGATCGGGTCCCAGGCAATCGATGACGAGGCGTTCCGGCATGGAGCGCAGCCTAAGTCGCGCCTAGCGCTTGGTCAGTTGTTGTGTGGCGACGCTTATGTCAGCAAAGGGACGATTTGCGCCAGCATGGCGCTGGCCGGATCAGCGCTCAGGCAATCGATGACGATGCGTTCCGGCATGGAGCGCAGCCACGTCAGCTGACGCTTGGCCAGCTGGCGCGTGGCGATGATGCCCGTCTCGCGCAAGGCGGCGCGGTCGATGCGGCCGTCCAGGTAATCCCAGGCCTGGCGGTAGCCCACGCAGCGCATCGAAGGCAAGCCCGGATGCAGGTCGCCGCGGCGGCGCAGCTGCTCCACTTCATCGAGCAGGGCGTCGTTTTTCAGCATGAGGTCGAAGCGCGTGGCGATGCGAGCGTGCAGCACGGCGCGGTCCGACGGTTCCAGCGCGAACGATTGCAATTGAAATGGCAGCACGGTTTTTTCGCGCCGGTCCAGCAGGGCCGACATGGGCTGGCCGGACAGGGCGATGATTTCCAGCGCGCGGCCGATGCGCTGCGCGTCTTGCGGCGCCAGGCGCGCGGCTGTGACCGGGTCTTGCTGCGCCAGGCGCGCATGCATGGCGGGCCAGCCGATGGCGGCCGCGTCCTCCTCCAGCTGGGCGCGCAAGGAAGGATCGGCGCCGGGCAAGTCGTCGAGGCCATCGGCCAGGCCCTTGAAGTACAACATGGTGCCGCCGACGAGCAGCGGCAGCTTGCCGCGCGCCGTGATCTCGGCCACCAGGCGCAGGGTATCGTTGCGGAACTGCGCCACGGAGTACGCGTCGAGCGGGTCGATGATGTCGATCAAATGATGCGGTACCTGGGCCAGTTCTTCCTTCGATGGCTTGGCTGTGCCGATATCCATGCCCCGGTAGACCAGGGCGGAATCGACGGAGATGATCTCGGACGGGATGGCTTGCGCGATGGCCAGCGCACTGGCCGTCTTGCCGCTGGCCGTGGGGCCCATGATGGCGACGGCCAGGGGGAGGTGTGGGGTGTTTTTCATGATACTTTTTGATGTACTTGCGATGGGAACCCCAAGGCAAAGGCTAGGGTCTGACCCCAGAATATTATTGGCCGCGCAGGAACAGTTTATCGAGCGCGTTGATCTCGACCTGCACCCACGTCGGCCGGCCATGGTTGCACTGGTCTGCGCGTTCCGTGCTTTCCATCTGGCGCAGCAGGGCATTCATTTCCTGTACCGATAAAATCCGGTTGGCGCGCACGGCCGTGTGGCAGGCCAGGGTGCCCAGCAATTCGTTCTGGCGCTCGATCAGCACGCGCGAGCCGCCGTATTCGCGCACGTCGCGCAGCACGTCGCGCGCCAGCGTTTGCGCATCGGCGTTTTTCAGCAGGGTCGGCACGGAGCGCACGGCCAGGATGGTGGGCGACAGGGCGGCGATGTCGAAGCCCAGCGCCTTCAAGGTGTCCTGGTTTTCATTCGCCGTCGACACTTCGATGGCGTCCGCATAAAACGTCACGGGGATCAGCAAGGATTGCACCTGCATGTCCTGGCCCGAGACTTGCGCCTGCAGCGCGTTTTTCAGCTGTTCATAGAGGATGCGCTCGTGCGCGGCGTGCATGTCGACCAGCACCAGGCCCTTGGTATTTTGCGCCAATATATAAATGCCGTGCAGCTGGGCCAGGGCAAAACCCAGCGGATATTCTTCGCGCGCCATCGCTTCGGGCGAGGCGATGTAGGGCTCCGCCTGCGTGATGGGAGAACTGGCAGCGCCGCCGCCGAACAGGGCGCCGTAGGCCGCCGTGTCCTGGGCTACGCCTGGTGCGTCGGCAAAAAACGGGCGGGCCGCGCCGGGCGAGGCGGGCGCGAAGGTATTCGTAAATTGCGCGCCGAACGACGTTTGCGTCTGTTCGCGGCGCCAGATGCCAGGTCCACCCAAACCTGCGCCCGCGGTATCACCGCCGAGGCTGGAGGCGGCCGGCAGGGGCGCCGGCACGCTGCCGAAGGCCGTGGCCGACGTTTGCGCCAGCGCGCGCTGCACGGCGTGGAAAACGAATTGGTGCACGGAGCGGCTGTCGCGGAAGCGCACTTCGATCTTCGACGGGTGCACGTTGACGTCGACCAGCGCCGGGTCGAGGTCGAGCGCCAGCACGTAGGAGGGAAAACGGTCGCCATGCAGCACGTCCTGGTAGGCCATGCGCACGGCGTGCACCAGCAGCTTGTCGCGCACGAAGCGCCCGTTGACATAAAAGAACTGGCCGTCGGCGCGCGCCTTGGACGCCGTCGGCAAGCCGGCAAAGCCGTGGATGCGCAAGGTGCCGGCCGATTCGTCCAGCGCCAGGCGGGCCTCGGCGAAGTCATTACCCAGGATGTGGGCGCTGCGCTTGGCCAGTTCGCTGATATTCCACTGGTCGATGGTGCGGCCATTGTGCGACAGCGAAAACGATACGTCTGGCCGCGCCAGGGCGATGCGGCGCACGACCTCGGCGCAGTGGCCATACTCCGTCTGTTCCGATTTGAGGAATTTGCGCCGCGCGGGCGTGTTGAAATACAGGTCTTGCACGTCGACCGTGGTCCCGTGCGCGCCTGACGACGGCGAGACGCTGCCATTGTGCGAGCCGACGATTTCCCAGGCGTGGGCCGCGTCGGCCGTGCGCGACGTCACGGTGACGGCGGCGACCGACGCGATCGAGGCCAGCGCTTCGCCGCGAAAGCCCAGGGTACCCACGTTTTCCAGGTCGTGCAGGGACGCGATCTTCGACGTGGCGTGGCGTGCCAAGGCCAGCGGCAGCTGATCTTTATCAATGCCGCGCCCGTTATCGGTAATGGCGATGCGTTTCACGCCCCCTTCTTCCAGCCGCACAGTGATCTGCGTGGCGCCCGAGTCGAGCGCGTTTTCCAGCAACTCCTTGACGACGGCGGATGGCCGTTCGACCACCTCGCCGGCGGCGATTTGCGAAATCAACTGGTCAGGCAGGGCCTGGATCGGGCGGTGGGGCGTGATGGGAGCGTTCATCCCCTGATTATAACGGGTTGCGAATTGCCGGGCACCGGCTACTTCGCCACCTCGCGCACCGGTATCGGCGCATTGCACACGTCGACATGGCCGGCCGTGACCTTGCTCCACGGGCCGCCGCGGTGGCGCTGGGCTTCCAGCACGGCCTGGTAGGCGGCGCTGTCGGTGCGCATCACTTCCAGGTTGCTGCGCTGCGCCAAAGGCACGCTGGCAGCCAGGCGGATGGCCTTGATCGGCACGTTTTTCTCGGGGCTGTCATAAAAGCCCATGGGGCCCGTGCCGCGGGGCAGGGTGGACAGCAATGGCATGCCGGAGACGACTCTGCCGACGACGGTGATGTCGCGGTCCAGGTGGCGCGGCGACTGGCCGATGACGGCGTACAGCTCCGTGCCGCCACCGCTGTCGCTGGCGCTGTCGCGGCCCACGCCCACGGTGGCATAGCAATGCGTGAGCCAGGCCGTGCCGGTTTTCGGATCGCGCGCGGACGGGAAACCGTTCGAATGGCCGACTTGCGGCGCATAGCCGTCGACGTCCGGCAGGCGCGTGAAGCTCTTGACGTTTGTCAAAGGTACCGTAAATTCGCCGGGCAGGGTGCGCTGGGCATGCTGGATCGGTTTTGGATTTTTCTCGTTCGGATCGCCCCACTGCGCCACCCAGTTGTCCTGCGCGCGCGTGATGGCCAGGCCGTCGTAATACTGCTCGGCCACCAGGGCCTTGATGTTGGCCACGTGTTTCGGCGCGAAGTCCGGCGCCAGTTCGATCACCACGCGGCCGGCGGGAATGTCCAGGTACAGGGTGTTGTCCGGGTCCAGCGCACGCCAGTCGGACGGCTTCGAAGCCTTGATCACGTCGGCCAAGGTCGCCTTGGCGGGCAGTTCGGCGGGCGCCTTGATCTGGACGGGCGCCGCGTGGGCAGTCAGATGTGCAAGGCCCAGTACGGTGGCCATGGTCAGGCCGCTCAGTGGGTGTCGATACATGTTTTCTCCTGGTCGACGCGGGTTGCGCCGTGCAGAAAGTGTATACCGGAATGCCAATATTTCGTTGGAAAAACATTGCATATGGCAATCCTGACAGTTGCCTGCCGATAAGGCGTTTCCTTAACCTTTACTTAAAATGCCACGCCGCCAAGGGCGCTGCCGAATTAATCACGAAATATCGGCCTGGGGACTGCCGTTGCGCTGGCCGGGTGGTGTATGATTCCGCCGCTACCTTTAGGGAAAAATATATGGATTTTGTGCAATTCCTCGACATGATCGTGCATGTCGACAAGACGCTGGGTCTCTTGATCGAGCAGTACGGTACCCTCGTGTATGCGGTGCTGTTTGCCATTATTTTTTGCGAGACAGGCCTCGTGGTGCTGTTTTTCTTCCCTGGGGATACCTTATTGTTTATCGCCGGCGCGTTTTGCGCGACGGGACAGATGCATCTGGGCTTGCTGATAGCCTTGCTGGTGACGGCCGCCGTCACGGGCAACACGCTCAATTACTGGATAGGCGAGGCCATCGGGCAAAGGGTGTTTACCCACGATTACCGCTGGATCAACAAGGATGCCATGCGCCGCACGCATGAATTCTTTGAAAAGCACGGTGGCAAGACCATCATCCTGGCCCGTTTCGTGCCGGTGGTGCGCACCTTCGCGCCGTTCGTGGCCGGCATTTCCGACATGACGCATGCGCGCTTCCAGATGTACAACGTGACGGGCGCCCTGTTGTGGGTGGTCGGTCTGGTGACGGCCGGTTACTTCTTCGGCAATATCCCATGGATCCGCGACCACCTGACCTTGATCGTGCTGATCGGAGTTGGCGCCGCCGTCGTGCCGGTGGTGCTGGGCGGCATGTGGAAACTCTACAAGCGTATGGTCGGCAAGTCGGCGTAAGGCCGCATGGATCCGGGGTCAGCGCGCTGCGGCACAGCCCGCAGCCGGCCCCGGATCCCGTTTTTCTCTGTCTTGTTTCTGTTTTACTCCCGCCCTGATTCAAGTTTTGTTGCTTTCCAGCCGTAAACCAGAGGGTATTCTCACTTTCTGGATTTCCATGCGACATTTGAGCGCCCTGTTAGCTTGCAGCCTTGCCGCGATGGCGGCCATGGCAAGCGCCAAAGATGCCCCCGCTTCGGCGAGCGCCGCTGCATCCGCGCCCATGTCGGCGTCGGCGCGTGCGGCCGCCATGAAAACCCTGACCGAATCGGTGAAGGGCAAGGAGGCCAAGGCGCCTGTCGTCGTCGCGCCGACGGCGCGCGAGAAGGAAGAAGCGGCCGAAGTCGACCTGTCCGAACGCATCGCGGCGCGCCTGGCGGAAATGCGCGCCACTCAGGCGGCCCGCGCCGCCGCCCGCGCCAAGCGCGCCGCCGTGGTGAAGGCCGCGCCGCCGCCACCGCCACCCGTGCCGCGCGGCACGCACTGGTCGTACGAGGGCGACAGCGGCCCGTCCAACTGGAGCAAGATCAATGTCGACTGGTCCAAGTGCGGCAATGGCAGCCGCCAGTCGCCGATCGATATCCGCGATGGCATGAAGGTGGAGCTTGAACAGATCAGCTTTGACTACCACCCGTCGTCGTTCAATGTGGTCGACAATGGCCACACGGTGCAGGTGGGCGTCAGCGGCGGCAATTACATCACGGTGCAGAACCGCATGTTCGAGCTGCAGCAATTCCATTTCCACCGGCCGTCCGAAGAGCGCATCAATGGCAAGGCTTTCGAGATGGTGGTGCATCTGGTGCACCGCGATGCGGAAGGCCGGCAAGCCGTGCTGGCGTTGTTGCTGGAGCGGGGCGCGCCGCAGGCGACCATCCAGACCGTGTGGAATAACCTGCCGCTGGAAAAATTCGAGACCATGCAGCCGACCATCCTGCTCGACCCGGCCGAGATGCTGCCGACGCGGCGCGATTACTACACCTACATGGGATCGATGACGGAGCCGCCTTGCAGCGAAGGCGTGCTGTGGATGGTGATGAAGCAGCCGGTCCAGGCTTCGCCGGCGCAGATGGCGCTGTTCAGCCGTTTGTATCCCTTGAATGCGCGCCCGATCCAGCCTGCCAACGGCCGCATCATCAAGGAATCAAATTAAGCGCGCCTGAGAAAAGCCCATGGCGTTGTTACCCCGCCTCGTCGTACATGCGTACTGCCTTCGGCGAGGCGCCTAGCCCTGGACTTGTTCAGTCACTCTTAGGTAAATTCAAGGCGCTGGCGGCCGGTCCATTCGGCGCCGGCAGCCAGCGTATCGGGCTGGATCAGGGCCGGCTCGATGCAGAGGAAGCGCTGGTACTCGTCGTCGTCCAGGTCGGACAGGGCGGCCGCGTCTTGCGCCCCCGGGTTCCACACGACGGCATCCGTAAAGCCCTGCTGTTCCAGGCGCAGGGTATGGCTGCCGGATTGCAGGCTCAAGGCGCCCGGCAACTGGTAGTAGATGCGGTCCAGCTTGTCCGCGAATTGCAGCACCTCTTCCGCCTGCAAGGCGTCTTGCGGCGTCTCGTCCGAATAGCGCACGCGCTGCAAGCCGCCCACGCGCGCCTCGCTCAATTGATCGATCGCAAAATAGCTGTGCAGGGCGGCCGAGAATGGAAACGCCTGCCCGCCCGTGTTGTGCACGGACAGACGCAGTTCCAGCGCCTGTGCCTTGACGACCACGCGCAGGCGCAGGGTGAAGGCCCAGGGCCAGGTGGCGGCGATCGCTTCCGGCAAGTCGGCCTGGGTCAGCGCAAATTGCGCCCAGGCTGCGCCATCGGCGTCGCCCGTCGATTCCAGCTGCCATGTCGCCACGCGCGCAAAGCCGTGGCGCATGCCCGTGCCGCGCGCGCCGAACTGGGGGAAGATCACGGGCACGCCGCCACGGATGGCGCGGCTACCATCGAGGCTCGATGCGCGGCTGCAGAACAGGCGCTCCTGGCCATCGCTGGTCCGCCACGAGACCAGGTGGCCGCCGTACAGGGTGACGGTCGCCTGCGCACCGTCGGCGGCGCGGATGGTCACGGCCGGCAGCTGGCCAAAAGTGCTGTTGCTCATGCTAGGCTTTCATGTCAGGTCAGGCGGCTTTTCGCCAGCGGCGGATTCTTGGCAAAGTAATTCTTGATGCCCGTGACGATGGCGTCGGCCATCTGGTCCTGGTAGCCGTTGTCGGTCAGCTTGGCTTCCTCTTCCGGGTTCGAGATGAACGCCGTCTCGATCAGGATGGAGGGAATGTCGGGCGCCTTCAGCACGGCGAAGCCGGCCTGCTCGACGGAACCCTTGTGCAGGCGGTTGATGCCGCCGATTTCGCGCAGCACGGCCTTGCCCAGCTTCATGCTGTCATTGATCTGCGCCGTCGTCGACAGGTCGAGCAGCACGCTGGCCAGCTGCTTGTCGTGGTTCTTCACGTTGACGCCGCCGATCAAATCGGCCTGGTTTTCCTTGTTGGCCAGCCAGCGCGCCGCCGTCGAGGTGGCGCCTTTTTCCGACAGCACGAAGACGGACGAACCGCGCGCCGTCGGCTGGATGAAGGCGTCGGCGTGGATCGAGACGAACAGGTCGGCCTGCACCTTGCGCGCCTTTTCCACGCGCATGCCCAGCGGGACAAAGAAGTCGGCATCGCGCGTGAGCATGACGCGCATGTTGGGCTGCAGTTCCAGCTTGGTTTTCAGGCGCTTGGCGATGGCCAGCACGACATCCTTTTCGCGGCTGCCCCGGCTGCCCATGGCGCCCGGGTCTTCGCCGCCGTGGCCGGGATCGAGCGCGATGGTAATCATGCGCACCACTTTCTGGCCCGGCAGCGGGCGCGCTTCGGGGCGCTGCTCCGGACGGATATCGGGTACGGGCGGCACGATGGGCGCTACCGGCGGCGCCACGGCGGCCACGGGCGGCTTGCCGCTCTCGGGCAGGGGCAGCGCGGGCGGCGGCGTATGCGTGCCGGCCATGGGCGGCTTGGCCGGGTCGCTCGACCAGTCGCCCTTTTCGATCATCTGCGCGATCAGGTCCGGCTCGCGCACGGGATACAGGTCGAAGATCAAACGGTGGTTGTAGGAGCCGGCCGGCGGCAGGGTAAACAGCTGCGGCGTGACTTCCTCTTTCAGGTCGAACACCAGGCGCACCACGTTGGGCCGGTTCTGGCCCACGCGCACCTGCTTGATATACGGGTCGTTCGATTGGATCTTCGCCACCAGGCCCTTCAGGGTGGGATTGAGTTCCAGCCCTTCGATGTCGACCACCAGCCGTTCTGGATCCTTGACGATGAAGTGGGTCGCCTTGAGGATGCTGTCATTTTCCAGGGTGACGCGGGTATAGTCCTCTGCCGGCCAGACGCGCACGGCGAGAATTTGCGCCGCCATCGCCGACATGGGCGCGAACACGGACAACAGCAGGGTGCCGCCGGCCTTGAGCACCGTGCGCCGGGTGATGGGCGAGGAAATCAAAGGTTCGGGGCGAATTTGAGACGGTGAAGGCATGACAGACCCAATTCAGAAGACGCTTGCAATTCTACATCACGTCCTGTACCCGCAACGTTCAAATAAATATTCAGGTCCGCCGGCGGCAGCACCGGTTCGGCTTTCTCCGGCCATTCGACGATGCAGATATTGCGGCCGTCGAAGTCTTCGCGAAAACCGGCGTCGAGGAACTCCTCGGCGCTGCCCATGCGGTACAGGTCGAAGTGGATGACGTTGACGCTCTGGCCATCGAGCTGCACCGTGTACGGTTCGGACAAGGTGTAGGTGGGGCTTTTCACGTGTCCAGCATGGCCGGCCGCGTGCAGCAGGGCACGGGTCAGGGCAGTCTTGCCGGCACCCAGGTCGCCGTGCAGGTAGATCGCCAGGCCAGGCGCCAGCGCGCGCGCCAGCGCGGCGCCCAGCGCGGCGGTGCCGGCTTCGTCGTGGAGGTGGGCTTTGAAGTGTTCGGTCATTATCTTCTGTATCGCATAAAATGGAGGCTGCTGTCATTGTAACCGCCCGCGCGCCTGCCGTTTTCCGTAAAGTCCCCTATGTCCGCCACCGTCACCGATCTCGCCGCCTTGGCGCGCACCATCAAAGAATGGGGGCGCGAGCTGGGTTTTGCCGAGGTGCGCATCGCCGACGTGGACCTGTCGCACATGGAAGCGCCCTTGCAAGCCTGGCTCGATGCAGGGTATCACGGCGAAATGGATTACATGGCCAGCCACGGCATGAAGCGCGCCCGCCCGGCCGAACTGGTGCCGGGCACGGTGCGCGCCATCAGCGCGCGCATGAATTACCTGCCGCCGGCGCTGGGGCCCGACTGGCGCGAACGCGAGGCGGCGCGCGACGCCGATCCCGCGGCGGCCGTGATCTCCGTGTATGCGCGGGGCCGCGACTACCACAAGGTGATGCGTTCGCGCCTGCAGCAGCTGGCCGAGCGCATCAAGGGCGAAATCGGCGACTTCGGCTACCGCGTCTTCAGCGATTCGGCGCCCGTGATGGAAGTCGAGCTGGCGCAAAAGGGCGGCTTGGGTTGGCGCGGCAAGCACACCTTGCTGATCAACCGCCAGGGCGGCTCCTTCTTTTTCCTTGGCGAGATCCTCATCGACGTGCCGCTGCCGGTCGATCCGCCGGAAACGCCGCGCTGCGGCCAGTGCTCGGCATGCATCACGGTGTGCCCCACGCAAGCCATCCTGGGGCCGCACAAGCTCGATGCGCGCCGCTGCATCTCCTACCTGACCATCGAATTGAAGGGCGCCATTCCCGTCGAGATGCGGCCTTTGATCGGCAACAAGGTGTACGGCTGCGACGATTGCCAGACCGTCTGCCCGTGGAACAAGTTCGCTCAGCGCGCCGTGGTGCCCGATTTCGACGAGCGCCACAGCCTGGGCAGCGCCGGCATGGTGGAGCTGTTCGCCTGGACGGAAGAAGAATTCAACCGCCGCATGGAAGGCAGCGCGATTCGCCGCATCGGCCATGAACGCTGGCTGCGCAACCTGGCCGTCGGCATGGGCAACGCGGCTGCCAAGGCCCGGGGCCAGGCCGACATCGTCGCGGCCCTGCTGTCGCGCCGCGAGCACCCGTCGGCCATCGTGCGCGAGCACGTCGAGTGGGCGCTGGCCTTGCACGGCGTCGTTTAACTCCCTCTCAAGCCTGCTTCAGGCGCAGCGCCGACCAGTTTGCGTCGATGGCGATCATTGCCACGCTGTCGAGTCCTATGGTTTGCGCAAAATTGCGGATATCGTCGCGGTGGATGTCGCTGCCCGCCTTCACGCCACCCTTGCGGTACGCCACCCAGACCGCGCCGCCGGGCGCCAGGCGCGCCTGCGCCACCGGCAGGAATTGCTCCAGTTCCGCGCGGCTGCGCGCGAACAGCACGATCCAGTCGGCGTTTTCTCCTTCATTCACCCGCCGCTCGGCCGGCAGTTGCGCCAGCAGGGCATCGTGTTCGCCGCCGTCATTGAGCACGGCCAGGGCTTTGGCATTTTTCACATACATTTTGTCAGCGGTGGTTTTGTCAGGCATGGCAGGGACATGTCGATTGGAGAAAGACGAGCATAACAAATTTCTCCTTGACTTATCGATATATCGTTATAAAATGTCGATACCTACTAACGATATATCTTTAAAGAGAAAACATGAGAAACTCACACCACGCAGAACACGGCCATTGCGGCCAACATCATCACCACCATCACGGCGAGCACTGTCACGACCACCGCGGCGAATACGCCATGCATGGCCGCGGTCCGCGCGGCTTCGACGAGCGCGGCGACGGCATGGGCCCTGGCGGCCCCGGTGGCAGGGGCGGGCGCGGCGAACGGGCCGAGCGCGTCTTCGGCCGCGGCGATCTGCCGCTGATCGTGCTGGCGCTGATCGAGATCAGCCCCCGCCACGGCTATGAAATCATCAAGGCCATCGAAGAACGTTGCGGCGGCGCCTATGCCCCCAGCCCGGGCGCCGTGTATCCGACCCTGACCCTGCTGGAAGAGCAGGACCACGTGACGTCCTCCGAAAGCGCCAGCGGCAAAAAGCTCTACACGATCACGGACCTGGGCCGCGCCTACCTCGACGAGAACCGCGCCCAGGTGGACGGCATCCTGGCGCGCCTCGACATGTTTGCCCGCGTCCAGGCGCGCAACGCCTTGCCCGAGCGCGTGCGCCAGGCCATGCACACCCTCAAGCATGCGCTCTTGCTGAACAAGACCAGCTGGAGCGACGCGGAAGCCGAGCGCGTCTCGGCCGTGCTGGAACAGGCGGCCAACGCCATCGTCGACGGCCACTGAGCCTACTTTACAAGGATAAGCAATGACTACTGACTCAACTGCCGCACCACGTCCGCATGCCATCGAGCGCGTGCGGCATGACTTGAAACTGCGCGTGCTCACCGTCGTGCGCACCGAGCAGCTGACGCCCCACATGCGCCGCATCACCCTGGCGGGCGACGACCTGGAGGGATTTGTCTCGCCGGCGCACGACGACCACGTGAAACTGTTCTTCCCCGCCTCCGGCGAGACCACTCCCGTGTTTCCCATGCTGGGCAATGGCGCGAATCCCATCCAGTATGGGGAAGGCGCGCGTCCCATCGCCCGCAACTACACGCCGCGCCGCTACGACGCGGCGCGGCGCGAGCTGGAAATCGACTTCGTGCTGCATGGCGACGGCCCCGCAGCCAGCTGGGCGGCGCAAGCTGCACCCGGCCAGACCCTGGGCGTGGGCGGACCGCGCGGCTCGATGCTGGTGCCGCTTGATTTCGACTGGTATGTGCTGGTGGGCGACCAGACGGCCTTGCCGGCCATTGCCCGCCGCCTGGAGCAGCTGCCGGCCACGGCGCGCGCGACGGCCGTGATCGAGATCGTCGAAAACGGCGAACAGATCGCGTTGGACAGCGCGGCGCAGCTGGACGTGCGCTGGGTGGCGCGCCATGGCCGCAAGGGACCGCTGCTGCTGGAGGAATTGGCGCAGGTCGCCTTGCCGCAGGATGGCGATGGCTACGTGTGGGTGGCGTGCGAGCATGCGCAGGTGCAGGGCTTGCGCGGGCATTTCATCGACGCCGGGGTGCCGAAGCAGCATCTGCACGTGGCCAGCTACTGGAAGCATGGCGTGGAAGAGCACCATGAGCATCACGACGACTGATTAGATACTTGAAACCTCGATCCGGGGTCTGACGCCGGATTTCAGTCTACTTCAACAACCCCGCAAGCTCCACCGCCGTCTTGACCTGCATCTTGTCGAAGATATGCGCGCGGTGGACTTCCACGGTGCGCATGCTGATGCCCAGCTTGTCGGCCACCACCTTGTTCATCTTCCCCGCCAGAATCAGGTCCAGCACTTCGCGCTCGCGCGTCGACAGGGTGGCCAGGCGCGCGTGCACGGCAGCCAGTTCGCCTGCCTGGCGCGAGTTGGCCAGTCCCTGCTGCACGCGGTCCATCAGGTCGTTGTCGTTGAACGGCTTTTCAAAGAAATCGAAGGCGCCCCGTTTCAGGCTGTCGACGGCCATCGGCACGTCGCCGTGGCCGGTGAGGAAAATCACGGGCAGGCGCGCTGTCAGGTCGCGCTTGACCAGCTGGTCGAACAGGGCGATGCCGTTCATGTCGGGCATGCGCACGTCGAGCAGCACGCAGTCGCCGGCGGCGTCGAAGCTGCCGTCCAGGCTATCGAGGAATTGCTGGGCGCTGGCGTAGTTGCGCGCCTCGATGCTGCGCGAGGCGGCCAGCCAGGACAGGGAGTCGCGTACGACCTCTTCGTCGTCAATGATGTGCAGCATGGTGTCTCCGGATTGTCGTTATGCGTTATTCGTTAAGGCGAGTGCGGCGCGCGCGGCGCGGCCGGCACGCTGAATGTAAAGATCGTACCGCCAGCGGGGTTGGCGCCGAAGGTCAGCGCGCCGCCGTGAAATTCGATGGCGGTGCGGCAGATGTTCAGGCCCATGCCCATGCCTTCGGACTTGGTCGAGAAAAACGGCGAAAACAGCCGCTCGGCCACGTCCTGCGGGATGCCGTGGCCATGGTCGATCACGTCCACCGTCACCATGCCTTGCTGCGCGTCGTGGCTGGCCCGCAGGCGCATGATACGCCGTCCCGGCGCCGCATCCTGCATCGCTTCGATGGCGTTGCGGGTCAGGTTCAGCAGCACTTGCTCGATCATCACGGGATCGGCACGCAGCAGCGGCAGGTCCGGCGGCAGCTCTTCCTGGATGGTGACATAGTATTTGCGCGCCTGCAGGTCGATCAGCGCGCGGATGCCGTCGATCAGGGTGCGGATGGCGATATCCTGGCGTTGCGGCTCGCTCTTGCGCACGAAATCGTGCACGCTGCGGATGATCTGGCCGGCCCGCTGCGCCTGCGCGCTGGCCTGTTCCAGCGCCGGTTTTAATGTGCCCGGATCGACGGGGGCGTCATGCTCGATGGCGCGGCGAATCAGGTTCAGCGCGCCCGTCGTGTAGCTGGAAATGGCCGCCAGCGGCTGATTTAATTCATGCGCCAGCATCGACGCCAGCTCGCCCATGGTGGCCAGGCGCGAACTCGTTTGCAGTTTTTCCTGCTGCTGGCGATTCAATTCCTCGACCCGCTTGCGGTCCGAGATGTCGAGCACGGAACCCATCCAGCCCGTCTGCTGGCCGTTCTTGTCCACCAGCGGGGCCTCGAAGATCAGCACGGGCACGCGCGTGCCGTCCGGGCGCTGGAAATAGGTTTCGAACTGCGGCGTGGGATTGCCGGCCAGCGCCTTGACGAAGCGCTGCTGGTATTCTTCCAGCGCCTCGGGCACCCAGTAGGGCATGGGCGGCAGGCGCCCCAGGATTTCCTCGGGCGGATAGCCGACGATCTGGCAGAACGCGGGATTGACGTATGTGACTCTCCCTTCCAGGTCGCGCGCGCGCATGCCCGTCACCAGCGAGTTTTCCATCGCCGTGCGAAACAGCATCTGCTGGCGCAGCGCGCCTTCGGCCACCAGGCGGCGCGAAATATGCCGCCACAGGGCCAGCAAGCTCCACAGCAGTCCCAGCGACAGGGCGATGACGGAGCCGACCAGCAGATTGGGCAGCAGCTTGGGCTGGCTTTTCACGCTGTCGGTAAACAGGGTGATGGTGGCGCCGGGCACGTCGAGCGCGCGCTTGTGCGTGTACACGCCGTGGCCGGGGCCGGCCGCGGCGCGCCGCGCCAGCACCTTGTCGTCGCGGTCGATCAAGGAGATCTGGTTATCCTGCGCAAACCACCACGGCACCATTTCATCGAGCAGGCTGCTGATCTGGTAGGTGGCCACCAGACTGCCGACATAGCGCTGGCCGTCGAACAGGGGCTGGTGGTAATCCATCAGCATGGCGCCCGGCGGCGCATCGGGAAAGCCGCTTTGCTGCGAAGGCTGGGCATATTGGCCCCGGTGCAGGCGGCGTGCATTGTCGGCCGCCGTCAGCGAGGCCGCCGAAAACGACAGCGCATGCGGCAGGCTGTTGTCGCTGGTGGCCAGCACCTTGCCGCTGGTGTCGAGCCACAGCACGCGCTGCAGTTCGCGGCCATTGCGCAGCATCTGCTGCAGCCGTTCGTGCACTTTTTCCGCGCCCAGAGAGGCGCTGGCGATGTCCACGCCCAGGTTGAACAGGCTTTCCTCGTTGCGCGCCAGCTGGAAGCGGATGGTTTGCTCCACCCACAGGGTGTCGGCGATCAGTTGCTCCTGGCGCTCGTTGCTTTCCATCTGGCGCGCCTGCCAGGGCAGCCAGAACAGGATGGACAGGAACAGCAGCAGCAGGATGACGGGCAGCAGCCAGCGCATCGGGCTCGATAGCTTGAAGCGGCGCGCAAAGGTGGGGGAAGTCGGCATGGCTGGCAGGGTAGCGGCTTATCGGGAGCCGGCTATTGTGGTTAACCACAATAGCCGGAGTAGTTTCTTTAGCACAATATCCAAGTAGACAAAAAATAAAGTTTTTTACAAAACCACTCAGGAGACAAAAATGCAACTGCCGCCAATGAAAACCCTGTTCGTCGCGCTGTGCGCCGCGATCGGCGCCACCGCCGGCGTCCACGCCTACGCGCAAGCGCCGATCGTCATCAAATTCAGCCACGTCGTGGCCACCGATACGCCGAAAGGCCAGGCCGCCGAGCGCTTCAAGCAGCTGGCCGAAAAAGCCACGAATGGCAAGGTCAAGGTCGAACTCTACCCGAACAGCCAGCTGTACAAGGACAAGGAAGAACTCGAAGCCCTGCAGCTGGGCGCCGTGCAGATGCTGGCGCCGTCGCTGGCCAAGTTCGGCCCCCTGGGCGTAAAGGAATTCGAAGCGTTCGACCTGCCCTACATCTTCCCCACCAAGACGGCGCTGTACAACGTCACCGAAGGCGAAATCGGCAAGAGCCTGCTGAAAAAACTGGAACCCAAGGGTATCACGGGCCTGGCCTACTGGGATAACGGCTTCAAGGTGATGTCGGCCAACAAGCCGCTGCATACGCCGGCCGACTTCAAGGGTCTGAAAATGCGCATCCAGTCGTCGAAGGTGCTCGACGCGCAGATGCGCGCGCTGGGCGCCAACCCGCAGGTGCTGGCCTTCTCGGAAGTGTATCAGGCGCTGCAGACGGGCGTGGTCGACGGCACGGAAAATCCGCCATCGAATATGTACACGCAAAAGATGCATGAAGTGCAAAAGCACGTGACCGTGTCGAACCACGGCTACCTGGGCTATGCCGTCATCGTCAACAAGAAATTCTGGGATGGCTTGCCGCCCGAAATCCGCGGCCAGCTGGAAAAAGCCATGCGCGAGGCGACCACGTTTGAAAAAGCCATCGCCCAGCGCGACAATGACCAGGCCCTCGACGCCATCAAGAAGGCGGGCAGGACGCAGATCTATACCCTGACGGTGCAGGAGCAGGCCGAATGGCGCAAGGCTCTGGCGCCCGTGCAGAAGGCCATGGAAGCGCGCATCGGCAAGGATCTGATCTCGGCCATCAACAAGGAAAGCGCGAAGTAAGCCGCTGGCTGTAGCGCGCCGCGCCGCCTGGCGCGGCAGGCAGGCCATCCCTGCCAGTTCGTTTGAACGACTCCTGCGCGTCCTGCGCGGGAGTGCGTGTACCCGCATTCTTTGAAAGTCCACCATGAAATTTCTGGATCACCTGGAAGAGTGGCTGATCGCGACCCTGATGGGCGCCGCCACCTTCATCATCTTCGTCGCGGTCGTGCACCGCTATCTGGCCGGCTTGCCGATCCCCGTCGTGCAAGACTTCCTGATTCAAATCAATACCAGCTGGGCCCAGGAACTGTGCATCTACATGTTCGTCTGGATGGCCAAGTTCGGCGCCGCGTACGGCGTGCGCACGGGCATCCACGTGGGCGTCGACGTCTTGATCAACCGCATGAATCCCCGCTGGCGCGACCGTTTCATCGTCTTCGGCCTGGGGGCCGGCGCCCTGTTTACGGGCATCGTGGGCACGCTGGGCGCCAGCTTCGTGTGGTCGATCGGCCACACGGACCAGACGTCGGCCGACATGGAAGTGCCGATGTGGCTGGTCTACCTGGCCGTGCCGCTCGGTTCCTACCTGATGTGCTTCCGCTTCCTGCAGGTGATGGTGCATTTCATCAAGACGGGCGCCTTGCCGAAACACGACCACTCGCATGTCGAGGGGCTGGAAGACGAATTGACGGCGGAAGAAAAAGGAGCCAAGGCATGAACGCGCTGATCATCTTTGTATTGCTGCTGGTGCTGATGCTGACCGGCATGCCGATTTCCATTTCGCTGGGCCTGACGGTACTCACCTTCCTGTTCACCATGACCAGCGTGCCCATCGAATCGGTGGCCCTGAAGATTTTCACGGGCATCGAAAAATTCGAAATCATGGCCATCCCGTTCTTCATTTTGGCGGGCAACTTCCTCACGCATGGCGGGGTGGCGCGGCGCATGATCAACTTCGCCAGCTCCATGGTGGGACACTGGCATGGCGGCCTGGCGCTGGCCGGCGTGATGGCGTGCGCGCTGTTTGCCGCCGTCTCCGGTTCCAGCCCCGCCACGGTGGTGGCGATCGGCTCCATCATCCTGCCGGCCATGGTCAAGCAGGGCTACCCGCGCGGTTTCGGCGCCGGCGTCATCACCACCTCGGGCGCCCTGGGCATTTTGATACCGCCATCGATCGTGATGGTGATGTATTCCGTCAGCACCAACACGTCCGTCGGCAAACTGTTCATGGCGGGCGTGATTCCCGGCATGATGCTGGCCATGCTGCTGGGCCTGACCACGTGGTTCTTGGCGCGCAAGCACAATTATCCACGCATGAAAAAGGCCAGCTGGAGCGAGCGCTTCGTGACGTTCAAGAAGAGCGCCTGGGGCTTGCTGCTGATCGTCATCGTCATGGGCGGCATCTATTCGGGCGCCTTCACGCCGACGGAAGCGGCCGCCATGGCCGCCGTGTACGCCTTCATCATCGCTGTCTTCGTCTACAAGGACTTGAAGATCAAGCAAGTGGGCAAGGTCTTGCTCGATTCGGCCGCCATGTCGGCGATGCTGTTGTACATCATCACGAATGCCGTGCTGTTCTCGTTCCTGATGACCAGCGAAAACATTCCGCAAGCGATGGCCGAATGGATCACAGGCAAGGGCCTGGGCGTGATCAGCTTCTTGTTGGTGGTCAACGTGCTGCTGTTGTTGGCTGGTAACGTCATGGAACCGTCGTCCATCGTGCTGATCATGGCACCGATTCTGTTCCCCGTGGCTATGAAGCTGGGCATCGACCCTGTGCACTTCGGCATCTTGATCGTGGTCAATATGGAGGTCGGCATGTGCCATCCGCCCGTGGGCCTGAACCTGTACGTGGCGTCCGGCATCACCAAGATGGGCATCTCGGAGCTGACCGTGGCCGTGATGCCGTGGCTGCTGACGATGCTGGGCTTCCTCGTGCTGATTACCTACGTACCACAAATCTCGCTGTGGTTGCCAAATTTAATTTACAACTAAAACAGTTGTCCCCGTCATGGTGCAAAAAAAGTCGATCCGGCCGAATAAATGCGCTATGATGAGCAGCCTTAAGGGGAAACACGTATATGCATATGCGCCCTGGTAGCAAGGCTGAAATACAGAATTGGTAACAAGGTTAGTGGGGGAGTGGTCTATAAAAACGGTATTGATACCGGGGATATATTGAGGAGACACACGTTTCACAGAAGTTGTTGAGTCATAGCTGTCTGCGGCCACAAGCCGGCACCGGCGGACCCAAACGACCGGGAACGTGAAGCAATATTTGAAGCGCACCGACTGGTGCGCTTTTTTTTCGTGCGGGGGGAAACGTCCGCCGGCACGCCCAAAGTCGGTGCATAATCACCGGGGCGCAGCCAGATGCGCCGGCAGGTTGTATATATGCCACACTTGAAATTTGATCAGCAGATGAAAAAACAACAGGGCAGTGAACTGTTCAGCGCCATCGTGGCCGCGCCGTTCGGCGCCATGGGCGTGCGCACGCAGGATGGCCAGCTGCGCGAACTGGTCTACCTGCCGCCGCACTTTGCGGAAAAAGACGCGCAGGATGCCGTCTCCGAGCGGGCGTGCCAGCAACTGGCGCGCTATTTCCTTGATCCCGATTATGTCTTTGACCTGCCACTGGCAGACGCGGGCAGCGCCTACCAGCAACGCGTATGGGCAGCGATTGCCAGCATTCCGCGTGGCCAGGTGCGCACGTATGGCGACGTGGCGCGCCTGATCGGCTCGGCGCCGCGCGCCGTGGGCCAGGCCTGCGGCGCCAACTGGTTTCCCGTGGTCATACCGTGCCACCGGGTCACGGCCGCTGGCGGCCTGGGCGGCTTTGCCCACCACGACGATGCGACGGGCTTCCACCTGGGTGTCAAGCGCTGGCTGCTGGCGCATGAAGGCGTCGAGGGCATGGGGTGGTCCAAACGATGATGAACAGCCTGCTGGCGCCCGACAACACTACCCTGATCGATGAATTCTGCGACAGCCTGTGGCTGGAAGACGGCCTGTCGAAGAACTCGCTGGACGCCTACCGGCGCGACATGCGCCTGTTCGCGCGCTGGCTGGAAGTGAACCGGCCCGGGCGCGAGGGCCTGTACGAGGTATCCACGGCCGATATCGACGCGTATTTCGCGGCCCGCCACGACGAGAGCAAGGCGACCTCGTCGAACCGGCGCTTGTCCGTGCTCAAGCGCTTTTACCAGCTGGCCTTGCGGCACAAGCATATCGCGGCCGATCCGTGCCTGAAGATGGTCTCGGCCAAGCAGCCGGCGCGCTTCGTGCACACCTTGAGCGAAGCGCAGGTGGAAGCCTTGCTGGCGGCGCCCGACGTGAGCACGCCGCTGGGCCTGCGCGAACGCACGATGCTGGAGCTCATGTATGCGAGCGGCTTGCGCGTGTCGGAACTGGTGGATTTGAAATCGGTGGAATTGAGCCTGAACGATGGCGTGCTGCGCATCACGGGCAAGGGCAGCAAGACGCGCCTGGTGCCGTTCGGCGAGCAGGCGCGGCTGTGGATCGAGCGCTACCTGAAGGAAGCGCGCGGCGTCATCCTCGATGGGCAGATGGACGATGCGCTGTTCGTCACGCGGCGCGGCGGCGCCATGACGCGGCAAATGTTCTGGGTCATCATCAAGAAACACGCGCTGAGCGCTGGCATCACGGTGCCGCTGTCGCCGCACACCTTGCGCCATGCGTTCGCCACGCATTTGCTCAACCATGGCGCGGACTTGCGTGTTGTGCAATTGTTACTGGGGCACTCCGATATTTCCACCACGCAGATTTACACGCATGTGGCCCGCGAACGGCTGAAACTGCTGCATGCGCAGCATCATCCGCGCGGCTAAAAATTTTGTATTTGCTCCAACTGCGTCATAATGTGCCCTATGTGCTTATCTGTAACAATAAAAAACTAAAGAGGTAGTAAATGGCCAAGACAAATTTCCAATACGAAAAACGGCAAAAAGAGCTGGAAAAGAAGAAGAAAGCCGAGGAAAAAGCCAGACGCAAGCTGGAAGCGAAGAACAATCCGAAACCGGCCGATGGAAGCGAAGGCGATGAGCCGGAAGCGGACGACGCCGACGTCGACGCAGATCCGGCCGCCGAAGGCGACGCACCCGCCCAGCCCCAGTAACTCCCCGTTCCTGACGACCGGTGCGGCATATCGCCGCGCCGGTATCCCCTCGTTCTCCCTTCCCCCGCTACAAGCGTGGCCGCTGGCCAAGCGCCAGTTGCAGCTGCGTGCTGGCCATGGCCGCATCGGCGCGCGCCTGCACATAGCCCTGATACGCGTCATCGGCCGAGCGCTGCGCCGCCAGCCATTCCAGCAGCGAGGCATTGCCGCTGAAGTAAGACAGGCGCATGCCGTCGACCACCTTTTGCGCATCGACCAGCACGCCGTCTCGGTAGCGCGCCAGCCTGTCCTGCGCCGCATGCAGCTGCCGCTGCGCCGTGCGCACTTGCGTCTCCGCCTGTAATTCGGCCTGGCGCAGGGCCAGCATCGCTTGCGTGACCCCCGCTTCGGCTTGCACCACGTCACCCTTGTCACGCCGCGACAGGGGAATCGGGATGGCCAGCGAGATGGACAGCGCACGGGAGCGGGGCGCGCCATCGACGGGATTGCCGCTGGCGTCGATGCCGTCATGGTAGCCGCGCGCGGCGGCCAGGCCTACGGTCACGGTCGGGTCGACGGCGCGGTTGGCGCGCACCAGCGCCGCACCGTCGCGCAGGTTGTCCAGCGTGGCGCGGGCGATGCGCACGTCGTTGCGGGCCTCGAGCGCCTGCGGCACCAGCACGCCGGCGTCGCCGCCCTCGTACGCGGCGAAGTCGCACGCCAGCTGCGCTTGCGGAAACAGACCATCGAACTGGCGCCCCAGCGGCGGCGACAGGGCCAGCATGGCGCTATCGGCCTCGCTGCGCGCCTGCGCCAGGTCGGCCTGGAACTGGTCGCGTTCCACGCGCGACTGCAGCAGCTCGATGCCGCCCACGTCGCCCGCCTTGCGCCGCACGGTATTCGCCTCGACTACCTTCGACAGGGCCGCCATGGTCTGCTCCTTGCGCGCGAGGACCTCGCGCGTGCGGCATGCTTCCGTGAACGCGGCGGCGGCCGTGCCATATAGCTCGCTCCTGAAACCGGCCACCGTTTCCTCGGCCAGCGCGACATTGCTGTGCGCCGCCTTCAAGCGCGCGGCGCGCTTGCCGCCCGTCTCGATGGCCATGCTGATGGCCGGATTCCACGTGACGGGACGGTGTTCGACGCTGCGCACCGTTTCGCGCGTGGCGCCCAGGGTAAACTCGGGATCGGGACGCAGGCCGGCGATGCCGATGCCGGCCTTGGCCGAGGTGATGCCTTCCTGCTGCGCCTGCAATTCCAGGCTGTGGCTTTCCACGGCGGACAAATAGGTTTCAAAGCTCAAGGGTGTGGCAACGGCGCATGGAGCAATTAGCCAGGCCGCCAGCAGTACATTAAAACGTGTCATGGGTCTCTCCTTCGGTGTCGATCCGACGTTGTTGCAGGTGCGCCTCGATCAGGTAATACAGGGCCGGCAACAGCAGCAAGGTCAGTGCGGTCGCCGTCACCAGGCCGCCCACCACGACGGTAGCCAGCGGGCGTTGCACGTCGCTGCCCAGGCCCGTCGCCAGCATGGCCGGCGTCAGCCCCAGGGCGGCCACCGTGGCCGTCATCAGCACGGGACGCATGCGGTCGCGCGCGCCTTCCAGCACGGCGTCGTGCAAGCTTTTCCCCTCGTCGCTGCGCAAGCGGTTGATCTGCGCCAGCATCAGGACGGCATTCAGGACGGCTACGCCGAATAGGGCGATGAAGCCGACGGCGCTCGACACGTTCAAGGTCATGCCGCGCAGGTGCAGCGCGGCCAGGCCACCGAGCATGGCCAGCGGCACGGCCAGCAAGACCAGCGCGGGCTGGCGCAGGTTGCGGAACTGGCCAAACAGCAGCAGGAACATGGCGCCCAGGGTCATCGGCAGGATCAGCGCCAGACGGCTTTGCGCGCGCTGCAGGTTTTCGAACTGGCCGCCCCATTCGACGCTGATGCGCTGGTGCTCGTCGGCTACGGCTTGCGCCACCAGCGGGCGCGCTTCGGCCAGGAAGCTCGCCAGGTCGCGCCCGCGGGCATTCAGGCGCACGATGATGTGGCGCCGTCCCATTTCGCGCACGATAACGCTTTCGCCCGAGGTGGTGCTGATGGTGGCCACCTGCGCCAGCGGAATCCTCGCGCCGTTGGCGGCGTTGAGCTTCAAGTTGGCGATGGCGTCCGGGCTGGAACGCGTGGCCGGCGGGAAGCGCACGGCGATGTCGTAGCTTTTCTCGCCCACGTACACCTGGCCGATGGGCGCGCCGCCGATGCCGGTGGCGATCAGGTCGGCCACGTCCGCCGCGTTGATGCCGTAGCGGGCCGCCTTTGCCCTGTCCAGTTCCACCTTCAGGTTGGGCAGCGGCGGCTCCACGTCCACCGCCACGTCGGAGGCGCCAGGGATAGTCTTCAGGACATTTGCCACCTTGCCGGCGATGCCGCGTACTTCGTCGAGGTCATTGCCGAAGATTTTCACCGTCAGGTCGCTGTGCGCGCCCGACAATTTATCCTGCACGCCGTCGATCATCGGCTGCATGAAAGCCACGGTGACACCGGGCATGCTGGCGAAGCGCGCGTTCATTTTGGCGATCAACTGCTGCTTGCTCATGCCCGACTTCCAGCTCATGTACGGATGCAGGCCCACGCTCGCCTCGATGTGCGACGGCGTCCAGTAATCGGTGCCGTCGTCGTTGCGCCCCGTCTGCGTGACGATGGTCGACACTTCGGGAAACTCCAGCGCGGCGCGCCGCAGTTCGCTGGCCATCTCGGAGGCCTTGTCCAGGGTGATCCCGGGCGGCATCTGTACCTGCAACCACAAGGAGCCTTCATCGAGGTAGGGCAGGAAATCGCGCCCGATGCTGCCGCCCAGCAGCGCCAGGCACGCCAGCGAGGCGGCGCACACCATCGCCACCCAGCGCTTCTTGCCCACCATGCGTTCGAGGAAACGCCCGTACGCGCCCGCCAGCTTGTCCAGCGCGCGGTTATGGAAGGTGCGGCGCGGCTTGCGCAAGGCCAGCCAGGCCAGGCCCGGGATCAGCACCAGCGCCACCACCAGCGCGCCCACCAGCGCCGCGCCCACCGCATACGCCATCGGCGAGAACAGCTTGTATTCGATGCGCTGGAAGGCGAACAGGGGTAAATAAGCGGCGATGATGACGGCCATGCCGAACATGATGGGACGCGCCACCTGCAGGGTCGCATCGATGGCGTCCTGCAGGGTGAGGGGCCGTTCCTGTTCCCGTTCGCGGCGGCGCAGCATGTTTTCCAGCACCACCACGGAACCGTCGACGAGGATGCCGAAGTCGATGGCGCCCAGCGACAGCAGGTTGGCGGGAATTTTAAAATGGTGCATGAAGATGAAGGCGATCAGCAGGGCCAGCGGAATCGTCAGCGCGACGATGGCGGCCGCGCGCGGGCTGCCCAGATACAGCAGCAGCACGAGGGCGACGAGCAGCATGCCTTCGCCCAGAGTGTAACTGACCGTGTGCAGGGTGGCGTCGATCAGCGAGCTGCGGTCCAGGTAGGGCACCACTTTCACATCCTTCGGCAGCACATTGGCATTCAGGTCGTCCACTGCCGCATGGATGCCGGCCAGCGCTTCGGACGGATTGAAGTCCTTCAGCAGCAGGGTGATGCCTTCGATGGTGTCGGGATTGTCGTCCTTGCCGAGGATGCCGCGCCGCTCCACGTTGCCGTAAGCGAGCTTGCCCAGGTCCTTCACCAGCACGGGCACGCCATTCTTGCTGCTGACGACGACGTTGCCCATGTCATCGAGCGAATGCAGCAAGCCCACGCCGCGCACCACGTACGATTGCTGGCCGCGGTCGATGACGCTGCCGCCGCCGCTGATGTTGTTGGCGTTGATGGCGTCCTTGACCTGCGCCAGCGAGAAGCCGTAGCTGTCGAGTTTTGCGGGGTCGAGTTCCAGCATGAACTGCGTCGTGAGTCCGCCGAAATTGCTCACATCGGCCACGCCGCGCACCTGCTGCAGGCGCGGTATCACCGTCCAGAACTGCAGCTCGGACAGTTCGCGCAAGCTGCGCGACTTCGATTCCAAGGTGTAGCGGTAGATCTCGCCCGTCGGCGAGGTATAGGGATCGAGTCCCGGCTTGGCCTCATACGGCAGGTTGACGCTGGCGAGGCGCTCCTGCAGCCGCTCGCGCGTGAAATAGCCGTCGCTGCCATCCTCGAACACCACCGTGATCAGCGACAGGGCGAACAGGCTGCGCGTGCGCAGCACGTGCATGCCGGGCGTGCCGAGCAGGGCGCGTTCGAGCGGAATGGTGATCTGCTGCTCGATTTCCTCGGCGCCCAGGCCCGGCACCTGCGTGACGATTTGCGAGGTGACGTCGGCGATGTCGGGATACGCCTCGATGGGCAGCTGCTTCCAGCAGTAGACGCCGTAGGCGGCGACGAACAGCAGTACCAGCCAGACGATGCCGCGCCGCTGGCAGCAGGTGGCGATGAAACGGTCAATCATTGAGCAGCACTCCTTCCTTGACGACGATGCGTTCGCCCGCCTTCAGGCCGGAGACGATTTCCACCTGGTCGCCATGGCTGGCACCCACTTCCACCGCGCGCGGCGAGAACACCAGCGCGCTGCGTTCCACCATCACGCGCGTCGAGGGCCCGCTTTGCAGCAGGGCGGACGCGGGCACGAGGAGGGCGCGGCGGCTGGCGCCGGCGAACCCCGCGTGGGCGAACATGCCGGGCTTGAAGGCGCCGCTGCGGTTGTCGATGGCCACACGCACCTTCACCGTGCGCGTCTCGGGGTCGAGCACGGCGCCCACATACGCGACCTTGCCTTCGAAAGCCTTGCCGGGCCAGGCGTCGACGGTGATGCTGGTCTTTTGTCCCACGGCCACGTGCGCCAGGTCCCTCTCGGCCACGTTGGCCGACAGCCACACGGTGGACAGGTCGGCCACCGTCATGACGGGCGCGTTGATATCGTTCCAGTAGCCGCCCTGGGCGCCTTCCATGGCGATCACGGTGCCGGCGATCGGCGAACGCAGCACGTAGTCGCGGCGCGACCCACGCGCGCCGGCGCCGTACTGCGCCAGCTTGTCGGCACTGGTCTGGGCGTCGCTGCCGGCCTGCGCAAAAGTGGCCTGCGCCGCCTCGTACTCCTTGCGCGCGGTGATTTCCGCCTCGAACAGGGTTTTCTGGCGTTCCAGTTCCTGGCGCGCCTGCAGCAGGGCGGATTTCGCTTTGCTGTCGTCCGCGTAGGCGGCGCTCAGTTCCGCCGAGTCCAGGGTGAACAGCGGGTCGCCCGCCTTCACGCTGTCGCCCAGGGCGCGTTGCAAGCGCGTGATGCGCCCGGCCAGGGGCGGCGTGATCTTCACCAGCTTCTCCGGCATGGCTTCGATGCTGCCCGGCGCTTCCGTCTGCGTAGCGATGTCCTGTTCCAGCACGGCGGCGATCTGCAGGCGCTGGCGCAGCGGCGACATCTTGTCGACGGCGATGCTGCCGTCGTCCAGATGCATCGCTTGGACGGGCGGCGTGGCTGCCGCCGTCGGCTTGGCGCAGCCGGCCAGGGCCGAGCAGGCGAGAGCGAGGGCGCAGCTGGCGCCCAGGGCGTTGCGGGTGGTCGTGTTCATCCCGTGTTTCCTTGTTATTGATGGTGAGGGGGCATGCGAGGATGCCGTGCCCAGGCGGGCAATGAGAGGGGCGCAGGTGGCGCAGGCTGCGTCACAACAGCGCCGGGAAAGCATAGCAATGTGGTCCTGAAGAAGCGCCCAAGAACGCCTGAATCATTCTTCAGGTTCCGTGCGCGCACGGTGTGGCGCGGTAAAATGCCATTATGGAAAACACGGCGCAATGCGAAAGGCAGGCATGAGAATCCTCCTGGTGGAAGACGACCGCAAGGCGGCGCGCCTGCTGGCGCGCGGCTTGCAGGAAGAAGGCTTTGTCGTCGACGTGGCGCACAGCGCGGAAGAGGGCGAGGACGAAAGCTACGCCGTCGACTACGACGCAATCGTGCTGGACTGGATGTTGCCTGGCAAGCAGGGCATCGATTTTTGCCGCGACTTGCGCGCGCGCGGCATCCAGACGCCCGTGCTGATGCTCACGGCGCGCGACGCCACGGCCGACCGGGTGACGGGCCTGAACACGGGCGCCGACGATTACCTGACCAAGCCGTTCGAATTCGAGGAGCTGCTGGCGCGCATCCGCGCCCTGCTTCGCCGCTCCGATATCAGCCGCCCGCTGGTGCTGGCGCTGGCGGACCTGACGCTCGATCCCGTCAGCCACCAGGCGACGCGGGCTGGCACGCCGCTGGTGCTCACGCCCAAGGAGTACGCCATCCTGCTGATCCTGCTGCGCCAGGCGGGCGAAGTGGTTAGCCGCGCGCGCCTGGCCGAGCAGATCTGGCAGGCGGACCTGATCGGCATCGACAACCTGATCGATGTCCACGTGCGCAACCTGCGGGGGAAAGTGGATGCGCCGGGCTTGCCGGCCTTGATCCACACGGTGCGCGGACGCGGCTTCCGCCTGGCGGAAAACAACGGTGGCTAGCTTTCGCAAGCGCCTGCTGCTGGTGCACCTGGCCGTCATCCTCGCCATCGTCGCCTGTACGGCGCTGGCCGGTTACTGGGGGCTGTCGCGCGCCGTGCATGGCCAGCTCGATGCGGCCCTGCTGGCGCTGGCCGAGACGGAAATGGCCATGCTGCCGGCCGCGCCGCGCCAGCCCGTGCAAGTGCACGAGGTGGCGCCGGGCCAGGCGCCGCCGTCATTGACGCGGCTCGACCGCCTGGTGCAGATCATTGATGGCGAAGGCCGCGTGCTGGCGCGCAGCCGCAACCTGGAGGCGGCGCAATTGCCGGCCCCTCCCGCCTTGCTGGCGCGCCTGGCGGCCGGCGAAACCATTTTCGAGACCCTGCCCAAGTTCGGCGAAGAGCCGCTGCGCATGGTCTCGATTCCCGTGCCTTCGTCCGGCGCGCGCCTGGCGGTACAGGTGGCCGGTTCGCTCGACGATACCAATCACGTGCTGGCCGCGGCCACCGTACTGTTTGGCGCCATGGCGCTGGCGCTGCTCGCGGCCGTGGGCCTGGCCGGCGAAATGCTCACGCGCCGCGTGCTGGGCGCCATCGACGACGTGGTGGACCAGGCGCATTCGATCGGCGAAGCCAGTTTGCACCAGCGCCTGCCCCATCCCGGTACGCAAGACGAGATCGGCCGCCTGGTCGATACCCTGAATGCCATGCTGGACCGCCTGGAACACGGCTACGACGCGCAGCGCCGCTTCACGGCCGACGCTTCGCACGAATTGCGCTCGCCCCTGTCGCGCCTGCGCACGGAAATCGAAATCACCCTGCGCCGCCCGCGCGAGTCGCCCGAATATGTCGATGCGCTGGCATCGTGCCTCGATGAAGTGCAGCGCCTGACGACCCTGGTGGAAGAGCTCTTGATGCTCACGCGCCTGGACGTGGGCCAGGAGCGCAACGCGGTGGAAACCATTGCACTCAATCCGCTCGTGCGGGCGGCGGCGCAGCGCCTGGAAAAGGCGGCAGCGCAGCGCGGCATCCGCATCGTCTTCGATGCAAGTGCAGACGTGCAGGCCAGGGTGGCGGCCGGCCCGGTCGACCTGGTGCTGGCCAATTTGCTGGATAACGCCGTGAAGTTCTCGCCGCCCGACAGCGTCATCAGCGTGCACGTGGCGCGCGATGGCGCGCATGCGATCGTCGGCGTGGCCGATGCGGGACCGGGTATCGGCGTGGAAGACTTGCCGCACCTGTTCGAGCGGTTTTACCGGGGCGCCCAGGCGCGCGCGGGCGAGGCGCCCGGTTTCGGCCTGGGCCTGGCCCTGTCGCAAGCCATCGTGCATGCGTATGGCGGCAGTATCGAGGCGCAGAACCGCCCGCAAGGCGGCGCGCTGTTCCTCATGCGCCTGCCCGCCTCAAGCTGAAGGCGCGACGCCTTCCCAGCGCACTTGCCGCACTTGCGGCCAGGCGCCCGCGCGGTTGACGAAGCGCACCAGCACGGCGCGCTGCATGGCCTGGCACAGCACCGTGGCGATCAGCTGCACCACTTGCCGGGCTTCGTCCCAGCTGCGCAGCATCTGCGACGGCGCCAGGCCTGCTCCCTTGAGTTCGGCCAGCAGCAGACGCACGACGTGGTCGGCCTGCGCCGCGGGGCAGGTGACGGTCAGGCGGTAGGTGGCGACAGTCGGACCACGTTTGACAAACCACAGCATCCATTTTTTCATCATCACACTCCCCGTTCGGCGACAAATTCCGCGTTGTTCACCAGCGCCCAGCGCACGGCCGAGACGCTGCCTTCCAGGCTGACCTGGCTGACGATCTGCTCCAGCAATCCCAGGCTGGACAGGGGCGTGAGCAAGTCGGCCCGCACTTCGATGCGTCCGGCGTGCGCTGCATCCTCGCTGTGCAAGGATTGCAGCATCAGGGCCGGCATGCCGCTGATCATGCGCAGCATCAGGTTGCGCACGAGGATTTCCTGCTCCGCCTCGCACACGGCCGTCACGCGGTAGATGCTTTCCGTCTCGATGCCCGCTTCGCTGCCGTGCGCGTTGATGCGTTGTGCCAGGTGGCGCAGCACGAGGTTGGCCACCAGGACAAATCCCGTGCCGATGGCCGCTTCCAGCGCGAAGCCCAAGCCGCACAGGATGCCGATGGCGGCCGAGCACCACAGGGTGGCGGCCGTGTTCAAGCCGCGCACCGTCATGCCTTCGCGCATGATGACGCCGGCGCCCAGGAAGCCGATGCCGGACACCACCTGCGCGGCAATGCGCATATGGCCGGCGCTATCGCCTTCGAGCACGGAAACCATCACGAACAGCGAGGCGCCGACGGAGACCAGCGCGTTCGTGCGCAGGCCCGCCATGCGCTGGCGCAGCTGGCGTTCGGCGCCGATCATGGCGCCCAGGGTCAATGCCGCGGCAACGCGCAGCGCAAAGTCAAATACCACCATCAGTTTCTCCCGGCTGGGGAGGAACAGGCGAGTGCAGGGGCGAAGACAATTCGCCCCGAAAGGGGGCAGCAGACGATAACGGTGGAACGATGAGGAGGGAAGTGGCGGCGAGAGAATACTGCCGCTGATAAAACCGCACCTTGCCATGGGCAGGGCGGGCGGAATGCGCGCGTCTTGCCTAAGGCCGATCGCCGATGGTCAATCGACTACTGTCACTGGAACAAGCACCCACGAGTCACTCCATATCATTGATAACGGGGACAGTCTAGCCAGTGGGGCTGCTTTGGTCAACTGAAGCTCTCTTCAGGAAGCCGCCGCGTCGTCCCCGCCAATGCGGGGACGGTGAAGGCGACCGGTCAATCAGTGGGCGTGTGCTTTGCCGTCGTCGGCGGAGTCGGCGTGCTCGCCGCTGCCGCCGAAAAAGCGCGCGGCGCGCTTGCCCAGGCTATCGAGGTAGGTGTAGGCGACGGGCACCACCACCAAGGTCAACAGGGTCGAGGTGATCACGCCGCCGATGACGGCGCGGCCCATCGGCGCCTGCGATTCGCCGCCGTCGCCCATGCCGATGGCCATCGGCAGCATGCCGAAGACCATGGCCAGTGTCGTCATCAGGATGGGGCGCAAGCGCACTTGCCCCGCTTCCATCAGCGCCTCGAACTGCCCCAGGCCTTCGCGCTGGCGCTGGTTGGTGAAGTCCACCAGCAGAATCGCATTTTTGGTGACTAAGCCCATCAGCATGATGAAGCCGATCACGGAGAAGATGTTCAGGGTGCTGCCCGTAATGAGCAGGGCGGCCAGCACGCCGATCAGCGACAGGGGCAGGGACACCATGATGGCGATCGGCTGCAAAAAGCTGCCGAATTGCGACGCCAGCACCAGGTAGATGAAGATCACGGCGATCCCCAGCGCCATCATCGCGCCGCCCATGGTTTCGGCCATCTGCTGCGCATTGCCGGCCACGTCGAAGCGCACGCCGGGCGGCAGGTCGATGGACTTGATGGCTTTCTGCACGTCGGCGTCGACGTCGCCGGCAGGGCGGCCCTGCGTGCCTGCATAGATGGCGACCCGGCGCTGCAAGGCCTGGCGCTTCAGCACCTGCGGGCTCGATGACGGCACGAAGTCGACCACCTGGCGCAGCGGGATCATGACGGGCTTGCCGTTCGCGTCAAGCTTGCTGGAGGCCAGCGACAGGTCGGCCAGGTCGGCCACCTTTTGCCGGCCCGACTTGGGCAGCTGCACGTTGACGTCGTAGTTTTGCCCGTCGCTGGCTAACCAGTGGCTGACCGTGTCGCCCGCCACGAACGGGCGCAGGGCGTTGCCGATCTGCTGCACCGACAATCCCAGGTCGCTGGCCAGTTCGTTATTGATCTTCACGGTGGTCGACGGATTGGCGCCTTCCTGGCTGTATTCCATGTCGGCCAGGCCCTTGATGCCGCGCATCTTGTCCATCAGGGTGTGCGCCACCGCATCGAGCTTGCCTTCGTCCGTGCCCAAAATGGCGATGAAGATGGGACGCTGTCCGACGGACAGGGTGATGCCGGCGATCGGCGCCAGGCGTTCGCGGATCAGCTTTTCCAGCTCCTGCTGCGAGCGGCGCTTGTGCTTCTTGATGTCCGTCAGCTTCAGGTTCACCTCGGCCGTGTTGCGCCCGTCCTGCGTGCCGACATTGGCCACCAGGCTGTCGATTTCTGGGAATTCCTTCAGGGCCGTTTCGATCTGGCGCACCTTGGTATCCGTGTATTCGAGGCTGGAGCCGACGGGCGTCTTGAAGCGCAGGTTGACCCAGCCCTGGTCCGTTTCCGGGAACATCTCGCCGCCGATCATCGGCACGAGCATCAGGCTGCCCGCGAACAGGGCGACGGCCGTGGCCAGGGTCGTCTTGCGCCAGCGCAAAGCGACAGCCAGCACCTTGCCATACCATACATGCAGGCGGTCGATGCCCGTCTCGATCCAGGCCATGAAGCGGCCCAGCCACGGCGCGTACTTGAAGCGGTCCTTGACGGGGTCGCGCCAGACGGACGACAGCATGGGGTCGAGCGTGAAGCTGACGAACAGGGAGACGAGAACGGCGACGGCTACGGTGATGCCGAACTGCAGGAAGAAGCGGCCGATGATGCCGTCCATGAAGGCGACGGGGACGAATACGGCGACGATGGCGAAGGTGGTGGCCATCACGGCTAGGCCGATTTCATTGGTGCCGTCGTTGGCCGCCTTGTAGTGGTTCTTGCCCATGCCCAGGTGGCGCACGATGTTTTCGCGCACGACGATGGCGTCATCGATCAACAGGCCGATGCACAGCGACAGCGCCATCAAGGTGAGGAAGTTCAGGGTGAAGCCGAAGGCCTTCATGGCGATGAAACTGGCCAGCACGGAGATCGGCAGGGTCAAGCCCGTGATGATGGTCGAGCGCCACGAATGCAGGAACAGGAAGACGATCACCATGGTCAGCACGGCGCCTTCGATGATGGTGCGCTTGACGTTATCGAGCTGGCTTTGCACGCGCTCCGATTCGTCGTCCAGCACGCGCAGGGTGATATCGGGCGGCAGCGTTTTTTGCAGGTCCGCCGCCACTTTCAGGATGCCGGTGCCCACTTCGACCACGTTGGCGTCCTGCACCTTGGTGATTTCCATCGTCACCGCCTGCTGGCCGTTCATGCGCGAGATCGACAGTTCTTCCTGCTCGCCGTCGACGACGGTGGCCACCTGGTCCAGGTAGACGGGGCCGACGGCGCGGCGCGCGACGATGATCTTGCCGAATTCGCGCGCATCCTTGATCTTGCCTTCCACGCGCACCAGCTGTTCGGCCGCGCCATGGCTGATGGAGCCGGCCGGCAAATTGGTATTCGTCGCCTGGATGGCGCGGATCACTTCATCGACGCCGATGCCCTGGGCATTGAGTTCGATCGGCTTCATGCTGATGAGGATCTGGCGCGCGCGCAGGCCGCGCAGCTTGACTTGCCCCACGCCGGCCACGCCCTGGAAGCGCTTGCTGATGATCTGTTCCGTCATGGTCGACAGCGAACGCAGGTCATGCCCGGTGGACGTCAGCACGATGGTGGCGATGGGGCGCTCGTTGTCGCCTTCTGCTCGCGCGATGAACGGGTCCTTGGCTTCCTTCGGGAAGCGGGGACGCACCAGGGCCACCTTGTCGCGCAAGTCCTGCATGGCCTTGTCCATGTTCGTCGATAGCTCGAATTCCAGGTAGACGCCGGCGCGTCCTTCCCACGAGTTGGCGCGGATGGTCTTGATGCCGCTGACGGTGTTGACGGCGTCCTCGATGGGGCGCGTGATGTCGTTTTCCACGGCTTCGGGCGAGGCGCCCGGATAGTTCACTTCAATGGCGGCGAACGGGAACTGCACGCTGGGCATGCTTTCCACGCCCAGGCCCCGGTAGGAGAAGATGCCCAGTACCACCAGCGCCACCATGACCATGGTGGCGAAGACGGGGTTCTGGATACTGACTTTGGTCATCCACATGGCTTAATCCTTCCGTGCCAGCACGGCTGCCGGCGCGGCAGGGGCGGCGGCCGGTGCGGCGAAGGTCACGCCATGGCCCGGCTTGACGCCATCGAGCCTGGCGATGATGACTTTCGCGCCCGGCACCAGGCCGGATTTGACTTCCGCATAGCCTTCATCCTCGTTGCGCAGCCCCAGGGTGACGGGCTGGGCGACCACCTTGTTGTTCACCAGCGCGTACACGACGGGGCCCTGCTTTTCGTTGCGCACGGCCGTCAGGGGCACCAGCGGCGCCACGTTTGACCGTTCGGTGACGATGCTGCCCTTGGCGAACATGCCGCCGCGCAGCGCGCCATCGCCATTGTCGACGGCGATGTAGACCAGCATGGCGCGCGAACCGCTCTCGGTGGTGGGGTTGATGCGCGTGACCTTGCCGGCGAAGTCGCGCGCGCCGAAGCCGTCGACCTTGAAGTGCACGTCCTGGCCCAGCTTGATGCGGGGGATTTCCGCGCTGGGCACGGGCGCTTCCAGGGTCAGCTGGGCCAGGTTGACGATGGTGTAGACGGGCATGTCGGGCGAGACTTTTTCCCCGGCCTGCAGGTGGCGCTTGCTGACGATGCCGGCCATCGGCGCGCGGATCACCGCATCGGCCAGCGCGATGCGGGCGATATCGACCATGGCGGCGGCGGACTTGACGTTGGCGCGCGCCAGGTCGACCGAGTTTTGCGTCGTGTCGTACGCCGTCTGCGAAATGTATTTTTGCTTGAGCAGGGCCTGGCTGTTCGCTTCATTCTTGCTGGCCATCGACAAGCGCGCCTGCGCTTCGTCGAGCATGGCTTGCTGCTGCGTCAGGCGGGCGCGCAGGTCGGCCGCGTCCAGGCGCACGAGGATTTGCCCATTCGCCACTTGCTGGCCTTCCTGCAAGGTCGTTTCCTGGATCACGCCGGAAACCTTGGCCTTGATGGTGGCCTGGGTCACGGGCGCCAGCGAGCCGGACAGGGGCAAGCTGATGCTGAGCGCGCGCGCCGCGATGGCGGCCACGTCGCCCTGCGCCAGTTCATGCACGGGCGTCTTGGCCTGCTCCTTCTTCTTGCTCGCTTGCAGTTCGGCCGCCTTGGCGGCTTGTTGCTTCGATTGCATCACCGTCCAGCCGCCGCCGGCCAGGCCCAGCACGACCAGGATCAGCACGGGGGTGCGCCAGCGCCGGCGGCGCGTGGCTGCAAGGGGAGAGGCGGGGGGCAGGGTCTCGTTTTTCATAGGTATTTTTGGTCAGGAGCGGCGCAGGGGTTCGGCGCCAGGTCTCGGTGCGGACCCGGCCTGTCGCTGGCCGGGGGAATTCGGGTAGCGCATCACCGTGGCGGCCGCAGACAACACGCCTGCCGCTGCAGCCGTTCACGGCGATGCGCATGTTGCCACTTTAGGAAGAATCCAGCCCGGCCGCCATCGCCGTGCGACAGATTGCACAAAATCGGGGCTGGAATGCAAAAAACGGCGACCAAAGACACTGCCGGCATCGACGCCGTGCGCGTCACGATGCTTGCGCATCCTCAAGAAGCCGATTCGCCGGCGCGCAAGAATGGGTGGGATGGTTGCGCCACCGGACAGGCCATTCGCCCGCCGGTTGCCGTGCGGCCGCGCCACGGGGGGCTGATGTCTGAACGGATTGCCGGAGCCGCCCCGTCGCCGGGCCGTTTGCTGGCCGCTGCCGAACCGCAGGCGGGAGCGGCCGGCAAGGCGCTCGATCTGCTGTCCATCATCGTTGCCGCCGTCGAGCAGGCACCGGGTTTGGCCGTGCGCGGCATCGACCGCGATGGCATCGTGCGCTACTGGAGCTTGGGTGCGGCGCGCCTGTATGGCGTGACGGCCGAGCTGGCGCTGGGCCAGCCGTGGGCCAGGGTGGCCGCCTCGCTGCCGGATGCCACCCTGGCCGAGGAGCTTGCCGGCGAACTGGCGGCTGTGTGGGACAGCGGCAAGGCGCGCAGTGCGCGCCTGTGGAAGCTCGGCGCCGATGGGGCCGCGCCGCGCTGCATCTGTTCCACCGTGTTTCCTGTCATCCAGTCCGGGCGAGTGCGGCAAGTGGTCTGCATCGACGTGGACATCACGGCCAGCGGCCAGGATGGCGCCGCGCAGGGCGCCTTGTTGCTGATGGGCGACAATTTCCGCCAGTTGTACGAGAAATCCGCCGATGCCATCCTGCTGCTGCGTGACGAACATATCGCCGACGCCAATCCCGCCGCCATCGTCCTGTTTCAATGCGAGGGCCAGCCACGGCTGCTGGGGCGCCGCCTCAGCGATTTTTCGCCCTTGCGTCAGCCCGATGGCGAATTGTCAGCGTTGCGCGGCACGCAACTGGCGGCGCAGGCCCACGCGGACGGCAATTGCCGCTATGACTGGCGCTACCAGACGTGCGCGGGCGAGCTGTTCTGGGGCGAAGTGCTGCTCACTTCCGTCACGCTCGACCACACCTATCTGTTTTACGCCGTGATCCGGGATATTTCCTCGCGCAAACTTGCCGAGCGCGCCCTGTACCTGTCGGCGCAGGTGGTCGAGCATGCGCGCGAAGCCATCGTCGTGCTCGATCCGCAGCAGCGCGTGGTCAGCATGAATCCCGCGTACAGCGAGATCAGCGGCTACAGCCTGGACGACATGCTGGGCAAGCCCTTCGTCCTGCACGGCGCGGAACCGGACGCGCCGGCGTTTTTCGACCACGTGTGGGACGAAGTCGGAGATAACGGATATTGGCAAGGCGACATCGTGGGCCAGCGCAAGGCGGGCGGGCGCTACCCGGCCTGGCTGTCGCTGACGGCCATTCGCGATTCGCAGGGGCAATTGAGCAATTACCTGGCCATCCTCAGCGATATCAGCGAGCGCAAGAAAAACGAGGAGCACACGCGCCACCTGGCCGAGCACGATTTCCTCACCGACTTGCCGAACCGGGTGCTGTTGCTGGACCGGCTGTCGCTGGCGCTGGCGGCCGCGCGGCGCAAGCTGAGCATGCTGGCCATTTTGTACCTGGACCTCGACCACTTCAAGCACATCAACGACAGCATGGGCCACCACGTGGGCGACTTGCTGCTCAAGGAAGTGGCGCGGCGCCTGGTGCGCTGCGTGCGCGGCGTCGATACGGTCAGCCGGCATGGCGGCGACGAGTTCGTCATCATCCTGGCCGAGGTGGGCGGCATCGACCAGGTGGCCCACGTGGCGTCCAGCCTGCTGCATGCCGTCACGCAGCCCTATCAGCTGGGCGAATACGAATTGCATGTGTCCACCTCGATCGGCGTGGCCATCTTTCCCAGCGATGGCGACAGCATCGATACCCTCGTGCATAACGCCGACATCGCCATGTACCACGCCAAGGAAAGCGGGCGTAACAATTTCCAGTTTTTCAATGCCGAGATGAATGCGCAGATCGTCGAGCGGGCCAGCCTGGAGCAAGGCTTGCGCGAGGCGCTGGGTCGTGAGGAGTTTGTGCTGGAATTCCAGCCTGCGCTCGATGTCGCCAGCGGACAGATCGTCGGCGCCGAAGCGCTGTTGCGCTGGCGCCACCCGCAACTGGGCGTGCTGCCGCCCGAGCGCTTCATCGCCGTGGCCGAGGAATGCGGCTTGATGGTGTCGATAGGCAACTGGGTGCTGCGCCACGCCTGCCTGCGCGCGCGCGCCTGGCACGACGCGGGCCATGCCTGGCGCGTGGCCGTGAATCTGTCGCCGGCGCAATGCCTGCACAATAACTTGTTGCTAAGCGTGCAAGAGGCGCTGGCCGTATCGGGCTTGCCTGCCGGCTGCCTGGAACTGGAAGTGACGGAGTCCTTGCTGATGAAGGGCGGCGCGCGCCTGGCCGGCGTGCTGGCGCAACTGCGCGCGTTGGGCGCCAGGCTGGCCATCGACGACTTCGGCACCGGCTATTCGCGCCTGGCCAATCTGCGCCATTACCCGGTGGATAAGCTCAAGATCGACCCCTCGTTCCTGCCCGCCGCGGCGGACGGCGCGGCAACCGAGTCCGACACGGCCGTGGCCGCCACCATCATCGCCATGGCGCGCGAGCTGCAATTGACGGTGATCGCCGAAGGCGTGGAAACGGCGCAGCAACTGGCGTATCTGCGGGGGCAGGGCTGTCAGCAATACCAGGGGCGCTATGCCAGCGCGCAAGTGGAGGGCAGCGCGCTGGCGAAGTTGCTTAATTAGCAGCTGAGTTAGTCAATATTTCCCAGCAGCTTGATGCGTGCCAGCACCTGGCCATGGTCGGAGGCGTGCCGCAAGCCCAGCAGCAGATGGTCGTTGAGATAAGTCACTTCCTGCAGCACGCCGATGGCGCGCGGCGAGGCGGGATGAAAATGTTCGGACACGAGGATGTGGTCGATCGTCATGTAGGCGCTGTCGTGGATATTCGTGTAGCCCACGTGGCGCAGGGCGTCCTGGCGCTGCTGGATGGCGTTGGCGTCGTACAGGCGTTCGCGCATCTCGGCACCCGCTTCGCACGGCGCGCCCGCGCCCATGACGATGGCCGTGGTGACGGCATTGGCAATGTCGTTGAAGTCGCCCAGCACGATGCGGGGACGGCCGCTGTGGCCCAGTTCGCTTGCCAGCACGCGCAGGGCCACGGCTTCCGCGCCGCGCCGCTGCAGCGAGCGCAGGTTGGCCAGCGCGTAGGCGGTGGCATCGTTGCCGTCGCCATGGCGGTAGTCGGGGCGGCGCGATTTCAAATGCACCACGACCACGTCCGTGAGTTGTCCGCCAGGCAAGATGACCTGGACATGCAGCGGCGCGCGGGCGAAGCGGCCAGCATCGTCTTCGGCAGGCACGCTCACGCCGGCGGGGAAATTCGCCCAGGCAACACCGGCGCCGGCCAGCGGCAGCCGCGACACGAGCGCCACCGTGGGCAGCATGCGTCCGGCGGCATCGATGGCATCGTAGCCGGCCAGGGTGGCTGCGCGGTAATGGCGCGTGCGCGACAGCACGTCGCGCAGGGCCGCTTGCGAGAAAATTTCCTGGAAACCGATCACGTCGGCGTCGAGCAGGTCGATTTGCCGCGCCGTCCATTCCGCCTTGGCTTCGTATTGCGCCGGGCTCAACGGTTCCAGGTTGTCATACAATTTCGCCCCGGCGGGGGCAAGGTTGCAGACATTGAATGTGGCAAAGCGGATTTCTTCCTGCATAATTAGCACTCCTCACTGAACGATCAGCGTATCACGCATGGCTAAAAAAGAGCATATTTCCGAAACCCAGGCGACGCAGTTGCTGCGCAAGCATCAAGTTTCCTTCGAAGAACATCCGTATCCCTACGAGGAGCACGGCGGCACCAGCGTCTCGGCGCGCGAATTGAACGTGCCCGAACATGCGGTGATCAAGACCCTGGTGATGCAGGACGAGGCGGCCAAGCCGATGATCGTGCTCATGCATGGCGATTGCAAGGTGTCGACCAAGAATCTGGCGCGTGGCATCGGCTGCAAGTCCGTCGAGCCGTGCAAGCCCGAAGTGGCGCAGCGCCATTCCGGCTACATGATCGGCGGCACCTCGCCGTTCGGCACGAAGAAGGCCATGCCCGTGTACGTGGAGCAATCGATCCTGGCGCTCGAACGCATCTATATCAATGGCGGGCGGCGCGGTTTCCTCGTCTCGCTGGCGCCGCAGGTGCTCGTTGATTTGTTGCAAGCCAAACCGGTGCAGTGCGCCTTGCAGGATTAAGAGAGCAAGAAAGCGGGGCTCCGCCCTGTCCCTGGACGGGGCGCTGGTGTATATTCTGCTGCGCCAGCCTCGATGCTGGTGCAATAAACACAATAAAGGGAAGAAATGAATCCAGTAATCACAACCGTGGCAATGACAGTGGCCGCTTACTTGCTCGGCTCGATATCGTTTGCCGTGGTGATGAGCAAGGTCTACGGCATTGCCGATCCGCGCACCTATGGCTCGAAAAATCCGGGCGCCACCAACGTGCTGCGTAGCGGCAACAAGGGCGCCGCCATCATGACCCTGCTGGGCGATGGCGCCAAGGGCTGGCTGGCCGTGTTCCTGGCCGACCATTTTGCCAGCGCGCTGGGCGTGGGCGACACGGCCGTGGCCCTGGTCGCCATCGCCGTCTTCCTCGGCCATTTGTGGCCCGTGTTCTTCCGCTTCGTCGGCGGCAAGGGCGTGGCCACGGCCCTCGGCGTGTTGCTGGGCATCAATCCCTGGCTGGGCCTGGCGACCCTGGCCACCTGGCTGATCATCGCCTATGCCTTCCGCTATTCCTCGCTGGCAGCCCTGGTGGCGGCCCTGTTTGCGCCGTTTTACTATGGCTTGCTGTTCGGCGTCGATCCCATCTTGCTGGCCGTCATCGTCATGAGCGTGCTGCTCGCTTACCGCCACAGCCAGAACATCGCGAACTTGCTTTCTGGCAAGGAAAGCAAGATCGGCGGCAAGAAGGATGGGGCCAAGGCGCCCGCCAAGAAAAAGTAAGCGCTTGATTTCCCGCGGGCCGCACGCATATGCTGTGCTTGCGGCGCCGCGCGGTGCGGCCGCCACCGACTCGCGCAAAGGCTGCCCACCATGAGTTCCACTCCCGCCACACCTCCCCCCATCCGTATCGATTTCGTTTCCGACGTTTCCTGCCCCTGGTGCGTGGTCGGCCTGAAATCGCTGGAACAGGCGCTGGACAAGCTGCAAGGCACCGTCCAGGCCGACATCCACTTCCAGCCCTTCGAGCTGAACGCCAACATGCCGCCCGAAGGCGAGGATGTCGGCGAACACATCGCCCGCAAATACGGCTCCACCCCGGAACAGATGGCGCAATCGCGCGAAGCCATTCGCGCGCGCGGCGAACAGCTGGGCTTTACCTTTGCCATGGACAAGCGCGGCCGCATCTACAACACGTTTGACGCGCACCGTCTGCTGCACTGGGCCGGACTGGAAGGGCGCCAGAAGGCATTGAAAATGGCGCTGTTCGATGCGTATTTCACGCAGGGACAGGATCCGTCCTCGCACGCGGTGCTGCTGGCCGTGGCCGGCAAGGTGGGGCTCGATGGCGTGAAAGCGGCCGAGGTGCTGGCCTCCGGCGCGTATGCGGACGAGGTGCGCGCGCAGGAACAGTTCTACCAGCAGAACGGCATCAATTCGGTGCCCGCCGTCATCATCAACGAGCGTCACCTGATTTCCGGCGGCCAACCTCCCGAAGTGTTCGAACAAGCCTTGCGCCAGATCATCGCCGGCGCTTGAGCGGGGCGCCAATGGCGCGCGCCATGGCGGACTTTTTGCGCTACACTCGGCGCAGAAGGAGGATAGTCAAATGCCAACAGCCAGCTGGAATGGCGCCGTCATCGCGCAAGCCACCGATGCGCAGGTGCAAGTCGTTGAAAACAATGTATATTTTCCTTTAGCTACCGTGACGCAGGAATACCTGCGTCCCAGCAGCCACACGAGCATCTGCCCGTGGAAGGGCACGGCCAGCTATTACGACCTCGTCGTCGATGGCCAGACGAATGCCAACGCGGCCTGGTATTACCCCCAGCCCAAGGATGCCGCCAAGCAAATTGCCGGCCACGTCGCCTTCTGGCGCGGCGTCAGCGTCGAGCGCTGACGCTTTCTTACGACCAATCAACCTGAAAGCAGACGATGGATTTACGCCTCGCCGTGTACCAACTCGCCTCGGACTATGCGCTCGATGCCCAACAAACCCGGCAGCTGCAGGAAGTGGCCGGCTTCCAGCGCGAACCGGCGCGCCTGGCCTACTGGCTGCCGCGTGGCGTGGCCGTGCTGGGCGCCGTGCTGCTGGGCATGGGCTTGATCTGCTGGGTGGCCGCCAACTGGGAAGACCTGGGCCGCATGGGCCGCTTTGCCCTGCTGCAAGGCGTGCTGGCGGCCGCCTGCGTGGGCGCGTTTGCCGTGCCGAAAGCGCGCGTGCCCTTGCTGCTGCTGGCCTTGCTGGCCATCGGCGGCCTGTTCGCGTATTTCGGCCAGACGTACCAGACGGGCGCCGATCCGTGGCAGCTGTTCGCCCTGTGGGCCGCGCTGGCCTTGCCGCTGTGCCTGGTGGCCCGCAGCGACGTGCTGTGGACGCCGTGGATGCTGATACTATCGACGGCCGCCACCCTGTGGATGCAGGCGCATGCGCACAACAGCTGGCGC
Organism: Janthinobacterium sp. SUN100; assembly: GCF_030397705.1. Lineage (NCBI taxonomy): Bacteria > Pseudomonadati > Pseudomonadota > Betaproteobacteria > Burkholderiales > Oxalobacteraceae > Janthinobacterium > Janthinobacterium sp. SUN100. The sequence continues at coordinate 2,724,746 of NZ_JAPUBU010000001.1, read as the reverse complement.
GTCGATTCGGCCGATCTGCCCATTTTCATCGGCGGCTGGCTGGCCGTGCTGGCTGGCTGTGCGTTCGTCTCGCCCCTGCTGGCGCGCTGGACGGGGGCGGGCAGCTGGGCCTTGCGTCTGGGCCTGGTGCTGGCCACCTTCCTCATCACGGGCACGGCCGTCAGCGCCCTGTTCGGCAGCGAGATCGAATCGCCGTACTGGGCCGGTCTCGGCTTGCTGGCCGTCGCTGGCGTCCTGCTGGCCACGCGCCAGTTCTTTGACGTGTTCGGCTTGAGCGCCGTCGCGCTGGGCCTGAACACCTTGCTGGTGTGGGGGCTGGGGCACGTGCTGTTCCATGGCGGCGGCAATGGCGATGGCATCGGCAGGCTGGTGATGCTGGGCTTGTTCGCGGCCGTGCTGCTGGCGCTCACCGTGCAAGGCATTTTGTGGCGCACGCGCCGGGAGGCGGCATGAGCCATATCAATAGTCAGCGAGCCGATGCGCTCGCCACCCTGATCGACGACGCCACGCGCGCCGGCCTGTTGCCGTCCGGCGCCGCCCGTCCCGTGCAGGATGTGCGGCCGTGGCCGCTGGTAATGATGACGGCCCTCGGCGCCTGGCTGGCCGCCATCCCCCTGGTCCTGGCGCTGGGCGCCGGCCTGGAAAGCGTCGTGCGCCACGGCCCCGGCGCGTATGTCGTGGCCGCCATCGTGCTGGTGGTGGCCTTGCTGCTGATCCGCACGCGCGGCGTGGCATTGTTTGTCGAACAACTGGCCGTGCCATGCCTGCTGGTGGGCGGCAGCCTGCTCGGCTATGCCCTGTTCCGCGACTATGCCACGCAGACGGCGTCGCTGCTGATGTGCCTGGCGTGCCTGCTGACGGCCGCCGCCCTGCCGCGCGACTGGCTGCGCGTGCTGCTGGGACTGGTCGCCTGCGGCTTGCTGGGGCTGGGCATCATCGATAGCACGCGCGACTGGATTTTCGAGAACGACCCCACGCAGCTGTACAGCGCCTGGATGCTGGCCCTGGCACTCTGGCTGGGCGCCCACTGGCTGCAAAAGCAGGCCTTCAACGATGGCCGCGGCGCGTCCATCGCCGCCTTCCTGGAATCGCTGTCGACGGGGTGGGTCCTGGCAATCTTGCTGGGGCTGGTCTTCTGGTCCGGCATGACCTTCATGCTGGGCGGCGCGCTGGGCGGCGGTATTGTCGGCGACGTGGCGCGCGAAGCGACCCGGCACCAGGCCGTTGCCTGGTATGCGCAAGTGTTGAATGGGGTGTCGCTCGTGCTGGCCACGGCGGCGGCCGCCTGGACGGGATGGCGCTGGCCGGCGCTGCGCCAGTTGCCCGCCATCGGCGTGGCGCTGGTGCTGATCGTGCTGGCGTGGTTCATGCCGGCGCTGGGGCCCGTGCTGCTGATCCTCGCGTATTGTTTGACGAGCGGGCGTTCGCGCGTGGCCGTGGCGGCCGCGCTGGCGGCGGCGTGGATACTCGGCAGCTTTTATTATCAGCTGGCCTGGCCGCTGGCCAGCAAGGCGGCGTTGCTGGCCATGGCCGGCGCGCTGCTGTGCGCCCTGTCGTGGCTGGCCACGCGGGGCGCCGTGCTGCACCTGGTGGAAAGCAAGCCGGCGGGCGTGGTGCTTGAGCACCGCGCCGCGCGCCTGGGCGTGCTGGGGGGCTTGCTGCTGGTGTTGCTGGTCGCCAATGGCGGCATTTGGCAAAAAGAGCAGCTAATTGCCAAAGGGCAAGCGATCTTCGTGGCGCTGGAACCCGTCGATCCCCGCTCGCTGATGCAGGGCGACTACATGCGCCTCAATTTCGTCAACCTGGGCGTCCTGTCCACCCTGGCCAGCGTGGACCGGGCGCCTGGCCGGCCCCTTGTGGTGGCGATGCGCGATGCGCGCGGCGTGGCGGAACTGCTGCGCCCGTACACCCAAGAGGCGCTGGCGCCCGGCGAATTCCTGCTCGAACTGACGCCGAAGGATGGGAACTGGGTGCTCGTCAGCGATGCCTGGTTCTTCAAGGAAGGCGAGGCGGCGCGCTGGGAAAAGGCCCGCTATGGCGAGTTCCGCGTGCTGCCCGACGGCCGCGCCTTGCTGGTGGGCATGCGTGGCCCGGAGCTGGAGAAGCTGTAGTTTTGTCGCGCAGGCAGTCGTGCAAGAGCACGCCAGGGCGGGCATCCTGTAAAATTGCCCTATGGATAATATTACGCATTCGGTCATCGGCCTCGGGGTCGGCGAACTGGTACACCGCAGCCTGCCGCCCGAGCCGCAGGCCCCCGCACAGCGCACCCGGCGCGCGCTGTTTTTATTTTCGGCATGGTTTGCCAGCAACGCGCCCGACCTGGACCTGGTGCTGACCAAGCTGTTGCCGCGCCCGTTCGGCTACATGTTGCACCACCGCGGCCATACGCATACCTTGCTGCTGGCCTTGCCGCAGGCGCTGCTGTTGCTGGCTTTGCTGTGGCTGCTGTGGCCCGGCGCGCGCCGGCTGCTGAAAAGCAGCGTGCCCGCCCGCATCGGCCTGGCCGCTTGCCTGCTGCTGGGCTTTTGCTTGCACATGGGCATGGATTTCCTCAATTCCTATGGCTTGCACCCGTTCTATCCGTTTGACAGCCGCTGGCTGTATGGCGACATGGTCTTCATTGTCGAGCCCATGTTCTGGGTGCTGCTGGGCGTGCCCGTGATCATGTCCTTGCACTACGGCATCGTCAAAAGCGTGCTGCTGGCGGGGTTGACGGCGGCCCTGTGTTTCTTCACCTATAAAACCTATCTGGCGCCCGCTTCGCTGCTCATCCTGCTGGGGCTGGGCGCGATCCTGGCCGTGCTGCAGGGGCGGGCCGACGAGCGGGGGCGCGGACCGCTGCTGCTGGCCTTCGCGCTGGCCGCCACGTTCATCGGCACGCAGGGCGTGGCGTCGGCCCTTGGCCGTGCGCGCATCGAGGCGGCCGTGCAGCGCCTCGATCCCGGCACGCGCGTGTGGGACGTGGCGATGACGGCCTTCCCCAGCAATCCGCTGTGCTGGATCTATGTCTCGCTCGACAGCAAGACGGACGTGTACACCTTGCGGCGCGGCACCCTGAGCCTGCTGCCGGATGCGCTGGCGCCCGCCGCCTGCCCGGCCGGCCTGGTGGAAACGGGTAAGCAAGGCCAGCAACTGGCGCCCGGCATCGCCGTCTCGGCCAAGGCGGAGGGCAGCCTGGCCGCCTTGCGCGCGCTGCAGGAAGACAATTGCTATGTCGACGCCTGGTTCCGCTTTGCCCGCATGCCCAGGTTGAATGCGGACAAGCTGACGGACGTGCGCTTCAACCCCGGCATGTTGCCTAATTTCACGACCGTCGAACTGCAGCAGTTCCGCAACCGGCCGTGTCCCGCCTACGTGCCGGGCTGGGGCCGCCCCCGCGCGGACATGCTGGCGCCGCCGCAAGCGGTGCGTCCGTAGGGAATTTGTTGCCTTGTGGCAAAATATCGTGTGTGCACTTACTTCGCCATGGCCGCGCATGCGACACGACCAATTCAGCATGAATGATATTTAGTTAGGATTATTTTGGAAGAGCAACACGCCTTACCGTATTTGCGGGAAACCCTGCTGTTTCTCGCCCTGGCCGGGATTTTTATTCCGTTATTGCAACGCCTGAAGGTCAACCAGGTCCTCGGTTTCCTGGCCGTGGGCGCCCTGTTCGGCCCGTTCGGCTTCGGCCTGTGGGCGGGCGACTTCACGTGGCTGACGTATTTCTCGTTCGTGCGTGCCGAGCAGGTCAGCGGCCTGGCCGAGCTGGGCGTGATGTTTCTGATGTTCATGATCGGCCTGGAACTGTCGACGGAACGGCTGTGGGCGCTGCGGCGCTGGGTATTCGGCGCGGGCGTGGGGCAGGTGGCCGTCAGCGCCTGCCTGATCGGCGGCGTCGCGTATTACTTTGGTTTGTCGCTGGAAGCGTCCATCGTGCTGGGCCTGGTACTGTCGCTGTCGTCCACGGCCGTCGTGATGCAGTTGCTCACTGATCAACGTTCCTTGCAGACCCCGGCCGGCCAGGCGGGCTTTTCCATTTTGATGTTCCAGGATTTGATGGTGGTGCCGCTGTTCATCCTGATCGACGTGTTCGCCAGCGGGCGCAGCGACGACCTCGCGTATCTGCTCAGCTTTGCGGCCGTGAAATCGGCGGGCGCCATCCTGCTCATCTATCTGCTGGGACGTCGCGTGATTCGTCCCCTGTTCCAGTTTTTCGTCAAGAAACGCCAGCCCGACGTATTCATGGCCTTGACCCTGCTCAGCACCCTGGGCATCGCGGGCTTGACCTACCTGGCGGGCTTGTCGATGGCGCTGGGCGCCTTGCTGGCCGGCCTGCTGCTGGCGGAAACGGAATTCCGCCACGAAGTGGAAGTGACGATCGAGCCCTTCAAGGGCTTGCTGATGGGCTTGTTCTTCATGTCCGTGGGCATGCAGATCGACGTGCGCGAAATCCTCAAGTCGCCGGTGTTGATACCGTTGGCCGTGTTGAGCCTGTTCGCGCTGAAAACCCTGGTCATCAGCGTGATTTTCCGCATCGGCGGCTTTCACTGGGGGCGCGCCGTGGAAACGGGCGTGCTGCTGGGGCAGGGCGGCGAATTCGCCTTCATCGTCGTCGCGTATGCGCTGGGTACCAAGCTGATCGGCCCGCAGGTGGCACAGTTCGTCATGCTCGTGGTGGGCCTGAGCCTGTTTGCCACGCCGGCGCTGGCCAAGGCGGCGCGCGCCTTCGGCAACTGGTGGGAGCAGCGCCACCACCATCAACTGGCCGACCTGGCGCACGGCGCGCCGCCGCCCCAGGGCAGCACCGTCATCATCGCCGGTTTCGGCCGGGTGGGGCAGTTGCTGGCCAAGGTGCTGACGGAGCAGGATATCGCGTATGTGGCGATTGAAAATGATGCGCGCCTGGTGACGACCCTGCATCCGCGCGGCTTCCCCGTGTATTTCGGCGATGCGTCGCGCGCGGAATTGTTGCAAAAGGTCAATGCGGACCGGGCCGCCGCCGTGGTGCTGACGATGGACCATGCGGCGTCCGTGCTGCATGCCGTGAAATCGATCCGCCGCGAATATCCGCAGCTGCCCGTGTATGCGCGGGCGCGCGACGAGGCGCATGCCGTGGCCCTGATACAGGCGGGCGCCACCCTGGTCGTGCCCGAGGCGCTGGAATCGGCGCTGCAGCTGACGGCCACCGTGCTGCACACGGTGGGCCTGTCGGAAGCGCGCACGGCGGACATCGTGCAAGCCGAGCGCGACCGGCGCAATGCCGTGCTGCTGGCGAAAAAGCTGTCGTAGTGTTGTTGTAGTGAAACCTGTAGCGCAACCGTGCGTGTCGCCGTGCTTTGTCAATTATCTATACAATAATAGTATATGAGCACATTACCCACATGAAAGCCGCGACGAAGAGCGGAGCGGCGCCCTTGACGCCGCAGCAACTGGCGGCGCAGGAAACGCAGCAGAAATATGGCAAGCCCGAGCGGGGCTGGCGCGAGCAGGTGTACACCGTCATTTTCGAGGCGGAAACGCGCACGGGCCGCGCCTTCGATTTGCTGCTGATCGCCGCCATCCTGATCAGCGTGACGGTGGTCGTGCTCAGCAGTGTCGCCTCCGTGGCCGAGCGCTACGGCACCTGGCTGACGGCGCTGGAATGGTTTTTCACCATTTTATTTACCATCGAATATTTCGCCCGCCTGTCTTGCCTGCAGCATCCGGTGCGCTATGCCAAGAGTTTTTTCGGCATTATCGATTTGCTGGCCATCGTGCCGACCTACATCGGCTTGCTGCTGCCGGGCGCGCATGTGCTGATCGACGTGCGCATTTTGCGCCTGCTGCGCATGTTCCGTATCCTCAAGCTCACGTCGTATGTGCATGAATACACGGTGCTGGGGCGGGCCTTGCTGGCCAGCCGGCGAAAAATCCTCATTTTCTTGTCTTTTGTCATGATGGTGGTCTTTCTGTTAGGTACTGTGATGTACGTGGTGGAAGGACCGGAGAACGGTTACAGCAGTATCCCCACGTCGATTTACTGGGCCATCAGCACCATGACCACCGTGGGTTTCGGCGATATCACGCCGAGGACCGACATCGGGCGCACCATCGCTTCCCTGATGATGTTGCTCGGCTGGGGCATCCTGGCAGTGCCTACCGGCATTATCAGCGCGGAAATGACGGTACAGCGCAGTTCCAAGCTGGTCACCACGCGTACCTGCCCCACGTGCCTGAAGGAAGGGCTCGATGACGATGCCAGTTTCTGCAAGAACTGCGGTGTTGCATTGCCGCCATTGGCACGCGATTAGCGCATAGACCCTTCATCAACCGTATTTATTTTATTTTGTTAAGGCCAACATGATTCCAGTTCGCCTGATCGCGACGGGCAAGGCCGTGCCGTCGCAGAGTGTGACTTCCGCCAGCCTGGACCAGACATTGGGCCATCCGGCTGGCTATACCCTGCGCAAGAGCGGCGTGCTGTCGCGCTTTGTCGCCGCGCCCGATGAATCGCAAAGCCAGCTGGGCGCCGCCGCCCTGCTCGACGCGCTGAAGAATGCCAGCCTGCGTCCGGCCGACATCGACTTGTTGATCTGCGCCAACGGCGTGCCCGAGCAAGCGTTGCCGAATACGGCTTGCTTCGTGGCCGAACATGCGGGATTGCCGCCAGGCACGCAAAGCTTCGACGTCAACGCCAGCTGCCTCAGCTTCATGGCCGCCTTCCGCGTGGCCGCGTCCATGCTGGCGGGCAGCGCCTACCGGCGCATCGCCATCGTTTCGTCCGACCTGGCCTCGCGCGGCGTCGACTGGAGCGAGCCGGAAGCGTCGATGATCTTTGGCGACGGCGCCGCCGCCGTCATCGTCGAGCGCGGCGATGGCAGCGCCGGCATCCGCGCCTACAAGATGGGCACGTATCCGGAAGGGCGGCGCTACTGCGAAATCCGCGGCGGCGGCACCGAGCGCAACCCGCGCAACGGCTGCGAACCGGGCGACTACCTGTTCCGCATGGATGGCAAGGCCGTGTTCCGCCTGGCCGTCAAGGTGATGCCGGATTTCCTGGCGGAATTAATGCTGGAATCGGGCGCGGGACTGGAAAAAGTCGACGTGGTCGTGCCGCACCAGGCCAGCCCGCTGGGGCTCGCACATGCGGCGCGCATCCTCGACGTTCCCGATGCTAAAATCATCAAGATCTTTGAAACGCATGGCAACCAGGTGGCCGCGTCCTTGCCCACCGCCCTGCACGAGGCGGTGATGACGGGGCGGGCCGTGGCAGGCCAGCGTTTGCTGATGATGGGCACGGCCGCGGGTTTGACCATCGGCGGCATGATTCTTGACCTGTGAAGGTGGTGCGATGAGGCGGATACTGGTCACGGGAGCGACGGGCGGCTTGGGGCGCAATGCCGTGCGCACCCTGCTGGCGCAGGGCGTGGAAGTGCGCGCCACGGGCCGCAACGCCGCCGTCGGCCGCGAACTGGAACGCATGGGCGCGCAATTCGTCGCGCTCGACCTGGCACAGGCATCGCCACGCCAGGTCGATGAACTGGTGCGCGGCATGGACACCGTCTGGCACTGCGCCGCGCTGTCGTCGCCGTGGGGGCCGGAACGCGACTTCATCGCCGCCAACGTCACGGCCACGGGCCAATTGCTGCGCGCGGCGGCCAGCCTGCACGTGGCGCGCTTCGTGCACATCTCCACCCCGGCCATCTATTTCGACTACCGCAACCACCTCGACGTGCCGGAAACCTTCCGCCCCGATGCCTTCGTCAACGCGTATGCACGCAGCAAGGCGATGGCGGAAAAACTGGTGCAGGATTGCGTCGACCGCCACCGCGGCATGACGTGTGTGATCCTGCGCCCGCGCGCCATCTTCGGCCCGCACGACCAGGTCCTGATCCCGCGCCTGGCGCGGGTGCTGCAGGAGCACGGCGGCAAGCTGCCCCTGCCCAACGGCGGCGCGGCCACCATCGACATCACCTATGTCGACAATGTCGTGCACGCGATGTGGCTGGCCACCGTACACAAGACCATCGCTTCCGGCGCCGCCTTCAACATCACGAATGGCGAACCGGCGCGCCTGTGCGACATCTTGCGCACCCTGTTCTGCGATCATCTGCAGCAGCCGTTCGAGATCGTCAGCGTGCCTTACCGCGTGCTGGCGCTGGTCGCGCGCCTGATGCAGTTCGCCTCGCGCTTTACCCGCCGCGAACCGTCGCTGACGCCCTACAGCATCGGCGCGCTCAGTTTCGACATGACGCTCGATAATGCCAAGGCGCGCAAGGTGCTGGGCTACCGTCCCATCGTCAGCCTGCAGGAAGGCATCGCCCTGACGGCGCAGTGGATGCGCCAGGAAGCGGCGGCGCACAAGGTGGGCAAGGAGCGCAATGGCTAGCATCACCGCGTTTCGCGTCGGCCACTGCACCCATCCTTCGTGCATGGTCTTGAAAGGCAGCGGGCTGGCCAGCCGCTGCTTTCCCTCGCGCGCCTACCTGATCGAAACGCGCGCGGGCCTGTACCTGTGGGACACGGGCTACGCCGAGCACTTCCGCGCCGCCACGTCGAAGGGCGTGTACCGCATGTATGCGTGGGTGACGCCGATTTCCTTCGATGAGAGTGAATCGTTGCAGGGCCAGTTGCGCGCGCATGGCGTGGCGCCCGGCGATATCCACACCTTGCTGCTGTCGCACTTCCACGCCGACCATATCGCGGGGCTGCGCGACTTTCCCGGCGCGCGGCTGATGGCCTCCCAAACGGGCTGGGACGCCGTGCGGGGACTGTCCGGCGTGGCCGCCGTGCGCCAGGCCTTCGTGCCCGAACTGCTGCCGAATGACATAGCCGACCGCCTGGATTTCGTGGAAAGCGTGCCCGAGACGGCCTTGCCGGCGGCCTTGCTGCCATTCACGCATGGGCGCGACGTCAGCGGCACGGGCGAAATCTACATCGTCGACCTGCCTGGCCACGCCATCGGCCATCTGGGCGCCTTCGTGCTGCAGGATAGTGGCTGGACCTTGCTGGCGTCGGACGCGGCCTGGGTACCGGAAAGCTTTCAGCAGCTGCGCGGACCGTCCGAACTGTCGTTCCTCATCCAGCACAAGCGCGCGCCGTACTACGCCACCCTGAACCGGCTGCACCAGCTGCACCAGTCGGGCAATGCGCACATCCGCATCACGCATGAAGACACGGCGGACTATGTTCCTGTGGCGGGCCGCCCGTGAAGCGTCTTTTCTGGCTGTTATTGTCGTACTGGCGCACGCGCCGCCTGCGGTTCACAAGCCGCGCGCAGCTGGGCGCCTACCAGAACAAGCAACTGGCGCGCTTCACCGAGGTGCTGTGCGCGCGCAGCGCGTATTTCGCCCCGTACCGCGATCTGCCCCTGGCGCAGTGGCCGACGATGAACAAGGCGCTGATGCTTGAGCATTTCGACGCCATGAACACGCAAGGCATCACGTTGGCGCAGGCGATGGACGCGGCCATGGCGGCCGAACAGAGCCGCGATTTTACCCCCGCCGTGGGCGACATCACGGTGGGCCTGTCGTCGGGCACCTCGTCGCGGCGCGCCGTGTTTACCGTCAGCCCCCGCGAAAAGGCGCAATGGGCGGGCGTGATGCTGGCCAAGGCGCTGCCCGACGGCCTGTTTTCCGGCGAGCGGGTGGCGCTGTTCCTGCGCGCAAACAGCAATCTGTACACGGCCGTGCGCTCGCCGTGGCTGACCTTTGCCTTCTACGATTTGTTCGAACCGTTCGACAGCCTGTGCGCGCGGCTTGCGCAATATCAACCTTCCGTCATCGTCGCGCCGGCCCAGGTGCTGCGCCAGCTGGCCTTGTGCGTCATCGACGGCAGCCTGGCGCTGGCGCCGAAAAAAGTCATTTCGGTGGCCGAGGTGCTCGAAGCGCAGGACCGCGCGCTGATCGTGCAGGCGTTTGGCGCCGTGCATGAAATCTACCAGGCCACCGAGGGTTTCCTCGCCAGCAGCTGCGAGCATGGCGTGCTGCACTTGAACGAAGAGTACGTGCACATCGAGCCGCAGTGGCTGGACGCTGAACAGAGGCGCTTCGTGCCCGTGATTACGGACTTCACGCGCATCACGCAGCCCATCGTGCGCTACCGCCTGGACGACATCCTGCTCGCGCGCACCACGCCATGCCCGTGCGGCCGCGCCACGCGCGCCATCGACGGCATCGAAGGGCGCTGCGACGACATGCTGTTCTTGCCATCCTTGCCGTCGGCGAACGGCGGCGCCCCCGTCGCCGTGTTTGCCGACGTATTGACGCGCGCGTTTGCGCAAGCCTTGCCGCCGGACGCCGATTACCGCCTGGTGCAGCAAGGCGAATCTGCCCTGCAGCTGCACGCGGCCCTGGATGCTGCCGGCCTGGCCGCCTTGCGCGCGCACCTGGCAGCGGTGCTGCGCGGCTTGGGCGTGGCCGTCGACGGCCTCGCCTGGACGGTGAGCGGCGAACTGCCTCCCTTTGACCCCACCATGAAACGGCGCCGCATCCGGCGCCTCGCAAGCGCATGAATCCTTCTTCCATGACCGTACGCGGCCGCCTGCTGCACCTGCTGGCCGGCTGGGGCAGCGTCGGCCTCGTGTATTTTTCCAGCGACCTGCTGCAAGGGCAGGGCGTGTTGCTGCCGGAAACGGCCATCGATCGCGCCATCCCCTACACGGATGCCGCCATCTGGCTGTACCTGTCCTTCTTCATCCTGATCCCCTACGCCTACCTGGCGGCCGATGCGGCGAAGGTGCGCTGGCTGGCGCGCGCCATGGCGCTTTCCGCGCTGGCTTGCGGCGTGGTCTTCCTGCTGTACCCGACCACGCTCGCGTATCCGCCCGTGGGCGAGGGCAGCGCCTGGAGCACGCAGGCGCTGCGCCTGCTGCAGGCGGCCGACTCCACGCAAAACTGCCTGCCGTCGCTGCACGGCGCCCTGACATTGCTGTGCGTGTGGGCCTTGTGCTGCAGGCGCCACCTGCTGCGTTCCGCGCTGGCCGTGGTGCTGGGCGTGGCCATCTGCTATGCCATCATCGCCCTGCGCCGGCACGTGAGCATCGACCTGGCCGCCGGCCTGGCCGTTGGCATCGCTGGCGGCATCCTGGCGAAAATGCAGGTATCCTTGGCTGCCCGCCGCGCCGTTTCCATAAAAACCGCATCATGATGAATCCCTTTGCCCTGTCGTTTTTGATCATGCTGGCCTTCGTGCTGGCCGAACTGCTGATCCTCAAATGGGTGCGCAAGACCCCCGTGCCGTGGAAGGACGTGATCTTCAACCTCAATTCCGGCCATATCCTGATGTGGGTGTTCCGCGGGGTGGAAGTGGCGGCGTTCGCCATGCTGCTGCGCCATGCGAACCTGCATATCGTCGACCAGTGGCCCGTGGCGGCGCAATGGGTGTTCGCCTTCTTTGCCTGGGACCTGTGCTTTTACTGGATGCACCGGCTGCACCATAAAATCCCCTTGCTGTGGGCCGTGCACGTGGTGCACCACCAGGGCGAGCATTTCAACCTGTCGCTGGGCGTGCGCAATTCCTGGTATTCGTCGCTGACGAATTTCCCCTTCATCGCCATCCTGGCCGTGCTGGGCGTGCCGCTGGAAATCTTCCTCGTCGTCTCGTCACTGCATTACACGGTGCAGTTCTACAACCACAATGCGCTGGTGAACAAGTCCGGCATCCTGGATAGCTTCATGGTCACGCCGTCGCACCACCGCGTGCACCATGGCACCGATAAACGCTACATCAACCGCAATTTCGGCGGCACGCTGTTGATCTGGGACAAACTGTTCGGCAGCTTCCAGCCCGAACTCGAGGGCGTGGAAATGCGCTATGGCGTGAAGGGCATGACACCAACGCATAACCCGCTGTTGGCCAGCAATGGCAAACTGTTCAAATGGCTGCGCGCGCGTTTCCCCCACTGGCAGTCGCGCGGCACTTTCCACGTGCCCGAGCTGTTCATCGGCACCGGCGGCGTGATCCTGTTTGGCCTGGTGATCTATTACGTCAACCATGAAGCGCTGCTGGCGGGCGCGCAGCAAGCCATCCTGTTCGCGCTGATCTTCGGCGGCACCCTGGCGCTGGGCGGCCTGTCGGATGCGAGACGCTGGGGCGCCATCGCCTGGGTCGCCATCGCGCTGGCCATGCCGGCCCTGTATCTGGGCTGGTATGGCGCGCGCGATGCGTGGGGCGTGGTTTTCCTGGCCGCGCTGCTGGCGCATGGCCTCGACGGCGCGCGCCGCCTGTGGTGGCCGGCAGCGGCGGGGACGCGCGCGTGACGCAGCCTGTACCTTCGCTGCCGCCGCTGCGCTTCCAGCCCGCACGCGATTCCGCCTTCCGCCGCGAATTGCGCGCGCGCGCCGACGCCTACCTGGCGGACGAAGGAAAACACCGCTTCGGCGACGCGCGCCTGCATGCGAAAACCGTGTTCCTGGCCGCGCTGACGGTGGGGCTGTATGCGCTGGCGCTGCGCTCCGAAAGCACCTGGCCGTTTGTCGCCAGCTACGTGGCTTGCCTGGTCGCGGCCATGACCTTGGCCATGAATACCTTGCACGATGCGGCCCATAGCGCCATCTTCCGCCAGGGAGCCTGGAACCGCGTGCTGATCCGCCTGGTGGGCTTGCCCGTGGGCGTGGACACGGATTTCTGGACCATCCGCCACGTGCATTTCCATCACACGTATGCCAACGTGGAAGGCTATGACCTCGACACGGAACCGAATCCGTTTTTGCGCCAGACGCCGTTCCAACGCTGGTCGCCGCAGTACCGCTATCAATACCTGTACTGGCCCGTGGTGGCGGCCCTGTCGCTGCCCTATTTGAACTGGTATGGCGACTGGCTGGACCGCTTCGGCAAGACGCCGGTGGCGGCGCACAGCCGGCTGCAGGGCTGGCGCGGCTGGCTGTCGTTCCTGGGCTGGAAGCTGGGCCATGTGGCGCTGGTGCTGGCGCTGCCCATGTGGGTGCTGCAGCAGCAAGGCATCGGCTGGGGCGTGGTGCTGGGCGCGTATTTCGTGGGCCAGATGATCGCCTCGTGCGCGCTGGTGGCGCTGATCCTGGGCACGCACTGGGCCGAAGTCGAATTTTTCCAGCCGGGCGCGGACGGTACGCTGCCGCACGACTGGTACCAGCACACGTTTTACACGGCTTGCGACTGGACGCCGCAGCCGCGCCGCCTGCGCTGGCTCGGTTACTGGCTCGGCGGCTTGAATCTGCACCTGACGCACCACTTGTTCCCCACCTGGAACCATCGCCACTACCCGGCGCTGGCGCGCATCCTGGCGGAACTGGCGCCGCGCCACGGTCTCGTGTACCGCGAACTCGGTTACGGCCAGCTGCATGCCTCGCAGCAGCAATTCCTGCACGCCATGGGCCAGCCGCCCGCAAAGTCCTGACGAATCGTACTTGACTCGGTTTCTGTTCCGTCTTACATTTCTGTAACGACAGAAATAAGAGAAAATCATGAAATCAAGAACACCTAACAGAACCGTAGCGAGCGGCAGTGATTTGTGGCCGAGAAGCGCAGCTGTGCTTGAGCACAGTGAGCATCGCAGACCGCAAAGCGCGACGCGGAGTAGATTATGGTAGGCGTTCTGAGTCCGACCACGCAAAAATACATTTTGCACTGGGGCGAGATGGGCACCCGCTGGGGCGTCAACCGCACGGTGGCGCAAATCCATGCGCTGCTGTTCCTGGCCAACGAACCCTTGACGGCGGAAGACATCGCGGCCAGCCTGAACGTGGCCAGGTCCAACGTCAGCAACAGCCTGAAGGAATTGCAAAGCTGGGGCCTGGCGCGCATCACGCACGTGATGGGGGACCGGCGCGACCATTTCGTCGCCCTGCAGGATGTGTGGGAAATCTTCCGCGTCATCATGGAAGAGCGCAAGCGGCGCGAGATCGACCCCACCCTGACGGTGCTGCGCGAATGCGCGATCGAGGGCGAGCACGATGCGGCCATTCCACCGGCGACGCTGGAGCGCATGGGCGAAGTGCTGGCGTTTTTGGAAATGCTCAGCAGCACCTACAGCGACTATAAGAACCTGCCACCGGCGACCCTGCAGCGCATGCTGTCGATGGGCGGCAAGGTGGCCAAGTTCCTCAGCCCGGAAGACAAACCGGGCAAGCGCGGGGAATCATGAACGGCCCCTCGGAAGGAGAATTGTTCAAGAAGGTGATGGGCGAGCAGTGGCTGACCCTGCACCCGGACATCCGCCGCCGCTTCGAGAAAAATCCCGCGCCGGGCCAGCCCCTGTACTACCGCGGTGAACTCAGTGAACTCACCAGCTCGCGCCTGGGGAAATTCCTCGGCTGGCTGACGCGCCCCTTCATCGATGGCGCGCTGATTCCGCATGACGACCACGACTTCCCCGTGGATATCGAAGTCTATTCGCGCCCCGGCTGCCCCTTCATCTTCAAGCAGCGCACCTACCGCCTGCACGGGCGCGCGCCGATCCGCTTCACCTCCTATATGGCCGAAAGCGCGAAGGGCGAAGTGCTCGAATACGTGGGCATGGGGCTGGGCATGAAGCTGCTGCTGCACGTGGAAGAGGGCAATTTGCACTTCACCAGCGACGGCTATTTCCTCGATATCTTCGGCTGGCGCATGCCGCTGCCCGGCGTGCTCACGCCCGGCAAGACCTATCTGTGCCACCGCAACGAGACGCCGCAGCAGTTCAACATCCGCATCGAGATACGCCACGCGCTGTTCGGCACCACGTTTACCCAGGCGGGCGTGTTCCGCGAGTCCGCCGCACCAGAAATGAAGGAAACACCATGAATACGCATCTGCTGGCCCTGCAACTGATGGCGGCGCAAGGCTGCCTGGGCGCCTTCGACACCATCTACCACCATGAAATCACGGAGGCGCTGCCGCAAAAGGCGTCCGCACGGCTGGAATTGACCATCCATGCGACGCGCGCCTTGATCTACAGCTTGCTGTTCGTGGGCCTGGCCGCCTGGGAGTGGCATGGCGCCTGGGCCTGGGTGCTGGTCATTGTGTTTGGCGTGGAAATCGTGCTGACCCTGTGGGATTTCGTCGTGGAAGACCAGACCCGCCTCTTGCCCGCCACGGAGCGGGTCACGCACACGGTACTGGCGATTAACGCGGGCGCCTTCATCGCCTTGCTGGCCCTGAACAGCAGCGAGTGGGCGACGTTGCCGACGGCCCTCGTGTGGCAGCCGTATGGCTGGCTCAGCGTCTTCCTCGCCCTGTGCGGCGTGGGCGTGGGCTTGTCCGGCTTGCGCGACGCGTATGCCGTGTGGCAGCTGGGCCGGCGCAAGGTGCAGGAAAAGCAAGAGCAGGAAGAGCACCTGCGCTTTGCCGCCGCGCCGCAGTCCGTGCTGGTGACGGGCGCCACGGGTTTCATCGGCCAGCAACTGGTCAGCGCCTTGCTGGCCGATGGGCATGCGGTGACGGTGCTGACGCGCCAGCCGAAACAGGCCGCGTGGACCTTCGATGGCCAGGTGCGCTGCATCGATTCGCTGGACGCATTGGCGGATGCGCAGCGCATCGACATGGTGGTCAACCTGGCCGGCGCGCGCATCGTCGGGCGGCGCTGGACGGAGGCGCGCAAGGCGGCGCTGCGCCGCAGCCGGGTGGCGCTGACGCAGGAACTGGTGGCGTGGATCGCCCGCGCGCAGCACAAGCCGCGCGTACTGCTGTCGGCATCGGCCGTCGGCTATTACGGCGTGCAGCCGCAGGGCGACGCGACGGAGTTGACGGAGGAGAGCGCGCCGCAAGCCATCTTCATGTCGCAGCTGTGCCAGGAATGGGAAGCGGCCGCGCGCCAGGCGGAGGCATTTGGCGTGCAGGTGGGCTGCATGCGCTTTGGCCTCGTCTTCGGCCACCAGGGTTCGCTGCCGCAGATGCTGCTGCCGATCCGCTTTGGCGTGGGCGGCCCGCTGGGCAGCGGCAAGCAGTGGGTTACGTGGGTGCACGTGCGCGACGTGATCCGCGGCATCGCCCACCTGGCGCGCCGCAGCGAAGATGCCACCGTCAGCGGCGCCTACAACTTCTGCGCGCCGGAAGCGATTGAACAGCGCCGCTTCGCCCAAGTGGCGGGCGCCGTGCTGCACCGCCCCAGCTTCCTGCCCACGCCGGCCTTCGTCATGCGCGCCATGCTGGGCGAGCAGGCCGACTTGCTGGTGGAAGGCCAGCGGGTCGCGCCGCGCCGGCTGCTGGGCGAAGGATTTGCCTTCCGCTACCCACAGCTGGAAGGGGCGCTGCGCAGTTTATAAGTTGGCGTAAGATGGGGATGGGAGGAACCGAACCATGCCCCGTTTCAGCCATACGATAGACAGCCATACCTATGCCTTCGCCAGCCTGAAGGAGCTGCTGGCGAAGGCCACGCCGCCCCGTTCGGGCGATGTGCTGGCCGGCGTGGCGGCAGCCAGCGCGCGTGAACGGGTGGCGGCGCAGCTGGCGCTGGCGGACGTGCCCTTGTTGACCTTTCTCAATGAGGCGCTGGTGCCGTACGAAGACGATGAAGTCACGCGCCTGATCATCGACACCCACGAGCGCGCCGCCCTGGCGCCGATTTCCCATCTGTGCGTGGGCGATTTGCGCGACTGGCTGCTGGACGACGCGACGGATACGCCAACGCTGTCCCAGGTCGCCGCCGGCATCACGCCGGAAATGGCGGCCGCCGTCTCAAAAATCATGCGCCTGCAGGACCTGGTGCTGGTGGCCCGCAAGTGCAAGGTCGTCACGGCCTTTCGCAATACCCTGGGCCTGGAAGGCCGCCTGTCCACGCGGCTGCAGCCGAATCATCCGACGGATGACGCCACGGGGATTGCCGCCTCCATCCTCGATGGCCTGCTGCTGGGCAGCGGCGACGCCGTGATCGGCATCAATCCGGCCACCGACAATGTGGCGCAGGTGGTCGCGCTGCTGCACTTGCTCGATGCCGTCATTGATCAATATCAGATTCCCACGCAGTCGTGCGTGCTCACCCACATCACCAATACGCTCGAGGCGATACGTCGCGGCGCGCCCGTCGACCTGGTATTCCAGTCGGTGGCGGGCACGCAGACGGCTAACCGCAGCTTCGGCATCGACCTGTCCCTGCTGGCCGAGGGCCAGGCGGCGGCCCTGTCGCTGGGGCGCGGCACGGTGGGCAACAACGTCATGTATTTCGAGACGGGGCAGGGCAGCGCCCTGTCGGCCGGCGCCCACCACGGCATGGACCAGCAAACGTGCGAAGCGCGCGCGTATGCGGTGGCGCGCGCCTTCCAGCCGCTGCTGGTCAATTCCGTGGTGGGCTTCATCGGCCCGGAATACCTGTACGACGGCAAGCAGATCCTGCGCGCGGGACTGGAAGACCATTTCTGCGCCAAGCTGCTTGGGCTGCCCATGGGCTGCGACGTGTGCTACACCAACCACGCGGAAGCGGACCAGGACGACATGGATGCCTTGCTGACCATGCTGGGCGTGGCCGGCTGCAATTTCATCATGGGTGTGCCGGGCGCGGACGACATCATGCTCGGCTACCAGAGCACCTCGTTCCACGACGCCCTGTATGCGCGCCGCGTGCTGGGCCTGCGTCCCGCGCCCGAATTCGCGGCCTGGCTGGCGCGCATGCGGATCACGGATGCGCAGGGTAGTCTGAACACGGCGCTGGCGCCCGCCTTCCAGGCGGCCCTGCTGCGCCTGGGCGACTAGGGAGGATACATGGACGAGAAAAGCCCGTGGCAGGCGTTGCGCGCGCATACGGCGGCGCGCATCGCGCTGGGGCGCCGCGGCGTCAGCGTGCCGACCAGCGCGCAGCTGGCGTTCCAGCTGGCCCACGCGCAGGCGCGCGATGCCGTGCACCTGGCGCTCGATGGCGACGCCCTGGCGCAGACGCTGACAGAACAGGGGCAAGCCTGCGTGCAGCTGCACAGTGCCGCCGCCACGCGTGCCGACTATCTGCAGCGCCCCGACCTGGGCCGCCGGCTCGACGACGTTTCACGCGCGCGCCTGGCGGCCTTGCCGCAAGGCGTGGATCTGGCGCTGGTGGCGGCCGATGGCCTGTCGGCGCTGGCCGTGCAGCGCCACGCGGCGCCCTTCCTGGCCGCCTTGCGCGAACGGCTGGCGCTGGAAGCGTGGACGCTGTCGCCGCTGCACATCGTGGCGCAGGGACGGGTGGCCATCGGCGACGAAATAGGGGAGTTGCTGAAGGCGCGCGCCGTACTGGTGCTGATCGGCGAGCGGCCGGGCCTCAGTTCCCCGGACAGCCTGGGCCTGTACCTGACGTGGGCGCCAAAAACAGGCTTGCGGGACGAGCGCCGCAACTGCATCTCGAACGTGCGCCCGGAAGGGCTGGCGTATGCGCAGGCCGCGTACCGGCTGCATTATCTGCTGTCGCAGGCGTTCAGCCGGCAGCTGTCGGGCGTGGGTTTGAAGGATGAAACGGTGGCGGAAGGCGCGGCCCTGGCGGGCGCGCGCAATTTCCTGCTGGAGTGATCAGACTTCGCGGATTTCGTCCAGCGGCCAGCGCGGGCGCACGTTGAACGAGTAATCGTGCTTGGCCGCCTGCGGGTTGATTTGCAGGCGCATGGCGCCGGCAAAGGCGATCATGGCGCCGTTATCGGTACAGAATTCCAGCTCCGGGTAATACACTTTGAAGCGCTTCTTGGCGGCGGCCGCGTTGAGCGAGGCGCGCAATTGTGCGTTGGCGCCCACGCCGCCGGCGATCACCAGGCGTTTCAAGCCTGTGTGCTTGAGGGCCGCCACGCATTTGGCCGTCAGCACGTCGACGATGGCGTCGACGAAGCCGCGCGCGATATTCGCCTTGTCCTGTTCGCAGATATTCGCGATGACTTTTTCTTCATGGTTCTTGACCACGGTCAGCACGGCCGTCTTCAAACCGGAGAAACTGAAATTGAAATCCTTCGAGTGCAGCATCGGGCGCGGCAGCTTGTAGGCCAGCGGGTCGCCGAATTCGGCCAGGCGCGAAATGGCGGGGCCGCCCGGATAGCCCAGTCCCAGCAGCTTGGCCGACTTGTCGAACGCTTCGCCGGCCGCGTCATCGAGCGTTTCGCCCAGCATCGTGTACTGGCCTACGCCATCGACGCGCATCAGCTGCGTGTGGCCGCCCGATACCAGCAGGGCGATGAAGGGGAATTCCGGCGGTTCCGATGCCAGCAAGGGGGAGAGCAGATGGCCTTCCAGGTGGTGGATGCCCAGCACCGGCTTGTTGATGGCCAGGCCCAGGCTGCAGGCGACGGACGACCCGACCAGCAGCGCGCCGGCCAGGCCGGGCCCCTGCGTATAGGCGATGGCGTCGATCTCGGGCAGGGTGATGCCGGCCTTGGCCAGGGTTTCTTCGAGCAGCGGGATGGCGCGGCGGATATGGTCGCGTGAGGCCAGTTCCGGCACCACGCCGCCATATTGCTCGTGCATGGCTACTTGCGAGTAGAGGGCGTGCGACAGCAGGCCGCGTTGCGTGTCGTACAAGGCCAGGCCGGTTTCGTCACAGGAGGATTCGACGCCAAGAACAATCATGAAGGTGCTAAATAGGGAGGAGTAATCCGCCATTGTAAAGGAAAGCCGGGCAGTCCACCGTGCGGCCGGCGCACCATTTCGGCGGCAGTGTGCACTTGCGCAGTGCGCCGCGGGCCGGTTTTCCCCCGGTTTTTGGCCATTCTTCGCCTGTGCGGCACTGGCACCGCTCTTGCTTAGAGGTGCATGTGCCTTTCTCAAGGGAGCTAGCGATGTCGGAACAATGGAAAATGATTTGCCGCCTGAAGGACATGCCGCCGGCGGGCGCGCGCATGGTGCAACGGGGCCTGGCCTGGCAGGATTTGCCGGGCGTGGCGCTGTTCCGCGCGGCTGACGATACGGTGTATGCCTTGCTCGACACGGTGCCTTGCCTGGGAGGCCCGCTGGCGCATGGGGTGCTGATGGAGAAAAACCTGATGGGACCGAAAAACAGCTGGATCATCGAACTCGATTCGGGCCGCCTGGTGGCGCCCGTGCAGGGCATGGCGCGCCTGTACGCCGTGCGTATCATGGACGGGCGCATCTACCTGGATGTCAATGAACTCAATATCCCGGCCAGCAAGGCGGAACAGGCGCTGGCGGGATCGTTCGCCGTGCTGCCGCATGTGCAGATGGCTTGATATGCCTCTTGGTGGTGTCGGCTTACGCGCTGCGCGC
The DNA here is from genome assembly GCF_030397705.1 of Janthinobacterium sp. SUN100. Taxonomy (NCBI): domain Bacteria; kingdom Pseudomonadati; phylum Pseudomonadota; class Betaproteobacteria; order Burkholderiales; family Oxalobacteraceae; genus Janthinobacterium; species Janthinobacterium sp. SUN100. The sequence continues at coordinate 2,704,661 of NZ_JAPUBU010000001.1, read as the reverse complement.
TAAGCCGACCTACGCATTGACGCGCCCGTCGGGTAGGTCGGATCAGGCCCACAGGGCCGTAATCCGACAACATTGTTGGCCGTAATATTTGTTACGCCGGGCGATTGACGAGGTGCGCATGCGCGTCGCGCAGCATGGTCGCCGTCGTGTCCCAGTCGATGCAGCCGTCGGTGACGGAGCAGCCGTAGGTCAGTTGCGACAGGTCTTGCGGGATCTTCTGGTTGCCGCCGACGATGTTCGATTCGATCATCACGCCCACCAGCGAGCGGTTGCCCTGGCGGATCTGGTTGACCACGTCGGCCATCACCAGCGGCTGCAGTTCCGGCTTCTTGTAGCTGTTCGCGTGCGAGCAGTCGACCACCAGGTTGGCGGGCAGCTTGGCCTTGGCCAGTGCCTGTTCGGCAATGGCGATCGACACGGAATCGTAGTTCGGGCGGCCGTCGCCGCCGCGCAGCACGACGTGGCCGTACGCGTTGCCGCGCGTGCGCACGATGGCCACATTGCCTTCGCCGTTAATGCCCAGGAAGGAGTGCGGGTGCGCCGACGACAGGATGGCGTTGACGGCGATGCTGATGTCGCCATCGGTGCCGTTCTTGAAGCCGACGGGCGTCGACAGGCCGGACGACATTTCGCGGTGCGTCTGCGATTCCGTGGTGCGCGCGCCGATGGCCGTCCAGGCGATCAGGTCGCCCAGGTATTGCGGCGAGATGGGGTCCAGCGCTTCGGTGGCGGTGGGCAGGCCCAGTTCGCACACGTCGAGCAGGAACTGGCGCGCCTTTTCCATGCCTTCGTTGACCTTGAACGAGTCGTCCATGTACGGATCGTTGATATAGCCCTTCCAGCCCGTGGTGGTACGCGGTTTTTCGAAATACACGCGCATCACCAGTAGCATCGTGTCCTTGACTTCCTCTTGCAGCGCTTTCAGGCGGCGCGCGTAATCGAGGCCGGCGACGGGGTCGTGGATCGAGCACGGACCGACGACGACGAACAGGCGCTGGTCCTTGCGGTCGATGATGTTGCGCAGCGCTTCGCGGCCGCGGCTGACGGTGTCGAAGGCGCTTTCCGACAGGGGCAGCTTGGCGTGCAGTTCGGCCGGTGTCGGCATGGGCGCGAAGGAGGTGACGTTGATATTTTCGATGTCTGGCGTATTCATGATTCTGGCTCGGCTTTCGCTATTGCGTTCTTTAAGAGGCAATAGTGTAGCGGAAATGCGGCCTGGCGGCGGGGATGGGGCCAAAACTGGAATGGCTGAGTTGTTTTTATGGCAGGGCCGGCACGCCGCCGGCCCCTTGCTTCTGGGCGCTTAATGGCCGCCGGCCAGGCTGGCGCCAACGCTGTAGCGGGCGATGCGCGGGTAATTGCCGGCCAGCTCGGGCGGCCGGGACAGGCCGGGATGGCGCCGCACATGCGCAAGAATGGCGCTTTCGTGCTGGCGTATCTGCGTATCGAGGCAGGCGATCTGCTGGCGCAGCAATTGATGCAGCGCAATCTGGCCCGCATGGAAATGGGTTTCCAGGCGCGCCATTTCCTGCTGGCGCAGCTGCCGCACGGCTTGCAGGCGGCGCAGCCACTGGCGCAGCTCCACGTAGGCGGGCGAAGGCGGCGTCCAGGGGACAGGGCGTGCCGCCGCGCAATACTTGGCCAGCACCACGGCGCCGCGCACCGCGCCGCCGGGCAAGCCGCAGCCGCGCGCATACGCTTCCAGCCGGCCGGGCTCGGCATCGCAGACCAGCATGCCCATGCCGGCCAGCGCGCTGGCGGCCGCTTCGCTGTGCGGCTCGTTCACGCGCATGCAGACGCGCAAGCCCATGACGGACACGTCGTTCCTTTGCAGCCAGCTGCGCAGCCAGCGGTAGCCGGCCACGTCGTTTTCCAGCACCTTGCACAGCACTTCGCCGCCCGAGAGCAGCACGGCTTTCAGCAGCAGCTTGCTCGTTTCGATGCCGACGAAGGCCGTTTCCTGTTTGCTTGCGTGTTCCATGATGAGTCCTCCTGTGCAGTCTTATACGCAGCGGTGGTGCGTTTGGATGCAGTTCCATCCAAGAAATAGCTTGAAAGACTGTTGCATTGGCGTCCATGGCGGCTTCCAGCCCGTCTGCAAGGGGGAGAATCCGTGTAAACTGGCGCCATGACGACTGTTTCCATCCCCCATACCGATGTGGCCGGCGAGCCATTCCCCGCAGCACGTTTCATCAAGGAAATAGGACGCGGCAAGAACGGCGCGCGCAGCATGACGCGCGATGACGCCCGCGCCCTGTACCGCGCCATGCTCGAGGGCCGCGTGTCGGACCTGGAATTGGGCGGCATTTTGTTGTCGATGCGCATCAAAGGCGAATCCGTGGACGAGATCGCCGGCTTCCTCGACGCGGCCGAAGCGTCATTCGTCCCGCTGGCCGCGCCGGCCGGCGAATTCGCGCCCATCATCATTCCCAGCTACAACGGCGCCCGCAAGATGGCCAACCTGACGGCCCTGCTGGCGCTGCTGCTGGCGCGCGCGGGGGCGCCCGTGCTCGTGCATGGCGTGACGAGCGACCCGGGCCGCATCACGACGGCCGAAGTGCTGGCCGCGCTGGGCGTGCCCGCCTCGCCCGACCATGCGCAGGCCGAGGCCGCCATGGCGCGCGGGGAAGCCGCCTTCCTGCCCATCGCCGCGTTGGCGCCGCGTCTGGCACACATGCTGTCCCTGCGGCGCGTGCTGGGCGTGCGCAATTCCACGCACACCCTGGTGAAAATCATGCAGCCGTTCGCCGGTCCCGCCCTGCGCCTGGTGTCGTACACGCACCCAGAATACCTGGAAATGCTCGGTGAATATTTCCTGACTGCATCAGATCCTGCGCGCGGCGACGCTTTCCTGATGCGCGGCACGGAAGGCGAAACAGTGGCCAACGCCAACAAGGCGCAGCAGATCGACTGGTTTCACGGGAGCGAACGCACGGTGCTGGTGGAAAAACAGTTGCTGGTGGAAGAGTTGCCGCACTTGCCGGCCGAGCGCGATGCAGTCACCACGGCTGCCTGGATCGCCGCCGTGCTGCGCGGCGAGGTGCCCGTGCCGCCATCGATCGCCGAGCAGGTGGAGCAATGCCTGATGGCATCGCGGCAGATTGCAGCACGGCCGCGCTAGCCGCGCCGCCGCAGTTTACAATGGCGTCTTTGTAATCAGCGGTGACCGGAATTCTTATGGCAAAACAATTTGATGTGGCAGTGATCGGCGCGGGCGCGGCCGGCATGATGTGTGCGGCTGTTGCCGCCCAGCAAGGCAAGCGCGTGGTGTTGATCGATCACGCGGCCAAGCTGGCCGAAAAGATCCGCATCTCGGGTGGCGGGCGGTGTAATTTCACCAATATTAACGCCACGCCACAAAATTTCCTCTCGGAAAACCCACATTTCTGCAAGAGCGCCCTGTCGCGCTACACGCCGCAGGATTTCCTCGCGCTGGTGAAAAAATACCGGATCGGCTACCACGAAAAGCACAAGGGCCAGCAATTCTGCAATGAATCGGCCGAACAGATCATCGACATGCTCAAGGACGAGTGCGCCGCTGGAGGCGTGCATTGGCGCATGCCGTGCAAGATCGACAATGTTGTCCAGCAAGAAGATGGCGGCTTCGTGCTGCAGACGGACAGCGGCGACATCGAGACGGCCAGCATCGTCATCGCCACGGGCGGCCTGTCGATCCCGAAGATCGGCGCCACGGATTTCGCCTACCGCATCGCCAAGCAATTCGATTTGATGATGGTCGAGCCCCGTCCGGCCCTGGTGCCGCTGACGTTCGACCCGGCCAGCTGGGCGCCGTTCGCGGAATTGTCCGGCATCGCGCTGGAAGTGGATGTGGAAACGGGCAGCCTGAAAGGCCGCAAGGCCACGGGCGCGCGTTTCCGCGAAGATTTGCTGTTCACGCATCGCGGCTTGTCGGGCCCGGCGATTTTGCAGATTTCCAGCTACTGGCTGCCGGGCGAGCCCATCGTCGTCAACCTGTTGCCGGAAGTGGACGTGGCGCAGACCTTGATCGAAGGCAAGGGCACCTTGAAGAAGCAACTGGGCAATATCGTCGCGCAATGGCTGCCGCAGCGCCTGGCGGACTGCTTGTTGGCCGTCAACGGCCTGGCGCCGGATGCGCGCATCGCCGACATGCCCGACGCGCAGCTGCGCAAGCTGGGCCAGGCCATCAATGCCTGGTCCATCGTGCCGAACGGCTCCGAAGGCTACCGCAAGGCGGAAGTGACGCGTGGCGGCATCGACACGCGGGAATTGTCGCAGCAGACCATGATGGCGAATAAGGTGCCGGGCCTGTATTTCATCGGTGAATCGGTCGATGTGACGGGCTGGCTGGGCGGTTACAACTTCCAGTGGGCCTGGGCTTCCGGCGTGGCGGCAGGTATTGCCTTGCAGTAAGCAAGTCTGTAGGATGGGGTTCTGGCGCCCGGTGCGCCGACCCCGGTGCGTGGTTTACGCCACATTCCGGCAGCGACCGCAGGCTGCATGCCGCACGCAAGTGGGGGAGGGGCTTCCCTTTCCGAATAAAAGCTGCTACTATCTATCTCTTCCTATACACCACCTCAACGGTTTGAATTTTACATGACCACTATTCGCCTTAAAGAAAACGAGCCGTTCGAAGTCGCAATGCGTCGCTTCAAACGCACCATCGAAAAAACGGGTCTGCTGACCGAATTGCGCGCACGCGAATTCTACGAAAAGCCAACAGCTGAGCGCAAGCGCAAGCTGGCAGCTGCTGTCAAGCGTCATTACAAACGCATCCGCAGCCAACAACTGCCGAAAAAATTATTCTAAGACTGTTCAGTCAGAACCAACCCGGGTAGTTCGGCGCATTGTTCGCCACGGGTTTTGTTTTGATTCGCCTGGAGTGATACTTCAGATGAGTCGCATACCCGCTCCGGTTCGCCGCAGCGGGTTTTCGCTTTTGTGGCTGCCTGCTTGGAGTGCACAGATCAGCATCGAACCCCACTTACCAACACGAGGATTGCCATGAGCTTGAAAGAACAAATTACCGAAGACATGAAAAACGCCATGCGCGCCAAGGAAGCGGGCAAGCTGGGCACGATTCGCCTGTTGCTGGCGGAAATCAAGCGCAAGGAAGTCGACGAGCGCATCGAATTGACGGATGCCCACGTGACGGCCATCGTGGAAAAGATGATCAAGCAGCGCAAGGATTCGATCACCCAGTTCGAAGCCGGTGGCCGTGCCGACCTGGCCGACATTGAAAAAGCCGAACTGGTGCACCTGATCGGCTACATGCCTGCCGGCCTGTCGGAAGAAGAAGTGGCGGCTGAAGTGGCTGCCGCCGTGGCCGCCTCGGGCGCCGCCGGTCCGCAAGACATGGGCAAGGTCATGGCTATCGTCAAGCCGAAGCTGGCTGGCCGCGCCGACATGACGGTGGTGTCCGCCCTGGTCAAGAAAGCCTTGACGCCGGCAGCGTAAGCATACAATAGTAGCAAAGGCTGCCAGCCGTCGCGCTGGCAGCCTGTTAACAGCCCACACGTTGACCTGGCTCAACCTCAGGCCGCGTGCGGTAGTATAGTCTGACCTATAACAAGACCCGCCCTAGCCAGTGATACCTCAATCCTTCATTTCCGATTTGCTCAACCGCGTCGATATCGTCGATGTCGTGGGGCGCTATGTGCAACTGAAAAAAGGTGGCGCCAATTTCATGGGCTTGTGCCCGTTCCACAGTGAAAAATCGCCCAGCTTTACCGTCAGCCCCACCAAGCAGTTCTATCACTGCTTCGGCTGTGGTGCGCATGGCACCTCGATCGGCTTCCTGATCGAGTACTCGGGCATGGGCTTTGTCGACGCCGTCAAGGACCTGGCGCAGAACGTTGGCATGGTCGTGCCGGAAGCGGACGATAAAATTCCGCCAGCCCAGCGCGCGCAGATCCAGGCGCAGAGCCTGGCCCTGTCCGACGCCATGACGCAGGCGTGCGATTATTATCGCGGGCAATTGCGCCACGCACCGGAAGCCATCGCCTACCTCAAGAACCGGGGCTTGACGGGCGAAGTGGCCGCTCGCTTCGGCATGGGCTTCGCGCCCGGCGGCTGGGACAACCTGCGCTCCGTCTTCCCCGACTACGACGTGGTGGCACTGGCCGAGGCCGGTCTCGTGATCGACAAGGTCGATGAAGAGGGCAACAATCGCAAGCGTTACGACCGTTTCCGCGAACGCATCATGTTTCCGATTCGCAATACCAAGGGGCAAGTCATCGCCTTTGGCGGCCGCGTGCTCGACCATGGCGAACCGAAATACCTGAACTCGCCGGAAACCCCCTTGTTTTCCAAGGGTTTCGAACTGTATGGCTTGTTCGAGGCGCGTCAGGCCATCCGCGACGCCGGCTATGTGCTGGTGACGGAAGGCTATATGGACGTCGTTGCCTTGGCGCAAATGGGTTTCCCGCAAGCGGTGGCCACCCTGGGCACGGCGTGCACGCCCACCCACGTGCAAAAACTGCTGCGCCAGACGGATAACGTGATTTTCAGCTTCGACGGCGACAAGGCCGGCCGCCGCGCCGCGCGCCGCGCGCTGGAAGCGAGCCTGGCCCACGTGTCGGACAATAAAACCATCAAATTCTTGTTCTTGCCGTCGGAACACGATCCGGACAGCTACATCCGCGAATTCGGCGCCGAAGGTTTCGAGCAGCAAGTGCATGAAGCCATGCCGCTGTCGCAGTTTTTGCTGAAAGAAGTGTCGGGCGAGCATGATCTGTCGGAGCCGGAAGGGCGCGCCCGCGTGCAGTTCGACGCCAAGCCGCTGCTGCAGCTGATGGCACCGTCGTCCCTGCGCCTGCAGATCGTGCGGGGACTGGCGCAGCTGACGCAGTCCACGCCGGCCGAGATCGAAGCCCTGTTCGAGCTGGCGAAACCCGTTGCCGTGGCGCACCGCGCGCCGCCGAAATCGGGCCGCCCCGTGCCTGTCGGCCTGGAATTAAAGATCATGCGCATGCTGGTGGCGCATCCGCCGCTGACCATGCGCATCGACGAGGCCGCCCTGGCCGCCTTCCAGCACCTGGGGCCGGATGCGGCGCACAGCCTGGGGCAACTGGTGGCCGTGGGCCAGGCGCTGGGCGAGCACGGCAGTTTTGCCGCGCTGGCGCAGCAGTTGAAGGAGCTGGGCAGCGAGTACGATGAGATCATCGGCGAGATCGCGGCCGGTACGGAATCCGATTACGACAGTGAATTGTCGTGGCTGGTGAGCACCATACGCGAGATCAAATTGAATGCCTTGAAGGCGGAATTGCAGCAATTGTTTGCGTCGGGTTTGCCATCCGAGAAAATTGGTGTACGCTACCGCGAAATCATGCAGGAGCAGGGGGCGCTGGAGCGCGAGCGCGATGCCGAGTTGGTGAATCGCTAACCTTGCCTTGAGGGTATGGCGCGCACTGGAAAAACATTTTTCGCGTGCTATAATTAAATGCTAAGTATTGTGTGCTTTGGCAAGCTAGTTCTGTTTCGTAAATAGTATTTGTTTTCAGTAAGTTAGGCTCTTGATCGGCGCGGTGGATCGTGTCGGCAGCCAGGGCCAACTGGCGTTTTCGGCGTTGCGGGCAAGGCTCGCAGACGCTGGCAAGCCGCGCCAGGCTCTCGCTCCCAACGCGGTCGATGCAGGAATTTTTGCCGAGGCGGCTGGCAACAGCCGGTGGACAGGAATTGCTGCGCTTCCCGCGGATCGTGGCCGATGAGGTGTAAGTAACGTAACAGTGTCGAATTTGCGTAGTCGGCAGGTTCGAAGATGGTGGTTCCCGCAGGTAGACAGGGAACTGGCAGCAAACTTTATCCTAATCCACCGTAAAGCAAGTCGTTGTGTAATCGAAAGCGCCTGTGCCAATCAAGAAACCCGAATCCAAAGCGGCTGCAAAGCCCACTAAAGTTACCACGAAAGCCGAAAAGGCGCTCGACCGGCCAGAAGCGCGCGTTACCAGCGCGCCCGTGGTCAGCCAGACCACCGACGCTGCCACCCTGGCAGCCATCGATACGTCCGGTTATGTCTTGCCGTCGGTAAAAGTGCCAGGCCGCCGCGGCCGCAAGCCAAAAGAATTCCAGCCAGAAAATGATGAAGTCGCCGCCCTGAACGCCGTCGAGCGGGCCGAACTGAAGGCCGTCGACAAGGCCAAGGCCAAGGACCGCAAGGCGAAAGAGCGCGCGCTGCTGAAGGACGCGTTCTCGTCCGATACGGAAGCGAGCGAGGAAGAACTCGAGCGCCGGCGCCAGAAACTCAAGACCCTGATCAAGTTCGGCAAGGAACGCGGTTTCCTCACGTACGCGGAAATCAACGATCACTTGCCCGAAAACATAGTCGATCCGGAGGCCATCGAAGGCATCATCGGTACCTTCAATGACATGGGTATCGCCGTCTACGAGCACGCGCCCGATGCGGAAACGTTGTTGCTGTCCGATAACGTTGCCGTCGTCACCAGCGATGACGAGGCGGAAGCTGCGGCCGAGGCCGCATTGTCGACCGTCGACTCCGATTTCGGCCGCACCACCGACCCCGTGCGCATGTACATGCGCGAAATGGGCTCGGTCGAGCTGCTGACGCGCGAAGGCGAGATCGAGATCGCCAAACGCATCGAAGATGGCTTGAAAGACATGATCCAGGCCATTTCCGCCTGTCCCGTGACGATCGCCGAAATCATCGCCGCCGCCGACCGCATCGCCAACGAAGAGATCAAGATCGACGAAATCGTCGACGGTCTCGTCGATGAAAACGAGCCGGTCGCCGCCGCCCCTGTCGTCGCCGCTCCCGTCGAGGAAGACGAGGAAGAAGGCGAAGCGGAAGAAGAGGAAGAAGAAGAGGAAGAAGAAGCGAGCGCGTCGGGCGCCGCCGGTTTCTCCGCGGAACAGCTGGAAACCCTGAAACGCACGGCGCTGGAAAAATTCGCCGTCATTTCTCAGCAATTCGACAAGATGCGCCGCGCCTTCGAAAAAGAAGGCTACAACTCGAAACCGTACGCCAAGGCGCAGGAAGCCATATCGCAAGAATTGCTGGGCATCCGCTTCACGGCCAAGGTGGTGGAAAAGCTGTGCGATACCCTGCGCGGCCAGGTCGACGAAGTGCGCCATATCGAGAAGCAGATCCTCGACGTGGCCGTGAACCGCTGCGGCATGCCGCGCGCCCACTTCATCAAGGTCTTCCCGGGCAATGAAACCAACCTCGACTGGGTCGATGGCGAAGTCAATGCAGGACACGCGTACAGCGCCATCCTGGGCCGCAACATTCCGACCGTCAAGGAACTGCAGCAGCGCCTGATCGACCTGCAGGCGCGGGTCGTGTTGCCGCTGCCGGACTTGCGCAATATCAACCGCCAGATGGCGGCTGGTGAAATGAAGGCGCGCAAGGCCAAGCGCGAAATGACGGAGGCCAACTTGCGCCTGGTCATTTCGATTGCCAAGAAATACACGAACCGCGGCCTGCAATTCCTCGATTTGATCCAGGAAGGCAATATCGGCCTGATGAAGGCCGTCGACAAGTTCGAGTACCGCCGCGGCTACAAGTTCTCCACGTATGCGACCTGGTGGATTCGCCAGGCCATCACGCGCTCGATCGCCGACCAGGCGCGCACGATCCGCATTCCCGTGCACATGATCGAGACGATCAACAAGATGAACCGGATTTCCCGCCAAATCCTGCAGGAAACGGGCGCGGAGCCCGATCCGGCTACCCTGGCGATCAAGATGGAGATGCCCGAGGACAAGATCCGCAAGATCATGAAAATCGCCAAGGAACCGATCTCGATGGAAACGCCGATCGGCGACGACGACGATTCCCACTTGGGCGACTTCATCGAGGACAACAACACCCTGGCGCCGGCCGATGCGGCCCTGCACGCGTCCATGCGGGGCGTGGTCAAGGACGTGCTCGACTCCCTGACGCCACGCGAAGCGAAAGTGCTGCGCATGCGTTTCGGCATCGAGATGTCCACCGACCACACCCTGGAAGAAGTGGGCAAGCAATTTGACGTGACGCGCGAGCGCATCCGCCAGATCGAAGCCAAGGCGCTGCGCAAGCTGCGCCACCCATCGCGCTCCGACAAGCTGAAAAGCTTCTTGGAAGGCAACTAGAAGCCAATAGGGCTTGACGTACGCCCCTGATACCCCTATCCTCGCGTGTCCGTTTCCAAAACGGCCGCGCGAGGCGGGTTTTCAATAGCGCCGCCACGCCGCAGTCCCCCGGGCCTCTAGCTCATGCTTGGTTAGAGCAGCGGACTCATAATCCGTTGGTGCCGTGTTCGACTCACGGGAGGCCCACCAGAATTTGCAGCAATAGATTGAGCCCCGGCGGGTGACTGCTGGGGCTTTTTTTATGCGCGAGACAATCACCTCATAGTTTTGTGACTCGGGCATGCTAGCCGGATTTGCCACCAACTTCATCTTTATAACGATACGGGGCGCATAAGAGGTGCTGCGCACTTTGCCTGCCGTTCTGTGTTTGTAATTAAGTACGCTACAGGTCATTATCGTTGTTCAATGTGGCTATGGTTGAGCTTGTGTCTGAATGGCGGACTTGACCCTGCCATCCGTTGTGGTGCCTCTCAATGATGATGCTATGCGTGTGCTTACATTGCAGCATGGCCGTCACGCTGTGCGCGTTTTTACATACAATGGTGAGCCTGTAATTGCCGCTACAACGGCAGCTTGGTATAAGGCGCTTAAGCGCTGTGGTATTGATGATTTTCGTTGGCATGACTTGCGGCATACGTGGGCCAGTGGGCATGTGCAGCAAGGTACGCCATTGCATGTATTGCAGGAGCTAGGTGGTTGGCAGTCGGTTCAGATGGTGAGACAGTATGCGCATTTTTCGGCGGAGCATTTGGCTGCTCACGCTGCCAATTTTCCGGTGCTGATTAGTGGGGGTGCTAAAATTAACTCGGTATGTTCCGCCGTCTCGGCGTGATTGGATTGATGATGTATCTCACTGAGAGTTCCTTTTTTTGGTTTCAGTTTTCCCATAGTATTTATTATTTTTATAATTTTTACTACTTTAAAGAATATACCTATGACAGACGTAATAAGAATCGAAACGGCGGATAATGCCATTACTATGCCGGTTGACAAAAAAATATTAGTGGATTTTATTTCTGGTTTGTTGGGGCAGCCACAAACATTGGAGCGCCAGTTTCAAACTGCTTTTTCAATTGATCATGCATGGTTAATTCACTTTTGCTCATTGATTAATCAACGTATTAGCCAACAGAATTCCCCTGATCCTCTATCTTTTAAAGCTAATATTTATTATGAAAATGGGATTAAGAGGGTTGTTTCGTCATTCGCTGCATTTGAGCATTTTGCGGAAACTCAAAATATTATTTGTAAAGCGGTTAAGATTAGCATGAGTCTTTTGATTCAGTTTCCAGGGAAGACTATTCCTGAGAAGCAGGATTTGGTTTTTTGGTTTGAAACAAGTCCTAACATAGAACATTATTTGGGGCGTTTTATAGGTGTGGCAAGTAAAGAGTCTACTGGGATTATTGATGTAGAGATTCGACATACAGAGAGAACCTGGGCGGATGATATGTTTCGACTAATTTTGGATGAAATTAATTCTATTGCGGTTTCTGAAAATAGACTAAAAAAATGGTTGCGAACTAAAGTTTTCGCACTCTATTCTCTGATTTTTCCAATTGTTATGCTTTGTATGCTTGGTGTCGGATCTTGGGGGAAGCAGAAAAATGCTGATATCCTAAAGGAGAAGATGGATGTTTTGATAAAAGGCAATCAATTGGGGTTGCCTGAGCTGCACGAAAAAATGAACGTGTTGTTGGGCTATTCATATGAAAATAATTCTCAACAATTTGCGGGGATAGCTATTTTTATTGGTTTGTGTTTGGGGATGGCAATTATTTTTTATATTGGAACTCAGCTCGTTAAGCCAAGTCCATCCTTCGTGGTCATGTCTAAGGCAACTGAAAAATATAGAGATGAGACGTTGAAGGGTCTTCAAAAGAAAAATTATATATTTATTGGTACAATGATTCTTACAGTTGCTTTGGGATTAACAAGTAATTTTTTGTACGACAAAATTAAGTAGTATTTAGTGGTAATTTTTTTCGTGCGGATAACTCATCCGGTTCGCTTGATTTTGGTAGTGAATGTGTCTCATAATCCGTTGATACCGTGTTCGACTCACGCGAGGCCCACCAGAATTTGCAGCATTGATTGAAGCCCCGGCGGGTAACTGCCGGGGCTTTTTTCGTGCTGTCGTACAATCGCGGCATTGCGATTTATCAAGGATGAAATGAGATGACGGCTGAAGTGAAGATGGACGATATCGTGGTGGGCGATGGCAAGGCGGCGGCGCGCGGTGCGTTGATTACGGCCCATTACCGGGGCTGGCTGGAAGATGGCACGGAGTTTGACTCGTCGCACAAGCGGGGTGAGCCTTTTCGCTGCGTGTTGAGCAATAACAAGGTCATCCAGGGCTGGATTCTGGGTTTGCATGGCATGCAGGTGGGCGGTAAGCGCAAGCTGTGGGTACCGGCGGCGCTGGCGTATGGCGAGCGGCAGGTGGGCTTGATTCCGCCAAACTCCAATTTGGTCTTCGAGATTGAATTGCTGGAAGTGCTGACGCGCGATTGATGTTTGGATGGTGTCATCAGACCGATACGACGCTGGCTTTTTTCAGCAGCAGTTGCTCGACATCGGCGCGCAGCGCCTGCTGCGTAGGGAAGTTGGCATAGCGCAAGGTGACGTAGCCGGCCAGCCTGAGCATGGCGTCGCGCTCCCTGTCCTGGCGCTCGCGGCCGTTGTGGCTGCTGTCGTCGAGCTCGATCACGGCGATGACGTTCAGTTGCTGGCTGCACAGAACAAAATCGGCCACCTTGCGGTCGAAACGGTTTCTGTTCGCCCATCCCTTCGCCGTCACCAGCGCGGAAAACGCCACTTGCGCCAGCACCGTGCATTCCGGCAAGGCTGTCTGCAGCAGGTGGTACATCTTCTGCTCGCGTGCCGTCATGACGGGTTTTCTGTGCAGCCGCAGCGGCGCACGGGACTTCGCGTTTCCGCGCACGGCCAGCATGGCAAAGAGCAGGAGCAAGGCCGCGATGGCGAGCAGGACGGTGTAGGAAGGCATGGGCAGGCATCAGGATGGACGAATCCTGATGGTACGCGAACTGCGGCGTGTTTTCGTGCCGCTGCCGGCGTATTTCAGGTGCAGCCTTTGTTGAAGATCAAGCCTGTTTCAAGTTGATCTGCATCACGTCCAGCGCTGGGACAATGTCTTGCAGGCTGGCTACTTCATAGGTAGGGATGGCGGCCGACGTATTGGCCATGCTGTCCGGGTTGAACCAGCAACTGTCGATGCCGTAGCGGTTGGCGCCCAGGATGTCGGCGTCCAGCCGGTCGCCGATGATGATGGTCGTATCCTTGCTGAAGGCGCGCGCCATGTTGGCCGCGTATTCGAAGAAACGCACGTCCGGCTTGGCGTGGCCGCACGCTTCGGAGGTGGCGACGAAGGAAATGTAGTCGCCCAGGCCGGAGGCGGCGATGCGGCGGTTCTGGATGGACTCGACGCCGTTGGTGATGATGCCCACTTCGCCGATACGCGACAAGGTTTCGCACACTTGTTTGGCGCCATCGATGAGCACGACCGTGTCCGGCAGGGAATCCAGATACAGCCGGCTGGCCAGTTCCGGGTCGATGGCGATGTCGTTCAGTGCAAACGTCTTGCGGAAGCGCTCCACCTTCAGGAAATCCTTGCTCACGTCACCCGTTTCGAAACGTTTCCACAGGTCGACGTTGATCGCCTGGTATTGGGAAAACAAGCCGTCGATGCCGTCGCGCAAGCCCAGTTCGTGCATGGTGTGCAGGAACGAGCGTTTTTCGGACGCCCGGAAGTCGAGCAGGGTATCGTCCAGGTCAAACAGGAATAATTTGTATTTCATGGCGTGTTGTTGAAAGCGTGGAAATCTATCTTGCATCGTAGCACGTAGCGCTGAGTTCGGTTGGTCGTGCCCTGCGCGGGCGATCCGCTACAATCGCTGCCACACCTGTTACCCTCATTCCATACCCGCACATGACCCAGCTCTCCGTCAACGTCAATAAAATCGCCTTGCTGCGCAATTCGCGCGGCCGTAACTTCCCGGACCTGCTCGCGTTTTCCGCGCGCTTTCTCGACCTGGGCGCCGCCGGCATCACTTTGCACCCGCGCCCTGACCAGCGCCATGCGCGCTACGACGATGTTGCCCCATTGCAGCGCCTGTGCACGGAACGGGGGCGCGAGCTGAATGTGGAGGGGTATCCGACGGCGGAATTTCTGGAAATAGTGAAAAGTGCGCGCCCGGCCCAATGCACGCTGGTGCCGGACATGCCGGGGCAATTGACGTCCGATCACGGCTGGGACATCGAACAGCACGCAGCGCTGTTGCGTCCCGTCATTGCGGAATTGAATGACCTGGGCATCCGCGTCAGCCTGTTTGTCGATGCCGACTACCCGGCGCTGGAATGGGCGCGTGAAGTGGGCGCGGCGCGGGTCGAGCTGTACACGGAGCGGTTTGCCGAAAGCCATGGCAGCGAGCATGGCGATGCCGTATTCGATACCTATCTGCAGGCGGCGCGGCGGGCGCAGGCGCTGGGTCTGGGTGTGAATGCCGGGCATGATCTCGATCTGCACAACCTGGCGCGCTTCCTGGACATTCCCGGCATCCTGGAAGTGTCGATCGGCCACGCGTTGGTGGTCGAGTGCATCGAGCAGGGCATGGACAAGGTGTTGCGCCGCTACCTTGAGATATGTCAATCCTAGGAGTCTTGGACGACGACGCTGGCCGGCCGCTGCAACCTGACGCGGACTGGCCGTTTTTCGATGCCGATTTCTCCATCCCCGCACAGATGCGGGCGCAAGTGCAAGCGCTGACGCCCCACGCCGCGGCGCAGTTGTGGGCGCGCCATGTGTCGGCCCAGCCCGATGAAACGCACCCGATGCAGTTGCGCGATGGACACCGCCTGCAGCCAACGGTATCGGGGCCGGACTGGCTGGCCGAGTTTGATGCCGTTTCCAGCGAGCACCCGGCGCAATCGGGACGCGTGGCCGCCTTTCTCGCTTCCCACTTTCACGCTGCCGGGGCGGCCCCCGTCCTGTTCATGGTCAGCCGGGAGCGCGCCTATGCGCTGACACCCGCCGCGCTTGCCGCATGCTGGCCTTGCTTGCTGGCCATTTCCGATGAAAGTCCCTTGCTGTACCAGCCAGTGACCGGCAAGTTCGTCTGGTGCCGGCCGCATGGGGCGCTGGCGGGTGGCGAGGACAAGCTGCAGTCCGTTTAACCGGAACGATAGACTCATGCGTTCATTCGGTAGCGGTATCGACTGCGCTGAATGCCAGGCGCGTTGTCTAATTGCACTGAAACCTGACCATTTTCGTTCGCTGTGCAATGGCTGCGACGCACTGTTTGACGCCTGGCAATGCCATGCGCAGGTAGCGTTCGGTACCCGCATACAGGCAGTCCACCTGAAACAGATACTCGGGCGCATCAAAATTGATGTCCCAGCGTTGATGCAAGGTGCCGTTGCGTGTCCATTCCTTGTCCGGGGCCAGGATAGGCAAGGCTTCGCCAGCTGCTGGCGGCTGATCCGACGGATAGGACAGCACGCGTACGCCATCGAGTTTGCTGGCCGGCAGGTTCCAGCTTGAGGGAGGTGCTTGCGGGCAAGAAAGGGGGACTGCGGCAGCTGGCCGCATCGCCGCGGCAGCGATGGTCAATGCCAACAGTGCGAGCAGCTTCATTCCACTACCGAATAGAGTTCGGGACGATTCGATGCCCCGGCCGCCGAACGCCCAAAGTAGATCACGCGGGCGCTGGGCTTGTGGTGACGCCACTGGTCGAAAATTTCTATGCCGCCAGGTACCTGGCGGATGAACAGCGCCGCATGATTGCCCTGCCGCAGATTCTGATAGCGGCCATTGACGAAGGTGGCAATCAGCGTGCCTTTCGCGATGCCGCCGTGTTCCAGCAGGTCCGGCACTTTGTCACCTTCGCGCCAAAGCGAAGAGGCACGGGCGCCGGTGAGGCGCCTTGCCAGCGTGACACACTCGCCATTTCCCACGATTTCTTTTTGCTTCGCATAGTCGGCGCGCGCAATGTAGGGCATATCGTTGCTCTCTGTGGTTGACGATAGAGAGAGCGTATGCAAGGCGCGGGCAAGCAGCTTGATGTGTGCCAGAGCAATACAGAACATTGACATGTGTCATGGCTCCGCCTGGTGCACGGACAACCTTACATATCCACCCACCAGTTGAGCAAGGTTTCATCATCGTCGTCATCGAGGTTGACGTAGATATTGGCGAAGTACCATTCCACGCCCGTCGCTTCGCGGAAGGCGTCAAAGGGACCGTTGACGTTGTAGATGCCATGGTGGCCCGGCACGCTGAAGGTGAGGTTGCCCTTGTACTGGCCATCCAGGGTGCCGCCCAGCTGGCTTTGCACGTCGCGCTCGAGCTGGTCCACTGCCTCTTGCGACACGTCGTCGGCGTCGTAGATATGGATGCAGAAGTTGCCACCGCGCTTCAGTACTTCGGCGGGGGCGAGCGGGTCGGCGATGTTGACGATGTCGCCGCGCGCCAGGTTCAGGGTCAGGCCGGGCGAGGCCAGCAGTTCGTAGACGTGCTCGTCGATCTGGCGCGCCGGCAGGGTTTCATAGACGGGACCGCTGGTGTTTTCGCCTGCCAGTACGCGGATGTGCGGCAAGCCTTCGCAATTGATGTCTTCCATTTATTCTTTCATAGTGCCGGCGCCGCGTACTTTGGGCTGCGCCAGGGGGGATTATGGCAATATTGTACCGGGTACGTATCTGCTGGCAGGGCACGCAACGGTGCAAACGAGGAGAAGCGATGGAGAATGTGGTGCAAACAGGCGGCTGTCTGTGTGGCGCGGTGCGCTTTGAAGTGACAGGCGAGGGCAGCAATCCGCACAGCTGTTCCTGCCGCAATTGCCAGCAGCATACGGGCGCGCCGACGGTGGCGTGGGTGGAGTTTGCGCGCGATCAAGTGCGCTGGACGGGTACGGCCGGTGCACCGGCAACATACCGTTCTTCCGAGTATTCCAGCCGGGCATTTTGCGCCGCGTGCGGCAGTTCCGTCGGCGCCATCGATGATGCGCCGACGGTGGCCTTGCTGGTGGGCAGTTTTGATGATCCTGCCCGGGCGGCCTTTGCGCCCGACTATCACGCGTTTGACGATGTCAGGCCGGGCTGGTGGCACTTCTATCCGGCCGCCGCTGTACCCGGGCCGGGCGGCGCAGGCAAATAGCCTCCGGCGCGTCAGACTGGCGGCGTGGCCAGGAAGGCGGGCAGGGTTTCCGCCGAGCGCGTGTAGGCATGGATGGCCGGGTAATCGCTGGGCTTGACGATATCGGGCGTTTCCAGCTGGGCGAAGCTCCAGCCGACGGCGATGGTCACGCCCGCCTGGTCGATATTGCCCGTCTCGCCAGGCAGGGGCAGGTGCGCGCATTCCTGTTCCAGCGCGTTCCAGGCGGCATGCAGTTGCATGCTGACCCGTTCCAGCCACGGCGCGTGTTGCTTGTCGAGCGGACGCAGCTTGCGTTCGTAGACGATCTGCACGGCTTTTTCATAGGCGGCCAGGGCCAGGCCCGTCAGGCGCAGCGCGCGCACGCTGTCGGCGAGGGCGGGGACGGCGGTGTCCGGACGCAGCAGCGACAGATATTGCAGGATCAAGGTGGAATCCATCAGC
This sequence comes from Janthinobacterium sp. SUN100, assembly GCF_030397705.1. NCBI lineage: Bacteria > Pseudomonadati > Pseudomonadota > Betaproteobacteria > Burkholderiales > Oxalobacteraceae > Janthinobacterium > Janthinobacterium sp. SUN100. The sequence goes on along the minus strand of NZ_JAPUBU010000001.1, from coordinate 2,686,978 downwards.
ACTTGCCCGTCGTCCAGGACCAGGGTTGGCACCTTGATGACGGGGTTGATCTCGCGCACGGCATCCATGTTGCGGAACACGGATAGCGGCAAGTGCTCGTAGGAAATTCCCTGCAGTTGCAAACAGATGGCGACCCTGCGCACATAAGGCGAGTCGAGCATGCCGATCAGTTTCATGGCCAGTCTCCGGAGTAGTCAGGAGTATCTACGATACCCGCTTGCCTGCCCGCTGGCCAGCGTCGTGCTTAATTGTGTGCGCTGATGCCGCTGCGGAATTGTTCGAAACCGGCGCGGGCTGCCTTGTAGCAATTGCCGGCGGCCGCTTCCAGGCCTTCGCGGTCGAGCACTTCGACCGTGCCGCGGCGGTACTGGATCAAGCCTTCGTCCTGCAGCTTGCGGGCCGTGACGGTGACGCTTTCGCGGCGCACGCCCAGCATGTTGGCCATGGTGTCTTGCGTCACCTTCAGCTCGTTCGACAGCGAACGGTCGAGGCGGTCGAGCAGCCAGCGGCACAGCTTTTGCTCGATGCTGCAATGACGGCCGCCCACCACGTTCTGTGCCATTTGCGCAAACATGGCGCTCGTATAGCGCATCAGCAATTGCGCCAGCGCGCCGCCTTCATTGAACACTTCGCGCAGGAAGGCCGTTTTCAGGCGGTAACCGTAGCCGGCCGTTTGTACGATGGCCGTGCAGGTGGCGCGCTCGGCTTCGTACAGCACCACGCCGGCCACGCCTTCGCGGCCGATGACGGCGATCTCGGTGGTGGCGCCGTCTTCCATCACATACAGCAGGGAAACGATGGCGTTGGTGGGGAAGTACGTGTATTCAATCTTGCCGCCACAGTCGAACAGGTGCTTGCCGGCAGGCAAAGCGACCAATTCCAGTTGGCAAAACAGGCGCTCCAGATCGGCGCGCGACAAGGCGCGCAGCAATTCGTTCTGTTGCGCGCCCGTGATGCTGATCATGGGCGTGGCGGGAGCGGCTTGCCAGTTGTGCTGGACGGCGGCGTGGGTATTCGTTGCTGGTGTCAGGTTGCTATAAGCTTTGTACATGGTAGGGCCTCGTCTTCTGATTTTGTTGGATGGCGCTGCTTTTCTGGCTTGCTAGCGTTGTGCTGAATCTTGTATCCACTATAGAACCGGGGGCTGCGCACGGGCATCGGATGAGCCGACGCGCTTATGTAGGCTAGGAACATTGCCTCGTGTCATCCGACTCCTACGCCTGTTCCTGCATTTTTCCCTGTGGAAACAGCCGCACTTGGGCAAAAATACGCCGCGCTATCCGCGAACTTTGGCCGCATGCCGCGATCAAACCACTCTGCGTCTGGTGCGACGGTGATAAAATGTTGCACTGCGGAAATTTGGTTTGTGCCGGTATGAGTTGCTGCACTTGCTCTCCACCACGGCTCCCTTTCCCGCAGCCTGCCCTCACTGCGCGCGCCGTGCCTTTGCCAGCGCGCGGCTGTCTTGTCCCGCGGTCTTGTCCCGTTTACCCGTTTATGAAGGAAAGCAACGCATGAAATGGTTTTTTGATTTGAAAATTGCCACCAAGCTGATCTTGTCGTTTGGCGCCGTGCTGCTGTTGACGGCCGTGCTGGGCGTATCGGCGATCTTTTCCATGGCGCGCATCAATACCGCGTCGACGGATCTGTCTGATAATTGGATGCCCAGCGTGCTGGCGGCCATGTCCATGCGCAGCGACGTCAGCGATTTCCGCCGCTGGGAACTGGCGCACATGCTGGCCGCACAGGATGCCGACATGGCGCAGAATGAAACGCGCATGACGGAAACGCAGGCCAAGCTGAAGGTGGACGGCGACAAGTACCGCAGCCTGATTTCGGAACCGGGCGAGAAGGAAGTGTTCGAGCGCTTCCTGGCGCTCAACGATGAATTCATGCGCCTGCACGCAACCATGCTGAGCCTGTCGCGCGAGATGAAAAAGGAAGAGGCGCGCGCGCTGGCCGTGGGGCCGTCGGCCCAGGTCATGACGGACATGATGACGGTCCTCGATAAACTGGTGTCGATCAATACGGATGGCGGCGTGCGCTCGAGCGCCAGCGCCGACGCAACCTATGCGGCCTCGCGCGCCAGCCTGATCGGCTTGCTGGTAGGCATCGTCGTCATCGGCATGCTGCTGGCGCTGTGGGGAGCGCGCAGCGTGGCGCGTCCGCTGATCGCGGCCGTCGGCGTGGCGCGCCAGGTGGCGGCCGGCGATTTGACGGCGCATATCGTTGTGCAATCGCAAGACGAAACGGGGCAGTTGATGCAGGCCTTGAAAGACATGAATGCCAGCCTGCAGACGCTGGTGGGCCAGGTACGCAGCGGCACGGATACCATCGCCACGGCGTCGAGCCAGATTGCCGCCGGCAACCAGGATTTGTCGTCGCGTACGGAAGAGCAGGCCAGTTCGCTGGAAGAAACAGCCTCGTCGATGGAAGAGCTGACGTCGACCGTGAAGCAGAATGCGGACAATGCGCGCCAGGCCAACACCATGGCGCTGACCTCGTCGAGCATCGCCATCGAGGGCGGCAAGGTGGTCGGCGAAGTGGTGGGCACGATGGCGTCGATCAATGCTTCATCGCGCAAGATTGTCGACATCATCGCCGTCATCGACGGCATTGCTTTCCAAACCAATATCCTGGCCCTGAATGCGGCCGTCGAGGCGGCGCGCGCGGGCGAACAGGGGCGCGGCTTTGCCGTCGTCGCCACGGAAGTGCGCAACCTGGCGCAACGCTCGGCCGCCGCGGCCAAGGATATCAAGGTCCTCATCGGCGATTCGGTCGAGAAAGTCGAGGCGGGATCGAAACTGGTGGACCAGGCGGGCCGCACGATGGATGACATCGTTGCCAGCATCACCCGCGTGACGGACATCATGAGCGAGATCACGGCCGCCAGCAGCGAGCAGAGCGCCGGTATCGAGCAGGTGAACCAGGCCATCGCCCAGATGGACCAGGTGACGCAGCAAAATGCGGCCCTGGTGGAAGAGGCGGCGGCAGCGGCCGAATCGATGCAGGAGCAGGCCGCCAGCCTGAGCGCCGTGGTCAGCATCTTCAAGCTCGACGCGGCCAGCACCTTTGCAACCGGGCCGCGCGCGCCCGCCGCCGTCAAGGCGCCGGCAGCCGTGGAACCGGCAGCGGCGCCGCGTCAACTGGCCAGCACGGCGCGACGTGCCGCGCCAGTGGATGAGTGGGAAAGCTTTTAATTAAGTAAGAAATTAAGCGCGCTTGCGCGCTTTCCTGACGCCCTGGGTGGCGGGTGCGGCCGCGGCTTGCTGACGCTGTTGCCACGCCCTCAGGGCCTCTTCGTAGGCGGCCAGGTCTTCCTGGTACATTTCCAGAATGCAAAAGGTGCAGCCGCTGTGGCAGCACTCGTCATTGCCCGGTTTGCTGGGCGCTTGCGGTGGCGGATCGTGGGGCAGAGGCGGGGTGGGCATGGTGAGGGCAGGGGGCGGCGGAAGAGGCATCGGAGCTGGCATCGAAGTTGCCATCATACGGCATCCCGGCGGGCCTTTGCTGGAACGCTTTTTGCTCAAAAATCACGGTTTCCGTGTACAGTTGCGGTGAATTAGGGTATCGTTTACAGCACTGATATTGTATCTTCTGCGCGCGATGTTCCGCCGGCGCGATCTCCGCCGCCATCGCAGCACATCTCTTCGACGCTCCCGCATACGCCCTACAGCATGTCCCGGAGCACGGAGGTGCCGCAAGAACAATGATCCATGGCTTGCACGGAGCTGCCTGTGCCCCGAAATGTTGTTTATTGAGAAAGCATGGCTTCCGCAGTGCGGAGGCACACCAGAAAATTTATGTCTGAAACCGAATCGACTCCTACGCCCAGCCCGGCGATTGCCCCTGAAGCGGCGCCCGCCGCCGCTACGCCTGCACCAGCACCTGCCGCATCCGCTGCTCCCAGCCTGACTTTTGCCGACTTTGGCCTCGCGCCTGAAATCCAGCGCGCACTGACCGACCAGGGTTACACCCATCCGACACCGATCCAGGAACAAGCGATCCCCGTGGTGCTGCAAGGCCGCGATGTGATGGGTGCCGCGCAGACGGGTACCGGCAAGACAGCCGGTTTCTCTTTGCCGATCATCCAGTTGCTGATGGCGCATGCCAGCAGCAGCATGTCGCCGGCGCGCCACCCGGTGCGCGCGCTGATCCTGACGCCAACGCGTGAACTGGCGGTGCAGGTGGCCGAAAACGTCAAGGCTTACGCCAAGCATACGCCGCTGCGTTCGACCGTCGTCTTCGGCGGCATGGACATGAAGCCGCAAACCGTCATCCTGCGCGGTGGCGTGGAAATCGTCATCGCCACGCCGGGCCGCTTGCTCGACCATATCGAGCAAAAGAACATCAGCCTGAGCCAGGTGCAGATGCTGGTCATGGATGAAGCGGACCGCATGCTGGACATGGGCTTCTTGCCGGACTTGCAACGCATCATCAACTTGCTGCCGAAGCAGCGCCAGAACCTGATGTTCTCGGCCACGTTCTCGCCAGAAATCAAGAAGCTGGCTGCCACGTTCCTCAACGATCCGCTGACGATCGAAGTGGCGCGCAGCAACCAGACGGCCGACAAGGTCACGCAAGTGGTGTACAAGGTGACGGAAGACCAGAAGCATGCCCTGGTCGCCCATCTGCTGCGCCAGCGCGACCTGAAGCAGGTCATCGTATTCTCGAATACCAAGATCGGCGCCTCGCGCCTGGCCCGCGTGCTGGAACAGGAAGGCATGAGCGCCACGGCGATTCATGGCGACAAGAGCCAGCAGGAACGCATGGCGGCGCTGGAAGCGTTCAAGAAGGGCGAGATCGACGTGCTGGTGGCCACCGACGTGGCGGCGCGCGGCCTGGATATTTCCGACTTGCCTTGCGTCATCAACTTCGACTTGCCGTACAACGCGGAAGACTATGTGCACCGTATCGGCCGCACGGGCCGCGCCGGCGCCTCGGGCGACGCCATTTCGATCTACTCGGATAAGGACGAGCGCTTGCTGGCCGATATCGAGAAACTCATCAAGCAAAGCATCAAGCGCGGTGAATTGACGGGCTTCAATCCGGCTCCTGCCCGCAGCAGCGACAGCGAGCGCCGTCCGCCGCGCCGCAGCGAAGGCGGCGAGGCGCGTCCTGCGCGTACCCCCGAGAGCCGCCATGCCGGCGAGAGTCGCGACAGCCGCTCCGCCGAGCGCGGTGCGCGTCCCGCCTTTGGTCCCGGCGCCCGCCGCGAAAAGGCCGATCCCTGGTTCCTGAAGCCATATGAGCCCGCCAAGGCAGCAGCCCCGGCTGCCGCCAGCATGGCGCCTGCCGCGGCTAAGCCTAAGCAGAAGGTGGCCGCGTTGCTGGGTGGCTTGTTGAAGCAATAAAGTTTATCGGTCTGTATTCTGGATGGCGCAGGCGCTGGGGCATTGTCCCCAGCGTTTTTTTTTTGATCGCGTGTTGGTGCCTCATGGCGCGCCGCTCCAATGAGCGTGCGCGTAGGGATGGCAGGGCGTTCTTCAGTTGTGGGCTCGGTGCCAATGTGGCATGTGGCGTGACTGGCGTGTTGTCTGTTGGAGTTATTGCTTGTATAAATTTTCGCGTGAAACCTGCAGGCTGTCTTTAAAGATTTGATAGCGTGATATTTCTCTATCACGGGTACGGGCGCATAGAAGACCCGGCTTGCTGCCATGGTCGCAGGAGGTGGGAATTGTTAAGTATTGGCTTGCTTTAAAGCATGTGCGGCAGAATCTGGCATGCAGGGCAAGTATTATAGGCGGTGGCGGTGGCTATGTTGGCGCGTAATTGTGACAAGGTGTAAAACCGTACAAGATGGTTAGAAAATAGGATGCTGTGCATATATCATGCAGGCTTGGAAGGCAGCATCTGGAAATGTCGAAACAGTGTTGGTTGGCTGCGGCGTGCCGTCGCTGGTGTGCAGGGCAGGTGGAAGGCGTTGCTGCTGGGGTACTTCTACCGTGTGGTATGCAGTGTCGAAGCGGGCGGTTAATTGCATTATCACTCATAGCATCATTGCTTGCTTAATTGAGAATATTTCCGCGTGTGGTGCTGCATATTCATGCCGGTGATTTGCTTTATGTTTATCGTTGTTGCGAAGAAATGACGCTGTGGCTGCATGGCGGAGTGTGGTTTTTAGGCGAGAATTTCGTATTTTTAGCAAGACAATAATGGTAAAATGGTGTGACTGTTTTTTAAAAAAGCAATTAGAAATATCTTGTGTCGACATCATTCAGCGCATTCTGATCTCCTTGAATTCACGTCATCTTTGATGTGGGATGATTCATAGATTAGTTGGTTGTCAAAGTGCAAGGTGGCTGGCTGTGTTGCTCGGGCTCTCGATTACTTTGAGCTTGTTACGGTTCCCGTTTTGAGGCACGTCAATTTGTTGCGCTGACCAGGCTAGGGTAAATGTATGTCCGGCTGAGTCTCGGGCAATACCTACCCCCTTCTTTTTCTGGTCGGTGCAATGTGCTACCGAGTATCCCTGATGGATGTGATGCCGATTTGTTAACGATATCGGTGTCTGCTGAGCATGTTGCGTTTATTTAATTCGTTATTCTCATTTAATTAATAATATAAAAATGTTATCAGATAAGTCTATCCTTATTACCGGCGGAACGGGTTCGTTCGGCAAGGCCTTTGTCAAAACCGTGCTGGAACGTTATCCGACCATCAAGCGCCTCGTGGTATTTTCGCGCGATGAACTGAAACAGTTTGAAATGGCGCATGAGTTTTCGGATGAAAAGTATGCTGGTATTCGTTATTTTATCGGCGATATCCGCGATGAAGCCCGCCTGCGACGCGCGCTGGAAGGTATTGATATCGTGATTCATGCTGCTGCGCTGAAGCAAGTGCCAGCAGCGGAATATAATCCGTTCGAATGCATCAAAACCAACGTATTGGGTGCGCAAAACCTGATCGAGGCTTGTCTGGATACCAAAGTGCAGCGTGTGGTTGCGTTGTCTACCGACAAGGCTGCCGCACCGATCAATCTGTACGGCGCTACCAAGCTGTGCTCGGACAAGCTGTTCGTTGCAGCAAATAATATCGTTGGCCATCGCGATCTGCGTTTCAGCGTCGTTCGTTACGGTAACGTAATGGGTAGCCGCGGGTCGGTGATTCCATTCTTCCTCGAGCGCCGCGCGACGGGTGTCTTGCCGATCACCGATACGGCCATGACTCGCTTCAACATCAGTCTGCAAGAAGGCGTGGACATGGTGCTGTGGTCGCTTGAGAACGCCTGGGGCGGCGAAGTGCTGGTGCCGAAGATTCCTTCCTACCGCATCACCGATGTGGCTGAAGCCATTGGTCCTGAATGCAGCTTCCCTGTTGTCGGCGTGCGCCCAGGCGAAAAGATTCATGAGGAAATGATCACTTCCAGCGACAGTTTCAATACCGTTGATATGGGCAAGTATTACGCCATCCTGCCGATGAGCGCCAAGTATTCGACGCAAGAGTATTGCGACAAGATGGGCGCCAAATTGGTGCCGCCGGGTTTCTGCTATGACAGCGGCAGTAATACCGATTTCCTGAGCAAAGAACAATTGCGCGAGTTGATCCAGGCTCACGTTGACCCTACCCATACCGCGTAAAACATGACGATGATTCCTTACGGTCGACAGGATATTTCCGAGGCCGATATTCAGGCTGTCGTCGATGTCTTGCGCTCCGACTTTCTGACGCAGGGGCCGGCAGTGCCGGCGTTTGAGCAAGCGCTGGCGGCATATTGCGGTGTATCCCACGCGATCGCAGTCAATAGCGCCACGAGTGCCTTGCATATCGCATGCCTGGCGTTGGGCGTCGGCCCCGGGGATCTGGTCTGGACCAGTCCAAATACCTTCGTTGCCAGTGCTAATTGCGCCTTGTATTGCGGCGCCGATGTCGACTTTGTCGATATCGATGCGCGCACCTACAACCTGAGCGTGGAGGCGTTGGCGCACAAGCTGGCACAGGCGAAGCTGGCAGGGCGTCTGCCGAAGGTGGTCATCCCCGTGCATTTGACGGGGCAGCCTTGCGACATGCTTGCCATCCATGCATTGGGCCAGGAATACGGCTTCAAGATTATCGAAGATGCTTCGCATGCCATCGGCGGCAAGTATCGTGGCGAAGCTATAGGCAATTGCCGTTACAGCGACATTACCGTCTTCAGTTTTCACCCTGTGAAGATTATTACCAGTGCCGAAGGCGGCATGGCTACCACGCAAGACGCACAGCTGGCGACCAGCCTTCAGCAACTGCGCAGCCATGGCATTACGCGCGACCCTGAACTGATGACACATGCGCCCGATGGCGCATGGTATTACCAGCAGGTCACGCTCGGCTACAACTACCGCATGACAGACATGCAGGCGGCGCTTGGCCTGAGCCAGATGGCGCGGCTCGATGACTTCGTGGCGCACCGTCATGTCATGGCACGCCGCTATGATGCCTTGCTGGCAGAATTTCCTGTCATCACGCCATGGCAGCATCCCGACGGCTATTCGGGCTTGCACCTGTATGTGATCCGCCTGCAGACCGAGCGCTTGACGCAGACGCACCGCGACGTCTTCGATTCCCTGCGCGCGCAATCGATAGGCGTCAATCTGCACTATATTCCTGTGCATATTCAGCCTTACTATGAGGCAAAAGGTTTCAAGCCTGGCGATTTCCCGGAAGCGGAACATTATTATTCGCAAGCCATTAGCCTGCCCATGTATGCCACCTTCACGGAAGAGCAGCAAGACCGCGTTATCGAGGCCTTGCGGAAAGCGCTGAAATGAAAATAGGCTTGGGCGCAGTTCAGTTCGGGCTTGATTATGGTATCGCCAATACGGCAGGCAAGGTAAGCGAAGAGGACGTGGCGGCGATTTTGGCCGCTGCGGCCCAGTTGCAATTGACATTGATCGATACGGCGGCACTGTATGGCGACAGCGAGGCGGTGCTTGGCCGTGCGATGTCGCCTGCCGCGCCTTTCGACATCGTGACCAAGACACCGCAGTTTACCGGTTCGATGGTGAGCGAGGTGGAGGCGCAGCAACTGGAGGACAGCCTGCACGCCTCGCTGCGCAAGCTGCAGCGCCCCAGCGTATATGGCCTGCTGATCCACCGCGTCGACGATTTATTGTTACCCGGCGGAGAGGCGCTGATGGCGCGCATGACGTTGTTGAAGCAGCGGGGTCTGGTCGGCAAGATTGGCGTGTCCGTGTATACCGGTCAGCAGATTGATGCCGTACTGGCACGTTTCCCGATCGACCTGATTCAGCTGCCTGTCAACGTGCTGGACCAGCGTTTGCTGCATAGCGGACATTTGCGCAAATTGAAACAGGCTGGTGTCGAGATCCATGCCCGTTCCGCTTTCCTGCAAGGATTGCTGCTGATGGCTCCCCACGAATTGCCGGCCCATTTTGATGGTGTGCGCGAGCATTTGGCCGCCTATCACCGCTTTATTGCCGGACAAGGTTTGACGCCGCTGCAAGCCGCGCTGGGCTTTGTGACCGGGCTGGACGAGATCGACCAGGTGGTATGTGGCGTCAATTCCAGTGTGCAATTGCAAGAGATATGCGCGGCGGCCGGACACACGGCCGCAGGCGCCGCGCGCGAAAACTATAAGGCGTTTGCGATCAGTGACGAAGCGATCGTCAATCCTGCCTTGTGGCAGCATGCAAAGGGTAAAACATGATATTGGCAATATTGCAAGCTCGTGTTTCGTCGTCGCGGCTGCCAGGCAAGGTGCTCAAGCCCTTGCTGGGCGAGCCGATGCTGCTGCGTCAGATCGAGCGCCTGCGCGACGTGCGCCAGATCGACCAATTGCTGGTGGCAACGAGCCGTGAAGAGTCGGATGACGCCATTGAAGCATTGTGCATAACCAGTGGCATCGCCTGCTTCAGGGGTGATCTGAACGACGTGCTGGAGCGTTTTCACCAGGCGGCGCAAACGTTTTCGCCCGAACATATCGTGCGTTTGACGGCTGATTGCCCGCTGACCGACCCGGCGTTGATCGATGAGGTTATCGCGTTTTATCTGGCCGGCGACTACGACTACGTCAGCAATTGTGTCGAGGCCAGCTACCCGGATGGCCTCGATGTGGAGATTTTCCGCGCCTCCTGCCTGGATGAAGCGTGGCGCGAAGCGCGTCTGCCGTCGCAGCGCGAGCATGTTACGCCGTTCATTCACCAGCAAGCCGAGCGCTATAAGGTGGGCGTGTACCGTAACGCCACGGATTTGTCGCATTTGCGCTGGACTGTGGACGAGCCGAAGGACTTTGAGCTGGTCTCCCTGATTTACGACGCGCTGTATCGGAAAAACACGCGTTTTTCTATGCAGGATGTCCTATCCCTGCTGGAACAGCGCCCCGAATTAGTAAATTGGAACACCATGCATGGACGTAACGAGGGATATCAAAAATCGCTCGACGCCGATGCAGTACCGACTATCCCCCCCACCATAGAGAACTAATATGTCTACACGCTATCAACGCTCTGAAGAGTTATTGGAACGCGCCCTTAAAACGATCCCGCTCGGCTCGCAGACTTTCAGCAAGAGCAAAACCCAGTTTCCATTGGGTGTTTCACCGTACTTTATTCAGCGCGGCAAGGGTAGCCATGTATGGGATGTGGATGGCAATGAATACATCGACTTCATCAGCAGTCTCGCGTCGATCACGCTCGGCTATAACGACGAAGACGTAAGCAATGCGGTCAAGGCGCAATTGGACGAGGGCGTGATCTTCAGCCTGCCGCATCAGATTGAAATGCAGGTCGCGGAAAAAATCTGCGAAATCGTGCCGTGCGCCGAGATGGTGCGTTTCGGCAAGAATGGTTCCGATGCAACCTCCGGCGCCATCCGCGTGGCGCGTGCCTACACCAACCGCGAACATGTGGCCGTGTGCGGATACCACGGCTGGCAGGACTGGTACATCGGTTCGACCGCGCGCAACCGCGGCGTTCCCGTTGCCACGCGCGAACTCACGCATACATTTGCGTACAACGACCTGGCATCGCTGGAAAAGCTGTTTGCCGACTTCCCCGAGCAGATCTCGGCCGTGATCCTCGAACCGATGAATGTATACGCGCCGGCGGAAGGATTCCTCGAAGGCGTCAAGGCACTGGCCCACAAGCATGGCGCATTGCTGATCTTTGATGAAACCATCACGGGCTTCCGCTACGCCAATGGTGGTGCGCAAGAGCTGTTTGGCGTTACGCCCGACCTTGCCACGTTCGGCAAGGGCCTGGCAAATGGCTACCCGGTATCGGCCATCGCCGGCCGCGCCGATGTCATGAAGCTCATGGAAGAAATCTTCTTTTCGTTCACCTTCGGTGGCGAAACACTGTCGCTGGCGGCGGCCTTGGCGACGATGGAAAAATTGCAGCGCGAACCTGTCGTGGCGACGATCAAGAAGCAGGGCCAGAAAATTATCGACCGCCTCAATGCCATCATCGAGGCGAATGCGGCGCAGCACATCATGAGCGTTGCCGGCCATCCGAGCTGGAGTTTCGTGCTGATCAAGGATGCTGCTCCGTACACACAATGGCATATCAAGACCTTGTTCATGCAAGAAATGTTGGCGCGCGGCATTCTGACTTTCGGTACCCATAACGTCAATTACAGCCATAGCGACAGCGATCTCGAGAAGTTGTTCGCAGCTTATGAAGAAGTGGTGCCGATGCTGGTTACCGCCGTGAAGGAGGGGACACTGGAAGGTTTGCTACGCTGCAAACCATTGGAACCATTGTTCAAGGTACGATGAGCAGTTCAGTCGTTATCCGCGTGGATGCTTCCTTGCAAATGGGAAGCGGACATGTCATGCGTTGTGCAACCTTGGCGGAAGAGCTCAGGTCGCGCGGGGCGGCGGTTACCTTCGTTTGCCGCGAATTGACGGGAAACTATGTCGACTGGCTGCGTACGCAGCAATTCGAGGTACTCAGTTTGACAGCGCCCATTTGCGCTGTCGCGGAAGGTGCCGCAAGTTCGCCAGCGCATCTTGCATGGCTGGGCGTGCCGCTGGAACAAGAACTGGACGAGGTGCGCGCGCTGCTTTCACCGCGACAGGCAGCAGACTGGATTATCGTTGACCATTATGCACTCGATGCGCGCTGGGAACAGGCCGCCAAGGCGTTTGCGGCAAGGATCATGGTCATTGATGACTTGGCAGATCGTGCACATGACTGCAGTGTTTTGCTGGACCAAAATTATTACCATGACATGCAGCAACGTTATGACGGTTTGTTGCCGTCTGCATGCCTGAGGTTGCTGGGACCGCGCCACGCCTTGCTGAGGAGCGAGTTTGCGTCCTGGCGTGCCAGGTGCGGCTTGCGCAGCGCTGCGGCACACCGCGTGCTGGTTTTCTTTGGTGGTGTCGATGCCGATAATTACACGGCGCCTGCTATTGCCGCGCTGGCCCGTGCAAACCGGCCGGAACTGCAGGTCGATGTCGTGATTGGCATGCGCCATCCAGCACGTGCGGCGATCGAAGACGCTTGTGCTCAGCATGGTTTTACTTGCCATGTACAAACCTCGCGTATGGCTGAATTGATGGCTGCGGCGGACCTGGCGATTGGTGCTGGCGGCACGGCGACTTGGGAACGTTGCAGTTTGGGACTGCCCACCTTGACGCTGTGTGTGGCGGACAATCAGCGGCAACTGGTTGACGACGCAGCGGTGGGCGGCCTGGTGTATGCGCCGGATATTCGACTAGGCGTGGAGCTGGAAGAGGCTTTGCTGCTTCATTACACCGCGTTGCTCGACAATCCTGCCTTGCGGCAATGCCTGTCGCGCCAGAGCCATGCCATCGTCGATGGCCGTGGCACAGCGCGCGTGGCGCGCAAGCTGGGCATGGGAGCGATTGTCTTGCGCAAGGCCAGCGAGGACGATTCTGCTGACTTGATGCTCTGGCGGAACCATGAATCGATCCGCGCCGTGTCGCGCAGCAGCGCGCCCATAGCGTTGGAGAGTCATCAGCGCTGGTTGACAGCCTTGCTGACTGACCCGCAGCGTATTTTGATGATTGGTCAGCAGCGCAACGGCCAGCCAGTTGGCGTGGTGCGTTTTGATTTGCTGCAAGACAGCGCGGAAGTATCAATTTATCTTGTGCCGGGCACGCAGCAGCAGGGCCTGGGGGCGGAACTGCTTGCTAGCGCAGAACAATGGTTACGCAATATGCGTGCGGATATAACAACAATACGGGCGGAGGTTCTCGGTGATAACCAGCCTTCTCACCGTCTGTTCCTGACTGCCGGCTATGTCAGGAACTCCACTAGCTATTTTAAGAAGGTGCTGCAACATGACTGATTCCATCAAAATTGGCAACCGCCTGATCGGCAAGAACCATCCTCCTTTCGTGATTGCCGAAATGTCCGGCAACCATAACCAGTCGCTCGAACGTGCGCTGGAAATCGTCGAGGCGGCAGCTAAGACGGGGGCGCATGCGCTGAAAATTCAGACTTATACGCCCGATACCATGACCCTGGATCTGGATGAGCGTGAATTTCACATTAGCGACCCCAACAGCCTGTGGGCTGGTACGTCCTTGTACAAGCTGTATGGCGAAGCCTACACGCCATGGGAATGGCATAAGCCGATCTTCGATCGCGCTCGCGAACTGGGAATGATTCCGTTCAGCACCCCGTTTGATGACACGGCGGTCGATTTCCTGGAAACCTTGGATATGGACTGCTACAAGATCGCTTCGTTTGAAAATACCGATCTACCATTGATTCGCCGTGTCGCGGCCACAGGCAAGCCGATGATTATTTCCACCGGCATGGCAAGTGTCGCCGAACTCGACGAGACTGTACGCGCCGCGCGCGAAGCTGGTTGCAAGGACTTGATTTTGCTGAAATGTACCAGCACTTATCCAGCCACGCCGGAAAATACCAACATCCTGACGATTCCACATCTGCGCGGTTTGTTTGATTGTGAAGTGGGGCTGTCAGATCATACGATGGGGGTTGGCGTATCGGTGGCCAGCGTCGCGTTGGGCGCCAGTGTCATCGAAAAACATTTCACCCTCAGCCGCGCCGATGGTGGTGTCGATTCGTCATTCTCAATGGAGCCGGACGAAATGCGCTCGCTGGTGATCGAAAGCGAACGGGCCTGGCAGGCGCTGGGAAAAATCAGTTATGGTGCGACCGAGAAAGAAAAGAAATCGTTGGTGTTCCGTCGTTCCTTGTACATCACCCAAGACATGAAGGCGGGCGAAGTACTGAGTCCACAAAATTTACGCGCCATCCGTCCAGGTTTGGGGTTGCCCCCGAAACACTACGATATGGTGCTTGGACAGACCGTCAAGCAAGACGTCAAGGCCGGAACGGCGCTGAGCTGGAATTTGATTCTATGACATGCATGGCCCGTGTTGACTTACTATCATCGATGGTTTATGTCGCACTGGCCGCAGCCAATAAAGGCGCAGCAATCCCTGAGCGTCTTTGATTGTTGTTATGTCCATGCGGTCCGGTAATCGACGCAATCGCGGTATCAGCCTTGTCTTGTCGATTGAAACTTGAAGTCGGGCAGCGCATATATCATTGCAGATGTGATTCCAGGCTAAAAATAAAAAATAAAGGCTCTGCTTCCTTGATGAATCAGACAGGTACATGCTGTTCCTGTTTTCAGTCTGTTCAATGAAATTAAATGATGAGTATATTTTCCGGATTTTTTGAGAAACTTGCCCCGCCGAATATCTATGATGCCGTATATTCATTTGCTACAGAGGAAATGAATACGCTCAACCTGCCATCTGCCGTGTTGCAGAAAAAAGGCATGTCGATCAGATTGGCCTCATTCTTCTTCTGGTTTTTGAAAGATTTGTGCCCGCCACGTGGTGGCCCGGTTAAGCTCGTCAACGCCGAACTGAAAAACAAAGTCGTATTTTTTTATTCGTCGATCAATGAAAAAAGAGCCTTGGAAGATCTTGGCCGCTGCGTGCCGAATGGCATTACCATAGCGGGGCAAATTGCGGAGCCGAACAAGATCAGTTTTCTGATCCCGAATCTGTTGGGATTGATGTATGCACCCTGGGTGTTTTTTCAATATTTGATGGCTTCGGGACATCGGAAAAAATCGTTTAGTTTTGCATTAGATCAATACATGTTCTCTTGCGGATATATTGTCTATTTACGTTTTATGTTGGCGAGGAACCGTCCGGCGTTAGTCGTGGTTTCGAACGACCATTCGATGCTGAGTAGGACGTTCGCGCTTGCCTGCCGCGAATTGCAGGTGCCTGTCGCTTATGTGCAGCATGCATCAGTCAGCGAGAAGTTCCCCAAATTGATGTTTGACTATGCTTTTCTCGATGGTGTGGATGCATTGGAAAAGTATCAGAAAAAAGGTTTGGGCGACTGCGTGGTGTTTTTGGCCGGAATCTCAAAACTGGACCAGACCTTGCGTCAATTGAGTAATCTGACGCTGGTGCGCAATTGTATTTCCATTTGTCCAAACGATTTGGACGAGGTCGATCCGGTTATGGCCGCAGCGAAATATATCCTGGAGAAGGTCGGTGGTGCATTCACTGTCTGTGTCCGGCCGCACCCTGGTGATACTCGACGTTTCAACGAATGGCGTCAGAAATCGCTGCAGATCGGGGTCACTTACAGCGCTCCCGAAGTCGAACGCTCGACCGATTTGATTATCAAGTCCGCCATTGTCATTGCCGCCGACTCGAACATATTACTGGAAGCGGCACTGCTCAAAGCCACACCTATTTGTATGCCGTTTAAAGGAAAAATACTGGATCATTATGGCTTTATCCGTCGCGGCGTAGTGTTTTATGCCGACAATCCGGTTGATCTGATCAACGGCCTTGACGGCGCCATGCAGCGTACAGATTTTTATACCGCATCGAAGTATTTCTCACACAGCGTAGGAACTGGCAGCGAGGGGCGCTCGACGGAACTGATGGGGGCTGCGTTGACAGCGTTGGCAGAAAAAAAACCGATTTCCAGCGCATGGCGTCCATGCGCTAAAAACGTATTTGAAGTTACATAACACGCCACTTAGAGAAATTCACCAAGTTATTGCATGAGACTTTCCAGTCAAATATTTGCCTACTCTGCATTCAATATCGTGAATGCGGCTGTGCCATTTTTATTGTTGCCGGTGTTGACAGCGTATCTTCTGCCCAAGGAATTCGGTATTCTTTCTTTGGTCACAATGTTACAAGCTTTGCTCCTTCCGATTGTCTTGCTCAGTTTTCAGGGGCTGGTGACTATCGAGTACACCAGACTGACAAAGGAGCAGTTTTCCAAATTTATCACGACTATCCTATGGCTTCCCGTACTGGGTTTTTTTGTCGTCTTACCTTTATTATTTATTTTTAGCGAAAAAGTCGCAGGCCTGTTCAAGATTTCGGAATTCTGGGTCACCGCCAGCGCGGTCTTCGTCTTGTTGCAGGCACTACCGATGCTGATGCCGACTATATTTCAAGCACGACAGCAATTGATGGCGTATGGTGTCTTCAAGATTGGCCTGACCCTGCTGAACATCGTATTTTCTCTGTATTTCGTGATCTGTTTGAAAAATGGCTGGGAAGGGCGGATGTGGGGCATGCTGGGATCATTTGTGGTGTTTAACGCGATCTCGTTGGTGATGTTGTTTCGCGAAGGACTTCTGAATATCAGCTTCGATAAATATTATTTTCACGAAGCGATTAAATTTGGTTTTCCACTTGTGCCGCACTCATTGGCAGGAATCATGCTGGCAATGGCCGACCGGTTGTTCTTGGCTAATTTGGTTTCTGCGGATGCCGTTGGTATTTATAACGTAGCTTATCAAATTGCTAGCGCCGTGATGATTGTCATGTCTTCGATCAATCAAGCCTGGGTCCCCCACTTATATGCCCAGTTGAACAGTTCTCCATCTTTTGACCAAAAGAAAAAATTGGTGTTGCAAACCTATAAAATTATTGCTTTGATGTGTGCGGGATCTCTGATTTTTGTTGCTGCCTTACCGCTGGTCTATCATTTCTTTATCTCGGTTAATTACCATGAAGGGCAAGGTGTAGCGATGCTGATTTCGTTGGCATTTTTGCTGCAGGGTTTTTATTTCATGGCAACAAATTATATTTTTTATGTGAAGAAGACTTATTTTCTCTCAGTGATGACTCTGATTTCTGCCGGTATAGTCATGTTGTTAAATTATTTGCTGATTCCAATCTTTGGCATTACGGGATCCGCGTATTCGATGGTAGCCAGTTGGTTGATTTTATTCACGCTCACCTGGCTGTTGGCACACCGTGTATATCCGATGCCATGGCGTCTTGGAAAACAAAAAATCATATGATTAAAAAAATATTGAGATCGATCTGGCTACTCAAGCAATCACTAGATCGGAAAATTTATACAAAAATAGTTCGGATGCAATGTCAAAGTTGCCATCCACATTTGACAGTGAACAGCAAGAGTTGGGTGAGTAAAACCACTACGCTTGGTGAAAATGTTAATTTTAATGGTATGGAGATACTGGGCGGCGGGACGGTGGTGATTGGCGCTAATTTTCATAGCGGTAGAAATTGCCTGATGATCACGCAAGAACATAATTATGACCATGGTCAAGCGATTCCTTACGACGATAGCTATCTATTCAAGGATATCACGATAGGCGACAATGTTTGGCTGGGGGACCGCGTAATTGTTCTTGGTGGGGTCTCAATCGGTGAAGGAGCGATTGTTCAGGCAGGTAGCGTGGTTGTGAAAAGTATTCCGGCATTTGCCATTGCTGGCGGACATCCTGCCAAGCCATTCAAAAACCGTAATATTGAGCATTACAATCGTCTCAAGGCAGAGGGGAAATTTAACTAAAAATGGTGAAAATATGAAGGTGAAACCGATTGAAGTTCTGTATGCGGTTTATTTGGCGTTTTTTTTCTCCATTTTTTTCAGAAGTAATGAATCGGCAACCAGTGAATATGTTTCCACGCTGTTTGGCCTGATGTGCATTTTTCTGCTGATCATGCAGAAAGGTGTAAAAGCCTTGCAGGCTGAATGGCAATATCGGCTGTTCATATTTTTTGCGGTTATTTTCTGCATATTTTTTCTCATGCAGGTATATGACAATAATAGCTACACAGTGGCTTTGTATTTGAAGGTGATGCTGTTTATCTGGTTTTTTTCAACCTTTGACGTGGACCGCCAGGATTTTATTCTTTTCATTAACCGGACTTACTTGCTCTATCTAGTCGCTGCCACGCTGATATGGAGTGGCTTGGTGCCCAACACGCTATATGAATATGTGGACACCGAAGAATTCCGTGTCAATTTTGGATTTTTACAATACGGTATTTTATATGGCCTCGAAGGTAGCCCCGCCACTATCGATAGTTATAGTTCACTAGTATTACTGATAAATTTGTTCATGTATCGGGGGAGTGATCGCAAGTTTTATTTGGCTGCATCTTTATTCGGCGTTCTGGCGTCATTTCGTTTGACTCCATTGGTTGCCGTTTTTTCTGTATTTTCCTTATATCCATTATATAAAAGTCGGCGTTATCTTTCTTCGTTAATACTGGTTTCTATTTCTATACTGTTTGCTGCAATACTGGTGGCCGTGGAAGTGAGCGGGAGCATGAGCATATTTGGCAGCGACATCGATTTGCGTATGCTGGCATATAGCCTGACGCATGCAAGATCGATGATATGGGAGCAGCAGCTCGAACATGTGATGCAAAATTTCACTTGGATTGATTATATTTTTGGTCATTTTTCGGTCGCTGAATTTTCAGTCCCGACTCTTCAACTAGATGGTACTGACGCTGGTGGATTTGAGTCCAATCCACATAATAATTATTTACTGTTGTTCTATCGTTCACCATTATTATTTTTTGTATTTTATTTTATTTTTATTTTTTGCCAGCACAGAAATTTCTCCAGGGAAAACTTTTCTATTCTATTTTTCATATTTCTGGCCGGATTCATGAATTCATCACTGATTAGTCTTGGGAATCCAATTTTCCTGATGGTTATTACCTATATATTGGTGGAAAGAAACTCGCCTAATAAAATTTCTACTGAGTATGTTGTAGAGGTTGATGTTAAATAATTGCAAGGGAGAAGTAAGATTGTTTTCAAGACTAACAAGGCGTATGATTTCGGCCTGCGCCACTATGATCAAAGGAAAGGCGTACAGCCTTGATCCAGATATTCCTATGGGAACTTTGTTCGGCATCGCCTTTCGCCGAGCCATGTGTCTAATGCGCTGCATTTTACGTGGAATTGCATTCAATCCTAAAAAATGGATATTTGTGAATGCGGGGGTAGAACTACGTAATCGCAGTCGTATCAAGTTTGGCAGCGGTGTAACGCTGGGGAAATGTGTGCTGATCGATGGTTTGTCGCGCGAGGGCGTGGTCATTGGGAATGGTGTCAATATCGGCCCGTACACGGTCATCGAGGCGTCCGGCATCATCACCAATATGGGAAAAGGAATACGTATCGGCGATCAATCGGGTATAGGTGGATTTTCATTCATCGGTGGAGCGGGGGGGGTGGACATCGGCAGTAATGTAATCATGGGGCAATGGACTAGTTTTCATCCAGAGAACCATGTATTTGACAATATCGATATTCCGATCCGTTTGCAGGGTGTCACGCGGCAAGGAATTGTGGTCGGAGATGATTGCTGGGTTGGTGCTAAAGTTACTTTTCTCGATGGCACCCGGGTCGGCCATGGTTGTGTGATAGCCGCCGGCGCGGTGGTGCGCGGTGAAATTCCTCCCTATTCGATCGTTGCCGGGGTGCCGGCCAGAGTGATCCGGTCACGTCTGGATAAGCCCGCGATCTGAGGAAGGCTGATCGAACCTGTCCTGATAGCCACTGTAACGCCACAGGCATCATCTATGTTTGTCATGGAAAATAGTTAAACGAAAATATTTTTTCGCTGCTAAATTCTAAAAATTGAATTTAAATCTATGAATCAAATTATATTTTGCCATCTGTTGAACGATTTTTCTGGTAGTCCCAAGATATTGGCTGAAACGATTTCTGTCCTAAAAAAACAGTCCAGTGGCGCAAAGATATTTGTTGGTAGCGGCAGCGAGGGGTTTTTATCTGATTGCGATCTTCCCGTTACGCGCTATTGGTACGTGCGGTCGAAGTATCGCTGGGTGACGCTGTTCACTTATTTTTTTAGTCAGTTATGTTTGTTTTTCGCTTTATTGCGAGATCGGAGTATTGAAAAAAAAGCTATCGTTTACACCAATACATTGTTGCCTTTTGGCGCCGCTCTGTATGGAAAACTGACTGGGCGCCGCGTGTTGTATCATATTCATGAAGTGTCGATCAGTCCGGCGCCGCTGCGCTTGTATTTAACGAGCCTGGTGAGGTGGACTTCATCCTTGAATATCTATGTTTCCAAGACTCATATGGAAATGTTGCCTATTGGGGGAGTGGTAGCTCGCTGTGTCCATAATACGCTAGAGCAAGGTTTCCAGCGGGTTGCTACTACCGCGCCTTATATGCCGCGTCGTGAGGGTATTTTCAAGGTCTTGATGGTAGCGTCGCTGCGCGATTATAAAGGCATACCGGAACTGCTTGCCTTGGTAGATGCACTCGCCGAACGGGACGATATCCATTTTGACCTGGTGGTCAATGGCGAATTGGCAGATATCGATGAATATTTTTCAAATAGAAAATGCCCGCCAAAATTGACGGTGTATCCGAGAACCATGGATACTCCCGCATTTTATGGCGCAGCCAGCGTGGTATTGAACCTCTCCCGCGTCGATACCTGCCAGGAAACCTTTGGTCTTACTATCCTTGAAGCGATTGCGTTTGGTGTGCCGGTGATTGTTCCCCCGCTTGGTGGTCCGGCTGAGTTGGTCACTGACGCTGTGCAAGGGTTTTTGGTTGATTCGCGCGATACTGCGCAACTGCGTCTCCGTGTACTGGCGCTTGCCGATGATGAGCAATTGTGCATGGCGATATCGCAGGCCGCTCGCTTGCGTGCGCAAGATTTTGGACATGATAAATTTGCCGCCGCGCTCGAAGCGGTGATGGCGGAAGTTCAACAATGTTGATCTGGTGTGGCAAACGCTTCCTTTAGAATGGGCCTCTCTTGTTGAGAGGAAGTCGGTTGCAATAAGTCTTGGGGCGCCACCATGATGTTTTACATTGATGGCTCTGCAAGTGTTGTATTTACTTTTTGATTTCATATTTTTGAAATTATTTATAATGAAAATCTGATTGTCTTGCCATGTTGAAAAAAATTGCAATTGTTGGCTCTGTAGGACTTCCCGCCAGTTACGGCGGCTGGGAGACGCTGGTGGATCATCTGACGAAGCGTCTGGAGGGGAAGTTTGAGTTCACGGTTTTTTGCAGCGCCAAAAAATACGAGAAAAAAATGCGTACTTACAACGGTGCGGCGCTTGAGTACATCAACTTGGACGCCAATGGTGCCCAGAGCATTGTGTATGATCTGGTGTCCATGCTGAAGGCGATTAGGTTTGCTGATGTGATTGTGGTGCTGGGCGTATCGGGATGCATTTTTCTGCCGATTATTAAACTAATCAGTAATAAGAAAATCATCGTCAACATCGATGGACTAGAATGGCGGCGCGCAAAATGGGGGCGATTTGCCAAATGGTTTCTGAAAAAATCCGAGGCTGCTGCGGTGCGTTCGGCGGATGTGGTTGTGGTAGACAATCAGGCTATCCAGTCATATGTGGAAACCCAGTATCGCCGCAGCGGAGCGTTGATCGCCTACGGCGCAGATCATGCGGTGGCGCGCAGCATGAGCGCTGCGGCACGCGAGAAATACAGTTTTTCCGATAAACGCTATGCCTTCAAGGTGTGTCGGATCGAACCGGAAAATAATCTCGATATTATTCTCAGTTGTTTCGAGACGTATACGGGTATCGATCTGGTTATTATCGGAAATTGGAATAATAGTATTTATGGGGAAAATTTAAGGAAGAAATATGAGCATCTGGCGCATGTCTATCTACTCGATCCTATTTATCATCCAGAAACATTGAATGAAATCAGGAGCAACTGTCATGTCTACATCCATGGCCATAGCGCGGGTGGTACCAATCCATCTTTGGTTGAGGCTATGTATCTGGGCTTGCCGATCGCTTATTTTGATTGCGATTTCAATCGTTATACTACTCATGATGCAGGTCTTTCGTTCAGCAATCCGGATGAATTGATGAATCTGCTTGCCAGTACCGACGACGTAGCCTTTGCGGCGATTGGCTTGAAAATGAAGGTGCTAGCGGATGAGTTTTATACTTGGGATCGGATTGCCAAGCAATATGCGGAACTGTTTTGATGGACTTTGTGGAATGGTGCGGCGTGTCGGATAAAATATTGGTGACCGGCGCGTCCGGATTCGTCGGCTCGGCATTATGTGATCGCCTAGAGGCCTTGGGTGTGCCGTTTGCCGGCGCTATGCGAAAAAGGAGCGCGTTGCCATCGCGCGTGCAGGCCGGCGAGATGACGGCGCAAACCGATTGGAGCGCAGCCTTGCAGGGATGCAATGTGGTGGTACACCTGGCTGCGCGCGTGCATGTAATGGATGACAAGTCCAGCGATCCGTTGGCGGCTTTCCGTGCCGTGAATGTGGATGCGACATTAAATCTGGCCAGACAGGCGGTGCGCAGCGGTATCCAGCGTTTTGTGTATGTCAGCAGCATCAAGGTAAATGGCGAACAGACGTATGCCAAGCCGTTCACCAGTGTTGACGCGCCAGCGCCCTTGGATCCATACGGTATTTCCAAGCTGGAAGCGGAACAAGCTTTATTGGAGTTAGCGCAGGAAACCGGCTTACAGTTAGTCATTGTGCGTCCGCCGCTGGTATATGGTCCAGGCGTGCGGGCCAATTTTTTAAGACTGATGCAATTGCTGAAGCGTGGCATACCGCTGCCTCTGGGCGCGGTGCATAATCGCAGAAGCATGGTTGCTCTGGACAATTTGGTTGATTTGCTTATCACTTGTTGCCGTCATCCGCATGCGGCCGGACAGGTCTTTTTGGTATCGGATGATTGCGACCTGAGCATGACTGACCTGCTGCGCATGTTATCTGGGGCTATGGGAAAGTCCGCCTTATTGTTTGCGTTGCCCGTCGGCTTGCTGTCCGCCAGTGCCAGTTTACTCGGTAAATCAGCGGCGGCCAGTCGGTTGCTGGGATCCTTGCAAGTAGATATCGAACATACGAAATCGACACTGGGCTGGGTGCCGCCTGTTAGGGTCGAGGACGCCATTCAGCAGACGGTGGATCATTTTTTATCTAATAGTTGATTGGTTGTATATGAAAAGGTTATTTGATCTGGTGTTTGTTTTGTTTTCTTTATGTATATTTTTTATCCCGCTACTTTTGGTGGCAGTTTTTGTTCGATTAACATCACCAGGGCCTGTACTGTACTGGTCGGACCGGATCGGCAAGCATAATAAAATCTTCAAAATGCCGAAATTCCGGACCATGTGTGTTGATACGCCTGCGGTGGCGACGCATTTGCTGACCGACCCAGCGCGGTTCTTGACCCCACCCGGTTCGTTCTTGCGTAAATCAAGTCTGGATGAGTTACCGCAATTGTGGAGTATCTTTACGGGAGACATGAGTGTGGTTGGGCCACGGCCGGCCTTATTTAATCAGGAAGACCTGATCAGCCTGCGCACGCAGCAAGGCGTAGATGCGATACCGCCTGGCCTGACTGGCTGGGCGCAGGTGAATGGGCGGGACGAGTTACCGATCCCTGACAAGGTCAAATTGGATGTTGAGTATCTACATCGGCAATCATTTTTCTTCGACTTGAAAATTGTATTGATGACTTTGGTCAAAGTGCTACGGCGGGACGGAATCAAGCATTGACTTGCAGGATTTTTCGGGCACAGGGTATGGATTACATCGGCATTGGTAATGGTGCTCAATTGTAAGACAGTCCGTATCTGGCTTCTCACGATCTCTATTTTATTGGTTATCATTAATGACGTTGTTATTAAATTCTCCTCGCCTGCATAAGCAGACCGTTGCAGTTACGGCGGATCTAATTTTTTTGCCATTGACTTTTTTGGTGGCAATCTTTTTGCGCTTTGATGGTTTCACTGTTGCGATCGTCCGTCCGTATATCTGGCTCATCGCGATTGCCCCGTTGATCTCGATTCCGATTTTTATCAAATTGGGACTGTATCGGGCGGTTATCCGCTTCATCGACTATAAAATAGTCTACATGGTGCTGTTCGGCGTCACTTTTTCTGTTGCCGCGCTGTTGGCGTTGACGGTCTTCACCACTAGCATGGCTGGTTTGTCGCGTGGCGTCTTCGGTATTTACTGGGGCGGTGCTATCATGTATGTCGCTGCCAGCCGCTTTGCCGCGCGTGGTTATTTTGCGCATGCCAGTAAGGTTGTCGATAGTGTCCGTGTCGCCATTTATGGCGCTGGTGTTTCTGGAAGTCAACTTGCGCAAGCCTTGAGCCACGCCGGAGAATATCGTCCTGTCATGTTTGTTGACGATAAGAAGGAGTTGCAGGGAGCAACCATTGCGGGCATTCGGGTATATGCTCCGGAAGCGCTACAGGAAATGGCGGCCAGCAAGAAAATCACCAAGATATTGGTTGCAATGCCATCCTTGTCTAAGGCACAACAGCGCCGTATTCTTGACAAGCTTGAACCACTCAAGATCAAAACCCTAGTGGCGCCGCCTATCAAGAACCTAATTAGTGGTTCGGCGAGTCTACAAGATATGCGTGAAATCGAGATTGAAGATTTGCTCGGCCGCGATGCGGTTGAACCCAATCATGATTTGATGGCGATGCATATCGCTGGAAAATCTGTGATGGTGACTGGGGCCGGTGGTTCGATCGGTTCCGAATTGTGCCGTCAGATATTGCGTCAGCGGCCCGCCCAAATGATCTTGTTGGAAATGTCAGAGTTTGCCTTGTATTCGATCGAACAAGAATTACAAGGCTTACGGACCGCGCTCAATAGTGATGTTGATCTGAAACCATTTCTCGGTTCTGTGCTGGAAACGCAAAAGTGTGAAAAAATCTTGCGTACATTCGGTGTTGAAACGGTATATCACGCTGCCGCGTACAAGCATGTACCATTAGTGGAGCATAACCCGATCGAGGGAATACGAAATAATGCTCTTGGCACCTTAAGTATGGCGCGGGCGGCAATAGCAGCGAATGTCAAACGTTTCGTTTTGATCTCCACTGATAAAGCGGTACGTCCGACGAATGTAATGGGCGCGACCAAGAGGCTCGCCGAACTGATTTTGCAAGCCTTCGCTCGTAAACAGGATCAGACCCGATTTTGTATGGTTCGCTTTGGAAATGTACTGGGGTCTTCTGGTTCCGTTGTTCCGCTGTTTCGTAAACAAATTATGGCAGGCGGCCCAATCACCGTCACCCATCCTGAAATCACACGTTATTTTATGACAATACCAGAGGCTGCACAACTGGTATTGCAGGCTGGCGCGATGGGCTCTGGTGGCGATGTGTTTGTGCTTGACATGGGCGTGCCGGTGAAAATTGTCGATCTGGCAAAGCGTATGGTGCATTTGAGTGGCCTGGAGGTGCGAAGCGAATTGACGCCGGAAGGTACGATAGAGATTCAACACATAGGCTTGCGCCCCGGAGAGAAATTATACGAAGAATTGTTGATTGGTGAAAACGTCGAAGGTACCGAGCACCCGTTGATTATGCGTGCGCAAGAAGCGGAAATACCCTGGAGTCAATTGGATGGTTTGCTGACGGAATTGACTTATGCTTGTGAGAAATTCGATCACGAGGCCGTGCGTGTTTTGTTATTGCGAGTGGTTTCGGAATATGCGCCCCAATGTGATATTGAAGATTTAATTTGGTGTGCGCATAGAAAAGGCGATATGCGACGATCAATCGCGGCAACACCTGCTTTGTACTGAAAATGAAAGCTAACTGTGTCTGAGATAGTGCAGTGCATAGAGCTATGCAATACAATGCGTAGCATCGTATATTGTTTTATAATTGACAAAAAAGATCTATGAAAAATTTGGATGAATTAAAGCCTGATAGTGCCAATAACAATGCTCACCTGATTTTTTTGAGCGATATATTGAGTATATTGTGGCGAGCGCGCAAACCTATTTTTGGTTGCATGGCTTTGGCTGCGGTTTTGGGTGGGGCATACACACTATCGACTGCACAGTATAAAAGCGAGGCTTTTCTGCAGTTTGGCGGTGCTATTCCGATGTCCAAAGAAAAGATTGATCAGGATACCAATCCCGGTATTAAGATTGATCAGGATGCCAGTCCGGGTATTTCACTTGCTGATTATAAGCGTTATGCTGCATTGTTTAGCACCAGCGGGCGTTTTGACGAGTTTGTACAGCAGAGTAAGATGACGGACGTAGCCTCAGTTGGTAGTTTGAGAAGAGCATTTCTGTCCAAAGAAATTGTTTCGTCATTATTTGATCCGGTGTATTCCTATACCAAGACCGATGCCAAAGAATTGATGACTCAGCCTAAAGATGGCGCAAACAACGTTATTGGCTTGCGTATTAAGTATGAAACTGGCAATCCTCAGGATGCGCAAAACATGGTCAGGCTTCTGGGACGCTATGCGATGGATAGCATAATTTATTTAATCTATTCGGATGACTTGCGTTTCAAGCATACTGAAATAACGGCAAAAATTTCCAAACTCGATAATAAGATGATTGAGTTAAAGGAAAAAATGGAGATGTACAAGCGCAAAGGCGTTACATTGAAGCAGATCGTTGCCCAATATCCTGAATCAAATAGACAGGCGGTTAATCAAGTACTATCGGTTACTCCTGAAAATTCACGCTATCTGTCACCGCTTACTCACCTGATGTCAAACGAGGTCGATACTCTGAGCACCAGTGAGGATATTATCGAGTTAAGACGGGAGCAACAACAAAACCTCTTGTTGCTTGAGTATGTCGACAAGGCAAAAGCATTGCTCGACACCAACAAGTCTGGTGAATCGATTTTGCGTGAATTGGATGGTATTAAAGACAGCGTCTTCAAGAATAAAGACATGGGCAATGAGGTAGTGAAGGAGGTCTATAATAAAATCAGTATCGGGAATCAGACTGCAGTGAATTTGTATCTGGAAAAGACCCGGTTTATTGCTGGTCCTAGCCTGCCCGAGCGCCGTTCAAGCCGTTTGGGGCCTGCGCTAATATTAAGTATGCTGATTGGTTTACTGATCTCCTCGATCTTGGTATTGGGTTATCACTGGTGGCTGAATGTCATTCGGAAAAAGAGCGTCTGAGGCCGGGAGTTACGCCTGATTTTTTACTTATCGTGTCGCCTCTTTCTCGACAAGCGTTTCAGGCGCGACGTTTGAGAGTGCCGAACAGAACGTTCAGAGCCAGGCAACACAGCGTTGCCATGGACGTTTTGTAAGGCGCGCTCAAGCCTTATCACTCAAGTTTTATTTTTACCGTTGACCCGTTCTGAAATAAGTTGACACTTTTTCGATGAAGAGAAGGGATGTCAACAGGCTGGCGCAAAAGCGGCATGGAATACAAGGTCGTTCGACGGTTTTGGTATGGTGTTGTAAACATGGCCTGCAGGATGCTATGCCCAAGAGGTTGAGGCAAACGGGGGGGGCGATGACGGATGAACAGTTCAAGCTACGGATGCGAGAACAAAGTATCAAGGAATTGGAACGTTAATTCAAAGAAGAAAAAGAGAGGTCGGCGCTGTTCGAGGCAGTCATCGACGTCATGAGTGACGAGTACGGGGTGGTGACCAAAATCATTTTGGCAGACCGTCTGTTGACTTGCTCAAGGACGGATGGTTACGACTACTATCAGAATGCGCTGGCTTAACGGATCAGCGGTATTCTGAAAAGGCGAATTCTTGCTGAATCGACCTACAGACCTGAAACAGGCGAGCAAAATGGTGGTGCAATCGGTGCGGATCTATAACCAGGAACGGCCGCACACGATCTTGCAATACAGAATGCCCGATGCGGTGGATCAGGCGTGTATGCAGCAAGAAACACTGTCAACCTATTTTAGGACTTGGACACGTAGCAGTGCGGGCAAGACACTTCATACACATATTCCGGCGCCAGCTGCTGGCGCGGCGTGACGACGGCGCGGCAGACGAAACATTGCACGGTTTCCGTCGGTTCCAGTTTCGGGTTCAGCGCCGTGCGGTAGTCGAAGACGAAGCAGTCGCCCGTGTAGTGCTCGCCGCCGACCTCTTCGAAGTATTTCAGGATGCCGCCGTCAAGCTGGTACACGCTGTCGTAGCCGATTTCCTTCATGTGGATGGCCGCCTTTTCGCAGCGGATGCCGCCCGTGCAGAAGGTGACGACGGTCTTGCCTTCCAGCTCATCCTTGTGCGCGGCAGCCACGGCCGGGAATTCCGTGAACTTGTCGATACGGTAATCAAGTGTGTTGTTGAACGTGCCCACATCCACTTCAAAGGCGTTGCGCGTTTCCATCATGACCACGGGTTTGCCCGCATCGTCGACGCCGGCGTCGAGCCAGCGCTTGAGCGTATGCGCGTCGACGGACGGGGCGCGGCCCAGTTCCGGCTTGATCAGCGGCATGCGCATGGTGATGATTTCTTTTTTCAGCTTGACCAGCATGCGCTTGTGCGATTGTTCGTTCGATAAGCTTTCCTTCCACTCCAGATCGGCTAGACGCGCGTCGCTGCGGACCCAGGCGAGGAAGGCATCGATATGCTCGCGCGTGCCCGACAGGAACATGTTGATGCCTTCCGGCGTCAGCAGGATCGTTCCCTTCAGTTCCAGAGCCAGGCATTGCTCCTGATACAAGGGACGCATGGCTTCCGTATCGTCGAGCGTAATGAATTTATACGCGGCGATATTGACAAACGTGGTGGCGGACGGGCTGACGGCGGCGGAAACGGCGGGTGTTGCTGGGGTGAAGGCTTGCATGATGGCGATCGGGTTAGACTGAACAGCCGATATTATAAGCCCGACAGGCCTGGCGGGATACCCGGCCGGCCACGTTTTGCCGTGCCGGCGGGCTGTGCACGGCAGGAATTTCTTGCCTGCAATAGGGGGCCGCACCGCCGGTCCGGGGCCGCGACGCGGTAGAATAGACCCCATTGAATTTTGCACGAAACGGTACACAGGATGGAAATGGTAATGCAAGAGGCCGGCGCTCCGGCAGGTTCACAGCAAGCGATGCAGCCCGGTCCTGCCTTCGTCCATTTGCGCGTGCACTCGGAGTACTCGATCGTCGATGGCCTGGTGCGCATCGACGACGTGGTCAAGGCGGCGGCGAAGGACAAGCAGGTGGCGCTGGCCGTCACCGACCTGTCGAACCTGTTTGGCATGGTCAAGTTCTACAAGGAAGCGCGCGGCAAGGGCATCAAGCCCATCGTCGGCGTCGACGTGTGGATCACGAATGACGACAACCGCGAAAAGCCGTCGCGGCTGCTGCTGCTGGCGAAGAACCGCATGGGCTATCTGCAACTGTGCGAATTGCTGTCGACGGCCTGGCTGACGAACCAGTACAAGGGCCGCGCCGAGCTGCGCATCGAATGGCTGCAGGCGCTGGCGACGAATACCTATGAGCTGTATCCGGGCGAAAGTGCGGCCAATGGCTTGATCGTGCTGTCTGGCGCGCACTTCGGCGACGTCGGTATCGCCATCGAAAATGGCAACCTGGCCCTGGCCGAGCGCAATGCGCAGCGCTGGGCCGAGATTTTCCCCGGCCATTTCTATGTGGAAATCCAGCGCGGCGGCCAGGCCAACCAGGAAGCGCAGGTACGCCATGCGGTGGCGCTGGCGGCCAAGCTGGGCTTGCCCGTGGTGGCCACGCATCCCGTGCAATTTATTTCCCCAGAGGAATTTATTGCCCACGAAGCCCGCACCTGTATCGCCGAAGGCGAAATGCTGGCCAACGCCAAGCGGGTCAAGCGCTTCAATGACAGCCAGCGCTTCCTGTCGCAGGCCGACATGGCGGAGCTGTTCGCCGACTTGCCGGCCGCGCTGGCCAATTCCGTGGAAATCGCCAAGCGCTGCAATCTGACCTTGACCCTGGGCAAGCCGCAATTGCCGAACTTCCCCACGCCGGACGGCATGACGATCGACCAGTTCCTCGTCGCCGAATCGCAGGCGGGCCTGGAAAAACGGTTGCTGCAGCTGTATCCCGATCCGGAAAAGCGCGAAAAGGAGCGTCCGCGCTACGAGTCGCGCCTGAAATTCGAGACGGACACGATCTGCAACATGAAGTTCCCCGGCTACTTCCTGATCGTGGCCGAGTTTATCCAGTGGGCCAAGGAAAACGGCGTGCCCGTCGGCCCGGGCCGCGGTTCGGGCGCCGGTTCGCTGGTGGCGTATTCGCTGCTGATTACCGATCTTGATCCATTGCAATACAACCTGCTGTTCGAGCGCTTCCTGAATCCCGAACGCGTCTCGATGCCCGACTTCGATATTGACTTTTGCCAGGAGGGGCGCGACAGAGTCATCCAGCACGTCAAGGATTTGTATGGCAAGGAGGCCGTCTCGCAGATCGCTACCTTCGGTACCATGGCGGCCAAGGGCGCGATCCGCGACGTGGGCCGCGTGATGGATTTCGGCTATAACTTCTGCGACGGCATCTCCAAGCTGATCCCGTTCAAGCCCGGCAAACCCGTGTCGATCGCCGACGCCATCGAGGAAGAACCGCTGCTCAAGGAACGCCTGGAAAACGAGGAAGAGGTCAAGCAGCTGCTGGACCTGGCGCAGCAAGTCGAAGGCATCACGCGCAATATCGGCATGCACGCGGGGGGCGTGCTGATCGCTCCCGGCAAGCTGACGGATTTCTGCCCGCTGTACACGCAGGGTGGCGACTCGGGCGTCGTGTCGCAGTACGACAAGGACGACGTGGAAGCCGTCGGCCTCGTGAAGTTCGACTTTTTGGGCTTGACCACGCTGACGATTCTCGACCGCGCCGTGCGCTACATCAAGCAGCTTGATCCGGCGCAAGCCAATTTCGATCTGGCCACCTTGCCGCTGAACGACAAGCCATCGTACGACCTGCTGACCAAGGCCAAGACCGTGGCCGTGTTCCAGCTGGAGTCGCGCGGCATGCAGGGCATGCTGAAAGATGCGCGTCCCGACCGTTTCGAAGACATTATCGCGCTCGTGGCGTTGTACCGTCCGGGCCCGATGGACCTGATTCCGGATTTCTGCAAGCGCAAGCACGGCGAACGCTTCGATTATCCCGATCCGCGTACGGAATCGATTCTGTCCGAAACCTACGGCATCATGGTGTATCAGGAGCAGGTGATGCAGATGGCGCAGATCGTCGGCGGCTACTCGCTGGGCGGCGCTGACATGTTGCGCCGCGCCATGGGTAAAAAGAAAGCCGAAGAGATGGCCGAGCACCGCGAGATCTTCCGCGCCGGTGCGGCGAAGGATGGCTTGACGGCGGAAAAGGCCGACGAGATCTTCGATTTGATGGAAAAGTTCGCCGGCTACGGTTTCAACAAATCGCACGCCGCCGCCTACGCCTTGCTGTCATACCACACGGCTTACCTGAAGGCGCACCACACGGCCGCCTTCATGGCCGCCAACTTGTCGCTGGCCATGGACGACACGGACAAGATCAAGATCCTGGTGGAAGACTCGCTGGAAATCTGCAAGCTGACCTTGTTGCCGCCGGATATCAACGAATCCGATTACCGCTTCATGCCGAGCGGCGCTGCGCCATCCGTGAGCGGCAAGAAAGTCACGCAGATCCGCTATGGCCTGGGCGCCGTGAAGGGCTCGGGCCAGAATGCCATCGAAGCCATCATCGCCGCGCGCGAGGTGGGCGGGCCATTCACCAGCCTGTTCGATTTCTGCAAGCGCGTTGATAAAAAGCAAATCAACCGCCGCACCATCGAATCCCTGATTCGCAGCGGTGCCTTCGATTGCCTGAAGGTCGACCGCGCCATCCTGCTTGCGTCCGTGGCGTTCGCCATGGAGTGCGCCGACCAGGCGGCCAAGGCGGCGAACCAGGTGAGCCTGTTCGGCGGCGACGACAGCGACATGGTGGCGCCGCCCGAGTACGTCAAGGTGCCCGTATGGACGGACAAACAGCGCCTGACGGAAGAAAAGATCGCGCTGGGCTTCTACCTGTCCGGCCACCTGTTCGACTCGTATGCGCCCGAGGCACGCCGTTTTGCCCGCACGAAACTATCGGAACTGTCGCCGTCGCGCGAACCGCGCATGATGGCGGGCGTCATCACGGGCTTGCGCACGCAGATGACGCAGCGCGGCAAGATCCTCATCGTCACGCTCGACGACAAGAGCGGCACGGTGGAAGTGACGGTGTACGGTGAATTGTTCGATTCCAACCGGAAAATCTTCAAGGAAGATGAATTCCTCGCCGTCGTGGGCAAGGTGTCGGAAGACCGCTTTTCGGGCGGCTTGCGCATCACGGCCGAGAGCGCCTTCGACATCATCTCCGCGCGCGTGCAGTATGGCCGCCAGCTGGGCTTGACTCTGCCCACGACGCTGGACATGAAACGCATCAGCGACGTGATCATGCCGCACCGGGCTGCGGATGGATTGCCGATCGCCGCCAAGGTCAGCCCGCAAGGCGTCAGTTGCGTGCTGCAGTTCGGGGACGAATGGAAAGTGGCACCATCGGATGAATTGCAGATGGCGCTGGAGCAAATGCTGGGTGCGCAAGAAGTGGCGGTCGAATACTGACCGGTACTGCCCGGCGCATGCAACAAAGCCAAACCGCAGACATGCTGGTTTGGCTTTTTTTGTTTACATGTCTTTCAGGCCCGTGATCGCATAGCCCTTGGCGGCGATCTGCTGGTGCGGCTGTTCGATATGGTAGTTGGGCAAGATCTCGGCATCGTCGGCCACTTCACTGGCGCGTACTTCCAGCTGCCAGTCGGTATTGGTAACTTCTTCCGGAATGAGCTTTCCTTCCGGCACGGCGAGGTAGGAAAAAATGCCGCCGTGCTCGGCCCGGCGGTAGATGTCTACGCGCATGACTTGCCTCCTAGTAAGCGTTGGGGGAACCGGCGCGCCAGGAATGCACACCGATCTTGCTAGCGTAACAGGAATGTGCGGCGCATGGTTTTTGCGCACGTGCGGGAGGCGAACTGGGGTATTGCGTGGCGGAATGAATGCGGGCGCGGGGGCGGGGCGCCTGGCCAATACCAGGGAGAGGGTCAGGTTGCGGCGGAAAAGTGCTCGTCGTCGAATTCGGCCGGATGCTGGGTGTCATTGGCGGCCATGGCGATGCCGGGCACGGCGACGTGGACATGGCTGCGATGCGATGCTAGGCCGTTGCGCAGGCTGTCGATCATGTTCAAGGTCAGTTCGTGGCGCTTGCGTGCTTCCGAACGTTTTTTGGAAGCGATCTCTTCGAGGGCGAGCGCGGGAAGAGTTTCGCATGGCAACTCAAAGTCGCCATCGCTGCGGGCCGTGGCGCCAAGTTCTTGCCACAATGCATTGTAGTCAGCGAGCAGCCGGCCATTCTTCTTTGCCGAATGGTGGCCGGCCCGGTTGGCATTGCCTACCAGAAGCATGGTTCGGCAACCGTGCTCGTATGCCAGTTGACGTACCAGGCGTATCATCAGGAACTTGGGGCGCATGCCGTGCAGGTCGCGCGTGGCTTCGCGCACGCGGCGCAAGCCTTCCGCGCCCTGCGGACCCTGGATGCAGCCGATGCCCACACCGGTATCGCTGGGTGCGCGCGTGCGGCAGCCGAAGAAGGTAAAGACCACTGTGTAGAGCACATCGTCATCATGGATCAGTTGCAAGACCATCTCGCCTTCGCGGTCCATGCGGAACAGCGAAGACAGGCGCAGATGGTAGAGCGAACCGGATTTTCCCGGTACCATGGCGAGAAAGACCGGTTGGTGTGCAGCTTGTACCATCAGCTTGCCCCAGCCTTGCTGCAGGATGAAGTGATAGTGGTCGACCAGCATGGAGACTCGTTGCTGGCAGGACAGGCTTTTGCTCAGGTAATGCCGGTACACCTTGTGGACCAGGCGCGGGTAGGCTTGCAACAGGTCGCCAAAGACGGGGTGGGAATTGAGCAACTTGAGCCAGATGCGGGTCTGCCGCTGCTGCAGGCGTGCCCGCAATTGCAGTTTGAACAGCTCGCGCAGGCGGGCGATGCCCGGGGGCATATTGGTGAGACCAGCATGCAGAGTAATTGCTTGTGTCATCAGGCATTTTCCTTGGTGAATGGGAACGGTGGTGGCTGCGGGCCGTGCATTAGCGCAGCGGCGGGTAGCTCATGCCATCGGTATTGGCCAGCAGCACGGTGGCGCTACGGCTGGCGCGGGCCAGCTTGCGCGCCAGGGCGTCCGAGAATCGGTTTCGCCAGGAACTTTTCTTAATGGCAGGTAAGACAATTTCATGGCATCCCAGCATTTCGGCCGTGTCGAGTATCGTAAAAATGATTTCGCCGGAAAAAATGTGGGTGGTGAAGTCAATATGTGAACGGCTCAGGTACAAGCCGGCCTCGTGCATGATTTGCTCGGTTGCCAGCGTGAGCGTACTGCCGGCGTCTTCAGCTGCGCCTTGCTGCGGCAGGCCTGTGGCAGGGCGTGCCTGCGCTGGCGTCACATGCAGCAGGCTGACACTCACGCATATCCCCCATTCCTGTAGCCGCTTGGCGTAGCGCGCACCAAAGACGATGTCGCTGGCCCGTTTGACCGGCAGCAGGAGCTGCAGCGTATCCTGGCTCCCGGTGCCGTGGGTGGCCGCGGCGCTGTCTGGGGCGCGGTCATGGCGTTGCGGAGCAAGGCGCGAAGCATGCATGGAGGGACGTCAAGGGAAGGGGGAAACCGCGCCATCTTATCGGTGCCCTTTCCCTCTGTAAATTGGCGAAACAGCGTACGGGTTTCCCTTATGCCGTCACGGTTTTAATAGCGGTAGGTGACGTACACGGCGCCGACCGGGGAGGTCTTGCGCTGCACGATGGGGCTCTTGGCCGCGTCGCCCAGGCGGCTCTCGACGCCGACCAGGGTATTGATGCCCCAGCGCGCATCGAAGCGGTGCTCCCAGTTGATGGTGGCCTGTGCTTCATAGAAACCGCCCTTGGGCGTGTATTGCTTGAACGAGGTGTTCGCGGCCTGGGTGGCCGTCACGCCATACATGGTCTGCACGTACTTGCGCTCGCCCCAGCCCAGCTGGCCGCCGATGGTCACGCTGTCCTGCTGCGCGCCCTTGGCATCGGTCCGGCCGTAGATCTGGCCCGTCGCGCCGAAATGCACATTCGCGCCATTTTCGCGGTTTGACAGGGGAATGTCGCTCGACACGCTCAGCGACAGGCCCGGCAAGGGCGAATACCCCGCGCTGAGCAGAGCGCTGGCGTTGCCCTTGACTTCGCCCATGCCCTTCAGGTAGTCGCTGCCGCCCCAGCCATTGGCGCCATTGCGCTTGTGGTCTTCGCGGTTGCCGCGGTAGCCCAATGCCGCGCTGTAGCTGAAGGGGCCGGCCTGGCCGCCATAGCCGATGCCGCGCGAAGTGCTGAAGAACAGGCCATTGGCCATGGCGTAATCGAGGATGATCAGGGGCGAGGCCGACAGCTTGTCGGCGCCGGAATAGCTGGACACGGCAGCGACGCCGCCGCCGATGGTGAAGATATTTTGCGGGGCCGGTTCGGCCGCGGCGGCGGCCAGCGGGTTGAGGATCATGCCGCTGGCGAGTGCCAGCGCGGTCAGCAGGGTTGTGGGTGCGTGCATGGAATTTTCCGTCAGGTGGAGAACCGAGTCCGGAGTGGCTCGATTGACTGCCGACAGTATCTATCCTTGCTATGAAGGAAAAATGAGCCTTTTATTAAGATTGGATGAAGAGCGCTTCTTTACCCATTCTTCAGCTTGCGGTGGTTTAATACTCACCATGAAGATACTGCTGATTGAAGACGATATGGACCTGGGCAATGGCGTGCGGATCGCCCTGCGCGACCAGGGCATGCAAGTGGTCTGGGTGCGCAGCCTGGAGGATGCGGCGCGCAGCATCGAGCACGACAGTTGCGAACTGGTGCTGCTGGACCTGGGCTTGCCCGACGGCGATGGCCTCGATTTGCTGGCCCGGCTGCGCGCGGCGCGCCTGCCGGTGCTGATCCTCAGCGCCCGCGATACGCTGGAGCAGCGCTTGCGGGGCCTGGACGGCGGCGCCGACGATTACCTGGTGAAGCCCTTCGTGCTGGCCGAGCTGCTGTCGCGCGTGCGCGCCTTGGCACGCCGCAGCTATGGTTTCGATGGCGACACCATCGAGTTGCGTGGCCTGCTGTTGCAGGTGCCCACGCGCAGGGTCAGCGTGCATGGGCGGCCTGTGGAACTCACCGCCAGCGAATATGCCCTGCTGAAAACCTTGTTGATGCGCGCCAACCGGGTCATCACGCGCCGCGTGCTGGAAGAGCATATCCTGCCCGGTGGGCTGGCCAATGCCAGCAATACCCTGGATGTGCATATGGGCAACTTGCGCCGCAAGATAGGCGAGGGGTATATCCGTACCGTGCGCGGCGTCGGCTATGTCATCGATCAGCAGGGCGAGACATCCGTCCCGCCGGGTGCCGGCGCATGATGGGGCGTTTCTGGGCCATGCTGCGCCGGCCCACCCTGGTGCGCCGCCTGATGATGGCGCAAATGCTGATGCTGACCGTGCTGTGGAGCCTGGCCGTGGCATATGTGCTGTTCGAGGGCACGAGCGAAGCGAGCAATGTGACCCGCGGGGTCTTGCACGCTATTATCAGCGTGACCGACAACCTGGCCGACCAGCCCGTGCGCCAGGAGCAAAGCTTGCGCGCCATCGACGAAGCCTTGCGCGAGGAATTTGAAATGGGGAAGGTGCCGGAACTGGCGCCGCGCATCCTGGTCTGGCGCGAGGGCAAGCTGGTCTACAAGTCGCCGAGTGCGCCCAGCGGCATCCGCAGCGCCGGCCCGGAACAGATGGAAGTGGTGTACGTCAAGGGCCAGGCCTGGCGCAGCCGCAGCCTGGCCGAAGGGGCCACCCGCGTCACGGTGCTGGAAGTGGGCGGCGCCTGGCAATTTTTCATCACGATCAATTCACGCGGCTACTACCTGCTGCCGTTGCTGATCAGCCTGCCGTTCCTGCTGGTGCCGGCCTGGCTGTCGATCCGCCTTGCCATGCGCCCGTGGCGCAAGGTGGCGCAGGAGGTGGCGGCGCGCGGGCCGCAGGATCTGCGTCCGCTGACGTTCAAGCCGCCGCATGGCGAACTGGCGGCGCTGGTCGACAATATCAATGCCCTGCTGCAGCGGGTCGATGCCAGTGCCGCGCGCGAACGCAGCTTCATCGCCGACGCCACGCATGAGCTGCGCACGCCGCTGGCGGCCATGCGCGTGAATGTCGAGGCCTTGCAGGGACAGGCGCATGATGCACGCCAGCAAGAGTTGCTGGACGGTATCTTGAACAGCGGCAACCGGGCCGCGCGCCTGGTGGGGCAGTTACTGCAGCTGACGCGCAGCGAAGTGCAGGCCGGCGGGGGCGAGCTGCCGCGGCGCCAGGCGCTCGATACCTTGCTGCAAGACCGCCTGGCGGCCCTGTCCGGCCTGGCCCAGGCGGGCGAGATCGAGCTCGAATTGCAAGCTAGCGTTTCGCTCAGCGTGCCCGGTCAGCGCGAGAGCCTCGTGTCGCTGATTGACAATCTGGTGGAAAACGCCATCAAGTACAGCCCGCGCGGCAGCAGCGTGACGGTGTCGCTGCATGCGGAGCGGGGCCAGGCCGTGTTGCATGTGGCCGACCAGGGGCCGGGTATCGCGCCGGCGCTGTATGAACGCGTGTTCGACCGCTTTTTCCGCGCGCCGCAGCAGCCGCAGCCGGGCAGCGGCCTGGGCTTGTCCATCGTCGCTTCCGTCGTGCAACAGCATGGCGGCACGATTCAGTTGCACAGAGGCAATGGTGGCCTGGGCTTGCTGGTGGAGGTGCGCTTGCCGCTGGCCGAGGCCTGATTCTGTCGGCGCGCGTTGCGATATTGCATGAAAATTATTTTGTGTGCTTATAACGCAAGATGGCATGGCGTGGCGCACGCTTGCGATGCATAATGCGGGACAGTTAAAAAACACCGTTATGCGCCCACTCCTGTCCCGCTACCTGCCGTATCCCGCCTTTGTCGGCCTGTATCTGCTGTTTGACTGGGCCACGTATATCGACCCGATGTACGGGCTGAACATCACCCCGTGGAATCCCGATCCCGCGCTGGGCCTGGTATTTTGGCTGATCCACGGCCGCAAGGCGGCGCTGCCGTGGTTTATCGCCCTGGTGGCCGGCGAGGTGCTGGTGCGCGGCATGCCGGCAGGCCTGCCCCTGACCTTGCTCTGTTCGGCGTGGCTGATGCTCGGCTATGGCGGTATCGGCGCAGTCTTGCGCCGCAGTTTCAGCAGCAGCGACATTTTCGACAACCGGCGCCGCCTGAGCGCCTGGGTTGCCATCGTGCTGCTGGGCACCGTGCTCAATGCGCTCGGCTACATTTCCCTGCTGTCGCTGACGGGACGCATCCCGGCCGGCGAATGGGGGACGGCAGTCTGGCGTTTCGGCATCGGCGACATGGTCGGCATGCTGGTATCGATGCCGCTGATCTGGGTGCTGTTCAGCGAGCGGGGGCGCGAACGCCTGCATGCCGCCGTCTGGCGCTGGGAAACCCTGGCGTATCTGGCCCTCGCCAGCTTCGTGCTGTGGAGCCTCTTCGGTTCCATCGTGCGTTCCGAATACAAGCATTTCTATTTTCTGTTTCTTCCCGTGATCTGGGCCGCCTCGCGCCAGGGCTTGCATGGCGCCGTGCTGGCCGTGTTTGTATTGCAGCTGTGCATCATTACCCTGGTGAAATGGACGCATGCGGTAGATATCCAGTTTTATGAATTGCAGCTGCTCGATGCCGTGCTGGCGCTGGTGGGATTTTTTATCGGCATCGTCGTCGATGAAATGCGCCAGGTGGCCGACGAATTGAAACACACGATGCGCCTGGCGGCCGCCGGCGAGATGGCGGCGGCGCTCGCGCATGAGCTGAACCAGCCGCTGACGGCCTTGTCGACCTATGGCAAGGCGTGCGAATACTTGCTGGAACGGGGCGAGACTGGCGCCCTGCTGCAGGGCGCCGTGGGACATATGATCGTCGAATCCGGACGCGCCGCGGACGTGGTGCGCCGCCTGCGCGACTTTTTCCGCACCGGCGCGATGCAGCTCGAAGCGGTGGAGGCGAGCGCCTTGATCGAGGGCATGGCGCGCCAGTTCACGCCGCTGTTTCATGAACATGGCATCGAACTGGTGCTGGCGCCGCCGTCGCCGCTGGCCGTCAACGCCGACCGCCTGCAAATCGAGCTGGTATTGCGTAATTTATTGGCCAATGCGCAGGATGCGGTGATGGGCCAGCCGCGCGGCCGGCGCCGCATCACGGTCTCTGTCGAGCGGCTCGAAGGCGGGCGGCTGCGCCTGTCGGTGGAGGATAGCGGCCCCGGCATTTCCAATAGCCTGGCGGCACGCCTGTTCGAACCGTTCGTCTCGACCAAGGCCAACGGCCTGGGTCTGGGGCTGGTGCTCAGCCGCAGCATCGTCGAAGCGCATGGCGGCCAGCTATGGGCCGAAGTGGGCAGGCATGGCATTTTTCGTTTTGTCCTGCCCCTGGCGCGCGCCAGCGCGGCCGCTACAGGAGAGTATGGTGACAAGTAATTTGACGGTGTTTATCGTGGATGACGACCCCGCCGTGCGCGATGCGCTGGGTTTGCTGCTGGGCATACGCGGCTATCGCACGGCCCTGTTTTCCTGCGGCGAGGATTTCCTGCACAGCTGGCGGCCCGAGTGGGCCGGCTGCCTGCTGATCGATATCCGCATGTCCGGCATGGATGGTCTGAGCCTGCAGCGTCGCTTGCTGGAGCTGAAATGCATGCTGCCCATCATCATTATCACGGGACACGGCGACGTCACCCTGGCACGCCAGGCCTTCAAGGCGCAGGCCAGCGATTTCCTGGAAAAACCGTTTGACCACGACAAGCTGCTGGCCGCCATCGATGAAGCGTTTTCGCGCGAGGCGCATGCGCGCGGCCAATTGCTGCGCCAGGTGGAGGGGCAAGCCTTGCTGCGCGCGCTGACGCCGCGCGAGCGGGAAGTGATGCATCTGGTGGTGACGGGCCAGCACAACCGCGATATCGCCCCGGCACTGGGCATTTCCGTGCGCACGGTGGAAGTGCACAAGGCGCGCCTGATGGACAAGCTGGGTGTCGACAATGTAGCCGACCTTGTGCGCATCAGCATGCTGGGCACCGGCTAGCCGGTGCCGCGTTGCCTAGGCGACGGTCTGCAATACCTGATCGACCGAGATCGCCTTGACCCAGTCGCTGCGCCGGGCCACCGTGATGACGGTGCTGTTGGCGCTGTCGAACGGCGCCCATTCCGGATTCTTCTTGCGCATCAGCGCCACCACGGGCACATGCACGGCGTTCGCCAGGTGCATGATCGACGTTTCCACCGAAATAATCAGGTCGCATTGCGCCAGCATGGCCGGCAGCTGGAAAAAGTTGTCGACGGCGCTGAAGGCTTGCGTACGCGGCAAGCCATGCGCCTGCACGACGGCATTCACCTTGGCCAGTTCCTGCGGCATGGCATTGATCAGGAAACAGGCATTTGCCCACTTTGGCATCGCCTGCATGCGCGCGATCAGTTCGGCGATGCGCTCCAGCGGCCAGCCGCGCTTGTGCGACTTGGCAAACGGATTCAATAGCACCAGCGGACCCTGGCGCGGGGCAAAGCCCCAGGCGGCCAGCTGCTCCTGCGCCTGCTGCAGTGCGTGCTCGGGAATGTGCACGAAGGGATAGCGCTCGGCCTCGGGAATGTCGAGTCCCGTCAATTGACGGAACCAGTCCGCATATACGCTGCTGATATGGTGCTCGCCCGCATCCTGTCCCGCATACGAGGCCAGCACGGCATCGATCTTGCGGTAGGCCAGGTAATGCCAGGGGCGCAGCGGACTGAACGGTTTGCGCGTGCCGATCACCAGCCCGTGCGGGCTGATCGCGCGGGCAAGGTCCGCATACTGCTGTGGCCGCACGTGGGCCAGCGACACGACGACAGGATAGTGTTCCGCCTGCGCTTCGCGCAGTGACTCTTCGTACAGCGCCGGGCTGTAGGTCTTGCGGTACACCTTGGCGAACAGGCCCGATTGTTCCACCCAGTCGTACAGCGAATAGGTGCGCAAGCCTTCCCATTGCCTGGAGTCGGACGTGCGGCGGACTTCATCGACCCACAGGTGGATCTGGATATGGGGATAGGCCGCGGCAAAGGCGCGGAAACCGTTTTGCAGATAGGTAAAGTCTCCCAGCGCCAGATGGGCGATGAAAAGAATTTTGTCCGACTTTTGTAGAAGTTCGGCGGGAATCAAAGGCGTCATGTATCAGTACGATTTCAGGTATTCATTCGATGGCGTCAAACCATTTGCTGGGAAAACTGCAGGCGATGCAGATTGGCATACGCGCCGTTGGCTTCCAATAATTGCTGGTGACTGCCGGTTTCCATTATTTTCCCGTGTGACAATACCACGATACGGTCCGCACGTTCAATTGTTGATAGCCTATGAGCAATAACTAAGGTGGTTTTACCTTGCATCAGGTGCTCCAGTGCCGCTTGCACGGCTCGTTCCGCCTCCGTATCCAGTGCCGAGGTGGCTTCATCTAGGATCAGGATGGGCGCATCCTTGTAGATCGCGCGGGCGATGGCCACGCGCTGGCGCTGGCCGCCGGACAGGCGCGAGCCATTGTCGCCCAGGCGCGTTTCCAGGCCATCGGGCAAGCCGTCGATGACGTCCGAGAGGAAGGCGGCGGCGGCGGCCGCTTCGATACGCTGCCGGTCCGGCGTTGCATCGCCATACGCGATATTGGCGGCCAGGGTATCGTCGAACAGCACCACCTGCTGGCTGACCATGGCG
Source organism: Janthinobacterium sp. SUN100 (assembly GCF_030397705.1). Classification (NCBI taxonomy): domain Bacteria; kingdom Pseudomonadati; phylum Pseudomonadota; class Betaproteobacteria; order Burkholderiales; family Oxalobacteraceae; genus Janthinobacterium; species Janthinobacterium sp. SUN100. The sequence goes on along the minus strand of NZ_JAPUBU010000001.1, from coordinate 2,645,214 downwards.
ATCTGGCTGCGCAGGCTGGTCAGGGCGATGGCATCGATATTCTGCCCATCGAGCAAGATCTCGCCACTGCTGGCCGAATAAAAACCGGGCAGCAGGCTGACCAGGGTCGATTTGCCGCCGCCGGACATGCCGACAAAGGCGACCGTTTGTCCTGGCGCAATGCTCAGGTCGATGTGCCGCAGAGCCGGCTCCTGATGTCCGGGGTAGGCAAAGCTCACGTCCTTGAATTCGATGCGACCTTTGCTGCGGCCGGCGAGCGGCGTGCCACCCGTGCGTTCCGGCGTCTTGTCGATCAGCTGGAAGACTTCCTCGGCGGCGGCCATGCCGCGCTGCAGGGGACCATTCACCTCGGCCAGCTGTTTTAACGGTGTCAGCAGCATCAACATGGCCGTGATGAAGGATACGAAGCCGCCCACCGTGATTTGGCCCTGCTCCGACTGGAACAGGGCCATCACGATGACCAGGGCCACGGCGGCGGCCGTGATCACCTGGGTGATGGGCACGGTGGCGGAAAAGGTCGTGGTCATGCGCATGCTGTAGCGGCGCAATTGCTCGGCACGCTCTTCGAAGCGCGCTTTTTCGTAGTCCTGGCCGCCAAAGATCTTGATCACCTGCTGGGCGCGCGTGGTTTCCTCGATGACCTGGGTCAGCTCGGCATTGACGGCCAGCGAGTCGCGGTTGAGTTTTTTCAAGCGCTTGCCCGTGGTGCGCACGACGATGGTCAGCAGGGGCAGCAGCACCAGGGTCACGAGGGTCAGCACCCAGTTCAGGTACAGCAGCCACGCCAGCAGGCCCAGCACGGTCAGCGAGGAGCGCACGATCGAGGTAAACACCTTGGTCACCATCTCGATGATCTGCTGCACCTCAAACATGATGGAGTTGATGACCTTGCCCACCGTGTGCGTATTGTAGAAGTCGATGGGCAAGTTGAGCATGCTGGCAAACATCCGGCGCCGCAACTCGTTGAGGATGCGCGTGGAGACATAGCTCATCAGGTAGCTGCTGGCGAACGTCGACGCGCCGCGCATGGCAAAGATGCCGATGACGATCAGCGGCACCAGCCAGAATGAAAAATTCACCTTGCCGCCAAAACCATTGTCGAGCAGCAGTTTGAGCGCATACGGCAGCAGCGGTTCCGTGGCCGCCGTGACGACCATCGCCAGCAGGGCCAGGGCCAGGTGTTTCTTGTAGGGCGCGTGCAGTGCGGTGAGGCGCTTCAGGTCGGGCGTGAGCATCGGTATGGTTCCTTGCAGGGGACAGCAAAAACGGTCAGGCGAAAAACGAGCTCAGGCAGTGCGTTCTTGCTGGCGCAGCATGGCCCATAGCATCACTATCGGGAAGACCAGCATGATGATGCCGATATTCAGGGTGAGCGAGCTCGTCGTCAGACCAAAAATCATGTAGCAGGTGCACAGTACCACGCCTGCCAGCGCATATGGCTGAGCTCCAGGGGCACTGTGGCGCAGGGCGCGGGCAAACAGGGACAACGGAACGAGGAAGAGCGCCAGCAAGGCCATTACACCGACGATGCCACGCTTGACCAGGGCATCGAGGTAGTCGTTGTGGGCATTGGTATGGTTTTTAATAACCGCATTCATTTTGCCTGCGTCAGCTAGCTGTTGCTTTGCAGCCAAATAACCATTGCGGCCCATGCCGATCCAGATATGGTTACTTGATAAGGTCAATGCAGTGCGCCACATTTCCATGCGCTGGCCAATGGACGTGGTCACATTATCGCTGTCCTGGAACTGTTTGATGTCATTGACAGCCACCGCCACGCGCTGGGGCACGCGGGAGTTGGGAAGTATGTAGGCAAGTATGCACGCGGCCAGCAGTGCACCGAGAATAGCGGCCAGATAGCGTGCGCCGCGGCCCTTCGAATAATAGTACGAAAAAAGGCAGCCACAGACGGGTAATACCAGCCAACCGCCGCGACTGCCACTGACGACAGAGCCGAGGACTCCGGCCAGAGCGCCGGCCAGCAAAAGGATGGACCATGTCATGCGATGGCGCTGCTCTCGTGCCCAGTCCAGCCCGCACAGGGCCAGCATGCCCATCAGCATGCTGACATTGCCGTAGTGAATGGCATTACTGGTTGCAGCTTGTGGACGTTCGAGGTGCAATACGATCAATTGCCAAAATGCCATTGCCGCTCCCATCATGGCGCCGATGGCTACGCCGCTCCACCATGCTGATGGCCGTGGCGGATATGCCAGCAGCAGCAGCAGCACGGGCACGGCCAGCAGTACCCGCAAGGGCATGTCGAGTTCTCGCGCCGGATCGCCCTGATACAGCATATTGGCGGTGAAAATAAAGAAGTAGGTCAGCATCACGCCCATCAGCAGATAGTCCCGGCGCTGCAGATCCAGACGGGGGCGTTTCCATAGCAGCCAGCTGCTGGCCAGCAGCAGCACCAGGGCGCCAAGGGAATATCCGCTGTTGACCGCCAACGCCAATGCCGAAAAGAGAAAAACACAAACAGAGGTCAGGCCGAGCATGAATATCCTTGGTAACGCACATCGTCGCCATTATGGCAACTGTAGCAACATAAAGTAGGCGTCATTGTAATCGAAGGTGGCAACAAAAACGTCCCTGGAATTTTACTCTTTGATAACTGCACGGGCGATCTCAAGGGGGAAATGAAAAAACCATGGTTTTTAGCCATGGTTTTTTTGTAAGCAATGGTAACTTGCTGTTATTTTGACAAGGCAGCTAGGCCGCTCACGCGTTTCAGGCGGTGGCTGGCACGCGGGTGGCCACGCCGGTGGCGATGGCCGCTTGCGACACGGCAGGCGCGACCCAGCTGCGTAGGCGCTCATCGAACGGCGATGGAATCAGTTGCAGCGGCGTCAGGGCGCTGGTGGTATGGCCCGGCAATGGTTCCTTGGCCAGCGCGGCGATGGCGCGCACGCAGGCCAGCTTCATCTCTTCATTGATGGTGGTGGCGCCCACGTCGAGCGCGCCACGGAAGATGTACGGGAAGCACAGCACGTTATTGATCTGGTTCGGGTAGTCCGAACGGCCCGTGGCCACGATGGCGTCGTCGCGCACGGCATGCACTTTTTCCGGGGCAATTTCCGGATGCGGATTGGCCAGGGCAAAGATCAGCGGCTTGGCGGCCATCGATTCGACCATCTGCGCGCTCACCACGCCGCCCTTCGAGACGCCGATGAAAATGTCGGCGCCAACCATGGCGTCGGCCAGGTCGCGGTCGCTGGTGTCGTTCGCGTAGCGCGCCTTGTTCTCTTCCATGCTGGCATCGCGGCCCGGGTAGATCACGCCCTGGCTGTCGCACACTTTCAGCAGCGATTTATTCAGGCCCAGCGAGACGAGCAAGTCCAGGCAGGCGATCGATGCCGCGCCAGCGCCCGAGACAGCCACTTTCACGTTGCCGATATCCTTGCCCACCAGTTCCAGGCCGTTCAGGATGCCGGCCGCGACGATGATGGCCGTGCCATGCTGGTCGTCGTGGAAGACAGGAATGTTCATGCGCTTGCGCAATTGCTGTTCGATGTAGAAACAGTCCGGCGCCTTGATGTCTTCCAGGTTGATGCCGCCGAAGGTCGGCTCCATGCGCACCACCGTGTCGATGAACAGGTCGGGATCGTTCTCGGCCAGTTCGATGTCGAACACGTCGACGTCGGCAAATTGCTTGAACAGGCAAGCCTTGCCTTCCATCACCGGCTTGCTGGCCAGCGGACCGATATCGCCCAGGCCCAGCACGGCTGTGCCGTTGGTGATCACGGCCACCAGGTTGCTGCGCGACGTGTAGGTGCCGGCCGTGCGCGGATCTTCCACGATCGCTTCGCAGGCGAAGGCCACGCCCGGCGAGTACGCCAGGGTCAGCGCGCGGGCGTCGCCCAGCGGTTTGGTTGGCGTGACGGAAATCTTGCCTGCGCGAGGTTCGGCGTGATAGGCGAGGGCGGCTTCTTTCAGGTTGAAGGTTTCGCCGTTCTGTTCGGCGTGCTTGCTGTGCGAAGTAGACATAGGAATTCTGGGAAGGGCATACAGGGCCCGAGTGGTCAATCCGAGCCATGTTATGCAAGCGTTTGCACGCTGTCAAGGCTGGATTGTACTTAAGAGTGTCAAAACCGCTTTGGGAAACGGCTTTATCTCAATGCAAGCGTTTGCTCGGTTTTTGACGGAATGGGGAATTTTTACGATAAAATCACGGTATTGCGATCCGGGAAGCCCATGACAAACAAGAACCCCACCTTAAGCGACGTCGCGCGGGCCAGTGGCGTGCACTTTTCCACCGTTTCACGCGTGATGAACCCGGCAACGCGGCAAATGGTCAGCGCCGAGGTGGCCGCGCGCGTGCTGGCCGAAGCAGGCCGGCTCGGTTACCGGCCGAACCGCGCCGCCTCCACCCTCGTCACGCGCAAGTCGCGCATCATCGGCGTGGTTTTGCCCGACATTACCAACGCGGTTTTTCCGCCGATTCTGCTGGGCATCGAGGAAGGCTTGCGCAAGCATGGCTACCTGGCCATCGTCGCCAATGTCGGCGCCGACGAGGAAGAGCAGCTGTTCGTCATCAACCGCCTGCTGGGGCAGCAGGTCGATGGCCTGATTTTGGCTACCGCACGGCGCGACGATCCCGTCATCAAGATGTGCATCGACCAGAATGTGCCGGTGGTGACCGTCAACCGCAGCGACGAGACGGGCGTCGCTTCCTGCGTCGTCAGCGACGACGTGGTCGGCATGCGCCTTGCCGTGGAACACTTGTTGGCGCTGGGTCACCGGCATATCGCGCATATTGCCGGCCCGGAAAACCTGTCCACCGGCCACGTGCGCCGCCTCGGTTTCCTGGCCGCCATCCAGGCCAGCGAACTCGATCCCTCGCAAGCCTTCGTGTTTGAAAGCAGCGGCTATTCGCGCGAATGCGGCAAGGCCGCCCTGCTGGAACTGCTGCGCCAGTCGCCGCGGACGACGGCCGTGGTGACGGGCAGCGATCTCGTGGCCCTCGGCTGCTACGACGCCATCCGCGAACTGGGCTTGAGCTGCCCCGAAGATATTTCCGTGGTGGGCCACAACGACATGCCCTACATGGACATGATCCGTCCGCCCCTGACCACCATCCGCATCCGCCACCACGGCATCGGCACGGAAGCGGCCCGGCTGATCCTGCAAACCATCGATTCGCCCGATTCCGCCGTGCTCGACGTGCGCCTGAAACCCGAGCTGGTGGTGCGCGAATCGACGGCCATTCCCCGGGGCTGAGGCCGCGCCTGGGGCCGCGCCGCCGCAAGGTGGTACACTGGCGCCCCTCAACGTATTTTGCCCCTCTATCGCCATGACCAAAACCAACACGCCTTCCCCGAAACGCCGCGAAGAGGGCGTCGCCAAGCTGACCGTCAATCCATTCCTCGATGCCGAGTTTTACGCGCGCATGCGCGACTACACGGAGCGCGATGCGGCCATCATCAAGGAATTGAAGGCGATCGCCGAGATCCGCGCCGGCAACAAGCAGCCCGATCCCCGCCTGGCGCCGTCGTTGGAAGCCCTGCGCAGCACCGTCAAGAAAGGCTTGAGCTTTGGCGAAATGCTGGAGCGCATGGCCGCCGGCAAGGAAAAAGGCTTGTGGGAGCCGTGGATGACGACCTTCGGCATTGAAATTCGCGCCGTCAACTACGGCGCCGGCCCGCGCAACGCCTGCCTGGTGCTGGATCTGGCCGCGAATGCCCCCGCGCACGCCATGTTCGCCAAGGCGGGCATCCAGAACTGGCGCAGCCTGGCCGCCGACGACTGCTCCGTCGTGCGCTCGGAAAAGGCGACGGAAACCACGCCCTTGAAAGTGTATGCCGTGTTTTATCTGGACCCGCTGCCAGCCTGATCCGCCAGCAGCACCAGCGCCAGCACGATCAGCACCACGCCCGACAGCCGTTCCAGCGACGGCAGCGCGCGCGCAAAGCGCTGCCGCAGGGCGGCGCTGCCGATGGCCAGCGCCACCGCCATATCCCACACCAGCACGGCAAAGACCATCCACGCGCCATATGCCACCATCGCAACGGGACTCGTCTGCCTGGCGGCCAGCACGGTGGCCAGGCTGACATAGAACAGCGCATTCTTCGGGTTCAGGATGGCGGAGACAAACCCCATCGCGACACTGCCGTGCCAGCGTGCCTTGCCGGTGGCGGGCTTTGCTTTCAGGCTGCTCTTGCCCGCATGGCGCAGGAATAGCCAGCCCAGGTACAGCAGATAGGCGCATCCCGCCAGCCGCACCAGCATGAATGCCGTGCTGCCCGCCCGCAGCACCGATAGTCCCGCAAACGCCGCCACGATAAACACCGCATTGGCCACGGTAATGCCCACGCACGTGCCGGCGGCGCCGCGCCAGCCGTGGGCCAGCGAGGTGCGCGCGATCAGGAAAAAATCGGGACCTGGCGACAGCAGGGAAAGAAAGTGGGCGGCGGCGATGAAGAGAAAATCCTGCATGGAGTTTGGCTCCGGCAATGGCGATGCGCGAGTATGCCGGGCCTGGCGACAGCCTGTATTGAAGAAAATTGCAGGCGTTCTAGCTGTCCTGGCCGCGATAGCGCCCCGGCGTGATGCCCGCATGCGCCTTGAACACGCGCTGCAGGTGGCTCTGGTCGGCAAAGCCGAGCTCATGCGCCAGTTGCGCCAACGCCGTCCCGGCTTGCAAGCGGCTGCGCGCGCGGTTGACGTGCATGTTTAGCTGGTAGGCATGCGGCGTCAGGCCCGTGGCGGCGCGAAAGGCGCGGATCAATTGATACGGGCTCAGGCTTGCTGCCTCCGCCAGTTGCCGCAGGCTGGCCGAGGGCAGCGCCTGCAGCGTTGCGAGCACGGGCGCCAGCTGCTGCGGCAGCGGCTTGCGTTCCGAAGGCAGCAGATCCGCACAGGCGCTGGTGCAGGCGACCAGAAACGCCAGCAGCGCCGCATTTTTCTCCGCCGCGCTGGCCCTTGAAAACAGCAGCGCATTCACGGCGCAAAACTGCGCGTACAGTTGTGGGCAGTGCAACACTGCCGCCGTATCGCCATCGAGCGCCGGCGCGTGTGCTTGCAGCCATTGCGCATCGAGATGCAGCATCTGGTAGCTCCACAGGGCGTCTGGCAGGGGGTTGCAGGCGTGCACGCAGCCGGCCGGCACCAGCACCAGGCTGCCATTGCCGAGTGCGACCTTGCCGTCTTTGCTGCCGGTAAAGACGCTGCCTCCAGAGTCGACGGCGCCGATGGAAAACGTGGGATGGCTGTGGGGTTTGTAGCAAGCCCGGCTGTGGCAGGCGCGCCGGCTCTCCACGTGGGGGAGAGACGGGTCGCGCCAGAAGGCGGTGGTGCCCGGCATGACTACATCAGGATCACGTCGTACTGCTCCTGGTGGTAGGCATTCTCCACCTGCAGCGAGATTTTCTTGCCGATGAAATCACCGAGCATGGCCAGGTGCTGCGATTCTTCCTCGAGGAATAAATCCACGACTTCCTGCGAGGCGAGGATGCGGAATTCGCGCGGGTTGAACTGCTTTGCTTCGCGCAGCAGTTCGCGCAGGATTTCATAGCAGATCGTGCGCGAGGTTTTCACTTGCCCCTTGCCGGCGCAGGCGGGGCATGGTTCGCACAGGATGTGGGCCAGCGATTCGCGCGTGCGCTTGCGCGTCATTTCCACCAGGCCCAGCGGCGAGAAATTGCTCACCGAGACCTTGGTGCGGTCGCGCGACAGGGTGCGTTTCAGTTCGGCCAGCACGGCGTTGCGGTGCTCGGCGTTGTCCATGTCGATGAAGTCGAGGATGATGATGCCGCCCAGATTGCGCAGGCGCAGCTGGCGCGCGATGGCGTGCGCCGCTTCCAGGTTGGTCTTGAAAATCGTGTCGGCAAAATTGCGTCCGCCGACGAAGCCGCCCGTGTTGACGTCGATGGTGGTCATCGCTTCCGTCTGGTCGACGATCAGGTAGCCACCCGATTTCAGGTCGACCCGGCGGCCCAGGGCGCGCAGAATCTCTTCTTCCACGCCGTACAGGTCGAACAGGGGGCGCTCGCCCGTGTAGTGCTGCAACCGCGTCAGTTCGCTGGGCGTGTAGATTTCCGCGAATTCGCGTAATTTCACGTAGTTTTCGCGCGAGTCGACCTGGATGGTGGCCGTTTCATCGCCGACGAAATCGCGCAGCACGCGTTGCGCCAGGCTCAAGTCCTGGTGCAGCAGGCTGGTGGCGGGGCGCGTGCGCGCACCGTGCGTGATCGTGCTCCAGGTTTTTCTCAGGTAGTCGACGTCCGCCTTCAAGTCCGCGTCGGACGCGTCTTCAGCCATGGTGCGCACGATGTAGCCGCCCTTTTCATCGGTGGGCAGCAGGCTTTGCAGGCGCACGCGCAGCTGCTCGCGCTCCGCTTCCTTCTCGATCTTCTGCGAGATGCCGATGTGCTTGTCCTGCGGCAGGTACACCAGCATGCGCCCGGCGATGGAAATCTGCGTCGACAGGCGCGCGCCCTTGGTGCCGATCGGGTCCTTGATTACCTGTACCGTCAGTACCTGGCCGTCAAACAGGATTTTCTCGATGGGCGCCGGCGTGGCGTTCTGGCCGTCGTGGCCGCGCGCTTCCCAGATGTCGGCCACGTGCAGGAAGGCGGCCCGTTCCAGGCCGATGTCGATGAAGGCCGACTGCATGCCCGGCAATACGCGCACCACTTTGCCGGAATACACGTTGCCGGCCAGGCCGCGCGTGAGCGTGCGCTCGATGTGCAATTCCTGCACGGCGCCCTGCAGGATGAGGGCGACGCGCGTTTCTTGCGGCGTGATATTGATCAGGATGTCTTCGTTCATGGAGGCGCGGGAGTGGAGGCAACGAATGACATCATACCCGATCAGGGCAGGGGCAAACCTGCCAGTCGTAGCAACTGTGCAGTTTCGTACAGGGGCAGGCCCATGATGCCGGAATGGCTGCCTTCGATGTGCTCGACGAACAGCGCGGCGCTGCCCTGGATGCCATAGCCGCCGGCCTTGTCGTACGGTTCCGGCGTGGCGCAATACGCGGCGATCGAGGCGGGCGACAGCACGCCGAAGCGCACTTGCGAAATCTGCGTACGCTGCTCGGCGACATCCTTGTAGTGCACGGCGATCGAGGTGAGCACCTCGTGCGTGCGGCCTGACAGCTGCTGCAGCATGGCCACGGCCTCAGCCCGGTCGGCCGGCTTGCCGAGGATGACGCCGTCGATGGTGACGGTGGTGTCGGCCGCCAGCACGGGGCGCGGCGTCAGGTGGCGGCGGCGCACCAGGTCCCAGGCGAAGGCGGCTTTTTCATTCGCCACGCGGGCCACATAGTCGAGCGCCGACTCGCCGAGGAAGACTTCCTCGGTGACGTCGGCGCCGCGCGGGCCGTCGCTGCGCAGCAGCAGTAATTCGAAATCGACGCCGATCTGGCGCAGCAATTCGCGCCGGCGCGGGCTTTTGGAGGCGAGATAGATCTTGTTATCGGCCGGTTTCATGGGGGAGTTCAGACGCGGTGGTAGGGGTGGTTTTGCGTGATCGACCAGGCGCGGTACAGCTGCTCGGCGAGGATTACGCGCACCACGCCGTGCGGCAGGGTCATGCTGGAAATGCGCAGCATGCCTTCGGCACGTGCCTTGAGTTGCGGATCGAGGCCGTCGGCGCCGCCGATCAGGAAGGCCGTGTCGCGGCCATCCTGCTGCCACGCCATCAGCTGCTGCGACAGGCCGACGCTGGTCAGGTCCTTGCCACGTTCGTCGAGGGCGATGATGCGCACGCCCTTGGGCAGGACGGCTTCGATGCGTTCGCGTTCCAGCGCCATCGCCGTGGCGGCGGTCTTGCTGCCGGAACGCTCCACCGGCTTGATTTCTTTCAGCACGATGCGTAATTCCGGCGGCATGCGCTTCGCGTATTCCGCGAAGCCCGTCTCTATCCAAGCCGGCATTTTATGGCCGACCGCAGCGATGATGAGCTGCATCGAGGCTTACGCTTCGACTTTTTTGATACGCTTGATCACGGTTTTTGCCGGTGCAGCATCGGCTGCCGGCTTGGCCGCGCGTGGGGCGCGCACTTTTTTCTCCGGCAGCGCTTTCAGGGCTTTCACTGCGGCCGCTTCGGTCTTGGTTGGCGCGACTTTCACGGTCTTGCCGACGGCTTTGGAAGCAGTGGCTTTTTTCGCCGGGGCTTTCTTGGCGGCGGTGGTTGCCGCAGCTTTCTTGGCAGGCGCCTTTTTCTCGATCACGGGCGTTGCTTCCACATTGGCTTTGCTTGCTGCCAGATGGCCGCTGACCTTTTTCGGTTCGTCGCCGGCCGCTTTTTTCGGCGCGCGCTTGGCGGCACCCAGCTTGACCGGGGTGTCGCCCCAGATTTCTTCCAGGCGGTAGTAGGCGCGGATAGGCGCTTGCATGATGTGGACGATCATGTCGCCCAGATCGACCAGCACCCATTCACCGGTGTCCTCGCCTTCCATGCCGATGATGTCGCCGCCGGCATCCTTGACCTTGTTGCGCACCGAGGCGGCCAGCGCCTTGGTTTGACGGTTCGAGGTACCGGAAACGATCGCGATGCGGTCGAACAGGCTGGTCAGGTGACTCGTTTCGAAGACGGCGATGTCTTGGCCTTTGACGTCTTCAAGGGCGTCAACGACGAGGGTTTGCAGTTTTTTGATGTCCATTTAGCTTTTGTATAAATTATGTTGTTCAATATAGTCTAGCACTAGCGGGGAAACAAGCGGGTTTGCCCGATTCCCCCGTTGTAATGCCGCACGTATTTCGGTGGCGGAGATATCCACCGCGAAGTCCTGTGCCAGATAAGTCAGACCGTGCGGCGTGTTGCGGATGCTTTCCAGTGACCCCAGGCGGCGCGAAAATTCTTCGGCGACCACTTGCGGCACTGCGGTGTCATTCAGCGCGAAGCCGGGGCGGGCCGCGACGCAGATATGCGCGTATTCAAATAATTGCTGCCATTCGCGCCATGTCGCGAGCCGCTGCAGCTGGTCGGCGCCCATCAGGAAAACGATGGAAGCGCGCGGACCCAGCTCGGCGCGTACCTGGCGCAAGGTATCGATGGTGTAGCTGGCCTGGCCATGTTCGCTGCGCGCGATTTCCTGGCGGTCGATCACGACCGGCAGGGGCAGGCCGGCAAACGCCAGGCCGGCCATTTCGGCACGCTGCTGGCCCGTGGCGCCAAGCTTGCTTTTTTGCCAGGGCGCGCCTGCCGGAATCACGCGGAGTTCATCGGCGTGCAGCAGGCTGGAAAAATGCGTGCCCAGCGCGACATGCCCCATATGCACCGGATCGTAGCTGCCACCGAGCAGCGCCACGCATGCCCTGCTACCTGGGTTCACGCCTTCAGCCAGTCGCGATGCACGAGGAAGTCAGTATACAACGCCGCTTCGGGACTGCCCGCTTCCGGGTGCCAGTCGTAGCGCCACTTGACCACGGGCGGCATCGACATCAGGATCGCTTCGGTGCGTCCGCCCGACTGCAGGCCGAACAGGGTGCCGCGGTCGAACACCAGGTTGAACTCGACATAGCGTCCGCGCCGGTAGCACTGGAAGTCGCGTTCGCGTTCGCCGTAGGGCGTGTCCTTGCGGCGCGCCAGGATTGGCACATAGGCGTCGATGAAGGCGTCGCCGGCGCTGCGCATCATGGCGAAACTGTCGTCAAAGCCCAAGGCATTGAAGTCGTCGAAGAAAATACCACCCGCGCCGCGCGCTTCGCGCCGGTGCTTCAGGTAGAAGTAATCGTCGCACCACTGCTTGAACTTCGGATGCAGTTCCTCGCCAAACGGCGCCAGCGCATCATGGCATACCTGGTGAAAGTGCTTCACGTCGCCCGCGTCGCCATAATACGGCGTCAGGTCCATGCCGCCGCCGAACCACCATACGGGTTCGCCATCGGCATTCACGGTGGTGAAGAAACGCACATTCATGTGCACCGTGGGCGCATACGGATTACGCGGATGCAGCACCAGCGATACGCCCATCGCTTCCCACGCCTTGCCACCGAGTTCAGGGCGCGCGGCCGCTGCCGATGGCGGCAATGCGGCGCCGGTGACGTGCGAAAAATTCACGCCGCCACGCTCGAACACATTGCCTTCCTCGATCAGCCGCGAAATGCCGCCGCCGCCCTCGGGGCGCTGCCAGGCGTCGGTCAGGAAGGGCTTGCCGTCCTGCGCTTCGAGCGCCTGCACGATACGGCTTTGCAAATCGAGCAAATAGGCCTTGACGGCCGAAGGAGAGGGAGTTGACGACATCGCGTGGGCCGACGAGGCCGAAATAAAAAAGTAAGGACGGATTGTACCCTGTTACGCGTTTTTGTGATAGGGCGGCGCTTGCGCTGTGCGTTTGTGTTGTGGATCAGCGTGCCGGTGGCGTGGCGTCGTCCTGCACCACCGTGATGGACAGGTCCGCGCCGGCGCCGGGCAGGCGCGCGCTTTCCACGGCGTGCACGGCGCGCTGCTGCAAGTCGGGCCGCTCGACGCCCTGCCCGGCGACGGGGGCTGCGGCGGGGGAGGGGGCCTGCCCGAAGACGATGGCGCGGCCGGCAAAGGCCAGTACCAGCACCAGCAGCGCGGCCATCACCCACGTGCCCGGGCGCGCATAGGCGGGGCGTTCCCGGCGGGCCTGGCGCGCGGCGCCATCGACGATGATACGGCCCAGCTCCGAGCCGTGCTGGCGCGTGCGCAGTAGCTCGAATTGCTGCGCCGTCAAGGTGCCTTGCCGGAGCATCTCGCGCAGTGCGTCAATCGGCGAGGCGAGCAGGCGGTTCTCCGGCAAGCTGGCGTGGGCGGCATCGCGCTGCCACTGGTTGATCAGGTCTTCGTCGTACAGGGCATCGATGGCCTGGCCGTTGACCAGCTTTAGCGCGTCGGCGGCCAGTTGCTGGCGCTCGAGCAGGGCTTCGCTGCCATGCCGGCGCGGCAGGTCCTGTACGCGCCGCAGGAAGTCGTCCTGTGGCAGCAGGTCAGTGCGCAGCAGCCATGCTAGGGCCTCGGCGGGACCTGCGCCGGCGGCCAGTCGTGGCATGTCGACGTCGTCTTCCTCGTCCAGCGCGAGGATTTCCAGTTCGGCGATGGCGTCGTCGAGTTCATTGTCCGTGATCAGGCGGAGTTGGCGTACCTGAGCGAGGGCGGGATGGACGTGGCTGGTCATGGGCTGCAACTTTGTCTGAAAGGCAAAATCTTAGCGCAAGGTCCGTTTTCCCGGCGCGCCAATCAAAACAGGGCCGGGGCGGATGCATTCCGCGCCGGCCCTGCCGTTTGCCGCCTGTGGCGTGCTTAGTGCTTCAGGCCGCGCCAGCCGATGTCGCGGCGGTACTGCGCGCCGTCGAAATGGATTTTTTCCACGGTTTCATACGCTTGTTTCTGCGCCATCTTGATGCTGTCGCCCAGGCCCACCACGCACAGCACGCGGCCGCCGTTGGTCACCAGGCGTTCGCCCTCGATGCGGGTGCCGGCATGGAAGGTGACGGAATCATGCGTTTCGGCCGGGATGTCGCCGATGGACGTGCCCTTGACGGGATCGTCCGGGTAGCCGGCGGCGGCCATCACCACGCCGACGGCCGTGCGGCGGTCCCATTCCAGTTCCACGGCGTCGAGCGTACCGTTGACGGCGTGTTCCATGACGGTCACCAGGTCGGTCTTCAGGCGCGCCATGATGGGCTGCGTTTCCGGGTCGCCCATGCGGCAGTTGAATTCCAGGGTCTTCGGCGTGCCTTTGTCGTCGATCATCAGGCCCGCATACAGGAAGCCCGTGAACGTGATGCCGTCCTTGGCCATGCCCTGGATGGTCGGCACGATGATTTCGCGCATGACGCGCGCATGCATGGCCGGCGTGACGATGGGTGCCGGCGAATACGCGCCCATGCCGCCCGTGTTCGGGCCCTGGTCATGGTCTTTCAGGCGTTTGTGGTCCTGGCTGGTGGCCAGCGGCAGGATGTTCTTGCCGTCGCACATGACGATGAAGCTCGCTTCTTCGCCGGCGAGGAATTCCTCGATGACGATGCGCGCGCCGGCGTCGCCGAACTGGTTATCGGACAACATCATGTCGACCGCCTGGTGCGCTTCTTCCAGGGTCATGGCAACGACGACGCCCTTGCCGGCGGCCAGGCCGTCGGCCTTGATGACGATCGGCGCGCCCATGGCGTCGACATAGGCGTGCGCGGGAGCGACGTCGGAGAAGGTCTGGTAAGCGGCCGTCGGGATGCCGTGGCGCTGCATGAAGGCCTTGGCGAAGTCCTTCGACGATTCCAGCTGTGCCGCTTCTTTCGTGGGGCCGAAGATTTTCAGGCCGCGCGAACGGAACAGGTTGACGATGCCGGCCGCCAGCGGCACTTCCGGACCGACGACGGTCAGGCCGATGTGTTCCTGTTGAACGAAGTCGGCCAGCAATTGCGGGTCGCTGATGTCGAGATTGACCAGGCGCGCATCGCGCGCGGTGCCGCCGTTGCCCGGCGCGGCATACACCATCTGTATGCGTTCGGACTGGGCCAGTTTCCAGGCCAGGGCGTGTTCGCGGCCGCCAGAGCCGACTACCAGAATTTTCATAGGAACCGTTCGTTCAGTGTGGGTTGCAGGGCGGCAGTGCCGCCCTTGTTTAACATATTGCCTGGCACGCGGTAAAAATGTTCAGGGCAAGGCGCATGGCCGAAGACAGTACGGCTAGTACGGCGAGGCCATGCAACGCCGCCATGGACTTTTTTACCCCGTGCCTAGTTTTCGATCAGGGCGTTCGTAAATACTTCCTGGACGTCGTCCAGCAGCTCCAGCGCATCGATCAGCTTTTGCATCTTGATGGCGTCGTCGCCCGTGTAGACGGTTTCCGTCGCCGGCTTCATGATGACTTCGGCCACTTCGGCCTTGAAGCCGGCCGCTTCCAGCGCTTCCTTGACGGCGGCGAAATCATGCACGGGAGTGACCACTTCGAAGCCGCCTTCTTCATCGGCGATGACGTCGTCGGCGCCCGCTTCCAGGGCCGCTTCCATCAGCTTGTCTTCATCGGTGCCCGGCGCGAACAGCAACTGGCCGCAGTGCTGGAACATGAAGGCGACCGAGCCTTCGTTGCCCATGTTGCCGCCGTTCTTGTTGAAGGCGTTGCGTACTTCAGCCACCGTGCGTACCTTGTTGTCGGTCATGCATTCGACGATGACGGCTGCGCCGCCCACGCCGTAGCCTTCGTAGCGCACTTCTTCATAGTTGGCGCCATCGACGCCGCCGCTGCCGCGGTTGATCGCGCGCTGGACGTTGTCTTTTGGCATGTTCGCATCGGCGGCCTTGTCGACGGCCAGGCGCAGGCGCGGATTGGTGATGGCGTCGGCGCCGCCCATGCGGGCCGCGACCGTGATTTCCTTGATCAGGCGCGTCCAGATTTTGCCGCGCTTGGCATCGGTGGCAGCCTTTTTATGCTTGATATTGGCCCATTTGCTATGTCCTGCCATGTCGAATCTTCCTTAGACGGGTGTTCAATTGTGGCCGACATTTTAGCATATCGGCCCCCTGCGAAGCGGCGCGGCCCCGTCATCAGGATGACACAATCTGTTGCTAAAGTGACGCGCTTTCACCATATCGAGGGCGCGACATCATGGCAAGTCAAATGGACAGGCGGCAATTTCTGAAATTGGGCGGCTTTATTACCGTCTCCGTGGCCACTGTCGGCCTCGCCGCCTGCGGCAGCACCGATTACAGCGATCCTGGCGTGCCGCTGGCCTCGGGCAGCGACTGGAAATTCCCGCAAAGCGTGGCTTCGGGCGACCCGCGCGCCGACAGCGCCATGCTGTGGACGCGCGTCGTGCCAGCCAGTTTCGACGCCGTCGCGCCCGCCGTGGCCGGCAAGGAAGAGGTTGCCGTGCGCCTGATCGTCAGCGCCAGCGACAATACGGCCGCCCTGGGCGGCAATACGGCCCTGGCCGGCACGCCCATCGTCGATGCGAAATTGCCGCTGAAAGCCGATTTCGACAATACCGTGCGCCACAAGGTGACGGGCTTGCAGCCGGGTCAGGTGTATTTTTACCAATTCATCGCCGGCGACGTGCGCTCGAACGTGGGCCGCTTCAAGACGGCGCCCGCCGCGACCAGTGACGTTGCCCAGCTGCAATTTGCTTACCTGACGTGCCAGGACTGGAGCATCAACCACTGGGGGGCGCTGTCGCACATCGCCGCCAACGAATCGCTCGATTTTATCGTCCACCTGGGCGATTACATCTATGAAACGGTGGGCGAGGCCTTCCAGAGCGGCGCCGTGGAAAGCCGCCACGACCAGCTAAAATTGCCTGACGGCACGTATAAAAGCGGCACGTCCGGCGCCAAATACGCGACTACCGTGGCCGATTACCGCTACCTGTACAAGAAATACCGCACCGATGCGCGTCTGCAAGCCGTGCACGAGCGTTTTGCCTTCATCGCCATCTGGGATGACCACGAATTCACGGACGACGCCTGGCAGGATGCGTCCACCTATGAAGGCATCGTGGCGGCCGACGGCAGCGATTTGCACCAGCCGGCCCGTCGCCGCAGCGCCAACCAGGCCTGGTTCGAATACATGCCGGCCGACGTCACGTTCGACGCGGCCGCGACAACGTTCCAGAATATCCAGATTTACCGCGATTTCCAGTTCGGCAAACTGATGCAGCTGGTGATGACGGACGAGCGCCTGTACCGTGCCGACCATGCGATCGCCGAGTCGACCATCAATCCCGCCACGGGCAAGCCGCTGGGCAGCATCGGCAGCCGCTACCTGGTGCCGCAAGCGCTGTTCGACAGCGTGGAAGGGCAGAAAATGGCGGCCGCCACCAAGGCCGGCGCCGATCCGCTGGCGGCAGTGGGCATGCTGGGCAGCACGCAGCGCGACTGGTGGAAGGGCAAGATGAAGGCGGCCACGTCCACTTGGAAGCTGTGGGGCAATGAAGTGTCCTTGCTGCGCATGGGCTTGAATGGCACGGATGCGATCGCCACCCTGCTGGCCCTGAGCGCCACGGCTAACGTGGGTAAAGCCATCGCCAGCACCCTGCCATTGGTGGGCGGCAGCGTGCCGCTGGCCTGCGCCATCGTGGCCGCTTCGACGGCAGGCGCATCGTCAAGCGTGGCGCAGGCCGCCGCCATGGCGATTGCCGGCGCCGCAGCGAACGCCGGCGCGCAGGGCGCCGCTGCCGTGGGCGCCGGTTTGAGCGCGGCCCAGGCCGGCATCACGGTGGCTGCCTACAACAGCGGCTCGCCGGCCGCCGCCGCGCAAGTGATCGCCTTCGGCTGGATCAAGCCCGACGTACAGGCCAAGGGCGCCGCATCGAGCTTTGTCGCCGCTTCCGGCCAGCAAGCCGCGCTGACGCCATTCTTCACACGCTTCCTGCTCAATTGCGACCAGTGGGATGGCTACAACAGCGAGCGCAAGAACCTGATGGCGCACCTGAAAACCAATGCCATCGGCAACGTGGTGGCCATCACGGGCGATATCCACTCGTTTTTTGCGGGCACGGTCAGCGACGATTTCGACGCGGCCGGCGGCGGCACGCCCGTCATGGTGGACCTGGTGTCGGCTGGCGTCAGCTCCGATTCCTTCTTCAGCTACCTGAAGTCGGCCGCCGGCAGCATGGGCGATATCGGTACCCTCGTCAGCTATCCGCTGGCCATTCCCGTCACGGGCCTGGGCACGGTCAATCTCGACATCAACCTGCTCGATTACACCATGGGCAAGGTGGCGCCCACCGTCGACAGCCTGCTGGAGCAATTGCGCGTGCAATTGCGCGGCGCCCTGGCTGCCAAGGGTGTGCCGGAAGCCCAGCTGGACGCGACTGTCGCTGCCGTGCAGGCTGGCTTGAAAGCGAGCACTGACTTCAGTGCAACCCTGCTGGGCCTGGCGCAGCAATTGTCCGGCCTGGGCAACAACCCGTGGATCAAGCATTTGAATACGGATGCGCAGGGCTACACGGTGGTCACCTTGACGCCGGGCAAGCTGGTGGCGCAGTTCAAACAGGTGAATAAACTGGTCGGCACGGCGGCGCCGTCGAACGTGATTGCGCGCGTGACGACGGCGACGGTGACGGCAGGTGCGGCGGCGGTGGTGGTCTCTTAATCCGCCGCCGGTTTTATTCGGGGCCAGACGGGGACGCCGAGTCCCGCCGGGTCTGGCCCCGGCTTTTGCCTTACAATCTGGGCATGAGCTCCAGTTCCCCGCAAGCATCCCCTGCATCGATTCCCCGTTCCGTCTACCTCGGTGGCCTGGCCATCGCCGTAGGCGGGGCGGTACTGTTTTCCACCAAGGCCATCGTCGCCAAGCTGCTGTACCGCTACCAGATCGACGCCGTCACCCTGATCGCCTTCAGGATGATCTTTTCGCTGCCCGTGTTCGCCGTCATCGCTTGCTGGAAGATGCGCACGGAGCCGCCGCTGTCAAACAGCGACCGTTGGCGCCTCGTCGGGCTGGGCCTCGTCGGCTACTACCTGTCCAGCTATCTGGATTTCCTGGGCCTGCAATACATTTCCGTGGGCCTGGAGCGCCTGATCCTGTTCCTTACGCCTACTTTCGTGCTCCTGATTACCACCGTGTACTTCAAGCAGCGCATCAGCCGCCTGCAGTGGCTGGCCCTGTTCACCTCCTACTGCGGTATCGTGCTGGTGTTCGTGCACGACTTGCAGGGCGGCGCCAGCAATGTGGCGCTGGGCTCGACCCTGGTGCTGGGCTCGGCCTGTGCCTACGCCGTGTACCTGCTCGGTTCGGGCGAGCTGGTGAAACGCATCGGCTCGATGCGCCTCGTCAGCTATGCCATGTGCGTGGCCAGCTTTGCCTGCATCGCCCAATTCCTCATCCTGCGCCCCGTCGAGCTGCTGATCCAGCCCATGCCCGTGTACGGCTTGTCTTTGCTCAATGGCATCTTTTGCACGGTGATGCCCGTCTTCATGACGATGATCGCCGTCGAGCGCATCGGCGCACCCGTCGCTTCGCAGGCCGGCATGATAGGCCCCGTGTCGACCCTGTTCCTGGGCGCCATGATCCTCGATGAACCGATCACCAACTGGCAACTGGCTGGCACCAGTCTGGTATTGGCCGGCATTTACTTGCTGTCGAAAAAGAAATAATTCCTCCACCCACTGAAAATGTCCCCACCATGAAAACACGCATCGCCCTGATTGCCCACGACAAGAAAAAAGATGACATGATTACCCTGGCGGGCGAATACTTGGACTTTTTGAAGGGGTGTGAATTGTCGGCCACGGGCACCACGGGCGGCCGCCTGATCAATGAGCTGGGCCTGGCGGTCGAGCGCAAGCATTCCGGCCCGTTTGGCGGCGACTTGCAGATCGGCTCGCTGCTGGTGGAAGGCTTGATCGATTGCGTGATCTTCCTGCGCGACCCGATGACGCCGCAGCCGCATGAGCCGGACATCAACGCCCTGGTGCGCGCCTGCGACGTGCACAACGTGGCGTGCGCGACGAATCTGTCGTCGGCGCACCTGGTGCTGTCGCAATTGCAGGCGCGGGCCAGCGCTGCCGCCTGACGTTTTCCCGATTCTTCTTCAAGGAGCATATTGTGAGTGCAACGATTACCACCAAAGCCATCCGCGTACAGCGCGTGGGCGGCCCGGACGTGATGGAATATGTGGATGTGGAACTGCCGCCGCCGGGTCCCGGCGAGGCGCGCGTCAAGCACGAGGCCATCGGCCTCAATTTCATCGATGTGTATTTCCGCACGGGCTTGTATCCGCAGCCGCTGCCCAATGGCCTTGGTGTCGAGGGGGCGGGCATCGTCGAGGCGGTGGGCGAGGGTGTCACGGAAGTGAAGGTGGGCGACCGGGTGGCGTATGCGGCGCGCATCAATGGCGCGTATGCGCAGCAGCGCAACCTGCCGGCGGCCCTGCTGCTGGTGTTGCCCGAGCGCATAGGCTTCGATACGGCCGCCGCCATGATGCTGCAAGGCTTGACGGTGCAATACCTGTTCCACCGCACGGTGGCCCTGAAGGCGGGCGATACCATCCTGTTCCACGCGGCCGCGGGCGGCGTGGGCCTGATCGCCTGCCAGTGGGCGAAAGTGCTGGGCGTGAACCTGATCGGCACGGCCGGTTCCGATGAAAAGGCGGCGCTGGCCAAGGCGCACGGCGCGGCCCATGTCATCAACTACAACACGGAAAACTTCGTCGAGCGCGTGCGCGAGATCACGGGCGGCAAGGGCGTCTCCGTCGTCTACGATTCCATCGGCAAGGATACGTTCACGGGTTCGCTCGACTGCCTGGCGCCGCTGGGCATGATGGTCAGCTTCGGCAACGCGTCCGGTCCCGTGCCGGCCTTCACTTTGAGCGAACTGGCATCGCGCGGCTCGCTCTTCATCACGCGTCCGGCCCTGTTCAGCTATGCCTCGAACCGCGCGAATCTGGAAGAGATGGCGACCTCGCTGTTCGGCGTCGTCAGCAGCGGCGAAGTGCAGATCGAGATCAACCAGCGCTACGGCCTGGCCCATATCGCCCAGGCGCATACGGACCTGGAAGGGCGCAAGACGACCGGTTCGACCATCATCGTGCCATGAGCGGCGGCAATGATGGCACGCCGAAGTTCGGCCGCCTGTTGATCGTGCTGCTATTGGCCGTGGCCCTGATCGGCGCGCTGACCTTTGCCGCCGAAGCGTATTATTCGTAGACATAAAAAAACCGGCTTGCGCATCGCTGCACAAGCCGGTTTTTTTAGTGTTGCCAGGTAATTACTCTACCTTGACTTCCACTTTACGGGGCACGCCGCTCTGGCCGGGGAAGTCGGCAAAGGCGCTGGCGACCATGGCGGGCATCACCTGCGACGTGGCGCGCTTGTTGCTGGTCGATTGCACGGTCACGTCATAGAGTTTCTTGCCGTTGCGGTCATTGATCGTCACGCGCAATTCGCGTTCGTATTTATGGCGCACGCTTTCTTCCACGTCCATCGGGCCATACCAGTAGGGGTTATAGCCAAAGCGACTGTAGCCTGGCCAGGCGCCGTAGCGGTAGCCGTAGCGGCCAGGCCAGTAGCCGGGGCCATACCAGAATGGGTCGGACGCTTGCAGCACGCGTTCAGGGTAGTCGACGGTGGAAAACTGCATCGCCACGCGCAAATTGGCTGCCGCAGGGCCGGACGCTTCGCCGAAACCGTGTTTGGCCAGTTCCGCGCGCACCAGGTTCTGGTAGCTGCGGTACTCCAGCGTGTCGTCTTCGGCCGCCGGCGCTTCAAATGCATACGATTTGTCCTGCAATTGCGCAGGCCACTCATGGAATACGGTCACATCGCTGCGTATGGTGGTGGCGCATCCGGTGAGCAACACGGTCAATGCGGCCATCATGATGGTGAGATATCGTTTCATTGCATGACCTCCTGATTAGTAGACGCAATTCATCGCTTAGTATTATAAGAATAGTTCTATTTGTTTCTATTCATTATTACAGAATGTTACCTGACATGTCTGCGTGTAAGGGAATCCAACATTCCTGGCCTGAATCGCGACTATCGGGGGCTGGTGTTGGTAAAATAGGCTTTTGCCTCCGCTCCCACCCAAATCCCTATGCGCACAGACAGCCCTCAGACGATTTACCGCAAAGATTACACGCCGCCCAGCTTCCTGGTCGACAGCGTCGAACTTGGTTTCGATCTCGATCCCGCCCGCACAGTGGTGGCGAGCCGGATTCAAATGCGCCATAACCCGGCCAGCACCAGCCGCAGCATCGAATTGCACGGCGAACACATCGAACTGGTGCTGGTGCGCCTGAATGGCAAGGTATTGAAGCCGTCGCAGTACAAGCTGACGGCCGGCATGCTGACCATCCCCAAGGCCCCGGACGAGGTGACGCTCGATATCGAAACCGTGCTGGCGCCGCAGGACAATACCTCGCTGTCCGGCCTGTACGTGTCGAACCATAATTTCTTCACGCAGTGCGAGGCGGAAGGCTTCCGCCGCATCACCTTCTTCCCTGACCGCCCGGACGTGATGGCCAAGTACACGGTCATGCTGCGCGCCGACAAGGACAAGTACCCGGTGCTGTTGTCGAACGGCAACCTGATCGAAGAGGGCGACCTCGGCGATGGCCGTCATTACGCCAAGTGGGAGGACCCGTTCAAGAAGCCGTCGTACCTGTTCGCCCTGGTGGCGGCGCGCCTGGTATGCCAGGAAGAGCGCTATACCCTGAAGTCGGGCCGCGAAGTGCTGCTGCAGGTGTGGGTGGAGGACGGCAATCTGGATAAAACCGACTACGCCATGCAGTCGCTGAAAAACTCGATCCGCTGGGACGAGGAGCGTTTCGGCCTGGAACTGGACCTGGACCGCTTCATGATCGTCGCCGTGGGCGATTTCAACATGGGTGCCATGGAAAACAAGGGTTTGAACATCTTCAATACCAAGTATGTGCTGGCCAATGCGCGCGTGGCGACGGACGTCGATTACGCGGGCATCGAAGCGGTGGTGGGCCACGAATACTTCCATAACTGGACCGGCAACCGCGTGACGTGCCGCGACTGGTTCCAGCTGTCGCTGAAGGAAGGCTTGACGGTGTTCCGCGACCAGGAGTTCTCGGCCGACATGATCGGTACGGACACGGGCCGCGCCGTCACGCGCATCGACCAGGTGCGCACCCTGCGCCAGGCGCAGTTCCCCGAAGACGCGGGCCCGATGGCGCATCCCGTGCGTCCCGATTCCTTCGTCGAGATCAATAACTTTTATACGGTCACGATCTACGAAAAGGGTGCCGAAGTGGTGCGCATGTACCAGACCCTGGTGGGCCGCGACGGCTTCCGCAAGGGCATGGACCTGTATTTCGAGCGCCACGATGGCCAGGCCGTGCAGTGCGACGACTTCCGCGCCGCCATGGCGGACGCGAATGGCCGCGACTTCAGCCAGTTCGAGCGCTGGTACAGCCAGGCGGGTACACCCATCGTGACGGCATCCACGCGCTACGATGCAGCCAGCCAGACGTTCGAGCTGACCCTGGCGCAAAGCTGCCCCGCCACGCCGGGCCAGCCGAAAAAACTGCCTTTCCACATTCCCGTCACCGTCGGCTTGCTGGCCGCCGATGGCCGCGACCTGCCGCTGCACGTCGATGGCGTCGTGTCGAACGGCGCTGCCAGCGTTGTGCTGGAACTGACGCAAGCGTCGCAGACTTTCCGCTTCACGAATGTGACGGAGTTGCCCGTGCCGTCGCTGCTGCGCGACTTTTCCGCGCCCGTGGTGCTGGAATACGATTACACCGACGCGGAATTGCTGCACCTGTTCCGCCACGACAGCGACCCGGTCAACCGCTGGGAAGCGGGCCAGCGCCTGGCTATGGAGCGCCTGCTGAAACTGACCCGCGCCGTCGCCGCCGGCGAGACCCTGGCGCTGGACGACACCTTCATCGAAGCGCAA
This sequence comes from Janthinobacterium sp. SUN100, assembly GCF_030397705.1. Classification (NCBI taxonomy): domain Bacteria; kingdom Pseudomonadati; phylum Pseudomonadota; class Betaproteobacteria; order Burkholderiales; family Oxalobacteraceae; genus Janthinobacterium; species Janthinobacterium sp. SUN100. Next base: position 2,621,939 of record NZ_JAPUBU010000001.1, on the reverse strand, counting down.
CGCGCCTTGCTTGCCGACGAAACGCTCGATCCTGCCTTCCGCGAGTTGGCCCTGATCCTGCCGTCGGAAACCATCATCGCCGAGCGCATGGCGCAAGTCGACCCGCAAGCGATCCACGCGGCGCGCCAGTTCATGCGCCGCACGATTGCGGTCGCCTTGAAACCTGAACTGCTGGCGCAATACCACGCCAACCAGACGCCGGGCGAGTACAGTCCCGACGCCCTGTCGGCGGGCAAGCGCGCGCTGAAAAACCTGGCCCTGTCCTATCTGCTGATCGCGCCGGACGCGCAAGAACTGGCCTTGGCGCAGCAGCAGTTCGACAGCGCCGGCAACATGACGGACCGCGCAGCAGCGCTGGGTGCCCTGATCCATTCGGGTTCGTCAGCGCATGCGCAGGCGGCGCTGGCCAGTTTCTATGCCGACTTCGAGAACGAAGCGCTGGTGGTCGACAAGTGGTTCGCCATGCAGGCGGCCGCGCCAACGACCGATGTGCAAGCCGTGCGCCAGCTGATGACGCATCCGGCCTTCACCCTGAAGAATCCGAACCGCGCGCGCAGCCTGATCTTCAATTTCACGAATGGCAATCCGTCGCAGTTCCATGCGGCTGACGGCAGCGGCTACGCTTTCTGGGCCGAGCAAGTCATCGCGCTCGACGCCCTGAACCCGCAAGTGGCAGCCCGCCTGGCGCGTTCCATGGACCGCTGGCGCCGTTACGTGCCCGCGCTGCAAAGCCACATGCGCGACGCGCTGGAAAAAGTTGCCGGCCAGGCCAGCTTGTCGAATGATGTGATGGAAGTCGTTTCCAAGGCATTGGCCAATTAACACCGTAAAAAATTTATCAAAAAGCTATTAAAACAGAGGGATTTCATGAAACGCATCAGTCTTACGCAATACCTGGTTGAAGAGCAGCGCTCGAACAACAGCATTCCGGCCGAACTGCGCCTGCTGATCGAAGTCGTCGCGCGCGCCTGTAAAACCATCAGCCACGCCGTCAGCAAGGGCGCGCTGGGTGAGGTGCTGGGCACGGCCGACACGGAAAACGTGCAGGGTGAAGTGCAGAAAAAGCTTGACATCATCTCCAACGAGATTTTGCTGGAAGCGAATGAATGGGGCGGCCACTTGGCGGCCATGGCGTCGGAAGAGATGGAATCGATTCACCCGATCCCGAACCGCTATCCGAAGGGCGAATACATGCTGCTGTTCGACCCATTGGATGGCTCGTCGAACATCGACGTCAACGTCTCCATCGGCACCATTTTCTCGGTGCTGAAGGCACCGGAAGGCATGGGCGAGCCGACGGAGCAGGACTTCATGCAGGCCGGCAGCAAGCAAGTGGCGGCCGGCTACGCCGTGTACGGTCCGCAAACCATGCTGGTGCTGACCTTCGGCAATGGCGTGAACTGCTTCACCCTGGACCGCGAAATGGGTTCGTGGGTCCTCACGCAAAGCAATATGCAGATTCCGCCAACGACGAAGGAGTTTGCCATCAATATGTCGAACGCGCGCCACTGGCATCCGCCCGTGAAACGCTATGTCGACGAACTGCTGGCTGGCGACACAGGCCCGCGCGGCACCAATTTCAACATGCGCTGGATCGCCTCGATGGTGGCCGACGTGCACCGCATCCTGAACCGCGGCGGCATCTTCATGTACCCGGCCGACCTGCGCGACACGTCGATGCCCGGCAAGCTGCGCCTGATGTACGAAGCGAACCCGATGGCTTTCATCGTGGAGCAAGCCGGCGGCGCCGCCACCGATGGCCAGCAGCGCATCATGGACATCGCCCCGCACAAGCTGCACCAGCGCGTGCCCGTGTTCCTCGGCTCGAAAGACGAAGTGGCCCGCGTCACCGCCTACCACGCTGAGTAAAAAAGCCGCACTTTTCCACGATTTTCAGCGGCCTGCAGCCGGGCCGCTAAAAAAATGCAAAAAAGTTCGCGTTGACACTAGCAAATTTTGTGCATTGTTTGTAGAATGTGGGTCTTCGCCGTTGTAGCTCAGTTGGTAGAGCAGCACATTCGTAATGTGAAGGTCGCCAGTTCGATTCCGGCCAACGGCACCAAGTTTCATCAGAAAACCCGCTTGCTTGCAAAAGTCAGCGGGTTTTTTGTTGTCCTCGATTTCAGCGGCATGGCATGCAGCCTGCTGTGATCAGAGGGCACTGCATCTGGACGGCGTCTGTCGCCATCACCTTGCCGCGCACTCGAACCCCGGCGCGGTGCTTTGGCTGGATACGCGGTCTGCAGATTACAATATGGCATTGTCTTTCATATCAATGGAACCTTGCCCATGCCCGACAAAATCTACCAGTACCTGACCTCGCCCGGTGTGGACGATGGCGATACGCCACCCGTGGTCGATCTCGATCTTTACTTTGCGGGCAATGCCGACGAAGAGTCGATCGCGCCGAACCAGTGGGGCTATGGCCGCCCGCCGATTGCGCAGCTGTACGACATGTTCCGCGAGATCGCCGCCAGGCCGGACGTGGAAAAGGTGCTGGTCGGCTTGCACCAGGACTGGTGCGACTATGGCCAGGCGGACGTGGACGCGAAATGCTTCCCGCCGGCGGAAAACGTGCACATCTTCACCTCCGCACGCCAGGACGAGGTGGAAGGCTGGATCGCCGGCATGGAAGCCGACGGCGTCATTCCTGGCTGGCCATACGGCAAGCCCGCCAACGCTCCTGAGCCTTCAGAGGGCTATGCCGTGCTGTCAGTCTGCTGGGACTGAGCGCCGCTCAGAAAGTGTGCCTTATCCCAGCGCCATGCCCGACAAGGTGGCGCCCTTTGTTTCTGCATCGCGTCCCAGGCTGTTGATGGCAAAGTCGGCGATGCCGTGGCGGTCGTTGGCCATACGGGAGCCGTACGCCAACAGGCCGGCGTGCGCAGCGCGCAAGTCACCTCGTCCAGTGTAGCGGGCAGCGCTTGAACACGGGCCAAAAAATCAGGTGGAGCGGACGCACTGGCCGAAGGACGGGGGCGGCGGCCGGTCACATAGCTTACCATGCAGGCATTGGCGCCAGGGCGCTTCTCTGGCGCGTTTTTCGTTTTTTAGTGCATTGCACGGTATCAGGAGTCATTCGATGGATCAGCCACCACATAGCCGCTTGTTCGGCACCAGCCTGGGATTTTTAGCGGGGTATGTCGATACCCTGGGTTTCATTGCCCTGTTTGGCCTGTTTACGGCCCATGTCACGGGTAACTTCGTGCTGATCGGCGCCGCCTTGGCGGATGCATCGCGCGCGTCCATCCTGTTGAAGTTTCTCGCTTTTCCCGCCTTTATCGCCGGCGTCGCCGTCACGCGCCTGATGGTGCTGGCCGTGGAGCGCCGCGCCGGCCCGTCACTGACCCTGGCGATGTTGCTGCAGTGGGCCTTGCTGGCCGGCTTCATGGTGTTTGGCTGCCTGGCAGAACCGATCGGCAAGGATGTCAGTTCCATGGCCATGGCGGCCGGTTTGCTGGGCACGGCCGCCATGGGTGTGCACAGCGCCACCAGCCGGCTGCTGCTGGCGCACCTGGCGCCCACTTCCATGATGACGGGTAACGTGACGCAGATCGTCATCGACACCGTCGACGTGCTGCGCGGCGCGGCCGATGGCGCTACCCATGCGCGCTGCGGGAAGTTCTTCTGGCCGCTGCTGGCCTTTGCCCTGGGCGCCATCGCCGCCGCCTTTGCCTACCTGGCTTTCGGTTTCGTGGCGCTGGCCGTGCCCCTGATTTTGCTGGGGGCCCTGATCGTAGTGCAGCAGCGTAGCGGGCGACCGGCCGTGCCTGCGGCTTGAGCGCGGCCTTGCGCGGCGCGCCTCGCCGTCACCCTGTACTGCGCCCTGTTCGCGGAAATCCTCTGCCCGCTGCTGGTCGCCGCCGGCTTGCTGACGCGCCTGGCCTGCCTGCCCCTGCTGGGCGTGTCGATGCTGCTCGTGCACCCGGACTGGAGCATCGCAGACGGCCAGTTCGGCTGGCTGCTGATCATCGTCTTCGGCACGATTGCCATCAGCGGCGCGGGCCGCTATTCGCTCGATGCGCGGTTGCGCCGTTAAATGACGAATTCCCGCCGCACAGCTGGCTTGTGCGCCAGCAGCAGCGATAATTTCTTCAATGCGCTGGCGAGGCGCGCGCGGTCGCGGATGCTGCCCAGCGAGATGCGGATGGCGTTCGGCGGGCGGTTGTCGTAGAAGGCGTCGGACGCCGTGACGGCCACGCCCTGGGCGCGGGCGGTGGCGGCCAGTTCGCGCGAGGTCCAGTAGCCGGGCAGCGAAAACCACACGTGGATGCCATCGCTGCGCGGGTGAGTGGCGCCCGTCAGGATGGTGCGGATGACGTCCTGGCGCGCATCGGCTTCGCTGCGTATGCCGGCCAGCAGCGCGTGCGCGGAGCCGTCGTGTATCCATTGCGTCGTCAGCGCCGTCGTCACGGGCGTGGCCATCAGGCTGAAAGAGCGCAGGGCGTCCAGGAAGCGTTCGCGCAGCTGCGTGTCGGCGATCAAGGTATAGGCCATGCGCAGGCCCGGCGCCAGGCATTTCGACAGGGTGGCGATGTAGGACACGTGGGCGGGCGCGTAATGCGCCAGGGGCGGCGGCGCATCGGACGCCAGCAGCCAGTACGGGTCATCCTCGATGATGTGCATGCCGCAGCGCTGGGCCACTTGCGTGATGGCCAGGCGGCGCGCGGCCGGCATGGTGTGCGCCGTGGGGTTTTGCAGGGTGGGATTCAGATACACGAGGCGCGCGCGGTGCTTGCGGCCAGCTTTTTCCAGCGCTTCGGGCAGCATGCCATCCGCATCCGTTTCCACGGCCACGGCCTTGCGGTTCAGCTGCCCCGCCGCCGAGCGCAAGCCCGGATACACGGCCGGCTCCGTCAAGATGGCGTCGCCGGGCCGGCTCAGGGTCAGAATCAGCGCCGCCAGCGCCGCCTGCGCGCCGGGGCAGGCGACGACGTGTTCCCCATCGACGTTGCCGAACATGGGCGCGAGCCAGGCGGCGCCCGCCGCGCGGTCGGCCTTGCTGCCGCCGCCCAGGTGATAACTCATCAACAGATCGCTGTCCGTGCGCATCAGCACCTGCGCCACGCCCTGTTTCAGCAGGTCGTCGAAATCCACGCCCACGGGCGGCGGCGGGATGTTCATGCTCAGGTCCAGCATCTGCGTCAATTCCACCTTCGGCGCCGCCACGTAGGTGCCGCGCGCGCCGTGCCCTTCCAGCAGGTTGCGGCGCTTGGCTTCGTCGTAGGCGCGCGTCACTGTCGTCAGGTCGACCTGGAACAGGGCGGCCAGGCTGCGCTGCGGCGGCAAGCGGTCCCCCGGGCGCAGGCTGCCGCCGGACAGCGCGCGCTCGAGCATGTCGGCGATCTGCAGGTAGCGCGGACCGCCGTGCTGCACGAACGGCGTGATCCATGCGCTTGCATGGTCATCTTTTTGTATGGATTTAGACGGAGGCATTTTGTCTTGATGTATGTATTTTAGTGCCTACATTATGCGTAAAATCTGCATAAAAATCCATGCATTTGTATGGGGCCGGCTTTCTCGTCAGGGCGGACCATGCATCAGGCAGCGTTACTCCTCGCCCGCCGCACCAGGCCGGCGCGGACTGTTATTTCTGGCAGGCATTTAAGTCTGGCCTTCAAGGTGTGGCAGCGCACGGTGGCGTATGGCAGGCGCGGTTAAGGTAGTGCCAACAGCTTGCTGCTGATCCAGAGTTTGATATGGCTCAGCCCGGCAGCGTTTAGCCGCTTCTTTTTCCCAGAAGCGAGGAGAATCATGATTCGGTCACGGCATCGAGCATGGTTGAAATTATTCACTGTTAAAGGAAACCATCATGAACGCGATTGAAAAAACCAGCTCCGATATCAACGGCACCGCCCAGGATACCCGCCAGGACTTGCACCGTACGATCGACAAGGTGGCAAGTCAGGCCCAGCCCCTGGCCGACATGATGGCCACGCGCGCCCACGACGGCGTGGACCAGGTGGGCGACCGCATCGACCAAGTCAGCGACAGCGTCAGCAAGGCTTCCGAACGCTTGATGGCGCGCGGCAAGCAATTGGGCGCCGCCTGCCAGCGCGCCGGCGAGACGGGCCGCGATTACGTGCGCGAACGGCCGGCCGTGTCCCTGCTGATTGCGGCAGCGGCCGGGTATGGCCTGTCGAAATTGCTGGGTTCGCGTAAATAAGTTTTACGCCTTCCTGGCCGGTATTTGTCGTGGGCGCTGTTCCCTTCGCCGTGATGGCGGAGGAAACAGCGCCCACGCGCACAAGGTAGTAGCTAGTAGCAGGCCGTAAAGGAGAGTGAAGATGCGCTCCATTTTGTTGTGGTTGATCGGTGTACCTATTTCCATCATTGTTTTGATTGCCCTGTTCGTGCGCTGAATGAGGGAGTTGTAGCGTTCTCCCGGGGCAGACTACTCACAGGAGATGTAATGGCTACCAACAAGAAAACGCCGTCCACGGACGGTGCTGGTTCCGTATTGAGCAGCATGTCCGGCCCATCCGACAGCAATACGCCGAACAGCCTGGGTGCGGATAATGACCTGACCCGCGCGCTGCTGCAAAAGACGGCCGCCGGCCAGCAACTGTCCGCCGCCATGGCCGTCAATCCCAAGGAATATGGCCAGTATGGCGAGGCGGCTCGCACGCCGGCCGAAGGCGTACATGTGGCAGCCGGCGAAGCGCTGGCCACGGCCAGCACCACGGGCGAAACGATACCTTCCCCGAAGACGGGCGATGGCCAGCCCGCGCTGGGCGAGAATGCGTTGAATAATTCGCTGGATCACTCCCGCAGCGACGACAGCGGCTGCGTGCTGACGACCAATCAGGGCGTGCCCGTGGGCGACAACCAGAATTCGCTGAAGGCGGGCTTGCGCGGCCCCACCCTGATGGAAGATTTCATCCTGCGCGAAAAGCTCACGCACTTCGACCATGAGCGCATCCCCGAGCGCGTCGTGCATGCGCGCGGCTCGGCCGCCCACGGCTATTTCGAATGCTACAAGGAGCAAAGCAGGCACACGCGCGCCGCGCCGTTCGCCAAGGCGGGCAAACGCACGCCCGTCTTCGTGCGTTTTTCCACGGTGGCCGGCGAACGCGGTTCTACCGATACGGCGCGCGACGTGCGCGGCTTCGCCGTGAAGTTTTATACGGACGAGGGCAACTGGGACCTGGTCGGCAATAATATCCCCGTCTTCTTCATCCAGGATGCGATGAAGTTCCCCGACCTGATCCACGCCGTCAAGCCCGAGCCGCACAACGGCATGCCGCAGGCGGCCAGCGCGCACGACACCTTCTGGGACTTCGCCTCGCTGTCGCCGGAAATCACGCACATGCTGATGTGGGCCATGTCGGACCGCGCCATCCCGCGCAGTTTCCGCATGATGCAGGGCTTCGGCGTGCATACCTTCCGCCTCGTGAATGCGAAGGGCCAGTCCGTCTTCTGCAAATTCCACTGGTCGCCCATGGCCGGCACGTATTCACTGGTGTGGGACGAAGCCGTCAAACTGAGCGGCGCCGATTCCGACTTCCACCGGCGCGACCTGTGGGAAGCCATCGAGTGCGGCGCGTATCCCGAATACGAGCTGTCCTTCCAGATATTCACGGAAGCGCAGGCCGAAGCGTTCCCCTTCGACGTGCTCGATCCGACCAAGCTGATTCCCGAAGAAATCGTGCCGCTGGTCCCCGTCGGGAAGATGGTCTTGAACCGCAATCCCGACAATTTTTTCGCCGAGACGGAGCAGGTGGCGTTCTGCACGGCGCACATCGTGCCCGGCATCGATTTCAGCAACGACCCGCTGCTGCAGGGGCGTATCCACTCCTACGTCGACACGCAGATCACGCGCCTGGGCGGCGCCAATTTCCATGAAATCCCCATCAATTCGCCGCTGGCGCCGTTGCACAACAACCAGCGCGACGGCATCCACCGCCAGGCCATCAACCGGGGGCGGGTCGCGTATGAACCCAATTCCCTGGCGGGCGGCTGTCCCTTCCAGGCGGGTGCGAAGGGTTTCAACAGCTTTCCCGCCGCGACCGAAGGCGACAAGGTGCGGGGCAAGCCCGAGAAGTTCGCCGAGCACTTCGGCCAGGCGCGCCTGTTCTGGATCAGCCAGACGCCGGTGGAACAGGACCATATCGTGCATGCGTTCCGCTTTGAACTGAGCAAGGTGCAGACGGTGGCCATCCGCAAGCGCATCGTCGCCATGCTGCGCAATGTCGACGAGACCCTGGCGCAGCGCCTGGCCGATGGCCTGGGCCTGGCGTTGCCGCCCGTCATGCCGCGCGCCTCCATGCTGCCGATCCCCACGTATCCACCGTCGCCGGCCCTGTCGCTCTTTTTCCGCCCCGGCAAGACGGGCATCCATACCCTGCGCGTGGCCATCCTGGTGGGGCCGGGCAGCGATGGTGCACAGGTGCGCAATATCTATGCCTCGCTGCTGGCCGATGGCGCCGTGCCGCGCCTGGTGGGCAGCCACCTGGGGAAAGTCGATACCAGCGGCGGTGCGCCGCTCGACGTGGAAATCTCGCTCGAAGCAGGACCGTCCGTGCTGTTCGACGCCGTCGTGCTGCCGGATGGCCAGGGCGCCGTGCAGCAGCTGGGCGGCGACGCCAACGCGCTCGACTTCCTGCGCCTGCAATACCGCCACTGCAAGCCCATGCTGGCTGTCGGCGCGGGCAAGGACTTGCTGGACAAGGCGGGCGTGCCGGTGACATTGCCCGATGGCAAGCCCGATCCCGCCATCATCGTCGCGCCGTCCGGCGACGTGGTGAAAGCCGTGGCGGCCTTCAAGAAGGCGCTGGCCGCGCACCGGGCGTTTGCGCGCGAGACGGACCCGCCGCGGGTGTGAGTGGCGGCATCGGCACGGGGGCCGGATCCGCCGGCCCCGTTGCATACGCTGTTTGAGCGGCATGCGCAACGCCATGCAACAATGTAAACAATAAAAACGTCCTGCGGTGATATGCTGCTGACTAGAACTGTTCATTTGCAACTATTTATATAACGGCAGCAAGGAACGGCTTCAGCAAACCGGATCGCGATTACCGCATGGACAAGTACACACCTCGCACCTGGGGGCCGGGCGAACGCCCGACCTTGCCCGGGTCGCCATCGATGCCCGAACATTCGACGCCCAAGCGTGTCGCGTACTTCATCGTCGGCCTGATCGTCGCGCTGACGGGGGGACTGGGCAACGGCCTGGTGACGGCCAATTTGCTGAACCTGCAAGGCTCGCTGGCTGCCTATGCCTACCAGATGCAGTGGCTGCCGGCCGCCTACGTGATGACCATCGTGTCCATGAATCTGCTGCTGGTGAAGTTCCGCCAGCAGTTCGGCCTGCGCCTGTTCACGGAAGCGTTCCTGGTGCTGTATGCGCTCGTGACGTTCGCCCACCTGTATGCGAATACCTTGCCGTCGGCGATCGCCGTGCGCGCCGCGCATGGCATGGTGGGCGGCGCGCTGGGCGTGCTGGGCCTGTACTACACCTTGCAGGCGTTTCCTGCGCGGCACCGCCTGAAAGGCGTGGTGCTGGGCCTGGGTTTTGCCCAACTGGCGCTGCCGCTGGCGCGCATCTTCACTTCCGAACTGCTGCAGATCGGCGAATGGCACGGCCTGTACCTGTTCGAGCTGGGACTGGCCCTGCTGGCGCTGGGCTGCGTGCTGGCCCTGAAACTGCCGCCCGGCGACAGGGTGCAGACGTTCGAGCCGCTCGATTTCCTCACCTTCATCCTGTTCGCGCCCGGCGTGGCCCTGCTGTGCGCCGTGCTGGCGCAGGGGCGCACGGCGTGGTGGATGGAATCGGAATGGGTGGGCGTGTGCCTGGCAGGCTCCATCGTGCTGATCGCCGCCTCGCTGGCCATCGAGCATAACCGCGCGCGCCCGCTGCTCAATACGCGCTGGCTCACCACGGGCAAGATCGCCAAGCTGTTCTTGTCCGTGCTGCTGTTTCGCATCGTGCTGTCCGAATCGACGGGGGCCGTGGGCTTCCTGCAGGCGCTGGGACTGAACACGGACCAGATGCAGAACCTGTTCATCGTGGTGCTGCTGGGCAGCGTGGCGGGCCTGGTGGTCAGCGCGCTGACGATCAATCCGGCCACCCTGAACCGCTCGCTGATGTTCGCGCTGCTGCTGATCGCCGCCGGCGCCCTGATCGACGCGCACGCCACCAGCCAGACGCGCCCCGTCAACATGTATGTCAGCCAGTTCCTGCTGGCCTTTGGCGGCACGTATTTCCTCGGCCCTACCATGGTGGCCGGCATGGGCGCCGTGATCGCCGAACCGCGCAACCTGGTGAGCTTTTCCGTGATGTTTACCATGACGCAGAACCTGGGCGGCTTGCTCGGCTCGGCCATCGTCGGCACCATCCAGACGGCGCGCGAAAAATACCATTCCAGCTACCTGGTCGAGCATCTCACCCTGCTCGACCCGCAGGTGGCCGCGCGCGTGCAGTCCGGCGCCGCGAGCTACGGCGGCGTGCTGACGGATCCTGCCTTGCGCAGCGCCCAGGGCGTGGCGCGCCTGGGCGCCATCGCCACGCGCGAAGCCAATGTGCTGGCCTATAACGACGTCTTTTTGATGATCGCCGGCGTCGCCATCGCCACCTTGATCTGGATGCTGGTCAGCCAATCCTGGACCCGCATCACCACCGGCGCGCGTCGCCTGGTCGGCCCCGTGCGCGATGCGCAGACGGCCATGGCCATCGTCCCCATTACCAATTCGGAACCGAGCAATGACAGAAAATAACAATCCACCGCCACCTCCCGCACCTGCATCGGCGGCGCCAGCAGCCGCACCCGCCGCCCCTTCCACGGCGCAGCCGGACCGGCGCCACCAGTGGCTGTCCGCGCTGGCCTTTGCCGCCGTGGCCCTGGTGGGCGTGCTGATCGTGCTGTACGCGTGGCGGCTGCCGCCGTTCACCAGCCCCGTCGTGACGACGGAAAACGCCACCGTGCGGGGCCAGGTGACGATCATCGGCACGCAGCTGTCCGGCTACGTGGTGGAAGTGACGGTGCAGGATTTCATGGACGTCAAGGAAGGCCAGCTGCTGGTGCGCATCGACGACCGCATCTACCAGCAGCGCTACGAGCAGGCACAGGCCCAGCTGGCGGCGCAACAGGCGGCGCTGTCGAACTGGGCGCAGCAAAAGGCCAGCGCGCAGGCGGGCATTTCCGTCAGCGAGGCGGCGCTGGCCAATGCGGAAGCGCAGGCGCGCAAGGCCAGCGCCGACCTCAATCGCGTGGAACAATTGGTGGCCGACGGTTCCCTGTCGCAGCGCGAACACGACCAGTCGCGCGCCACGCAGGCGCAGATGGCGGCCGCGCTGGCGCAGGCGCGCGCCAATCTCGACATCGCCCAGCAAAGCGTGCATTCCGTGGTGGTCAACAAGCAGGCCCTGGAAGCGGCCGTGGCGAATGCAAAGGCAGCCGTCAAGGCGGCGAAGATCGACCTCGATAACACGCGCATCGTGGCCCCTTCCGACGGCCAGCTGGGCCAGGTGACGGTGCGCCAGGGCGCATACGTGAATTCGGGTGCGCAACTGATGGCGCTGGTGCCGCGCCAGATGTGGGTCATCGCCAATTTCAAGGAAACGCAGATGAACGGCGTGCAGGAAGGGCAGAGCGCCACCTTCCACGTCGATGCGCTCGACGGCGCCGTGTTGACGGGCCAGGTGGAGCGCATCTCGCCGGCCACCGGTTCCGAGTTTTCCGTGCTGCCGGCCGATAACGCGACGGGCAATTACCTCAAGATCGCCCAGCGCATTCCCGTGCGCATCCGCATCGACGCGGGGCAGGCGAATGCGCGCCGGCTCGTGCCCGGCATGTCGGTGGTAGTCAGCGTCGACACGTCCGCCGTGTTGAACGACTCGGCGGACAATCCGGCGCCGCCGCCAGCGCCGAAGAAGGCCAAGCCATGAAGCGCCATGTCCTGCTGATGGCCGGCGCGCTGGCGCTGGCCGGCTGCGCCGCCAACGCGCCCTTGCAGCCGCCATCGGCATTGCAGCTGCCGTCCGGCTGGCGCGCGCAGGCGGACGGTGCGCCGGTGCTCATTGCCACCTCCGATGGCGCGCAGGTGGAGCAGTTGTGGTGGCAGGCATTCGGCGATCCGGTCTTGAGCGACCTGGTGGGCGAGGCGCTGGCGCGCAACGGCGACTTGCGCGTGGCCCGCGCCCGGGTGCAGGAATACCGCGCGCGCCTGGCGCAGGCCGATGCGAACCGCGCGCCCAACCTGGCCTTCGACGGCTCGCCCACGCGCACGCGCACCCTGGCGTCCAGCGGCAAACCGTATGTGACGAATGTCTTCCAGGCCGAACTGCAGGCCAGCTATGAAATCGACGTGTGGGGCCGGCTGGCCAATCTGAGCGATGCTGCGGGCGAGAGTTACCGCGCCGAGCAGGCCAGCCTCGATGCGGCGGCCCTGTCGATCGCCGCCAGCGTGGCGACGAGTTACCTGAATCTGCGGGGGCTCGACGCGCAGCTGGCGCTCACGCAATCGACGCTGCAGCTGCGCGAACAGTCGCGCGAGCTGGCGCGCAAGCAGTTCGAGGTGGGCTACAGCTCGCGGCTGGAATGGCTGCAGGCGCAATCGGAATACCATGCGGCGGCCGAGCAGGTGCCGCAGCTGCAGCGGCAGATCTTTGAACAGGAAAACGCGCTGGCCGTCCTCGTCGGCGGCAATCCCGGCCCCATCGCGCGCGGCTTGCCGCTGGCCGAACTGGCGGCGCCGGGCGTGCCGGCCGGCCTGCCGTCCGAATTGCTGCGCCGGCGGCCCGACATCGCGCGCGCGGAACACAACCTGGCGGCGGCCAACGCCAGCCTGGCCGCCACGCGCGACCAGCTGCTGCCCTCGTTCAAACTGACGGCCGTCGGCGGCGGGCAAGCGACGACGCTCACCGATTTCCTGCATGCGCCCACGGCCCTGTGGCGGCTGACGGCGCTGGCGGCCGGTCCCCTGTTCGACGGCGGGCGCGTGCAGGCGCAGACGGATGCGGCAGGCGCGCAGCGCGACCAGCTCGCGTACACCTATGAAAACGTGGTGCGCAATGCTTTCGCCGAAACGGAGAACAGCCTGGGTGCCATCTACCGCCTGCAGCAGCAGGCCGTGGAAAACGACGCGCGCCGCGCCACGGCGGCGGACACCCTGCGCATTGCGCATAACCGCTACCGCAATGGCTATGCCTCGTACCTGGAAGAGCTGGACGCCCAGCGTACCCTGTACAGTGCCGACGTGGGGCTGCTGCAACTGAAGACACGCATCCTCGTCGCCTCGGTCGACCTGTACCGGGCCATGGGCGGCGGCTGGGCGGCAACGGCCCGCCCTTAACGCCTGCCCCGGCTGTCCCGGCAGGGGATGGATTCCTCTGCCGGGACAAGCGCCTGCTCCCTCCTGTCGCAGCATCCGGTTTTTTTGCCTGGATGCAGGCGGCCCGGTAACGTCTTGCCGCCCTTTCCCAAAACTCCCCGCGTTTCCCTTGTCCGCGGCGGCGCGCCGCCGATCTTTTTTGTTGTATTTTTACAACTTCATTTTCACGTTGCTGTACATAAAAAATTTCCACATGGAATTCTTTTGCGATTTCTGTCGTGCTGCGCTTGTGATACCAATAAACATTGTCATTTGAATTATTTTTAGTATCACATGGGAAACACTTTTCTTTCTGATATGTACGCTAGAGTACATAGTGGCATATTGAGCGAAATTGGCATCTTTAGCCTCAGTTTCTATCATTTCAAGGGCGTGAAGCCAAAAAACCTGCGGTAGTACCAATTTCAAAAAATAACAAAATAGACACATTTGTTGGCATGAGTGCAAGTGCCTTTGGGTGATTTTTTCATTTCCTTGCTTAATCTCAATTGATTAATTTTTTAATATTTTTATTGCTTGTAAAGCATTAAAAAATGCACCAGAATGTCGCAAATCATCAATGTTGTCATAAATTACACATTGAATATTTGTTGACTTTCGTGCCGCCTTGCCATGTCCGTAGGGTGAAAAAGCAGGTCGTTCGCTGTTTTTTCTGGGCCGGAAGTGCCGTTGCAGCACACCGCACAACCCCCTGACGACTGCCATGCCTATGTCCTCCTTTTTGCGCACTATCTTTTCCTGTCTGATCTCCTGCAAGCGGGGAGGGCCGCGCGGTCTCCTGCAGCGCCTGTTATGGCTGATCGCCTGTTTCTGCACCCTTGGCGCGGCGGGAACGGCGTCGGCGGCGGCAATCGACTTGTCCGTTTCCGCCTACCTGCAGGCGCCGGACCCCGTGCCGCGCGGCGGCAAGGCCAGCTTTTCGGTGGTGGTGACAAACAATGAGGACCTGGTCGATGCGACGGGCACCGTGCGCCTGGCGGTGGAATTGCCCGCCAATGTGAATTTTGCGTCGAGCACGGCGCCGGCCGGTTGCGCCTTCAATCTGGCAGCCAGTCCGCAATTGCTCACTTGCACGCGCAGCGGACTGGGCAAGACCGCGAACTGGACAGTCAATTTCAGCGGCACGGGCTCGGCGGCGTCTGCCGTGGTGACCAAGGCCAGCGTGTCTTTTGTCAACGTGGACACGGACGGCAACAGCTTCAACAACGATTCGATCAAGACGGTCACCGTCATCAAGGGCGCGGACCTGAGCGTCGCCGCCAGCGGCACGACGGGCTTGAGCGGTTGTCCCGCCGCTTGTACGGCAGCGGCCGGCGCAACGGTGGGCTACCGGGTGGACGTGGCGAATGCCGGTCCGGACAGCGCATCGCAATTCAAGGTCACGTACAACTTGCCGGCCAGCGCGGATTTTACCTACGCGTCGGCGTCCGGCACGGGCTGGGCATGCGCCCGTTCGGGCACCGTGCTGACCTGTACCTACAGCGGCGCGGCCATCGGCGTGGGGCAGCAAGCTCCCCCCATCACGATCGGCGGGCGCATCGTCAAGAGCATCGCCGGCACCATCACCAACGGCGCGTCGGTGGCTTCCGGCGACTTGCAGACGGGCGATCCGGAAGACGGCAACAACGGACCGAGCCAGGTCATCGTTACGGTCAAGCCGGGCACCGACCTCGATGCCCGGCAAACCCTGGTGTCGAACGCCAGCGGCCTGAGCTCGTTGACGCAGGGCGAGGCGGTCAGCCTGAACCTGTGGGCCGTCAATAGCGGCACGCAGGACGCCAGCGGCGTCACCGTGAAGACGACGGTGTCCAGCGATTTCACGATCGGCACCTTGCCGGCCGGCTGCGCCAAGGCTGGCCAGACGATCACCTGCAATGTCGGCGCGCTCGCGCTGGGCGCCACCTCTTCCAAGTTCCTGATTCCGCTGACCGTCGCCACCGGCGCGACGGGCGGCGCGAATGTGGTGGACGTGGCACGCAGCGCCCCGCTCGACGGCTTGAACAATCCCGCCTCGGCCACGTACACCATCGTCGCGCCATTCGCCCACCTGACCCTGAGCAAGAGCAAGTCGCCAGGACTGGTCGCGGCCAATGGCCTGATCACCAATACCATCACGGTCACCAATGCGAGCACCTCCACCAGTGCCGCCAGCGGCACCGTGACCGTGACCGATACCTTGTCGCCGCAAGAAAGCTATGTGAGCGCCAGCGGCGCGGGCTGGACGTGCAGCGCGGCGGGACAGCTGGTGACCTGCACCTACACGATCTCCGGCAGCCTGGCGCGCGGCGCGAAACTGCCTGCCCTGATTCTGACCACGCGCGCGCAAGCGGGATTTTCCGGCACCTTGAGCAATACCGCCTGTACCGGCATGGCCGCCGGGTCGGCGCACCAGCCGCCGGACAATGCGAGCACGGGCAATTGCGACACCGCCAGCGTCACGTCGACGCCGTTGAACGTCGACCTGGCCATCGTCAAGACGGCGTCCCTGGTCAGCTTGCCGGCCGCCTCGAATACCTTCAGCTATACCCTGGTGGTCAGCAATGCTGGCCCGGACAGCGCACCGACCGTCAAGGTGGTCGACGCCTTGCCGCACTGGTACAACGGCAGCGGCGGCACCACGGGCGGCAGCGTCGTGCTGGCCGGCAGCGGCGCAGGCGAAAGCTGCAGCTTTGCGTCGACCATCACGTGCACGCTGCTGAACCTGGGCAATGGCGCGTCGCGCACCATCACCATCACGCTTAATCGCCCCTTGAAGGACGGCGCCTTGCTCAATACCGCCACGGTATCGAGCCCGGATGCCATCGACACCGATGCGGCCAATAACAGCTCCGGCGCCACCGTCACCGTGGTGCCGCAGGCCGACGTCGGCGTCACGGCGATGGCCGGTGCGCCAAACCCCGTGCGCGTCGGCGTGCCGCTGGTGTTCACCACCTCGATCCGCAACAATGGCCCCAGCAGCGCGGCCAATGTGGTGCTGCGCCAGGTCATCGATCCAGCCCGCATGGCGTATGTGGCCGGTTCGGCCAGCATCGCGGGCAGCGCCGCGCAATGCACGCTGGTGCCCGCCTTCAGCGGTGCGCCCTATGCGGGACAGGCCGGCATCGAATGCCGGACCTTTGGACTCGGCGATGGCGAGACGCGCCAGCTGATCTTCTCTGTCATCCCCGTGTTCCCGTACCCGGATGCGCTCGACGCGGCCTATGCCAGCAGCGCCACCATCAGCACGACGACCGACGACAGCAACGCGGCCAACAACAGCAACAGCACCACCGTCACCGTGATCAGCAAGGAGCTGGACCTGAGCGTGTCGGCCGTCGATACGGGCTACGAACAGAGCCCGTTCGGCGATGCGCTGGTGTACAAGGTCACCGTGCAAAACAACGGGCCGTCGCTGGCCACCGGCCTGAAACTGGTCGTCACGCCCGTGCCGCCGCCGCAAAACGGCGCGGCCGTGCCGTATACCATGCTGTGGAATGCCGCAGGTACCACCTTGCCGGCCGGCGCCTCGTGCAGCCAGCCGGGCGGCGCGGGCACGAACCTGGTGTGCTACCTGGCCAGCGTGCCCGGCGATAGCACGCTGTCCAGCGGCGCCAGCCGCGTGTTGGGCCTGAAATTCGATACGGGTCCCGTCAGCAATGCGCCGCTGGGATCGATCACCTACAAGATCAACGCCAGCGTCGAATCGCTGGAAACGGGTGCGGCGCCGTTTGCCGGCGACAAGCTGGCGACGAACAACGTGGTGGAAGAAACCACCACCGTGCTGCCGAAGACCGACCTGATGCTGGTGTCGAAAACCGTTTCGCCCGCATCGCCGTTCAGCATCAACCAACCCTTTACCTACACCCTGGTGGTGGGGAATCTGGGTCCCGCCCTGGCGGCCAGCACGGTCGTCACCGACGTGCTGCCGGCCGGCTTCGTGCTGACGGGCGCACCGACGGCACGCCTTGGCTCGGGCGCTTCGCTAACCTTGAACAACTGCGTCAGCAGCGGTTCGCCGGTCACCGTGACCTGCACGCTGGGCGTGCTGCCGATTGCCTCGGGCGCAGCCGACACGGCCAACCTGGTCAGCATCACCATCCCCGTGAAGGCGCCATACCCGGCCTATGCGGGACCGTTCGCCAGCAATATCACGAATACCGCCAGCATCGTGCCGACGCCGGGCACCTCGCGCGATCCGAACGCCGGCAACAACAGTGCCAGCGTCGACGTGCAGATCGTCAAGTCGAGCATCGCCGGCTCCGTGTATAACGATGCGAACCGTAGCAACGGCATGGATGCCGGTGAGAAGATCACCAGCAGCGTGACGTTCTCGCTGTACGGCCAGGATTTCTGGGGCAACGATATCGGCACGGCGGGCGCGCCGCTGACCCTCAGCACCAGCAGCGGCGACTTCCTGTTCGACCGCCTGCCGCGCTCCGCGGCCGGCGGCTACACCCTCGTCGAGACACAGCCGGCCAGCTACGCCGACTTGTTTGAAGTCGCGGGCACGGCCGGTGGCACGCCGCCGCCGGCCAGCTGCGACAACGGCGCCAACTGTTCCGCCAGCGCGGCGCACAACACCATCGGCCAGATCGTGCTGGCGCCGAATACGGCGGCGACGGGCTACCTGTTCCAGGAATACGCGCATGCGGCCATCAGCGGCTACGTGTACGCCGACAAGAACAACAACGGCTTGCGCGAGGCGGGCGAAAATGGCATCGCCGGCGTGCAGGTGAAGCTCTCCGGACTGACCTTCTGGGGCGCCGACGTGTGCGTGGCGATGGGCAGCGCGTGCACGGCCACCACCGACGCCAATGGCAAATACAGCTTCACGAATGTCCCGCCTAGCCGTCTGGGAGAATCCTACACGGTGACCGAACTGGCCCAGCCTGCCGGCCATGCGGATGGCAAGGAGCAGAACGGCGCCGGCAATGTCGTGGCGAACAGCGCAGGACGCGCGGCGCCGGAAGGCATCGTCATCGGCAGCATCGAACCGGGCCTGAGCTACACCGAGCGCAATTTCGGCGAACTGGCGCTGGCGTCGATTGCCGGCAGCGTCTACATGGACAGCAACCGCGATGCGGTGCGCCAGGGTGGCGAAAGCACGGGCGTGGCCGGTGTCACGCTGACCCTGAGCGGCAACGACCATCTCGGTCATCCCGTCTGTCCCGGCATTGCCGTGCCGAGCTGCACCTTCCAGACGGGCGCCGATGGCAGTTACCTGATTGCGGGCCTGGCGCCGAGCGACGCTGCCGGCTATGCCGTGACGGTCACGCCGCCGGCCAGCCTGTATCACACGGGTGCGCAGGCCGGCAGCCTCGGTGGCCTGATCGACGGCGCCGTGCGCGTGCCTGGCACGGGCGTGCCGGGTGCGGCTATCCGGACTGCCGGCGCCATCGTGCTGCTGCCCGGCGTCACGGCGACGGGCTACCATTTCGGCCAGGCGCCAGGCGCGGCTGGGGGCGTGGCGCAGTCGCTGTCCGGTTACGTGTATATCGATGCGAACCGCAACGGCCGCAAGGATGGGGGCGAAACGGGCATCGCCGGCGTGACGGTCACGCTGTCGGGTACCACGGCGGACGGTTTCGACGTCTGCAGCGTGATCGTGCCTGCCTTGTGCACGCTGCAAACGGCGGCTGACGGCGGCTACAGCTTCACGGGCCTGCCGCAAAGCGACGGCAACGGCTATGCCGTGGCTGAAACCCAGCCTGCCGCCTACCTCGATGGCGCGGAAAGCGTGGGCACGGTCAATGGCGTCGCGACAGGCCGCATCGGCGGCAGCGCGCCCCGTTTCGACCAGTTCAGCGGCATCGTGCTGCCGAACGGCGGCAGCGCGCGCGATTACAATTTTGGTGAACTGACGGGCAGCATTGCCGGCAAGGTCTACCTCGACGTGGACGGCAATGGCGCGGCCGGCAGCGGCGACACGCCGCTGGCTGGCGTGACCTTGACGCTGACGGGTGGCGCAGGCGGTCCCGTGACGGTACTGACCGATGCCAACGGCGCCTACCATTTCGACGGCCTGCTCGCCGGTACTTATACCGTGACGCAGACGCAGCCGGTCAATTACGCCGATGCGGCGCAGGCAGCCGGCAATGGCGGCGGTAATGCCAGCGTGGCCAACGTGGTCAGCGCCATCGCGCTGGCGCCGGGCGCGCAATTGACGGGCTACGATTTCGGCGAGAAGACAGGCGCCATCAGCGGCGCCGTCTTCGTCGACGCGAACGACAATGGCGTGCGCGATGCGGGTGAAACCGCGGGCATCGCCGGCGTTACCATCACCCTGACCGGCATCGCCCGCGACGGCGTCACGCCGGTCAACCGCACGGCCATCACGGCCGCCGACGGCAGCTACAGCTTGCGCGACCTGCCGCACGCGAATGCGGCCGGCTACACCTTGGTGGAAACGCAGCCGGCCGCCTATCTGGACGGACGCCAGCGCAAGGGCTTGATCGACGGCGCCGCCTCCTGCGCCAATCCGGCCTGCGACATCGGCACGGCCAATACCATCGCGCGCATTCCATTCGATGCGGCGAAGAGCCATACGCGTTTTGACTTCGGCGAAC
This sequence comes from Janthinobacterium sp. SUN100, assembly GCF_030397705.1. Classification (NCBI taxonomy): domain Bacteria; kingdom Pseudomonadati; phylum Pseudomonadota; class Betaproteobacteria; order Burkholderiales; family Oxalobacteraceae; genus Janthinobacterium; species Janthinobacterium sp. SUN100. The sequence continues at coordinate 2,602,062 of NZ_JAPUBU010000001.1, read as the reverse complement.
TGCAGGCGGCGAGCATTTCCGGCCGCGTGTACGGCGATGCGAACGACAGCAGCAGCTACGAGAAGGGCGAAGGCTTGCCGGGCGTGAGCCTGACGCTGAGCGGCATCGACAGCCACGGCAAGCCGGTCAATGTCACCGTCGTCACGGACGCCGATGGCAGCTACACCTTCCCTGGCCTGTATCCATCGGGTCCTGCCGGCTACACGGTCACTGAAACGCAGCCGGCCGGCCTGGGGAATTATCCGGGTGCGACGGGTACCTTTGTCGGCAGCATCAACGGCAAACCGGTCGGTGCCGGCGTGGTGGATGTCGTCAGCGGCATCGTCCTGCCGCCCCAAGGCAATGGCAGCGGCTATGATTTCCGCGAACAGGTGTCGTCGTTGCGGGGTTTCGTGTATCGCGACCTGAACGACAACGGCGCCATGGACGCGGGGGAAGCGGGCATTGCCGACATTGAAATCACTGTGCGCGGCGCGAACGGCTTGACCCGTACGGTGGTGACGGGAAGCGATGGCAGCTACCGCTTCGACGGCCTGCCTGCCGGTACCTACAGCCTGCTGGAAAGCCAGCCTGCCGTGTATCTCGACGGCCGCGAAACGGCCGGCAGCGCCGGCGGCAAGGTGAACAACGCCAGCTTCGGCGCGGCGCCGGAACACAACACGATCGGCGACATCGTGCTGCCGGTGGCGACGCAGGCGAGCGGCTACCTGTTTGGCGAACGCCATATGCTGGGCAAGATCGGCGGCGTGGTATATGCCGACCTGAATAACGACGGCATCCGCAACGATGGCGAGTCAGGCATTGCCGGCGTGACGGTGGTCCTGAGCGGCACGTCCGTCGATGGCAAGCCGGTCAAGCTGAGCGTGCTGACGGGCGCCGACGGCAGCTACCTGTTCGATACGGTGCCGGTCAGCGACGCCGCCGGCTACACTCTGACGGAAACGCAGCCGGCCGCTTATGTGGACGGCAAGACGTCGGTGCTGCCAGGCTCGGTGGGCACGGCCAATGCCAGCAAGCCTGTCGGCGTGGGCAACAAGGATACGATCACCGGCATCAAGCTGGCGGCGGGCGACGACATGCGCGGCTATCTGTTCGGCGAGAAGGGCATCCCGCAATTGAAGCCGCCCATCATCAACGGCTACGTATGGCTGAACCGCGACGGCAGCCGTGTGCGTCCGCTCGACGGCAGCCAGGCTGGCGTGGCTGGCTGGACGGCCGAGCTGCACCAGGAAGGCAAATTGATCTGCCGCGCCATCACGGACGAGAAAGGCTTCTACCAGTTCGACAACCTGCATTGCCCCGGCTACGAGGCGAGTGGCTTGCCGACGGGTTCCGGCTATGCGATCACCTTCCTCAAGGATGGCAACAACATGCCGAATGTGCCCGTGTCGACGGGAGGCGAAGGCGTGGTGGTGCCGGGTGGCAGCCGCATCACCAACCTGACCTTGCGCGACGGCGACCGTGTCGTCGAGCAGAATCTGCCGCTCGATCCGGCCGGTGTGGTGTACGACTCCGTGACGCGCAAGCCGGTGGCTGGCACCGTGGTGTCGATCAGCGGCCCTGCCGGTTTTGACAGCGCCACGCACCTGGTCGGTGGTGTTGCTGAGCAGACGCAAACCGTGGGCAGCGACGGCATGTACCAGTTCCTGCTGCAGAACGGCTTCCCCAGCGGCGTGTATACGCTGAGCGTGGTGGCGCCGACGAATTACCTGCTGGCGCCGTCCGGCAGCCTGCCGGCCTGCAAGGGACCGCTGACGGTGGGCCTGGTGCCGGATCCGGCCTTTATCCAGGCCAGCGAGCTGGCGCCGGCATTGTCGACGAAGATGGAACTCGATCCGAACAACTGCACGGGACTGATCGCCGGAGGCGCCAGGACCACGCAGTATTACCTGAGCTTTGTCATCACGAATGGCGGTTCGGCACCGATCCTGAACAACCATATCCCGCTCGACCCGTTGGGCAGCGACAGCATCATGGTGACGAAGACGACGCCGATGCTGAACGTCACGCGCGGCGACCTGGTGCCGTACACGATCACGGCCAGCAATCCGCAGGCGGCGACCCTGGGCGCGATGGAGGTGCGCGACCTGATACCGGCCGGCTTCAAGTACCGCGTCGGCAGCGCGACCCGCAATGGCGTGCCGGCGGAACCTGTCGTCGATGGCCGCAGCTTGCGCTGGAAGGAAAGCGGTTTCGCGCCGAAGGAGAAGAAGACCTACAAGCTGATGCTGATGGTGGGCAGCGGCGTTGGCGATGGCGAATACGTCAACCAGGCCTGGGCAGCGACGGGCGAGACGCGTATTTCCAACCTGGCTACCGCCACGGTGCGCGTGGTGCCGGATGCCACTTTCGATTGTCCCGACATCATCGGCAAGGTGTTCGACGACCGGAACGCGAATGGCTACCAGGATGACGGCGAGGCGGGGATTGCCGGCGTGCGCATGGCGACGGCGCGCGGCTTGCTGGTGACGACGGATGCGGAAGGACGCTTCCACGTGGCTTGTCCGGCGATTCCGAATGCGGACCGCGGCTCGAACTTCGTCATGAAGCTCGATGACCGCACCCTGCCGAGCGGCTACCGCGTCACGACGGAAAATCCGCGCGATGTGCGCCTGACCCGAGGCAAGGTGGTCAAGCTGAACTTCGGCGCCACCATCCACCGTGTCGTGCGTCTTGAGCTGAGCGACGCCGCATTCGTCGCGGGCGAAACGGCCTTGCAGCCGGAATGGGCCGGACGCATCGAAGGACTGGTGGCCAGCCTGCGCGCCAAGCCATCGGTACTGCGCATCGCGTATGCCGCTGGCGGCGATGCCGCGCTGGCGCAGCGCCGCAGCAAGGCGATCGAAAGCGAGATGCAGGCGCGCTGGCAGGCACTGCAAAACGAATATCCCCTCGTCATCGAGATCGAGGGCGCACAATGAAACCGAAAATGACCATGAACGTTAGCAATCAAGGCACCTTCAAAGCGGCGGCCAGGCCGGCCCCCAAGCGGCTCGTGTATTTGCTCGGCAGCATAGGCTTTGTCTGTCTGGGTGCGCATGCGCAAATGGCAAACGAGCATGCGCTGCGGGGAAAAATGCTAGACCGGAGCCACAGCATGGGTGCGCAGCAGCCCTCGAGCGGCGAGCAGGAGTCGCCAGCTTTCAGCGGCCTGGCGCCGTCTGGCCTGAGCCGCGCCGAGCGCCGCGTGATCCTGGAAGCGGTGCCGCCGGCCACGCCGGCGCAGCAGAGCGTGACCTTCGACGATCTGCTGTCGGGCACCAATTTCGAGTCCGGCCGCGATGTGCTGCTGCCGGCCGCCACGGCCCGGCTTGACGCGCTTGCCGCACGTTTGCGCGGCAAGCAGAAGGTGCGCGTGCAGGTGATCGGGCATACGGACAACCAGCGCATCGCCGCCTGGCTGAAGCCGACTTTCCCGACCAACCAGCATCTGTCGGAGGCGCGTGCGCTGGCCGTCACGGCCTATCTGATGCGTGCACTGGACTTGCCGGCATCGGCCTTTTCCGCCAGCGGCAAGGGCGAGAGCGAAGCGATCGCGTCGAACGCCACGCCGCAAGGCATGGCGCAGAACCGCCGCACGGAAATCCGTGCCTGGTACGAGGAAGCCGTCGAACTGCCGGCTGTCGCCGCCGCACCGCCGAAGCGCATCGAGACGGTGGTGCAGGTCGACGATTGCGCCGTCGCCAGCCAGGTGGACAACCGCGATGCGGCCTTCTCCATCAGCATAGACGGCGTGGTGCAGGACACCGATACGCCGCAGCAGGAGGCGGACCGCCAGCGCTGCGTCGACGTGGCGCTGGAGCGTTCCGACATTCAGGTCAAGTACGACCCCCTGAATGTGGCGCCGGCCTTGAATGTCTGGCTGGCAGCGCCTTATGCGCAGCGCCAGGCGCCTGTGCGTTTTGGCACGTACACCAATTACGCATTTTTCCAGCAGCGCGCCGAGATCCGCATCTTCGCCAAGGGACAGAGCACGCAGGAGCAGCCATTTGCGATTGTGCCCGCGACGATGGGCGAAGCGACGGCCTGGCAGGCACCGGCCGATGCGCCGGAGCAGATCGGCTACCTGCTGCGCGTCTACGACGCAGGCGGCAAGTTCGACGAGACGCGTTTGCAGCCACTGCGCCTGCTCGATGCGGCGCCGCCCGAAGCGCCGGGCAAGAAGGCGGGCGGCGATGCCTTGGCCGGTTGGGGCGAGTCGAGCCTGATCTTGCGCAATATCGATGCATCGGGCGGCAGCGTCACCATCAGCGGCGAGAAGATCAAGCCTGGCCAGCAGGTGACGGCGCTGGGCATGGTCGTGCCGGTCGACGTCAGCGGCAAGTTCGCCATGCGCCAGATCATGCGTCCTGGACCGCATACGGTGGAAGTGGCCGTGAAGGATGGCAGCGGGGCCGGCATGACCTTCCGCCGCAACCTGAATATCGCCGACAGCGACTGGTTCTATGTGGCGCTGGCCGACCTGACCATTGGCCGCGACCGCACCAAGGGACCGGCGGAACTGGTCACGGGCGACACGCAGCACTACCGGAACGAGACCTGGGCCGACGGCCGCGGCGCGTTTTACTTGAAGGGCAAGATCAAGGGCGACTACCTGCTGACGGCCAGCGCCGACACGCGCGAGCAGCCCCTGCGCGACCTGTTCCACAATTTCCAGAGCAAGGACCCGAACTACCTGCTGCGCCGCATCGATCCGGACAAATACTATCCCGTGTACGGCGACGACAGCACCACCGTCGACGATGCGCCTACCCAGGGGCGCTTTTACGTGCGCCTGGAAAAAGGCGATTCGTCCGTCATGTGGGGGAATTTCCAGACCACCTGGAGCGGCTCGGAACTGGCCCAGTACAGCCGCGGCCTGTATGGCGCCAACCTGTTGTGGAATGGCGCCGCCAGCACCAGCCATGGCGAAAAGGCCAGCACGGTCAACGCCTTTGCCGCTTCGCCGGGCACCTTGCAGTCGCGCGAGGAATTTCGCGGCACGGGCGGTTCGCAATACTATCTGCGCCACCTGGACCTGACGCAAGGTTCGGAACGCCTGTGGGTGGAAGTGCGCGACAAGGATTCGGGCCTGGTGATCGAGCGCATCCAGCTGACGCCTTCGCAGGATTATGAAATCAACTACCTGCAGGGACGCCTGACCCTGCGCTCGCCGCTGTCCTCCGTGGCCGATGGCGGCGCGCTGGTGCAAAGCGCCAGCCTGAGCGGCAATCCCGTGTACCTGGTGGCGACGTATGAGTATGTGCCGGGCCTGAGCGCCATTTCCGGCACCTCGGTGGGGGTGCGCGCCAGCCACTGGTTCAACGACCATGTGCGCATCGGGGCCAGCAATTATCACCAGGGCGAACAGGGTTCGGACCAGACCCTCAAGGAGCTGGACCTGACCTTGCGCTACAAGCCGGGTACCTGGATCAAGGCCGAGGCGGCCCGTTCCAGCGGCGACGCCAGCAGCGTGCTCAGTTCATCGAGCGGCGGCTTCGATTTCAACCAGACGACGACGGGCGGCCGCCCTGCCAACGCGAAGCGCTTCGACGGCGCGCTGGACCTGGCCGACCTGGGCGGCGCGGCGCGCGGCCGCATCGCCGCCTACTGGCAGGACCGCGAAGCCGGTTACGCGGGACCGGGCATGCAGACCCTGAACGGCGAGGCCGTGAGGCAAACGGGCCTGGCGGCGACCGTGCCGCTGGGCGAGCGCACGGAAGTGTCGCTGAAGGCGGATGACCGCACGGCCACCAGCCAGGATGCGCGCGCAGTGGAAGCGGCGCTGCGCCACAAGCTCGATGCGGAGTGGGGCGTGTCGGCAGGCCTGCGGCACGACCGCCGCGACAATGCGTTGGGCAGGGACAATGCCAGCGCCATCCTGAGCCAGGATGGCGGGCGCAGCGACGCCGTGCTGCGCGTCGACTATCGCCCATTGCAGGAGGGCCAGCAAGCCCGGGATGGCGCGCTGGAAAAGACGCCGGCGTCGAACATCGTGCCGCAGCAGGGACTGGAAGGCGGCATCACGGGCCAGCTGGTGACGCAGGGCCGCGAGGCAGGCATGGCTGGCGGTCCGCAGTACGGCCCCGACACCACGCTCGCTTCCGGCGTGGCCTCGGCGCGCGTGGCAGGATTGCTGTACGCGCCATGGGACATGTACGGCTTCGTGCAGCATACCTTGTCGCGCAGCGGCAACCGCGCCCTGAATGACCGCGCGGGACTGGGTGGCACTTACCAGGTGAGCGAACGCCTGCGCCTGGGGTCGGAAGCGTCGGGCGGCAGCGGCGGCGTGGGCGGCCAGCTGTTCGGCAACATGCAGATGGATGAACGCAGCAGCGTTTACCTGAACTACCGCGTGGAGACGGAAACGCCGGATGTGAACTACAGCGGCCGCCAGTCCACGCTGACGGCGGGCAGCCGCTACCGCCTGAACGACAAGGCGGGCCTGTTTGCGGAAAGCCGCTGGGGCAATGGCGCGGGGCCGCAAAGCCTGACGCACGCGTTCGGCGTTGACCTGGCGCCTACCGAACGCTGGACCACGGGCATCAAGTTCGAGACGGGCACGCTGTCGAATCCCCTGTCGGGCGACTTGAAGCGCGACGCCATCGGCCTGACGGCGGCATATGCCTACGAGCGGCTGAAATTTTCCAGCGCGCTGGAATTCCGCACGGACCGCACGACGTCGCTGGGGACGGTCGATGGCAGTTGCGCCACCGTGCCGGCTGACGGCGGCTGCACCACGGACGCGAACAGCGAATACCGCAAGGTGTGGCTGACGCGTAATGCGCTGAGCTACCAGCTGGACCGCGATTGGCGCCTGCTGGGCAAGTTCAACCTGTCGCGCAGCAGTTCCACGCGGGGTGCCTTCTACGATGGCGACTACACGGAAGTGGTGACGGGAGCGGCCTATCGCCCGGTCGACAACGACCGCTGGAATACCCTGTTCAAGTACACGTACTTTTACAACCTGCCATCGCCAGGCCAGGTCGACGGCGTCACGGGCGGGGTGCTCGACTATACGCAGAAAAGCCATATCCTGAATGTCGATACGACGTATGACGTGCGGCCATGGCTGTCGGTGGGCGGGAAATTCGGCGTGCGCACGGGCCAGTTGCGCGCGTCGAAGACGCAAGGCGAGTGGTTCTCCAGCCGCGCGGAATTGCTGGTGCTGCGCACCGACTTCCATATCGTCAAGGAGTGGGATGCCCTGATCGAGGGACGCAGGCTGAAGGCGCGCGAGGCGGGCGATGCGCGTGCCGGCGCCCTGGTCGGCGTCTACCGGCATGTGGCGAAGCACGCCAAGATCGGCATCGGCTACAACTTCACGACCTTCTCGGACGATTTGGCGGATTTGTCGTACCGCAGCCGGGGCTGGTTCCTGAACGCCATCAGCACGTTCTGACGCCCATAGGCGCGCCAGGAAAGCAGGACGGTCTCGCGGCTGTCCTGCTTTTTTTTCGCCGTTCGCGTGTCTCCCCGGCGGGCTTGCCGCGGCGGCCGGTGTAATATTGAGCCAGGGAAAGCGGCGGCATGGTGCCAGCGGCTCCCGTCACGAACGAGGTTGTAACATGACGATTTTTGGCATAGGCATCCACATCCTGATCGCGCTGTTTTTTGCGATTCACGTGGTGCGCAACGGGCAGCAGTTGTACTGGCTGCTCATTTTATTCATGTTTCCGCTGCTGGGCAGCGTGGTGTATTTCTTCGCCATCTACCTGCCCAATTCGCGCCTGCCGCAAGGCGCGCGCAAGGTAGCTTCGGTGGCCGTGCAAGTGCTCGATCCGAATCGCGAACTGCGCGAGGCGAAAGCCGCTTTCGAGTACACGCCGACGGCGCAGAACCAGATGCGCCTGGCCAGCGCGCAGCTGGAAGCGGGCGATGCGCAGGAAGCTGCATCGACGTATGAAGCCTGCCTGCAGGGAGCGTTTTCCTCGGATCTGGAAATTCGCCTGGGCGCGGCGTGCGCCTACCTGGAGTGCGGGCGCGGCGCCGAGGCCTTGACGCACCTGGAGTTCATCCGTCGCACGGATATCCATTTCCGTCCCGAGATGGTGTCCCTGCTGACGGCGCGCGCGCTGGCGCAAAGCGGACGCCAGCCTGAGGCGAAGGCGGAATTCGACGATGCGCTGGCGCGCTACAACAGCTTCGAGTGCCGCGCCGAATGCGCGATCTGGGCGCTGCAGCAGGGCGACAAAGTATTGTCGGAACGCCTGCTGTTTGATATCGACAGCGCCATGGCCCGCTGGAGCAGCCATACGCGTGCCATGTATGCGCCGCTGCTGGCGCGCCTGGAGGCGGCGCGCCGCTGATCTTTTGCCGGTGCCTGGTTCAGACGCCAGGCACCGTATTCTTGCCCTCGACCAGTTTGTACCCCTTGCCATCGAAGCCATAGCGCGCGTGGCCGTTCAGGGGCGTGGCGATGCGCGGCGGGTCTACGTCCGGCTTGACCGTGACGCCCGGTTTGATCTTCTCGGAGGCGCCCTTGAAATCGATCAGCAGGTCGTCGTAGGCGCCGCCATTGCGCGCTGCCGCGAAGCGCCACTTGCCGTCGACCATCCAGCACTCGTCCGTGTCAGGCCCGCAGGCGCCCATATTGTCCGAATACAGGTCGATGCCGCCATCGAGCGCCGTTACCTTGCCGTCGCCGATTTCAAACAGGGCCAGCTGCGTGATGGTGTAACCCTGGCCCGTATAGCCATGGCGTATCGCCAGTCCCGGCTTGTTCGCACCCAGCATGACCCAGTGGACTTCGCCCAGCTGTCCCGATGAACCCAGGGTGGCGATGTTTTCCAGGCGTTTCACGACTTGCCACTGGCCGTCTTCCGGCTGGCCCTTGGGCGCCAGGAAAAAGACGTTCAACAGCCCCGGCGAGGCATGCGCCGATTCCGCCGTGCCTTCCGTGTTGGCCGTTTCCGCATTCGCCACCAGGATGGCGCGCCCATCGGGCAGCAGCTTGTGGCTGACGGCGCTGACCACGTAACTGAGTTTGTCGACGTGGTTATCCGGATCGGACAGGTCGGCCAGCGCATCGTCGCTGTCGCTGCGATAGTCCTTGCCGAAGACGGCGCGCATCATGCCCACTTCGAGCTCGCGCGCCTGCGGCGTGTTCATCGCTTCCGTCCTGGGCGCGGTGGCGGCCGGCGGCGGCACGTGTTCGGTCGATGCCGTGTCGGCTGCGGCGGCAGGGACATCTGCTGCCACGTCAACCGCCAGGTCGGCGCTGGCGGGGGCGGTCTTGTCCGAGCAGGCGCCGAGCAGTGCGGATACCAGTAGCAGGACGAGCGGGGTGCGGTAATTCATAGGCAGGGCAGATTGCGTTCATGGAGAATGGGCGCAGTATGCCAGATAGATGGAAGCGAGGGAGCGCGGCCTGGCGGCCGGTCCTTCGCTTCCTTGCCCGCAGGGGGCGATTTTGCAAACGGTGGCGGCGCTTATTTTTCCAGCGCCACCTTGTCATCGCGCCGCAGCGGCGCCTTCTGGCGGCGCAGTCTGGCCATGCCGCGCTTGAGCAGGTGCTCCAGGTCGTCGATGTAGGTGAACACGGCCGGCACCACCAGCAGGCTCAATAAAGTCGACGTGATCAGGCCGCCGATGACGGTAATGGCCATCGGCGAACGGAAGCTGGGGTCGGCGCCCCAGCCCAGCGCCAGCGGCATCATGCCGGCGCCCATGGCGATCGTCGTCATCAAAATGGGCCGGCTGCGCTTGTGGCAGGCGTCGACCAGCGCATCGAAGCGGTTCATGCCAGCCTGGCGCGCCAGGATCGCATAGTCGACCAGCAGGATCGAGTTTTTCGTGACGATCCCCATCAGCATGATCAGGCCGATCATCGACGGCATCGACAGGGCGCTGCCCGTGATCAGCAGGGCCACGAAGGCGCCGCCGATCGACAGCGGCAGCGCCGCCAGGATGGTCACCGGCTGCATGAAGTCCTTGAACAGCAGCACCAGCACGCAGTAGATGCACAACACGCCGATCAGCATGGCCAGGCCGAAGCTGGCGAACAGCGAGGCCATTTCCTGCGCGTCGCCCAGTTCGGCGATCTTCACGGATGGCGGCAGATTCTTCATCGACGGCAGCGCGCGCGCTTCTTCATTCAGTTCGCCCAGGGTGCGCGAACCGAGTTCCACGTCGAGGGTGACGTTGCGGCTGCGGTTCAAACGGTCGATCTGCGCCGGGCCGCTTTCCATCGTCACGGTGGCCACGTTCGCCAGGCGCACGGGACCATTTTTGCCGGGCACCGTCAGGCGCTCGATGGCGGCCAGGTCGGCGCGCACGCTGTTGGGCAGCTTGACGCGGATCGGTACCTGCCGCTCCGGCAGGTTCATCTTCGTCAGGTCCGTATCGTAGTCGCCGGCCGTGGCCACGCGCACGGTCTCGCCGATGGCTGCCGCCGTCACGCCCAGGTCGGCCGCCTTGGCAAAATCAGGGCGCACGATGATTTCCGGGCGCACCAGCGAAGCGCTGGAATTGACGTTGCCGATGCCTTTCAGGCCGCGCAGCTCGCGCTCGACCTTTTGCGCCGCCGCCATCAGCGCCACGGGGTCTTCCGAGCGCAGCACCAGCTGCATCTTGACGCCCGTGTCGGGCGGCCCTACTGTGAAGCGCGCACCGGGTATCGTATCGAGCTTGTGGCGCAGCTGCGTTTCCAGGCCCGCCATCGATTCCTTGCGCTCCGTGCGGTGCACGGTGGTCAGGGTCAGCACGGCGCGGCGTGCTTCGGCTGCCGCGCCGGGGGCGAAGGCGTCGCCGCTGGAGCCGCCGCCAATCGAACTGAAGACGCCCTGGATGCCTGGCGTGCGCATGGCCGCATCGCGCGCCAGGGCCGCCACGGCTTGCGTTTCGCCCAAGGTGGAGCCGGGCGGCAGTTCCAGGTTGATCTGCGTCTGCGCGCGGTCGGCGGCCGGCACGAAGCCCGTCGGCAGCAGCGGCACGAGGGCGATGGCGCCGACAAAGAACAGGGCAGCGGCGATGGCCGTGGTACCGCGGTGGTTCAGGCACCAGCGCATGACGCGCAGGTAGCGCGTCATCAGCCAGCCATCCTGTTCTTCCTTGTGCGGCAGCGGTTTCAATATGTAGGCCGCCATCATCGGCGTGAGCAGGCGCGCCACTACCAGCGAGGCCAGTACGGCCAGTACGGCCGTCCAGCCGAACTGCTTGAAGAACAGGCCGGGAATGCCGCTCATGAAGGCCGTCGGCAGGAATACGGCCACCAGCGCGAAGGTGGTGGCGATCACCGCCATGCCGATTTCGTCGGCCGCTTCCATGGCCGCTTCCATGGGCGACTTGCCCATGCGCAGATGGCGCTCGATGTTTTCGATTTCCACGATGGCGTCGTCGACCAGCACGCCGACCACCAGCGCCAGCGACAGCAGGGTGACGGTGTTGAGCGTGTAGCCGAACCAGTAGATGCCGAGGAAGGCCGGCATCACGGACAGGGGCAGGGCGGCGGCGGCCACCAGGGTGGCGCGCCAGTCGCGCAGGAACCACCACACCACCAGCACGGCCAGCAGCGCGCCTTCGTACAGCAGCTCCATCGAGCCGTCGAAGTTTTCCTCGACGGGGAAGGCATTGTCGATCGACTGCTGCAGCACGACATTCGGGTTTTCCTTCTGCAGGTCGGCGATGGCGTCGCGTGCGCCCTTGGCGACGGCCACTTCGCTGGCACCCTTGGTGCGGAACACTTCAAAGGCGACGACGGTCTTGCCATCCTGCTCGGCCAGCGCGCGCGGTTCGGCGACCGTGTCGCGCACGGTGGCCACCTGGTCCAGGCGCACGTGGCGCCCGTCCGGCAGCGGCACTTCCACGCGCGACAATTCATCGGCCGTCTTGACGGTGGCGATGGTGCGCACCGACTGCTCGGCGCCGCTGATGTCGCCCCGGCCGCCGGGCGCTTCGCGCTGCACCAGGCGCAACTGACGCGAGACGTCGAGGGCCGACACTTTCAAGGCGGCCATGCGCGCCTCGTCGAGTTCCACCTGGATCTCGCGGTAGACGCCGCCCACGCGGGTGACGGCGCCCACGCCGGGCACGGTCAGGAGGCGCTTGGCCACCGTGTTGTCGACGAACCAGGACAGGTCAGGCGCGTCGAGCGGATTGTCGACGCCTGGTTTTGCTGTGGCGATAAAGGTCAGCACCACCCTGCCTGCGGTGGACGCCTTGGTGACGGTGGGGTCGCGCAGCTCGGCCGGCATGTCCGCCTTGACGCGCGCGACGGCGTCGCGCACATCGTTGACGGCTTCGGCGATCTGCTTTTCCAGGATGAATTCGACGGTCACCGTGACGACGCCGTCGAGCACCTTGGTGTAGATGTTTTTCACGCCTTGCAGGGTGGCGACGGAATCTTCGATCTTGCGCGCCACTTCCGTTTCCAACTGGGCTGGCGCGGCGCCGGGCAGCACCGCGCTGACGGTGACGATGGGCAGTTCGATGTCGGGGAAATCCTGTACCGGATTGGCCTTGTAGGCCAGCAAGCCGGCCAGGGTCAGCAGCACGAACAGCATGATGGCCGGGATCGGATTCTTGATCGAGAGGGAGGAAAAATTCATGGTTTTTCCTTATTTTTTCGCTGCGGCCGGCTTGGCAGCCGCTGCGACCGGGGTTGCCACCGGGTTTTGAACATTCCGCACCAGGTCACCGTCATTGAGGAAGCCGGCGCCGCTGACGACGATGGTGGTGTCGGCCGTGATGCCGCCTAAAATCTCGATACGGTCGCTCAGGCGCCGTCCGGCCTGCACCTTGATCTGGCTGACCCGCTGGTCGGCATTCAGGCGGAAGACATAACTGAAGCCATCGCGCACGGCAATCGCCTGCTGCGGCACCGTCAGCGCGCCCGAGGTGCCCAGTTCGAATTCGCCGCTGGCGTACATGCCGGCCTTGAACGGCGCATTGTTGCCGGTGCTTGCCGGCAGGTCGACGTACACGAGGGCCGAACGCGTCTGCGGGTCGACGGTAGGGGCGATCATGCGCACCTTGCCCGTCAAAACGCTGCCATTGGCCGCCTTGACTTGCGCCAGGGTGCCCGCTTTCAGGTTCAGCAGCTCGGTGGCCGTCACTTCGGCGCGCCATTCGAGGCGGCCCTGGCGGATCATGCGGAACAGTTCCGTGCCGGCGCCCACGACGGAGCCGACGGTGGCCGAGCGCGCAGAGATGATGCCGCTGTCGGGCGCCACCACCTGCGTGTATTTCAGGCGCAGCTGCTGCGCCGCCAGCTGCGCCTTGGCGGACGCGATGCGCGCGTTGGCCGTCTGTTCGGCTGTCAGGTACTGGCTGATCTGTTGTGCGCTGATGGCGCCCGTGCTTTGCAGCGAACGGGCGCGCTGCGCGTTGGCGGCGGCTTCCGCGGCATTCGCTTCCGCTTCCAGCACGGCGGCCTTCGCCTGCGCCACGTCGGCATTGACCGTGTCATTCGAGAACACGGCCAGCACCTGGCCGGCGCGCACCACGTCGCCGACATTCACGCGCACATCCGTCAGGCGCAAGCCGTTCGATTCGCTTCCGATGACGGCTTCCTGCCAGGCGGCCACGTTGCCGTTGGCCTTCAGCTTGATGGGCAGGCTGGCCGTCTGCGGCTTGGCCGTGGTGACGGTGAGTGCCGGTTTTTGCGCCGCGTTCTTATCCTTGGCGTCGTCGGCCGCCGTGGAGGACGGGGAATATAGGGTAACACCGGCACCCAGCACAACGCAGAGGGCGGCAAGGGCGAGAGCCATCGGTTTCAAGGTCATTTTTTTCATGTTGTCGTATCCGTCAGGGGGCGTTGTTGGCGATGGCGTTGTTGCTGTTCCAGCCGCCGCCGGCGGCGCGGTACAGCGCTACCCAGGCGGCGCTGCGTTCGCGCTCCAGGTTGACCACGGTGTTTTCGGCGGCCAGGCGCGTGCGGCGCGCGTCTTCCAGTTCGATCAGGCTGGCCAGGCCATTCTTGTAGCGGTCCTCGGTGGCGACAAACGACACGCGGTAGCCTTCCAGGGCCGTTTTCGCGTGGCCGCTGCGCGCGTCCGTGCTGGCCAGGTTGACCAGCGCCTCTTCCACTTCGCGCACGGCCTGGCGCACGCCGGCGCGGTACTTCACCACGGCTTCGTCGTAACGCGCCGTGGCCGCATCGACTTGTGCGCGGCGGGTGCCGCCGTCGAAGATGGGCAGGCTGACGGCCAGCGGTCCGATGCTCCAGGTGCTGGCCGTGATGCTGGTGCCGCCGGCGCGGAGATTGCCCTTGCCGATGGAGCCGGCCAGGCTCAGACGCGGGTAGCGCTGCGCCTGCGCGCCGCGCACTTCGAAGCTGGCGGCCGCCACTTCGCGTTCGGCGCTGTAGATGTCGGGGCGCTGGCCCAGGGTTTGCGCCGGCAGCTCCGCAATCGCCATGGGCGAGGGCAGGATGGCCGGGCTGGCCGCCAGCTTCTCGCGCAGCGACGCTTCCGGTATGGCCGACAGGGCCACCAGCGCCTTGACATTCACGTCGCAGGCGGCGCGCTGTTCGATGGCGCGGCTGGCGCCTTCGGCGGCGCTGGCGCGGGCCAGGGCGGCGTTGGCGGGCGGCTGGAAGCCGGCGCCGGCGCTCAGCTCCGTCAGGCGTGCCGAGTCGCGGCGCGAGACGGCATCCTGTTCGGACACTGCCTGCAGTTGCTGGCAGGTGCGCAAGGCGTAATACTGGTTTGCCACTTCGGCGGCGACCGAGACGCGGGCTTCATGCCAGCCTGCGCGCGCGCTGTCGTAGCGCTCCTGCGCCGCATCGCGCGTAGCGCGGTTGGCGCCGAAGACGTCGATTTCCCACGATGCCTGCAGCGCGGCCTGCGAGGTGGTGCCGCCGAGCTGCGCCGATTGCTGGCTGGTGCGCACCACGCTGCCCGTCGCATCGAGCGCTGGCGCAAGTGCTGCGCCGCTGGCTACCCGGTCCGCGCGCGCCTGCACGATGCGCGTGCGGGCGGCGGCGATGGTGGGGCTGACCTGCTGCGCGTCGGTGATCAATTCCACCAGCAGACCATCGCCCTGGTGTTGCCACCAGCTAGCCAGGTCCGTCAGGCTGCCGTTATGCGGCAGCGGCGCCTGCCACTGCGCGGGTGCGCTGGCGGCCACCGCTGCGGGCGGCCCCTGCAGGGCGCAACCGCCCAGCGCCAGTACGATGCTGGCGGCCAGGACACGTTGAACGGTGCATCGAATAGTCGTCATGCTGGTCTTTCTGCTTGTCGTTGAGCGGTAGGGGTAGAGGGAGGAATGGCCAGGCGCTGGCGCTCCACGTCGGCCATGGCCAGCGCGTAGTCGGTCATGCGCGCCAGCCAGGTGTCGATGGCCTGCGGCGATTCCAGCAGCTGCGGGCGCAAGGTTTGCAGCACTTCCGCACCCACCATGTGTTGCAGGGCCAGCGAAGCGATGGAAAACGCCAGGCGGTGCATATCGTCGCTGTCGTCGGGGGCGCCCAGGTGGCGTGCCAGCACGCGCGTGAGCGCTTCGTGCTCGGGGCGGATGTTCTGGTCGATCTCGCGCGCCCACAGGCCCGTCGGTTCGAGCATCTCGCGGCACCACAGGCGCATGCAGTCGCGCGCGATCTCGCCCTGCTGCATGGGGGCGAGCAGCTGCGCATAAAAGCCTTCCAGGCTTTGGCGCAAGGTGAAATGCGGTTGTTCGTACAGGGCGATATTGTCTTGCGGGTTGGCCGACTGCTGGGCGAAGGCGGCGCGGTACAGGCCCGCCTTGTCGCCAAAATAGTAGCTGATGGCTGCGGCGTTCGTGCCGGCCGCCTGCGCCAGTTCGCGCGTGGACGTCTTGGCGTAGCCCTGCTTGGCAAACAGGCGGATGGCGCTATGCAGCAGGCGCTCGCGCGACTGTTCGCCGTCGGAACGGGGCTTGCGCCCTTCGTCGGCGTGGGAAGTGGGGATGGCGTTTTTTTCAATCATGCCGGAGATTTAATCACATATCTCAAACGATTGATATAACTAAATCGTTTGATTTAGTTAAGGAAAGGTGAAGATGAGGGAAAACGCAGGCAAAAAAAAGCCCGCGGTTGTATTCGCGGGCGTAATCCAATGTTCGGAGAACGAATTGGAGGAGACAGTTCTACTATAGCGCTGAAAATGGTGCGGTGCAATACCGTAGAACTACTGTATTGGTCTGTCCTGGATGGCAAGAAATCAAAATTTCATGCTGCGGCGCACAGAAACTCAGGCCTTGCTGCGCAGGGCCAGTGTAAACGTGCTGCCGGAGCCGTAGTCGCTGTTGAAGAACAGGGCGCCGCCGATGGCGTTGGCCAAGTTCTGGCACAGGTACAGGCCCAGTCCTGCGCCTTCCACGTGGCGCGTGGAGGTGGAATCGAGCTGCGAGAAGGCCTGGAACAGCTTGGCCTGGTCTTCTTCCTTGATGCCGGCGCCGCTGTCGGCAATGCTCATTTCCGTCACCAGCACGCCGTCCTCGTCGCGCTGGGCAAGGCTGATACGCACCGTGCCCTGTTCCGTGAACTTGATGGCGTTGTTGAGCAAGTTGATGAGGATTTGCGTCAATGCGCGGCGGTCCGTGTCGATGATGGCGGGCGGCTGGCCTTCTTCTCCCAGCGCCATTTCCAGGGCCAGGCCCTTTTGCTGGGCCAGGGGGCGCAGGGTGTCGGCCACGTCGGCCATCAGTTCCTGGCAGTGCACGGGTTCGATCGACAGGGTCAGCTTGCCCGCCTCGATCTTGGCCACGTCGAGGATGTCGTTGATCAGCGAGAGCAGATGGCGCGCGCTGGCGCGGATGGTGTTTAGCTGCTTGTCCTGGTCGGACGTCAGGGGGCCTGGCAGTTTCATCAGCAGCGCGCCCGTGAAGCCGATGATGGCGTTGAGCGGCGTGCGCAGTTCGTGCGACATGTTCGCGATGAAGGCCGACTTCATGCGGCTCGCCTCGGCCAGTTCCAGGTTTTTCAGGGCGATTTCGCGGTTGATGGTTTCCAGTTCGGCCGCATGGTGCGCCAGGCGCATGTTCAGCTCGATCACCTGGCGTTCGCGCGCCTGCAGTTCGCCGTTGACCTGTACCGCCTGTTCATACGTGGAAATGAGCAAATCGAGGATTTGCTGGCGCTCCGCATTGATGAAGTGCTTCTGGTCGCCGAGGTACAGGGCGATGCCGATTTCCACATTCTGGTTCTTGCGCAGCTTCTGGTTCATCAGCATGTGACTGATGCGGTTGAGCAGGTAGTCTTCCGCGTAGGGCTTGCGGATGAAATTGTCCGCGCCGCACTCGATGCCGCGGATGATGTCCTTCGGATCGTTGAGCGAGGTGACGAGGATCACGGGGATGTCGCGCAAGGTCGGATCGGACTTGATGGCGCGGCACAGGTCGTAGCCATTCATTTCAGGCATGACGATGTCGGACAGCACCAGGTGCGGCTTGCGCTCGCGGATGGCGGCCAGGGCCAGCTGGCCATTTGCCGCCACGCGCGCGTTATAGTGCAGGGACTGGATCAGGCGGCGCAAGCGCTCCGCCTGGGTCGGGCTATCCTCGACGATCAGGATCTCGATTTCGTCAGGCTTGATTTGGTTGTTGGAGTCCACAGACCTCTCCTAGAATTTCAGTGTGGTGATGCTGGGCGCGGTGAGCGCGCAATATCGACATCGTATGACTATATCGGATTTAGGTCTGCAAAAGTAACTTCCAAGTAACTATTTTGGCCACGGGGAATGCTGTGGCCGCTTGTCAGTTTTCGCCCTGGAACTGCCCTGCGCGATAGGTCAGCACGAGCGTATCGCGGTGGCCATGTTCGCCGATCGGCTGGATCGGCGTCGATTCGTGGATGACAGACGCATCGTCGAGCAGCAGCAGCGACCACGGCTCGGTCAGGGTAAAACGCTTGCCGTTGGGGCCATCGGCCTCGAAGATGCGCGTCTCGCCGCCCTTGACCTGTTCGCGCCCGATCAGCAGCACGGCGACGAAATCGACGCCGTCGCGGTGCGCGCCTTCCGGCGTGGGGCGGCCGATGCCATCGGTCGTATCGATGCGGAACTGGTGCGCCTCGATGAACCACGGCTGGCTGCCCTTGACCTGCGAGCAGGCGTTGCCCAGCGCGCGGATCAGCTGCTGCCAGGCCGGTTGCGCAACGATAGCCGCTTCGACCGGTTCGAACAGGCGGTGCATGCCGCCGTGCAGGGCATTGTATTCCACCGGTTGCCAGTGCGGACGGTGCGCCGTCTGCGTCAGGCGCTCGCCATCCTGCACGAAGCACGAGTGGCGCCGGCGGCGATAGCGGCCGCCATCCTTCAGGTAATTGTCCAGCGGCAGGGTATTCCAGCTCCCTTCCAGCGCGCGCAGCGCGGCCAGCGGGCAGCCGGCCAGCGCGGCCACATCCTGCGGGCGCAGGACGGCATAGCCGTCATCGCGCAAGGCTTCCTTGACGTGGGAAGGGTCGGTAAAGATCGGTGCGGAAGTGCTCATGGCGGTGCGGGCCGGAACGCGGCCTGTCTCAGTTTATCCAGCCTGGCATTCTACGACTTCGCGGCGTTTCCTGTGCAGTGAGACAGGAATTATTCTTGTTGAGTTAAAAATTCTTTACCAGGGTCAGGCGCAGCGAGCGCGATTCCACCGGATGGAAGTGGATATCGTCGACGGGTTGTGCTTCGCCGGGCAGGCGCGAGGCATAGTAATAGTCGATGGCCGAGTCGCGCCGGTTGGCCAGGTTGTAGCCTTCGACTTCCACGCGCAAGGTCTTGTCGATCTGGTAGGCGATACGCCCGTTCAAGCCCACGCTGGCCGCGGAGCGCACGCTGTTGTCTTCAATCAGCGGGCGCGGGCCGAAGTAGCGCAGGCGCAAAGAGCCCGACCACGGCCCCGGCGGCGTCACCGTCATGGCCAGCTGAGCTACGCCTTCGATGGCGCCGGGGATGAAGTCGCCCGCCGGGTCGCTGCCGCGCGAGCGCGCCCGCGCATACGCCAGGTCCAGGTCCAGCGACAGCCAGCTGGCCGCCTTGTAGTAGCTGGAAAACTCCACGCCGTAGCGGCGGCTGGGGCGGCCCGCCTCGGTGGCGCCCGCGTCGCCGATGAACAGCAGCTCGGAATCGAAGTCCAGGCGGTACAGCGACAGCGAGGTTTGCAGGCCGGCGATGGCGGCGCTGCGCAAGCCCAGTTCCAGCCCGCGCGAGCGCACCAAAGGCGTGACCTTGTCGGCCGCCTCGCCCGTCTTCGGGTCGACCGTGATCGTCGTGCCGCGCGCGTCGTTGCTGTGAAAGCCATTGCCGATGTTGAGATACGCTTCCGTATCGCGCCACGGTCCCGCGATCACGCTCAGGCTGGGACTGAACAAATGGTCGATGGCCGTGCCCGAATTGGCGGCGCGGTCGCTACGTACGTCGAAGCGGTAGGCGTCCGCGCGCAGGCCGGCCACGGTGCGCAGCCAGCGCGACCAGCGCGTGCTGTTTTCGCCATACACGCCGATGCTCGACTCGACGATGTGGTCTTGCCGCGTGGTTGACAGGATCTGCCGCTGCCGCGTGTTGTACAAGCCGTTGTGGATATTGTCGTTCTGGAGCTGCAGGCCGATGGTGGTGTCGCTGCTGCCCCTGTCCGTGTGACGGTGCCAGGTGTGGCTGGCATCCAGGCCGGCCGTCACGCGCCGGTCGGGCTGGGCGAACTGGTCGCCGTTGTCGGGATCGTCCATCGCAAACGTAAAATTCGAGAACAGGGCCAGGCGGTTGGCGATCACATACGCGCTGACCCTGGATGATACGTCGTCCGTCGTCTGGCGCCAGGCGCCCGACAGGCTGTAGCGCTGCGCCTTGCCGCCGTCGCTGGCATCGATGGCGTCGAAGCGGCCCAACGTGCCGTCCTGCACGGCGCGCAGCGGAATCTGGTCGGTGGCGTTCCAGCTGGCGTCGTACGCCATGGCCGTGACGTTGAAGCCGTTGTTGGCATAGCCTTCGCTGTAGCGCAGCACGCCATTGAGCTTGCGGTAGCGGTCCGGCTGTGTGAACGGGCCATCGTTATGCTGCGCTTCGAGCGCGTACAGCAGGCTGCCGTCGCCCGCATCGGGCGAATCGGCCAGCAGGGCGCGGCGAAAGCCGTTTTGTCCGAGTCCCACGCTGGCGACGCCCTGCGTCAGGCGGTTCGCATACACGACGGACGCCGCCCCCGCCGAGGAAAAGTCGCCTTGCGTCGCCGAATATGGCCCCTTTTTGTAATCGAGGCGCATGGCCAGTTCGGGTATCAGGAAGTTCAGGTCCGTCCAGCCCTGTCCATGGCCGTGGCTGCGCTGGTTGACTGGCATCTCGTCGACGGTGGTGCGCAAGTCCGTGCCGTGATCGAGGTTGAAGCCGCGCAGGTAGAACTGGTTGGCCTTGCCCTCGCCGCTATGCTGGCTGACGATCAGCCCCGGCACGGCTTCCAGCAGTTCGCCGGGCCGGTAGCTGGTGCGCGCATCGAGCTGCTTTTGCGTGACGCTGCCCGCGTTGGCCGAATCGGCTACGCCCAGCTGGTTCAGGCGCGAACCGTCGACCAGCACGCGCTGGAAGATGTCGTCGGCGTGGACGGCGGCAGGTAAAAACAGGGCGGCGAGGAGGAGGGGCAGAGAGCGTGGCGTCATGGGTGTATGGGTGTGGCGGCAGTTTGCCGGTGTTTAGCGGATCGGCAGTTCCGTGTTCTGGCGGTCGAAAATCAGCGTCTGGATGGCGCCGCTGTCCTGCACGTTGAGGGTGTTGCGCTGGCTGGGCAGGAAGTCGATCAGCAGCTGGTTGTGGATGCGCGTGGCGGGCGCCAGGCGCGTGCGTTCGAGCTCCTGGAAGATCACCACGTTGTCGGCATTGACCTTCATGCCGACCCAGTTCAGGCGCAGGCGCTTGCCGTCCGGCGCCACGAGGTAAAACTGTTTTTCGACATAGCGGCGCAGTGCCGCTTCGCTGTCCTCCTGACCCAGGTCGAACTGGCGCTGGTACAGATTGGTCAGCAGCGCCTCGACGTCGTGGCCCGTGTAGGTGTGCACCACTTCGGTGCTGCCGCTGGCCGCGTTATAGCTGATATCGGCGATGCCCATGTGGAAATTATGGGCGCTCGCCGCCATGCTGGCGCAGGCCAGCGTGGCGCAAGCGAGCAGACGCCAGCGCTTCACGCCTCGTCGCCCCTGGCCGAGCCGCCGTTCTTGTCTTTCAGCGGCGTATGAAAATCGCGCATCAGGTTATCCTTGGGCGACTTCTCGCTCTTGAACAGTTCCAGGCGCGATGGCGTGATTTTCCGCGGCCAAGCGTTGTTGCTCGTGTCGATATCGGCCGTTTCCCAGTACGGGTCCTGCACCAGGCCCACCATCGGTTCATCCGTGATGACGACCTTGGTGATTTTCTTCGGCGAGTAGCGCCACACTTCGGCTGGCACGCGCTCGACGTACTTCTTGCCGCTTTTCAGTTCGATTTCGAGGATCAGCGGCATGACCATGCCGCCCACGTTCGACAGGTCGACCAGGTACAGGTGCTTGCCCTGTTTCAGCAAGTCCTTTTCCCACGGTTCCAGGGCGGCCAGCGCTTCGGCGTAGGCGTTGCGGTCCTTGTTGGTCACCGTGAAATCGTCGTGCTGGTTGTAGAAATCCTTCAGCTCCGGATGCGCCTCGACCCGGCGCGGCATGCCCTTGTTGGCGCGGCTCGTGACGGATTCCGGCTGGGCGTCCTTTTGCGCCTTCTTCCACGCTTTTTCCGTTGCCGGATCCTTTGAGCTCACGCCATATTCGCTGATGCCGTCGATGCTGATGTCGACCGGGTCGGTCGTATAGAACCAGCCGCGCCAGAACCAGTCCAGGTCCGTGCCGGAGGCGTCTTCCATGGTGCGGAAAAAGTCGGCGGGCGTGGGGCGCTTGAACTTCCAGCGCTGCGCATATTCCTTGAAGGCGTAGTCGAACAGTTCGCGCCCGAGGATGGTTTCGCGCAGGATGTTCAGGCCCGCCGCCGGCTTGGCGTAGGCGTTGTTACCGAACTGCAGCAGGGACTCGGAATTGGTCATGATGGGCACCTGGTCGCGGCTACGCATGTAGTCGACGATCTCGCGCGGTTCGCCGCGCGAGGCCGGGTAGTTTTCTTCCCACGCCTGCTGCGCCAGGTATTGCACGAAGGTGTTGAGGCCTTCGTCCATCCACGTCCACTGGCGTTCGTCCGAGTTGATGATCATCGGGTAGTAGTTGTGGCCCACTTCGTGGATGATCACGCCGATCAGGCCATATTTGGTGCGCTTCGAGTAGGTTAGTTCGCCCGTCTTCTTGTCCTTCACGGGCCGGGGGCCGTTAAACGAGATCATCGGATACTCCATGCCGCCCACGGGGCCGTTGACGGAGATGGCCGTCGGATACGGATAGTCGATGCTGTACTTGTTGTACTGTTCAATCGTGTGCACGATGGCTTGCGTACTGTACTTTTCCCACAGGGGATTGCCCTCTTTCGGATAGTAGGACATGGCCATCACATCGCTGCCGCCCTTCTTGTATCCCTGCGCATCCCAGATGAACTTGCGGCTCGAGGCCCAGGCGAAGTCGCGCACGTTGGCCGCCTTGAAGTGCCACGTCTTTTGCGCGCGGCTCACTGTTTTTTCGGCCGCCTCGGCTTCCTTCTGCGTGACGATGACGACGGGCTTGTCGCTGCCGCGGGCCTTTTCCAGGCGCTCGCGCTGCGCGGAAGACAGCACTTCCTGCGGGTTTTGCAGCTCTCCCGTGGAGGCGACGATATGGTCGGCAGGAACCGTCAGCTGCACGTCGTAGTCGCCGAACTCCAGCGTGAATTCGCCGGAGCCGAGGAACTGCTTGTGCTGCCAGCCGGCCGCATCGTAATAGGCCGCCATGCGGGGGAACCACTGCGCCACTTCGAACAGGGCGTTCTTGTCGTCGAAGACTTCATAGCCGGCGCGCCCGCCCAGCACCTTCTGTTCGTTGATGCGGTAATCCCAGTCGACCTGGAAGACGAAATCCTGGCCCGGCTTCAGGGGCTGCGGCAGGTCGATGCGCATCATGGTGCGGTTCACTACATATTTCAAAGGCTGGCCATCCGCGCCTGTCAAGCGGCGGATATTGAAGCCGCCCTGGAAGTCGCCGCGCGCGAGGATGCCGCGCAAGCCTTCGAACTTCATGGTCTCTTCGCCCGTCGTCTTGGCCCACGCCTGGCGCGAGGGTGCCGTGGTCATGCGGCGCGCGTCGGAATCGGGCTTGTAGATATTCTGGTCCAGCTGCACCCACAGGTAACCGAGGGTGTCGGGCGACTGGTTATGATAGGTGATGGTGCCACTGCCGGCGATCTCGCGTTTGGCTTCGTCCAGCGTCGCGCGGATCGTGTAGTCGGCGCGTTGCTGCCAATAGGCGTGGCCCGGCGCGCCGGAGGCGGTGCGGTAGGTATTCGGGGTGGGCAGCACCTCTTCGAGCTGGCGGAACTTGTCGTCGAATGGTTCGGCCGCGAAGGCCGACACGGTAAAACACAGAGCCAACGAGGCTACGGAGCCGAAAGGTATGCGCATATTCACCCTGATGTTGTTGTAAGGAAATAGTGGCAACTATTCTATACGCAGGGCGGGGCCATCCATGTATCGATTTGTAATAAAGAAAGGCGGATTTCACGCCAGCTTTTGCCTGGCGCCGTCAGGGGAGAACTTTGCCTGATTTTGCTTGGAAAAGCGGCGCTTTTACTCACTTTTCATCAGGCTGTCGCGTAACTGGTTCAGCTGTTGTTTCATGTCCACAACCTGTTCCACGCTGCAGTGGCTGGCCGTCAGGATGGCTTCGGGCAGCAGGGCCGCCTCGTGGCGCAGCTGGTCACCCTGTTCCGTGAGGGAAATGATGACTTGCCGCTCGTCACTGGAGGCGCGCGTGCGCGTCAACAGGCCCGATTGCTCCATGCGCTTGAGCAGGGGCGTCAGGGTGGCCGAGTCGAGGAATAGGCGCTCGCCTACTTCCGACACCGTCAGGCCGTCGCGTTCCCACAACACCATCATCACCAGGTATTGCGAATAGGTGAGACCGAGCTTGCGCAGGAGCTTGCGGTACAGCTTGTTCATGGCAAGCGAAGTCGAGTACAGCGCAAAGCACAGCTGGCTGTCCAGGCGCGGCACCTGGTGCAAGGGATTGGGGGCGGTGGTGGTATCCATGGGGACAGTATATATAGCGCACTACCTAATTGCAATGCGCGGCGCCGGACCTGGCGATCCGGCGCTGGGACACGGACGCTTAGCCGGCGTAGCGCGTGCGCAGCAGATCGAGCATGGCGACGTTCTGTTCCCACGCGTCGCTCACGGGCTGCTGCGTCCAGGGCAGCGTTTGCGTGTACGGCGCGGGGCCGAATTCCGGCGTGAACGTCATGCGCTCGGCGCCGGCGGCGCGGCGCAGGGCGACGATGGCATCCCACCAGGCCAGGTGGGCGTCGAGTGCCGGTTTCGCTTCCGGCGCGCGGAAGTCGGCCACCTGCGGCCCTTGCGCATGGCCGATGCGCGCATGCACGTGGCGCACCAGCGGCAGCACCTGCGCCAGGGTCTGCGGCTGGTCTTCCAGCAGCGATTCGCAGGCGCAGCACCAGTGCGACAGGTCGGCCGTCAATGGCAGCTCGGGATACTGCTGCAGATACGGCAGCAGCAGCATCGGATGGCCGGAAAAGCGGCTGCGGTGGATTTCGTGCACGATGGGCACGCCGTGCTTTGCCGAGATGGCGACGGCCAGGTCGAGCAGCTGCGCATTCTGCGCCGGCGTATAGAAATCCTTGCCCGTGTGCGTGTTGACCAGCACGGGGCGCGCCAGACAGGCGTTTTCCAGCAGTTCGGCCAGGGCGGCGCGGTGCAGCTCGAAGTCGCTGTGGAAGACGGTTTCCCACTGCGCGGCGATCAGCTGCAGTCCCGCCTTGGCGATGCGCTCCGTCCATTCCTCGCGCAGGGCGGCGTCCAGCGGCAGCGACATTTCGATGCCGTCGAAGCCGGCCGCCAGCACTTTGTCGATGAAGACGTCGGGCGGCAGCTCGTTATTGCCCCAGTGGGCGGCAAAGACGTCGATGCGCATCAGACGAAGCCCCGCACGGGGAACGTTGCGTCGCGCTGTATCCAGTTGTGGGCCGCGTATTCCGTCTGGCCGTCCGTGGCGTGCAGGGTGTAGGCGTGGCGCGAGACGGGCGAGCGGTTCGGCGCGCTGTAGTGGGGCAGCAAGCCATGGAAGCAGACGAGGGCGCCGGCCTTGACTTCGAGCGGGACGGCCGTGCTGTCGTCGGGCCATGGCGTGGCGTCGAGTTTTTCCACGCGCACGGCGTCGCCGTTACGGATGAAGCGTTCGCGCAGCGGGCCGCGGTGGCCGCCCGGTTCCGCCCACAGGCAGCCGTTGTCCAGGGTGGCGTCTTCCAGCGCAAACCAGAACGTGGTCACGCTGATCGGCGTGGTCTCGAAATACGTGGCGTCCTGGTGCCAGCGCACTTCGCCGCCGATGCCGGGCTGTTTGAAGATGTACATCGATTGCCACACCTGCGCATCTGCCAGGCCCAGGTCGCGCGCCACTGCGGCCA
The DNA here is from genome assembly GCF_030397705.1 of Janthinobacterium sp. SUN100. Lineage (NCBI taxonomy): Bacteria > Pseudomonadati > Pseudomonadota > Betaproteobacteria > Burkholderiales > Oxalobacteraceae > Janthinobacterium > Janthinobacterium sp. SUN100. The sequence goes on along the minus strand of NZ_JAPUBU010000001.1, from coordinate 2,576,641 downwards.
GTTTCGGGTCGGCCGAAAAGCTGCGGAAGACGGGGTCCAGGTCATGCATGGCGTGGCCGATCTTGTTGATCGACAGGGATTTGGCCTGCTTCAGCTGGCCGTCCGCGCCAAAGGCTTCTTCTTCGAAGAAGCAGCGGATGGTATTGTCGGAAGCGAGAAAATAATCGTTGGTGTTCTTCGCCTGGTCGCGCGTGGTGAAGATCGACTGGCTGACGCTGGGATCGAATTCGTTGACAATCTGTTCGGCGCGCGCGCGCAAGGCGGCGATTTCGTCCGCCCCCTTGAAGCCGGGCAGGATGAGGTAGCCGTCGCGTTGGTATTGTTCTTGTTGTTCGATCGTTAGCATGGCGGCGGCTCCGGAGGTCAATGGAAAGCGCCATTGTAGGATGGGCGAGGGCGGCAAACAATCGCCCTGCGGTTGACAGATTGTCGCCAAAGCGAAGACAATCTTTGACATGGATCAACTAAAAGCGATGGAAATCTTTGTCGAAGTGGCGCGCCAGCGCAGCTTTACGGTGGCCGGGCAGCGCCTGGGACTGACGCGCGCCATGGTCAGCAAGACCATCATGCAGCTGGAAGAACGCCTGCATGCGCGCCTGCTGCACCGCTCCACGCGCGAAGTGAGCCTGACGGACGCGGGCCGCGCTTACCTGGCGCCGTGCATGGCTACCGTCAGCCAGGCGCAGGAAGCGGCGCGCATGGTGGCGCATGTGGCGCAGGCGGGAGCCGGGGCGGAGCTAGCCGGGCCGCTGCGGATCCAGGCTCCATCGAGTTTCGGCAGCGCGTGGCTGGCCGACGCCGTCGCCCGTTTCAGTTTGCTGCACCCGCAGGTGCAGGCCGAATTGTTTGTCGACGATGCGCTGCTCGACCCCATACGCCACGGTTTTGACTTGACGATACGCGTGGGCGGCATCCCGGACAGCAGCGCGCTGGCCATGCGTCCGCTGGCGCCGTGCCGCGCAGTGCTGTGCGCCAGTCCCGCCTACCTGGCGCAATGGGGCGTGCCGCAGACGCCGCAAGACCTATTGAAGCACCAGTGCCTGCATTTCAGCCACCTGACGGATGGCACGAACTGGCATTTCCAGCGCGGGGAGGGAGACCGGCAAGAGGCGGTGAGCGTGCGCGTGCAGGCGGGTTTTACGGCGAACAATGGCCTGGTGCTGCACCAGGCGGCGCAGCGGGGACTCGGCATCGTCTACAGCACCACGTTCCTCGCCTGGCGCAACCTGCTCGATGGCAGCCTGGTGCCCGTGCTGTCCGGCTGGGAGCTGCCCCTGAATCACCTGAGCGCCCTGTATCCGGCCAGCCGCCAGCCGTCGCCCAAGGTGCGCGCGCTGATCGATTTCCTGGTGGCCGAATACCAACCCGTGCCGCCGTGGGACCGCGAGCTGGCGGCGGCCGGTTTTTTTAATTAGTTGAAGGCGACCGGTTCCACCGTCCACGCGCCATCCGCGTACACGCGCTCGTCGTCCAGATAAACGGCTTGCGTGACGGCGAAGATATCGACGTGGTAGCGCGCATCCTTGCGCTTGAACTGGGGTTTTGTATAGACGCCATGCTTGGCGCCCAGCGACAGATGGATGCCGCACATGCGTTCATACGTGCCGATGTCGTTGACCAGCTGCTCGCGCGAAAAGGCGCGGTTCATGCCGAAGCCCAGTTCGCGCACCCATACTTCGCCTTCGTGCGCGCGGATGATCTCCAGCATGGCGGTAAATTCCGGCGTGGCGTTTTCCGTGCCCGTCACGCGCCCCTTTTCGATGATCAGGGTGATCGGCGTGTCGGGGCGGTTGACCATGAAGTGCGTGTCGCCGAAAACAAAGATGCGCACGCGGCCATTGACCGCTTCCAGGTCCTGCGCTTCCGTAAACACTTCGCCCAGGGGGAACTGGCCGCCGATATTGTTCATGCCGCTGTAGTCGCCGATATTGAGCTTGGCCGATTCGAACGGGGAAGCGAAGACCAGCTGCTCGCCGCCGCTGTCAACCATGCCGTGGCGGGCGCCGTCGATGCGCGCCTTGAGCGCATGGCCCACGCCGCGGTAATAGGCGGGGTCGTAGGCCAGCGAGGCGATGTAATGCAGGCCCTGCACGCCGGGCATGCGCGACAGGTGCACGTGTTCGATGACCTTCAGCCCCCGCTTGAACAGCTCGATGCGGATGCGGAACGCTTCCAGGCGGAAGCTGGTCGACTGGATCAGCACGACGAGGCTGCCGGCCGGCAGTTCGGCAAACGCGGCCAGCACGGCGTCGGGCGTGACTTCGTCGAAATCGATGAAGGCGGCGTCCGGCAAGGCCTGGCGATACGCTTCCGTCAGCACGACATTGAGCCAGCTGCGCTTGTCGCAGACGATCAGGGCCGGTTCATCGGGGCGGTGGCAGATGGCCATGGCCAGCAGGTCTGCCACGTTTTGCGCGGCCACTTCGGTGGCGGCGGCGCTGATGGCGTCGAGCCGGCTGGTGTCATTCTCGGGAAGCGTCATGGTGCGGAGGTGGGGGACGTGAAGTAATCGCAGCATTATAAGGTGATTGCCACTGGCCACACCATTCCCCATCCGGCGGAGGGCAGGCGGCTGCCGCGCCCCTGATTACTTGTGTAGTGCTTTCCGGCAATGTATTATTTGATAAATGGTATTGCAGGGCATGGCAGCGAGTCTGGGAGTGGCCCGGCGCAGCGGCAAACGCACGCATGCGCACGGCGGCTCGCTTCCAGTGATGCAGGGACAACAAGCCAACAGGCGATGATGAAGAGTGTGAAGTGATGAGCATAATCGGACAAGATATTCCCATGGAACGGCCGGATACGGATGGGCGCGCCGCCGTCTTCGTTCCCGTCACGGGCGTCAAGGAAGATGTCCTGTTGACCATACGCAAGGGTGCGGCCATCGTCGGCTTTGCCAACCACGACCGTACCATCACCGTGTATTTTGAAAGCAACCGCTTTGACGATCCCGTGCTGGCCAAGTGGGAACATAAGGCGCGCAAGGCCTACGACCGGCTGGTCGACAATGCGCCCACCGTGTCGAAACTGACCACCAGCCCCGCCAATTTCGAGCAGATCGGCTATATCAATGGCAAGGGCATCACCATCCGCCGCATGGAAAGCCTGCAGCGCTGGCTCGCGTATTCGGATGCGATGGAGACTTGCCCGGCAACGGATATCATTCCGCGCACGGTGATAGCGAAACCTGAAAGCGTTAAAGTTTAAGAGCGGCGGATACAACGCCCTGGGCGTTGTTGCCTGCCCTGCATTTACCTCGGCTCCTGGTCTGCGCGCATGAGTATCCAATGACGCTGCTGGCGCTAATCCGACCTGCGCGACCTACGCCTGACCTCGCTTATCACTACACCACCACGATATTCGCCTGCGCCTTGAGCGGGCAGGGCAGGGTGTCGTCGAAGGTGATTTCGATGGCGCTGGCGACGAACATGCCGCCGATGTGCTGGGCGGCGATTTCGGGCGGCGTGCCGGGCTTGGTCAGGTTGACGTCCTGGGCGAAAACGAAGACGCGCCAGGTGCCGTAGACCTTTTGATCATATTGCAGCAAGGTGCGGTAAGCGCGCTTCAAGTCCAGGCTGCCTGCGTAGACGCCATCGTTGGCGCCGGGATCGAAGCCCAGGCCGTCGTCGGTCAGCGATTCGACGAAATACAGTCCCTGCGGCGCCTGGAACAGCACGAAGGCATACAGCTCCGTGCCGCGGAACACATTGCCATTGTCGCGCTTGAAGCTGGCGCGCAGCCACAGCGGTTCGTAGGCTTGCACGACGGCGGGCGTATCCGTTTCCACGGCCCCCGCCAGGTGGATGTTGACCTGCGTTTCGCTCACGGCATGCTGGTAGGTGGCGCCCGTGGTGAAACGTTGATACTCCCAGCTGATGTCGGCCGTGTAGGGCAGGCCTGCGTTCGGCGCTTCCGGCAACACCCATTTCGCCACCACGCGCTCGGCCAGTGTCAGTTCGCCGGCGGCCGGTGGTGTTGCTTCCTGGCCACGCCAGAACGGGTCCGCGATATCGGAGCAGGCGACGGCGATGGCGCCCGAGGCGATGGCCGAGGCCACGCCCGCCACCGTGAATTCGGGCTGGCCCGAGCCGGCCCCTTCCAGCGAGCAGCAGTCGACGCTGGGATCGGTTTCCTCGAACGGACCGCCCACGCTGAAGCTGGCCTTGCCGGAACCGAGCGCGGCCGAAATGATGGCTACCAGCGCAGCGATGATGGCGATGATGATGGCGAGTATCTTCCACCACGGGTCGGAAAACGGCAACTCGCCATGCGTGCCCGCATAGGCGGGGTTCGGCGTCCAGACGAGGGTCATGCCGGTAGGCACGATCGGTCCCAGGCCGGGCGGGCAGCGGCACGCATTTGCCCCACCTTTGCCATCCGTGCCCGTGCTGCCCCAGCGTTTGCCCGGCAGGTGGCCTTGCGGCTTGGACAGTTCCAAGGTGCCTTCCTCGACCGTGCACGTGTACGTGTTGGTGGCGCTGTCGAAGCGCGTCTGCGAGACGAAGATTTGCTGGATCGAGCGGTGCGGCAGGTAGCCGTCCGCCTTGGCGACGAAGCTGACCAGGCGCTTGCCGGGCGCGGCATGCTGGAAATCGGCATCCCACATCACCAGCATGGCCGCGCCGGCCGGGATGCTGGCAAAGAAGAAGGTGCGTGCCACGGGCACGATGCCGGGGTCGCCCACGCTTTCCAGGTACACGGTGACATTGTTCAGGGCGCTGCTGGACATATTGGTGACGTGGGCGGCGATGCGCAAGCCATAGATGGCATTGTCGAAGATGCCATCGGGCAGCATGATATTGGTGACGGACTCGATTGCGAACGGCCGCGTCAGCACCTGCAGGGGGGTATCGCTCATGATGCTTGCTCCTCGGGGCTTTGCTGGTCTTGCGCTTGCTCTTTCTCGAGATCGGTGACGATATACGTGATGCCGCCCATGACCTTGCCTTCCTGGCTCTCCAGCACGCGCAGCAGCGCATACTGGCGTGGCGGCAAGGCTTCGGCGCGCACGCTCAGGTACACGGCCTGCGCCTGGCCGCGCGGCACTTCCAGCGTCAGCTTTTGCTCGCCGGGCGCATCGCCATTGCAGTGGGGCGTGCGCGCCAGGCCCGCTATCAGGCGGGCGTCCCTGGCCGGCTGCCAGCGCTCGAGGCCCAGGGTGGCCAGCAGGTGTTCCGGCAGCTCGCCGCCCTGCTCAATCTGCAATTCCACTTTTTTCGTTGCGCGGGGCAGGGCCGCCACCGCGATGGCCAGCGATTGTGCGCGCCTTGCCGCCAGCACCACGGTGACATTGCGCTGGGCAATCTGCTCGTGCAAGGTGGGCTGGAAGGGAAAGCCGTTGGGCAGGGGATCGGGCAGCGGGTTGATGTCGCCCGCGCCGTGGGCCACGGCCAGCAGGCATTCGTGGCCGCCATTGACGATGACGGGGACCCAGGGAACCAGGCACAGCACTTCCTGCGTGGCGCCCGGCGGCAAGTCGGCAAACGCGGAGCCGATCTGCGTGGCGGCGCCGACGGCGATCTGGCCGGAAGGGTCGGCCCAGTAAAAGTCCACGCGCACGCCGTTCGAGGCGCTGTTGCCCGTGTTGTGCACGCGGCCCCACAGGTAATTGCTGGTGCCGGCGATGGGGGCGCCGGGCGGGCCATTCGGATCATTGCCCGGCACTACCCAGATATCGGCGCTGTCCCACCACCAGGGCTGGCCGTCTTCGATGATCAGGTGGGCTGGCATGGCGTTCTCCTTGTCCTTGGCCGCTGCTGGTAGCTTAGACCGCTGCGGCGGATGCTTTTTGATCGGTATCAAGGCCATGAAACACGGCGCCGTTGCGCCGTTGCCGTGCTTGCGTAAGGTAATATTGCGGCAGAACGCAGTGGAATGACTCCAGGAAAAGGTTGGAATGTGCTTGAAACAGTGAATGACGTTTGCATCAACGCCGCTTGCGGCCGGACCTTGCCGCTGCGCGTGGCGCATTGCCCGTTTTGCGGCGCGCGCCAGATAGCGCAAGCGCCTGTCCTGGAGAAAGCCGTGGTGCCGCCGCCGGTGCCGCGCATGCCGCCGCCCGTGCCCGTCGCGCCTCCCACGCCTGCGCCTGCTCCCATGCCGCAGCCCGCGCCGCAGTCCGCACCCGCGCCCAAGCCCGTCCCGCCAGCGCCTGCCGCGCCGGCCAAGGCACCGCCCGCGAAACCGGCCGTCAAGGGTTCGGTGCCGCCACCGCGCCCGCCCGTGCGCTTGCGCACGTGGCTCGCGGCGGCAGTGGTATTGACCGGTATCTGGTTCTTCAACAAGCCCGCCGACAAGCCGGCCAGCGTGGCGGAACAGGTCGAGGCCGCCACGGCGCTGGCGGCGCAGTGCGACCTGGACGGGGCGCGCAGCGCGCTGGCCGTGCTGAAAAGCGCCAAGGCGCCCGCCGCGCACCTGAAACGTTTGCAGGCAAGCATCACCAAGTCCTCCGCCGCCTGCGACAGGCAACAGCAGCGGACACAGGCGTGGACGGCGCTGCAAGACAGCGTCAGCCAGGCCCTCGATGGGGGCAAGCCGGATCTGGCCGCCACGCGCCTGGCCGCCTACGTGAAACGCTGGGGCGACGATCCCGACACCCTGGAACTCGATGCCAAGGTGAAAGTGGCGCTGGCCAGCGCCCAGCTCGACCTGGCCGACGCCTGCCTGGCCAGGTCGGACCGGGTTTGCCTGGAAAACAGCCTGATCGCCGCCGAGCGCTACAAACGGCCGGAACTGGCGGCGCGCACGCAGACGCTGCGCACGGCGTTGTCGCAATTGCTCGAGCGTTCGCTGCTCGATGCGGCCCCGGGAGCGGGCCAATAACACCAGCATGAAAAACGCCCGCCGCGGCCAGGCCGTGCGGGCGTCGCGCCTGTCGGCGAGCGCGATTACTCTTGCGGCACCAGCGCCAGCGCCGCGCTGAAGTCGCCCATCGGCTTGCCGCCGTTGGCCACCAGCGCCTTGTCGCGCGTGCTCAAGCCATCGAGCACGGGTAACGCAAAACGGTGCGTGATGGCGCGCAGGATGGACGCCGAATCGTATTGCGTATGATCAACTAATCCCTTTTTTACATACGGCGAGACGAGGATGGCCGGCACGCGCGTGCCGGGACCCCAGCGGTCGCCCTTCGGTGGCGCCGCGTGATCGTAAAAGCCGCCGTTTTCATCGTAGGTGACGATGACCAGCATGTTCTTCCACTGCGGACTTTTCTTCAACTGGGCGATGACGCTGGCGATGTGCGCGTCGCCGTCGGCCACGCTGGCATAGCCCGCGTGCTGGTTCAAGTTGCCCTGCGGCTTGTAGAAGGTCACGGGCGGCAGCTTGCCGGCGCCCGCGTCGCTGAGGAACTGGCTGTCGAAGTCGCGCAGGTGCGCGGCGCGGTAGGCGGGCGCCTTCACCGGATCCATGTTCGCAAAGTAATTGAAGGGCTGGTGGTGGAACTGGAAGTTCGGCGGATTCGGGAAGCTGCCGGCGCGCGCGCTGGCCGTCGCCAGGGCCGTCGTGTCTTTCCAGGCGCCTGCATACCAGGCCCAGTCGATGTTCTTGCCTGAAAGCAAGTCACCGATATTCGTCTGTGTCTGCTGCGGCAGGGTGGTGGCCTTGCCTGTGTCCGCATACAGCTTGCTGCTGTCGCCGGACGCCGGGGCGTTGCTGCTGGGCTGGAACGGCGGCTGCATGGTGTTGACGGCGTAGAACATGCCCGTGCTGTCGGCCGGCGTCAGCGCGCCGTCATTGGCATAGGCGGGCGCGCCGTTCAGTACCGTGGCCGGCGCCGTGGCGGACGGCGTCAGGCGCAGGAAGTTGCCCTTGGCATCGACGTCGATCTTGGCGATCGAGCCCTTGGCCACCGAAGTGTCGGCGTTCGGGTAGGTGGGCGCGCAGGCGCAGATCAGGTACTGGTGCGTGAGGAAGGAGCCGCCGAAGGCGCCGATGAACAGGTTGTCGGCCAGCGCATATTGCCTGGCGATGTCCCACAGCTGCATCTTGCTGCCGTCGTAATAGCCCATGCTCAAACCGCCCGCATCGGAATACGCCGCAAACTTGTCGTTGGCGCCGCCGTTGATCTGCATCTGGTTGTTGTAGAAGCGGTGCACGAGGTCGCGCGTGATCACCGATTGCGGCAGGTACAGGGGGCTGGCGGCGTCGTCGATCTGGAACGGCTTGTTCGGCAGGTTGGCCGATTGCGCCTGGGTGATGACGGTACTCTGTCCCGCCGCTGTCATGCCGCCCCAGGTGGGCGGCAGCACGGGCAGGGTGCTGCCGTCGATGTCCTTCTGCGCCACATAGGCGGAGGTCGACGTGGGATTGACGCCCGGCACGCCGTTCGCGCCCGGGAACAGGCCGTACAGATTGTCGAAGCCGCGGTTTTCCGCGTAGATGACGACGATGGTCTGGATATTGTTCAGCGCCAGGGCGCCGTTCAGGGCGGCCAGCGCGTCGGCGGGCGCCGCTTGCGTGCTGGCGCTGGCGATCAAGGCCGTCACGCTGGCGTTTTCCGCCTTCAGTTTCGCCAGCTCGTCGCCGCTGGCCTTGTTGAAGTCGGACGCCAGGCCCGCTTCCGACACGCCCAGGCGCGCGGCCAGCTTGCTGCTGGCGGCCGCAAAGTCGCCGCCGTTGCCATCCATGACTTGCGCCAGTTCCGTCGACAGGGCGCTCACAAACGCGCTGTGGCCGGCGGGAGCGCGCAGCAGCAGTTTTTGCGTCACCTTGCTGCCGGCGTCGCCGATGGCTTCATGGCGGATGGCGTCCGTGCCCACCGTCACCAGCACGGCGCCCTGGCCGTCCAGCGTGTAGCTGCCGTCGGCGGCCGTGCGCACGGTGGCGGAAGCGTTGTCGCACGTCAGCTTGGCGGTGGCGCTTTCCAGGCACACCTGGGCGTTTTCATAGTAGCTGCCGATCACCTGGCCTTGAGTGCTGGGGGTGATCGCATAGTCGCTGCCGCAGGCGGCCAGGCCCAGCGACAGTAACAACGGCAGGGGCCGCAGGGAGGGTTTTGCGTGCAAGTTCATGTTCATGCCTTGTGGGTGGAAAACGTCGCATGCTAGGCAGGCAATATGTCAGCTGCGTGACATGTCAGCGCCTGTTACATGACGTAATGTACGAACTTGATACATGAGGTTTTGCGGGGTTTTGTCACGCAGTTGTCACATGCCGTTGCTACGCTGCCAGCCCATGATGAAAACGATACCCCCTCTGCTGCTTGCCATGTGCATGCTGTCCGCTTGCCATCCCGCGCCGCCGCCGGAAGCCCGGGCCGCCCCCGCGCCCGCCTATTTGGCCGCGGCCTACGCGCCGAGCCTGAAGCGCCAGCCATCGGTGGCGGCAATGACGGCCATGGGCCGCGCCATGTTTTTCGAGCCCGGCCTGTCCGTGTCGGGCAAGCTGGCCTGCGCCAGCTGCCACAGTCCCGAGCATGCGTACGGCCCGCCGAACGGGCTGGCGGTGCAGCTGGGTGGCCCGGAATTGAAGGATGCGGGCACGCGCGCGGCGCCCTCGCTGCGCTACCTGCAGACGGCGCCCGCCTTCAGCGAGCACTATCACGACGACGATGGCGACGACAGCGTCGATGCGGGCCCCACGGGCGGGCGCAACTGGGATGGCCGTGCCCAGTCCGGCCATGAGCAGGCGCTGGCGCCGTTGTTGTCGCCGCGCGAGATGGGTAACCGCGACGGGGCCGCCGTCGTCGCCAAGCTGCGGGCCGGCCCGCTGGCGGCGCAGTTCCGCCAGACGTATGGCGCGGATATTTTCGAACAGCCGGGCCAGGCGCTGCGCTGGGCGCTGATGTCGCTGGAAGTGTTCCAGGAAAGCCCGGCCGACTTCTATCCCTACACGAGCAAGTACGATGCCGTGCTGCGCAAGCAGGCCGTCCTGAGCCCGCAGGAAGCGCGCGGCCTGGCCCTGTTCAACGATGAACGCAAGGGCAATTGCGCCTCCTGCCATATCAGCCAGGTGAGTGCCGGCGGCGCCTTCCCGCAATTTACGGATTACGGCTTGATCAATATCGGCGTGCCGCGCAACGGCAAGCTGCCGGTCAATGCGGACCCGGCGTTCTTCGACCTGGGACTGTGCGGCCCGGACCGCACCGACTTGATGCAGCACAAGGAATATTGCGGCAGCTTCAAGACACCGTCCCTGCGCAACGTCGCCCTGCGCAAGGTGTTTTTCCACAACGGCAGCTTTACCAGCCTGGAGCAGGTGCTGCGTTTTTACGTGCAGCGCGATACGGCGCCGCAAAAGTGGTATCCAAAGGATAAGAACGGCAAGGTGCGAAAATACAACGATATGCCGCCGGGAATGGAAGCGAACGTGAACGTGGAAGCGCCGTTCGACCGCCAGCCGGGCCAGGCGCCCGCCCTGAACGCGGCGGAGATCGCCGACGTGATCGCCTTCCTGCAGACCCTGACGGATGGCTATCAGGCGCCCCGTCCTGCGCAGGGAAAACATGGCTAAAAAATATCAAGATACCATTGCTTACAACTACGCCACAAAAGCGTGTTTTTATGTGCGTTAGCGCACGCTAGAAAATTTTAGGCAGGTGTATATTGCGAACTGATCTGTGTCTTTTGATAACAATGAAAGGGAATATCATGAAAGTAAGCAAAAATTGGATGACCGTGTGCGCCGCCGGGATGATGGTCGTGGCACTGGCTGCCTGCCAGAAGAAGAGCGATGTCGCCGCCGGCCCTGCGGAACAGGCTGGCCAGAAGATCGATGCGGCCGCTGCCAAGGCTGAAGCCGACATCAAGGCCGCCGCTGCCAAGGCTGACACTGCCGTGAGCCAGGCCGCTGCCGATACGGGTGCCAAGATGGACCAGGTCGCCGCTGACGCCGACAAGAAAATGAGCGAAGCGGCCGACGCCGTCGGCAAGAAAGTGGAAAAAGCGGGCGAAAAGATGCAGGACGCCGCGCACAAGTAATCATCGCGATAACATCGCCAGGGCCGGCCACCGCCGGTCCGCTCCCCGCAGCGGTCGTCAGGTGACGGCGGCTGCGGTCACGCCATCGCTGGCGCCAGCCTGGCTGCCCCGCGTCGCCGTGCCCGTAGCGGCAGTATCGCCCCCGTCCGTTCCCCCCAGCACCACGCTCAAATCGACAAAGCCGTCGCGCCACGCGCGTTCCAGGTCTTGTTCTACCGCTTCCAGGGTCGTTTTTTCCACCTGCTGAAAACCGCGCAAGCCATACGCCCGGTTGCGCCCGTGCGCCTTGGCCAGGTACAGCGCCATGTCGATCAGGTTGACGCTGCGTTCCCACGTGAGCGGGCGTCCCAGCGGCGCCAGCGGATAGGGCGCAAAGCCCACGGAGACGTGTACCTGGATGGCCTGTCCCTGGTAGTGGATGCTTTGCGCCGCCATGCCGTTGAGGATGCGCCGCGCAATATCGTCGAGCCCGTCGCGCGCGACGGCCGGCAGGAAGGCGAGGAATTCCTCGCCGCCCCAGCGCACGATCATGTCCGTTTCGCGCAACACGTCGTGCAAGGTTTCGGCGATCGTCGTCAGCACCAGGTCGCCCGCCGCATGGCCGTAACGGTCGTTGATGTGCTTGAAATGGTCGACATCGAGCAGGAACAGCGCGCCCACGACATCGGCGCCGCCGTAGGCCGGCTGCGGCTTGCCCGCATGGCTGCGCATGAATTCCTGGAAATGGCGGCGGTTATACAGGGCCGTCAGCGGGTCGCGCGAGCTCTGGCGCTTGAGTTCCTGGTTTTTCACCTTCAGCTGCACGTTCGCGTGGCGCACCTTGCGGTACAGCAAGCCAACGATGGCGGACGCCATGGCCAGTACCAGCGCCAGCAGCCACCACACGCGCTGCTGCAGGCGGCGGTTGTCGATTTCCGTGCTCTTGAGCTGATTTTCGCGGCTCAGCAGCTCGATCTGGCGCTGTTTCTTTTCCGCCTCATACTTTTCTTGCAACTCATACACGGCTTTTTGCCGTTGTTTCTCGAACAACTGGTTCGAGATGCCCCGCTCGCGGTGGTAGGCCGTCACGGCGCCGCGCAGGTCGCCCGCCTTTTCCAGCGCCGTGCCGTATTCCAGCAGCACGGCCTGCATGTCCGGCTGGTTGGCTGTGCGTTCATAGTAGGCCAGGCCCGTGGCCACGCTTTGCTTGCCTTCCTGCAGGCGTCCCTGGCCGATCAGCGCCTGGCCGATGTTCAGGCGCGCCGTCGCTTCCACCTGTTCATTGTTGACCAGGCGCCCCGCCGTGATGGCTTCATTCGCATAGCGCAGCGCGCGCACGTAGTCGCCTTCCTTCAGGTAGCTGTCCGACAGGTTGACGAGGGTAACGGCCACCATGCCGCGCGCGTCCAACTGGCGTTCCAGCGCCAAGGCCGCCAGCAGGGCGCGCTGGCCCCGCTGCGGCTGCTGCGCGTCGAGCGCCAGCCCGTATTCCGTATTCTTCGCCTGCGCCATGCGGCCCGGCGACGCCAGGGTACCGGATACGGCCAGCAATTCGTCGAGCACCGCGAAGCCCTTGTCGTATTCGCGCATCTGCGTGTACAGCAGGGTGAGGGCATTCAGGGCGGCCGCCAGGCTGGTGGGGGAGTTGCTCTGGCGCGCCAGGTCGACGGCCGCCTGCAGCTTGGCCAGCGCAAACGGGAAATTGCCTTCCTCGGCCCACGACTGGCCCGCGCTGATGGTCGCCTGCACGCGCACGGGCAAGTCGTCCGTGCGGTTGGCGATGCGTTCCGCCTCGAAGGCCAGCAAGTGCGAGGCGCGGCGTTCGTTCATGGCAAACGTGATGTAGGCTTTGCAGAGCACGCCTTTCGCCAGCGCCACGTCGTTCTTGTTGGCGCGGGCGTAGGCGATCAGCTCCTCGGCCAGCTGCATGGCGAGGTCGTTCTGTCCCAGACGCATGCGGACGGTGCTCAGCTGGGTCAGGAATTCCGCGCGCACGGGCAGGGGGGCGTTGCGCGCCTGCGTTTCCACCTCCTGCAGGCGCTGCAGGGCGCGCGCGGGCACGAAGCGGCCATCCTCGCGCACGGCGGCAATCTGCTGCTCCAGGTTGCCGGCCTGGGCGTGGACTGCGGGCGGCAGCAGGCAGGCCAGTACCAGCAGCCAATGCGCCTTTCGCCATGATGCCCGTCTCTGTCTGCCTGCCAACGTCCCGCTCCCGCAATGACCACCTGTCTTGAACAGATTATATTCTGTTGCAATCAAGAAATATCATGCGGTGCGCAGAAATTTGCGAAAGTGCACACGGCAGGCATTGACAAGGCCCCCTTACTGCGCCAGCTGCTGCAGCAGGTACAGGCGCTGGTACAGGCCGCCTTCGATCTGCATCAGGGCGTCGTGCGGCCCCGCTTCCGTGATGCGGCCGTGATTCAGGACGATGATCCGGTCGGCTTCGCGGATGGTCGACAGGCGGTGGGCGATGGCGATGATGGTCACCTTGCCGCGCAATTCATTGAGGGCCAGCTGCACGATCTGCTCCGTCTGGCTATCGATGCGCGACGTCGCTTCGTCCAGCAGCAAGATGCGCGGCTGTCCGGCCAGCGCGCGGGCGATGGCGATCAGCTGTTTCTGTCCCGACGACAGGCGCGAGCCGCCTTCGCCCAGCGGTGTGTCGTAGCCGTGTTCCAGCGCGGCGATGAAATCGTGCGCATGTGCGGCGCGCGCTGCCGTCTCGATCTGCTGCTGCGTGTAGCCGCGGCCCATGTCGATGTTTTCGCGCGCCGAGGCGGCCAGCAGGAAGGGGTCTTGCGGCACCAGGCCCACGTCGGCGCGGAAATGCTCGTTGTCGATGCTGTCGAGGGCGACGCCATTGATGGCGATGCTGCCCTGTGTGACGGGGTAGAAGCGCAGAAGCAAGGAGAGCAGGGTCGACTTGCCGCTGCCCGTGTGGCCGACGATGCCGAAGAAGGCGCCTTGCGGGATGGTCAGCGACAGGTCGTGCAGCACGGGCTGGTTTTCCACGTAGGCGAACGTCAGGCGGGAAATGTCCACGGCGGGCAGGTCGACGCCCGCTTTCGCCTGCCGCAGGGCCGGTGTTTCCCTTCCCTGCGCGTGTTCGAGCGCCTGCGCTTCGTCCAGCAGGGCCGAGACGCGCGCAGTGGCCACCACAGATTGCTGCAATTGACTGAATTGCATGGTGATCTGGATCAAGGGTTCGATCACGCGCGCGATGTAGCTGATGAACGCATACAGCACTCCCACTTCGACGGCACCCATCTCGCGCCGGCCGAAGCTGAAGATGACGACGGCCAGCAGCACGATGTTGAGCATGTCGAGCGCGGGGCGCAGCAGCCAGGCGTTGGCGCGCAATTCCTGCATGCGCGCCGTGTAATGGTCCTGGTTGATGCCCGTGAAGCGCGCGCCGAAGCGCTTTTCCGCGTTATTCGCCTGCAGCACGCTCATGCCGCCGATCGATTCGGCGATCTGGCCGTTGATTTCGCTGCGCAGGGCGCGCGCGCGCGTGACGGCCGGCGCGCTCCAGCGCTGGTACAGGAAGACGATGACCAGCACGGCCGGCAGCAGGGCCAGCACGATCAGCATCAGCCGCCAGTCGAGGAAGGCCATGGCGGCCATGGTGCCGACCAGCACGATGGAGCTGTCGAGGATGACGAACAGCACTTGCACGTACAGCGATTTCACGGCCTCCGTGTCGTTGGTGACGCGGCTGACCAGCTGGCCCGTGATGGCGCGGTCGAAAAAACTCATCGGCAGGCGCAGCACGTGCTGGTACACGGTTTCGCGCAGGCGCTGCACCGAGCGCATGGCCAGGCCGGACAGGCGCACCAGCTGCAGGTAGCGCAGGCCGGAAGCGACCCAGCCCGTCAGCAGGCAGCCGCCCAGCAGCAGCGACATGCGCGTCCAGTCCAGATTGCGCGGCAGCAGATGCTGGTCGATCAGGGCCTTGCCCAGGATCGGCCCCGTCACTTCCAGGGCGGCGGCGAGGATCAGCCAGAACGTGGCCCAGTACAGGTGGCGCAGGTCGGGCGCGGCGGCGCGGCGCAGCAGGCCGATGGCTTGCGCGGCCTGGCGGCGCACGGATTGCGTGGCGGTGGCGGCGTGGTCGGTCTTAGATGGCATCGAGGCTGGCCTCCAGTTGTTGATAGCGCCACTGGCTGGCATACCAGCCGTCGTGCTGCATCAGCGCGTCGTGGTTGCCCGTTTCCGTCACGTGGCCGTCGCGCAGCACCAAAATCAGGTCGGCGTTGACGACGGCGCTCAGGCGGTGGCTGGCGATGATGGCGCTGCGCTCGGGGCGGCGCGCGCGCAATTCTTCCAGGTGCTGCAGGATGCGCGTTTCCGTGCCCGTGTCGACGGCGGACAGCGCATCGTCGAGCAGCAGCAAGCCGTTGTCGGCCAGGAGAGCCCGGGCAATCGCCACGCGCTGGCGCTGGCCGCCCGACAGGGTGATGCCTTTTTCGCCCACGTGGGTCTGGTAGCCGTCGGGGAATTGCAAAATGTCCGTATGGATATCGGCCAGCTGCGCCGCCCGTTCCACTTCCTCGCGCGTGGCGCCGGGACGGGCCAGGGCGATATTGTCGGCGATGGTGGCGGAAAACAGGAACGATTCCTGCGGCACCCAGCTGATGGCCGCGCGCAGCGCATGCAGGGTGTAGGCGTCCAGCGGCTGGCCATTCCACGTGGCCGTGCCCGTTTGCGGCGTGACCTGGCGCAGCAGCACGCGCAGCAGGGTCGACTTGCCGCTGCCCGTGGGGCCCACCAGGCCCAGGGTCTGGCCCGGCTGCAGGCGCAGCGAGATGCCGGACAGCGCGGGCGCCGTCTGGCCCGCGTACGCAAAGCCGATGTCCTGCAATTGCAGGGGGCCGGGCGTCAGCGTATCAATAGTGCCATGGTCGTCGATGGCCAGCGGCGCATCGAGCATGGGCTGCAGGCGCTGCCAGGCGGCGCGGCCCCGTTCGATCAGCGAGAGCACCCAGCCGGCGGCGAACATGGGCCAGATCAGCTGGCCCAGGTACATGGAAAAGCTCGTCAGCGCGCCGATGGTCAGCTGGTCTTGCCACACGAGGTAGCCGCCCAGGCCCAGGGTCAGCGCCGTGGCGGCTGTCAGGGTCAGGCCGACGGCCGGTTCGTACGCCGCTTCCCAGCGCTGCGCCGTCAGGCTGGCGTTGGCCGCGTGGCCGGCCAGGGTGGAAAACTGCTTGCTGCTGCGCTCTTCCAGGCCCAGCGCGCGCAGGGTGCGCACGCCCGACAGCGATTCCTGCACATGGTCGTTCAGCGCCGAAAAGCGTTTCAATGAATCCGTCGACGCCGTATGGATATGGCTGGAAATGCGCCAGAAGGCCAGTCCCATCAGCGGGAAGGGCAGCAAGGCGATGCAGGCCAGGCGCCAGTCCACGCCCAGCAGCATGATGCCCAGCACCATCAGCAGGGTCAAGGTGCCGTCGAAGCCGGCCAGCATGGCTTCGCCGGCGGCCATTTCGATGGCGTCGATGTCGTTGGTCGCCAGCGCCATCAGGTCGCCCGTGCGCTGGTTCTGGTAGAACGACGCGCCCTGCTGCGACATGCGCGTGTAGAAGCGCGTGCGCAGCATCACGCCCAGCTGGTAGGCGGCCTTGAACAGGGTGATGCGCCAGCCTACGCGCAGGAAGTAGATGACGACGCCGACGGCGAGCAGGGTCAGCAGCTCAAGCCACAGTTCGGCCGCCGTCATGCGGTGTGCGGCCAGGGCGTCGATGATGGCGCCCACGCGGCGCGGGATCCAGACGGTCAGTGTTGCCACGCCTGTCAGCATGACGGCAGCGGCGGCATACGCCGGCCAATGCTGACGCACGAAGCCGGCGATGAGCCTCGATAAACTCATGGTTACCTTTTGTTTTGAATAATGGGGTGTCGCGGGGCGGAAGGACGGGCACGCGGACGGAAAGTACGCGTAGGATACAACAAGGCGGAAAAGCGCGCTGTGGGCGGGCACGCAAAAAACGGGCCGTAGCCCGTTGTTTTGCTGCATCAGTGCCGTGCGCGAGGCTTACTTGCGACCGCTGCCTTTGCCGCCCAGCATGTCGAGCTGTTTCGATGGCGTGCCCTTGGGCGCAACCTTGGCTGCCGGCTTGGCGGCTGGCGCAGGGGTGTGCTTCACGGCGGCCTTGGCCACGGTCTTGCCGGCGGCGCTGGCCGGCTTGGCGGCCGGTTTGCTCGTAGGAAATGGTTTCGCGGCCGGCTTGGCCGGTGCTGGCGCGGCGGCTTTCGCTGGCGCGGCGACGGGCGCCGGTGCGGGCTTGGCCGCTTCAGGCTTGGCTGCCGGCTTGGCTTCGACCGCTTTCACGGCAGGCTTGTCGGCAATCTTTTCGGCAACCTTGGCAGGCGCCGCTTCCGGTTTGGCTGCCGGCGCGACGACTGGTGCGGGGGCTGGCGCTGCCTTGGCGGCAGGCTTGACCACGTCGGCAGGCTTGGCGGCAACGGGGGCAGGTGCCGCTGCAGGCGCAGGCGCAGGTACGGCGGCCAGCGTTGGCTTGGCTGCGGCAGGCGCTGGAGCGATGGCAGGGGCGACCGCATCGAGGCGGGCCTTGGCCGAGGCCAGCAATTCAGCCTGGGTGCTCGAGGCGATGCCGAACAGCTGGCGGCTGTAGGCCAGCACGCTTTCGATGTTCGGCTGGGCCTGGCTGGTGCTATAGCTGAAGAAGTCGCGCGGGTCCTGCGTTTCCAGCAGGTGCTGCGCCGTTTCCGCCGTATGCGACAGGGCGGCCTTGCCTGCGTTCAAGTTCAGGGCGATGATTTTCTCGGCGCTTTCAAAGACTTTGCTGGTGAGGGTGCTGAAGATTTGCAGCTGGTTTTCCAGTTGCGACTTGGCGGCGCTGGAAAATTGTTCAGGAAGCGGAAACATATTTACTCCTTTGTACGGATTAAAATGCTGGCAAAACGCTCTGCAAAATCCCGAAAACCAGAGTTGGCCGCGTTTTGTAAAGTGGGTAGCGCGCTAAAAGCTGATCATGGACTTTTTATGATGCAACGCAATATGAATATTCTAGCGGTGATTCGAGTTAGTTGAAAGATATTTTCTCAAGGGCGTGCGCCGCATGTTTGTCACGGGCTGGCTGTATTCATGCGCCTGGCAGCATTTGCAGAAAGTTTGCGCGTGCGCAAAGCGTTGTCATGGAATCTATGGCTACGCTTTTGCCAGTGAGTATATTCGTGCACTGCAGCATCCTTGAGGAAATAAGATGACAATGCACTGGAAGCACCAGGTACTGCAGTCAACCGAAGGAGTGTCCGCATGGACCTAGTCATCCGCAATGCCAGCCTGCCCGACGGGCGCCGCGCCATCGATATCGCCATCGAGGGTGGCCGCATCGCGGCCGTCGGCCCCGCCTTGCCCGTGACGGGCGCGCAAGAGATCGACGCCGCCGGCGACCTGGTCACGCCACCGTTTGTCGACGCCCACTTCCACATGGATGCCACGCTCAGCTACGGCCTGCCGCGCGTGAATGCCTCCGGTACTTTGCTCGAAGGCATCGCCCTGTGGGGCGAACTGAAGCCGCAATTGACGCAGCAGGCGCTGGTGGACCGCGCCTTGCAGTATTGCGACTGGGCCGTGGCGCGCGGCTTGCTGGCCATCCGCTCGCACGTGGACATCTGCGACCCGCGCCTGCTGGCCGTCGAAGCGCTGCTCGACGTGAAACGCCAGGTGGCGCCGTATCTGGATTTGCAGCTGGTGGCCTTCCCGCAGGATGGCATCCTGCGCAGCCCCGGCGCCTTCGACAATCTGAAGCGCGCGATTGCCATGGGCGTCGACGTGGTGGGCGGCATCCCGCATTTCGAACGCACCATGGCGGACGGCGCGGAATCCGTGCGCCTGCTGTGCCAATTTGCCTGCGAACGGGGCCTGATGGTGGACATGCATTGCGACGAGTCGGACGACCCTCTGTCGCGCCACATCGAAACCCTGGCCTTCCACAGCCAGCGCCTTGGCATGCAGGGCCGGGTGACGGGTTCGCACCTGACGTCCATGCATTCGATGGACAATTACTATGTGAGCAAACTGCTGCCGCTGATCCGCGAGGCGGGCGTGGCGGCCATCGCCAACCCCCTCATCAACATCACCTTGCAGGCGCGCCACGATACGTATCCGAAGCGGCGCGGCATGACGCGCGTGCCAGAGATGCTGGCCGCCGGCATTCCCGTTGCCTTTGGCCACGACTGCGTGATGGACCCGTGGTACAGCCTCGGTTCGGGCGACATGCTGGAAGTGGCGCACATGGGACTGCACGTGGCGCAGATGACGGGCCAGCAAGCGATGCACGACTGCTTCCTGGCCGTGACGGAGACGCCGGCGCGCATCCTCGGCCTGGACGGCTACGGCATCGCGCCCGGCTGCCATGCGGACTTGCTGATCCTCGATTGCAGTTCGACGGTGGAAGCGTTGCGCCTGCGCGCGGCGCGGCGCCTGGTGCTGCGCCGCGGGAAAGTCGTCAGCGAATCGCCCCGCGCGCAATCGCGCCTGCACCTGCCGGGGCGGCCCGATAGCGTGAATTTCCGCCTGGGGCGCTGATACAATCAGCCATCACTTGTTATCGGGAGCACTGCCTTGAAAGAAATTGACATCCGCCCGGCCACCGAAGCCGATTTTGACGCCATGTGGCCGATCTTCCAGACGCTGGTGGCGGCCGGCGACACCTATACCTTCCCCGCCGATACCACGCGCGAAGCGTGCCACGCCTACTGGTTCGGCCCTGGCGTGCAAAGCTTCGTCGCCGTGATGGGTACGGAGCGGTTGCTGGGCATGTACAAGCTGGTGGCGAACCAGCCGGGCCATGGCTCGCACGTGGCCAATGCCTCGTTCATGGTCGATCCGGCTGCGCAGGGCGTGGGCGTAGGCCGCCTGCTGGGCGTGCACTGCATGGAAGAAGCGCGCCGCGCGGGCTACCTGGCGATGCAGTTCAACTTCGTCGTCAGCACCAACCTGGCCGCCGTCACCCTGTGGAAAAAACTGGGCTTCACGGTGGTCGCCACCCTGCCGCTGGCCTACCGCCACGCGCAACTGGGCTATGTGGACGCCTACGTGATGTACCAGCTGCTGAGCGACCCGATGCAGTGGCCGGCATGAGCGGCGCCATCACCATCTGCGAGACGCCGCGCCTGCGCCTGCGCACCGTGACGCCGGACGATGCGGCCTTCTACCTGGAGCTGGTCAACGACCCGTCGTGGATCGCCAACATCGGTCAGCGCAATCTCCACACCGTGGAGGCGGCCCGCGCGGCCCTGGAAACGGGGCCGATGGCGCAGTTCCGCGAGCATGGCTATTCCCTGTACATCGTCAAGCGCCGCAGCGATGGCGCGCCTGTGGGCATGGCTGGCCTGGTGCGGCGCGACAGCCTGCCCGGCCCCGATATCGGCTATGCCGTGCGGCCAGCCCACTGGGGTCAGGGCTTTGCCTACGAGGCGGCGGCCGCCATCGTGCGGCACGCGCAGCAGGTACTGCGCCTGCGCACCCTGTACGGCATCACTTCGCAGCAGAACCAGGCGTCGATCAATCTGCTCAACAAGCTGGGGTTGCGCTTCGAACGTTTCTCGCGCCTGCCGCCGGAGGGCAGGGAGACGAATATCTACCGCAAGGATTTTCGCCAGGATTGAGGCGGCAAATCCGTATCAACGAAGTGAAAAAAAGTATTTAGAAAGCCGCGCCTTTTGTAGTGGTGGCGCGCCGTCTTTGTTTTTATAGTTGGCCTACCGGTGGAAAACCGCCGGACTATAAAAATGGAGACGTGTTATGAAAATCATGACTGCTGTTGCATGGGGCGCCCTCATGTCCGCCGGGTTTGCAGACGCCTCGGCGCAAAGCTGCTCGGTGCCCGTGATCAAGGTGCTGGCGCAAAAAAGCCTGGGCCTGACGGTGATGGAAAAGACCCTCGCCGAGTATGAAAAGAAAAGCGGCACCAAGGTACAAATCAGCTATTTCGGCGAAAACGACCGCCGCTCCAAGGCCAGGCTCGATGCTTCCACCAAGGCCGGCTCCTACCAGATCTACTACATCGACGAAGCCAACGTGGCCGAATTTGCCACGGCCGGCTGGGTCGTCCCCCTGCTCAAATACCTGCCCAAGGAAGCCGACTACGACGACTTCCTGCCGGGCCGCCGCGCCGTCGCCTCGTACAAGGGCGTGGCGTATTTCGCGCCCCTGATCGGCGGCAGCGACTTCCTGTTCTACCGCCGCGACCTGCTGGAAAAGGCCGGTATTGCCGTGCCGAAGACGCTCGACGAACTGGTCGCCGCCGTCAAGAAAATGAACAGCCCTCCGAATGTCTACGGCTGGGCGGCGCGGGGCCAGCGCGGCTCGGGCATGAATGTCTGGCGCTGGTCGCCGTTCATGCTGGCCGCCGGCGGCAAGTGGGAAAAGGACGGCGTGCCGACCTTCAATTCGCCGCAGGCCGTGAAAGCGACCACCCTGTACCGCGATCTGTTCAAGTATTCGCCGCCGGGCGGCGCCACCTACGACTGGAGCAATGCGCTCGAAGCATTCAGGTCGGGCAAAGTGGCCTTCATGATCGAGTCGACGCCCTTTGCCGACTGGATGGAAGACCCGAAAAAATCGTCGGTAGTCGACAAGGTCGGCTACGTGCGCCCGCCCGCGCCGCTGGCGTCGGCCGCGTACGGCCATGGCCTGGCCATCTCCGCCACGGGCGCCAGGGATGAATGCACGCGCCAGGCGGCCGGCAAGTTCATCGCTTTTGCCACGGGCAAGGAGCAGGAGCAGGCGCGTCTGAAGGACAACGTCTTCAGCGACTACAACCGCGCCAGCACCATCAACAGCGACTACTTCCGCAAGCACGTCAAGCCGCAGATCCAGGCGGGCCTGACGGACACCACGCCCGTCTCGCGCGTCACCATCTGGCCTAGCCCCGAATGGCCGGACATCGGCGACAACCTGGGCGTGGTGCTGGAAGAGGTGTTTACGGGCACGCGCGGCGACGTGCAAAGCGCGCTCGATGAAGCCAACGAGTACGCGACGGAGGTAATGCAGCGGGCGCAGAAGAGAAAGTAAACCGCATGCCGTTTGGCCGCCGTTCTTCAAGACGGCGGCCAGCTTCCCTGTGCTTGACAGTCCGTTGCGAGAGTCTCTCCTATGCCGCATACCATCCGCAAGAAACGCCACACCTGGCTGCCGGCCGTCTTTCTGACGCTGCCGCTGCTGATCCTGCTGATACTGGGCCTGGTGCCCACCATCGCCGCCATCAACCTGGCCCTGCAAAACCGCGTGCTGCGCTACAGCGACAGCGACTACGTCGGCTTTGCCAATTTTCTCCGCCTGTTCGGCGACCGCCGCTTCATCAATGCCGTGCAGGTGTCGGCCATCTGGGAAGTGGTGACCGTGGCCGGCTCGCTGATCGTCGGCGTGCTGCTGGCCGTGTTCCTGTTCGAAAGGGTCAAGGGCCGCACCCGCGACATCATCGCGCTGCTCCTGATCGTGCCGGTGCTGCTGCCGCGCGTGTCGGCCGCCTTCATCTGGAAGTTCATGTATTCGCCGCTGATGGGCATTTTGAACTGGCTGCTGGAAATCGTGGGCCTGGGCGGCACGGCCTTGCTGTCCGACCCTGCCACGGCCCTGTACGCGGTGGCGCTGGTCGACATCTGGCAGTGGGGCCTGTTCTTCGGCGCCGTCATCCTGAAGCTGCTGGAAACCCTGCCCGCCGAACCGCTGGAAGCGGCGCGCCTCGACTACGCCAGCACGCTCCAGGTGTATGCGTACATTGCGTTGCCGATGCTGAAGGTACCCATCATGAGCCTGGTGTTCATCAAGATGGTCGAGTCGCTGCGCTCGTTCGACCTGATTTACGTGATGACCAAGGGCGGCCCCGGCATCTCCACCGAAACGCTGGACATGTACGCGTACGCGCAAGGCATCGGCCTGATGGGCAAGGTGTCGTACGCGTCCAGCATGGCCGTGCTGATGATGCTGGCCACCACCGTCATCTTTACCTTACTCTGGAAGCGGGTCGCCAAATGGGAAAACTGACTGTTACGCGCGGCCTTGGCGCCGTCACCACCACTGCCATCACCACGGTGATCGTCCTGGTGGCGCTGTTTCCCATCCTGTGGGCCGTGCTCAATTCCTTCAAGGAGCTGATGGACATCGTCACGCCCGTGCCGCGCTTTTTCTTCAGCCCGACCCTGGCCAACTACAAGCAGGTGCTGGCCAGTCCGGAAGTGCTGACGGGACTGGGCAACAGCGTGGCCATCGTCGGCGTGGCCGTCTTGCTGGGCGCCGTGCTGGGCGTGCCGGCCGCGTATGCGATCGCCCGCTACCCGATACCGGCCAAGAAGGATATCCAGTTCTTCCTGCTGTCCCTGCGCTTCTTGCCGCCCGTGGCCGTCGCCATTCCGCTGATCTCGATCTGGATCGATCTGGGCTTGTACGACTCGCGCCTGTCGATGGTGGTGACGTATCTGCTGGTGACCCTGTCGACCATCATCTGGCTGTCGATTCCCGCCTTTGCGCGCATCCCGAAAGAGATCGAGGAAGCGGCCGCGCTCGATGGCTACGGCCCGTACCAGGTGTTCTGGCACGTGGCCCTGCCGGTGGCCTCGAAGACCCTGATGGGCGGCATCGTCTTCAGCTTCGTGCTGGTCTGGAATGAACTGATGATCGCGCTGGCGCTCACCTCGTCGAAAAGCATGACCCTGCCCGTGGTGGCGTCGGCGTTTACCTCGATGGGGCAGGAAGTGCCGTGGGGCGTGGTGAACGCTTCCACCGTGCTGCTGGCGCTGCCGCCGCTGCTGTTCGTCGGCATTCTGGGCCGGTTGCTCAACTCCATGCTCAAACATAAATAACGATAAACAAGGAAGACAATCATGCAAGCACTCGTACTGGAACAGGCGCATTCAATCACCTTGCGCGACATCGACGTGCCGCTCGCCGTCGGCCCGCGCGACGTGAAAATCAGGATTCATACCGTGGGCATCTGCGGCAGCGACGTGCATTACTTCAAGCACGGCAGGATCGGCCCCTTCGCCGTCGAAGCGCCGATGGTGCTCGGCCACGAGGCCTCCGGCGTGGTGGACGAAGTGGGCGTGGAAGTCACACACCTGAAGGTGGGCGACCGGGTCTGCATGGAGCCGGGCGTGCCGCAGTTTGATTCGCCGGCCACCATGCGCGGCCTGTACAACCTCGATCCGGCCGTGCGCTTCTGGGCCACACCGCCCATCCACGGTTGCCTCACGCCGTACGTCGTGCATCCGGCCGCGTTTACCTTCAAGCTGCCCGACAGTGTCAGCTTTGGCGAAGGCGCCATCGTCGAGCCGCTGGCCATCGGCTTGCAGGCGGCGAAGAAGGCGGCCATCAAGCCGGGCGACGTGGCGGTGGTCATCGGCGCCGGCACCATCGGCGCCATGAATGCGCTGGCCGCGCTGGCGGGCGGCTGCTCGCGCGTGATCCTGGCCGACCTGGTGCCGGAAAAGCTGGCCCTGTTCGCGGACAATCCCGCCGTGACCACGGTCGACGTGCGCCACGCCAGCCTGGCCGACACGGTGCGCGAGGCCACCGATGGCTGGGGAGCCGACATCGTCTTCGAGGCCAGCGGCAGCATGCGCGCCTACGACAACATCGTCGACCTGCTGTGCCCGAACGGCTGCCTGGTGCTGGTCGGCATGCCGCCGGATAAGGTGCCTTTGGATGTCGTCGCCATCCAGGCCAAGGAAGTGCGCATCGAGTCGGTGTTCCGCTACGCGAACATCTTCCCGCGCGCCATCGCCTTGCTGGCCTCCGGCAAGATCGACGTCAAGCCCTTCATTTCGCGCACCTTCGGCTTTGCCGACGGCGTGCAGGCGTTCGAGGAAGCGGCCAAGGGCCATCCGCGCGACGTCAAGATCCAGATCGAACTGGCGGGAGACTGATCATGGCAAATATCGCCTGCAGGCAGCTGCACAAGACTTACGACGAGAAAACGGCCGTGCTGCAGCCGTTCGACCTGGAAATCGAAGACGGCGAGTTCATCGTCCTGCTGGGGCCATCGGGCTGCGGCAAGTCGACTCTGCTGCGCATGATCGCGGGCCTGGAAGACATCAGCGGCGGCGAGCTGTTGATCGGCGGCGCCGTCGTCAACGATTTGCCGCCCCGCGCGCGCAACGTGGCGATGGTATTCCAGAACTACGCGCTGTATCCGCACATGACGGTGTACGACAATATCGCCTTCGGCTTGCGCCGCCTGAAGGTGCCGAACGACGAGATCGAGCGCCGGGTGCGCGAGGTGGCGGCCATTCTCAGCCTGGACAGCCTGCTCGAGCGCAAGCCTCGCGCCATGTCGGGCGGCCAGCAGCAGCGCACGGCGATCGCGCGCGCCATGATCAAGACGCCGCAGGTGTTCCTGTTCGATGAACCGCTGTCGAATCTCGATGCCAAGCTGCGTGCGCAGCTGCGCGCCGACATCAAGCGCTTGCACCGCCGCTTGCGCACCACCACGTTGTACGTCACCCACGACCAGCTCGAGGCCATGACCCTGGCCGACCGCGTGGTGCTGATGAAGGGCGGGCATATCGAGCAGATCGGCACGCCGGCGGAGCTGTACAACCACCCGCGCACCCTGTTTGCGGCCGGCTTCATCGGCACGCCGGCCATGAACTTCATCGATGGCGTCGTCGAAAAAGAGGGCGGGCAAACGGTGCTGGTGTGCGCCGGCTACCGCTGGCCCCTGGTCTCGCCACGCTTCGCCGCGCTGGCGGCGGGTTCGCGCGTGGGCTTCGGCCTGCGCCCGAACCATTTGCGGGCAGCGCAAGCGCAGGCACAAACGCAGGAACCGGCCGGCACGCATGGCCTGGCGTGCGTGGTCGACCTGGTCGAGCTGCTGGGCGCGGAAGCGCTGATCAGTTTTCAGTGCGGTGCCTTGACCTTGTCGGCCCTGCTGCCGGCGAATGCGGCCAACAGCGCGGCGCAGGTAGGGCAGACCCTGGCGCTGGCCTTCGACGAAGAGCACATGCATCTGTTCGACGCCGACAGCGGGCTGGCCGTGGCGCTCAGTGGTCAGTAAGTGGTTAGAATAGCTGGCACCGAGACTGCGCAAGGGAACTGCCGTGACGCCTGACCTGGAACTGATCCACAAACCGATCCACGAATCGTTTCGCGCGTGGGCGCACGGCTTTCCGCACACCGTGGCGAAATGGCATTTTCATCCCGAGTACGAGCTGCACTTCATCATTACATCGAGCGGAAAATTCTTTATCGGCGACCATATCGGCAGTTACGGGGCGGGCAATTTGATCCTGACAGGGCCGAACCTGCCCCATAACTGGGTCAGCGAACTGCCGGAAGGCGTGATCCTGCCCGAGCGCGACCTGGTGCTGCAGTTTTCCAGCGACTTCATTGAACGTTGCGCGCTGCTGTTTCCGGAAATGGCGCCCCTGAAAGCCCTGCTGGGCGAGGCGGGCAGGGGCTTGCAGTTTCCCGATGCGCTGGGCCTGCGCCTGGTGCCGCTGATGAAGGAATTGACGACGGCGCAGGGCTTGCGCCGCGTCGAACTGTTTACGCGCCTGTTCGGCGAGCTGTGCGACTGCCGCGAGCGGCGCCCGCTGGCCAGCGTCACCTACCTGGCGCAGGCGGGGCGCTACATGTCGTCGACCATCAACCTGGTGCTGGCCTATATCAAGCAGAACATCACGCTCGATTTCTGCGAGCAGGACGTGGCCGACGTGGCGGAAATGAACACCTTGAAATTCACGCGTTTCTTCCGCAAGCATACGGGCACCTCGTTCATTCAATACGTGAACCAGGAGCGCATCGCTCTGGCCTGCGAGCTGCTGATGAACACGGACATGAAGGTTACCGATATCTGCTACCGCACTGGATTCAACAACCTTTCCAATTTCAACCGCCAGTTTTTGGCGCACAAGCAGATGTCGCCGTCGAAATTCCGCTCCTGCCTGCTGATGAACATGCCCGAGCCGTCCGGCGACGGCCATTCTTAACTTTCTTTTGGAATCAAATGACTTATCTCGGTATCGATATCGGCACTTCCGAAGTCAAGGCCATCCTCACCGATGACGCCCAGGCCATCCTTGCCAGCGCCGGCGTGACCCTGCGCGTTTCCAGTCCGCATCCCGGCTGGTCGGAACAGAATCCCGAGGATTGGTGGCATGCCACCCTGGACGTCATCGCCGCCATCCGCACTGCGCAGCCGGTGGCGTTTTCCGGCCTGCGCGGCATCGCCCTGTCGGGCCAGATGCATGGCGCCACCCTGCTCGACAAGCAGCAGCACGTGCTGCGCGCGGCCATCCTGTGGAACGATACGCGCGCCTTTGCCGAATGCGTGGAACTGGAAGCATTGGTGCCCGAGTCGCGCGCCATCACGGGCAACCAGGCCATGCCGGGTTTTACGGCGCCCAAGCTGCTGTGGCTGCAAAAGTACGAACCCTCGCTGTTCCGCGCCACGGCCAAGGTCTTGCTGCCGAAGGATTACGTGGCCCTGCGCCTGACGGGCGAGTATGTGTCCGACATGTCAGACGCTTCCGGCACCCTGTGGCTGGACGTGGCCAGGCGCGACTGGTCCGAGCGCATGCTGGCCGCCACGGGTTTGTCGCGCGAGCACATGCCGCGCCTCGTCGAAGGCAGCGCCGCCGCCGCGCAGGTGCGATCCTCGCTGTGCCAGGAATGGGGTATCGCACATACGGTGCTGCTGGCCGGCGGCGCGGGCGATAACGCGGCCGCCGCCGTGGGCCTGGGCGTGGTGGAGCCGGGGGCCGGCCTGCTGTCGCTGGGCACGTCCGGCGTGCTGTTCGCCGGCAGTGACGGTTTTGCGCCGAATCCGGGCCAGGGCGTGCATGCGTTCTGCCATTGCCTGCCCGAGCGCTGGCACCAGATGAGCGTGATCCTCAGCGCCGCCTCCAGCCTCAGTTGGGTGGCGCGGCTGACGCAGTCGGGCGACATCGGCGAACTGGCAAGGCTGGCGGAAAACGTCGAGGCGCGCATGGCACCCATCTTCCTGCCGTATTTGAGCGGCGAACGCACGCCGCACAACGACGCCTCCGCGCGCGGCGTGTTTTTCGGCCTGTCGACGGAACACGGGCGCGCCGAGCTGGCCTACAGCGCGATGGAAGGCGTGGCCTTTGCCATGGCCGACGGCAACGCGGCCCTGCGCAGCGCTGGCACGCAACTGAAGGAAGCGTCATTCGTGGGCGGCGGTTCGCGCAGCCGCTTCTGGGCGCAGCTGTGCGCGAATGCGTCCGGCCTGGACGTGCTGCGCCACGACCATGGCGTGGCCGGCGGCACCATGGGCGCGGCGCGACTGGCGCAGATGGCGGTGACGGGCTTGCCGCCCGCGCAGGTGTGCACGCGTCCGCCCGTGCAGGAAACGGTGGCGCCGCAAGCGTCCGCCGTGCTGGACGACCGCCTGGCGCGCTACCGGCGCCTGTATCCGCTGCTGCGCGCGGAGTTCGCGGGAGCGGCTGCGCACTGACGCCGGCAGGTATTTTTGCATTGACATACGCAACGTATGTCAATAATATGCTTTCACATACGCTACGTATGTGAAAGGACTGTCCATGCCCGTCTCCACCGTATCACCCCCGCGCCGCAGCCGCAGCAGCATGATCGAGGAAACCCGCGCCCGGCTGCTGGTGGCGGCGCGCCATGCGTTCGCCGAGCAGGGCTATGCGAATACCTCGATGGATGATTTCACGGCTGCCGCCGGCCTGACCCGCGGCGCGCTGTACCACCATTTCGGCAGCAAGGAAAAATTGCTGCTTGCCGTGATCGATCAGCTCGAGGGCGAAGTTGGCGAGCGCCTGCAAGCCATGGCGGACGCCGCGCCCTCTTCGTGGCAGGCGTTTCGCCGCCGCTGCCAGGGCTACCTGGAACTGGCGCTGGTGCCCGAACTGCGCCGCATCATCCTGCAGGATGCGCGCGCCATGTTCGGCGACGTGCCGCAGGCGCACCAGAGCGTCGGCATCGCCGCGTTGCAGACGGCGCTGCAGGGGCTGATCGATGAAGGCGTGGCGCTGCCTGCGCATACTGGCGTGACGGCCCGCATGCTGTATGGCGCCGTGACCGAAGCGGCCTTCTGGATCGCCGAAGCCGATGGCGACCCGCCCGCGCGGCTGGCCATGTCGCTGGCCGCCCTCGACAAGCTGCTCACTGGCTTGTTGGCCGACCCCGCATCCGCTTTCACTTCCCAGGAACCGCCCCATGCAATGGAAAAATAACGCCGACCGTTTTGGTGCGCTCGCCAAGTTCTTTCACTGGACCAGCGCCGGCGCCTTTATCGGCGCGTATGTCGTTGTCTACTATGTGATCTGGTTTCTGGACGAGGAGGCGCCCGGTACGCTGGCGGTATTGAACGTGCACTGGATGCTGGGTTTGCTGGTGGGCGCGCTGGTGCTGCCGCGCCTGGCGTGGCGGCTGCTCGACGTGCAGCCGCAGGACCCGCCCGGCTCCGCGCTGGAGCACAGGCTGGCGCATGCCGCGCACTGGGGCTTGTATGGCCTGCTGATCGTGCTGCCCCTGACCGGCTACGTGGGCACGGGCCTGCATACCGACTTTGGCCTGTTTACCGTGCCCAGCTTTCGCGATACGGCGTTGTTCGAGTCGATGGCGACGACTTTCGGCATGACCTGGGAAAGCTTCGAGGCGCCGGTGGATATCGTGCACCACTTCCTGGGCAAATGGGTAGCCTGGGGCGTGGTGGGCCTGCATGTGCTGGCCGCCGTGTTCCATCACCGCGTGCGCAAGGACGATGTACTGACCCGCATGCTGCCTTGATGCGGGTACGGGCAAGCTTGCCCGGATGACCATGACGGTGACGGAAAATCATGACCATCCAGTCAACCTTGCGCTGTAATTTGTTGTTTCTATGTTGAAAGTGTTTCTCTAACGAAAGCGCTGCTTGGTTTTTCACGGGGCGCGCCCCATGATTTCCCTATTTGGTGAGAATTGGATAGTTTTGGTGGCGCCTTTGTTGCCATCCTGTTCTTGCCGCCGGGAGAAACACATGCAACTCGCGAATCTGAAAATCTCCGTCCGCCTGGGTCTGTTGGGCGCCTTCTTCTTTCTTGCGCTGGTGTTCGTTGGTGCGCGTGGCTGGAGCGCGCTCGATGCGGCCAGTGCGCGCAGCGCGGACGCCATGCAGCGTTCCGTGGCCCTGACGGAAGCGGTCGACGCGGCGCGCAGCGCGCAGGTGGAATTCAAGATCCAGGTGCAGGAATGGAAAAACATCCTGCTGCGCGGCGGCGATGCGGCCGCCTTCCAGCGCTACCGCGAAGCGTTTGTCGCCAGCGGTGCGCAGACGCGCAAGGAATTGAAAAGCCTGCAGGCGATGATGGGCGCATTAAAACTCGACACGGCACCCGTGGAGCAGGCGCTGCAGGCGCACGACGCGCTGGGCGTGAGCTACCTGGCGGCGCTGCAAAAGTATGACGGCGCGCGCGCCGACAGCGCGCAGGCCGTCGATGCGCTGGTCAAGGGCATGGACCGCGAACCGACGCGCCAGATCGACGCCATCGTCACGGCCATCGGCAAGCAGTCGCACGCCCTGATGGCGCAGATGAAGGAGCAGGATGATGCCGCGCACCGCAGCGCCAGCATCGCCATGCTGGCCACCGTGCTGGTGACCCTGGTCGTGGGCTCCATCACGGTGTGGTGGCTGATCCGCAGCATCACGGTGCCGCTGGGCGCGGCCGTCGGCATCGCCCAGCAGGTGGCGGCCGGCGACTTGCGCGCCGTGGTGGCCGACGGCAGCCGCGATGAAATCGGCGACCTGCTGCGCGCCTTGAAAGCGATGAGCGGCAACCTGGCCGCCATCGTGGGACGCGTGCGCGCCGGCACGGACGCCATCGCCACGGCGTCCGCTGAAATCGCCAGCGGCAATATGGACCTGTCGTCGCGCACGGAGGAGCAAGCCAGCTCGCTGGAAGAAACGGCCGCCTCGATGATCGAGCTGACGTCCACCGTGCGGCAGAATAACGACAACGCGGACCAGGCGCGCCAGCTGGCCGGCGGCGCTTCCGACGTGGCGCAGCGCGGCGGCGAGGCCGTGGCGCAGGTGGTGCAGACCATGAGCCATATCAATGCCTCGTCGAAGCGCATCGTCGACATCATCGCCGTCATCGACGGCATCGCCTTTCAGACGAATATCCTGGCCCTGAATGCGGCCGTGGAAGCGGCGCGCGCGGGCGAGCAGGGACGCGGCTTCGCCGTCGTGGCGACGGAAGTGCGCAACCTGGCGCAACGCTCGGCCGCAGCGGCCATGGAAATCAAGCAGTTGATCGGCGAATCCGTGCGCACGGTGGAAGAGGGCAGCGTGCTGGCCGGCCAGGCGGGGCGCACGATGGATGACGTGGTGAGCAGCGTGCAGCGCGTCAACGCCATCATCGGCGAGATCGCCGTGGCCAGCGTGGAGCAGCGCGACGGCATCGAACAGATCAGCATCGCCATCAGCCAGATGGATGGCGTGACGCAGCAGAACGCGGCCCTGGTGGAGCAGGCCGCCGCCGCCGCGGACGCGCTGCAGCAGCAGGCGGCCAGCCTGGCCGACGCCGTCAGCATCTTCAAGCTGCATGCGGCGCCGGCGCTGGCGTCGACGCCGGAACTGAAGCCGGGCAGGCTGGCGCTGGCTTAAAACGTGTACTTCGCCGTCAGCACGGCGCTGCGCGGATCGCCGAATGCATTGCCGCTGTCGATGCTGCTGATGGCCTGGTAGTAGCTGCGGTCGAAGACGTTGGTCACGCTCAGGCGCACGTCGAGCTGGCGGCTCACTTGCCAGCCCGCGTTCAGGTCGGCCACCGCGTAGCCGCCCTGGCGGATGGCGCTGTTGGTCTTGTAGATCTGGTTCTGCGCCCGTAGCGCGCCGCCGACGCGCCATGCATCGGACAGGCGATAGCTGGTGGACAGGCGCAGCAGGCGGCTGGGGCGCTCGGCCGCATAGCGCGCGCCGACGGCATTGCTGCCTTGCGCCTTGGCATATTCGGCCGTGTTGTAGGTAAAGCCCGCGCTCACCTGCCAGCGCGGCGTCAACGCGCCGGACACGCTCAGTTCAAACCCGTCGCTGCGCACTTCACCGGCCGCCTCGGAGCAAGACAGCAGGCCGGGACCGCACTGCGTCAGCGGCAGCGCGGTCGCCAGGTTCTTTTGCACGATGCGGAACACGGCCGCCGAGGCGTTCAACGCGCCGCCGAAGTATTCGCCCTTCACGCCCGCTTCCATGTTGATGCCCGTGACGGGATCGAGCAGCACGCCATTCCTGTCGACGGCGCTTTGCGGATTGAAGATGCTGGTCCAGCTGCCGTACAGCGAATGGTGGGCGTCGACGTCGTACACCAAGCCGGCATATGGCGTGACTTCCCGGCTCACCTTGTAGCCGGAGCGCGCGCCCGACAACGTGTTGATGGCGCGATAGTCGTACCAGTCGACACGGCCGCCCACCAGCAGGGCCAGCGGATCGGCCAGGCTGAAGCGGGCCGTCGTGTAGACGCCCGTCTGTTTCGTCTTGCTGTCCTGGCCATAATAGAACGTGCCGATCGCGGGTTTCACGGGCGCTCCCGTATCCCAGCGCACGGGGTTGAAGGTGTAGCTGTAGTCGGGCACCGACTTGTAGCCCTTGTCCTCGGTATCGCGCGTGCGGTAGTTGGCGCCGAAGACGATTTCATGGCGGCGGCCCAGCAGGCTGAAAGGACCGGCTGCCTGCGCATCGACTATGCGCTGCTGGCGGTCGTAGACAAAGGCGTTGGCCGCGCTGAGACGGAACAGATTCGTCTTCGGCACGCGGGCGATGCCCGTGACGACGGAGTCGAGTTCGTCCTGCAGCGCCTGCGCCGCCAGTTTGACCTTCCAGCCGTCGCCCAGCCGGTGTTCGAGTTCGGCGAACAGGCGCGTGTTTTTCTTGTTCCAGAAGGTCCAGTCGGGCGCGTTGCTGGCCGAGCGGTCGAGCGGCAGGAAACTGCCGTCGAGCGCCGTTGGCAAGCCGTACCACGTGGAGCCGGGATTGCGCTCGTCGTTGACGTGAAAGCCCACGCTCAGGGTCGTGTCGCGCGACAGGTCGGCATCGGCGGTGGCGTAGAGCAGGGCGCGCTTGTGGCGGTAGTTCGAGATGAACGTGTCGGTATCCTGGTAGGCGGCTACGGCGCGCCCGCGCAGGCTGCCCGCCTGGTTCAGTGCGCCGCGCGCATCGACTTCGCCGCGGTAGTCGTTGTAGCGGCCGATGCTGCCCGTGAGCGACACCTCGTTCTGCGCCGTGGGGCGCTTGCGCACGAAATTCATCGTGCCCGACGGGTTGCCCACGCCATTGAGCATGCCGGCCGCGCCGCGCAGGATTTCGACCCGGTCGTACATGGCCAGGGTAGCGAAACCCAGGGTGTCGCCGTCGGCCGACATGGTCAGGCCGTCTTCCGTGAAATTGCTGATCGAGAAACCGCGCGAATAAAAGCTGGCCCGCTCGGTGGCGCCCTTGTTCAGGCTCAGCCCCGGCGTGATATTGGCGATGTCCTCGACCGAGCGGATATTCATGTCGTCCATTTGCTGGCGTGTGACGACGCTGACCGATTGCGGCGTCTCGCGCACGGACAGGTTCAGGCGCGTGGCCGCGTTCATGCTGCCGCTGGTGTAGGAGCCGCTGCCTTCGGTGGCGGCGGAGGCGGCCTGCGCGTTGACGCGCACCTCGGGCAGATTCTGTTCCTGCTGCTGCGTCTGGCCATGGGCTGGTGCACCCAAGGTGCCGAGAATGGCTGCGGCCATGAGGGTCGGCGCCAATGCGGCGGCCTTTCGCTGTGCGCTGTGTATTGTCATTGATTACTCCCGGTGTCGCGATGATGTGGTGGATGAAGCAGGCGGATGCCTGTTTCAAAATATGCGTCGCTGGGGGAGTGTTGCGCCTGGCTTGCCTGGCCATGCCGCTGCGGTCCTGGCGTGGGCGCATGGACTCAGATGAATGGAGTTGATCCCCAAGAATGAGAATCATTCTCATTTTAGTGTTGCGCAGCAATTGTTGCAATAATTGGTGAGATTGTCTGTGGGAGGATTGCAACAGTGATCACGCCCCGCCGTGATTGACACCAGTCAAGCGGCGCCCGATCAGGCAAATATCGCGCCGGAATTCTTATATTATTTCCTTTCCGCATGGTTCCGCGCCCGGCCGCATGGCGCGCGTTGCAAAGGAAAAGCATGTCTTCCACCTCTTGCCTGCCGGGTGACGCATGACGACGCTGCTGCTGGCGCTGTGCCTGACCCTGGCCGTGATGCTGAGCGTGCTGCTGGCCTGCCAGTGGCAGGCGGCGCGCACGTGGCGCCTGCGCCATGCGACAGGCGTGGTGCTGCAGGCGGCGCAGGCGCAGCGCATGGCAGATGCGCTGGCGCTGCTGCACGCCTTGCCGGCGGCCGTCGTCGGCACCGACCACGCTGGCGTGGTGCGCTACCTGAATCCCCGCGCCAGCGCCATGGGCGGGCTGCTGGGCGACGATGGCCTGGGCCAGCCCGTGACGCAGCTGCTGCCGCTGTTCCATGACGGCACGCCCATCGATGCGGCGCGCCAGGTGCGCGACTGCGTGGCGCAGCAGGAAGTGCTGGAAGTGGCACGCGGCGCCGTGCTGCTGCGCCATCTCGACGGCAAGCGCATCGACGTGCAGTACAGCTGCGCACCGCTGGCGCAGGGCGGCGCGGTGCTGCTGCTGCACGACGTGTCGGCGCGCCGGCGCGCCGAGCAGCAGCTGGAATTCATCGCCCACCACGACGGCTTGACGGGCTTGCCGAACCGGCTGCATTTCCAGATCCGCTTCGAGCACGGCATCGCCTACGCGCGCCGCCACCAGGCGTTGCTGGCGGTGCTGTTCGTCGATATCGACCGCTTCAAATCCATCAATGACAGCCTGGGGCACGACGTGGGCGACCAGGTGCTGACGGAGTTCGCGCGCCGGGTGCAGCAGTGCGTGCGCAAGGTCGACACGGTGGCGCGCCAGGGCGGCGACGAATTCATCATCCTGCTGACGGAATTGCGCACGGCGCACGATGCCGAGCGGGTGGCCGAGAAAATTGTCGGCGCCATCGCCGCCCCCTTCGTCATCGGCGAATACAGCCTGTCGGTGGCGGCCAGCGTGGGCGTGGCCCTGTACCCGGACGATGACGACGATGTCAATGCGCTGATCGAAAAGGCCGACCTGGCCATGTATGCGGCCAAGCGCCACGCGCCCGGCACCTGCCTGCGCTACGCGCCGCGCATGCAGACGCAATCGTATTCGCGCACCATCCTCGAGACGGCCTTGCGCCACGCGCTCGAACGCAATGAATTCGCCCTGTTCTACCAGCCGCGCATGGATTTGAAGACGCGCACGATCACGGGCGTGAAGGCGCTGCTGCGCTGGAAGCACCCGGAGCTGGGCCTGATGATGCCGCTCGATTTTTTACCGGTACTGGAGGAAATCGCCCTGATCCTGCCGGTGGGAGCGTGGGTGATGGCCACGGCGGTGGAACAGGCGCGCAGGTGGATCGCGCAGGGGCAGATGCTGACGGTGTCCGTCAGCCTGTCGGCGCGCCAGTTCTACCAGCGCGACATCGCGCGCAATTTCGCCGCCGCGCTGGAAGCGGCCGGCGTGCCGGGGCATTGCATCGAGCTGGAAATCGCCGCCGGCATCCTGATCGACCGCAACCAGAACTGCGAACTGATATTGCGCCAGTTCCGCCAGCTGGGCATGGCGATCGCCATCAGCGATTTCGGCACGGGCGACGCTTCGCTCAATTACCTGAAACGCTTTCCCACGGATGCCGTGAAGATCGAAAAATGCTTCGTCGACGACGTGGGCAAGACGGGCGGCGACGGCGCCATGGTGCGCGCCATCGTGGCGATGGCGCGCACGCTGGGATTGCGCACCATCGCCGGCGGGGTGGAAAGCGGCGAGCAGCTGGAACTGCTGGCCGAGATGGGCTGCGACGAGGCGTTTGGCTATTTCCTGGGCCGCGCCATGGCGCCCGAGGGCATCGAGGTGCTGCTCAAAAGCAGTGAAGCCATTCAGAACTGATAGCGCAGCGACAGCATGGCGTTGCGCGGATCGCCGTAGTAGCCGCCCATGCCCGTCGAGTAGTACTTCTTGTCGAAGACGTTGTTCACGTTCAGGGTCGCCATCAGCTGCGGCGTGACCTGGTACTGCGCCATCAGTCCCGCCACGGCATACGCCTTCTGCGTGAAGCGTTCGCCGTTCGGCCCGCGGTCATCCATGTAGATATCGCTCTGCCAGTTCACGCCGCCGCCCAGCACCAGGCCAGGCACGCCCTGCGCCAGGCGCCACGTGGTCCACAGCTTGGCCATGTTCTGCGGCTGGTTGGTCTGGATGCGCTCGCCGGCGGCGTTGCGGATGCGGCTATACGCATAGCTGGCCGTCAGCTGCCAGCCGGGGCGCAGCTGGCCCGATACTTCCGCCTCGAGGCCGCGCGTGGTGGCGCCCTTCACCGTGTGATAGGCGTAGGAGCCGCCGCCCGTGCCGATGATCCAGATGTTGCCCGGATCGGCTTCGGCCAGGTTTTCCTGCTTCAGCTGGAACAGGGCCGCGCTGGTGGTGAGCTTGCCGCCGAAGAATTCGCCCTTGGCGCCCACTTCGTAGTTCTTGCCTTCCAGCGGCGCCAGGAAGCGGCTGTTGACGTCGCGCTGGCTTTGCGGCGTGAAGATGCTGGTGTAGCTGGCGTAGGCCGACCAGTGCTGGCCCAGGTCGTAGACCAGGCCCGCATACGGCGTGATCTTGCCGTTTTCGCGCATGGCGTCGTACAGGTCCGTATCGTTGAAATAATCGCTGCGGATGTCGCGCTTCCAGTACGACAGGCGCGCCCCGACAATCACCGACAGCGCGTCCGTCGGGCGCAGGCGCAGGGTCGAATACACGCTGCTTTCCCATTCCTTGTCGTACGAGGAACCCAGGCGCGTGCCGCTGTAGTCGGGTACTGGCATAGCGCCATGCCAGGCGTGGATATCCGGCACCGTGTAGTCGTAGCCGTCGAGGCGCCAGTTCGGGTAGATGGGGCCATTCGTCTTGAGTTCCGAGGCGCTCACGCCCAGCACCAGTTCATGCTTGCGGCCGAAGGCCTGGAACGGGCCGCTCACGTACGCGTCGAGCGAGGTCTGTTGCGGCTTGCTGTGCCAGTTGGCCAGCCACAGCTTCATGCCGCCGCCCGTCACGCGGTCCGGGTAGCCGTTGCCGGAAAACCCCTGCAGGGCGTCGTACTGGTTGCTGCTGCGGCTGACGGCCACCTTGGCGATCCAGTCGTTGTCGAAATAGTGGTCGAGCGTGGCGAACAGCATGTTCTGTTCGCGGTCATACGTGCTCCACGCGGCCGTGCCGTTCATCGAGCGGGGAAAATGGGTTTGCGCGCCGTCGGCGTAGAACACGGGGAATTCGCGCCCCGCGCCCTTGAGCTTTTCCTTTTGGTAGTTGATGCCGGCGCTGAGCACCGTCGAAGGCGACAGGTCCGCTTCGACGATGGCGTACAGCACGTCCTTTTTCTGCTGGTAGCGGTCGATGAACGAGCGCTGGTCTTCATGCGCGGCGACGAGGCGCGCGCGCACCTTGCCGTCCGCCGTCAAGGGCGTCGAGACATCGCCCTCGACACGGTAACGGTCCCATGATCCCAGCTGCGCGCCGGCCGTGGCGGCGAACGTGCGGCCCG
This sequence comes from Janthinobacterium sp. SUN100, assembly GCF_030397705.1. Taxonomy (NCBI): domain Bacteria; kingdom Pseudomonadati; phylum Pseudomonadota; class Betaproteobacteria; order Burkholderiales; family Oxalobacteraceae; genus Janthinobacterium; species Janthinobacterium sp. SUN100. Next base: position 2,539,123 of record NZ_JAPUBU010000001.1, on the reverse strand, counting down.
GGCGCTTGCGCACCAGGTTGATGGCGGCCGACGGGCTGCCCGTGCCGCTGATCAGGCCTGTCGCGCCGCGGATGACCTCGACGCGGTCGTAGATGGCCATGTCGTAGGTGCGCGCTTCCAGGCTCTTGCTGGTCGGGATGCCGTCGAACATGTACGACGTGACTTCGAAGCCGCGGGAAAACACCTGGTCGTATTCGCGCGTGCTCGACGAATGGTCCACCGTGATGCCGGGCGCCTGCAGCAGCACGTCCTGCAGGGTCTTCAAGCCCTGGTCCTCGATCTGCTGGCGCGTGATGACGCTGACGGCTTGCGGCGTTTCGCGCAGCGACAGGTTCAGGCGCGTGGCGCTGGTCAGGCCCGCGTAGCCGCGCTTGCCTTCCGTGGTGCCGTCGCGCAGGACGCTGGAGCTGACGGACACTTCGCCCAGGGTGGCGGCGATCGGCGCGGCGGGCGAGGCAGCGCCCGACTTGCGCAGCACGTAGCTGCGTTCTCCGCTGGGCAGTGCTTCGAGGCCCGTGCCGGCCAGCAGGCGGGCCAGCGCCTGCGGCACCGTGTAGCTGCCGCTCAGGCCCGGCGTGCGCACGCCTTGCAGCAGCTCGGCCGCCGCGCCCACGCTCACCTTCGCCTCGATGGCAAAGCTGGCGATGGCGGCGGACAGCTCGCCGCCCGGCACGTTGAAGGCCGTTTGCGCGGCAACCGGCGCGGCGGCGGCATCGGCTGCCATGGCCGGCGCCTGCGCCAGCGACAGCAGGAGCACGGCGCTGCCGATGGCGCGCGCGAGGGGAGTCAGACGAGGAGGGTGCATGGTCTTTCCTTTCCGGTGAGTGTCGTTGTAATACTCACAGGACAGGCAGCGGTGAAAAAAGGGGCCAATTTTGTAAGTTATTTTTTGCGGGCCGCGATGGTGACCCAGTACGGGCTGCGGTACAGCACGTCGACGGGCAGCATGCGCGCCAGGCTGTCCAGCACGGCGTCCGTGTCGTCGAGCTGGAAGGCGCCCGACAGGCGCAAGCCCGCCACCTGCGGTTCCACGCGGAGCAGGCCGGGGCGGTAGCGCGACAGTTCGAAGGCGAAGGCGTCGAGGCGCATGTCCTGCGCCGCCAGCATGCCGCGCGCCCACGCGTCGGCTTGCAGCGGCGCCGGCGTGGGCAGGCTGGCGTGGCTGGCGTCGAAGCGGCCCTGCTGGTTCGCCATGAGCGTGCGGACGGTGGCCGAGGGGGCGCGCGGCGTGATTTCCACCGCGTGTTCGAGCACCGTCACGCGGCTGCCGTCGTCGTCGACGCGCACGGTGAAGCGCGTGCCCAGTGCGCGGATGCGTCCATGGCAGGTGGCGACGATGAACGGGCGGCTGCCCGCGTGGTCGGGGCGCGTCTGCACCAGCACTTCGCCGCGGCGCAGGGTCAGACGGCGTTCGTCGGGGCCATACGCCACATCGACGGCGCTGTCCGTGTTGAGCACCAGGGTGCCGCCATCGGGCAAGGATATGTCGCGCCGCTCGCCCACGCCGCTGCGGTAATCGGCCAGTATCTCGTGGCGCGCCAGCAGCCAGGCGGCGGGCGCCGCCATCAGCGCCAGCAGCAGCTGCACGGCCACGCGGCGCTGCGGACGGCGCAGCACGGGCACGGCCAGCTCCGGCGGCAGCAGACCGGCGGTCTGGCTCACTTGCTGCACCCTGTTCCAGGCGCGCGCGTGTTCCGGGTCGAGCGCGCGCCACTGCGCACTGGCGGCCAGGTCGTCCGGCGTGGCCTGGCCCGACTGCTCCAGCAAATACCATTCGACGGCCTGGCGCGCCACCTTGCGCGACAGCAGAGGAGACGGTGGAGCGGCCGCGCTCATGGCAGCAGGTCCGGCGCCAGCAGCACGCATTCGGTCAGCGCCTCGGCCATGTAGCGCTTCACGGAGCGCTCGCCGATGCCCAGTTGCGCGGCGATGTCCGCATAGGCATGGCCTTCGATCTGCGCCAGGATGAAGACGGCGCGCACCTTCGGTTTCAGGCCGTCGAGCATGGCATCGACCGCTTGCAGCGCCTGCAGGATTTGCGCGCGCTGCTCGGTCGATGGCAGATGCTGTTCGGGCAGGGCAGCGAGCGCTGCCAGCCACGCGCGTTCCAGCGACTGGCGCCGCAAGTGATTGATCAGCAGGTGCTTGGCGACGGTCGCCAGGTAGGCTTTCGGCGCGCGCAGGGCCGGCGTCTGCGGCTGCGCGGGCGCGCCGGCCAGCAGGCGCGCGAAGGTATCCTGCATCAGGTCGGCGGCCTCGGCAGCATTGCCCAGGCGCCGCTGCAGCCAGTGTGCCAGCCAGCCGTGGTGCGCGCGGTAATGGTTTTCCAGCTGCGTGGGCAGCAAGGGAGAGGGCGCGAACGGACTGCCTGGCATGGTGGGGAAAACCTTAATGCAAATAAGAATTATTCTCATTTTAGCGTGGCAGGCGTGGCGGCGCAATGCGCTGTTGCTGCGCCGCCACGCATGACCGTCGCGTGGCGGCGCAGCCAGTCCCGCTACAACACGGCCAGCGCGATGGCGGCCAGCACGGCCGCGCCGCCGATGAGGCGCGCCAGGCGCATGGCCTGGTGCGGCGCGTAGGGCAGCAGCCAGATCAGCAGCAAGCCGCAGCCCGTCAGGCTGCCGACCCAGTAGACGAGGCCGTAGCCGCCGCCGGCGATGTGCATGGCCCAGGCCAGGCCGGCCGCCAGCGCCAGCCACCCCGTCCACTGCAGGCGGCGGCGCAGCGGCGCGGGCGGTTCGGCGCCGCGCCCGTGCAAGTCGGCGTAGTGGCGGTCCATCGCCAGGCACAGCGAGGACAGGCCTGCGTAGCACAAGGCAAAGACGAGGAAATTGGCTAACAGTTCCATCACGCGGCCTCCATCGTTTGCGCCGGTTTTACCGCATCCGTTGCCTTGTGTGCCTTGGCCGCCTTCGCGGGCAGCGGTTTCAATTTGAACGCCGCATACGCGAGGCCCAGGCCCAGCACCAGCACCACCAGGTCGAAGGCGGCCACCGCCACGGGGCCGCGGCCCAGGAACAGGGTCACGCCCAAGTGCGATTCGGTGGTGAAGACGTTCAGCACGGGCAGCGACGCCAGCAGGAAGGCGCCGGCGGCCAGCTGCATGCGCCACATGGCGCGCGACGGACGCAGCTGGGCGATGATGGCGGCCAGGGCCCAGGCGCCGAAGAAGCAGGCGATTTCCTCCTGCGGCCGGTCCTCCATCGTCACCGACAGCAGGCGGTTGGCCCAGAAATAGGCGCCGAAGGCGATCGGGATGCCGGCGATGGCGCCGATGTTGAGCGCTTCCACCAGGCGCAGGCCGAAGCTGGCGCGCTTGCCGGCGGCCAGCGCCTTGGCCTGTTTCTGGCGCGTCTTGACGGCCCACAGCAAGGCGCCCGTGGCGACCATGGCGCAGCCGGCCAGGCCGGAGAGGAAGAACAGGGCGCGCAGCAGCGGTCCGCCGAAACGGGCGATGTGCAGGCCATACATGACGCCGTGCGTGGCCGCCGCGCCGGGCAGCGCGTCGCCGTCGGTGGCCAGCAGCTTGCCGGACACGCCATCGAATTCCAGCGACGGCTGCTTCGACGACATGTCGCGTCCGGACGCGCGCGACAGCGTCACGGTGGCGTTGGCGTCGCCCGGATTATTCACGGAGATGCGCTCGACCTTGCCGCCGCCCCAGTGCTGTTCCGCCTGGCGCACGAGGGGCGCGAACGGCGTCAGCGGCGCGGCCACGCCGGCCGCCTTGCGCTCGTCCGAGCGGCCTGGGAAGGCTTCGGCAAAGAAGGCATCCTGGTCGCCCTTGTAGGCGGCCGTGGCGCCGGACGGCATATATAGGAACATCAGGGTGACGAGGCCCGTGTAGGTGATCATCATGTGGTAGGGCAGGGCCAGCACGGCCGTCACGTTATGCGCGTCCAGCCACGAGCGCTGGCCCTTCTTCGGCCGGAAGGTAAACAGGTCCTTGAAGATGCGCTTGTGCGTGACGATGCCGCTGATGATGGAGACGAACATGAACATGGCGCAGAAGCCCACGATCCAGCGGCCCCAGATGGCGGACATGTAGTGCAGGTCGAAATGCAGGCGGTAGAGGAATTCGCCGCCCCGCGTCTCGCGCGGCTTGGACAGCACTTCGCCCGTGGCCGGGTCGGCTTTTTCGCTATGAAAATTGCCGCGCCGTCCGCGTTTCTTTTCGCCCGGTTGCGACGGTTTGCTCCAGCCCAGCTGCGTGGCGGGATTGCGTTCGCCGGGCAGGCTGATGAACCAGCGCGTGGCGCCCGTGGCCCGCTCCTGCATCGCCTGTTGCGCGACCTTGGCCGCCACTTCCGTCGTCACTTCGCTGGCGGCGGCGCCATGCAGTTCGGGCTGCATCCACAGGGTGATTTCATTGCGGTAGTAGCTGGCCGTGCCGGCGCAAAACACCAGCAGCAAGATCCAGCAGACGAGCAGGCCGGACCAGGTGTGCAGCCATGCCATCGACTGGCGGAAACCTTCTTTCATGCGAGACTCCAGGATAGTGCGTCCATCCACTGCAGGATGGCGGCGATGACGGCGGCGGGAATCAGAAGGCCCAGCCAGGCGCGCAGGGCGCTGCGCGTGGCGAAGACCCACATCACGGCGCAGGTATAGATGGCAAACGACAGCAGGGTAGCTGTCATGACGGCTTCGGAGCGGGCCATGGGCAGGCTCACCGACAGCAGCATGGTGACCAGCGCGGCCAGCACGTAGCCGCCGCCGATGGCCGCCACGCTGCGCGAAGCCACGCCGAGGCGGTACACGGCCCCGGCGGAGAGCCGCAGGCGCGGCATTTTTTCAGTGGTGGCTGGCGCTTGCATGGTCAGTCGTGATCCTTGCTCGGTGGCAAGGCCGGGCCGGCCGGCAGCGGCGTCACGCCTTGCGGCTGCACCAGGCTCAGGGTCGTCACGAACATGGCCTTGTCATAGGCTTGCGCGCCGCGCTGGCCGGCCGTCTTGTCCGTGTGCTGCACTTCCAGCACATAGGTGCCCTTCCATGGCAGCGGGAAGCTGACCAGGCCTTGCGCATCGCTCCACGCTTCCTTGCCCCAGCCCGACTGCACCACGGCGTTGACCTTGGCTTGCGCCAGCGGCTTGCCCTGGTAGCTGACCTGGAACTGACCTGCTTTGCCGGTCGGCACCAGGTCCAGGGTCAGCGCGGGCGCTTGCGCCTTGCCGTCGGCGACCAGGCGCGCGGCCGGGACCCACACGGTGCGCGTGGCCTTGCCATCCTTTTTCTCTTCCCACGACGGGTAGTTGTCTTCCTCGACGATGATGCTTTCGCCGGCGCCCACCTTGCCATTCAGGATGAACGCGCCGGCCGTCTTGCTCGCCTGCAGCGGCTGCGCGCCCTTGGCGGACACCCACGTCACGTTCTTGATGCTGAACTTGTCCAGCAAGCCGGGCGAGGCTTCGCGCAGGTTGTCGCCGAATTCGCCGAAGTACACGCTGGCCGTCTTGCTGTCCTGCTGCAGCCAGATCTGGTGCGCGCTGGCCGTGCCGGAAACGAGGGCCGCGCCCAGCAGGGCGGCGGCGAGGGCGCCGAGGCGCGCGATGGAAGTGAGGTGCATGGTGTATGCCTTAGTTTGTGGTGAGAAACGTGGTTGTCGCAGCGGTGCAAAGTACCGAAAAGTGGCGGCGGCAGCGCCGGCCAGCGAACGTGCTCGCGCCATGAAACGACCTTTTTGCGTTATCGATATGGGAAGGCTTGCTTGGCAGGGAGGCCTGGCTGGCGCAGCGTGTCATCCAGCTGCGCATCGGCCATGCCGTCCTGGCCGGTCGATGGCAGGCGGGATATGCGAGATGCAGACTCCGAACGGAATCCAAATGTGAATGAGAACTATTCTTATTATAGTGCGAGGTTGCGAGACATGCAAGAGTGTGATGTTGTAAACGCGCACGGCCACCGCAGTGACGCGGCGGCCGTGCGTGCGCGGGAGCGCGGAGTTTACAGCTGGCCGCGCAGGGTCAGCATGGCGTTGCGCGGTTCGCCATAGAAGTTGGAACCATACGCGGCCCACACGCGCGTGTAGTATTTTTTGTCGAACAGGTTGTTCACCGTCAACGACAGCTCCAGCGTGGGACTGAGGCGGTAGCCCGCCTGCAAGCCCACCGTGGTGACGGGGCCCTGTTCGAATTTCACGGGCCCGTTCAGGCGGTACATGCTGCTGACGCTGCGCAAGCCGCCGCCCACGCTGATCTTGTCGAGCGCGCCGGCGAGCCGGTAATTGGTCCACAGGTTGAAGTTATGCCGTGGCGCGATGAAGGAATACAGTTGCGCTTTCTGGTCATCGCTGCCTTCGAGGGTGCGCGTGCTGGTGTAGGAATAGCCGCTCGTGATGTTCCAGCCCGGCAGGGGGCTGCCGCTCAGCTCGGCTTCCAGGCCCTGGCTGCGCATCTTGCCGGCGCCGATGGAAAACAGCGGGTTGGCCGGATCGGGCATGTCGCGGTTCTCGTCTTCCATGCGGAACAGGGCCGCATGCGCATTGACGTTCTTGTCGAACAGCTCCGCCTTCAAGCCCAGTTCGAATTGCTGGCCCGTGCGCGGCTTCAGGGTTTGGCCTGCTGCGTCCGTGGTGGTCTGGGGCGAGAAGATGCGCGTGTAGCTGCCGTAGGCCGACACCTGCTTGTCGAGTTCATAGACCAGGCCCGCGTACGGTGTGAACTTGGCCTTGATGGTGTTGCTGACGTCGGTGAACTGGTTGAAATACGTATTGCGGCTGACGGTATGGTTGTTCCGGTGCGTCAGGCGCCCGCCCAGGTTGACGGCCAGCCGGTCCGTTGCCTGCAGGCGGGTGCGCGCATACAGGCCGAACTGTTTGGTGCGGTTGTCGTTGCCGTCAGTAAAAGTGTAGCTGGGCTGGGGGATATTGTTATCCGGATGGAAGATGTTGATCGGGGTGTCCTTGCCGCCGCCGTAGCGGAAATTCTTGTGCACCTGGCGGTAGTCGGCGCCCACGATCAGGTCGTGGCTGCGGCCGAACGCCTGGAAGGGCGTGGCCAGGTAAGCATCGAGTCCCTGCGTCTTCCAGTGGCTGCGGTAGCTCCAGGTGATCAGGCAGCTGTCGCCCGTGACAGGGTCTGCCGAACAATCGGACCAGCCGAAATGGCGCGATGGTTCGTCCTGTTCGCGGGACAGGGCGGTCACCTTGAATTGGCCGCCGTTGTCCAGCTTGTGATCGAGTTCGGCAAAATATTCCGTGACCTTTTCCGTGATGTGGTTCCAGGCCGGGTCCAGGTAGGTCGAGCGGGGCACGTCGAGCAGGCGCCCGTCTTCATAGGCGGGCAGGCCGAAGGCGGGACGGCCCTTGTATTCCTGCCAGGTGACACCGCCCGTCAGCACGGTGCCCGGCGCCAGGTCGATGGCGACGGTGCCGTACAGCAGCGGTTTTTCCGCATACACGTGGTCGACGAAGGAGCGCCGGTGTTCATAGGCGGCCACCAGGCGGCCGCGCACCTTGCCATCCGCGCTCAGGGGGCCGGTGACGTCCGCTTCCGCATAGTAGCGGTCCCAGGAACCCGCGCTGAGCACGCCGCTGGCGGCGAAGGTGTCGCGCGCCCGCTTGCGCACCAGGTTGATGGTGCCGCCCGGATCGCCCGCGCCCTGGAACAGGCCGGCGGGGCCGCGCAGCACTTCCACGCGGTCATAGATGGCCAGGCCGTAGCCGGCCGACAGGTCGTTGCCCGTGCTGGCGGGCGTCATCACGCCATCGACCTGTACCGCGTCGAGCGCATGGCCGCGCGAGTAAAAATTGCCGTGGTTGCCGCCCGTGCTGCTCGCTTCGACGGTGATGCCCGTCACGCCGCGCATGGCGTCGTCCAGGCTCAGCAAATTCTGGTCGTTCAGCTGCTGGCGCGTCAGCACGGAGACGGACTGGGGAATGTCGCGCAGGCTTTGCCGGCCCTTGCCGATGCTCACCGCTTGCGCCGCATACGACTTCGTCAGCTCGGTATCGATGGTCGCGTCCTGGCGCGCGCTGACGGTGATTTCCGCCAGGGTCGCCACCTTGCCCGTGGCGGCGGGCGCGGGGCGGATGATGACGCTGTTGCCGTCGATGCTGGCGGCCAGGCCGCTGCCGGCCAGCAGGCGCTCCAGGCTGTCGGCCACGCTCAGGGTGCCGCTGACGGCGGGCGCCGTCTTGCCGGCCACCAGTTCCGGCGCAAACAGCAGTTGCAGATTGGCTTGCCGTGCCAGCTCATTCAGGGCTTGCCCCAGCGGTTGGGCGGCGATGGCCAGTTTGACGGGGGACAAGGTTTGCGCCTGTGCCAGGGGGATGTTGCCCAAGGCCAGCATGGCGGCCAGGGCGAGGGGGGCGGGTGTCAGATTGAGGCGGGGGGACCACATGTTGCATTTCTCCAGGTTAATTTATTGTCGATTAACTTGGTAGACGCGGCAGCGGAGAAAACCCTCACCTGCGAATGCGAATTATTTTCATTTATTGCAGTTGCATGGCCGGTGCCTGCGCGGCAGCTTTCGGCGCCATGCCGATGGTGCTGACGGTGCCGCTGCGCACGATCTGCACGGGCAAGAGTTGCGGCAGGGCTGCGGCGAAACGGTCCAGCTGGGTCAGGCTGAAGCTGCCGCCGATGCGCAGCCTGGCGACGGCGGGATCGCGTACGACGAAGCCCGTGTCGCCATAGCGTTCGAACTCGGCCAGCGCCGCGCCCAGCGGCACATTGTCGAAGGTGATCCGGCCGTCGCGCCACGGCGCCACGCTGCCCGGGGCCAAGCTGGCGATGGCCGACAGGCGGCCGCCGGCATCGCTGCTGACGCCCTGGCCGGCCCGCAGGTCGACCCGGTCTTGCCGTGCACCCGCCACGCGCACCTGGCCATGCTGCACGGCCACGCGCAGCTTGCCGTCGTGTTCGAGGGTATTGCGCACGGAAAACTGCGTGCCTACCACCGTCACTGTCAAGGGACCGCTGAGCACGTCGAAGGGCTGGCCCTGCTTCGATTGCACCTGGAACAGCGCTTCGCCGTGCGCCAGGCGCACTTCGCGCCGCTGGCGGTACAGGGTGACGTGCAGCTGCGTGGCCGTATCGAGCTGCAGCTGGCTGCCGTCGGGCAGCGCGACGGCCAGGCGCTGGCCGCGCACGGTGGCATATGACTGGCTGAACACGGCTTGCTGTTGCCACCACCGGTAGCCGCCCGCGCCCACGCTCAGCAGCAGCATGGCGGCGGCCGCATACGGCAGCGCGCGCAGCCAATGACGGCGCGGCGCCTGCGGTGTCACGTGCGTTGCGGCTGGCGGCACTGCCCAGCGCGCGGCGACCTGCGGGGGAATCCGGCGCGCCACGCGGTGCGTGCTTTGCAGTTGCGCGTAGGCTTCGGCATGGGCCGGATCGGCCGCCAGCCAGGCGGCAAACGCCGACTGGCCCTGTGCATCGAGGTTGCCGTGCCGGCTGAACCAAGTGGCGGCCGCCAGCGCCACGTCATCTTGTGTGGCGGCAAAGTCGGCGTACTCGCGCAAGTCCGCCTGCTCCTGGGCAGAGGGGCCGAAATCATGGCGGGGCGAGTGGGCGGTCATGGGCGCCATTATGTGGCTTCCCGCAAAGAATGCAACTGCGCCTGGCAACTGAGCATGCCGCGCGCGATATGTTTTTCCACCATGCTCACGGAAATGCCCATGCGCGCGGCGATTTGCGCGTGCGGCAATTCCTCGAACACGTGCAGCACGAAGGCGTCGCGGCAGCGGGGCGGCAAGGCGTCGATGGCGGCCACGCAGGCTTGCCAGTCCTGGCTGCTTTCCAGCGCCTGTTCCGGCTGCAGATGACGGGGGGCGGCCGGATGCGCGGCCTCCGGCAGGGCGTCGAGCTCCTCGTGCTGGCGCAAGGCGGCGCGGCGGTGCTTGTCGATCAGCAAGTTGCGCGCCGTGCGGTACAGCAGCGCGCGCGGTTCGCGCACGGCCGCTTCACCCAGCACGCGCGCATAGCTTTCCTGCACCAGGTCGGCAGCGGCCTCGCGGTTGCGCAAGCTGCGCCAGCAAAAGTTCAACAGTTCTTGGTAATAGCGTGCAACCACGGCGTCCGATATATGAGTCCGCAGCCAGGAATGCCGCATATGAGAATGATTCTCATTATATGTCATGCCGGGATGTGGTGCTAAGCGGCTTGGCGCACCGTGGCAGATGTACAACGCTTTGCCGCTTGCCTGGCATGCGTTACCATCGGAAGTTAATAAGGAGGCAAGATGGCTATACAAATCATCAATACGGCGCCGGTAGCGGGCCAGCGGCCCGGCACTTCGGGCTTGCGCAAGAAGGTGGCTGTCTTCAGCGCACCGCAATACCTGGAAAATTTCGTGCAGAGCGTTTTTGACACGCTGAGCGATTGCCGCGGCCAGACCCTGGTGCTGGGCGGCGACGGCCGTTATTACAACCGCGCGGCCATCCAGACGGTGCTGCGCATGGCGGCCGCGCATGGCTACGCGCGCGTGCTGCTGGGACAGGGCGGCATCCTGTCGACGCCGGCCGTCAGCTGCGTCATCCGCAAGCATGGCGCCAGCGGCGGCCTCATCCTGTCGGCCAGCCATAACCCGGGCGGCCCCGATGGCGATTTCGGCATCAAGTACAACATCGCCAATGGCGGCCCGGCGCCCGAAAAAGTCACCGAGGCCATGTTTGCGCGCACGCAAACGATCACCGAATACCGTATCAGCGACGCTGCCGACATCGACCTCGATACCCTGGGAGTGGTGCGCATCGAACAGATGACGGTCGAAGTGATCGACCCGGTGCTCGATTACGCGGAACTGATGCAGCAGCTGTTCGACTTCGACGCCATCCGCGCCCTGTTCGCGGGCGGCTTGCGCATCTGCTTTGACGGCATGCACGCCGTTTCCGGACCGTATGCGACGGCCATCCTGGAAGGCATGCTGGGCGCGCCCAAGGGCAGCGTCATCAACGGCGTGCCCCTGGAAGATTTCGGCGGCGGCCACCCGGACCCGAATCCCGTCAACGCGCAGGAATTGATCGCCATCATGGCGGCCGACGATGGGCCCGACTTCGGCGCCGCCTCGGATGGCGACGGCGACCGCAACATGATCGTCGGCCGCCGCTTCGACGTGACGCCCTCGGACAGCCTGGCCATCCTGGCCGCCAACGCCACCGTGGCGCCCGGCTACCGCGCCGGGCTGAAAGGCATCGCCCGCTCCATGCCCACGTCGGGCGCGGCCGACCGGGTCGCCAGCGCGCTGGACATACCGTGCTACGAGACGCCGACGGGCTGGAAATTCTTCGGCACCCTGCTCGACGCGGGCCTGGCTACCCTGTGCGGCGAAGAAAGCTACGGCACGGGTTCGAACCACGTGCGCGAAAAGGATGGCCTGTGGGCCGTGCTGTTCTGGCTCAACCTGCTGGCTGAGAAAAAGCAATCGGTGGAAGAGATCGTGCGCGCCCACTGGGCCACCCATGGCCGCAACTATTATTCGCGCCACGATTACGAAGACATCGACAGCGCCGGAGCGGCGCAGCTGATGGACGCCGTGCGCGGTCAGCTGGCCGCCTTGCCGGGCCAGGCGCTGGGCGGCTACACGGTGGCGCTGGCCGACGATTTCAGCTACACGGACCCCGTCGACGGCTCGTTGGCGACGCAGCAGGGCATCCGCATCATCATGACGGACGGCGCGCGCATCGTGCTGCGCCTGTCCGGCACGGGTACCGAAGGCGCCACCCTGCGCCTGCGCCTGTACCTGGAGCGCTACGCAGCCGATCCGGCCCAGCATGACTTGCCGACCCAGCAAGCGCTGGCGGGGCTGATCGCCGTGGCGGAAACAGTGGCGCAGATCCGCGCGCGCACGGGGCGCGACGGGCCGACGGTGACGACGTAAAAAAGGGCGCCCGAGGGCGCCCTTTTGCGTTACATCAAACCGGCATCACGCTTTCGCCGGGATGACTGCCTGGCGGTAGTTGTCCACCATCTTGTAGCGCTTCGCATACAGGCCGAAGGCCAGCATGGCCACGGCCGCGAAGGCGGCGAAGAAGAACATCTGGAAGGCTGTCACGCTGATGCCGCTCTCGGCGATCTTGCCGATCACGCCTTCGTTCATGACGCTGCGGTTGACGATCAGCACCCACAGGTTACCCACCGTGGTCGACAGGTTCCAGAAGCTCATGATGGCGCCCTTCATGGACACGGGCGCCTGGCTGTAGGCAAACTCGAGTCCTGTCGCCGAGACCAGCACTTCGCCGAACGTCAGCAGGGCGTACGGCAGGATCTGCCACATGATGGAGACGGAGTTGCCGCTGTCGAGCGCCAGCTGCAGCAGACCGATGACGATCCACGCCAGCGAGGAAAAGCCGATACCGGCCGTCATGCGGCGCAGGGCCGTCGCTTCCAGGCCGAAGCGGTTCAGCATCGGGTACAGCACCAGGTTGTTGAACGGGATCAAGAGCATCACCAGCATCGGGTTCAGCGCCTGCATCTGCGCCGGCAGGAACCAGCTTGGTTTTTCCATGGTGTTCGCTTGCACGATCCACGTCGAGGCCTTCTGGTCGAACAGCGAGAAGAACGGCGTGACGAGGGCGAAGATGACGAGGATGCGCAGCACGGCGCGCACGCCTTCGACGGCTTCGTCAGGGTGGATGCCGCGTGCGCGTTCCAGCTGCATGGCCGTGCCGATGCTGCCGAAGGCCAGCAGCAATACCAGCGCGGTACACGCGGAAATCACGAAGCCCCATTCGGGAATGCTGTAGAACGCATACAGGGCGCCGATCACGCCGACGTAGGCCACGTACAGGCCGGGACGCGAACCGCCATCGACACGGGCCAGCAGGGCCGTGCGGGCCACGCGGGTGAACGAATCGGGATTCGGCGGCGCCGGCGGCACGTGCACGTACTTCTTGGCGCCCATCCAGAAGACGATGGTGGCGGCCAGCATCATCAGGCCGGGGATGCCGAAGGCGATCGACGGGCCGAAGTCGCGCAGGAACATCGGCATCAGCAGCGAAGCGAAGAATGAGCCGAAGTTGATGATCCAGTAGAACAGGTCGAATACCAGCTTGGCCTTGTGCTTGTTGGTCTGGTCGAACTGGTCGCCGACAAACGAGGCCACCAGGGGCTTGATGCCGCCGGAACCGAAGGCGATCAGGAACAGGCCGAAATAGAAGCCGTTGACGCTGTTTTCAAACAGGGCCAGGCAGGCATGGCCGGCGCAATACACGAGGCTGAGCCAGAAGATGGTGTTGTATTTGCCAAAGAAGCGGTCGGCCAGCCAGCCGCCCAGCAGCGGGAAGAAGTACACGCCGATGACGAAGGTGTGGAAGACGTGCTTGGCTTCGCCCGTGCGCTGGTCGATCGGGATCATCAGCAGCAAGGTGCTGATGAGGAATGGCGTCAGGATGTTGCGCATGCCGTAGAAGCTGAAGCGTTCGCAGCCTTCGTTGGCGATGATGTACGGTATTTGCCGCGGCATTTTGCCCGTGGCGGTTTGTGTCTCGGCCGATGACATTGGCTCTCCCCCAAGTTTTTTTTGTAAGCCGCGATGCTAAGGCCTGCCGCGTTTGCTTGCAACAGAAAAAACGGCCTGTCCGCTATTTCGCAGAGATTTGTAAGGTATTGATTTTCATAAAGACATTACTTTCGGCACTTGCGCGCGCCGGGCGGGGCAGCCACAGCTGCATTTGCAGCATGCCATCCGATGCGGGACAGTCTTCCAGGGTAAAACCGCAACCGAGGTACAGGGTCAATGCCGCGTGGTTGTCCTGCGCCACGGCCAGGCGCACGCGGCCCAGTTCGGGAATGGTGCAGGCATGGGCGATGGCGGCCTGCACCAGTTGCCGTCCCGCGCCGCGCCCGCGCGCCTGCGGTGCCACGTACACACCCCACAGGCTGGCCTTGTCATGCACGACGGCAATCGGTTCGCGGCGCAGGCCGGCCAGCGCGATCAATTGTTCCTCGTCGAAAGCGCCAAATATTATTTGGTGGGAAGTGGCGCGCAAGCGCTGGGCTATCTGTGTCAGCGGCAAGCCGCTTTCCGCCGCATGCGTGGTGCAGAAGGCGGCGGGCAGTTCGGCGATGCCGGCCAGGCGCAGCGCGCGGTAGGCGGCAACGTCGTCTGGCGCGAGGGGGCGGACAGTGATGGCTGGCATGTGGGCGAGTATCGGGCTTCGATGCCAGAAAGTAAAGCTTGCGCTGCAAGGCAAGCGTCCCTGGCCATCGCGCCCGCAGCCGGTGCAGGGGCGTTACTGGGTGGCGACGCGCTGCATGGGCGCATTGTCCTTGCGCCATTGTTCCAGGCTGATCAGCTCAGCGCTGACGATGTCGTCGACGAGGATGCGCTTGCCGTCGGGCGAGACGACGAAACTCTCCCACCGGTGCGCCGCATCGGGCGTATTTTCGAAAAAGCTCAGCTGATAATAGGCGACGCCATCGACGAGGCGCGTCTCGGGCGACGTTTCCATCACGGCGCCATGGGCGCGCCCGCCCGACGCCTTTTCGATATGCGCCGACCAGGCCTTGATTTCCGGCAAAGCCATCAAGGCATCGATGGCGCGCGCGTTCTGCTCCGGCGCTGCCGTCTGGCTGCTCGCGGCGGGGGCATTGTCTGCCTGCGGCGCGGATTGCTGGTGCAGGTAGAACGCGCCGAGCCCGGCGGCCAGCAAGCCGGCCAAGATGCCGGCGATGATGGTGGTTTTGGAAGAGGAGGCGCGTGGCGGCATGATGGTGAGCGTGAGAAAGAGGGACGATGGCGGCCATGCTAAAGCAAAACGCACAGGCCGGCAATCGCCGGGGCAGGTAAGCAGCTGTTCACGGGGCGGGTGCCGCATCCAGGGCTGGACGCTACTGCCTTCGGTTTACCTTTGATATGTTATTAAAAAACATGGCCCCATGAAATTTCCAAATTGAATAAATTAGTGCTTGTATGAAATTGCTTATGTGCTAACTTTGGTGCAGACGCCCTGTTGCAGGCTGTCTGTTGCGCTGGCGAGGCACGGAATGTCCGGGTTTGGGCTCAGCACATCAACGTCCACGGAGAAACGATGAACATGATCAAACGTACGGCGCTGCTTATTGCGTCATGTTTTCTGGCCGCGTGCGCAAGCACGGGCAAGCAGTTTCCAACGCTCCATGAATCGGCGCATACTGCTGCCGGCGCCGTGGAAAAGACCCTGCCGACCGGCGAGGCGCTTGCCATGCTGCGCCAGATATCAAAGCATGCCGACATGGCCGAAGCAGTTTACCGGCGTGATCTTGATGTGTCGGAGCGCCAGGAGCGCGCCTGCGATTATGTTACCGCCACGGACTCGCCCCCCTTGCGCAGTGGCTTGCCCGATGGGTGGTTTCGGCTGAACCAGCAACTTATCAGGAAACTGGGCATGCAGCCAGCGGGGGAACAAGGTCGCCCGCTGCAACCTTGCCGTGGCGCCAGGGGCTTGCAATATGAGACCTACATCAGGCTGGACGCGTCGGGCCGCCCGCTGGAGGCGGTGCTGGCCTTTCGCGGTACGGAAAATACCAAGTATGAGTGGCGCAGCGACTGGATCGCCAACTTCAGCAACGTCGATTTTGGAGTAGGCGCCAATCCCCAATTTAGCGAGGCCCGTATAGAAGGGGGGCGCCTGATCGAAGCGCTGGTGCGGGTGTTGCCGAAGACGACATCGTCGCCTGTCTGCAAGGCAGCCAAGAACAGGTCCGAGGGCGTGCAAGCGCCCATCGACCTGGTCGGCCACTCGCTGGGAGGGGGCTTGGCGCAACATCTGGCGTATAGCAGCAAGGCGTGCGATGTGCGCGCAACGATTGCCTTTGATCCCAGCCCGGCAACCGGCTGGTTCTTCTTGCATTGGCGCGGGTGCGTGGTGACGACGGATCCGAATATCTACCGTGTGTATCTTGATGGCGAGGCGCTGTCGTTTGTCCGCAAGGTATCGACCAAATTCAATCAAACGCGTGATCACCGGCGCGACATCCGCATGACTTTTCCCGACGTTGATGTCGGGGCATTCGGGCGGCATAGCATGACTTTACTGGCTGCCGGTATCAAATATGCCGCGAACAGTCTGCCGCCCGATGATACGGAGAATCGCATTGATTATGCATCGTCCATCGTGTATCCGGAGAGCCTCGGCCAGAACTGAGGGTGCGCGAGGCGAAAAAAAGCCACCTTCCGTAGAAGGTGGCTTTCGGGGCCGCCGGGAGGCGCTGGCAGCTTTTGGTCTGCCAGCCCTGTCCCTGCGTATGCGACCAGTCGCGCCGTCGCCTGCGCGACTGGCCGCCGGACATTACATCATGCCGTCCATGCCGCCCATGCCGCCCATACCACCCATGCCGCCGCCCATGCCGCCGCCTGCTTTGTCGTCAGCGATTTCGCAGACCATGCAGTCGGTCGTCAGCATCAGCGAAGCGATCGAAGCGGCGTTTTGCAGCGCCGAACGGGTCACTTTGGCTGGGTCCAGGACGCCCATTTCAACCATGTCGCCATACGTGCCATTGGCAGCGTTGTAGCCGTAGTTGCCCGAGCCAGCCAGTACGGCTGCCACGACGACCGAAGCTTCTTCGCCAGCGTTTTGCACGATCATGCGCAGTGGCTCTTCCATTGCGCGCAGGACGATCTTGATACCAGCGTCTTGATCAGGATTGTCGCCCTTGACCGTGATGTTGGCGCGTGCGCGCAGCAGGGCTACGCCGCCGCCTGGCACGATGCCTTCTTCCACGGCAGCGCGGGTTGCGTGCAGTGCATCTTCAACGCGGGCTTTTTTCTCTTTCATTTCGACTTCGGTGGCTGCGCCAACCTTGATCACGGCAACGCCGCCAGCCAGTTTGGCTACGCGCTCTTGCAGTTTTTCACGGTCGTAGTCCGAGGTCGCTTCTTCGATCTGTACGCGTACTTGTTTTACGCGTGCTTCGATCGAGGCAGCTTCGCCGGCGCCATCGATAACGATGGTGTTTTCCTTGCCCACTTCGATGCGTTTCGCTTGGCCCAGTTCGGCCAGGGTCACTTTTTCCAGGGTCAGGCCGACTTCTTCAGCGATCACTTGGCCGCCGGTCAGGACAGCGATGTCTTCCAGCATGGCTTTGCGGCGGTCGCCGAAGCCGGGGGCTTTCACTGCGCAAGTTTTCAGGATGCCGCGGATGTTGTTCACAACCAGGGTCGCCAGCGCTTCGCCTTCGATGTCTTCCGCGATGATCAGCAGTGGACGGCCAGCTTTTGCGACTTGTTCCAGTACCGGCAGCAGGTCACGGATGTTCGAGATTTTCTTGTCGCACAGCAGGACGAATGGGCTGTCCAGTACGGCAACTTGTTTCTCTGGGTTGTTGATGAAGTATGGCGACAGGTAGCCGCGGTCGAACTGCATGCCTTCAACGATGTCCAGCTCGTCGTTCAGCGACTTGCCGTCTTCTACGGTGATGACGCCTTCTTTGCCGACTTTTTCCATCGCTTCAGCGATACGCTCGCCGATCGAGTAGTCCGAGTTGGCCGAGATCGCGCCAACTTGGGCGATTTCCTTGGTCGTGGTGCAAGGACGGGCGATTTTCGCCAGTTCTTCGACGGTGGCTGCAACAGCTTTGTCGATACCGCGCTTCAGGTCCATCGGGTTCATGCCGGCGGCAACGAACTTCATGCCTTCGCGCACGATGGCTTGTGCCAGCACGGTCGCGGTGGTGGTGCCGTCGCCGGCGTTGTCGCTGGTGCGGGAAGCAACTTCCTTGACCATTTGCGCGCCCATGTTCATGAGCTTGTCTTTGAGTTCAACTTCTTTCGCTACCGACACACCATCCTTGGTGACGGTAGGGGCGCCGAACGAGCGCTCCAGGACCACGTTGCGGCCTTTCGGGCCCAGCGTTACTTTGACTGCGTTGGCGAGGATGTTGACGCCTTCGACCATCTTGGCGCGCGCTGCGTCGCCGAATACTACTTCTTTAGCTGCCATGTTCAATTCTCCTGAGTTTCGGGATGTATCTGTCTACAACGTGGAAACAATTACTTGACGACGATCGCCATGATGTCTTCTTCGCGCATGACCAGCAGCTCATCGCCGTCAACTTTGACGGTTTGGCCGGCGTACTTGCCGAACAGGACGCGGTCGCCCACTTTGACATCCAGAGGACGGACTTTGCCGTCGTCGAGAATCTTGCCATTGCCTACGGCAAGGACTTCGCCTTGATCCGGTTTTTCAGCAGCTGCATCAGGAATGATGAGGCCGGACGCAGTTTTGGTTTCCTGGTCGAGGCGTTTGACGATGACGCGATCGTTCAATGGGCGCAGATTCATACAAAACTCCTTAAAGTTCAATGGATAGGTGTTGCTAAATGACTACATGCCTGGCGCAGCGCCAGACGTGCTTTCAGTGACCGCCGTTGAAAGCAGCCCGCAACGGTCAAGCAAACCCCATGTCATCCTGTCCTTGCCTGTATCCGGCAGTGGTGCATCGCGGCGTCGCCCGCCGCGTAGCGTTCCCTGCTGTTGTCCGGCAAGCACCATCATGTCCTGAGGATTGCTACGAAAGAGTTTGTTAGCACTCTCTACTAACGAGTGCTAATTATAGGGACGGTAGGGGGCTTATTCAAGGGGAACATATAGATAGATGCTGAGCAGAGCCTGCATCTACACAGGGTTTGCGCCAGCACAAGCCTCGTTCCCGGGCGTCAGCAACAGGCGCGACTCTAGCATGTCGTTCGGAGAGGGGGTGTTCCTGTACGCACAGGAAACAGAGTTTGACTATGAAATTTGATAAGATGATTGCAATTGCATATCAATATCGCCATATATCACCGCTCGCGCCAGAAAGAACACCATGCCATTCCCGCTTTCTCGTCCCGCCCTGCGCCTGCTGGGCGTCACCGTCATCGGCCTCGCCTGCCTGGGCAATGCCGCCGCACAAACGCCCACCATCGTTGATGAAATCACCGTGGCGGCCCTGACCCCGCTGGAAAAGAACATGCTGCTCAATGACTTGTTCAACGACTTGAACAAGGATGACGACGACCAGGAAGCCCATGTGTGGGATAACGGCGGCGACCGCGGCGTGCTGGTGAAAGTCACGTATAACTTCAGCAACTCCGGCATGACGGAGCACAGCCTGAAGGCGCACGTCTGCCGCGACCTGAAATTCGTCGTCACGGCAGGCGGCAAGTCGCAGGACCTGAGCCGCCGCACCTGTTCGCAGAACAGCGGCAACTGGGATGTGCAGGGCAAGGATCGGGCGCCCGTCGTGTATCCGCCATTCCTGTCCGACGTGACCATCGCCAAGCTGAATGCGAAGGAACAGAAAGCCTTGCTGACGGCTGCCGTGCGCACCTTGAAGGATGAAGAGGATGGCAAGACGCGCCAGTGGAGCAACAAGGGCCTGGGCAATGCGGTGCCGCTGGCAGTGCGCCTGACGCCCTCGGGGACGGACGCCAAACCTGGCAGCTACCGCAGTACTTGCCGCGACTTGACGATGGTGCTTGACGGCAAGAGTGGACAACAGACGCTGACGCGCCGCTCGTGCGAAAACCGCTATGGCGGACTGGATATCGAACCCGATTACGTCGACGAGTAAAACGCTGCCATCGCGGCGTTGGCCAATGCGTGCAGATGGCGAAAAGCGCCGGAAAAAGCGTGTATTGTCCGCCAACTGCCCTGCATTGATGTAAATATGTGTGACAGCGGCGTGATTCGATTGACGCCCATGGAGCGTCCGCCCTATAGTGGCGGGATGATTTCCGAATTCAATGAATTATCCGACAAAATAGGCCTGCTGGCCGAAATGACCCATGCGCTGCGCCGTGAAAACGCGCAATTGCGCAAGGACAATGCCGCGCTGGCCGCCGACAACGCCCTGTACGTGCAACGCATGCGCGAGGCGCAGGAGCGGGTGGAAGCGTTGCTGGAAAAAATTCCCGAACTGGTGCAAGCTGGCCTGGAGCAAGCCGCTTCGGAAGCGGGCGCCTATATTGCCGAGAACGAGAAGGAAGCGTAATGCCGCGTGTCGATGTCAATATCATGGGCCAGTCCTACAGCATGGTGTGCCGCGACGGCGAAGAGCGCGCGCTGCGCGAAGCGGCGATCTATCTCGATAGCAAAATGAAAGCCATCCGCGACGCGGGCAAGGTCAAGGGCAACGACCGCATCGCCGTGCTGGCCGCCCTGGGCGTGGCTGCGGAATTCCTGTCCGTGAAGTCGCCGCAAGGTCCGCTGTCGGAATTGACGATACTGGAAGTGAAGCAGAAAATCTCGGCCATGCACACAGTATTGGATAGTGCTCTGACGCCCCAGGAAAACCTTTTTTAAGCGTGCACGCGACGATTTGTCTTTGCGATGCGCGATCAAAGGAGTAAACTTGGGTCTACCCTGCGGTGTTCGCGATTGCCATATATTCCTTGAACCATTTATGCGCATCGGTTGCGAATTTTGTTTGATGGGAGTGAGCGTCGCTCGTTCGACGAACCCGAAATTGAACTAACGTGACCACCTTGAACCGTTTGGTTCGGGATGCCGGCATAGCGGCACAGGCGGGGCCCAATTTGCAGTACCAAGAAAACGGTTGCAGCATCATGCTCAGCCGTTTTTTTACGCCTGTTGCTTTTGATAGGGAGTGAACATGAAACAATACTGGCTGATGAAATCCGAACCCGATGAAGTGAGCATCGACGACCTGATGGCCGCGCCGCAGCACACCATGCCGTGGTTTGGCGTGCGCAACTACCAGGCGCGCAACTTCATGCGCGATGGCATGCAGCCGGGCGATGGCGTGCTGTTCTACCATTCCAGCTGCCCGCAGCCGGGCGTGGCGGGCGTGGCCGAAGTGGCCAGCGGCGCGTATCCCGATCACAGCCAGTTTGAAGCGGGCGGCAAGTATTTCGATGCCAAGGCGACGCCTGAACAGCCGCGCTGGATCAGCGTCGACGTGCGCGGCCTGAAGAAGACGGCGCTGCTGCCCCTGTCCGAGATGCGCCAGATGCCGGAGCTGGAAGACATGCTGCTGCTGAAGAAGGGCAGCCGGCTGTCGATCACGCCCGTGACGCCGGCGCAATGGAAAGTCATTACCGGCAAGTTGAAGGCCTAGTTTAGGCCTAGACTTCGACCCGGTTGCGGCCATTCTGCTTGGCCCGGTACAGGGCCTGGTCGGCGGCGGCCAGCAATGCTTCCGGCGTTTGTCCTGCGTCACTCAAGGCCAGGCCGATGCTGGCCGTGACCAGGCCGCCGCGCGACGGCGCGTGGGCGATGGCGGCCGCGGCGATCGCTTCCTGCATCTTCTGCGCCACCGCCAGGGCGCCCGGGCCATCGGTGGCGGGCAGGATGGCGGCAAACTCCTCGCCGCCGAAGCGGGCCGCCAGGTCGCTGGCGCGCGGCAGCGCGGAATGCAGGGCCGCCGCGATTTGCACCAGGCAGGCGTCGCCATACGGGTGGCCGAAGGTATCGTTGAGGCTTTTGAAGAAATCGATATCGATGATCAGCAGCGCCAGCGCTTGCTGGTTGCGCGCGGCCCGCTGCCACTCCAGCTGCAAGGTCTGGTCGAAGCAGCGCCGGTTGGCGATGCCCGTCAAGCCATCCGTCAGCGACAGCTTTTCCAGCTTGTCATGCGCCGCGCGCAAGGCCAGTTCGCTTTGCATGTAGCGGCTTTGCAGGGTGGCCGAGCGCAGCGCGTGGACCGTCAGCGCGACAAACAGGGCGCTGGCCGCCAGGTAAAAATTCTCGCGCAGCACGACGAATCCCAATCCCAGCAGGGCTGCCGTGAAGAAGATGGGGCTGAAGTTGTCAATCAGCAAGGTCAATGGCCGCGGCGGCCGCGCCTCTTCCTCGCCCGGCTGCACGCGCATGGCCAGCACCGCCAGCAGCAGGAAAGGCATGCTGGGCAGTATCTCGCTGGGACCGGATTCGGCCAGCGCGTGCAGGGTCAGGTAATTATAGGCGCCCGCGCAGGCGGCGTAGCACCACAGGAACACACTGAGCAGAAGGTAGAAGCGCCCTTGTGCGCCATCGCGGCGGTGCGCCAGCAGGCGCAGCGAGGCGCAACAGGCCAGGACGAGGTTTTCCACGTTGTACGTCGTCACCAGCAGGCTGGCAGGTATCGGCGCGATCGAGCGCTGGTCGAAGGGCGAGACGGAAAAGATGGCCGTGTAGGTCAGGTAGGCCGCCAGCAGCACTTGCACGGCGTCCAGCCATTGCAGGGTGCGCGAAGGGTGCCGGTCGCTGACGGAGGAAATGGCCAGCAGCAAGGGCGCGCCATACATGAAATAGGCAAAATCGGAGAAATACGTCGTGTCGGACGCCACATGGCCGCTCAGGTCTTGCCAGGCAGAAAGGGCCATGCCCACGCTCCAGAACAGCATGGCGGCCGCAAACAGGCCCCAGCCCGTGCGCACGACGCCGGGTGCGCTCAGGCTGGCGTTGCGGCAGCAGGCGGCCAGCGCCAGCAGTGGCGCCGTCACGCCGAACAGGTAGCTCACGGCGGGACCGCGCGTCCCGGCCCAGGCCGTCAAGGCCAGCTGCGCCAGCACGTAGCCGCCCGCCAGCGCCAGCCAGAATGTCGTGGTCTTCCTCGCATACTGCATGGATGGGACTCCCCGCTCGAATTGCCAACACAGCATGATTGCATGCCCTGCTCTTGTTGCAGGGTAAAGCGATCATTGCGCTATCGCAAGCGAAGATTCATTCCGCAAGGAAATTGTGCTGCTTTGAGGGAAAGGTTGCCGGAGGAGGGGGATGGCGCGCCTGCCTGGCGCGCCATCGGGGGAACAGCGGTTTTACGTGTTGGCGGGGCGGGCCTTGGTGGGCGGCGTGCCCATCACCTGGCTTTTATACGCCCACACGAGCAGCGCGATGGCGCCGACGATCATCGGCAAGGACAGCATCTGGCCCGACGTGATCGGCACGCCCAGCCACACGACTTCCCAGTCCGGCGTGCGGAAGTATTCCGTGAAGAAGCGCGCGCAGCCGTACAGCAGGGTGAACATGGCGCCCACGGCCATGCGCGGACGCTGCTTGCGCGCATACAGCCACAGGATGATGAACACCAGGATGCCGTCGACCAGCATCTGGTAGATCGGCGACGGGTGCACGGGATACGGGATGCCCGGCCATTGCATGGCCCATGGCAGGGTGTCCGGGGCGATGCGGCCCGGCAGTTCGGCATTGATGAAGTTGCCCAGGCGGCCGGCCGCGTAGCCGAGCGGCACCAGCGGCGCGATGAAGTCGAGCACGTCGAACAGGTTGCGGCCCGCCTTGCGGCTCCACAGGTACATGGCCAGGATGACGCCGAGGAAGCCGCCGTGGAAGGACATGCCGCCATGCCACACCATGAAGATCTCGAGCGGATTGTGCATGAAGTATTCGGGGCGGTAGAACAGCACTTCGCCCAGGCGACCGCCGATCACCACGCCCAGCATGCCGTAGAACAGCATGTCGTCGAGGTCTTCCTTCTTCCAGCCCAGCACGGCGATATGCGGCTGCTTGATGCGCACGCGGCCCAGGATAATGAACAGGGCGAAGGCCAGCACATACATCAGGCCGTACCAGTGCACGGCGAGCGGGCCGATCTGGATGGCTATCGGGTCGGGCATCGGGTGTATCAGCATGGGGTTTCTTTCTTTGTTTAAAGCTAAGGTTGCGTAGTATGGGGGCGCTTGCGGTTTTTTGCCTTAGCGGCCACTTAATTTAACTGGCAGTACCGCCGATCTGCTTGCGCAGCAGCGCCAGGAAACCTTGCAGCACGGCGGAAGGGTTGTCGCGGCGCCAGGCCAGGCCTGTTTCCACCAGCGGCGTGGCGTCCTGCAGCGGCCTGTATTCTACGCCCGGGCGCATCAGATTCGATACCGATTGTGGCACAAGCGCGATGCCCATGCCAGCCGAGACGAGGCTGACGATGGTTTGCATCTGGATCGCTTCCTGGCCGATCTGAGGCGTGATGCCGGCCGCGCGGAACACGCCGAGGATGGCGTCATGCAGGGCGGGCGAGATCGCGCGCGGGAAGATGATCAGGGGCAGGGCCGGCACGTCGCGCAGGCGTACGGGGCCCGGCGTGTTCAAGATGTCGAGGCCGGACGGCGCGGCCAGCACCAGCGGTTCGGCCAGCACGGGCAGGTAATCGAGTTCCCCCTTCGCCTTCTCGGGCAGGGGCGGGATCAGCAAGCCCGCATCCGTGCGCCCGGCCAGCAATTCGTCCAGCTGCAGGTCGGACGTGGCTTCCTGCAGCGCGATCTGCACCTGCGGATAAGCCGTCTGATACGCGCGCAGCAGCGGCGGCAGCACGCTGTAATCGGCCGAGGAAACAAACGCCAGGCTCAGACGCCCCGCCTCGCCCTGCGCGGCCCGCCGCACCAGCGCCGGCAAGTCCTGCGCCTGGGCCAGCAGCCGGCGCGCCTCGGGCAGCAGGGCGTTGCCGGCCGGCGTCAGCTGCACCTCGCGCCGGGTGCGCACGAACAGGGGCGCGCCCAGCAAGTCTTCCAGGGCCATGATGGTTTGCGACAGGGGCGGCTGCGTCATGTGCAGGCGCGCGGCGGCGCGGCCGAAGTGCAATTCCTCGGCTACCGTGACGAAATAGCGAAGTTGTCGTAATTCAAGATTCATATGCATTTCCATGCTGATCGGATGCTGTGATACATAAAACGACTCACAGACACGTGCATCATATATTTGACAGTGGGACGCGCGCAAGGCAATCTGGCGTACCCCCACTGCATGCAGGGTTTTACTGCAAATTTTTCTGTAAGCCCGCACAGTCAGGCACCAACACTTTTGGAAGGTCCATCATGCCGCAATACCGCTCCCGCACCACCACCCACGGCCGCAACATGGCTGGCGCCCGCGCCCTGTGGCGCGCCACCGGCATGAAGGATGGCGACTTCGACAAGCCGATCATCGCCGTCGTCAACTCGTTCACCCAGTTCGTGCCCGGCCATGTGCATTTGAAAGACCTGGGCCAGATGGTGGCGCGCGAAATCGAAGCGGCCGGCGGCGTGGCCAAGGAATTCAACACCATCGCCGTCGATGACGGCATCGCCATGGGCCACGGCGGCATGCTGTATTCGCTGCCGTCGCGCGACCTGATCGCCGACTCCGTCGAATACATGGTCAACGCCCACTGCGCCGACGCCATGGTGTGCATCTCGAACTGCGACAAGATCACGCCGGGCATGCTGATGGCCGCCATGCGCATCAATATCCCCGTCGTGTTCATTTCCGGCGGGCCGATGGAAGCGGGCAAGGTCGTCAAGGTCGTCAACGGCACGCAGAAGATCATCAAGCTGGACCTGGTCGACGCCATGATCAAGGCGGGCGACAGCACGGTGTCCGACGCCGATGTGGCGGAAATTGAACGCTCGGCCTGTCCGACCTGCGGTTCCTGCTCCGGCATGTTTACGGCCAACTCGATGAATTGCCTGACCGAGGCGCTGGGCCTGGCCCTGCCCGGCAACGGCACCATCCTGGCCACGCACTCGGACCGCCAGCAGCTGTTCCTGCGCGCGGGCCGCCTGATCGTCGAACTGGCCAAGCGCCATTACGAGCAGGACGATTACAGCGTGCTGCCACGCTCGATCGCCACCAAGGCCGCGTTTGAAAACGCCATGGCGCTCGACGTCTCCATGGGCGGCTCGACGAATACCGTGCTGCACTTGCTGGCCGCCGCGCACGAGGCGGAAGTGGCATTCACGATGGCCGATATCGACCGCATCTCGCGCAAGGTGCCGTGCCTGTGCAAGGTGGCGCCGATGACGGACAAATACCATATCGAAGACGTGCACCGCGCGGGCGGCATCGTGGGCATCTTGGGCGAACTGGCGCGCGCCGGCCTGCTCAACACGACCCTGCCGACGATCCACGCGCCCACCCTGGCTGACGCCATCGCGCAAAACGACATCATGTGCACGGACAATCCGGCCGTGCATGAACTGTTCCGCGCCGCGCCGGGCGGCGTGCCGACGCAGACGGCGTTCTCGCAGTCGGAGCGCTTCGCCGCCGTCGACACGGACCGCAGCACGGGCTGCATCCGCGACAAGGCCCACGCCTACTCGCAGGATGGCGGCCTGGCCGTCTTGTACGGCAACTTGGCCGAAAAGGGCTGCATCGTCAAGACGGCGGGCGTCGATGAAAGCATCCTGAAATTCTCGGGCAAGGCGCGCGTGTTCGAAAGCCAGGACGCGGCCGTCGCTGCCATCCTGGAAGACACCGTGCATGAAGGCGACGTCGTCATCATCCGCTATGAAGGCCCGAAAGGCGGCCCCGGCATGCAGGAAATGCTGTACCCGACGTCCTACATCAAATCCAAGGGCCTGGGCAAGGCGTGCGCGCTGTTCACGGACGGGCGCTTCTCGGGCGGTTCCTCGGGCCTGGTGATCGGCCATGCGTCGCCGGAAGCGGCCGAAGGCGGCGCCATCGGCCTGGTGGAAGAGGGCGACTTCATCGACATCGACATCCCCGAGCGCACGATCAACCTGCGCGTGACGGATGCCGAACTGGCCGCGCGCCGCGCCGCCATGGAAGCGAAGGGCGATGCGGCCTGGCTGCCCGTCAACCGCGACCGCTACGTATCGCAGGCGCTGCAGGCGTATGCGGCCCTGACGACGTCGGCCGACCGGGGCGCCGTGCGCGACCTGTCGCAGCTGAAGAAGCGCTGATTTGTTGCGCAGGTAAGACAGCCGGCCCCGATCTGCTGCGCGGGGCCGGCTGTCGTTACATCGCCTTACAAACAACATGGTCATGGGCGCGCAGATGGGGCAGAATATGACTGCCTCTCGTCTACATTGCGTTACTACATTGAAACGCTTGATCTGGGCTCGTGGTGCATCTGCGGAAACACAGTAAAATGCCGCAGGAAGTAACTTTGGAGAAAAGACAATGAAACGTTTTATGTTGGTGAGTGTATTGACCGTATCGGCTCTGGCATCGCAAGCAGCGTTGGCCAATCCGGACCTGGCGAAAGCAAAAAACTGCATGGCTTGCCACGCGGTGAGCACGAAACTGGTGGGCCCTGCGTTCAAGGACGTGGCAGCCAAGTACGCTGGCCAGAAAGACGCGGAAGCCAAGCTCGTGGCGAAAGTCATGAAGGGCGGTTCCGGCACCTGGGGCGCGATCCCGATGCCAGCGAACCCGCAAGTGAGCGATGCTGAAGCCCACACCCTGGTCAAATGGGTACTGGCACAGAAATAATCTGTGCCGCAGTACCTGCAGTCAGCGCGCCGGCAATCCCGGCGCATTTTTTTTGTCTGCCGCCTTCAGATTGCCCATGCCTTCCAGTGTCGCCCGCACCGCCTCGTCGAGCGGCGTATGCGCTTCCTGGCCCAGCACGGCCAGCAGCCGCGCATTGTCCATGGATAGGGGCGTTTGCCACAGATAGCGCATCTCGCGCATTTCGCGCAGGGTCGCCACGAACGGCGACGCCAGCGCCACCAGCCACCACGGAAAACGCCGGATGACAGGTGGCGCGCCCGTCGCCTGCTCCACCGCGCGGGCAATCGCGCCAGTCATTTGCAGGCCGTCGTGGTCCCAGTGGCCCGCCATGTGAAAGCGCGCAAAGGCGGGCAAGGTGGCGCGCATGGCCAGCAATCGCACCATCGTGCGCGCCACGTCGGGCAGGTAGGACCACTGGTGGCCCACGCCGGGCGCGCCCGGATACAGGATGCTGCGTACGCTCTGGCCCGGTTTCACCAGCCCCTGCGAAAACCAGTTATTGCCGGCGCGGGGGCCGAAGAAGTCGCCCGCGCGCACGATCAGCACCCTGGCGCCCTGCGTGGCGGCCCGTTCCAGGCGCGCTTCCAGTTCCACGCGGATGGCGCCCTTGCGCGTGAGCGGGCGCTGCGGCGCGTCCTCTGTCAAGACAGGAAAGGCGTTGGGGCCGAAGTTGTACACGGTGCCAGGCAGCACGATGGTGGCGTTTTCGGCAATCGCCGCGGCGATGGTGTTGTCGAGCATGGGCAGCACCAGCTGGCCCCAGTGGCGGTAGCCGGGCGGATTGACGGCGTGCACGATGACGGCGCAGCCTTTCGCGGCCGCCAGCACGTCTGCGCGCGACAGCGCATCGCCGCGCAGCCATTCGACGTGATCGCCCCGTGGCGACGGCGTTTCTCCCCGCGTCAGGGCGCGCACCTGCCAGCCCGCCGCCAGGAGCTGGCGCACCATCTCGCCGCCGATGCCGCCCGTGGCGCCCAGTACCAATGCCGTGTTTTTCGTGTTTTCCATCCTGACCTCCGTGTGGTTGATGGAGCCAGTATCTGCCGCGCAAGGTTAATTGGGAATTGACGAGTATCGATCACAGGCTATACATTTATGTATGACTACCGCCATCGCCTGGGAATACTATCGTTCGCTGCTGGCCGTGCTGAAGCACGGTTCCCTGTCCGGCGCGGCCCGCGCGCTGGGCATCACGCAACCCACCGTCGGCCGGCATATCGCCGCGCTGGAACAGGCGCTGGGCGCGACCCTGTTTACGCGCTCCCAGCTGGGCTTGCTCCCCACGGAAGTGGCGCTGGCGTTGCGGCCCCATGCGGAAACCATGGAGCACACTGCCGCCCTGATGGAGCGTGCCGCCAGCAGCCAGGGGCAGGGCGTGGCCGGCGTCGTGCGCATCGCGGCCAGCGAAGTGGTGGGCGTGGAAGTGCTGCCGACTATCCTGGCCCGCCTGCGCGCGCGCCATCCGGACTTGACCATTGAATTGGTATTGAGCAATAAAGTGCAGGATTTGCTGCGCCGGGAAGCGGACATCGCCGTGCGCATGCTGCGCCCCCGCCAGGAGCAGCTGGTGGCGCGCAAGGTGGGGGACATTGAATTGGGCCTGCATGCGCACGCGGATTACCTGGAGCGGCACGGCACCCCACTGGCATTGGCCGACCTGGCGCGCCATGCCGTCATCGGCTACGACGAAGTGAGCCCCTTCGTGCGCAACGCGGGCGCCGCCTTCCAGGGATTTTCGCGGGACAACTTTGCCTGGCGCAGCGACAGCGACCTGGCGCAGCTGGCCCTGATCCGCGCGGGCGCGGGCATCGGCGTGTGCCAGGCGGGGCTGGCGGCGCGCGATCCGGCCCTGCGGCGCGTGTTGCCGCAGGCGTTTGCGCTGCCGATGGAAACGTGGGTCACCATGCATGAAGACTTGCGCGGCAGCCTGCGCTGCCGCGCCACCTTCGACGCGCTGGCCGAAGGATTATTGGCTTATGTGGCCGGACAGCAAGAACCGTAGCGAGCGGATGTGAGTTGTGGCTGAGAAGCGGAGCTGTGCAAATGCACAGTGAGCATCGCAGGCCGCAAATCGCGCCGCGCAGTAGGTTCTATTATTTGACCACTTCCATCTTGGTCTTCTTGCCATCTCGATAGGTGAACAAGGTCAGCGCGCCATCCTTGATGTCGCCGTTGGCATCGAACGAGATCGGCCCCGTCACGCCCTGGTAGTGCACCTTGGCCAGGAATGGCAGGTAGACGGACGGTTTCGACGACTTGGCGTCGGCCATGGCGGTGGCCATGGTCATCACGGCATCGTAGACGTAGGGCGCGTACAGCTGCACTTCCATGTTGTATTTCTGCTTGTAGCGGGCGCGGAAATCGTCCATGCCTTTTTGCTGCGCGCCCGTCACGCCGCCCGCTTCCGCGCAGGTGACCATGTCTTCCCCCACGGCGTCGCCCGCCAGCTTGCCCAGCGGTTCCGTGCACAGGCCGTCGCCGCCCATGAACTTGGCCTTGATGCCCAGCGCCTTCATCTGGCGCAGCATGGGGCCGCCCACGGAATCCATGCCGCCAAAGAAGATCAGGTCGGGATTTTTCGACTTGATGCTGGTCAAAATGGCATTGAAATCGGTCGCGTTGGCATTGGTAAATTCCTTGCCGACGATTTGCACGCCTGGCGCTGCCTTCTTGGCGCCTTTGACGAACTGTTCCGCCACGCCCTGGCCGTAGGCCGTGCGGTCATCGATGACGGCGATTTTCTTCGCCTGCAGCTTGCCCACGGCATACGCGCCCAGGGTGCCGCCCAGCTTGTTGTCATTGGCCACCACGCGGAAGGCCGTGTTGAATTTTTGCTGGGTATACGTGGGGTTGGTGGCGGCAGGGGAAATTTGCGGAATGCCCGCATTGAAGTAAATGCGCGAGGCGGGAATCGTCGTGCCCGAATTCAGGTGGCCGACGACGCCGTTGACCTTGGCGTCGACCAGCTTTTGCGCCACGGCCGTGCCCTGCTTGGGATCGGCTGCGTCATCTTCGGGCACCAGCACGAATTTGACGGCTTTGCCGTCGATCTTGAAGCCTTTGGCGTTCAAATCCTCTATGGCCATCTTGGCCGCGTTCTCGTTATCCTTGCCCAGGTGGGAGCTGGCGCCAGAGACCGGGGCGACGTGGCCGATCTTGATGATTTCCTGCGCGCCCGCATGGCCGGCAAAGGCGAGGGCGAGGGCGAGAGGAAGGACTTTGGTCTTGAGCAGCATAAACATTCTCCAATGGATAAAGATACGGCGGCGTCTCGTGAAAACCGCTTCGAGGGGCGGTGCATTTGAAGAAGGTACAACAAAAAACAGGCGGCGCAAAGCCGCTTTTTGGGCTTTTTGCATTTTGTCGCAACAATCACCAAAGTGAGGCGCGATGCACCGATTTCGCAGGCGCGAGCGCACCAAAGAATGGCGTTGGGAGGGATACAGGTGTAGAGAAATCAGGCCAAATATGCCTAGTAAACTGACAGCACCTGATAAAACCGTAGCGAGCGGAAGGAAGAGGTGGCTGAGAAGCGCAACCGTACTAGGGTACGGTGAGCATCGCAGGCCGCCTATACCGACGCGCAGTAGGTTTTTGCAGGTGTCTTAGTGCGCGGGAGGGTGCAGGTGACCCAGCTCGTGGCTGACCGCATGCGCCACGATTTGTTCCAGCGACTGCTGCAAGTCCTCGCGCAGGGCGCCGCGCATGCCGATCAGGGCGTTTTGCAGGGCCGTCTGCAGGACGTGGGCAATGCGCTCTTCCAGCAGGTGGTCGATCTTGCCTTGCACCTGGTGCAGGATGCGCTGCGTCAGGCGCTGTTCGATGGCGTCCCAGTCGGGTTGCACTATGCTCGGGGGCAACACCGGCGCTTCCTCGACGGCAGGCGCAGCCGCAGCTGGAGCGACAGGTTCCGGTACTTCCGGCCCCAGCAGTACTTCCGTCAGCAGGGGGATGCCCTGGTCGAATGGTTGATCACTCATGACTTGCCTGCCACGAAGTGGGTCGGTTGCACGTTTTGCTGGCGGTAGTGCAGGAAGCGCTGGCGGCCCGCCTGCGCATCTTGCTCATCCATGGAAACGATCTCGAAGACGCGCTGGAATTGCGCGTAATTAGCGGGCGGCAACTGCGACAGGTTGACGAGGATGTCGTGGTGCGGCAAGTCCGCCGCTGCATCATCGGTCAGGATGATGGGTGTCTGCGCCGCCAGCGGATCGCCGGCCAGCACGTGGGGCAGGAAATCCGTGGCGGAAATGGTCCACATGGCGCTGTTCAAAGCGTCGAGCTGGGCACCATCTTGCGCCAGCACGACGACCTTGTTGCCGGCCATATAGGCCTTGCGCGCCAGGCGGCAGGCGTAGGCCAGCTTGTCCGGCACGTTGCTGTGAAAATCGACGCGGCTCATGGCGATCAAGCGGCCATGCCGCTGTGGCGCAGCAGGGCGTCGATCGATGGTTCGCGGCCGCGGAAGGCCGTGAACGATTCCAGCGCGGGGCGCGAGCCGCCGACGGACAGAATTTCCTGCAGGTAACGCTTGCCCGCTGCCGTGGTGGCGGCAGGCCCCAGCACCTTGGCTTCTTCAAACGCGGCATACGCGTCGGCGGACAGCACCTCGGCCCACTTGTAGCTGTAGTAGCCAGCCGCGTAGCCGCCGGCGAAGATGTGCCCAAAGGAATTCTGGAAGCGGTTGAACGGCGGCGGAATCAGCAGCGAAAACTTGGCGCGCACGCCGTCGATCAGCTGCTGCACGCTCTGGCCCGTGCTGGCATCGTAGTCATAGTGCAAATGCATGTCGAGCAAGGAAAATTCCACCTGGCGCAGGGTTTGCAGGCCGGACTGGAAATTCTTGGCCGCCAGCATCTTGTCGTACAGCGCGCGCGGTAGCGGCGCGCCCGTGACGGCATGCGCCGTCATGTGCTCGAGCACTTCCCATTCCCAGCAGAAATTTTCCATGAATTGCGATGGCAGTTCCACGGCATCCCATTCGACGCCGGCAATGCCCGACACACCCAGCTCGTCGACCACCGTCAACATGTGGTGCAGGCCGTGGCCGAATTCGTGGAACAGGGTGATGACTTCATCGTGCGTGAACAGGGCTGGCTGTACCTTGCCGTCGACCACGGCTGGTTCCGTGAAGTTGCAGGTGAGATAAGCGATCGGCGTTTGCACGTGTTGCGCGTCGGCGCGGCGGCCGCGCGCGTCGTCCATCCAGGCGCCGCCGCTCTTGCCCGCGCGCGCATACAGGTCCAGGTAGAACTGGCCGATCAGCTTGCCGTCGCGCTCGATGCGGTAAAAACGCACATCCTTGTGCCAGACGGGCGCCGTATCCAGCTTGATCTCGACGGCGAACAGGTTCTGGATCTGGCGGAACAGGCCGTCGATCACCTTGTGTTCAGGGAAATACTGTTTGACTTCCTGGGCCGAGAACGCGTAGCGGCGTTCCTGCAGCTTTTCGGAAGCGTACGGCACGTCCCATGCTTGCAGTTCGGCAATCCCCAGTTCTTCCTTCGCGAATTGTTTCAGTTCTAACAAGTCTTTCTCGGCGAACGGGCGCGCGCGTTGGGCCAGGTCTTCCAGGAAAGCGATGACTTGCGCGGGCGAAGTGGCCATTTTGGAGACCAGCGACACTTCGGCGAAATTGGCGTAGCCGAGCAGTTGTGCCTCTTCGTTGCGCAGTCGCAACAGGGTCACGATGTTGTGCGTGTTGTCCCACTCGTCCTTCTTGCTGAAGACGTCGCCCTGGTCCGATGCCTTGGTGGCGTTGGCGCGGTAGATGGTTTCGCGCAGCGCGCGGTTGTCGGCAAATTGCAGGATCGGGTAATACGAGGGGAAGTGCAGCGAGAATTCATAGCCTTGCTTGCCCGCCTTGTCGGCGGCGGCGCGCGCGGCAGCCTTCACGTCGTCGGGCAAGCCGGCCAGGTCAGCTTCGTTCTCGACCAGCAACTTGTAGTCATTGGTGGCGTCGAGCACGTTTTCGGAAAAGCGCGTCGACACGGCCGCGTGTTCTTCCTGGATGGCGCCGAAGCGCTCTTTCTTGTCCTCGGGCAACTCGGCGCCGCCCAGGCGGAAGTCGCGCACGGCATTGTCGACGATGCGCCGGCGCGCCGGCGACATACTGGCGAAAGCGGGGCTCGCTTGCAGTTGCTTGTATTTGCCGAAGAGGATGTCGTTCTGCTCCAGTTCGGTCCAGAATTCCGTCACCTTGGGCAGGTTCGCATTGTAGGCGGCGCGCAGTTCCGGCGTATCGACCACGCTGTTGAGATGGTTGACGATGCTCCAGGCGCGGCCCAGGGTTTCGTCGATCTGGTCCTGTGGCGTGACGAAGTTCTCCCAGCTCACTTCTTCCATGGGCGCTTCCAGCTGCACCACCGTGGCGCGCGCCTGGGCCAGCAGGGTATCGATGGCAGGCGTGACATGCTCGTGCGTGATCGCGTCGAAGCGTGGCAGGCCGGAAAAATCAAGCAGGGGATTGGTATTCATCGTCGGTTCGTCCATTCTGTCTTCATATATGGAGCGCCTGAAAAATGTTCAAGGCCAGGCAACGCCACCATGAGCATTGTCTCAGGTGCTCCTCTTAAATGCGCTCGGCGGCTTCGACCGTGTTCATCAGCAACATGGTAATCGTCATCGGACCCACGCCACCCGGTACCGGGGTGATGTGGGAAGCGATATTTTTCACTCCGGCAAAATCCACGTCGCCGCACAGCTTGCCGTCATCGTCGCGGTTCATGCCTACGTCGATGACGATGGCGCCCGGCTTGACCATGTCGGCCGTCAGGGTGTTGCGGCGGCCGACGGCGGCCACGACCACGTCCGCCTGGCGCGTGTACAGGCCCAGGTCCGGGGTCGCACTATGGCAGATGGTGACGGTAGCGTTCGCTTGCAAGAGCAGCAGGGCCATCGGCTTGCCGACGGTATTGCTGCGGCCGATGACGACGGCGTGCTTGCCGCGCAAGTCCACACCCGTGCTTTCGATCAGTTTCATGCAGCCATACGGCGTGCACGGGCGGAAGCCGGGCAAGCCCGTCATCAGTTCGCCGGCGCTCAGGACGGAATAGCCGTCCACGTCTTTCGTCGTGGCGATCGCTTCGATGACCTTGTGCGGGTTGATGTGCTTGGGCAAGGGCATTTGCACGAGGATGCCGTGGATGGCCGGGTCGGCATTCAGGCTGGCGATGCGTGCCAGCAAGTCCGCTTCGGACAGGTCCGCTTCATATTTTTCCAGCACCGAGTGGAAACCCACGTCGCCGCACGCCTTGACCTTGTTGCGGACATACACCTGGCTGGCCGGGTCTTCGCCGACGAGAATCACGGCCAGACCGGGCTGGGTGCCCTTGGCCGTGAGGGCAGCGGCGCGCGTGGCGATCTCGCTGCGCAGTTTTTGGGAGAGGGCGATTCCGTCGATCAGTTGTGCTGGCATGGTAGGGAGGCTGTGTGGGAGGGAAAAGACAGATTATAAAGCCGGGCGGCGCAAAGGGGCGGTTTTGGCGCCAATGCCGTGACGTTAAAAAGCGGGCCGGAGACGCGAGCCTGAGAAAATGCCGATGGCGGCGTTGCAGCTCCTTGCCGTACTGGCGTACTGTCTGTGTCGCCGCGCCTTGCCCTCGACATTTTTCAGGCCCGCCTGCCCCGGCATAAAAGCGGGCCACAGACGCGAGCCTGAGAAAATGCCGATGGCGGCGTTGCAGCTCCTTGCCGTACTGGCGTACTGTCTGCGTCGCCGCGCCTTGCCCTCGACATTTTTCAGGCCCGCTTGGCCCGGTATGCCTGCGCGGACGACTGGGGTTTTAATTCGGTTTGCTGGTGTGCTCGTAGAGCAGGGCCGGCCAGGGCATGTAAGTTTTCCGGTTTCGGCGCTATTTGCTACTCTGATCACCCTAATTTCCGGGCAGAATTTGCGGCAGTGCAGCATAAATTTCATAGGGTGATTTCACAATGCGAAATGCTATATCGTAATTTGAAAAATAGTAAATACGCTGTTAGAATCCCCACACTAAACCGACTTAATAGTAAATAATCAGCGAAATACCGTCCGACAGCGATCCGGAAAATCGGGGTGGGGCGTTCACAAAGGAGACTCAACAGATGTCAGCTCAACTGAACCAGGTAACGACACAGATCGGCACCGACCCGGATATGCAGGAAACCAAGGAGTGGCTGGACGCGCTCGAAGCCGTGCTGGAAAATGAAGGTCCGGAACGCGCGCATTACCTGATGGAGCGCATGGTTGACCTGGCCCGCCGCCGCGGCGCGCAGATCCCGTTCTCCAGCACCACCGCCTACGTCAATACCATCCCCACCAAGCAAGAAGCACACTGCCCCGGCAACCTGGAATACGAAGAGCGCCTGCGCTCGTGGATGCGCTGGAACGCCATGGCCATGGTCGTCAAAGCCAACCGCGCCGACGGCGACCTGGGCGGCCACTTGTCCTCGTTCGCTTCGCTGGCGAACATGCTGGGCATCGGTTTCAACCACTTCTGGCACGCGCCGACGGCCGACCACGGCGGCGACCTGCTGTACATCCAGGGCCACTCCTCGCCCGGCGTCTACGCGCGCGCCTTCCTCGAAGGCCGCTTGACGGAAGAGCAAATGCTGAACTTCCGCAAGGAAGTCGACGGCAAGGGCCTGTCCTCGTACCCGCATCCGAAGCTGATGCCTGACTTCTGGCAGTTCCCGACCGTGTCGATGGGCCTGGGCCCGCACATGGCGATCTACCAGGCGCGCTTCCTGAAGTACCTGCACGCACGCGGCATCGCGAAAACCGACAACCGCAAGATCTGGGCCTTCTGCGGCGATGGCGAGATGGACGAGCCGGAGTCCTTGGGCGCGATCGGCCTGGCCGCACGCGACATGCTCGACAACCTGGTCATCGTGGTCAACTGCAACCTGCAGCGCCTGGACGGCCCTGTGCGCGGCAACACCAAGATCATCCAGGAGCTGGAAGGCGAATTCCGCGGCGCCGGCTGGAACGTCGTCAAGGTCATCTGGGGCCCGGGCTGGGACGCCCTGCTGGCACAGGACAAGGAAGGCATCCTGCAGCGCGTGATGATGGAAACCGTCGACGGCGAATA
The DNA here is from genome assembly GCF_030397705.1 of Janthinobacterium sp. SUN100. Lineage (NCBI taxonomy): Bacteria > Pseudomonadati > Pseudomonadota > Betaproteobacteria > Burkholderiales > Oxalobacteraceae > Janthinobacterium > Janthinobacterium sp. SUN100. Next base: position 2,502,968 of record NZ_JAPUBU010000001.1, on the reverse strand, counting down.
CCAGAACTACAAAGCGAAAGACGGCGCCTACGTGCGCAAGCACTTCTTCGGCAAGCATCCGAAGCTGCTGGAAATGGTTGCCAACATGACGGACGACGACATCTGGCGCCTGACCCGTGGCGGCCACGATCCGCACAAGATCTATGCGGCATTCAAGATCGCCCAGGAACACAAGGGCCAGCCGACCGTCCTGCTGGTGAAAACCATCAAGGGCTACGGCATGGGCAAGTCCGGCGAAGCGCGCAACACGGCGCACCAGACGAAAAAACTGGACGACGAAGCCATCCGCGAAATGCGCGACCGCTTCTCGCTGCCGATCCCGGACGACAAGCTGGCCGACATCCCGTTCTTCAAGCCTGCCGACGATGCGCCGGAAATGGTCTACCTGCACGAGCGCCGCAAGGCCCTGGGCGGCTACCTGCCGCAGCGCCGCCAGAAATCGGAAGAAACCCTGCCCGTGCCTGGCCTGGACGCGTTCAAGAACGTGCTGGAAGCCACGCCTGAAGGCCGTGAAATCTCGACCACGCAAGCGTTCGTGCGCGTCATCTCGACCCTGCTGAAAGACCCGAACCTGGGCCAGCGCGTCGTGCCTATCCTGGTCGATGAATCGCGTACCTTCGGCATGGAAGGCCTGTTCCGCCAGATCGGCATCTACAACCCGAAAGGCCAGTTGTACGAGCCGGTCGACAAGGACCAGGTCATGTACTACCGCGAAGACAAGGCTGGCCAGATCCTGCAAGAGGGCATCAACGAAGCGGGCGGCATGAGCTCGTGGATCGCTGCGGCGACGTCGTATTCGACCAACGACCGCATCATGATCCCGTTCTACACCTTCTACTCGATGTTCGGCTTCCAGCGCATCGGCGACCAGGTATGGGCTTCGGCCGACATGCGCGCCCGCGGCTTCCTGATGGGCGGCACGGCCGGCCGCACGACCCTGAACGGCGAAGGCTTGCAGCACGAAGATGGCCACAGCCATATCTTTGCCGCGACCATCCCGACCTGCATGCCGTACGACCCGACCTTCAGCCATGAAGTCGCCGTCATCATCCAGGACGGCCTGCGCCGCATGATCGCCAACCAGGAAGATGTGTTCTACTACATCACGATCATGAACGAGAACTACGCCCAGCCAGGCATCAAGCCAGGCCAGGAAGAAGGTATCCTGAAAGGCATGTACAAGCTGCAGGAAGGCCCGGCTGACGCCAAGCTGCGCGTACAGCTGATCGGTTGCGGCACCATCCTGCGCGAATCGATCTTCGCCGCCGAATTGCTTGCCAACGACTGGGGCGTGGCTGCGGACGTGTGGTCGGCGCCGTCGCTGACCCTGGTGGCCCGCGATGGCCAGGATGCGGAACGCTGGAACATGGTCAACCCGTCGAAAGAGCAGCGCGTGCCTTACGTGACGTCGCTGATGCAGGATACGGACGGCCCGATCGTCGCCACGACCGACTACATGCGCGCGTTTGCAGAACAGATCCGCGCCTTCATGCCGAAGGGCCGCACTTATAAAGTGCTGGGCACCGATGGCTTTGGCCGCTCGGACAGCCGCGCCAAGCTGCGCGAGTTCTTCGAAGTGAACCGTTATTATGTCACCGTGGCCGCGCTCAAATCGCTGGCTGACGAAGGCAAGATCGACGTGTCGGTGGTGGAGCAGGCGATCGCCAAGTACGGCATCGACGCGAACAAACCGAATCCGGTGACCCAGTAATCGTTGTGCGGACCCGATGATGCCAGGGCGGTGCGAAAGTGCCGCCCTGGCGTGTGTGCGGGTCCATCTGACAAATAAAATAACGGAGCAAGCTATGAGCATTGTGGAAGTCAAAGTCCCGGATATCGGCGATTTCAAGGAAGTCGAGATCATTGAACTGATGGTCAAGCCAGGCGATACGGTCAAGGTCGACCAATCCCTGATCACGGTCGAATCGGACAAGGCCAGCATGGAAATTCCATCGAGCCACGCCGGTGTCGTCAAGGAATTGAAAGTCAACGTGGGCGACAAGATCGCCGAAGGTTCGCTGGTCTTGCTGCTGGAAGTGGCGGACGACGCCTCGGCGCCAGCGCCAGCGCCTGCCGCTGCCGCCCCTGCACCGGCTGCTGAAGCTGCACCAGCCGCCGCTCCCGCGCCAGCGCCTGCCGCTTCCGGCGCGCCGGCCCTGGTCGAGGTGACCGTGCCCGATATCGGCGACTTCAAGGAAGTCGAAGTCATCGAACTGATGGTCAAGGTGGGCGACAGCATCAAGGTCGACCAGTCGCTGCTGACGGTCGAATCGGACAAGGCCAGCATGGAAATTCCATCGAGCCACGCCGGTATCGTCAAGGAATTGAAAGTCAAGGTCGGCGACAAGGTGGCCAAGGGTTCGCTGGTGCTGGTCGTGGAAACGACCGGTGGCGCCGCTCCTGCCGCTGCCGCCCCGGCCGCAGCGCCGGCGCAAGCTGCCGCCGCACCTGCCGCCGCCGTCGCTTCGGCGCCGGTCGCCGCTGCTGCCCCGGCACCAGTTGCCGCCGCCCCTGCCGTGAATGGCAAGCTGGCGCACGCGTCGCCTTCGATCCGCAAGTTTGCGCGCGAACTGGGCGTGGACCTGGCCCGCGTGGGCGGTTCCGGTCCGAAGGGCCGGATCACCCAGGAAGACGTGCAGAATTTCGTCAAGGGCGTGATGTCGGGCGCTGTCGCCGCGCCGAACGCACCGGTCGCTGCCAAAGGCGGTTCGGGCCTGGATCTGCTGCCTTGGCCATCGCTGGACTTCAGCAAGTTCGGCACGACCGAATTGCTGCCGCTGTCGCGCATCAAGAAAATCTCGGGTCCGAACCTGCACCGCAACTGGGTCATGATCCCGCACGTCACGCAGTTCGACGAAGCGGACGTGACGGACCTGGAAGCGTTCCGCGTCGACACCAACGCGGCCAACGCGAAGAACAAGGATGCGGCCAAGCTGACCATGCTGGCCTTCGTCATCAAGGCGTCCGTCGCCGCGCTGAAGAAATTCCCCGCGTTTAACGCTTCCCTGGATGCCAAGGGCGAGAACCTGATCCTCAAGCAGTACTACAACATCGGCTTCGCTGCCGACACGCCGAACGGCCTGGTGGTGCCCGTGATCAAGGGCGCGGACCAGAAGTCGGTCTCGCAAATCGCCCGCGAAATGACGGAACTGTCGCTGCAGGCGCGCGAAGGCAAGCTGAAACCGGCCGACATGCAGGGCGCCAGCTTCACGATTTCGTCCCTGGGCGGCATCGGCGGCACGCACTTCACGCCTATCGTCAATGCGCCGGAAGTGGCTATTCTGGGTCTGTCGAAAGCCTCGATCAAGCCGGTATGGGATGGCAAGGCCTTCCAGCCGCGTTTGATGATGGGCACTTCGCTGTCCTACGACCACCGCGTGGTCGATGGCGCGATGGGCGCGCGATTCTCCGTGTACCTCGGCGAAGTCCTGGCCGACATGCGCAAAATTCTGCTGTAAGGAGCGATTGATGAGCACAGTAGAGGTAAAAGTACCGAATATCGGCGACTTCAAGGAAGTCGAAGTCATCGAACTGATGGTCAAGGTCGGCGACACCATCAAGGTGGACCAGTCCCTGATCACGGTTGAATCGGACAAGGCCAGCATGGAGATTCCATCGACCCACGCAGGCGTCGTCAAGGAATTGAAAGTCAAGGTCGGCGACAAGATCGCCGAAGGCAGCGCGCTGCTGGTGGTGGAAGCATCTGAAGGCGCGGCGGCAGCTGCACCGGCAGCCGCTCCTGCGCCTGCAGCAGCTGCTCCGGCGGCTGCCCCGGCAGCCGTTGCCGCCATCCCGGCCGGCAATTACAGCGGCCAGGTCGACATCGATGTCGACATGATGGTGCTGGGCGGCGGTCCTGGCGGCTATTCGGCGGCGTTCCGCGCGGCCGACCTGGGCATGTCGACGGTCATCGTCGAGCGCTACGCCACCCTGGGCGGCGTATGCCTGAATGTGGGCTGCATCCCGTCGAAGGCGCTGCTGCACGTCGCTTCCGTCATCGATGAAACGGCGCACATGTCGAACACGGGCGTGACGTTTGCCAAGCCGACCATTGATATCGATCAGGTACGCAAGTACAAGGAAGGCGTAATCTCGAACATGACGGGCGGTCTGGCCGGCATGGCCAAGGCGCGCAAGACGCAAGTCGTCACGGGCGTGGGCCAGTTCCTCTCCGCGAACCACATCGAGGTGACGGCTACCGACGGCTCGAAAAAAGTCGTGCAGTTCAAGCAAGCCATCATCGCCGCCGGTTCGTCCGTGGTGAAGCTGCCCTTCGTGCCGGAAGACCCGCGCATCGTCGATTCGACGGGTGCGCTGGAATTGCGCCAGATCCCGAAACGCATGCTGGTCATCGGCGGCGGCATCATCGGCCTGGAAATGGCGACCGTCTATTCCACCTTCGGCGCGCGCATCGACGTGGTCGAAATGATGGATGGCCTGATGCAGGGCGCGGACCGCGACGCCGTCAAGGTGTGGCAGAAGTTCAACGAGAAGCGCTTCGACAACATCATGACCAAGACCAAGACGGTTGCCGTCGAGGCGTTGCCGGAAGGCATCAAGGTCACGTTCGAAGCGGCTGAAGCGGGTGCCACGGCGCCGGCGCCGCAGATCTACGACCTGGTGCTCGTCGCCGTGGGCCGCAGCCCGAACGGCAAGAAGCTGGCAGCCGACAAGGCTGGCGTGCAAGTGACGGACCGCGGTTTCATCAACGTCGACAGCCAGATGCGCACCAACGTGCCGAACATCTTCGCCATCGGCGACCTGGTGGGCCAGCCGATGCTGGCGCACAAGGCCGTGCATGAAGCCCATGTGGCCGCGGAAGCGGCTTCCGGCCAGAAGTCGCACTTCGACGTCAAGGTGATTCCATCGGTCGCCTACACGGATCCGGAAGTGGCATGGGCCGGCATCACGGAAGACGAAGCGAAAGCCAAGGGCATCAAGGTCGAGAAGGGCCACTTCCCGTGGGCAGCTTCCGGCCGCGCCGTGGCCAACGGCCGCGCCGAAGGCTTCACCAAGCTGTTGTTCGACGCGGAAACGCACCGCATCATCGGCGGCACCATCGTCGGCACACATGCGGGCGACATGATCGGCGAGATCGCGCTGGCCATCGAAATGGGCTGCGACGGTACCGACATCGGCAAGACCATCCATCCGCACCCGACCCTGGGCGAATCGATCGGCATGGCCGCCGAAGTGTACGAAGGCGTGTGCACGGACTTGCCGCCGCCGCGCAAGCGCTGATGCTGTAGCCGTACCTTGTTACACTCAAAAACCCTCAAGCGATTGCGGGTTTTTTTATTGGAGCGGGCTACCACCTGCACCCGCCCCTGCGTGAATCGATCTGCAGGTTGAAAAAAACCGCCGAAGTGTACGAAGGCGTGTGTACGGACTTGCCGCCGCCGCGCAAGCGCTGATAAAGAGTTAATTTTCAGTATAAAAAAACCCGCAAGCGATTGCGGGTTTTTTTATATCCCTTGATCCTGGCAGCGTAAATCGCAGATGGGGCGTGGCGGATACGCCCCATGTGAAAATTGGTGAGTATTGCCGTATGGAAAAAGTGGCAGAATGGAGGTCTGTCACCATGTTCTTCTTTTTGCTGCAATGGAAGCGTGTGATTTTTCCAGGAATGTTGCCAGCGTGGGGTTCGGTCAAGTTCCGCTGTACCGATGAGAGCCTGCCCCGGTGGATGAATGCATCCCCTGCTGGCGCCCCTCGGAAGCGGGGACTGCGGTGACCGTCGTCGCGTGGCTCGCCCCGCGTGCTCCTCACGCCTTGTCCGCGCTCCTGATGAACTGCCAGCAGAAGACGCTCCCTACTGGGATAGGCCCCAAGAAAGTTTTGCAACAATGAAAAAATTTACCGCCCTCCATATTGCCGATGTCCGTTTGCGCCGGGCCGATGAGCAAGAGCAAGCCGTGATGCTGCATGCCTTGTACCAGGACGTGGCCGCTATCTTGGCGGCGGGCAAGAGGATCGATGCGATTTTCTTCACGGGCCAGCTGGTGGCGCCAGACGCCTGTGCCGGCACGACGCCCGTGTATGTCTACGAATATTTCCTGCGCCCCTTGCTGCAGGCGGCCAGCTTGCCCGGCGCGCGGTTCTACCTGGTGCCGGGCAGCCGCGCGCAGGGTGTCGCGGCGGCGGCGCTGGGCAATGCCGGCTTCAGCTTTTTCTCCGCCGATGAGCATGCCAGTGCCGAGCAGCGCGCGCACTACAAGAATATCCACGCCGTGTTCCATGGCCACCAGCATACGGGCGATGCCAGTTCGCTGATGAAGTCGCTGGGCATCTTGTTCAAAAGCAATCCCGGCAGCCTGTACGGTGCGCATGGCCAGATGGCGGCGTTTGCCGTACTCGAGTTCGGTGCGGATGCGGCCGCGGCCGATGACGGCAAGGCAGGCACGCAGTGGACGGTGTCCCTGCGCGAGTTCGATGACGTGAGCAAGAACTTCGCCCTGTCGGTGCTGTATACGCCGAATGGGCAGGAAACGGGGCAGGTGGATGCCGAGTATGTGTTTGCCACCTTGCTGCCGCAGCTGGCGGGCGAGCGCGCCTATCTCGATGGATTGCTGGGCATGGCGGGCGCGCCGCGGCGCGTGGACGCCGGCGCGGCGGCCGATGCGCGCGAATTCCTGATGGAGCTGGCGTTCGTGATGTTCGAAGCGAAGACCGTCTTCCTCAGCGCAGCGGAGCTGGAGCGCTTTGCCGGCGACTATTGTGGCGTGAAGGGCTGGAACATGGCGGCCGGGGACTGGCTGGCGCCGTTGTATGCGCATGGCTTGCTGCTGCGGGCCGATGGCCAGGTGGCGTTTTCCTTCGATTACTTCCGCACGTATTTCCTGGCGCAGCGCTTTGAAACGTCGTTCGACCTGATGCGCTATGGCCCCGAGCGCTACGATGGAAGTGAGTCTTCACTCAGCCTCGATGGCGCATCGGCGGCCCAGCCTTTCCTGCGCGCGCTGGGCTTGAACGATGAACACGCCGACGCGGCGGTGACGGAAGACTGCAGCCGCCCCGGCTGACCTGGCCGGCCAGCCGTCCCGCGTCAGCCCGCCAGCGGCTGGCGCAGGGTGCCGCGCAGGAACAGGTCGAGACTGACCGTCACCTTGGCGCGCAATTGCGCCACGTCCGGTTGCGCCTGCGGCGGAAACAGCAGGCGCGACATCTGGTCGCCCAGCAGGCAATTGAGCAGGTGCAGCGCCAGCATGGACGGCGTCAACTCGGCGCGGAACAGGGGCGCGATGTCGGGCCGGCTGAAAAACTTGACCAGCATCTCGCGCGTCTGTCCAGGCCCCACCTTGTAAAACGTTTCCGCCAGTTCCGGGTGCGTGGCCGCCTCGGCCACCACCATGCGATTCAGGCGGATCGCCGCCGGCATGGTGACGAGCTGCACGAACAGCAGGCCGAACTCGCCCAGGATGGTGGGCAGGGGCCGCATATCCGTTTCCAGCGCCGGCATGGTCGAGAAGTAGGCGGCGCGGCGCAGTTCCACCACGGCATTGAACAAGCCCGACTTGCCGCCAAACTTCACATAAATCGTGCGCACGGCCACGTGGGCTTCGCGGGCGATCATTTCCAGGCTGACCTTTCCATACCCCTTTTCCAGAAACAGGCAACCGGCCGTGTGCAGCAGGTTTTCCATGCGCGCTTCCATGTCGGCCGCGCGCGGGCGGCCGGCTGGCTTGCCGCAGCAGGAAAGCTCCTGGGCAGCTTCGTCGGATTCTTTATCGGTTGGCAAGGTATCGCTGAGGCCGGGATCAGGCATGGTCTGGGTCTCTTTATAAGTGGGAAGGTAAGTGATGGCTCACACTGTAGTGCAAATTAAAATGAAATGCAATCGTTTCATTTCTTGACTTTGGCTTTTCTTTGCCCAATAATGAACCTACATCATTTCATTTCCGGAGCGAGTATGTCCAACCAGCCAGGCCAAGCAGAGCACAAGGTGCTGAGCGCCGTCCCACCCGCGGCCCCGGCCGCACCTTCCGCGCCTGCCGCTTCCGCCAGCTCCGCAGCACCGAATAACCGCGTGAAAATCATTGCCGGCCTGATCGTCCTGGTCGCCCTGGGCGCCGGCGCGCGCATGTGGTACCGCAGCCACTACTTCGTGGAAACGGAAAACGCCTATGTGGCCGGCCACGTGCATCCCGTTTCGGCGCGTATTTCCGGCGTCGTCACCAAGGTCTTCATCGACGACAATCAAATCGTGAAAGAGGGCGACGTGATCGCCGAACTCGACCCGTTCGACCAGCGCGTGAAAACCGAGCAGATCGCCGCGCAGATCGCCAGCGCCGAACAGCAAGTGCTGCAAGCGGATGCGCAGATCGCCCAGGTGCAGGCGCAAGCCAGCGGCGCCCAGGCGCAAGTGGCGCAAGCGGACGCGCAATTGCTGCGCGCGAAACAGGATGCGGAGCGTTATGGCCAGCTGTACACGAGCCAGATGAAAGCCGTTTCGAAAGCGGAACTCGACGCGGCCAATGCGGCCCGCTCGAGCGCCGTGGCCGACCTGGCCGCCCGCCGCGACAGCGCTTCGGCCGCCAAGGCGCAGATCGGCGCCGCCCAGGCCGCGCGCGACGTGGCCAAGGCACAAGTGGCCGTGCTGCGCGTGCAATTGAAGGACGCGGAACAGCAGCTGCAATACAACCGCATCCTGGCGCCCGTCGCCGGCCGCATCGGCAAGCGCAACGTGGAAACGGGCATGCGCGTGCAGCCTGGCCAGCAATTGACGGCCATCGTGCAGGACAACGTCTGGGTCACCGCCAACTTCAAGGAAACGCAACTGGCCGACCTGCACCGCGGCCAGAGCGTGCACGTGACGATCGACGCCATGCCGGGCAAGAAACTGGTGGGTACCGTGGACAGTTTCGCCCCTGCCTCGGGCGCGCAGTTCGCCCTGCTGCCGGCCGATAACGCCACCGGTAACTTCACCAAGATCGTCCAGCGCGTGCCGGTGAAGATCGTCTTCCAGCCGGAAGACATCAAGGCCATGAATGGCCGCCTGGTGCCGGGCATGTCGGTGATCGCTGAAGTGGAAGTGAACCAGCCCGTGTCGGAAAAGGATGCGCGCCACGCCGCCGCTCCTGCCGCCCGGACCACCGCCCGCTAAGCTTCCATGAGCAGCTCCTCCACCACGCTGGCGAAGCCGCCAGCGTTTCCCGTGATCGACGAGAAAGTCTCCGCGCGCACCTGGCTGGCGGTCGCCGCCGGCATGCTGGGCGCCTTCATGGCGGTGCTCGACATCCAGATCACGAACTCCTCGCTCAAGGATATCCTTGGCTCGCTGTCGGCCACCCAGGAAGAGGGCTCGTGGATTTCCACGGCTTACCTGGTCGCCGAAATTATCGTCATTCCCCTCACCGCGCTGCTGGCGCGCGTGTTCGGACTGCGTACCTACATGATCGGCACCACCGCCTTCTTCCTGCTGTTCTCCACCCTGTGCGGGGCGGCGTGGAACCTGGAAAGCATGATCGTCTTCCGCATGCTGCAGGGGTTTACGGGCGGCGCGCTGATACCGATGGCGTTCACCCTGGTGATGCTCAAGCTGCCGGCGTCGAAGCGCGCCGTCGGCATGGCCATCTTCGGCCTGACGGCCACCCTGGCGCCGGCCATGGGCCCGACCCTGGGCGGGTATCTCTCCGAGCTGTATGGCTGGCCTTCGATCTTCTACATCAACTGGGTGCCGGGCGTGCTGCTGATCGCCGGCATGATCTATGGCCTGGACAAGGAGCCGATGCAACTGAAGCTGTTCTGGAAAGCCGACTGGCTGGGCATCTTCTTCATGGCCCTGGGCCTGGGCTGCCTGACCATCTTCCTGGAAGAGGGTAATTCGAAGGACTGGTTCGACTCGGGTTTCATCATCGCCTTCGCCGCGCTGGCCCTGACGGGCATCCTGGGCTGGGTCGTCACCAGCGCCACGCGCGCCGAACCGTTCGTCAACCTGGCCCTGTACGGCCAGCGCAATTTTCTCGTTGCCACCGTGCTGTCGGCCGTGACGGGCATGGGCCTGTATGGCTCGGCCTTTTTGCTGCCCCTGTTCCTGGGCCAGATCGCCGGCTATTCGCCGATGCAGATCGGTGAAGTCATCATGTGGGTGGGCTTGCCGCAGCTGTTCATCATGCCGTTTGTCGCCAAACTGTCGTCGAAGGTGGACAACCGCATCCTGTGCTCGTTCGGCCTGCTGCTGTTCGGCGGTTCGTGCATGATGAATGCCTACATGGACGCTTCCACCGGCTACGACCAGTTGCTGTGGTCGCAGGTGGTGCGCGCGCTGGGCCAGCCCTTCGTCATGCTGACCCTGTCGAACTTCGCCATGAAGGGTATCGCGCCGAAGGACATGGCGTCCGCTTCGAGCCTGTTCAATATGACGCGCAACCTGGGCGGCTCGATCGGCATCGCCCTGCTGGCCACCGCCCTGAGCACCCGCGAGCACTTTCACTCGCAGCGCCTGGGTGAAGCGATCAACGCGTATTCCAGCGCCACGCAGCTGCGCATCGACCAGTTGACGTCCTCGTTCATGGCCAAGGGCTATGACGCCGTCACGGCCGGCAACCAGGCCTTGCAGGCGATCGACAGCATCGTGCGCCGCGAAGCGTATGTGATGGCTTACAACGACGGCTTCTTCCTCGTCGGCGCCATCCTGCTGGCCTGTATCGTGCCCCTGTGGCTGGCCGACAAACTCAAAGCCCCCGGTGGCGGTGGCGGCGGTCATTGACCGCGCACAGGCCGCACGTGCAGCACCTCAAGAACAAGAAGGTACACATCATGAACACAGTTATGACCAAAATCGCCGCAGCCGCCTCGCTGGCCGTGCTGCTTGCCGCCTGCGGCACCGTGGGCCAGGATTTCAAGGCGCCCGCCAATCTCGCCGGCATCGACACGGCCACATTCCGCCACGGCGCGGGTAGCGCGGACGCCGCGCAATTGCCGGCCGAATGGTGGAGCGTGTTCGGCGACGACACCCTGAACCGGCTGGAACAAGCCGCGCTGCGCGACAACCCGAGCGTGAAAGCGGCCGGCGAACGCCTGCTGCAGGCGCTGGCGCAAAGCGGCACGGCGCGCGCCAACCAGGGCCCGAGCGTGAACGTCAGCACGGGCATCTCGAACTCGCGCACTTCGGCCAACACCTCGCAGGGCCTGGCCCTGGGCAACCGCTCCATCAGCGGCAACAATTTTTCCGTCGGCGGCACGCTGTCGTATGAAGTCGACTTGCTGGGCCGCGTCAAACGCATGGTCGAAGCGGCCGATTCGCAGGCGCTGGCGGCGCAGGCGGACCGCGACGGCGTGCTGCTGATGCTGTCGGCGCAAGTGGCCAGCAATTACTGGCAGCTGCGGGGGCTGGACGCGGAAATGGCGATCTTGAACGGTGCGCTCGACACGCGCCGCGAATCGGCCCAGCTGGTCGAGGCGCGCTTCAACGCGGGCCTGACGAATGAGCTGGACCTGGCGCGCGCGAAAGTGGAACTGTCGAACGCGCAAGCCGACCTGCATGAAGTCAAACGCCAGCGCAACCAGCTGGAAAACAGCCTGGCTACCCTGACGGGCAAGCCGCCATCGGCGCTGCAGCTGCCGGTGGCCGCCGAACCGTCGTCCTTGCCGCTGCCGCCAGGTATCCCTGTCGGCTTGCCTGCCAGCCTGCTGGCGCACCGCCCGGACCTGGTCTCCAGCGTGGCGGGCCTGCGCGCGGCGAATGCGCAGGTGGGCGTGGCCGAAGGCGCGTTTTACCCGTCGCTGCAATTGACGGGCAATTTCGGTTATGCGTCCGAAAAGCTGCGCGACCTGGCGCAGGGCGGTTCGCGCCAGTTCAGTTTTGGTCCGCTGGCCCTGTCCCTGCCCATCTTCGACGGTGGCCGCAACCAGGCCAACCTGGATTTGTCCAAGGCGCGCTATGCGGAAGCCGTGGCGAATCATGAAACCAAGCTCCTGACGGCCTTGCGCGAAGTGGAAGATGCGCTGTCCGACGTGGAGCAGCGCCAGTTGCAGGGCGACGCCCAGGCCCTGTCGCAGGCAGCGGCGGCGCGCGCCTACCTGGTGGCGCGCACGCGCTACGAGCGCGGCATCTCGACCTACCTGGACGTGACCGATGCGCAACGCAGCTCGCTGGCGGCGGACCGCGCCGCCGCGCAGATCAAGACCCAGCGCCTGCTGGCGACGGTCGCCGTGGCCCGCTCTCTGGGCGCCGGCTGGCAGCCGGACGGCGAACTGGCCAAGCTGGCGTCGGCGCCCGCCGCAAAGGCCAACTAGGCTTCCCGGTTACGTGAGCGTGGCCGGCGGCGGTGTCGCCGCCGGCCCGTAGCGTTCCAGCAGAAAATCGATGAAAGTCGTCAGCTTCGGCGTGGGCTGGCGGTCGCGCGCATACACGAGGTGCATGGGGCGCGGCGCCGGCACGTAGTCGGCCAGCAGCGGCACCAGCTTGCCGGCGGCGATATCGCCGGCCATCAGGATTTCCGCCTGCATGACGATGCCGAAGCCGTGCAGGGCCGCTACGCGCAGCGCCTGCCCATTGTTCGAACGGAAGCGGCTCTCGCGCACGGGGCTGCCGTCGTCGTCGCCGCTCCTGGCCAGGCGCCAGCGCACATGGCGCGTCCACTGCATGAAGTCCAGGCATTCGTGGCGCGCCAGGTCGGCCGGTGTGCGCGGCGTGCCGTGTCTGGCCAGGTAGGCGGGCGCGGCGCAGATCACCATCGCATACGGCCGCAGCGCGCGCGCCACCATGGCGGAATCTTCCAGCTTGCCGATGCGGATGGCGGCGTCGAATCCTTCTTCCACCAGGTCCACCGTCCTGTCGTTCAGGTTCAATTCCAGGCTCACTTCCGGATACGCGTCGAGGTAGTCGGCCAGCAGCGGCGCGATGCACTCGCTGCCGAACGATACGGGCGCCGTGATCTTCAGCTTGCCGCGCGGCGCCGTGCGCATGGCTTCCGCACCCCGTTCGGCCGCATGGATGCTGGCCAAAATCTGGCGGCACTGCTCCACATATTGCTGGCCGATTTCCGTCAGGCTTTGCCGCCGCGTCGTGCGCGCCAGCAGCCGCGCGCCCAGCCGCTCTTCCAGGTATTTGATGTGCTTGCCCACCATCACGGGCGAAATCTGGAATGCCTCGGCGGCGGCCGTGAAACTGCCCGCATCGACGACGGCGACAAAAATTTCCATGCTGCGCAATTTATCCATGGCGTCTTGATTGCAAACTGTGGATTAGTAATCTTGTAAATTCTAGCGTATTTATTCCTTTTTGTAAGCGGCGCATACTGGCTCCATCGTTCAACCAGACAAGGAAGCATCATGAAAATCGTTATCATCGGCGCCAGCGGCACCATCGGCACGGCTGTCGCCGCCCAACTGGCGCAACGCCATGAAATCATCGAGGTGGGCAGCCGCAGCGGCACGCACCAGGCCGACATGGGCGACATCGCGCAAGTGCGCGCCCTGTTCAAGCGCATCGGCAAGGTCGACGCCGTCGTCGTCACGGCCGGCAAGCTGCATTTCGGCCCCTTGGCCGAATTTACGCCCGAGCAATTCCAGCTGGGCCTGGACAGCAAGCTGATGGGCCAGGTCAACGTGGCGCTGGTGGCGCAGGAATACCTGAACGACGGCGGCTCGATCACGCTCACGAGCGGTATCGTGGCCGACCAGCCCATCCGCTTCGGCACGGCCGCCACCATGACCAACGCGGCCGTGGAAGGTTTCGTGCGGGGCGCCGCCATCGAGTTGCAGCGCGGCGTGCGCATCAATGTCGTCAGCCCCACGGTGCTGGAAGAGTCGCTGGAGTCGTATGGCCCCTTCTTCTACGGCTTCGAACCGGTCGCCGCCAGCCGCGTGGCCCTGGCTTACAGCCGCAGCGTGGAAGGGGCGCAGACGGGGCAGGTGTACAAGGTCTGGTAAGCCGCTTGCCATGCCATGGGGCAGGTGGGACAATCGCAGGCTGAACAAGAAAGCGGCCGCGCCGTGATGGTGCGGGGCGCTTGCTTGCTGTGAACCATACACCGAGGCCCCATGAAAAACATCCTGATTCCCCTGCTGATGGCCGCTGCCGTCGGCAGCGCCTGCGCCGCGACGCCAGCCGCCGCACCAGCCACCCCGGCCACCGCGCAACAGCTGACCAGCATGAGTGCCCGCTATGCGCCCGTCGCGCTGACGGCCGATGTCACGCACCTGTCCGCGGGCGACCGCCTGGCCATCGCCAAGCTGGTCGAGGCGGCCAAGCTGGTCGACGTGCTGCAGCTGCGCCAGCGCTGGTCCGGCAATGAAGCGCTGTGGGCGGCCTTGAAGAAGGACAAGTCGGCCCTGGGCCAAGCCCGTCTGAACTATTTCTGGATCAACAAGGGTCCCTGGTCGGTGCTCGACGCCCACGCCTCGTTCATGCCGGCCAGCTATGCCGGCATCGCCATTCCCGCGCACAAGCCGGAAGCGGGCAATTTCTATCCGCAGGGCGCTACCAAGGCCAGCCTGGAAACGTGGATGAACGGCTTGCCGGTGGACGACAAGCAGCAGGCGCAATGGTTTTTCACGACCATCCGCGCGGGCAAGGACGGCAAATACCAGACGATCAAATACTCGGACGAGTACAAGGTGGAACTGAAGCAACTGGCCAAGCTGCTCGACGAGGCGGCCACCGCCACGGACAATGCATCGTTGAAGAAATTCCTGACCCTGCGCGCCAAGGCTTTTCTCGACAACGACTATCTGCCGTCCGACTTCGCCTGGATGGACCTCGATTCGCCCGTCGACATCACCATCGGCCCGTACGAAACGTATAACGACGAACTGTTCGGCTACAAGGCTGCCTTCGAAGCCTACGTGAACATCCGTGACCAGGCGGAAACGCAAAAACTGAACTTCTTCGCCAAGCACATGCAGGAGCTGGAAGACAACCTGCCGCTCGACGCCCAGTACCGCAACCCGAAAGTGGGCGCGCTGGCGCCGATGGTGGTGGTCAACCAGGTGTATGGCGCGGGCGACGGCAACATGGCCGTGCAGACGGCCGCCTACAACTTGCCGAACGACGAGCGCATCATCAGCGCGCGCGGCTCCAAGCGCGTCATGCTGAAAAACGTGCAGGAAGCCAAGTTCAAGGCCACCCTGACGCCGATCTCGAAACTGGTGCTCACGCCCGAAGCGCAGCAGGACGTGGATTTCAATTCTTTCTTCACGCACATCCTCGCGCATGAAATCATGCACGGCCTGGGCCCGCACGCCACCGTGGTCGACGGCAAGCCATCGACGCCGCGCCAGGACTTGAAAGAAGCGTATTCCACCATCGAAGAAGCCAAGGCCGACATCACGGGCCTGTTCGCGCTGCGCTACATGATGGACAAGGGGCAGCTGAACGATACCCTGGGCCAGGGCGACGTGGCCGAGCGCAAGCTGTACAACACTTTCCTCGCCTCCGGTTTCCGCACCCTGCATTTCGGCTTGACGGATTCGCATGCGCGCGGCATGGCCATCCAGATGAATTACATCCTCGACAAGGGCGGTTTTGTGTCGCTGGGCGATGGCAAGTTCGGCGTCGATTTTGGCAAGATCAAGCAGGCCGTGATCGACCTGGACCGCGAATTTCTGACCATCGAGGCGACGGGCGACTATGCGCGCGCGCAAGCGATGATGAGCAAATACGTGGTCATCCGCCCGGAAGTGCAGGTGGCGCTCGACAAGATGAAGGCCGTGCCCAACGATATCCGTCCGGAATTCGTCACGGCGCGCGCGCTGGACAAGGCGGCGAAGAAATAAGCCCGAGCTTGATTCTTGTCAGTATAAAAAGCCGGCGCCTTTGCGCCGGTTTTTTTTTGTCTTTATTTGTGAAAAGTTGCCAGTTTTTCCTTGTGGAAATATCCGCGCCGCTTACCCTGCAATGGTTGCCGCCCCATTTGTCCTGTCGACCCCATGCCCAAACCGCTCTTGCTGATGAGCTTGCTCATCGCCCTGTCTCCGTTGCCCGCCGTGGCTGCCGCCAGTCTCACGGATCTGGAAGTGCGCTGGCTGCAGGCGGGCCAAGCCGTGATCGCATTTGCGCGGGCGCAAGGTTTGCCCATCGATATCATCGTCCAGCCGCAGGAGGCCCCCGGCGCCGTGCCGCTGGCGCTGGGCTACGCAGCCGGGCGCTGCAAGCTGGTGCTGTCCTTGCGCGGCAATGCCATGGCCGATACTGTCCTGCAGGGCGTGCCGCCCGCGCGCGACGGCCTCATGATCGAAGCGATGACGGCGCATGAAATCGGCCATTGCCAGCGCTATGCGCAGGGCGACTGGCATGCCTTGCCGCGCGGCTTTGTCGAGCCGCTCAGCAGGCAGCGGGGCAAGTTCACACCGCTGGCGCAGGAGCTGCGCGAGACGCGCCGTGAAGAGGCCTATGCGGATCTGGTGGCCCTGGCCTGGATGCATGGGCGCCACCCCGGCCAGTACCAGCAGGTGCTGGCCTGGATGCGCGGCGTGCGCGCGGCTGGCGAGGCCGTGGATGGTTCGCACGCCACGCAGGCATGGCTGGCGCTGGCCGATGGCGCGGGTGCATTTGATGACTCCGCTTCACCATTTGAACAGGCGCAAGTATTGTGGCGGAAGGGCTTGAGCGGCGACAAATAAACATGATTTTTTCCGCGGATGGCCTGTCAGCGTGTGCTGTCGCACGGAGCTTTGCGTCCGGCAGGGGTCTAATCTGGGCATCAATTAACCAGAGAGGAACCATCATGAACAAAATGATCGCACTCATGCTGGCCGCCAGTGCCAGCGCCTTGCTTGCCGCCACGCCCGCGTATGCGCAGGATGCCTCATACAAGAGTTTGACGGACAAGGCATCCAGTGATTACAAGCAGGCCAAGGCCGCCTGCGACAGCCATAGCGGCAACGCGAAAAAAGTCTGCGTGGAAGAAGCCAGGGTGGCGCGCGCCAAGGCCGATTCGGATGCCGTGGCCCAGTACCGCAACACGCCGCGCGAGCTGGGCAAGGCCCGCAAGGACGTCGCCAATGCCGAGTATGACCTGGCCAGGGCCAAGTGCGGCGACCGCACTGGCGCGGATAAAACCACGTGCATGAACGATGCCAAGGCGGCGAAAACGGCGGCCCTGGCCGATGCGAAAACGGGCGCCAGGGCCGGCACCAATGTGGCGCAAAATCCGCCCGCCACGACGAAGGAAAATTGCGACGCCATGGATGCGACGGCCAAGGCCGCCTGCGTGACGCGCAACGCGGCCGGCAGCACGAAGACGGCCGTGGCCGACTCCGTCATCACCACCAAGATCAAGGCTGACCTCGTCAAGGACAATGACTTGAAAGCGCTCGATGTGCACGTGGAAACGGTGAACGGCGTCGTCATGCTCAGCGGCTTCGTGCCTTCGCAGGCGCAAGTGAAAAAAGCGGCCGACCTGGCCCGTGGCGTGGAAGGCGTGACGGATGTGAAGAATGGCTTGAAAGTGAAGTAAGCGCATTTTGTACAGATGTTAAGGCCAGGGCTGGAGCCGCACGCAGCAGTGCAGCTCCAGTTTTTTTGATTGTATAAATTACGATCATAATATAACATGGGAGGAAACCCGCCAGCAGGCGGTGCTGGGCTAACTCTTTTCTCATGGGGATTGCATGCTTTCCTATCCTTTTTCGCAATGGCTGGAGCGGCGCGGCATCCACTTTGCCTGGGTCATCGTCGCCATCACTTTTCTCACGGCATTAACCTCGTCGGCCGCGCTGGGCTTGCCGGGCGCGCTGATGCAACCGTTGAGCCGAGAATTCGGCTGGGATGCGGAGCAGATTTCCTCGGCCCTGGCCGTGCGCTTCGTGCTGTTCGGTTTGATGGGCCCGTTTGCCGCCATCCTGATGGAGCGTTTCGGCTTGCGCAATATCATCTGCGTGGCCCTGGGCCTGATCGCCGCCGGCATGCTGCTGGCCACGCGCATGACGCAGTTCTGGCATCTGGTGGCCCTGTGGGGCATCTTGCTGGGGTTGGGTTCGGGCATGACGGCGCTGGTCCTGAGCGCCGTGGTGGCGAACCGCTGGTTCGAGACGCACCGGGGCCTGGTGGTGGGCGTTCTGACGGCCAGCTCGGCTACGGGCCAGCTGCTGTTCCTGCCCGTGGGCGCCTGGCTGATCGAGCACTACGGCTGGCGCACGGCCGTCATGCCCGTGTTTGCCGCCTGCGCCATCGTCGCCGTGCTGGCCTTCCTGTGCATGCGCAACCGTCCGCAGGATGTGGCCTTGCGTCCGTATGGCGCCGATCCGGCCACGCCGCTGGCGCCACCGCCAGCAGCGAAGATGACGTTTGCCACGCCCTTTTTGATCTTGCGCAGTGTTGCCGCGAATCGCACCTTCTGGATCCTGTTCGGCACCT
Source organism: Janthinobacterium sp. SUN100 (assembly GCF_030397705.1). Taxonomy (NCBI): domain Bacteria; kingdom Pseudomonadati; phylum Pseudomonadota; class Betaproteobacteria; order Burkholderiales; family Oxalobacteraceae; genus Janthinobacterium; species Janthinobacterium sp. SUN100. The sequence goes on along the minus strand of NZ_JAPUBU010000001.1, from coordinate 2,484,667 downwards.
TCTTCATCTGCGGCCTCAGCACCAATGGCTTGATCCAGACGCATTTCATTTCCCTGTGCGGCGACTCGGGGCTGTCCGCCGTGCCGGCCGCGTCCGTGCTGGCCATGATGGGCGCCTTCGACCTGTTCGGCACCATCCTGTCCGGCTGGCTGTCGGACCGCTATGACAACCGGAAATTGCTGTTCTGGTACTACGGCTTGCGGGGCTTGTCCCTGTTCTGGTTGCCGTATTCGGAATTTACCTTGTACGGCCTGTCGCTGTTTGCCATGTTCTACGGCCTGGACTGGATCGCCACCGTGCCGCCCACCGTCAAATTGGTGGGGGCCACGTTTGGCCGGGAGCGGGCGGGCATGGTGTTCGGCTGGATCTTCGCCGGCCACCAGCTGGGCGCCGCCGTGGCCGCGTATGGGGCGGGCCGTATCCGCACCCTGATGCTGACCTACAACCCGGCCCTGTTCGCGGCCGGCGCCGCCTGCCTCGTGGCCGCGCTGATGGTGCTGGCGATCCAGCGGCAGAAGGCGGCCGTGGCCGCCGCCCAGCCCGCATGAAAAAAGCCAGGCCCGCGTGTGCGGAGCCTGGCTTTTTCATTTTTCAAGAACGTTTCAGGACTTATTTGAGGTACTTGGCCAGCCAGCCTTCCAGTTCGCTGTAGAAGAAACGGCTGTTCTCGCCCTTCAAAATCCAGTGGTTTTCGTCCGGGAAGACCAGCAGTTTCGCCGGCACGTTCAGGCGTTGTTGCACGGCAAAGTTCATCAAGGCATTGTTGGCCGGCACGCGATAGTCGAGCTCGCCCACGGTGATCAGGATCGGCGTGGTAAAGCCCGTGCCTTTTTCGTGGTTGCCCGCTTGCATGACCGGGCTTTGGTCGCGCCACACGGGCAGGTTCGACCAGACGGGGCCGCCTGCATTCGTTTCACGGCCGAAACCGCCGTCGCTGGTACCCCACTGCATGATCAGGTCCATTTCGCCCGCGTGCGAGACGATGGCCTTGTAGCGCGTGGTGGTCGCTTGCAGCCAGTTGGCCAGGTGGCCGCCATAGCTGGCGCCGCCGGCGGCCAGTTTCGTGCCGTCGATGAATGGATATTTCTTGATGGCTTCATCGACACCCTGGTTGACTTCGTCGCCCGGGCCCTTCAAGGGGTCGAATTGAATCGAGCGCGAGAATTCCTCGCCATAGCCGGTGGAACCCTTGTAGTCCGTCAGCAGCACGACATAGCCGGGCTTGGCCAATAAATGATAGTTCCAGCGCAGCACGAACTGGTCGCGCCACATGCTGGCCGCGCCGCCGTGGATGACGGTAAACAGCGGATATTTCTTGTTCGGGTCGAAATTGGCCGGCTTGATGAGCATATTGTGGATCTGGCGGCCGTCGGCCATCGTGAACCAGAAGTGCTCGGGCGCCTGCCAGTCGATCTTATCTGCCTTGTCCGTATTGAAAGCCGTCAGGCGTTTCGGTTGCTTGCCGTTGAAGGCATAGATTTCCGGCGGGTTGATGGCGGACTCCCACACGCCGACCAAGGCCTTGCCGCCGCTGCTCAGCGAGTTGATGGTGCCCGTAGGCAAGGATGGCTCTTCGCGCACGTCGCCGCCCCTGGCGTCGATCGAGTACAGCTTTTCCAGGCCCGCATGTTCATAGCTGAAGAGGACGCGCTTGCCGCCATCGGGCAGCACGAAGCGCGAAATCGAACGGTCCAGCTTGGCCGTCAGGATGGTCGGTGCAGGGTTGCTCATCGGCCAGGCGAAGCTGGCCAGGCGCTTCACGTCATACACTTTACCGGGCGTTTGCGCGTCGCTGAGGGCGAACAGGGTCTTGCCGTCGGCGGCAAATTTCAGGGAACCGTAGCTATGTTTGTCCTGCGTCAAGCGCTGCGCTTCGCCGCCCGCCACGGGCAGCAGATACAGTTGCGAGTAGACGGCTTCGCGCTGGGCCGCATCGCGGTTGGTGGCCGCGTTGAAGACGACGGCTTTGCCGTCCGGCGTCCAGACGGCGTCCAGCGATTGTCCCTCGTCGCCCTGGCCGCCGCCAAAGCCCGGCAGAGTGACCAGTTGCGTGCCCGACAGGATGTCGCGCGGCGTATTTTCACCTTTCGTATCAGGCTGCGCATCGACGATGAACAACCGCACTTGCTTGTCGGTCAGCCATTTGTCGAAATAGCGGGGCGCCGTCGTTTCATACGAACGGGCGCTGTATTTGCGTTCCTTGCGCTCTTTCGCGCTTTGCTTGACGTCGGCTTCCGTCTTGTTGCCTGGATAGATGTCGCTGATGAACAGCAATTGCTTGCCGTCCGGACTCCATTTCGGCATGCGCGCGCCCAGGGTGAGCGAGGTCAGGCGTTGCGCTTCGCCGCCGGCGGCCACGTCGAGGCGGTAAATCTGGCCAGCTTCATCGCCGTCGCGCTTGGCGACAAACACCAGCTGGCGGCTGTCCGGCGACCAGGCCACGGCGCTTTCGCCCCCCTTGGAAGAGGTCAGGCGGCGCGCGGGGCTGTCATCAAGCAGCGACTTGATCCACAGGTCGGACGATTGGTCTTGGCTAGAGTAGGCGCTGTCGACCACGGAAAACACGGCCCATCGCCCATCGGGGCTGGCGACGGGCGCGCCCACCCGTTTCATCAGCCACACGTCTTCATGCGTGATGGCGTGCCTGGCCTGCGTGGCGGCAACTGGGGTGGTGGCCTTGGTATCGGCGGCGTGGACGGTCGTTGCCAGCGAGGCGCAGGCCGCTGCGATCAGCAGCGAGCCGAGGGAACGGCGAAGACGGGGTGAGGTCATGGGCGTGGTCCGGAGTAGTGAAAAAAGTACAGCGGGCAACATTATTGCCCATCGTTTCCTGCACTGCCAAGGCTGCGTACCGTTACTTACCAGGCCGGCGCACGCATGGCGGACGGGTGGGGCGTATCCGATCAGTTAAACTTGCCGCTTTACTCACGCTGGCGCCGATTCAACATGAAAATTAGTCTACCCTTATTGAAAACGCTATTGCTGGGCGCGAACTGCCTGCTGGCCGCCCCGGTTTTTGCCGCCGCCGCCGCACCGTACCCGAATACCAGCGCCATGGGCGTGGGTCACGCGGAAAGCACGGCCTGGTATGCGGCTTGCCTGAAGGTCAAGGATGCGGCGCCGCCGCCCGCCGATTTGCCGGCGCCGTCCGCCGCGGCATCGCTGCAGCAATGCCAGGCAACAGACCTGTATTACGATACCAAGAGTATGTCCTCGCCCAAGCCGGCCGACTGGCGTCCCGCGCGTCATTGCGCCATGGCCACGCAGAACAGCGCCGTGCTGATGATGCTGTACCAGAATGGGCAGGGCGTGCAGAAGGACCCGCTGCTGGCGCTGAAGTATGCGTGCAGCATCGATGCGGCGCCGGCCGAGATGCGGGGGCGCATCGAACACTTGCAGCAGATCAATGCCAGCGGACGCGGCATGATCGACCTGTGCGACGACATCACCAGCGGCTACATGATGGGCGTGTGCAGCGCCATCGATGCGCGGCAAAAGCAGCGCGTGCGCGCGCAGGCGACAGATAAGGTCAGTGCGGCCATGCCGGCCGTGGCGCAAGCGTCGCTGCAAAAGCTGCAGGCGGCGGCAAGCAAGTTTGCCGATGCGCGCGCGGCGAATGAAACGGACTTGAGCGGCACGGCGCGCGCCGCCCTGAGCATCGCCGCCCGCACGGCCGAGCTCGACCAACTGGCGCACGATCTGCGCGAGTATGAAGCGGGCAAGTTGCCAGAAAGCATGTCCAAGGAACAGGCGGCGGCGCTCGACAAGGAACTCAACGCCATCTACGGCAAGCTCATGAAAAAGCCGGCGGAAACCCATGCGGGCGCTGTGGGCAAGGATGGCATCCGCGCCACCCAGCGCCTGTGGCTGGCGTACCGCGATGCCTGGATGAATTTTGGCGCTGTGCGCTATCCAGCCGTGACGAGCGAGACCTGGGCCGGCCGGCTGACGTCGCGGCGCAATGTGCAACTGCAAGATTTGCTGGGGAATTGAGCCATGCGGGAAGCGTACTACCACGAAGACGATTTTTGCATGATCGAATTGTTGCCGCTGGATAATCTACAGCACTGTCTGACGCAGATGGGCGAGCAGCAGGCGTTCGCCGACGCGCACCGCAGCGGCGCCGGCTGGACGGACATGTATGTGCCCGAGGCGCCGCCGTCGCCGCTGCGCGCGCTGGGCCTCACGGCGGACCAGCTGCGCCTGGCGCTGGCGGACGCCTTGCCGCCCTACGACGCCGTCTACACGGGCTACAGCAGTTACCGGGTGGAATGCAAGAACGTGCTGGCCTTCGGCGGCGAGCACACGGAAACCCTGTTCGCCGGCCTGGACGACAAGGGCATCGTGTGCGACCTGTGGTGCAGCGATGGCATGCCTGAGCTGTTGCTGCTGCCCTTGAAGGAACGGTTGCTGCTGGCCGACTGGGGCGCGGGGTTTGCGTGCCCGCTGGCCGATGGGGAACTGTTCGCCCGTTATCTGCAGGAATACGAACTCGACTGATTTATTCGCAGGCGATGGCGTTCGGTTGCGCCACTTTGATGACCGACGCCAGGCGCGCCATGTCGTTGCCGTCGCCTTGCTCCAAATCGGCCACTGCAAACATCGCGTATAGCACTAGATACTGTCAGTGGATGGACGATGAATTGGCGACTATTTTGAGAAAAAATGTTCGGCAAAACACCGAGCGTGTTATTGTTAAAAATCTTATTTACCTTTTTGAAAAAATGAAAATTCGAAAAATTTCTCTTGAAAATGTCCGTAGTTTCCTGGAGCTGACAGAATTTCATATCGACGGCGAAATCTCAATTATCGTTGGTCCGAACGGAGGAGGGAAAACCAATCTATTAGACACTATAATAACGGTCATTCGGCGGTTTATAATGCCACCTTGGTCGGCAAGATCTCCTGGCGGTACCGAGATCCGTCTGCAGTTTTCGCAAAATCAAAATCTTCATATGATGACATTGGAAAAGCATGAGCGTGCTGAGAACGATGCTAAACAGTCGATCGTCGTCATCGTTGAGGTTACTCAGCAGGACATAGATAATATTAAGGCCATCAAGGATGGAGTGGATGAACTAAATGCCACTATGAAGAATCGTTATTTAAATGGATTGACCGATCAGATCAGGGATTGGGATATTGATGGATTAAAGGAAAAATCATTAATCACATACACGATTGTCAACGGAGCCTTTCAGGATGACTTTGTCGGCGTTGAGAAAACGTTTGTGCAATATTTGAGAAATTTTGAATGGATTGCGCAAGTACGTGAGGATGGCGGGTTGTTGCCATTATCTACCCCATTGCTCTACCTCCCAGTAAATAGGGCGGCATCTGGATTTCAGTCAAGTGTTTCTCTTGCTGGATTCAACTATTTTGATCATAAGCAAAATAGTGATCTAGCAACGTCGCGTGTGGGTGGAAATGTACTAACATTGGCGATTGGGCGAATTGCGCAGAAATTCCGCCTTTTATTAGAGGAGCAGTCAGGAACAACCGATGCGGATTTTTACGGTCAGCCGCAAATGCAAGCATTGAGTGAAATGCTGAAATTGTTGGGCTATACGTGGAGACTTGATTGTGTAAATGCTCTGAGGAATGAATATGATATAAGACTCACTAAGCAAGGGGCTTCATTTTCTGTGAATGCTGCATCATCTGGAGAAAAAGAACTTCTGAATTATTTGTTCTGTATCTATGCGCTGAATGTCCGCGATGCGCTGATCGTAGTTGATGAGCCGGAGCTTCATTTGCATCCAAGATGGCAAAGAGTATTGCTTTCACTGTTCGAGCAGCTTTCGTCTTCCACTGGAAATCAATTCGTTCTTGCAACGCACTCATCCGTCTTTATTTCACCTGCGTCCATACAATATGTGTCACGTGTCTTCAGTGAAAACCAGCAAAGTAAGATTGTAAAAATTAACGATGCCGATTTGCCAGATGCTCGGCATTTATTTGGTATTGTAAATAGTCATAATAACGAGAGCATTTTCTTTGCCGATAAGGTTATACTTGTGGAAGGGCTTTCGGATAAGTTGTTGTTTGAGGCATTGTTGAAAAAAATTCAAAATTCCGAAACTAGTTCTATAATATGTGAAATTATTTCTGTTGGAGGGAAGGGGTTCTTTTCATCGTACAGCACTCTTTTAGATTCGTGTAAAGTCCCTTATGCTTTGATAGCGGACCTTGATTATGTTGAGCAGATCGGTACCGAAGTTGTAAAGAAGATGTTTAAAGTCGACGTCGCAGAAATAAAGCGAGATGTTGTCGATAATATTAAAAGCCTGGACGGCGCTCAACTTTTTTTAAGAATTGAAGATGCAATGTCTTCTGGGAATTGGGATGATGCGCAGGATCTATGGGGTTATATAAAGAGTCGTCGGATAAAAATACAAGACGGTTTGTCTGCCGATCAACAACTCATTCTTGATGAATTTATTTCATTGAAAAAAGATGAAGGTGTATTTATATTGTCGAAAGGAGATCTTGAAAGTTATTTGCCAATCGGATTCCGTTCAAAAGATATGGGGAAACTGATAAAATTTCTTGAGGATAAAAAATTCTTCGAAAAATTGGATGTGGAGGCAGCAAAAGAATTGTTTTCGATATCGAAAACCATTGTCGCAATCTAGCTTGGAAATTAAGAGTGGCGACTCATGCGTACTTTGCTGGATTTGGTGAGCGCAATCAGCTCCACAAGACATCAGATCGATCTTCTTTCAGTGAGATTTTCGATATTACTCTTCAAATTGAAAAGGTCACTGAATGTTGCTGCATATGCGATCCATATTTGCAGTCGCTCATTTACCTCATGACGATGAACTTGTATCTGCCTACAGCCCTCTCCAGACGTATCTTTTGACCAGCTTCCATTTCTTGGGTGGTGTGGACCATATGTTCTCGCGAGGTGGCGGCCATAGGTGAGTTGCATGTGCTTAGGAGGTAGGAGGTAAGGACGTGTCGCGCATGAATGCTGCCCAGGCCCTTCCTAGGCCATTGCCGCAAGCCTTCCGCAACGTAGGAAAGGCTTGGTCTTGTTCTTAGATGTTTGTGTGTAGCTTTTGTTGAGCGCTATCTGTGTGCATATGCGCTTACTCTTTTCGGCAACTTAAGCAACAGGCCATAGAGAGTATTCCCCCATTGGGGGTATTGCTCATACAAGGATGCAAAAAAGGGCTACGCGCGAAGCGGGTAGCCCTGATCTGTACTGCTGTATTCGTGGTAGGCCGTGCGGGATTCGAACCTGCGACCAACGGATTAAAAGTCCGCTGCTCTACCAGCTGAGCTAACGACCCGAAAGAGGCCGCATTATATATCAGTTGAAAAAGAATGCAAAGCATTCCTGCGAGAAAGTGCCGGCCTGCTAAGGCAGGGCCGCCGTGAGCTTCAGTACTTCGTCGAGACTGGTCGTGCCATCGATGATCTTGCGCGCGCCGGCGATGCGCAGCGGCGTCATGCCGTCCAGCAGGCTCTGGCGGCGCAGCGCGTGCAGGTCGGCGCCCGCCTTGACCAGCTGGCCGAACGTTTCCGTCACGCCCAGCAGTTCATAGATGCCGGCCCGCCCCAGGTAGCCGCTGTGCCGGCACAGGGCGCAGCCGACGGGGCGGTACGCTGCGGCCGGCCGTTCCAGCTGGCCGCCCGTCAGGCGCTGCCAGGCAGCGGCGCCGGGGGCGGCGTCCAGCTGCTTGCAGGCTGCGCACAGGCAGCGCAACAGGCGCTGCGCCAGCACGCCGGCCAGGCACGCTTCCAGCAGATAGGCGGGCAAGCCCAGTTCCAGCAGGCGCATGACGGCCGAGGGCGCATCATTGGTGTGCAGGGTCGACAGCACCAGGTGCCCCGTCAGCGCGGCCTGGATGGCCATCTCGGCCGTGGCCAGGTCGCGGATTTCGCCCACCATGATGATGTCGGGATCCTGCCGCATCAGCGCCCGCACGCCATCGGCAAACGACAGTTCGATGCCGGCCTGGGTTTGCACCTGCATCTGGTTGAAGGCCGGTTCGACCATTTCGATGGGGTCTTCCACCGTGCACACATTGACTTCGCTGCCGGCCAGCGCCTTCAGGGTGCTGTACAGGGTGCTGGTTTTGCCGGAGCCGGTCGGGCCCGTCACCAGCACGATGCCGTGCGTGCGCGTCGTCAGCTGGCGCCAGCGTTCGGCGTCCGCGGGTGGGAAGCCCAGCTCGGCGAGGCTCTTGACGGCCACTTCCGGGTCGAAGATACGCATGACGAGCTTTTCGCCGAAGGCCGTGGGTAAGGTCGACAAACGCAGTTCGATTTCCTGCCCCTGCGCATTGCGCGTCTTGATGCGGCCATCCTGGGGACGGCGCTTTTCCACCACGTCCATGCGCCCGAGCAACTTGATGCGCGCCGTCATGGCCAGCAAGACCACGGGCGGCAGCTGGTAGGCCTGGTGCAGGCGGCCGTCGATGCGCAGGCGCACGAGGCCCGCGTCGCGCTTCGGTTCCAGATGGATGTCGGAGGCGCGCTGGGCAAACGCGTATTGCCACAGCCAGTCGACGATGCGCACCACGTGCTGGTCGTTGGCGTCCAGGTTACCCTTGTTGCGGCCCAGTTCCACCAGTTGTTCGACATTCTGGCGCAGCGCCAGGTCTTGCGTGGAGGCTTGCCGGGCCACCTTGACGGAACTGGCCAGGCTGAAAAATTGCGCGATGGCATCGGCGATGTGCAGCGGATTGGCGATGACCAGGCTCAGCTTGCGCGGCGCCAGCTTGCCCAGCTGGGCTTGCCAAGCGAGCGCGTACGGCTGGGCCGTGGCGATGACGATGCGCTCCGGCGTGCTTTCCACGGGCAGGATGTTGAAGCGGGCCGCATAGCCGGCCGTCATGACGTCGGCCACCTGGCTGAAATCGATGTGCAGGGGATCGATGCGCACATACGGCAGGCTTGCGCGTTGCGCCAGCCAGGCGCACAGGGTGTCGAGCGTCAGCGCGCCGTGGGCGATGCTGCACAGCGGATGCAGGGCCGGCGCCGGCAGCAGGGCGGCCTGGGCGCCGATGGCGGCCGCTTGCGCCGCGTCGAGCAAGCCGTCTTCCTGCAGCCAGGCCAGCAGTTGCGGCAGTTGCAGCGGCGTATCGGGAGAAGGAGGGGATGCGGGCATGGCCGGCGCCTTTCCGGGCTGCCGGCCTTGCCTGGACTTGCCGGCGGTTACAGGGTGCTGACGATGCCCTTGACCCAGGACTTGGCGGGCAGCTTGGTCTCGGCGACGATCTGCTTGGCGCGCTCGAGCAGGGCGGCTTGCGCTTCGGCATCGAGTGCCACTTTCGTCTTGAAAGCGATGGCCACCACGTTCCCATCATGGACTTCCGGCAGGCAGATCACCTGTTCGAACGCAAACTTCATCGCCTTGATGTTCTTTGCATAGCTGGGATGGTCGCCAAACAGGTTGACCGTCATGATGCCGTGCGGCGCCAGGCAGGCGCAGCAGGCGGAATAGAACTCGGCGCTGTCGAGCACGGGACCGCGCGCCGTGGCGTCGTACAAGTCCACTTGCAGGGCGTCCAGCGTGCCGTGGTTGGCCTCATCGTTGACGTAGTCGAGCGCATCCATCTCGCGCACGTGCAGGCGCTCGTCGTTGGGCGGCAGCTTGAACATCGAGGCGCAGATGGTGATGACGGACGGGTTCAGTTCGATGGCCTCGACCTGTGCCTGGGGGAACTGGCGGTAGCAGAACTTGGTCAGCGCGGCCGTGCCCAGGCCCAGCTGGGCGAGGCGCTGCGGCTGCTCGATCCACAGCATCCACGCCATCATCTGCTGCGCGTATTCGAGTTCCGGCCAGTCCGGCTTGCGGATGCGCATGGCGCCCTGCACCCATTCCGTGCCGAAATGCAGATAGCGCACGCCATCCATTTCCGACAGGGTGACAGGGGCGTAGCGTGGCTTGCGCGCAGGGCGCGAGGATTCGACTTGTTCGATGGATTTTCGTTTGATAAGCATAAGGCGGCCTGAAAGTGTGCCGCATTATAGCCCGTGCCGGGGCGCCATAAAAAATGCCAGCCCCATGAGAAAGACATGGGGCTGGCATTTTAGTACTGAGTAACAACGCTTGACAGAAGCGTCGCGAGCGGAAGGCAGAGGTGGCCGAGAAGCGCAACCGTACTCCAGTACGGTGAGCATCGCAGGCCACCTATGCCGACGCGCAGCAGCTTATGTCAGGCGTTACTGTTGAGCAGGCTCGATGGAGACGCGCAAGCGGATGCGTTCGCCCGGATCGTAGGACATGATGCTCGTGTAGTTGCGGCCGCGGTAGTCGTAGGTGACCTGGTAGCCATTGTTGCGCGATTCCCAGTGGTCGACCTGACGGCATTGCTTGACGGCTTGTTCCTGCATGCCGCCCTGGTAATTGTTCTGGTTGTCGACACGGTCGCCGACGACGGCGCCGGCAATCGCGCCAGCGGCTGCCGCCGCCGTGCGGCCATTGCCGCCGCCGACCTGGCTGCCGAGCAGGGCGCCGGCGATACCGCCGACGATGGAGCCGCCAGCGCTGCGCTGTTGCGGCGGTGCCTGGACTTGCACGTATTCCGTACGGCATTCCTGGCGTGGACGATTGATCTGTTCCACTTGCGGCACGACGCGCACGACCTTGCCGAAATCTTCAAAGTCGGCGGCCTGGGCGAGTGGCAATGCCCCGATACAAAGGGCTGACATCATCAATTTGGCTTGCAAGTTCATTTGTAACCTCGTTATCTAGAGAATCTTTCAGGGTATTTTTTACAACTTGGGGCTATAGTAATCCCGCCGGGCGGCGACAAGTGTTTCGCGTGGCAACAAAATGTAACAGCCCAAGCCCCTTGCCCCACAGTCTGTAACATGCACTTTCAATCGATACAAGATGTTGAAGTGACTTGAAACCAGCGGTTTGTAACAAATCTTGCGTTTGACATCATATTCGGGTTGATTCATGCAGGACAACACGTTACCCTAATACGCGTATGGCTTATATAAAATCGCACTGAATCGCATAAAAGTTGATACAGATCGAATCACCGCGTGCGCATTGACCCGCGTGCGGGGATGCAATAAGAAGAGCAGCTAGAAGATATCCATACATAACAGGTCGATTTGAGGGAAAAATGAGTTTGTTACTAACCGTGCCGCCCAACCTTGTCCAGTCCATCCGTGCCTTTCGCGTGACCGAATTACAAGACGAGGCGATCCGTCTCGGGCAGCACTTTTTATATGCGCATTGCAACGCTGGACAGACCAAACAACAAGTCATCGGCATTATTGCAGAAGCATTCCTGTTTCCGAAGAACCTGGCGAAGAATTTCGACGCCCTGCGCCTGTGCCTGACGGATACCATGTTCAAGGCGGGCACGCAAACGGGTTTCCTGGTGGTGCTCGAGCAATTGCCAAATACGCAAAAATTCGACAAGGAAGCGCGCGAGATCCTGCTCGACGTGTTCCGCGACGCGGCCGACTACTGGGCCGAGAAGAAAGTCCCGTTCCGCGTCTTCTATTCGTTCGAGTAAATACTTACTCTTGCCGCGGCGCCCTCAAGCGGGCCTCCGGCGCAGGTGAAAACCGGCATCGCCGGGCGGCTGCGGCGCGCCGGCGCTCATGTTGCGCCGCAACAATAATACCGGCCTTTCTAGATTCGCATCGCCATAGCGGGTACAATGCGCGCTATGAAAAATATCGTTATCCTCATTTCCGGACGCGGCAGCAACATGGAAGCGGTCGTCCGCGCGGCGCAAGCCGAGCAATGGCCAGCCCGTATTGCCGCCGTCATCAGTAACCGGGCCGATGCCCAGGGACTGGTGTTTGCCGCGGAACATGGGATAGCGACGGCAGTCGTTGCCAACAAGGATTATGCCAGCCGCGAACAGTTCGATGCGGCGCTGCAAGCCGTGATCGACGGCTTCGCCCCCGACCTGGTCGTGCTGGCCGGTTTCATGCGCATCCTGACGCCGCCCTTCGTCGAACATTACGCGGGGCGCATGCTCAATATCCACCCGTCGCTGCTGCCGCTGTTCCCGGGCATGGCGACGCACCGCCAGGCGCTCGAGGCGGGCGTGACGGAACACGGCGCGACCGTGCATTTCGTGACTGCCGAGCTTGACCATGGCCCGGCCGTGGCGAGCGCGGTGGTGCCAGTCTTGCCAGGCGACACAGAAGACAGCTTATCGGCGCGCGTGCTGGTACAGGAACATCTGCTTTACCCGCGCGCCATCCGCCTGTTCATTGACGATAAACTGTCAGTCGAGCATGGCCAGGTCCGCGTGGACCCTCAATAAAATATTACAGGAAGAATAACAATGAGATTGCCACCAGCGATACTTGCCAATGCTGAAGAAGTATTGCGCGAAATTTTACGTTTCACGGCCCCGGCCGACACCACCCTGTCGCGCTATTTCCGCGACCATCCGCGCCTCGGTTCGCGCGAACGCGGCGCCATCGCCGAAGGCATTTATGCCGTCCTGCGCAACAAATCGTTCTTCACGGACTTCGCCGAAGCGGGCAGTGGCCCGACCATGCGCCGTTTGACCATCCTCGGCCTGGCCGAAGCCGTCGGTGCCGACTCCTTGGGCGGCTTGACGGAAGAAGAAGTGGAATGGCTGGAACGCATCACGCAGATCGACCGCAGCCTGATGCCGTCGAACATGCGCGCCAACATGCCGACCTGGCTGTTCGACAAGCTGATCGCCCAGTTCGGCGAAGCGGAAACCATGAAGCTGGCCGATGCGCTGAACGCGCCGGCGCCGCTGGACTTGCGCGTCAACTCGCTCAAGGCCACGCGCGACGACGTGATGCTGGCCCTGGCCGAAGCGCCTATCCTCAGCACGCCGACGCCGTATGCCCCGCTGGGCTTGCGCGTGATCAAGAAGCCATCGTTGCAAAATCTGCCATTGTTCCAGAGCGGCGCCATCGAAGTGCAAGATGAAGGCAGCCAGATCCTGTCGCAGATCGTCGGCGCCAAGCGCGGCGAGATGGTCGTCGATTTCTGTGCCGGCGCGGGCGGCAAGACCCTCGCATTGGGCGCGCTGATGCGCAACACGGGCCGTTTGTACGCGTTCGACGTGTCGGAAAAGCGTTTGGCCAAGCTGAAGCCGCGCATGGCCCGCAGCGGCCTGTCGAACGTGCATCCGGTGCAGATCGCGCATGAGCGCGATGCCAAGATCAAGCGCCTGGCCGGCAAGATCGACCGCGTGCTGGTCGACGCCCCATGCAGCGGCCTGGGCACCCTGCGCCGCAATCCGGACGTGAAATGGCGCCAGCAGCCGAACTCGATCGTGGAATTGCAAGCCAAGCAGGCAGCCATCCTGGCCGGCGCGGCGCGCCTGGTCAAGGGCGGCGGCCGCCTGGTGTACGCCACCTGCAGCTTCCTGAACGAAGAAAACGACTTTATCGCCGAACAATTCCTGGCCGCCCATCCGGACTTCACCCTGGTACCGATGAGCAAGGTGCTGGCCGAACAGAAGATCGAGCTGGAAATGGGCGACTACCTGAAATTGTTGCCGCACTTGCACCAGACCGACGGCTTCTTTGCTGCCGTGTTCGAGCGCAAGGTCATGCCGAAAAAAGTCTACGCCGATGAAAAACCGGCCGACGACGCTGACGCTGAACAAGCCGAGTAAGCCTGTCACGGGCCGCCGCTGCACCTGGCAGTGGCGGCTTTCAATGCCGCCGGCCCGCCTGGCGGCATGGGCCTAGCCCCTCCGTATCACCTCCGTCCCACCCGTCTCACCTTCCGGACCGCATCCGCCATGAATGAAACCCCACTGCTGAATCTGATCACTGACTTTGTCGATGATTTCCGTCAACCGGCCATCCTGTGGCAGGCGCTGGTCATCGTCGCCTGCCTGGCGCTGAGCTGGCTGCTGGTGCGGCAGTTGCGCGTATTCCTGCATCAGCGGGCGGAAGCGGCCACCGTGCCGGCTACGCCGGAAACCTTGCAGCGCACGGACAGTTTCATCCGCATCCTGACGCCCGTGCTGGCGGCCATGCTGCTGGGCATTGCGCAGCATTTCCTGGCCAAGCTCCAGTCCGTGAACCTGCTCAGTATTGCCATTCCCCTGTGCACCTCGATGGCGCTGGTGCGCTTCGGGTTTTATGTGCTGCGCCGCATTTTTGCCCGCCACGGCGACATCAGCCCGACCATGTTGCTGCTGGAAAAGATCTTCACGGTGGTGGTGTGGGCCGGCATGGCCCTGTACATCACGGGCCTGTGGCCGGAATTGCACACCTTCCTGGAAAGCATCGTCGTGCCGCTGGGACGCAACAAGGTGTCCGTGGCTGCCATCTTGCAAGCCGCTATTTCCGTGGCCGTGCTGCTGGTGCTGGCCATGTGGGCCGGTACCTCGCTCGACGAGCGCCTGATGAAAATGCAGGGCTTGCACACTTCCTTGCGCGTGGTGCTGTCGCGTATGGGGCGCGCCGTGCTGATCCTCGTTTCCGTGCTGGTCAGCCTGTCGCTGGTGGGCATCGACCTGACGGTGCTGTCCGTGTTCGGCGGCGCCTTCGGCGTGGCGCTGGGCTTCGGCTTGCAAAAGATCGCCGCGAACTTCGTGTCCGGTTTCATCATCCTGCTGGACCGCAGCCTGACCATCGGCGACATGATTACGGTGGGTCAATTCACGGGCAAGGTCACGCAAATCAATACGCGCTATACTGTGTTATTGGGTGGCGATGGCGTTGAATCCATCGTGCCGAATGAAATGCTGATTTCCGGCGGCGTGCAGAACATGTCGCTGAGCAACCGCATGGTCTGGCTGTCGACGGCCGTGTCGGTGGGCTATGAAACGGATCTCGATGTCATCTTCCCCTTGCTGGAAGCGGCGACGGCCAAGGTGCCGCGTGTGTCGCAAAGCAATCCGCCATCGGCTACCCTCGTGCGTTTCGGCGCCGACGGCCTCGATGTGCAGATCGGCTTCTGGATTGCGGACCCGGAAAATGGCACCGGCGGCGTGAAGTCGAATGTGAACCGCGCCATCTGGCGCACCTTGCAGGAACATAAGGTCACTGTACCGTTTCCGCAACGCGAATTGCGTATTGTTGGTACGCCTCCTGCCCCGTTCGCCAGCGCGGCAGAGGGTGAGTCCGCCCCATCCGGCACCCAGCCTTAACCTCGCTGCCTGCCTCCGATTTTGCCTGACCGCACCCATTAGGGCGTACAATCACGCCTAAAATTAACTCTGCCGGACCTCCAGAGTCACTGGAGCGACCGTGCGCACGCCCTGTCCACTTGGAGTAGTAGTAATGACATTGAGTTCCGTTTTACACGACGTTTTGCAGTTCATGGCAACTGGCATTACCGATCTGTCCGCATGGCAAGTTTTCCTGTACACCATGGTGGTCACGCATATCACCATCGCCAGCGTCACGATTTACCTGCACCGCCACCAGGCCCACCGGGCGCTGGAATTGCATGCGATCCCCAGCCATTTCTTCCGTTTCTGGCTGTGGCTGACGACGGGCCAGGTGACCAAGGAATGGGCGGCCATCCACCGCAAGCATCACGCCAAGTGCGATACGGAAGAAGATCCGCACAGCCCCGTGACGCGCGGCATCAAAAAAGTCTTCTGGGAAGGCGCCGAGCTGTACCGTGCTGAATCGAAGAACATGGAAACCATGGCGAAATATGGCCACGGCACGCCGACGGACTGGATCGAGCGCAACCTGTACACCAAGTACAGCTGGCTGGGCGTGGTGTCGCTGTTCGTCATCAATTTCATCCTGTTCGGCGTGATCGGCATTTCCGTGTGGGCCGTGCAAATGATGTGGATACCCATCACGGCGGCCGGCATCATCAACGGCATCGGCCACTACTGGGGCTACCGCAACTACGACTGCGCCGATGCGGCCACCAACATCATTCCCTTCGGCATCCTGATCGGCGGCGAAGAGTTGCACAACAATCACCATACCTATGCGACCTCGGCCAAGCTGTCGTCGAAATGGTATGAAATCGATATCGGCTGGGCGTATATCCGCGCGCTGGAAATGCTGGGCCTGGCCAAGGTGAAAAAGCTGGCGCCGGAGCCGAAGTTCTCGCACGGCAAGCTGGAAGCGGACTTCGAGACCTTGCAATCGGTCATCGCCAACCGTTACGACGTGATGGCCAAGTATGCGAAATCGATCAAGCATGCCTGGAAGGAAGAGCTGGAACACCTGAAGCACAAGGCGGAACTGGAAAAGCGCTTCCTGAAATCGTCGCGCAAGCTGATGCAGCGCGAGCCGGGCAAGCTGGCCGATGCGCACCACGAACAGCTGTCGGAATTGTTCCAGCACAGCAAGGCGCTGGAAACCATGCACCACATGCGCGTGGAGCTGGGCGCCATCTGGGAGCGTTCGCACTTTACGCGTGAGCAATTGCTGCAAAAGCTGCAAGACTGGTGCACGCGCGCCGAAGCGTCGGGCATCAAGTCGCTGCAAGACTTTTCCTTGCGCCTGCGCAGCTATGCCTGAGTAAGCTGTTGCGTCATATCAAGGCCCTGGTTTCCAGGGCCTTTTTTTCGTCCCGGCACAAGGGGAGAGCGGCGGGAGGAAAATCAGGGCGAAAAAAAACCGCTCATCGGAGCGGCTCTTTTTACAGAACACAATATCAATTACTTGATTTTGGTTTCTTTGTACGTTACGTGCTTGCGTGCTTTAGGATCGAATTTCATGATCTCCATTTTCGCAGGCGTCGTACGCTTGTTTTTGGTGGTCGTGTAGAAGTGACCCGTACCGGCGGTCGATTCTAACTTGATTTTGTCGCGGCCTGATTTTGCCATGATAGCTCCCTTATTCTGCTAATTAGACTTTTTCGCCACGAGCGCGCATATCGACCAATACGGCGTCGATGCCGACTTTATCGATGACGCGCAGACCGGCGTTGGACAAACGCAGGGAGACCCAGCGGTTTTCAGATTCAACAAAAATACGACGATTCTGCAAGTTAGGCAAAAAACGACGTTTGGTTTTGTTGTTTGCATGGGAAACATTGTTGCCGACCATCGGCTTCTTCCCAGTGACTTGGCAAACACGTGCCATGGCGCACTCCTTAAAGATATTCCAAATTGGAAAAACGAGAGTATATCCAAAATAAGCCGATTTATCAATGACTTGCGAAAAACAATTGTGTCATGTTGTATTGAAATAATTTAACAATTTGACTTTTCCCCTTCTTCATAGGGGAAGGCACTGGTAAACAGCGCTGTTTACTGTTAGATAAGCGTCTCGCTGCAGTCACGTATGTCCTTGTTTACACATGGTTAACTGTCGCCTGGCCAGCCCCGGCCTAGATCTGGCCGTGTTCCGCGAACGAATGCACGTGCCGTCCGGCCACGACGAAATGGTCGAGGATGCGCACGTCCACCAGCGACAACGCTTGCACCAGCGCGCGCGTCAGCAATAGATCCGATTCGCTGGGCTCGGGCGCGCCGGACGGGTGGTTGTGCGCCAGCATCACGCTGGCCGCGTTGTGCAGCAGTGCCTGCTTGACGACTTCGCGCGGATATACGCTGGTGTGGGTGAGGGTGCCGCGAAACATTTCCTGGGTCGTGATCAGGCGGTTCTTGACGTCCAAAAACAACACGTGGAATGCTTCATGCGCCAGGTGGCCCAGGGTCAGGCGCAAATAATCTTTGACGGCGTGCGGCGAATTGAGGGTCTGGCCCGCCTGCAAGTCTTCGATGATGGCGCGCCGCGCCAGTTCCAGCACCGCTTGCAGCTGGGCAAACTTGGCGCTGCCCATGCCATGCACGGCGGAAAAGCTCACGAGGCTGGCGCCAAACAAGCCCCGCAGCGAACCGAAGTGCTCGACCGTGTCGCGCGCCAGTTCCACGGCGCTCTTGCCGCGCACGCCCGTGCGCAGGAAGACGGCCAGCAATTCCGCGTCCGACAGCGATTGCGCACCATCCTCGATCAGGCGTTCGCGCGGCCGTTCGCCGGCCGGCCAATCCTTGATGCCCATCTTGCCTCCCGTTCGCGCCCGGCTGGTCGTGGCGCCTACCGATGATTGTCGCGCCTTCCCCGGGCGGCCATGCTGCGCTAGCTCGTCTTCATGGCGAATCATATGAAAAAAACAAAAACCAAGATGCCCGGCCCGGCCATTTTCAAGCGCTATGATTTGCCTGTCGTTGCATTCCATGCAAGTTGCAGCGGCGGGGAGTCAGGGCCCTGAACTCAATGTCTTCCACTTGTTTGACAGGAGTCGTCATGCCGTACATCAAAGTTATCAATGGAGTCATGCAAGAGTTCAACGCCGCTGGCGTCAACACGGGCAAGGTCAGCGGCATCGGCCTCAATGCGCACGCGTATCTGGAACACCGCAACTGGAGCGTTACCGCACCGCTGACGCCGGACGTGAAGAATCCTGATTACAGCACCGATTTGCCGTATCTTGCGGCCAACGGCTTCAAGTACCTCCAGGTGATGCTGGCGCCTTTCAACGGCAAGGAGGGCGGTTGGAACTGGGGCGAGGTCGTTGGCAAGCCCGATTTCGCAACCGACAACACGCTGACCGCACTCAATATCAAGCCCGCATACTGGGCCGCGATCCAGGCGCTGCTCGATTGCGCGCTGGCCAATGGCATCGGCATCATCGCCTGCCCATTCTGGAATCCCTACGCCGTGCCGCAATTGGTGGGCGAGGCGGGCCCTGCGGGCGCTACAAAAGACGAGCAGGCCGCCGCCGCGCGCGTCGCACTGGCCAATCCGCAGTCGAAAACACGCCGCTACATGCGTGCCTTTGCGCAGGCTTTTGCGCAGCACTACAGCAACCACGCCGGCATCGCCGCCTGGATGGCTGCGCAGGAACTGAAGGGCGTGACGGATATGAGCTTGAGCGTTTGCCGGGAAATCATCCAGGAAACGGCGCAATTGCTGCGTGACAACGATGGCCTGGCGCGCATGATTTCTTCCGGTAACGCGGGCATTGCCCATACTTCGCCCCGGCAAGGCTCTTTGCAGCAATACGTCACGGAAACCCTGCCATTGATGAATCCGGACCCGATCGACTGCCTTTGTGAAAACCTGTTTCTGGGTAATGAATATGTGAGCAGCGCCCTGGACAACAGCGCGGATTTGCCGGCCGACTTCGTCTCGTCTTCGCTCGCTTACCTGCAAGTGATGCAGCGCGCGGCCAAGGCCTTGGGCAAGCCGTATTACCTTGGCAGCTTTTGCCTGTCGGAAAAGCAGGAGCAGGCGTTGCAAGATACCGAACGGCAAGACAATCTGCACGCCTTGCTGAGCGCCATACGCCGTACGGGCGTGCAACTGGCATGCTATTGGGACTGGAACGGCGGCAAGTCCATGCAAGACGACGGTCTGAACCTGGTGGAAACACCCGCCTACAGCAACGGACGCAAGGCCGTCTGGGACGCCTTGCGCGGCGACGACGCCGTCCGTCAGGCGCCGCCCACGCCTTGCTTCGGCGTCAAGAAAACCTTGCAATTCCAGCCTGGCCTCCTGCTCACCGTGCCGTCATCCGCGCGCTACGAGAGCGCCGATTTTTCGCTGTCGTATTGCATCCGGCAGCAGGCATTTTCCACGATGGTGGGCCGGGGCGGGGCTTTTGTCGCGCGTCAGGCGAACCTGAAAGGATGGACGCTGCTGACGCAGGATATCCAGACGTTCCTGTTCCTGCGCAACAGTGCTGGTGCGGGCTTCAATAACAATGGTCACGGCGTGAACGTGGATGGCGCCAACCGCTGGTTTCGCTGCACCTGCACCGTCAAGCATGATGGTTCTATCAGCCTGTACGTCGACGATTTCCTGATGTCGCAGGGCAGCAAGATGGTGACGCCATTCGTGCAGGCCATCGGCGCGCCCCTGGTGATCGGCCGCACCGTGGATGCGCAGGAGCAGGGCGCGCCAGCCTGGCAGTTGTCGGACGTCATCCTGTACGACCGCGTGCTGACGCCGAAGGAAGTGTATGACTATGGCCAGTATGGCATCGTGCACCGCCCCGTGGGACGCTGGAAGCTCGACGGCAACCTGGAAGACAGCTCCGGCTTCGGCAATCACGCCAGCACGGCGGGCGGGTTGACGTACGTCAACGTCTGATTCGCTGGATCGACGTCGGATGTGTTGCGCGGCCATGTTTTTTGACAAAAGCATGGCCGCGCCGAGATGGCATGGGGCGCGCTGGCTCAGGGTGGCTTACAATATCGTTTTGCACCAGTTACTTGAAAACTACTATGTCCAACGAGCAACCAGCAGTCGTCACCGAAGCGGCTTACCTCACCCTGCATTATCGTCTTGCCACTGTTGACGGTACTGACATTGTCACGACCTTCAGCGGCAATCCCGCGACCTTGATGCTGGGACAGGGCCAGCTGGCGCCGTTCCTCGAGCAGCGCTTGCTGGGCTTGCCTGAAGGCACGCACCAGACGTTCGAGCTGGCGGCCGGCGAAGGCTTCGGCGAGCGCAATCCCGAGCTGGTGCAGTCCGTCTCGCGCGCCACGCTGGACGAGAACTCCGTGCCGGGCGCCGACTACAAGATCGGCGACCTGGTCGATTTCGCCGCGCCGGGCGGCGGCCGCTTTGCCGGCGTGCTGCGCGAAATGCGCGAGGACTCGGCCCTGTTCGACTTCAACCATCCGCTGGCTGGCCAGCCGCTGCGTTTTGAAGTCAAGCTCATCTCGGTCCTGTAAGGAGTAGCGATGGATAAGGAACTGTTACTGGCCCAGCCCCGCGGCTTTTGCGCTGGCGTCGACCGCGCGATCGAAATCGTCGAGCGCGCCTTGCAGCAATTTGGCGCACCGATCTACGTGCGCCATGAAATCGTCCACAACGCCTATGTGGTGGCCGACTTGCGCAACAAGGGCGCCATCTTCATCGATGACCTCGATGACGTGCCTGCAGGCAATACGCTCGTGTTTTCCGCGCATGGCGTGTCGAAAGCCGTGCGCGCCGAGGCGGAATCGCGTGGCCTGAGCATTTTTGACGCCACTTGCCCGCTGGTCACCAAGGTGCACATGGAAGTGAGCAAGATGCGCCGCGAAGGCCGCGAGATCATCATGATCGGCCACGATGGCCATCCCGAGGTGGAAGGCACGATGGGCCAGGCCGATATGGGCATGCATCTGGTGGAAACGCTCGAGGATGTGGCGAAATTGCAAGTTGCCAATCCGGAAAGCCTGGCCTATGTTTCGCAAACAACGTTGTCAGTTGACGACACTAGCGACATTATTGCGGCCTTGAAAGCGAAATATCCGAATATCGCCGAGCCGAAAAAAGGCGACATCTGCTACGCCACCACCAACCGCCAGGAAGCCGTGAAATTCATGGCCCCGCAAGTGGAAGTGGTGATCGTCGTGGGCAGCCCGAACAGCTCGAATTCGAACCGCTTGCGCGAAGTGGCCGAGAAGATGGGCACGCCAGCCTACATGGTCGACAATGCTTCGCAAATCGATCCCGCCTGGCTGGAAGGCAAGCTGCGCGTGGGTGTGACGGCCGGCGCCTCGGCGCCCGAGGTGCTGGTGCAAGCCGTCATCGACCGTTTGAAAGAGTGCGGCGTGAAGAGTGTGCGCCCGCTCGACGGCGTACAGGAAGCCGTCACCTTCCCGATGCCGAAAGGCCTCGATGGCCTCAAGCGCGACGTCGCCTGAGTCTGCAGGGCGATTGAGTATCGGTGAAATAGTTGCCTCAAAACCGAATTTAATTCGGAAATGATCGATTTATTCCAAGTTTAGTTTTTGCAAAAGATCGTTATGATTGCCTCAAGCTTGAATATGTTGTCGTTATGACTAAGCAAGGTCACGCCCTTTTTGAGTGCGTGCACCATGCTGGTGAGAACGGTCCAGGGATGGCACTGCAGGAATTCTTCCTCCGGTGCCGTTTTTGTATCAGCGACCCATGTTCTGGCGGAAGTTGTTCCCGAAAAATGCATATTTGATAGGGCAATCATGGATACATTCATCCAGCAGATCATCAACGGCTTGGTGTTGGGCAGCATGTATGCCTTAGTCGCCCTCGGTTACACAATGGTGTATGGCGTCTTGAATCTGATCAACTTCGCCCACGGCGACGTGCTCATGATCGGCGCCATGGTGGGCTTGAGCATTCTCAAGCTGCTGGGCATTTATGTACCGGACTGGCCCGGCTATCTGAAACTGGCCACCGCCATCCTCGGCGCCATTCCCATCTGTATTCTGGTCAACATCATCATCGAGCGGGTCGCCTACCGCCGCCTGCGCAACGCCCCCCGCCTCGCCCCCCTGATTACCGCCATCGGCGTCTCCATCCTGCTGCAAACCTTCGCCATGATGATCTGGACGCGCAATCCCTTGCCTTTCCCGCAATTGCTGTCGACGGACCCCATCAACATAGGCGGCGCCGTGATTTCGCAAACGCAAGTGCTGCTGCTGGCCCTGGCCGCGCTGTCGATGGGCGGATTGGTGTTGCTGGTGGAAAAAACGAAAATGGGCCGCGCCATGCGCGCCACGGCGGAAAATCCCCGCGTGTCGGGCCTCATGGGCGTCGATTCCGACAAGGTCATCGTTGCCACCTTTGCCATCGGCGCCGCGCTGGCCGCCGTGGCGGGCGTGATGTGGGGCGCCAATTACGCGTCCATCCAGTTCTCCATGGGCGCCATCCCCGGCTTGAAAGCCTTCTGCGCGGCCGTGCTGGGCGGCATCGGCAATATCTACGGCGCCATGCTGGGCGGTGTCTTGCTGGGCATTATCGAGAGCCTGGGCGCCGGCTATATCGGCGACATCACGGGCGGCTTCCTGGGCAGCCACTACCAGGATATCTTTGCCTTCGTCGTGCTGATCATCGTGCTGACCCTGCGCCCGTCCGGCATCATGGGCGAACGCGTGGCCGACCGTGCCTGATGTGAAACTGGGAGACTGAATCATGGCACTACTCGATTTTGACGCTAAGAAAAATCCGACCAAAGCCTACGCCGGCATGCTGGGCCTGGCCGCGCTGCTGATGGTGTTCCCGTTTTTTGCCGCGCAGTTCGGCAACTCGTGGGTGCGCATCATCGACATGGCCTTGCTGTACATCATGCTGGCCCTGGGCTTGAACATCGTCGTCGGCTTCGCCGGCTTGCTCGACCTCGGCTACATCGCCTTCTATGCCGTGGGCGCCTACCTGACGGCCTTGCTGGCGTCGCCCCAGTTCGCCATCCTGCTCGAATCGGTGGTGAACCAGTATCCGGTGCTGGGTGCATCCCTGGTGCAGCTGATGGGCCCGGAAATCCGCGAAAACGGCATCCACCTGTCGATCTGGATCATCGTGCCGCTGGCCGCTGCCGTGGCAGGCCTGTTCGGCGCCCTGCTGGGCGCGCCCACCTTGAAACTGCGCGGCGACTATCTGGCCATCGTGACCCTGGGCTTTGGCGAGATCATCCGCATTTTCATGAACAATTTGAACGATCCGATCAATTTCACGAATGGGCCGCAAGGCATCAATTTGATCGACCCGATCCGCATCTTCGGCGTCAACCTGGCGGGCGAGGCTGGCACCAACAGCACCGTGACGGTGGCCGGTTTTTCCATGCCGTCCGTCAACGCTTATTACTTCCTGTTCCTCTTCCTGTGCATCGCCGTCGTGTTCGTCACCAAGCGCTTACAGCATTCGCGCCTGGGCCGCGCCTGGGTGGCCATCCGCGAAGACGAGATCGCCGCCAAGGCCATGGGCATCAACACGCGCAACGTCAAATTGCTGGCCTTTTCCATGGGCGCCTCGTTCGGCGGCGTGGCTGGCGCCATGTTTGCGTCTTTCCAGGGCTTTGTCTCGCCGGAATCGTTCTCGCTGACGGAATCGATCGCCGTGCTGGCCATGGTGGTGCTGGGCGGCATCGGCCATATCCCCGGCGTGATCCTCGGCGGCGTGATCCTCGCCTCGATACCGGAAGTGCTGCGCCATGTCGTCGAGCCGGCCCAGCAGGCGCTGTTCGGCCACGTGGTCATTGAAGCGGAAGTGCTGCGCCAGCTGCTGTACGGCCTGGCCATGGTGTTGATCATGCTCAATCGTCCTGCGGGACTGTGGCCATCGCCGAAGCACGAAGACCGGCCCGACCACGATGTGGACCAGCCGAACAAATCCACCGGCGTCGTGTCCGCTTAAGGGAGGGAATCACATGAGCGAACAGATCATTCTCAATATCGCCGGCGTAAACAAGCGTTTCGGCGGCTTGCAGGCGCTCACCGACGTGGGCATCACCATCCGCCAGGGGCAGATCTATGGCTTGATCGGCCCGAACGGCGCCGGCAAGACGACGTTTTTCAATGTCATCACGGGCCTGTACCAGCCCGACACGGGCACCTTCGAGCTGGCCGGCAAGCCGTATTCGCCGTCCGCGCCGCACCAGGTGGCGAAGGCAGGCATCGCGCGCACCTTCCAGAACATCCGTTTGTTCGGCGACATGACGGCGCTGGAAAACGTCATGGTGGGACGCCACGTGCGCTCGCACCAGGGCGTCTTCGGCGCCATCTTCCGCCACAAGGCGGCGCGCGAGGAAGAGGCGTCCATCCGCAAGCGGGCCATGGAGTTGCTCGACTTCGTCGGCATCGCCCAGTTCGCCAACCGCACGGCGCGCTTTTTGTCGTATGGCGACCAGCGGCGCCTGGAAATCGCCCGCGCGCTGGCCACCGACCCGACCCTGCTGGCGCTCGACGAGCCGGCGGCCGGCATGAATGCGACGGAAAAGCTGGCCCTGCGCGAGTTGCTGGTGAAAATCAAGGCGGAAGGCAAGACCGTGCTCCTGATCGAGCATGACGTGAAACTGATGATGGGGCTGTGCGACCGCATCACGGTGCTCGAATATGGCAAGCGCATCGCGGAAGGCTTGCCGGCCGAAATACAACAAAACCAGGCCGTCATCGAGGCTTACCTGGGGGGATCGCACGCATGAGCAATATATTGAAGGTGGCGGGCCTGCACGTGGCCTACGGCGGCATCAAGGCGGTGAAAGGCATCGACCTGGAAGTCAACGAGGGCGAGCTGATCGCCCTGATCGGCGCGAACGGCGCCGGCAAGACGACGACCCTGAAAGCCATCACGGGCACTTTGCCTGCCTGCAAGATCGAGGGCACGATCAGCTACCTGGGCGAATCGCTGAAGGGCACGAAATCGTTTCACCTGGTGGAAAGGAAACTGGCGATGGTGCCGGAAGGGCGGGGCGTGTTTACCCGCATGTCGATCCGCGAAAACCTCATGATGGGCGCCTACACGCGCACGGACAAGGCGGGCGTCGAGGACGACATCGCCCGCTGGTTCGACGTGTTTCCCCGCCTGAAGGAAAGGGCGGCGCAGATGGCCGGCACCCTGTCCGGCGGCGAGCAGCAGATGCTGGCCATGGCGCGCGCCCTGATGAGCCATCCGAAGCTGCTGCTGCTCGACGAGCCGTCGATGGGCCTGTCGCCCATCATGGTCGAGAAAATCTTCGAGGTGATCCGCAAGGTGTCGTCCGAAGGCATCACGATCTTGCTGGTCGAACAGAATGCCCGGCTGGCCCTGCAGGCGGCGCACCGCGGCTATGTGATGGATTCCGGCCTGGTCACCATGGGCGGCAACGCGGCCGCCATGCTCGACGACCCGCGCGTGAAGGCGGCGTATCTGGGCGAGTAAGCGCGTTCGGGAAGTGTTCAGGCATAAAAAATGCCCCAGCTGGGCTGGGGCATAATGGCATCCGTCGGGGAAGTGCGGGATGGATGCCTGGAGGAGCCGATAACAGCAGACCGCCGTGGCGGTCGCTTGATAATTACTTGGCGGCAGTGCGCGGCACGATTTTTTCAGCCGCTTGCGTGAACTGGTTCACGGCCGACGTCAGGTTCGCTTCGATGGCTTCGACGGCTTGCTTGCTGGTTTTCGAGAATTGCTCGTAGCCTGCATTGGCGTTGCCGATGGCGCTTTTCAGGATGGCGACGGCGTTTTCCGAACCGGCTGGCGCGTTCTTGGTGACTTCTTCCACCAGCGACAGGACTTTACGGTTGGTTTCAGCGATTTGCGATTCAGCAGCTTTGCTGAACTCGGCTTGCGTGCCCGACGTGATGGCAGCCAGGTGACGGCCGTAAGCGATGGCTTTTTCGGCGCCAGGCTGGGCTTGGGCAGAGGCCAGCGAGAAGAATTCTTGTGGATCTTTTGCCGACAGCAATTGCTTGGCGGCGGCGGTCGATTCTTCCAGCGTTGCCTTGGCAGCGGTCAGATTCAGTTCGACGATCTTTTCGATGCCTTCGAAGGCCTTGCCCGTCAGCGACGAGAACAGGGCGAATTGGGCTTCCAGGTTGGCTTTGGTAGCGGACGAAAATTGCTCAGGAATTGAAAACATATAAATCTCCAAAAAATCGAAATCTGGTTAATTTGATGCTGCGTGTACCGTTTGGGAAAGCAGGTGAATCTAAATTTTTCAAGCTGAACAAGAATTGTGCAACGCAACAAACCCTATTCTACGGCGAAAAAAACGTAAGTCAAGCGATTCTTGTGCGATGCAACAATTGAATAGATTTGCATCAAAAGTCATTGTTTCTAAAGAGAAATATTTGATTTCTACCTGTTAATGGTTTGTGCTTAAACTATCGTTTCCAGTGCCTGCGGGGACGATCGCGGCGCAGCATGCTAGACTTTGCCTCCCGCACTGGGCAACGCCCCGGTGCCGATCCCGTTTCCCGAGTCGATACCATGTCCAATCCTCCCGCTGCGGCTGGCGCCAGCAGCAAAGCCTCCTTCCTGACTAACCTGGCGCCGATGGCCTTGCCCGGCTTCTTTGTGTTGTTATGGAGCACAGGTTTTATTGTGGCCAAGTTCGGCTTGCCATATGCGCCGCCGCTGACCTTTTTGCTGCTGCGCTTCCTGGGCGTGCTGGTCATTTTGTTGCCGCTGGTGCTGCTGTTGCGCGCGCCGTGGCCCGTGGGCCAATTTCGCCAGATCGCCGTGGCCGGCATCCTGATGCAGGCCGGCTACCTGGCCGGCGTGTGGTGCGCCATCAAGCTGGGCATGCCGGCCGGCCTGTCTGCGCTGATTGTCGGCATGCAGCCCGTGTTGACGGCCTGCGCCGCACCCCTGATCGGCGAATCCGTGCGCCCGCGCCAGTGGCTGGGCCTGTTCTTTGGCTTGCTGGGCGTGGCCCTCGTCGTGTATGCAAAGATCAACCTCGTGGGTCTGACCGTGGAAAGCGTGCTGCTGTGCGTGTTCGCGCTGCTGTCGATGACGGCCGGCACCATGTACCAAAAACGCCACTGTCCGCACTTTGACTTGCGCACCGGCACGGTGGTGCAGTTTGCCGCTTCCATCGTGCTGGTCTTGCCATTCGCCCTGTATTACGAAGGATTGGACTTGCATTTTAGCAATGTTCAATGGACGGCGAATTTCATCGGCGCCTTGCTGTGGTCGGTGCTCGTGCTGTCCATCGGCGCCATCTTCCTGCTGTTCGCCCTGATCCGCCGCAGCGATGCGACGAAAGTGACGGGCTTGCTGTACCTGACGCCGCCCACGACGGCCGTGATGGCTTGGCTGATGTTTGGCGAAGCCTTTAATATGCTGGGGATCGCCGGCATGCTGGTGGCCGTGGTCGGCGTGGTGTTCGTGGTCAAGAAATAATAAGCTATAGCGGGAGAGCAGGGCAGTGAACAAGCAAGCATTGGAAACACCAGCGGCGCAGCAAGCCGTCGATAGCGTCATCCTGTCGCGCCGTTCCATCCGCGCCTTTTTGCCCACGCCGGTGGCGCAGGACGAGATCGCGCGCATCCTGGAAGTGGCGGCGCGCGCGCCTTCGGGCGCCAACATGCAGCCGTGGAAAGTGTATGTGCTGTCGGGCGAGGCCCGCCTGCGCCTGTCGCAGCGCATCCTGGCCGCCTACGCCGCACCGAAGGCGCCCGATGCGCCCGCGCGCACGGCCTCATATATCTATTATCCGCGCCAGTGGACGGCGCCATTCATCGAGCGCCGCCGCAAGATCGGCCTGGACCTGTACCAGCTGCTGGGCCTGGAACGGGGCGACACGGCCGGCATGGCGGCCCAGCATGGGCGCAATTTCCAGTTTTTCGATGCGCCCGTGGGCCTGATCTTTACCATCGAGCGGGTACTGGAACAGGGTTCCTGGCTCGACTACGGCATGTTTTTGCAAAACATCATGCTGGCGGCGCGTGCGCGGGGACTCGACACGTGCCCGCAGGCGGCCTTCATCCATTACCATGACATCATCCGCGACGAACTGGGCGTGCCGGCCGGCGAAATGGTGGTGTGCGGCATGGCCCTCGGCTATGCCGACCCGGACAAGGTCGAGAACCGCCTGAACACGGAGCGCGAGCCGCTGGCCGGCTTTGTTAAATTCATGGACAAATAGACATTACTGGCGACGGGCGGGGAAAAACAGCCGGTTAAGGATGAGTTTGTTTGCTGATCGCCAACGATTTGTATTTCATTGCTGCAATAAATACTGTCCTAACTGTTAAATAGGCTTGCGATTGCTCTGCATTTCGCTACACTGCAATAAGGCAACAGCTTCACGGGGAATTATCGAATGGCTAAGTTTAAACTTGCGCTGGGTATCCTGGCTTCCCTGCTGTTTGCACTGGCGCCGGCTGCGGCCGTGCACGCCAAGGAAGCGAACGGCAAATCCTCAGCCTCGAAGAAACACAACACCAAGAAAGTCAAAGTCGTGCTGCGCAAGGGCGCGACGGCCGCGCCGCGCGAAAAGACCGTGCGCCGGGTCGTCATGGTGCGCGGCAAACGCAAGGTCATCTATCAAAAAGTCAGCAGCGTGGCTGTGCCCATGGCCGCACCGATGCCCACCATGGGCGACCTGGCGGGCCTGAACCTGACGCGCGATCCGCTCGACCTGAAGTCCAGCGTGGCGCTGGTGCTGGACCAGGCGAATGCGGAAGTGCTGTTTGAAAAGAATTCCAATGTGGCCTTGCCCATCGCCTCCATCACCAAGATGATGACGGGCCTGGTGGTGGTCGAAGCGCGCCAGGACATGGATGAGTTGCTGACGATCACGGACGAGGACGTCGACCGCGCCAAGTTCAGCAGCTCACGCCTGAAAGTGGGCTCGCAATTGACGCGCGCGAATATGCTGCACATCGCCCTGATGAGCTCGGAAAACCGCGCCGCCTCGGCGCTGGGCCGCAATTATCCGGGCGGCTTGCCGGCGTTTGTCGACGCCATGAACAGCAAGGCGCGCCAGTTGGGCATGATGGATACGCATTACGTCGATTCCAGCGGCTTGTCGAAAATGAACGTGGCCAGCGCGCGCGACCTGGGCAAGCTGGCCATGGCCGCCTTCCGCCATCCGCTGCTGCGCGAGTACTCGACGGACCCGAAAGCCATCGTCGAAGCCAGCGGCCAGCCCATGCAGTTTGGCAATACGAATCATCTGGTGGCCAATCCGGGCTGGGAAATCGGCTTGCAAAAGACGGGGTTCATCAATGAGGCGGGACGTTGTCTGATGATGCAGGCGGTCATCGAAGGACGGGCCGTGATCATGGTCTTCCTCGATTCCAAGGGGAAACAGTCGCGTACGGCCGATGCGGGACGCATGCGCAAGTGGCTGGAAGCCTTGAAACCAGCCAACATGAGCCTGCCCGGCGGCTAAAAATGTCCATGGCGGCGTTGCACTAACTCGCCGTACTAGTCGTACTGCCTTCGTTAGTGCGCCTTGCCCTGAACATTTTTATGTGGAAGTCAGTCTTGCGGGATATAACCCAATGTGACGGAAATCTGGTTCGCCGTTTCCACCAGGTCCACCAGCCACCCATCCTGCAGGCGGTCGGCCGGGGCCG
Organism: Janthinobacterium sp. SUN100; assembly: GCF_030397705.1. Classification (NCBI taxonomy): domain Bacteria; kingdom Pseudomonadati; phylum Pseudomonadota; class Betaproteobacteria; order Burkholderiales; family Oxalobacteraceae; genus Janthinobacterium; species Janthinobacterium sp. SUN100. The sequence goes on along the minus strand of NZ_JAPUBU010000001.1, from coordinate 2,454,989 downwards.
AGATCGACAGGCCGGCGATCAGCTTGCCTGTATCGTCGCGGATGCCGGCGGCCATGCAGCGCACGCCCAGTTCCAGCTCTTCATTGTCGCGCGCATAGCCGCGCTCGCGCACCAGGCTCAGCTCGCGCTCGAGCTTTTGCAGATCCGTGATGGAATTCTTGTTGTGTCCGGCCAGTCCCGTGCGCGTGGCGTAGGCGCGGATGGCTTTCGGCTCGTCCACGGAGAGGAACAGCTTGCCCGTCGAGGTCAGGTGCAGCGGACCGCGGCCGCCGATGGCGCGCACCACCTGCATGCCCGAGCGCTCGGAAAAGGCGCGGTCGATGTAGACGATCTCGTCGCCCTGGCGCACGGACAGGTTGATGGTTTGCTGGGTTTTCTTGTGCAACTGGCGCATGAAGTCCAGCGCCGCTTCGCGTACGCTGAGGCGGCTTTTCACCACATTGCCCAATTCCAGCAAGCGCATGCCCAGCCGGTACGTGCCCGGTTCGATGCGGTCGACAAAGCGCGTCAGCACCATGTCGTTGAGGATGCGGTGCGCCGTCGAGGGGTGTAAACCGGAAACCTTGGATAATTCCTTCAGGCTGACCGGGTCGGAATATTTGGCCAGGGCGTCGAGCAGGGCGACCATGCGTTCGATCACCTGGATCGTCGTCTTCGGAGCAGCGACCGGTTCAATTTTCATGATGGATTTGGTGCAATGCAGTATTCATGCTTCTTTATACCATGATGTGAAAAAATAGTGAAATGTTCCGAGATATTCAGCGAATAAATGGTCACAGTGCTATGTCGCCCCCATAATGTGTCCACTGCACTTGCTTTACATATGGAAAACTATGCAACCTGTAAACGAATTCAAAAGTAAAAGTGGCTTGAAACGGATTTTTTCCGCTTTTTTCTACTCGCTCGATGGCTTGAAAGCGGCCTGGCGCCATGAACACGCGTTCCGCCAGGAACTCGGTTTGTTCGTCGTCGGCACCGTGATCGCCTTGCTGCTGCGCGTCTCCGCCTTTGAAAAACTGGTGCTGATCGGCGTGCTGCTGCTGGTGCTGATCGTCGAACTGATCAATTCCGCCATCGAAGCCGTGGTCGACCGTATCTCGCTGGAGCGCCATCCGCTGTCGAAGAACGCCAAGGATTTCGGCAGCGCGGCCGTGCTGCTGACCTGCATCCTGGCCTTCGCCACGTGGGCCGTCGTATTATTTAACCGTTTCTATTAACCGCTTTATCCCCGTTGCGCGCCGTCCATATGCGAAAAATGTATATCAAACGGCGAAACGCTTCGTTCTCTTTGCGGCCATAGCGCCGTAATCTGGTGGCTCTGAAAGTTCAACCACACGGGGATCTTAGATGCTGTCGAAAAAAATCATCACTGCCGCCGCCATCAGCGCGTTTGCCCTTCTGCAAACGGCGCAGGCTGCCGATATCACCCTGCTCAACGTGTCATACGACCCGACGCGCGAGCTGTACCAGGATGTGAATACGGCGTTTGCCAAGGAGTGGAAAGGCAAGACGGGCGACAACGTCAAGATCAAGCAATCGCACGGCGGTTCCGGCAAGCAGGCGCGCGCCGTCATCGACGGCCTGGAAGCGGACGTGGTCACTTTGGCCCTGGCCTACGACATCGACGCGCTGGCCGAGCACAAGCTGCTGGCCGCCGACTGGCAAAAGCGCTTGGCGCACAACAGCTCGCCTTACACCTCGACCATCGTGTTTCTGGTGCGCAAGGGCAACCCGAAAGGCATCAAGGATTGGAATGACTTGATCAAGCCGGGCGTGTCCGTCATCACGCCGAACCCGAAAACCTCGGGCGGCGCCCGCTGGAACCATCTGGCCGCGTGGGGTTATGCCTTGCGCCAGCCGGGCGGCAACGAAGCGAAGGCCAAGGATTTCCTCGGCAAACTGTATAAAAACGTGCCCGTGCTCGATTCCGGCGCGCGCGGCGCCACCACCACCTTCGTCGAACGGGGTATCGGCGACGTGCTGATCGCCTGGGAAAACGAGGCTTACCTGGCCGTCAAGGAACTGGGCCCGACCAAGTTCGACATCATCACGCCATCCGTCAGCATCCTGGCCGAGCCGCCCGTCGCCGTCGTCGATAAATTTGCCGACAAGCACGGCACGCGCAAGGTGGCCGAGGCTTACCTGAACTACCTGTACACGGACGAAGCGCAAGACATCATCGCGAAGAACTACTACCGTCCAGCAACGGACAAGGCGGCAAAGAAATACGCGTCGCAGTTCGCCAAGGTCAACCTGTTCACCATCGAGCAAGTGGCCGGCGGCTGGACGGCGGCACAGAAGGCGCACTTTGCCGACGGCGGCATCTTCGACCAGATCTATCAGCCGAAGTAATCTTCACCGGCAGGCGGCAACGCTTGCCGGAATCGATCACGCAAGGACACATCATGGCGCTGCGCAGCTTTTCCGATTACCGGGTATTGATCGTGCCGGGCTTGCATAACAGCGGTCCCGAGCATTGGCAGAGCCGCTGGCAGCGCCTGTATCCGCAATTCGAGCGGGTCGAGCAGGATGACTGGAACGCTCCCGACCTGGCCACCTGGTCGGCGCGCCTGGATCAGGTGCGGCGGCAGGATGCGCGTCCTACCCTGATCGTCGCTCACAGCTTCGGCTGCCTGACGACGGCGCACAGCCTGGCCCGCGACCCGCAGGGCGTGGCCGGCGTGCTGCTGGTGGGGCCGGCCGATCCCGACAAGTTTGGCGTCGCCAAGGTCTTGCCGCAAAAGCGGCTGCCTTGCCCCGGCATCCTGATCGCCAGCCAGACGGACCCGTGGATGACGGCCGAACACGCGGCGCAGTGGGCACGGCGCTGGAATTGCAAGTATATTGATGGCGGTGCGCTGGGCCATATCAACGCCGAGTCGCGCCTTGGTGACTGGGTCTATGGCCAGGCGCAACTGCAAACACTGTTTGATCTGGCGCAAAGCGACAAACGCCACCGTCAGGCAGCCTGATTCGACGCACATCCCATTGCCACACAACCTCTCAAGGAGATCACGATGACTTTACGCCTGGGCGATGTCGCCCCTGATTTTGAACAAGACAGCTCGATCGGCCCCCTCAAGTTCCACGAGTGGGCGGGCAATTCCTGGGTGGTGCTGTTTTCCCACCCGGCCGACTTTACCCCCGTGTGCACGACGGAACTGGGCTTGACGGCCAAGCTCAAGCCGGAATTCGACAAGCGCAACGTGAAGGCCATCGCCCTGTCCGTGGATGCGGCCGAGTCGCACAAGAGCTGGATCAAGGATATCGAAGAGACGCAAAACACGGTGGTGGGCTTCCCCATCATCGCCGACGTCGACAAGAAAGTATCGGTGCTGTACGACATGATTCACCCGGAACAGTCCGTCACGGCCACCGTGCGTTCCGTCTTCATCGTCGACCCGAACAAAAAGGTACGCCTGATCCTCACGTATCCGCTGAGCACTGGCCGCAACTTCAATGAAATCCTGCGCGTCATCGACGCCCTGCAACTGACGGACGGCTACACGGTGGCCACGCCCGGCAACTGGAAAGATGGCGACGACGTCATCATTCCGCTGACGGTGCAAGATCCGGACGTGATCAAGCAGAAATATCCGAAGGGATTTACGGCAGCGAAGCCATACTTGCGCCTCACGCCGCAGCCAAACAAATAAGAGCACCGAAAAAACGTCCATGGCGTTGTTGCATTGCCTCGCCGTACATTCGTACTGTCTTCGGCAAGGCGCCTAGCCCTGAACGTTTTATTCGGCGCTCTTGTTCCCACAAAAACGCACCTCACCGGTGCGTTTTTTTTCGCCCAGCATTTCCATCGGCAAGTATGCAAAATCCATCTAAGCAAATGAGAAATGGTTAGTTCTTTTTATAACGAATGCATGTGATTATTGCACTCTATAACTCAAAAATGTAATAAGAAGGAGTTTCTATGTCTGCAGCATCAGCAGCACCGCTCAAGGCGCGCGGAGCGCCGTTTCGGGTCATGCCGGGATTTAAGCTGTCACTGGGCTTCACGCTCTTTTACCTGGCCTTGATCGTTCTCATTCCGCTGTCGTCGGTGTTCCTGAAAACTTTCACCATGACATGGGACGCCTTCTTCAGCGCCGTCACGTCCGACCGTGTGATGGCCTCGTACCGCCTGACGTTTGGCGCTTCCCTGATCGCCGCCCTGTTGAACGTGGTGTTCGGCGGCATCCTGGCCTGGGTGCTGGTGCGCTATAAATTCCCCGGCAAGCGCATCATCGACGCGCTGGTCGACTTGCCGTTCGCCTTGCCGACGGCCGTGGCCGGCATCACCCTGACAGCCTTGTATTCGTCGAACGGCTGGTTCGGCCAGTTCATCGAAGGCGTGCTGGGCATCAAGGTGGCGTTCACGCCGCTGGGCGTGGTGGTGGCGCTGACCTTCATCGGCTTGCCCTTCGTCGTGCGCACCGTGCAACCGGTGCTGGAAGACGCGGAAAAGGAACTGGAAGAAGCGGCCGCCAGCCTGGGCGCCAATTCGCTGCAAACGTTTATCCGCGTCATCTTCCCCACGATCCTGCCATCCTTGCTGACAGGCTTTGCGCTGGCGTTTGCCCGCGCCACGGGCGAGTACGGTTCCGTGATCTTTATCGCCGGCAATATGCCGATGGTGTCGGAAATCACGCCGCTGTTCATTATTACCAAATTGGAACAATACGATTACGCAGGCGCCACGGCCATCGCCGTGGTGATGCTGGTGGTGTCTTTCCTGCTGTTGTTGACGATTAACCTGCTGCAAGCATGGACGCGCGGAAAGGCGAAGAAATCATGAGTACGAATACGACTAGCGTCGCTGGCGTGGATAATGCGCGCCCGGCAGTGCGCCGCTTCGAGCCGAATGTCGGCCCCGTCGTGCTGGAACCGTTGTGGGTACGCACCGTCCTGATCACCGTCGCCTTGCTGTTCCTGACGGCGTTCCTGATCGTGCCCCTGGTGGCCGTGTTTGCGGAAGCGTTCAAGAAGGGCTGGGAAGCGTATATCGCCGCCATCATCGATCCGGACGCGATTTCCGCCATTAAATTGACCCTGATCACGGCCGCCATCGCCGTGCCGTTGAACCTGGTGTTCGGCGTGGCCGCTTCCTGGTGCATCGCCAAGTTCGAATTCCGCGGCAAGAGCATCTTGCTGACGCTGATCGACTTGCCGTTTTCCGTCTCGCCCGTGATTTCCGGCCTGATCTATGTGCTGATGTTTGGCGCCCAGGGCTGGTTCGGCCCGTGGCTGCAGGCGCACGACATCAAGATCCTGTTCGCCGTGCCCGGCATCGTGCTGGCCACCATCTTCATCACCTTCCCGTTCGTGGCGCGTGAATTGATCCCGCTGATGCAGTCGCAGGGCAGCGAAGAGGAAGAGGCCGCCATCGTGCTGGGTGCCTCGGGCTGGAATACCTTCCGCCGCGTGACTTTGCCAAATATCAAGTGGGGTCTGCTGTATGGCGTGATCCTGTGTAACGCCCGCGCCATGGGCGAGTTCGGCGCCGTGTCCGTCGTGTCCGGCCATATCCGTGGCGAAACCAACACCATGCCGCTGCAGGTGGAGATTCTGTACAACGAGTACAACTTCGCCGCCGCGTTTGCCGTCGCCTCCCTGCTGGCCCTGCTGGCGCTGGTGACCCTGGCCTTGAAAGCTTTCATTGAGTGGCGTTTGAACGAGAGCAACGCCGACGATTCCGCCTTACGTTCCACGGAGCACTGATATGACCATCGCAGTTAAAAACATCCACAAGCGCTTCGGCGATTTCGTTGCCCTCGACAATATCTCGCTGGACTTTCCCGCCGGCGAACTGACGGCCTTGCTGGGCCCGTCCGGTTGCGGCAAGACCACCTTGCTGCGCATTATTGCTGGCTTGGAACATCCGGACAGCGGCCAGGTGCTGCTGGACGCGGAAGACGCGTCGAACCGCCATGTGCGCGAGCGCCAGGTCGGTTTCGTGTTTCAACACTATGCGCTGTTCAAGCACATGACCGTGTTCGAGAACGTGGCCTTCGGCTTGCGCGTGAAGTCGCGCAGCGAGCGCCCGTCGGAAGACCAGATCCGCCGCAAGGTCAAGGATTTGCTGGAGCTGGTGCAGCTCGATTGGCTGGCCGACCGCTATCCGCCGCAATTGTCGGGCGGGCAACGCCAGCGCATCGCCCTGGCGCGCGCGCTGGCGGTCGAGCCCCGCGTGCTGCTGCTCGACGAGCCGTTTGGCGCCCTGGATGCCAAGGTGCGCAAGGAATTGCGCCGCTGGCTGCGCCGCCTGCATGACGACTTGCACGTCACCAGTATTTTCGTCACGCATGACCAGGAAGAGGCGCTGGAAGTGGCCGACCAGGTCGTACTGATGAACAAGGGCACGGTCGAGCAACTCGGTTCCCCAGAGCAAGTCTATAACCACCCCGCGTCGCCGTTCGTGTATGGCTTCCTCGGCAACGTCAACCTGTTCCACGGCCGCGTGCATGACGGCGTGATGGCCACGGGCGACGCCAGTTTCGAGGTGCCCGACTACGCGGGCGTGAGCGACAGCAAGGGCACGGCCTATGTGCGTCCGCACGACCTGGAAATCGACCGCTACACGCAGGGCGCGGAAGGCATCGTCGTGAAACTGAGCCGCGCCCATGCCATCGGCCCGCTGGCCCAGCTGGACTTGCAGCGCGTGGATAACAGCGAACTGATCGAAGCGGTGATGTCGAACGAGCGTTTCACCCACCTGCAGCTGAAGGAAGGCGAGACATTGGTTGTCCGCCCGAAACGTCTCCATGTATTTGTTGAACCCACCCGAACTTGATACAGGATAGCCATGAACTTTCAACAATTGCGATCGATCCGCGAAGCGGCCCGCCGCGGCTATAACCTGACGGAAGTGGCGAACGCCCTGTTCACGTCGCAACCGGGCGTGAGCCGGCAAATCCGCGAACTCGAAGACGAGCTGGGCGTGGTGATTTTCGAGCGCAACGGCAAGCGTTTGACGGGCTTGACGGAGCCGGGCAAGGGCATCCTGAAGATCGTCGACCGTCTCTTGATCGAGGCGGAAAACCTGCAGCAGGCCAGCCTCGAATACAGCGGCCAGACGAGCGGGACCTTGTCCGTGGCGGCCACGCACACGCAGGCGCGCTATGCGTTGCCGAAAGTGGTGCAAAGCTTCCGCGCCGCTTTCCCCGACGTGCGTATTGCGCTACAACAAAGCGCGCCCGAGCACATCGCGGAATGGGTGCTGTCCGGCAAGACCGATATCGGCATCGCCACGGAAGGCTTGAGCCAGTTCCCCGACCTCGTGTCGTTCCCGTGCTACCGCTGGAGCCATCTGATCGTCGTGCCCGACGGCCATCCGCTGCTCGAACATTCGCCCATCCGCCTGGAAGACCTGGCGAAGTATCCGCTGATTACCTACGACAAGGGTTTCACGGGGCGCGGGCATATCGACGACGCCTTTGCCAAGGCTGGCGTGGCGACCGATATCATCCTGACGGCCATGGATTCCGACGTCATCAAGCAATACGTGGCGCTGGGCCTGGGCGTGGGCATCGTCGCCTCGATGGCCTTCGACCATGGCCGCGACAAGGGGCTGCGGGCCGTGGAAGCGTCGCATCTGTTCGCCACCAACACGACGCGCCTGGCCGTCCGGCGGGGCGCCTACCTGCGCGCCTACGCCTACGAGTTCATCCTGCAGCTGGCGCCGGACTTGACGCGCGAAGACATCGACCGCGCGATGGCGGGCGAGGACGCCCTCTAGGCGATGGCCGCCCTTTGCGCGCGCGTCAGGCTGGCCACGGCGCGCGCGTAGCTATCCTGAACCAGTTCCGCCAGGTAATCGGACGGGAAGCGCGCCACGTCGACGATGGTCACCCAGTGAAAGCGGCCCATGTAACGGGCCGGTTTCACGCCGGGCATGTCCGTCAGTTCGATAAAGCGCCCGGCGCTGGCGCGCAGGCTGAAGCGCCACTGTTCCGGCATGCTGGTTTTAAAGTACGCAAATTTCTTGCCCGCCACTTCATACACGAGGATATTCGACGGCGCACCGTACAGCACGGCTTGCGCGCCGGGCAGGGTTGCGCAAAATTCCTTCAGTTCATCACTTGTCATTCGTCCACCGCCATGAATTGTTGCGTGTCGTGGTCGAAGGCAAACGCCGCGCCGGCGGGTGCGTCCAGCAGCGCAATGAAGCGGTCATCCACGCTGAGCACGGCGCCCAGCGACACGAGGGCCACGTTGGCGCTGTCGTTGATGTAGTCGTCGCTTTCATCATTCGCCGTGAAGCGCCAGCCGCTGTCGTCGTCGTTGTCCGGTTCCTCGCGGTACAGATAGCCGACGGGCGCGCCGTCTTCCAGCACTTTTTTCGTGACGAAGCACAGGCCCGCATAGCGGTTGACGAGGTTATCGTCATCGTCGTGCTGCGTATTGATGATGTGGCGCGCCGCGAAGGCGACGGGGTCTTTGGCTTGCAGATCACGGATGTAGCCTGGCGTGTTGTCGAGCTTGCCGGTGAATTGGCCGCCGGCGTCCACCGTATCGACCAGCACCCACATGCGCTCGGCGCCCGGCGCCTGCGGATCGTCGCTGTGGAAGGCGAAGATCAGCTTGACCACCTCGCCGGGGCGCACCTGGGCGATGGCCTCGGGCGGCGATTTGTAGAAGGTGTAGGGATGGCGCGCCGCCAGTTCGGCGGCGTCGGCCAGGTGCCAGCTGGGCATGGTGATCCGTTATCAAGAAGAGTAAGGCCCATGGTAGCCGATTGCGTGCCAGGATGACCACGCCTACCTTCCGGCTTGCCGTTGCCGCAGGGCTACACCGCTATCTGGCATGTGCCGATCTACAACAATCCTGCTGCCAGGAGCGGCGCCCGGACATGGCAGGGAGGGCTGCATGCCCCGCGATAGCCGGCACCGGCCATAAATCGATAAGGCCAATTGAAAATGCCAATGGTAAAAATTGTTTCTTTTATTGTATTTCGATTTCCTGAATGATATCTTTTGCTCTGCGATGTGAGGGTGATAGAAAAATAATTAAAATTGCAATTATTGAAATATTTATATCAGGGGAATATATGAACATGACCAAACGCGCGTTGCTGGGTCTTTGCCTGACCGCTGCGGCTTGCCTGGCGCCATTGGCCCAGGCGGCGAGCTGGGTGGAAATCACCGATCCTGCCATGACGGGCTTTTCGGTGGGCGGCAAGACCGTCACCTATGGCAGCGTGGCAGCGGACTCGGTTTGGGTCTATGACGGCGCCAACCCGCCCGGCGCGCAAAGCGCGGCCGCCATCCAGAGTTTGGTCAGCAGCACGTTCGGCCTGCCGTCCAGCGGTACCGGCTCCTTGGTCTTTGCCGCCCAGGGCGACTTGGCCAGCAGCAACTCTGGTTCATTCACCGTCAACTCCAGCTTCGACTACCTGGCCGTGCATTATGGCCGTGGCGAACTGTTGTTCCACTGGGACACGCCGCTGGCCGCCAATACGGTTGTCACCATTGCCAACCTGCCGCGTGGCCTGAGCAATTTCCGCGCGTTCAATTCGGTTTCGGCAGTGCCTGAGCCAGCGACCTACGGCATGCTGATGCTGGGCTTGGGCCTGGTCGGATTTGCCGCGCGCCGCCGCGCCTGAGCCTGCAGCGCCTGCGGGCGCATGCGCTGACGCATGAAAAAAAAGCCTGGAAACGCGATGCGTTCCAGGCTTTTTGCATGGCAGAGCGCCATTTACCAGCTATAGCCGGCCTTGGCGTAGTAATAGCGGCCGTTGAAGCCGTTCGGCGCGAAGATGCTGTAGGGCTGGGTGCCGTTGACGTTCAGGTTGCCCGCGCTCGTCACTTGCGCCGGGTAGCGGTTGGTGACGTTGTCGATGCCGGCCACCAGGCGCCAGTTCTTGCCCAGCTTCACGGAACCGGACACGTCCAGCACCCATTGCGGGTCGTACGTCTGGTCCAGCTTGACGTCATTTTGCGGTACGGTGAAGCTGCCGTAGCGCGTCACGACGCCGTGCGCATTCCAGATGCCGAAGCTGTAGTCGGCGGCCAGGCTGAACTTGTCCTTCGGCGACGCCACCGTGATGCGGTCGATGCTCTGGCGGTCGATCAGTTTCAGGTTGTTGGCCGTCAGGATGGCCGGATTGTCGGCGATTTTCCGTACCGTGCTCTTGTTGTGGTTGTACGCCACGGTGAGGTCCAGGCGGTCCTTCTCCTGCAGGTCGATGCGGTAGGTGCTGACGATGTCCACGCCTTCCGTGCGCGTGTCGACGGCGTTGGTGAAGTAGCGCGCCGCGCCCACCGGCGTGCCTTGCGCGGCCAGCTGGGCCTTGAGCTTGTCGTTCAGTGCCAGGTTGGCCGAGAACAGGATGCGGTTGTCGATGTCGATGCGGTAGGCGTCCACCGTCGTCGTGAAGTTGCGGCTGGGCTGGAACTGCAGGCCCAGGCTGTAGTTGCGGGCCTTTTCCGGTTTCAGGTCCTGTGCACCGAGGGCGCGCGCCTGCGGCGTATTGACGGCGAAGGTGCCCGTCTCGATGGCCGTATTGTTGCCGTTGATGACCTGGAAGTTGGTGGTGGTGATGGTGTAGTACTGCTGTGCCAGCGATGGCGCACGGAAGCCGCTCGATACCGTGCCGCGCAGGGATAGCGCATCCGTGAACGCATAGCGGGCGGAACCCTTGGCCGAGGTAGTGCTGCCGAAATCGCTGTAGCGCTCATGGCGTAAGGCTACGCCGCCCGAGAGTTTCTTCGTCGCTTCCGCTTCCAGGTTCACATAGATCGATTCGTTGTGGCGCGAATGGCTGCCCGCGTTGGCAGGACGGAAGCCGGCAAAGCCTTGCGAGCCGCCGCCCGTGTACGACGCTGCGTCGCCTGCGCCGATGCTGTACTTTTCATGGCGTGCTTCGGCGCCGACGGCCACGGTCAGCGGGCCGGAGAAGGCGGCGACGGGGAATTCGCGCGCCGCATCGAGGTTGAACACGGTCTGCTCGTTTTTCAGCGAACCCGCATAGAAATGCGTGGGGCTGTTCGCGCCCAGCGACTGGTTGACCGTGTTGTCCAGGTCCAGCTCGAACTTGTTGCTGCCGTAATTGAGGCTGGCATCCCAGCGCCAGCCGGCGGCTTCGCCGCGCAAGCCCGTGACGATGGACTGGTCCGTCAGCGTGCTGTTTTGCAGCGGCAAGAAGCCTTCCGGGTAGATCGGCGTGCGCTGCGAATACGCCTTGGTGACGGAATCCTGGATCAGCGCCGTGCGCCACGTGGCGGCAGCCGACGTGTCGCGCTTGCCATAGCTGCCGAAGGCATACCAGTCGAGGTTGTCGCTGATGCGGTATTCGCTGTTGAGGAAAATCGTCGCCGGCTTGCTTTCCGGGTCGCCATAGCGCTGGTTGACCTTGCCGTAGCGCGGTTCCAATGGGTTGCGGAAGTCGGCGCCGGCGCGGTTGGTCGGGTCGCGGTCGGCCACTTCCGCCGAGATGCGCACCCAGCCGTCCTCCCCCAGGGCGAAGCCGGCCGAACCCTTGATGGATTTTTGCTTGCCGTCGCGTTCCTGCGTCTGGCCATAGCCCACTTCGACGTCGCCGCCGGCCGCGCCTTTTTTCAGGATGATGTTGATCACGCCGGCGATGGCATCGGAACCGTACTGGGCCGCCGCACCATCGCGCAGCACTTCCACGTGGTCGATGGCGGCCAGGGGGATGGCGTTCAGGTCGACAGGCGCGGAGCCGCGGCCCAGGGAACCGTTGACGTTGACGACGGCCGAGGTGTAGCGGCGCTTGCCGTTCACCAGCACCAGGGTCTGGTCGGGCGACAGGCCGCGCAGCTGGGCAGGGCGCACGGCGTCGCTGGCGTCGGCGCCCGTGGCGCGGGCAAAGTTCAGCGATGGCAGCAGGCGCGCCAGCACGGTGGCCAGTTCGGCCGAGCCCGTGCTTTGCAGGTCGCGCGAGGTGAGGATGTCGATCGGCGATTCGGAATCGATGGTGCGGCGGTTCTTGGCGAAGGTGCCGGTGACAACCACCGATTGCAATTCGCCTTCGGCCGGCAGCTCTTGCTGCGCTTGCGCCTGCATGGGCAGGCTGAAGCAGGCGATCAGGCTGGCGGCGATAACGGTTTTTACGGGCAGGGCGGGAAGCTGGGAGCGGGCGTTGCTTGAACTCATCGACGATATCTCTTCGGTTGGTGGTTACGCGGACCATGGCGGTCCGACGATGAAATCAGATTAACAGTGGGCACGTGGCGTGCTTACGAATCGTTCTGTCTATCGATATGCAATAAATATCTGAAACACGTCAACATGGCGCGAGTAGCGCATATGGCCTCGTTTCCAGCATACGGCCGGGCAAGGCAAGGCCGCAATGCTGCACAGCAGTAAATTGCCAGCTGTTGTATAAAAACGACTATCTGGGAAAAGAGGGGGGAGCCTGGCGGCGGCATGCGCCGCCAGACGCAGGGCGGTTACTGCCCTGGATTGGGCGCACTGGCGTGGATGGCGTCGACGGCCGCCACCAGTTCCGGCGACAGGGTGACTTGATGGGCGTCGATATTTTGCTGCAACTGCTCCACGCTGGTGGCGCCGATGATGGTCGAGGCCACGAACCAGCGCGTGTAGCACCAGGCCAGCGCCAGCTGCGCCGGCGTCAAGCCGTGCGCGCGGGCCAGCGCCGCATACTGGCCGGCGGCCGCGATGGTGGCGGGGCGCACGTAGCGGGGGCTCCAGCCGGCCGGAAAGCGCGTCAGGCGGCCCTTGGCCTGCGGATCGTCGAGGTATTTCGCCGTCAGCTGGCCGAACGCCAGCGGGCTGTAGGCCAGCAAGCTGACATTTTCCCGGTGGCAGGTTTCGTCAAGCAAACTCGTCTCGAAATGGCGCGCCGTCAGGTTGTACAGGTTCTGGATGGAGGCGATGCGCGGCAAGCCCTTCAGTTCCGCCTGCTTGATGTATTCGCACACGCCCCACGACGATTCGTTCGACACGCCGATGTGGCCGATCTTGCCTTCCTCGACCAGCTTGCCCAGCACGGCCAGCGTGTCTTCGATGGCGATGCAAGCGTGCTCCTTGCGCGGGTTGTACACGCTGGCGCCGAAGATGGGCAGGTTGCGGCTGGGCCAGTGCAATTGATACAGGTCAATGTGCTCCGTCTGCAGCCGGCGCAAGCTGTCTTCGACGGCGGCGCGGATGTTGACCGCGTCGTGGTCCGTCTTGCCCTTGCGTATCCAGTGCATGCGCGAATTCGGCCCGGCCACCTTGCTGGCCAGCACGATGTTGCCGCGCTTGCCGCTTTTCTTCAGCCAGCTGCCGATGTGGCGCTCGGTGCTGCCCTGCGTCTGCGCGCTGGCCATCACCGGATACATTTCCGCCGTGTCGATGAAGTTGATGCCCCGTTCCAGCGCGTAATCGAGCTGGCTGTGCGCTTCGGCTTCCGTGTTCTGTTCGCCGAAGGTCATCGTGCCCAGGCAGATCCTGCTGACTTCCAGGCTGCTGGTACCCAGCTTGATCTTTTCCATGCGCCGTCCTTAGCGGGCCTGTTTGCCGTGCAGCGCGCGCGCGCAATCCTTGATCAGCGCGGGGCCGGCGTAAATCAGGCCGCTGTACAGCTGCACCAGTTGCGCGCCCGCCTCGAACTTGGCCACGGCGTCGCTGCCCTGCATGATGCCGCCCACGCCGATGATGGGCAGCGCGTCGCCCAGTTCCGCCTTCAGCAGGCGGATGACATTGTTCGACAGCTCGAACACGGGTGCGCCCGACAGGCCGCCCGCTTCCGCGCCGTGCGGCATGCCTTCGACGGCGCTGCGCGACAGGGTCGTGTTGGTGGCGATGACGCCGTCGATCTGGTGGCGCGTGAGCGACTCGGCGATGCTCTTCACCTGTTCGCCATCCATGTCCGGCGCGATTTTCAGGGCCAGCGGCACGTAGCGCTTGTGCTTGTCCGCCAGGCGCGCCTGCGCATCTTTGAGCTGCGACAGCAGGGCGTCGAGTTCCGACGCGCCCTGCAGCTGGCGCAAATTCTTGGTGTTCGGCGACGAGATGTTCACCGTCACATAGCTGGCGTAGGGGTAGACTTTTTCCAGGCACAGCAGGTAGTCGTCGGCCGCGCGCTCGATGGGCGTGTCGGCGTTCTTGCCGATGTTCAGGCCCAGCACGCCGGCGCGGTTCTGGTAAAACTTCGACGCCTGCACGTTGGCGACAAACGCGTCCACGCCGCCATTGTTAAAGCCCATGCGGTTGATGATGCCCTGCGCCTGCGGCAGGCGGAACATGCGCGGTTTCGGGTTGCCCGCCTGCGCGCGCGGCGTGACGGTGCCCACTTCGATGGAGCCAAAACCCAGGTCGGCCAGCGCGTCGATGTAGGCGCCGTCCTTGTCCAGGCCGGCGGCCAGGCCGACCGGGTTCGGGAAGGTGATGCCCATCACCGTGCGCGGGTCCGCCGCCGGTTTGCCGGCCAGCTTCGTCAGGCCCAGCGCGCTGGCGCGTTTCAGGGCGGGCAGAGTGAGATGGTGGGCCGCTTCGGCATCCATCGAAAACAGCAAGGGGCGGGCGAGGGAGTACAGGAATTTTTCAGACATGGGGCGCTTTGAGTAGGTATGCGGGCTGCCGGGAAGGGCTGGCGGCGCGCGAAATAAGTGGCGTATTTTACCGTGTTCCGCGCGGCTGCCGGGTGTATAGTTCTTGTTGGTCTAATGCAATATTGAATCCTTGATAATTCGCATTCGACCGTGGACCTTCCTGTTTTTTCTCTGTTCTGTTGACTTCATAAGCGAGACATCGATTGAAAAAGACACGCATCCTGACCGCCATCGCGGCCGCCAGCGCACTGCTGCTGAGCCATCCGGCCCTGGCCCTGCCCAATACGCAAGACACCCGCATGCTGAGCGAACCGGCCGTCTCCAGCCGCCACATCGCCTTCATCTATGCGGGCGATGTATGGCTATCGAACCTGGACGGTGGCGGCGCGCGGCGCCTGACCTCCGACCTGGGCGACAAATCGAACCCCGTGTTTTCGCCCGACGGCAGCCTGATCGCGTATAGCGCGAACATCGACGGCAATGTCGACGTGTATGTGATCGCCGCGGCGGGCGGCGTGCCGCGCCGCCTGACCTTCCACCCGGGTGTTGATCTGGCGCAATCGTTTACGCCCGATGGCCAGTCCGTGATGTTCACCTCGCCCCGCGCCGCCTTCAACAACCGCTTCCAGAAGCTGTTCACGGTGCCGGTGGCGGGCGGCGTGGAGACCCAGCTGGAAATCCCCAACGCCTCGCGCGCCACGTATTCGCCCGATGGCCAGCGCATCGCCTACAACCCGCTCGCGCCCGCCTTCAAGCAGTGGAAGCGCTACCGGGGCGGCACCAATTCCTGGCTGTGGCTATTTTCGTCCAGCGACAAATCGATTGAAAAAATCCCCCAGCCGACGACGCGCTCGAACGACGTCGATCCCATGTGGATCAAGGATATCGTGTACTTCCGCTCGGACCGCAACGGCGAATTCAACCTGTTTGCCTACGATGTCAAGACGAAAGCCGTGCGCCAGTTGACGCAGCACAAGGATTTCCCCGTGTTGAACGCGTCGGCGGCGAACGGCACCATCGTCTACGAGCAGGCCGGTTATCTGCACTCGCTCGACATCGCCAGCGGCCAGGCGCACAAGCTGGCCATCGCCGTGGCCAGCGACCTGGGGCAGGCGCGCGCCCGCTGGGTCAAGAACGCGAAATACATCCGCGACGCGTCGATTTCGCCGTCGGGCGCGCGCATCGCCTTCGAATACCGGGGCGAGATCGTCACCATCCCCGCCGACAAGGGCGACGTGCGCAACCTGACGCAGACGGCCGGCGCCCACGAGCGCACGCCGATCTGGTCGCCCGATGGCCGCTCGGTCGCGTATTTCTCGGACGAGTCGGGAGAATATGAACTGCATGTGCGCTCGCAGGACGGCAAGGGAGCCGTGAAAAAGCTCAAGCTCAATGGCAGCGGTTTCTATGACAACGCCGTCTGGTCGCCCGACAGCCGGAAGATCGCGTTTGCCGACAATGGCTGGAGCATGTATGTGATCGATGTCGGCACGGGCAAGGTGCAAAGAATCGCCACGGAGCCGATGTATGGCGTCGACAAGAGCATGCGCGCCTCGTGGGCGCCCGATTCGCGCTGGCTGGCCTATACGCTCAATTCGCCCACCTACACGCGCAGCGCCTACATCTATTCCGTCGAGCAGAACAAGTCGATGCCCGTGACCGACGGCTTGTCCGACGTGGCCCAGCCCGTGTTCGACAAGAGCGGCAAATACCTGTACTTCTTCGCTTCGACGAATGCTGGCCCCAGCAACAACTGGTTCTCGCAGCAGAACGAAGACAACTTGGTGACGCGCACCGTGTGGATGGCCGTGCTGCGGCGCGACTTGCCATCGCCCCTGATCAAGGAAAGCGACGAGGAAAAGGCGGCCGGCGCGGAGAGTAAAAAAGACACGGCGAAGGGGGAAGCGGAAGCGAAGAGCGAGCCGAAGGTCGATCCGAAGACGGGGCGCGACGACCCGAAAGTGGTCGTCGCGCCGGTGGCGCCGATCCACATCGATTTCGACGGCATCGCCACGCGCATCGTCGACTTGCCGCTGCCGGCCGCGCAATTCTCCAGCCTGACGGCTGGCGCTGCGGGGCAAATCTTTTTGCTGCGCGAAAGCGACGGCAAGAAGGCCGTGCAGCGCTTCGATCTGAAGGAGCGCAAGGCGGAAACCGTGGTGGCGGAAGCCGATGATTTCGAAGTCTCGGCCGACGGCAAGAAGCTGCTGTATCGCCAGAAGGACAATTGGGCCATGGGGTCGGCCACGGGCAAGCTGCTGGCGCCGGGCGAGGGCAAGATCAAGGTCGACGCCATCGAGGTGAAGGCCGATCCGCGCGCCGAATGGACGCAGATTTTCAACGAGGTGTGGCGCATCAACCGCGATTATTTCTATGACCCGGGCATGCATGGCGTGGACTGGAAGGCCATGCGCGACAAGTACGCCGTGTTCCTGCCCGAGCTGTCCAGCCGCGCGGACCTGAACCGGTTGATACAGTGGATGTGCAGCGAACTGGCCGTCGGCCACCACCGGGGCGGCGGCGGCGACGATTTTATCGAGGCGAAGAAGGTGCCGGGGGGCTTGCTGGGCGCCGATTATGAAGTGCGCGACGGCCATTACCGCTTCAAGAAGGTGTATGGCGGCTTGAACTGGAATCCGGCCCTGCGCGCGCCGCTGACGGAGCCGGGCCTGAACGTCAAGGCGGGCGAATACCTGCTGGCCGTCGACAGCCGTCCTTTGCTGCCGCCGACGAATATCTACAGCGCTTTCGAGAACACGGCCGGCAAGGCCATCGACCTGACCGTGGGACCGTCGGCCGACGGCAAGGGCGCGCGCACCATCACCGTGGTGCCCGTCCCGACCGAGGATGCCTTGCGCAACCGCGACTGGATCGAAGGCAATATGCGCAAGGTCAATGCGGCCACGGGCGGCAAGGTGGCGTATGTGTACGTGCCGAATACGGCGGGGCTGGGCCACACCTACTTCAAGCGCTACTTCTTCCCGCAGGCGGACAAGCAGGCCATCATTGTCGACGAGCGTTTCAACGGCGGCGGCAGCGTGGCCGATTACTACATCGAGATCCTGCAGAAGAAGGAAATCGCCTGGTGGACCATGCGCTATGGCGCCGACATGAAGACGCCGTCCGCGTCGATCCAGGGGCCGCGCGCCATGCTGATCGACGAGACGGCCGGTTCGGGCGGCGACCTGCTACCGTGGATGTTCCGCAAAAACAACATGGGCCCGCTGATCGGCAAGGCGACGTGGGGTGGCCTGGTGGGCGTACTGGGCTTCCCCGTGCTGATGGACGGCGGCTTCATCACGGCGCCGAACCTGGCGTTCTGGACGCGCGAGAATGGCTGGGGCGTGGAAAACGAAGGCGTGCCGCCCGATATCGACGTCGAGCAAACGCCGGCCGACGTCATCGCCGGACGTGATCCGCAGCTGGAAAAGGCGATCGAGGTGATCCAGGCCGAACTGGCGAAGAATCCGCCCGTGCAGCCCAAGCGTCCTGCGTTTCCGGACAAGAGCAAGTAAGCCGGTACGGCAGGCATGAAAAAAGGGGCGCGAGCCCCTTTTTTTACAGGATGACCCACTGCCCCTTGATGCGGGCCTCCAAGGGTTTGAAATTGATCTTGTACGCCATCTTCGGGCTTTGCTTTATCCAGTAGCCCAGGTAGATGTAGGGCAGGCCCAGTTCGCGCGCCTGGGCGATTTGCCACAGCACGTTGTAGGTGCCGTAGGAGGCGCCTGGCACGTCCGGATCGAAAAAGGTGTAGACGGACGACAGGCCGTCGGCCAGCACGTCGATGATGCTGACCATGCGCAGGATGCCTTCGGCATCGCGAAACTCCACCAGGCGCGTATTGACCCGGCTTTGCAGCAGGAATTGCGCATACTGGTCGCGGCTGTCCTGGTCCATGCCGCCGCCCGCGTGGCGCGTGCTCTGATAGCGCAGGTACAGCTCGTAGTGCTCGTCGAGGAAGGACAGGGTGGCCACGCCCGCCTGCAGGTCGGCGTGGCGGTTCCAGGCGCGGCGCTGGTTGCGGTTCGGGGTGAACTCGCCCGTCACGACGCGCACGGGTATGCAGGCCTGACAGCCATCGCAATACGGGCGGTAAGTAAAAATGCCGCTGCGGCGAAAGCCGTTGCGCACCAGTTCCGAATACACGTCGCTGTTGATCAGGTGCGAGGGCGTGGCCACCTGCGAGCGGGCCTGGCGGTCGTCCAGGTAGCTGCACGGGTAGGGCGCCGTCGTGTAGAACTGCAGGGTGGCAAACGGTAGTTCGTTCA
Source organism: Janthinobacterium sp. SUN100 (assembly GCF_030397705.1). Lineage (NCBI taxonomy): Bacteria > Pseudomonadati > Pseudomonadota > Betaproteobacteria > Burkholderiales > Oxalobacteraceae > Janthinobacterium > Janthinobacterium sp. SUN100. The sequence goes on along the minus strand of NZ_JAPUBU010000001.1, from coordinate 2,436,208 downwards.
GGTGCGTCATGCTGATCCTGTCTGGTCTGTCCGCGGCAATGGAAGTCTGCGTGGAGATATCATAGCTTTTTTATGCCGGCGGTGCAGCCTGCCAATCCGTGATTTGCGCTGCTTCAATGGCGACGCGCACATGGGCCAGGAAGCGCGCGCGCGAAATGGGCGCCGCGCCCAGCGACGCCAGGTGTCTTGTTTCTTGCTGGCAGTCAATCATGGTCACGCCGTGCGCCTGCAAAAAGCGCACGAGGTGCGCCAGCGCGATCTTCGAGCCATCCGTCACGCGCGCGAACATCGATTCGCCATAGAACATGCGCCCGATCGACACGCCATACGCACCGCCCACCAGTTCCCCGTCCAGCCACAGTTCCGACGAGTGCGCGTAGCCCAGCTTGTGCAAGCCCGTGTAGCCGGCGATGATTTCGTCGGAAATCCACGTGCCCGGGCCATCCTTGCGCGGCGCCGCGCAGGCGCGCATGACGGCGTCGAAATCGCCGTCGAAGCGCAGCTGCCAGCGCCCGTCCGTGGCGGCGCTGCGCTCGACCTTGCGGATCGCCTTGGCCAGGCTGTCGGAGACCTTGAAATGCTCCGTCATCAGCACCATGCGCGGATCGGTGCTCCACCACAAGATAGGCTGGCCTTCGGAAAACCAGGGGAAGATGCCGCGCCGGTAGGCGTCGAGCAGGCGCGCGGGCGACAGGTCGGCGCCGGCCGCCAGCAGGCCGGGAGCCTCGTCGGTCAGGGCGCGCGAGACGTCGGGGAACGGGGTGTGGATGTCGAGCCAGGGAATCATGCGGCGTCAAAGGTGGCAGGTGAGGGGAGCTTATTCTGCATCCGTGCGCGCCATCGGGCGCGTGATGTCGCCCGTATGCACGCCGTAGCTGCCGCCTTCGCGGATTTTCACGCGGTCGGCAAAGAACAGTTCCAGGGTGGCGCGGATGGTGGGGAAGGCCAGGTCGTCCCAGGGAATCTGCGCTTCCGTAAACAGCTGCACGTCCAGGCTTTCGATGCCCGGTGCGAAATCGAGGTCGCGCAGGCGGGCCAGGTAGAACAGGTGCACCTGGTGCACGCGCTGCACGTTCAGCAGCGAAAACAGGGGCCCCAGTTCGATATTCGCGCCCGCTTCCTCCACCGTTTCGCGCTCGGCCGCATCCGACGTCGTTTCATCGTTTTCCATGAAGCCGGCCGGCAGGGTCCAGTAGCCCAGGCGCGGTTCGATGGCCCGTTTGCACAGCAAGACCTGCAACTGGCCATCCTCTTCCCAGACGGGAATCGAGCCGACCACCATTTTCGGGTTCTGGTAATGGATGGCGTCGCAGTTGGCGCACACATAGCGCGGGCGGTTGTCGCCTTCCGGGATGGACAGGCTGACAGGATGGGCGCATTCGGAGCAGAATTTCATGGGCGGGCTTAGGAAAAGAATGATGTCTAGTGTAACGCTTACTGTACACCGCTTACTGTACACCGATTGCGTGCGGCGTGGCGTGACGGGCGGACACAATGCCAACCGGCAATTGGCGAAGCTGCGTGACGCACTTTGGAACGCATTTTTAATAAAATGGCTCTATTGCGGTCTAAGTTGAGATAGCTATTGCCTAAGCCACCTGTTTGCCCTTATAATTCTTGTGCGGGGTGGAGCAGTCTGGCAGCTCGTCGGGCTCATAACCCGAAGGTCACAGGTTCAAATCCTGTCCCCGCAACCAATACCGGAAAGCCGCTGATTCTTGCAAAAGATCGGCGGCTTTTTTCATTTCCGCCTGGCGCACCCCATCATCTGCCTATCGGCAATCTTCGCGAGGCGGGGCGCGCATGCAATTGTCAAATCTTGCCCTTTACGCCTCGCAACAATCTGGTATATAATTCTGCTGCGGGGTGGAGCAGTCTGGCAGCTCGTCGGGCTCATAACCCGAAGGTCACAGGTTCAAATCCTGTCCCCGCAACCAATTCGAAGCCGCTGATTCCTCGCAAGAGGGTCAGCGGTTTTTTCGTTGTGCGGCAGTGTTTACTCTGGCAGCTGGCGCGCATACACCACCAGCCGCAGGTGGCGGTCTGCATCGATGGTCAGCGAGGTGTGCTCATATGCGATGCCTTCGCCGCCGACGTCCAGGCGGCGCACGCCGGCACATGGCGCATGCACGTCGTGGCGGCGCCACCACAGCTTGAATTCGGGCGAGACTTTTTCCAGTTCGTCCACCAGCGCGTGAATGTCCGCTTCCTGCGTGGCGCGCGCATAGTCGCGGCGAAAGCTCGACAGCATCAGCGGCGCCTGTTCTTCCCAGCCGATGAAGCGCGAGCGCAGCAGCGGATCGGTAAACAAGAGCCACAGCAGATTGCGCCGCGCCGGCACATGCGCGCCGAAGCCGAACAGGGCGTCCGCGCCCGCATTGAACGCCAGCACGTCCCAGCGCAGGTTGAGCACATACGCGGGATGCGCCAGTTCGTGCATCAGGCGGCGCACCGGCGGCGGCACCACGCAAAACGTCTTGCCCTCTTCGGCCGGCGGACGCGCATGCGCGAGCAGGAACAGGTGGCGGCGTTCGCCCGCGTCCAGTTTCAGCACTTCGGCCAGCTTGTCGAGAAAGGCGCTGGAGACGCCGATGTCGCGCCCCTGTTCCAGCCAGGTGTACCAGGTCAGTCCCACGCCGGCCAGCGCTGCCACTTCTTCGCGGCGCAAGCCGGGCGTCCTGCGCCGCCCGCCGCCGGGCAAGCCCACGTCTTCCGGCGACAGGCGTGCGCGGCGCGCCTGCAGGTAGGCGGCCAGTTCGTGGCGGGTGCGGGCCAAAGTGCGCATGGTGCTGCCTTTCAGGTAAGCCTGTTGCTATCAGTAATAGCATAAACAGTTAAATTGTAATTGTTTATATTGTATTCCAGAATGCCTGCTTTCTTCCCGAAGGCTTGCCCATGTCCGATTATTCTTCTCACGCCAGTACTGGCACTTCCGCCGCCGTGCTGCCCGCCACCGTCTATCTGATCGCCGTGGGCGCGTTCGCGCTGGGCATGGCGTCGTATGTGACGGCAGGCCTGATGCCGATGATCGCCGGCGCGTTTTCCGTTCCCCTGGCGATGGCGGCGCAGCTGGTGACGGCGTTTACGCTGGCCTATGGCCTCGGCTCGCCGCTGATGGTGGCCTTGCTGCCGGCGCGCGCGCAGCGCTCCGGCCTTTTGGTCGCCCTGGGCGTGTTCGTGCTGGCGAACGGGGCCAGCGCGCTGGCGCCCGGTTTCAGCGGTTTGCTGGCATGGCGCGCCATCGCCGGCATCGGTGCGGGCGTGTACCTGGCGCTGGGCATCGCGGCGGCGGCCGGCGTGTCGGCGCCCCAGCAGCGGGGCAAGGCCATCGGCGCGATCATGGGCGGCATGGCGGGCGGCACGGTGCTGGGCGTGCCCTTGAGTTTGCTGCTGGCGCAGCAGCTGGGCTGGGCAGCGGCCCTGTGGCTGGTGGCGCTTCTCGGTGCGCTGGCGCTGGCGGGCTTGCTGTGGAAGCTGCCCGCGCTGCCTGCCGCATCGTCCGCGCCGGCCATCTCGCTGCGCCGCAAGCTGGCCTTGCTGGCCGACGGGCAGGTGCTGGCCATCCTGCTCGTTTCCTTGCTGGCGGCCGTCGCCAGCCTGGGCATGTACACCTTCATTGCGCCGCTGCTGGCGTGGTCGGCGCAGGGCTTGGCGATCTCCGCCACGCCCTTCCTGTGGGCGTGGGGCGTGGGGGGCATCGTGGGCAGCGTACTGGTCGGGCCATGGGCGGACAAGGTGGCGGCGCCGAAACTGACCTGGCTCATCTTGCTGCTGCTGGCGCTGGCCTTGGGCGCGCTGCCGCTGGCGGCCGGCTGGTCGGCCTGGCTGATGCTGGCGCCTATCGTGCTGTGGGGCGCGGCCGGCTGGGCCCTGCAAGTGCCGCAAAACCAGCAACTGCTGGCCGTGCGCGCGCGCCAGGGCGACGGCAACCTGGCCATCGCCCTCAACGAATCGGCGCTGTACCTGGGCAGCGCCATCGGCGCCGCCACGGGCGGGGTGCTGCTCCTGCTGGACTGGCCCATGTGGCTGCTGGCGGCCGGCGCCGCCCTGGTCGCCGCCGCCGCCTTGCTGCTGCAGTTGCCGGCGGCGCGGCGCGGCTAGCCTTTCTTCGCCAGTTGCATGCCCACGGGCAGGGCGCGGATGCGCTTGCCCGTAGCGGCGAAGATGGCGTTGCACAGGGCGGGCGCGATCGGCGGCGTGGCCGGTTCGCCCACGCCGCCCAGCTCCATGTCCAGGGTGCCCGGCACCAGGTGCGTGTGGATCACGCGCGGCGCGTCGGCGGCGCGCAGCACGGCGTAGTCGTGGAAATTGCTTTGCTCGACCCGGCCATTTTTAAAGCTGATCTCGCCGCTCATGGCCAGGGACAGGCCCATGATGCAGGCGCCCTCGATCTGCGAGCGCACGCGGTCCGGGTTGATCTGCGGGCCGCAATCCATGGCGATGTCGACCCTCGGCACGATGACTTCGCCGGCCGCATTGATCTCCACTTCGATCACGGCCGCCACATAGGTGACGAAACTGTAGGACACGGCCAGGCCCAGGCCCCGTCCCTTGGGCAGCTTGCGGCCCCAGCCCGCCTTGGCCGTCGCCAGCTCGATCACGTGGCGCATGCGGCTGATGTCGACCGGATACTTCGCCGGATCTTCGCCATAGTTCCAGCCGTCGGACAGGTCGGCCGGGTTGATCTTGCGCGCGGGGCCCAGGAGCGCCAGCAGGTAGTCGCGATGGTCCTTCTTCGCCGCGTGCGCCAGTTCGGCCGTGAACGACTGGATGGCGAAGGCGTGCGGGATGTTCGACACGGAGCGGAACCAGCCGATGCGCGTGTGGGCCGGCACTTCCGGCACTTCGACGCGGATGTTCGCAATGGCGAACGGCACGTTGATGGCCGACATGCTCAGTTCGAACGGCGCCTGTTTGTTCGCGCCAGCGGCGAAGGTCGACGTGATGGTGGGGGCGGCCGTGCGGTGCAGCCAGGCCGTCGGCATGCCTTTCGCGTCGAGCGACGCTTCCAGCCGTTCGACCGATACCGTATGCAGGTAGTCGTGCTGCAGGTCGTCGTCGCGCGTCCACGTCAGCTTGACGGGCGCGCCATCCATGGCTTTCGACAGCAGCGCCGCCTCGACGGCGAAATCGGGTTTCGATTTGCGCCCGAAGCCGCCGCCGAGCAGGGTCACGTGGACGGTCACGTCGTCATACGTCAGGCCCAGGGCCTTGGCCACGTTGCTGCGCGTCGCCTGCGGTGCCTGCACGCAGGCCCACACTTCGGCCTTGCCGTTGGCGATGCGCACGGTGGCGGCGGGCGGCTCCATGGTGGCGTGGGCCAGGTGGGGCAGATAGTACTCGGCGCTGAATTTCCGCGCGGCGGGGGCGGCGGCCAGCGTCGCCACCGTCTTGCCCTGGTCGCGCGCCGGGCTGGCCGGCTGGCGCACGGCCGCTTCCAGCGTCTTGCGGAAGGCTTTCGAATCGTAGCCGCTGTTCGGACCGTCGTCCCATTCCAGCACCAGCGCTTCGCGGCCCTTGATGGCGGCCCAGGTGTTGCTGGCGATGACGGCCACGCCGCCCAGCGGATTGAACATGGCCGGCGGCGGGCTGCCCGCCAGTTCGACGATGCGCAGCACGCCCGGCACTTTCAGGGCCGCCGTCTTGTCCACGCTTTTCAGCTTGCCGCCGAAGACGGGCGGACGGGCGATGACGGCGTACGCCATGCCATCGAGGCGCGTGTCGATGCCGAAGTGGGTGTTGCCCGTGACGATGTCGTGCAAGTCGATGCCGCGCGTGCTGGTTTGCCCGATGTAGCGCAGCTCGCCCGCCGTTTTCAGGCTGATGCGCGCGCGTGGCGGCACGGGCAATCTGGCCGCGTCTTCGGCCAGCGCGCCGAAGGACAGCGAGCGTCCGCTGGCCGCATGCACGACCGCGTGATTGACGGCTTTCACTTCTGTCACGGGTACGTCCCAGCGCACGGCGGCCGCCGTTTCCAGCATCAGGCGCGCCGTGGCGCCCACGTGGCGCATGGCGCGGAACGAGTGGCGCATGCTGCGCGAGCCGTCCGTATCCTGGCTGCCGTAGCGCGCTTCGTCGGCGGGCGCCTGCTGCACGCGCACCTGCGCCCAGTCGGCGCCCAGTTCGTCGGCCGCCACCATGGGCAAGCTGGTGCGGATGCCCTGGCCCATTTCGGAGCGGTGCGCCACGATGGTGACGATGCCGTCGGCGCCGATCGACAGGAAGACCAGGGTGTCGTCGACCACGCCGCCAGCCATATTGTCGCCGCCGTATTTGACGGCATCGGCCGCCATCACGAGGCCGGAAGAGCCGGCCACCAGGGTCAAGCCGGCCAGCGCGCCGGCGGCCTTGAGCCAGTTGCGCCGCGCAGGCGAATGTGCGGCGGCAGTGTCATGCATGCTCATTTGGCCGCTCCTTTTGCGTGGATGCTGCTTGCGGCCTGCTTGATGGCCGCGTGGATGCGCGTGTAGGTGCCGCAGCGGCAGATATTGCCGCTCATCGCTTCGCGGATTTGCTGGTCGTTCGGTCTTGGCGTCTTGTGCAGCAGGGCCGTGGCCGACATGATTTGCCCGGCCTGACAGTAACCGCATTGTGGCACGCCGTGTTCCTGCCAGGCTTGTTGCAGCGCAAGGCCGACCTTGTCTTCGCCCACCGCTTCGATGGTGGTGATCTTCTTGCCGGCGGCGGCCGACATGGGCGTCACGCAGGAGCGGATGGCTTCGCCATCGAGGTGCACGGTGCAGGCGCCGCACAGGGCCATGCCGCAGCCGAATTTGGTGCCGGTCATGCCCAGTTCGTCGCGCAGGGCCCACAACAGGGGCGTGTCTTCAGGCAGTGCAAGGTCGTGCTGCTTGCCATTGATGGTCAGGGTCGTCATGTGTATTCCTCGGAGTGGGGATGGTGCGGGACAGCGCGACGGCCATCCGCCAGACGGATTAGCTCATCAGTATAGGATGGTAGCACCGGCCGCCCTGCGCTGCAGGAGATGGCGCCGGTGGCATACTGCGGCTTCTGATATCGGAGTTTTCCATGACATACCTCACAACGGCACCGGGCTTGCCCGACATCCTCGCTCCCGGCTTGCAGGTGGTTTTTTGCGGCCTCAATCCCGGCGTGGACGCGGCGGTGGCCGGCCACCATTTTCTCGGCCGCGGCAACCGCTTCTGGCCCGTGCTGCACCTGGCCGGCTTCACGCCGCACCTGGTGGCGCCGCAGGACGATGTCAGCGTGCTCGGTTTCGGGCTGGGCTTGACGGCGGCCGTCGGGCGCCCGACCAGCCGCGCGGACCAGGTGGGGACGGACGAATTTGCGCAAGCGGCGGCGGGCCTGCGGCACAAGCTGGCATGGGCGCAGCCGCAGTGGATCGCCTTCCTGGGCAAGGCCGCCTACGCGGCGATGACGGGAAAACGCCAGCTGGAGTGGGGTGAGCAGCCAGAGCGCTTCGGCGGCGCACGCGTGTGGATCTTGCCCAATCCGAGTGGCCTCAATCGCGGCTATTCGAAGGAGCGGCTGGTCGACGCATATGCGGAACTCAAGCGCGCGCTGGGCTGATGCCGGGCTGGCGTTCAGCGCACTTGCGCCTGGATGGAGGGGCTTAGCGGGCCTGCTCCAGCTGCGCGTACACGGCGTCGGCGATCTTGCCCAGTTCCCGTTTGGGCAGGCTCGCCGAGAGGGCATAACCGAGCTGGCCGTCGATCCAGTAAAACACGCTCAGGTCCTTTTCCTGCGTATAGCGGAAAGCCGTTTCCTGCCTGCCCGCCCGTTCCTTGGCCACGTACAGGGTCAGGCGCTTGCCACCGCCATCTTCGTACATGAATTGCGCCACGGGGCCGTCGCCATCGCCGGGCAGCAAGCGCCCGCCGATCAGGTGATAGCCGAGTGGCGACAGCGCGGGCGGCTGCAGTTGCGTGCCCAGGCGTTTCGACAGCCATTGCACCAGGTGCGCTTCCTGCGCCGCGCCCACCTCGACGGGGTGGCGCACTTCGGGCGTGTAGACGGCATGGGCGATGGCGGCGCTGCGCGCCAGCGTCAGGGGGCTGGCGCTGGCGCTCGTGCCATCGCCGCCGCGCAGCAGCCAGCCGCCCGCGCCGCCGGCGATGAGCAGCACGATGGCCGCTGCCGCCTGCATGGCGGGGCGGCGCCAGGCACCGTTTGCCGCCGCTGGCAATGCCGCCTGCCGCAGGGCCGGCGGCACGGCTTCGTCCAGCACGGGATCGAACAGGGCGCGCAATTGCCGGTTCTGTTCGCGCCACGCATTCACCCTGGCGGCGTCCTCGGGATGCGCGCGCAGGTGGGCGTCGATGGCCGCGCGCTGCTCCTCGGGCAGGACGCCGTCGGCCAGGGCGTGCAATTGCGCTTCGCTGATGGCTTGCGTTGTCATTTCACGACTTTCAGGGTAGGGGCGCCATGGCTGCCGGCGGGGCGGCCGTCGAGCAGTTCGCGCAGCCGCTCGCGCCCGCGCGACAGCCGCGACATGACGGTGCCGACGGGGATGCCCAGCGTGGACGCCACCTGCTCGTACGGCATCTGTTCCAGCGCGACGAGCAGGATGACTTCGCGCTGCCCCAGCGGCAAACGGGCCAGCGCCGCATCCATTTCGCCGATGGCGATGGCCTGCCCAGGCGCGCGCTCAGGCGCAGGCAGCAGGGCGTCGTCGTCGAGCTCCTGCAGCGCCAGGCCGGGGCGGCGCAGTTGATCCACGTGCAGGTTATGCATGATGGAAAACAGCCAGGGCCGCATCTCGCCACTGCGCTGCCACTGGTCGAACTTGCGCCAGGCCCGTTCCACGGTGTCCTGCACCAGGTCGTCCGCGTGCGCGGCGCCCGCCAGCGCGCGCGCATAGCGGCGCAGGCCGGGCAGGCAGGCTTGCAGCTGGCGGCTGTTCTCTTGCGTGGTCATCGTGGCGGCGGGATGGCGTGCTTAAGGCTTGACGACGTGCCACACGTTCTTGAAATTGTCGCCGGCCGCGTCGCCCGGTTTCTTGTCTTCCTTGTACAGGTACAGGGGCTTGCCCTTGTAGGTCAGCTGCATGGCGCCGTTGTCTTCGCGCTTGATGCTGCCATACGGGGCGGCGGGCGCCGCTTCGGTGGCGATGACGGCGGGCCAGGCCACCAGGCAGCCGCCGCTGCAGGCGCTCTTGCCGCTGTCGGCGATATCCTTGTCGAACACATACACGGTCATGCCGCTGGCGTTGACCAGCATGCCGTTGGCGGGCATGGCGTCGGCGGCAAAGGCCAGCGGGGCGGACAAGGTGGTGAAAAGGGCGGTGGCGGCAAAAGTGGTAAAGCGCATGGTGGTCTCCTTGAGGTTTTGGGGGCTTGCAAGGGATAGACGCGTGCCGCCCGCCGTTTATTCCCCGGCCGGCAAAATATTTTTTTCCGGCGCGTGCAGGCTGGCCCACAGGTGGGCGGCGGCCATGGTGCGGTGCGGCGCGTACTGGCGCAGCCACTGCTCCGTGCGCGCCATGTCCGGCTTGACCTCTTCGCCGAGCAGCTTTTGCAGGGCGGCGCGGATGGCCACGTCGCCGTGCAGCGAGCAGTCGGCATAGCCATAGCCGCGCAGCAGCGCATAGTTGACGGTCCACGGGCCGATGCCCTTCACGGCCAGCAGCGCCTGCGAAATGGCCGCCACATCGCCGGAAGGGGGCAGCTCCAGCGACAGTTCCCCATCGTTGACGAGATGCGCCAGACGCAGCACGGTTTCCGCCTTGGCGCGCGAGAATTTGCGGCTCGTCAAATCCTCGGCGGATAGCCGCGCCACGTCGCGCGCCTCCGGGTAGCACCACAAGCCGCTGCCATGCTGGCGTCCCGCCTGCACGATGAAGGTGCGGCGCAGGGAAATGGCGAACGACAGGTTGATCTGCTGGCCGATGATGGCCCAGGTCAGCGCTTCGAAGGGGCTGGCCGATTGCACGATGCGCAAGCCCGGGTTGACGCGGATCAAGGGCGCCAGCAGCGGGTCGGCGGCGGCCAGTTGCGCGAACGGCTGCGGGTCGATGCGCAGGCCGAGGATGTTCAGCAGGGCGCCGTGCAGCGGCGTTTGCAGGTCGGCGACGGTGTCGTCACTGTCGTCGAGGTCTGCCTGGCAAATGGCGGCATCCTGCGTGAACGCCACGTCCAGTACGACGGGGACGCCGGCAAGCAGGATGCCCTTGCGCAGGCCTGTCGGCGTGACTTGTTCCGCCACGGCTTGCGTATCCCGGCTGTGGAAGGCGATGACATCGTCGCGGCGGTAGCCGGCGGGCAGGGGGAGGGTCCAGTGCAGCAGGGTCATGGCGGGCCAAAGTCAGGGAAGGTATCAGGGGGACGATGCTGGCGCATCCCGTTTCTTGCTTTTCACGCTTCAGCGCACGCAGAGGTCAGGGTTGGGCGGCGTCAAGGCGGCCGCGTGCTGGATTTGCAGCGCATCGGGCACGCCGTTTTTCACGGCCGTCAGTTCGGCCAGGATGGAAATGGCGATTTCGGCCGGCGTCTTGCTGCCGATGTACAGGCCGATGGGGGCGTGCAGGCGCGCCAGCTGCTCGGCGCTGACGTCGAATTGCAGCAGCCGTTCGCGCCGCTTGGCGTTATTCGCGCGCGAGCCGATGGCGCCCACGTAGAACGCTGGGGATTTCAACGCTTCCATCAGGGCCAGGTCGTCGAGCTTGGGGTCGTGCGTGAGGGCGACGACGGCGCTGCGGCTGTCGAGCTTTAATTCCAGCACGAGGTCGTCCGGCATGGCGTGCAGCAGGGGCACGCCCGGTACGTTCCAGCCGCCCCGGTATTCCTCGCGCGGGTCGCAGACGATGACGTGGTAATCCATGGCCGTGGCGATTTGCGCCACGAAGCGCGACAGCTGGCTGGCGCCGATGATCAGCAGGCGCCAGCGCGGGCCATGCTGCGTGGTGAGCGCCCCGTCTTCCAGGGCCAGCACGGCGCCCGGCGTGGCGCGCTGCAGGGTGACGGCGCCGGTATCCAGATCGAGGCGGCGCTCGACGAGTTCATGGGCTTCCAGGCGCGCCAGCAGTTCAGCCACGCGGCTGCCCGCATGCAGCGGCTCGATGGCCAGTTCGATGGTGCCGCCGCAGGGCAGGCCGAAGCGGTGCGCCTCGTCGGCGCTGATGCCGTAGCTGACGATTTCGGGCCGCGTGCGCACGATGCCGTGCACGCGCACGGTGTCGATCAGGTCATCTTCGATGCAGCCGCCGGAGACGGAACCGACCACTGTGCCATCGTCGCAGATGGCCAGGGTGGCGCCCACGGGACGGGGGCTGGAACCCCAGGTCTTGATGACGGTGACGAGTTCGCAGCGGCGGCCGGCGGCGAGCCAGGCGGCGCTGGTTTTCAGAACTTCAAGGTCGATGCTGTCCATGGCGCGCGCGAGTTACATGCCGCATGTTTGCGGCAAAGTATGGAAAAGTATTCAAGATTGTGGATATACTACCTGTTCCACCACCCTGCGGAGAATTTTCATGTCAAATGAAGTCAAGACGCAAGAAGAGGGTATTCCCAAGTTCGGCAAGCTGCTCATTGTCCTGTTTCTAGCCGTGGTGTTCTGCGGTGCCCTGACCTGGATCATGGGCACCTACTTCCCCAACTTCCCGGGAGCCTGAGCAAACCCTGTTTGATCAGGATTGAGCACAGTGAGCATCGCAGACCGCAAAGCGCGACGCGCAGTAGCTTATGGCAGGCGTTCTAAGGCTTGAGCGGTTTCTTCGCCGCCTGCTTGGCGCGCACGTCGGTGACGGCGCGGTTGACGGCGGCCATGCGTGAGTTGGTGCCCGGGTGCAGGGCCGTGTAGCCGTTGGCGACTGTGGCCGGGACTTGCGTGGCCAGGCGCTGCCAGAAGCGGGCCGCGTTGTCGACGTTGTAGCCGGCGCGCGCCAGCAGGTAGATGGCCAGCGTGTCGGCTTGCACGTCGAGTTCCTGCGGCATGGCCTTGATGCCGGCGGCGCCCGTCAGCATCGACACGTCGGGCTGCACGGCGCCCAGGCTGTCGATGATGCTGCCGGCCGTCCCTGCCGTGCGCTGGCTGCGCGCATGGTCGAGGATGTTGTGCGCCATTTCGCGGGCGATGACAAAGGCGATGCCTTCGTCGTTTTGCGCCGCATTGACCATGCCGCGCGTGAGCATGATGCGCGCGCCGTCCGAGTAGGCGTTGATATTGTCCGCATTGCCCAGCGCGACGCGGAAGGCGCAGGCGCGCGTGACGGGAATCTTCAGGTCCTGCTGCTGGCCGTCGCGGGCGATGGTCATGTTCAGACTGGCGCTTTTCGAGGCCAGCGGGCCGACGATGGCGCCAAACGGGCCTTCCGCCTTCGGGCCGGCCGGGAGCGGCTTGCCTTCGGCTGCCAGCAAGCCGTCGCCCTTGCGCAAGCCGGCGCGTGCGGCGCCGCTGCCCGGCAAGACGCCGGAGACCTGCATCTGTTCGCCGTAGCCGAGGGCCGCCTGCGCCGCGTCGGCATAGATGCCGGGGTAGGAATACTTGTTTTGCGCCGTGAAGCCCAGCAGGTTGCGCGCATACGTCTTGCACAGGTCCGCATTGTTGATCAGCAGGGGCGCCGAGATTTTCGACAGGCGGTCCTGCAGCGCCACCATCTTCACCAGTTCTTCCTGCGCCGCCTTTTGCTGCGCCGTCGGGGCGGGCGCATCGGGCGCCGGCACCACGTTGAACGGGCCGCTGACATGCGTCGTTGGCGTGGTACAGCCGGCCAGCATGGCCGCGCCGGCCAGCAGCAGGGGAGTGGCCAGTTGGCGCAGCGAAGTTGGGGCTGTGATCAGATGGCGGAAACCTGGCATAAACTATTCCTTCTTGTCGCTCCTGACAACACCTGCTGCGCGGCGAGATTTGCGGCCTCCGATGCTCACTGCCTCGGCGGCCCCGTGCATTCGCACAACTCCGCTTCCCGGCCACAAATCACATCCGCTCGCTACGGTTTGTCAGTCGCTGTTAATGTTTGCCGGTGCTGCCGAAACCGCCAACACCGCGTTCGCTGTCGCCGAATTCCTCGACGACGTTAAAGCCCACTTGCAGCACCGGCACGATAATCAGTTGCGCCAGGCGTTCCATGGGATTGAGCGTGAAAGCGCTCTGGCCCCGGTTCCAGGTCGATACCATCAGCTGGCCCTGGTAATCGGAGTCGATCAAGCCTACCAGATTCCCCAATACGATGCCGTTTTTGTGGCCCATGCCGCTGCGCGGCAGGATCATGGCCGCATACGAGGGGTCGCCGATGTGGATGGCCAGGCCCGTGGGAATGAGCACGGTCTGGCCGGCTTCGATGGTGATCGCCTCGTCGATGCAGGCGCGCAGGTCCAGGCCGGCGCTGCCTGGGGTGGCGTAGGCCGGCAGCATTTCTTTCATGCGGGCGTCGAGGATCTTGATGTCGATATTTTTCATTAATCTAACTAACTAAGCTAAGTCGTGTAAAAGGTTATTTGAGCAGCGAATTCTTGGCCAGCCGCTTCGAGATTTCCGAAATCAGCTGGCGCGCCAGGTTCAGTTTCGAGGCGCGCGGCAGCACGGTATGGCCTTCTTCGTCGAACAGGATGATGGTGTTGTCATCCTGGCCAAAGGTGTTCTGGCCGATATTGCCGACCAGCAAGGGGATGCCCTTCTTTTCGCGCTTGGTCGAGCCGAATTCCACCAGGTTTTCCGATTCGGCGGCAAAACCGACACAGTACGGATAGCCGGCCAGGTTGGTGCGCGCCGCCACAGTGGCCAGGATGTCGGGGTTTTGCGCGAACTGCAGTTCGGGCACGGAGCCGTCGGCCTGTTTTTTCATCTTTTGTTCGCTGGCGTTGGCCACGCGCCAGTCGGCCACGGCGGCCACGGCGACGAAGACATGCTGGCCGTCGACGTGGGCGAGTACCGCGTCGTGCATCTGCTGCGCGCTTTGCACGTCGATGCGGCGCACGCCGAAGGGGGCGTCCAGGGCCGTGGGGCCGGAAATGAGCAGCACCTCGGCGCCCGCTTCGCGCGCCGCGCGCGCCACCGCATAGCCCATCTTGCCCGAGGACAGATTGGTGATGCCGCGCACGGGGTCGATGGCTTCGAACGTGGGGCCGGCCGTGACCAGCACGCGCTTGCCCGCCAATACCTTCGGCTGGAAGGCGGCGATCAGCTCCGTCAGCAGCTGTTCCGGTTCCAGCATGCGGCCCAGGCCTGTTTCACCGCACGCCTGTTCGCCGGCGGCCGGGCCGAACAGCTTGATACCGTCGTCGCGCAGCTGCTGCACATTGCGTTGCGTGGCGGGGTTTTGCCACATTTCCACGTTCATGGCCGGCGCCACCAGCAGGGGCAGGTGGGATGGACGGGCCAGGCACAGGGTCGACAGCAGGTCGTCGCACACGCCGTGCGCCAGCTTGCGCATGAAGTCGGCCGAACACGGCGCGATCAAAATCGCGTCCGCATGGCGCGTCAAATCGATATGCGCCATGTTGTTGGCTATGCGCGCATCCCACTGGCTCGTGTGCACGGGGTGGCCGGACAGGGCCTGCATCGTGACGGCCGTGATGAAGTGGCTGGCCGCATCCGTCATCACCACCTGCACCGAGGCGCCTGCTTTTGTGAGCGCGCGGCACAATTCCGCCGCCTTGTAGCAGGCGACGCCGCCCGAGAGTCCCAGGACGATTTTTTTGCCGGACAGTTCCATGCCGTTCTCCTGCGTGTTTATTTGTTTACCCGGCGCAGTTCATCGATGATGAACAGGGCCGCGCCGATGCAGATGGCGCTGTCGGCGATATTGAAAGCGGGGAAATGGCCCCAGCTTTTCCAGTGGAAGTCGAGGAAATCGACCACGTGGCCGTACATCAGGCGGTCGATGGCGTTGCCCAGCGCGCCGCCGAGGATCAGCGACAGGGCCCAGCAGAACATGCGCTGGCCCGCGTGCTTTTTCAGCAGGTAGATGATGTAGATGGCGGCCGCCAGGGCGATGCCGGTGAAGAAATAGCGCTGCCAGCCGCCCTGGTCGGACAGGAAGCTGAATGCGGCGCCCTTGTTATACGCGAGCACCAGGTTGAAATACGAGGTGATGACCATTTCCTGCGCATAGCGGAAGGTCTTCAGGATCGTGATCTTGGTGATCTGGTCGAACAGGATGACGATGGCGGCAATGCCCAGCCACAGCGTCAGCGGCGATTGCGGTTTCGATGAAAAACGGTTTTTAGTGGCCATATTTTTCCAGGGAAGATAAAGCCGCCGCCTGGCAGCAGGCGGCGGTTGGACGGATAGCATACAACGGCGGGCAAAATCGTAGCGAGCGGCAGCGATTTGTGGCCGAGAAGCGCAACCGTACTCTAGTACGGTGAGCATCGCAGGCCGCAAATCGCGACGCGCAGCAGATTTTGACGCCGTTGTTTAGGCGAAGCGGCGAACTTCGCCCTTGCCAAACAGGTTGCTGACGCAGCGGCCGCACAGGGTGGCATGCGCGGCGTCCGTGCCCACGTCGCTGCGGTAGTGCCAGCAGCGCTCGCACTTCGGCGCCGTCGACGCGGCCACGACCACTTCCTCGGCCGCTTCGTCGGCCACTTCGGCCACGCTTGCCTGCGAGGTGATGAAGACAAACTTCAAGTCGTCGCCCAGGGTCGTCAACAGCTTGTACTTCATCGGCGCGGCCTTGATCGTCAGTTCCGCCTGCAGCGACGAGCCGATGGCGCCCGAGGTGCGCAAGTCTTCCAGCTGTTTTGTGACGTCCGTGCGCACGGCGCGCAGGGCCGTGTATTTCTCCAGCAGGTCGGCCGCATCCGCCACTTCCGGCAGCTGCCACCAGGTTTGCGTGAAGATGGTTTCATCGCTGGCGGCATACGCTTCGCTGCCGGCGAAGACGGCCCACGCTTCCTCTGCCGTGAACGACAGGGCCGGGGCCATCAGGCGCAGCAGGCTTTGCGTGATGTGCCACAGGGCCGTCTGCGCGGAACGGCGCGCGTGCGACGTCAGGCCGGAGGTGTACAGGCGGTCCTTCAGGATGTCCAGGTAGAAGCCGCCCAGGTCTTCCGAGCAGTACGTCTGCAGCTTCGACACGACCGGGTGGAATTCGTAGCGCGCGTAGTTGTTCTCGATCTGCGTTTGCAGCGAGGCCATGTTGGCCAGCGCATAGCGGTCGATTTCGAACATCTCGGCCACCGGCACGGCGTCCGTGGCCGGATTGAAGTCCGAGGTGTTCGCCAGCAGGAAGCGCAGGGTGTTGCGGATGCGGCGGTACGATTCCGTCACGCGTTTCAGGATTTCGTCGGAGATCGACAGTTCGCCCGTGTAGTCGGTCGAGGCGATCCACAGGCGCAGGATGTCCGCGCCCAGGGTGTCCGAGATCTTTTGCGGCGCCAGCGTGTTACCCAGCGACTTCGACATCTTCTTGCCTTCGCCATCGACCGTGAAGCCGTGCGTCAGCAGCGCTTTATATGGCGGACGGCCATTGAGCATCGACGACACGAGCAGCGACGAGTGGAACCAGCCGCGATGCTGGTCCGAGCCTTCCAGGTACAGGTCGGCCGGGAATTGCAGCTGCGTCGAGTGCGAACCGTGTGCTTGCGGGCCGCCCAGCACCGTCTGGTGCGTGGCGCCGGAATCGAACCACACGTCCAGCGTATCCTTGTTCTTCGCGTAGATGGCCGCTTCGTCGCCGATCAGGTCAGCCAGGTCTAGCGCCTGCCATGCCTCGATGCCGCCTTTTTCGATCAGCTTGGCCACTTGCTCCAGCAGTTCCGGCGTGCGCGGATGCAGGTCGCCCGTTTCCTTGTGCACGATGAAGGCCATCGGCACGCCCCACTGGCGCTGGCGCGACAGGGTCCAGTCGGGACGGTTGGCGATCATGCCGTGCAGGCGCGCCTGGCCCCAGTCGGGGAAGAACTCGGTGTCGGCGATGCCTTTCAAGGCCGTTTCGCGCAAGGTCGCGCCGCCGTCCTTCGGCGTCACGTCCATGCCGGCGAACCACTGCGAGGTGGCGCGGTAGATGATCGGCGTCTTGTGGCGCCAGCAATGCATGTAGCTGTGGTCGAACATCTTGACTTCGAACAGCGCACCGGCTTCGCGCAGGGCGTTGCAGATCGGCTTCGATGCTTCCCAGATGGTCATGCCGCCGAACAGGGGCAGGGTCGAGGCGAACTTGCCGTCGCCCATGACGGGTTTGATGATGTCGTCGTCCTTCATGCCGTGCGCCTTGCACGAGATGAAGTCGTCCAGGCCGTAGGCTGGCGCCGAGTGCACCACGCCCGTGCCGCTTTCCGTGGTCACGTATTCGGCCAGGTACAAGGGCGACAGGCGGTCGTAGAAGGCGTCGGCCGCATGCAGCGGGTGGCGGAAGCTGATGCCGGCCAGGGCCGCGCCGTCGCAGGTGGCGATAGTCGTGCCATCGAGCTTGAAGCGCGCCAGGCTGGCGACGACCAGGTCTTGCGCCAGGATCAGCAGCAGCGGCTGGCCATCGCGCTCGGCTTTCACCAGCGCGTATTTGACTTCCGGGTGCACGTTCAGCGCCTGGTTCGACGGGATGGTCCACGGCGTGGTGGTCCAGATGACGATGAAACCGTTATCGGTCGGCAGGGAAGGCAGGCCGAAGGCGGCTGCCAGTTTTTCCGGCTCGGCGAACTTGAATCCGACGTCGATGGCGGGATCGCGCTTTTCCGCGTATTCCACTTCCGCCTCGGCCAGCGCCGACTGGCAGTCGAAGCACCAGTTGACGGGTTTCAGGCCGCGGTACACATAGCCTTTTTCCAGCAGCTTGCCCAGCGCGCGCAATTCGTCGGCTTCATTGCCGTGCGCCATGGTCAGGTACGGGTTGTCCCACTCGCCCAGCACGCCCAGGCGGATGAAGTCTTTCTTCTGGCGCTCGACCTGCACGTTGGCGTAGGCGCGGGCCTTTTCCAGCACTTCGGCCGTCGGCAGGTTCTTGCCGTGCAGTTTTTCGATCTGGATCTCGATCGGCATGCCGTGGCAATCCCAGCCTGGTACGTACGGCGCGTCGAAGCCGGCCAGCGAGCGCGACTTGACGACCATGTCCTTCAGGATCTTGTTGACGGCGTGGCCCAGGTGGATATCGCCATTCGCGTACGGCGGGCCGTCATGCAGGATGAATTTCGGACGGCCGGCGGCAGCCTTGCGCACGCGCTCGTAGATTTTCTTGTCTTGCCATTGCTGTACCCATTGCGGCTCGCGCTTGGCCATGTCGCCGCGCATCGGGAACGGGGTTTCCGTCATGTTGACCGGGTATTTGCTTTCAGGCTTCTTGTTCTGCTTGGGCGTGGCTGGCTTGTTTTGATCGGACATAATCTTCTTTAATGGTATGGAGTATATTTTTGCAGCGGGTTTGCGACGGCAAGTGCCGCCAGGCGGCGGAGTTGGCCGGCGTCAAATTCGGTCGGTGGCGGTAATGGCGCCGCTGCGCTGCTCAAAATAGGCGCGCGCCTGGTTCGAGTCGCGCTCGATGGCGGCCGTCAGGGTGGGCAAGTCGTCGTACTTTTCTTCGTCGCGCAGCTTTTCCAGGAATTCCACGCGCACCAGCTTGCCGTAGCAGGATTGATTGAAATCAAACAGATGCACTTCCAGCAAGACGCGGCCGCTGTCGTCGACGGTGGGGCGCACGCCGAGGCTGGCCACGGCCGGCAGCGGCTGCGGCGCCAGGCCGTGCACTTGCACGATGAAGACGCCGGACAGGGCGGGACGGTGCGCCACGCGCAGGTTCAGGGTGGGGAAACCGAGGGTGCGGCCCAGTTTCTGGCCGTGGATGACATGGCCGGAAATGGCGTACGGATGGCCCAGCAGCTGCGTGGCCAGCGGGAAATCGCCGGCGGCCAGGGCCAGGCGCACGGCGGACGACGAGATGCGCGTGCTGCCGTTCATCACGGTAGGCAATGTTTCTACATGGAAACCATATTTGCGGCCCGCTTCCTGCAGCATGGCCACGTCGCCGGCGCGCCGGGCGCCATAGCAAAAGTCGTCGCCGACCATCAGCCATTTCACGTGCAAGCCGTCGACGAGGACTTTTTCCGTGAATTCCTGCGGCGTCAAGGCGGCGAACTGGGCGCTGAAGTGCTCGACGACGACACGGTCGATGCCGGCGTCATCCAGCGATTGCAGCTTGTCGCGCAAGTTGGCGATGCGCTGCGGGGCCTTGGACAGGTCGCCCGCGCGCTGCGCGAAGAATTCGCGCGGGTGCGGTTCGAACGTCATCACGGCCGCTTCAATGCCGAGTTCGGTCGCCGCGCCGCGCACGCGCGCCAGCAAGGCTTGATGGCCGATGTGGACACCGTCAAAATTGCCGATGGTCAGAGCGCAAGGCGCTCGTGCCTGGGCATTGGGAAGTCCGCGGAATACCTTCATAGGAATCTGATGAAAAACTGTGCCAAAAGGGGGATTATACGGACTGTTTCGGGGATGCACACCCGGCAGGGCGGACGTAGGGCGAATTTCACTGCTGAAATGATAAAAAGCGTTGCCGGCGGGTATGCTGGCAACGCTTTTGGATGGCACTCGACTAGCTGCCCGACAACGCCTTGGCGGTGTTGTCTTATTTATTCATTAACGTCCAGTAGCGGGCCAGGTCAGCCGCGCCATCCGTGCCCTTGACGGCCTTGAGTGCCGTCGTGGCGTTGGACTTCTTGCCAGCGTGGATGTAGGCGATGCCCAGATGCAGCTTGGCTTCTTCCGCATACTTGGCGGTGCCCAGTTTCACGGCGTCGTTCATCAAGCCCAGACCTTTTTCAGCCTGGCCATCGTAGACCAGAGCGAAGCCCAGCTTGCTCAAGCTGTCGGCGTCCTTGTTCTTGGTGTATTCCGCTTCCGACTTGGCTGCGTTGGCTTTCAGGTCAGCCTGGGTTTTCAGGGCCAGGTCTTTCAGACGCTGGTGACGTGGCGCATCGGCGCCGGTACCCAGCACGCCTTTTTTGTAGCCTTGCTCGATGATGCTCAGCGCTTCGCCAGGATTGCCTGCTTGCAGGGCCAGCTGGCTGATTTCCATGTATTCGGAAGGCTTGCTGAACAGGCCGTTGGCCAGGCGCAGGCGCTGGACATCCAGGCCCAGGCGTTGCGAGAAGCCAGGTTTGCCCGAAACGCGGTTCAGCAGGTCGGCCCAGTAGCTGGTTTTCGGATAGTTCGATGCCAGTTTTTCCAGGGTGGCAACGTAGCCGCCCTTGTCGTTTTGCTTCAACTGGATGTTGGCCAGCATTTGCAGGCTCGCTTCCGAGTTGCCGCCACGCGCTTGCAGTTCTTTTGCCGCTTCGGCGAAGTTGCCGCTGACGTAGTAGGTCTGGATCAGCAGTTCGCGCATCTGTGGATCTTCGCGGTCTTTCAGCGAGCGTTTGATCCAGGTGATGGTGTTTGGCCAATCCTTGGCGCGGTAGTACATGCCTGCCAGCGCTTGTGTGAATTTGGGGGCTTCGGCGGCGCTCAGGCGGCCTGAATTGATGACGGCTTCAAAAGCCTTGATGGCGGTGCCGTTGTCGCCAGCGGCGGCGGCAGCCGAGGCGCGCACGCGTTCGATCTGGTAGCTTTCAAAGGCGGTCTTGCCGCCGACGCTGTCAGCTTCGCGCAGCTTGGCCAGTGCTTCCTTGTTTTTGCCGCTGCCAGCGAGTTTTTGCGCTTCTTGCAATGGTTTGCCCACTTCGGCACGCACGGTGTCCGCGGCATATGCCAGCGAGCCCAGGCCGATTACGGGAGTTGCTGCGGTAAAACCGATAGCGGCCATGACGAGGCCGAGATGAGCGAGACGAAACTTGGACATGAGAAAGTCTTTCAGTAAAAAGCGAATAGGCAGGAAGTCCTGCCTATTCGGATGTAAAGATAACCTGATTGCTGCAGCTTACTGGAATTGCTCGTTGCCGACCAGACCGATTTTGGTCACGCCCAGACGCTGCGCCGACGCCATCACACCGGCGACGACTTTGTATTCCACCAGCTTGTTAGGACGCAGATGCACTTCTGGCTGATCTGCTTGCGCAGCAACGTTGCTCAGTTTGGCTTCCAGCGTATTACGATCAGGTACGACCTGATTGTCCCACAAGATAGTGCCATCAAAATCGACATCGATCGTGACGACCACTGGTTCGGTTGTCGGTGGCGGCGGGGTGCCGACCGGCATGTTCAGGTTCACCGAGTGGTTTTGCTTAGGAATCGTGATGATCAACATGATAATCAGCACCAGCATCACGTCGATGAGGGGCGTCATGTTCAGTTCCATCATTGGTTCCGGATCCGCGCCTGCTGCGCTTCCCGAACCGACATTCATACTCATAGTGTTTCCTTTAAGAAGTCCAACGAAGCACCGGGCGAAACTGCCGCCCGGCAAGCTTCCTTCAGTGGCGCCCCCATGTTGCCGGGACGCCGCTGTCAGTCGCTATCAGCCCTTGTCAGGTGGTTCGGTGATGAAGCCGACCTTCTGGATCCCGGCACGTTGGGTCGTGTAAATAACCCGGCCGATCGATTCGTAGCGTGTTTCTTGGTCGCCACGAACGTGTACTTCCGGCTGCGGTACTTTCACTGCTTCAACTTTAAGATAATCGAACAATTCGTTCGTGTCTCTCAGTCTGGTCTGGCCCAGGTAAATCTCACCATCCTTGTTAACAACGATGTTGACGTTCTCTGGCTTGGTTTGCAGGGCTTGGTTGGCCTCAATCGGCAGATCGATTTTCTGCAATTTGAGGACAACCGGACTGGTGATCAAGAAAATGATCAGCAAAACCAACATGATGTCGACGAGCGGCGTCGTGTTGATTTCTGACATTACTTGATCTTCATCTCCGCTGTCGGAGCCGACGGACATCGACATGATTCTTATCCGATCTTTTTAGCGCCGGCAGCACGGCCAGCTTCGCTGGTGGACATTACGCCGGAAACCAGGACCGAGTGAACGTCGGCGCTGAACGAGCGGATGTCTTCCATTGCGGATTTGTTACGACGTACCAGCCAGTTGTAACCCAGAACGGCAGGAACGGCGACCAGCAGACCGAAAGCGGTCATGATCAGTGCTTCACCAACTGGACCTGCAACTTTATCGATCGATGCGTTACCGGTCATGCCGATAGCGGTCAGCGCGCCGTAAATACCCCAAACGGTACCGAACAGACCGATAAACGGTGCGGTCGAACCAACGGTTGCCAGGAACGACAGGCCATCTTGCAGGCGCGATTGGACTTTGTCCGAAGCGCGCTGGATCGACATCGTCACCCAGGTCGACAGATCGATTTGTTCCAGCAGGGCGCCGTCATGGTGAGCGGTTGCCTTGGTGCCCGATTCAGCGATGAAGCGGAATGGCGAGCCTTCGCTCAGGGTTGCCGAACCAGCAGCGATCGAAGGAGCTTTCCAGAATTTGGAAGCGGCTTCTTTAGCTTGCTTGAAGATCTTCATTTGATCCAGCAGTTTGGTGATGATGATGTACCAGCTACCGATCGACATGATGGACAGGATGATCAGGGTGGCGCGTGGCACGAAGCCGCCGTCCCATACTGCGGACAGGCCGAACGGGTTGTGCACTTCTTCGGTTTTGGCTGGAGCGGCTGCATCAGCGGCTGGAGCTGCTGCTGGAGCGGCGGCATCTGCAGCAACTGGTGCTGGTGCAGCGTCTGCCGCAGGAGCCGAAGCGGCAGCCGATGCTGGCGCGTCAGCGAATGCCGGAGCTGCTACCAGAGCGGTAGTAGCGGTAACGGACAACAGAACCGCGGCAAAAAATGCGGACAAACGGGTATTCTTAAACATGCTTCCTCCAAAATTAAAAATAACAGATCGCTGAACGTAATGACAACGAAATCATAGTGTGAGACAGGGGATAACTGTCTCGGGTTTTAATCCAGCGACCAAACGTATTGCATTTGCTGCCAGCCTTGTTCCGGCTTGCCGTCAACTGTTGCCGGCTTAAATGTACAGCGGCTGATACCTTGCACCGCAGCTTTGTCCAGGTCCCTGAAGCCGCTGGACTTCACGATCTTCGAATCAGCGACCTTGCCGTCTACACCGATCAGGAACGACAGTGTCACCACACCGGTTTCCTCGTTACGCTGCGACGACTTTGGATAAGCCGGTTTTTCGCAGACGCTGAAGTCAACCACGGCCGGTGTACGCACCGATTTGGCTGGTCCAGGAGTTGGCGCAGGCTGTGCTGGCGGCGTTGGCGGTGCCAATACATTCGATGCTGGCTTCACGGCAGTCGCATTTGCAATCACGTTCTGCTGTGGCGGCGGCTGCTGCACGTTCACCTCGACTGGCGGAATGAATGGCGGCGGTGGCGCCTTCATTTCTGGCGGCGGTGGTGGCGGTGGAAGATCCTTCGGTGGAGGCGGTTTGACTTCCTCGATAATCTTGGTTTCAACCGGTTCCATCATTTTGGTGACCAACCGCTTGCCCAAGCCCGTCGCGATCCCGTAAGCCGCGAGAACGTGCAGCAGGACAACGACGGTTATGCCTGTGTAGTTCTTGGGACTTTTCTCGTTCGAAAAATTCATGCCTGCTTTCTCCAAATACCATCTCTTGTCTTGCAACTGAACCCCAAAATGACGACACAAAGCTCCAGCCGTATCCGGGACGTCGCCGAATTATACATACGAATTCTTTATTTTACACAGATTTTTAACGCCTAAAACCGGTTAAATTTTTGGCGCTTTTGCGCCCTGAAAACGTACTTGCTTATGTCATCTTTGCACGCTTTCGGACATAAAAAAAGGCGGTCTTATCGGTTTTTTACAGCCGTTTTGGGTGACCGCTGCTAAGTTCTCCGATGTGTCGATCTGGCGGAATTATATTTCGTGATATCCAATATGGAAACTGCTAAATTTGGAGAAAAATCTTTCTTTTTGGAAATGTTTTGCCTCGGAACCAGACCACTTAGCCCGTCGCGCGCACCAAACGGGTGCGGAACGCACTTCACCCAGGTCAAAAAAGGCGCTCCTGACAGCCGTTTCGAGGCCGTCAGGCCATACTGAATTCCTATATAGGCATAGGAAGCGCTTATATTCTTGCTATTGATTATTATCAACAAATCATTTCATGGCTTGGCAACCGGGTCATCGCGCCGGTTGCGCTTCTCGCGCCGGCAATTCAAGGTGCCCAGCACCGCCCCCTGCGGGTCGACCGTATCGAGGTGCACATCGAAGCCCCACAGCCGTGCCACGTGCTTGAGCACCTCGGCCGCCTGCTGGTTCAGCGGGCGGCGCTGGAATTGCGTGTGGCGCAGGGTCAGGGCGCGGTCGTCGCGCGTGTTGACGGACCAGACCTGGATATTCGGCTCGCGGTTGCCCAGGTTGTACTGTTCCGCCAGTTGCTGGCGCACGTAGCGGTAGCCGGCATCGTCGTGGATGGCGGAAATGGCCAGTTTTTCATTCTTGTCGTCGTCGAGCACGGTAAAGAAGTGGAATTCGCGGATCAGCCGCGGCGACAGGTACTGGGCGATGAAGCTTTCATCCTTGAAATTGCGCATGGCAAAGTCCAGGCTCTTGCGCCAGTCGCTGCCGGCCATGTCGGGGAACCAGGCGCGGTCTTCATCGGTCGGGTGCTCGCAGATACGGCGGATGTCGCTCATCATGGCAAAACCCAGCGCATACGGGTTGATGCCGCTGTAATACGGGCTGTCGATGGGCGGCTGGTAGACCACGTTGGTATGGCTTTTCAGAAATTCCATCATGAAGCCGTCGCCCACCACGCCTTCGTCATACAGCTGGTTCAATATCGTGTAGTGCCAGAAGGTGGCCCAGCCCTCGTTCATGACCTGGGTTTGCCGCTGCGGATAGAAGTACTGGGAAATCTTGCGCACGATGCGCACCATCTCGCGCTGCCACGGTTCCAGCAGAGGCGCATACTTTTCGATGAAGTACAGCAGGTTTTCCTCGGGTTCGGGCGGAAAGCGGGGCGCGGCCTTGCGCTGGTCTTCCTCTTCCTCCTCATCCTCGCGGCGGGGCAGGGTGCGCCACAGCTGGTTGATCTGCGACTGCACATAGGCTTCGCGCTCTTTCTGGCGCGCATACTCCTTCGCCATCGACAGTTTCGCCGGGCGCTTGTAGCGGTCCACGCCATAGTTCTGGATGGCGTGGCACGAGTCGAGCAGCAATTCCACGGCGTCGACGCCATGGCGCTGTTCGCATTCGGCGATGTAATTCTTGGCAAACACCATATAGTCGATGATGGCGTCCGCATCCGTCCAGGCGCGGAACAGGTAATTGCCTTTAAAAAAGGAGTTGTGGCCGTAGGCCGCATGCGCGATCACCAGCGATTGCATGGTCAGGCTGTTTTCCTCCATTAAATAGGCGATGCACGGGTTCGAGTTGATGACGATCTCGTAGGCCAGGCCCATCTGCCCCCGCTTGTAGCTTTTCTCGGTCGATAAAAAATGCTTGCCGAACGACCAGTGGTTGTAGGAAACGGGCATGCCCACCGAGGTATAGGCATCCATCATCTGCTCGGCCGTGATGATTTCCAGCTGGTTCGGATAGGTGTCGAGGCCAAACTGTTTCGCCACGCGGCGGATTTCCTCGTGGATTTGCTCGATCAGTTCGAACGTCCATTCCGACTGCTCGGGCAGGGCGTTCGGATGGCGCAGGCGCGCGAACGGTTCGCCCGGGGTGTTGCTGGCGCGGTCAAAGGCTGCACTCATCATTTCACCTGTTTCTTGAACAGTTCGCGGAAGACCGGGTAGATATCGGCCGGCGTGACGATCTTTTGCATGGCGAAATGGGCGTGATGGTCGAGCACGCCCGCGTATTGCTCCCACAGGTTTTGCTGCGGGCCGTCCGTGATCTCGACATAGGTGTAGTACTGCACCTTGGGCATGATGGTATTAATAAGCAATTGCCGGCACAGCACGGAATCGTTGTCCCAGTTGTCGCCGTCGGACGCTTGCGCCACATAGCTGTTCCATTGCCCGGCGCCATAGCGTTCGTCGATGATGGTGTTGAGCAAGTGCAGCGCGGACGATACGACGGTGCCGCCCGACTCGCGCGAATTGAAGAATTCATGCTCGTCCACTTCGGCCGCCGCCGTATGGTGGCGGATGAAGACCACCTCGATCTTGTCGTAGGCGCGCTTGAGGAACAGATATAACAGGATGAAGAAGCGCTTGGCCGTGTCCTTGCGCGACTCGTCCATGGAACCGGATACGTCCATGATGCAGAACATGACGGCTTGCGTCATCGGCTTGGGCACCTTGATGCGGTTGCTGTAGCGCAAGTCGAACGGGTCGATGAAGGGGATGGCCAGCAGGCGCGTGTGCAGGTGGTGGATCAGGCGGCGCAGTTCCGTGACGAGCGGGTCGCTGTCGGGCGCGCCTTCGTGCAGCAGTTCGGCCAGGTCTTCCTCGGCCTGCGCCAGCTGCTTGCGGGCGCCGCCGCCGACGGCGATGCGCCGTCCCAGCGCGCCGCGCAGGGAACGCAGCACGTGGATGTTCGATGGCGTGCCCGACATATTGTAGCCAGCGCGCTGGTTCTTGAATTCCGTGGTGGCCGTCAGCTGGGTTTTTACCATGTGCGGCAATTCCAGGTCCTCGAAGAAGTAATTCATGAATTCTTCGCGCGACAATTCGAAGATGAAGTCGTCTTCCGTCGTCTCGTCGCTATTGCCCGCCTTGCCCCGCCCGGCGCCACCGCCGCCTTTCGGCCGCGCGATCTGGTCGCCTTTCAGGTATTCCTTGTTGCCGGGATTGACCACTTCCCATACGCCGCCATGCGCGTGGCCGAACGACGGTTCGCCCACGTCCTTGACGGGGATGCTGACCTTCTCGCCATTCTCGACGTCCGTGATCGAGCGCCCCTTGATGGCGCGCCCCACGGCATCCTTGATCTGGCCCTTGTAACGCCGCAGGAAACGCTCGCGGTTGACGGCGGATTTATTCTTGCTTTGCAAGCGCCTGTCGATGAGATATGTCAAAGGGTGCCTCCTTGCTTCTCGTCTTGCGCGCCCCGCCAGCCCTCGGGCGGGAGCGCGCCTCCGCTGTCCGCGCTAGGATGACTTGCGCACGCGCAAGTACCATTCGCATAACAGGCGTACCTGCTTGGCCGTATAGCCTTTTTCCACCATGCGGGCCACGAAGTCGGCGTGCTTGTTGGCATCGTCGGCGCTGGCCTTGGCATTGAAGGAAATCACGGGCAACAATTCCTCCGTATTCGAAAACATTTTCTTTTCAATGACGGTGCGGAACTTTTCATAACTGGTCCAGGCGGGATTCTTGCCGCCGTTCGAGGCCCGCGCGCGCAAGCCGAAGTTCACGATTTCATTGCGGAAATCCTTCGGATTGGAAATGCCCGCCGGCTTCTCGATCTTCTCGAGTTCATTGTTCAGCGATTCGCGGTCGAAGCTTTCGCCCGTGTCCGGATCGCGGTATTCCTGGTCCTGTATCCAGAAATCGGCAAACGTCACGTAGCGGTCGAAGATGTTCTGCCCGTATTCCGAATAGCTTTCCAGGTAAGCCGTCTGGATCTCCTTGCCGATGAATTCCACGTAGCGCTGCGCCAGGTGCTCTTTAATATAGGAGAAGTAGCGCTGCTCGAGTTCCGGCGCGAACTGCTCGCGCTCGACCTGCTGCTCCAGTACATATAATAGATGCACGGGATTGGCAGCCACTTCGGAATTGTCAAAGTTGAACACTTTTGACAGGATCTTGAAGGCAAAGCGCGTCGACAGGCCGTTCATGCCTTCGTCCACGCCCGCGTAATCGACGTATTCGTGCATGGACTTGGCTTTCGGG
Source organism: Janthinobacterium sp. SUN100 (assembly GCF_030397705.1). Taxonomy (NCBI): domain Bacteria; kingdom Pseudomonadati; phylum Pseudomonadota; class Betaproteobacteria; order Burkholderiales; family Oxalobacteraceae; genus Janthinobacterium; species Janthinobacterium sp. SUN100. The sequence continues at coordinate 2,408,580 of NZ_JAPUBU010000001.1, read as the reverse complement.
TCCGTGTCCTTGAGGTTTTCGCCATCGTAGACGAGCATCTTCGAGAAGATGCTGGAGTTTTCCGGGTCTTTCAGGCGCGACAGGATGGCGAACTGCGCCATCATGCGCAGGGTGCCGGGCGCGCACGGGGCCTTGACGAGCGAGGAATTGGCCACCAGCTTGTCGTAGATCTTGATTTCGTCGGACACGCGCAGGCAATACGGCACCTTGACTATATAGATACGGTCAAGAAACGCCTCGTTGTTGCGGTTGTTCTTGAACGTCTTCCATTCCGACTCGTTCGAGTGGGCCAGGATGATGCCGTCGAACGGAATCGCGCCGAAGCCTTCCGTGCCCTTGTAATTGCCTTCCTGCGTGGCCGTCAGCAAGGGGTGCAAGACCTTGATCGGCGCCTTGAACATTTCCACGAATTCCATCAAGCCCTGGTTGGCCAGGCACAGGCCGCCCGAATAGCTGTAGGCGTCCGGATCGTCCTGCGCATAGTCTTCCAGCTTGCGGATGTCGACCTTGCCCACCAGCGAGGAAATATCCTGGTTGTTCTCGTCGCCCGGCTCCGTTTTCGAGATGGCGATCTGTTTCAGCACGGATGGATAGCGCTTGACGACGCGGAACTGGTTGATATCGCCATTGTATTCATGCAGGCGTTTCACGGCCCACGGGCTGGGGATGTTGCGCAGGTAGCGGCGCGGGATGCCGTAATCCTCTTCCAGTATGGTGCCGTCCTCTTCCTCGTTGAACAGGCCCAGCGGCGACTCATTGACGGGCGAGCCTTTCAGGCAATAGAAGGGCACGTGTTCCATCAGCGACTTGAGTTTTTCCGCGATGGACGACTTGCCGCCGCCGACGGGCCCCAGCAGATACAGGATCTGCTTGCGCTCTTCCAGGCCTTGCGCGGCGTGGCGGAAGTACGAGACGACTTGCTCGATCACCTCCTCGGTGCCGTAGAACTCGCGGAAGGCGGGATAGATCTTGATGATCTTGTTGGCGAAGATGCGCGACAAGCGCGTGTCGTTGCGCGTGTCGACCAGCTGCGGCTCGCCGATGGCGGCCAGCATGCGTTCGGGCGCGCTGGCGTACGTCAGCTTGTCCTTCTTGCACAGGGCCAGGTAGTCGGTGAGCGACATTTCCTCTTCGCGGGTGCGCTCGTAGCGTGCTGCATAGTTATCAAAAATGGTCATGTCAATGTCCTTTAATGTAAACCCGTACTGCCAGTCACCATGGCCGCCCGCCTGGCACTCGCCTGGGCTTGCCGCTTGAACTTTTCCTGTACCCCGTATCGATTTTTATTGTTGTTTCAAGCCCGGCTGTCTTTGCGAGTCCGGATTGCCCGGACCAAAAAACTGGCGCTTGATGCCGTGTGCTGACGTGGCCAGCCGGCTTTTTTTTCACTGTTGATAGCGCTTGCTGCACCTACCATTACCCCATGAAATTTATTATTGCTCTAAAGGATCAGGAAGTCAAAAGATATGTCGGCATATCCTTAATACTTGTTTGTAAATTGTTGATTTAATTGGATAAATCATCAAATTTTTCATCGATTCCAATGAACTTTTGTATACCTTTTAAACCATCATACGACAATTCGCCAGCGCGTGCCGGAGCCGGCCATGGCGCTGCCGCAGCCTGCGCCATGGCGGCCTGGCGCCGGTGAGGCTGGCCATCTTGCGCTAAGATGCCTGCATGTCTGATGGCCCTGCGCGCCGCGCGTGCGCGTGCGCGAGCCAGCATTTTTATCGTCACCCTATAAGGAACACCCATGATGAACCCCCAATTGCGCGCGATCGTCCGCGGCATGCCGAAGGCCGAACTGCATATCCATATCGAAGGCTCGCTGGAGCCAGAACTGATTTTCGCACTGGCAGAGCGCAATGGCGTGCCGCTGGGCTATGAATCGGTGGAACACTTGCGCAGCGCCTATGCTTTTACGGATTTACAGTCTTTTCTCGACATTTATTACGCTGGCGCAAGCGTGCTCTTGAAAGAGCAGGATTTCTATGACATGACGCAAGCCTACCTGCGCCGCGCCGAAGCCGATAACGTGCTGCACACGGAAATCTTTTTCGACCCGCAAACCCACACGGCGCGCGGCGTGCCCATCGCCGACGTGATCAACGGCATCCACCGCGCCTGCCAGGACAGTCCCGTCAGCGCGGCCCTGATCCTGTGCTTCCTGCGCCATTTGAGCGAGAAAGAGGCGTTCGAGACCCTGGAAGACGCCTTGCCGCACCGTGACAAATTCATCGGCATCGGCCTCGATTCCTCGGAAGTGGGCAACCCGCCCGAGAAATTCTCGCGCGTGTTTGCCCGCTGCCGCGAACTGGGCCTGCACCTGGTGGCCCACGCGGGCGAGGAAGGCCCGCCGGCCTACATCCGCACGGCGCTCGACGACTTGCAGGTCGAACGCATCGACCATGGCGTGCGCTGCCTGGAAGACGCGGAACTGACGGCCCGCCTGGCGCGCGAACAGATCGCCCTGACCGTCTGCCCCCTGTCGAACACCAAGCTGCGCGTGTTCGACCAGATGCACGACCATAACCTGGTGCAATTGCTCGACGCGGGCTTGCTGGTGACGGTGAACTCGGACGATCCCGCGTATTTCGGCGGCTACATGAACGACAATTTCGACGCCATCTTCGATGCGCTGCCGCTGGGCCTATCCCACGCGCAACGCCTGGCGCGCAACGGTTTCATCGCCGCCTTCCTGCCGCAGGCGCAGAAAGACGCCTTCCTCGCTACCGTCGATGCGTATTTCGCGCAGCACGCCGCCGCCCACGGCAGCGCGCAGTAACTCTATAAAGACCCGCCGCCCATGTTCCGCCTCTCCCTGAAAATGACCGGCCGCGACTGGCGCGCCGGGCAACTGCGTTTCCTGCTCGTCGCGCTGATCGTCGCCGTGGCGGCCCTGTCGGCCGTCGGCTTCTTCGTCGACCGCCTGCGCGCGGGCTTGAACCGCGACGCGCACCAGCTGCTGGGGGCCGACCTGGTCATCAGCGCCGACCAGCCCGTCAATGCGGCCTGGCGCGCGGAGGCGCAGAAGCGCGGCTTCATCCTGGCCGACACGGTGACGTTTCCCAGCATGGCGCAGGCGGGCGAGGGCGAGCAATCGCTGTCGCAACTGGCCTCCATCAAGGCCGTCTCGCCCGGCTACCCGCAGCGGGGCAAGCTGAAAATCACCACCCAGGTTAGCGAGGCGCAGGATGCCGTCGGCCGACCAACCGACCAGGTGCCGGCGCCCGGCACCCTGTGGGTCGATGCGGCGATTCTGTCCAGCCTGAACGCCAAGCTGGGCGATACGCTGACGCTGGGCGACAAGGCATTTACCGTCACCCAACTGATCGCCAGCGAGCCGGACCGAGGCGCGTCCTTCCTCAACTTCGCTCCCCGCGTGATGCTGCCCTTGAGCGATCTGGCCGCCACGGCGCTGGTGCAGAACGGCTCGCGCGTGTCGTACCGCTTGCTGTTGTCGGCGCCGCCCGCCAAGGCGGGCGAGCTTGCGCAATATCAAGCCTGGCTGGAAAGCCAGATCAAGACGCAAGCGATCAAAGGCGTGCGCATCGAATCGCTGGAATCGGGCAGCCCGCAGATGCAATCGACCCTGGACCGCGCCGACCGCTTTCTTTCCCTCGTCGGTTTGCTGTCGGCCATGCTGGCGGCCGTCGCCGTGGCCATGGCGGCGCGTCGCTTCATGCTGCGCCACCTGGATGCCTGCGCCATGCTGCGCTGCCTGGGGCTGACGCAAAACCAGGTCACGGCCATGTACGTGATCGAATTCTTATTGGTGGGACTGGCCGGCAGCGTGGTCGGCGTGATGGTGGGCTTCGGCGGCCACCTGGTGCTGCTGGAGCTGCTGGGCAAGCTGGTGCAGAGCGACTTGCCGCCCGTGTCCATGCTGCCCGCCCTGCAAGGCGTGGCCACCGGCATGCTGTTGCTGCTCGGTTTTGCCTTGCCGCCGATTTTGCAGTTGCGCAATGTCCCCCATAACCGCGTGATCCGCCGCGAGCAGGAGGCGCCGCAGGCGCTGGCCCTGGCCACCTACGGCCTGGGCATCGCCGCCTTCGTCGTGCTGCTCCTGTGGCAAGCGGGCGACGTGAAACTGGCCCTGCTGACGGCGGCCGGCTTCCTGGGCGGCTTCGCCCTGTTCGGCCTGGCCGGCTGGCTGGGCATCCGCTCGCTGAAAACCCTGCGCGGCGCCTTCAATCACCCGGGCTGGCGCTTCGCCGTCACGTCCCTGCAGCGCCGCCCGGGCGCCACCGTCATCCAGGTGGTGTCCCTGGCCTTGGGCCTGATGGCCTTGCTGCTGCTGACGGTGGTGCGCGGCGACTTGATGGTGGCCTGGCGCAACGCCACGCCGCCGGACGCGCCGAACCGCTTCATGATCAATATCCTGCCGGAACAGAAAGACCCGATCGCCGCGCGCCTGGCCCAGGCCGGCGTGGCCAATGCGCCCTTGTATCCGATGATACGGGGGCGCCTGGTAGCCGTGAACGGCAACGCCATCACGGAAACCACCTACGAGGACGACCGCGCCAAGGGCCTGGCCGACCGCGAATTCAACCTGTCGACGATGGCCGCGATGCAGGAAGAAAACAAGCTGGTGGCCGGCAAGTGGTTCGGCAATGCGCCGGGCGCGCCAGCCGAGGCGTCGGTGGAAGAAGGCATCGCCAAGACCCTGAAGCTGAAGCTGGGCGACAAGCTGCGCTTCGACATCGCCGGCCAGCCCGTGGAAGCGGCCATTACCAGTTTGCGCAAGCTGGAATGGGGCTCGATGCGCGTCAATTTCTTTGTCATCATCAATCCGGCCGCCATGGCGGACACGCCGCAGACGTGGATCACGGCGTTTCACCTGCCGCCCGCGCAGGCCGACCTGGGCAATGCCTTGCTGCGCGACTACCCGAATCTGACGGTGGTCGACGTGGGCGGCGTGCTCAAGCAAATTCAGGGCGTGCTGGACCAAGTGGTGACGGCCGTCGAATTCCTGTTTGCCTTTACCTTGGCCTCTGGCTTGCTGGTGCTGTATGCGGCCTTGATGGGTTCGCAGGACGAGCGCACGCGCGAAGCGGGCCTGCTGCGCGCGCTGGGCGCCACGCGGCGCCAGCTGGCGCAGGCGCAGCTGATCGAGTTTTCCCTTGTCGGCGCGCTGGCCGGCCTGTTGGCGGCCTCGGGCGCGGCGGCCATGGGCTGGGCGCTGGCCACGTACCAGTTCAAGTTCGCCTGGAGCTTCGCGCCCGGCGTGTGGGCCTTTGGTTTGCTGGCCGGCGCCCTGTGTGCGATCGCCGGCGGCTGGCTGGGCTTGCGCAATGTCCTGAAACATCCGCCGCTGCAAACCTTGCGGGAAAGCTAAGGACTAGGCGCCCACGCTGTCGTCCGCCTGCGCGCGTAAAAATTGCGCGTAGGACATGACTGGCTGCCCCAGCTGGTGCGGCGGCACGTCGAACAGGGCCCAGAAGTAGGTTTCGCGTCCCAGGCAGATGGTCGGCGCGGCGCAATAGCGGAACCAGTTTTCGCCGATGTGCGCCGCATACATGCCGTCGCTGTCGGCATCGGAAAAGTACGGGATCACGCGCATTTCCAGCAAGGCCAGCAGCAGGGACTCGGGCGCGTCGCTGTCGCGCGCCATTTCGTACTGCGTGTGCAGGCTGCGTTCCGTCTCGATGATCATCAGGCGGGCCTGGCCGTCGCGCGTGAAAAACAGGATGCCGCAGGGATTCGGGAAAATATAGAACTCGACAAAGCCATGGCGCCGGCACAGTTCCTGCACGACGGCGGCCATGGCTTCGTCTTGCAGGAAACTATAGTCGTGCAGCAATAGCAAGTCGCGCACGGTGTCCGACTGCTGCAGGAAGAATTCGCGTTGCAGGGAAACGATTTCCTGTTCCAGGATATCGAGCGCATCGTCGTCGCTCTTCTTGATGTAGCGGTCGATCAAGCCCCGGTTGAAGGCCGTCACGGCCACTTTTTCATCGGCCGCGCCCGTAAATAAAATCTTCTTGCACGGCAAGTCACGCACGGCCTGGCAGAATTCCAGGCCATTCATCTGCGGCATCGAATAATCGACCACCAGCACGGAAGGCACGGCAAAGCGCTGCGCCTGGCCGCTGATGCGCCAGATGCGTTCGAGGTCGAGCGCCACGTTGCGCTGGTCGCGCGGCAGGTTTTGCGTGTCGAAATTGACGTGCAGCGGCGTCTCGCCCGGCTGCGTGCTGTGGCGCAGCCAGTGCAGCGCGCTGCTGGTGTCATGAAAGGTCAGGCGCGCCAGCGCGGGGTCGAGCTGGAACGCCAGGCTTTTCAGGAAGGAATCGCTGTCATCGATCAATACGGTCAGGGTCGGATGGGAGTAGACGGGCAGTTGCATGCATCACCTTGCGGGGGAAGAGGGTTGTAAGCGGGCAGGCAGGGGCTGGGGAAATTCCAGGATGAAAATCGCATACGCATGCTCGCGCGACACGCAGCGGATGCGCGCCTGCCAGGCCGTGATGATCTGCCGGCACAGGGCCAGGCCGATGCCGCTGCCGTTATGCACGGGATACGAATAAAAACGCTCGAAGATCAGCGGCAGGCGGTTCTTCGCGATGCCGCAGCCCGTGTCGATGAACAGCAGCCTGGGCACGGGGCGGGCGCCGTCGATGATGATGCGCACGCGGCCCTTGCCGGCCCGCTGGATGGCTTTCAGCGCGTTTCTCAGCAGGTTCAGCAGGATCACCACGCACAGTTCGTCCTGGCCGGCGAACTGGAAGTCGGCGCGCACGTCCACCTTGACGCGGCTGCGCTGGCTGTTGCCGGTGAATGGGTAGCGCTTCAGCACGGAATTCACCATCGCCAGCATCGACAGCGCCTGGCTGGGCTGCAGGTTGCGGTTCACGGCGCTGGCGCTCATCAGGAACAAATCGATCATGTGCTGCATGTGGCGCACTTCGAACTGGATGCGCGACAGGGCTTCCTGCAACGGCGGCAAGTCGTGCGCCTGGCCGGCAAGTTGCGGCAGCAGCCGGCGCATGCCCCGCACATTGGCTTCCACGCTGGTCAGCGGCGTGCGCAGCTCGTGCGCCACGGAACCGAGTCCGGCGGACAGGCCGGCCAGCCGTTCCAGTTCCAGCACCTTGCTGCCCACTTTCACCACGGACAGCGCGGCTATGGTGAACCAGTGCACGGGCAGTTGCTGCAGCACTTCACGCTGCAGCAGGAAGTCGCCTTCCCCCTGCAGGATGACGGCGAGGCAGGCGGTGCTGGTGCCGATCAGGTAGGCGCGGCAAGCCAGCTTCGTTTCGAAATGAAACAGCACGACCAGGCCGATCAGCAGCGATTCGCTCCAGATGGACGACGCGTGGTTCATCAGAAACATGAAGGTAAAGAAGAAGGGCAGGATGTAGCTGAGCGCGAACAGCAGGTAGCGCGACAGCCAGCGGGCCGAGAAGTGGCGCGCAAACAGGCCGACCGCGCAGATGCCCACGCCCGTCAGGCGCAAGGTCAGGTTTTCATAGGCTTGCGGAAAAAAGTAATTCCACAGCAGGTAGTACAGCGGCATCGCCACCGTGCCCACGGCGGCCAGCATGGCGACCCTGCCGGCCAGGTTTTCATGGGGCATGCGTTCATGCAGCAGCGAATGGAGCAGGCGCCTGCGCCAGTGTGTCCATCGTCCTTGCAATTGCTGCGTCATGACTCTGCCTTGATTCTCTTCAGAACATTATCATCGCGTAAATTTTCCTGGTTGAACGGTTATCTCATCGGACATTGATATACGTCAATGGATGGGTTCGCGAGACGGTCAAGGCTTTAAGCCGCAGCAAACCTTTCCCTAGGAGAAAACTCATGACCATCGCTACCAGCTTGCACGCCCCATCCTTCGTCCGCGCAGAACACTGCTTGCCAGACTACATCGTGCGGCGCATGGATGCGCACCACGTCACGCGCATCGAAAAGCTGCTGGGCGGCCAGCATCCCCATGCCTGGCAACCGACACCCGCCCATGCCATTTTCCTGGCTGGCAATGATTACCTGTCCATCGCCGCCGAGCCGGCGCTGGTGGCGGCCCAGGTGGCGTCCCTGCAGGCGAATGCGGGCGGCATGCTGATGTCGGCCGTGTACTTGCAGGAAGGCAGCGAACAACACCGGCTGGAAAGCCGGCTGGCCCGCTTCATGGGCAGCGAGGACGGCATCCTGGCGCAGTCCGGCATGGCGGCCAACGTCGGGCTGATCCAGTGCATCGCCAGCCCCGGCATTCCCGTCTACCTCGACATGCAGGCCCACGCCTCGCTGTGGGAAGGCGTGCTCTCGGCGCAGGCCCAGGCCGTGCCCTTCCTGCACAACGACATGACGCACTTGCGGCGGCAGGTGGAAAAGCATGGCCGCGGCGTGATCGTCGTCGACGCCCTGTACAGCACCAACGGCAGCCTGGCGCCGCTGCTGGAATTGCTCGACATCGCCGAGCGCAGCGACTGCGTGGTGGTGGTCGACGAGTCGCACTCGCTGGGCACGCATGGCCCGCAGGGGGCGGGCCTGGTGGAGGCGTGGGGACTGGGCCACCGCGTGCATTTCCGCACGGCGTCGCTGGCCAAGGCCTTCGCGGGACGTGCCGGTTTCATCAGCTGTTCCAGCCGCTTCAAGGGCTATTTTTTGTCCGAATCACGCCCCGCCATCTTCAGTTCCTGTTTGCTGGCGCATGAGCTGGCGTGGCTGGGCGCGGCGCTCGATTTCATCATGGCTGCCGACGAGCGGCGCGCCACCCTGCAACGCCATACGCTGCAGGTGCGCGAAGGCTTGCGCGAACTGGGCTACAACGTCAGCGATGGCACGGAGCAGATCGTGGCGCTGGAGGCGGGCGGCGAACCGGCCACCCTAGTCCTGCGCCAGGCGCTGGAGCGGCAAGGCATTTACGGCGCCATGTTTTGCGCCCCGGCAACGGCGAAGAACCGCGCCCTCGTGCGCCTGACCCTCAATGCGGGGCTCGACGGGGCGGCCATCGAGCGGGTGTTGGCGGGCTGCGCCGCCATCCGCGCCGAAGCGGGCGTGGAACACTGGCCGTCGACGCGGCGCCTGCGCAGGCTGGCGCTCGTGTAGCGTCGTCAGCCGGCCAGCCGGCCCAGGAGGGCTGAAAGCGCTCCCAGCTGCTCTGCCGGCGCATCCTGCAGCAATTCGCGCCCCACCGCCTGCGCGGTGGCGCTCGCATGTCCCAGCAATTCCTGGCCGGCGGCAGTCAGCACGGCATAGCCGACGCGGGCGTCGCGCGCATCGGCCTGGCGTGCCACCAGGCCGATCTTTTCCAGTGGCATCAAGGAACGCGTGACGCCGGAGGCCGTCAATGCCAGGCGCTCGGCCAGGTCGATGCGGCGCAGGCGCGCACCGGGCGCGCGCTGCAGCTGGTACAGCAATTGATAGTCGCTGAAGCTCAGGCCATGCAAATTGCCCAGGGCGCTGTCGAAGCGGCGCACGATGAGCGCCTGGGCGCGCGCCAGGCGCAGGCAAAAGTCCAGCGCGCCGTCGGCGTCCGGCGACGGGAGGGTGTGATCGTTCATGGCGTCCATTTTATCCATTGCGAAATGCTTGAGTACGCAAGTGTAAAGCAATGCCGCTCAATACAGCGGCTGGCCTTGCTCCAGCCACTGTGCGCGGTGCAGTTCCAGCAGGGCGCCCAGTTCGGCATCCGCATCGAAGGCGGGGTCGTCGGGCAGCTTGAGCGTATCGATGACGGCGCAGGAAAAGGCCGCCGCGCCGTCGCGCCGCCAGTCCGCCTGCAGCAGGGCGTTGCGGTGCTTGCCCAGGTTCAGCTCGAAGCGGTGCCGGTTCAGCATGCCGGGCGCGTTGCGGCTGCTGTCGAGCAAGGTGCGCCCGCTGGGCAAGTGCCGCAAGGCGATGATGCCCAGCGGCGGCGGCTGTTGCCGGTAGTGCGCTTTCAATGTTGCCTGTCGTGTCTTGTCCATGTTTTACTTCTCCGATATCGTTTGCTTGATCGTTTCCGGTCCGGCGATGCGCGGGATGGCGGTAAATAATGCGGCCGCCACGGCGGCTGCCAGCAGCAGGGCGCCGCCGCCGCAGAACAGCTCCTCAACGCTCAGGTGGCGCAGCAGCGCGCCCGTGGCCGCCGCCGACAGCGGCGCCAGTCCCAGGAAGATGCCCATGAACAGGGCCATCGCCCGTCCCAGCATGGCGGGCGCCACGCGCCGCTGTATCCACGTAAAGATGGCCACCTGCAAGTAGCCGCCCAGCAACCCTGTCACGGCCAGCAGGGCCGCGCCTTGCCAGGCCGAGCTGATTTGTCCCAGCGCCATCAGCAGCAGGCCGACGACCGCATCGACGAGCAGCAGGGTGGCGCCGAAGTGGCGGCGCAGCCAGGCACCGCCCAGGCTGGACGCCAGCATGCCGGCCAGGGTGCCGGCGCCATGCGCGCCCATCAGCAAACCCAGCGCGGAGGCGCCATGCAGGCGCTCGCTGGCCAGCACGGGCAAGGCCACTTGCAGCGGCCCCATCGCGAAGAACGCCACCACCGCCCAGTACGCATAGCAGCTGCGCAAGGGAAGGTCGCGCCACACCATGGCCAGGCCCGCCGCCATGTCGCGCCACATGCCCTGCGCCGCCGCCGCGGCCAGTGGCCGCAGGCTCACTTGCCGCAAGGTCCAGGCGGAGAACAGGAACGTCAGCGCATCGATGGCAAAGGCGGCGGCCAGCGCCGCCATGGAGGTGTGCTGCGCGCCATCGTGGGCGCCGAGCACGAGCGCCGCCAGCAGGGGGCCGGCCAGCAGGGACAACTGGCGCGCGCCCATCTGCAAGCCATTGGCGTTCTGCAACGATTGCGGCGGCACGGCTTGCGGCAGGATGGCCGTGCCGGCGGGAATGCCGAAGGCGGCCGCGATACCCAGCGCCAGCGCGGCCGCATACGCGAGCGTCACACTGGCCTGGTCCAGCAGCAGCAACCCCGCCAGCGCCAGCAGGATGGCGGCGTTCGCGTATTTGCTCAGCAGCATCACGCGCCGGGGCGAATAGCGGTCGGCGATGGTGCCGCCCAGCAAAATCAGCACGGCGCGCGGGGCGCCCATCAGGGCCACGGCGATGCCCAGGCTGAGGCTATCGCCCGTCAGGCTCAGCACCAGCCAGGGCAGGGCCAGCATGCTGAACTGGTCGCCCAGCATGGAGACGAGGCCGCCGCCCAGCAGCCAGCGGAAGTTGGTATTGCGTAGCAAAGGAGGTTCTGCGGTGGTGGGCATGGTTGACCTGTCCGTGTTTAAAGATTGCATAGTAGTTGATAAAAGCTTGAGTGGTCAAGTATATTGCTTTTTATGCCGGCAGCGGAAGCTGGCGCCGCATGGGCCGCCGGCGCTTGCGCTATCATGGCGGCCATGACTGATACCACTGCCCCCACCCTCTACGAGACCATCGGCGGCGCCCCCGTGCTGCGCGAAATGGTCGACCGTTTTTATGACTTGATGGAACTCGAAGCCGAGTTCGCCGGCATCCGCGTCATGCATCCGCCTTCGACGGACGGTTCGCGCGACAAGCTGTATTTCTTCCTGACGGGCTGGATGGGCGGCCCGGACTTGTATATCGAGAAATTCGGCCATCCGCGCCTGCGCGCGCGTCACTTGCCCTACGCCATCGGCACCAGCGAGCGCGACCAGTGGCTGCGCGCCATGGCCTGGGCCATGGAAGACACGGGCATCGAAGAGTCCTTGCGCGTGCGCCTGATGGAATCGTTCTATCAGACGGCCGACTGGATGCGCAACAAACCTGACTGACACCCATGAGCCCAATCGAGTTTTACAGCCTGCTGGGCGCCGCCATCGTCGCCATCGTCCTGTTGCTATTGATCTTGCTGCGCCCCCGTGGCGCGGCCGGCGATGGCGCCACCACCCTGGCCCTGGTGCAGCAGCACCAGCAGCAAAGCCTGGAACGCATCGACCGGGTCGAGCGCGAAGTGCGGCTGCAACTGCAGGCGTCGGCACAGGCGACGCGGCAAGACCTGGCCACCAGCCTGGCGCAATTCCAGGCGGCGACCCTGCAGCAGCTCGACAGCCTGCGCACGCAGATGCAGGCGCAGGGAAAAGTCGGGCGCGAGGAACAGGCGCAAAGCCTGGCGCGCTTTGCCGACAGCACCAACCAGACCCTGGCGCAGCTGACGGAATCGAATGCGCAGCGCATGCTGGAAGTGCGCGCCACGCTGGAAAGCAAGATCCGCGACTTGCAGGCCGACAATGGCGCGCGCCTGGAAGAGATGCGCAAGACGGTCGATGAAAAGCTGCACGCCACGCTGGAAACGCGCCTGACTGCCTCGTTCCAGCAAGTGTCGGAGCGGCTGGAAAAAGTCCACCAGGGACTCGGTGAAATGCAGCAGCTGGCGCTGGGCGTGGGCGACCTGAAGCGGGTGCTCACCAACGTCAAGACGCGGGGAACCTGGGGCGAAGTGCAGCTGGAAATGCTGCTGGAGCAGGTACTCACTGTCGACCAGTATGCGAAGAACGTGGAAACCTTGCCAGGCAGCGGCGCGCGCGTGGAATTCGCCCTGAAATTGCCGGGCCTGTCCGATGGCGGGCCGCCCGTGTGGATGCCGATCGATGCGAAGTTCCCCAAGGAACAGTACGAGCGCCTGGTCGAAGCGGCAGAGCGGGCCGATGCCGACGGCGTGGCCCTGGCCGGACGCGAGCTGGAACGGGCCGTGCGGGGCGAAGCGAAAACCATCGCGGACAAATACCTGGCGCCGCCGCTGACCACCGACTTTGCCATCCTCTTCCTGCCCACGGAAGGCTTGTATGCGGAAGTGTTGCGCCGCCCGGGCCTGGCCGACGAATTGCAGCGCGTGCACCGGGTCAGCATCGCGGGGCCATCCACGTTGACGGCCTTGCTCAACAGCCTGCAAATGGGTTTCCGCACCCTGGCGCTGGAAAAGCGCTCGTCGGAAGTGTGGCAAGTGCTGGGCGCCGTGAAGACGGAATTCGGCAAGTTTGGCGACGTGCTGTCGCAGACCCGCCTGACCCTGGAAAAGGCGGCGAAGAATATCGAAAGCGCGGAAGTGCGCAGCCGGCAGATGGCGCGCAAATTGAAATCCGTGGAAGCCTTGCCGGGCGAGGCGGCCGCCTTGCTGCTGGGTAAGGCGGACGCGGGACTGTCCGCCGAAGCGGACGGCGAATAGCGCCGCCGCCGTTCAGGTCGCCGCCGCAGGCCGGCGGCGCAGCGTGGCGCAGACGGTCAGCGCGAGTCCCGCCAGCAGCATGGCCCACGTTTGCGGTTCCGGCACGGCGGGCATGACGGACAGGCCGGTGGGCGGCAGCGAAGGCAGCATGACGGTGGGGTTGAACGGCTCGACGATGATGCTGCTGCCGCGCGGTGGCTGGCCACCGCCTATGCCCGACGGCAACATCGTGTCGCGGCTGCCGCGCACGAAATCGAAGCCCGGCAGGGGCAGGCCGGCCACCACGGCCGGCGGCGCCGCGCCCGTGAGCGAGCCGCCATGCGCGGCGACGGGATGCTCGATGACGGGCACGCCCGTTGCCGCCGGCGCGGCCGCTGCCGGCGTTGCACCGCCCGGCGCGGCGCCAACCGGGGCCGCGCCAGCGCCGCGCGGCCCTGCCGCCGCCTGCGTGATGCGGCTGACATTGCGGCACACGGTGGGCACGAGGATGCAGGTGCCCTGCACGCAGTACACGAGTCCCCTTTCCTGCATCTGCTCGCTCCAGCCTGCACGCGTGACATTGCGGCAGACGCGGCCCGGGCCGAAATGCATGTCGCTGATGCGCGCATCGTAATTGCCCTTGCCGCGGATGGCGTCGCGGCTGATCACGACGATTTCATCATACTGGCGCGCGCGCATGCGCGCCTTCAATTGCTCGCGCACCTGCGGCGCGATGTCCGGGTACCTGTCCACGGCGGCCACGACGTCGCCCATGAACGGGTCGGCGCCGGGGCGGTTCCAGCTGCAGTTGTCCAGGACGTCGGCCCGAGGGGCCCCTTTGGCATGGGCGGGCGGCGGGGCGAGGGTCAATAGGCCAAGCAGGCAAGCCGCTCCCAGCATGCTGGCGCCCGCGTTCCAAGAGCGGTGTCTCATTATTAGTTTCCTTGTGAAAACAATATCAAAATTGAACTTTTCGTATAAGTTCGGATGTTATCACCGAAGAAACTTAAATATCAACAAATAAATAAAATAATTACAATTAGTGTTGTGTTTGTTGATATGTTATTTAAAGAAATAATTAACATTTTTATCTCAATAGGCGAGCAGTTTCCGGGAGGAAAATTGATTGCGAAGGGGCAATGCAAACGGCCCGCGCAAGGCGGGCCGTTCGGGAGGGGAAGCTTGGGGATGCGCCGCCGGCGGCGCGGCAAGGGATGCTTAGATGCGGCCCGGGCAGGCTTGCGTATCGAAGGCGGGATAGCCGATGGCGGGCAGCTTGTGCAGCCAGGTGCGCATCAAGGTGCGCGCGCCTTGCGCATCGTACTGCCGCCCTTGCTGCAAGTCGGCGGCGAGCGTGTCCAGTTCTGCGCAGATCGATTGCTTGCCGGCCTGGGCCGCCAGCAGGGAGGCCAGCAGTTCCGGCAGCACGGACGTCGCCGGCGCCGCCTGGCGCGTGGCGCGGTAGTGCTGCCAGTAGCGCCCGGCGGCATCGCCATCAAAGCTGGGGACGAAACCGAACGTGGCGTCATCGCGGTGCAAGCGGTACACGGTGGGAAAGTAATGCGGGCCCGTCAGTTCGCCAGGAAAGCGGTCGCGCCGCAGGACGTCGATGGCCAGCGATCCGTCGCGCTCCACGCGCACGGGACTGGGCGCATCGTACTGGTCCACGCTCACCATGGCGGGCGAGGTGCCTTGCATGAAAATGATCTTTTGCGTGTAATGGCGCCCGCCCAGGTGGCCGCACAGGGCGACGAAGCGGTCGTCGAGGGCGGTGACGGCCGCAACGGCGCCGCAGCCGGGCCGCAGGGGCGTGTTTTCCTGCCACACGAGCGCCTGGTCGCTGGTGCGCACGAGGCGGATGCGGCCCACGGTGTCGCCGTGCAAGTCACCGCGTGCATCCTCGATGCGTTCGTCGAAGCGCAACGTGTAGCCATTGCTGTGCACTTCGCCGGCGTACGCCGTCATGCCCTGCAGCAGGGCCAGTGCCAGTATCAGTTTCATACCAATCCCTGGAACAGCACGATATCGACCAGGTCGCCGGCGGCCACGTGGCCTTGCGCTTCGTGCAGCACGATCATGCAATTGGCTTGCGTCATCGAGCGCAGGATGCCCGAGCCTTGCGCGCCCGTCACGCGCACGTGCTGGCGCCCGTCCGCACCGCGCTCGACGATGCCGCGCTGGTATTCCGTGCGGCCCCGTTTCTTGCGGATCGCCGCTTGCGCCGCCACTTGCAGCAGCGGCAGGGCGGACGTGTCCGCGTCGGCGCCCATCAGGCGCAGCAGGGTGGGGCGGGCGAGGAAATAAAACGCCGCCATCACGGCCACCGGGTTGCCGGGCAGACCCAGCAGCAAGGCCGATTCGCCCTCGCTGGCAATCCGCCCGAAGGCCATGGGGCGGCCCGGGCGCATGTTGATTTGCCAGAAGGCCACGTCACCGAGGCGCGCGAGGATGTCGCGCGTAAAATCGGCCGCGCCGCTGGATACGCCGCCCGAGGTGATGATGACGTCGGCCGTGGCGCAGGCGCCGCGCAGGGCCGCTTCCAGCGCTTGCGGATTGTCCTTGACGATGCCCATGTCGAGCACTTCGCAGCCGAGGCGCGTCAGCATGCCCAGCAGCGTGTAGCGGTTGCTGTCGTAGATGCAGCCCGCGTCGAGCGGCTCGCCGATCGAGCGCAATTCGTCGCCGGTGGAGAAGAAGGCCACGCGCAGGCGCCGGCGCACGGGCACCGTGGCGATGCCCAGCGAGGCCAGCAAACCCAGCTCGGCCGGTCCGAGTATCTTGCCTTGCAGCAGGGCCGGCTTGTCCTGCATCAAGTCTTCGCCCTTGAAGCGGCGGTTGTCGCCGGCGCGGATGCAGTCCGGTGCCACGGTAATGCTGGCGTCGCCCGCTTGCAGCACCAGTTCCTGCGGCACCACGCTGTCGCAACCGTCGGGCATGACGGCGCCCGTCATGATGCGCGCGCATTGGCCGCGTCCGATTTTGACTGTGCCGGGACGCCCGGCCAGGATGGTGTCGACCACGGCCAGGGTCACGGGGGTGTCGCCGCCGAGGTCGGCGCCAAGGTCAGCTCCGTAAAGCGCATAGCCATCCATGGCGGAATTGTCGTGCGCGGGCACGCTGATGGGCGAGATGATGTCGGCCGCCAGGATGCGTTCGAACGCTTGCGGCAGCGGCAGTTCCTCGATGTCGGCCACGGGCGCGACGGTGTCGGCCAGGATGGCTTGCGCCATCGGCACGGACAGGCCCTGCGCCTGCAGGGCGGCCAGCTCGTCCGGCGTATTGATGTTGCCGAATGCACTATTGTTTTCGAAGAGTACTTCGGCCAGTTTCAAGGGGCCGTGCCAGGTGCGCATGCGGCGTTCGCCGCCGCGCAGATAGGCGTCGAGCTGGGGCAGGGCGGATGTTTTTACCAGGCAAAAGACGGGGTGGGGGCGGCGCACGGCCGCTCCCGTCGCCGCATCGATTTCCTCGGTGACGGCGATGGCCAGGTCGGCATTGTCTTGCGTCAAACCGGCGGCCAGGCGCGCCGCCAGGTCGGGCGGCAGCAGGGGCGAGTCGCACGGCACGGTGAGCAGATAGGGCGTGCCGGCGTGCTGCATGCCGCTGTGCAAGCCGGCCAGCGGCCCCAGCTGGCCTGGCAGCACGTCGGGCCACACGGGCAGGCCGAAGTGCGCGTAGTCGCCCGCATCCGCGTGGACGCTGAGGGCCAGCTGGCCCACTTGCGGCGCCAGGCGCTGGGCCACGTGGCGCGCCAGGGGCTGGCCATGCAGGGGCAGCATGCCCTTGTCGCGCTGGCCCATGCGCGTGCCGAGGCCGCCGGCCAGGATCAGGCCGGTAATGTCGTGTTTGTTGATCATGTCAGGTAGGAAAATTGGTGCATGCGCCATGGTAGCAGCGGCGGGCGCGCGCTGCGCCCGATTCAGCCGCCGATGTACGACATTTCCACTTTCTTTTTACCGTGCTCAAGCGCACCGCCCGTCAAATCCGTCTGGCTGGTGCGCAATTGCGAATAGCGGTCGCCGCGGCCGCGCCACAGTTGCGCCACGGCCGAGGAGATTTCCGCATCGCTGCGGCCGCCGCGCAGCAGGCTGCGCAAGTCGTGGCCGCTGCTGGCGAACAGGCAGGTGTACAGCTTGCCCTCGGTCGAGAGGCGGGCGCGGCTGCACTCGCCGCAGAACGCTTGCGTGACGCTGGAAATGAGACCGATCTCGCCGCTGCCATCGGCATAGCGCCAGCGCGCCGCCGTTTCGCCCGCGTAGTTCGGGTCGATGGGCTGCAAGGGCATGTGCGCGGCGATGCGCCGCACCACTTCCGCTGAAGGGATGACTTCCTGCAAGTTCCAGCCATTCGAGGCGCCCACGTCCATGTATTCGATGAAGCGCAGGATGTAGGGCGTGCCCTTGAAGTGGCGCGCCATGGGCACGATTTCCTGCTCGTTCATGCCGGCCTTGACGACCATGTTGATCTTGATGGGCCCCAGGCCCGCCGCGTGCGCCGCATCGATGCCGTGCAGCACGTCGGCCACGGCGAAATCGACGTCGTTCATGCGCTTGAAGGTGGCGTCGTCGAGCGAGTCGAGCGACACGGTGACCCGGTTCAGGCCCGCATCCTTGAGCGCCTGCGCTTTTCTTGCCAGCAAGGAACCATTGGTCGTCAGGGTCAGGTCCAGCGGCTGGCCCGACGGCGTGCGCAGGTCGGCCAGCATGGCGATGAGCTTTTCGATATTCTTGCGCAGCAGCGGCTCGCCGCCCGTCAGGCGGATCTTTTCCACCCCGTGCGCGACGAACAGGCGCGCGACGCGCGTGATTTCCTCGAACGACAGCAAATCCGTGTGCGGCAGGTAGACGTGGTTCTTGTCGAATACGTCCTTGGGCATGCAATACACGCAACGGAAATTGCAGCGGTCGGTAATCGAGATGCGCAGGTCGTGCAGGGGCCGGCCCAGGCTGTCGGCCACGTTGCCGCTGGGGCTATCCAGCTGCGCAGGAATCGCCAAAGCCCCATTGCGGGCTTCGGCGAGGTAGATAATCTTGTCAGCCATGAAAGGTGATACCACTTACGTTGAGTCGTTCAAGGCAGATACGATAGCACGAGGCCGAAGATGCCACAGGCGAGCAGCAATTTGATGGTGCCCACTTGAAACCTGATCAGCGCCACGCCGGCCGCCAGCGCGATGGCAATCGCCAGCCAGTCCCAGTGCGGCAGCGGGTTTTCTTGCCAGAAGACATGGCGGCCAAAGAACAGGGCCAGGCTGGCAATGACGCCCACCACGGCCGCCGAGATGGCCGTCAGGGGCGCGCTCAGGCGCAGATTGCCGCGCGACGCTTCCACCAGCGGCGCGCCGGCCAGGATGAAGATGAACGAGGGCAGGAAGGTGAACCAGCTGGCGACGAGCGCGCCGCACACGCCCGCCAGCCACAGCTGCTCCCCTGTCACGGCGTGGCTCCAGCCGCCGACAAAGCCGATGAAGGCGACGATCATGATCAGGGGGCCGGGCGTCGTTTCGCCCAGCGCCAGGCCATCCATCATTTGCGCGCTGGTGATCCAGTGGTAGTGCTCGGCGGCGCCTTGCACCAGGTAGGGCAGCACAGCATACGCGCCGCCGAACGTCAGCAGGGCCGCCTTGCTGAAAAACATGCCCATCTGCGCCAGCGGCTGGTCCGCGCCGCCCGCCAGCGCCAGGCCCAGCCAGGCGAGGAAGGTCAGGGCCAGGCCCACGGCGGCCGTGCCAAGCAGGCGCGGCCAGCTGAAGCGTGCATGTTCCGGCGTGGGTGTGTCGTCATCGATCAGGGCGGCGCCGTAGCGGGCCGCGCCGCCGTGCGAGGCGGCGCCGACATGGAAGTGGGCCGGCAGCCAGCGGCCGCCCGCCATGCCAAGCAGGGCGGCGGCGAGCACGATCAGCGGAAATGGCAGCTGTAGCGCGGCGATGGCGACAAATGCGCCTGCCGCGATGGCGATCGGACCGGGGCTGCGCAAGGTGCGCCGGCCCAGGCGCCAGGCGGCCGCCAGCACGATGGCGACGACGGCCGGCTTGACGCCGTACAGGACGCCGGCGATGGCGGCCACGTGGCCATACGCCATGTACAGCCAGGACAGGACGATCAGCAGCAGCAGCGAAGGCAGCAAAAACAGCAGGCCGGCCACCAGGGCGCCGCGCGTGCGGTGCATCAGCCAGCCGATGTAGATGGCCAGCTGGGTCGCTTCCGGCCCCGGCAGCAGCATGCAGTAATTCAGGGCGTGCAGGAAACGCTGCTCGGAAATCCAGCGCCGCTTTTCCACCAGTTCCGCATGCATCATGGCGATTTGCCCGGCCGGGCCGCCAAAGCTGACGCAACCGAGCTTGAGCCAGTACCAGAAGGCGCTGCGCAGGCTGACGGGGGAGGGAAGTTGGTTGGCGTTCTCGTGCATGGCGGCTGGCTGGCAAGGGGGGGGGACGTAAAAAAGGGGAAGCCTGAGCTTCCCCTTTCATCATCGGCGGCTGGGCGAACCCGGCACGCTTATGGACGCTGCGTGTTGACCTGGATCAACGGCTCATCCGATTGCGGCGGCAATGGCTTGCGTTCGCGCGGCTTGCGGACCGGAGCGACTGCCTTGGCGGCCGCTTCCTGCGCCAGGCGCAGTTTTTCCGGATCGGTGGCAGCCAGGGTCAGGCCGGCCGAACCGAGCACTGCGCTCAAGTCCAGCGGCGCGGCCACTGGCGCGGCAGGCGCCGGGGCAGGCGCGGCGACAGGTGCCGGCGCTGGTGCAGGAGCAGGAGCAACTTCGGCAACCACCGGCGCCGCTTCCGCCACGACAGGCGCCGCTTCGGCTACCGGCGCTTCTTCCACCACGACGACCGTTTCCACGACTGCAACTGCTTCCACGACTGGCGCCGCTTCGACGATGACTTCCGCTGGAGCAGGGGCAGGCGCTGGTGCGGCTTGCGCTTTCTCGGCAAAGCTGTACTCGGCAGCTGGCACTGGTTCGGCAGCGGCTGGTTCAGCTTGCGCTGCAGCCGCTTCGACAGGGGCTGCTGGCACGATCACTTCAGCAGCTGGGGCAACTTCCACGGCAGGAGCGGTTTCTTCGACCTTGGCGATGTCCACGACCTTGGCCACTTCCACCACTTCCACCACGACGGCTGGCGCGGCTTCGGCGGCAGCTTCCACTGGCGCGGCAGCGACAGCAGCTTCCGGCGCCGGAGCAACCGTAAAGCTGATCACTGGCGCATCCTGGCCTTCGTTCTCGCCATTTGCCGATTCGATCAGCTCGCCCGTTTCGCGGTCGCGGCGGTTGCGGTTGCGGCCGCCACGACGACGGCGGCGGCGCGGTTCTTCGCCTTCCACGTCGTTTTCCGTCTCTTCGCCTTCAGGACCGGCATTCGCCGGTGCTTTCAGCAGGTTGGCCGGTGCGGCGTCGGATTCCGGGCCGCTGGACGGCACGACGACGTTCACTGCGCTGGCGGTGGCGCCAACCAGTGCCAGCTCTTCAGCTTTCACTTCAGCAACAACAGCCTTGTCGGCGCGCGGTTCGCGGCCTTCGCGTGGCTGGCGTGGCGGACGTTCGGCACGTTCCGGACGCTCGGCGCGCTCCGGGCGTTCCGCGCGTTCAGGACGTTCGCCCCGTTCGCGTGGCGCTGCCGTTGCATCGCCGCCTTCGCGTGCTTCACGCGGTTCGCGTGGCGGACGCGGCGGGCGTGGCGGACGGGCCGCTTTTTCCAGTGCTTCCGCTTCTTTCGCGGCATCGTCCTGGGCTGGACGGCCCTGGCCCGGTTCGCGCTCTTCGCGGCCAGGCTTGCCGTTGCGGCCACGGCCACGCGGGCCACGGCTGTTGCGGTCGCCGCGGTCGGCGCCGGCCGGCTTGGCCGGGGCGACTGGGGCGGGTGCCGGTGCCACCGGTGCCGGGGCGCCGGTGAAGAAGCTGATGATCTTGGCGATCAGGCCTTGCGGCGCGGCAGGCGCGGCCACTGGGGCCGGTTTCGCTTCGACGGGCTTGCGCTCGACCAGCGGTGCCGGCTGGTCAGGGGTGATCGTCTTGACGACGGCTTCCTGGCGCGGCTTGGCTTCTTCCTTCTGGCGCTTGCTGTACGCCATGTCGGTTTCAGCGCTTTCGGCCAGGTTGTAGCTGGCCTGGCTGTCTTCCAGACGCGGATCGTCGTGCTTGATGCGTTCCAGCTTGTAGTGCGGCGTTTCCAGATGCTTGTTCGGGATCAGGATCACGGCGATGCGGTGGCGGTTTTCGATCTTCAGCACTTCGCCGCGTTTTTCGTTCAGCAGGAAGGCGCCCACGTCCACGGGCACTTGCACGTGGATGGTGGCCGAGTTTTCCTTCATCGCCTCTTCCTGGATGATGCGCAGCACCTGCAGGGCGGACGATTCCGTATCGCGGATGTGGCCGGTGCCGGAGCAGCGCGGGCACGTCACGTGCGAGCCTTCGGACAGCGAAGGGCGCAGGCGCTGGCGCGACAGTTCCATCAGGCCGAAGCGGGAAATCTTGCCCATTTGTACACGGGCACGGTCATGGTGCAGCGCATCTTTCAGGCGCTGTTCCACTTCGCGCTGATTCTTTGCCACTTCCATGTCGATGAAGTCGATGACGATCAGGCCGCCCAAGTCGCGCAAGCGCAGCTGGCGGGCCACTTCTTCGGCCGCTTCGCAGTTGGTGTTGAAGGCGGTCGTCTCGATGTCCGAGCCGCGCGTGGCGCGGGCCGAGTTGACGTCGACGGAGACCAGCGCTTCCGTATGGTCGATCACGATGGCGCCGCCCGATGGCAGCGGCACGGTGCGGCTGTACGCCGTTTCGATCTGGTGTTCGATCTGGAAGCGCGAGAACAGCGGCACGTCGTCGCTGTAGCGTTTCACGCGGTGCACCATGTCGGGCATCACGTGGCTCATGAACTGGTGCGCCTGGTCGTAGATCTCGTCGGTGTCGATCAGGATCTCGCCGATGTCGGGCTGGAAGTAGTCGCGGATGGCGCGGATGACGAGCGACGATTCCTGGTAGATCAGGAAAGCGCCGTTGGCCGACTTGCCGGCGCCTTCGATGGCGCGCCACAGTTGCATCAGGTAATTCAAGTCCCACTGCAGTTCATCGACGTTGCGGCCGATGCCGGCGGTGCGGGCAATGACGGACATGCCGGCTGGCAAGTCCAGTTTATCCATGGTTTCGCGCAATTCCTGGCGCTCTTCACCTTCCACGCGGCGCGATACGCCACCGCCACGCGGGTTGTTCGGCATCAATACCAGGTAACGGCCGGCCAGCGAGACGAACGAGGTCAGGGCGGCGCCCTTGTTGCCGCGCTCTTCCTTTTCCACCTGGACCATGATTTCCTGGCCTTCGCGCAGCGCTTCCTTGACGGAAGCGTTACGCACGTCCACGCCTTCGCGGAAGTACGTGCGGGCAACTTCCTTGAAGGGCAGGAAGCCGTGGCGGTCTTCGCCATAGCTGACGAAGCACGCTTCGAGCGATGGCTCGATGCGCGTGATCACGCCCTTGTAGATGTTGGATTTGCGCTGTTCGCGCCCGGCTGTCTCGATATCGATGTCGATCAGTTTTTGTCCGTCGACAATCGCTACGCGCAGTTCTTCTTGCTGCGTGGCATTAAACAACATGCGTTTCATTTTTATAACTCCGCGACCCGTAGGCCATCTCAAAGCCGCTTCCGGGGAAGCGGCGAAGTACAGGGATATATGCGAGAACGGGAGTGCTGGCGGGGGAAATGCCTAGGCGTGCGGAGCAACAACGCGTACGAGGTATACGTTACGGCCGCAACAGGCGCGGTGAGGTCGATCGTCATGCCGAGTGCACAGGACACCTGCAACTCATCTGAAGCAGCCCGGATGTCGGGGGCAGAGAATGCAAGTGGTCAGCAAATTCAGAGCCAAATCGTAAGCCGGCTCATTACAGGGATCGCGATGGCGAGGCTTGGCCTCAGCCTATTCATCGACAACCCTCAGTATTGTGGCCGCATACGGGGTTTGGCGAAAACGGCAAGCGTTATCAACTTCATCAACCCGCGAGCCCGACTCGATAAGTCGCGCTAACGGGTACTTATCCTTATAATCCAATACACTCACTTCAGCATCTCCACGCGTTATCCGATTACAACTACGGTGCAACCTTGATTCGCGCAGGGATGGTGCATATACATTTTTTTCCACCGAATTTGCAATTTGGCGAGGCCGGTGGAGACGCCCCTGTGTAAAATGTGCTTTTATTCTTACACTCGCAGCAGCCAGGGCCGCAGCAAAAACAATTATATATTCAAAATGAAGGACTTAGAGAGATTTCTGGGAAGACATAGTAAATGAAGAGTCAAAATGATGTTGTTCCCCCTTCAACACCCCCGGTTCAGCCGCAAGCCCAATTCGTAACGATCGCCGAGGAAGAAGCAGGCCAGCGCATCGACAACTACTTATTAAGAGTGTGCAAGGGAGTGCCTAAAAGCCACATCTACCGGATCTTGCGATCGGGAGAAGTGCGGGTTAATAAAGGCCGTATCGATCAGCTGTACCGTCTCGCCGCCGGCGACGTGGTGCGCATTCCACCCGTGCGCGTGGCCGAAAAGGCCGCCACGGGCGCGCCGGCCGCCGAATTCAAGATCATCTTCGAAGATGCGCAGCTGCTCGTCATCGACAAGCCGGCCGGCGTGGCCGTGCATGGCGGCTCGGGCGTCTCGTTCGGCGTGATCGAGCAATTGCGCGCTTCGCGCCCCGACGCCAAGTTTTTGGAACTGGTGCACCGCCTGGACCGCGACACGTCCGGCTTGTTGTTGCTGGCAAAGAAACGTTCCGCGTTGACGAATCTGCATGAACAGATGCGCGACGGCGTCACGGACAAGCGCTACCTGGTGCTGGTGGCGGGCGACTGGAAGAATGCGCGCCAGCATATCAAGTTGCCGTTGCATAAATATACGACGGCCGAAGGCGAGCGCCGGGTGGCCGTGCAGGCCGATGGCCTGGCGTCGCACACGGTGTTTTCACTGTTGCATAAATATCACAACTTCGCCTTGCTGGAAGCGGAATTGAAGACGGGACGCACGCACCAGATCCGCGTGCATCTGTCTTCGTCCGGTTTCCCCATCGCCGGCGACGATAAATATGGCGACTTTGCCCTCAACCGTGCCTTGTTGAAAGCCGACAGCACGCGCGGCGCCCTGAAACGCATGTTCCTGCACGCGCACCAGATCACGTTCACGCATCCGGAAACGGGCAAGACGATGACCCTGAACGCGCCGCTGGCTGCCGAATGCGAGCGTTTCTTGGTAAGCTTGGGCAAACCATTGGCCGTTGCCGCACGCTAAATATCCACCGTGCGCGCGACACTACTCACAAGGTAGTCAGTCGCCAGCATTCATTCTCAAGGAGCCGGCGGCTATGCCGTCGGGAAACATGGCAAGAAAGCAATTTGATCTGATCGTCTTCGATTGGGACGGTACCCTGATAGACAGTACCTCGACCATCGTCAAGTGCATCCAGGCGTCGGCCAAAGACCTGGGCTTGCCAATTCCCACCGAGTTGCTCGCTTCGCACGTGATCGGCCTGGGCTTGCAGGAAGCCATGCAGCTGGTGATGCCCGACGTGGAGCCGAAATACCATGCGCGCATGGCGGAACGCTACCGTTATCACTATCTGTCGCGCGACCATGAGCTGGCCTTGTTTCCTGGCGTCTACGAGATGCTGCAGGAACTGTCGCAGCAAGCGTATTTCCTCGCCGTCGCCACGGGCAAGAGCCGCGTCGGCCTGAACCGCTCCTTGAATGCCGTCAAGCTGCTGTCCCTGTTCGATGCGACGCGTTGCGCCGATGAAACCTTTTCCAAGCCCCATCCAGCCATGCTGCAGGAGCTGACGCGCGAACTGGGGCAGGACATGCGCCGCACCGTGATGATCGGCGACACCAGTCATGATTTGTTGATGGCAAGCAATGCGGGTGCGGCCGGTATTGCCGTAGAGTATGGAGCGCATCCGGTGGCACAGTTGCAAGCTTGCAATCCCCTGTATTCGGCCGCCACGGTGGCCGAGCTGCATCAATGGCTGAGCGAGCACGCATGATGAACGATGTTGTCGACGTTTTCATCTGTGCCGCCGACGCCGTGGCCGATGGCGGCAAGGGTGTGCGCTTTCCCGTCTCGGCCGGCGGTGAAGCCACCACGGGCTTTGTCGTGCGCCATGGCGGCAAGGCGTATGGCTACCTGAACCGCTGCGCCCACGTGCCGATCGAGCTGGACTGGGCGGAGGGCGAGTTTTTCGAGTCCAGCGGCTTGTACCTGATGTGTTCGACGCATGGCGCCATCTATGTGCCGGAAAGCGGCTACTGTGCGGGCGGCCCCTGCAAGGGCGGGCGCTTGCGCCCGATCGCCGTGGCCGAACGCGATGGCCAGCTGTACTGGCAACCCGACGAGTATGTCCAGCCGCTGCCGGCCTGAGGCCGGGGCAGGCCTTCTGTAATTTACGCAAAGTGAACCATGAGCGATAACACGAATGACAAGCTGGACAGTAGCGCGCCAGCCGCCGGCCACGGCGCCCCTGCGGGACACTGGGAGCGCGAAGTGCTGGAAAAGCTGGTATTTGCCACTTTGCAAGAGCAACGCGCGCACCGCCGCTGGAGCATCTTTTTCAAGGTATTCGGCTTGCTGATCGTGCTGTTCGCCCTGTGGGTGTTTTATGACTACAACACGGCCGACGACAGCGAAACCCTGGGCCGCCACACGGCCCTGATCGACATCAGCGGCGCCATCGAGTCCGAAGGCAGCGGCTCGGCCGCCGTCGTCATCCCCGCGCTGGACAAGGCGTTTTCCGATGCCGGTTCCGTGGCCGTGGTGCTGCATATTAATAGTCCGGGCGGCAGTCCCGTGCAGGCCGGCATGATCGTCGACGAGATGCAGCGTTTGCGCAAGGGCTATCCGGACAAGCCTTTATATGTGGTGGTCGATGAAATGTGCGCCTCGGGCGGCTATTACATCGCCGCCGCCGCCGACCGCATCTACGTCAACAAGGCCAGCGTGGTCGGTTCCATCGGCGTGCTGATGGATGGCTTCGGCTTCACGGGCGTGATGGAAAAGGTGGGCGTCGAGCGCCGCCTGCTGACGGCGGGCGAGAACAAGGGCTTCATGGACCCGTTCAGCCCCCTGACGGAAAAACACAAGGCGTATGCGCAAGGCATGCTCAATGAAATCCACCAGCAATTCATCGACGTGGTGCGCGCGGGACGGGGCAAGCGCCTGAAGGAAACGGCCGATACCTTCTCCGGCCTGTACTGGACGGGCGCGAAAGCCGTGGAAATGGGACTGGCCGACGATTTCGGCACGGTCGACAGCGTGGCGCGCGACATCGTCAAGGCGGAAGACATCGTCGACTACACGCAGCATGAAGGCTTGCCGGAACGGGTGCTGAAGAAGTTTGGCGCCGCCATGGGTGCGGGTGCCATGAAGGCGGCCGTGCAGCAGTCGCAACCGGCGTTGCGCTGAGGACATCACTCTTGGCGGGCAGGCAAGCCAGTCGAGAATGATTTTCAATAAGGTGGTAAATTGGCTTGAAAATAGGGCTGCTTGGGCTATAGTGAAAGCGTAGTTCTTTTCAAGGAGGGGCGATATATCAACTATGTTGTCAGTACTAACTTGATTGGCAGGTCTTGGAACTACTCGCCGCATCGCAGATGTGGTTTTGAGTGAATTTACATTCCTCACTAAAGTCCCGATGGGGCTTGGGAACGGCGGCGCAATGCCGCCGTTTCCTTTTGTGCGTCGTTCATGTTCGATGGTCCGGTGTCGCCGGAGGAGGTTGAGCGTGCTGGCAAGGCAGGCATGCGAGGGCGTGGCATGGCTGGTCGGATGGGCCGCGCTCAGACGGCGCAGCCGTTGCAGTGCAGGGGCAGGGGAGCGGCGCTGGTTTCCCTGGCTGCTGTTGCACCGGCGTCAACGTTGCTGCCGATGTCGGACGGCATGTTCGCCATGGCGGGCGCGGTCGCGTTGTCGGCCTGCGCATCCGCGTGCGCAAAACCGCCCAGTTCCAGCCAGCACATGAAATGACATTGCGCCTCGGCATGCCAGCGCTTCTGGCTTGCCGGCGATGGCGGCGCGTCCGCATCCTGCGGCGCAGGGGCGGTGCTCCAGCGCGCCACGCCGAGTCTGACCTTGTGCATGGCCGCCTGTTCTGCGGCGATGCGCAGGCGCATGTCGGCGATGTTGCCTTGTAAGGCGATGGTATCGGTATGCTCCATACGATGTCCTTGTCAGTCGTTGCCTAGTTATTATTCCTAAACCTCGTTAGGCGGATTCCTAACGAAGTTTCAGTCTATCAACGCGATATTTCGAGCGCTTGATATTTCTCAAAGGAATCAACCATTTCTCGCCAAATCTCACCTTGTTCTTTTTGGTATTTCTGCGTGCACCATGGTTTCGTGCCGCCCGGGCCGCCGCGCGGACGCCAGGCGCCGCCGCTTCACGCTGCCAGCCGCTTCTGGTAAAGTCACGCCCATGAGTAAATTATCCCTAGACCGCATCCTGCAATCGCAGGGTTTTGGCACCCGTAAATATTGTCGTTCCCTCATCGAGGATGGCGATGTCGTCATCGATGGCGTCACCCAGACCAATTACCGCACCACCGTCGAGACCGAAGGCCTGGTGCTGCACGTGTTCGAAGAAGAGTGGGTGTACCGCGCGCACCTGTACCTGGCGCTGAACAAGCCCGCCAACTTCGAATGCTCGCGCAAGCCCAGCCATCATCCGGGCGTGCTGACCCTGCTGCCGGAACAATTCACCTGGCGCGAAGTCCAGCCCGTCGGCCGGCTCGACCACGATACGACCGGCATGCTGCTGATGTCCGACGATGGCCCGTTTATCCATGCGCAATCGTCGCCGAAGCGCCACGTTCCGAAGATTTACCAGGCCACCACGCAAGAGCCCGTGACGGATGAGCTGGTGGCCCTGCTGCTGGCCGGCGTGCAATTGCACGACGAGCCGGCCCCGCTGGCGGCCCTCGTCTGCGTCAAGCGCGGCGAGCACCAGCTGGAAATCGTGCTGGAACAGGGCAAGTACCACCAGGTCAAGCGCATGCTGGCCGCCGCCGGCAACCATTGCAGCGCGCTGCACCGTTCCGCCATCGGCAGCCTGACCCTGGAATCGCTGGGCATCGCCGAAGGCGAGTGGTGCTACCTCACGCCCGAGCAGATCGCGCTCCTGGCCTAGCCCCTTCCTGACCGCCAAAGCCGGGGATATCCCGGCTTTTTGGCGTCTTTAGTCTCCATTGCCTGCATTTGACGAAGTTTCCCGCACATGAAATTAGCTACCCTGAAGGATGGCACGCGCGACGGCCAGCTGGCTGTCGTCTCGCGCGACCTGAAAACGGCCCATCTGGCCGATGGCATCGCCTCGACCCTGCAAAAGGCGCTCGACGACTGGAGTTTCATCGCGCCCCAGCTCGATTTGCTGTACCAGACCATCAATAGCGGCCGCGGCCATCGCGCCTTCGAATTCGATCCCGCCAACTGCATGGCGCCCTTGCCGCGCAGCAGCTTGCGCGTGGCCGGCGCAGCCTACCTGCAGCAGATCGAGCGGGCCTGCAAGGCGGCGGGCAGCGAGGCGCCCGCCAATCTGCGCGATGCGCCGCGCCTGTACCAGGGCGCCAGCGACGATTTCCTGGGCGCCCAGGACGAGATCGTGCTGGCGCATGAGCAGTGGGGCATCGACTACGAGGCGGGCATCGCCGCCATCACGGACGACGTGGCCATGGGGTCGACACCCGACCAGGCGCACCTGAACATCAAGCTGTTGATGCTGGTCAACGACATCACCCTGCGCAACCTGGCGCCGGACGAGCAGGCGAGTGGTTATGGTTTCCTGCAGGCGAAACCCGCCATGGCGTGCTCCCCTGTCGCCATCACGCCCGACGAGCTGGGTGACGCCTGGCGCGGCGGCAAGGTGCATTACGCGCTGCGCTGCAGCCTGAACGGCAAGTTGACGGGCCAGCCCCACGCGGGCGCCGACATGGCGTTCAATTACCCGCAATTGCTCGCCCACCTGTGCCAGACGCGCAACGCGCGCGCCGGCAGCGTGGTCAGCGCGGGCGGGGTCGCCAACAAGGAAGTCAAGAAGGGATTTTCCAGTATTTTTGAGCGACGTAACCAGGAGATGATCGCCGATGGCGTCGCCGGCACGCCGTATTTGCTGTTCGGCGACGTGCTTCGCCTGGAAATGCTGGGCGATGACGGCAAGTCCCTGTTTGGCGCCATCGAGCAGACCGTGAAACAGGCCGAAGCGAGGAAAAACCGTTAGGAGCCCCGAGAAAATGGCCATGACTGCGTTGCAACCCCTCGCCGTACTATTCGTACTGTCTTCGGGGCTGCGCCTTGTCCTGACCATTTTTCGGTCTCCTTTGAAGTGGGCGCCTGCGGCGCCTTGTTTCATTTAGGCAAAGGAAAAGCAGGGGATTCGCCCTCCTTTTCCCTTGATGGCGTTGCGGTAATTGAACCGATAATGCCACATGCCCAGTCCGTATTGCGCCTAGCCAGGCTGCAGGACTTCACCGGAGTTGATTGATGTCGGAAGACAGCGACGCAGAAAAGACCGAAGCCGCGTCACCGAAGCGCCTCGAGCAGGCGCGTGAGGAAGGCGACGTTCCGCGATCGCGTGAAGTGGCAACGTTCACTGTGTTGATGGCGTCCGGCTGCTGCCTGTGGTTTGCCGGCGACGCCATCGTGCGGCGGTTGACGGCCGTCATGGTGTCCGGGCTGACCCTGGACCGGGAACAGATACTCAATCCCGACGCGATGATGTTGCGCATCGGCTACGACGTGGGCTCGGTCCTGCTGACGTGCCTGCCGTACGCGCTGGCCATCATGCTCGTCGCCCTGGCTTCGCCCGTGCTGGTGGGCGGCTGGCTGTTCAGTTCCAAGGCGTTTACACCCAATTTTGGCAAGCTCAACCCGATTCGCGGCCTGGGCAACATGTTTTCGAAGAATGCGCTGGTGGAATTGCTCAAGGCCATCGCCAAGACCCTCGTCGTGGGCGTCGTCGCCTGGATGGTGATGCAGCATCAAAAAGATGCCGTGCTGGGCTTGTCGGTGGAATCCCTGCGTGCCGGTTCGGCCCATCTGATCAGCCTCTTGATCACGGCTTTCCTGTTGATCGTCGGCGCGCTGGGCTTGATCGCCGCCATCGACGGTCCCTACCAGATGTGGCATTACGCCAACAAGATGAAAATGTCCTTGCAGGAAGTCAAGCAAGAGTCGAAGGAATCGGACGGCAATCCGCAGATCAAGGCGAAGATCCGCCAGATGCAGCATGAAATGTCGCGCCGCCGCATGATGGCCGACGTGCCGACGGCCGACGTGGTGGTGACCAACCCTACCCACTACGCGGTGGCCTTGAAGTATGGCGAGAATTCGCGCGGCGCGCCGCAGGTGGTGGCCAAGGGCGTCGACGAGGTGGCGGCGAAGATCCGCGAACTGGCCGGCGAACACAAGGTCGCCATCCTGGAAGCGCCGGCCCTGGCGCGCGCGCTGTACAAGCACACGGACATCGGCGACGAGATTCCCGAGGCGCTGTACGGCGCCGTGGCCGAAGTGCTGGCCTACGTGTTCCAGCTGCGCAGCTATGGCAAGGGCCAGGGCGAGCGTCCCGACAAGCCGAAGAAACTCGACGTGCCGCCCGAGCTCGACCCGCAGAATCCCGCCTCACAGACACCGCCCGCAGCCGGCGCAGAAGACAAGAATAAAGGAAGTACACCATGAACGGCCTGAGAATGCCAGCCTGGCTCAGTGGAATGGGTGGCAACGCCAGCAAGGGCATCGCCGCGCCTGTCATCATCATCATGCTGCTGGCGATGATGGTGCTGCCGCTGCCGGCCTTCATCCTCGACATCTTCTTCAGTTTTAATATCGCGCTGTCCATCATCGTGCTGCTGACGGCGCTGTACACGGTCAAGCCGCTCGACTTCATGGCGTTCCCGACCATCCTGCTCGTGTCGACCATGCTGCGCCTGTCGCTGAACGTGGCGTCCACGCGCGTGGTGTTGACGGAAGGCCATACGGGCGCCGACGCGGCCGGTAAAGTGATCGAAGCGTTCGGTCACTTCTTGATCGGCGGCAATTACACGGTCGGTATCGTCGTGTTTATCATTTTGACGATCATCAACTTTACCGTGGTGACCAAGGGTGCGGGCCGTATCGCCGAGGTGGGCGCCCGTTTCGCGCTGGACGCCATGCCCGGTAAACAGATGGCCATCGATGCCGACCTGAACGCGGGCCTGATCGGCGAAGATGAAGCGCGCCGCCGCCGCACGGAAGTGGCGCAGGAAGCGGAATTCTACGGCGCCATGGACGGCGCCAGTAAATATGTGCGCGGCGACGCCATCGCCGGCATCATGGTCACCGTCATCAATATCGTCGGCGGCTTGCTGGTGGGCTTGCTGCAGCACGACATGGGCTTTGCCGATGCGCTCAAGAACTACACCTTGCTGGCCATCGGTGACGGCCTGGTGGCGCAGATTCCTTCGCTGATCATTTCCACGGCGGCCGGTATCGTCGTCTCGCGCGTGGCCAGCGAACAGGACATCGGCACCCAGCTGGTGGGGCAATTGTTTGCGAAACCGCAAGTGTTATATATCACCGCCGGCATCATCGGCGGCATGGGCTTGATTCCCGGCATGCCGAACATGGTCTTCATCCTGCTGGCCTCGTTGCTGGCCGGTTCCGCCTATCTGATCAGCAAGAAGCGCACGCAGGAAAAGGCGGCGGCCGAAAAGCCGGCCGAAGTGCCGCAAGCGACCGTGGCGCCCGAGCAGGAAGAAGCCAGTTGGCAAGACATCATGCCCGTCGATACCCTGGGCCTGGAAGTGGGCTACCGTTTGATCCCCCTGGTCGACAAGACGCAGGGCGGGGAATTGCTCAAGCGCATCAAGGGCATCCGCAAGAAATTTGCCCAGGAAGTGGGTTTCCTGGCGCCGCCCGTGCATATCCGCGACAACCTGGAATTGAAGCCGTCCGCCTACCGCATCACCCTGAAGGGCGTGGAAGTGGGCGTGGGCGAAGCGTTCAACGGCCAGTTCCTGGCGATTAATCCCGGCATGGCCAGCGGCACCTTGCCCGGCCTGGCCACGAACGACCCCGCCTTCGGCCTGCCCGCCACCTGGATCGACGCCAGCCTGCGCGACCAGGCCCAATCGATGGGCTATACGGTGGTCGACGCGGGGACGGTGGTGGCCACGCACCTGAATCACCTGATCACCTCGCACGCTTCCGAGCTGCTGGGCCGCGCGGAAGTGCAATCGCTGCTCGACCACCTGGGCAAGGAGTCGCCGCGCCTGGTGGAAGACCTGGTGCCGAAGATGCTGTCCCTGTCGACCTTGCAAAAGGTGCTGCAGAACCTGCTGGCCGAGGGCGTGCACATCCGCGACATGCGCACCATCATCGAAACCCTGGCCGAGCATACGGTCAGCACGCAAGACCCGAACGACCTGACGGCGCTGGTGCGCGTGGCCCTGGGCCGCGCCATCGTGCAGCAACTGTTCCCCGGCTCGGCCGAACTGTCCGTGATGACCCTGGACAGCCGCCTGGAGCGGCTGCTGATGCAGGCGATGGGCAATGGCGGCGACGGCGCCGGCATCGAGCCGGGCCTGGCCGACACCATCGCGCACCAGGCGGGCCTGGCTGCCCAGCAACAGGAAGCGCTGGGCCTGACGCCCGTGCTGCTGGTGCCGGCGCCGCTGCGCGCCTTGCTGTCGCGTTTCCTGCGCCGCGCCTTGCCGCAGCTCAAAGTGCTGTCGCATGCGGAAGTGCCGGAAACCAAGACCATCCGCGTCACGGCGCTGGTGGGCGCGCAGTAGTTGTGATGAGCGGCATCGGGGTCGGTTCCTGCGGGACGGACGCCCGGTGCTTGCTTTTGGTCAAATAAACATCAATTTCCTCTCGGCAAACTGAATAACGGGTACTTTCCCGTCCTGTTCCTTCGATCATTTCCTGTAAGCATCGCTAATAATGGAAACTGTCCGGGTGATCTGTGTCCATGTGGAAGACAGCACTCAAGCAACAGGAGTCGACGATGGTCACACAGTTCAGCCAATATTGCGCCACCCCCGCCCTGGGAGGCCGGTCATGAATGTGAAGAAATTTACGGGCGCCTCGTCGCGCGATGCGCTGCGCAAGGTGCGCGAAGCGCTGGGCCCCGACGCCGTGATCCTGTCGAACCGCCAGGCCGATGGCGTGGTGGAAATCCTCGCGCTGGCCAATGACGACGCCGCTTCGCTGGCGTCGCCGCCGGCCGCCTCCGAAATGGCCCAGCCCCGTCCCCAGTTGCAGACCCAGTTCGCCACGCCGCAGCGTCCGGCCGCCCCGGCCCAGCGCCCGGCCGCGCCACGTCCTGCCGCGCCGCGCCAGGCTGCCTCCGAGCCAGTGGACATGGCCCGCATGCAGCAGATGATGGCCAGCGCACTGGCGCACGTCAAGGAAAACGCCGCCGCCGAGATGAGCGGCATGATGAATGAAATCCGCGCCATGCGCGGCATGATGGAAACCCAGCTGGCGGAAATCTCGTGGGGTTCGACGCAGCAGCGCGAGCCGCAAAAAGCCGTCGTGCTGCGCGAAATGCTGGCGGCCGGCTTCTCGGCCAGCCTGGCGCGCTACCTGATCGACAAGCTGCCGGCCGGCCTCGATGGCGCGCAAAGCATGCGCTGGATCAAGACGGTCCTCAGCCGTAACCTGAATACTGTGGCCAATGAAGACGCCATGCTGGAGCAGGGCGGCGTGTTTGCCCTGGTGGGCCCGACCGGCGTCGGCAAGACCACCAGCACGGCCAAGCTGGCGGCCCGCTGCGTGATGCGCCACGGCCCGGAAAAGCTGGCCCTGATCACCACGGATGCCTACCGTATCGGCGCGCATGAACAGCTGCGCATCTACGGCAAGATCCTCGGCGTGATGGTGCATTCCGTGAAGGACGAGGCGGACTTGCGCATCGCCCTGAAAGAATTGAAGAACAAGCACACGGTGCTGATCGATACGGTGGGCGTGAGCCAGCGCGACCAGATGGTGACGGAACAGGTGGCCATGCTGTCGGGCGCCGGCGCCGACGTGAAGCGCCTGCTGTGCCTGAACTCCACGGCCACGCAGGAAACGTTGAATGAAGTGGTGCGCGCGTATCAGGGCAGCGGCCTGGCCGGCTGCATCATGACCAAGCTCGATGAAGCGGCCTCGATCGGCAATGTGCTCGACGTGGTGATCCGCCAGAAACTGAACCTGTTTTATGTGTCGAACGGCCAGCGCGTGCCGGAAGACCTGTACCTGGCCGACCGCGGCTACCTGATCGACCGTGCCTTCAAGCTCAAGCGCGATGCGGCGGCGACGCAGTTTTCCGACGCCGAACTGCCGCTCCTGATGGCGCAGGCGGCCGCCCGCAACAATGAAGCGCGCGGGGTGCACCTTGGCTAATTTCGATTTCGACCAGGCCGAAGGCTTGCGCCGCATGCTGGCCGGCCCGCAGCCGCGCGTCATGACGTTCCTCTCGGCCACGCCGCAGGACGACAAGGGCGCCATGCTGGTCAACCTGGGCGCGTCGCTCGTCTACGGCGGCAATGACGTGCTGCTGCTCGACGCCAGCGGCGGCAGCGATGGCGTGGCATCGCGCCTGGGACTGGCGCACGGCGCCAGCCTGCGCGACGTGGCGCGCCAGCAATGCGGCTTGAACCAGGTCATCCACCAGGTGCCGCAAGGTTTCGGCGTGGCCAGCCTCGGCGTGCGCAACCATTTGATGGACAGCATGGATTATGCGGGCGAGGATGAACTGCGCCGCCTGGGCAAGACGTTCGAGGTGCTGGCGCGCCAGAGCGGCATCGTGCTGGTCGACGGCGTTGTGGCCGACGAGGGCGCGTGCTTCCCCGTGCCGCTGATGGCGTCGTCGGATATCGTCGTGCAAGTCTCGACCAGCGCCACCTCGATCAAGGCGGCGTACTGCCTGATCAAGCGCCTGAGCCAGGAACTGGGACGCCGTCCGTTCGGCATTCTCGTCACCGGCGCTTCCGAATCCGAAGCAAAAGTGGTATACGATAATATGGCGCAGGCGGCGAGCCGCTACCTGGCCGTGAAGCTGACTTCGATGGGTTCCGTGCCTGCCGACGAGTATCTGCACCGCGCGGCGCGGCTGGGCCGCAGCGTGGTCGACGCGTTTCCGCTGGCGGGAGCGTCGGTGGCGTTTCGCGGACTGGCCGAGCGGCTGGCCCGTTCGGCGGCGCCGGTGCTTGGCGGCACCTTGTACCAGACGGGGAGCCCGCACCAGTTCAGCGCCTGAATCGAACCGCAGCACCAGATAAGATGAGAAAACAATAAGCAGCCTATGTACACGGTCAAAGGGAAATCGAACAAGGACTATTTGCTGACGGAGCACATTCCGCTGGTGAAGCGTCTGGCGCACCATATGAAGGCGAAATTGCCGCCTTCGGTCGAGGTCGATGACCTGATCCAGGCCGGCATGATCGGCCTGCTCGATGCCATTACGCGCTATGAAGAGACGCATGGCGCGCAGTTCGAGACGTATGCCGTGCTGCGCATCCGCGGCGCCATGCTCGACGAATTGCGCACCAGCGACTGGCTGCCGCGCAGCATGCGCCAGAACATGCGCAAGATCGAAGAGGCGATGAGCACCCTGCAGCAGCGCCTCGGCCATCCGCCGACGGAGTCGGAAGTGGCGAAGCTGCTGAAAATGTCGCTGGCCGACTACCAGGAAATGCTGGGCGACGGCGGCGGCCACCAGCTCGTGTACTACGAAGACTTTCATGACCCGGACGGCAATGACAGCTTCCTCGACCGCCACTGCGTGGACGAGGACAGCGACCCCTTGCGTTCCCTGCTCGATACCGATTTCCGGCAATCCGTGATCGATGCCATCGACGCGCTGCCGCCACGCGAGAAAATACTCATGGGCCTGTATTACGAAGAAGAGCTGAACCTGAAGGAGATCGGCGCGGTGATGGGCGTATCCGAATCGCGCGTCTCGCAGCTGCATACCCAGGCCGTCGCGCGCCTGCGCGCAACCTTGAGGGAGCTGGCGTGGACTGGTCCAGCGTAATCGGGCTGGCGCTGGCGCTGGCCGGCCTGCTGGTCGGCCAGGCACTGGAAGGCGGCAAGATGGCCTCCCTGCTGCAGCCGGCCGCCTTTGCCATCGTCATCGTTGGCACCTTCGGCGCCGTGCTGCTGCAGACGCGGCTGCGCACTTTTGTCCGCGGCCTGGAAATGCTGCGCTGGGTGTTCCTGCCGCCGTCCGACACGCGCGCCGCGCTGGCGCGCGACATCGGGCAATGGAGCCTGACGGCGCGCCGCGACGGCCCGCTGGCGCTCGAACGCCTGATGGAAAACACGGCCGACCGCTTCAACGCCAAGGGTTTGCGCATGATCGTCGACGGCATCGCGCCCGACAAGCTGCGCCAGCTGCTCGACGTGGAAATCTCCGCCTACGAAATGGCCGAGCGCCAGGCCGTCAAGGTGTGGGAATCGGCGGCCGGCTATTCGCCCACCATCGGCATCCTGGGCGCCGTGCTGGGCCTGATCCACGTGATGGAAAACCTCACCGACCCCAGCAAGCTGGGCGGCGGCATCGCCGTGGCCTTCGTCTCGACCATCTATGGCGTGGGCCTGGCCAATCTGCTGTTCCTGCCGGTGGCCAATAAACTCAAGGCCATCGTTTCGCGCCGCGTGGTGCAATATGAAATCACGGCCGCCGTGCTGTACGACATCGCCACGGGCGACCACACGCGCATCATCGAAGAGCGCGTGTCCAGCCTCTTGCACGAGCATTGACCATGATGCGGCGCGCGCGCAGGAAGTATGACGAGGAACCGGACAACCAGGACCGCTGGCTGATCTCGTACGCCGACTTCATTACCCTGCTGTTCGCCTTCTTCGTCGTCATGTATGCGATTTCGCAAGTCAACGAAGGCAAATACCGCGTCTTCCAGAATGCCATCGGCCAGGCCTTCAGCCTGGAAAAGGGCGCGCCGCCCATCATCATGGAAGCGCCGCAGGCGATTCCACTGCCGAACCCCGCCCTGAAACGCCGCACGGAAGCCATCCGCCGCGAGCGCGAACACATGACGCGCCTGGCGCAGGACCTGACGTCGACCCTGGCGCCGCTGGTCAAGGAAGGCAAGGTGCGGGTCACGCAGACGAGCCGCGGCGTGAGCGTG
Organism: Janthinobacterium sp. SUN100; assembly: GCF_030397705.1. Lineage (NCBI taxonomy): Bacteria > Pseudomonadati > Pseudomonadota > Betaproteobacteria > Burkholderiales > Oxalobacteraceae > Janthinobacterium > Janthinobacterium sp. SUN100. The sequence continues at coordinate 2,371,344 of NZ_JAPUBU010000001.1, read as the reverse complement.
GAAATCAATGCCAGCGTGCTGTTCGATCCGGGCGCGGCGGGCTTGACGGCCGAATCGGACCAGGCCTTGCGCGCCGTGGCCGTGCTGCTCAAGGACGACACGCACGATGTGCAGGTGGAAGGGCATACGGATGTGCAGCCGATCAGCAATTCGACCTTTGCCTCGAACTGGGAATTGTCGGCCGCGCGCGCCAGCGCCGTGGTGCGCCTGTTCATCGCCAGCGGCGTCAAGGCGTCGCGCCTGACGGCCGTGGGCCACGCGGACAATATCCCCGTGGCGCCGAACGCCACGCCGGAAGGGCGCGCGCGCAACCGCCGGGTCGCCGTGACGATTTTGTCGGGCATCCCCGAAACGGTGACGGAAGTGCCGACGGCGCCCGTGGCGCCTGCGCCGGCCAATTGACGCTCGTCAACTGCGGGCCGCCGCTTGGTACAATCGCGCTTTTTTCCTCTTTTATCGTTTCCTCATGAAAAGCAGCTCCCTGGGCGGTCTCGTCTATTCCACTGAAACGGGCCGCATGTGTCCCGCCTGCCGCCAGCCGCTGGCGCAGTGCGCATGCAAGGCGCAAGCGAAGGCTGCGCCTGCGGGCGATGGCGTGGTGCGCGTCTCGCGCCAGACCAAGGGCCGAGGCGGCAAGAGCGTCACCGTGGTCAAGGGCTTGCCGCTGGACGCCATCGCGCTGGCCCTGCTGGGCAAGCAGTTGCGCACGCAGTGCGGCTCGGGCGGCACCGTCAAGGATGGCGTGATCGAAGTGCAGGGCGACCATGTCGACGCCATCCTGGCTGCGCTGGTCAAGCTGGGCCACCAGCCGAAAAAGGCCGGCGGCTGAGCGTGCGGAGGCGTGCGGCCCGCCGCCGCGCGCCTGTGGTAACGTGCGTTTCCCACCCACGCGCTTCCTCACCATGAACGTCAAATTCACCGGCATGGCCATCGCCGCCGCCATCGCGGCAGCGCTGGCGCTCGCGTACTGGCCCGCTCCCGACGGCGGCGCGCCGGACGCTGTCGCCTCCGCCCCTGGCGCGCCGGCGGGACGCAGCCTGGAATCGTATCTGAATATCGATGCCAGCCCGGTCGCCGATGCCGCGCCGATGCCCGTCACCCTGGCGCAGCAGCTCGCGCGCCTGGCGGCCAGCGGCAAGCCGGAAGACGCGTATGCGGCGTATAACCTGCTCGACGATTGCATCGTCTTCCAGCAGGAAGGGCGCCTGCCGGGGCTGGAATTCGAGCTGGGGCGCGAGATGACGGCAGAGGAAAAAGCCGCGCAGCAGCAGCTGTGCGCGGGCCTGACGCAGCGGCAGCGCGAGGACCGCCTCGGCTACCTGGCGACTGCCGCCAGGGCGGGCGTGCCCGGCGCGGCGACCATCTTCCTGTCGGAAGGGCCGTTCGGCGACCGCAGCGCGCTGCGCAATCGTCCCGACGATCCGCTGGTGCAGGCGTGGAAGCGGCAAGCCATCGCCCAGCTGACGGCGCAGGCGGACGAGGCGGAATTGACCAGCGTGGCTACCCTGATGATGGCCTACCTGCGCGATGGCGATGTGGTGCGCAAGGATGCGCCGCAAGCGTATGGCTACCTGCTGGCGCTGCGCCAGGTCTACGACGATATCCTCGCGCCCGGCGTCACCAACCCATACCAGGACGAATACTGGCACTGGCTGCAGGCGGAACTGACGCCGGAGCAGCAGGCGGCCGCTAGCGCCAGGGCGCAAGCCATCGTGGCGAAATACCGCCAGCATGCGGGGCGTCCCGCGCACGGCTGAAGGGCAAGGCGGCTGCGCCTTGCCGGGGAATTGCTGTTAACTAGGGGGGATCAGCCGATGACGACCCGCCGGCTGGCCGTGTTCGTCGTCGGTTGGCCGCTGGGGCCGTAGAAATTGCCGCTCTGGGCCGGGGGGCGCATGGCGTTCAGGGCGCCTTGCGTGTGCAGCATGTGCTTGTTGACGAGCAGGCTGTTCAGGCGGTTTTGCTCCTTGGCTTCGCGCGTCGTCTCGAGCAGGGCTTTCCACAGGGGCGCCGCGTCGGCTTCATTGGCGCCGACCAGCCAGTCTTCCATGCCCGCTTCGGCCGCCGTGAAACCGGCTGCCGCCAGCGCCTGGTGGCGTTGCGCCGCCAGCTGGCTCAATTGTCCTACCAGTGCCGTCTTGCGCGCCGTGAGCTCCGTGATTGCATCGATGTCAGCCGCAACCAGATGCCGCTGTTCTTCTTTCATCAATGCCAGCAATGTGGTCATGAGCTGTTGCTCGTCGCGCAGGCTGGAAAACGGAGTCACTGATTGCATGAGGGAACCTATCTATTTCGTGAGTGCAGCAAGTCCTTGACCGTGTCGAGGAGACCGTCCGCCACTTTTTCTGAGTTGACCTGGAACTGGCCGTCGGCGATCGCGAGCTTGATGCGTTCGACTTTCTTCGTGTCGAACACGGCGCCGCTGCCGGCAGTTGCACTGGCCGCTAATGCCTGTCCTTGCGGCGACAGGCGTACATTGTCCGACGTTGTCGGTGTTGCCTGGGCTTTCTCGGCATTCCGGGCGCCGGAAGTACTCGCGGGCGCCACCGGCAGGCCGGGATTGCTTTTAATGGTGTTGTCGGTAATTTTCACAGCGTGATCCTCGTCTGGTCGAAGTCAAAAAACTCCGGGATATGTGTCATTATCGGCACCTTTTGCCGAAACTTTAGTGCGCCAGACCACAATATCGCTGTCCATCCGTGTTTAAAACGCCACCTCCACCAGGCCGCCAGCCCGCGCCACGCCGCTGATCTGCTGGCCGCTCTGCGTGCGCACCTGCACCGTCTGGCCATCGCCGGCGCTGCCGATGGCGCGTCCTTCTGATGCCACCTGGAAACCGTTGCCACTCGAAACGACGCGCACCAGCTGGCCTTGCATGACCACCGGCTTGCGGCGCAGGGTGTCGAGGCGCATCGGCGTGCCTGGCGGTACGGAAATATTCGTGCTGGCGCCCACGACCTGGGCCATGTCGGTGGCGATGCCTGCCGGCAATGCGGCCAGGTCGCCCTGCATCGTCACCAGCTGGCTGGCGTCGATGGCTTGCCCTTGCGCCAGCGGCACGGCGCTGGCCACGTAGTCGCCGACGACGGCCACGTTCGCTTGTAAATAAATAGTCCAGCTGGAGGGCGCCGTGCAGCGCACGCCGACGGTGGTCTTGCCCCAGGCGCGCGCCCCCGGCGCCATGAACGCCTGCGGCGCGGGGCAGGCAGCCAGGTTCAGGCGCGGATCGACGGCGCCGACGGTGACCGTCACCTTGCCGGGCAAGCCGTTGCTTTGCACTTGCAGGAATTGTTCCACGCTGTTGCGCAGCGCTTCCGGCGTTTGCCGGCCGGCGTTTTGCGCCTGCGCCAGCAGTGGCAGGGCGGCAAAAGCAAAGAAGAAAGCGAGCGGTGTTTTCATGGTGATAGGCCTCTGGAATAGTGCCATGATAGTGCGCGCGGCCCCGATCGAAGCGCCGATTAAGGGGTAAAAGTACGGTCTGATCCGGCGATGGTCTTGCTGGCGGGCACCTTACTATGTTTCCTGTCATCACTAATCCGCCATCCTTCCGCCATCTCGGGCGCCAGTGGCAGATCTTTCCGGAGCCTGACATGATAGGGAAACTCGACGATTACATGCGCTTCAACGAGACGGCGCTGAGCCTGCGCTCGACGCGCCAGGAATTGCTCGCCTCGAATATCGCCAATGCCGACACGCCCAACTACAAGGCGCGCGACGTCGATTTCGCCGCCGCCCTGAAGGGGGCGATGGCGCGCAAGGATGGCGTGCCGCCGGCCCTGAAGGGCACGGCGCCGCAGCATATGCCGGGCAAGGGCGTGGCCGCAGCTGCGGGCGCACCCGGTGGCGGCAAGGTCGAGACCCTGGCCGACGGCACGCCGCTGCTGTACCGCGCGCCGGCCCAGGGCGCCGTCGACGGCAATACGGTGGACATGGATCTCGAACGCAACGCGTTTGCCGACAATGCCATCCGCTACGAGGCGGCCGTGACGTTCCTCAATTCGCAGATCAAGGGCATGCTGACGGCCATCCAGGGAGGACAATAATCATGTCGCTATTTAATATCTTCAATGTTTCCGGTTCGGCCATGAGCGCCCAGGCGCAGCGCCTGAACACGGTGGCCAGCAACCTGGCCAATGCCGACAGCGCCACCAGCGCCACAGGCGAAGCCTACCGCGCCAAGCAGGTGGTGTTCGAAGCCGTGCCCATGGCCAACGGCGCCACGGCCGTCAAGGTACAGAAGGTGATCGAAGACCCGTCGCCGATGAAGCTGGTCTACGACCCGAAGAACCCGCTGGCCGACGAGAAGGGCTACGTCACCATGCCCAACGTGAATACGGTCGACGAAATGGTCAACATGCTGTCGGCCTCGCGCTCGTACCAGACCAACGTGGAAACCATGAACGCGGCCAAGTCGCTGCTCCTGAAAACCCTCACCCTCGGCCAGTAAGGCTGACTGATCATTATGGCAATCATCGATACGAACACCTCCAAAGTCACCGACCTGATGGCGACGATGAATCCGAAGAAGACGACGGCCGAGGCAGGCAGTGTCGAAGCGGAAACGAACAAATTCCTCACCCTGCTGGTTACCCAGCTGAAAAACCAGGACCCGATGAATCCGCTGGACAATGCACAGCTGACCAGCCAGCTGGCCCAGCTGTCGACGGTGACGGGCGTCAACAAGCTCAATACCACCGTGGAAAGTTTGAAAGCCAGCTACCAGCAAGCCGAATCGATGCAGGCGGCCAACATCATCGGCCATGGCGTCTTGACGGCGGGCAAGGACATCAACCTGAGCAAGAGCGCCGCGCTGCTGGGCGTGGACCTGGCCACGGCCGCCGACAAGGTCAAGGTCGTCATCTACAAGGATGGCAAGGAAGTCCATTCCATCGACCTGGGCGCCCAGCCGGCGGGCACCTTGCCGCTGGGCTGGAACGGTTCCACCGCCGACCTCGACAAGGATGGCAAGCCGGTCGTGCTGGCCGACGGCGCCTACACCTTCGCCGTGGAAGCGACGCGCGGCGGCACCAAGCTCAAGGATGCAACGGCGCTGATGTTCGGTTCGGTCGCCAGCGTGTCGACGGGCGCCAATGGCGTGAAATTGAATGTGCCGGGCGTGGGCAGCATCACCATGGCCGACGTGAAACAGATTTTGTAAGCCGCTTCCCCTTAGCGTGACCCTCTACCCCTAATTTCTACCAGGAGAACACAATGTCTTTCCAACAAGGCCTGAGCGGCTTGAATGGCGCCGCCAAATCGCTGGACGTCATCGGCAACAACATCGCCAACTCGTCGACCGTGGGTTTCAAGCAGTCGCAGGCCCAGTTCGCCGACATTTATGCCAACTCGCTGTATGGCGTGGGCGGCAACCAGGCGGGGATCGGCGTGTCGGTCTCGCAAATCGCCCAGCAATTTAACCAGGGTAACCTGGAAACGTCGCAAAATCCCCTCGACATCGCCATCAATGGCGGCGGTTTCTTCCGTACCAGCGTGAATGGCGCCATCCAGTATTCGCGCAATGGCCAGTTCCAGGTCGACAAGAGCGGTTTCATCGTCAACGCCCAGCTGGCGCAGCTGACCGGCTATCCGGCCGACGTCAACGGCAAGATCGTCGCCGGCGCCGTCGTGCCCCTGCAGATCGACCAGTCGGACATGAAGCCCCAGGCAACGACCAAGGTCGACACGCAAGTCAACCTCAATTCGAACACGGCCATGCCGACCACGGTGCCGTTCAAGTCGACGGACGACACCTCCTACCACAAGCAGTTCCCCGTCGAAGTCTTCGATTCGCTGGGCAATTCCCACAACATGGCCAATTTCTATGTCAAGACGGGCACCAACACCTGGGATGTCTACTCGGCCATTGACGGCACGGAAGTGACCAGCATGAAAGTCGCGGCCGCCCTGCAGACGGACCCAGCCTCGCTGGCCGCGCGCGCCGCCTACCAGGCCGCCGCCACGGCCGTGCCGCTGGTGCCGGCCAACGTGACGGCCGCCGCCGTCGCCTATGGCAATGCGGTCGGTGCCGCCGTCTCGGCCGCCGCCGCCGCTGCGGGCGCCACGCCGGCGCAACTGGCCGCCATCGCCGCCACCTACGGCAGCGCAGTGCCGAACGGCGTCAACTCGAGCCGCACGCCCGACCAGATCGACGAGGCCATCCGCAACGTGACCGTGGTGCCGGCTGTCAAGACCGGTTCCCTGGTCTTCAACACTGTCGGCAGCCTGGACCGGGCCGCCATGCTGGCCCTGACGCCGCCGCAAACCTTGCCCGTCACCGTCAACTTGCCGATCTTCCCGGCCACGGGCGCGAATGCGACCCTGTCGGTCCAGGTCGACTTCACCAGGTCGACCCAGCTGGGCACCACCACGGCGGAAAAGAAAACGGAAGCGGACGGCTACAAGGCGGGCCAGCTGAGCCAATTCATCGTCGGTGACGACGGCGTCATCCAGGGCCAGTACAACAATGGCAAGACGCGCGCCCTGGGCCAAGTGGTGTTGAGCAACTTTACCAACCCGAACGGCCTGGAACCGCTGGGCAACAACGCCTGGGTGGAAAGCTCGGCCTCGGGCAAGCCCATCACGGGCGAACCGAAGACTGGCACCCTGGGCAACTTGCGCGCCTCGGCCGTGGAAGTGTCGAACGTCGACCTGACGGCGGAGCTGGTCAACATGATCACGGCCCAGCGCGCCTACCAGGCGAATGCGCAGACCATCAAGACGCAGGATTCCGTCTTGCAGACCCTCGTCAACCTGCGTTAAGAGTAAGGGGAGCGGTTCTTTCGGACTGCTCCCGGCTTTCGTTTTGCACGGAGAAAACACATGGACCGTCTCATCTACACCGCCGGCTCGGGCGCCAAGCACATCCTCGACAAGCAGGCGACCACGGCGAACAACCTGGCGAACGCCACCAGCACGGGTTTCCGTGCCCAGCTCGACTCGTTCCGCGCCGTGCCCGTTGTGGCCGACGGCATGATGCCGACGCGCGCCTTCGTCGTCGATTCGACGGTCGGTTCCGATTTCACGCAAGGACCCATGCAGCACACGGGCCGCGCGCTCGACGTGGCCGTGGAAAACGGCGGCTGGATCGCGGTGCAGTCGGCCGACGGTTCCGAAGCCTACACGCGCAACGGCGCCCTGAAACTCAATGAAAACGGCATGCTGCAAACGCAGGGCGGGCTGATGGTGCAGGGCGACACGGGCCCCATGGCGATTCCGCCCGGCGTGACGGTGGCCATCGCCAGCGACGGCACGGTGGGCACGATTTCCACGGACGTGCCGCCAGGCCCCTCGACGGTGCTGGGGCGCATCAAGCTGGTCAACCCGCCCGAGCAGCAACTGGTGCGCGGCGACGACGGCCTGTTCCGCCTGAAGGATGGCACGGTGGCGCAGGCCGACCAGGCCGTCAAGCTGACCACCGGTGCGCTGGAAGGCAGCAATGTCAGTCCCGTCGACTCGATGGTCAGCATGATCGCCCTGGCGCGCCAGTTCGAAACGCAAATGAGCTTGTTGAAGAATGCCGAGAATAACGCGGCGAAAGCCACCCAGATCCTCGCTTTGAATTGATGGGGGCCACCGCATAATGGTCGCATAGAAATAGTCTACAGGGCTGGTTAGCGCTGTTATTGGAGAAATATCATGATTCGTTCCCTTTGGATTGCCAAGACCGGCCTGGAAGCGCAGCAAACGCAGATGGACGTGATCGCCAATAACCTGGCCAACGTCAGCACCACCGGCTTCAAGAAGTCGCGCGCCGTGTTTGAAGACTTGCTGTATCAAAATGTGCGCCAGCCGGGCGCGCAGTCGTCGCAGCAGACCCAGCTGCCATCGGGCTTGCAGATCGGCACGGGCGTACGCACCGTGGCGACCGAACGCATCCATACGCAGGGCAATCCCCAGGCCTCGGGCAATTCGCGCGACGTGATGGTCAACGGTACCGGTTTCTTCCAGGTGCTGATGCCGGACGGCGCCACCGCCTACACGCGCGACGGCTCGTTCCAGACGGACGCCAACGGCCAGCTGGTGACGTCCGAAGGGTTCGTCATCCAGCCCGCCATCACCGTGCCGACCAATGCGCTGAGCCTGACCGTGGCGCGCGACGGCACCGTGTCCGTCACCTTGCCCGACACTGTTGCGCCATCGCAAATCGGCTCGTTGCAACTGACCACCTTCGTCAATCCGGCCGGCCTGGAATCGAAGGGCGAAAACCTGTACATGGAAACGGGCGCCTCCGGCGTGGCGCAAACCAACACCCCGGGCACCAACGGCGCCGGCGTGCTGATGCAGGGCTATATCGAGACGTCGAACGTCAACGTGGCCGAGGAAATGGTCAACATGATCCAGACGCAGCGCGCCTACGAGATCAACAGCAAGGCTATCACCACATCCGATCAAATGCTGCAGAAATTGTCGCAACTTTAATTTTCATAGTCGTCATGCCATCCGCCGCCGGATGGCAGCGGAGGTTCGCCATGCAATACCCCATCATCGCCCTGTTGTCCGCAGTCCTGCTGTCCGGCTGCGCCATCACGCCTACGTCCATCGTGCAATATCCCACCACCACGCGCGCGCCGATGCCGGAACCCGTGGTCGTCAACAACGGTTCCATCTACCAGCCGTCGACCTACCGTCCCGCCTTCGAAGACCGCCGCGCGCGCCACGTGGGCGACACGATGACGATCGCCATCACCGAGCGCACGAATGCCGTCAAGGCGGGCGCCAGTTCCGGCAACAAGTCCGGCAGCGTGGGCTTTTCCACGCCCGGCTTCGCCCAGGGCCGTTTCGGCGGCACCGTGGCGGCGAATGGCGCGACGAAATTTGCCGACGGCGACAACCAGTCCGCCAGCAACACGTTTTCCGGCACCATCGGCGTGACGGTGATCGAGGTATTGCCAAACGGAAACTTGATCGTCGCGGGCGAAAAACAGATCGCCATGAACAAGGGCACGGAATTCATCCGCTTCTCGGGCATGGTCAATCCGGACACCATCGGCACGGGCAATGTCGTGCCCTCGACCCAGGTGGCCGAAGCGCGCGTCGAATACCGCACCAACAGCCAGATCGACCGCGCCGAAATGGCCTCGATGGCGTCGCGCTTCTTCCTCAGCCTGTTGCCGTTCTGATCATGGCAACGTCGACCTTTCCCCGCTTTCTCGCCATTTTCGGCCTGGCCATCTCCCTGCTGGCGCCCGTGGCGCAAGCCGAACGCATCAAGGACCTGGCCAGCATCGCCGGCGTGCGCCAGAATCAGCTGATGGGCTATGGCCTCGTCGTCGGCCTCGACGGCAGCGGCGACCAGACCACGCAAACCCCGTTCACCATCCAGAGCGTGGCGGCGATGCTGCAGCAGCAGGGCATCAACTTGCCGCAAGGCACTAGTTTGCAGCTGAAAAACGTGGCCGCCGTGATGGTGACGACGGCCTTGCCCGCGTTTGCCCAGCCGGGCCAGTTGCTCGACGTGACGGTGTCGTCGATGGGCAATGCGAAAAGCTTGCGCGGCGGCACTTTATTGATGACGCCCCTGAAGGGCGCCGATGGCCAGGTGTACGGCATGGCGCAAGGCAACGTGCTGGTGGGCGGCGTGGGCGCGCAGGCGGCCGGCAGCTCCGTCGTCATCAATCACCTGAGCGTGGGCCGCATCTCGGGCGGCGCGACCGTCGAGCGCACCGTGCCTTCGGCGCTGGGCGCCAACAACACTATCCGCCTGGAATTGAACGCCACCGATTTCGCCACCGCCAGCCGCGTGGTCGACGCCATCAACAGCCGCTACGGCGCCGGCACGGCCGCCGCGCTCGACGGCCGCGTGATCCAGGTGCAGTCGCCGAGCGGCAGCGACCAGCGCGTGTCCTTTTTGGGCCAGCTGGAAAGCATCGAAGTCAACCCGGCCCGCCTGGCGGCCAAGGTCATCATGAATGCGCGCACCGGTTCCGTCGTGATGAACCAGTCCGTGACTCTGGAAACGTGCGCCATTTCGCACGGCAACCTGTCCGTCACCATCAATGTCGAGCCGCAAGTGAGCCAGCCGGCCCCCTTGTCGGGCGGGCGCACGGTGGTCACGCAGACGGCGCAGATCGATATCAAGAAGGAACCGGGCAAGGTCATGCTGGTCAAGGGCGGCGCCTCGCTGTCCGACGTGGTCAAGGCCCTCAACGCCATCGGCGCCTCGCCGCAAGACTTGCTGGCCATCCTGCAGGCGATGAAGGCGGCCGGTTCGCTGCGCGCCGAACTTGAAATCATTTGATGGGCACGCCATGATCAGTCAAACCGACCTCAGCAATACCGCCGCCTATGACGTCAAGGGCATGGATGGCTTGCGCCAGTCCGCCAAGGCGAAGGACCCCGCCGCCCTGAAAGAGGCGGCCACGCAATTCGAAGCCATGTTCATCAACATGATGATGAAAAGCATGCGCGAAGCCACGCCGCAGGACGGCATCATGGACAGCCAGCAAAGCAAGATGTACACCTCGATGCTGGACCAGCAGACGAGCCAGAACCTCGCCAAGCGGGGCACGGGCCTGGCGGACGTGCTGATCCGCCAATTGTCGTCGTCGAACCAGGCGCTGGCCGCCGATGGCGCCGAAGCGCCGTCGCCCCGTTCCTCGAGCATGGCGCAGGCGCTGGCCGCCTTCCGCCAGCAGCAGGGCGCCCTCGCCGAGGGGAGCGGCAGCGCCGCCGCCAGCGGCAAGACCCTGAGCGACAAGGCCAACGCCACGCAGGCGCCGCACGTGCGCGCCTTCCAGGAAAAGCTGGGCGTGCATGCGGAAGAAGCCAGCCGCGCCACGGGCATCCCGGCCAAGTTCATGCTGGGCCAGGCGGCGCTGGAAACGGGCTGGGGCAAGCGCGAAATCATCAGCCGCGACGGTAGCAGCAGCCACAACCTGTTCGGCATCAAGGCTTCCAGCGACTGGAAGGGCAAGGTCACGGAAGCCGTCACCACGGAATATGTAAATGGCAAGGCGCAGCGCAAGGTGGAAAAATTCCGCGCCTATGACAGCTATGCCGACAGCTTCAAGGATTATGCGCAGTTGATTACCAACAACAAACGCTACGAAAAAGTCCTGGCCAGCGCGGGCGACGCCAGCACCTTCGCCCAGGGATTGCAGAAAGCCGGTTATGCGACGGACCCGAATTACGCTGCCAAATTGACAAAAATCATTAAAAATTCTCTGGTCGGCTGACGCCCCGCCTTGCCCCCGTGCAAGCCGCGCGCTTCAAGTTTTCGCCGCGGCTGCCGTAAATACTTTTGACGGTAACCAATAAGACACCATGACTTCGAATCTACTCAGCATCGGTAAGAGCGGTTTGCTTGCAGCGCAGGTGGGCCTGTCGACGACCGGGCATAACATCACCAATGCCAACGTGGACGGTTACAACCGCCAGGTGGTGCTGCAGCAGACGGCGCAGTTCAACAATGCCGGTTATGGCTTTGTTGGCAATGGTACCGAGGTATCGCAAGTCAAGCGCCAGTACGACGGTTTCATGGCGGCCCAGGTGAATGCCGCGCAGTCGGCCACCAGTTCGCTCGACGCGTATTACACGCAGATCACCCAGATCGACAATATGCTGGCGGACCCGACGGCCGGGCTGTCGCCGGCGATGGCCGATTTCTTCAAGGGCGTGCAGGATTTCAGCTCGAATCCCTCGTCCGTCTCGTCGCGCCAGGCATTGTTGTCGAGCGCAAACTCGCTGACGGCCCGTTTCCAGGGCCTCAGCGCGCGCCTGACGGAGATCGGCGACGGCGTCAATTCGCAGATCACGTCGAACGTCAAGGTGATCAATTCCTACGCCAAGCAGATCGCGGAACTGAATACCTCGATTACCAACCTGACCGTGAATGAAAGCAATCAGCCCAACGATTTGCTGGACCAGCGCGACCAGTTGATCACGGAACTGAACAAATACGTCAAGGCAACTGTTCAGCCTGGCGCTGGCAATTCGATTACCGTCTCGATCGGCTCGGGCCAGCCGCTGGTGGTGGGTGACAAGAACTTTGAACTGGCCACCACGCCGTCGCCGACGGACCCGAACCGCCTGGACATCGGCTATGTGACGGGCTCGAGCGTCAGCAAACTGTCGGAAAGCTCCCTCAGCGGCGGCGCGCTGGGCGGCTTGCTGGAATTCCGCAGCGGCAGCCTGGACCGCATCCAGAATTCGCTGGGCAAGGTCGCCATCGCACTGGCTTCCACCTTCAATGAACAGCACAAGCTGGGCCAGGACTTGAATGGCGACATGGGGACCGACTTCTTCAAGTTGCCCGATCCCGTCATCGGCGCCGACTACCGCAACAATGCGACCAGCACGACCGTTCTGTCGGCCAAGGTCAGCGATCCGACCAAGCTGACGGCCAGCGATTATGCCGTCAAGTATGACGGCGCCAATTATGTGGTGACGCGCCAGAGCGACGGCGCGAAAACGACCATCAACCCGTATCCGCAAACCGTGCCGCAAACCATCGACGGCGTGGATTTCTCGATCTCGGGCGCGGCCGCCGAAGGCGACAACTTCATGGTCAGGCCGACGGCGCACGGCGCTTCCGACCTGGCCGTGGCGATTACCGACCGCAACAAACTGGCCGCCGGCGCGCCCATCGTCACGGCTGCGCCCGTCAGCAACACGGGTAGCGGCAAGCTGGGCGCAGGTAGCGTGGACAAGGCGTATTTGACGCCAGGCAACGCCTTGACGGGCCCCGTCACCTTGACGTACGACAAGGCGACCACTTCGCTGTCGGGTTTCCCCGCGGGCCAGGCCGTGACCGTGAAAGGCTTGAATGGCGCCACCACCACGTATCCGGCCGGGACGGCGAACATCCCGTACACGGAAGGCGACAGCTTCAGCTTTGGCGGCATCAACGTCAACATGACGGGGGCGCCCGCGCAGGGCGATAAGTTCACCATCGGGCCGAACTCGGGCGGCGTGGGCGACAACCGCAATGCCTCCCTGCTGGCGGGCTTGCAGACGAAAAACATTCTCGACGGCGGCAAGGCCACGTTCCAGGGTTCGTACGCGGAAACCGTCAGTTTTGTCGGCAACAAGACGCGCGAAGTACAGGTCAGCGGCTTGGCCAGTCTTGCGTTGTTGCAACAAACCAGCACGCAGCAGCAAGCCGTCTCCGGTGTCAACCTCGATGAAGAGGCGGCCAATCTGCTGCGCTACCAGCAAGCCTACCAGGCTTGCGGCAAGGTCATGCAGATCGCCAGCACCCTGTTCGACGTGGTCATCGGCCTCGGACGTTAATTATTCAAGCGGCGGCGCTTAGCGCCCCGCCGCTATCAGGAAGGGCAGCATCATGCGCATCAGTACCAAAATGATCTATGACGCGGGCAGCACACAGCTGAACAACCTGCAGGGCGCGTTGAACCGTAGTCAGATGCAGCTGTCGGCGAATCGCCGCAACCTGACGCCGGCCGACGACCCGATCGCCTCGGCGCGCGCGCTGGAAGTGACGCAGTCGCAAACGATCAACACGCAATTCGTGACGAACCGCTCGAACGCCAAGAATTTCCTCTCGCAGGAAGAGCTGGCCCTGGCCAGCACCACCTCGCTGCTCGCCGACGTGCAGGAACTGGTGCTCAAAGCCGGTAATCCGGCCTTGAAGGATGTCGACCGCCAGAGCCTGGCCACGGAACTGCAGGGCCGTTTGACGGACCTGCTGGGCATCGCCAACACGTCCGACAACGCGGGCGGCTACCTGTTCGGCGGCTACAAGTCGACGACGCAACCGTTCAGCCAGACGCCGGGCGGCGCCACCTACGCAGGTGACCAGGGGCAGCGCGAACTGCAAGTGGGCTCGGCCCGCTACCTGGCCACCAGCGATTCGGGCGCGGCCGTGTTCGAGAATAATTTGACGGGCAACGGCAAGTTCACCACGGCGGCCGATCCGGGCAACTTCACGCGCGGCGGCGCCGGCATCATTTCCGGCGGCACCGTCACCGATCCCACCAAGTTGACGGGGCACAAGTACTCGATCGATTTCCAGGTGACGGGCACGGGCACCGCCGCCGTCACGACCTATACCGTGACGGACGTGACCCTGGGCCAGACCATCCCGAATCCGGCCGTGCCGGTAGCGTATAAGTCGGGCGATGCCATCAACTTTGACGGCCAGCAAGTCAATGTCGCGGGCAAGCCGGCCGACCTGGACAAGTTCACCCTGGAGCCCAGCAGCAAGGAATCGATCTTTAGCACCATCACCAACCTGATCGGTGTGCTGGGCCAGCCGGCCTCGGGCGACGCGGGGCAGGCGCGCCTGACGGCCGGCCTGAACGCGGCACACGACATCCTCGATACGGCTTACGATAACGTGCTGTCGGTGCGCGCGGAAGTCGGTTCGCGGCTGAAGGAACTCGACACGCTCGACAGCGCCGGCGACGACCTCGACCTGCAGTATGCGAGCACCCTGTCGGGCTTGCAGGACTTGGACATGGTGAAGGCGATTTCCCTGTTCAGCCAGCAGCAGATCACCCTGCAGGCGGCGCAGAAGTCGTTTACCTCGATCTCGGGCCTGTCGCTGTTCAATTACATCAGCTAAGCGGGCCGCATCGCAGGCTGGCCGGCAAGCCGGGTCAGGGAGGACATCTCCCGCCCCGGCTTTTTTGCGTCCGCAAGACGGCCGTTCTGGCAAGATATGCAGGCAAACTGTGCAGTCTACCTGCATATCTGATATAGTGGAGGCCGTTGATCCACTACATGACTGCCATGACCACCCCGCAAGAAGACCACGAACAAGTTCTGCAACTGGCCGGCGAATTGCGCATCCTGGTCGGCAAGCTGCGCCGCCGCCTGCGTGAAGAGGCGCACCTGGGCGATGTCAGCATGTCGCAGGCATCCGTGCTCAGCCGTCTCGAACGCGACGGCCCGGCCACGGCCAGCAGCCTGGCGCGCGCCGAAGGCATGCGGCCCCAGTCGATGGCCGCCACCGTGCTGGCGCTGACCGAGGCGCGGATGGTGACGGGGTCGCCCGATCCGCTGGATGGCCGGCAAACCATCTTGACGCTGACGGACAGCTGCCGCGCCTGGATCGCGGCCAGCCGTGCCGCGCGCGAAGACTGGCTGGCGCGCACCATCGAAACCCGGCTCACGCCGGACGAAGTCACCGAACTGGACAAGGCGGTGGCATTACTCAAACGCTTGGCGGAATGATCCGCTGAATTTTTCACCACGACCCCGGCAAGGAGCCCGCACGCCCAGATGAACAACACATTCCGTTCGCTACGCATACCCAATTACCGTATCTGGGCCGGCGGCGCCCTCGTGTCGAATATCGGCACCTGGATGCAGCGCACGGCGCAGGATTGGCTGGTGCTGAGCGAATTGACGCAGCACAATGCCAGCGCCGTCGGCATCGTCATGGCCTTGCAATTCGGCCCGCAACTGCTGTTGCTGCCCCTGACGGGCATGGCGGCCGACTTGCTCGACCGCAGGAAATTGCTGTTGTGTACGCAGGCGGCCATGGGCTTGCTGGCGCTGGGCCTGGGTTTGCTGTGCATCAGCGGCCTCGTGCAACTGTGGCACGTGTATGTGTTTGCTTTCCTGCTGGGCTGCGTGACGGCCTTCGATTCGCCCGTGCGCCAGACTTTTGTGGCCGAAATCGTCGGCGAGGAAGACTTGACGAATGCCGTGGCGCTCAATTCCACCTCGTTCAATGCGGCGCGCATGCTGGGCCCGGCCGTGGCCGGCTTGCTGATCAGCAGCGTCGGCAGCGGCTGGGTCTTCATCATCAACGCCGTCTCGTTTGCCGCCGTGATCGGTTCGCTGTTGCTGCTGCGCGTGGAATTGCTGCGCCGCGCACCGCGCCTGAAGGCTACGCGGGCCAGCCTGGGCGAGGGTTTTCGCTACGTGCGCCAGCGGCCCGACCTGATGGCCATTTTGCTGATGCTGTTCTTGATCGGCACCTTCGGCCTGAATTTCCCCATCTTCCTGTCGACCATGTCCGTGACGGCCTTCCATGCGGGCGCCGGCCAGTATGGCCTGCTCAGTTCCGTGATGGCTTGCGGCTCCGTGGCCGGCGCCCTGCTGGCGGCCGGGCGCGGCCAGCCTACGCTGGCCTTGCTGCTGGGCGCCGCTGCGCTGTTCGGCCTGGCTTGCGCGCTGGCCGCCGTGATGCCCAATTATTGGCTGTTCGGCATGATGCTGGTAGTCATCGGTATCGCCGCGCAAACCTTTACCACCAGCGTCAACAGCAGCGTGCAACTGTCGACGGCGCCCGCCATGCGGGGCCGGGTCATGGCCATCGTGCTGGCCATCTCGGCGGGCGGCACGCCGCTGGGCGCGCCCATCGTGGGCTGGGTGGCCGACACCTTCGGCCCGCGCTGGGCGCTGGGCATAGCCGCCTTGTCGGGCCTGGCGGCGGCGCTGGTCGGCGTGCGCTACCTGGTCAAGCATCACCAGTTGCGCCTGAACGTCGACATGCGGCGCTGGCGCGCGGCGCTGAGCAGCGACCCGCGGTGAGTCAGCGCGCCGGCGCGGCCGGCGCCGGGGGGCGCAAAGGATTCGGCGGTGCGGGTGGCGGCGGCCGGTCGTGCGTGGCGAAGCCGCGCGGCAGCAGGCGCGCTGTTTCTATGCCGCGCAGGAACATGTTCTGGAAGGGCGTGGCCAGGTAGGGCAGGACCATGCTGATCACCAGCAAGCCCACGCCCAGGGTGACGGGGAAGCCGATACCGAAGATGTTCAGCTGCGGCGCGGCCCGCGTCAAGATGCCCAGGGCTACGTTGGTCAGCAGCAGGGCGGCGATGATGGGCAGCGAAATTTGCAGGCCGGAACGGAAAATTTCCCCACCCCACGCCGCCAATTGCTGGAAGCCGCCGCCGCTGATGGGGCTCGATGAAATCGGCAGGCTGACAAAGCTTTCCGCCAGGGCCGCCAGCAAGACTAGGTGGCCGTTGACGGTCAAAAACATCAAGGTGGCCAGCATGACGAGGAACTGGCTGATGGCGGAAGACCTGCCCTTGGTTTGCGGGTCGAAGAACGAGGCGAAGCCCAGGCCCATGGTGAGACTGCTGATTTCGCCTGCCATTTCGATGGCGGAAAACACGATGCGGATGGAAAAGCCCATGGCCAGGCCCACCAGCATCTCTTGCGTGAGGATCAGCAGGCCTGGCAAGGACATTGGGTTGACGGCCGGCAAGGCCGGCACGGTGGGGGCGATGATCATGGCCAGCAGGGCGCCCAGGCTCACCTTGACGGTGGCCGGCACGGCCGCGTTGCCGAACAGGGGGGCGGCCGCGATCAGGCCGAGGATGCGGCTAAGCGGCCACAGCAGTGCTGCGATCCAGGTATTGAGTTCGATGCTGGACAGGGTCAGCATGGCAACAAGCGCGGCACTAGCCCACCAGGTTCGGGATGCCCGTGAAGACCTGGCGCATGTAGTCGAGCATGACGGACAGCATCCAGGGGCCCGCCACGACGAGGGCGACGAAAATGCCGACCAGCTTGGGGATGAAGGACAGGGTCGCCTCGTTGATTTGCGTTGCCGCCTGGAAAATACTCACGATCAAGCCGATGATGAGGGCGACGAGCAGCATGGGCGCGGCCACCATGAGGGTGATTTCCATCGCATGGCGGCCCAGGGTCATGACGCTTTCGGGTGTCATCGTATTTCCCCTAGTAAAAACTCTGTGACAGCGAGCCCAGCAGCAACTGCCAGCCATCGACCAGCACGAACAGCATCAGCTTGAACGGCAGCGAAATCGTCGCCGGCGACATCATCATCATCCCCATCGACATCAGCACGCTGGCGACCACCATGTCGATGATCAGGAACGGGATGAAGATGGCAAAGCCGATCTGGAACGCCGTTTTCAGTTCGCTGGTGACGAAGGCGGGCACGAGGATGCGCAGCGGCACGTCCTCCGGACCTTGCAGGGCCGGCGAGCGCGACATCTTGGCAAACAGGGCCAGGTCGGCCTGGCGTGTCTGCTTGAGCATGAAGGTTTTCAGGGGATCGACGCCCTTGTCCATGGCCTGCTGCATGGTGATCTTGTTTTCCTGATAAGGAAGATATGCATCCGTATAAATCTTGTCGAACACGGGCCCCATGACGAACAGGGTCAGGAACAGGGCCAGGCCCACCAGCACCTGGTTCGGCGGCGCCGATTGCGTGCCGATGGCCTGGCGCAGCAGGGACAGCACGATGATGATGCGCGTAAAGCAGGTCATCATCAGGAGGGCCGCCGGCAGGAAGGTGAGCGACGTCATCAGGATGAGCGTCTGCACCGGCAACGAGTAGTTCTGGCCTCCGCCCGGGGCTGGCGTGCTGTTGAAGGCCGGAATGCCCGGCTGGGCCATGGCCCACAGCGGCAAGGCCAGGGCGGCGGCCGCCAGCAGCCAGGTCAGGGGAGTCTTCAAGGTGGACCACGCCATCTGCTGCTTATTTCCCATTGCGTTTTTCGATGGTCTGTTTCAGCCACTCGGAAAAATTGGCGGCCGCGGGGCCGTTTTGCGCCGTGGCCAGTTGCGGCAAGTCGCCTTCCTGGCGCGGCATGGTGGCCAGCGCGTTGATCCTGCCGGGCGAGGCGCCGACGACGATCCACTGGTCGGCCACTTCGACGAGGACGATGCGTTCGCGTCCGCCCAGGTTGAGCGAGCTGACGACGCGCATCTTGCTGTTGCCGCCCATGACCTTGGGGCCATAGCGCTTCATGAACCAGGCCAGGCCGATTAGGAGGGCCAGCACGAACACGAGTGCGAAGATGGTTTGCAGCAAGCTGCCGGCCGAGCTGGTCGGCGCCATCGTCATCGGCGCGCCGGGCGGCATGGCGGGCAGGGCGGCGGCAGGCGCGGAGGCCGGCACCGCCGTTGCAGCTGCTGCTGCCGGCGCCGTGGCGGCTGGCGGTGTCTCGCTGGCCGCCGCGACGGAAGCGCTGGCGGCGCTGGCCGGCGGTGCCGAGGCGGTTGCCGGTTCGGCGTGCGCGATGCTGCATGCCGCCAGGAGCGGCAGCACAGTGGAAATCAACAGGCCAGGCTTCATTTATTCAATTTTCGGATGCGTTCGGAAGGCGTGATGATGTCCGTCAGGCGGATGCCGAACTTGTCATTCACCACCACCACTTCGCCCTGGGCGATCAGGCAGCCGTTCACCAGCACGTCCATCGGTTCGCCGGCCAGGCCGTCGAGCTCGACCACGGAACCCTGTGCCAGTTGCAGCAGGTTCTTGATGGCGATCTTGGTGCGGCCCAGCTCGACCGTCAGCTGCACGGGGATATCGAGGATGAAATCGATATCGTTGTGCGTTTCCGACTTCGATGCCTGCTTGGAAAAGTCCTTGAACACGGCGGCGCTGGCCGCGCTGGCCGTATTGGCGGCCTGGTTTTGCAGCGCTTCCGCTTCCGCCTTGGCCTGCTCGGCAATGGCCGCGCCCCAATCGTCTTCCGCGCTTTGGTCGTCTTGGTTGTCAGACATGTGTTTCTCCTGTTGTACAGATGCGGGCCGCAGCGGCCCGGGTATTTTTTAATGATTGTTCATGTTATCGGCGTTAGCCAGCAACTTTTCAACCTTCAGCGCATATTGTCCGTTCAACACGCCGTACGTGCAATCCATCACGGGCACGCCGTCGACGGTGGCGGCGATCAGTTCGGGAATATTCAGCGGGATGATGTCGCCCACCTTCATGTTCAGGATTTCATCGAACGACACGCGCGCCGTGCCCAGCGAAGCGACCAGCTCGACTTCGGCGATCTGGATCTGCTGCGTCATCAGGCGGATCCAGCGCTTGTCCACTTCCAGCGCCTCGCCCTGCAGGCTGGAGGTCAGCGAATCGCGGATCGGCTCGATCATCGAATACGGCATGCAAAAGTGGATTTGTCCGGAAACGGAGCCCAATTCCACCGTAAACGTGGACGCCACCACCACTTCGTTCGGCGTGGCGATGTTGGCGAACTGCGTGTTCATTTCTGAACGGATATATTCGAACTCGACGGGGAAGACCGGCTCCCACGACTTGGTGTAGGCCTCGAAGACGATGTCGAGGATGCGCAGGATGATGCGCTGCTCCGTCTGCGTAAAGTCGCGCCCTTCGACGCGCGTATGGAAACGTCCGTCGCCGCCGAACAGGTTGTCGACCAGCAAGAACACGAGGCCCGGATCGAAGACCATCAGGGCTGTGCCGCGCAGCGGCTTCATGTGCACCAAATTCAGGTTGGTCGGCACCACCAGGTTACGGATGAACTCGCTGTATTTCGACACGCGCACGGAACCGACCGACACTTCGGCGCTGCGGCGCAGGAAGTTGAACAGGCCCACGCGCAGCAGACGGGCGAAACGCTCGTTGATAATTTCCAACGTTGGCATCCGGCCGCGCACGATGCGCTCCTGGGTTGCCAGGTTGTAGGTACGAACTCCCGTGACATCTTCCGGCGCCTGCGCGTCGTCCTGGTCTCCGTTGACGCCCTTCAGAAGGGCATCGACTTCTTCCTGGGAGAGGAAATTATCGGCCATGGCTGCTTATTGAATGATGAATGCGGTAAATAATACGTCCGTCACGTCCTGCTCCGGCCCTTTGTCCTCGAACGGCTGGTTCACCTGATTGATGATTTCGGCCGCCAGTTGCTGCTTGCCTTCCACGGTATTGAGTTCGGACGCCTTCTTGCCGGACAGCAGCAGCAATAAACGGCTGCGCACTTTCGGCATGTTGACCTTGATCAAGTCCATTTCTTCCGGGCTGCTGGCCTGCAAGGTAAACGCGATTTGCAGGTATTGCTCGCCATTTTCCGGCTGCAAGTTGACGGTGAAGGCATCGATGGGCACGAAGACGGGCGGACCTGCCTTGGAAGCGGCATGTTTTTTCTTGCTGGGCGCCGATTCTTCTTTATCGGCCTTGCCATGCAGGAAATACCAGGCGGCACCGCCACCGATACTGCCAGCCACCAGCACCGAGGCCAGCACGATGATCAGAAGCTTCTTTTTCGAGGCGCCGGCGGGAGCCAGGCCTGCATCTGCTTTCGGATCTGCTTTCATTTTTGGATTTGCTTTCAATGGTACTCGAGTGCATGGAAGTGGATCACGACGCCATTATGTCATTATCGGCAAATTCTGCGCAGAAGGATGCAGTGAAAAGAGGGCGGAAGCGCCCTCAACTCGCTGTTTTTAGACGAAAAGTTACGTCAGGGGGCGCGCCAGCGGCTGACGGACGACGAATTGTCCTCAGGCAAAGGTATCCACGGCACTCAGGCTGGGCCGGCTGCGTCCGCCTGCCGCTGGCGCGATGGCGATCTCGCCGCCCGTTACGCCGCCGCCCTGGCCATTGCCACGGCGTCCGCCGGATGCTTCCCGGTTACCCTGGTCCTGCTGTTCCGGCGTGCCGGCCGAGACGGTGGCGCTGCCAAAGGCGATGCCCGCTTCGCTCATCATCTCGCGCAGGCGCGGCATGGCCGCTTCCAGCGCCTGGCGTACTTCCGGCTGGGCCGACATGAAGGCGGCATCGGCCTGGTCATTGGTGACTGTCAGTACCACTTGCACAGGTCCCAGGTCGGGCGGATTCAAGGTCAGGGTGGCGCTCTGGTCGCCGCCGGCCGCCATCCACACGACTTTCTGTCCCAGTTGCTGGTCCCAGGCCGGCGTGCCGACCCGGCCCGTCAGCTTGTCGGCCGGCACGGCCACGGCGGCCGCCGCCTGCTGCAGCGCGCCCGGCTGCAACTGGGCCGCCAGGCGGCTCAGGTCGGCAGGTGTTTCCTTGATGATCGGTTCGGCCATGGCGGCGCCCGCCTTGGCGGTGGCTGCCAGCTGGGCGTCGATGGCCAGCTTGCCAGGTTCGGCCTTGCCGGTCGGCACGCTGGCGCCCGGTGTGGCGACCGTCCTCCCCTGGGCCTGGCCCAGGCTGTCGGTAAAGTCGCCGCTGTCCGTTTGCGCGGCGGCGGTGGCGGTAGCCTTGCCGCTGCCCTGGCCCGCTGCCAGCAAGGGCCCTGCGGCCGGGTTCTTGCCGTCGGCCTTGACGCTGGAGCGTGGGGGCAGTTCCGGCACGGCCTTGGCGGCCGCCGCCGGCGGCTGGATGGCCAGCTGGATGCTGCCCACCAGGGCCAGCATCTCGGCGGCCGGATCGGCTGGCGGCGCGACTGTCGCGGTAGCGGGGGCGGCGGGTACGCTGGCCTCGGCCGGGGTGCTGGCGCTGGTGTTGTCTTCGGTGGCGGGCGCGGTCGCCTCGCTGGACTGCGCTGGCGGCTGTTCGCTGCTGGCCGCCTGTTCGGTACCCGTTGGCGCCGGCTTCGCTTCGCTCGCTGGCGCCTGGGCTGGAGCCTGTGTGGCCGCGGGGCTGGCAGGACGGGCCGCCGGCGCAGGCGCTTGTACTTGAGCCTGCGCCATATTGCGGCTGGCCTGGCGTTGCTCGATCTGGCGGTTCAGGGTGCGCTGGAAGTCGCCCGCCGTGCCGCTGGTGGTCGGCTGGCTGCGGTTGGCGGCGCCCGGCGTGGCGTTCGGCGAGACTATCTGGGAAATCGGTGTTGGCTGGGTTTGCATGATGCTGCCTCAGTGTTGCTTAGCGTTTGTAATAGGCTTGTCGCGCCGCGTGCTCATCCATTGCTTTCTGGTCGCGCTTGTTTTCCAGCTTCAGCGCCTGTTCCTGCGCCCGGTTGTTCAGGGTGGTGTACGACATGCGCTTGCGTTCGGCCAGCTGCCAGCGCATCTTTTCATTGTCGCTGCGCGCCTGCGCATGCTCGACTACCTGCTGCTGGCCCAGGATGGCGCTGTCGAGCTTGACCATGAAGGCCTGGAAGTTGCGGTAAGCCATGGGCGTAATGCCGCTGCTCATGCTTGTCTCGAAGCGCTTGGCGTAGTCGTCGCGGTAGCCTGACAGCATGTCGAGCTTCTGGCGGCAATCGTCGAGCGCTTTCAGGGCCGCGCCCAGGCGCTTGGCGCAGTCATCCGTTTCGCGCTGCGCAAGGTCGATCAGGGTTGCAAGTTGGGAAGGAGAAGCCATGGCTGATTATATTCCCGCTATGCAAGCCCTAATCAGTCGAATAGAGCGGTAAGTTGCCCCAAGCTCTCGTCCATGCTGACCCGCTCCGTGATTTGCTGTTGCAAAAACGCCTCGATCTTTTCATGCAGGGCGATGGCCTGGTCCAGCACGGGGTCGGTGCCGGCGCTGTAGGCGCCCACGCTGATCAGGTCGCGGCTGCGTTCATAGCGCGAATACAGCTGTTTCAGCTTGCGCGCCTGCTGCTGGTGTTCATGCGTGGTAATCGAGTGGGCGGCGCGCGAAATCGATTGCTCGATGTCGATGGCGGGATAATGGCCCGCTTCGGCCAGGCGCCGGTTCAGCACGATATGGCCGTCGAGAATCGCGCGCGCCGAGTCGGCGATCGGGTCTTGCTGGTCGTCGCCCTCGGTCAGCACGGTGTAGAAGGCCGTGATCGAGCCGCCGCCTTCCTCGCCATTGCCGGCCCGCTCCACCAGCACGGGCAGCTTGGCGAAGACGGACGGCGGATAGCCCTTGGTGGCGGGCGGTTCGCCGATGGCCAGGGCGATTTCGCGCTGCGCCATGGCGTAGCGGGTCAGCGAATCCATGATCAGCAGCACGTTTTGCCCCTGGTCGCGGAAGTGTTCGGCAATCGCCGTCGCATACGCTGCCCCTTGCAGGCGCATCAGTGGCGGCGTGTCGGCCGGCGCGGCCACGACGACGGAGCGGGCCAGGCCTTCGGGACCCAGGATCTGTTCGATGAATTCTTTTACTTCGCGTCCCCGTTCGCCGATCAGGCCGACGACGATCACGTCCGCCTCCGTGTAGCGGGCCATCATGCCCAGCAGCACGCTCTTGCCCACGCCGGAACCGGCGAACAGGCCCATGCGCTGGCCACGGCCCACGGTCAGCATGGCGTTGATCGAGCGCACGCCCACGTCGAGGGTATCGACGATGGGCGCGCGGCCCAGGGGATTGGCGGGGCGTACATTGATGGGGGCGCTGTCCGTCGTGTGCAGCGGGCCCAGCTGGTCGAGCGGACGGCCCGCGCCGTCGAGCACGCGGCCCAGCAGTTGCGGACCCACGGGCAGGTGGCGCGCGCGGTCGCTGGGGCGGCGGCGCGGGTGCGCCACGCTGCCGGGACGGGGGATGGCCGGTTCGACGGAAAACACGCGCGTGCCGGGCACGATGCCCTCGACGTCGCTTTGCGGCATCAAGAACAGGCGTTCGCCTTCAAAACCGACCACTTCCGCCTCGACCCGGCCGCCATTCGGCAGCGGCACGGTGCAGGCGGCGCCGACGGCCAGGCGCAGGCCCACGGCTTCCATCACCAGACCGGCCACGCGCGTGACGCGGCCTGAAATCTGCATCGGTTCGACAAAGCCGACCACGGCCGTACAGTCGCTCAGGTAGGCGCGCCAGCGCGCCGCATGGGCAGCAGGGCCTTTGACGGGCTCGTTCACGGCGCCAGCCAGTCCAGGTCTTTGCCCAACGCATGCGTCAGGCGGTGCCAGCGGGTGGACGTCTGCGCATCGATCTGGTTGCTGGCCGTGTCGATCTTGCAACCACCACGTTCCACGGACGGGTCTTCGATGACGCGCCAGCCGCCCTTGTCGAGCTCATCGCCGATGCCGTCGCGCACGACTTGCGCATCGTCGGGGTTGAGCATCAGCAAGGCTGGTTGTTGTAGTACAGGCAAGTATTCGATGGCTTCGCGCACCATCGGCAGCATCAGTTCGGGGCGCACGGGCAAGGCCGTCTTCAGCATGCCCTTGGCCAGCTGCAAGGCCAGTTCCATCACGTCATTGGCGATCAGCTCGTCGGCCTGGTGCACGGCCGTGCCGAAGTCGACGGCGATGGTTTGCAGGTGCGCCAGTTCCACGGCGGACGCCGCCTTGCCTTCCGCATACGATTGCGCATGGCCGTCGGCATGCCCGGCCGCATGGCCTTCCGCATAGCCGGCCGCGCGGCCTTCGTCGAAGGCCGTGGCGCGCGCTTCCTCGCGGATGGCGTCGAGTTCTTCCTGCGTCGGGTATTCGAGCGGCGGGGCCAGTTCTTCCTGGTGCAGCTCGCCGTAGGGATCGGTTTCCGGATCGATTTCGGGCTCGGGGTCCGGTTCCAGCAGCTTGCGCGCCGCCACTACGCTGGGACGCTCGTCGCCAAACGAGGTCATTTCCCAGCGCTGGTAGGCGGTTTGCTGCTCTTTGGGAATTAAACTAGACAAACGAATCCTCGCCTTTTCCGCCTAAGACAATCTGCCCCTCGTCCGCCAGGCGGCGCACGATCTGCAGGATCTGTTTCTGCTGCGATTCCACTTCCGACAGGCGCACGGGGCCTTTCGACTCCAGGTCTTCGCGCATCATCTCGCCGGCGCGCTGCGACATGTTCTTGAAGATCTTGTCGCGCAGCTCTTGCGAGGCGCCTTTCAGGGCGATGATCAGCATTTCCGACTGCACTTCGCGCAGCAGCAGCTGGATGCCGCGGTCGTCGATATCGATCACGTTGTCGAACACGAACATTTCGTCCATGATCTTTTGCGCCATGTCATTGTCGTAATTCTTGATATTGTCCATGACGGAGCCTTCTTGCTCGCCGCTCATGAAGTTCAGGATCTCGGCCGCGGCGCGCACGCCGCCCAGCGACGATTTCTTGATGTTTTCGTTACCGGACAGCAGTTTCGTCAGCACGTCGTTGAGCTCGCGCAAGGCGGCCGGCTGCACGCCGTCCAGGGTGGCGATGCGCAAGACCACGTCGTTGCGCAAGCGGTCGGTAAAGTGGCCGAGGATTTCGCAGGCCTGGTCGCGTTCCAGGTGGACGAGGATGGTGGCGATGATCTGCGGGTGCTCGTTGCGGATCAGCTCGGACACGGATTGCGAATCCATCCACTTCAGCGATTCGATGCCGGACGCGTCCTTGCCGCCCAGGATGCGCGACAGCAGCACGGATGCCTTGTCGTCGCCCAGCGCCTTGGTCAGCACCTGGCGGATGTATTCGTCCGAGTCGAGGCCGACGGTGGAATTGAGTTCCGTCTGCGCGCGGAAGTCGTCGAGCACCTCGACCACCTGGTCGTGCGCGATGCCCTTCATGGTGGCCATGGCGGCGCCCAGTTTCAGCACTTCGCGCGGCCCGAGGAATTTCATGACCTCGGCCGCTTCGCTCTCGCCCAGTGCCAGCATCAGGATCGATGCTTTTTGCAGTCCCGTTGTCTCAGTCATTATTGCCTATCCATGCTTTGATTACGTTGGCCACGACGCGCGGGTCTTCCTGCGCCAGTTTCCGGGCCATCGCCAGGTTTTCGCGATAACCGCGGGCCGTATCTTCTTCCAGTTCTTCCAGCTCCGCTTCGCTGAGCAGGACTTCGTTTTCTTCGCCGTCCTTGCTCAGTTCCGGCTCGATGACGGGCGGCGGGGCGCCGAAATCGTCGATCTTGCGCATGACCGGGCGCAGCATCGGGCGCACGATCTTGATGAAGATATACAGCAGGATCAGGGCCGTGATGAGGAATTTCGCCAGTTCCTTGGCCAGCGGCAAGTTGGCCGGGTCGCGCCACCACTCCAGCTTGCCTTCCGGCGCGCGGTCGATGCCGTCGAAGGGCGAGTTGGCCACGCTGAAACTGTCGCCGCGTTCCTTGTTGTAGCCCATCGCTTCCTTGACCAGGTTATTGATCTGGATCATTTCTGCTGGGGAAATCGGCTTGACCGTGACCTTGCCATCCTTGTCGAAGCTGCGGCGGTAGTTGACGACGACGGCCACCGACAGGCGGCGCAGGCCGCCCATGGATTTCTGTTCGTAGCGTACGGTCTTGTCGACTTCATAATTCGTCGTCGATTCCTTCTGCGTCGGCGCCGTGGGCGCGCCGCCCGGGGCGCCCGGCGCCTCGGCCGTCAATGGCGCCGTGGCCACGCCTGGCGGCTGGTTCGACAGCGCGCCCGGCACGCCGGACGGGTTGGCATTGCCGGCGCCCGTCGATTCGCTCGTCTGCTGGCTGCGGATGGTGGACGCTTCTGGCGGCGAGTTCGGCTTGTAGGTTTCGGCCGCCTGCTCGCTTTGCGAAAAATCAACATCGGCCGTCGCTTCGGCGCGCACATTGCCTTCGCCGACGATGGGCAACAGGATCGATTCGACTTGCTTGATCACGCTTTGCTGCAATTGCTGCACGTACTTCAGCTGGTTCGGGTCCAGGCTCTTGATGCCGTTGGCGCGGTCCTTGTCCTTTTCCTGGTTCGACAGCAGGGTGCCGGCCTGGTCGACCACGGTGACATTGATTGGCAGCAATTCCGGTACGCTGGACGCCACCAGGTGCACGATGGCGCTCACCTGCAGCTGGTCCAGGCCGCGGCCGGGGTGCA
Organism: Janthinobacterium sp. SUN100; assembly: GCF_030397705.1. Classification (NCBI taxonomy): domain Bacteria; kingdom Pseudomonadati; phylum Pseudomonadota; class Betaproteobacteria; order Burkholderiales; family Oxalobacteraceae; genus Janthinobacterium; species Janthinobacterium sp. SUN100. The sequence goes on along the minus strand of NZ_JAPUBU010000001.1, from coordinate 2,344,116 downwards.
GGTTCAGCAGCACGGAAGCCGTCGGTTTTTGCTGTTCGCGCACGAAGACGGACGGTTTGGGCAGGGCCAAGTGGACGCGCGCCGTGTCGACGGCGGACACCGATTCGATCGATTTCGCCAGTTCGCCTTCCAGTGCGCGCTGGAAATTGACCTGTTCCAGGAATTGCGACACGCCCAGCTTCTGGTTTTCCATCAGCTCGAAACCCACGTTGCCGCCTTTCGGCAAGCCTTGCGCGGCCAGTTTCAGGCGCGCGTCGTGGACTTGCTCGGATGGCACGAGAATGGCGCCGCCGCCTTCGGAAAACTTGTGCTTGATGCCCAGCTGGTCCAGCGATGCGGTGATGGCGCCGCCGTCGCGGTCCGTGTAGTTGGAAAACAGGACCTTGTATTCGGGCGGCTGGTTCCACATGTACAGGGCCACGCCGATGGCGACCAGTGCCGCCACGCCCAGGCCGCGCAGGAAATTCTTGCCCATCGGCGTCTTGGCGAACGCTTGTACGGACTCCACGGGCGAGCGGGCAGGCGCCGGTTCCGGCGGTATGCGGTTCACATCGATTTCTTCGGCTACAGCCATGATTGCCTTCCAGGGCGGTGTATTTACGTGTATTGGGTGGTGCGTGGGGGCCGCTTCCTCGGGAGGATTGGGCGATATGCAGAATTATCCGCCACTGTCACGCGCTTCAATCGTCCAAATAGAAGGCGCTTTTGCCGCCTGCTCGGTCGAGCGGCTGGCGTTGGCGCTGGTATTGTGGAACCCTGGCAACATGTGACGGAAGTTATTGTACCCGTCGTTGCCTTGCAAGCCAGGGTTTTGTTCTCTGGGTGCAACAGGCATGGAACAGTTACGAAGCACACCAGAATCGGGAGGCAAAGTGAAAACAGGCGGTATCGATAGCAGCAGGATCGAGGCGATGATCGCGCAACTGAAGTCCGCGGCCACGCGGCCGGAGGCGAAAATACCGGCGATCCAGACCGAGATGCCGGCGGCGAAGGTGAATTTTGCCGATGCCTTCAAGAGCGCGCTCGACTCCGTGAGCGGCGCGCAAAAAGCCTCGTCCGCACTGGGCCAGCGCTTTACCATGGGCGACGAAAAGGTCAGCCTGTCGGACGTGATGGTGTCGATGCAAAAGTCGAGCATCGAATTCCAGGCGACGGTGCAGGTGCGGAATAAATTAGTTTCTGCATATCATGAGATCATGAACATGCAAGTTTGAGTTTTAGCTATCCCAACGGCAGATCCCGGGGTCAGACCCGCCGGGTCTGACTCCAGCTTTCGTTTTGGGTTATCAGCCCAGCCCAGCCATGCGCGCATTCCGTTCTCGTTCGAGGCGCGTGATATAGCGCTGCACGTGCGCCAGCATGCTGCGCGGCAGGTCGACGAACTGGCAGCCGAGTCGGCGGTTCAGCTTATTGTTCAGCAAGGTCATGTCCAGCGAGTTGCGAATTTGCAAAGTCGCGGTGACGATGCCGACGTCGGGCAAGTCGATGCGGCAGCCGGGATAGTCCCGGCCGATGGTCTCGCCCAGCATCAGTTTATTGTCGAGGATGGCGATGCCGCCGCAGCTGATGTCGGCCAGCGGGAACAGGGTGTCGGCGCCGCCCAGCGAGGGCGGCAGGGGAATCGCCACGCGCACGGGATTGCTCACGGGCGTAGTCATGCGGTAATACTCGCGCCGCTGCAAGCGGATCAGTGTTTCTGGAATGGCAATTTTCAAGGCGGGCGTGCCGCCGTAATTGCACTCTTCCACCAGGGCGCTGGCAAACAGGATGCGGATCTTGTCGAGCGAGGTTTCAAACGAAATGCCCTTGGCGGCCACCATGCGCCGGTTCTGGTCGGCATTCACGGAACGGTCGAGGATGACGCTATCGTGGTCGGCATCGACTTCCAGGATGGACGTGACGCACACATCGGATTCACCGTGGATCAGCATGCGGATCAGCTGGTTCTTTTCGCCTATGCTGCGCAGCAAGGCGATGATTTCCCGCCGCGATTCCACTTCAAAATCATGCCAGTTTTCGAGGCCGGAATCCATAATATGTGCTTGCATTGATGCCTGTCTATGTATCGGTGAGGTTGATGCTGGTGTCGGGCGGTGGCGGGATGGGCCCGCCATTCGCAGATTCAATATGATATAACCAGGCCAGCAGTTCCGCAATCGCCCGATACAGGCCGGGCGGAATCTGGCGGTCCAGGTCGACATCCATCAGCAACGCCACCAATTCCTTCGATTCATGCACGAAGACGCCATGTTCGCGCGCCGTGCTGATGATCTGGTCCGCGATCAGGCCGCTGCCCTTGGCCACCACCTTGGGGGCGGGCGCGCCGCTCTGGTAGGCCAGCGCGACGGCCGTCTGCGGCACCTTGCGCTTGGTGTCGTCAAGCATCGTCCGCTTCCGCTGGCCCGGCGGCGTCCGGCTTGCCGGCGATCGTCAGCGACGTCAATGGCCAGCCGGCCGCGGCTAGCGACGCTTCCAGCGCCGCCGCATGCTGGCGCAAGGTGTCGGCGCTGCCTTCGCTGCCCGCTTGCAGCTGGATGGCCACGCGGCCGCCCTGCAAGACCACGTGCGCGGCCAGGTCGCCCAGCAGGGGAAACTGGAAGCGCACGTTGCTGCGCCAGGCCGTCGCTTCCCCGTCGCCGTCGCGCCCATCGTGCTGCTGTCCTTCCGGCGCATCCTTGCTGATATCCCACTGCATCTTCTGGCCGGGCCACGCTTCGCCCTGCCACTGCACGCGCGCCTGTTCGTGCGTATGCAGCTGCAAATTGATCAGTTGCGCCGAGGCTAGGTCGGTTCCCGTCCTGGCCGCGTCGCCCTGTGCCGCCTTCTGCATCTGCGGCTCCAGCAGCAGCGACGCCAGCGGCCGCTTGCCTTCGGCCCATTCGGCCACATGCGATTCATAGAACAGGCCGCTGCTGCCGACGGCGTCGTGCAGCTTCTGGGCCACCTGGGCCGGGGCGGCGCCCGGCGTGGCCATCAGCGGCGTCTTGCCGACCAGGGACAGGGGCGCGCCGGGCACGCTTTCCGCCTGGCTGAGCACGGTGCTGATGGCGCGCGCGGTGGTGCTCAACTCGGGCGCGGGCGTGTCGCCCGCCAGGGCGGGCAGCAGATTGGCCGGCGTCAGGGGCGCGCGGCTGAGCAGGGTGGCGGCCGTGCTGCTGGCGCGCGTGCCCGCCTGGGCGGCGCCGGGCTGGGGACCGCGCGTTTCAGCGGCGTCCGGTTCGGCTTCCGCATCCGCATACGTCAGCAGGGCGCTGGCGGGCTGGTCGCGGTTATTGCCGATTTGAAAAGAGGGGCGGGGATTGATGCCGATCAAGGTCAGCGGGATTTCCGTGCCGGGCTGGGCGCCGGCAGGCAGCTGCATGCGGGCCGGCGTGCCGGCCACGCGCACGAGAAAGCTGCCGTCGCCCATGCGGGCCAGCACCTGTCCCTGCATGGATTTGCCGATGAGTCCCTGCAGCGAGCGCTGGAACTCGGCCTGGCGCGGGTCGGCGACGGTGTCGGCCGGGCGAGTGCCCTTGATCGGGGTCAAGGGCGTCATGCCGATTGCATCCATCTTCGGCAACATGATAGCGGACCTTGCCCCGTGGGCGCTTACGCGCCGTAGGCGTTTGCCAGGCGCCGCTCGGTGCCGGTGCTGCTGATCAGCTTGGACAATTGCGCCATCCACGGCATGGTGAGGTCGCGGATCTTGCGGTCGTCTTCCAGGATCTGCTTGATCAGGGCGACCTTGCGCTGGCGGCCAGCGCTTTCCAGCACGACTTTTTCTTCATTCGCCTTCAGCGCGGCCACATGCGTGCTGATGCGCTGTTCCAGCGCTTCCAGCGCGTCCCAGTCGGCGTTGGTGGCAGCGGTGACCATCTGGCCCGTCAGGGTCTGCATGGCTTCGTAGGTGGTCAGGACTTCTTGATTCGTCATCATGGGTCAGGCGCTCGCAAGGCTGGGCATACGTTTCAGATCGGCGCCAGGCATGGCGGCGGGAGTGGCGCCGATGGCGTTCCAGGTTTCGCGCAAGTCGGTGAGCAGGCGCTGCACTTCTTCCAGCAGGGTAATATCGTTGTGCAGGTTGGCCGTCAGCAGGCGCGCACTCATGTATTCATACAGGGCGTCGAGGCCTTCGGCGATCTGGCCGCCCGCTTCCTTGTCCAGGCTGGCGCGCAAGCCATTGTCGATGATCTGGATGGCTTTCGAGATGGACTTGCCTTTTTCCGGCACATTGCCCGATTTCATGTGCATCTGCGCGCTGAGCACGGCCACCAGGGCGCCGTCGTACAGCATCACGATCAGCTTGTGCGGCGAGGCCGAAACGATGCCCGTTTCCAGACCGACCTTGGCATAGGCGTTGACGCCGCGTTGTTGGGTTCCAAACATGTAATTCTCCTGATGAATGGGCTTAACGGTTGGCGGCGATGGCGGCCAGCTGCTGGGTCAAATAAGTTTGCATGCCCTGTAATTTATTCAGGGACACGTCCAGGCGCGAGTATTGGGCGCGGTAACGCGCTTCGATGTCGGTCAGCTTCTCGCTGAACTTGTCGCGCTGCGCCGCTATCGACTTCAGGGTTTCGTTGATGCCGCTCGTGCGTCCGGTGATCATGCCTTTTGTGCCGAGGAAGGACGTGGCCAGGTTGTTCAACTGATAGGCATAGCCTTGCGAGAAACTGACCGTGCCGCGCGAACCGGTGGTGCCGCCGGTCACTTCAATTTTCAAGCCTTCCGCTGGCGAACCGGGTGCGCCCGTCAGGCTCTGGCCGGAGCCGACGACCGGTTGCCCTCCAAGGGTGCCGGCTACGTCCGCGCCCTTGACGGGCTTGGCGGCGCCAAACAGGGTCTCGATACCGGTCCCCTTGCCGTTACTCAAGGCCAGATTCGATACCGAGCCATAGCGGCTCGACACCAGGACCAGTTTGCCGGTGCCGTCGATCGACGCGGAGACCGTTGAGCCAATGTCCGAAAAAGCCTTCACCCCGTTGATCGACGATTGTATCAGCGATGCCATCTGCGCCGGAGTATAGGTGCCCGCCGGTATCGACACCTGGGCCGTATTCTTGGCGGAGCTGGGATCCGTATCGTTGAGGGTGATATTCCAGGTAGTGTCGCTGGCAATCGTGGTGCTGGCTGCCAGCACGCCGTCGGACGTGAGCGAACCCTGGCTGGCCATGGTCGTGATGCTCAGGTCATAGGTGCCGGGCTTCGTGGCGGCCGTCGAACTGGTGAAGGCGACGTTGCTGTCGCTGGCCTTGCCGATGGCTGAAAACAGACCGGCGATATCATTGAAATTTGTACTGATGGCTTTGTCAAGCTTGCTGGAATCCAAGGCCAGGCTGCCATCTTTTTGGAATGAAATACCCACCTGGCTCATATTGCTCATGCCGCTGCTCAAGCCGGTAATCGGTGCGCCCAGCTGCCGGCGCAACTGGCTTTGTATCGATTGAACGGTCGAATCCCCCAGCAAGATGCCTCCCGTCTTGGTTTCGGGATTGTAGGCTGTCATCTTGCCGATCGAAGTGTTCAGCTCGTTGTAGGCCTTGACGAAGGCAGTGATGCTGGTCTTGACCGTCGTTGTATCCTTGGCCACCGACAGGCTGGACGTGCCTATCTTGGTAATGCCCAAGGTGACGCCTTCGATGGCCGTATCGACGTTGTTCGAACTGCTGGTGATGGCGATGCCGTTGACGCTGAACATGGTGTTTTGCGCCGCGCTGTTCTGCTTGAGGTTTTGCGTGCCACCCGCATCGTACGACAGCAAGTCGTTCAGGGCGCTGTCGGCGGGCTGGCCATCGCTGCCGCTGAGCGAAATCTTCATGGCCGAATTGGCGCCTGTCTTGGTCGAACTGAGCACCAGGTGATACGGTTTGTCCGTGCCATCGGAAACGATGCTGGCGGTGACGCCCAGGCCGGCGTTATTGATGGCGTCGCGTATGCCTTGCAAGCTGTTGTTGGTGGAATCGATCACCACCGAACCCGTCGCCTGCGTGCCATCCTGGGTAAAGTTCGTGTTCATGTAGCTGCCGCCCGTGCCCGCGGTCAGCCCTGCTGCGGCAGGATTGCTCCCCCCGACGACGATGGGACTGGCGTTGCCCGAGGCCAGGGTAATCGAACTGGCAATCGTTACGTTCGAGCCGTCATTGACCGAGTTCGATGCATGGCCGATGCCGCCCTTGACCGAACCCGTCACCACTTCCTCGATGTTGAGGTTGGAGCCGTCGGCGCGCGTAAATTTCAGGGTGCCGTCGGCGGCCTTGCCGGTGACGGTAATATTCGCGGCGGCCAGTGCATTCGAGACGGCATTCGGGCCTTCGAGCGTCGTGTCGAGCGACGCGGCCGTAATGCCGGCGCCTGCGGCGACGCCGTTACCCTGGGTCACGATCTCGATGCCGCCTATCGACAGCGAGTAGGTGCCGTCCGCGCCCGTTTCGATATTGCCGAAACCGTTGAACATGGTGGCGTTGCTGGCCGTCGGCTGGGCCGTGGCTGTCACACCCGTGGTGCTGCTCTTGGCGTTGATGGCGTCCGCCAGCGCGCGTGCGCTCTTGGTGCTGGCGTCCGTCGGAATGGCCGTGCCATTGATGATCAGCGAGCCGTTGCTTACGCCCGTGAGCAGGGTGCTGCCGCTCAGTGTCGTGCCCGTTACGCCAAAGGTGCCGCCGGCGAGTGAGCCCAGCTGGAAGGAAATCGTGGTCTTGGCGCCGCTGCCGATGGTCGACAGTTTGCTGGCCATGCCGCCCGACGTCAGCGTCTGCGCCTGGGCCAGCTGGGAAACATTGATGTTATAGCTGCCGGCGACGGCCTTGGCGCCGGCACTGGCCGATAGCACCAGTGGATCGGACGGCGTGGCGCTGACGGCGCGGAAGTTGCTTGAGTTGGTGAGCGCTGACAACGAGCCCTGGAAAGTGCTGACGGCGCCGCTCAGCGTGCCCAGCGCGCTGAGCTTGGCCTGGTACGAGGCCGTTTTCTTGTCAAAGGTACCCAGCGGCGCGGCTTCGGCCGTCATCAGCTTGTCGATGATGGCATTCACATCCAGGCCGCTGGCGCCGGCGCCGATGCCTATGGATGAAAGGGTAGGTGTGATGGCCACTGAATACTCCTAGGAAAACGCTAATATAAGCTGTTATCGGCAGAATCAATCAGGACTTGAGAGGGGGATTTACCGCGTTGTTTTCAGCGGGAGCAAAAAAGCGGGGAAGAGATAGGAAAATATTGTACGAGTTGCAATAAAAAACGGGGCCGGATAGCCAGGCTACCGAACCCCGTGGTCATGCTGATGCCTGCTGCCGCGATGTCGCATGTCCGTGTGCCATGCCATCATCAGGCGCTTTGGCGGATCAGCGAACCCTTGGCCGAGTCAAAGGTCTTGGCCAATTCCAGCGCTTCCTTGGTGGGAATCTGGCGCAGCACTTCCTTGGTTTCCTGGTCGATGACCTTGACCACCGTGCGCTGGCTGTCTTCGTCGATGGAAAATTCAATGCCTTGCGTCTTCATCTGCGACGACTGGTTCAGCTCCGATACCGCCTTGTTCAACTGCTCGCGGCTGGGTTCCTTGCTGGCTTGCTGTGGTGCAGCCGTGCCGTTTTCCGTTGCTGAACGTGGCGTTGCCGGACGCGCCGGCGGCGTGTCCGCAGACACGTAACTCTTGTCTATCCTGGCCGCGGAGGCGGCCGCTATCGTGTCGATAGTCATGGTGCTCTCCTAGTGAAAATTCCCCGGCCGAAAAAATCCGGCAGGGGAATCAGAGTCCTACGCTGTTGCGCTACTAATCAGGGATTAGCCACGCAGCAGGCTCAGGACGCCGTTTGGCAGCGAGTTTGCTTGTGCCAGCATGGCCGTACCAGCTTGTTGCAGGATCTGGCCGCGGGTCATGTTGGCCGTTTCCGATGCAAAGTCGGTATCGACGATGCGGCTGCGCGATGCGGACAGGTTTTCCGTGGTCGATTGCAGGTTGGAAATCGCCGACGAGAAGCGCGATTGCAAAGCACCGTACTGGGCGCGTTGGCCGTTCACCGTTGCCAGTGCTGCATCGGCAATTTTCAGTGCCAACTGGGCGCCGTCAAACGACGTCACGTCCAGCGAAGCCACCGATTTCAAGTCCGATGTCTTGTTCGTGGCTTTCAAGCCCGACGTGTCGGTGATGGCAAAGCTGCCCGGCGCATCGTAGGTAACGGTGCCGTTGGCGACGGCGACCGCGTTATTGGCTTTTGCGTCGAACGCCGAACCCGTCAAGGTTTTGTCGGCCTTGTAGGAGTCGATATTGAACACCGTGTTACCGGCAGCTGCCGTGTTTTTGATGGCAATGTCGGCGCCGTCAGCATGCGTCAGTTTCATGCTGCTGGTCGATGCATCGTATTCGGCGGTGATGCCGGTTTTCGACGTTTGCGCATTGATTGCATTGATGCCTGCCGCATAGTCCGAAGCCGACTGGCCTGCGCCCACCGAGAAGGAAATCTGCGCTTCCTTGCCGGTGGCCGTATTGTCGCCCACCAGGGTGAACGAGTACGCTTCGGTGGAGCCGAGTTTCAGGCTGGTGGCGGTTTTTGCCGTTGCCGTGACGCCGGTGTCGGCGCTAACCTTGTTGACGCTGGCGGCGATGGCTTGCGCGCTGTCGTTGGCTTTGGTGGTGACGGTGGAGGTGCCGCGTGCGCCGGCGACGACCACCGAACCTGCCGTTGCCGTTGCCGAGGTGGCGAGGACGGCGGTCGCATCATTTTCCACGCGGTTATTGCCGTAGGTGCTGGTCAGGAAGTTCGCGCCGCTGGCGGAAATCAGCTGATTGGCATCTGCGCCGACCTGGAAGTTGGCCGTACCCATGGTGCCGTCCAGCAGCGCCTGGCCGTTGAACGAAGTCGTGGTGGCGATGCGGTTCAGTTCCGAACCCAGTTGGCCTACCTCTGTTTGCAGCGCCTGGCGGTCGCTGGCCGAGTTGGTGGCGTTCGACGATTGCACGGCCAGTTCGCGGATACGTTGCAGGATGTCGCCCGAGCTTGCCAACGCGCCTTCAGCCGTTTGGGCCAGCGAGACGCCGTCGTTTGCATTGCGGGTGGCTTGGGTCATGCCGCGGATTTGCGACGTCATGCGGTCGGAAATTGCCAGACCAGCGGCGTCATCCTTGGCGCTGTTGATGCGCATGCCGGAGGACAGGCGTTGCAGCGAGGTGCTCAGGGCCGACTGCGAGGTCGACAGGTTGCGTTGCGAATTCAGGGACGAGATGTTGGTATTAATTACTGCAGCCATGATAATTCTCCAAACAGGTACTACATTGCGCTATGTGCTAGTCACTTTGGCCTGCCCCACTGTTCCGGGACAATCAAGCCGCTGTTGTTTAGGGTAACGGTTGCTCTGCGGGAAAATTTATGGCGAAAAGTGCTTTAAATTTTAATTTTTAGCCCTTCAGTTTGCCGCCGGCCGCGCGCTAGACGACATGATTTAAAGAAACTTGAGGGTAAAAATAGTTTTATTTTTATATCGCGCGGACGCCGGCGGAAGGCGGGAAGGCGATGAATGTTATTGTTTTTGCCATGAAAAATGCCGTCCGGCCGGTTGGCGGGACGGCATGGCGTGAAGCGGACCGGGCTTAGTCGGCCACCACCACGCGGTTCTTGCCCGTCTGCTTGGCCTGGTACATGGCGCGGTCGGCGCGCTTGACCAGCTCGGCCTGGTCTTCGTTGGGCAGGCGCAAGGCCACGCCGGCGGAAAAGGTGATCAAGACTTTTTCGTTGTCGTGCAGGAAGAAATGCCGGGTCAGCTCGCGCTGCAAGCGCGTCATCGTCGACGAGGCCGCCTCGACCGTGGTTTCCGGCAGCAGGATGAGGAATTCCTCGCCGCCGAAGCGGGCGATGACGTCCATCGAGCGCAGGGTTTCCTTGACGATCTTCACCAGGTGTTTCAAGGCGGCATCGCCGGCCAGGTGGCCGTAGGTGTCGTTCAGGCGCTTGAAATCGTCCAGGTCCAGCATGGCGATGCACAGCGGCGTGCCGCGGCGGTCGGAGCGGGCCGTCTCGCGCTCGAACACGTCGTCCAGGCCACGGCGGTTCAGGCTGCCCGTCAGCTGGTCTTCCCGCACCAGTTCGCTCATATGCTGGAGCTTGGCTTCCAGGGTGTGGATGCGCTGTTCCGCGTCCTGCACTTCCTGGCGCGCCAGCACCATCTTGTCGCGTGCGCGCAAGGCTTCGTTCTGCACCATGCGCGTTTCGCGCAAGACTTCGTCGAGAACGCTGTTCAGTTCGCTGATATTTTCTGCCTGGCTGATCTTTTCCGAATAGCCGCCGATCTTTTCATGGAAGTCGCCCGTGCTGGCCGCCACTTGCCCCAGGCGGTCGATGAAGGTCATCATCATGTTCTTGACCGTCAGCTTGACGTCGGACAGGCTGTGCTTGAGCTGGCCTTGCTTGTAGATGACTTCCTTCAGGCTGCGCGTGGCGTCTTCCAGCGCGCGCTGGTCGAGCGGGCCGGCGATCAGGTTTTGCACGGCATCGACCTGGCCGCGCAGCCAGCTGTCGTCGTCGAGCAACTGGCTGACGTTGTCCAGCAGCAACTTGAACAGGCGCAGCAGCAATTCCTGCTGCTCGGCCGTATCGCCGCTCTTCAGCTCGATCTGGTAGCACAGCTGTTTCAGGCGCAGCGCCGCTTCGTTCAGCGCTTCTTCCGTGTGGGCCAGCTTGATGGCCGCGCCCAGCGATTCGGCCTCTTCCACCAGCGCGGGCGTGCCCGTCAGCAAGGTGGCGACGGCAAAGCCCAGGGTGCGGCTGAGCAACTCGCGCAGGGTGCGCGTCTGTTCGCCGTCCGGCAGGGGCGGCAATTCGATGCCGCCGCCTTTCTTCACCTGTTTTTCCGCCAGTTGCGCCAGGGTACGCGCATAGCTGTCCCAGTCGCGCGCTTTCAGGGCGCGCTGGAAACGCCGGCCAAAGTCGCCCAGTTCGCCCGCCGATTCGCTCATCTTGGCGGCAAACTGCGTCAGGACGTTTTCCGCGCCGCTCTCCGTGGGTGCGCTGGCGGCCAGCACGGCGGCAGGTGCGCCGGGCGTCTCCGCCGGTTCGCTGATGCCGGCGATTTCATTGTAGATATCGCGGTAGGCGCTCGGCGTCGGGGCGATGCGGCGCGTGGCCAGGCGGCGAAACGCTTCGCGGGCGATATCGGCAGGGTTCATCGCCGCAGCGGCGGCGGTATGCGTGGCGCTGGCGGGAGCGCTTGCTGGTGAAGTTGGCAATTTACTGGACATGTAGGCACAGCCTTTTTAGATATTTCTAATTATCCTCATGATATGCGAGTTGGCAAAGAACTTATTGTGCGAGAAGCAAGGAGAAGTCCTGTCAATTCGCCCGATGCCAGCGGGCATGCCGCTTTGCCGTCAATCCACCAGTTGGTTGCGGATGGCGTAATGCGTCAGTTCGGCGCTGTTCTTGAGTTTCATCTTGACGAGCAGGCGGGCGCGGTATTCGCTGACGGTTTTCACGGACAATTTCAGCTCTTCGGCGATGGCGCCCACGGCCTTGCCCGAGGCGATCATGACCAGGGTCTGGTATTCGCGGTCCGACAAGGTGTCGTGCAAGGCCGTTTCGTGGTCGTCGCCCACCGTGTTGGCCAGTTCCTGCGCCAGCGAGGCGCTGATGTATTTCAAGCCCTGCGCCACCTGGCGGATGGCCGTGACCAGTTCGCGCGGCGCGCTCTGTTTCGTCAGGTAGCCGGCCGCGCCCGCCTTGAGCGAACGGATGGCGTACTGGTCCTCGCGGTGCATGGAGAGCATCAGCACGGCCAGTTCCGGCTTTTCCTTCTTGATCTGCTTGAGCACCTCGATGCCGCTGCGGTCGGGCAGGGAGATGTCGAGCAGCAACACCTGGCATTTCGAGCCGCGGAACAGCTTGATGGCGTCGTGGCCATTTTCGGCCTCGCCGGCCACGATGATGTCCTTCGTATCGGCGAGGATTTGCTTCAAGCCCTCGCGCACAATCGCGTGATCGTCGGCGATGAATACCCGGATGGTGGCTTTTTCTTTCATGACTGCGTTGTTTCCTATCTAATTCACCCACTGGCCGCGTCTGGTGGCGGCCCGCTGTGCGCGGGCGCACTGGCTGCAGCCGCTATTATCGCCTCTCGCGGCGTGGTCAGCCGGATTTTTATGCTCAGGATGGTGCCGCCGTCCGGCCCGTCCATCAGGCTCAGGGTGCCGCCCAGCGCGCTGGCCCGCTCGGCCATGCCGCGGATGCCGAACGATTGCGGCTTGGCGCGGTCGGACAGGCGCATGCCGACGCCATTGTCGGCGATCGACAGGCTGATATGCTGGCGCTGCCGGGCCAGGCGCACGCTGACCTTGCTCGCCTGCGCATGCTTGGCGATATTCGTCAGCGCTTCCTGGGCGATGCGGAACAGGCTGGTCGCCTGGTCCAGCTCCAGTTCGATGTGTTGGCGGTTCGAAATGAACTGGCATTCGATGCCGGCCTGGCGCGCGAATTCCTTCACTTGCCAGTCCAGCGCGGCGACCAGGCCCAGGTCCAGCATGGAGGGGCGCAAGTCCAGCGAAATGCGGTGCACGGCGTCGATGCTGCGGTCGACCAGGGCATCGACATAGTCGGCCTTTTCCTGCAGTTGCTGGTCGTCCGGCGGCAGGCGGCGCGCCAGCATGGCCAGCGCCATCTTGATCGCCGTCAAATTGCCGCCCAGGTCATCGTGCAATTCGCGCGCCAGGCGCGTGCGTTCGTGTTCCTTGACCTTGTCGATATGCGCCGTCAGCTCGGCCAGGCGGGCGCGCGACTGGCGCACTTCGCTCTGTTCCAGCCGGCTTTCCGTGATATTCGTCATGATGCCTTCCCACTGCACCGTGCCATCGGCCAGCGCGCGCGGCGTGGAGCGCAGGTTGATCCATTTGACATCCTTCCAGGCATCGATCCAGATGCGGCCTTCCCAGTTCCAGCTCCACAAGGCGTTTTTCGACGCTTGCATCGATTCCAGATACGAGGCGCGGTCGTCGGCGAGGATCAACTGGTAAAACAGTTCCGGGCGCGCGTGCAGCTGCGCCGGCCCCAAGCCCAGCAGGGCCTGGCAGCCATCGCTCAGGTAGGGGAAGGCGGCGCGCCCATCCGCATGCAGGCAGAACTGGTACACGAGACCCGGCGTATTCGAGACGATGGCGTTGAAGCGCGACTGCACCTGCGCCAGGGCGGCGGCTGTCGCCTGGGGCGTGCGCAAGTCTTCGCCCTCGGCCAGCAGCAGGGCGCGTCCGTGGCGGCTGGCGCGCGACAGGTGCAGGCTGAGCGAATACAGGCTGCCGTCGCGGCGGCGCTGCTGCACGTGCAGCAGGGCTTGTGCACCGATGCTGTCGTCCAGGGTCGCCAGCACGGCGGCCAGTTGCTGCGCGTCAAGCTGCGGCGCCAGGGTGAAGGGTGTCATCGCCAGCAATTCCTTGCGCGCATACTGCAAGTTGTCGCAGGCGGCATCGTTAGCGTCCAGCAATTGCAAGCTGGCCGCGTCGTACAGGTAGATTTCCGGCGCCGCCGCGCGCATGGCGGGGGCCAGGCGGGGAGTGTCGTGCATGGAATGGCCTTTCTTCATCAGCGGCGGGCGCGCCAGAAGGCGGCAAAGCGGCGCAGCACCCTGGCCGGGCGCGAATTATGGCGCCCTGGCGTGCCCTTGCGCAAGCGTTGCCACCAGGCACGGCGGGCGCGGCCCAGCGCGGCCGACAGGCGGCTGACACGGCGCCAGGGGCGCGTGGCGCGCAGGCGGGCGATCCAGCGGTCCTTGGTTTCCATGAACAGACCATGCCAGTGGGCAAACCATGGCAAACTGAGCAGGGTAGGGCGCGTCAGGCTGTACAGGCGCGCCACGGCGGCCGCGCCGCCCAGCTTGGCGATGACGATCACGCCGATGCCGGAAAAGGCATGGCCGCGCGCGATGGCCAGCAGGGCCAGCAGCTTGACGGGGAACAGCAGCACGGCCGGCAGCACGAAGATGGCCAGCGCCCAGTACGGCGGCAGGCGCTTGATCCACGCTTCCAGCGCATGCAGGGGCGGAAATTGCGCGATCACCTGCATGAGGCGTGCCCCGGTCGCCCACAGCCATTCCTCGATCAGCAGGAAGATGGCGGCCAGGTAGACCAGCGGCGCAAACAGCCAGCGCCTGACTCTATAGAATTTTTTCATCCGTCTCCGTGTGCGGCGCAGGTTTGCCGCGATTGCCACGATGATACGTCAAAAAAGCCCGTTTGCCCCCGCATCCCGTGTGCCCGAGGCTCCCTGGCGGGGCTACAATAGACAGATGAATAAAGCCTTTGTAAAAGAATCCGACAACGACGACGATGAAGAAGCGGCCGCGCTGGCGCTGGCCATTCCCGCCGGTGCCAAGAACTACATCACGCCGGCCGGTTACCAGCGCATCAAGGATGAGCTGCTGCAGCTGATCGACGTCGACCGTCCGGAAGTGGTGCGCATCGTCCATTGGGCGGCGTCGAATGGCGACCGCTCGGAAAATGGCGACTATATCTACGGCAAGCGGCGCCTGCGCGAAATCGACCGCCGCATCCGCTTCCTGACGAAACGCATGGACCTGGCCGCCATCGTCGACCCCAGCGTGCACCATGGCAACGACCAGGTGTTTTTCGGCGCCACCGTCACCTACCGCACCAGCGACGGCGAAACGCACACCATCACCATCGTCGGCATCGATGAATTCGACCCCTTGAACGGCAAGATCAGTTGGGTCTCGCCCATGGCCCGCACCATCACCAAGGCGCGCGAAGGCGACGTGATCACCCTCAACACGCCGCTGGGCGAGCAGGAACTGGAATTGCTGGAAGTGACGTATCCGGCGCCGGGGGAGACTTGAACTGATGTGTTCCGCATGAAAAAACGGCTGGGCAGAGAATCTGGCCAGCCGTTTTCTAGTTGCGTTCGCGCAATATCCTATTGACCCCGGCGACCCGGCGCACATTGCGCAGCAGGGCGGCCAGGTGGACGCGGTCCTTGACTTGCACGGTGAAGCGCAGCTGGTCGAGGACGTTGTCCTTGTCTTCGTCCATGCCCACGTAGATGATGTTGGCGTCGGATTCGCCGATTTCGGCGGCGACTCTCGCCAAAATGCCCCGTTCGCTGTTGATCAGCACCTTGATGCGGCAGTCGAAGCGGCGGTTCAGTTCCGTTCCCCAGCGCACGGCGATCCAGCGGTCCGGTTCCTTGGCGCGCTGGCGCTTCGCTTGCGAGCAGTCGCTCGTGTGCACGAGCAAGCCCTGGTCGCGGCGCAGCTGGCCGATGATCTGGTCGCCGGGAATCGGCAGGCAGCACGGCGCCAGCTGCACGGAGACGCCTTCGCTGCCGCAGATGGTGACCGGGTCGAGTTCGCTGCCGCTATTGTGTTCCACCGGCATGCTGGCCGCTTCGCCGCCGATCAAACCGAAGATGTGGCGCGCCACCAGGGTGGCCATGCGCTTGCCGATGCCGATGTCCGCGTACAGCTCGTCCATGGAATTGGCGCTCGATTCGTTGAGCAGGCGTTCCACCAGCGGCGCCTGCAGGTCGGCGTCGATGTTCAAGGCGTGCAGTGCCTGCGACAGCAGTTGCTGGCCCAGGGCGATCGACTCTGGCAGGTTGATCGTGCGCAAATGGTGGCGGATGGCCGAGCGGGCCTTGCCGGTGCGCACGAACGACAGCCAGGTCGGGCTGGGGCGAGACGAGGAATCGGTGATGATTTCCACGATGTCGCCGTTGTGCAGCTCGGTGCGCAGGGGCGAGGTTTCGTTGTTGATCTTGACGGCCACGGTCTGGTCGCCGATGCCCGTATGGATCGAATAGGCGAAGTCGATGGCCGTGGCGCCGCGCGGCAGGGCGATGATCTTCGACTTTGGCGTAAACACGTAGACGGAGTCGGGGAACAGGTCGACCTTGACGTGTTCGAGGAATTCGGCCGAGTCGCCCGTCTGTTGCTGGATGTCGAGCAAGGATTGCAGCCAGGCATGCGTGCGCTGCTGCAGGTCGGACGGGTTCGATTCGCCGCTCTTGTACAGCCAGTGCGCCGCCACGCCCGATTCGGCCGTGCGGTGCATTTCCTGCGTGCGGATCTGGAATTCGACGGGCGTGCCGTAGGGGCCGATGACGGTCGTGTGCAGCGACTGGTAGCCGTTCAGCTTGCGGATTGCGATGTAATCCTTGAACTTGCCCGGCATGGGCTTGTACAGGCTGTGCAGGGTGCCCAGGGTCACGTAACAGTCGGCAAAACTGCCCACCACCACGCGGAAGCCGTACACGTCCAGCACTTGCGAGAACGACAAGTGCTTGCTGCGCATCTTCTTATAGATGTCGTACAGGGTCTTTTCGCGGCCCGTGACGTCGGCATCGAGCTCGGCCATGGACAAGGTGCTTTTTACGGCTTCCATGATCTTGTTGACTACTTCGCGCCGGTTGCCGCGCGCCGCCTTGACTGCTTTCGCCAGGGTGCGGTAGCGCATCGGATACAGGTGCGAGAACGACAGGTCCTGCAGCTCGTGGTAGATATTGTTCAGGCCGAGGCGGTGCGCGATCGGCACGTACACTTCCATGGTCTCGCTGGCGATGCGGCGCTTTTTGGCCGCCGTCATGAAGTCCAGGGTGCGCATATTGTGCAGGCGGTCGGCCAGCTTGATCAGGATCACGCGCACGTCGGACGCCATGGCCAGCAGCATCTTGCGGAAGTTTTCCGCCTGCGCTTCGATCTGGCTCTGGAATTCGATCTTTTCCAGCTTCGACAGGCCGTCGACCAGATGCGCCACCGGGGCGCCGAAGCGCTCGATCAATTCTTCCTTCTTGACGTCCTGGTCTTCCATGACGTCGTGCAGCAGGGCGGCCATGATGGCTTGCGCGTCGAGCTTCCAGTCGGCGCAGATTTCCGCGACGGCGATCGGATGCGAGATATACGGCTCGCCCGAGCGGCGCATCTGGCCCAGGTGCATCTCGTCGGAGAAGCGGTAGGCTTCCTTGACTTTCTTCAGGTCGGCGGGAGACAGGTATTCGGCCAGCTTGTCGGCCAGGTGGCTGACGGAGGCCACGCCCAAGGCGGGCGCTGGCGGTACTGCGGGGATGTTACTGCCGGACGTGCCGACGCCGGGCGTGGTTGCGCCCTGCGATTTTGCCGCCTGGCGCGAGGCCAGGGGCGGCAATGCTGCGGAAGTCGTGTCGGCTGGGGTCAGACTCATAAAACGTCGCGTTGCTTCACAGTGTGAATAAAGGATACGGTAGAACCAGGGGTCAGCACTGTTCCGGCACGCGGGTTCCCACTTACATCGGGACCTTTTTCAGCATTTCGATGCCGACTTTACCGGCAGCGATTTCACGCAGTGCAACAACGGTAGGCTTGTCCTTGGCTTCCACCTTAGGGGTGTGGCCTTGCAGCAACTGACGTGCGCGATAAGTCGCAGCCAGGGTCAGCTGGAAACGGTTAGGGATTTGCTTCAGGCAATCTTCGATTGTGATACGGGCCATAGTAACTCCTAAAATTTTTGCGTGGTGCTGTGTGAACTGGCGTGCAGGCGAATTACTCTGCGTGCAGGCCCAGCTGGGCGAATAGCGATGCGTTGCGGGCCGCTTGTTGCGCAAACCGGCAACGGGCCGCTCTCACGATCGCGCTCAGTTCGGACAAAGCGACCGTAAACTCTTCATTGATAATAACATACTCGAACTCGGGAGCGTGTGCGATTTCGCCGCCGGCCGCCAGCAGGCGGCGCGTGATCACGTGCGGCTCGTCCTGGCCGCGCTTGTTCAAGCGTTCTTCCAGCGCATCGATCGATGGCGGCAGGATGAAAATGCCGGCCGCGCGGGGGAATTGCTTGCGCACCTGGCGCGCGCCCTGCCAGTCGATTTCCAGCAGGATATCGGTGCCGGCCAGCATTTGCTGCTCCACCATGATGCGCGAAGTGCCGTAGTAATTGCCATGCACTTCCGCCCATTCCAGGAATTCGCCCTGTTCGGCGCGCGCGACGAAGTCTTCCGCCGTCGTGAAATAGTACTCGCGGCCATGCTGCTCGCCCGGGCGGGGCGCGCGCGTGGTGGTCGAGATCGACAATTTGATGCCGGGCTCTTGCGCCAGCAATGCATTGACCAGTGTCGATTTGCCGGCGCCCGAGGGCGCGGCGACCACGAACAGGCTGCCGGAGAAGGCGGTAGGGTGGCTCATGCGGATCTTTCCATTTGCGTGTGATGGCGGCGTTTGCGCTTGCGTGGGTGCCGCCCAATTCGGTATTTTACCAAGAGGCAAGGCGGCGAGCCAGCCCCGCGATGCGCCTCGCCGCCCCGCTTGTGCATATTTTGCTTGTTATCCTGAGGAAATAGTTATCTAATTTGGATGGTTTTTTCTCAATAACTATTCTACCGACAGGATGCGCGCATGAAGAATTTCCCGTTTCTCAGTTCCGCCCAGGCCATGTTGTTGCTGCGCGTGGCCATCGCCGTGATGTTCATGGCGCACGCCATCACGCGCATCGCCAATGGCACCATTCCCCGCTTTGCCGGTTTCCTGGAAGACAAGGGGTTTATTTACGGCCTGGCCGTGGTGTGGGCGATTACCGTCGTCGAGATCGTTTGCGGCAGTTTGCTCATCGTCGGCAAATACACGCGCTGGGCGGCGGCCGGGCTGATGGTGATCTGCATCGGCGGCATTGCCATCGTGCATGCGGCCAAGGGCTGGTTCGTGGGCGAGCATGGCGCCGGCGGCGTGGAATACAGCATCGTGCTGTTTGTCGCCTGCGTCGTCATCGCCGCCAGCGACCAGGGGCGCGCTGGAGCGCGCCTGGCCTGACGGGGTTTATTCCAGGTTCTGCACCTGTTCGCGCATCTGCTCGATCAGCAGCTTCAAGTCCATCGAGGCGTCGGCCAGTTCCTTGACGGACGCCTTGGCGCCCAGCGTGTTGGCTTCGCGGTTCAGTTCCTGCATCATGAAGTCGAGGCGCTTGCCCACTTGCCCGCCCTTGGTGAGGATGTGGCGCGTTTCGCCCAGGTGGGCCGACAGGCGCGCCAGTTCTTCCGACACGTCGATGCGGATGCCGTACAGGATGACTTCCTGGCGGATGCGTTCCATGGCGTCCTGGCGCGACAGGGCCGAATTCGAGCCCTGGCTGGCCAGGCCCAGCGCGTCCTGCATGCGCTCGATGGCTTTTTGCTGGAAGGCCGCCACCACTTGCGGAATCAGGGGCGTGATGCGCTTGACGATGGCTTCCATCGCTTCGATGCGCGACACCAGCACCGCTTCGAGCGCGGCGCCTTCGCGCTTGCGGCTGTCGACGAAGGCGGCCACGGTGCGTTTGGTCAGCGCGCCCACGTCCGCCTGTAGGGATTCCTGTCCCACTTGCGCTTCTTCGATGACGCCAGGCCAGCGCAGCAGTTCGGCCACCGTCATGACGGGGGCGGAGACAAAATGCTGGCCCACTTCGTTTTGCAGGCGCGCCAGTTCGGTCAGCAGGGGCAGGTTCAGCGCCTGCGTGCCGTTTGTGGCGGCCTTGCGGCCAAAGCTCAGGCGTACCTCGACTTTGCCGCGCGTGATGGCGGACATGACGGCGGCGCGCAAGTCAGGCTCCAGGGCCCGCAGATCGTCGTTGATCCGGAATTGCAGGTCGAGAAAGCGTGAGTTGACGCTCTTGATTTCAATTGTCAGTGTGCCTGCAGCACCTTCGCTGGTGGCAACCGCGTAGCCTGTCATGCTTGAAATGCTCAAAGGATTCCCCGATTTGGTCTTGTATACAGTCACTTATACACTTAATCAGCCAGCGCAGGCAATACCGCCCGCGCCGCAAAAACAGAACCGCATGGTCTGATGGCCTGAAAATTGCTGAATAGTGTGCGTTTTACGGCATTGTAAAGAAAATTGTGTTTGGTGGGGCAGGATTGTAGGGATCATGTGTGCGCCGCCTGCCATTGCGTCTTGCGCTGTTGCATGACTGCAAATAGACGGGCGCGCGGTGGTAAAATCGCTGCCGCAACCCCAATCACACAGGACACCCCATGACATTTGAATCCCGCCCGAGCGGCCGCGCCGTCGACGCGCTGCGCGCCATCCGCATCACCCGCCAGTACACCAAGCATGCCGAAGGCTCGGTGCTGATCGAGTGCGGCGACACCAAGGTCATCTGCACCGCCAGCATCGAAGACAAGGTGCCGGGTTTCCTGAAAGGCAAGGGTCAGGGCTGGTTGACGGCCGAATACGGCATGCTGCCCCGCTCGACGCACACGCGCATGGACCGCGAGGCGGCGCGCGGCAAGCAGTCCGGCCGCACGCAGGAAATCCAGCGCCTGATCGGCCGCTCGCTGCGCGCCGCCTTTGATTTGCAGGCGTTCGGCGAACGCACGCTGCACCTCGATTGCGACGTCATCCAGGCCGATGGCGGCACGCGCACGGCGTCGATCACGGGCGCCATGGTGGCCGCGTATGACGCGTTTTCCCAGCTGCAGGCGCGCGGCGCGATCGCCGCCATTCCCGTGAAAAGCTTTGTCGCCGCCATCTCGGTGGGCGTCTACCAGGGCATGCCGGTGCTGGACCTGGACTACGTGGAAGACTCGGGCTGCGACACGGACATGAACGTGGTGATGACGGAAGCGGGCCACTTCATCGAAGTGCAGGGCACGGCCGAAGGCGCCGCTTTTGACCGCGCCGGCATGAACCGCCTGCTGGACCTGGCGCAGGGCGGCATCGCCGACCTGATCGCCCTGCAGAAGCAGGCATTGGGGATCTGATCTTTACACAGATTTACATCCGCTGGCCCGCCGCACCGGGCAAAAAGCCCACAGCTGCCGCTTCTTGCGACAGCTTCGGGGCGAGGTGAGGGGGACGCAAAAGGTTTACAATGTCGGCACTTCAACCGGACTACTGACATGACCCAACGCCTCATCCTCGCCTCCAACAACGCCGGCAAGCTCAAGGAATTCAACGAGCTGCTCTCGACCATCGGTTTTTCCGTCCACGCCCAGGGCGAGTACGCCGTGCCGGAAAGCGACGAACCATTCCACACCTTCGTTGAAAACGCCCTGCAAAAGGCGCGCCACGCGTCGCGCCTGACGGGCTTGCCGGCGCTGGCCGACGATTCCGGCGTGTGCGTCAATGCGCTCGGTGGCGCGCCCGGCGTGTATTCGGCCCGCTATGCCGGCGAGCCGAAATCGGATGCCGCCAACAGCGCCAAGCTGATCGCCGACATCGAGGCGCATGCCGACAAGTCCGCGTACTACTATTGCGTGCTGGTGTACGTGCGCCATGCGGACGACCCGCAGCCGGTGATCGCCGACGGCCGCTGGAATGGCGAGATGATTGCCGCGCCGCGCGGCAACGGCGGCTTCGGCTACGATCCGCACTTCTTCATTCCCGCGCTGGGCAAGTGCGCGGCCGAACTGACGTCCGATGAAAAGAACGCGCTGTCGCACCGTGGCCAGGCCCTGCGCGCGCTGGTGGAAAAGCTGCGATGATCCCGATCAAACTGGTGGGCGCCGTTGCCAAGTCGGCAGCCAAGCCTAATACCGCTCCTGCGCCGCAGGACGGCATTTCCGGCGCGGCCGGGGCGGCCCTGAAATACCTGCAGCCGGGCGCGCTGAACCTGACGGCCCTGCCGCCGCTGTCGCTGTACATCCATTTCCCGTGGTGCGTGAAGAAATGCCCGTATTGCGATTTCAATTCGCACGAGGTGCGCGGCGACTTGCCGGAAGCCGAATACCTGGCGGCCCTGCGCCTGGACCTGGAAATGGCGCTGCCGCTGATCTGGGGCCGCAAGATCCACACCATCTTCATCGGCGGCGGCACGCCCAGCCTGATGTCGGCGGCGGGCCTGGACCGGCTGATGTCGGACGTGCGCACCTTGCTGCCCCTGGAACCCGATTGCGAAATCACCATGGAAGCCAATCCTGGCACCTTCGAAGCGGAAAAATTCAAGTCCTACCGGGCCAGCGGCATCAACCGCCTGTCGATCGGCATCCAGAGTTTCAACGGCCGCCACCTGCAGGCGCTGGGCCGCATCCATGACGACAACGAAGCACGCCGCGCGGTGGAGATCGCGCACGCGAACTTCGACAATTTCAATCTCGACCTGATGTATGCGCTGCCCACGCAAACCCTGGCCGAGGCGCAGCAGGACCTGGAAACGGCGCTGTCGTTCGCGCCGCCGCACCTGTCGCTGTACCACCTGACTTTGGAGCCGAACACGCTGTTCGCCAAGTATCCGCCCGTGCTGCCGGACGACGACGAGAGTGCCGACATCGCCGACATGGTGGCCGCGCGCGCGGCCCAGGCGGGCTATGGCCGCTACGAAGTGTCGGCCTATGCACAGCCGGGCCGCCAGGCAAAGCACAACCGCAATTACTGGGAATTCGGCGACTACCTGGGCATCGGCGCAGGCGCCCACTCGAAGATTTCGTTTCCGCACCGCGTGCTGCGCCAGGCCCGCTACAAGCAGCCGCGCGCCTACATGGACGCGGTCATCGCCGGTAACCCGGTGCAGGAAGAGCGCGAACTGGCGCGCGAGGAAATGGGTTTTGAATTCATGCTCAATACCCTGCGCCTGACGCAGGGATTTTCGCCGAACCTGTTCGCCGAGCGCACGGGCCTGGCCCTCAACGCCATCGAGCAGCCGCTGAACGCGGCCGAAGCCAAAGGCTTGCTGTACCGCGACCACCAGATCATCCGCCCGACGGCGCTGGGATTGTCCTTCCTGAACGACCTGCAGCAGATGTTCCTGGAAGACTGACTGCCTTAATGGCGCCTGCTAATGCGCGCCGGCGGCGCGCAGGCGCTGCAGCTTGGCCGCGTACAGCCCGTGCTCGCCGCGCGTGGTGCTGTTGTCCATCGCCAGTTCCAGCTGGCGTCCGGCCTGCGCCAGCTGGCCCATGCGCGCATACGCCTGCGCCAGCCAGAAATGGAATTCATGGTAGTAGGGGTCGCGCGCGATTTCGCGCTTGAACAGGCGTGCCGCTTCCTGGTAGTCGGCGGCCTCCATGGCGCGCTGGCCCAGGTTGAAAAAGTGGAAGGGCGGCTCTGGCTGCAGGGCCAGCAATTTGCGCCGCAGCAGCTGCGCTTCGCCCGCGCGTCCCAGGCCGTCGAGTGCCTGCGCCAGGTTGGACAGCAGCACGGTGTTCGATGGCGAGCGTTCCAGTGCGTAAGCGAGCGTGCGCCGCGCCGGTTCGGTGTCGCCGTGGCGCAGCTGGATGATGCCCAGCGTATTGAAGGCGCCCGCAAACGTGGGGTCTTGCAGGATGGCAGCGCGCGCATACCAGTAGGCTTGATCGAGCTCGCCGCTGGCCATGGTTTCGGCGGCGCGATTGTTGAGATACATGGCCAGGATGGTCGCCTCGCTGATTTGCTGCGTGCGCTGGCCGGCGAGGTCTTCGCCAGGCAGAAAGTCGATGAGCAGGATGGCATCGGCGTCGTAGCCGACGGTATTGCTGACGGCACGGCGTTCCAGCGCGAGATTGACGTGGCCGGCAACGAAATACATGCCGCCGCTGCGGCTCCAGCTTTCCTCTCCCAGGACCAGCTGGTAGTGCACATCGAGCCCCATTTCCTTGGCCAGCGCGGCCGTCATCAGCACCAGCGACAGGCAATTGCCGCTGCGCGCGTCGAACGCCTGGGCCGCCGTGCGCGTCATGGCGGCATCGTATTCCAGCTGCAGCCCGGACCTGTTGCGCAGGGCCTCGGCCAGCGCGCGGCGGGGATTCTTGTTGCGTGCCTCGCGCGCGACATCGACACGCAGGTAGTACCGCATGGCCTCGCTCATGGCGAACGCCTGTTGCGGGTCGACCGGCACGGCGGGTGCGGCAAAGCTGGCATCGTTGAACAGGTCGGGCGGAGGCGGGGTGGCGGGTGTCGTGGCGCAGCCGGCAATGGCTGCACATAGCAGCAAGGGGGACAGGAAGCCCAGGCGCAGCTGTGCGCTGACGCGGCGGATACATTTCATGTTCGTGCTCCCGCAGAACGATGTCAGGCGCAACACGTATTGCTGCCGGTGGTGCGCCATGCCACCTGAAACAAGTATCCTCGCGCGCCAGGGCGCTGTCAAACCCTTTCAACTGGCGCCGCCGTCAGCCTTAAAACTCTTCCCAATCCTGCTCGCCCGCCACCTGCGCCTGGGGCTTGCGTGTAGGAGGCGCGCTCCTGGCCGCGCTGCCTGGCTGCCTGGCGGGTGTGCTTCTGGCCGCCGGCTTGGCCAGCTGGGCGGCAGCTGGCCGCGCGGCGCGTACCGGCGTCGCCGCGGCCATGTGTTCGAGCTGGAAGCCGGCCGCCACTTGCGCCAGGCGCGCCGCCTGGTCCTGCATGCTTTCGGCGGCGGCCGCCGCTTCCTCCACCAGGGCCGCATTTTGCTGCGTCACCTGGTCCATCTGCGCGATGGCCTGGTTGACCTGGTCGATGCCCATGCTTTGCTCGGCGCTGGCGGCAGTGATCTCGGCCATGATGTCGGTGACCCTGCGCACGCTGTCGACCACTTCGCCCATGGTGTTGCCGGCCTGCTGCACCAGCCGCGTGCCGTTGTTGACCTGCTCCACGGAGTCGCCGATCAGGGTCTTGATTTCGCGCGCCGCCGCCGCCGAGCGCTGCGCCAGGCTGCGTACTTCCGTGGCGACGACGGCAAAGCCGCGTCCCTGTTCACCGGCCCGGGCCGCTTCGACGGCCGCGTTCAAGGCCAGGATATTCGTCTGGAAGGCGATGCCGTCGATGACGCCGATGATATCGACGATTTTCGTCGATGCCGTGTCGATGGCGCCCATGGTGTCGACCACCTGGCTGACGATGCTGCCGCCCCGTTCTGCCACGCCGGAAGCGGCCACCGCCATCTGGTTGGCCTGGCGCGCATTGTCAGCATTCTGCTTCACGGTGCTGGTCAGTTCTTCCATCGACGACGCCGTCTCTTCCAGCGAACTGGCCTGCTGTTCCGTGCGCGCCGACAAATCCTGGTTGCCGGCGGCGATTTCGCCCGACGCCGTGGCAATCGCATTGGTGCCCGTCTGCACTTCCGACACCACCTTGCGCAGCGCCTCGTTCATGCCGTGCAGCGCGCGCATCAGGTCGCCGATTTCATCGCTGGCAGGCGTGCCGAAATGCGTGCGCAAGTCGCCGTCGGCCACCGTTTCGGCCACCTTCACGGCGGCCTTCAACGGTTGCGTGATCGAGCGCGTGATCAGCCAGGCGCAGACGCTGCCCAGGGCCACCACCAGCGCGCACAAGGTCAGCAGCAGGGTGAAGCTGCGTTCGTTGGCCGCCTCGATGGCTTGCGCCGTGGCGTCGATGGCCTGGCGCTGCTGCGCCAGCAGGGCCTTGACGTTGTTCTGGTAATTGGTGGCGGCCGGCGCAAAGCTGTCGCGGTAGGTGCTTTCCGCCTGCGCCGCATTGCCCGCCTTGCGCGCATTCATGACCAGGGTCTTGGCATCCTGGTATTTGACGCGCTCGGCGATGGACGACTTGAAGATGGCTTTTTCTGCATCGCTGTCGAGCAGCGCCTCGATTTTCTTCAGCAGTTCGCTGCCCTGTTTCGTGCTGTCGGCGATGGTGTCGGCAAACACGTTCGACAGCGTTTCATCGGTGCTCCTGGCGATCATCGAGGTGCGCGCGATGGCCGAGTAAATCAGCACGTACCAGTCCGATACGAGGCGTTCCTTGGCCAGCGGCTTTTCCATCATTTGCCGCGTCGCTTCGGCATTCACGTGGGCGCTGTACAGCGCGTACGAGGTGGAGATCACGGACAGCAGCAGCACCAGCGCGAAGCCTGCAGCCAGGCGCGTGCCGATACGAAGGTGGGAGAGGGCGTGCATGGTCGGAACTCCTGTCGCAGAGGGATTGAAGGTTGCCTGTGCGACATAGTATGCACTGATAAGTGACCAATAGGCGAGGGAAAAGCGCGCTTGTTTTGGCGCCTGTTGCAGTCTCGCCCGTGCTACAGATCGAGCGCCTGGCGCAGGTCCGGCTGCTCGGCCCAGCGGGCGAAGGCGGCCGCCATGCGCTCGCTTTCCGCGATGGCGCGGCGCCAGTCGCGCATGCGCGCCGCATGATCTTGCCCGTAATGGGCGAAGTCGCGCCGGTCCGGCAGCTTGCCATTGGGCAGGCTGGCCACGAAGGCGGGCGAGGGCGAGACGAGGATCATGTTGTCGAGCGCGCTATCGCCGCTGCGCGCGCGGCGCCAGGGCATGGCCTTGTCCAGCCAGCCCGGCACGATATGGTCGGCAAAATGCGGGTACAGCACCAGGTCCGGTTCGCGCTGGTAGGGCAGGTGCAGATGGTAGTCGACCAGGCCGCCATCCCAGTAGCGCCCCGGCGGCGCGCCGGCGATGTCCGTGACCGCGTCGAGCACCAGCGGGATGGAGCCGGAGGCCAGCAGCGCGTCGCGCAGGTTGTCTTGCGCCAGCGGCACGAAATGGGATTGAAAGGCGTCGAAGCGCGAGCGCAGCCAGCTGGCGCCGTCCGGCCCCGCATGGAACACCGCGCGCTCGAGCGAGGCGGCCAGGCGCGTGCGTGCCACGGCGTTGCCGGCGGCTGCCAGCAGGAAGCCGCGCCGGTCGCGCCATTTGCCCGGCTGCGCCAGCGCGCCGATGCCGCGCACGGCCAGCACGGACAGGCTGTGCCGCGCGTGCTGCAGCAGCTGCGCATCCTGGCCATCGAGGACGGCGTCGAGCAGGGCGCGGCAGGTGCGGCTGACGTGCGCCGCATCGGGTTTGTCGGGGTAGCGCTGGCCCACGTATTCGCGCACCAGGCGGCGCTGCGCTGCCACCGGGTCGGGAAATACGGCGGCGGCCATGCGCCAGGCGCCGATCGAGGCGCCGACGAAGTGGCGCGGGCGCGGCGCTTGCGCCAGGAAGTCGCCGAACAGCCAGCAATCGAACTGGTGCAGGATCAAGCCTTTCGGTCCGCCCGCGGCGGCAGGGACGATGGCGACGTCAAGCGCGCGCAAGCCGTTGTCGGCGATGCGGGCACGGGCGCGGCGGCCCAGGCGGATGGTGATCGGTGATTGCATGCGTAGTTGTTGACGGCGTATGGCCAGCTATTTTACCGCCAGCGTGGCGTCACGACACAGTCGCGCTCGTTATAGTCACATTGTTAGTATTAATAAATTTCTTTAAGGCAACCATTCTCTTGAGAAATGTTGCATAATATTGGACGTTGAATTTTTGGCATGTGCCAAGGATTCCTTATGTCTTGCTTTTTTATCGGAATCGTATGCAACTGAATCACGCTTTTGTTTTGACCCTGATCGCCGGCTCTCTCGTTGCCTGTGGCGGTGGCGGCTCGTCCTCCCCAACTGACCCGGTAGTCGCCGTGAATCCACCCGCGACGCCTGTTGCCCCGCCAGTGGTGCCTGTTGCGCCGCCAGTGGTACCTGTCACGCCGACGGCCACTGGCGAAAACACGGGCACCGTCAGCGCCCGTTTCGTCAATGGCGACAACAGCCGTTTCATCTTTACGTCGATCGGCTTGCAGAGTAGTGGCAAGGCCAGCCTGGTGGTACAGGATGCCTCCGGTGCCTTGAGCACTATCGGCGGCATTTTCCTGACGGGCAACCCGTCCGTGACGCGTGAAATCAGCGGTGACGCCGCCTTCGCGCAGGGCCGCTGGTTCAAGGGCGCGTTCAGCTATAGTTCCGGTGCCACGACCTTGACCGGCAACAATGCCAGCGCACATTACGTCGCCTATAACGTGCTCGCCGCACTGCCAGCGACCGGCACGTTGACCTGCGATGCGGGCGCGTTCACGGCGCCGAGCTATACGGGCGGCAACAGCGTCTCGTCGAGCGCTTACTTCGGCACGGCCAGCGGCACGGCCAGCGTCTCGTTCGATGCCTCCGGTGCCAAGGTGGTGCTGTCCATCGACGCCAGCGCCGGCGGCAGCAGGGGCAAAGTAACGGCTTCCACCAGCATGGGCTCGGCGGCGTCCAGCAGCATCACCGGCAACTATCTGTCGAGTGGTACGGGAGCGCAGCTGATGCTGGGTGACGGCGGCGCTGGCCGTTATCTGCTGATTGCCGCTTACAAGGCGCAGTTGGCGAATGGCGCCAATTACCAGGGCATGGCGACATTCCGCTGCTCCTGATCGCGCGGGCATGAAAAAGCGGCGTTCGTGCACTGCACGGCGCCGCTTTTTTTTCGTCCGTCGTAATTATCGCGATTAGCGCAGTGCCGAAATCATCTGTTTCAGCTTGCCGGAGTCGACACAGAAGGCGCGGATGCCTTCTGCCAGTTTTTCTGTCGCCATCGCGTCTTCATTCATCATGAAGCGGAAGGCTTCTTCGTTCAGCGACATTTGCACGATGTTGGTCGATGGCGCCGCTTCGGCGCTCAGCTTGCGCTCCACCGGCGCATCGCTGTCGGCCAGCTTTTGCAGCAGGTCGGGGCTGATGGTGAGCAGGTCGCAGCCGGCCAGTTCGAGGATTTGCGAGGTGTTGCGGAAGCTCGCGCCCATCACCTCGGTCTTGTAGCCGAACTTGCGGTAGTAATTGTAGATGCGGCGGACCGACTGCACGCCCGGGTCTTCCGCGCCCATATAGTCGATGCCCGTCGATTTCTTGTACCAGTCGTAGATGCGGCCGACGAACGGCGAAATGAGCTGCGCGCCCGCTTCGGCGCAGGCGATGGCCTGGGCCAGCGAGAACAGCAGGGTCATGTTGCAGCGGATGCCTTCTTTTTCCAGGATGGCGGCGGCGCGGATGCCTTCCCAGGTGGAGGCAATCTTGATCAGCACGCGTTCGCGGGCAATCCCCGCGTTCGAATACAGGGCGATCAGGTCGCGGCCCTTGGCCACCGTGCCTTCTGTGTCGAACGACAGGCGGGCATCGACTTCGGTGGAGACGCGGCCGGGGATGGTTTGCAGGATTTCCACGCCAAAGGCGATCAGCAGGCGGTCGATGATTTCCGCGGTGGAGGCATTCGGATGGTCGCGCACGGCCTTTTCCAGCAGCGGCTTGTATTCATCCTTTTGCACGGCCTTCAGGATCAGCGACGGATTCGTCGTCGCATCGCGCGGCGTGTAAGCCTGGATCGATTGGAAGTCGCCGGTGTCGGCCACCACGGTAGTAAATTGCTTCAGTTGTTCGAGTTGGTTCATGGCTGCACGGGAAAGAGTGAATGGGCTTGCCGGGGTATTGTACCGAATCCCTTGCCCGAAGCAGCGACTATTGTCTTGCCCGCGCACTCCTTGTTCAATTGAATCTTGCTTTTTTAAGAACTCGCGCATAATTGCCTGGACTTGTTTATTTTGCACATTGTTTTGACAAGTAATGTGCGATGCCACTTTCCAGATGAAGAGCATCCTTTGACACAAGATATCGTTAGCGCGGTAGCCGCCTTCAATGGCGCGACGCGCCTGTATGCATTGGCCATCGGCGACGATGGCCAGGACAGCGGTTTGCTGGTCGAAGCCTTTGCCGCCGATGACCGGCTGCAGGAGCTTGGCGCGCGCGAGATTATCGCCTTGTCCACGAATGCCGACGTTGCGCTGGCCTCCCTGCTGGGCCAGCCGGCCAGCCTGCAAATCAGCCTGGCCGACGGCACGCGCACGCAGTTTTCCGGCTATCTCAGCGCAGCGGCCATGCTGGGCAGCAATGGCGGCCTGGCGCGCTACCGGCTGCGCATCACGCCCTGGCTGTGGCTGCTGACGCAAGTGCGTAACAGCCGCGTATGGCAAGATCGGAGCGTGACGGCCATCGTCGACGAGGTATTGCAAGCCTATGCGCCGCATGCCCTGTGGCAATGGAGCGATGAGGTGGCGCAGTGCATGCAGCAGGCGGGAGAGCGCAGCTATTGCTGCCAGTACCGGGAATCGGACTTCGATTTCGTGCGCCGGCTGCTGACGGAGGAGGGCATCGCCTGGCGCTTCGACGCGCACACACTGATTTTGTTCGCCGACAGCAGCCAGCCCTGCGCCACGCCCGAGGATGCCAGCAGCGCGCAGGGCGGCGGCTTGCGCTTTCATGGCGCCAGGGCCGGCGAAGCGAGCGACAGCGTGCAGGCGCTGTGCGCGCGGCGCAGCCTGCACGTCGGGCTGAGCAGCGTGCTGAGCTACGACTACAAGGCCAAGAAGGCGGTCGCCGCCAGCGTGCCGACGAATATGGCCATCGGCGGCCAGCATGCGCCGGTGCTGGAAAGCTACGATACGCCGGGCCAGTACTGGTATGCGAATGGCGCGCAGGCACAGCACTATGCCGCGTTGCAGATGCAGGCCCGCGAAGCGCGCGCCCAGCTGTGGCAGGCGCGCTCGACGGTACGCACCTTGCGCGCCGGCACGCGGTTTACCCTGACGCAGGGACCGTTGCCGCAGGCCGATGGCGCCGCGTCCGACTATGTCGTGCTCCGGGTGGCCAGCATCGGCATCAACAACCTGCCGGCGCCCGCCTCCCAGGCGCTGGCTGAACTGTTCGGCCCGGTGCCCGAACTGCTGGACGAAGCCATGCCCGGGCTGGGCGACGGCTTTGCCGACTTTGCCGCCGCGATTGCGCAGGCGCAAGCCAGCGGTTACGCCAATTGCATCGAGATGATCGCCGCAGCGACGCCATGGCGTCCTGTGCATGGCGACAACGACGCGCGCCACCATCCGAAGCCGACGGCCCGCGGCAGCCAGAGCGCCATCGTCGTCGGCGCCGACGGCAGCGCCAGCGGCGGCAGCGAGATCCATTGCGACAAGCTGGGCCGGGTGCGCATCCGTTTCCACTGGCAGCAGGAGGGTGGCGCCACGTGCTGGGTGCGCGTGGCGCAGCGCTCGGCCGGCGGCGGCATGGGCAGCCAGTTTCTGCCGCGCATCGGCCAGGAAGTGCTGGTGCAATTTCTGGAAAACGATATCGACCGCCCCATCATCGTCGGCGCCCTGTACAACGGGCAGGGCGAGGGCGGCGTCGCGCCCACGCCGGGCGGCATCACGGACAAGCCCGCGGATGCCAGCGTATTCGAGCCGGCGCGCGACCATGCGCCGTCGGCGCAGGGCAACGTGGCCGGCGGCAACAGTCCGGTCTGGCATGGCGCGGCCGGCGGCAGCGCCGGCCACCGCAACGGCGCGGCGCAGTGGGGTATCCGCAGCAAGGAATTCGGCGCCGCCGGCTCCGGCTCTGGCTATAACCAGCTGCTGTTCGACGATACCGACCAGCAGGGGCGCATCCAGCTTAAGAGCAGCCATGCGGCAAGCGAACTCAATCTTGGTCACCTGATCCATGCGGCCGACAATTACCGGGGCAGCCTGCGCGGCACGGGCGCCGAGCTGCGCACCGACGCTTACGGCGCCGTGCGGGCCGGCGCCGGGCTCCTGATTTCCAGCTACCTCGTCAATCACGACGCGCAGGCGCGCGATCCGGCCGGCGACAATGCGCCGGGCATGGTCTTGCTCAAGCAGGCGGCCAAGCTGGGCGCAACCTTCAGCGCCGCCGCCGTTACGCACAAGACGGTCGCGTATGCCAGCCACTTGGGGCCGGCCAAGGCGAATGCCAGCGTGCTCGACGAAAAGGCGGCGCCCTTGCCGGCGTTTTTGACGAGCGTTTCCGGCATGCTGAGCCAGGACGATACGGCCGCCGCCAAGCGCGACGCGGCGGGCAAGCCGACCAGCCCCGGCGATGACAAGTTGCCGCACAGCAGCGACGCTATCATCGCCATCGCCGCCCGCGCCGGTCTGGGCGTGCTGGCGGGCCAGGATATCCAGCTGGCGAACGGCGAAACCACCTCCTTGATGAGCGGCCTGGACACCCAGTTCGTCGGCGGCGGCCAGTTGCGCGTGCACAGCGGGCAGGCCATCGGCGCCCTGGCCGGCGTCGTCAAGGCGGGCGAGAACAATATCGGCTTGCAATTGATTGCCGCCAAGCAAGCCATCGACCTGCAGGCGCAGGCCGACGTGCTCAACGTGCAGGCGCGCGAGGAAGTCAACATCGTCAGCGCCGCCGCGCACATCGACTGGGCGGCGGCGAAAAGCATCCGCCTGTCGACGGCGGGCGGGGCGAACATTACGATCGAGGGCGGCAACATCACCGTGCAGTGTCCGGGCAAGATCACGGTGCATGCCGGCAAGAAGAGTTTTATCGGGCCGGAACGGCTCGCTTATCCATTGCCGGCGCTGCCTGCCAGCGTCTGCAAGGCGTGCCTGCTGGCGGCGTTGCGTAGCGGCAGCCCGTTTGTCGCGCCCACGGCAGCCTAGAAAAGGAATCCTGATGTACTTTGCCATCGATCTTCCTGACCCTGCGGTTCCAGCGCAGATCGCGCAGCAACTGCAAGCCTTGCGTGAGGAAGCGGCGGTGGCGAACGGCGGCCAGCCCTTGCACTTGCTGGCGCTGCTGGACGGCGCCTGCGAAGAGGAGTTTTTCACCAAGCGCTACCCGAGCCGCTTGCGGCGCCAGTCGCTGTATGCGCACACCTCGCTGCAAAACTTCAAGAGTGCTGCACCGCATTTAATGGCGGCGCCACAGGCAAGCAGCGGGCAGGCCGAGTGGCTGCAGCGCCTGTTCTCGCTGTGCGCGGGCAAGCCCATGCTCAGCATCATCGCCAGCACGCTCGATATCGACCGGCTGGAGCAGCATCTGCGCCCCTATTTGATTGCCATCACGCCAGACACCGTCGAATGGCCTGTGCGCTGGGCCGATAGCCGCACATTGCCGGCCTTGCTCGCGGCCTTGACGCAAACCCAATATGCGCATTTGCTGAGCCCCATCTACCGCTGGTGGTCGCTGCAGCGCGATGGTTCCCTGATCAGTTGGCAGGGCGAGGCGCAGCCCAGTCCCGTCCCGGCGGAGTTTGACAAATTTCCGCTCAGTGACGCCGCCTTTGCCGCCTTGGTGAATATCGCCGAAGCCGACGCCATCCTGGCCAATCTGCATGATGTACAGCCGGACCTGTTTCATTCCGGCACCCCGGCCCAGTGCCACGCGCGCGTGGCGCGTCATTTACTAGTGGCAAGCGCCAGCGGCATCGAGGCGGCAGGCCAGCGTCAGCATTTCAGCGCCCTGGCCTTGATGCTGGCCGATGATTTCACCTTGCATCCTGCGATGGCCAGCCTGTTGCGGCGGACGCGCCAGGGGGCGAATTACCTGTCCGAACTCGACACGCTGCCCGACGATTTCTGGCAGGCGCGCTCGGCTGCCTAGCCTTGTTCCTTCAACTGCCTATTTTTATAAAAGGAAAATCATGAAATGGATTATGTATCTTGGCACGGCCTTGCTGCTGAGCGGCTGCGCCCTCAAGGCCAGGCAGGCTGAGCAAGTTGGCCCAAGTCCTACCGCGACGGCGCAGGTGGGTATTGTCAACCATACGGGGAAGTATATTTATTCCGCGTCAGTGGATGGGGCGGGAGGAGCCAATATGGCCAGATGGGGGGCGGGGGGGGCAGAAATCTGTTGCGCCTCTATCCCGAGAGTGTGGTATCCGGGAATGATGGTTCTGGTGCGGTGGGATATGCCAGAAGAACATACGCATATTGTCAAAGAAAAAATGGTGGAAGTGGAAAAATACGATGAAACAGGAAGTATTTATATCCATTTTTTTCCAAACGACGAAGTTAGGGTTGTGGTTTCAGTTTATCCCGGATATAGCACTGCTCATCCAATACGTCACTATGGAAAGCCGGGAAATATAAATCCTTAGAGGTTTATTGCGATCAATGAAACTCCACTCTTGCACATTTTCCTGGTTTTTCTTAAACCATTTGCGACGCGTGGGAGTTCTATGTTTTCTATTGTTATATGTGGCAGTAAAATGAAAAATGGCGTAGCATTTTTTATAAGGTGCAAATGATGAAATGGATTATTTATCTTGGTGCGGCCTTGCTGCTGAGCGGCTGCGCGTTTAAGGCCAGGCAGGCTGAGCAAGCTGGCCCAAGTCCTACCGCGACAGCGCAGGTGGGTATTGTGAATCATACCGGGAATTTCATTTACTCCGCGTCGGTGGATGGGGCCGGAGGCGCCAACATGGCCAGGTGGGGAGCGGGAGGGGCAGAAATCTGTTGCACCTCTATCCCGAGAGTGTGGTATCCGGGAATGATGGTTCGGGTGCGGTGGGATATGCCAGAAGAACATACTCATATTGTCAAAGAAAAAATGGTGGAAGTGGAAAAATATGATAGGCCAGGAGATATCTATATGCATTTTTTTCCCAATGACGAGGTGAGAGTGGTTGTGTCAAATGTGGACGGCCATAGTAAAAATCATCCTATTTTTCATTCCGGAAAACCTGCCAATATTCCTTGATATCATGATCAGCGAAACTCCCAATTCCGCACCGTTTCCCGTCGATTTTTTTTTGAACCCGTCGACGAAAGAACAATCAAAAATTGCGAAGGAGGCATGTGCTAATAAAGATGGCGCGCCGTGCAGTATTCCAGTGAGGGTTGGACTTTTCTTTGATGGAACCAATAATAATCTGGAGCGCGATAGGAATGGGGTTAGGACAGGTGTGCTCGATCCAAGAACAAAAAAGCCCATTCCTATAGCTAATGTTGTGGTCGACCCCAATAGTGCCAGCCATAGCAATGTGGCGCGGCTATTTTCGAGTTTTCCATCTGATAAGCGGGGTGCCGGTTATTTTCGATATTATATTCCTGGCGTGGGAACGCCATTTAAGGAAATCGGTGAGTTGACTGAATCGGACGAAGGGAAGGCATTTGCCAAAGGGGGGCAGCCGCGCATTATATGGGGGCTGTTGCAGGTTATAAATTCATTGCATGCAATTATTGATGGAAAAGGAAATCCATTATATAAAGATGATCAAGCCGGCGAGTTCGCACGTACTTATGATAATGCCGTAGGCCACAAAAAGGTACCGCATCCCTTAACTGGCAGGGAACGCTTCATGACACACTCGGACTGGTTCGCTGAGCATATCGAAAAGTTAAAAGCCGCGATCGCGGCACAGCCGAAACCGCATATTCCATCGCTGACCCTGTCCGTATTCGGTTTTTCGCGGGGCGCCGCCGAGGCGGTGGCATTCTGCCAGCTGTTTGCCGATTTGCTCACGCCGGGCAAAGGTGAGGGGCAGGAGTTTGCCGGCATTCCGGCCAGCATCGATTTTCTTGGCGTCTTTGACACGGTGGCAACCGTGGGCAGTTCGGCGTCTGTCGCGAAAACCACGATCGCGCCTGGCGCGATGTTCGATGGCCATTGGGCCTGGGCCAATGAATTGCTCAAGCCGCTGCCTCGCTGCGTTCAGGCAGGCTTGCATTGCATTGCCACGCATGAGCAGCGCATGAATTTCCCCGTTACACGCTTGGAAGGGAAAATCGAGGAAGTGTATTTTCCTGGCGTGCACTCCGACGTGGGAGGCGGCTATGGTCCGGGTGAGCAGGGAAAGGGACGCGGCGGACAAGCGGCCTTGTTGTCGCAAATCCCGCTGGCGCATATGTTCAAGGAGGCGCGCCTCAAGGGAGTGCCTTTGATACCGTTTAGCGAACTGGAGGCAACGGACCGAGATGATTTCCAGGTCAGTCAAGAGCTTGCCAAGGCATGGGAAGCATATACCGCCGCGCTTAACAAGCAAGGCGCCTTGCTGAGCAAGCATATGGAGCTGTATTACCGCTGGCGCGCCGTGCGCGTCAAGACCCTGGAAGCCACGGCCAGCTTCAAGGCGGCCAACGCGCAAGAGCGGGAGGATCTGGGTTCCTACAACCGCTTGCTGGCAGGCGATCTGGAAGCGCTGCGCGCACGCAAAGCCTTTCGGCATGGCGATGAGGATAAACCGTTCAGCGCCCGGGATATTGCGCGCATCAATCACTGGCAATACTATCGCGCGCAAAATCATACACCGCTGGATGACTGGGAAGCTTGGGCGCTCGACATATTCGATCACCCCAAACCACTGCCGCCCGAAGTGATGCGTTTTTTTGACGACTATGTACATGATTCTCTAGCCGGATTTTATATGGCGGGCGAAGTGACGGAATACGATAAACGGGCCAAGATCGCCTCGTTCGCCGATAAACCACCTGAAGAAGGCTTTTATAAACGCGCGTATGAACTGAGCCGAAAGACCGAAGTTGCGCAATTGAAACAGAAGAATGGCGAAGCATTGACGCCGGAAGAGGACGCACTGGTCAAGGAAGCGCAGTACGGCACCCCCTACCCAATCCGTACGGATGCCGACAGCGCCGACATGCGCAGTGCGGTGATCACCACGCAAACCTATACGCGTCGCGAGGGTGGCGGCTATATCTTGCGCCGTGGCTACTACCCGCAAAGCGGCTTTTTCCGGAAAAGCGTGCACGAGAAGGAACTGCAACGCATGCCGACGGCCGGCATCCAGGCGGAAGAAACACCCGAAAAATTCGTGTGGAGTGAAAACTTAACACAGGATATTGCGCAAGCCAAAGCCGATGAAGAGATTTACCTGGCGCAGCAGCGCTATGCAACGCGGATCGAGGCGCTCGCATAGAGCGTGATTTCAGCGCGGCTGGAGCCGGGTAGATTCATTTGGCGATTTTATAGATAGCGATGACATCATGACGACGTTGCTCAAGCACCATTGCTGGCGAGGCCTCTTGCTGGCTGCATGTTTACCCGGCGTCGCCATGGCCGCGAGCATTCAGGCGCTGAATTATTCTGCGCGCGAAGTCGATTACATCGCGGTTGAAAATCCTGGCAATCCCAACAGTGGCGGCGGTGGCGATTCGATCCGTCCATACGGGCAGGGCGGATCGATATGCTGTTTCAGCGTGCCGGAAAAGTGGCATGCGGATTTGAAGGTGGTGGTGCTCTATCAGTTGTCCCCGGACCCGACCTTTCATCGCGAGACGGTCAGTGTTCCACCGTATCCGGATGGGAAGGGAGGTGATATCTGGCTGATTGTCTATGAAGATGGCAGCGTGGGCGCCGTGGTGTCGCTTTACGGACCGAGCCGGCCGGAGTGGCCGGGAAAAATCAAGGGGTATCCAGTGCCGACGAAGGAGTATCAGGCACAGCGTCGTAAGGCAAAAATAGAATTGGAAAGAAAATGGTTAGATACTATGGAAAAAGGATTGGAACGTAATAGTAATAAGATGACGGCCACTGAAATTGATGAATTAAAGGATGTAATTGAATATAAGAAGAAACTCATTCAGAGCCTTGAGGGAATGCATCCATGACTGAATTTTTTGCTGCTAGTTATTCTGCTGAAAAAATGAGTCAGCAGATTCATCTAAGTTTTTTGATGACGAGACAGAACTGAAAATATTAGGTGATTTAGTCAAAAAAGGGAATTTCCCACCCCAGGCTTTCCCCTAGATGCGATGCGAATCCAATTTTCGGTTTCTTTTTTGACGGCACCAACAATAATATGGAGCGGGACGTGCCGTTTCACTCGCACAGCAATGTGGCGCGCTTGTATCGTGCATTTCCTGGCGATGAAGATACGCATGGCAGTGACGTTTGGCAATGCAAACTGGATGCGCAACGGACCGTTAA
Organism: Janthinobacterium sp. SUN100; assembly: GCF_030397705.1. NCBI lineage: Bacteria > Pseudomonadati > Pseudomonadota > Betaproteobacteria > Burkholderiales > Oxalobacteraceae > Janthinobacterium > Janthinobacterium sp. SUN100. The sequence goes on along the minus strand of NZ_JAPUBU010000001.1, from coordinate 2,306,828 downwards.
CAATGGCGTCAAGGCACGCGCGCTGAGTCTTGGCATTGATGCATAGGGGGAAACCATGAATGCGTTACTCAAGAGACAACTATGGCGAGGTCTTTTGCTGGCTGCATGCTTACCCGGCGTCGCCATGGCCGCGAGCATTCAGGCGCTGAATTATTCTTCGCGCGAAGTCGATTACATCGCGGTTGAAAATCCCGGCAATCCCAACAGCGGCGGCGGTGGCGATTCGATCCGTCCATACGGTCAGGGCGGATCGATATGCTGTTTCAGCGTACCGGAAAAGTGGCATGCGGATTTGAAGGTGGTGGTGGTCTATCAGTTGTCCCCGGACCCAACCCTGCATCGCGAAACGGTCAGTGTTCCGCCGTATCCGGATGGGAAGGGAGGTGATATCTGGCTGATTGTCTATGAAGATGGCAGCGTGGGAGCCGTGGCGTCACATTACGGACCGAGCCGGCCGGAGTGGCCGGGAAAAATCAAGGGGTATCCGGTGCCGACGAAGGAGTATCGGGATGAACGCCGCAAGGATAAACTAAAGAGAGAGAGAAATACACTCGATTTTTTGGAAAAAAGATTGTTGCGTGATTTTTATACCTTGTCAGACGAAAAGATAAAAGAAAAAAAAGAAATTATTGATTTTCAAAAAAAAATTGTCCAGAGTTTAGAGGGGGATGTGCGATGACAGATTTTTTAGCCGAAAGCTATTCTGTTGATAAAGCTGATCCATCTGACAAGGACCATTTTTTTTGACGGAATTAATGAAATGGATGAAATTATAGAACTTATGAAGAAGCGTGAGTGCCCACTTCCCGGTTTCCCTCCCCCATGTGATGTCAATCTGTTTTTCAGCCTCTTCTTCGACGGCACCAACAATAATATGGAGCAGGATGTGGCGTTTCACTCGCACAGCAATGTGGCGCGCTTGTATCGTGCATTTCCTGGCGATGAAGATACGCATGGCAGTGACGTTTGGCTATGAAAACTGGATACGCAACTGAACGTTAGTAAGGGCGTCAAGGCACGCGCGCTGATTCTTGGCCATTTATGCATAGGAATATAACCATGAATACGTTACTCAAGAGCCAACTATGGCGAGGTCTTTTGCTGGCCGCATGCTTACCCGACGTCGCCATGGCCGCGAGCATTCAGGCGCTGAATTATTCTTCACGCGAAGTCGATTACATCGCGGTTGAAAATCCTGGCAATACCAACAGCGGTGGCGGTGGCGATTCGATCCGTCCATACGGGCAGGGCGGATCGATATGCTGTTTCAGCGTGCCGGAAAAGTGGCATGCGGATTTGAAGGTGGTGGTGGTCTATCAGTTGTCCCCGGACCCAACCTTTCATCGCGAGACGGTCAGTGTTCCACCGTATCCGGATGGGAAGGGAGGTGATATCTGGCTGATCGTCTATGAAGATGGCAGCGTGGGTGCCGTGGTGTCGCTTTACGGACCAAGCCGGCCGGAGTGGCCGGGAAAAATCAAGGGGTATCCGGTGCCGACGAAGGAGTATCGGGATGAGCGTCGAAAGGAAAAGATAAAAAGAGAAAAGGCTTGGTTGAACGCTATGGAGAAGGGTTTGACAGAGGATACTAGTGCGTTGTCAAATGATCAGATTATTGGTATTAAAGATTCAATTGAGCGAAAGAAAAGTCTTATAAGATATCTTGAGGATATAAAACCATGACGGCATTTTTTTGCTGATATTTATCCCGCTAATAAAAACGACCCATTGGGTTTAATTCAGTTTTTTGACAGGCAAAAAGAACTGTCAAAAATTGAAAAAATTACTGAAAAAAGAGAATGCCCTTCCATAGGATTTCCTCCCTCATGCGAGGCGAATCTATTTTCCGGCTTCTTCTTCGACGGCACCAACAATAATATGGAGCGGGATGTGGCGCTTCACTCGTACAGCAATGTGGCGCGCTTGTATCGTGCATTTCCTGGCGATGAAGATACGCATGGCAGTGACGTTTGGCAATGCAGACTGGATGCGCAACTGACCGTTAACAATGGCGTCAAGGCACGCGCGCTGAGTCTTGGCATTGATGCATAGGGATGAAATCATGAGTACCTTACTCAAGCACCATTGCTGGCGAGGCCTCTTGCTGGCCGCGTGTTTACCCGGCCTCGCCATGGCTGCGAGCATTCAGGCGCTGAATTATTCTGCGCGCGAAGTCGATTACATCGCGGTTGAAAATCCTGGCAATACCAACAGCGGCGGCGGTGGCGATTCGATCCGTCCATACGGGCAGGGCGGATCGATATGCTGTTTCAGCGTGCCGGAAAAGTGGCATGCGGATTTGAAGGTGGTGGTGGTCTATCAGTTGTCCCCGGACCCGACCTTTCATCGCGAGACGGTCAGCATTCCACCGTATCCGGATGGGAAGGGAGGTGATATCTGGCTGATCGTCTATGAAGATGGCAGCGTGGGCGCCGTGGCGTCGCATTACGGACCGAGCCGGCCGGAGTGGCCGGGAAAAATCAAGGGGTATCCGGTGCCGACGAAGGAGTATCGGGACGAGCGCCGCAAGGAAAAGATAAAAAGAGAAAAGGCTGCTCTACATTCTATGGAGAATGCATTAGATGGTGATGTGAGCGACCTAACTCCTGTAGAGTTGATGAGATTGAAGGGGGCAATTGAATATAGTAAAAAGCTTATTAATTTTCTTGAGGAAAATGATAAATGACTGCTTTTTTTTGGTTGATATTTATCCAGCCATAAAAAATGACCCTTCTGATTTCATTGTTTTTTTGACGCGAAAAATGAAAAACAAGTTCTTAGTGATTTTGCAATTGATCGTGAATGCCCACTTCCAGGTTTCCCTTCGTCATGTGATGTCAATCTGTTTTTCGACTTCTTTTTCGACGGCACCAATAATAATATGAAACGGGATATGGCATTTCATTCTCATAGTAATGTGGCGCGCTTGTATCGTGCATTTCCCGGTGGTAAAGATACGCATGGCAGTGACGTTTGGCAATGCAAACTGGATGCGCAACTGACCGTTAGCAATGGCGCCAAGGTACGCGCGCTGAGTCTTGGCATTGATGCATAGGGATGAAATCATGAATACCTTACTCAAGCACCATTGCTGGCGAGGCCTCTTGCTGGCCGCGTGTTTACCCGGCATCGCCATGGCTGCGAGCATTCAGGCGCTGAATTATTCTCCGCGCGAAGTCGATTACATCGCGGTTGAAAATCCCGGCAATACCAACAGCGGCGGCGGTGGCGATTCGATCCGTCCATACGGGCAGGGCGGATCGATATGCTGTTTCAGCGTGCCGGAAAAGTGGCATGCGGATTTGAAGGTGGTGGTGGTCTATCAGCTGTCCCCGGACCCGACCTTTCATCGCGAGACGGTCAGCATTCCACCGTATCCGGATGGGAAGGGAGGTGATATCTGGCTGATCGTCTATGAAGATGGCAGCGTGGGCGCCGTGGCGTCGCTTTACGGACCGAGCCGGCCGGAGTGGCCGGGAAAAATCAAGGGGTATCCGGTGCCGACGAAGGAGTATCGGGATGAGCGTCGCAGACAAAAATTGAAGAGGGAAAAAGCGACCTTACTTACGTTGGAAAGGGTGTTGTTACGTGACATCAATATTTTGTCAGTTGAAGATATAAAGGAGACTCAAGAAATTATTGAATTCCAAAGAAAACTCATCCAAAGTCTGGAAGGAAATCCATGACTGCTTTTTAGCCGAAAGCTATTCTGTTGACAAAATTGATCCATCTGACAAGGACCGTTTTTTTTGACGGAACTGTTGAGATGAAAGAAATTGTGAAATTAATATGCCTTGATGCCTATCGCGCAAAGCAGAGGCTCCAGCGAGGCTGGAGCCGATGGGGGGATCAGCCGATGAAGGAGTCGAACTGCATGTCGAATTCCTGCAGCGCCTTCTGCGCGTTCTGCATCTTCTTGCGGAACTCCGGTCCCCGTTGCAGGGCCAGGCCCACGGCCAGCACGTCGATCACCACCAGGTAGGCCAGACGCGCGGAAATCGGGGTGTAGGGGTCGGTGTTGAAGACCAGGTCTATCGGGATCAGGACAGTCGCCAGGTCGGCCAGCGGCGTGCCCGATGGGGCCAGCACGACGACGTCGGCGCCGCCGCGGCGCGCCAGTTTCACCGAGCGGACCAAGGCGGGGCTGTTGCCGCGCTGCGAGATGGCCACCAGGCAGTCGCCGCCGCGCAGCAGCGCTGCGGCGATGCTGTGGATGTTCGGGTCGCTGTAAGCCACCGTCGGCACGCCCGAGCGGAAGAACTTGTGCTGCGCGTCGGCCGCCACGATACCCGACGTGCCCTGGCCATAGAATTCGATCTTGCTGGCGCGCGACAGGATGTCGAGCGCGCGCTGGATCGCTTCCGGGTTCAGGTTGTTGCGCAGGTCGAGCAGGGTGTTGATCGAGCGGCTGCAGATTTTATTCACCAAGTCGGCAGCCAGGTCGTCCTGCGCCGGCTGCTCGTTCGCGCCCGGCATGGCCAGGGCCAGGCCCTGCGCCAGCTTCAGCTTGAATTCATGCCAGCCGTCGTAGCCCAGGGTGCGGCAAAAGCGCACCACGGTCGGTTCCGACACCTGCGCGCTTTTCGCCAGCGCCGTGATGTTCTGGCTGACCGTCTGGTTAGGCTGGTCAAGCACGGCCAGGGCAACCTTCTTCTCCGATTTGGAGAGCGAATCGAGCTGGGTGCGGATGGAATCAAGCAGCATTAAATTAGTCTTCTATCTTCTGGCAGGGGTGAAGCAGGGGTTTCGCGGAGCACCGCTCCGCACCTGCGTAACGGCCTGTCCATGCATGGGCAGGCTCCTTGCGTTGCCAAACTAGTCTTCTGGCAGGGGTGAAGCAGGGGTTTCGTGGAGCACCGCTCCACGCCTGCGTAACGGTCTGGCCTTGCAAGGCCAGACTCCTTGCGCTTCCAAACTAGTCTTCAGGAAGCGCCTCTTCACGCCACTGCAAGCCATCGCGGCCGATCAGGGCGCTGGCGGCCGCGGGGCCCCAGGTGCCGGCCGTGTAGGGAATCGGCGCGCTGTCGTTCTGTTCCCAGTTGTCGAGAATCGGCTCGACCCATTCCCAGGCCGCTTCCAGTTCGTCGCCGCGCATGAACAGGGTCAGCTGGCCGCGCAGGACGTCGAGCAGCAGGCGCTCGTAGGCGTCCATGCGCGGGGTCTTGAACGATTCGCGGAAATCGAGTTCCAGTTCCGCCGGTTTCAGACGCATGCCGTCGCCCGGGGTTTTCGCCATCAGGTTCATGCGCAAGCCTTCGTCCGGCTGCAAGCGGATCACCAGGCAGTTCGGCTGGAAGCTGGACGTCGGCTGGTTGAAGATCGAGTGCGGAATCTGCTTGAAACGCACGACGATCTCGGCCAGGCTGTCAGCCATGCGCTTGCCCGTGCGCAGGTAGAACGGCACGCCTGCCCAGCGCCAGGTGTCGATTTCCGCCTTCAGGGCAACGAAGGTTTCGGTGCGCGAGTGTTCCGGCGCATCCGGCTCGTCGCGGTAGCTCGGCACGGTGGCGCCATCGACGTGGCCGGCGCGGTACTGGCCGCGCACGATGTTCTGCGCTAGGGTGGTGGGCGTGAATTTTTTCAGCGAGCGCAACACTTGCAGTTTTTCATCGCGCACGGCGTCCGGCGCGATCGAGGTCGGCGGTTCCATGGCGACGATGCACAGCAGTTGCAGCAGGTGGTTTTGCAGCATGTCGCGCAGCGCGCCCGAGGTGTCGTAGTAACCCATGCGGTTGCCCACGCCCAGCTTTTCGGCGATGGTGATCTGTACGTCGGAAATCCATTCGCGGCGCCACAGCGGTTCGAACAGGATGTTGCCGAAGCGCAGGGCCAGCAAGTTCTGCACGGTTTCCTTGCCCAGGTAATGGTCGATGCGGTAGATCTGCGATTCCTGGAAGACCTTGCCCACTTCGGCATTGATCTGCTTGGCGCTGGCCAGGTCGCGGCCCAGCGGTTTTTCCAGGACCACGCGCGAATTCGGCGTCACCAGGCCGTTGTCTTCCAGGTTGTCGCAGATGAGGGCGAACAAATGCGGCGGCGTTGCCAGGTAGTACACGCGCGTCAGGTCGGCATCGCCGCGCAGCGCTTCGACCAGCGGCGCGTACGTGGCCGCATCGCTGGCGTTGAGCGACACATACACGATGCGCGCGCAGAACTTGCTCCAGGTGGCGGCATTCAGGGTGCTGGCCTTGATGTGGGGACGCGAGTTGGTCTCTACCATTTTCAGGAAGGCATCCTGGCCGCTGTCCTGGCGGCCCACACAGATGATGCGCGCCGTCGGCGGCAAATCGTTCGCGACGTCGCGCGCATACATTGCAGGCAACAACTTGCGCATTGCTAAATCGCCGCTGCCGCCAAACAGGACCAGGTCAAAATCGGTAAGTGCCATAAGTGAGTGTCGTCGCAAAAGTAAAAGGGCCGGAGCGGGGAGGAAGCCGACCGGAAGTGCCAGTCTGTCGCTACTATAATCGATGGTGTAAATTTACTACGTAGAACAGGCAATTGCAAGAAATTTTACTACATTCCCTCCGCTGCCGTCGCCATTTTGCCCGGTATGCATGCCAGCGATGCCGGCATGGCCATTATATGCCGTTCGCCGGCGCCGGCGCAGCGTCCCGCTTTTCATTGGCTTTTCAAAGCAACCATGGTTGCCAGGGAAATTTTCGATTCTCTCCATCATCATTTGCGCTGTAGCAACAAGCAAATCAAGAAATACTGTCAGGATCGCTGTTGGCAGCGTAAAGTAGCTTTGAAGAAAGTAAAAAACCGTATAATTCAAGCTCGAATCGATAGCAACTATTGGTTGTAAGAAATTGTACGATATACACTGCACCGCTAGCGCCGGCCATGCCCCGAACCCGCCATCCGACGTCCATGCGACGTGCAGTCCGCACTGTCCGCAGCATCAGGGCAGGCGACTTAACTTTACAAGACGGCTCAAGGGGACACAATGAATTCAATGCAGCAAGATGTCGATGAACGCACCAGCCTGACAGGCAATAATAAATTCGAACTGTTCCTGTTCAAGCTGGGCACCAGTGATCACTCGACCAGCCGCGAACTATTCGGCATCAATGTGTTCAAAGTCCGTGAAATCATGGAAATGCCGGCCATCACGGCCGTAGCCGGTTCGCACCCCCACATGCTGGGCGTGGTCAACATCCGTGGCCAAATCGTGCCTGTGATCGACTTGCCGATGGCGGTCGGCTGCAAGAGCAATGGCTTGAAGATCCTGATGGTGACCGAATTTGCCCGCTCGACACAGGCGTTTGCCGTGGAAGAGGTCGATGAAATCGTGCGCCTGGAATGGAATCAGGTGCTGTCGGCCGAATCGAGCGTCGGCGGCGGCCTCGTCACCAGCATCGCGCGCCTCGATGGCGACACGGACAAGACACGCCTGGCCCAAGTGCTTGACGTGGAACAAATCCTGCGCAACGTGCTGCCGTCGGGCGACCCGGATGTGGACGAGAACAGCATCGGCCCGCAAGTGCGCTTGCCGGCCGGCGCCGTGATCCTCGCGGCCGACGATTCCTCGCTGGCCCGCTCGCTGATCGAAAAGGGCCTCGAAGCGATGGGCGTGCCTTTCATCATGACCAAGACGGGCAAGGAAGCGTGGGAGCGCCTGCAGGCGATCTCGGCCCAGGCCGCCACGGAAGGCAAGACGGCGAAAGACAAGGTCGCGCTGGTGCTGACCGACCTGGAAATGCCGGAAATGGATGGCTTTACCCTGACGCGCAACATCAAGAACGATGGCCGCTTCGCCAACATCCCCGTGGTGATCCACTCGTCGCTGACGGGTTCGACCAACGAAGACCACGTCAAGGGCGTGGGCGCCGATGGTTATGTCGCCAAGTTTGTGGCGGCTGAACTGGCGGAGACGATCCGTAAAGTGCTGGCGCGCTGATTTGCGCGCTCGCATGTGAAAAAGCGCCGGTACCCGCGAGGGTCCGGCGCTTTTTTATGCGGGCAAACGATTACGCCTGATACAGGTGTTCCGGCTGTCCCGCCACGTCCACGCGCACGGACAGCACGTGGCCGCTCAAAGGGTAGTTGGCAATTTCCTCGGCCGAGCGGTTATGGCTGGCGCTGGTGATGTACAGGGTGCGCAGGTCCGGGCCGCCGAACGTCACCATGGTGGGGCAGCGCACGGGCACGGCGATTTCGCCCAGCAGATGACCATCGGGGGCGAAGCGCAAGATCTTGCCGCCTTCAAACATGGCCGACCAGTAATTGCCTTCGCTGTCGACGGCCGCGCCATCGGGGCGCCCGCCGTAATCAAAGGCTTTCTTGTCCGTGGAAAAACGCTGGAATGGTTGCGGCGCGGAAATGGCTCCACTCGCCGCGTCGAAATCGAAGCGGTCGATGCGGTGTGTGGTGGTATCCGAGTGGTACATGGTGCGCTTGTCCGGGGAAAAGCCCAGGCCGTTCGATACTGTCATGCCGCCCGACCAGACCTTGCGCACATGGCCCTTTTCCAGCACGAACATTTCTGCCGCATCGGCGTTGCGCGGCTCAAAAATCGTGCCGACCCAGAAACGTCCGGCAGGATCGACCTTGCCATCGTTGAAGCGCGTGGTGGCCATGTCGAACGGCGCCGGGGCGATTTCCGCCAGGCTGCCCGTCTTCGTGTCGAGGTGGGCAAAGCCGCTGCGCAAGGCCACGACCAGGCCGCCGCCCGCGTTGATGGCCAGCGCCGACGGTTCCGTCGGCATGCTCCACTGTTCATGCTTGCCGCTGGCGGGGTGCAAGCGGTGCACGGCGCGGCCATCGATGTCGACCCAGTACAGGGCCGCTTCCTTGCCATGCCATAGCGGGCATTCGCCCACTTGCATGGCTTTGTCGCTGACTACTTTGATCTCGTAAATATTCATAAACCTCAATTAAGTTAATACGCCGCCTTGGCGGCTTTCGCCAGGGCAATCAAGCCATTGGTCGAGCTGTCGTGATGGTCGGGACGGGCTTCGCCCGTCAGTTCGGCCTGGATTTTCTTGGCCAGCACCTTGCCCAGTTCCACGCCCCACTGATCAAAACTGTTGACATTCCACAAGACGCCCTGCACGAAGGTCTTGTGTTCGTACAGCGCGATCAGGGCGCCCAGGGTGGTCGGGGTCAGCTGGTCCATCAAAATGGTATTGCTGGGGCGGTTGCCGGGGAAAGTCTTGTGCGGCACCAGCGCTTCGATCTCGCTGTCCGGCAAGCCTTGCGCCTGCAAGTCAAGACGCACTTCCTCGCCCGTTTTGCCCGTCATGAAGGCTTCCGACTGGGCAAAGCAGTTCGCCAGCAGGGCGTCGTGATGGCCCGGCAAATCGTGCGTGGCGCGCAGGGCGGCGATGAAGTCGATGGGCGTGATGTCGGTGCCCTGGTGCAGCAGCTGGAAATACGCGTGCTGGGCATTCGTGCCGCAATCGCCCCAGATGACGGGGCCGGTCGGCACGTCGACGGGCACGCCATCCTTGGTGACGCGCTTGCCGTTGCTTTCCATGTCCAACTGTTGCAGATAGGCAGCAAAGCGGCTCAAGTCCTGGTGGTATGGCGCGATGGAAACGGAGCCGCAATCGAGGAACTGGCGGTTCCAGAAGCCCACCATGGCCAGCACCACGGGCATGTTCTGTTCCAGCGGGGCTTGGCGGAAGTGTTGATCCATCGCATGCGCGCCGGCGAGGAAATCGCTGAAGTATTCAAAGCCGACGGACAGCGCCACGGCCAGGCCGATCGACGACCAGACGGAATAGCGGCCGCCGACCCAGTCCCAGAACGGGAACATGTTGTCCGGCGAAATGCCGAAGTCGACGATGGCTTGCGTGTTGGTCGAGACAGCCACAAAATGCTTGGCCAAGTCGCGTTCTTCGCCTTCGAGCAGGAACCAGGCGCGCGCCGTGTTGGCGTTAAGCATGGTTTCAGCCGTAACGAAGGTTTTCGAGGCGACGATGAACAGGGTGGTTTCCGGATCGACCCTGGACAGGGTCGCTTCCATGTCGTGCCCGTCGACGTTGGAAACAAAATGCATTTCCAGGCCCGGGTTGGCGTAGGAACGCAGCGCCAGGCACGCCATTTTCGGGCCCAGGTCCGAGCCGCCGATGCCGATGTTGACGATGTCGCAAATCGGCTTGCCCGTGTAGCCGAGCCAGCTGCCATTGCGCACCTTGTCCGTAAACGCCTTGACGCGTTGCAGCACATCTTGCACGTCGGCATCGATATCCTGGCCATCGACCACCAGCTTCGTGCCGCGTGGCGCGCGCAAGGCGGTATGCAGAACGGCCCGATGTTCGGTAAGATTGATTTTCTCGCCAGTGAACATGGCTTCGCGCTGCGCTTCCACGCCGCGCTCGCGGGCCAGTTCCATCAGCAGGCCCATGGCGGTGGCGTCGACCCGGTTCTTCGAGTAATCGAGCAGCAGGCCGGCCGCATCCACCGTCATGCTGGCAAAGCGCGCGGGGTCGGCCGCGAACAGCTGGCGCAGATGCACGTCGCGCAGGCTGGCGCTGTGCGCTTGCAGGGACTGGAAACTGGCGGTGGCGGTGATGGCAGGAGTAGGTGCTGGCTGGCGCATGGCGGTCGGCTTGGGTGCTTGTCTCGGTTGAAAGGAGCGCGGCGCGTTCGGGGTGGCGAACTGCGGATCCGGCGTTGATGTGAGAATAATACATCAGAAAAACGTAATTTCACTACAGTTTGTGATGTGACGCTGATTTTGTTGTGCTTTTTTTAGCGATTGCGCCAGTGGTATACAAGGGAGGGGTTGGCCGGTGCTGATACGCGATATTGACCGGGTTTGCTTTGATACGCCGCAATCCGCGGCTTATTTGTGTTGTTGGCCCACGCAAGAGTGCTTCTTCTTCGTCGTTTTGTAGTAAAATTTCACGAAATACTCATTTTTAAGGAAATCCATATGGCGCTGCATCCAGTAGTCGAATCCGTAACAGCGCGCATCATCGCGCGCAGCCGGCCATCGCGCGGCGCCTACCTGGCGCACCTGGATGCTGCCCGCATCCAGGGCGTGCAGCGCGGCGCCCTGTCGTGCACCAACCTGGCGCACGGCTTTGCCGCCTTTCCCGCTAACGACAAGCTGTCGCTGAAGGAATACAAGAAGCCGTCCGTGGCGATCGTTTCCTCGTACAACGACATGCTGTCGGCGCACCAGCCGTTTGAAGGCTTCCCGCAGATTATCAAGCAAGCCGTGCGCGAAGTGGGCGCCGTAGCCCAGTTTGCCGGCGGCGTGCCTGCCATGTGCGATGGCGTGACGCAAGGCCAGCCGGGCATGGAACTGTCGCTGTTTTCGCGCGACACCATCGCCATGTCGACGGCCGTGGCGCTGTCGCACAATATGTTCGACTCGGCCCTGTACCTGGGCGTGTGCGACAAGATCGTGCCGGGCCTGTTGATCGGCGCGCTGCACTTCGGCCACTTGCCGGCCGTCTTCGTGCCGGCCGGTCCGATGACGTCGGGCCTGTCGAACCAGGAAAAAGCCAAGGTGCGCCAGCTGTATGCGCAAGGCAAGGCCACGCGTGAAGACTTGCTCGAAGGCGAGTCGAAAGCCTACCACGGCGCCGGCACCTGTACCTTCTACGGTACGGCGAACAGCAACCAGATGCTGATGGAAGTGATGGGCCTGCATTTGCCAGGCGCCGCCTTCATCACGCCGAACACGCCGCTGCGCGATGCGCTGACCGCCGCCGCCGCCCAGCGCGCCGCCATCATCACGGCGCAAAGCGCCAATTACTTGCCAGTCGGCCATATTGTCGACGAGAAATGTATCGTCAACGCCGTCGTGGGCTTGCTGGCCACTGGCGGTTCGACCAACCATACCTTGCACCTGGTGGCCATCGCCAAGGCGGCCGGCATCGTCATCGACTGGAACGATTTCAACGAGCTGTCGGCCATCGTGCCGATGCTCACGCGCATCTACCCGAACGGCGACGCCGACGTGAACCATTTCCACGCGGCCGGCGGCACCGGTTACCTGATCCGCGAATTGCTGGACGCGGGCTTGCTGCACGAAGACGTCAACACCATCCTGGGCCACGGCTTGCGCGCGCACTGCATGGAACCGTTCCTGGGCGAAGACGGCAAGGTCTTCTGGAAAGATGCACCGGCTGCCAGCGCCGACGAAAGCGTGCTGCGCCCGGCTTCGAACCCGTTCGCGCCGGACGGCGGCATGGTATTGGTCGCGGGTAACCTGGGCCGCGCCGTGATGAAAGTGTCGGCCGTCAAGCCGCAGCACCGCACGGTGGAAGCGCCGGCGCTGGTGTTCAATTCGCAGGAAGATTTCATGGCCGCCTACAAGGCGGGATCGCTGGACCGCGACTTCGTCGCCGTGCTGCGCTTCCAGGGCCCGCGCGCCAACGGCATGCCGGAATTGCATGCGCTGACGCCGGCGCTGGCCAACCTGCAGGATGCGGGCCGTCACGTGGCGCTGGTCACCGATGGCCGCATGTCGGGCGCGTCGGGCAAGGTGCCGGCCGCCATCCACGTCTCGCCTGAAATCCTCGCCGGCGGCCCGCTGGGCCTCGTGCGCGACGGCGACATCATCCGCCTCGACGCCTTCACGGGCGTGCTCGAAGCGCTGGTGCCGGCCGACGTCTGGCATGCCCGCTCGCTGGTCACGGCCGACCTGTCGCCGAACCACATCGGCATGGGCCGCGAGCTGTTTTCCATGTTCCGTTCCACCGTCAGCGCGGCGGAAGAGGGTGCCACCACCTTCGGCCTGCCGTCGCCGATTCCCACCACCGTCGCCTTGCACGACGCCGACAATGTCGGTGATACCGTACCGGGTTCCGATGAAGACTTTTTGGCTAGGAAATAAGAGATGACCATGACACTACTGGAAATTATGCGCACATCGAGCGTGATCCCCGTGATTGCGATCGACGATCCTGAGCACGCCGTACCGCTGGCGCGCGCGCTGGTGGCGGGCGGCATCCGCGTGCTGGAAGTGACCCTGCGCACCAAGCACGGCCTCGAAGCGATCCGCGCCATGTCGGAAGTGCCGGGCGCCATCGTCGGCGTCGGCACCCTGACCCGTCCCGAGGAATTCGCGCAGGCGCGCGATGCGGGCGCCGTCTTCGGCGTCTCGCCAGGCCTGACGTCCGCGCTGGTGGCGGCGGCGAAAAGCAGCGGCTTGCCCCTGCTGCCAGGCGTGATGACGCCCGGCGAAGTGATGGCGGCGCGCGAAAACGGCTTCCAGCAGCTGAAACTGTTCCCGGCCGTGCCGGCGGGCGGCATCGGCATGCTCAACGCCATTTACGGCCCGCTGCCGGACATCACGTTCTGCCCGACGGGCGGCATCTCGCAAGAGACGGCGTCGCAGTTCCTGGCGTGCAAGAACGTCGCCTGCGTGGGCGGTTCGTGGCTGACGCCGAAAGACGCGATCGCGGCCGGTAACTGGGACCGCATCACGGAAATCGCGAAAGCGGCCAGCGGCCTGCGCTCAGCGTAAGCGGCTCCGGCGCGGCAGGCTTCCCGCTTGCCGCGCTTTCTTCTCCTCTTCTTATGCGCGTCTTGCGCCGCCCCCTCACCATCGGCGAAACCGCCATGGCCCGCAGCGTCTTCCAGGGCGCCATCGACTACGCGCGCGTGCGCGTCGTGCGCGGCTCCTTTTTACCGTTCGGCTTGCAGGACCAGAACACGGCGATGACGCCGCGCGGCAGCCTGCACTTCATGCCGGCCCAGTACCGCGACGATTTTTCCCGCGAAGGCAACGGCGGCAAGCTGTTCTTCATCCACGAGATGGTGCATGTGTGGCAATACCAGCTCGGCTACAGCGTGCTGCTGCATGGCGTGTTGCTGGCGCTGTGCGGCGGCTACATCCGGCAGCGCGCCTACCGCTACGACGCGCAGGCGGGCGGCGTCCTGTCCGACTTCAACATGGAACAGCAGGGCGACCTCATCGCCCACTACTTCGGCGCGTGCCAGCTGGGCATCCCCGCCTACGTGGCGAAGTTGCCGCAACTGCAGGAGATCCTGCAGGGCTTCCTGCTCGATCCCGCCGACCGCCGCCTGCTGCCGCGCTGATGCCGCCGTCACGGTACCGTGTTCGATGCCAGGCGCGCATCCGGTGCGCGCAGGCTGGCCGCCGCATCCTTGCCCAGCAATAAACGCAGGTCGGCGCCCGTGCCGATGCCGCTGTCATCAGACGCTTGTAGTTGCGGCATGCCGCCCAAGGCGAGGGCGAGGGTGGCGGCGGCTTGCGCATGGCCGGGCCGGTAGACGATGCTGCTGGCCTGGACGCCGTATGGCCGCTGGTTGCCTAGCCGCAGCACGCTGATGCCCATGCCGCCCAGCATGCCGCGCATGCGCGCCGCCATCCCCGTTTCGCCATTGCCGTTGATGACTTCCAGCCGTGGCAGCGGCGCCGCCGGCGCCACCGTTTTTGCCGGAGCGGGCAAGGCGGCGCGCGCCGCCACGGGAGCATCGCGCCAGCTCAGCGCGAAGATATTCGGCTGCAATTGCGTCAGTTGCAAACGGCTGGCAGGCGCCGCTGGCGCCAGGTCGGGCGCGAGGGACTGCGTGGCGGCATCGCCCGCATCGGCCACATCCACCGTGCCGATGCTGCGCGCCAGCGCCGCGATGGCCAGCTCCAGATTGGCGCGCGCCGGCTGCTGGCCGTTGTCGAGCTGCAGCGACTGGCGCAGCACGCTTGCCGCCTGCGCGTAATCGCCCTGCAGATACAGCACGTAGCCGAGGTTGTTGTAGGTCCTGGCCGTCGGCGCCTCCTGTGCCAGCGCCTGCAACATGGTGCGGGCCGTTTCCAGCTGGCCCAGCTGCGCGTGCAGCACGGCGGCGCCATTGCGTGCATCGGCCGAGTCGGGTGTCAGCAGCAGGGCTTCGCGGTACGCCGCCAGCGCCGCGCGCTGATCGCCCAGTTCCTGCAGGCGCTTGCCCAGCTTGCAGAACGCCGTGGTGCGGGTGGCGGCGCTGTCATCGATGCGCGCCTGGGGCGGCGCAGCGTGACTGCTCTGGCTGGCCGGGCCGGGCAGGTGGCCGCAGGCGGGCAGCAGGCCGGCGCAGGCGAGCATGAGCATCAGGGTGGTGTGCTGTGACATGGCGGTTCTCCGGTCAGTTGCCGCTGCCCATGCTGGGCAGGAGCACGCGGTAAATTTGCAGGAAGGCTGGTCCCATCAGGACGACCAGCAGCGACGGGAAGATGAAAAAGATCAGCGGAAACAGCAGCTTGAGGGCGATCTTCGCCGCTTCTTCCTCGGCCATCTGGCGGCGCTTGGTGCGCAGCTGGTCCGACTGCACGCGCAGCGAGGCGGCGATGCTGGTGCCGAAGCGCTCGGCCTGGATCAGCATGGCCACCAGCGCGTCGACATCCTCGACGCCCGTGCGCAGGGCCAGGTTGCGCAGCGCCCGCTCCTTGGTGTTGCCGGCGCGTAGTTCCAGCATCACCAGGTGGAGTTCCTCGGCCAGCACGGTGCTTTTCAGCGCGATTTCGGACGCTACCCTGGCCAGCGCCGCATCCATGGCCAGGCCCGCTTCCACGCACACCGTCATCAAGTCCAGCGCATCGGGAAAGCTTTCGAAGATATCGCGCTGGCGCCGCTTGATCATTTGCGCCAGGACAATATTGGGCAGGTAGTAGCCGATGGCGGCGACGATCAGGAGCCAGAACAGCAGTGCCTTGCCCGCCATCTGGCTGCCTGAGGCGCTCAGTCCCAGGAACAGCAGCAGGGGCAGGCCGATGGCCAGCATGGTCTTGGCGGAAAAGAACAGGATGGGCGCCGACGCCTGGCGCAAGCCGGCATTCATGAAGCGCCGGCGCATCACGGAGCCTTCCCAGCCCTGGTCGGGAAGAGACAGTTTGGCCAGGGGGCCGCTCAGGCGCACCATACGCGCCAGCCAGGGGCTGGGTGCGGAGGCGCCAGGCGCCGCCGCGCTCTTGCCGGTGGCGTTGTCCATGCGCTGGCGCAAGGGATCGGGTGCAAAGCTGCGCATGGCCACCAGCACGGTGCCGAAGACGGCAATGAAGAGCAGGGCGAGGAAGGCGAAATGGACGGGGTTCATGAGGATTCTCCTTGCGGGCTCAGACACGGATGCGGATGATACTGCGCATGACCAGGACGCCGCACACCATCAGCAGCAGGGCGCCGACGAGCATCTTGCGTCCGCCCGGGTCGACGAACAGCATTTCCAGGAACTGCGGATTGGTCAGGTGGATCATGGCCGCCGCGCCGAACGGCAGCAGCGACAGGATCCAGGCCGACAGCCGGCCTTCGGCCGACAGCACGCGCACCTGTCCCAGCAGCTTGATGCGCTCGCGGATGATGCGGCTGATGCTGTCGAGCAGTTCGGCCAGGTTGCCGCCCGTTTCGCGCTGGATCAGTACGGCGATGACGAAGTAGCGCAAGTCCGTGCTGGGCACGCGCGTGGCCAGGTTCATCAGGGCATCCTGCATGGCGATGCCGAAATTGACTTCGTCGAAGGTGGCGCGAAATTCCACGGCCAGCGGCGCGTTCATTTCATCGCCGACCATTTTCAGGGCGGTGGGAAAGGCATGGCCGGCGCGCAGGGCGCGCGCCATCAGGTCCAGCGCATCGGGCAATTGCTGCTCGATGCGCTGCAGGCGCTTGGCCTTGGCGCGCAAGACCACCAGCAGCGGCAGCAGGGCCGCGCCGGCCACCAGGGGCAGGCGCAGCAGCCACGGCACGGCGAAGTAGCTGAGCAGCAAAAACGCCGCGCCGGCCGAGGCCAGCATCACGCCGGCGAAGCTGGCCACGCTCCAGCTCAGGCCCGACTGTTCCAGCAGGCGGTCGAGCGCATGCACGCGGGGCACGCTGAGCAGCACGCGCTGCAGGGCCGGGGTGTCGCTCAGCAGGCGCTTCTTGATCATCGAACTGCCCGCGTCGCCATGTGCGCCGGCCGACATGATGCGCAGGCGGCGCGCGACCCGTTCCGCTTCCGGTCCGCGCGACGTGTTCCACGCCAGGTACAGTCCCTCGATCAGCAGCACCACGGCGATGAAGGTGAGGATGGCGAATACGTAATAGAGATAGTCCATGATGCTCCCCTTAATGGTACTGGCGGGCGGGATCGAACAGGGTTTCCGGCAGGCTGATGCCGAAGGCGCGCAGGCGTTCCAGGAAATGCGGCCGCACGCCGCTGGCATGGAAGTGCCCCTGCACCGTGCCGTCCTCGCCGATGCCCGTCTGGCGGAAGGTGAAGATTTCCTGCATGGTGATCATCTCGCCTTCCATGCCCGTGATCTCCTGGATCGAAATGATCTTGCGCTTGCCGTCCGTCAGGCGCGCCACCTGCACCACCACGCTGATGGCGGAACTGATCTGCTGGCGCATGGCTTTCACGGGCAGGCCCGCTGAGGCCATGCTGATCATGTTTTCCAGCCGCGTCAGCGCATCGCGCGGGGTGTTCGCGTGGATGGTGGCCATCGAGCCTTCGTGGCCCGTGTTCATGGCGCCCAGCATGTCGAGCGCCTCGGCGCCGCGCACCTCGCCCAGGATGATGCGGTCGGGACGCATGCGCAGCGCGTTGCGCACCAGCGCCCGCTGCGTCACTTCGCCCTTGCCCTCGATGTTCGCGGGCCGCGTTTCCAGGCGCACCACGTGCGGCTGCTGCATCTGCAGTTCGGCCGCGTCCTCGATGGTGACGATGCGTTCGGCCGTGCTGATGAAGCCGGAAATCGCATTGAGCATGGTGGTCTTGCCGCTGCCCGTGCCGCCCGAGATCAGGATGTTGACCTTGGCCTTGCCCAGCGCCTGCAGGGTGGTGCTCATTTCCTCCGTCAGGCTGTGCTTGAGCATCAGGTCGGCCAGGCGCAGGGGCTGGGCCGAGAAGCGGCGGATCGACATCACGGGGCCGTCGATGGCCAGCGGCGGGATGATGGCGTTGACGCGCGAACCGTCGGGCAGGCGCGCATCGACCATGGGGCTCGATTCATCGATGCGCCGGCCCACGCGCGAGACGATCTTGTCGATGATTTTCATCAGGTGAGCGTCGTCGGTGAAGCAGACGTCGCTCAGCTCCAGGCGGCCATGGCGTTCGACATACACCTGGCGGTAGGTGTTGACGAGGATATCGGACACGCCGGGATCGGCCAGCAGCGGTTCGAGCGGGCCGAAGCCGAGCACCTCGTCCTGGATGTCGCGGATCAGCGAGCGCCGTTCCAGCTCGTTGATCACCACATTGTCTTCCGTGAGCACGTCGCTGACGAGGATTTTCAGTTCTTCGCGGATCTGTTCGCGCGACAGGCGCTGCATGCCCTCCAGGTCGACGCGGTCGAGCAGCGCCTGGTGGGTGCGGTGCTTGAGTTGCTGGTAGCTCTGGCTCGATGCGCCTTGGTGCGCGGCATCGTCATTCAGGCTGGCGTCATCCTGGGCATAGCCCAGTCGGTCCCGCAGGGTGAGTTTTTCGGCAGTCATGGTCGGTCTCCGGTAAATAGGGGGTATCAGGCGCGCTGTAGGGAATCAAGCGCGCGCCAGCAGCCGCGAAACCCAGCCTTGCGCGGCGGGCGGGGTCTCGCCGGCCAGGCTGGCGGCCAGTTCCTGCAGGGCGCGCGAGACGGGATTGTGCGATGCCAGCTTGAGGATGGGCACGCCCTGGCTGACGGAGGCCGCTACCGCCTCGTAGTGGTTGGGGATGGATTTGTAGACATGCTTGCCGTACGCCGCTTCCAGGTCGGCCACGCGGATGTTGTCGCTGCTGGCATAGCGGTTCAGGATCAGGCGGATCTTGTCTTCGCGGTAGCCCAGGCCGCGGAACACGTCGAGCAGGCGCTTGCCGTCGCGCACATACGGCAGCGTTGCCTGCAGCACGGGGAAGATCAGGTCGGCCCGGTCCAGCGCGCGCACGCTGACGGGGTCGAGGCCGCGTCCCACGTCGAGCAGGATGTAGTCGTACTGGCTGCGCGCCAGGGTCAGCAGACGGTCGATATGGTCGGCTTCGACATCGGCCGCATGGGCGGGATCGTCGGCGGCTGCCAGCACGCTGTAGGCGGGCGTGATCTGGATCATGCTGGCGCTGAGCAGCGAAGCGTCGAGGCGCACGATCTGCTGCGACAGCTGCGACAGGGTGGTGGCCGGCTTGTGGTCCGAGACGAACAGGGCGGCGTCGCCGAACTGCAGGTTCAGGTCGAACAGCGCCACCTTGCGCTGTTCGCCGGCGGCCAGCGCGTAGCCGAGGTTGGCGGCGATGAAGGTGGCGCCGCTGCCGCCCTTGCACGAGACGAAGGCCAGTACCTGGCCCTTGCGCGTGACCTGTTTTTGCAGTTTTTCCTCGATGCGGCGCAAGGCGGCGCACAGGGCTGCGTCGTCGTCCGGTTGCAGCACTTCGCGCACGCCGGCGCGCATCGAGCGCAGCAGGAATTGCGGATTTTGCTGCGTACATTGCACGATGATGGCCAGGTTCGGATGGCGCCCGCCCAGCAGTTCCAGCTGTTCCAGCTCCGCCTCGCCCGTCTGCTCCTGCTCCAGCAGCAGCAAGTCCGGCGTGACGCCGTTGTCGAAGACATCCGGTATGCTCGCCAGCAGCGCGACGCGGTCGGCCGCGCTGCGTTCGCGCAGCAGGCGGGTGAGCCGCTTGAGCTGGGCTTCATTTTTCGAGACGATGACGATATTCACGTGGTACTCCTGGTAAAGGCGTTCAGTTGATCTGGAAGCCCAGGCTTTCGGCGTGCATGACCACCACCGAGGCAGGCACGGCGATATTGAGAAAACCGAACAGGCTGACCATCGGCGTATAGCTGACGTTGTCGATCGACACGCGCACGCTGTCGATGCAGCTGGCCGTGCGCGTGTTGTCACCGCAGGCCGACAGATTGTCGCCGGGATCGGTGGGCGGCGAGGTCACTTCGGCGCCGCTCTTGTTCAGGTAGCTGATGGTGATGTTGGCGGCCGTCAGTTCCGGGGCGGCCGGCAGGGCCGTGCCGCCGAACAGGGCCAGCGTCTTGACGGCGTCGGTCTGGTCGATCCAGCGCACCACGGCTTCGCGCGCGGCGCGGCGGCTCACTTCCTGCACCGTGTTGTACAGGTACAGCATGCGGCCGAATTCGAGGATGCCGAACAGCAGGGTGAAAAACAGCAGCGCCACCAGGGCGAATTCGACGGCGGCGGCGCCGTGCTGGCGGCCGGCCCGGGGTGCAAGCGGAAGGCGGTGGCGCATGGCGTTCTCCTTACAGCATGTAGCGCATGGTGGTGCGCGGCGACAGCGGCGTGGCATAGCTGCTGGCCGCGCCGATGACGAAGGGCAGGTACTGGCCCACCGACAGCGTGTAGTTGACAACTTCGACGCGGATGCCGCCCGGCGCCGTGCCATCGGTGCAGCTGCTGTCGTTGAAGCTCGCGTCCAGGCAGGTGACCGTCACGTTGGCCGTGGTGAAGCCGCTGATGCCGGCGCTGACGGCCGCATCGACCACCGTCTGCCTGGCCGCAGGCACGCCTTGCGAGGAGATGCTCGCCTTGGCCTTGACGGACATGTTGCGCGCCGCGTCGCGCGTGGCCTTGGTCAGCGCGTCGTAGTACCAGAAGGCGCGGCCGAAGCCGAAGATGCCGGCCAGCAGGGTGACCAGCAGGGCCAGCACGATGCCGAATTCGACGGCGGCGCCGCCGCGCTGCCTGAGGGGGGAAAGGGGGATGCGCATGGCCGCCTCACTTGTAGAGTTTGATTTCGGAATTCGGCACGGGCTCGATCAGGCCCGCGAACTCGACGTCGAGGCGCGCGCCGCCGCTGAAATCGGCCTTCATCGTCATGAAGAATTTGCCGATGCCCACGGCATCCATGGAGCCGCACGAGGCCGGTCCCACGGGCGCCGTGCGGCAGTCGACCAGCACCACGTTGAGGATGCGCCGGTTGTTGCGGCCCGGATGGGCTGCCGAGGGCGCCTGGAACGTGGGGCCGCTGGTCTGGTTGTACGGCGAAGGCGGCGTACTGGCAGGAAAGCTTGCGCCGGGGCTGACGGGGTAGCTGGCCGTGTCGAAGTAGTTCGCCTTGGCGGTGCTGTACATGGGATTGGCATTGGCGTCCGCGAAGCTGTAGGCCGTGCCGGCCTTGGCCGGGGTGGCCCCGTTGCTTTGGTAGGCGGGGCCGTAGGACCACAGCACGCCGTAGCCGGCGAACTGCGCCTGGGCCGCCGTCACGGGCGTCGTGAAGGTCGGCGGCAGGCGGTAGTTCGGCTTGTTGCCGGACAGGCTGACCGATTGCTGGCTGGGCAAGGTGCTGGCGCCCGGTTCCATCCAGCCGGTGGGCGGCGAGTTGGCGGCGCTGGCGACGCAGGGCGATCCGCCGCCCTTGCATGGATATTCCTTGATGTTGGTATCGGGCGGCGCCGTGGCGGGGTCGCACACGGAAGGCGAGGAATAATCGTCGAAGCGCGAATTGAGGGCGGCTGCGATCTTGCCGGCGCTCAAGCCCGTGTTCGTGTAGACCTTGCCCGAGCCGCTGCTGACGACGGCGCTGCTGCCCGTGCACATGAACGGCGCGGTGGAATTGGCGCTGGAATGCGAAGCGTCGCAGGAGCCAGGGGGCGCGTCGACGGGGTTGATCAGGTAGGGATCGGACGAGCCGCCCAGCGGATTGAGGCCGAACAGGTTGTAGGTGACGCCGCGGCGAAAGCCGAATTCCAGCAGTTCCGTCAGGCCCGTGCCGGCCGGCGCGGCCGGATACGTGTATTGCGCCGTCTTGTTGGCCGGATCGACGGCGCACACGCCGATCGGCGTGACGTCGTTGACGAAGCGGCCTGCCACCGCCACGCCCGAGGTGCTGGTGCTGGCGATGCCGGCGATGCCCATCAGGTAGGTGGCGAAGGTCTTGCTGCCCGTGTCGACGCGGATGAAGGTCTGGCCCTGGGGGCTGGTGCGGGCGCTGGCGCCCGACGACCATGGCCCGTCCGGGCTGGGGCCGAAGCTGATGTTGGCGGCCGTGATGGTCAGGGTGGTGGAAAAATCGTAGCGGTTCTTTTGCGCGATGGCGATGGCCTTCGTCTGCGCGTTGTCGATGCCGGTGGCGCTTTGATTGAGTTCCACGGCGCCTGCCAGCGCCGAGCTGTCGGCGCCGTTCTGCAGCTCCGTCTTGGCGATGTACAGGTGGCCCAGGTCCAGCACCAGGCCGCCCATGGCAAACAGTACCACCAGGGTGAGCCCCAGCACGATGGCGATCGCGCCCTGCTGCTTGTCGTGCCTGCGGAATGCGGTGTTCATGGCTGTCTCCTGGTGGCCTGGGGGAAGTGCATCGCGGGACTGGCGCCTACTGGCGTCCGCCCACGCCGATGGTGAACACATTCGGTTGCGGGTCCGGCGCCGCAAACGATTTCTGGTAGCGCTGGTAGGCGCTGGCGCCGGCCTTGCCGTCGATGCCGCTGACGGGGTTGGTATTGCGGTAGGCGTCCGGATACATGATCTGCTGGGCCTTGAGCAGGGCCACCGATTCGCCGAAGTGCGAATCGAGCACGGGCGTGGTGGTGGCGGTGCAGCCGGCCAGCAGCGACAGCAACGACAGCAGGGCGGCGCAAGGCAGGCAATGAGCGGTTTTCATGGTGTTCTCCTATTTGAGGTCGAAGCCGGCTGCAGGCTGGGGCGCGGCCGCTTGCGGCTGCATGGGGGCTGCTGGCGCTGCGGGGGCGGGCGCAGGGGCGCTGCCTTCCATTTTTCCCTGCATGAACATGTCGCCGCGCGTCGGCTGGATGTAGCCGTCGGTGGGCAGCTTGTAGTCGGCCGGCAGCGGTTTGACCAGGTGCGGCGTGATGATGAAGACCAGTTCCGAACGGTCCGTCTGGAAGTCCGTGCTGCGGAACAGGGCGCCCAGCACGGGCACTTCGCCCAAGCCTGGCAAGGCCTTGATATTGCTGGTCACGTTGTTCTTGATCAAGCCGCCGATGGCGAAGCTCTGGCCGTCGAACAGCTGCACCGTGGTGGTGGCGCGCCGCGTCGTAAACGAAGGCAGGACGGCGGTGGCCGAGATGCCGGTGGCGGTGATGCCGATGCCGTCCTTGTTCAGGTCCGACACTTCCGGCGCCACCTTCAGGTTGATGCGTCCCCCTTCGAGCACGGTGGGCGTGAATTTCACGGCCACGCCGAATTCCTTCTCTTCCAGCGTGATGGTGGGCACGCCGCCATTGTTGGTCTGGCTGACGGGGATGAAGATTTTGCCTCCGGCCAGGAAGCTCGCCTCCTGCCCGCTGATGGCCATGATGTTCGGTTCGGCCAGAACCTTGATCAGGCCATCGCGTTTTTGCGCGTCGAGGTTGAAGAAGTTGTTCTTGCTGGCGCCGCTCAAGCCGCTGGGATTGTTGCTGAGCAGGCTGGACAGCAGGGAATACGACCAACTGCCGATGGTCTTGTTGATGCCCAGGCTGGCGCCCAGCTGGTCGACCAGCACCTTCGACACTTCGGCCACCTTCACTTCCAGCATCACCTGCTGCGGCGCGGCGATCGACAGCAGGTTGATCACGCGCGGCATGCCGGCATCGGGCGCAGGGGCTGGAGCGGCGGCGCCTGCGGCCGGCGCTGCGCCGGAGGTGGCGCCGCCGCTGCGGGTGCTGCGCTGCACATAGGCGTTGGCCAGCGACAGGGCCTGGTCGGCCTTGACGACATCGCTGACCATGCCCGACAGGATCAGGGTGTCGCCCGCCACCGTGACGTGGATCTTTTCGTTCGGCAGCAGCTCGGCCATGCGTGCCTGCAGGCTGCTGCTGTCGATGCCGACGGCCAGGTCGATGATGGTGGCGTCATTGCTCTTGTTCCACAAGATCAGGTTGGTGGTGCCGACGGAGCGCCCCAGCAGGTACACCTCGGTGGGGTTGAGCAGGATCACGTCGGCGATGCGCGGATCGCCGACGGACATGCGGCTGGCGGCGAACGGCAGGCGCACCAGGGTCGACTTGCCTTCGGCCAGACTCATTTGCGGCGCCATCTCGGTGCGGCCGGCGCGCGATTCGCTTTGCGGCGGCGTGGACTTGGGACGGACGGCGGCCCGGCTGCTCCTGGCGGCGCCCGTTTCGGCAGCGGCGGCGGTAGCGGCCGTGGCGGCGACTGGCTCGGCGTGCGCCCGGGGCGCCAGGGCGCCGATGGCGGCGATGGCAAGCGCCAGGCGCAGGCCCCGGATGCCGCTTGCTGTGCGATATGTACTCATGGCTAGGCTCCTCTGGTGCAGGTTAGAATTGTTGGGAGCTGCGTTCCAGCCCCTTGATGACATCGACGCGTGGACCGGCCTGTGGCGCAGCTGCGGCAGGACGGCGGCGGGGGAGCGGCTTGGCTTGCACCATGGCGGCGGGGGCTGCCATGGCGACTTTTTCATCGAGCAAACTGGACTTGGTGGCGCCTTCCGTGTTGACGGGCTTGTCCTCGACCTGGTTGCGCAGCACCAGCGACAGGGTGCCCACGCTGCGGGCCAGGTCGAGTTTTTCCGCCTGCTCCGGCGTCAGCTCCAGGGTCACGGCGTTGACCACCTTGGGCTTGGTGTCGTCGCGGCTCGATTCCTGGGCGATGGCCAGCACGAGGATGCGTTCGAGCACGATCTTGGAAATGTTCGGATCGCGGTCCGGCGTCTTGCGCGCCCCTTCGCCCTGGGTGTTGACGAGGATGTCGACGAAGTTGCCGGGCAGGGCGAAGCCGGCCACGCCCACCACATCGTTGACGCGCACGGTCATGGCGCGCTTGCCCTCGGCGACGACGGCCGACAGGCCGCCTTGCGTGCCGGGAGGCGCCAGCTTGCCTTCCATGATCGGTTCGCCGTGCTGGATGCTGGTGCGCGTGACGCGCGTTTCCAGCAGTTTCGGATCGTTGACGGCGCCCGGCGGCAGCGCGTTCGATGGCCAGTCCACCATGCGGACCATGTCGGGCGTGAGGCGCGCGCCCAGGCTGATGTCGACCTGGGCCACTGCCACCTTGTTGATGTTGCCCGAGGCTTGGGCATTGATCCAGCGCGCGGCCACGATGACCGCGGCGAACGCCAGGATGACCGCAATGGCCATCATCGTCAGAGCGCGTGCGTTTCTCATTTTGCTTCCCCTTTGTGCTGGACCGCTGCCGGTCCGTTATGTGTGCTTGCAAGGTCGTCATCGCTGCCGAAATAGTTTTTCCATGCCCACAGCAGCACTTCCGGATTCAGCTGCGCCGCGTGGTCTTCATAGCGCGCCTGGTCGCACACCTGCGCCAGGATGTCGCGCGGATAGCAGGCCAGCAAGGGCCGCTGGTACTGGCTGTGCAGGTGCAGCAGGTAGGTATAGGAGGCTTCGTCGAAATTGATGCCCAGCTGGGCGCAGGTGCTGCGGAACACGGCCAGGTAGTGGTAGGCGCTCAGGGGGCCCACGTGGATCTTGTAGCCGATGCGGCGCAGGAAGGAGTCGTCGGCCAGGTGCTGCGGCGCCAGGTTCGACGAGAACACGACGATGACGTCGAAGGGCACGGGGAATTTGTAGCCCGTGTGCAGCGACAGGTAATCGATATGCCGCGCCATCGGCACGATCCAGCGGTTCATCAGTTCCACGGGCGAGCAGCGCTGGCGGCCCAGGTCGTCGATGATGAAGATGCCGTTGTTGGCCTTCAGGTGCGGCGGCGCCTGGTACAGGCGGTTACCCTGGTCGAATTGCAGGTCCAGCATGTCGAGCGTCAGCTCGCCGCCCGTCAGCACGGCGGGACGCTCGGCGCGCACCCAGCGCGGGTCGGGCGGCACGGAGCCGCCGTGCGACAGGGTGTGCAGCATGGGGTCGAGGAAGGGCAGCACTTCGCCGTCGACCATCACGGCATGGGGCAGGGCGATGGCGCCGCTGAGCAGGCCGTTCAGGCGCTCGGCCAGATAGCTCTTGCCGCTGCCGGCGGGGCCGTGGAAGAACAGGGCGCGCCCGGAATTCATGGCCGCGCCCAGCTGGTCGAGCACGGCCGAACTGGCCACCACGTCGCGAAATTCGCGCTGCACGTCGTCGCGGGTGACCTGCATGTCCGCCACGCTTTGCGCCAGCACCTGGTTGCTGTAGTCGGCCAGGGTGACGGGGGCGGGACCGCTGTAGGCATTGCGGCGCATGTATTCGGCGGCGCGCAGGCGGCCCTGATCGCCCAGCAGGTAATACAGGTCGGCGTCGGTGCCGCTGCCGCCGTTGCGGCGTGCCTCGCACAGCTTTTCGGCGCGCATGAAGGTCAGCAGCGGTTCGAGCACGCCAGCGCCCAGTTTCACGTGCGTCGACAGGGCGGGCAGGCCGATCTGGCCGCGCAGGAAGAGTATCTTGACCAGCAGTTCGACCAGGAACAGGAAGGGCAATCCCGTTTCCTCGACCGTGCGTGGCGCGCGCTTGGCCGCCGGCTCGATGCCGCCGCCGTCGCTGCGTTCTGGATAGGTGTCAGGCATGATAGGTACTCCTCTTGCTTGGGTGGCCGGTTATCAGAAGATGAAGGGCAGCAGGCGGTACTTCACCTGCCGCATGTAGACGCGGTAGCGCACGTCGGTGGACAGGAAGCGCTCTTCGCGCAGCAAACGCGCCACCAGCATCAGCATGGCCAGCACGTACACGACGCCGTTCACGGGCGAGGTATTGGCCAGCAGGTAGCCGCTCAAGGAAATCAGGTAGCTGGCATACAGCGGATGGCGCACCACGCGGTAGGCGCCGCCCGTCTTGATCTCCCGCTGCGCCGCCACCAGGCCGAAGCTGCGGTTCAGCGACAGCAGGCCGGCGATCTGCAGCAGGCTGCCGAGGGCCAGCAGGTAGCGCGCGCCGGGCCAGATGGCCATGTCGGCGGGCGAGAGCAGGAAGGGGGCGAAGGTGGCGCCGATGGCCAGCAGCCAGTCGCCCGCATCGGTGGAGACGCTGACGGGGGCCGAGCGCACGATGAAGAACAGGGCGGCGAGGGTTTCGGCGGCGCAGAACAGCAAATAGCTCCAGTCGCCGCCGTGCAGGTAGCCCACCACGTGGGCACTGGCGAAGAAAGTCCACAGGCAAGCCATGGCGATGCTGGTGAACAGGCTGGCGTGGCGCGAGTGGCAGAGGGTGGCGAGGGTGTGCATGGTCGGGTCCTGTGGTGGCTGGTCGTCGGAGCGGCGCGTTTCAGCGCAGGCTCCACAGATGGTGGTATTGCAGGAACACTTGCAGCGCGGTGCCGCTGGCAATGGCGAAGGCGTAGGCCAGCTTGCCGGTGGCTGGCGGCGGTTCGGCGATCGTGGCGGCGCCGCCGGCAAGGCTGTGCAGCAGCGCGCCCAGCATCATGTGATAGGTGTTGCGCAGCACCAGGCGCAGGCGGCGGCCCGCCAGCGCGGCGGCCAGGGCCAGCACGCCGCCGCACAGGAAGGTCAGCAGGGCCGCTTCCAGCACCGCATCGGGGCCGAGGAAGGCGCCGCACATGGCCATCAATTTGACGTCGCCGGCGCCGAGGGCGCGCAGCAGGTACATGGGCAGCAGCAGGGCCAGTCCGGCGCCAGCGCCGGCCAGCGCCTGCAGCAGGCCCAGGCCGCCGAAGGAGGCGTCGAACAGGCCGGCGCCGGATGGCACGAAGCTGTTCAGGATCAGCCCCGCCAGCGTGCCCCACAGCACCAGCAGGTTGGGGATGCGGCGCGTGCGCAGGTCGTGCCACAGCGCGGCGGCGAGCAGGGTGGCCAGCACGGCCAGGCACAGCAGCATGGGCAGGCGGGCGCTCATGATGTCAGTCCTCCCTTGCTCAGGCAGGGCGCCGTGGCCAGGTTCATGGCGGGGGCTGCGGCCTGGCTGCCCAGCATGCGTCCCACCAGGTGCCACACCAGCGCCGCGCCGGCCGCACCCACATAACCGTCGAGCGCATAGTGCCAGCCCAGGTGGATGGAGCCGAGCAGGATCAGCACGGCGAAGGCGGACAGGGCGAGCCCGGCGGCGCGGCTCACTTTCCAGCCCATGATCGCCATCAGCACGGCCGTGGCCACATGCATGCTGGGCATGGCGGAGATGCCCAGTTCGCCATTCGTGCCCTTGCTTTGATAGCCTTGCCACAGCATGTCCTGCACTTGCAGGGCCCAGACGGGGACGTGCTGGTTGGCCTCATGCAGGTAGGCCATCAGCGGCGCATACGGGTCGCTGGCGTGCAGGTGGCCGTAGTAGCAGGGGCCGACCGAGGCAAACAGTACGGCCAGGATGCTGCCCAGGGCGATCCAGGTCAGCGCAAAGCTGAGCAGGAACTGCATGCGCAACAGGGGCCGGCGGGTATCGAGGATGAGCCAGTACAGGATGGCGTAGAACAGGAAGAACCAGAAGTGGTAACTGAAGTTGAGCAGGCCCGTGATGAGCGGGTGGCCCAGCAGTGGCTGCAGCCTTTCCCATGGGGCCTTGCCGCCATGCAGCGCCATGTCCCAGGCGGACAGGCTGGCATCCCAGGTGTACGGATGCAGGCGGGGGATGGCGGCCTTGAAGACGGTGAAGCTGGAGGCGAATATGGGGATCAGCAGCATGGCCGGCAGCGCGTGCAGCAGGCGCTCGTTGCTCAGGTAGCGGCGCAGATCGTGGTACAGATAGTGGCACAGGCGGTGCGGGCGTTTCACCACCATGACATGGATGGTGTAGCCGCACAGGATGAAGACGGGGCCCGTGAGGATGGCCACGAGGAAGCCGGCCAGTACGTTGAGGGTGTCCGAGGCGCTGGGCAGGCCGCCGGCCAGCAGTGCCGCGGCGGCGGCATACAGCAGCACGATCAGCAGCAGGGCGCGGTGGGTGCGCAGCGAGGCGCGCAGGGTATTCATGACAGGGCCAGGACCACTTGGTCCTTGACGTAGACAAACAGCAGCTTGACCTGGTCACCGAGCAGGGTGATCGTGATCACCAGCACTGCCGCGATCAGGCCCGCCAGCAGCGCGTACTCGATCGCCGTGACGGCGGACTCGTCGGATAAACGGCTGAAGAGAGTTTTCACGATGGGCCTCTGATAGGTGAGCAGGGGGAAACTTGCCTGTGGCGTTGACCTGGCGGTAACCGGACTGGCGACGTGCCAGCCCGGAGTACCGTGTTCAGGCGGCAGCGGTATTGGCGGAGGTGAGCTTGGTGCCGATGGTGCTGAACGTTTTTTTCAGCTGCGTGCCGACGATGGTGACGGCAGCGATGATCACTACGGCAATCAGGGCAGCGATCAGGCCATACTCGATTGCGGTGACGCCATCTTCTTCGCGGATAAAGTTTTTGATGAGGTTCATGACAACTCCTGGTGGTGGTTAAGGTACAGCGGTGGGTAAAACGGCATGGCAGCGTTGCTTCCTGGCGCACTCATGGACTTTCGCCCAGTGCCAGCAGTCCGATGATGCAGACCACCGCCATGAGGGCCGCCACAAGTGCATAGCGGTAGAACGCAGCCTTTTCCTTGCCCTGTAAATAGGTGATCAGGGCTGTCGGAAGAAACTTGTCAAAGCGCATGCTGTGCTCCGTGTTGTGGTGGGCCGCGCGGTGATTTGCACTCCGGTAAATCCACTATAGAAGTCGGCACCTTGATCTACATCAGAAGAACATCCTTTTATTGCGAGGAGGAACTGCTTGTTTTTTCCGTGACAATTGTCATGGTCGAGTTTGGCGCGCAGGGGCGAAGGGAGGCCATGCCGGTGGCTGGCGCAGGGAGGTGGCGGGGAAGGGCGTGCGCGGCCGTGCAGTGGCCGTGCGGGGGAACGGCGTCAGGCGCCGGGCGGCAATTGGCCCAGCTGGTGCTTGGTGGCGTAGGCGTACAGTTCCAGGCGGTTGTACACGCCCAGCTTGCGGTAGATTGACGTCAGGTGATTGCGCAAGGTGTGTTCGGAGATGAACAGCTGGTCCGCCAGCAGCTTGGCCGGCGTGCCGCTGCCGTGCACCAGCGCGGCGATGATCTTTCTTTCCTTGAGGGTCAGGCTGGCGACGGCGATGGCTTGCGCCGACCCGCCGCCGGGCTGGGTCAGCTGCGTGAGCATGCGTCCCAGCATCGCGTGTTCCAGCCACAGTTCGCCCTGGTACACCTTTTCGATGGCTTTCAAGACCATTTCCGCCGGCGCATCCTTGCTGACGATGCCGCGCGCGCCTTTCAGTACCGTCTGGTCCAGGATGGCCTGGTCGTGGCTGGCCGTCAGCACCAGCACGCGCGTGCTGCCGCATTGCGCCAGCGCGGGCAGGATGGCCAGCGAGCTGATGCCGCCCAGGTCCAGGTCCAGCACGATCACATCCGGTTGCAGCGCCTTCGCCTGTTCCAGCGCCTCGGCGCTGTCGGACGCCGTGGCGACCACGCGCATGCCCGAGTGCTCGCCGCCGATCAGCCGCTCCAGGCCCCACAGCATGGTCTTGTGATCGTCCACCAGCATGACGCTGATGACATGGCCGGCCGGAGGGATGTGGCGTAAGTCATTCATATGGGGATCTCGATCTGCACGGAGGTGTTGCCCAGCATGCCATGCGTGACGCGGGCGGTGCCGCCCAGGGCGGCGGCGCGCTCGGCCAGCGAGTCGGGCAGGAAGTCGGGGACGTGCGCGGCGGCGCATTCGTTGTCGATGCTGATGTGCAGCGCGCCCTGCACGCAAGTCAGCTTGACGGCGCCGTGGCGCGCCGACGTATGCTTGCGGATATTGCTCATGCCTTCGTTGACGATCTGGAACACTTCGGCCGCCAGGCGGTCGTTGATGTGCAGGTCGCCTTCGATATGCAGGGCGATGTCGATGCCATAGAATTCGCGGATCTGCGTGGCCTGGCGGCGCAGCGCGACCAGCAGTTCCGGCTCGCTTTGCACTTGCCCATTCTTGAACGTGCGCGCATAGCTGCGCAGGTCGGTGATCACCTGGCCCGACATGATGATCAGCTTTTCCAGCTCGGGCAGCAGCGGGTTGCCCGGCGTGGCTTCGTTGCGCAGGGCGGCCAGGCCATGGCGCAAGCCGATATACGGCTGCACGGCCGTGTCATGCAAGTCGCGCGCGATCTTTTCGCGCTCGCGCGAGGCCGCCTGCGATGCCAGACGGTCGAGCAGATCGATGTTTTCAATGACGGGGAACGCCTGCGCGCCGATATGGCTTAGAAACAGGGCGTCCGTCTTGCTCATGCTGGTGGCGGACACGATGAAGATGCGGCCCTTGCCATTGCGCAAGGGCAGCGGCGCGCTGATGAAGGCGTGCGCTTCGAGCAGTTCGGCCAGGCGGCCGCCCGCCGCGTCGTCGTGCCGCAGCCAGCGCCCGCTGTCGGGCTCGAGCATGCGCGCGCCGCCTGACCATGGCAGCCAGCGGCCGGCGGGCTGGTTGTACAGGGCGATCTTGTCGTACGGGAAAGCGAGCAGGGGACTGGCCGCATCGTCGCTGAGGATCGAACTCGTATGCACGACGCCCGTGCCCGTATGAATCACGCTGCGCAGCGACCAGACCCGCGTGCCCTTGTCCTGCATGATCAGCAGGCAACTGCGGCCGTTGAAATAACTGCGGGTTTTTTCCAGCACCGAGGTGATGGTCTGGTCGACGCCGAAGCGCGGATTGGACAGCTGGCTGACATCGCGCAGCAGCGCCAGGTGGCTGCGCTGGGTGATGGCCGAGCCGCCCCAGTAGGCGATCATGTAGCCGAGCGCCAGCAGGAAGGTGGTGCGCAACAGCAGGCGCGACAGTTCCGCATCCGTTTCGCCGAACAGGGCGGTGGCGGCAAACAGGCCGGCCGAGGCCAGGGTGACGCGCGCACCTTCTTCGAAGCCCCGCTGGAACGACGAGGTCAGGATGGCAAAGAAAAAGAACAGGAAGAATAAATTGTTGTGGCTGCTGGTGGAAAACACGATCAGCGCATACCAGGCCACGTCCAGCCAGTACAGCAAGATATCCTGCGGCAGGCTGAGGCCCAGCAGGGTCAGCAAATAGAGCAGCAGGCTGTGCATGGTGTAGGCGGAAAAGATCAGCCAGGTGATCTTGCTCAGCTTGCCGGCGCTTTCGGGGTCGATGAACAGGGTCAGCAAGGTGGCGCTCGACAGCAGCAGGCGCATGCCGTTCACCATGGTCGTATCCATGCCGGCACCCGGCAAGCCGGATATGAGGGGAGGATCGAGATTCACAAGCGCTCCTGGCCATGTCCCGCATGGGTGGGCCATGCGCAGGGATAGATACCACAGATAAATTCTTGTTATTGTTGCTGCAATCAGTGACGAGTCTACGCACACGCCGTAAAGATGTCTACTGGAATCATTTGCCCTGCGTTGCTTTTTTTATAGCGGCTGCGCCATCACGCGGTTGCGCCCGGCGCCCTTGGCCTGGTACAGGGCGCGGTCGGCGGCGCCGATCAGGGCGGAGATGGCCAGCGGCTGCTGCGGGTACTGCGTGGCGATGCCGATGCTGACCGTGATGTGCTTGACTTCATTGCCCGTCTTGGCATGCGGAATGCGCAGGTCGGCCGCATGCTGGCGGATCGCCTCGGCCATGCGCAGCGCCTGCGCCGCGTCCGTATCGGGCAGGATGGCGGCAAACTCTTCGCCGCCATAGCGGGCCAGCAAGTCGGTGGGGCGCTGCAGCATGGCGGCCAGCTCGGCCGCCACGCGGATCAGGCAATCATCGCCCTGCTGATGGCCGTAATGGTCGTTGTAATCCTTGAAATGGTCGATGTCGATCATCAGCAGCGACAGCGGGCTGCTGGTGCGCATGGCGCGCCGCACTTCCTTCTCGATCGCCACGTCGAAGTGGCGGCGGTTGGCGATGCCCGTCAAGCCGTCGGAAAAGGTTTGCGAACGCAAGACCATGGTCTGTTCGCGCAGCAGCTTTTCGCGTCCCACGGCGATGGTGACGTCATTGATCTGGATCAGGCAGTGGCGCGGCGAATCGGGTAAATTGATCGGTGTGACGGCGATGGCTTGCTGCATGCGTTCCTCGGCGTCGTTGCCGCCCGTGGCCGCGCCATGCGTGTACAGCGCAAACGGCGCCTTGTGCAGGGTTTGCGAAAGCAGCGACTGGAAATTGTCGCGCAGGGCCTGGGTGATGGCCGAATCGATGCGCTTGTGCCGCATTTCCGGGAAGACGGCGAAGAAATCCTGGCCCAGCACGGCGTCGGCCTGGCGGGCAGAGTGGCGCGCCATCCAGCTGTTCCACAGCACGATGCGGTGCTCTTCATCGAGCACGATGGCGCCCAGGTTTACGGCGCCGAGTATGCTCTCGAGCAGGGCGAGTCGATGCAATGCATCCGGCATGATCGTCACGCCTGTCCCAGGACCTTGGCCAGGTAGCGGCTGACCTGCTGTTTCAGGTCGTGCAGGGCGGACAGGTCGAGCACGAAGGCCACATAGCCATGGATCTGGTGCTTGGACAGCACGAAGTCGATATGCAGCATCAGCACGACGGCTTCGTCATCCTGGCCGCCGAACGAGGACAGGATTTCCGCGCTGGTGCCCACGTGGTACAGGGGCAGCGAGCCATGCAGTTCGCTGTCGAACAGGTTGGCCAGGGTCCCGACGCAGGAGTTGAGGATGATGTTGCCGATCTCGCTCATCGCCTCCTGTTCCATCTCCGTCAGTTCCTGCAGCGGCATGGCGTCGCCCACCATCAGGCGCACGATTTCCAGGCTCTTGTCCTCGGGAAACATCAGGATGGCTTCGGTAGCGAAAGCGCCATCGTAATGCTGGCTGACGCCGCAGATGCGTTCTCCATCCTTCTTGCTGCCCAGTAAGGCGGCCGCGTCGGCACGGTTCAGGAAGGTGATCGACGGCACCGACATGGTGACTTCTTCATTCACGATCTCGCTCATGGCCGCCGCCGCATGGCCCACCCCGATGTTGAATATCTCTACCAGGGCATCATTCTCGAGTTCGGAAAGATTGACCATGCTCACAGTCCCAGTGATTCGATCAGCTGGTGGATGCGCGTTTCCGTGATCGGTTTTTCCATGAAGCCGACGCCCAGTTCGCTGGCGCGGTTGCGGGTGGCGTTCTGCACATTGGCCGTGACGAGAATGATGTGCGTCTGCGGACACAGCGCGCGCAATTGTTCCGCCGCCGCGATGCCGCCCATGCCGGGCATGTTGACATCCAGTAGTATCAGCACAGGGGTGGCGGTCTTGACTTTCTCCAGGGCTTCCTCACCCGTCGCCGCCTCAATCACTTGCCAGTCGGCATGTTTGCTGAGGATGAACTGATGCGACATCAAACGTGAAACCCGGCTGTCATCGACAACAAGTACCTGTTTACTGTGATTCATGTGCTATTCCTGAAACGTCATATCGGTCAATCGTGCCATTTTCGCATATTTTAAAGGGCATAGAGTGTAAATGGACGCGCAATTGCCTTAGGGCAAGGTTTTCGCGCCTGCCTGTTGTATCGCGGCGCCTTGTCGGTCATGATGGCCGGCTGGCCGGGCTGGCAATCCGTTAAAATAGCGCCATTCCTCACTTTAGCCTGAATGCCATGACCCAAGACGAATTGAAGCAAGCCGTAGCCCGCGCCGCCATCGACTACGTAGTAAAAGGTGAAATCATCGGCGTCGGCACCGGTTCCACCGCCAATTTCTTCATCGATGAACTGGCCAAGATCAAGGACAGCATCAAAGGCACGGTTGCGTCGTCCGAAGCGACGGCCGCGCGCCTGGCCGGCCATGGCATTCCCGTCTTCGACTTGAACGATGTCGAGTCGATCGCCGTCTACATCGACGGCGCCGATGAAATCACGGCCAGCGGCGCCATGATCAAGGGCGGCGGCGCGGCATTGACGCGTGAAAAGATCGTTGCTTCCGTATCCAAACAGTTCGTCTGCATCGCCGACGGCTCCAAGCTTGTGGAAACCCTGGGCGCCTTCCCGCTGCCGGTGGAAGTGGTGCCGATGGCGCGCGCGGCCGTCTCGCGCCAGCTGGCCGCGCTGGGCGGCACGCCCCGCCTGCGCCTGAAGGCAGGGACTACCGAAGCGTTCATTACGGATAACGGCGGCGAGATCATCGACGTGCTGGGCTTGAAAATTGCCGACCCGGTGGCGCTGGAACAGCAGATCAACCAGATCGTCGGCGTCATCGCCGTCGGCCTGTTCGCCGTGCGCGGCGCCAACGTCTGCTTGCTGGGCATGCCGGAAGGCGTGCGTACCCTGGCGTACTAAGATGATAGCCGGCGTTCGCCGGCATAGATGTTTTAAACGGCGGCCCCTTGCGGGCCGCTTGTCATGTGTGCCTGGCGGTACACGGCCACGGTGCGCAGCAAGCCGCCGAGGAAGATGCCGCTGAAGCAGCCATAGGCGAGGCAGACAGGTACGATGAAGCTGGCCGCATGGACATAGGCGGGGGCGACGGCCAGGGTCACGGCGACTGCATATTTCATGCAGAAAATGCTCATCATCAAGATCATGGGTACCCAGCTGCCGGGGCGCTGCACGCTGCCCCGCTGGGGAATGGCCACGATGGTGTCTGTCTTGGTCAGCGACCATGCCAGCGCCGCGCCGGCCAGGGCGCCGGCGACCCAGGCGAACGGCGCCACGCCGGCCAAGCCGAAACTGCCATGCACGCCGCTCAGCGACAGGGCCAGCATGACGAGCGGAATGATGCACAGCTTGCGCAAGCTCACTTCGCGGGCTCGGCTGGCCAGCACGCCGCGGTAGACGAGAAAGCCCAGGATGGCCCAGACGTAGAGGGGAGTGTGGCTGAAGATTTGCTGCAACATGGTGTCCGCCTTGGTGTGAGGTTGTCGATGGACGTACTGTGCCAGCCGGCGGCGTGGGCGGCGAGCGGCTTGCGACGAAACGGGGCGGCGGTGCCGTGAAACGGCGGGGAAAGGCGTGAAACGAAGGTGAAACTGCCCGTGACGTGGTCACGGGCAAGCGATACAGCTTATTCCGTAGGTGGAACGTAACCCATGGCCGCATCGGCGCCATCGCCGAAGAAATGCTTTTCCATCTGCGTGGCCAGGTATTTGCGGGCGCGCGCGTCGGCCAGGTTCAGGCGGTTTTCATTGACCAGCATGGTCTGGTGCTTGAGCCAGGCAGCCCACGCTTCCTTCGACACGGATTCGTAAATCTTCTTGCCCAGTTCGCCCGGGTACGGCGGGAAATCCAGTCCTTCGGCTTCCTTGTTGAGTTTGATGCAGTGGATCGTGCGGGCCATCTGTGCTCCTGAATCAGTGTAGAGATAAAGCGTGATTATAAGGCACTTTGCGCCTGCCCTCGCGGGGCCGTCGCGGCCTGGCGACAAGCCGTTTGCCGCGCCCTTGCGCTGGATCAAATTTGATCTGCGCCGCCCTAGCTAGTAAGATGCCTTATCGCGCCAGCCGCTGGCGGCGCCTCTTCCAACCAAGTAGTAGCAATTAACCAATATGGAATCCCTATGACCTCAGTGAAAGTCCATGGCATCGATGTCAGCAATACAGGCAGCTTTGCGCTGTTTGGCGGCATCAACGTGCTCGAATCGCGCGATCTCGCCATGCGCGCTTGCGAAGAATACGTGCGCGTCACGCAAAAACTGGGCATTCCATATGTGTTCAAGGCCAGTTTCGACAAGGCCAACCGTTCATCGATCCATTCCTACCGCGGTCCGGGCCTGGAAGAAGGCATGCGCATCTTCCAGGACGTGAAGGCGGCGTTCGGCGTGCCCGTGATTACCGACGTGCATGAACCATGGCAGGCGCAGCAGGTGGCCGAAGTGGTGGACGTGCTGCAATTGCCCGCCTTCCTCGCGCGCCAGACGGACCTCGTCGTGGCCCTGGCGAAAACCGGTAAAGTCATCAACATCAAGAAGCCGCAATTCCTCAGCCCTGGCCAGATGGCCAATATCGTCGAGAAATTCAAGGAAGCGGGCAACGATCAATTGATCCTGTGCGACCGCGGCACCTGCCTCGGCTACGACAACCTGGTGGTCGACATGCTGGGCTTTGGCGTCATGAAAAAGACCTGCGACGACTTGCCGATCATCTTCGACGTCACGCATGCGCTGCAGCAGCGCGACCCCGGTGGCGCTGCCTCGGGCGGCCGCCGCCAGCAAGTGGCGGACCTGGCCCGCGCCGGCCTGGCTGTCGGCATCGCCGGTCTGTTCCTGGAAGCCCATCCCGACCCTGACAACGCCCGCTGCGACGGCCCCAGCGCCTTGCCGCTGGACCAGCTGGAGCCGTTCCTGGCGCAATTGAAGGCGCTCGACGACCTGGTCAAGTCGTTTGCCCCGCTGAACATCAAGTAATGATGTTTCAGTAAAGAAAAAGCCCGGCATGCCGGGCTTTTTCAGTTTTACAGTGTCTTGATCAGCACTTGGGATTTACGTTGCCAGTTATACATATGCTGGCGGTCCTTCGGCAAATCGTCGACTGTGGCCGGCACGAAGCCCCGTTTCTTGAACCAGTGCGAGGTGCGCGTGGTCAGCACGAACAGCTTGTTCAGGCCAGCGGCGCGCGCGCGGTTTTCCATGTGTTTCAGGATGCGTTCGCCGTCGCCCTGGGCTTGCACTTCCGGGTTCACCGTCAAACATGCCATTTCTGCCATCTTTTGCGCGGGGAACGGGTACAGGGCGGCGCAGCCGAAGATCACGCCGTCATGCTCGATGACGGAGAAATAATCGATTTCGCGCTCGATCAGCTCGCGGCCCCGCTTGACCAAAGTGCCGTCCGCTTCCAGCGGCTCGATCAGTTTGATGATGCCGCCCACGTCTTCGATGGTGGCCTGGCGCAAGCTTTCCAGGTTTTCATGGCTGATCATGGTGCCCACGCCATCATGGGTAAACAATTCCAGCAGGGCGGAACCATCCATCGAGAACGGCACGATGTGCGAGCGCTCGACGCCGTTGTGGCATGCTTTGACGCAATGTTTTAAGTAAAACGCCGTGGCGTCGGGCAAGAAGCCGGCCATCAGCACGGCTTCGGCCTGGTGCGACGACAGTTCGCGGATTTCCACGCCCGTCGCGTCTTCCATCATCGGTGTTTCCGTGATGAAAATCAGCTTGTCCGCGTGCAGGGCGATGGCGGCGCTGCAGGCCACGTCTTCCATGGTCAGGTTGAACGCTTCACCCGTCGGCGAAAAGCCCAGCGGCGACAGCAGCACCAGGCCGTCCGAACCGAGGATGGAATGGATGGTTTCGGCGTCGACCTTGCGCGTGATGCCCGTCAGTTCCAGGTCCACGCCATCGATCACGCCCAGCGGGCGCGCCGTGATGAAGTTGCCGGAAATGATACGGATGGCCGCATGCGACATGGGCGTGTTCGGCAAGCCCTGGCTGAACGCGGCCTCGATATCGAGGCGCAGCTCGCCGGCGGCTTCCTTCGCGCATTCCAGCGCGGCAATATCCGTGATGCGCACGCCGTTGTGGAAGCGGCCTTCGACGTTACGCAAGGCCAGTTGTTCCGCCACCTGCGGCCGCGAGCCGTAGACGACGGTGACATTGATGTCCAGCGCATGCAGCAGGGACAAATCATGGGCCAGCACCTGCAGCGCCCCGGCGCTGACGAGTTCACCGGGGAAGGCGACCACGAAGGTCTTGCCGCGAAAGGCGTGGATGTAGGGCGCGACTGAGCGCAGCCATTGGACGAATTGGGTAGGGTTTTCCATTAAGCGCATTATAATTCGCTGCGCGATGTGCGCGCTTAAAATACCTGTAAAAAACAATGTCTTCAGCCAGCAATAAGTCTTCCCCTCCTTCCACCGTTGCAAATGTGCCCGCCAGCGGGGATGTTTCCGCGCCTGCGGCCACGCCTGCGCAGGGCCGCCCACGCCCGCCCGTGAGCCAGCAAAGGCAGCAGCCTCCGCGCGCGGAACAGCAGAAACAGCAACAGCAGCAGCGATCGGGAGAGGGCAAACCCCAGGCCGCGCGTCCGCCGCGCGAGGGGCAGGA
Source organism: Janthinobacterium sp. SUN100 (assembly GCF_030397705.1). Lineage (NCBI taxonomy): Bacteria > Pseudomonadati > Pseudomonadota > Betaproteobacteria > Burkholderiales > Oxalobacteraceae > Janthinobacterium > Janthinobacterium sp. SUN100. Next base: position 2,268,203 of record NZ_JAPUBU010000001.1, on the reverse strand, counting down.
AAGCCGCGAAGCCCGCGATGCGGCCCGCGCCGCGCGTGAAGCGGAAAAGGCTTTCCGCAACCCGCTGCCACCGATCACGTATCCGGAAGACTTGCCCGTCTCGGGCCGGCGCGCAGAAATCGCCAAGGCCTTGATGGAAAACCAGGTGATCATCGTCTCGGGCGAGACGGGTTCCGGCAAGACGACCCAATTGCCGAAGATTTGCCTGGAACTGGGACGCGGACAGAAGGGCTTGATCGGCCACACGCAGCCGCGCCGTATCGCCGCCTCGTCGACGGCCAAGCGCATCGCGCAGGAACTGGGCACGCCGCTGGGCGAAACCGTGGGTTTCAAGGTGCGCTTTGCCGACACCTTGACGAAGGGCGCGTCCGTCAAGCTGATGACGGACGGTATCTTGCTGGCCGAGACGCAGACCGACCCGTTGTTGAAAAATTACGACACCATCATCATCGATGAAGCGCACGAACGCAGCCTGAACATCGACTTCCTGCTCGGTTACCTGAAACAGCTGCTGCCGCGCCGGCCCGACCTGAAAATCATCATCACCTCGGCGACCATCGATGCGGAACGCTTCGCGCGCCATTTCGGCACGCCGGAAAAGCTGGCGCCCGTGATCGAAGTGTCGGGCCGTCTGTACCAGGTGGAAGTGCGCTACCGCCCCGTGGAGCGGGAGCAGGTGGCCATGCCGGGTGCCGGCGCGGGTAGTAGCGGCGCCGACAAGCCGGGCCAGAGGACGGCTGCCGCGCGCGAAAAGCGCGATTTGATGGATGCCGTCGTTGATGGCGTGGAAGAGCTGTGCCGCATCGGTTCGGGCGACGTGCTGGTGTTCTTGCCGGGCGAGCGCGAAATCCGCGACTGCGCCGAAGCGTTGCGCAAGCACCACCCGCCGCATGTGGAAATTTTGCCCCTGTTTGCCCGCCTGTCGGCCGAAGAGCAGGAGCGCGTGTTTAAAACCAGCAATGCGCGCCGCATCGTGCTGGCCACCAACGTGGCGGAAACGTCGCTGACGGTGCCCGGCATCCGCTACGTGGTCGACGCGGGCCTGGCGCGGGTGAAGCGCTACAGCTACCGCAACAAGGTCGAGCAGTTGCAGGTTGAGCCGATCGCCCAGTCCGCCGCCAACCAGCGCGCCGGGCGTTGCGGCCGCGTGGCCGACGGCGTCTGCATCCGCCTGTACGAAGAGCAGGATTATTTGCTGCGCCCGAAATTCACGGAACCGGAAATCCTGCGCTCCTCCTTGGCGGCCGTCATCCTGCGCATGAAGTCATTGCACCTGACGGACGTGGAAACCTTCCCTTTCATCGAGCCGCCGCTGGCGCGCGCGGTGGCCGACGGCTACCAGCTGCTGCAGGAGCTGGGCGCCGTCGATGAAGTCAATAAACTCACGCCGCTGGGCAACAAGCTGGCCAAGCTGCCGCTGGACCCGCGCGTGGGCCGCATGATCCTCGCCGCGCTCGACAACGCCTGCCTGACGGAAGTGCTGATCGTCGCCTCGGCCCTGTCCGTGCAAGACCCGCGCGACCGCCCGATGGAGCATCAGCAGGCGGCCGACGAGGCACACAAGAAGTTTGCCGACGAAAAATCGGAGTTCCTCAGCTATCTGAAAATCTGGCGCTGGTTCGAAGCCGCCATCGAGCACAAGAAAACCAACCGCCAACTGCAAGACAATTGCCGCACGAATTTCCTGTCGCAGATGCGCTTGCGCGAATGGCGCGACGTGCACTCGCAGTTGTTGACCATCGTCAAGGAACAGGGCTGGCGCCTGAACGAAGCACCGGCCACCTATGATAATCTGCACATGGCCTTGCTGACTGGCTTGCTGGGCAATATCGGCTTCAAGGGCGAGGACGAGCCGGGCGCGGGCTACCTGGGCGCGCGCTGCATCAAGTTCCATATCTGGCCTGGTTCCTCGCTGCTGAAAAAGCCGGGCAAGTGGATCATGGCGGCCGAGCTGGTCGACACGACGCGTTTGTACGCGCGCTGCGTGGCGCAGATCCAGCCCGAATGGCTGGAAAAGGTGGGCGAGCACCTGCTGAAGAAATCGTGGGGCGAGCCGCGCTGGGAAAAACGCTCGGCGCAGGTGACGGCGTCCGAACGGGCGACCCTGTATGGCCTGGTGGTGTACAGCCAGCGCCGCATCAATTACGGCAATTTCAACTTGCCGGAAGCGCGCGAAATCTTCATCCGCGACGCCCTCGTGGGCGGCGACTTCGACACGCGCGCGCCGTTCTTTGCGCACAACCATAAACTGATCAAGGACATCGAAAACCTCGAGCACAAATCGCGCCGCCTGGACGTGCTGGTCGACGATGAACTGATCGCCGCCTTCTACGACAAATTGCTGCCGGCGGACGTGTGCAATGGCGCCGGTTTCGAGAAATGGCATAAAGAGGCCATACGCGAGAATCCGAAGCTGCTGTACCTGAACCGCGAAGAGCTGATGCGCCACGAGGCGGCCGGCGTGACCACCGACCTGTTCCCGAAAACCATGTCCGTGACGGGCCTGGAAATGGGCCTCACATACCATTTCGAGCCGGGCAGCGTGCGCGATGGCGTGACATTGTCGGTACCCCTGTATGCCTTGAACCAGTTGCCGCGCGAACGCTGCGAATGGCTGGTGCCGGGCATGCTGAAGGAAAAAGTGCATCTGCTGCTCAAATCGCTGCCGCAAAAGCTGCGCCGCCACTGCGTGCCGCTGCCCGATTACGCGGCGAAGTTCTGCGAGCGCGTGCATACAGCGGGCGTGTTCGGCCGCGGCGACCTGGTCGACGCCATCATCCTCGACATCCGCACGCAGATCACGATCAATGTGCTGACGACGGATTTCAAGCCGGAAACCTTGCCTGCCCATCACTTTATGAATTTCAAGGTGATCGATGAGCACGGCCGCCAGCTGGACATGGGCCGCAACCTGGCCACTTTGCAGGCGGAATTCGGCGGCCAGGCGCGCCAGAGTTTCCAGAAACTGGCCGAAGTGTCGGGCGTGTCCGGCACGGGTACGCCCGGTGCCAAGGTGGCGGGCGCGCAAGTGGCGTCGCGGCTGCAAGCGCAAGCGCAAGCGCAGGGTGCCAGCGCGGCGGCAGGCAAGGGCGGCGCGCAGGCCAAGGGCGCAGCCGCTGCTGCGGCGCCGGCCTCAGGCAATGCCACCGTCTCGCAGCACATGGGCTTGACGGGCTGGACCTTTGGCGAATTGCCGGAGTTGCTCGAAATCGTGCAAGGCAAGCTGACCCTGATCGGCTTCCCCGCGCTGGTCGACAAGGGCACGCATTGCGACCTGGAAGTGTTCGACGACCCGACGGTGGCCGCCCGCACGCACAAGGTGGGGTTGCGCCGCCTGTTCGCGCTGCAAATGAAGGAACAGATCAAGTACGTCGAGAAAAGCATCCCCGGTTTGCAGCAGATGGGCATGCAATTCATGGCCCTCGGTTCGCAGGAAGAGTTGCGCGAGCAAATCATCAACAAGGCGCTCGATATTGCTTGCCTGCAAGATCCGCTGCCGCTGGACGCCGCCTCGTTCGCCAAGCGCCAGGCGGAAGGCAAGTCGCGCCTGGTCTTGCTGGTCAATGAAATCGCCCGTTTGCTGTCGCAAGTACTGACGGAATTCCACGGCTTGCCCAAGCGCCTGCAGAATATTCCTGCGGCGGCGGCCACCGATATCCAGTCGCAGTTGCAGGGACTCGTGCATAAGCGTTTCCTGACGGAAAACGAGTACACGCAGCTGGCGCACTTCCCCCGTTACTTAAAAGCGATCAACGTGCGCCTGGAAAAGCTGCGCGCCGACCCAGCGCGCGACACCAAGTTGATGGCCGAGTGGCAATCGGCGGCCGCGCCGTATTTGCGCCAGGCCAAGGACCGCCAGGCTGGCAAGAACACGGACCCGAAACTGGTCGACTTCCGCTGGATGCTGGAAGAGCTGCGCGTGTCGCTGTTCGCGCAAGAATTGCGCACGCCGATGCCTGTTTCGGCCAAGCGCCTGCAAAAGGTATGGGAGTCGATGCAGCGCTAGGTTTTTTGCCCCCGGCCCACGCGTAGGCTGCATGACGCGGTTTTACCGCTAGTCCGGCTGGCGTTGATCCTGCTCATCATCGCCGAGCGATGAGCGCGAGCCACCCTGGCTGCTGCCCGTGCCGGCGCGGCTGCCGCTCATGGAGGTGCCGGACATGCTGCCTTCGCTGCCCGATTGCAGGCTGGCGCTGCCGCGCAGGTCGCTGCCCGATGGCATGCGGCTGCCTGCCATGGCGCCGCTGCCGTAGCGCGTGCCGCTGCCATAGAAGGCTTCCATCTGCTGGTTCCACGCTTCGCTGCCCATGTCGGGCCAGTTGTTCTTGTCGAAGCCGGGTGCGTCTTTCAGCAAGTCTTTGTCCACGTTGAGCAGGAAGCGCTTGTTGACGGTGTCCAGGGTCAGGCGTTCCCAGGGCACGGCAAACAGCTTGTCGCCCATGCCCAGGATGCCGCCGAAGGACAGCACGGCATAGGCGATCTGGCCCGTGCGCATGTCGAGCATGATTTCCTTGATGTCGCCCAGCTCCTCGTCGTTGTGATTGTAGACATCGTCGCCGAGCAGGGTATCTGCCCCCATCAGTGCCGGCCCCGGGCCGTCGTGGTTGCGGTACATGCCCAGGATGTCGCGGTCCAGATAGCTCATGGTGTTCTCTCCTCTGGTGAAGTGCGGATCGAACATCCAGATTAAGCATGCGCACGAGGTCGCGCTTGATCTGCCTCAATCGTGCCAGCGGCACTTTTATCCGTGTGCAAACGTACGGTGTTGCCAGACAATTGCGGTACTCTATGCATTCTACGGAGGAGGCCGCACATGCTGACGATGCAACGATGCAGTGGGATGAACTTGCGGTACGCTCCACCACGCCATGCGCGCCGCTTGCCATGGTAAAGCCCGCCACCAAATGGCTGCGCGGGCTGCTGCGCGCCGGTAAGGCGCAGCAGCGCACGGCCAGCAAGCTGGCCAAGGTGCTGTTCGGGCCCGTGCCGGCCAAGCCCACGCCTAAACCTAAACCCCGCGGCAAGCCCGTGGCCAAGAGCCGGCCGACGCCGCGCGCCAGGCCCGCCAGCGACGCCATGCCCTCGCTGGCGCCCTTCGCCACGCCCCTGTCGCCACCGCGCGTGCGCAAGCGAACGGCGCCCCCGCCGGGCAAGTGGCTGGCCGCCCACTATGCGCCGTTGCCAGAACTGGGGCAGTTGCCGGGCCGGCGCCTGCCATATTTCCTGTACCTGCCCGAGAAGGCGCCGAGCGCCTCCATGCGCAGCCGGGGCCGGCCGCTGCTGGTGATGCTGCACGGCTGCGAGCAGAGCGCCACGCAGTTTGCCGAGGGCACGCGCATGAACCGCCTGGCCGAGCGCAAGGGCTATGCCGTGCTGTATCCGCAGCAATCGCTGCGCTCGCATGCGCGCCGCTGCTGGAAGTGGTACGACAAGCTGACGCAGGATGGCGGCGGCGACGTGCGCCTGATCGTCGGCGCCATCGAGCAGGTGGCAGCCCGCTATGCGATTGACCGCGCGCGCATCTATATCTGCGGCATTTCCGCCGGCGCCGGCATGGCGCATATCGTGGCCCTGAACCATCCGCAGCTGTTTGCCGCGCTGGGCCTGCATTCCGGGCCCGTGTTTGGCGCCGGGCATAACCTGATCGGCGCGTTGGGCGTGATGCAGCATGGCGCGGCCGCCCGCGCCGACGCGGCCATCGATGAAGTGCTGGCGCGCCAGCCCGCGTTTCCCCGCCTGCCCACCATCCTGCTGCAAGGGCTGGCTGACAAGGTGGTGCGGCCCATCAACCAGACGCAGCTGGTGCGCCAGAGCGTGCGCGTCAACCGCTTGCCGGTCGATACCGTGGTGACGGCGCAGCGCCTGCCTGGCGGCGCGGCGGGCGGGCGCAATCCGGCCCATGCGTATGGGCTGCACGATTATCAGGTGGACAAGCAGGTGCTGCTGCGCGTGGCGCAGGTCGAGCACCTCGAGCACGCCTGGAGCGGCGGCGACGCCAGCCTGCCGTTCAACGACAAGGCCAAGCCCGACGCCAGCAAGATGCTGCTCGATTTCTTCGCCAGCCACCGCCGCCGATAAGCCGCCGTGCCGCGCGCCGCAATGGTGCGCAGGCACTGGTACGCATCGCTTTCCTTTCTCCCGCAGGACCGCTGCCGCGCGCCGGCACGCCGGACGCGCCCTTTCCAGCGCCAATTTCCAATGCCGCAGTAGCAGGGATTCTTCTCAAGTGGTATTGCTGCGGTATTTAAAAATCACAAAAACAGGCGCTAAAAATACTAACTGGTATACAATTGGTACACGTTTTCAGTGAAGCCGTGTCCGCCGTCCCATGCCCCGACAGCCGGTACGCACTGACGGCAGCCACCCACGTTACGGAACGCGCCATGTCCATCAAGTCCAAGCAGTTGCTGTGGTTTTTTGCGTTTTTCCTCGTCTTTGAACTGAATATCTATCTGTCGAACGACATGATCATGCCGGCCATGCTGGGCATCGTCGGCGAGTTCCAGGCGGAGGCGAAATTCGTCCCCTTGTCCCTGAGCCTGTATCTGCTGGGCGGCAGTTCCCTGCAGATATTCCTGGGGCCCCTGGCCGACGCCATCGGCAAGCGCAAGCTCGTGTTGACCGGCAATACCTTGTTCCTGCTGGCCACCCTGGCGGTGCCATTGACCGCTTCGATCGAGCAATTTCTCGTCGCGCGTTTCATCCAGGGCATGGGCTGCTGCTTCATCTTCGTCGGCTATGCCATGATCCATGAACTGTTCGACGACATGGCGGCCGTCAAGCTGAGCAGCATTCTGTCGAGCACCACCATCCTCGCGCCCCTGGCCGGCCCCATCCTCGGCAGCGCCATCATCAGCCGGCTGGACTGGCGCTACGTGTTTTTCCTCTCCGGCCTGCTGGCGCTGCTGTCCTTGCTGGGCCTGTGCAAGACCATGCCGCGCACGCCGGCGCCGGTCGCTCGGCTGGACCTGGGCGCCATCGCGCGCAGCTATGGCGCCATTTTCAGCAATCGGCGCTTCATGTTCGGCATGTTCACGGCCGGGCTGGCCACCGTGCCCCTGACGGCCTGGATCGGCTTTTCGCCCCTCTTCGTGCTGCAGGAAATGGGCGCCTCCTACGCCACGTATATCGCGCTGCAATGCGTGATCTTGTCCGGTTTCGTTCTCAGCAGCATCGCCATCCAGCGCCTGCGCCAGGATTTCCCCCTCGTGTCCCTGCTGCGCCTGGGCGGGCTGATCGCGGCCGCCGGCATGCTGGGCGCCGGTGCAGGCCGCCATCACGTCGACGTGTTTGCGGCCTGCATGTTTGTCTATTCCATCGGCTTCGGCCTGTTCAACGGCGCCCTGATCCGCAGCGCGATCACGGCCAGCAAGGAATCGATGACCTTGACGACGGCCGCCATGAGCTTGCTGTACTGCATTTATCTGTCCGCCTGGCTGCAGCTGTACAACGTGCTGTGCCAGCGCTTCGGCTATGCGCTGGAAACGTATGCGCTGCTGAATATCCCCGTCATCGTGGTCATCACGGCCTGCCTGCTGCTGTTTACACGGGGCATGGCGGGGCGCCGGGAAAGCGAGGTGCTGCTCGCCCGGCACTGATGGCGCAACGATGCGCATGTTGTCGACCTTGTTTTATCTCCTGCGACGTTTATTGACACTCTCCTGCGGAAAATGGTGCGCCCATGAAAATAGATGACCTGGCCTCGAAACACGATCAAGCAAAGATTTTCAACCTGGAATACGAGTTTCGCATCAACCGGCTGAAACTCGATTACATCACCCTGGCCGATGTCAGGCCGGCTGGCAGCGACCTGGAGCAATTGGCCGCGGAGCACCAGGCGGGCATCGCCGCCCTGCGCAGCTTCGTCGCCCTGAACTTCAACCATTTCAATGCGGCAAGCTGTTCCTCGCTCAGCTGCATCCCCACGCGCGCGCTCGGCGAGGACGAGCGCTACCTGCACCGCATCTGGATGGGCGGACCCCTGCCGGCCATCGCCTGCGAGGCGATCCAGCAGTGGGGCGCGGCGCTCGACGACGTGCGCTGCAACGGCGGCGCGCCGTATGTTTCCATCCTGTGGGTGTGGGATGCGCAGCAGCTGCGCGATGACGAGCGCTTCAGCCCCACGGGCGGCGCCGGGCGCTACACGATAGGCCGCTACGACATCGGCGGCACGACCCTGCATATCAATTCGCTGCGCGCGCTGGCGCTGGACTTCGCGCCGGCCCGCTTCGATATCCTCGATACCCTGCATACGCAGCGCTATTTCGCCACCTTGTCCGATTATTTCCGCATCCTCATCATGTGCGAATACGGCGGCCTGTATATGGATGTCGATACGATCCCGCACAATCCGGCGACGATTTTCCTGATGAAGCCGGAAGTGCCCGATTATTTCCAGCGCATGGATGATGACAGCGAAGAGCGCCGGCACGTCAGCTGGATGAATCTGTTTCTCGATGAAACGGGCATGCTGATCGCCAAGAAGAACGATGCGGCGCTGCGTGTGATCCAGCGCAATGTGAACCGCGCGTATGCGGACATCGACCAGCAGATTCCCCGTTCCTGCCCGCAATTCGAGGCGCGGCTGTTCGGCCAGTTTTATGCCGAATGGAAGAAAAACCTGGGCGTGACCCTGCTCAGCCATGCCGAGTTTTACCAGCGCTACTGCGTGCTGTATGACGGCGCGCGGGAAGCGGTGGCGGGCGGCATCCGCGGCATGCGCTTGCTGGACGATATCATTACCGACATGCACATCCCCTTGAGCGACGAGGAACGGCGCGCGTATGCGCGCTGCGTGGCGCGGCTCGACGAAATCGGCTGGCAACTCGACGATCCTTTGATCTTGCCCAATATCGTCGACGTGTTCGATATCGAGGAAGTGCCGCGCATGGCGTATGCTGCCCAATTGCGGGCGGATATCGAGCATTTCCACTATTACTCGGTGCTGTCGGACGATCCGCAGCTCGATCGCGTGAATGACGTTTTTTGCCGTTACCTGCTGGCCCATCGTTCGCAGCATATTGCCGCCGGCAACTTTTGGCGCCCCACCGTGGGCCGCCACGGCAGCCGCATGCCGGCCGCCGGCGATACCGCCCCGTCCGGCGACGAAGTTCAGGCTCAGGCGGGCCTGCTGTCGCATGCGCCGCTCACGCTGGTGCCGGGCGAGTTGCTGGGCGACGAGGCGAAGAACCGCATGGCCAAATTGCTGTTTGCCACCAGCTACCTGGAATACTGTTCGTTCGGCAATAAACTCAATCTGCAGTTCGTCGAATTGCAGCGGCGGCAGAACATCGACCCGTATCTGGCGCACATCCACGGCCTGCATGACGAGGACGGGCGTTTCATCGGCTTCTTTACGGCCGCGACGATGGACGAGTTCCAGGCTTGCGGCGCCGTCTCGTATTACCGCGATGACATGAAGGCGCTCGACGATGCGTATGACGCCTTCGTGCTCGCGCATGCGCGCGCCGACGACTGTTTCGTCAGCAGTTTGGCCATCGACGAAAAATACCGGGGGCAGGGCCTGTTCCGGCAAATGTTCCACGAAATCCGCGACCTGTCCAGCCGCAAGGGCTGCGCGCGCATCACCTTGACGGTGTGGGAAAAGAGCGAAGCGCTGCAAGTGTATCTGCACAAGGGTTTTCGCAGCGTGGGCACGTTCGACTATGCCTACAGCCTGTTCTATGACCGGCTGCATTTCCTCGTGTATGAAGGAAACTGAGGAAGGTAACTGAGGAGGGAAAACGAGGGAGAACAGGGGCGGCCGGCAGCCGCCCCGTGTAGTGTTTTACAGGGCCAGGAAGGCCAGGCCCGCCACGGCCGTCGGCAGCAGGGCGCCCGCCAGCAGGCCGACGGCGCCGATCGATTCATCCTTGAAGCCGCGGCGCAGCAGGGCCACGCCGGCCGGGTTCGGCGCATTGGCGATGACGGTCAGGCCGCCACCGGCCACGGCGCCGGCCATCAGCATGTATTTCGCTTCGTCCGTCATGCCGACGATCAGCGAACCGAGGTAGGTGAGGGCCGCATTGTCGGTAATCGCCGTCAAGCCCAGGGCGCCGAAGAACAGGGCCAGCGGTTTCAGGCTGGAAACGATGGGCTGCAGCCACCATTGCTGCATGCCGCCCAGCACCACCAGGCCACCGAGGAAGAAGCCGACCAGCAAGCCTTCCTTGAGGATCAGCGGGCTTTGATAGCGCTCATACGCCTGCACGAAGCCGAGGAAGAACAGGAACAGGCCGATGAACAGCACGGGATGGTGCGCCAGGGTGACGACGCCGGCCAGCACGATCATGTGCACCAGGCTGACGGCCAGCGGCACTTTCGGTGCTTCCACTTCGCCAGCCTTCGGCTTGATGTCGGAGGTGTTGCTATGCAGATATTTGCGCAGCAATATGCTCACGCCCGTGGCGTTGACCAGCACGGCGATGGCGGCCTTCCAGCCGAAGTGGGTGGCCATGTAGGCGCTGTCCCAGTTCCACGTGGTGGCCACCATCAGCACGGGCGGCGCCGCGTACGAGGTGAGGGTGCCGCCGATGGAAACGTTGACGAAGAGCACACCCAGCGCGCCGTATTTCAGCCATTCAGGGATGCCCGGGCGGAAGATTTGCGGCGCCAGCATCAGCGCGGCCAGGGTCATGGCGGCCGGTTCCGTGATCAGGGAGCCCGTCAGGGGCACGAGCGCCAGGCCCAGCCAGACGAGGGCCAGTTCCGTGCGCAGCGGCATCACGCGCGCCACGCCTTTCAATAGGCGCTGCACGGCGTCGAGCACGGGGCGTGAGGCGGCCACGACCATGACGACAAAGACGAACAGCGGCTCCGTGTAATGGCGCGACTCGGCATACTCGATGGCCGCATCGCCGCCCGAGACAAAGGCCATGATGATGATCAAAATGAAAGCCCAGAAGCCGAACACGACTTCCACTTCGCCCAGCAAATGCAGCAAGCCCGCATGGCGGGGATGGCGCCGCGATAATGTTTCAAACGACTTGGCGGCGAAGGTGTGGATGAGCGCGAGGCCGAAGACGATGGCGCTGATGAGTTGGATGGTGGTCAAATGCGTTTCCTTATGGACGGAGGAAGCCGCCCGGTGCATTGCCGAGCGGTAAGGAGAGTGCTTATGGTACAGCAATCGATGTGAAAAACGGTGTTTTTCGGACGTCGCGGGACGGCCCCCGGATGGGGATGCGCAGATATGCCTTGCCAAAAGGGGGACTGGATAGTACTGTATATGCATACAGTATCCATCTTCATATTCAATTATGCAACATTCCCAATTGATGGCCTCGCCGGAAGCCTTGCACCCGTCCCTGTGGCGCGCATCGCAGCTGGGGCAGGGCGCCACGCGCTGCCTGGACACGGGCTTTGCCGCCCTGTCCGCGCAACTGCCCGGCGGCGGCTGGCCCTGCGGCAGCCTCATCGATCTGCTGGTGCAGCAGCCGGGCAGCGGCGAAGTGCGGCTGCTGGCGCCCGCGCTGGCGCAACTGCCGGGTTTGCCCATCGTGCTGCTGCAGCCGCCCCACCCGCCGCAGGCGCTGGCCCTGGCCGCGCATGGGCTGGCGCCGTCGCAACTGCTGTGGCTCAAGAGCGCCGGCAGCAAGGATGCCCTGTGGGCGGCAGAAAACATCTTGCGCAGCGGCACGTGCGGCGCCTTGCTGTTCTGGCAGCCGCACGTGCGCGCCGACAGCCTGCGCCGCCTGCACCTGGCCGCGCAGTCCGGCAACACCCTGTTCTGCATGCTGCGCCCCTTGCACGGCGCGCAGGATGCGTCGCCGGCGCCGCTGCGCCTGTCCGTGCGCCCGGCCGCCGGCGGCATCGAGATCGGCTTCATCAAGCGCCGGGGACCGCAGCGCGACGCGCCCTTGTTCCTGCCCCTGCAACCTCCTTCATTACTGCTACGCCATGCGACTCTGGATCGGCCTGTACCTGCCCCGGCTCCCGTTCGAAGTGTTTTGCCCGCGCTGGTCGTCTGACCTTCTCGGCGTGGTGCTGGAGCAGGAGCAAGTGATGGCCGTGTCGCCGCTGGCGCGGGCGGCGGGCATCCGGCCGGGCATGCGCCGCGCGGGCGCGCTGATGCTGGCGCCGCAGGCGCGCCTGCACGAGCGCTCTTTGGCACTGGAGGCGCAGGCGCTGCAAGCGGTGGCGCTGGCGCTGCTGCAATATTCGCCGCTGGTGGCGCAGGGCGAGGAAGCGACCCTGCTCGTCGACGCGGGCGCCAGCCTGCGCCTGTTCGGCGGCGTGCGGGCCCTGTGCCGGCAGATTGCGGCCAGCTTGCGCGCGCTGGGCTACACGGCCCAGCTGTCGTGCGCCCCCACGGCGCGCGGCGCCTGGCTGCTGGCGCGCGCCGGGACGCGCCGGGGCCGGACATTGAGCATGGCCAGCCTGGTGCGCCGTCTCGACGGCTTGCCATGCGCCTTGCTGCCGCCCGCGCGCCCCTGGCTGGAATGGCTGGACGGCATCGGCTGCCGCACCCTGGGGCAGTTGCGCCATTTGCCGCGGCCCGGCTTGCAGCGCCGCTGCGGCGGGGCCTTGCTCGACATGCTCGACGATGCGCATGGCCACGGCACGGAACTGTACCTGTGGCTCGAAGCGCCGCCCACGTTTTGCGCCAGCCTGGAACTGTTCGACCGCGTGGAGCACGCGGAAGCGCTGCTGTTCGGCGCGCGCCGCCTGCTGCAGCAAATGACGGGCTGGTTGTGCGCGCGGCAATTCGCCGTCGAACGCATCCAATTGCTGCTGGCGCACGAGCGGGGCAGGGTGGCGCGCCAGCCCACCGTCATCGACCTGGCCCTGGGCGAGGCCGTCTGGCGCGACGAGCATTTATTGCGCTTGCTCAAGGAACGCCTGGCGCAGCTGGTGCTGGACGCGCCCGTGATCGGCCTCACCCTGGAAGCGCTGCAGGTGCAGCCGATGGCGCCGCCCAGCGACACCCTGTTTCCCGAGCCGGGCGGCACGCCGCAGGAGCGCCAGCGCTTGCTGGAATTGCTGGTGGCGCGCCTGGGCGCCGAGAATGTCTTGCAGGCGGCGCCGCGCGCCGATTACCGGCCCGAGGCGGCCAACCAGTGGCTGCCGCTGCCGGCCAGGCCAGGCGTACAAAACGCGCAGCCGGACTTGCCGCCCGGCTTGTCCGGCATGCCCCGTCCCGGCTGGCTGCTGGCCCAGCCCATCGCCCTCCTGATGCGCGAACACCGGCCGTTTTATGGCTCGCCGTTGAAAATGGTGTCCGTCGCCGAACGCATTGAGGCGGGCTGGTGGGGGCAGTCGCAGGCGCGCGATTATTTCATTGCCGAAGGACTCGATCACGCCCATTACTGGGTTTACCGCGAACGCATCGCCGGCAGCGGAGAAGATGCCGCGCCGCGCTGGTTTTTGCATGGCTTGTTTGGCTGAATGCGTTGTCCTGCTGAAACTGTCATGCTTGGCTATACTTGCCTGCTTGTGCCACGTCATACACCTCAAAAGGATTTCCATGTCCCAACTCTCCGACTTCCCCATCACCCAAAAATGGCCTGCCCGGCACCCCGAGCGCTTGCAGCTGTACTCGCTGCCGACGCCGAACGGCATCAAGGTCTCCATCCTGCTGGAAGAGCTGGGCCTGGCGTACGAGCCGCACCTGGTCAGCTTCGAGCAAAACGACCAGCTGTCGCCCGCCTTCCTGTCACTCAATCCGAACAACAAGATTCCCGCCATTCTCGACCCGGACGGCCCCGATGGCAAGCCGCTGGCCCTGTTCGAGTCGGGCGCCATCCTGCTGTACCTGGCCGAGAAAACGGGCAAGTTCATCCCGCAGGAAGCGGGCTTGCGCTATGAAACGATCCAATGGCTGATGTTCCAGATGGGCGGTATCGGCCCCATGTTTGGCCAGGTGGGCTTCTTCCACAAATTCGCCGGCAAGGATTACGAGGACAAGCGGCCGCTGGAACGCTATATCGGCGAGGCGAAGCGCCTGCTGGGCGTGCTCGAGCAGCGCCTGCAGGGCCGCGACTGGATCATGGGGAGCCAGTACACGATTGCCGACATCGCCATCTTCCCGTGGGTGCGCTGCCTGGTGGGTTTCTATGGCGCGGGCGACCTCGTCGGCTTTGCCAACTTCCCGAACGTGCAGCGCGCGCTGGACGCCTTCCTGGCCAGGCCAGCCGTTGCCAGGGGCGTGGATATTCCCAAGCGTGATTGAAGCTTGCCAGCCGCCAGCGGCGGCGGCCGGGCGGCGCTACAATGCGCCTTCGGCCGCCCTGCGCGGCAGCTTTGATCTGAGACAATGAAATCCACCCGGCAAGATTTTCCCGGCGCGCACGGCCATGTGCTGGCGGCGCGGATCGATGCGCCTGACGGCGCCATCCGCGCCTATGCGCTGTTCGCCCACTGTTTTACCTGCGGCAAGGATGTGCTGGCCGCGCGGCGCATCGCGCAAGGTCTCACGGAACACGGCATCGCCGTGCTGCGCTTCGACTTCACGGGGCTGGGCGCCAGCGAAGGCGAGTTCGCCGCCACCAATTTCTCGTCGAACGTGGACGACCTGGTCGCCGCCGCTGATTTCCTACGGGCAAAACATGCCGCGCCGCAATTGCTGATCGGTCATAGCCTGGGCGGCGCGGCCGTGCTGGCCGCCGCGTCGCAAGTACCGGAAGCCACCGCCATCGCCACCCTGGCCGCGCCCAGCACGCCCGCCTACGTGACGCGCATGTTCAGCGAGCACCTGGAGCAAATCGCCGCCGAAGGCGAAGCGCTGGTGCAGCTGGAAGGGCGGCCCTTCCGCATCCGCCAGCAATTCGTCGACGACGCGGGCAGCCACAGCTTGAAGACCCACATCGCCGGCCTGCGCCGCGCCCTGCTGGTGATGCACGCGCCGAACGACACGACGGTCAGCCTGTCGAACGCGATGGAGATCTTTACGGCGGCCAAGCACCCGAAAAGCTTCGTTTCGCTCGACGATGCCGACCACCTGTTGACGGGGCGCGACGACGCGGCCTATGTCGCCAACGTCATCGCTGCCTGGAGCGCGCGCTATATCAGCTAAGTAAGCAAGCGGTCGCCCATGAAAAACGCCGCGGCAGCAGAAGCTGGCGCGGCGCGGATACTATTGGTACTTTACAACACCTGACAAAATCGTAGCGAGCGGCAGTGATTTGTGGCCGAGAAGCGCAGCCGTGCTAAAGCACGGTGAGCATCGCCGGCCGCAAAGCGCGACGCGCAGTAGATTTGGTCAGGTGTTCTCAGTCTTCGTCAAATTCGGCGGATAGATCCTTCCAGCCCTTGCTCACGGCAAAGGCCGAAAATTCCTCGGGCGCTTCCAGGACGATCAGTTTCTTGTCTTGCAAGCCCAGATCGCCATGGCCGAAGTCGGGGCCTACATAGCCAAGGCTGCGCAGGCGGGCCAGGATGTGGCCGACCAGGGTCTTGTCCTTGTAGGCGCCCGCTTCGAGCGGGGCGGCGAAATCGACGTAGACGTCGATGATGCCGTAGCCTTCGTCGAAGATGCGGATGGCCTTGATGTCGTGGGCACGGCCGGAGCCGTCGGTGGCCTTGAAGGGGCCGCTGAGCTGGATGTCGGTGTCATTGTTCATGCCGCCAGCATACACCAAAAGCCGACCCTGCATGAGGGGCGTCATGCAACCCATCCCTGGATGGGGCATGTAAAAATTTCTTACAAATTCTTTGCCGTCTGGGGCGTTTTTTGCCAATTTCAAGGCCTTGAAAGGGCGTTGGCAGGCCGTATATCGGTAACAGGCGGATGCTCATGGTGAGGTCCGCCCCTCTTATCGCTTTAATGAAAAGGATATTTATCATGCGTACTTTTGACCTTGCTCCCCTGTACCGTTCCGCCATCGGCTTCGACCGCCTGGCACAATTGCTCAACGAACAGCGCGCCGATGCGCAGCCCAGCTACCCGCCCTACAACATCGAACTCGTATCGGAAGATAAATACCGCATCGTGATGGCATTGGCGGGCTTCTCGCGCGAAGAGATCGACATCATCACCGAACGCGATTCCCTGCACGTCACGGGCCGCAAGCAGAAAGATGGCGTCGAGCGCACGTTCTTGCACCGCGGCATCGCTGCCCGCGATTTCGAACAGCGTTTCCAGCTGGCCAACCACGTGAAGGTCACGGGCGCCACGTTTGAAAACGGCATGCTGACCATCGACCTGGTGCGCGAAGTGCCGGAAGCGCTGAAGCCGCGCAAGATCGAGATCGGCACCACCACTGGCGCCACCGTCAGCGCGCTGGAACAGCGCCAGGCAGCCTGAGCTGAGCTGAGCTGAGCTGAGCTGATTTCGGCGCCACGCGCCGGCATTGGCGGAAGGGAATATTCCCTCCCCATGCAGTAAAATACTGGCCGGTCAATCCGGCCAGTGTCACGTCCGGAGCCCGTTCGGGCCGCATTCAGGGCTTCCATTGGTTGCCCATGCTACGCAAGATTAAACCCCGCTTAAAGGCGCAAATGCCTGTTTCCAAATGGAAAAATGTTAAGCACCGCCTAAGACTCGTGGCCCACTATTGCATACATCAAAATCTCATTGAATGAGGAGCAATTCATGGAACAGCAAACGAATACCACATCGCTGAAAATCAAACGCACCGTAGCCGCGCTGGCCGCGATCGGTGTGCTGGGCGCCGGTGGCGCCATGGTGATGCATCAGAACAATGCCGGCGCGAATGCCACCGCAGGCACTCCCTCCGCACCCGTGGCCGCCGCCGTGGCGCCTGCAGCAAGCGCGCCGCTGGTGGCCTTGCCCGACTTTAGCCAGATCGCCGCGCGCAACAGCCCGGCCGTCGTCAATATCAGCGTCACGGGCAGCACCAAGGTGGCGTACGACCCATCGGCCCAGGCCGGCAATGACGACTTCGGCAACGACCCGTTCCTCGAATTCTTCCGCCGCTTCCAGGGCCCGCAAGGCGGGCAGCGCGGCGGCCGCGACGTGCCCACGCACGGCCTCGGTTCCGGCTTCATCGTCAGCCCCGACGGCATCATCATGACGAATGCCCACGTGGTGCGCGATGCGCGCGAAGTGACCGTCAAGCTGAACGACCGCCGCGAATTCCGCGCCAAGGTGCTGGGCACGGATCCGAAGACGGACATCGCTGTGCTGAAGATCGACGCCAACAACCTGCCCATCGTGCCGCTCGGCCACTCGAGCGACCTGAAAGTGGGCGAATGGGTGCTGGCCATCGGTTCTCCTTATGGCTTCGACAGCACGGTGACGGCTGGCGTCGTCAGCGCCAAGGGCCGTTCCTTGCCGGACGACAGCAATGTGCCGTTCATCCAGACGGACGTGGCGGTGAACCCCGGCAACTCGGGCGGCCCCCTGTTCAACACGCGCGGCGAAGTGGTCGGCATCAATTCGCAGATCTACAGCCAGACGGGCGGCTTCCAGGGCTTGTCGTTCGCCATCCCCATCGACCTGGCCGGCCGCATCAAGGACCAGATCGTCGCCACGGGCAAGGCCAGCCACGCCAAGCTGGGCGTGACGGTGCAGGAAGTCAACCAGGGCTTTGCCGACTCGTTTAAGCTGGCCACGCCGGAAGGCGCCCTGGTCGCCAACGTGGAGCGGGGCAGCCCGGCCGACAAGGCGGGCCTGAAATCGGGCGACGTGGTGCGCAAGGTGAATGGCCAGCGCATCATCGGCTCGGCCGACTTGCCGGCGCTGGTGGGCACGTCCTTGCCAGGCGACAAGATCAGCATGGATGTCTGGCGTGACGGCAAGATCGTCAGCCTGACGGCAACCCTGGGCAATGCGGCCGACAAGGTGGCCGAAGTGGCGAAGAGCGACAACGCCGCCGGCAAGGTAAAGCTGGGCCTGGCCCTGCGTCCGTTACAATCGGATGAAAAACGCGAGGCGGGCATCAGCGCCGGCCTGCTGGTGGAAGACGCGGGCGGCGCCGCCGCGAATGCCGGAGTGCAGCCGGGCGACGTGCTATTGTCGGTGAATGGCCGTCCCGTCAACACGGTCGAGCAGGTGCGCGACGTGGTGGAAAAATCCGCGAAGTCGGTGGCCTTGCTGATACAGCGCGGCCCCGATAAGATCTTCATTCCCGTGCGCCTCGGTTGATCTGGCGCAGGATGCAAGGTCGATAAAACAGTCAAGATGAAGGAGTAGGGCATGCGCTTATTGCTGGTAGAAGACGATACGATGATCGGCGAGGTGGTGCTCGATTTGCTGCGCGCCGAGCATTACGCGGTGGATTGGGTCAAGGATGGCGACATGGCCGATACGGCCCTGCAGACGCAAACCTACGACCTGGTGCTGCTGGACCTGGGCTTGCCACGCAAGGATGGCCTCGACGTGCTGCGCTCGATGCGCTTGCGCAAGCTCGACACGCCCGTGCTGGTGGCCACGGCGCGCGACGCCATCGAGCAGCGCATCGCGGGCCTCGACGCGGGCGCCGACGATTACGTCTTGAAGCCGTATGACCTCGACGAATTGCTGGCGCGCATACGCGCCCTGCTGCGGCGCGCCTCGGGGCGGCCGGAACCGATCTTCGAACACCAGGGCGTCTCCATCAATCCGCTGACGCGCGAAGTGATCGCCGAGGGCCACCCGGTCAACCTGTCGGCGCGCGAATGGGCCGTGCTGGAAGCCTTGATCGCCCGTCCCGGCATCGTGCTGTCGCGCGCGCAGCTGGAAGAAAAGCTGTACAGCTGGAAGGATGAAGTCAACAGCAATGCCGTGGAAGTGTATATCCATGGCTTGCGCAAGAAACTGGGCAGCGACCTGATCCAGAACGTGCGCGGCCTCGGCTACATGGTGCCCAAGGCATGAGGATGAAGGTCACGGTGACGCATTCGCTGCGCGGCCGCCTGCTGTGGTTTTTGCTGGCGGCCATCATCATGGCGGCCCTGGCGCAAGCATCGATCGCTTACCGCAGCGCCCTGTACGACGCCGACCAGATCTTCGATTACCACATGCAGCAGATGGCCCTGTCGCTGCGCTCCGGCGCGCCGCTGGCCAACCATGCGCAAGCGTTGCCGGCCGACCCCGTCAACAACGACATGGTGGTGCAGGTGTGGACGCCGGACGGCGTGCAGGTGTTCCGCTCGATCACGCGCGCGGAATTGCCGCAGCGCGCCGTGCTGGGCTTTTCCAACGTGAAAGCCAACGGCACGACGTACCGTATCTTTTCCGTGCAAACCAGTTCCCAGACCGTGCAGATCGCCCAGGACATGGCCGTCAGGAAGCGCATGGCCGGCAGCCTGGCCCTGCGCACGGTGGGGCCCATCGCGCTGATGGCGCCTATTTTGATGCTGGTCGTCTGGTGGGTCGTCAGCGGTTCGCTGGCGCCCGTCTCGCGCGTGCGCAAGCAGGTGGCGGCGCGCCAGGCGGACGATCTGTCTCCCGTCTCGGAAGCGGGCTTGCCCGACGAAGTGCGGCCCCTCGTGCATGAGCTGAACCTGCTGTTCGGGCGCGTCAAGACGGCGTTCGACGCGCAGCAGCATTTCGTTGCCGACGCCGCCCATGAATTGCGCACGCCGCTGGCGGCCCTGAAACTGCAGGTATTGAGCCTGGAGCGGGCCGAATCGGAAGAAAAACGCAGCCTGGCGATTTCCCGCGTGAGCGCCGGCATCGAGCGGGCCACGCGCCTGGTCGAGCAACTGCTGGTGCTGGCGCGCCAGGAAGCGAGCGCTGCCAGCGGCGACCAGCTGCAGGCGGTGGACTTGAACGATGTCGTCAAGCGCGCGCTGGGCGACATGGCCGGCATCGCGCAGGCGCGCAAGATCGACCTGGGCCTGCATCACATGGACCCGGCCAAGGTGGCGGGGCAGGCCGATGCGCTCAACATCATGCTGCGCAATCTGGTCGACAACGCCATCAAGTACACGCCGCAGGGCGGCACGGTCGACATCGACCTGCGCGCCAGTCCCGTCGGCGTGACGTTATCGGTGGAAGACAGCGGCCCCGGCATCCCGCCCGAAGAGCGCGAGCGCGTCTTCAGCCGCTTCTACCGCGTGCCCGGCACGGACGCCAACGGCAGCGGCCTGGGGCTGGCCATCATCAAGGCCATCGCCGAACGCCATGGCGCACGCCTGGTGCTGGACAAATCCGAGCGCCTGGGCGGCCTGTGCGTGCGCGTGGAATTCCCGCAAGCCGCAAAAAGAGCATTTTGACCATGATCTTTGGCATGTTGCATTGACGCGCGCGCCGTGGCCCTATATTGTCTGCGAAACAAGCAGAACCAGACCACGGAGCGCAGCATGCAGAAGATCGGATTTTCAGGAACCCTCGACCCCATCACCAACGGCCACATGTGGGTGATCGGCGAAGCGCGTTCGCTCGCCGACGAGGTGATCGTGTTCCTGTCGCAAAACCCCGCCAAGAAGCCGCAATTTCCCGCCGAAGACCGCAAGCGCATCATCGAGCAGAGCGCGCGCGAGTGCGGCTGGGACAATGTGCAGGTGGTTATCGTCAAGGGCGACTACACGGCGCGCGCGGCGAAGAAGCATGGCTGCGACTACCTGATCCGCGGCATCCGCACGACGGCCGATTTCGACTATGAAAACCTGATCCAGCAAACGAATGTGGACGTGTTGCAGGGCGCCAAGACGATTTTCGTCATGCCGCCGCGCGACCTCGGCTCCGTCAGCTCCAGCTTCGTCAAGGCGCTGGAAGGCCCCGTGGGCTGGAACTGGACCATGAAGAAATTCGTCCCCGGCCCGGCTTACCAGGCGTGGATACTCGACTGCCTGCGCAAGGAGTGGGAAGCGCTGTGGAATTACGCGACAGCCTCGCAAGCGGATATCGCGCTGGCGGATCACTGGTTCGCCCACCTGACGGGGCCGCAGGCGTATGGCGGCGCGGACCGCCACTATCACAACCTCGACCACCTGGTGCACGGCCTGTCCGAAATCCGCGTGTGGGCCGACAATACCTATGCGCCCAAGCGCGACAGCGCGCTGGTCAAGAAAGCGTTCTGGTTCCACGACGCCGTCTACAGCCACGACGACGACGCCCTGTATTCGAGCGAAGAGGCGAGCGCCCAGCTGTGGCTGGCCAGCGGCCTCGATGCGGGCGACAACCTTGATGTGGCGCAATTGATACGCGTCACCGACCATTTCCAGGGACCAGGCATCAGCCACCCGCTGAAAGACGCCATGCTCAGCGCCGACTTGGCCATCCTGGGCCAGGATGACGAGGTGTACCAAGCCTACACGCAAGCCATCGGCCGCGAATACGCGCACGTGGATCCCGTACGCTTCAACGAGCAGCGGGGCCTGGCGCTGCAGCATTTGTGCGCCAAGGCGCAGGCGGGCCAGCTGTTCGGCGATGCATATTTTGCCAACCAGTACAACGAACGGGCCATTGAAAACATGCAGAAGGAGATCGCGGCGCTGGCCGGCTGATTATCGTTAAGGGAGGGCGGCGGCATGCGCCAGCGCATCGTCCAGCCGGTCGTTGCCCCAGAACAGTTCGCCGCCGCTGAGGAAGCTGGGCGCGCCGAACAGCTTCAACGCTTGCGCCTGCTCAGTCTGGCGGCGCAGGCGCAGCTTGTTGTCCTGTGTCAAAGCCAGCGCCACGATGGCGCGCGCATCGAGGCCCAGCCCTTCCAAGGCTTCGCTGACGGCTTCGAAGTTGTCGATGTCGCGGTCTTCGGCGAAATTCATCGTCATCATGCGGCGCGCAAACGGCGCGATCCAGCCCTGGTCCACGCCGACCAGGGCCACGCGCATGGGCAGCAGGGCCGTGCGGGGAAAGGAACTTGGTTGCTGCCATGGCAATGCATACTTTTCGCACTGGCGCGCCATGTCGCGCCACGTGTAGTCGCCCTTGATTTTTTGCAAGACGAACGGCGACGTTTCCCAGCCCAGCGCCTTGAAGACGACGCCCAGCAGGAAGGGTTTCCAGATCACTTTTACCTTCTTTTCATGCGCCAGCGCATCGATGCGCATGGCGCTCAGGTAGCTGTAGTTGCTGCCGAAGTCGAACCAGAATTCCAGTGTGGCCATGGTCTCTTTTCCATGCGGTCGCGCAGGGTTGATTCCTGCCCCGGGGCGCGAAGGCGCGACTGCCGCGCCGGCCCCCGCTTGTCGCCTTAGCGCGCCGCCTTGGCGCGCGCCGCGTGCAATTTCTTGAAGCTGTCGATCAGGCGCTGGTGCCGGTCGAGGCCTTCCAGTTGCATGCTGGTCGGGGTCAGGCCGAAGAAACGCACGCTGCCGTCCACCGAGCCCAGCACCGCATCCATGCGGGCGTCGCCAAACATGCGGCGGAAATTGACGACGTAATCGTCCAGCTCCAGCTCGTCATCGAGTTCCACTTCCAGCACCACGTTCAATGCTTGATAGAACAGTTTGCGCTCGAGCGTGTTGTCGTTGTACTGCAGGAAGGTTTCCACCAGCTCTTTCGCTTCCTCGAATTGCTGCAGGACGAGCTGTATCAGCAGCTTCAATTCCAGCGTCGTCAGCTGGCCCCACACCGTGTTTTCGTCAAACTCGATGCCGATCAGGGTGGCGATGTCGCCGTACTCGTCGAGCTCGCTGTTTTCCAGGCGGTCGAGCAAGTCTTCCAGGCTGGCATCGTCCAGGCGGTGCAGGTTCAGGATGTCGGTGCGGAACAGCAGCGCCTTGTTGGTATTGTCCCAGATCAAATCCTCGACCGGGTACACCTCGGAATAACCGGGCACGAGGATGCGGCAGGCGGTGGCGCCCAGCTGGTCATATACGGCCGTGTAGACTTCCTTGCCCATGCCTGCGAGGATGCCGAACAGGGTTGCCGCTTCCTCGGCATTCGAGTTTTCGCCGTGGCCGGAAAAATCCCACTCGACAAAATCGTAATCGGCCTTGGCGCTGAAGAAGCGCCACGAGACGATGCCGCTGGAATCGATGAAGTGCTCGACGAAATTATTCGGTTCGGTGACGGCTTCGCTGGCAAACGTGGGCTGTGGCAAGTCGTTGAGGCCTTCGAAGCTGCGGCCCTGCAGCAATTCCGTCAGGCTGCGCTCGAGCGCCACTTCCAGGCTCGGGTGCGCGCCGAACGAGGCAAACACGCCGCCCGTGCGCGGGTTCATCAGGGTGACGCACATCACCGGATACACGCCGCCCAGCGACGCATCTTTCACCAGCACGGGGAAACCCTGTTCTTCCAGGCCGGCGATGCCGGCCACGATGCCCGGATATTTCGCCAGCACTTCCTGCGGCACGTCGGGCAGGGCGATTTCGCCTTCGATGATTTCGCGCTTGACGGCCCGTTCGAAAATTTCCGACAAGCATTGCACCTGTGCTTCGACGAGGGTGTTGCCGGCGCTCATGCCATTGCTGACGTACAAGTTTTCAATCAGGTTCGATGGGAAATACACGGTCTCGCCATCGGACTGGCGCACATACGGCAGCGAGCAGATGCCGCGCTCCGCGTTGCCGGAGTTGGTGTCGATCAGGTGCGAGCCGCGCAGTTCGCCATCGGCATCGTAGATGTCGCGGCAGTAGGCGTCGAGAATCTCTTTCGGCAGCGCATCCTTGCGGCCCGGCTTGAACCAGCGCTCGTTCGGGTAATGGACAAAATCCGCGTTGGCGATGTCGTTACCCCAGAACGAACCGGCGTAGAAATGGTTGTTGCTGAGGCGCTCGATATATTCGCCCAGGGCCGACGCCAGCGCGCTTTCCTTGGTCGCGCCCTTGCCATTGGTGAAACACATGGGCGAATGCGCATCGCGGATGTGCAGCGACCACACGTTGGGAATGATGTTGCGCCATGAAGCGATTTCAATCTTGATGCCCAGGCCAGCCAGCAGGCTGGACATATTGGCGATGGTCTGTTCCAGCGGCAAGTCCTTGCCGACGATATAGGTGCTCGCGCCAGGGGCGGGATTCAGGGCCAGCAAGGCCTGGGCATCGGCGTCCAGGTTCTCCACTTCTTCAATGACGAACTCCGGCCCCGCCTGCACCACTTTTTTCACCGTGCAACGGTCGATCGAACGCAGGATGCCCTGGCGGTCCTTGTCCGAGATATCGGCCGGCAACTCGACCTGGATCTTGAAAATCTGCTGGTAGCGGTTTTCAGGATCGACAATATTGTTTTGCGACAGGCGGATATTTTCAGTGGAAATATTGCGCGTATCGCAATACAACTTCACGAAGTACGCCGCGCACAGTGCCGATGATGCCAAAAAGTAATCGAACGGGCCGGGCGCCGAACCATCGCCCTTGTAGCGGATGGGCTGGTCGGCGATGACCGTAAAATCGTCGAACTTGGCTTCGAGACGCAGCTTGTCGAGAAAGTTGACTTTAATTTCCATGAGGTAATCCAATACTGTGCTTATGAGTTAGCCGCTATTATCCGTGCTTTCCGCCGCAGGGCAAAGATTGTTCGCGGCGGCCGTGCTGGCGGGGAGCCGCAGGACCAGGCCGGCAGGGCAGGCAAGGGGCAAGCTCCCCCATGAAGCGGACGGATAAATGTGCGAGGCGATCTGACTGGACATGCGAATAACATTAATGAGACACGGCGAGCCCCGACTCGCCAAAGGGCGCTGGATAGCGCCGCTGCAAATGGGACAGTGGATTAATCTCTACAATCAATCGATCATCAAAGAAGGGGGCATCCCTGCGCAGTGCGCTGCGGCAGCGCTTTCCGCGTCGACCATCGTGGCCAGCACGGCACCGAGGGCATGCTCATCGGCCAGGGCATTGGGTGACTTGCCATTCATGCAAGAGGCGATGTTCTCTGAAGCAGGGTTGCCCTTTGCGCTCTGGAAGGCCCCTTGGCTGCCGGCTGAAGCCTGGGCAGCGATTTTTCGCCTGCTCTGGTTGTTCGGTTATGCGCGCGGATCGGACTCGTTGCAGATAACCCGGCAGCGCGCCAGGGCCGCCGCCGAGCGGCTGGTTGCGCTTGCCGCCAGGGGGCCCGTGCTGCTGGTCGGGCATGGCATCATGAATCGATTGATCGGCAAGGAGTTGCAGGCCTTGGGTTGGCTTGCCCGCAACAGGCAAGGCAGCCGGTACTGGAGCATGGGAGTGTATGAGCTGTGAAAGTGAACTGTGAAAACCTGTGACGAATGCGGCAGCCGATACCGTGACGACGCCGAAGGCATGGCCAGCCTGTGCCCGGAATGCGCCTCGGTCATCTATGGCTTGCCACGGTGCGAGCACGTGTTCGAGGCAGGCCGATGCCGCAAATGCCTGTGGGATGGCCGGAAAAGTGACTTTGTGCGAAAACTGGGGCAGCAGGGGCGTTGAAGCGATATTCGTGTGTGTGGGGGCAGCGTCCATCGGCGGTCACCGGTGTTTTCGTGACAATGCATGAGTTTTTCGGATGGATAATTGGCTATCCTCCATGGGGGCTGCCTGCAGCCACTGCTGGACGGTTGATCGCATCTGGATCTCCTGCCAGCGACCGCTCCGTCACTTTCGCTTTGCCTAACCTGATGCAAGGATGAGCTGATGCAATTATCCAATTATCTTTTCTTTACTACCACTTGCGAACAAGCCTTGGCGTTCTACACGCAATGCGGGCTGGGCAAGATAAGCGATGTCTTGCGCTTTGGCGTGGATGGCATGCCGGTCCATCATGAAGCCATGCGCGGGAAAATCATGCATGCCCGATTTGAAGGACCAGGCGTGTTGTTCTTTGCTTCTGATAATGACGATGCAGAGCCCATGCGAGGGTCCGCACATATTTTGCAAATGCATGACAGGCAGTTAACGAAACAGCTTTTTGACAAGCTGGCGTATCAAGGCGTGGTGACGACACCGCTCGCCATCCAGGTATGGGGCGATTATTACGGTAAATTGACGGACCAGTTCGGGGTGCAGTGGATGCTGAACTGTTCGGCCTAACTAAAAAAACAGCGGCTGCCCATGCTGGCGCAGCCGCTGTTTCTTCAGGCGGGCAGAGTGATCAGAACTTCACCCACAGCCGCCCGAAGTAGGAGGCGCCGTTCAGGCCGAACTGCACGCTGTCGTATTTGAAGCCGTTGTCCGTCTCGTCCGCGTTTTGCGTGGTGGGCTTGACGTTGAAGATGTTGTTGCCGCCAAAGGTCAGCTTGGTATTCTTGCTGATGCTGTAGGTGAAGCTCAGGTCGGCGGACGTCTTGGCCGCGTAACGGGCATTCGGCACGCCTTCGGCCGTGCCGCTGAAGGTGCCCAGGGTTTGCGGGCCAAAATAAATGATGCGCAAGTCCGATTCCAGCTTGCCCGTGATGTAGTCGAAGCCCAGGGTGGCTTTCGCGCGCGGACCGCCCTGTTCGATGAACAGGCGTTCGCGCTCGGACAGCAGCACGTCTTCATAGCCTTTCAGCGAATCCGGCGTCTTGACCTTCGTCACTTCCGTTTTGCTCAAATTCAAGGCCAGGAAGGTGTTCAGGCGGTTGCCGGCCAATTCTCCCTTGTGCGACGCCGTCAGGTCCAGCCCGCGCGTGCGCGTGTCGATGGAGTTGACGAAGAATTGCGCCTCGCCCACGCCCAGGAGGGCCAGGCGCGCGGCCAGGTCCGGGTAGTTGTCGGCATTGAAGCGGCCCGACAGCACGATGCGGTCCTTGATCTTGATGTTGTACAAGTCGGCCGTCACGGAAATGGCTTGCGTTGGCGTCCAGGTGGTGCCGAAGGTAAAGCTGGTCGACTTTTCCTCTTTCAACTTCGGAATGCCGGCCGCGTTGGCGACGGCGCCGCCATTCGGCGCCAGCACCACGTCGGTGGGCACGCCGCCGATGAAGTCGGTGAAGGTGGACGAGAAATACACTTGCTGTAACGATGGCGCGCGGAAACCCGTGCTGGCCGAACCGCGCAGCAGCACGTTGGGCGCCACTTTATAGCTGGCGGCCAGCTTGCCCGTCACGGTGGAGCCGAAATCGCTGAATTTCTCATAGCGCAGGGCCGCCTGGGTTTTCAGGCGCTCCGTCCAGTCCAGTTCCACGTCGCCATACGCGGCGATGCTGTGGCGCTTGGCCTTGGTGGCGTCGCCGGGCTGGAAGCCGGGAAAGCCCTGGCTGCCCGCATTGCCGCCCACGCCCACGCCGTCGGCGTCGTTGTAGGAGCCCGGTTCGCCGGCCATGATCTTGTATTCCTCGCTGCGGTACTCGGCGCCGAAGGCCACGTTCATGCCGCGCATCACCGTGTCGTAGTAGCGGCTGAAGTCGGCGTTGCTGGTCAGCTGCTGGAACGAGAAGCCGCCCGCGTCGAAACGGCTGGGGCTGACACCCTTGCCGCCGTTCATCAGGTCGAGGTTGGCGATGGAGGCATTCAGCGTATTGCTGATGTCGTAGCGCATCTTGTTGTAGCCATAGGTTTGCGAAAAATCAGCATGCCATTCGCCGATCTGGCTGCGGTGGCCGATGGTGGCGTACTGGTCGTCGATCTTGCCATTGATGAAAGGCACGAAACCATCCGGGTACATGGCGGCCGAATTGCGCGATGGAATGTCGTCGCTGCCGATGCCGCCCCGGCCGAATGCGGCGCTGGACGCGTCGCGCGTCTGCGCGCCAGCCGTGAAGTACAGCTTGCCCGTGGGGCTGGTGGCGTAGTCGCCATTCACGTACAGGGTCTTGTTCTTGGACTTGGTGTCGCCGATGATGCGCATGCTGTCCGCATCGGCCCGGTTCGAGCGGCCCCGGTCCAGGTATTCGCCCGTGATGGCCAGGGTACCCTTGTCGCCCAGCGCGATGCCGCAATAGGCGGAGGTCATGTAATTCTTGCCGTCGCCTGCGGAATACTGGCTGTAGCCGGCCACGGCTTCGCAGCCGAGGCTTTTCTTCAGTTCGATGTCGATCACGCCGGCAATGGCGTCCGAGCCGTACTGGGCGGCGGCGCCGTCGCGCAGCACTTGCACGTTCTTGATCGCCAACAAGGGAATCGCATTCATGTCCGTGCCCGTGTTGCCGCGGTTGCGCGCACCGAACAGGTTGACGAGGGCCGTCGTGTGGCGCCGCTTGCCGTTCACCAGCACGAGGGTCTGGTCGGAACCGAGGCCGCGCAGGGCGGCTGAATCGATCAGGTCGGCCCCGTCGGCGCCCGTCTGGCGCGTGGAATTGAACGAGGGCGAGATGTATTGCAGCGATTGCGCCAGGTCAAACTGGCCGCCTTGCTCGGCCACCTTGGAAATGGGAATGATATCGACCGGCACCATGGTATCCGTGGCGGAACTGGCGACCCGGCGCGAGCCGACCACGCTGACCGTTTGCACGGGGCCTTCCGTGGCGGCCGCTTCCGTGTTCTGGGCCATGGCGGCAGGACTGAAAACGGCCAGGGCGGCGCTGCCGTACAGGCTGATGAGGATGGCTTGACGCAAGGTGGTGAGGGTCGGCACGCAGTATCTCCAAGTGGCTGATGAGCAAGATTCGTGACTTGATTCTAGTGCCATCTTTTCAGCATTCACCAGCGATACTTTGTTTTGTTATTACAAATTTGCTGTAACTGTTGTTTCCTGGTTGATTATCTTTTGGCCACTGCCTGGCTTGCCTTGTGCTGGTGCGGCATGCCCCATTCAGGTGCTGCGTTGCACCATGCCGCCCACCCAGATTGTCTGCACGTCGTACTGCACTTCGATCAGGCACGGTTGCTGCGTCACGTGGCCCTGATGCAGGCGCAGCGACTGCTGCAAGTGTGCTGCCAGCGCGCCCGCCGCCACGCCCGTGGCGCTGTCTTCCAGCGCCGGATCGAGGTGGTTGAAGTTGCGCCCCTCATATTCGTGCTCGCCCGTGCGGCAATACGCATAGCAGCCGCTGACCTTGTGCAAGGCGCTCCAGTCGGCGATCAATTCCAGGTTCGGCCGCAGCGCGCGCAGGGTGGTGCGGTCGGCCACTTCCAGCAGCAGCTTCGGGCTGCCGACGGACGCGACCACGGGCGGCGACAGCAAGTGCATGTGCTGGCCCATCAGTTCGGACGGCACATACTTTTCCACCAGGACGGCAGGCGCCGGCTGCGGCGCCAGGCCGATGAACAATCCCTCCGCGCGGCGCACCAGCTGCAAGGCTTGCCCGCGCATGGCGGTCGTCACCGTCAGCGCCGCCGGCGCGCCGGGCGCCGCCAGCAGCACATGCGCGGCCGCCAAAGTGGCGTGCAGGCACAGGGGACTGCGCGTGTGCGGATAAAAATAGTCGAGCACGAGGCATCCCTCCGCGCCGTCCGCTTGCCGGTCGAGGAAGACGCAGGCGCTGACCTGGCGTTCGCGGGCAAAGGCCTGGCGCTGCGTTTCGCTGGCGTAGTCGTTTTCCACGACCAGCGCCGCATTGCCGCCACCGGGGGCGGCGCCGAAACATTTTAATGAGTGGACGATCATGGCGGGCACTGTGCAAGGTAAAACCTCAGCATAACTGAGATGGCCGTTTTCAGATGAGTATAATATACTGTGTTTATATACAGTATTGAGGTAGATCATGGGGAGCGCAGTCTTACCCGAGTATGCTGAGTTGTACTGCCTGAGTAATTTCAGCTTCCTGCATGGGGCTTCGCATGCGGAAGAGCTGGTGGCGCGCTCTGTCCAGCTTGCTTACCGGGCGTTGGCGATTACCGACGAGTGCTCGCTGGCGGGTGTCGTGCGCGCCCATGCGACGGCCAAGCGGGCCGGTTTCCCCCTGATTATCGGCGCGCATTTTCACTTGACGCAGGCCGACGGCAGTCCGGGGCCGTCCCTGCTGGCGCTGGTGCGCGATGCCGACGGTTACGGCAACCTGTCGGAATTGATCACCATGGCGCGCACGCGGGCGGCCAAGGGCCGCTATTTGCTGACGCCCGACGATTTCGCCACGCCGCCGGCGCAGTTTGCCCATTTGCAAGGGCTGCCCGGCTGTTTGATGATCTTGCTGCCTGGCTATCCGGCCCAGGCCGCGACGCTGCGCGCGCAGGGTGCGTGGATGCTATCCACCTTTGGCGGCGAGCGCAGCTGGATAGGCTTGAACCTGCTGCAGCGGGCGCAGGATGACGCGCACCGCAGCGCCGTGCAGGACGCCGCGCAGGCGCTGGGCTTGTCCGTGGTGGCCGTCGGCCATGTGTGCATGCACGTGCGTTCGCGCAAGCCGCTGCTCGACACCCTGTGCGCGATCCGCGTGGGCAAGCCCGTGGGCGAGTGCGGCTATGCGCTGGCGCAAAACGCGGAGCAGCATCTGCGCGCGCGCTTGCGCCTGGCCAATGTGTATCCGCCGCAGGCGCTGGCGGAAACCCTGCGCATCGCGGACCTGTGCAAATTTTCTCTCGACAGCTTGCGCTATGACTATCCCGACGAGCTGGTGCCGTACGGCCACACGCCGGCGACGTATCTGCGCGCAGAAACGTATGCGGGCGCGCGCATCCGTTTTCCGCTGGGCATACCGGCCAACGTGCAGGAGCAGCTCGAACAGGAGCTGGAACTGATCGCGGAGCTGTCGTATGAAGCCTACTTTTTGACCGTGTACGACATCGTGCGCTTTGCCCGCTCGCAAGACATCCTGTGCCAGGGCAGGGGGTCGGCCGCCAATTCGGCCGTCTGCTATTGCCTGCAGATCACGGAAGTGGACCCGGCGCGCGGCAATTCGCTGGTCGGGCGTTTCATGTCGCGCGAGCGCAACGAGCCGCCCGATATCGATGTCGACTTCGAGCACCAGCGGCGCGAAGAAGTGATTCAATATATCTACGGCAAATATGGCCGCGAGCGGGCCGCGCTGGCGGCCGTGGTGATCAGTTACCGGCCGAAGAGCGCCTTGCGCGACAGCGGCCGGGCGCTGGGGATCGACCTGGCCATCGTGGAAAAAGTGGCCAAGGCGCACCGCTGGTTCGACGGCAAGCGCGATCTGCTGGAGCGCCTGGCCGAATGCGGGCTGGACCCGGAAGCGGCATTGTCGCAGCAGTGGGCCGGCCTGGCGCAGCAATTGCTGGGCTTTCCCCGCCATTTGTCGCAGCATCCGGGCGGCTTTGTGATTGCGCAAGGAAAGCTGTCGCGCCTGGTACCGATTGAAAACGCGGCCATGGCCGAGCGCAGCGTCATCGAGTGGGACAAGAACGACCTGGAAGAGCTGGGCTTGATGAAGGTCGACGTGCTGGCGCTGGGCATGCTGTCGGCCCTGCGCCGCGCCCTGGAACTGGTGAGTGCGCGGCGCGGCGAGCCACTCCGCCTGCAGGATATTCCGGCGGAAGATCCTGCCACCTACGACATGATGTGCCAGGCCGACACCATCGGCGTGTTCCAGATCGAGTCGCGTGCGCAGATGAGCATGCTGCCCCGTTTGCGTCCCCGTGAATTCTACGACCTCGTCATCGAGGTGGCGCTCGTGCGCCCCGGCCCCATCCAGGGCGGCATGGTGCATCCGTATCTGCAGCGGCGCCAGAAAAAGGAGCCAATCGATTATCCGAAGGGCCTGGAAAAAGCGCTGGGGCGCACCCTGGGCATTCCCATTTTCCAGGAGCAAGTGATGCAGGTGGCCATCATCGCGGCCGGTTTCACGCCTGGCGAAGCGGACCAGTTGCGGCGCGCCATGGCGGCCTGGAAACGCAAGGGTGGCATGAACAATTACCATGACCGCATCGTCAATGCCATGGTGGAGAATGGTTACGGCAAGGAGTTTGCCGAGGCTATCTTCAGCCAGATCGAAGGCTTTGGCGAATACGGTTTTCCCGAGTCGCACGCGGCCAGTTTCGCGCTGCTGACGTATGCCAGTTCCTGGCTGAAATGCCACGAACCGGCCGCCTTCCTGTGCGCCTTGCTCAACAGCCAGCCCATGGGTTTTTACAGCCCCTCGCAACTGGTGCAGGATGCGCGCCGGCATGGCGTGCCAGTGCTGCCCGTCGACGTGACCGTCAGCGGCTGGGAAGCGGCATTGGAAGCAGGGCAGGACCCCGCGCCCGCCGTGCGCCTGGGCTTGAACAGCCTGTTCGGCATGCGCGCCGAGGCGGCCCGGCGCATCGAGGATGCGCGCGCCATCGCCGCCTTTGTCGATGTGGTCGACCTGGCGCGGCGTGGCGGCCTGGATCGTCATGACTTGCAGGTCTTGGCGGCAGGCAACGCGCTGCACGCGCTGGCCGGGCACCGGCGCGCGGCGCTGTGGCAGGCGGCCGGCGCCGTGCCCGACAGGGATTTGCTGCGCGTCACCACGCCAGAGGAAGACTTGCCCGTGCTGGCCGCGCCGACGGAAGGCGAGAGCATCGTCAGCGACTACCGCGCGCAAGGCCTGACCCTGGGCCGCCACCCGCTGGCGCTGCTGCGCAGGCAATTGCTGGAGCAGCGTTTCCTGCCGGCATCCGCGCTGGCCAGCTACACGGATGGTCAGCTGGCGCGCGCCTGCGGCATCGTCACCGTGCGCCAGCGTCCGGGCACGGCCAAGGGCGTCATCTTCATGACCCTGGAAGACGAGACGGGCACGGTCAACGTCATCGTCTGGCCCGACCTGGTGGAAAGCCAGCGCCGCGAAGTGCTGAGCGCGCCGCTGCTGGGCGTGTACGGCGTGTGGCAGCGCGAGGGGCTGGTGCGCAACCTGGTGGCCAAGCGCCTGGTCGACATGTCGCATCTGCTGGGGCGTTTGAGGACCAGCAGCCGCGATTTCTGTTGATGCTTGTCAATGTCGGCCAGGCGGTGGCATGATTGTCATATGACTACTTTGCCCGAACCGACACTGCGCCCCGCCCTGGTCGCCGATGCGCCCGCCATCGTCGCCCTGATCGACGACCTGATGCCCTTTTTGACCCTGCACCCGGACGGCGCGGGGGCGGAAAAGTTCATCGAACATTGCCGCCAGCCGGCCATCGAAAGTTACCTGTCGCTATCCAACTATCATTACCAGCTGGCGCACATCGATGGCGAGCTGGCCGGCGTGGTGGCCATGCGCGACAACACGCACCTGTTTCACATGTTCGTGCCGCGCGCGTTGCACCGGCGCGGCATGGCGCGCCGCCTGTGGCAGGCGGCCCGCGATGCATCCTTGGCCAGGGGGAATGTCACGGCGTTTACCGTCAATTCCTCGGCCTATGCCTTGCCCCTGTACGAAAGCCTGGGTTTTGTCGCCACGGGGCCGAAGGTGGAGACGGGCGGCATCGCCTTCGTGCCGATGCGCATGGAGTGGATAGCCTGATTACCAGCGCACGATCTTGCCCGGATTCATGATGTTCTTCGGGTCCAGCGCGTGTTTCAGGGCGCGCATGGTGTCGATGGCGCCTTCGCCATGTTCTTCCACGAGAAAGGCCATCTTGTGCATGCCCACGCCATGTTCTCCCGTGCACGTGCCGTCCATGCCGATGGCGCGCGTGACCATGTCGCTGTTGACCTTTTCCGCGCGCGCGATGTCGATTGGATCGTCCGGGTCGACCAGCATCTGCACGTGGAAGTTGCCGTCGCCCACGTGGCCGATGATGGCGTAGACGAGGCCCTGCGCTTCGCAATCGGCCTGGGTGGCGAGGATGCATTCGGCCAGGCGCGAAATGGGTACGCAGCAATCGGTGGAAATGGCGCGGCTGCCGGGGCGCATCTGCAGCAGGGCGAAGTATGCGTTGTGGCGCGCGGCCCACAGGCGCGAGCGGTCTTCGGGGCGGCTTGCCCACTCGAAATCGCTGGCGCCGTGTTCCGCCGTGATGGCTTGCACCAGCTGCGCCTGCTCGGCCACGCTGGCCGGCGTGCCGTGGAATTCAAACAGCAGCAAGGGTTTTTCCGGCAAGGCCATCTTGTCGTAGGCGTTGATGGCTTTCACGCCGTTTTCATCGAGAAACTCGACCCTGGCCACGGGAATACCCATCTGGATGGTCTGGATCACGGCGCTGACGGCCTCGCCCGTGCCGGGGAACGAGCACACGGCCGCCGAGATCGCTTCCGGCAGCGGATACAGTTTCACCGTCACTTCCGTGATGATGCCCAGGGTGCCTTCGCTGCCGACGAACAGGCGCGTCAGGTCGTAGCCGGCCGACGATTTCTTTGCCCTGGTTCCCGTCTTGATGATGCGGCCATCGGCCGTCACCACCGTCAGGGCCAGCACGTTTTCGCGCATGGTGCCGTAGCGCACGGCGTTCGTGCCCGAGGCGCGCGTGGCGGCCATGCCGCCCAGCGAGGCATTGGCGCCCGGGTCGATGGGGAAGAACAGGCCCGTGTCGCGGAGCTCTTCGTTCAGCTGCTTGCGCGTCACGCCCGCCTGCACGGTGGCCGTCAAGTCTTCACTATGCACGGCTACCATCTGGTTCATTTGCGACAGATCAATCGTCACGCCGCCATGCAGGGCCAGCACGTGGCCTTCCAGCGAAGTGCCGCTGCCGTAGGCGATGACGGGCACGTCGTGCGCGCTGCACAGCTTGACGGCGGCCGCCACTTCCTCGGTGGAATGGGCGAAAATGACGGCGTCCGGCAGCATGGGGGGATAGCTCGACTCGTCGCGGCCATGGTGTGCGCGCATGGCTTGCGTCATGGAAAAACGGTCGGCAAAGATCAGGGAAAGTACGGCAGCAAGGGATACGGGCAGCGGTTTTTTCAGTACCGCCAACTGGTCAGTTTGATTCACGCAAGTCCTCCGTTTTTTTTATTCTACTCCGCGCCCGGGGATTTCACCGGCGCAGCCTGTTGATTTTTTGCCAGTTGTAAAAAAACCTGCATGGTTCGCCGCGCTTTGGTTGTAAATGAGAATCATTTCTATTAGAATGCCCGCCTATACCTATTTTGCAACAGTTTGACCCGCAGCTCAGACCCCGAAAGGCCATGCCATGAAATTCCCCCTGTCCTTCTCCGCAGTCCTGCCCGCCTGTGTGCTGGCGCTGAGCGCCTGCAGCAGCGTGGCGCCAGCGACTGACGCTGCCACCGGCGCCGCCGCGGCATCCGCCGCGCAAGACGTGCGCCAGCTGGGCGAAATCGTCGACTTGCGCAGCGGCCAGCGCGTGACTGCCGAACAATTGCTGGCCCAGCTGGCCGCCGCGCCGCGGGTCATCGTGGGCGAGCAGCATGACCAGCTCAGCCATCACCAGATCGAGCAATGGCTGCTGCAGCAATTGCAGGGCCAGCGCCCGCAAGGCAGCGTGCTGCTGGAAATGCTGAACCCGGACCAGCAAGCCAAGGTGGACAAGGTCAAGCCGTGGCTGCAGACGGACCCCGTCGTGCGCCCCGAGCACGTGGCCGAGCTGCTGGCCTGGCAGCCCAGCTGGAAGTGGGCGCAATATGGCGACCTGGTAATGACCGTGATGCGCGCGCCGTATCCCGTCTGGTCGGCCAACCTGGACCGCAGCGAAATCAAGCAATTGTTTATCGACAAGCCAGCCGTGCAGGGCAAGCACTCGAACCTGGCCAACGACGGCAAGGTGCATGACAAATTGAAGGACATCATCCGCGTCATGCATGACAACCAGATCGACGAGCCGCGCCTGGCCGCCATGCTGTCGGTGCAGCAGCAGCGCGACCGCCGCATGGCCGAGCGCCTGCTGGCCGCGCCCGCGCCGGCCGTGCTGATCGCCGGCGCCTACCATGCGCACAAGGACTTGGGCGTGCCGCTGCACGTGCAGGACTTGACGGGCGGCCCGGCGCCGCTGGTGCTGGTCCTGGCACAGCAGGGCGCCACGGTGCTGGCGCCGCAGGCGGATTTCGTCTGGTTCACGCCCGTAACGCCCGCCGTCGCCAGCGCCAAGTAATTTCTTGTATCGCCGCCGGGCGTTCTGCCCGGCACTCTCCCCCAGCAAGCTCCCCCATAGCAGCCAGGTAGTTCGTCCGATTTTTTTTGCATGCGCGTGCGCGCCGTTGGCGCAGCCATGCCTGTTACCTGTCAAAGTTCTCATGCGTATCCCCTTGTTCCGTATCAAAG
Source organism: Janthinobacterium sp. SUN100 (assembly GCF_030397705.1). NCBI lineage: Bacteria > Pseudomonadati > Pseudomonadota > Betaproteobacteria > Burkholderiales > Oxalobacteraceae > Janthinobacterium > Janthinobacterium sp. SUN100. Next base: position 2,232,561 of record NZ_JAPUBU010000001.1, on the reverse strand, counting down.
CCGTCAGCTGCGGTGTCGTTCTTTCCCTGTTGCATGCCACCGCGCAAGCGTCCGCCTTACCCCATGACATGTCGCCGCTGGGCATGTTTTTCGCCGCCGACCAGGTCGTCAAAAGCGTGCTCATCGGTTTGCTGGTCGCCGCGCTGGCCACCTGGGTGGTCTTGCTGGTGAAGGGCGCCAGTTTGCTGCAAGCCCGGCGCGAGGCGGCGCATGCCGTCGCCATGCTGAAGACGGCCACCTCCTTGCCGGACGCGGCCGTCAAAGTGGAGGGCGCAGGCAGCATTTCGCTGGCGCAACAGTTGCTCGCAGATGTACAGCAAGAACTGAGTCTGTCGCACGCCAGCGCGCCGGCGGCGGCACTGAAGGAGCGGGCCGGCTTTCGCCAGGAACAGTTCATTGCGCAGCAGGTGCGCGCCATGACGCAAGGCATCGGCTTGCTGGCCAGCATAGGCGCCGTGGCGCCGTTCGTCGGCCTGTTCGGCACCGTGTGGGGCATCATGAACAGTTTTATCGGCATCGCCGTCAGCCAGAGCACGAACCTGGCCACCGTGGCGCCGGGCATCGCGGAAGCCTTGCTGGCCACCGCCCTGGGCCTGGTGGCGGCGATCCCCGCCGTCGTCATCTATAACGTCTTGAGCCGTGGCATCAACCAGTACAAGGCGCAGCTGCGCGCCGCTTCCGCGCAAGTGCTGCTGATGCTGAGCCGCGACCTCGACACGCGCCAGCAGGCCTGAGCCATGGCTTCCCTGTTTCCCTCCCAGGACGACGACACGGCCGACATGCCGGAGTTGAGCGAGATCAATGTCACACCCTTCATAGACGTGATGCTGGTGCTGTTGATCATCTTCATGGTCGTCTCGCCGTTGGCCACGGTCGACTTGAAAATCGACTTGCCGGCCGCCACGGCCAAGCCTGAACCCCGTCCCGAGAAACCGTTGTTCGTGTCGCTGAAGGCGGACCGCAGCCTGTACCTGGGCGAGTCTCCCGTGGCGCGCGAGCAGCTGGGCAGCCTGCTCGACGCGCAAACGGGCGGCGACCGCCAGCGCACGCTGTTTTTCCAGGCCGACAAGCAAGCCGCGTATGAAGACATGCTGGGCGTGATGGACGCCCTGCGCCAGGCCGGCTACCTGAAAGTGGGCCTGGTCGGCCGGGAGGGCGGGTGAGTCCGCAGTCCGGGCCGGCGCCGCGCCCCCTATTGAGCTGGGGCATCGCTACTGCGCTGGTGGTGGCCGCTGCGCTGGCGCTGCTGCTGTGGGCCGGCTGGCAGCCCGTCGCCGTGGCGCCCGTCAATCCGGCGGCCAGCGTGATGGTGGTCTTTGCCGCGCAAGCGATGTCGCCGGAGACGCAGGTGGCGCACGCCGTGGGCGCGCGCCAGTCGGCCGCGTCCAGCGCCGCCCGGCCGCCAAAGAGTGCAATCAAGCAAGAGGCGCTGCCGGTGCTGGCGCGCGCCGCCGTGCCGGAGATCGTCGCGGCGGAAAAAGAGGAAAAGGCGGCCGCGAATCCGTCGGCGGAGCCGGGCAAGGATGCCGCGAAGGAAGCGTCCGTGCCTGCGCAGGCCAGCAGCAGCGCCACGCCGGCGCCGACCGTCGTGCGCGGTCCGCAGGCGGCGCCGTTCAACAGCGACACGCCATCGACCAGCGCGGCGCCGGCCAGCTGGCAAAGCCAGGTGCTTGGCCACCTGGCGCACTTCAAGCGCTATCCGGGCGATGCGCGCCAGCGCAAGCGGGCTGGCGCCGCCTGGGTGCGCTTCCAGGTGGACCGCGACGGCAAATTGCTGGCCAGCGAACTGGTCACGTCGTCGGGCACGGTGCTGCTCGACCGTGAAGCCTTGCAAGTGCTGCAGCGCGCGCAGCCGCTGCCGGCGCCGCCCGACAACGTATTGCGCCAGGGCACGGTGACGGTGACCTTGCCCGTGTCGTTCAAGCTCGACGCCAGCTGAATTTTAAATTTTTCAATAACATAACAAATCGAGGGTGTATGCATATCAAGACAATGACGCAGGCCGTGGGCATCTGCATGGCCTTGCTCGCGCAGCAGGCGTGGGCGCAACAGGCGCAAGACAGTGGCAAGGTGGAATTTTCGCCGCTGAATGTATCGGGTGAAACGGTGCCTGCGGAACGGCAGGCGCTGGAAAAACCGGGCGCCGTCAGCGCGCGCGGGGCCGATACGCGCTTGCAGCCCGTGGACCAGATCGTGCGCAGCATGCCGGGCACGTTTACCCAGATCGATCCGGCGCAGGGCGCCGTCAGCGTCAACATCCGCGGCTTGTCGGGCCTGGGGCGCGTCAACATGATGGTCGATGGCGTGAGCCAGAATTACTATGGCAGCGCGCCGTCGTCCGTGTCGCACGGCGGCGTGCCCAGCAGCCAGTTCGGCGCGCTGATCGACCCGAATTTCATCATCGGCGTGGATGTGTCGCGTGGCAATGTCGTCGGCGGCGACGGAGTCAATGCGCTGGCCGGCAGCGCCAATTTCCGCACCATCGGCGTCGATGACGTCGTCTTCGCCGGGGAAAAGACGGGGGCGCGCACGAAGATGTGGACCGGTAATAACGGCGTGGGCCGCAGCGCCATGCTGGCCGTGGCCATGAAAAACCCCGCCTTCGATGGCGGCAGCGTGGGCTTCATGGCCGCCACCAGTGGGAGCGTGATCGGCAACAACTACAAGAATGCGAAGGGCGTCAACAGCGAGGAATTCGGTTTCGGCTACAACCGCTATTACAAGCAAAAGCCCAAGTCGCAATTGCTCAAGCTGGACCTCAAATTGAGCGACTTCCATGCGCTGGAACTGTCGGCGCGCGATTACCGCAGCACGTTTACGCGCCGCGACATCCACAGCGATGACTACTACGTAAAATATCACTACACGCCATTTTCCGAGTTGATCGACCTCAATGTGGTGGCCAGCAGCAGCCGCGGCAACCAGAAATACATGCCCGAGGCGCTGACCAATTTCATCAACACGAATGCGGCCAACCGCGCCGACGCGGTCGACATCAACAACACCAGCAGCTTCAGGCTGGCTGGCGGCGATGCGCTGGTGACCATCGGCGGCAAGCTGATGCGCAATAAATACAGCAAGCACGTGGAAAGCCTGGTCGACGATCCGGACAACCCGGATGCGAACCAGCAATCGATCGAAAACAATACGTTCGGCCCCGAGGGCGTGCAAAAGATCAACAGCCTGTATGCGGGCCTGCAATACAACCGCGGCATTGTTCAAGTCAATGCGGGCCTCAACTACACGCACTTTGATTTGACGGGCCACAAGCCCGCCTGCGACTTGCGCGTGCAGTGCTTCCCGCAAGGGGCAAGCAATATTGCGTTGAAGGAGCATGGCATCAATCCCTCGCTGCTCGTTTCCGCCCAGGTGACGCCGTGGTTCCAGCCGTTTGCCAGCGCCGAGCGCACCATGCGCGGGCCGAATCCGCAGGAAGTGTTTTTCTCGAATGACGGCGGGGCCTCGATGAACCCCTTCCTGAAGGGCGAGCGGGCCAGCACCTACCAGCTGGGTTTCAATTCCAGCCTGCATGGCTTGCTGAGCAAGAACGATGCGCTGAATTTCAAGGCCTTGTATTTCAAGAGCAAGATCGACGGCTATATCACCAGCCAGTCTTTCCTCGTATGCGACAGCGGGCGCAAGTGCAATATCGCGGAAGTGATCGCCAAGGACTGGCAGAATGTGGATGAATACGTGACCAATATGTATATCTACATCAACTCGGCCACACCCGTGTATTCGCGCGGCTGGGAACTGGAAGCGCAATATCACCTGGGGCCGGCGTATGCGCGCCTGTCGTACACGCGCGAAACGACGCGCCAGCCCACGTCGATCGCCAGCGCCTGGTTTGGCGCGGCCGACATCAGCGAACTGCCCAGCGTGTACTACAACCTCGACGTGGGCACGCGCCTGCTGGACAACAAGCTGGAAGTGGGCGCCATCCTCAAGCACACGGGCTCGAACCGCCGCCTGTCGCCGGACAATGACGCCGATGAAGCGACGGGGGAAGTGCTCAAGGCCGACAATCCGAAGATCCCGGCCGTGATCGACCTGTATGCGAGCTACCAGGTCAGCAAGAACCTGTTCCTGCGCCTGTCCGTGCAAAACGCCATGAACAAGGATTTCTCGGAAGCGCTGAACCGCCTGAACTCGATGCCGTCGCAGTCGCAAGAGAATACGCCGCTGAGCACGGCGCGGGGCAGGACGTATGTGGCAGGGCTGGAGTACCGCTTTTAAAGCAGGCCCAAGCCCCGCTGCCTTGGCTTAATTAATACTCGCGCGGCGTCGTTCCATAATAGCTATGGATCGACGTCGCCCAAGCGCTGTCCGCCATGTTCGGCCAGTTATCCGTGTCGAAGCCGGGGGCGTTTTCGATGCGTTCCTTGTCGACGTTGAGGGTGAAGCGCTTGTTGATGGTGTCGAGCAGCAGCGCTTCCCACGGCACGGCGAACAGTTTTTCGCCGATGGTGAAGACGCCGCCGTGCGACATGACGGCGTAGGCGATTTTGCCGCTGCGCATGTCGAGCATGATTTCCTTGATTTCGCCCAGGTGTTCATCCTTGGCATTGTGCACATGGTCGCCGATCAGGGTGTCGGCGCCCATCAGTTCAGGGCCGGGGCCTTTGTGGCCGCGGTTGACATACATGCCGTAGGCGTCGCGTTCTTCGTAGCTCATGATGGACCTCCTGTTGAAAAATCCCAGTCTGCCGCCGGGGCGCGGCAGGGTCTGTTCGCTCGCCCACACAACATATGGAATTGGAAATATTTCAATTATTGTTATTGGATAATTTTGTTGCGCGTAGACAGCAGGAGGGGGAGGGATAGTCGGTATTTGGCGCAAATTTCCGTGCGCGGGGAGCGACGCAGGCGGGCTTTAGTGTATAATTTCAATTTCCCGCACGTGCCGTTCGGCACCATCTGCAATGACCAAATTTGTCTTCGTCACTGGTGGCGTTGTGTCTTCCCTTGGAAAAGGGATTGCCGCCGCCTCCCTCGCCGCGATCCTCGAATCGCGCGGCCTTAAAGTCACCATGCTCAAGCTCGACCCGTATATCAACGTCGATCCTGGCACGATGAGCCCTATGCAACACGGTGAAGTATTCGTCACCGATGACGGGGCCGAAACCGACCTCGACCTCGGTCACTACGAGCGCTTCATCTCCACCCGCATGAAAAAGGTGAATAACTTCACCACTGGCCAGATCTATGAATCGGTGATCCGCAAGGAACGCCGGGGCGAATATCTGGGCAAGACCGTGCAGGTGATTCCGCATATCACCAATGAAATCCAGGATTACATCCGCCGTGGCGCCGAAGGCTACGACGTGGCCCTGTGCGAAATCGGCGGCACCGTCGGCGATATCGAATCCTTGCCATTCCTGGAAGCGGCACGCCAGCTGAGCCTGCGCGCCGGCCGCAAGAACACGGCGTTCGTCCACCTGACCCTGGTGCCGTACATCGCCTCGGCCGGTGAACTGAAAACCAAGCCGACCCAGCACTCGGTGCAAAAGCTGCGCGAAATCGGCATCTTGCCGAATGCGCTGCTGTGCCGCGCCGACCGCGCCATCCCGGAAGACGAGCGCGCGAAAATCTCGCTGTTCTCGAACATCGAGGAAGACGCCGTCATTTCCGTGTGGGACGTCGACACCATCTACAAAGTGCCGCAAATGCTGCACGACCAGGGCCTCGACAAGATTATCTGCGACGCGCTGGACCTCGATCCTGCACCGGCCGACCTGTCGATCTGGAGCAAGTTGATCTACACGATGGAGCACCCGAAGGCGGAAGTGACCGTCGGCATGGTCGGCAAGTATGTCGAGCTGACCGAGTCGTACAAGTCGCTGATCGAAGCGCTGCGCCACGCCGGCATCCACACGGAAAGCCGCGTCAACATCGAGTACATCGATTCGGAAGAAATCGAAACGACCGGTTGCGACAACCTGGCCAAGTACGATGCCATCCTGGTACCGGGCGGCTTCGGCAAGCGCGGCGTGGAAGGCAAGATCAAGGCGGCCCAGTTTGCCCGTGAAAACAAGATCCCTTACCTGGGCATCTGCCTGGGCATGCAAGTGGCCCTGATCGAATACGCACGCAACAAGGCTGGCATGCCGAACGCGAATTCGACCGAGTTCGACCTTGATACGGATCAACCTGTCGTTGCACTGATCAATGAGTGGCAAAACCACGATGGTAAAGTCGAGTTGCGCGATGAAAACTCGGACCTGGGCGGTACCATGCGCCTGGGCGCGCAGACCTGCGCCGTCAATCCGGGCACCCTCGCCGCCGAGATCTACGGCAGCGTGGTGACCGAGCGTCACCGTCATCGCTACGAAGCCAATAATCACTACCTGGCCCGTGTCGAATCGGCTGGCCTGATCGTGTCGGCCCGCACGCCGAGCGAAGATTTGTGCGAAATCATGGAATTGCCGCGCACGGGTGAAAATTCCCACCCTTGGTATATGGGCGTGCAATACCATCCCGAGTTCAAGTCGACGCCACGCACCGGCCATCCGTTGTTTACGTCGTTCATCAAGGCAGCGCTGGCGCACAAAGAAGCCAACGCCGCTGCGGAATAACGCGGTCGATCGCGACAGTATTACCCGTAAGACAGCTCCCGGCCAGATCGTTCCCGCCGGGAGTTTCTTTGCCCCCTTTGTGCAATTGCGCATCAGAACGCAGTGTGCAGCCCCCTGTTAAGCTTAACTTTGGAGAATGACATGAGTGCTATTGTTGATATTATCGGCCGCGAAATCCTGGACTCGCGCGGTAACCCGACCGTCGAATGCGATGTGTTGCTGGAATCGGGCGTGATGGGCCGTGCAGCCGTACCGTCGGGTGCCTCGACCGGTTCGCGTGAAGCCGTGGAATTGCGCGATGGCGACGCCAAGCGCTACTTCGGCAAGGGCGTGCTGCAAGCATGCGAGAACATCAACACCGAAATCTCCGAAGCCATCATGGGCCTGGACGCCAATGAGCAGGCTTTCCTGGACCGTACCCTGATCGACCTGGACGGCACGGAAAACAAATCGCGCCTGGGCGCCAACGCCATCCTGGCCGTCTCGATGGCTGTCGCCAAGGCTGCCGCCGAAGAAGCCGGCTTGCCGCTGTACCGCTATTTCGGCGGTTCGGGCGCCATGCAGATGCCAGTGCCGATGATGAACGTCATCAACGGCGGCGCACACGCCGACAACAACCTGGACATCCAGGAATTCATGATCATTCCCGTGGGCGCCCCGTCGTTCAAGGAAGCCGTCCGCTACGGCGCGGAAGTGTTCCACACGCTGAAAAAGATCCTGCACAAGAAGGGCCTGAACACCAACGTGGGCGACGAAGGCGGTTTCGCGCCATCGCTGGCCAACCATGAAGAAGCCATCAAGCTGATCATCCAGGCCATCGAAGAAGCGGGCTACGAGCCAGGCACGCAGATCGCCATCGGCCTCGATTGCGCCGCGTCCGAGTTCTACAAGAACGGCAAGTACGAAATGGAAGGCGAAGGCCTGAGCCTGACCGCTACCGAGTTCACCAACCTGCTGGCGACCTGGTGCGACAAGTACCCGATCATCTCGATCGAAGACGCGATGCACGAAGGCGACTGGGATGGCTGGGCGATCCTGACGGCAGAACTGGGCAAGAAAGTGCAACTGGTCGGCGACGACCTGTATGTCACCAACACCAAGATCCTGAAAGAAGGCATCTCGAAAGGCATCGCCAACTCGATCTTGATCAAGATCAACCAGATCGGCACCTTGACGGAAACCTTCGCCGCCATCGAAATGGCCAAGCGCGCCGGCTACACGGCCGTCATTTCGCACCGCTCGGGCGAAACGGAAGACTCGACCATCGCCGATATCGCCGTTGCCACGAACGCCCTGCAGATCAAGACGGGCTCGATGTCGCGTTCGGACCGCATGGCCAAGTACAACCAGCTGCTGCGTATCGAGGAAGACCTGGGCGACATCGCCAGCTACCCTGGCCGCGATGCGTTCTATAATCTGAAGTAAGCTGATGTAAAACCCACTGGCCGGCCGGAGATGTTCCGGCCGGTTTTTTAACTGAATGCCCCATGCGCCTCATTACGCTCGCCCTGGCAGCCCTGCTGCTGTTGATACAATTTCCCCTCTGGCTGGGTAAAGGCGGCTGGCTGCGTGTTGCCGACATGGAAGCCCAAGTGGCGGTGGCCAATAAAAAGAACATGGAATTGAAGGCGCGCAACGCCAAGCTCGAATCCGAAGTGCGCGACCTGAAGGATGGTACGGGCGCCGTCGAAGAGCGTGCCCGCTACGAGCTGGGCATGGTCAAACAGAATGAGATTTTCGTGCAGATCGTGCGCAAGGGCCAGACCCCGCCACTGCTGGAAACGCCGGTGGACGCCGCGGCGCCACACTAGTATTGCCCCGCCTGCCAAAGCTGCAGGCGCCGGTGGCCCGGCGCGCGCCCACGCGCGGCGCGCCTTATTCCTCCCCGTCCAGATACACATAGCCGCCATGGCCACCCAGAGTGCAGTCGGCACCGGTGATGCGCAATTCGATTTCATCGCCCGCGCTGGTGCCCAGCCCGTTGAGTATCACCGGTTGCCAGGGAATGGCCTTCCAGTTGCCGCCTTGATAGTCCTTCCAGCCCTGGAAGCTGGGATCGCTGGTAAAGAAGCGCCGGCGGTACAGGTCCTGGCCCTTGCTGAGGTTGCGCACGACGACATCGACATACGGCTGTTCGGATGGCTCGTGGCGCGGATCTTCCAGCACCGCCGCCCACTGGAACACCAGTTGTGGATTGCCGGCCGCCGCCGGCACGATCGCCTTTTGCGCGACATAGGTCGTGTGGTAGCCCGGTGTCTGGTCGTTGATCCTGGCGGCATGCATGCCGAAGATGCTGGTCGTCAGGTCGGTGGCGATCGGATCGAAGCCGACGCCGACCACCTCGATTTTTGTCGGCGTAAACACGGCGCCGGTGTTGAGCAGGGAGGTCTGGCTGTTCCAGCCGCTGAGGTCACCTGATTCAAAGCCGAAATTGACAAAGAAGTTTTCGCCCGCCGGCTGTACGCTGAATTTGCCAAAGGCCGAGAAGCCGTGCTCCGTGCTGCGCGCATGTTCCGACACCAGCAGCATCACGTCGATCTTGTTTTCCAGCCGGGTGGAAAAGTTCAGTGTGTAGTTGCCTGTCGCATCGAGGAGCACGCCCTTCGCACCTTGGCGCACGCCGTCGTAAAACACGTGCAGATAGACGGGCTTGCTGCTGCCGGCGGGGCGGTTGAATCGCCCCTGCAGGCTTTGTCCATTCTGATACGCGATCTGCACGCGCACGGGTCGGGCGTACTCGAGCGCCTGGGCCTTGCCTTGCTGGTCGGTTACTTGCAGGTGGGAAAAATAGTCTTGCAGTTTGCCGCTTTCCCACTCGCCGATGATTTTCTGGAACTGCGCCGGGGCGCCGAACGTGTCGTCGCTGGCGTAGCCGATATGGTCGAACATCGAGGATGGGTACGAGGCCGCGCGCGAATAGGTGCCAAAGCCCGTCAGCTTGTTCCAGTCGTAGGTGGCTTCGACATCGGGCGCATTCGAATCGTAGATGCGAAAGCGCGCCTGATTTGCGTCATACGCAAAGACCGTCACGGAATGGCCGCCGTCCTTGGTGCCGCTATGCATGACTAGATGCAGTGGATCGCCCGTGGCGATCATCGACTCCAGCATCAGGCGGCCGGTATCGATGGCTTGCGGAATGACGATGCTCGAGGCGACGCTGTTCCACTTGCCGGCGATGACGGCATACGTCATGGCCATGGCCGTGCGGGTCAGTTCATCGTCCACCGGCTGCCCCGGCAGGCCTTCGTTGGACAGCGCATACAGCCGCTTCGTTTTGCCCAAGGAAAAATAATGTGTGGAGAGCGAGGCGAAGGCGGCGCAGTGGCCGCCGTACAGATAGGAGCCGAAGTTGCGGTGCAGGATAGAATCTGTGCCGAGCCGGAATTCCGTGTCGACCGCCGGCATGCCCAGGTCGAGCGCGCGCACGACGATAGCCATGAAGTGCGAAAAGTGCGAGGTGCGGAAGGTGACCGTGCCCTTGCTCCTGTCGACGCCGATGACGGAGACGGTGCGGTAGCGGCTGGCGGCCTCGTCCCAGTAGAGCACCGCGGGCGGCAAGTCGCCTGCCGCGGCATGGTCATACGGCATGGTGACGGTAATGGGCAGATTGAATTGCGTCGGTCCGCCGCCCGCCACCTTCAGGGCCAGGGTTTTCGAGACGGCCAGCGTGCCGGCCGCAATCGCTTCCGCGCGGAAAGGGCCGGGCGGCGCATTTTCGTAGCCCACCTGGACTTGCACGTCATCGATGGCGGCATCGGGCGGGATATCGATGAGCGTGCCGGGCACGCCTGCGGCGTCGGCGGGCACGCTGAGCCGCGCGCCGTTGCCCGCGACGAGCGCGCTGCGCAGCACCTCATTCTGCACTTCCGACGGCAATTCTTCGGCCGGTGGCGGCACATCCTGCGCCGTGCGTCCGCCGCCGCATGCCGTCAGCGCCGCGCATACCATGAGGGGCACCAGCCACGCGCGCCAGGATCTGGACGGTTTCATTGCGTTCTCCCTTGTCTTGCCTGGTTTGCTGCCTGGCGGCGATGCCAGAGGGCATGACGTCAAGGGAGCAAGAAGCAGTCCAGGAGAATTTTATGTTGGAGAATCAAGGGCTTGAGCTTGTCCTGCCGTCAGAAGATGGCGTGACTGTCAAAAAAAGCGACATGGCGGGGGAGGGAGCTTTCCCTGTCAGCCTGGGCCAATCGCCAGGCTGACGCACTGCACCTGGGCTTCGCGTCGCACTATCGCGCTGCGGCCAGGGGTGAACTGTGCTGCGTTTGCTTGCTGCTTGCTGATCAGAAACGGGCCTTGCCGGTCGTGATCAGGTAAAAATGGATGCCGGTGACCACGACGGCTACACTTACCAGTACGGTTTCGAGAAACATCATAAAATTTCCTTGTTAATAATTATTTAGGTAAAAAACGTCCAGGGCCAGGCGCCCAGCCGAACGTACGGCGAGGCGCGGGCAACGCCGCCCCGGGCTTTTTTTAGCCGCGCGACGCCAGGAAGCGCAGTTCTGCGGCCAGATTCGGCATCAGCTTCTCGTAGCGGTTCGCTTCCGAGTTCAGCAGGGCGAAATCGCGCTTGCTTGGGCGCACATAGCGCTGCTCTTCATCGCTGACGCTGCTGGCGATGACTTCCTTCTGCGCCAGTTCGCTGTACGGCTTGGAAGCGAGCAGGGCGCCCAGGAAGGCGCGCGTGGCGCGGCCTAGGTTGCTGAAGTAATTGTCGTTGTCGTTGCTGTAGGTGTTGGTAAAAGTGGACATATGCCCTCCATGAATGGTCTGTTGTTGCATTGCACAATAATGGAGTTTGCGATATGCGTCCAATTTCAAATTCCAATTTCAGAAATTCAAGAAACGCATAATAAGGGCGTAGCCATCGGCCACGCCCTGAAAATGAATTTGTTACGAAATGTTTATCCTGCGGCGATGCGTCCCAAACCCGGATCGTCGCTGAAAAAACCGTCGAGTCCCGTCTCGATATAGCGCCGCATTTCCGCCACGGATCCCGCTTCGTTGCGCGCATTCTCGCCATTGCCGTCGCGGAAGTCGGCCGCCAGGAAGCGGTTTTCCGGACGGAAGGTCCACGTGTGCAGCAGCAAGCCCGCCTGGTGCGCATCGTCGACGATGGAAGAGGGCTTGGCCAGGCGCTGGTCGGCGCCCAGCGGGATGATTCCTCGCGTTGGCGGCGCCACCACGTCCGCGTAGGCGGCGATGTCGCGCAGGCCGGCGGGCGTCGTCATCTGCGCGAAGGTCAGCTTGCCGCCCGCCTTGGCCACGTCCATCGGGCGGATATCGCCGCCCACCACCAATTGCATCAGGCGCACGTTGGCGCGCCGTCCCAGCTTCTCGCGCAAGTATTTCAAATTGGCCACTTCGAAGGATTGGATTTCGATGGGCGCGCGGCGCGTGTACTCGTGCGCCAGCAGGGTCGACAGGAAACGGTCTTCCAGCGCCAGGCCCGCATCGCGGAAATACGTGGAGCTTTTCAGCTCCGGCACGAGGCCGATGACGCGTCCGCTGGCGGCTGATTGCGCTGCAACAAAATCGATGATTTCTTCCCAGGTCGGAATCTGGAATTGTCCATCGTACAAGGTGTTGCCGGTGCGTACTTTCGGCAGCCGTTCGATGGCGCGCAGGGTTTTCAGTTCCGCCAGCGTGAAGTCGTCGACGAACCAGCCTTCGTGCCATTCGCCGTCGACCATCTTCTTGCCGCGCCGGCTCGCAAACTCGGGACGGCGCGCCACGTCGGTGGTGTCGATCAGGTTGCTTTCGTGGCGGGCCACGAGAATGCCGTCGCGCGTGGCGACCAGGTCCGGCTCGACGTAGTCGGCGCCGTCGAGGATGGCCTTGGCGTAGGACGCCAAGGTATGCTCGGGACGCAGGGCGCTGGCGCCCCGGTGGGCGAAGACGAGCGGACGGCTTGGCTTTGTTTCCAGCAGGCCCGCGGCAAAGCCGGGCGCGGCGGCCAGCGCCAGGCCGCCGACGGCCGCCTGGACGAAGCTGCGGCGCGAAAAGTGCCGTTGCGGAAGGATAGGCGCGCGCATCAGAAATCCGCCGTCAAGGTGAGGAAGCCCTGGCGCGGGGCGATGGGGAAGGTGTTGTACGTCTTGTCGGCCGCGCCCACCACCACGTTCAGCGCGCCTTCGCGGTTGGCCAGGTTGCTCACATTCACGCGCCAGCGCGGGTTTTTCAGCCAGCCGGCCATGGCGGGCAGCTTGCCCGACACGCCCAGGCCCATCAGGAAATAGCTGGGGACCGACAAGTCGTTGGTGTACGTCGCGTAGCGCTTGCCCACATAGTCTCCCGTCAATTGCACTTCGATATCGCCCACGGTGGCCGATGCCACGAACTTGTTCAGCCACTCGGGCGAGCCCGGCACGTTCTTGCCGGCCGTCAGCACCAGTGCGGCGCCATTGTTGTAATTGTCCGCGTATTGCGAGCGGTTGTACGACAGGGCATTGTAGAACGAGAAATTGTTGCCAAAGTGTACGGTACCGGCGATATCGATGCCGTCCGTGCGCACGCTGCCCACGTTGGCCAGCACGGGGTTGCCGCCAATGATGGAGGAAATCACGGGCGTCGGGCTGATCTGCAGCAAACGGTTGCTGAAATCGACGTGGTAGACGTTGACCTGGCCATCGATGGCCGTGATGGCGCCCAGGCTCAATGGGTGGCTGCCGCGCACGCCCACTTCATAGGTGAGGGCCGTTTCCGGCTTGGCGTCGCGCTTGAACAAATCAAACGCGGCCTGGCTCGACAAGCTCCAGGGCGAAGCGCCGCCGCCGCCATAGGTGACGAACTGGCGCATGTTTTTCTGGATATTGAAGTACAGCTGGTCTTGCGGCGTGAAATCCCAGCGCGCGCCCACTTGCGGCAAGAACCATTTTTTCGTGTTGATGGTGCCGACCGGCAATGCCGTCGAGCCGCCGGCGATGGCGCCCTTGGCCGGCTGCACGGGGAATTGACCATCGGCAAATTGCAGGCTGGACTTGAAGCCGGCTTGCAGGGCGATATCGGGGCGGATGCGCCATTCATCCTGCAAGTGCAGCTGCACCACCTTGTTGTCGATCTCGCTGCCGTACTGCGTGATCAAAGGATTGCTGGGACGGTCGTACGGCGACGTCGGGTTGTTGACGTCCAGCGCATACCAGCGGCGGTAGGCGGACGAGCGGTTCTGTTCCAGCCACAGGCCCGCTTCCAGCTGGTGATTGCCGATTTCCTTGTGCAGGGTGGAAAGGAAGCCGCCCCGCTTGATGTCGTATTCCGTCGTGCGCACGGCGTAGCCCGAGTTGCCGAACACCTGTTTCAGGTTCTGTTTCGGGTAGTACACGCTGAACAGGCCCGGCAAGCCGGCCACGCCGATGGGGCCGGCCACCACGCCCGCGCCATCATCCTTGTGGTAATACACCTGGTTCGACCACGTCATGCCTTCGGACAAGTTGGCGTCGAACTTGGCGTAGGCCAGGTAATCGGTGCGCTGCGCATCGCTGTAGTAGTTGCGGTAATTGTTGCCGTCCGCGGCAGGCGTGGCGCCCGTCGGCGACAGGTAATTCAGGGCCGCCTTGAAGTCCGGATACAGGAAGGGGCGCGTGTACGGCGCGCTCGTCTCGCCCGCCACGTGCACGGTGCTGTCTTCGTTCGGCTCGATCTTGTCCGAGTAATTGAAGAACAGGGTCAGCTTGCCCGCCTCGCTGCGGTTGACATATTTTGCGTTGAACTGGTCGCCGCCCTGGCGCGCATCGAAGTCCCAGGCGCGCGCTTCATGGTGCAGGACGGAAAAATAGGCGCTGCTGCCATCGCCGAAGGCGCCCGTGTCATAGCGGGCAAACGTGCGCGACGTGCGGTGGCTGCCCACCGTTTGCTGCACGCTGGCGCCTTGCGTGGCCAGCGGGTCGCTGGAATAGGTTTCGATGGTGCCGCCCAGGTTGCTGGTCGACGCCGTGGCCAGGTCGCCCGCGCCCGAGGACAGCACGACGCTGCGCACGTTTTCGCTGATCACGGCGCGCTGCGGCGACAGGCCGTTGTAGTTGCCGTATTGCTGGTCGCCCAGCGGCACGCCGTCCATGGTGTAACCCAGTTGCTGGCCGGAAAAACCATGCACGAACAGCGACAGGTTTTGCTCGTTGTTGCCCCATGGATCGGCCGTCTGGAAGCTGACGCCAGGCAGGGTTTGCAGGGCTTTCAAGGGATTCGTGCCGGGCAGGATTTTCTGGATTTCATTCTTGCTCAGGGCGACGGAAGAGCGCGTCTTGCGCGAGGAAATCTCCACGGTGGCCATCGGGGCATTGTCGTCGGCAGCGGGGGCGGCGGCCATGTCGGTGGCGGCGGACGCCACGGCGGCGGCGACGGCCGTTTGCGCCAGGGCCGGCAAGGAGAGGCCTGCGGCGCAAGCGCCCAGCAACACGTGGAAGGAGTGGCGGCGCAGGGCCAGCGTCAAGTGGGTATTCATCATCAGCCTGTGGAAAGTATTGGAAGTAATACAAGCTGCGCAGCGTAACGGCGGCGCGTGACGGGCTGATGACGAACTGATGACGGGAAGATGACAGCAGAAACAATTGCGCCGCCTGAGGGGCGGCGCGGGGATTATTACAATTAGTTAATACTTGCCGCGGGGGGAATCAAGACTTCGGCCGGCGCATCCGTGATGAACAGCTGCGCGCAATCGACCTTGTCGAATTCATAGTGCTGGCCGCAGAAATCGCAGTTCACGCCCACCTGGCCCACTTCTTCCAGGGTGCTGTTGACTTCTTCCTCGCCCAGCATCTTGAGCATATTGCCCACTTTTTCGCGCGTGCAAGTGCAATGGAAGCTCGGGTGCAGCGGGTCGAAGACGCGGATCGTCTCTTCCCAGAACAAGCGCTGCATCAGGGTATCGATATCCGTCGACAGGATTTCCGCCTCTTTCAGGGTCGACGCCAGCATCACGGCGCGGTTCCACGTGTCCAGCGCGTCTTCTTCCGAGACGGGCGTCGCTTCGGCCTTGCCGCCATGATGGGGCAGCTTTTGCAGCAGCAGGCCGCGCGAGACGCTGTCGTCCGTGGCCAGCCACAAGCGCGTGTCCAGCTGTTCCGAACGCAACATGTAGTTTTCGATCACGGTGGCCATGTCATCGCCGTCCAGCGGCACGATGCCCTGGTACGGTTGCTGGCCCGGCACCTTGTCGGCCGGGTCCAGGGTGATGATGAAGCGGCCCTTGCCCGTGGCGTTGAGCAATTGCGGCACGGTGGCCACGTCGGGAATGGTGGCGTCCGGGTCCAGCTTGGCCGTGGCGCGCAGGCGCAGGTCGGAGTCGCACTCGACCACCATCAGGCGCACGGGGCCGTCGCCATGGATTTGCATGATGATGGAACCGTTGAATTTCAGGTTGGCCGACAGCAGGGCGGCGGCAGCCACCATTTCGCCCAGCACTTTTTTCACGGCCGTCGGGTAGGCGTGGCGCGACACCACTTCCTGCCAGGTGGTCGAAACGTCGATGAACTGGCCGCGCACGGCGGCGTTGTCGAAAATAAATTTTTGCAGGGTATCCTGGCCGCTAACGGCTGCGCTGATTGCGCCCGTGGTTTCAGTCGTCATTCTCTTATCCAATCTTCTTGAGTTGCGTATTAAATAGCTGGCCGCGTTGCACATAGTTCACGGCGTTGCCTTGTAGCCTGGTGATATCGTCTGCAGTCAGGGCCCGCACGGCTTTCGCCGGTGAGCCGATGATCAGCATATTGTCGGGAAATTCCTTGCCTTCCGTGACCAGCGCGCCCGCGCCGACCAGGCAGTTCTTGCCGATCTTCGCGCCGTTCAGGATCACGGCCTGGATGCCGACCAGGGCGCCATCGCCGATCGTGCAGCCATGCAACATCGCCTGGTGGCCGATGGTCACGTTCCGGCCGATGTCCAGCGGGTAGCCCGGGTCCGTGTGCAGCACGGCGCCTTCCTGCACATTGCTGTTGGCGCCCACGGTGATGCGCTCGTTGTCGCCGCGGATCGTGGCGCCGAACCATACGGACGTATTCGCTTCCAGGGTCACCTTGCCGATCACGTTGGCCGTGTCGGCAACAAAAGCGGAAGCATCAATCAGCGGCGCATCGGCGCCCAATTGGTAGAGTGTCATCGTTAGCCTGTGGCGGTGGTGGAAGCGCCGGGCACGGCCGGACGCGGAAGTTTTGCGCTATTTTACGCTGTTGCAGGGCAAGTCCGAGCGCCGGCCGCTAATCCGGTATAATTATCGAACGGTCGTACTTTTATGTGCGCCCTATCTACAGACACAGCATGTGGCGCCATCTGCGCCACTTTCAAGGCAGGCATCCGATGAAACCCATGAAACTTTCCCGTTCCGAATTCATCAACATCCGCGGCGCCCGTACGCATGTGCGCCATTGGGGCCGCGAAGGCGCGCCCATCCTGTTCATGGTGCACGGCTGGATGGACGTGGCCGCCTCGTTCCAGTTCGTCGTCGACGAGTTGCAGGGCGATTGGCACGTGATCGCGCCCGACTGGCGCGGCTTTGGCCTCAGCGACTACACGCAATCGGACACCTACTGGTTCCCCGACTACCTGGCCGACCTGGACGCCATGCTGCTGCACTATTCGCCGGACGCACCCGTCAACCTGCTGGGCCACAGCATGGGCGCCAACGTGGCCGGCCTGTACGCGGGCGTGCGCCCCGAACGCATCAGCCGCTTCATCAACCTGGAAGGCTTCGGCATGATGGCAACGCAGCCGGAGCAGGCGCCGGGCCGCTACGCCAAGTGGCTGGACGAATTGCGCGAGCCGCCCGCCATGCGCAGCTACCCTTCGCAGCGCGCCGTGGCCGAGCGCCTGCAAAAGACCAATCCGCGCCTGCCGGACGAGCGCGCCGCTTTCCTGGCCGAACACTGGTCGGCGCGCAACGAGGCGGGCGAGTGGGACATCCTGGGCGACCCGCAGCACAAGCGCGTCAATCCCATCCTGTACCAGGTGGAAGAAGTGATGGCGTGCTGGCGCCGCATCACGGCGCCCGTGCTGTGGGTGGAGGCTGATGACACGAATATGTGGCAATGGATGGGGCCAAAGGAACAGGCGCGCATCGAAATCGACCGGCGTTTGGCCTGCATCAAGGATGTGCGCTGCGAGATGATGGCGGATGCGGGCCACATGCTGCATCATGATCAGCCGCAGGCACTGGCGCGCCTGGTGGAAGCCTTTTTGGCCTGATGTGTGTCGGGAACGCTGCAGCGCGATTGGCCAAGCAGCGTACAATGAAAACTTCTTCCATGCTGAGCCCGTGCAGGGTATTGTTTTCACATGCTTAAAGTCGACCTGCATTGTCATTCGAACATCTCCGACGGCGTGCTGTCACCGGCCGCCGTGGCCGCTTACGCGCGCAAGGCGGGCGTGGACGTGTGGGCGCTGACGGACCACGATGAAGTGTCCGGCGTCGCCGCTGCGCGCACGGCCGCGCTGGACCTGGGCATGCGCTTCGTGGCCGGCGTGGAAATTTCCATTACGTGGGCCGGCGAAACCGTGCACATCGTCGGCTTGCAAGTCGATGAAAACAATCCGGGTCTCGTGCAGGGCTTGCACCGCACGCGTTCGGGACGCGACGCGCGCGGCCGCGAAATCGCCCGCCAGCTGGACCTGGCCGGCATCCCCGACGCCTATGAAGGGGCCTTGAAATTCGTCGGCAACCCGGACCTGATGTCGCGCACGCACTTTGCCCGTTACATCGTGGAAACGGGGAAATGCGCGAATATTCCCGACGTGTTCAAGAAATACCTGTCGGAAGGCAAGCCGGGCTACGTCGAGCACCGCTGGGCCACCCTGGCCGAAGCGGTCGGCTGGATCCGCGGCGCGGGCGGCGTGGCCGTCATCGCCCATCCGGGCCGCTACCGCTTCAGCGACATGGCGCAAGGCGTGCTGTTCGATGAATTCAAACAACTCGGCGGCGTGGCCATCGAAGTCGTCACGGGCAGCCACAGTCCGGACCAGTATCCGGAATACGCGCAGCTGGCCAACGCCTACGGCTTCCTCGCCTCGCGCGGCACGGATTTCCATGCACCGGGCGAGTCGCGCGTGGATTTTGCCATGTTGCCGCCTTTACCATCGAATGTCACGCCAATCTGGCACGACTGGTTTTAGCTGACAGCCAGGCAAATCTGCTGCGCGGCGCGCTTTGCGGCCGGCGATGCTCACCGTACTCCAGTACGGTTGCGCTTCTCGGCCACAAATCACTGCCGCTCGCGACGATTTTCCTGGCTGCCGATGCGCCGTCGTGTCGCTGCTTGAAATCTGCGTTAGCGTGCATATCTTTTTGTTATTCTTGTTATACATAGTCATCCGGAGCCATCGCCCATGAAACGTATCGTCCTGTTTATTGCAACCAACCTGGCCGTGATGCTGGTGCTGTCGCTCGTGCTCAGTTTGCTGGGCGTGGGCAATCCGGCGCGCGGCAGTACCCTGAACCTGGGCAGCCTGCTGGTGTTTTCGCTGGTGGTCGGCTTCACGGGCTCGATCTTTTCGCTGTTGATCAGCAAACCCATGGCCAAGTGGAGCACGGGTGCGCGCGTGATCGACAATCCGACGTCGTCGACGGAGTTGTGGCTGGTCAATACCGTGCGCGCGCTGTCCGAGCGGGCCGGCATCGGCATGCCGGAAGTGGCCGTGTACGAAGGCGACGCGAATGCGTTTGCCACGGGCGCCTTCAAGAATTCGGCGCTGGTGGCCGTGTCCACGGGCTTGCTGCAAAGCATGAACCGCGATGAAGTGGAAGCCGTGCTGGGCCACGAGATCGCCCACGTCGCGAATGGCGACATGGTCACCTTGACCCTGATCCAGGGCGTGGTGAATACCTTCGTCGTCTTCATTGCCCGCGTGGTGGGTTTCTTTGTCGACAATGTCCTGTTGAAAAATAACAACCGCGAAGGCGGCGGACGCGGCATCGGTTACTTTGTGACCGTGATGGTGTGCGAAGTGATCTTCGGCTTGCTCGCTTCCATCATCGTGGCCTGGTTCTCGCGCCAGCGTGAATTCCGCGCCGACGCCGGTTCCGCCAAGCTGCTGGGCAGCCCCACGCCGATGATGCATGCGCTGGCCCGCCTGGGCGGCGTGCCGCCGGGCGAGTTGCCGCAATCGATGCAGGCGCTGGGCATCAGCGGCGGCAATGGCGGCTGGGGCGCGCTGTTCGCCACCCATCCGCCGCTCGAACAACGCATCGCCGCGCTGCGCAGCGTACAATAATGCCAACTTAACAAGCTGGTTCGCCAGAACGCTTACACATGAGTCAATTTTTTCATATTCACCCCGACAATCCGCAATTGCGCCTGATCAAGCAGGCGGCGCAGATCATCCAGTCCGGCGGCGTGGTGGCCTTGCCCACCGACTCCTGCTACGCGCTGGTGTGCCAGCTCGACGACAAGGGCGCCGTCGAGCGCCTGCGCCGCATCCGTGGCGTGGATGAAAAGCACCATTTGACCTTGCTGTGCCGCGACTTGAGCGAGCTGGGCGTGTATGCCCGCGTGGACAACCGCCAATTCCGCCTGCTCAAGGCGGCCACGCCCGGCGCCTACACGTTCATCCTGGAAGCGACGAAGGAAGTGCCGCGCCGCCTCAGCCATCCTTCGCGCAAGACCATCGGCCTGCGCGTGCCGCAGCACCGCATCGTGCAATGCCTGCTGGAAGAGCTGGGCCAGCCCCTGCTGGGTGCAACCCTGACCTTGCCGGGCGACGAAGACAGCCTGACGGATGCCGACACGATCCGCGAACGGCTGGAAAAACTGGTCGACCTGATCGTCGACGGCGGCGTCTGCGCGCATGGTCCCAGCACCGTGATCGACCTGACGGGGCCGGAGCCGGAAGTGGTGCGCGTGGGACGGGGCGACCCGGCCGTGCTGGGTTTGTAGAGGGGCACGGCGCGCCCGTTGCGGCGCCGGTCTTCACCTGTTCTTAATGACAACGTAAGAAAGGGGCTGGGACTGCTCTGGTAGAATCGCGGTCATGAGCGATTTCAATACGATAGTCCAGACCGTTGCGGTCTACCTGGTGCCGGTGCTGTTTGCCATTTCCCTGCATGAGGCGGCGCACGGCTACGCGGCCCGCTATTTCGGCGACCCCACGGCCTCGAACGAGGGCAGGCTGAGCCTCAATCCCATGCGGCATATCGACCCTTTCGGCACGATCTTGCTGCCCTTGATGCTGTATTTCACGATCCAGGTGCCGTTCGGCTATGCCAAGCCGGTGCCCGTCGATTTCAGCCGCCTGCGCAATCCGAAGAAGCAGATGGCCTGGGTGGCGTTTGCCGGGCCTGGCGCCAATTTCGTCATGGGCCTGGGCTGGATGATCGCCTTTGTCGTGCTCAGCGTCCTGCCGCCGACGGAAATGGGCATGTTTTTCCGCAAGATGGCGGGCGCCGGCGTCAGCGTGAATGCGGCCATGTTCGTCTTTAACCTGATTCCCGTGCCGCCCCTCGATGGCGGACGCATCATGACGGGCTTGCTGCCGATGCAGCTGGCGCGCCCTTACGCCAGCATCGAGCGCTACAGCCTGTATGTCTTCGGCGCCCTGGTGCTGCTGATGTACACGGGCATCTTGAACCGCGCCTTGCTGGCGGCGATCGAATTTGTCATCGGCATTTTTGTCACCCTGGTCACGCCCCTGACGGCGATATTGACTTGATGCCCGCAACTGGATGTACGCACATAATTGATGGAAGTACCGATGCAAGTAACTGAACCAATATTAGAAACCGAAGCGATTTCCGGCTGGCTGCGCCGCTGGGCGCCCCTGATCCCGGGCGGCGAGGTGCTGGACCTGGCCTGCGGCGCAGGCCGCCACGCGCGCCACCTGGTAAGCCTGGGCCACCCCGTGATCGCGCTCGACCATGATCCGGAAATGCTGGAAAAGGCGGCTGGCACGGGCATCACTACCTCGCTGGTGGACCTGGAAGCGTCGGGCGCCGTGTGGCCTTTCGCTCCCGGCCGCTTTGCCGGCATCGTCGTCACCAATTATCTGCACCGGCCGCTGCTGGAAGCCATGGTGGCCAGCCTGGCGCCCGATGGCGTGCTGCTGTATGAAACGTTTGCCGAGGGCAATGAGCAGTTCGGTAAACCGTCGAATCCGAAATTCCTGCTGAAGGAAGGCGAAATGCTGACCTGGGCGGTGCAGCACGGCTTGCGTGTGGTAGCGTATGAGGATGGGCGCGTGGAACAGCCAAAAGCTGCTCTGGTGCAACGAATTTGCGCCGTCCGGCCGGATTTTCCACGGTTGGCAGCCCTGCTGCCGACGTTTTGAGCGGCCATACTATGTCAGAATGCACCACAGGCGCGGGCTATCCGCTACAATCGTTGTTTTATTTATCGGCGCTATAAACTTACTATGATCAAGGGCAGCATTGTAGCAATCGTCACCCCGATGCACGCAGACGGCAGTCTGGACTTTCCAGGTCTGCGCAAGCTGATCGACTGGCATATCGCCGAGGGTACGGACGGCATCGTCATCGTTGGCACGACGGGCGAATCGGCAACAGTCAGCGTGGAAGAACACTGTGAACTGATCCAGTTGACCGTCGAACATGCCAAGGGACGCATTCCTATCATCGCCGGCGCCGGAGGCAACTCCACGGCCGAGGCCATCAAACTGACGCGCTACGCGAAAGAAGCGGGCGCCGATGCTGTCTTGCAAGTGGTGCCGTACTACAACCGTCCTACCCAGGAAGGCATGTACCAGCACTTCAAGGCCATCGCCGAAGCCGTCGACATTCCCGTCATCCTGTACAACGTGCCTGGCCGTACGGTTGCCGACATGAGCAACGAGACCATCGTGCGCCTGTCCGCCATCCCGAATATCGTCGGCGTGAAAGATGCGACCGGCAATATCGGCCGCGGCATCGACCTGCTGCGCCTGGTTCCAGCGGACTTCGCCGTGTACTCGGGCGACGATCCGACGGCCATGGCGCTGATGTTCTGCGGCGGCCACGGCAACATTTCCGTGACGGCCAACGTTGCGCCGCGCGCCATGCACGAACTGTGCGTGGCAGCCATGGCGGGCGAGCGCGCCACGGCGATTGCCATCAATAACAAAGTGTTCCCTTTGCACCAGAAATTGTTTGTCGAGCCCAACCCGGTGCCCGTCAAATGGGCGCTGGCCGAAATGGGCCTGATGCCAGCCGGCATACGCTTGCCACTGGTACCGCTGGCTGAAAATTGCCATGCCACCGTGCGCGATGCCTTGCGCGACGCTGGCATCCTGTCTTAAGCCGAACTTCAAGCCCGGGCTTGACCAGCCCGGACCTTTCCTGATTCCAGCTGCTACTTAGCTTCTTATCCAGTTACGACATGACTAATTGCAAGAAAACCAAACCGGCGCCTGCCACCATCGCCGTCCGCGGCATCGTCATCGGCGCCGTCGCAGCCAGCCTCGCGGGCTGCGGCATGATCAGTTCGGTAGTCGGCGGCGACAAGGTCGACTACAAGTCGGTCAAGAAAGCCAGCACCCTGGACGTGCCGCCTGACCTGACGCAATTGCAGCAGGACAACCGTTATTCCTTGCCGGATTCGAAAAACGGCGTGGCCACGGCTTCCGGCTACAACGCGCAGCGCAACGCCACGGCCGGCACGCCCGTCATCGTGGGCGCCGACGGCGTGGTGGGTGTCGTGCCCGTCACGGCCGGCGGCGTGAAGGTCGAGCGCGCGGGCAACCAGCGCTGGCTGGTCGTCAAGCAGTCGCCTGAAGTGCTGTGGCCGCAACTCAAGCAATTCTGGGAAGATTCGGGCTTTACCGTCGCCATCGACCAGCCTACGGCTGGCATCATGGAAACCGAATGGAACGAAAACCGCGCCAAGCTGCCGCAAGACTTTATCCGCAACACCATCGGCAAGGCATTCGATTCGATGTACTCGACTGGTGAAAAAGACAAGTTCCGCACCCGCGTGGAGCGTCTGGCCGATGGTTCGACCGAGATCTACATCAGCCACCGTGGCGTGGAAGAGGTCGTCACGGGCCGCGACAAGGAAACCACCACCTGGACCGCGCGTCCCAACGATCCGGGCCTGGAGGCGCAATTCCTGGCCAAGCTGATGACGCGCCTGGGCGCGGCCAGCGACGAAGCACAAGCGAAGACAGCCGTTGATGGCGCCATCGTGCAGCCGCTGCACGCCAAGCTGGTGGGTGACGCCGCCACGCCGGCGCGCGCCATCGAAGTCGATGAAGGTTTCGACCGCGCCTGGCGCCGTGTCGGCCTGGCGCTGGACCGCGTCGGCTTCACCGTGGAAGACCGCGACCGCACGCAAGGCACGTATTTCGTGCGTTACGTCGATCCGGACGCGGTCAAGAAGGATGGTTTCTTCTCGAAACTGTTCAGCTGGGGTTCGTCGTCCGACAAGGACAAGGAAGCGCAGCGCTACCGCGTCCTGGTCAAGGCCGGCAATGGCTCGACCAGCCTGGTCAGCATTCTCAGCAACGAAGGCCAGCCCGACGTCTCGCCAGTGGCCGAGAAGATCCTGGGCTTGCTGAACGAGCAGCTGAAGTAAGCGGTGCATTTGCGGCGGGTATCGCAACCTGCCGCGCAATAAAAAAGGCTGATCCGGGAAACCGGCGCAGCCTTTTTTATTGCCTGCGTCCGGCGTTATATCCTGCGGATAAAACGCCGGACGCAAAAAAGCCGACCCGAAGGTCGGCTTTTCCTAGTGCAGGGTGCTAAATTACTTAGCAGCCGATGCAGCAGCCGAAGCAGCCGAAGCAGCGTCGGTAGCGGCCGAAGCGGCAGCCGAAGCAGCAGCAGCAGCGTCGGTAGCGGCCGAAGCAGCAGCGTCAGCAGCAGCAGCTGGAGCAGCTTCAACTGCTGGTGCTGGTGCTGGGGTTTCAACTACTGGTGCTGGTGCAGGAGCTTCTTCTTTTTTGCTGCAAGCAGCCAGAGCAACAACCATCAGGGAGGCGATCAGCAGGGATTTTTTCATTTGTTTTCCTTAATTATTTCAAAAAATAAATCAATATTGTTGCGATGAATAATTACCGGTAATTATCGCTCGTTAGGTCGTCTTCGAAGGCTTTTCGTACCAGGTGGTGCCTGCCAGACAACGGAAACTTCCTAACCGAATATTATAGCGATTTTTGGTGCGTCGCAATAGGAGCAAGAGGCAAATTCGCAACTATTTTGTGATATCGCAATATTTGCCGAAGCAAATTGCAAGCAAGTGTAAGCGATTTGCGAAAGCGCGACAAAACGATATAAAAATAATATGTTTTATTGCGCTAACGCAGATGCTGTTATTTTACCTACTGTAATACCACTTTGCTACGCCGCCCCCATTCAAGCCAGTTCGAGCCAGCCATCCTGATACCACGTATATAACGCATCCATCACGTCATCGGAAGCCTGGGCCACGGCGGCGCCATCGAGGGCGCGTTCGTTGGCCAGGGTTTCCAGGGCCGCTTTATCGGCCTTGCCAATGGCAAACGATTCGCCATTGATGAAGACATTCTTGCCACGATACAGCATCAGGGTCTTGCGCGACAACACGACACC
Source organism: Janthinobacterium sp. SUN100 (assembly GCF_030397705.1). NCBI lineage: Bacteria > Pseudomonadati > Pseudomonadota > Betaproteobacteria > Burkholderiales > Oxalobacteraceae > Janthinobacterium > Janthinobacterium sp. SUN100. The sequence goes on along the minus strand of NZ_JAPUBU010000001.1, from coordinate 2,207,505 downwards.
CTTTTTCTGTGCGGCGTCCGCGAAGCGGCCTACCGTCAGCGGCTTGGACAGCGGCGTGAAAAATACATTGTGCTTCGGTTCCGACAGGTGTTCACCGAGGAAAATGGTCACGTCTTCTTCCGTGAAGCGCACCTTGTTCATTTCTTCCGCGATGGTGCTGAGCATTTCACGGGGGATTTCCGCCGGTTTGCCCGACGCTTTCAAGTCCGGATCGCTATAGATGCCCGGCAAGTCGATCGAGTCGGCCATGAATTGCAGGAACGCTTCGCCCAGCTCCTGGAACGTGGGCGAGCGGAAGCCGATCGAATAGGTCTGGCAATCGCCGATGGCCACGCCGTCGTGCGCGTAGTGGGGCGGCAGATACAGCATGTCGCCCGGTTCCAGCGTGAATTCTTCATCGGGCGTGAAGTTGCTGAGGATTTTCAGCGGCAAGCCGTCGATCAGGCTCAGGTCTTTCTGCGCGCCGATGCGCCAGTGGCGCTTGCCCTGGCCTTGCAGCAGGAATACGTCATAGGAATCGAAATGCGGGCCCACGCCGCCGCCATCGGTGGCAAAGCTGACCATCAGGTCGTCCAGGCGCGCGTCCGGCAGGAAGCGGAACTGGCGCAGCAGGGCATCGGCCTTGGCGCTGTGCAGGTTGGCGCCCTGCACCAGCAGGGTCCATTCCTTCTGTTTCAGCGAGGGCAGGCTGGTCAAAGGGCCTTGCTGCATGTTCCAGTGGCCATCCGCATGGCTGACCAGGCGCGATTCGACGTGATCGAGGGTAGCCAGCTCGGCCAGGGCCTTGAAATCGAACAGCGCCTTGAAGCCAGGCACGGCTTGACGGATCAACAAGGGTTTTTTATGCCAGTAGTCGCGCAGGAATTGCGCCGGCGTGATATCGCCGAGGAGAGTTAATGTTTTCATGCGCCCATTATAACAACCGGAAATGCAGGAATGCGCCTGCCGTTGGCGGCGTGAAGGTATAATTTGCCAGCTTATACAATGAAAGGAAGCATAATGAAGATTGCCAAAAATACGGTCGTGACTGTCAACTACAAACTGTCAGACGCGCAAGACAATCTGATCGAAGACGGCCGTCAGCCGATGGTCTACCTGCACGGTGATTATGAAAACACCCTGCCGAAGATCGAAGAAGAGCTCGACGGCAAGGAAGTTGGCTATTCCAACACGATCCAGATCGAACCGGATGATGCTTTCGGTGAATACGATCCAGCCCTGGTGAAGGTCGAGCCGCGCAATCGCCTGCCTGAGCCGCTGGAAGTGGGCATGCAGTTCGAAGGCATGCCGGAAAGCGATTCGCCGGATGAAGAAGCGATGATCTTCACGGTCACCGATATCGCCGACGACAAAGTCGTGCTGGACGGCAACCATCCACTGGCCGGCATCGCGCTGCGCTTCTCGCTGACCGTCGCCGACGTGCGCGAAGCCACCGAAGAAGAAATCGCCCATGGCCACGTGCATGGCGCACACGGCCATGACCATGGCGATGAAGATGATGAAGGCGAAGGCGAAGAGGGCGACCACTTCCGTACGCATCCGATTCATTAATACTGCTTGTTCCAGGCCGGCTCTATGCCGGCCTGTTCGTTTGTGCGCTGTTATTAACGGCGCACAGTCGACGCCTTGGTTCGCGCTTGCGTCGATGGCCGCGTGGCGCGTTGACGTACCTCAAAGAAGGGCGTCTTGCCGGGCCGGACGGCGATGGCGGACCAGTCGTTGTCGATGCTGACGTGGCCCAGGTTGCCTTTCCAGCTGATTTTCGGCCCGCCTGCCCTGGCTGCGGCCTTTTTACTTTTTCCCTCCTTGCCATCCGCGTCGCCATCGCGCTGCGTATCGACCAATAACACCTTGCCGCTGAACTTCTTGGCCAAAGTGCGGATCTGCTTGCGCGGTCCGGCAAAGCCATCCTGTTTCGAACTGAAGCTGGGCAGCAGCGAATTGTCGTCTTCGTCCAGCACGCCCACGTCGCCATCGGAAAACAGCACGATGCCGTCGAGCTGCTTGCGCTGCGCCATGGCGAACAGGCGTTGTAGCCAGGAACGGTTGGCGACCAGGCGGTCTTCGAATTCGCTGTTGCGTCCCGCTTCCGGCAGGAAATGGTTGTTATTCGCGGGCAGATTCACGGTGGCAAACAGCACGCCGCCGTATTCCCAGTGGGCATTTTCCGCATAGCTGCGGAATTTTGCCGTCGATGACAGTCGCGACAGGGTCAGCTTGTGCTGGCCCAGGCTCTGGTCATCGGCGAAATACACGTCGCGCAAGCGGTTCAGGCGTTCGATGGCGTTGACCCTGCCGCGCGAATTGCGGCAGTTGGCCCAGTCGCTTGCCGACAGCGAGACGATCAGCGGCGGGCCGCTGGCGTCGAGCAAGTCCTTGCGCTGGCCATATAGCTTGTCGCTGCACGATTCGCTGGCGGCCTTGATGCCGGTGGCCACGACGAAGGAGGCATTGAAGGCGCTCGTGTCGGCGATGGCTTTTTTCAGGGGGCCATCGTCCGGCCCCGCGTTGAAGGAGTGGCCCAGCACGGCAAACTCGAAGCCGGCCTGGTCGGCGGGGGCCGCCACCGCCGCTTGCCATGGCAGGCTGGCAGCGAGCAAGCCGGCGGCCAGCAAGCGTATCGAGCTGCGCCGGAAGGTCATGCGGCGGCCAGCCGTTTCAATTGATACAGCTGCTCCAGCGCGTCGCGCGGCGTGAGCGCATCGGGGTCGAGGTCGGCGATGGCGTCGAGCAAGGCTTGCTGCGCCGCGTTCAGCGCGGCCAGCGGCGCCGCCGCTTCCTCTTCTTCCTCTTGCGCATACGGATCGGCGGAAGGCAGCGCGAACAGGTCGCGTTGCGGCGTGGCGTCGAGCGCCTGCGCTTCCAGGCGCGCCAGGTGCTTGCGCGCCGCCTTGATCACGGGCTGCGGCACGCCAGCCAGCTGCGCCACCTGCAAGCCATAGCTTTGCGAGGCGGGACCGGCTTGCACGGCGTGCAGGAAGACGATGCTGTCCTTGTGCTCGACGGCGGACAAATGCACGTTGGCGGCGCTCGGATGACTGTCCGGCAATTGCGTCAGCTCAAAGTAATGTGTGGCAAACAGGGTGAAACTACGGCTGGTGTCGATCAAATGGCGCGCGATGGCCCACGCCAGGGCCAGGCCGTCGAAGGTGGAGGTGCCGCGGCCCACTTCATCCATCAGCACCAAGGAATGCTCGGTGGCGCCGTTCAGGATGGCGGCCGATTCCGTCATTTCCACCATGAAGGTCGAGCGCCCGCCCGCCAGGTCGTCGGTGGCGCCGATGCGCGTGAAGATGCGGTCGATGGGGCCGATGGTGGCGGACGCGGCCGGCACGTAGCTGCCCACGTAGGCCAGCAGGGTGATGAGTGCCACCTGGCGCATGAAGGTCGATTTACCGCCCATGTTCGGGCCGGTGATCAACAGCAGCCGGCGCTCGTTGACGAAGCGGCAATCGTTGGCGATGAAGCGTTCGATCTGCTTTTCCACCACGGGGTGGCGGCCTTCGACGATGTTGATGCACGGCTCGTCGACCAGTTGCGGCGCGGCCCAGTTGTGCTGCTGCGCATGTTCCGTCAGCGCATTCAGGGTGTCGAGCTGGGCCAGACCCTGCGCAATCGTCTGCAGGGTGCCGATGTGCGGCGCCAGTTCGGCCAGCAGCAGGTCGTACAGCAGTTTTTCGCGCACCAGCGCCTTGTCCTGCGCCGACAGGGCCTTGTCTTCGAACACTTTGAGTTCGGGCGTGATGTAGCGCTCGGCGTTTTTCAGGGTCTGGCGGCGGCGGTAGTCGTCCGGCACCTTGTCCGTCTGGCCGTGCGTGACTTCGATGTAGAAGCCATGCACCTTGTTGTATTCGACGCGCAGGTTGGCGATGCCCGTGCGTGCCCGTTCGCGCGTTTCCAGGTCGAGCAGGAACTGGCCCGCGTTTTCCGACAGCGCGCGCAATTCGTCGAGTTCCGCGTCGAAACCGGTGGCAAAGACGCCGCCGTCGCGCACCATGGCGGCCGGTTCCTGCGCCACGGCGCGCACCAGCAAGTCCAGGCAGGCGGTCGGCGTGGCCAGGGCAGCATGGATGGCGGCCAGCAAACCGCTTTCGCCGCCCTGGCCGGGACCATAACAACGGACCACGTCGCCGCGCAGGGCCGGCAGTTGCAGCAAGCCGTCGCGCAGGGCGGCCAGGTCGCGCGGACGGGCCGACAGCAGCGCGATGCGCGTAGTGATGCGTTCGATGTCGGGCACTTGCGCCAAGGTGGCGGCGAGCGGACCGGCCGCTTCGCTTTGTGCCAGCGCGGCGATCGCTTCATGGCGCGCGCGGGCCACGTTCTGGTCGCGCCGCGCATGGTGCAGCCAGTGGCGCAGCATGCGCGAACCCATGGCCGTGCGGCAATGATCCAGCAGGGAAAACAGCGTCGGCGATTCCTGGCCGCGGATGGTTTCCGTCAATTCCAGGTTGCGCCGCGTGGCCGCATCCAGGCCGATGAATTCGCTTTCCGTTTCCGTGATCAAAGAGCGCACGTGCTGCAAGCCGCGGCCCTGCGTCGATTGCGCATAGCGCAGCAGCGCGCCGGCCGCGCCGAATGCGGCGCCGAGGCCGTCGGCGCCAAAGCCCGTCAAGGTCGCCACGCCCAATTGGTCGAGCAGGGCCTTGTGGCCGCCCACCACGTCGAAATGCCAGTCCGGCACGCGGTTGACGTGCGTGCCCGCGTAATCGTCGAACAGGTTGCCGTTGTCGCCGCTCAAGATTTCGGCCGGCACGATGCGTTCCAACTCCTGCTGCAGGCGTACGGCCACGGTGGCGCTGTCGCCGGAAAACTCCATCAGCTTCAAAGCACCGCTGGCCAGCGACAGCCAGGCCAGGCCAGTGGTGACCGTCTTGCGCTGCGTGATGCTGCACATGGCCAGCAGCGGGCGCTCGGCCTTCTCGGGCAGCAAGTCCGCATCCGTCAGGGTGCCGGGCGTGACGACGCGCATGACCTTGCGCTCGACGGGCCCCTTGCTGGTGGCCGGGTCACCGATCTGTTCGCAAATGGCCACCGACTCGCCCAGCTTGACCAGCTTGGCCAGGTAGCCATCGAGCGAATGAAACGGCACGCCGCACATCTTGATCGGATTGCCGCTGGCCACGCCGCGCGCCGTCAGGGTAATGCCCAGCAGGCGCGAGGCTTTTTCCGCATCCTCGAAAAACAGTTCGTAGAAATCGCCCATGCGATAGAAGACCAACATCGTCGGGTGGTTTTCCTTGATGCCCATATATTGTTGCATCATGGGCGTAAGCTTTTCAGCCGAATTTTTCTTTGCCGCGGCGGCGTTGATTTCTTTTGGGACGGTGGTCATGTGTTCTTTGTCGTTGGTCCGGCGGCCGGAAAATGCGTGCCTGCCGGGCTGTGGGTGGTGCTGTGTGCGTGCCAGGCCGCGCCAGTGGGCGCAGCTTGGGTTAAGGCCGTCATTTTACCGCTTTCGGCGGGTGGGGCGGCGTATTGCGTGCGGGTGTGAAAAAGCCGCATCGACCGGAGGTACGTTGCTTCCTATCTAGAGTGCTAGTGTTGGCGCAAGCGATAGGGCAGTGGGTGAGGGCTTGGAGCAATATCTGCCATGGATACAGCCGCTCATGATCAACAAAGGGACTGTGGCGCGGGCATTGTGCAGGGACGGTAGAGTACCTTCCATTGCCTGTATCAGGAAGCATGCAGCGGCAATGGAAGGAGGAAGTGCGCTACGGATTTGCGCACCAATGTTCTTACATGCCAGAAGAGCCGCCGACCGAGCTTTCCGGATCGAAGGAGAAGACGCGTAGTTCCGGTTGGACGTCCTCGCCGCGCATGATGCGTACCGTCATGACGAACGACAATTCCCAACGGCCTGCTGCATAGCCTACGTCCAAATTGTGTTTCCACTCCTGGCGGATGCGGTGCAGAGGTGTCTGATCGGGTTCGCCCAACAACTGCTGGATCTCGAAGTCCAGCGGCAAATGATAAGTAGCGCCTACAGCTTGCAAAAATGGCGATGGCGGCGAATAAATGGTTGGTACTTTCGGGCCGATCTGCGTCAGTTGCGGTACGGTGATAATGCAGCAGTCGACAATTTGGAATGAGGTGAAGCCGCTCTCGCTGGAGCCGCAGCAAGTGACATCCAGGTACACATGCTGGCCTTTCTGGAAGTGCACGCCGCCCATGTAGGGGCCGTGGCGTGGGTCTGCTGTGCCGTCACAGGAGGTGAAGCTGTAGTCGAGCTGATTGGTGATCTGGTCTGCATCAAAATGCACGGATAACTTCATCCAAGGGCTTACAGGCGTCATTTTTTACTATCTCTTTCAGTTAGGAAGTTGAAGTACTGAGGATCTCGTCGCAGGTTTAAAAGTTCCGGTTCTGATTCAATCAGATTGAGTGGATAGCCTCGCTTGTCGGCAAGACGTAGCGCAGCTAAGGCTTGTTCACGGTTTCCAAGGAGTTCGTGTGTCATGGCAGCACGAAACTGCACATCGGCTGTATCAGGTGCCAAGGCGATCGCCTTTCGCATGATCGCCAGTGCTTGTTCACGTGCTCCGGTATACGCGCTGTATAGCGCCATGCGCGAGTTATAGGTGATTTCATCCGGGGCTGCCTCTAATAGAGGTGCCAGCAAATCAATTGCACGTTGGTAGGAGCGCCGCGATTTTTCCTTTTGGGCTGGAATCCACCTTTGTGCATCTGCCAAGTTAGCCCAGAGCAGATAATTTCCAGGGCTGCCTTTGCTGCTGGAAACGGCATCTTCAAATGCATTGGCGGCACCGATATAGTCTCCACGGGCAAACAGCGAAGTGCCCAAGTTGGTGTAAAGCTCCCAGTGCGGTTGGATCTGCAAACCCTGCTGCAATACACGCAGCGCCTCATCGCCGCGATCCTGGCGGAGCAGGGCCGCATTTAGGTAGGCATACGAGTTTGCCGCCTGCGGATCCAGTTGAATGCTGTATCGGAACGACTGTTCAGCTTTTTTGTAGTTACCCTGCTGGAACTGCATGATGCCTCGCTGCAAACTGAATAATCTCTCCCGCGGATAAATACTAGTAGCGTTTTCGAGCAGTGGAAGTGCTTGTTCGAACTGCTTCATATAAATTAGATTGCGTATCTTGCCGTACAGTCCCAGCAAGTTTTGCGGATCCAGATTCAATGCCGTCGTCGCGGCCTGTAATGCCGTCACGCGTTTGCCTTGGAATTCCAAGACCCATGCCTGGGCCACATGCGCCAAGGCTAGTTGGCCATCCACAGCTAAGGCTTGCTGTGCACTCGCGTCGGCGCGTTGCAACCAAGTCGGATCCCGGCCATCACCGACATAACGTAGGCTATATGCCAACGATAGTCCGGCCGCCGCCGCTGCATTGCGTGGATTGTGTTCCAGCACTTTGTTGAACAAGTCAATCGCCTGTTGTTGACTGGCCTGGTGATCGAATAGACGGAGTTTTTCCATGCCATTCTGCATGGCCTGGATTTCTGAATATGCGGCATCCCGAGGTTCCGTGGACAGCGACCTGGGTAGTTGCCATGCCGCAAGTGCCAGCAGCATAGCCCCGGCGGCCAGTTTTAATGTGCGTTTTCTAGGCAAGGGCAGGCGGATGGAGACGCTGGCGGGCGGTTCTTCCTTCGCAGGCATCTCGTCGGCAAGGGGCGTGGCCAGGGTGGGCGGCTCGCCGCGCTGCGCCCCTAGCGCCTCGCGCACGTCGCGCATGGTGCGCGGCCGTTCGGCCGGGTCGTGCGCCGTCATTGCGCGCACGAGGGCATTGATGGCGGGCGGGACGGAGTCGGGCAGGTCGGGCCACGGTTCCGTCGCCTGCATGTGGGCGGCGGCCAGGGCCAGGCCGTTCAGGTGGGCGAAGTGGCGCTGGCCTGCCAGCATTTCGTACAGCATGGCGCCCAAGGCATACACGTCGCCGCGCGTGTCGGGCAGGCGGCCCATCAGGCGTTCGGGCGCCATGTAGGCGATGGTGCCCTGCAAATCGCACAGGGTGGTCGTTTGCGTGGCTTGCGGGTCGATGTGGCGCGCCAGGCCGAAGTCGAGGATGCGCACCTTGCCGTCCGCCTCCAGCATCAGGTTCGATGGTTTCAGGTCGCCGTGGACGAGGTCCATGGCGTGCGCCTCGTCCATGGCGTCGGCGATCTGGTAGGCGATGTCGAGCGCCCCCTGCAAGTCGGCCTTGCCGCTGTGCATGAACTGCCCCAGGGTCTGGCCTTCGACCAGTTCCATGACGATGGATTGGCTCGTGCCCTGGCCCTCGATGGCGAAGATGCGCACGAAGGCCGCATGCCTGAGCGAGGCGGCCAGGCGTGCTTCATTGATGAGTTTTTCCGGATGCAGCACGTCGGCTTGCGGTTTCAGGCGCTTGAGCGCCACGCTACGGCACAGCTTGGCATCCCAGGCTTCGAATACATGGCCGAAACCGCCTTCGCCCAGCAAGCGGCGCACTTCATAGTGCCCGCTGATCGTGTCGTCTTGCGGCGGGGTCTGACGCAGGGAGTCGAGCAGTTCCATATACCTTGGCTTCAGAGTGCATCAACGTGGGCGTCCAGCATCGAGAGGGGCAATGCGATGTTGGAATGCTCAAGATGATTGATTTTGAGTAACTTCCTGATTTAAAACGATTGTTTCGAATAAGTCAATTAATATTGACAAGGAGTGAACAAAAGCTGCCATTGACGGCGATTGCCATTTCGGCGCCCGGCAAGCCGTCAATGTGTTCGAACGCAATGACGACTGTTGCGTAGCATCCGATAATGTAGGCGGGAGCGGCCCGTATGGACAGGTGCCGCGCTATGCGTTGGACAGTGAGAGGAGGCAGTATGCGTGGCGTGATCCGCTTGAACGACCCCACCAGCCATGGCGGCAAGGTGGTGGGCGCGGCGCCGAAGAGTACCGTGCTGGGCGTGGCCGTGGCGCGCAAGGGCGACCCTTGCGTTTGCCCGATCAAGGGCCACGTGCGCTGCGTGATCGCCGAGGGTGATCCGCAGGTGCTGATCGACGGCGTGCCCGTGGCCTTCGACGGTCACAAGACCAGCTGCGGCGCCAGCCTGATGTCTACCGTGGGCAACAGCGGGCGCGCTTAGCCCACGCTCGTGTCGATGGCCGTGCCCAGCTTGTCGACGATCTCGTCGACATGGCTGGCGTCGATGATGTAGGGCGGCGCCAGCAGGATGTGGTCGCCGTGCAGGCCGTCGATAGTGCCGCCCATGGGGTAGCACATCAGTCCGTTCTGCATGGCGTGCGCCTTGATGCGCGCGTGCAGGCGGCGGGCCGGGTCGAACGGCTGCTTGGTACTGCGGTCCTGCACCAGTTCCAGGCCCAGGAACAGGCCGCGGCCGCGGATGTCGCCCACGTGCGCATGGCCGTCGAAACGCGCATGCAGCCGCTCTTGCAGCAAGGCGCCCATGGCGCACACGTTGGCCAGCAGATCGCGTTCCTCGATCTGCCGCTGTACGGCCAGCGCGGCGGCGCAGGCCGTGGCGTGACCGATGTAGGTGTGGCCGTGCTGGAAGAAGCCCGTGCCGGCGCGGATCGTGTCGCGGATGTCCTGCGACACCATCACGGCGCCGATGGGCTGGTAGCCGGCGCCCAGGCCCTTGGCGATGCAGATGAGGTCAGCCGTGACGCCTTCCTGCTCGCAGGCGAACAGGCTGCCCGTGCGCCCCATGCCGCACATGACTTCGTCGAGGATCAGGAGGATGCCGTGGCGCTGGCAAATGGCGCGCATGCGCTGGAAGTAGCCGGCGACGGCGGGCAGGGCGCCAGCCGTGGCGCCGACGACGGGTTCGGCGATGAAGGCCATGACGTTGTCCGCGCCCAGTGCGGCGATATGCTCTTCCAGCTCCTGGCCCAGGCGCGCGACGTAGTCGCCGTCCGTTTCATGGGCTGCCTGGTCGCGCCAGGCGTAGCAGGGAGACACGTGCGTCACGTCGATCAGCAAGGGCTCGAACTGCTGGCGGCGCCAGGCGTTGCCGCCCGTGGCCAGCGCGCCCAGGGTGTTGCCGTGGTAGCTCTGGCGGCGCGCAATGACGTGGCGGCGCTGCGGCTGGCCCCGTTCGACGAAATACTGGCGCGCCATTTTCAGCGCGCTTTCCACCGCTTCCGAACCGCCCGAGACGAAATACACGCTGTCGATGCCGGCAGGGGCGCGGGCGACGAGGAAATCGGCCAGCTGCTCCATCGGCTCGGTGGTAAAGAAGGAGCTGTGCGCATACGCCAGGCTGGCAACCTGCTGCTGCACGGCGGCGATCACGGCCGCATCCGAATGGCCGAGGCAGGAGACGGCCGCGCCGCCGCAGGCGTCCAGGTAGCGCTTGCCATCCGCATCGATCAGGTAAGGGCCGTCGCCGCCCGTGGCGATGGGATAGCTGGCGGTCAGGCTGCGGTGGAAGACATGGCTCATGGCGTCGCTTTCTTATCGGCAGGGGAGATGGCCGATTATAGGATGCGCCACGTCATATTGCAACGTTTGATGTATTTGTATTTAATTTACATCATTTGATGTTTTTGCGTAGGCGCCCAGCGCCCGCAATTGCTGTTCCGCCGCGCCGATGGCCGTGACGGCATCCGGCCCCGCGCGCGCCACCAGCAGTTCCACCAGGCTTTCCACGGCCGCGACACCGGCCACGATGGAGGGGAAGAACGAGGGGCTGTCGACGGCGATGACGATGCTGGCGTCGGCCTGCAGGGCCAGCGGCGACATGGCGCTGTCGCTGATGGCGACCACCCGGCAGCCGGCCTGGCGCGCCGCCTGCGTCACCAGCAGCGCTTCGCTCGAATACGGCGCGAAGCTGACGACGACGACGGCTTCGCCCGCCTGCAGGGCGCGCAAGTCCATTTCCAGGGTGCCGCCCTGGCCGCTCAGCAGCTGCACGCTGGGGCGCAGCAGCCGGTACAGGTAGTGCAGGGTGTAGGCGATCGGGTGGGCGGCGCGAAAGCCGGCCACGTGCACGCGGGGCGCCGCCTGCAGCAGATTGGCGGCAGCATCCAGGGCCGCGTGGTTGGCGCTTTCCGTGGCGGCCAGGTTGCGCTGCTGCACCGTGAACACTTCGGTGACCAGGTCGCGCTCTTTCCCCTCTTTGCCGGCCAGCGCGCCCGCCTTGGCCGCGTAGCCGCTTGGCCCCGCGCGCAGGCGTTCGACGAAGATGGCCTTGAGTTCCGGCCAGCCGGCAAAGCCCAGCTGCTGCGCCAGGCGCACGAGGGCGGCCGACTGCACCTGGGCGCGCGCGGCGATGCTGCGCATCGACGAGACGGCCACCTCGTCCGGATGGTCGGCCAGGTAGCGGGCGCCGGCCTGGAATTGCGGGCTCAGCTGCGCATGGCGCGCCTTGATCAGGTCCATCAGTGCCGCATAGGAATCGTGGGGTGTCGCTGCCTGCATCGCCGTGCCTCAGTTGATAGGTTGCGGCGATGGTACAGGATTCGTCAGCGCGCCGGTAGCGGCGCGCCTTGCACCCGGGCGGCCGTGCGTGGACGCAGGCGGGCAAACAGGTGCGGCCCGGCCGGTTTGCGGCGCGGTCCCGTTGTCAGCACGCGCAGGGCGGTGGGCAGCGGCACGTCGTGGCAGTGCAGGAACAGGGCGGCGGCACCCGTGCCGGCCATTTCCTGCAAGGCCAGCGCATGCTCGACCAGCGCCGCCGTACGCATGTCGAGCCGTACCGGGATGTCGGGTTGGAATAACTGTGTGTCGATGGGCCGTGCATTGCGCATGCTGTCCCCCGCCGGGTTCGCTAGTCAAGCTGCCAGCATAAAAGCGCCCCGGCGCCACCACTTTGCGCCAGATCAATTCCACTGTCGGATAGATTCCACAAGGCAAAAAAAACGCCAACCGTTGCCGGCTGGCGCTGAAAACCCTCGAAGGAAGAAAAAATATGTATTTCAACGACGTTTCGACGCCTGACAAAACCATCGCCGGCCGCAAAGCGCGCCGCGCAGCCAGTTTGGTCAGGCGTTACTGCCGGTGCTAAAAACGTCCAGGGCTAGGCGCCGCGCCGAAGACAGTACGCACAGTACGGCGAGGCGCGGCAACAACGCCCTGGGCGTTTTTAGTAGCTCCAGCGCAAAGACAGGCCTACAACCTTGTCATAGCGCCGCACATCGCGCACATAGTCCGGCGTGTCGTGATAGTCGCGGTAGGTCGAGTCGAGCAGGTTGTTTGCGTCCAGCGTCACCGTGGTATTCGGGTTGAGCTTGTACGAGACCGACGCGTCCAGGGTCTTGGTGGGCGCCACGGTCAGGTGGATGCCCTTGCCGCGGTAGTTGTAGTCGTCGACGTACTTGTCGCGCCAACTGTAGGCCAGGCGCGCCGACCACGGTCCCTGTTCGTACAGGCCGACGATATTGGCCGACCATTTCGACATGCCCGTGAACGGATGCGCGCTGCCATTCAATTCTTCCAGCTCGCCCGTCATGTAGGTGGCGTTCGCCTGCAGGCCCAGGCCGCTCATCCAGCCGGGCAGCTTGTCGTAGAACTGCTGGTAAGCCATTTCCACGCCTTGCAGATGGCCCTTCGAGGTGTTGCGCGGACGCGTGATGTCGTACTCGATGCCGTCATACGTTTCCTTGGCCGAACCGGACAGGATGTAATTCTTGAAGTTGTGGCGGAATACGGTGGCCGTGACGGAACCCGTCTGCGCGAAATACCATTCCAGCGCCGCATCGAGGTTCTTGCCTTCCACGGGTTTGAGGTCGGGATTGCCGCCGCTGCCCGTCGGACGCACCATTTCCAGACTCTTGCCCAAGGTCACGCCGGGGTTGAAGTCGGCGAAGTTCGGGCGCTGCACCGCCTTGCCGGCCGTCAGGCGGGCGACCAGGTCCTGGCGCAGCATGGCTTTCAGGGTCAGGCTGGGCAGTACGTCCGTATCGGACGTTTTCACGCGCACGGGCGTGACGATGCCATCTTGCGAAGAATTGCCTTGCAAGTCCTGCTTGGTCTGCACCACGCGCACGCCCACGGTGCCATCGACCGGCACTTGCGCCAGATCAAAGCCGATGCGCGCCTTGCCGTAGACGGCATTGGTTTTTTCCACATCCTTGAAGTGGGTCATCGGATCGTCCGGGCTGCGCTCGCTGCTGCCCGTAAACAACTGGCGCAAGGTGTCCGTGTTGTTGAGCATGTAGTCGCGGCACGGCGTGAGCCAGCTTTGCAGGCCGAAGTTGCCCGTGTTCTTGTGCGAGGTGCATGCCAGGCCGGGCAGGGCGTCCGCGGTCATGATCGACGTCAGCCCGCCTTGCACGTTCTTTTCGCGGATCGATTCGGCCTTGCGCTTGGCCAGGCGCACGCCGCCCGAAAATTCACGGAAGAAGCCCGTGCTGTCCATGTCGTAGGTGACGTCGCCGCGCCAGTCGGTCGAGCTGCCTTCGTCGTGGCTGTGGTTATCGTAGAAGCCCAGCAGCGTGTAGTTCTTCGGATCCAGCATGTTGTAGCCGGGGTAGCTGATTTGCGCGCCGCCGTTGACGTTCGTGCTGCCGATCACGCTGGTCGGATGGGCGAGGAAGTCGAGGATGGGAAATTCGCGCTCGAAGTTGCTGACCGTGCGCGCCAGTTCCGTCGTGGCGCGCAGCTGCGGCGTGATGTCCCAGCGCGCGCCGATGGCGCCTTGCGAACCGATCGAGCGGTCGCGCCGCGCCTGGGTCGAACCGAGCGTGAACGGCGACCAGGGGCCGTCGATCTTGCCCACCGTGGCCGCCTGATTGGTGCCGGGGATCAGGGTGATGTCCGGGTTCTGGCCCCAGGGCAGTGAACCGACGAAGAACTGGCTGTCGAACGCGTGCTTGATCAGGGTCGACATGCCTTCCGCATACACTTCCACCTGCGAGTTCGGGCGCCACTGGAAGGCGGCATTCGCCGCGTAGCGCTTGCGGTCGCCCACGGTGGGGATCATGCCGACGGAATCGGGTCCCGTGATGTTGCCCGCGTCGGGGCGCTTGACGGGTTCGGCGTTCCAGATCGTCTCGTCATAGTATTTGCTGCGCTGGTAGGACAGGCCGAGCAGGGCGCCGAATTCGCCATATGCGGTCTTCCAGCGGTTCGAGACCATGCCGCTGACGTTCGGATCCGTCGAGCCGGACTTGTCGCGGTGCTCGGCGCGCACGTTGCCCGACGCCGTAAAGCCCTTGAAGTCGAACGGGCGGTTGGTGCGCACGTCGACCACGCCGGCCGTGCCGCCTTCGACCATGTCGGCGCCCTGCGATTTGTACACGTCCACGCGCTGCAGCATGGCCGTCGGGATGTCGGCCAGGTACAGGCTGCGGCCCACGGAGGTGAACATTTCACGGCCGTTGAGCAGGGTCACCACGCCGGGCAGGCCGCGGATGATGACGGAACCCGCTTCGCCGCCTTCGCGGCGGATTTGCACGCCTGTCACGCGGCCGAGGATTTCGGCCACGTTCTTGTCGGGGAATTTGCCGATTTCATCGGCGACGATGGAGTCGACCACCTGGTCGTTGTTCTTCTTGATCGTTTGCGCGCTTTGTGCGGCGCGGCGCACGCCGGTGACGGCGACGACGGCGATGCCGGCATTGTCAGCCGCCGCCGGTGCCTCCGGTGCTGCCGTTTCCACCGTTGCTACCGCTTCCACGGCGGGCGCCTGTTGCGCCCAGACGGAAGCGCTAGTCAGCAGGCCGGCGCCGGCCAGGGCGGCCACCGTGGCCTTCAAGGTCAGCCGTGTGTTTTGCTTGGGCGTGCGGGTGCCCGTTGCCATCGATTGCTTCATCTTGTCTCCACCTGTATTTTAGTTATGTTGAGAACGCCGCGGCAGTCGCCGCCAGAGCTGGAACTTGCTCAGAAACATGGTAGGTGGGAATGACTTTGCCCCACAAATGACTTCTTTTGCGATGTCAATACCAATTCCGGTATCCCTGCTGCATTCATGCGCCCTGGCGGCGCTCCGCGCGTTGTCGAACCTGGCGCGGGCGCGTTGCGGACGCTCCACAGCAAGTGTCAGGCGGCGCAGGGCGCGGCGCTGTGCGCCAGCCAGGCCATGAAGTGCGCCTGCGGCATGGGGCGGGCAAAATAGTAGCCCTGTAATTCATCGCAGCCGGCGTGGCGCAGCACGTCCGCATCGGACGCGCTTTCCACGCCCTCGGCGGTCACCGTCAAGCCCAGGGTATGGCCAAGGCCGATGATGGTTTTTGTCACCGCCAGGTTTTGCGGCGAGCCGTGGATGTCCTGCACGAAGCTCATGTCGATTTTCAGCTTGTCGAGCGGGAAGCGGCACAGGTAGTTCAGACTCGAATAGCCGGTGCCGAAATCGTCGATCGACAGCGCGAAACCCAGCGCCTTGATGGCGTGCAGGGTGGCGATGGTGTCGTCCACGTTGTCCATCAGGATCGATTCCGTGAGTTCGAATTCGATCTGTCCCGGCGTGACGGGAAACTCGCGCAGCACCTCGCGCAAGGTGGCCACCAGGCCGCCGCTTTTCAGCTGGATGGCCGACAGGTTGATCGACACGGCGATGTCGCCCGCGCCCGCCTCGCGCCAGGCCAGCTGCTGGCGGCACGCCTCGCGGATGACCCACGCGCCGATGGCGACGATCAGGCCCGATTCCTCGGCGGCGGGAATGAAGCTGTCGGGCGCGATCAGGCCGTGCTGCGGGTGCAGCCAGCGGATCAGGCTTTCCACGCCATTCAGGCGGCTGCTTTTCGCATCGATGCGCGGCTGGTAGTACAGCACCAGTTCCTGCCGCTCGATGGCGTGGCGCAGATCGCTTTCCAGGTGCAGCTGTTGCAGCTGCTGTTCCTGCATCTGCGGCGTGAACATGCGCGCGTGATCGCGCCCGCCGCTCTTGGCCTGGTACATGGCCGCATCGGCGTGGCGCATCAGGGTATCCATGTCGCCGCCGTGGTCCGGGTAGATGGCCACGCCCACGCTGCACGAGACATACAGCTCGTTGCCTTCCACCTGGTGCGGCTCGCGCATGGCCGGTATCAGCCGCGTGTCGAGCAGGGCGGCGATGGATGCGGCATCGCCGACGCCGTTGAGGATGACGACGAATTCATCGCCGCCCAGGCGGCTGACGGTATCGCCTTCGCGCACCAGCTGCAGCAGGCGCTTTGAGACCGATTGCAGCAGCGCGTCGCCCACGTGGTGGCCCAGCGCGTCGTTGACGTGCTTGAAACGGTCCAGGTCGACGAACAGCACGCCCACCTTTTCGCCGCTGCGGCGCGCCTGCGCGATGGCGGCCGCCAGGCGCACTTTCGACACGTGGCGGTTCGCCAGTCCCGTCAGCGCATCGTGGTGGGCCATGTGCTCGATCTGCCGCTCGCTGGCCTTGCGTTCGCTGATGTCGAGCGAGCTGGCGATGAAATGCGTGGTGACGCCGTCGAGGTCGCGCACGGCGTTCATCACCAGCCAGGCGGGATAGCTTTCCAGCGACTTGCGCTGCACCCGGATCTCTCCCTGCCAGTAACCGCGCCGCGCCAGGGTCTGGCGCAGGCTGTCGAGCTGCTCGGGCGGGTTCTCCGGCGCGAGCAGGAAGGCCGGGCGCTTGCCGATCAGCTCCACCATGTCGTACAGCGAATGGCGGCGGAAGGCCTGGTTGACGGTGATGATGCGCATGCCGGCGTCCATCACGATCAGGCTTTCGGCCGATGCCTCGAATACCTTGGCCCACAGTTCCAGGCGCGACTCCATCAGCTTCATCTTGTTGATCGGCGTGAAGGTCGACAGCACGGCGCGCTGGCCCTGGTAGTCGATCAGGCGCGCGGAAATCAAGGCCCACGTGGGCGTGCCGCCGCCGCTCCAGCACACCTCGAATTCATCGACGGCGCCCAGGTCGCTCAAGCGCTGGAAGAAGCGCGAACGGGCTTGCGGATGCATGCCGCCCACCCACGGGTCCAGTTCCAGGCCGCCCTGCCACGCGTGCGCGGCCTGGTTCGCGTGCAGCACCTGGTGATGCGGAATCGAGGTGACCATCAGCGGGATGGGAATGGCGTCGACCAGCTGGCGCTGCGCATCGGCCGCGCTGGCGCGCGCCACCAGCTCCTGCTGCGCCATGCGCTGGAAGTCGAGCTGCTGCAGCATGGTATTGAAGGCGCCGACCAGGCGGCCCGTTTCATCCTCGCTGTCCCAGACGGCGCGCAGGCTATGGTCGCCCGTTTCGCGCACTTCCTGCGCCACGCGCGCCAGGCGGCGGATGGGCAGGGCGATCTGGCGCGCGACGAAAAACACCAGGCCCAGTATCATCACCAGCAGCAGCACGGCTGTGCCCAGGTGCAGCCACATGCGCGTGAAGAAGCCGTCCACGCGCAGCTGGATCAGACGGTGCAATTGGCCTTCCGCCGCGCGCCAGGCTCGCTGCAGGGCCGCGGCGGCCACCGCATCGCGGCGCAGCAGTTCCTGCGTGCCTGCGGGGTTGGCTTGCGCGCCGGCCAGCGCCTGGGTACTGGCGCGTAACTGCGCCACGGCCTGCCGCAGGGCCGCGCGCGAGCCGTCCAGGTGCTGGCGCAGCAGCGGCGTGCTGGCCGCGAACGCCTCCGTGTAGTCGCTGCCGATGCCGGCCATGGTGGCGTCCATGCGCCCCTCCAGTATCAGGAACTGGGTCTGCAGGCGCTGGCGCTGCGCGCCTTCGGCCGTCGCCAATTGCAGGGCCAGGGCGCGCGTGCTGTTGATCACTTCCAGCAGTTCGGGGAAGCGCAGGATCACCAGCGACATCGTGTAGTAGCTGTCCAGGTCCGGGTCGAGGATCAGGTTCGATTGGTTACCCACGCGCGTGAGCAGTGCGCGCCCGGCCACGAAGGCGGGCGAGGGCGCGATGCTGTCCGGCGTAGCGGAAATGCTGCCGGCCTGGCGCAGCAGGGCGGCAAATTGCGCATTCAGTTCGGCGCTGCGCATGCCGGCGCCGAAGCGGCTTTCGGCCTGCTCCACGGCCGCTGCCTGCGCGCCCGGCTGCGCCGTGCTGCGCGCCAGGGGCAGCAGCGCATCGCGGATCGTGGCAATGTAGTCATTGCCCGCCATCTCCTTGCGCGAGAAGTCGATGGCGATGTATTTTTCGTTGATGAGGATGCCGGAAATGAAGATCACGGCGGACAGGTCGAGCAAATAGATCAGCGCCAGTTTGCGCCCCACCGTCAATTTCCCGATCATGCGCGAGATTCTGCCCACCATGCGTGCCCCACCTTCTCGTCAGCCCATTTATGTTTTCTTATGAGCAATTTTCATGCCTGAATTTACAAGCTTGCAAGGGGACTTTTGCACCATGCAGGTGCGCGGCGGGAGACGGTGGACGATAAAAAAAGGGCGGCCCGCAGGCCGCCCTTGTGTGCACTGTTACAGCGCTCAGGCTTCGGCGACGCGCTTGGCGATGTGCGCCAGCGCTTCTTCCACCTGGTCGATCAGGATCAGGCACAAATCGCCTTCGCCGAGGCGTGCCAGGGCCTTGTCGATGGCGACGAATTCGCCGTTGATTTCATCGATATGGCTGGTGCGCTTGGCGCCGTCCAGGCCCTGGCGCAGCAATGCCACTACTTCGCCGTCGGCGCGGCCGCGCTGGCACTGGTCCTGGTACAGCAGCACGTCGTCAAACGCGGCGCCGAGGATTTCCGTCTGCTGGCGGATGTCTTCGTCGCGGCGGTCGCCGGCGCCGCTGATGACCACCGAACGGCGCTTGGCCGGCATGCTTTCCACGGCCTGCACCAGCGCCAGGATGGCGTCCGGATTGTGGCCGTAGTCGGCGATCAGGGTGGCTCCACGATAATCGAAGACGTTGAAGCGGCCCGGCGCATTGTCGGCTTCATTGGCGAAGGTTTTCAGGCCCAGCGCGATGGTTTTCCAGTCCAGGCCCACGGCCCAGGCGGCGGCCAGCGACGCCATGACGTTGTCGACCTGGAAGCCGATGGCGCCGTTGCGCGTGATCGGCACTTGCGACAGGGCGATTTCGTGGCGCTCGTTGCCTTGCGCCGCGACCAGCTTGCCGTCTTCCACGTACACCACGCGGTTGCCTTGCGCGCGGTGCGTGGCCATCACGGGATGCGTCTTGTCGGCGGCGAAGAAGGTCACCGTGCCGCTGCAATTCTTGGCCATGCGCGCCACGGCAGGGTCGGTGGCGTTCAGCACGGCCACGCCGCTGTCGGCCACGTTCTGCACGATCACGCGTTTCAGGACCGCCAGGTCTTCCACGGTGGTGATGTAGTTCAGGCCCAGGTGGTCGCCCGCGCCGATATTCGTCACCACGGCGACCTGGCAGCGGTCGAATGCCAGGCCTTCGCGCAGCATGCCGCCGCGCGCCGTCTCGAACACGGCCGCGTCCACGTCAGGGTGCAGCAGCACGTTGCGCGCGCTGCGCGGGCCGCTGCAGTCGCCGCTGTCGATCTGACGCCCTTCGATGTACACGCCATCCGTGTTCGTCATGCCCGTGCGCAGGCCGGAAGCCGTCAGCAGGTGGGCGATCAGGCGCACGGTGGTGGTCTTGCCGTTGGTGCCGGTGACGGCGACGACGGGAATGCGGCCATCGTCGCCTTCGGCGAACATGGCGGCGATGATGGCTTCGCCCACTGGGCGCGGCTTGCCGAACGACGGCGCCAGGTGCATGCGCAAGCCCGGCGCGGCGTTCACTTCGACGATGCCGGCGTTCTGCTCTTCCAGCGGTTTCAAAATGCTTTCGGAGACGACGTCCACGCCGCAGATGTCCAGGCCCACCATGTGCGCGGCCGCGACGGCGCGCGCCGCCACTTCCGGGTGTACGTCGACGGTGACGTCGGTGGCCGAGCCGCCCGTCGACAGATTGGCGTTATTGCGCAAGATCACGCGCTGGCCCACGGGCGGCACGGATTCGGCCACGTAGCCCTGCTTGGCCAGGCTGGCCAGGGCGATGTCGTCGAAGCGGATTTTCGTCAGCGAGGTGGCGTGGCCGCTGCCGCGGCGCGGGTCCAGGTTGACCTGGTCGACCAGTTCGCGCACCGTGTGCTGGCCGTCGCCCACCACTTGCGGCGGGTCGCGGCGGGCCGCCGCCACCATCTTGTTGCCGATGACGAGCAAGCGGAAATCGTGGCCCGGCAGGTAGCGCTCGACGAGGATATCGTCGCGGAATTCCTGCGCCGCGAGGAAGCCGGCCGTCAGCTGTTCGCGCGTGGTGACGTTGACGGTCACGCCCTTGCCCTGGTTGCCATCCTTCGGCTTGACGACGACGGGCAGGCCGATCTCGCAGGCGGCGGCCCAGGCGTCGTCCGCGTCGATGGCGACACGGCCGTGCGGCACCGGCACGCCGGCAGAATCGAGCAGTTTTTTCGTCAGTTCCTTGTCTTGCGCGATGGCTTCCGCGATGGCGCTGGTGCCGTCCATTTCGGCGGCCTGGATCTTGCGCTGCTTGCTGCCCCAGCCGAACGTCACCAGGCTGCCTTCGGTCAGGCGGCGGAACGGGATGTTGCGGGCCACGGCGGCGTTGACGATGGCGCCCGTCGAGGGGCCCAGGCGCACGTCTTCATCGAGTTCCTGCAACTGGTGCAGGGCGCCGGCCAGGTCGAACGGCGCATCGGCCAGGGCGGCCTGGCACAGCTGCTGCGCCAGTTCCAGGGCCAGGCGGCCGACGGCTTCTTCCGAATATTCGACGACGACCTGGAAGATGCCCGTTTCCAGGGTCGGCGTGGTGCGGCTGAAGGTGACGGGGCAGCCGGCTTGCGCCTGCAGGCCCAGCGCCGCAAGTTCCAGCACCTGCGCCATCGGCGCGGCGTTGTAGTTGCCCAGCGGTTGCAGCGGGCTCAGTTGCGGGAAGAGCGCGCGCAGGCGGGCTTCGAAGCCGGGCAGCTGGGCGATGTCGAGTTCCTGCGTGGTGCAGGAAACAATGGCTTCCACGGCGGTGTCGTGGCTCCAGAGGTTAGGGCCCCGCAAGGCCCGTACGCGAGATACTTCCATAATTAAACCGTAATCCTGTTGTGTTCTTGTGGGCCCGGCCGAAGCCGGGCTTTTACGTCAAATTAAACCGTAGCGAGCGGATGGGATTTGTGGCCGAGAAGCGGAGCTGTGCGGATGCACAGTGAGCATCGGAGGCCGCAAATCGCGCCGCGCAGTAGGTTTGGTTTGACGTCTCTGGTTTTCAGTTCCCGATGCAGCCGGGGGCCGCGTCGAAGGTGCGCAGGCCCGCGCAAATCAGGTCGACGGGCAGGTTCAGGGCCCAGGCGGCGGCCGCGACGGCCAGCACGCTGTCGACATTGCCGGCCGTGGCCGGTTTCAGCAGGTCCAGGCACAGCAGGACCGTTTCGATGCCGCCTTCGGCCAGCACGATGTGGTTGCCGCGCACGAACACGGCGCGCTGGCCGGCGGCCAGTTGCGCCGCGATGGCGGCCAGGCTGCCATCCTGCGCATACAGCGTCACGCTGCCGTCGCACAGCTCGGCCAGTTCCAGCACGTGCGCGTTGGCGGCGTTCAGCACGGCCACGCCCGTCGGCACCACCACGTCGACCTGGCTGCGCACGGCCTTGTACAGGCCCGCTTCGTCCAGCACGTCGAACTCCTTGACGCTATCGAGGCTGCCCATGTCCGTGACGACGCCGATCTGGCACTTGTCGTAGGCCAGGCCTTCGGCCAGGATCATGCGCGGATTGCTTTCGAACAGGGCCGTCTGCACGGTGCGGTTGAGCAGCAGGCGCTGGCCCGCATCCCAGTTCACGCAATCGCTGCTGACGACGCGGCGCTGGTCCAGGTACATGCCTTCGCTGCAGACGGCGCCCGTGTGCAGGCCCGACAGGTTGAGCAGCTTGCACAGCATGCGCACGATCAGGCTGGCGCCGCGCGTGCCCGTCACGCCGATCAGCGGAATGCGGCCCGTTTCCTCGGCGGCGAACAGGTGGTCGACGATGGCCGCGCCGACAGGGCGGGGCTGGCCTACGCCCGGCTTGATGTGCGCCAGCAGGCCGGGGCTGGCATTGACTTCGATGATGGCGCCGCGCTGTTCTTCCAGCGGACGCGTGATGTCGGTGGTGACCAGGTCGATGCCGGCGATATCCAGGCCAACCACGCGCGCGGCCAGCAGGGCCGCATGCACGACGGACGGATGCACGTCGTCCGTGACGTCGATGGCCACGTTGCCGTTCGGCTGGATCAGCACTTTCTGGCCCGCCTGCGGCACGGACAGGGCGGTCATGCCCTGGCGCTGCAGTTCCAGCACGATTTCGCCCGATTCATGCGGCTTGACGGTACCCAATGGGAAATCCTCGCCTTCGCCGCGGCGCGGGTCGGTATTGATCTGCGTGTTCACCAGTTCCAGCACGGTGGAAACGCCGTCGCCGTCGACCCACAGCGATTCGCCCTTGGCGGCCGCGATCAGCTTGTTGCCGACGACGAGCAGGCGGTGTTCGTCGCCCGTGATGAAGCTTTCCACCAGCACGGCCGAGCTGTCGCCCTTGCGCGCGGCCAGGTCGTAGGCTGCCTTCACGTCCGCTTCCGTCATCAGGTTCAACGACACGCCGCGGCCATGGTTGCCGTCATACGGCTTGACGACGACGGGCACGCCGATGTCCTGCGCTTCCTCCCAGGCCGCCTCGGCGCTGCGCACCAGGCTGCCCTCGGGCACGCGCACGCCGCACGATTTGAGCAGGAATTTGGTCAGATCCTTGTCGCTGGCGATGCCTTCGGCAATCGCGCTGGTGCGGTCCGTTTCGGCCGTCCAGATGCGGCGCTGCGCGGCGCCGTGGCCCAGCTGCACCAGGTTGCCGTCGTTCAGGCGCAAGGAAGGGATGCGGCGCTCGGTGGCGGCATCGACGATGCTGGCCGTGCTCGGGCCCAGGCAGCGCGAATCGACCATGTCGCGCAGGGGCGCCAGGGCCGCTTCCAGGTCGTAGGCTTCATCGTTGATGGCGGCCATCAGCAGTTCGCGCGCGGCGGCCAGGGCGGCGCGGCCCACGTGCTCTTCGCGCGTGCGGAAGGCCATCTTGTAGACGCCGCGCTGGCTGGTCGAGCGCGTCTGGCCGAAGCCCGTGCGCATGCCTGCCAGGTTTTGCAGTTCCAGCACCACGTGCTCGAGGATGTGGGCCGACCACGTGCCTTCGCGCAGGCGCTCGAAAAAGCCGCCCCGTTCGCCCACGCCGCAGCGGTGCTCGATCATGCCAGGCAGCCACGCCACCAGGCGTTCGTACAGGCCGGGCAGGGTATTGGATGGATAGTCTTCCAGTTCGCCGATGTCGACCCAGGCTTCAATCACCGGGCGGTAAGTCCAGATGTTGGGGCCGCGCAAGTGGGTGACGCGGGCAAATTCGATGTTCTTCTTCTTGATCATGTAAGTGGTTTCTTGATAACAAGCCAGGCGTCTGGGCGCCAGATACTTTATGTTGGCTCTACAGAGTCTTTTCAGGCTCGTGCTTGGTTCTTTATCCCGGGTATGCGCAGTGTG
This sequence comes from Janthinobacterium sp. SUN100, assembly GCF_030397705.1. Classification (NCBI taxonomy): domain Bacteria; kingdom Pseudomonadati; phylum Pseudomonadota; class Betaproteobacteria; order Burkholderiales; family Oxalobacteraceae; genus Janthinobacterium; species Janthinobacterium sp. SUN100. The sequence goes on along the minus strand of NZ_JAPUBU010000001.1, from coordinate 2,184,195 downwards.
CCACTTTTAGAGGCCTCTTGTCGCGTTTGCTTCTCGTATTCTGCTGGTGTTGTCATTCTAATTGTTACTAATTGTTGCCATACTTGTTATAAAGATACCGACTCTGGGCTAAGCTGGAGCATTTGCGCAACAGCGGGCTGTTGTATACTTGCTCCGTATCGCGGCCGCGTTGCAAAAGCGCCGCGCCTGCCTGGCACTTCCTGCGACAGCCGCGCATTTTTTTTGCGCCGTTTTGCCATCATTCCTTACCGGCAGGCATCCATTCGATACAATACAGGAAATTGCCACTGGTGCATCCACCTCGCCATCGCGCAGTACACAAACATTGATCGGGCGTCTGCCCCATCCCCCAAATCCCGCCCTGAAGGGCTTGGCCTCGAGCCGGAGTATGCTTTACGATGACAACTGAACTGAGTGTTCCTGCAACAACTATTCCCCTCACCTCGCTGCCTGAACACTGGCTGGCGGAAGTCGAGAGCAACCTTTCTCCAGGGGAGAACGTTTTAAGTAGCGTTGAGGTTGACCTCGATGCGCGATTACGTTTCACAAAAGGCATAATTGTTGTCACCGAGAAGCGTTTACTGGCCCGTTCGCCGGGCGATACGGCCTGGAAAAGCTGGTCTTTCCGCCCTGGATTGCGCCTGACGCACCATGACCACGCCGGTGTCGGCCACCTGGAACTGTTCGACGACCACGGCCGCCTGGCTTCGTGGCGCTTCACCCTGGGCCAGAACCTGCACGCCATCCGCGTGCTGGAACAGTTCGTCGAGCGCCTCGACAGCCACCTGACGGGCCAGCCCGTGCTGGAAGCGGAGCAGGAAGTGTGTCCTAGCTGCAAGGCCCCGCTGGAGCCGGAGCAGGAAGAATGCCCGATCTGCGCCAAGGTGCTGTACACGCCGCCATCGACCTGGACCCTGTTCCGCCTGTGGCGCTTCGCCCACCCCTACCGTGGACAACTGGCCCTGGGCTTCCTGTTGATGCTGCTGAGTACGGCCGCGCACATGATTCCGCCCTACCTGACGGCGCCGCTGATGGACAATGTGCTGATCCCATATCAAAACGGCAAGCACATCGATCCGTGGCTGGTGGTGTATTACATGAGCGGCTTGCTCGGTTCGGCCCTGCTGGCCTGGCTGCTGGGCTGGGGCAAGACCTATGTGCTGGCGCTGGTGTCCGAACGCATGGGCGCCGACCTGCGCTCGGCCACGTATGAACACCTGATGAAGCTGTCGCTGGAATTTTTCGGCGGCAAGCGCACGGGCGACCTGATGGCGCGCATCGGCAGCGGCAGCGACCGCATCTGCGTCTTCCTCTCGCTGCATTTGCTCGATTTCGCTTCCGACGTGCTGATGATTATCATGACCGGTGTCATTTTGTGGTCGATGAACCCGTGGCTGGCCATCATGACCCTGGCGCCATTGCCCTTCATCGCCTGGATGATCCACCTGGTGCGCGACCGCCTGCGCACGGGCTTTGAAAAGATCGACCGCGTGTGGAGCGAAGTGACCAACGTGCTGGCCGATACGATTCCCGGCATCCGCGTGGTGAAGGCGTTTGCGCAGGAAAAACGCGAAGCGGCCCGCTTCCGCGACGCCAACGCGCACAACCTGGCCGTCAACGACAAATTGAACAAGGTCTGGTCGCTGTTCTCGCCCACCGTGTCCTTCCTGACGGAGATGGGTTTATTGGTCATCTGGTGCTTCGGCATCTGGCAGCTGTCGCGCGGCGAAATCACCGTCGGCGTGCTGACCGCCTTCATCGCCTACAGCACGCGCTTCTATGGCCGCCTTGATTCCATGAGCCGCATCGTCTCCGTGACGCAGAAGTCGGCCTCCGCCGCCAAGCGCATCTTCGACATCCTCGACCACGTGTCGAGCGTGCCGGAGCCGGCGCAACCGGTCAAGCTGGAGAAGATCGAAGGCCGCATCGACTTGCGCGAAGTCGGTTTCCGCTATGGCAACCGCGCCGTCAACCGCGGCATCACGCTGAATATCAAGGCCGGCGAGATGATCGGCCTGGTGGGCCACAGCGGTTCCGGCAAGAGCACCCTGGTCAACCTGATCTGCCGTTTCTACGACGTCTCGGAAGGGGCCATTTTGCTCGACGGCGTCGATATCCGCTCGTTCGCCGTCTCCGACTACCGCCGCAATATCGGCCTGGTGCTGCAGGAGCCATTCCTGTTCTTCGGCACCATCGCGGAAAATATCGCCTACGGCAAGCCGCACGCGACGCGCCAGGAAATCATCGCCGCCGCGCGTGCCGCGCATGCGCACGAATTCATCCTGCGCCTGCCGCAAGGCTACGATTCGATGGTGGGCGAGCGTGGCCAGGGCTTGTCCGGCGGCGAACGCCAGCGCATCTCCATCGCCCGCGCGCTGCTGATCGACCCGCGCATCCTGATCATGGATGAAGCCACGTCGTCGGTGGACTCGGAAACGGAAAAAGAAATCCAGAAGGCGCTGGACAACCTGGTGCAGGGCCGCACGACGATCGCCATCGCGCACAGGCTGTCGACCCTGCACCGCGCCGACCGCCTGGTGGTGCTGGACCGCGGCCAGGTCGTCGAAGTGGGCAGCCACGATGAATTGATGGCGAAAGAGGGCGCCTATTTCCGCCTCTACGAAGCACAGGCGCGCAACAACGAACTCGCCCTGGATGACAAGGAATAAGCATGGCCAGTACAACTTTTACATTACACCGCGACACCTTCGGCAAGCTGGTGATGACGGACGCGGACGGCCAGGTCTTTGAAGGCGTGGCGCCCGTGCGCGCCTTTCCCATCCAGTCGCCCGACGAAGGCATTTCGTTGGTGCTGGGCAATGGCAAGGAAGTGGCGTGGATCGACCATGTCGACACCTTGCCCGAGCCGGCGCGCAGCCTGCTGCAGGAAGAGCTGGAAGGGCGCGAATTCATGCCCGAGATCGCGCGCGTGAAAAGCGTCTCCAGTTTCGCCACGCCGTGCACCTGGTACGTCGACACGGACCGGGGCGAGACGCAGTTCGTGCTGAAGGGCGAGGAAGACATCCGCCGCATCGGCGCCGCGTCGCTCTTGATCGCCGATAACCACGGCATTCACTTTTTGATCCGCGACATGTTCAATATTGACAAGACGACGCGGAAAATTTTGGATCGCTTCCTGTAACACCGACATGGGGCGTCTGTGAAAAAAGCATCAATTGCTATATGGTAATTGATGCTTTTTCTCTTTCATGCCATGCAGTACATCATTTGTTCGTGCTATTCAAGGCCTGCATACTGTAAACGAAAAACTTCTTGATGCACTAAAATTCATTTATTCTATTTTTCTCGAAATATTCAAAGGGGCCGGGGCTGCTTGCGCAGACCTCGGCTTTTTATTTTTTTGACTCCTCTGGTACTGCAATTCGTCTGTTCATTGAAATTTCATTAGATAAGATGCACGAGAAAGGGGATGAGTTATTTTCATGATACATTTCTATCTTTGAATTGGATGTCAATTCATTAAAATTTTGTGCGACTTATCCTGTCAGGTGATGTAGTGCAGGCCGCTTTTTTCTATCGGAGACTGTATGGCTATGGGGAATACGGCTTGCGACCTGAATTCATGAATTTTTCACATTGAGGAAATTGAATGAAGAAATATGCTTTGTTGTCTTGCCTGTTAATTGCCGGCAGTGCGCATGCAGCATGGGTGCCACGGGTAACGGCCGTGACGTACATCGCCACTGTCCATTATGCAGGTGGCAGTGTCGCCTATTCAGAGAAGCGGATGGACCAAGGGCCGGTAACCAGATTTGCAGATCAGGTTACCAATGGTCCCTATAGCTTGGAAAAAACGCTGAATACCTTTCTGAAACAACAGGCGACGAATAATGGCGTGCAGTTTTACTCCGGTAAAGTGACAGGTAGCTTGCTGTTTACGCTGGCACCAGCGGCAGATGGTACTGTTGGTATCACAGTGCAGGCACCACGTTATCAAACTCTGATGGGGTATTCCGGTAAGAAATATGGCATCAGTTTCCGCTGCACTAATAGTGCAGCCATTGATAATTTCACCATCAATGCACAGATGGGATCTCCGCAAGGCTCGGGGCAGATATTGCCAGGAATGGGAGTTTCAGGAAACCCTTCTTCTTCGACCGATTGCGACTCCAATCTTAGCTGGATATTGCCAGTGATCGGAGACTATATCGTAAATCTTGGTAGTTCGAAGATAGATGACGCCATCGTTGCTGGCTTGAATCAGAGCATTGCCGGTGTCGCAACTCCATTTTTCAAGCGCGATCAAAATTATCTGACGGCACTCAATAATCTGATACCGCGAGATAAATCGGTATCCTTGCCAGGCGGCGGAAGTTTCCCTATCGGCCAATACGTTCAGGATAATCTGGCATATTTGCTGGCGAACAGTAAAATCACCATGCAGATAGACAAAGGCGTCATCTTGTCTGAGTTGACTGATGAGAAGACATGGTCCGCTACCGCCAATATCGTAAAGTTGACGCTGACCTCGCCAGCCATTTCATTTTCTGTTGATTTGCAGGAAAAAGACGATTTGGAGTGGACTTGGGACAAGAAGTGCGGTGGAAGATACGGAACCGACTGTAACATTCCGTGATCGCACCTGAGCATTAAGCTATTCCCGGATCGCATCATGGCGAGCCATGATGCGATCCGGATTGACAGTTACTGAAACGCCACCTCGGCAAAACTGCGCAATTTGCGGCTGTGCAGCCTGTCCACGCCCTGGCGGCGCAGCAGTTCCACGGCGCGGATGCCGATGCGCAGGTGCTGGTCGACGCGTTCGCGGTAGAAGTGGTTGGCCATGCCGGGCAGCTTGATTTCGCCGTGCAGCGGCTTGTCGCTCACGCACAGCAGGGTGCCGTACGGGACGCGGAAGCGGAAGCCGTTGGCGGCGATCGTCGCGCTTTCCATGTCCAGCGCGATGGCGCGGCTCTGGCTGAAACGGCGCTCCGGCGTACGCTGCGGCAGCAGTTCCCAGTTGCGGTTGTCCGTGCTGGCCACGGTCCCCGTGCGCATGATGTGTTTTAAATCATGCCCTGTCAGCTGGGTGATTTCCGCCACCGCCGTTTGCAGCGCCTGCTGGATTTCCGCCAGCGGCGGGATCGGCACCCACAGCGGCAAGTCTTCGTCGAGCACATGGTCTTCGCGCACATACGCATGCGCCAGCACGTAGTCGCCCAGGCTTTGCGTGGTGCGCAGGCCGGCGCAATGGCCCAGCATCAGCCAGGCGTGCGGGCGCAGCACGGCGATATGGTCGGTGATGGTCTTCGCATTCGCCGGTCCCACGCCGATATTGACCATGGTGATGCCGCTGCCGTCTGCGCGCAGCAGGTGGTAGGCGGGCATCTGCGGCAGGCGCGGCGGGGCGGCGCCCAGCGCATCCTCGCTTTCCACCGTCTGTCCCACGCGGCGCGTGACCACGTTGCCCGGTTCGACGAAGGCGATGTAGCCGTCGTCGTCCGAGGGCGCGGCGGCGTCGGGCGCGCGGTCCATCAGGGCGTGGCCCAGGCGGATGAATTCGTCGATGTAGAACTGGTAATTGGTAAACAGGACGAAGTTCTGGAAATGCTGCGGCGAGGTGCCGCTGTAGTGGCGCAGACGTTGCAGCGAGTAATCCACGCGCGGCCCCGTGAACAGCGACAGCGGCTGCGCTTCGCCATGCGCCGGTTCGTGCGTGCCGTTGGCGATGCCGTCGTCCATGGCCGACAGGTCGGGCAGGTCGAACAGGTCGCGCATGGCCAGGCGGCGGCCCGCATCCATATTGCCCTCGATATGGTCATGCTCGGCGAACGAGAAATGCACGGGGATGGGCTGGGCGCTCACGCCCACTTCCAGGTGCACCTTCTGGCCGCTGTTATGGTTTTTCAGTAGCAGGGTGAACTGGTCGAGGTAATAGTCGCCGAACAGGTCGGGGCGCGTCAGGGTGGTCTCGAACACGCCGGGGCCGGCGACGAAGCCGTAGGCCAGCGGCGAGTCGGCGCGCGCCACGGTGTCGGTCTGGATGCGCACGAAGGGGTAGCAGGCGCGCACCCGTTCGTGCATGTCTTCGCCGGCGACAAAGCGCTGCAGCGCATCGCGCAAGTGTTCGATGCTGCTGCGGTAAATGGCTTGCACTTGGGCCAAAGCCAGGCGTGGATCATCGAAGCGGGAGGAGGCGATGAAGGGGGGCGTAAGCAAGCGGATTCTCCTTGTAGCGGTTCGTGCATACCATTGTAAGGCAGCAAGGCAAGTCGCGTTGGACGCGTTTTTCAGCGAACGGAGCCGCTTGACGGATTCAAATAGAATCTGTATTCTATTTGAATGGTCAGACTAGCCAAATTCAACGAAAACAACTTCATCGACAGCGCGATTGCCGTCGCCGCCCAGTGCGGCGTGGGCGCCGTCTCGATGGCCGCCATCGCCGTCAAGGCCGGTGCGCCCATCGGCTCCGTGTATCACCGCTTCGATTCGCGCAACGCCATCCTGGCGCGCGCCTGGCTGCGCGTGAAGAGCGACTTCCGCGAGGAAGTGGCCAGCCGCTGGCTCGGCGGCGATACGTGGGCCGGCGTGCACGGCTTGCTGGACTGGTGCCGGCGCAAGCCCGTGTATGCGCGCTTCCTGCTGCAATGCGCGGACAGCCCCGATTTCAGCAGTGGCCTCAGCGAGGAATTGCTGGCCGCCGTCGAAGAGGAGCAGGCGGCGCTCGACGCCTGCTTTGTCCGCTGCGCCGAAGCCATGCCCGCGACCACGGAGCTTGACCTGGATCACATGCTGCTCAAATTCGTGCTGATCGACGCCCCCGTGGCCGTCGTCAAGCCTTACCTGACCCAGGAGCGGCCGATCCCCGCCAGCGTCGACGCCATGCTGCGCGCCTCGCACGACGCCGTGCGCGGCTGGGCCGCCCACACCACACACTAACCAAGAAGAAAACCATGCGCTATTCCACCCAGCTTGAACACGGCAAGAAAATCCCCCTGCACGACGAAGAAGGCTTCATCGGCATGCGCGCGGCCGGCCGCATCGCCGCCGACACGCTCGACTACATCGCGCCGTTCGTGAAACCGGGCGTCTCGACGGCCAAGCTTGACGCCCTGTGCGAGGAATTCATGCGCGCCGCCGGCGCCATCCCCGGCACCATCGATTACCACGGCTACAAGCACGCCAGCTGCATCTCCGTCAATCACGTGGTCACGCACGGCATCCCGTCCGAGACCAAGATCCTGAAAGTGGGCGACATCCTCAATATCGACGTGACGCCGAAGTTCCAGGGCTGGTTCGGCGACACCAGCCGCACCTTCAAGGTGGGCGCCGTCTCCATCCTGGCCAACCGCCTCGTCAACACGGCGTATGAGGCCATGATGGCCGGCATCCACACCGTGCGTCCGGGCGCCACCCTGGGCGACGTGGGCGCCGCCATCGAGGCGGTGGCCAAGGCGCAGGGATTTTCCTCCGTGCGCGACTTCTGCGGCCATGGCGTGGGCCAGGTCTTCCACGACACGCCGCAAGTGCTGCACTATGGCCGCGCCGGCACGGGCATCGTGCTCGAACCGGGCATGATCTTCACGATCGAACCGATGCTCAACGTGGGCAGCTACCAGGTCAAGGTCTTGCCGGACAAATGGACGACGGTGACGAAAGACCGTTCGCTGTCGGCGCAGTTCGAGCACTCGCTGGCCGTGACGGAAACGGGTTTCGAGATTTTCACCCTGACCGGCTCGACCGACCCGCTGGTGTAAGCATGGATGACGCGCGCCGGCGGCAGCTCACCGATATCGTCGCCGCGAAAGCGGGCGTGGATGTCGCTTGCGCGGCGCGCCACCTGGCGCTGCACGATGACGACGTGGCGGCCGCGCTGCGCGGCATCGACATCGAACGTTTTACGCTCACGCAGCGCCTGCTGAACAAGTACCGGCGCGATCCGGAAGACGCGCTGCAGCACGTGGCGCTGGCCGTGCTGCAGCACGAAGATATCCGCAGCGACAGCGTGCTGCGCCTGGAGCGTATCGCGGCATTGGCGCCGCCCGTCGCCGGCGTGGTGATGCTGGCCGAGTGGCTGGCCTACGTGGAATGGGAGGGCTTCGACAGCGCCCTGTACGCGAATATCGACGCGGTGGCGGCGTTCATCGGCGATGCACTGGACTTGCCCGAGGTGGCCGCCAACCTGCTGCAAGCGCGCGATGCAACCGTGTTTGAAACGCTGCGCCCGGCGCTGGCTGCCGCGGCCCTGCTGTTCATCGAGCGCCACACTACGCAGTTTCCCTGACGGCTGGCGCTTTGCCGCCGGCGGGCGCGCGTCTTACAATGGCGGCAAGCACTGTTGCCCCATTTTGAAGACTTCCGCATGAGCGATTTTCCCGAAGATATCTACACCGAGCCGTCTGCCGACGTGCACACCCTGAACAACCTCGGTCCCCTGACCTGCATGGCCGGCATCTGGACGGGCACGCGCGGCCTGGATGTCAAGCCGAAGGCCGACGGCCCGCGCAAGCAGGCTTTCGTCGAGCGCATCGAGCTGCAACCGATCGACCCCGTCACCAACGGCCCGCAACTGTTCTACGGCTTGCGCTACTACATCCACATCACCAAGCCGGACCAAGTCAAAACGTATCATGAGCAGGTGGGCTACTGGCTGTGGGAGCCGGCCACGGGCGCCGTGATCCAGACCCTGGCCATCCCGCGCGGACAGATCGCCATGGCGTCCGGCACGACGACGGCGGACGCCACCAGTTTCGAACTGGTGGCCAAGCGCGACTCGACGGCCTACGGCATCTGCTCGAACCCCTTCCTCGAACACGCGTTCACCACCGTCGAATACCGCATCAAGGTCGATATCCACGCCGATGGCACCTGGGGCTACGACGAGGACACGGTCATGCTAATCCGCGGCAAGGACGAGCCGTTCCACCACACGGACCGCAACCTGCTGACCAAAGTCGGCGAGCCGACGCCGAACCCGATGGCCTTGCAGGCGCTGGCCGCAGCCGCCTAAGGTTTTCCTTGCGCCACCGCCTTGATCGCGCGCTCCTCTCCCATGGCGGCGGCGATCTTCCAGCGCTGCATGGCGCTGGCGCGGTCCGGGCGTTTCAGGCCCGCGCCTTCCCAGTCCATCAGGCCCAGGTTGTAGATGTCGCCCGCGCTGCCCTTGTCGGCGGCCAGGGTGAACCATTTGCGCGCTTCCTTGTGGTTGACGGGAATCTGGTAGCCGCGCACGTGGTACAGGCCCAATAAGTGCATGGCTTGTGCATTGCCCTTGTTCGCGGCCTGTTTCAGCAGGTCCAGGCCGCGCGCCATGTTGCGCGGCTCCTGCCAGCCTTCGGCCAGCATCACGCCCTTCGCCGTCAGCGCATAGCTGTCGTTCTTCACCAGGCCCTTGCCGATCAGGGGCTTGGCGGCCACCTGGCGCGCTTCGCGCTGCTGCGCCGTTGGCGCGGTGATTGGGCCGGGCTTGCCTTCGCCCATCAGCAGCATCCAGCCATACAGGCCATACGCGCCCGCGTCGCCCTTGCCGACCAGGCTTTCCAGCATGGCCAGCGCCTGCGCCTTGTCGCCATTTTCATACAGCTTGACGGCCTTGGCGCTGCTCGCATCCTGCGGCACGGCGGCCGGCGCATGGGGCGCGACGGGCGCCGACGCCATGGCCGTTTGCGGCGGCGCGGAAACCGGGCGCACGCGCACGGGCAAGCCATAGCTGGCGGCCAGCACGGCCAGGCTGGCGGGGGCGAGGATCAGCACTTGCGCCAGCTGGTTGCGGCGGCCCTTGCCGGCAATGCCCATGGCCCGTTCGGCCTGCCGTTCGCCGCCCAGCGCCTCGCTGAGTACCGTCTTGACCTTGCGGTTGAACAGCCAGTAACCGGCGCCCGTGACGAGCAGTCCGGCCACGGCGGCGGCACCGCGGCCGGCGAAGAACCAGGCGGCGATGGCGGCGGCCAGCGCGGCCAGCGCGCTTTTCCACCAGAATTGCTTGGCCAGCCGCGTGTAGACCTGGCGCAGGGCGCCCAGCACGCAGGTGCGCACGTTCTGCGCATAGTCGGCGGAGACGACATCGACGTGCGCGTGGTCCGCGTCGCCGCTGAGGACGGACTCGATCACGTCCGCATTCAGTTCCGAGGCGGCCACGTCGCGCAGCGGCGTGAGCAAACCCTGCACGTGGGCTGAGAACAGGCCGTCGTCGGCGCTGCCGGCCAGCGCATCGCTGAGCGCCTTGAGGTCGCCGCGCAGCAGTTTTTCCACGATGTCGTCGAGCGTCAGCCAGCGCAAGTCCGCGCCGTACGCCACCAGGTGATGTTTTTCCGCGTTGCACGATGCGTCCAGGCGCACGATGCGCAGCTTGCCGCCATACAGGGCGTCGACTTCCTGCGGCTGGTCTTCATTGTAAATGCTCACTTTCGCCAGGGCCAGGCTGCTGGCGATGGCTGCCAGTGAGTGCACGCTCTCCTTGTCGCGGATGCGGCGCGCGTCGTCCTGCGCCTGCTTGGGCAGGCTGACGCTGTAGCCGGGCGCCACGTGCACGTCGACCCAGGCCGCCTTGCCCACCTTGCCGGAACCGTCGCAGGGGTTGCAGCGCAAGTCGCCCACGCCGCTGCACGTGCGGCACGTAACCTTGCCGCTGGCGCGGCAGGTGCCGCAATTGATGTTGCCGGAACCGTGGCAGGTGTTGCAGCTGACCTTGCCGAAGCTGCAATGGTAGCAAGAGCGGTATTCGGTACGGTATTGCGTGCGCGTTTCGCTGTGGTAGCTGGTGTGCGAGCTGCCGTTGCTGTAGGTGGTAGTGGGCACTTGCACCGTGACGTAATCGGTGACTTGCTCGGACACCGTGCCGCTGCCGCTGCAATACGAGCACGACACCTTGCCGCTGCCGTAGCAGCCATACGCGTCGCAGCTGACGGTGCGCCCGCCGTGGCAATTCCAGCACGTTTCCGTCGTCGCGCCATAACAGGTGTGGCAGCCGATGCGGCCTTTGCCGGAACAGTTGCTGCAGGTATCGAGGTGCCAGTACTTGACGGCGTGCGGCAGGTAGACGCCCGCCTCGACGCCGTTGTAGGCCTGGCCCGCCTGGCGCAAGGCATTGTCGAGCTTGCCCGCCGCGCGGCGCAGCCGTTCCTTTTCCTGCGCGTGAGCGAGTGCTCCCACTTCGTGCGAGCCACAGTGGCAGTCATTGCCCGCTGGCGCGAAATAGCCGTTGATGACGCGCTGCTCGAAGCGCGCCTCGAGCGCGTAATTGGCTTGCAGGGAAAAATCCTGCAGCACGTCTTCCTCGCCCAGCGGCGTGATGTCGTGCGGCTCGAAGCGCGTCTTGTCCTGCACCAGGGTGCGCAGCTTGCCCAGCACGGTGGGTACATCTTCCTTGTCGAGCTTGATGGGCGCGGGCGCCGTCACGGCTGTTGCTGATGCCTGGGGCATGTCCTCGCTGCCTTGGGTATCGGTGGCCGTGTCGGTGCTGGGGTTCATGCGCGTCCTTTTGCTCTCTGGAAAGATGTTTGAATTTTAGCATCCCCATATGACAAGGCGGCTACCCCTGGCCCCTTTTTCAGCGCAGGCCGCGGCGGAACTGGTCGGGCGTGCCGCCGCCTTGACGGCGGAACATGGCGATGAAGGCCGAGGCCGTGCTGTAGCCCAGTTCCAGCGCGATCGCCTGCACGGTTGCTCCCTGTTCCAGCAGGGGCAGGGCGGCCAGGAAGCGCTGGCGCTGGCGCCATTCGCCGAACGGCATGCCCAGTTCGCGCTGGCAACGCCGGGCCAGCGTGCGTTCGGTCACATGCAATTGCGCGGCCCACTCGGCCAGTGAGCGGTTACTGCCGGGATCAAGCTGCAGGGCGGCCAGCAGCGCCGCGATGACGGGTTCGTCGCTGCCGGGCAAATAATTGCGGCTGCACGGCGCCAGCTCCAACTGGTCGACCAGCACTTGCGCCAGGCGCTGGTCGGCTGCCGTGGCGGGTGTGGTGACGCCCCGTTCGGCAAAGTCGCCGAGTATGGCTTTGAGCAAGGGACTCAATACCAGCGCGCACGGCTGCGTCGGCAACTGCGCGCACAGGCTGGCATCGATGTAGGCGGAGTGAAACACGACATCCTGGCGGATATAGCCGTCGTGCAAGGTCTCGGGCGGTATCCACACGGCGTACTGGGGCGGCGACAGGTAACGCTGGCCCGCCACCATGATTTCCATCACGCCCGTGGAGCAATACGTGAGCTGGCCCCACGGATGGCTCTGGTAATCGAATTGCTGGTGCGCGTGGTAATCGTCGAGGCGAAAGTACACGGGATAGGGCAGGGCGTCGGAAACGGCGGGAAAGTGCTGGTTGCTGGCCATCGGATCTCCTGTTTTGTCCTGTTCTTTGCATCGTTTGTCCGATATGCATTATATCCATGGAATCGGACCATGCGAAAATGGTGCTCGTTGAATAGTGGAGTTCCTGCATGAAAGCCAAGCATTATCTGTTTCCCGTGATCGCCGTGCTGATCTGGGCCATCAATACCATCGTCAGCAAGATGGCCGTGGGCGTGATCGATCCGGCCGCCATCTCGTTCTACCGCTGGCTGCTGGCCGGCGTGCTGCTGGCGCTCGTGTTTGGCCGCGCTGTGTGGAAGCAGCGGGTCGTGGTGAAACCATATCTTGGGAAACTGTTTGTGCTCGGCATGTTGGGCATGGTCATGTACCAGTGCCTCGCGTACATCGCGGCGCAAACGACGACGGCCACCAACATGGGCATCCTCGCATCGCTGATGCCGCTGCTGGCCGTGGGCCTGTCCGTCTTGTTGTTGAAAGAGGCGCCCACCGTGGGCGGCGTGTTCGGCGGCTTCGTGTCCTTGCTGGGACTCGGCTACTTGCTCAGCCATGGCGACCCGGCCGCCCTGATCGCCCATGGCGCGGCCGTGGGCGACGCCCTGATGCTGCTGGCGTGCCTGTCGTATGCGGGCTATGGCGTGCTGCTCAAGCGCTGGAAGATTCCCCTGAATAACTGGCACTCCCTGCTGATCCAGGTGTGGTGCGCCGTGCCCGTGCTGTTCGTGTATTACCTGAGCCAGTCGGCGCCGCCCGTCACCAGCGCCGGCTTGCCGCTGGTGCTGTTTGCCGGCATCCCCGCATCCATCATCGCGCCGTTCTTGTGGATGCACGGTCTGGCGAAGCTGGGCCCGAGCCGCGCCACGACTTTGATGAATCTGCTGCCCGTGTTCACGGTGATCATCGCCATGCTGTTCCTCGGTGAAACCTTGCACAGCTACGATGTGATCGGCGGCGGCGTGACCCTGCTGGGCGTGGTGATGGTGCAGTACCTGAAACGCCCATTGAAGCGCGCACAAGCGTAGTATTTTTGCTATGCTGATGTTTTGCACAAGGAGGCGGCATGCACAGCATCGATACCCTCGATACCCTGTTAAGCGAACTGGAAGCATTCGGTAACACCAATGATGCGGCGCATACGGAGCGTGCCAGCCGCATGCTCAATATCACGCGCGACACGGGTGAATTGCTGGCCGTGCTGGTGCACGCGCGCGGTGCGCGGCGGGTGCTGGAAATCGGCACCTCGAACGGCTATTCCACCCTGTGGCTGGCGCGCGCGGTACAGCCGCTGGGCGGCAGCGTGGTGACGGTGGAAAAGGCGCAGGACAAGTTCGACATGGCGCATGCCAACTTTGTGCGCGCGCAACTGCAAGGCGTGATTGGCCAGTTGCTGGCGGACGCGGGCGACGTGCTGCGCGATGCGGCTGACGGTGCCTACGATTTCATCTTCCTCGATTCCGCGCGCCAGCAATATCAGTCCTGGTGGCCGCAGCTGGACCGCGTGCTGGCGGCCGGCGGCGTGCTGGTGGTCGACAATGCCAGCTCGCACTACGCGGACATGGCCGGTTTTATCGACGCCATCCGCGCCGACAGCCGCTACACGGCATGCCTGGCGACGGTCGGCAAGGGCGAATTCATCGCCGTCAAGGCGGGCAACTGATTATTCGGCAACGATAGCCGCTTCCAGTACGCGCACCAGCGATTCGACGCCTTGCGCGTCGACGTCGTCGAAGCGGCCGGGCAAGGGGCTGTCGAGGTCGAACACGCCGATGATTTGACCCTGCGCAAACACGGGCACCACCAGTTCCGAGCGGGAATTGACGTCGCAGGCGATGTGGCCAGGAAACGCGTGCACATCCTGCACGACGATGGACTTGCCTTCGACCACCGTGGTGCCGCACACGCCGCGTCCCTTCTTGATGCGGATGCAGGCTGGCTTGCCCTGGAACGGTCCCAGCACCAGTTCCTCGCCTTTCAGGAAGTAAAAGCCGGCCCAGTTGAGGCCCGGCATCGTGTTGAAGACCAGCGAACTGAAGTTGGCCGTATTGGCGATGAAATCGCTCTCGCCGGCCAGCAAGCCTTGCAGCTGCGAGCGCAGGTCCGCATACATGGCGTGCTTGGCTGCGGGGGTATCGGTGCCGTAGGCGGCGTCGCTGATGGTAAACGTCATGGTCGTGGTGGCGCTGAAAAATGGGGAAGGCGCCATGGTAGCGCGTCTGGCGCATCCGTGCGCGGCCTTCACTTTTTCAAATGTTCTTGCGCCAGCCGGCGCAGCAGGGGCAGGGCCGCATGGCCGTGGTCTGCCCGCCAGGCCAGGCCGATGCCGGCCGCCAATTCCTCACCTTCCACCAATGGCCGGTAGACCACGCCAGCCAGGCGCAGCGCGCGGAACGAGTCGGCCAGCAGCGCCATGCCCTTGCCGGCCGCCACGTCGCCGAGCAGCACATGGTGGTCGGGCGCTTCGCGCAGGAAGACGGGCGCGAAACCATGCCGGCGAAATACCTGCTGGCAATGGTCGAAGAAGGCGGGCTGGCGCGCCCGTTCGAACCAGTAGACGGATTCCTGGGCGATATCCAACAGGCTGAGCTTGCGCTTTTTCGCCAGCCGGTGCCCGGCGGGCAGGGCCAGCATCATGGGCTGGCGCGCCAGCGGCTGCACGGCCAGCTCGAAGGTGGCGCTGGGCAAGGCCAGCAGGGCCGCATCAAGCTGGCCCTTGCGCACGCCAGCCACCAGGCGCGGCTAGGGTGCGGACGTCAGTTCCAGGCGGATACTGCCCAGTTGCCCTTCCAGCGCCGCCAGCAAGGGCCGGAACAGGCCGGCCGCCACGGAACTGGTCAAGCCCAGGCGCAGGCGCGCGGGCGCGCTGTCTTGCCGCAGCGACGTTTGCGCAATATCAAGTAAATCGAGGATGTGCAGCGCCTGCGGCAGCAAGGTATGCCCTGCCTGAGTCAAGGCCACGCCCTGCGTGTCGCGCTCGAACAATCGCGCGCCCAGCCGCTCTTCCAGCGCCTTGATGGCGCGCGACAGGGGCGGCTGGGTCATATGCAATTGCTCCGCCGCCTGGCGGAAGTTCAGGCAGCGGGCGACGGCGCAAAACAGGGTCAAGGCATGGGTATCGAGGGCTCTCATACCAGAAAGGTATCACGAAATCGCGTATTCCCCCGCCGGCCGGCACGGCCTAGACTGGCTGCATCGAGTCAACACGTGAGGAGAGCAGCATGCAACAACGACGCATCGGCAATAGCGGCTTGACCAGCTCGGCACTGGGCCTGGGCTGCATGGGCATGTCGGAATTTTATGGCGCCACGGACGAGGCGCAATCGCTGGCCACCCTGGAAGCGGCCCTGGCGGCGGGCGTGACCCTGTTCGACACGGCCGACGCTTACGGTTTCGGCCACAACGAGCAATTGCTGGGGCGCTTTTTGGCCAGCCATCGCGGCCAGGCCCTGGTCGCCACCAAGTGCGGCCTGGCGCGCGAGGCGGGCAGTTATGCGCGCCGCGTCGACAATTCCCCCGCCTACATCCGCCAGGCGTGCGAAGCGTCGCTGGCGCGCCTGGGCGTGGAGGCCATCGACCTGTTCTACCTGCACCGCCTGAACCTGGAGACGCCGCTGGAGGAATCGATGGGCGCGCTGGCGCAGCTACGGCAAGAGGGCAAGATCCGCGCCGTGGGCCTGTGCGAAGTGAGCACCGCCACCTTGCGGCGTGCGGCGGCGCTTTGCCCCGTGGCGGCCGTGCAGAGCGAGTATTCGCTGTGGACGCGCGAACCGGAGCAGAGCGTGCTGGCCGCCTGCCGCGACGTGGGCGCCAGCTTCTTTGCCTACAGCCCACTGGGGCGCGGTTTCCTGACGGGCGCCATCGCCGATGCGGCTAGCCTCGACGCGGGGGATTTCCGCCAGTTCAATCCCCGTTTTTCATCCGACAACCTGGCGCGCAACCAGGCCATCGTCGCGCAGGTGAAGGACCTCGCGCGCGCCAAAGGCTGCACGCCGGCCCAGCTGGCGCTGGCCTGGCTGCTGGCGCAAGGGGACGACCTCATTCCCATCCCCGGCACCAAGCGTATCGCATATTTGCACGACAACCTGGGCGCGCTGGCCGTGCGGCTGGACGGCGCGGAACTGGCGGCGATGAATGCCGCCTTTCCTATGGGCATGGCGGCGGGCGCGCGTTACACGGAGGAAGGCATGAAGGGCGTGGATGCCTGAAAAAGATGGCGCAGTGTACGCCAGCGTACCTAACTGACACTTTCCTTGCGGGATAATCGCCGGCGATCTGCTAGCATTTGGCAGTGACTGCATGGTGTGTGTTGCACTGTGTTCAACGGTCAGGTATCCGATGAGGTGGATGTTGTTAGATGACGATATTTTCGATATAGAACTGAAATTGTTGCTTGAGGGAATCTTGTTAAGGTATCAGCACGATTTCCGCGATTATTCGGTGGCGTCGCTGCGCCGGCGCATGCGCCAGGCCATGGAGCGCTTCGGCTGCGCCAGCCTGTCGCAGTTGCAGGACCGCATCTTGCACGAGCCGGCCATGTTCGCGCAGATGCTGCAGTTTTTCACGGTGCAAGTGAGCGAGATGTTCCGCGATCCCGCGTATTTCCGTGCCTTGCGCGAAAAAGTCGTGCCCATCCTGCACACCTATCCTTCCATCAAGATCTGGGTGGCCGGCTGCAGCAGCGGCGAAGAGGTGTGGTCGCTGGCCATCTTGCTGGAAGAGGAAGGCTTGCTTGAACGTAGCATGATTTACGCGACCGACATCAATGTGGAAGCGCTGGCCGCCGCCGAAGCGGGCATCTATCCGATCGAGCGCATCGCCCAGTTCAGCGAGAATTACCAGTTGGCGGGCGGCAAGCGCTCGCTGTCCGACTATTACACGGCCGCCTACAAGGGCGCCATCTTTGAGCGGCGCTTGCGGCGCCAGTTCGTCTTCGCCGACCACAGCCTGGCGACGGACAGCGTGTTTTCGGAGGTGCACATGGTTTCCTGCCGTAACGTCATGATCTATTTCAATAAAGACTTGCAAGACCGCAGCCTGGGCCTGTTCCACGAAGCGCTGGTGAACCGGGGCTTCCTTGGCCTGGGCATGAAGGAAAGCCTGCATTTCAGCCGCCATGCGGCCAGCTTCAATGAGCTGAGCCCGGCTGAACGCATCTTCCAGCGTGCCTGACATGTTGCCGACCTGCGACGTCGCGCCACCGCCCGCCGGCCTGCGCCTGATCGCCATCGGCGCCTCGGCCGGCGGCGTGGAAGCGCTGGGCATCGTGCTGCGCGCCTTGCCCGCCACCTGCCGCGCGGCCGTGGTGGTGGTGCTGCACCTGGCGCCGGGCCGTTCGAGCCAGTTGCCGCAGCTGTATGCGGAACGTTGCCAGCTGCCCTTGCGCGAAGCGCAGGACAAGGAACCCTTGCAGGGCGGCACCGTGTATTTCGCGCCGCCCGATTACCATTTGCAAGTCGAACCCGATGGCAGCTTTTCCCTGTCGCAAGAAGCGCCCGTGTATTTTTCGCGTCCGTCCATCGATGTCTTGCTGGAAACAGCCGCGTACGCTTACCGGCGCGCCATGCTGGCCATCATACTGACGGGCGCCTCGGCCGACGGCGCGGCGGGCCTGGCGCGCGTGCGGCAGCTGGGTGGTAGTGCCTGGGTGCAAGACCCGCAGCGGGCCAGTTGTGGCATCATGCCGGCCGCCGCGCTCAAGCGGGCCGGCGCCGACCGCGTGCTCGATTTGCCGCAGATGGCTGCCAGCCTGGCCTTGCTCGGCGATGGTGAACACAAGTGAATGGGAATGGTGTAGTGCGTGTAATATATGTGAGAATTGAAACAATGTTTATGTCCATATCGAAACACGATGGCATCTTGCCGTTGCGATGCCTGAAGATGATTCCGTGACCGCCCCTATCCATATCCTCGTCGTTGACGACATCGCGCAAAACCTGGTCGCCGCCGAAGCCGTGCTGGCGCGGCCCGGTATTGTCATCCTGAAGGCCGGCTCGGGCGCCGAGGCGCTGGAATTGCTGTTGACGCATGACGTGGCGCTGGCCCTGATCGACGTGCAGATGCCGCAGATGGATGGTTTCGAGCTGGCCGAGCTGATACGCGGCAGCGAACGCACGCGCAGCATTCCCTTGATTTTTCTCACGGCCGCGTCGCGCGAACCGAGCTACAGTTTCCGTGGCTACGAGGCGGGCGCCGTCGATTTCCTGTACAAGCCCATCGACGTGAAAGCCTTGCAAAGCAAGGTGGCCGTGCTGGTCCAGTTGTACCAGCAGAAACGCGAGTTGTCGGCCCAGCTCGATGAACTCAAGCATGCCTTGCACCTGAATGAACTGTTCACGGCCGTGCTGGGCCACGACTTGCGCACGCCCCTGTCGGTGGTGATGAACGGCGCCATGCTGTTGCCGATGATGAGCGACCACCCGAAGGTGATCGTCACGGCGCAGCGCATCGAAAGCAGCGCCAAGCGCATGGCGCGCATGGTCGACCAGTTGCTGGACCTGGCGCGCATCCGTTCCGGCACGATGGAGTTGCGCAGCAGCATGCACGACTACCTGGCGCTGGCGCGCGCCATCGTCGAGGAATTCGAGACGGCCGGCCAGGCGCCCCTTGTCGAACTCAGCAGTGTTGGCGAGCTGCACGGGCAATGCGACGCGGGCTTGCTGTCGCAAGTCATCTCGAATTTGCTATGCAACGCCCTCACGCATGGCGAGGCGGGCGCGCCGGTGCAGCTGGCCCTCGACGGACGCGACGCCGACAGCATTGAATTGCGCATCGCCAATCGCGGCGTCATTCCCGCCGCCTTGCTGCCGACCCTGTTCGAGCCGTTCCAGCAGGCAGGCGAAAAGCGCAGGACGGGGCAGGGCCTGGGGCTGGGCCTGTACACGGTGAACATGTTCGTCAAGGCCCATGGCGGCACGGTCGAGCTCAGTTCGACGGACGCGCAGGGCACGCTGGCGACGGTGCGCATCCCGCGCCAGTGCCAGGTGCGCGTGCAAGCGGGATTGGCCACATGAGCGCGCCAGCCTGGCCGCGCGGCGGCGGCAGCATGGGCGAGCTGGTGCGCCAGCGCGACTGGTCCGCCACCGGTCTTGGCGCCCTCGATGGCTGGCCCGCCAATTTGCGCACCAGCGTCGACATCGTCCTCAATTCGCCGATGGCGATGGTGCTGATGTGGGGCCCGCAGCATGTGATGATTTACAACGACGACTACATCCAGATCGCCGGCGCGCGCCATCCGGCGGCGCTGGGCGGCACGGTGCCGGCAGTCTGGCCCGAAATCTGGGATTGGAACGCGCGCATCCTCGACGCGGGATTGCGCGGCGAGACGCAGGTGCACCGCGAGTGCTGCCTGCCGCTGTTGCGCGGCGGACAGCACGCGGATGTCTGTTTCGACCTGTTTTACACGCCCGTGCATGGCGCCGGCGGCCAGGTCGATGGCGTGCTGTGCACGGCGCTGGAATTGACGGCGCGCATGGAGGAGGGGCGCCAGCTGAAACTGGCCACGGCCGAACTGGGCGAGCTCAATACCACCTTGCAAGCCGAGAGCGAGGCCGTGCGCGCGGCCAACCGCCGCCTGGGCGAGGAACGCGCGCTGCTGCGCGCCCTGTTCCAGCAGGCGCCCAGCTTCATGGCCATGCTGCGCGGGCCGCAGCACGTGTTCGAATTGGCGAATGAACATTATCTGCGCCTGGTGGGACGCCCCGAACTTGAGCTGCTGGGCAAGACAGTCGAAGTGGCCTTGCCCGAAGTCAAGGCGCAAGGTTTCATCGCGCTGCTCGACCAGGTCTACCGCACGGGCGAACCTTACGAAGGGCGCCAGGTCAAAGTGGATTTGCAGACGGCGAACGGGCAGACGGGCCAGCGCCACATCGATTTCGTCTACCAACCCATCAAGGATGACGAGGGCGCGGTCACGGGCATCCTCGTCGAAGGCATCGACGTCACCGAGCGCATGGAAGGCGAGGAGCGGCTGCGCCTGGCTCAGCAGGCGGGCGGCATCGGCACCTTCGAATGGTTCCCGGAGACGGGCGCGATGCTGGTGTCGCCCACCTTCCGCCGCCTGTGGGGCATTGCCGACGAGACAGAAGTGACGGAGCGCCTGCTGGTGAGCCTGGTCGATGCGCGCGACCAGCAAAAGGTCGGACCCAGCAAGCTGGATCTGGCGCCCAATCCCCTCGAATACGTGGAATACCGCATCCGCCGTCCCGCCGATGGCGCGCTGCGCTGGATCGCGCGCCAGGGCGAGGTGGTGGCCGGCCGCGTGCCGGGCCAGCGCCGCTACGTGGGCGTGTCGTTCGACGTGACGGAGCGGCGCCAGATCGAGGATGAACTGAACGCCAGCCAGGAGCGCATGGCCGCCATTTTCGGCCAGGCTTCCGTGGGCTTGTCCGAGCTGGGCCTCGATGGCCGTTTCCAGCGTGTCAACGGCGCCCTGTGCCGCATGCTGGGCCGTTCCGCCGAAGAACTGCTGAGCCTGAATATGAACGACATCATGCATCCGGCGGACGTGCCTGGCAACGGCGTGCTGTTCCAGCGCTTGGTGGAAACGGGCGAATCGTTCTCGCTGGAAAAGCGCTACCTGAAGCCCGATGGCTCGCAAGTATGGGTGTCGAGCAATGTCAGTCGCCTGGTCGATGAGCAGGGTCATACGCGTTCCTTGATCGCCGTCAAGACGGACATCACGGACCGGCGCCGCGTGGAAAAAGCGCTGCATGAATTGAACGAAACGCTGGAGCACCGGGTCGAACAGGAAGTGAATGAGCGCACCAAGGCCGAAGACGCCTTGCGCCAGGCGCAAAAGATGGAAGCCGTTGGCCAGTTGACGGGCGGCATCGCACACGACTTTAATAATGTGCTGCAAATCATTTCCGGCAATTTGCATTTGCTGCAGCACCTGGCGGGCACGGATGGCCTCATGCGCCAGCGCCTGGACACGGCGATCGCCGCCGTCGAGCGGGGCGCCAAGCTGTCGTCGCACCTGCTGGCGTTTGCGCGGCGCCAGCCCTTGCAACCGGTGGTGGCCGACCTGACGCGCGTGGTGCGCAACATGGATGCGCTGCTGCGGCGCGCCCTGGGCGAAGCGATCGACATCGTGCTGGTGGGCGGCGGCGGACTGTGGAATACCCTGGTCGACCGCAGCCAGATCGAGAACGTCATCCTCAACCTGGCCATCAATGCGCGCGACGCCATGGATGGCGTGGGCAAGCTGACCATCGAGCTGGGCAACGTCGTGCTCGACGAACAGTATGTGCACAACCTGGTCGACGTGCCGGCGGGCCAGTACGTGATGCTGTCGGTGACCGATACGGGCCGCGGCATGAGCGGCCCCGTGCTGCAGCGCGCCTTCGAACCGTTCTTCACGACCAAGCCGGAAGGCGCGGGCACGGGTCTGGGCTTGTCGATGGCGTACGGCTTTGTCACGCAAAGCCGCGGCCATATCCGCATTTACAGTGAACCTGGCGTGGGCACGGGAGTCAAAATCTATTTGCCCCGATCCCTGATGGCCGAAGCGGACGAGGAACTGGAACTGAGCGGCGTCGTCACGGGCGGCACGGAAACGGTGCTGGTGGTGGAAGACGACGTGGGCGTGCGCACCACCGTGGTCGACATGCTGGGCGCGCTCGGCTACAAGGTGCTCAAGGCCGAGGATGGCGAAAGCGCGCTGGCCGTGCTGCACAGCGGTGCGCAGATCGATGTGCTGTTTACGGACGTGATCATGCCCGGTCCCGTCAGCAGCACGGAGATGGCGCGCCAGGCGCGCGAGTTGCAGCCCGATATCGCCGTCTTGTTTACCTCGGGCTACGCGCAGGATGTCATCGTGCACGAAGGCCGGCTCGATGCGGGGGTGGAATTGCTCAGCAAGCCATACCGGCGCGAAGAGCTGGCGCGCAAGCTGCGCCATGTGCTGGCCAACCGCCAGCAGCAAATGCGCGCGCGCCAGTTCGAACGGTCCGGCGCACCCGTGGCCGGCACGCTGGCAAGCGGCAGCACGGCGGCCAGCGTGCTGGGAGGCGGCACACCGGGGCTGGACTTGACGGGCCATGCTTTGGTGCCGCAGGGGGACATGCCGACTTCGATGAAGATACTCGTGGTGGAAGACAATCTCGATTCCCAGCTGATGGTGTGCGAGCTGGTGGGCATGCTGGGCCACACGGTCAGCGGCGTGTCCGATGGCGAGGCGGCGTGGGAGTTGCTCAACGAGCAAGACTTCGATATCCTGTTTACGGATGTCAGCCTGCCCGGCATGTCCGGCATCGCGCTGGCACGCATGGTGCTGCGCGATAAACCGGACATGCGCATCATCTTTTCCACCGGCTATGGCAAGGAATCGATGGATGAGCTGGGCTTTTCCGCCAGCGTCTTGCGCAAGCCCTATGATTTGATGGAGTTGCAAGCGGCACTCGACCAACCCTGACGGGCATGCGCCGGCATGGCCAGCCTGTCCCACCCTGCAGAGGTAAGGCATGACTCCTGAACTGACGATGCTGGCCTGTACCCTCGTGCTGGCGCTGGTGCAAATCCTGCTGCCCGCACTGTTTCGCACGCGCGAGACGGGCACGGCGTATAACGTGAGCGCGCGCGACGGCGAAGGCCCGCCTGTAGGCAAGATCACGGGCCGCTTGCAGCGGGCCCAGGCGAACCTGTTCGAAACCCTGCCCCTGTTCGCCGCCGCCGTGCTGATCGCCCACGTGACGGCGCAGGAAAGCGCGCTGACCCTGTATGGCGCCGCCCTGTACCTGGCCGCGCGCGTGCTGTACTTGCCCCTGTATGCGTTTGGCGTGCCCGTCGTGCGCACGCTCGTGTGGTGCGTATCGATTGCCGGCTTGCTGATGCTGTTCTGGGCCATCCTCTTCGCTTCCTGAATTCCACGCCGCTGGCGTCCCGCGGCCGCGCGCCCGAGGCGATGCGCGGCAAGTTCCGATGCCGCCGTTCTCCAGCCGCCCTGGCGGCTGGCCGCGTGCGCTGCCTCGCTAACTGCTGAGTATCTGGTACTTTTGGTGGAAAACTGAAAGTAACTACGCCACCACGGGCGGGACTCATCCTACATGCGCTCTTGGCATCCTCCTATTTCTTGCACCCCATGCGCGCACTAAGATGACGGTTCCCTTGCCATGCGAGGGGAAAGAATTGCATGGTTTGCACTGTTTCTGATTCCATCGATCAAGGAGATCATCATGGCCACATCGAGCGACAATAAACAGCAAGGTAGTAAAACCAGTAGCAGCAGTAGCGGCGGCAGCGGCAACAAGCAAAGCGATACCAGCAAACGGGGTTTCGCTTCCATGGACCCCGCCCAGCAGCGCGAAATCGCCAGCGAAGGCGGACGTGCCGCGCATGAAAAGGGCACGGCGCATGAATTCACGTCGGAAGAGGCGCGCCGCGCAGGCAGCCAAAGCCACAAGAACGATGCCAGCCGGCAAAGCGCCTCCAGCTCCAGCGGCACGCGGGACAATGCCAGCATGAACCAGGAGGGCAACCGCGACAGTGGCAACAAGCAAAGCGGCGGCTCGGGTTCGGGTTCCGCGGGGTCGCGCAACAAGTAGCAGCAAGTGGTAATGAGCGGTAGCGGTGACCATGGCCAGCGGCAGGCACGCCGCTGGCCATGGCCGCATCTGTCCGGTCGTCGCAAAATTTTGATGCAATGCAGCAGGCATGGACTATGATGAAATAGCTGCGCTGGCAAGGTGCAATCGCCTGGCAATCGCCTCGCAGTCAACTCGCATTGATGATCAGGGAGAAGATAATGGGCAACGCGAATACGCCGCAACCGGGCAATAGCCAGGGCGGCACGCCATCCACGGCGGGCAGCAAGCAAAGCACGGCCGACTCGGCCGAAAACTTTGTACTGGTCGATAGCGAGCAAGGTCTCGATATCGGCGACGATCTGTTTTCCATCGGCGAAGTGCGGCGCGCCGACCGCTTGCCGCATCACCAGTCCGGCTCCGCCGGGCAAAGCCGGCAGAGCGCCGACGATGCGCCCGACACCACGGGCAGTACGGGCGTCTGAGCTTCCCTTCCTGACTGTCTGATAATTTCCGCAGGGCCAGCCGCCGGGCGCGTTCGCGCACGGCGGCTGGCCGTTTCCCCTTGTGCGCGGACAACGTCGCCTGCTTGCCGGCGCGGGTAAGACTGGCGACCCGGCTACAGGTCGACCCGTCCGTGTTCGCCCAGATCCTTTGGCGGTTCGCCCGTGATGGCGGCCTTGGCCATTTCATAGAATTGCATCATCTTGCTGGCGCTGCTATCCCAGTATTCGGCCGACTGTATCGTTACCTTGATCAGCGACAGCTTCGGATCGTCGGCACCGCCCGGGAACCAGGCTTTTAGCAGCGGGTTCCACAATTCTTCCGCCTTGGCGCGGTCCTTCAGCAACTGCGCGTGGCCGCAGACGGATACATACAGGCTGTCGCCCGTGTCGACAAAGCTGACGTTGACTTGCGGATTGTTCAGCAAGTCGCGCGTGTAGGCGGCTTCGTCCGAGACAAAGAACCAGATGTGCCCTTCGCTGTCGACCTGCTGCTGCGTCAGTGGCCGGCTGGTGAGGGTGCGCATGTCATCGCTGGTGGTCAGCATGCCGAATTTGACGTCCTTGATCCTGGCCGCGATGCTGGCCAGTTGTTCGCTGGAATATGTTTGCATGGGTGCTCCCTTGATGGTTGTCCTGAACAACAGCATAGGCGGGCGCGGCAGGCGGCTCTGTACGGCAGCTTACGTAGTGGCGACTGCCTGCCTCGCGCCATGTTTCAAAGCTGTTACAAAACGCTGGCCCGGCGGGGCGCCCCATGTATTGACTTAATAAATGATAATCATTATCATTTGTTTGAAAATGAGGCATGAACTTTGATTGAAGGATGGGAATGAAGCACACTGACTTGTCGCGCCACCTGGCCCGCTCCTTGCCGGGAGCGCTCGATGGGTAATGCGGGCGCAGCAGACAAGGCCAAGAACAACGCCAGCCGCGCCGTCTGGCTGAAGAACTTGCATCAATGGCACTGGATCAGCTCAGCGCTTTGCCTGCTGGGCATGTTTCTGTTCGCCATTACCGGCATCACCTTGAACCACGCCGGCCAGATCGAAGCCAAGCCGGCGGTCACGCGCCAGAAGGCGGCGTTGCCGGTACCCCTCGTCACGCAACTGGCCGCGTATGCCGCCAAGCACGATGGCGCCAATGCGCCCATGCCGGCCGACGCCGAAGCCTGGCTCAAGCAGCAGTGGTCGCTCAATGCGGGCGGCCGTCCCGCCGAATGGTCGATCGACGAAGTCTACCTGCCGCTGCCCAGGGCGGGTGGCGACGCCTGGGTGCGCATCGGCCTGGAAGACGGGGCCGCCGAATACGAATTGACGGACCGGGGCTGGGTCTCCTGGCTCAACGATGTCCACAAGGGCCGCAACACGGGCGTGGCGTGGAGTTGGTTCATCGACATCTTTGCCGGCGCCTGCATCGTGTTTTGCCTGACGGGCTTATTGATTTTGAAGTTCCACGCGGCCAACCGGCCATTTACCTGGCCGATGGTTGGCCTCGGTATCTTGATACCTTGCGCGATCGCCTTGCTGTTTATTCATTGATCGTTTTTATTCTTACTTTTTTACAGGCACACCATGAAATTACGCTACACCCTGGCGCTTGGCCTTCCCCTGATCGGTACGTCGGCGATGGCGGCCGACCTGTCCCTCAAGCTTGAACTCCCGCAATTGAACGTGGCGGAATACCACCGTCCTTACGTGGCGGCGTGGCTGGAAACGGCGGACCAGAAGGTGGTTGGCAACCTGGCCGTGCTGTACGACGTGAAAAAGAAGGACAAGGTCGGCGAGAAGTGGCTGAAGGACATGCGCCAATGGTGGCGCAAGAGCGGCCGCGACCTGGCCATGCCCGTGGACGGCGTCAGCGGCGCCACGCGTGCGCCGGGCGAACATACCTTGACCTTCCCAGGCGCCAAGGCCTTGCTCGACAAGTTGCCGGCCGGCGAATACCAGGTGGTGGTGGAAGCGGCGCGCGAAGCGGGCGGACGCGAACTGGTGCGCGTGCCGTTCCAGTGGCCGCTGAAATCGGCCCAGTCCGTGCCAGCCAAAGGCAAGGAAGAACTCGGTAATGTCGTCGTCCAACTCAAACCATAAGGCGCACCCCATGTTCAAGCAATTCAACAAACCCCTGATCGCCCTGGCCCTGGCTGGCCTGGCCATGAACGCCCACGCCCACCGCGGCTGGATGGTGCCATCGAGCACGATGGTGGAAAGCAAGGACGCCTGGGTGACGGTGGATGCCGCCGTCTCCGACGGCCTGTTCGAGATCGACCACCAGCCGCTGCGCCTGGACGCGCTGCAAGTCATCGGCCCGGACGGTGCCAAGGTCGCGCCAGCAAATACGCTGACGGGCCGTTTGCGCAGCGTCTTCGACGTGAAAATGGAAAAGCCGGGCACGTACAAGGCGGCCATCGTGTCGCAAAACGTGATGGGCAGCTACACCGTGAACGGCGAGCAGAAGCGTTTCCGCGGCAACGAGGAAACCTTCAAGAAAGACGTGCCGGCCGACGCGAAAGACGTGAAAATCACGCGCACGGCAGCGCGCCTGGAAACTTTCTTCAGCAATGGCGAAACCAGCACGGAAGTGTTCAAACCGACGGGCGTGGGCCTGGAATTCGTGCCGGTGACGCACCCGAACGACTTGCGCGCGGGCGAGAAAGCCACCTGGCGTTTCTTGATCGACGGCAAGCCGGCGGCGAACCAGGCGTTCAGCCTGGTGCCAGGCGGCGTGCGCTATCGTGGCGTGCTGGGGGAAATCCGCCAGAGCACGGATGCCAAGGGCGAGATCACGTTCACCGTGCCGGCCGCCGGCATGTACTACCTGAGCAGCACCTGGCCAGCGGCCGCCCCAGCCGTGGCCGGCCAGCCGCCCGTGATGCCGGAGCGCCGCGCCACCTACGCGGCTTCCGTGGAAGTGCTGCCGCAGTAAGCGGCGGCATCTTCGCGAGCGAGAGCGCCGATGCGCCGGGTCCTGCTGCCGCAGCATATTTCCGATCAGGTCGCGCCGCCCGGCGCCGCGATCCGGGACTTGCGCGGCCTGTCGATGGGCACCAGCTGGTCGGTGCGCTTGCTGGAGTCCTCCATGCCGGGACGCGCGGGCAGCGCCGACCTGCAGCAGGGCTTGCAGCAGCAGCTGGATCTTGTTGTAGCGCAAATGAGCCACTGGGACGAGGACTCGGACCTGGGCCGCTTCAACCGGGCCGAGCCCGGCAGCTGGCACAGCCTGCCCGCCGCCTTTTGCGAGGTGCTGGGCTTTGCCATGCACGTGTCGCAGGCGTCCGGCGGCGCGTATGACCCGTGCGCCGGTACCCTCGTCAACCTGTGGGGCTTCGGCCCCCGCAACCGCTACGACGAGCCCGGCTTCCTGCCGCCGAAAGACGATACCGTGGCGCTGCTGCTGGCGCAGCGCCAGCGCCGCCGCCTGGAACTGGACTTGCCGGCCCGCCGCGCGCGCCAGCCGGGCGGCTTGCAGCTGGATTTGTCCGCCGTGGCCAAGGGCTATGGCGTGGACCGCCTGGCCCGCTACCTGGACAGCCAAGGCATCCATCATTACCTGGTCGAAGTGGGCGGCGAGCTGCGCGGCGCCGGCAGCAAGCCCGACGGCCAGCCGTGGTGGGTGATGCTGGAACAGGTCGATGGCGTTGCCGATAATGCACAGCATCCGCCGGAAATGCTGTTGGCGCTGCACGGCTTGTCCGTGGCGACGTCGGGCGATTACCGGCGTTTCTTCGAGGATGGCACGGTGCGTTTCTCGCACACCATCGATCCGCGCAGCGGCATGCCGATCGCCAATCAACTCGCCTCCGTCACCGTCGTGCACGCCGAATGCATGGCGGCCGATGCCTGGTCGACGGCCTTGACGGTGCTGGGCCCGGAAGCCGGCATGGCGCTGGCCGAAGAGCAGGGCCTGGCCGCGCGCTTCCTGCAGCGCGACGGCGATGGCTACCATGAAACGCTGAGCAGCCACATGCTGGCCATGCTCGACGAATGAACGATTGATTCCATGATTTTTACGCACGATACGACGCGGCTGGCCTTGCTGGCCGCCCTGTCCCTCAGTTATGCGGGCGTGTGCCTGGCGCCCTGGCTGCGCGCGCGCGCCAAGCGCCGCGCGTCCGACGCCGCGAAGGAGGCGCTGGCCAACAGTCCCGCCTGGCTGGTGGCGTATGCGAGCCAGACGGGCAATGCCGAGGAACTGGCCACGCAAACGGCGCAGAGCCTGCAACTGGCGGGCATTCCCGTGCGCCTGTGCGCGCTGGCCGACCTCACGGCCATTGATCTGCAACAAGCGGAACGGGCCTTGTTTTTGGTCAGCACGTATGGCGAAGGCGATGCGCCCGACAATGCGGCCGCCTTCATGGGCCGTTTGATGACGGGCGAACTGGCGCTGCCGCAATTGCACTACGCCGTGCTGGCCCTGGGCGACCGCAGCTATGGCCAGTTCTGCGGCTTCGGCCGCGCGCTCGATGCCTGGCTGGCGGAGCAGGGCGCCTCGCGCCTGTTCGAGCGCATCGAAGTCGACCGCAGCGCCAGCGCCACCATCGAGCAATGGTTCCAGCACCTGAGCCACCTGGCCGGCACCAGCGACGCACCCGACTGGAGCGCGCCCGCCTTCGGCGACTGGCGCCTGACGCGTCGGCAGTTGCTCAATCCTGGCAGCGCCGGCGGCCCCATCTATCACGTGGAATTGGCGCCCGTGGCGGGCAGCCTGCCTGACTGGCAGTCGGGCGACCTGGTGCAGGTGGCCGCGCCGCTTGATCCTGCGCAACCGCGCGAGTATTCGATCGCCTCGATTCCGCGCGACGGCGGCGTGCACTTGCTGGTGCGCCAGCATGCGCATCCCGACGGCAGCCTGGGCCTGGCCTCCGGCTGGCTCACGGCGCAGGCCGCTGTCGGCGACGTGGTGCAACTGCGCTTGCGCCAGCACCGGCGTTTCCGCCTGGAAGACAATGCCCAGCGGCCCCTGATTTTAATTGGCAACGGCAGCGGCATCGCCGGCTTGCGCGGCCATTTGAAAAGCCGCGTGCTGGCAGGGCAGCGGCGCAATTGGCTGATCTTTGGCGAACGCAACCTGGCTCACGATTTCCATTATCGCGAGGAAATTGAGCGCTGGCATGCCAGCGGCGACTTGCCGCGCCTGGACCTGGCGTTTTCGCGCGACCAGGCCGAGCGGACCTATGTGCAGGACCGCTTGCGCGGCAATGCCGATGAAATCAAATTGTGGCTGCAGCAGGGCGCGGCCATCTACATTTGCGGCAGCCTGGCCGGCATGGCGGGCGGCGTCGACCAGGCCCTGCAAGACATGCTGGGACGGCCCGCGCTCGACGCGCTGGCAGCGGAAGGGCGCTACCGGCGCGACGTCTACTGAGTTGTTGACGCCGCCAGCGCGTTCGCGCACACACGGCTATCATGATTGTTTTATCCGCCGAGGAGATACATCATGAGCGACAGTATTTACGACATTCCCTTGCGCCGCATCAATGGCGAACCCACCAGCCTGGACGCCTATCGCGGCAAGGTCGTGCTGGTGGTCAATGTCGCCTCCGCCTGCGGCTTGACGCCGCAGTACGAAGGATTGGAAAAGCTCTACGCCGACAAGCAGGCCGAGGGCCTGGTGGTGGCCGGTTTTCCCGCGAATGAATTCGGCGCGCAGGAGCCGGGCAGCAATGCCGAGATCGCCGACTTTTGCCGCGGCACCTTTGGCGTGCAATTTCCCATGTTTGAAAAAATCGTCGTCAAGGGGCCGGGCCAGCATCCGCTGTACCAGCGCCTGGTGCAGGAGCAGCCGCGGGCGCAGGAAAAACCGGGCAGCGATTTCCGCGCCAAGCTGGCCGGCTACGGCATCACGCAGGAGCATCCCGGCGACGTGCTGTGGAATTTCGAGAAGTTTTTGATCAGCAAGGACGGCAAGGTGGTGGGGCGTTTCGCGCCCGACACCACGGTCGACGATGCGCTCTTGCGCGAAGCGATCGCGCGCGAGTTGCAGGCCTAGGTTTAGGCCTGGCTCAGTCGGCGGCGTCCAGCGCGGCCGGCTCCATCTCGCCACTGACTTCCTGCAAGCCCCGTGCCAGGCTGGAAATGCTGGGGTTGTCGATGAAGACGCAGCGCTTGCCCGTGCGCTTGCAATAATCCTTCACGCGCCAGTAGGCGCTGTGGCTGATGCAGCCCGTCTGGCAAATCACCAGGTCGGCCGCCGCCAGGCTCGAATCGAGCAGGTTGGCATTGTCTTCCAGGCCGCCGTCGTGGTGGGCGAATTGCGCGCCGACCCGCTCGATCAGGGCGCGGTAGGTGGCGACATTGCCGCTGCGCCCGCCCACGCACAGGACGCTTTGATCGACGAGGCGGATCGGCATTTTCAGCTTGCCGCCCGTCGGCACTTCCAGCTTCGGCGCCGGTGGCGGCACGGCCGCGGCCGGACGTGGCTGGGCTTGCTTCAAATCCGCGATTTGCTGGCGCAATTCCTTTTCGCGCTCATCCATTTGCGCCAGACGTTCGACCAGGCGCGTGCGCGATTCCAGCGCCGGGATGGCCGCCTGCAATTGCGCCAGTTCCGCGCGCAAGCCGTCGATCACGCTATCCTTGCCGATCGCCTCGGCACGCGTGCGCAGCAGCACGGCTTCCTGGCGTTCCAGTTCGCCCGTCTTTTCCATCAGTGCGGCCTGGCTGCGCTGTTGCAGCTTGGCCAGTTCGTGCGTCAGGCGCGTATTTTCTTCCTGCAAGGCCGTAAACTTGCCCATGTCGGCGCGCACGCAGGCGCCGGCCTGGTGCTGGATCATGTGCAAGTCTCTGCACATCTGCTCTTCCAGCTCGGCGTCGCAGCGCGGGTGCGTCAGGCCGGCCCAGAAAGCGCCCGACACGTCGCCGTTGGCGACGGCCGTGCGCCACAGTTCGGCCACTTGCTCCGTCGTCTTGGCGCCGCGAAAGCGCAGGATCACGGGGGCGTAGCGGCGTTCGAGTTCCTTTTGCAGCGCTTCGGACAGGCGGTTGCGCGCGCCGCATTCCGTCACGGCGCCCACGTGCACTTCGTAATCGTCGGCCAGCACGCGCCCGCCCGTCATCTTGCCCACGAGCTTGCGCAAGTATCCCAGGGGCAAGCCCACGCCGACCAGCGGGCAATGACAGGTATGCGACAGTTCCCACAGCCGACGGCGGCGTGAAGCGAGCGCGGCCGGTTCGGCCCCGCCGCTGGAACAATTGCTGATGACGGGCAGGGACTGGTCTTTGTCACACATGGCGATATCCTGTTGGGCGATGGGGATGGAAAAGAAATTATTGCGGCAGGGGCGAGGCGGGGCGCTTGGCGCTCAGCATGCGCGCCAGGCGCTCAAGCCAGCTGGTCCTGGGCGGTGCGGGCCGGTGCAGCGCCACGAGGGCAGCCCATTGCTGCGACAGTTGCTGGCAGGTCGCTTGCAGCACGGGGCCCAGGCCGGGCGAGTTTGACAGCACTTGCAGATGGCGTTCGATGACACCCGCCAGTTTCTCGCAGGGACTGCCCGCATGGTAGTGCGACATCAGGTGCAGCACGGCCGACAGCAGCAATTCGGGCTGTTGGCCTTGCGGGGGAGGAAACATCGGGGAAGGTCGGTCGTTCGCCATCAAACACTCCTGTGCGGTGGTTTGGCTGGCTGCGCGCACGGGGCGCGACTGGCTGGCGAGTGTGGTGACTGGCTGCCGTGCTGCTTCAGGCAGTCAGGATCAGCTTGTTCAATTGGGTGACGCGCAAGCGATAGATCTTGCCGCTGTGCTCAATCTCCACTTCGCGGCCCTGCTGCAGCAGCGCTTCGCTGGTGATGCGGCGCGCCGGCTGGGCCATGCTGACGGGAGGACGGACGTGGGCGGTAGCGGCATCCTGGATCAAGGCTGGTTTTGAGCTTTGCATGTTGGGCTTTCTTTGTCTCAGTTGAGAATGATTCGTATTTGCATTATTGTTGAATGTGGCCCGAAAAGCAAGGCTTATTTGTGCGGAATCCGCGCTTTTTTACGGTGGGATGGCAGTGTGGGAGCGAGTGCTGCGCAAAGGCGGCCGCTGGCGCGGCGCGGAAGGGGGCGGCAGCAAAAAAGACCCGGCAAGGCAGTGCGCCTTGGCCGGGTCAAGCCTGTGCCAAGCTTGAGGAAATCGGGATGAGGCTAGATGGTGGCCAGCAATTGCACCGAGGCGCTGGCGGCCGCGGTGGTATCGGCCTTGAGCTTGGCGGCGGCCAGCTGCTTGGCGCGCGAGCGCGAAGGCGGCAGGCGGCGCAGGGTTTTCAGGGCGTCCGGATCCTTGATGCCGATGGTGCGTTGGTCAACCGTGATCAGGCCGATTTCATTGAAGGCGGAAAGGGTGCGGCTGACCGTTTCCAGGGTCAGGCCCAGGTAGCTGCCGATTTCATGGCGCGTCATGCGCAGGTTGAACAGCTTGCTCGAGTAGCCCATCTGCGCAAAGCGGTCGGCCAGCGAGACGAGGAAGCGCGCCACGCGGGCTTCAGCGCTGAGGGCGCCCAGCATGCCGATCATGGCTTGCTCGCGCACCAGTTCGCGGCTCATCACGCCGTACATGACATTTTCCAGTTCCAAGTGGACACGGCCCAGCGCCGTGAGTTTCTTGAACGGCAGCAGGATCAGGTCGCAGTCGGACAGGGCCACCGCTTCCGAGGAATAGTGGCGCGAGTGGATGCCGTCGACGCCCAGCATGTCGCCCTTCATGGGAAAGCTGAGCACCTGCTCATTGCCGAATTCATCGATGAGCACGGTTTTCAGGAAGCCCGAATTGACGATGTACAGGGTGTCGAACGGCTGGCCGATCGTATGCACGCGCTGGCCCGTCTTGAATTGCACGTGCTGGAACAGCAGTTCGTCGGCGGCGATGGTGCAGGCGCTGGAGATATGCAGCAGGTCGCACACCTCCTTCAGGTTCGACCAGAGCCGGCCCTGGCGCTGGCGTCCCGCTTCCATCGGAGCGGAGGGGGCCAGCGATGGTGAGGCGGCGCGGGTGTCGGGCATTTGCGTGGACAGCATGTTCATCTCCTGGTGACAGGTAGTTCAGAGTTGAATGACGGGGTGCACGGGACGGCGGGCAGGCGTGGGCCGGCGGCGCGCGTTCGGGCAGGTAATGCTCAATTCGCTGAAGACTTGCTGTGTGATGAAATAACTTTCCAGCAACTTGATTACTGGTTTCAGTATGCCAACAAGCGTATGCAATTAATATCAGCAGTGGCTGAATATGGCAGTAGGAGCTGTGGTAGATGAAGTAGGATTGTTCCTACAGTCGACGCGCGGGCGCGCGCCGCCGTATTCAGGTCTTGAAGGGGGAGAGCAGGCGGTGCGCCACGGCATACTGGACCATTTCAGACAGCGAACTCATGCCCATCTTTTGCATGATGCGCGTCTTGTGCGTACTCACTGTCTTGACGCTCAGATGCAGGTTGTTGGCAATTTCCGTGATCGACTTGCCTGCCACCAGCAGGGAAAAGACTTCGAATTCGCGGTCCGACAACTGTTTATGCAGCAAGCTTTCATTCGGCATCATGATGTTGAGCACGAGCTGCTCCGCCACCTCGGCGCTGATGTAGGGACGTCCCGACGCCACCTTGTGGATGGCGCCCACGAGCTGGGTGCCCGCGCTTTCCTTGGTCAGATAGCCTTGCGCGCCGGCGCGGATGGCGCGCACCGCATACTGCTCTTCCTCGTGCATGGTGAGGATCAGGATGGACAGCTTGGGCGCCTCGCTGCGGATTTGCCGGATCAGGTCGACGCCGCTGCGGCCCGGCATCGACAGGTCGAGCAGCAACAGGTCGAAGCCGCCCTGGCGCACATGGTTGAGTACTTCAAAACCGTCGATGGCTTCACCCACGATGTCGATATCCGGCGCGCCGTCAAGGATGCGCTTCAATCCTTCACGCATGATGGTGTGGTCGTCGGCAATCACAATACGTATCATAGGCGGGCAATCTGGTGGCGTGTAATCTGCTCTGTCCGTCACCGGACAATCAAATGTTGAGAAACGAGAAATGTTGTCATTTTAACCGAAGCGGCCGCACTGTGCCTTTTCTTGCGATGTGCCGGTGCGACGGCCCCCGTGGCCATGTGACCCCTTATTTTGTCGGGGGTTCCTTGATCAGCCTATGCACCAGCACGGGCAATTTCGAGTGCGACAGCACCTTGTTGGTCACGCTGCCCAGCAGCAGCTGACCCCAGCCGCTGCGGCCATGCGAACCCATGAAAATCAGGTCGCATTGCTGCAATTGCGCCACTTCCACGATTTTCAGGGCGGGACTGTCGGAAAAGGCCGTCAATCCCGTCGCTTGCAAGCCCCGCTTGGCAGCCGCGTCGAGCACGGGTTGCCAGTGGTCGGCGCCCGCCTTGCGCATGGCGACGCGGTATTCCTCTTCGCTGGGATAGCTCGGCGGAATGATTTCGATGTACACCGGGTACTGGTACTCGGGCGCCACATACACGGCAAGGATGTCGGCGTGCATTTGTTCGGCAAAGGCAACGCCGGCACAGGCCGTCAAGTTGGAGACGGTGGAGCCGTCCGTGGCGATCAGAATTTTCTTATACATGGCAGGTCCTTTGGCAGTGACTCAGCGCGCGCAACGCCTCTCATTGTAGACGTCGCGGCAGCATTGTATTCATGTAAAGACTTGATAATTATCAATACTACTGCACCTTCAGTATAGACAACATTGGCAGAAAGATCGTGTTTAGCTGCGGCAGGGTCCGCCTGGCGCCGTTGTACAGGCGCTTGAGAGCAGGATTTCTTGTGTCGCGCGTGGTCTTGCACGCACGCCAATGGTAGTATTTCAAAATACAACAGCAGGAACACTTATTTCCTGGCGGAAAAGCTCTTGCGGACCCGCTTTGCACCAGGAAGCGCGTTTTGAGATTTACCAACAGGGCGGCGCCCTGCTACACTCGCACCATCGCAGCGGTATTGCCTCAAATCATCTTAATCGAGAAATTGTGGGTATCAGTCTGTAAAACGCACAGTTCAGGCGGAATTTTGACAAATTATGGAGAAGCAGGGATATGACCAACGCCGCTGATGATTTCGATGCATTATTCGATGAAGTATCCGCGCAAAGCGCGGCCGCAGCCACGCCGGCACCTGCCGCCGCGCCCGCTCCCGCCGTGATCGCGGATGACGATTTTGATGCGCTGTTCGACTCCGTGTCGGCCAGCGTCGCCGTACCGGCAGCCGCAGCGGCGCCGGTGGCTGCCGCGCCAGCCGCAGCGGAAGCGGCCCCCGTGGCCGGCGCCGACGCGCCTGGCGAAGCGGCCGACCCGGTCGACCAGTCCGACAAGCCGATGTTCGAGCGCCTGGGCGGCATCGTGCGCCTGCTGCACGATTCGCTGCGCGAACTGGGCTACGACAAGGCGTTGACGGAAGCGTCGTCGCAGATCGTCGACGCCCAGGACCGCCTGGAATATGTCGCCACCCTGACGGAACAGGCCGCCAACAAGGTCTTGAACACGCTCGACGAGGGCATGCCGGCGCAGGACGTGCTGTCGAAGAAAGCCAAGGACATGGACGGCCGCTGGACGGCGCTGTTTGACGGCAAGCTGAGCCTGGAAGAATTCAAGGCCCTGGCCGGCGATTCGCGCCAGTTCGCGCAAGCCGTTGCCGAAGCGACGGAAGCGGAAAAAGCCCGCTTGCTGGAAATCATGATGGCCCAGGACTTCCAGGACATCACGGGCCAGCTGATCAAAAAAGTGGTCAACATCACCAAGACGGTGGAAAACGAGCTGGCTCAGCTGCTGCGCGACAACGCGCCGGCCGAGGTGCGCGAAAAACTGGCGCAAAAGCCGGTGCCGCTGATGCAGGGCCCGTCCGTGCCGTCGGTGGCGCTGGACCAGGATAATGTAGACGACCTTCTTGCGGATTTGGGATTCTAATGGACGATATGCTCAAGGATTTCGTCGTTGAGGCGATGGATCTTGCGGTTAATGTTGAAGAGCACTTATTGCGCCTCGAGCGTGATCCTGACAACAAGGAAACACTGAATGCCGTGTTTCGTTCCTTCCACACCATCAAGGGTGGCGCCGGTTTCATGGGCCTGCCTGCGCTGGTGGCGGCCTGCCACCTGACGGAAAACCTGTTCGACGCCTTGCGCACGGGCGCCGCGCCCGTGACGCCGATCGCCATCGAGGCGGCGCTGCAAGCGTCCGGTTTCGTGGCCGACCAGCTGACGGAGCTGGCAAATGGCGCCGCGCCGGAAAGCTTGCCGGCCATGCCGGAAGAGCTGGAACACATCCTGACGAACGCCATCGAAGGCAAGGGCATGGACGCGCCTGCGCCTGCCGCCGCCGTGGTGGCGGAAGCGGCCGCGCCTGTTGCCGAGGTCGCTGAAGTGCTTGCGGCCGCGCCTGCCGCTGTCGTGACCACTGCCAGCGCCGATGGCCTGGACTGGGAAGGCATGTATAACGCCGTCGTGCCCGAGGGCAGCCGCGTCGCTGCCGCACCGGTGTCCGTCGTCGCCGCTGCGCCTGCCGTCGTGGCCGCCGCGCCTGCCGCTGCTGCCGCCGCCAAACCGGCCGCCAAGGCCTGGGATGGCGCCGAACGCCGCGAAGAGCGTCCGGAAGTGCGCCATGCCGCGCCCGTCAAGGAAGACAGCATCCGCGTCGACGCCGTCAAGCTCGACGCATTGCTGGAAGTGGCCGGCGAATCCGTGCAGGCCGCCAACCAGGCTGCCGTGCTGCTCGAGCGCTTGCTGCAATTCAAATTCGAAGGCCAGGCCGCCACCTTGATGGCGACCCTGGCGGAAACCCTGGAACGCGCTTCGCGTTACTCGACGGAACTGCAGCGGGCCACCCTGGCCACGCGCATGCAGCCCGTCGGCCGCCTGTTCCAGAAATTCCCGCGCCTGGTGCGCGAACTGGCCAAGGACCTGGGCAAGGATGTCGAACTGACCATCGAAGGCGCGGAGACGGAAGTCGACCGCGTGGTGGTCGACAGCCTGTACGATCCGCTCGTGCACATGCTGCGCAACTCGCTCGACCACGGCGTCGAATCGCCGGAAGCGCGCCTGGCTGCGGGCAAGCCCGCCAAATCGTATATTTCACTGAAGGCATGGCAGGAAGCCAACAGTGTCATGATCGTGCTGCAGGATGACGGCAAGGGCATGGACCCGGCTTTCCTGCGCAGCAAGGCCCAGCAAAAGGGCTTGATCAGCGAAAACGCGCAGTTGAGCAACGATGAATGCTTCCAGCTGGTGTTCCTGCCGGGCTTCTCGACCAAGGAAGTCGCCTCCAGCGTCTCCGGGCGCGGCGTGGGCATGGACGTGGTGAAAACGGCCGTGGAGAAAAACCGCGGCGCCATCCACATCGAATCGGCGCTGGGCAAGGGCACGAAATTTGCCATCCGCCTGCCGATCGAACTGTCGATCGTGCCGACCATGCTCGTGTCGACCTCGGGCGCCGCGCTGGCGCTGCCGATGGCCGTGGTGCAGCGCGTCGTCGAATTGCCGGAAACCTTCATGGAAGTGGGCGGCGCGCCCGTGCTGAAAGACCAGGGCCGTCCATTGCCCGTGCGGTCGCTGGCCGGTTCGCTGGGCTACGAATCGTGCAGCGAGCGCGTCGGCATTGTTGTCGCTGCGCCACAGCCGTACATTCTCGCCGTGGAAGCCGTCGATGGCACGGCCGACCTCGTGATCAAGCCGATGACGGCCATCACCGTGGAAGGCATCACGGGCACGGCCCGCTCGGCCGAAGGCGAGCTGGTGCTGGTCGTCGGCCTGTCGTTCCTGATGGACGGTTGCCGCAGCAGCGTGCGTCTGGCGGCCTGAGGACACCTGACCAAACCTGCTGCGCGTCGGCATAGGCGGCCTGCGATGCTCACCGTACCAGAGTACGGTTGCGCTTCTTAGCCACCTCTCCCTTCCGCTCGCGACGGTTTTGTCAGGCGTCGTAAGTATTGCTTTATTCATTAAAAAGCCCGCTATGTGTAGCGGGCTTTTTTGATGGTGCCAGCGGCGTAAAATGTTGTCCGGGCGCAAAGTTCCGCCTTCCAGCCAGCGCTGCACGCGCACGATTTCCTGGGCGCGGCCCGCCTCGTCCTTCGGCGGCGGCAAATAGATGTCGGGCATGATGCCGCCCAGGTCCACCTGCAGCTGCGGCAAGCGGGCAGAGCGGGAGGTAGCGTATTGCAGGTGGCGCTGGCCCGACGGCAGGATGTGCAGGCGCATGTTCGAATAATCGAGCGCGCCGTAACTGTTGCGTCCGATCAATTTCACATGAAAACTTTGCCGCGCCGCCAGCAGAAATTCTTCGCAGGAACTGGCGCAGTCGCGGTCGACCAGCACCGCCACGCGCGCCGGCCGGCGTGGCTCCGGCGTTTCCACGCGCGTATAGCTGACGGTGCCGCTGCTTTGCTGCGGCGCGTATTGGCCCGGCTTGACGGTGCGCATCTGCGTCACGGCCTGGGTCGCAAAGGCGGCGCACGCCTGGTCGCCGGGCGCCAGCAGCGCGCAGACTTTTTCCTGGCCGTCGATATTGGCCGGCGTGGACAGCCATTCGGCGCCCATCGTGACTATTTCGTCCGAACTGATCCAGGACAACAGCGGCGCATACGTGCTGTCGCTGCCGCCGCCGTTGCGGCGCACGTCGAGGATCCAGTTGGGACGGGCCGCCAGCGCCGTGCGGTGCGTGTCGAGCAGCTTGGCCACGGCGGCGCGGTAGCTGCCGTGAAAGCTGGGCAAGGTCAGGAGCACGGTCGAGTCCGACAATATCTGCAGCGCCGGCTCCTTCGTTAGCGCTGCCTGTCCTGGCGCGGCCGGCCGTGCCGGCGCCGGTTTGGCGATGTCGAGCGCGCTGCCTGGCTTGATATGCAGGTGGCCCTTGCGCCACATGCGTGCATAGTTTTCCAGGATTGCATCGCAGGCCTTGCCGTCGGCCGCGCCGGCCGCCGCCGTGGTGGCCGTGGCCAGCGCCAGGTCGAAATATGCCTGGCCCTTTTGCTCCAGGTGCTGGCGCGCGCCCGTGTCGTTTTCCAGCAGGAAGGGTGCTATGGCGCGCAAGTCCTGCACGCAGGTGTCTCCCGGCGTAGTAGCCGCCGCATGGCTGGCGGCCAGGGTGAGGGCGGCCAGTGCCAACAAGTTCAGTTTCATCGAGGTCTCCAGGTGGGCCGGCGCGTGTGCGCCGGTCATTATTGTTGAAATACAATACACGAAAGATTGAGGAAAAAATATCCATTTCGGGTGGCGCCGTGGCTCGTTCGGCAGCCCGCCTGCGGATGGGGTCGGCATGCCGCCAATATGCCGATATCGGCAATTTCCAGCTCATATCCAACAATGTGGCCGAACTTTGTATCGCCAATCCCACGCTTTTGCCTGTTTCGGTTCTGTATTCCCCGATATATGGCATAATCCTTGTGGATCACCGTATGACTTGGTATCACTTGATCACTTAAACAGGCTGTGGCAACGCTGCATAAATCATGATGAAGACGCTTTACGACAAACTTTGGGAATCCCACGTTGTTCGGGCCGAAGATGATGGCACGACAATTCTGTACATCGACCGGCACCTGCTGCACGAAGTCACCAGCCCGCAAGCCTTCGATGGCCTCAGCGTGGCGGGCCGCCAGCCGTGGCGCATTTCCGCCAACCTGGCCGTGGCCGACCATAACGTGCCCACCACCAGCCGGGTCGACGGCATTGCCGACCCGGTCTCGCGCCTGCAGGTGGAAACCCTGGACAAGAACGCCCGGCACTATGGCTTGACCTACTTCAACATGAACGACAAGCGTCAGGGTATCGTGCATGTGATCGGCCCCGAGCAGGGCGCGACCTTGCCCGGCATGACGGTCGTCTGCGGCGATTCGCACACGTCCACGCACGGCGCGTTCGGCGCGCTGGCGCACGGCATCGGCACGTCCGAAGTGGAACACGTGCTGGCCACGCAGACCTTGTTGCAAAAGAAATCCAAATCCATGCTGGTGCAGGTCGACGGCGCCTTGCCGGCCGGCGTGACGGCGAAAGATATCGTGCTGGCCATCATCGGCAAGATCGGCACGGCCGGCGGCACGGGCTACTGTATCGAGTTCGGCGGTTCGGCCATCCGTGCCCTGTCGATGGAAGGCCGCATGACGGTGTGCAACATGGCCATCGAGGCGGGCGCGCGCGCCGGCATCATCGGCGTGGACGACACCACCATCAATTACGTCAAGGGCCGTCCGTTTTCGCCGGCCGGCCCGCACTGGGAACGCGCCGTGGCCTACTGGCGCACCCTGCATTCGGACCCGGGCGCCCGCTTCGACCTCGTCGTCACCCTGAACGCGCAAGACATCGTGCCGCAAGTGACCTGGGGCACGTCGCCCGAGATGGTGATCGGCGTCGATGGCCGCGTGCCGGACCCCGACCAGGAAAAAGACAGCGTCAAGCGCGATGCGATGGAAAAGGCGCTCGTCTACATGAACCTCAAGCCGAACACGGCCATCGAAGATATCCGCATCGACAAGGTCTTCATCGGTTCCTGCACCAATTCGCGCATCGAGGATTTGCGCGCGGCAGCGGCCGTGGTGCGCGGCAAGTACCGCGCCTCGAACGTCTCGCTGGCGCTGGTGGTGCCCGGTTCCGGCCTGGTCAAGGATCAGGCGGAGCGCGAGGGACTCGACCGCATCTTCAAGGATGCCGGTTTCGAGTGGCGCGAGCCGGGCTGCTCCATGTGCCTGGCCATGAATGCGGACCGCCTGGAACCGGGCGAACGCTGCGCGTCCACGTCGAACCGCAACTTCGAAGGCCGGCAAGGGCAGGGCGGGCGTACCCACCTGGTGTCGCCCGCGATGGCGGCCGCGGCAGGTATCGCCGGCCACTTTGTCGACGTGCGGGGCTTGCGATGACGGCAGGGACTGGTGCCGCTGGTTTACACTAGCGTTCCCAGTCCCTTACTTACTATCAAGAAATCATCATGAAAAAACTCTTCGCCCTCCTCATCGCCACCGTCATCTTGTCTGGCTGCAACACCGTCTCCGGCATCGGCCGCGATGTGCAGAAAGTCGGCCAGGTTGTCACTGGCGCCGGCGGAAAATAAACCGCGACGTGCCGGCGCCCTGCGCCGCGCGTCTTACCGAGTAGAAACAGCATGGATAAATTTACGATTTACGAAGGCCTGGTCGCCCCGCTGGACCGCGCCAACGTCGACACCGACGCGATTATCCCGAAGCAATTCCTGAAATCGATCCACCGCAGCGGTTTCGGCCCCAACCTGTTCGACGAATGGCGCTACCTCGACCATGGCGAACCGGGCCAGGACAACAGCCGCCGCCCGCTGAACCCGGAGTTCGTGCTCAACGAGCCGCGCTACCAGGGCGCCTCGATCTTGCTCACGCGCAAGAATTTCGGCTGCGGTTCCTCGCGCGAACACGCGCCGTGGGCGCTCGATCAATATGGCTTCCGCGCCATCATCGCGCCCTCGTTTGCCGACATCTTCTTCAATAATTGCTACAAGAACGGCTTGCTGCCCATCGTGCTGTCGGAAAGCCAGGTCGAGCACCTGTTCAATGAAGTCAAGGCCTTCCCCGGCTTCAAGCTGGTGGTGGACCTGGAGCAGCAATGCGTGCGCACCAGCAATGGTTCCGTGTCGTACCCGTTCGAGATCGATGCCTTCCGCAAATATTGCCTGATGAATGGGCTCGACGATATCGGCCTGACCCTGCGCCACGCGGACGATATCCGCGCCTTCGAAGAGCGTCATTTGAACAATCAGCCTTGGCTCGCCAACGTCATCTAATCGATAAAAATATGAAAATTGCAATCTTACCCGGCGACGGCATCGGTCCTGAAATCGTCGCGCAAGCCGTCAAGGTCTTGAATGTGCTGGGCGAATCGTTCGAGCTGGAAAGCGCGCCCGTGGGCGGCGCCGGCTATGCGGCCCATGGCCACCCCTTGCCGGAAGGCACGCTGGCCCTGGCCAAGGCGGCCGATGCCGTGCTGTTCGGCGCCGTGGGCGACTACCAGTACGACAATCTGGAGCGCCAGTTCCGCCCGGAACAGGCGATCCTGGGCCTGCGCAAGAACCTGGGCCTGTTCGCCAACCTGCGTCCGGCCATTTTGTATCCGGAACTGGCGGGTGCCTCGACCCTGAAGCCGGAAGTGGTGTCCGGCCTGGACATTTTGATCATCCGCGAATTGACGGGCGACATTTATTTCGGGCAACCCCGCGGCGTGCGCGAGTGCCCGGACGGTCCGTTCAAGGGCCAGCGCGAAGGTTACGACACCATGCGCTATGCGGAAGGCGAAATCCGCCGCATCGCCCACGTGGCCTTCCAGGCCGCGCAAAAGCGCGACAAGCGCCTCACCAGCGTGGACAAGGCGAACGTGCTGGAAACGTTCCAGTTCTGGAAAGACATCGTCATCGACGTGCACAAGGAATACCCGGATGTTGCGCTCGATCATATGTATGTCGATAACGCGGCCATGCAGCTGGTGCGGGCGCCGAAGAAATTCGACGTCATGGTGACCGGCAACATGTTCGGCGACATCTTGTCGGACGCGGCCGCCATGCTGACGGGTTCGATCGGCATGCTGCCGTCGGCCTCGCTGGACGCCAACAACAAGGGCCTGTACGAGCCATCGCACGGTTCGGCGCCCGATATCGCGGGCAAGGGCATCGCCAATCCGCTGGCGACGATCTTGTCGGCCGCCATGATGTTGCGTTATTCGCTGAATCGTGAAGAGCAGGCAAACCGCATCGAAACGGCCGTGAAGCAGGTGCTGGCGCAGGGCTTGCGCACGGCCGACATCCATGAAACGGGCACGACTTTGGTCGGTACCGAGGCCATGGGTGATGCAGTTGTAAAAGCACTGGGATAAAATAGTCTAATGACGGCAGTCGCCGTCTCATCTTGAGGAATGGTAATGAAATTAGTTGGCTTGGTAGGTTGGCGCGGTATGGTCGGTTCGGTCCTGATGCAGCGCATGCAGGAAGAGGGCGATTTCGCCCACATCGAACCGGTGTTTTTCACCACTTCGAACACGGGCGGCGCGGCGCCGGCCATGGCGAAGAATGAAACCATCCTCAAGGATGCCAACAACATCGCCGAACTGTCCAAGTGCGACATCATCATTTCCTGCCAGGGCGGCGACTACACGAGCGCCGTCTTCCCGCAGCTGCGCGCGGCGGGCTGGAACGGCTACTGGATCGATGCGGCCTCGACCTTGCGCATGGAAAAAGACGCCGTCATCGTGCTCGACCCCGTCAACCTGCACGTCATCAAGGATGCGCTGGGCAAGGGCGTCAAGAACTATATCGGCGGCAATTGCACCGTGTCCTGCATGATGATGGGCCTGGGCGGCCTGTTCCAGCACGACCTGATCGACTGGATGACGTCGATGACGTACCAGGCGGCATCGGGCGGCGGCGCGCAGCACATGCGCGAACTGCTGACGCAATTCGGCACCATCAACGGTTCCGTCAAGGCGCTGCTGGACAACCCCGCTTCCGCCATCCTGGAAATCGACCGCCAGGTGCTGGCCACCCAGCACGGCTACTCCCCAGATGAAATCAAGCAATTCGGCGCGCCGCTGGCCGGCAACCTGATCCCGTGGATCGACAAGGACCTGGGCAACGGCCAGTCGAAGGAAGAGTGGAAGGCCGGCGCGGAAACCAACAAGATCCTGGGCCGCGGCATCGATTTCGGCACGAAGGAAATCCCGGTCGACGGCCTGTGCGTGCGCATCGGCGCCATGCGCTGCCATTCGCAAGCCTTGACCATCAAGCTGAAAAAAGACGTGCCGCTCGATGAAATCAACGACATCATCGCCAGCAACAACCAATGGGTGAA
Source organism: Janthinobacterium sp. SUN100 (assembly GCF_030397705.1). Taxonomy (NCBI): domain Bacteria; kingdom Pseudomonadati; phylum Pseudomonadota; class Betaproteobacteria; order Burkholderiales; family Oxalobacteraceae; genus Janthinobacterium; species Janthinobacterium sp. SUN100. The sequence goes on along the minus strand of NZ_JAPUBU010000001.1, from coordinate 2,140,156 downwards.
ATTCGTGCCGAACACGCGCGAAGCGTCCGTGCGCGATCTGTCGCCGGCAGCCGTCACGGGCAGCCTGACGATTCCCGTCGGCCGCGTGCGCAAGATGAGCATGGGCGGCGAATACCTGTCCGCGTTCACCGTGGGCGACCAATTGCTGTGGGGTGCGGCCGAGCCGCTGCGCCGCATGCTGCGTATTTTGTTGGACGCATAACGGCAATTAATTGCTGATCCAGATCAAGCCGGGGCTGTTTTCCCGGCTTTTTTTTCGTCCTGAGCCCGTCAAGGCTCAACCATGCGGAGCTTGCATAGCTCTGGGCATGATGATATGTTGATACCTCTGGAAAAGTAACAGTTTTCCCATGTCAACTAAGATGCCGCCAACTATGCCTGTACACACTCGTCCCCGGGTCGCCTCCCTTGCCATTAAAACACTCAGCAGCGCTGTCGCCTGTGCGGTGTTATTGTCACCGGCGGTATCCGCAGCCGAGCTGGGCAAGATCACGGTGCTGTCCGCCGCCGGCCAGCCGCTGCGCGCCGAGGTCGAATTATCGGCCGTCAAGCCAGGCGAGGCTTCGAGCCTGCTGGCCAAGCTGGCGCCGCCGGACGCCTACCGCCAGGCCAACGTGGAATTCAATCCCGCCCTGAACGCCTTGACGTTTGCCGTGGAAAACCGCAACGGCAAGTCCTTCATCCGCATCAGCTCGGCGCAACCGGTGGCCGAACCCATGGTCGACCTGCTGCTGGAGCTGAGCAGCAAGAGCGGCCGCCAGGTGCGCGAATATGCGTTCGTGCTCGACACGCCCGAAGCGCGCCAGACGCGCGGCGCGCAAGTGACGGCGCCAGTCGAGCCTGGCAAGGCCAAGCCGGCCGCTGCCGCTGCTGATTCTGCGCCACCAGCCGCGAAAAAGGCGGCAGGCGAATACAAGGTCAAGGCGGGCGACACCCTGAGCCGCATCGCCAGCGAACTGAAGCCATCGGGCGTGTCGCTCGACATGATGCTCGTCGCCCTGTACCGCGCCAATCCCGATGCCTTCAAGGGCGAGAACATGAACCGCATGCAGGCCGGGCGCATCCTGGCCGTGCCGGGTGCGGACACCGTGCGCGCCACCGGCGCGGCCGAAGCGAAGGGCATCGTGACGGCGCACGCCATCGATTTCGACGCCTACCGCAACAAGCTGGCTGGCCAGGTGTCGCAAAGCAAGCCGGCCAAGGCCGCGCAGGCGACGCAAAGCACGGCCGGCAAGATCGGCCCGACCAAGGTGCAGGAAAAACCGACGGCCGTGAGCGAGTCGCAAGACAAGCTGAAACTGTCGAAGGCGGAGCCGGCGGCCAAGTCGGCCGGCAAGAGCGCCGTTGCCAGCGAAGAAGACAAGATCGCCAAGGCGAAGCAGGTCGATGAAGCGGCCGCCCGCGTCAAGGAACTGGAAAAGAACGTCAGCGACCTGGAAAAGTTGATGGCGGTCAAGAGCAAGGCCATGGCCGACAAGAGCGCCCCGGCGCCCGCCAAGCCGGCCGAGGCCGCTGCCAGCGCAGCGGCAAGCGCCGTTGCCAGCGCACCTGCCGAAGCCCAGCCGCCCGTACCGAAGGCAAAACCGGTGCCGCTGGTGAAAAAGCCATCGCCGCTGGAACCGACCTTCGCCGACAAGATCAGCGACCACCTGGGCGCTATCGGCATCGGCCTGGCCGCGCTGCTGGCCGCCGTGGCCGCGCTGGTGATCGCGCGCCGCCGCAAGGAGACGCCGCCGCCCGCCGAAGATATCGCCCCCGTGTTCGAGCCGGAAGCGCCAGTGGCGCCGCCGGCCGGCCTGGCGCCGGAAGACCAGCAGTCCGAAGCGAGCAACCACCTGTTCGGCACGGGCGCCGCCGCTGCCGGCGTGGCCGCCGCAGCGGGCGCCAGCATGCTCGACGCGAATGAAACGGATCCCGTCGCCGAAGCGGACGTGTATATCGCCTACGGCCGCGATGGCCAGGCGGAAGATATCCTCAAGGAAGCCTTGCGCATCCACCCCGAGCGCCATGCGGCCCGCTTGAAGTTGCTGGAAATCTATTCGGCCCGCAACGACGTGCGCGCGTTTGAAGACCAGGCCAGCGAGCTGTACAGCCTGACGCGTGGCCAGGGCGAAGAGTGGCCGCAGGCCGCTGCCTTGGGCCTGGCGCTCGACCCTTCCAATCCCCTGTATGGCGATACGGAAGACGACGCCGTTGTCAGCCTGAGCAAGGCTGCCGGCGACGACTTGCATGGCCAGAGCATGGACTTGCCGGACGATTTGTCTACTCCTGCGCCGCTGGCTGACCTGGCGCCGGCCGAACCGGTGTCTTCCGTGGCGGCCCGCGATGCGCGCGATCCGCTCGATTTTGACCTCGACAGCCTCGATTTCGAGCCCGTTTCCACCAGCGACCCGATCGTCATGCCGGGGCCGGACAGCAAGCCTGTTTCTGCCGCGCAGGATGCGCACTATGTGCACTATGACGCCAGCATGGATTTCGGCCTGGACCTGGAGCCGCCAGCCGGTCCCGTGAACGGCGTGGGCGCCGGCTTGACGCCGTTGCCTGATCCGTTGAAGGATGTCGACCTGGCCCATTTCGACCTCGACGAGCCTGTCGCGCCCGCTGCCGCGCCGGTGGTGGCGGCCGAGCCTTCCATCGACAGCCTGTTTGACGATGCGCAAACGCCCGCCACCTTGCCGGAAGCCATACCGCCGGCGCAGGAATTCGACCTGTCCGGCATCGACCTGGACCTCAACGATGGCAAGACGGCCAGCGTGGGCGTGGACGACCCGTTGTCGGCCATCCACATGGAAATGGATACCAAGCTGGACCTGGCGATCGCTTACCAGGAAATCGGCGACAAGGAAGGCGCGCGCGAGCTGATCGATGAGGTCATCAAGGGTGGCAGCGAAGAGCAGGTGAAGAAAGCGAATACCATGAGAGCTTTGCTGAGCTAAGCACCTGATACGACGTCCATGGCTGCGTTGCACGGTCTCGCCGTACTATTCGTACTGTCTTCGACCGCGCGCCTTGCCCTGAACGCCGTCTCAGGCGCTTGTGTGGCCGGAAGGCGGGGCCGCCTTTGCGCCGGTATAATGCTTCGATGCAAAATATTACGACAGCAACGCCATTGAAGCGTATCGTCCTCGGCCTGCAGTACGACGGCACGGCCTGGCACGGATACCAGAAGCAGGAAGACGGGCAGACGGTACAGGACCAGCTGGAAAACGCGCTGGAACAGTTTGCCCGTGTGCGCCTGGCTACCACCTGCGCCGGCCGCACGGATACGGGCGTGCATGCGCTCGAGCAAGTCGTGCATTTCGATACGGACTTGAACCGCGATGTGCACTCGTGGGTGCGCGGCGTCAACACCTTCCTGCCGAAATCCATCGCCGTGCGCTGGGCCAAGGAACTCGAAGGCGATCCGACGGTCAATGACTTCTTCCACGCCCGTTTCAGCGCGCGCGCGCGTACCTATCATTATGTGTTGTACAACAACGCTACCCGTTCGCCGCTGGTGGAAGGCCGTGCCGGTTTCTTTTTCCGTCCGCTGGACGTGGAACTGATGCGCCAGGCTGTGCAGCCGCTGCTGGGCTGGCACGATTTCACGGCCTTCCGTGCCGCGCAATGCCAGGCCAAGTCGCCTGTCAAGCTGATGCATGATATCCGCATCGAGCGGCGCGGCGATTGCGTGATTTTTACGATTACGGCCAATGCCTTCCTGCACCACATGGTGCGCAACCTGGTCGGTTCGCTCGTCTACATCGGCACGGGACGCGAAAAACCGGACTGGCTCGGGCACTTGCTTGAAAGCAAGGATCGTCATGCCGCTGCGCCCACGTTCATGCCGGACGGCTTGTACCTGGCGCAGATCGATTACGATCCGAAATGGGCCTTGCCGCAAGACAGCAGCAGCGCCTTGCCCTGGTTTTGATCTGCATCAATAAAGGATAGCCATGCCTCGCACACGCATCAAGATCTGCGGCCTGACCCGCGCTGAAGACATCCAGGCCGTCGTGGCGGCGGGCGCCGACGCCATCGGCTTCGTGTTTTATCCGAAAAGCCCCCGTTACGTCACGCCGCAGCAGGCGGCCAGCCTGATCGCCGCCATGCCGCCGTACGTGACGACGGTGGGCCTGTTCGTCAATGCCACGCTGGAAGAAGTGCAGGCAACAAAGGCCGTGGCGCCATTGTCTCTGCTGCAATTTCATGGCGACGAGACGCCCGAACACAGCGCCGCGCTGGCTGGCGCCGTGAATACGCCGTTTACGCAAGTGTTCCGCGTCAAACCCGACACCTCCTTTGAAGATTTGCTAGAATACGAACAGCGCTATCGCGCCGCCAGTCCCTTGTTTTCGAGTCTCTTGCTCGATACCTATGTGGATGCCTACGGTGGCGCAGGAAAGGTATTTGATTGGTCCCTCATTCCAAAAGAACTCGCGCCTCGGGTCGTTTTAAGTGGTGGCTTGAGCGTACAAAACGCGACTGACGCAGTGGTGCGCGTGCGCCCTTACGCCGTCGACATCAGCAGTGGTGTCGAAGCGTCCAAGGGCATCAAGGACGCGTCCCGTGTCCGCGCGTTCATCGCCGCGGTGCAGGATGCCGATGCCATCATTGCCAGAGGAAACAACCATGAATGACCACACCACCGCGCCCGGCGCAGCCGCCGCATTGTTCCACGCCACCGATTACCCGTTTCCCGACCTGCGCGGCCACTTCGGCCCGTACGGCGGTTCCTTCGTTGCCGAAACGCTCACGCATGCGCTGGCCGAACTGAAGGAAGCGTATGCCCGCTACAGCGTCGATCCGGAATTCCTGGAAGAATTCCGCTACGAGCTCAAGCATTTCGTGGGACGCCCATCGCCGATCTACCACGCCAAGCGCTGGTCCGAACTGGCCGGCGGCGCGCAAATCTATTTCAAACGCGAAGACTTGAACCACACGGGCGCGCACAAGATCAATAACGTCATCGGCCAGGCCCTGCTGGCTAAGCGCATGGGCAAGCCGCGCATCATCGCCGAGACGGGCGCCGGCCAGCACGGCGTGGCCACGGCCACCATCTGCGCCCGCTTCGGCCTCGAATGCGTGGTCTACATGGGCAGCGAAGACGTCAAGCGCCAGGCGCAGAACGTGTACCGCATGAAATTGCTGGGTGCCACCGTCGTGCCCGTCGAATCCGGCTCCAAGACCCTCAAGGATGCGCTGAACGAAGCCATGCGCGACTGGGTCACGAATATCGAAAACACCTTTTATATCATCGGCACCGTGGCCGGCCCCCATCCGTATCCGATGATGGTGCGCGACTTCCAGTCCGTGATCGGCGAGGAATGCCTGGTGCAAATGCCGGAAATGACGGGCCGCCAGCCCGACTACGTGCTGGCCTGCATCGGCGGCGGTTCGAACGCCATGGGCATCTTTTACCCGTATATCGACCAGAAAGACGTGAAACTGATCGGCGTGGAAGCGGCCGGCGAAGGCCTGGACACGGGCAAGCACTCGGCCTCGCTGACGGCCGGTTTCCCGGGCGTGCTGCACGGCAACCGCACCTACCTGCTGCAGGATGAAAACGGCCAGATCATCGAGACGCATTCCGTCTCGGCCGGCCTCGACTATCCCGGCGTAGGCCCGGAACATGCGTGGCTGAAAGACTCGGGCCGCGCGCAGTACGTGTCGATCACGGATGAAGAGGCGCTGCAGGCGTTCCACGATTGCTGCCATATCGAAGGCATCATCCCGGCCCTGGAATCGTCGCACGCGCTGGCCTACGCGGCCAAGCTGGCGGCCACCTTGCCGAAAGATAAAATTGTATTGGCCAACCTGTCGGGCCGCGGCGACAAGGACATGCATACCGTGGCGGAACGCATGGGACTCAATTTCAGCTAAACAGCTGAAAGATCCCGCGCAGGTCGGATGAGCGCATAGCGCGCCATCCGACATCTCTCACCGATAACACGAAAGCTCGCCATGTCCCGTATCTCCGCCACCTTTGCCAACTTAAAATCCAACAACAAGACCGCCCTGGTCACTTTCATTACCGCTGGCGATCCCGGTCCCGACGCCACCGTGCCCCTGATGCACGCGCTCGTCGAGGGCGGCGCCGACGTGCTTGAACTGGGCGTGCCGTTTTCCGACCCCATGGCCGAAGGCCCCGTCATCCAGCGCGCCTGCGAGCGGGCCTTGAAATTCAACGTCGGCATCCACGACGTGTTCGGCTATGTGCGCCAATTCCGCGAAACGAACCAGACGACGCCCGTGGTGCTGATGGGCTATGCGAATCCCATCGAACGCATCGGCAGCGCCGCATTTATTGATGCAGCGCAAGCGGCCGGCGCCGATGGCGCCATCGTCGTCGACTATCCGCCGGAAGAGTGCGAGGAATTCGCGGCCGCCATGCGCGCAGCGGGCCTCGACCTGATCTTTCTCCTGGCGCCCACCTCGACCGAAGAGCGCATCGCGCAAGTGGCCAAGGTTGGCGGCGGCTTCAGCTATTATGTGTCGCTGAAAGGCGTCACGGGTGCCGGCAACATTGATACGGAACAGGTGGCAGAGCGCCTCGCGGCCATCCGCCAGCATGTAAAATTGCCTATCGGCGTGGGCTTCGGCATCCGCGATGGGGCCACGGCCAAGGCCGTTGCCAAGGTCGCCGATGCCGTCGTGATCGGCAGCCGCATCATCCAGGAGATTGAAAATGCCCCGGAAGGCGGCGCCGTCGACGCCGTGCGCAGCTTTACGGCAGGCATCCGCGCCGCACTGGACGCCTGAGCAAGCTTGCCGTTTACGCAATATGCGTTGGCGGCAAAGTTCGACAGCCCGGCGATAAACGGCTACACTTCGGCCACTGATTTGCCTGTTATTGTGCAATAGATAAAATTTTTGGTGGCGCCCTGCGGGGCGTCGCCGTTTACCGTCTGCCGGGGGCGTCCACCGACGCTACCCCTACAAGGGCCCAAGGAGAAAATATGAGTTGGTTGGAAAAACTGCTGCCACCGCGCATACAGCGTTCTGATGCTGCCGCGCGCAAGACCATGCCGGAAGGCCTGTGGGTCAAGTGCCCGTCGTGCGAAGCCGTGCTGTACCGTACGGACCTGGAATCGAATTTGCACGTGTGCCCGAAATGCGATCACCACATGCGCATCCGCGCGCGTGAACGCCTCGACAGCCTGCTCGACGCGGGCGGCCGCTATGAAATCGGCCAGGAAATCCTGCCTGTCGATACCCTGAAGTTCAAGGACAGCAAGAAATATCCGGACCGCCTGAAATCCGCCATGGAAGCGACGGGCGAGACGGATGCGATGGTCGTCATGGGCGGCGCCATCATGAGCCTGCCAGTGGTCGTGGCGTGCTTCGAATTCGAATTCATGGGCGGCTCCATGGGCTCCGTCGTGGGCGAGCGCTTCGTGCGCGGCGCGCAAATCGCGCTGGAACAGAAGGTGCCGTTCATTTGCATCACCGCCACCGGTGGCGCGCGCATGCAGGAAGGCTTGCTGTCCCTGATGCAGATGGCGAAAACCACGGCCATGCTGACCAAGCTGTCGGAAAAGAAATTGCCATTCATCAGCGTGCTGACCGACCCGACCATGGGCGGCGTGTCCGCCTCGTTCGCCTTCATGGGCGACGTGGTCATTGCTGAACCGAAAGCGCTGATCGGCTTTGCCGGCCCCCGCGTGATTGAAAACACCGTGCGCGAAAAACTGCCGGAAGGCTTCCAGCGCGCCGAGTTTCTCGTCACCAAGGGCGCCGTCGACATGATCGTCGACCGCCGCAAGATGCGCGAAGAAATCGCCCGTCTGCTGGCCTTGTTGCAAAACCAGGCCGTCGAAGTCTTGGCGTAGCGCCAACGTAACAGGCCGGGCGGCGTCCGCAGGACACGCCCGGTTGCCACGCCACACCATCTCCGCGCCTCGCGCACTGTCTCCTCATCAAGAAGTCTCCCATGCTCAAGCTCCCCACCACCTTGCCGGACTGGCTCGCCATGCTGGAAACCCGCCATTCGGAAACCCAGATCAATATGGGCCTGGACCGCGTGCAAGCCGTCAAGGCGCGCATGCAGCTGGCGTTTACTTGCCCCGTGATCATGGTGGCGGGCACGAATGGCAAGGGTTCCACCTGCGCCATGCTGGAATCCGTGCTGTTGCGTGCCGGCTACAAAGTGGGGCTGTACATCAAGCCGCACTTTCTCGATTTTAACGAGCGTGCCCGCGTGCTGGGCGAGATGGCCAGCGACGAACAGATCGTCGCCAGCTTCAACGCCGTCGAAGCCGTGCGGGGCGACACGCCGCTCACGTATTTCGAATTCACCACGCTGGCCATCCTGCACCTGCTGTCGCAGGCCAAGCTGGACGTGGCCATCCTGGAAGTGGGCCTGGGCGGGCGCCTCGACGCCGTCAACGTGATCGATGCGGACGTGGCCATCGTCACCAGCGTCGATATCGACCACACGGATTACCTGGGCGACACGCGCGAAGCGATCGGCTTTGAAAAGGCGGGCATCTTCCGCCCGGGCAAGGCGGCCATCTGCAGCGACCCCGTGCCGCCGCAATCCTTGATCGACCATGCGGAAGCCATCGGCGCCGACCTGTGGCTGATGGGCCGCGATTTCAATTATTCGGGCGACAAGCAGCAGTGGAACTACGGCGGGCGCGAGCAGCGCCGCAATTCGCTCGCGTATCCAAGCTTGCGCGGCGCCAACCAGATTCTCAACGCGACGGCCGTGCTGGCCGCGCTGGAAGTGCTGAAGCTGAAACTGCCCGTGGGCGCGCAGGAAGTGCGCACGGGCCTCGTGACGGTGGAGCTGCCGGGCCGCTTCCAGGTCTTGCCTGGCCGCCCCAGCGTGATCCTTGATGTAGCGCATAACCCTCACGCGGCGTCGGCGCTGAACCAGAACCTGGGCAATATGGGTTTCCACCCGTACACCTATGCCGTGTTCGGCTCCATGCTGGACAAGGATATCGATGGCGTATTGGCCGCGATGAGCGAACACGTCGACCACTGGTGCCTGACGGGCTTGCCTTCGCCGCGCGCGGCCACGGCGTCCGAGCTGGCCGCCAAGGTGCAGATCATGCTGGAAGATAAGCCCGACAGCAGCGAGCATACTGTATCTATTTTCGATGATCCGGCACAAGCTTTTGCAAATGCAATGAGCCGGGCCGGTGAGAATGATAGAATTGTGGTCTTTGGTTCTTTCCTCACCGTTGCCGGCGTGATGAAGGCCCGAAAATCCTCACTTCACTGAAACGCACTCGACTGAAAATCACGCATGGGCTTGTTCTCGAAACTGTTTAAAAACAAGCAAGAATCCTCTGGCGAAGACAGCGGCTTTTATGTCCCTGGCGAAGCACAGTCGCCGACCCGCAAACGCGCCGCCAACACCTCCGGTGGCGGCGGATCGCGCCGTGGCGGCAAGGAAGCGCCGGATCCGGTCTTGCCTGAAAAAAAGCGCGCACGCCGCCGCCTGGTCGGGGCCATTGCCCTGGCCCTGGGCGTAGCTGTCGGCTTGCCGATGCTGCTCGACTCCGAGCCGAAGGCGCCGTTCAACGATATCGCCATCGATATTCCGTCGAAGGAAAAGGCCGTAGCGCCTGCACCGGCGCCCGTGCCGGCCGTTCCGGTCCGGGCCGCATCGAATGGCCTGGACCAGTCCGAGGAGATCGTCGACGCGCCGCTGCCGCCTGCGGCCAAGCCGACGCCTGCACCGGCACCCGTGCTGGCCGCCGTCCAGCCTGCGCCGGTCAAGCCAGCCTACGTGGAACCGAAACCCGAGCCCAAGCCGGTCAAGGTGGAGCCAAAACCGGAACCGAAGCACGAAACCAAGCCGGAACCCAAGGCCGAGCCGAAACACGAGTCCAAGCCTGAGCCCAAGCATGAAGTAAAACCGGAAGCCAAGCCCGAGCCGAAGCCTGCCAAGCCGGCGCAATCGGCCGACGATGCCGCGCGCGCGCTGGCCATCCTGGAAGGCAAGCCGCAGGACAAGCCGCAAGAGAAGGTGCAGGACAAGGCGCACGACGCCGGCAGCGGCAAGTTCGTGGTGCAGGTGGCGGCGCTGGCGACGCAGGACAAGGTCGACGAATTGCAGGACAAGCTGCGCGAAGCGGGCATCAAGTCGTACACGCAGAAAGTCTCGAGCCCGGCGGGCGAACGCATCCGCGTGCGCGTGGGACCGTTCGGCAGCCGCGAAGACGCCGAAAAGACCCGCGCCAAGCTGCAAAAGCTGGGCCTGGGCGGCAGCCTGGTACCGGCGTGATGTTGCAAGGCTGAACGGGCGTGACGATTTTCGATTACCTGGTGCTGTTTGTGCTGGTGACGTCCGTGCTGATCAGCATGATGCGCGGCCTGGTCAAGGAAATACTGTCATTGGTCAGCTGGGTCGTGGCTTTTGTCATTGCCAATGCCTATGGCGCCACCCTGGCGAAATTCCTGCCGGAAGCCGTGCCGGGCGAAGCCATCCGTTTGTTGCTGGCTTTCGTGGTGCTGTTCATCGGTGTGCGTATTTTGATGGGATTGCTGTCCATGACGGTCGACGCGCTGGTCAAGGTGACGGGCCTGAGCCTGGCCGACCGCGCCCTGGGCAGCCTGTTCGGCGTGGCGCGGGGCCTTGTGATCGTGCTGACCGCCGTCATCTTGTGTGGCATGACGTCCATACCGCAGCAGCCATTCTGGAAAAACGCGCAGCTCAGCCCGCTCGCGGAGCAGGGCGCGCGCGCCATCAAGCCTTATCTGCCTGCCGCTTACGCGCAGCATGTGAAATTTTGAATTTTTTTAAAATCAGTAGCACAGTTTAGGAGCACACCATGTGTGGCATCGTCGGCGTCGTTTCCCATCAACCTGTCAATCAATTGCTCTATGATGCATTGTTGCTCCTGCAACATCGCGGTCAGGACGCGGCAGGGATTGCGACCAATCACAGCAGTATGTTTTCCATGCACAAGGCCAATGGCCTCGTGCGTGACGTCTTCCGTACGCGCAACATGCGTTCGCTGCAAGGTACGACGGGCATCGGCCATTGCCGCTACCCGACGGCCGGTTCGTCGAGCGAAGAGGAAGCACAGCCGTTCTATGTGAATGCGCCGTTCGGCATCACCCTGGCGCACAATGGCAACCTGACCAACTGGGAACAGTTGAAGCTGGAAATGTTCAAGAACGACCGCCGCCACATCAATACCGATTCCGATTCGGAAGTGCTGCTCAACGTGCTGGCGCATGAAATCCAGGAAGCGACGACGGGCCTGAATCTGGACCCGGAAGCCATCTTCAAGGCCGTCACCGTGCTGAACCGCCGCGTCAAGGGCGGCTACGCTGCCGTGGCGCAGATCGCCGGCGTGGGCTTGCTGGCCTTCCGCGACCCGCATGGCATCCGTCCGCTGTGCCTGGGCATCAATGAAACGGAGCAGGGTCCCGAATACCTGATCGCTTCCGAATCCGTGGCCCTGGAAGGCATGGGCTTCCGTTTCGTGCGCGATATCGGTCCCGGCGAAGCCGTCTTCATCGATGCTGACAAGCAATTGCACAGCGCCCAGTGCGCCGACAATGCCAGCCTGAACCCGTGCGTATTCGAATTCGTCTACCTGGCCCGTCCCGATTCCGTCATCGACGGCGCCTCCGTGTACGCCACGCGCCTGAAAATGGGCGAGTACCTGGCCGAAAAGATCCGCGCTGAATTGCCTGGCGTACATATCGACGTGGTCATGCCGATTCCCGATTCCTCGCGTCCGGCCGCCATCCAGCTGGCCATGGCGCTGAACATCGAGTACCGCGAAGGCTTCATCAAGAACCGCTACATCGGCCGCACCTTCATCATGCCGGGCCAGGCGGCGCGCAAGAAATCCGTGCGCCAGAAGCTCAACGCGATTCCGTCCGAATTCAAGGATAAAGTGGTGCTGCTGGTCGACGATTCCATCGTGCGCGGCACCACCAGCCGTGAAATCGTGCAGATGGCGCGTGAAGCGGGCGCGACGAAGGTCATCTTCGCTTCGGCCGCGCCGCCGGTGATCTACCCGAACGTGTATGGCATCGACATGCCGACGCGCGACGAACTGATCGCCTACGGCCGCACGACGGAAGAAGTGTGCCGTGAAATCACGGCCGATTACCTCGTGTACCAGGATATCGGCGCGCTGAAACAGGCTATCGCCGACGTCAACCCGGCCCTGACCAACTTCGAGGCTTCGTGCTTCGATGGCGTGTACGTGACGGGCGACGTGTCGCAGGAATACCTGGACCGCCTGGAATATGCGCGTCACCATCCGAAGGCGGCAGCGCCCGAAGATACGCCGCGTTCCCAGCTGAACCTGAACCTGGCGACAACAGAAGCATAAGTAAGCTGCCCGGCCGATGCCGGGCATTTTTTTCTCCGCGATCATGAACGATAAAAAAAACTACGGCTTTACCACCACCATCCTGCATAACGATCGCCGCAAGGGCATCGAACATGGCTCCCTGCACAAGCCCGTGCACACTTCCGTTGCCTTTGGTTACGCCGATGCGCGCCAGCTCGCTTCCGTGTTCCAGGGCAAGGAACCGGGTTTTCGCTATGGCCGCCAGGGCAACCCGACCGTTTCCGCGCTGGAAGACAAGGTCAACAAGATGGAAGACGGCGTGGCGACCCTGTGCTTCGCCACCGGCATGGGCGCCATCGGTGCCGTGGTGCAATCCTTGCTGCGCGCGGGCGACCATGTCGTATCGTCGGCCTTTTTGTTTGGCAATACCAACAGCCTGTGGCAAACGGTGACGGGGCAGGGCATCGCCGTGTCGTTCGTTGACGCCACCGACGTGGCCAATGTGGCTGCCGCCATCACGCCGGCCACGCGGATTGTTTTCGTGGAAACTATTGCGAATCCGCGCACGCAGATCGCCGACCTGAAGAAGATCGGTGACTTGTGCCGCGAGAAGGGCATCCTGTACATCGTCGACAATACGATGACGACGCCATACTTGTTCCGTCCCAAAGCCGTGGGCGCGGGCCTGGTGGTCAATGCCTTGACGAAATCCATCGGCGGCCACGGCAATGCGCTGGGCGGCAGCTTGACGGATACGGGCGTGTTCGACTGGGCGCAGTATCCGAACATCTTCGAGAATTACAAGAAGGCGGCGCCCGCGCAGTGGGGCATCGCGCAAATCCGCGCCAAGGCCTTGCGCGACTTTGGCGCCTCCCTGGGGCCGGAAGCGGCGCACCATATCGCCGTCGGCGCGGAAACCATGGCCTTGCGCATGGACCGCACCTGTTCGAACGCCCTGGCGCTGGCCACCATGCTGGCCGCCGACCCGAGAGTGGCGGCCGTGCATTACCCGGGCCTGGCGTCGCACCCGCAGCACGCGCTGGCGACGGACTTGTTCCGCAGCTATGGCTCGCTGTTCAGCTTTGAATTAAAGGACGGCATCGACTGCTTCGATTTCCTCAATCGTCTCAATCTTGCCATTCCAGCGAGCAATCTCGGCGACACGCGCACCCTCGTCATTCCCGTCGCCCACACGATTTTCTATGAGATGGGTGCCGAGCGGCGCGCCAGCATGGGCATCGCCGAGTCGCTGATCCGCGTCTCCGTCGGCATCGAGGATGAGGCCGATTTGCTGGACGACTTCAAAAACGCGCTGGACGCCTAAACAGCCGCGCAGCATGTAGAAAGGGCCGCAACAGTCATGCTGTTGCGGCCCTTTCTTTAGCTGCAGTGATTTAATGCCAGCTGCGCATCAGGCCGACAGCCAGCCCTTCCAGTGCAAACTCATCTTCCGGCGACACGGTAATCACCTTGAAGTCCGGGTTTTCCGGTAGCAATTCGATGACGGAACCCGTCTTCTTGTAGCGCTTGACGGTGACTTCGTCGCCGATGCGGGCCACGACGATCTGGCCATTCTTGGCGCTGTCGACCTTCTTGACAGCCAATAAATCGCCATCCATGATGCCGGCGTCGCGCATGGACCAGCCGCGCACCTTCAGCAGGAAGTCGGGCTTGGCCGAAAACAGGGCCGGGTCCACGTTGTAGCTCGCTTCCAGGTTTTCCTGCGCCAGGATGGGCGAACCGGCCGCTACCCGGCCGATCAGGGGCAGCGACATCAGCAGCGCTGCCGGCACCTTCGATGGCAGCGCTTCGGCGGCGGCGCCAATCAGGCGGATGCCGCGCGAGGTGCCGGGCGAAATCTCGATCGCGCCCTTGCGGGCCAGGGCCTGCAAATGCTCTTCGGCCGCGTTGGCCGATTTGAAACCCAGTTCATTGGCGATTTCGGCACGGGTGGGAGGGAAGCCCGTGTTTTCAATCGCGTCCTTGATCAGGTTCAGGATTTGTTCTTGTCGTGCTGTCAGCTTGATCATGAGCGGTGGGTGCATACTAAAATGCTGTCTATATGAACAGTCTGTATTTTTGTACAGTATCGCCCACTATGCAAGGGGATTTCCGTGTTTTGGGCGAATTTCGCAAGAAATACTTGTCCACGGGCGGAAAGCACGGTGGCGCGCGGGCTTTTCGGGCCCATGTGGAAGGAATGATTGAAACGTTTGCAAAAGGCGGTTATAATCTTCGGCTGACCTTCCCACACCCGTCTTGACGCCGGGGTGGGCGATTATCAATCCGACCTGAAGGAGTTTGCATGCGTCATTATGAAATAGTCTTTATCGTCCATCCGGACCAAAGCGAGCAAGTGCCCGCGATGATCGAACGCTACAAAGCCAGCGTAACCACCCGCGGCGGTTCGGTTCACCGCGTGGAAGATTGGGGCCGCCGTCAAATGGCTTACTCGATCCAAAAGCTGCCTAAAGCACACTACATCTGCCTGAACATCGAATGCGACAACGAGACCCTGGTCGAGTTGGAAACAGCATTCAAATTCAATGATGCCGTGTTGCGTCACCTGACCGTTAAAATGAAGAAAGCTGAAACAGCTCCTTCGCCGATGATGAAATCGGTACAACGCGAAGACGCGGCCAAAAGCCACCGCACCGAAGCACCAGCAGCCGCTCCAGCCGCAGCAGCAGCTTAATTCTTGACCAGGATCGTGCGCTGAACCAGCTACAAGTAACCGCCATCATTGCTGAGCGCGAAATATTGCGCTATACCCCGGCAGGGCTGCCGATTGTGAATGCAGTATTGCAACACAGTTCGCAGCAGATGGAAGCAGGGATTGCCCGTTTGACCGAGTTTGATGTTGCCGCGCTAGCCGCTGGCGAAATCTCAGGCCGGTTCAGCCAGGCAAGCTTGGGCGGGGTGTATCAGTTCACGGGTTTCCTGGCCAGGAAGAGCCGCAACAGCAAGAGTTTGGTGTTTCACATCATTGATTTTAGTGCAGTCAATTCTGACTAGCGCATTTTAGATACAGGAGCCTGACATGGCATTCGGTAAAAAGTTCGACAAAAATAAGCTCAAGCTTAAAGAAAAACGCAAACAGCAAAACCCGTTGTTCAAACGCAAGAAGTTCTGCCGCTTCACCGCAGCTCACGTTGAGCAAGTCGACTACAAAGACGTCGACACGCTGAAAGACTTCGTCCAAGAAAACGGCAAGATCATGCCAGCACGCCTGACCGGTACCAAAGCGCACTACCAGCGCCAAGTTGACACCGCAATCAAGCGCGCTCGCTTCCTCGCGCTGCTGCCATACACCGATCTGCACCACGCTTAATCGGTCAGATATTCCTGGAGAAGAACTATGCAAATCATTCTGTTAGAAAAAGTTGTTAACGTCGGTAACCTCGGCGAAGTCGTCAAAGTCAAAGACGGTTACGCACGTAACTTCCTGATCCCGCAACGCCTGGCACGTCGTGCTACGGCAACCGCTGTGGCTGAATTCGAAGTCAAGCGCGCCGAACTGGAAAAAGCTGCTGCCGCTAAACTGGCCGCATCGCAAGCCCAGGGCGAAAAACTGAGCGGCCTGACCGTTCAAGTTGCTCAAAAAGCTGGTGTTGATGGCCGTCTGTTCGGTTCCGTCACCAACTTCGACATCGCTGAAGCGCTGACCAAGCAAGGTTTTGCTGTTGAAAAAGCACAAATCCGTATGCCTACCGGCCCGCTGAAGATCGTTGGCGAGCACAACGTTTCGGTTGCTCTGCATACCGACGTGGTTGTGGAAGTTGTTATCGCTGTCGTTCCAGACGCGAACGCGTAATCGTCTGCGGGCCTGGCCCGCAAGCGTTGCCGCACTATGAAAAGCCGGGTTCGCCCGGCTTTTTTGTGGCCTTTTTTTCGCTCAATTTCAGCCCTTTATTTTTGCCAGCACGCCGAAGCGGGTATAATTCGCGCCATGAACGCCCCCTCTGATCCGCAACTGGATTCCCTCCGTATTCCGCCGCATTCGATCGAAGCAGAACAATCCGTTATCGGTGGTCTGCTGCGCGACAATGCCGCATATGACCGCATCGCCGACTTCATGCATGCGGAGGATTTCTATCGCTATGACCATCGCATCATCTTCGAGCAAATCGTCAAGATGGTTAACGCTTCCAAGCCAGCCGATGTCATTACTGTTTTTGAAACCCTGACCCAGCTCGGCAAGGCCGATGATGTGGGCGGACTCGCTTACCTGAACGCCATGGCGCAAAACACGCCATCGGCCGCGAACATCCGGCGCTACGCCGAGATCGTGCGCGACCGCGGCGTGCTGCGTAAACTCATTACCGTCGCCGACGATATCTCCGGCACGGCCTTCAGCCCGCAGGGCAAGGAAGTCAAGCAGATGCTTGACGAGGCCGAATCGAAGATTTTCGCCATCGCCGAAGAGGGCGCGCGCGGCGCCCAGGGCTGGACCGCCATCCAGCCCCTGCTGACGCAGGTGGTCGAGCGCATCGACGAACTGTACAGCCGCGACAACCAGAGTGAAATCACGGGCGTGCCCACCGGTTTCATCGACCTCGACCGCATGACCTCCGGTCTGCAGCCGGGCGACCTGGTGATCGTGGCAGGACGTCCATCGATGGGCAAGACGGCGTTTTCCGTCAACATCGGCGAAAACGTGGCCATCGACAGCGGCTTGCCCGTGGCCGTGTTCTCGATGGAGATGGGCGGCGCCCAGCTGGCCATGCGTATGCTCGGCTCCGTCGGACAGCTCGACCAGCATCGCCTGCGCACGGGCCGCCTGAACGACGAAGACTGGCCGCGCCTGACGAATGCGATCCAGAAGATGAACGACGCGCAGTTGTACATCGATGAAACGCCGGCCTTGAATTCCATCGAGTTGCGCGCCCGCTCGCGCCGTTTGTCGCGTCAATGCGGCAAGCTGGGTCTGATCATCGTCGATTACTTGCAGCTGATGTCGGCCAATACGCCGGGCGACAACCGCGCCACGGAGATTTCCGAGATTTCACGAGGATTGAAAGGCCTGGCGAAAGAACTCGGTTGCCCCGTGATTGCGCTGTCCCAGCTGAACCGCTCGCTGGAGCAACGCCCGAACAAACGTCCTGTCATGTCCGACTTGCGCGAATCGGGCGCTATTGAGCAGGATGCCGACGTGATCCTGTTCATTTACCGCGACGAGGTGTATAACCCCGACTCGCCGGACAAGGGAACGGCCGAAATCATCATCGGTAAACAACGTAACGGTCCAATCGGCAGCATCCGCCTCACCTTCATGGGGCAGTACACCAAATTTGGCAATTACAGTGGTGGCCTGGCGCTTTACCAAGGCGACTAACACAGCAGCACTGATATTCCATTGGCCGCCCCTTCATCAAAAGGGGTGGCTTTCTGTAGTAAATAACACGACTCAATGCTTAACGGAGAATGACATGTTTGGACGCTTGATGCCCACTGAGGGCAAGTTTTTTGAATTGTTTAACCAGCACGCGGAATTGTGCGTCAAGGGCGCCAAAGAGATGCTCGGCCTGATGACCAATTTCGATGACCTGGAAAACCGCGTGCATGCGATCGAAAGCATCGAGAAACAGGCGGACAAAGTCACCTACGCCACCGTGGAAATGCTGCACAAGACCTTCATCACGCCGATCGACCGCGATGACATCCATCAGCTGATCACGCGCCAGGACGATATCCTCGACCTGCTGGAAGATGCGGCGCAAACCGTCTCGCTGTACGACCTGAAGGCCGTCACGCCGGAAGCCAAGCGCCTGGCCGAACTGGTGCTGGCCTGTACCGAAAAAGTGCGCGACGCCGTCGCCATGCTGCACAACATGGATAACTCGCGCAAGATCGTCGCCATCTGCGAAGAGATCGACCGCCTGGAATCGGACGCCGACCACGTGATGCGCGCCGCCATGTCCAAGCTGTTCCGCGACGAACCGGACGTGCGCAACCTGATCAAGCTGAAAGCGATCTACGAAATTCTGGAAACCGTGACCGACCGTTGCGAAGATGTGTCCAATATTATCGAAGGCATCATCGTCGAAAACGCGTAAGCGTTGGGCCTGTCCTGAACCAGAATCAGAAAAGAAACTACAATGACCATACAAATCAGCATCTACGTGCTAGGCCTGTTGATCGTCCTCGCACTGCTGTTTGACTTCATGAACGGCTTCCACGATGCCGCCAATGCGATCGCCACGGTGGTCTCGACGGGCGTATTGAAACCGCAGACCGCGGTTGCCATGGCCGCCACGTTCAACTTCGTCGCCATCTTCGTGTTCCACCAGCTGACCGTGGCCGCCACGGTGGGAAAGGGAACCATCGACCCGGCGGTGATCGACCAGTACGTGATCTTCGGCGCGCTGATGGGCGCCATCTTCTGGAATTTGTTTACCTGGTACTACGGGATTCCTTCGTCGTCCTCGCATGCGCTGATCGGCGGCCTGGTGGGCGCCGCCGTCGCCAAGTCCGGCACGGGCGCGCTGGTCGCGGCCGGCCTGTGGAAAACGGTGGCCTTCATCGTGATCGCACCGGTGCTGGGCTTTGTATTCGGTTCCATCATGATGCTGCTCGTGTCGTGGATCTTCGTGCGTTCGACGCCGCGCAAGGTCGACAAGTGGTTCCGCCGCCTGCAACTGGTATCGGCGGCAGCCTACAGCCTGGGCCACGGCGGCAACGACGCGCAAAAAACCATCGGCATCATCTGGATGCTGCTGATCGCCGCCGGCTACTCGAGCGCGGCCGATGCCATGCCGCCGATGTGGGTCATCATCTCGTGCTACACGGCCATCAGCTTCGGCACCCTGTTCGGTGGCTGGCGCATCGTCAAGACCATGGGCCAGAAGATCACCAAGTTGAAACCCGTCGGCGGCTTCTGCGCCGAAACGGGCGGCGCGATCACCCTGTTCGTCTCGACGGCGCTGGGCATTCCCGTGTCGACCACGCACACCATCACGGGCGCCATCGTCGGCGTCGGCTCGTCGCAAAAAATGTCGGCCGTGCGCTGGGGCGTGGCAGGCAATATCGTCTGGGCCTGGATCTTCACGATCCCTGCTTCCGCCTTCGTTGCCGCAGTGGCATGGTGGATTGGCCACCACATCATGTAATGGATAGCCAACGCCAGTAAAAAGGGAGCCTTGCGGCTCCCTTTTTTTATGCGCCGGCCAGTTCCACCGTCAGCCCCTCGTAGGCGAGGAACACTTGCAGGCCATTGAGGCGGCTGCTGTAGCGCCCCATCACGTCGGCAAACACGGCTTCGAGCTGTTCGTCGCTGCGCGTCGGTTCGTGGTGGGTGCAGTACAGGCGCTGCACGCCGCAGCGCAGGGCCAGGTCGAAGGCGGCGTCGAAGGTGCCGTGGCCCCAACCCTGCTTGCCCGGGTATTCCTCGCGCGTGTACGAGCAATCCATGATCAGCGCATCGACGCCGGCGACCAGCGCATCGATGCTGGCCTGGCGCTGCGCATTGCGCGCCGCGCAGGCCGCGTGCTCGGCATGGCCGGGCGGATGCAGGTTGTAGAACGGTTCATGGTCCCCGCTGAAAAACAGCGCGGCGCCGCCGCAGTCGATGCGGTAGCCGAGATTGACGACAGGGTGGTTCATTTCCGCGCCGCGCACGCGCGCGCCACCCACCTCGACGGCTTCGCCGGGCGCCAGGGTGCGGTACTCGATGCTGGCCGCCATGGCCGCTTCACTGACAGGAAAATAGCTGCCTTGCAGCTGCACCGCCATCACGTGCTCGATGCCGCGTCCGCTGATGGCGTCAAAGGCGCCATGCAGTCGCATGCGGTTGCCGGCCACGAACAGGGGCGAAAACATGGGCAGGCCGTGGATGTGGTCCCAGTGGCTGTGCGTGATGAAGACGTGCGCGTCGACGGGCTCGCCCGGTGGCAGTTGCTGCGCCAGCGAGAAGATGCCGCTGCCCGCATCGAGGATGATCAGGCTATCGTTGTCGGTGCGTACTTCGATGCACGTGGTGTTGCCGCCATAGCGCGCCGTGCGCGGGCCGGGAGAGGGGATGGAGCCGCGCACGCCCCTGAACGTGAATTTCATTCAGTACCTTGTTACGGTGTAATTATTGTTGATTCTATTCTAATTAATGAGATTGGCGGCAACATTTATGTGTGTTGCAATACGGCAAGTTATTTCATTTTGTTGCAACTAAGTAATGTACAGTGCGCAGGGTGGCCGTTACACTGGCGCTTGCCGACTTCCCCTTTTTTGCTTGCCCATTACCTGATTGCCACCAACATGCCTCAGTTGCACCCTGAGAGAATCGCCCACAGACTGGAGCAATTGACCGAACTCAGTGTCGCGCTTGGCCATGGCCTGGGCGGCGAAGGGCACGATATCGGCGCGCTGTTGCAGCGCATCGTGCTGCTGGCAAAAAGCATGAGCGGCGCCGATGGCGCCACCCTGTACCGGCCCATGGCCGGGGGCCGTCAGCTGGCGTTCGACATCAGCGTCAACGACAGCCTGGGCATCGCGCAGGGCGCCGACATGGGTTTGCCTGGCGTGCCCCTGTTTGACGATGTCGGCCAGCCGAACCTGGCGTCGGTGGCCGCGTATGCGGCGAACCTGCGCCGCAGCGTGAACATCGCCGACGTGTATCGCGACGAGGGCTTCAATTTTTCCGGCATGCGCGACTTCGACCGCCACCACGGCTACCACACGCAATCGATCCTGACGGTGCCCATGAGCGACCACGAGGGCGACCTGATCGGCGTGCTGCAACTGGTCAATGCCAAGGATGGCGAGACGGGCCAGGTGCGCGCCTTTTCCTCCACCGACCAGCGCTTCATCGAGGCGCTGGCCGCCCAGGCGGGCGTGGCGCTGACGAATCAGCTGCTCATTTCGCAGCTGGAAGAGCTGCTCGAATCGCTCGTTACCCTGATCAATATCGGCATCGATGAAAAATCGCCGTACACGGGCCGCCACTGCCAGTTCGTGCCCGAGCTGACGATGCTGCTTGCCGACGCCGCGCACGCCACGCAAACGGGGCCGCTGGCCGATTTCCGGCTCAGCGACAACGAGCGCAAGCAGTTGTGGCTGGCCGGCTTGCTGCACGACTGCGGCAAGATCACCACGCCCGTGCACGTGGTCGACAAGGCTACCAAGCTGGAAACCATTTTTGATCGCATCGCCCTGATCGACACGCGCTACGAAGTGCTGCTGCGCGACGCCGAGATCGCAGCCCTGCGCCAGCAGGCGGCGCAGCCGCAGCAAAAGGACGCCATCGCCCGCGCGCTGGCGCAGGAGCAGGCGGCGTTGCGCGAAGAGCGCGACTTCATTCGCACGGTCAACGTCGGCGGCGAGAGCATGGCGCAGGCCGACCAGGAGCGCGTGCGGCAGATCGCCAGGCGCCGCTGGCGCGCGGCCGACGGCGAACTGCGCGATTTCCTCGACGCCGACGAGACGGAAAACCTGACCATCCGCGCCGGCACCCTGACGGCGGCCGAGCGGGCCATCGTCAATAACCATATCAGCGTGTCGATCCGCATGCTCGAAGCGCTGCCGTGGCCCAAGCACCTGCAGAAGGTGCCGGAATACGCGGGCGGCCACCACGAGCGCATGGATGGCAAGGGTTATCCGCGCGGGCTGACGAAAGAGCAGATGTCGGTGCCGGCGCGGCTGATGGCGATTGCCGATATTTTCGAGGCGCTGACGGCGCGCGACCGGCCGTACAAAAAGGGCAAGTCGCTGTCCGAATCCCTGCGCATCCTCGGCAATTTCAGCCTGAACGGGCATATCGACCCGGAACTGTTCGACGTTTTCATCCGCAGCAAGGTCTATCTGACCTTCGCTGAAAAGCACATGCATCCGAGCCAGATCGATGCCGTCGACGAGGCGGCCATTCCGGGCTATACCCCTTGAAGCTTTCGCTGGCCTTGCGCAAGCATGGGGCGCGGTCGCTGCTGGGCATACTGCTGACCTTGGCGGCGGCCGTCCTGTGCCTGGCCGGCAACGACACTGTCGCGCGGCTCGACGCCATGCTGGGCGACTGGCGCATGCGTGCCGAGACGCCGCAGCTGGACCACCGCATCGTCATCGTCGACATCGACGAGCAAAGTCTGGCCCGGGTGGGCCGCTTCCCCTGGAGCCGCGACATCCAGGCGCGCCTGGTGCGCCAGCTCACCGGCCATTACGGCGTGGCCGCGCTGGGCTTCGATATCTCGTTTCCCGAAGCGGACACCAGTTCCGGCTACGCCGTGCTGCAGGGCCTGGCGCGGGGTGAACTGGCGGGCGTGGCCGGCTTGCCGGCGCAGCTGGAAAAACTGCGCCCGGCGATGGATTACGATGGCCTGTTTGCCGAGGCCATGCGCGGCCAGCCCGTGGTGCTGGGCTACAGCGTATCGGAGCAGCAAAGAAAGGGCGTGCTGCCCAAGCCGGCTTTTACCGTTGCCGATTTGAACGGGCGCAGCGTCACGGCCTACGTGGCGCGCGGCTACGAAGCCAATATCGCGCCCCTGCAGGCGGCCGCGCAGGGCGCCGGCATCTTCACGGCGCTGACCGATGCCGATGGCGTGGTGCGCTCCTCGACCCTGTTGCAGCGCATCGGCGACGGCTATTATCCGTCGCTGTCGCTGGCCACGGTGGCCGTCTACCTGCAGGCGCGCGCCATCGCCCCCCGTTTCACGGGCACGGCCGATACCCTGTCGACGCGCGAACTGGCCAGCGGCGGACTCGAACACATCATGCTGTTCACGCCGCGCGGCGCGCTGGCGATCCCCGTGGGTGAAGCCCTGACCACCACGGTGCAGTACCGCGGCGCGGGCGGCCCCGATGGCGGCGCCTTCCGCTATGTGTCGGCGTCCGACGTGCTGGCCGGCGCGGTGCCGCCCGCGCTGCTCAAGGGCGCCCTCGTGCTGGTGGGGACCACGGCGCCCGGCTTGAACGACATCCGCGCCACGCCCGTAAATGCCGAGTATCCGGGGGTGGAAGTGCATGCCAACCTGATCAAGTCCATGCTTGACGGGCGCTTCAAGGCGCGGCCCGACTATGCGCTGGCGTTCGAACTGGTGCAGATCGTGCTGTTTGGCCTGCTGCTGGCGGGCGCCCTGGCCATGCTGCCGCCGGCCGGCGTGATGCTGGCGACCGTGGGCGCGCTGGCGGCCGTCATCGCCATCAATCTGTACCTGTATGCCGTGCACGACCTGGTGCTGGGCGGCGCCGTGCTGCTGTTGCTGATCGTGGCGCTGTTCATCGCCAACCTGGCGTGGGGCTATTTTTTCGAGGTGCGCAAGGGACGCGCGCTGGTGGCCCGTTTCGGCGAATATGTGGCGCCCGAACTGGTCGCCGAAATGGCCGACGATCCGCAGCGCTACACCATGGAGGGCGAGAACCGCGAACTGACGGTGCTGTTTGCCGACGTGCGCGGTTTCACTGCCATTTCCGAGCAGCTGGCGCCGGCCACCCTGCGCGAATACATCAACGAATACCTGACGGCCATGTCGGAAGATATCCGCGACAGCCATGGCGGCACCCTCGACAAATACATCGGCGACGCCGTGATGGCGTTCTGGGGTGCGCCCGTCGCCTTTGCCGATCACGCCAGCCGGGCCGTGGCCAGCGCCCTGCTGATGCAGGGCAGCGCGGCGCGGCTGAACCAGCAGTTTTGCGCGCGCGGCTGGCCGGCGCTGCGCATCGGCATCGGCCTCAATACGGGACCCATGCATGTGGGCGACATGGGTTCGCGTATCCGTCGCGCCTATACCGTCATGGGCGACAGCGTCAACCTGGCCGCGCGCCTGGAAGGCGCCAGCAAGCTGTATGGCGTGGGCATCGTGGTGGGCGAGGCCACGCGCGCGGCCGCCGTCGAATTCCTGTACCGCGAGCTGGATCGGGTCAGAGTGCAGGGCAAGCAGGAAGCCGTGGCCATCTTCGAGCCGCGCGGCTTGCTGGCTGATGCTACGGCCGCGGAACTGGCGCAGCTGGAACGCTGGCACGCGGTGCTGGCCTTGTTGCGCGTGCGCGACTGGGCGGCGGCCGGCGCGCAGCTGGCCCGCTTGCAGGCGGACTTTCCCGATGATGGCCTGTACCGGCTGTACGTGGCGCGCCTGGAGCGCTATCGCAGCTTGCCGCCGCCAGCCGACTGGGATGGCGTGACAGAATTGCACAGTAAATAAGGCTGCCAGCGCGCCGGAAAATGCCCGTTATTGCGGCATTTTTATCACTGTGCGCGCACTGTTTGTTGCGTTGCGATAAAAATCAGGGAGAAATGTTAGAAATTTCTGACTGGAAACAAAAAGCCGTCTAAAATTTGTCTTCAATCCATTGCCGGACACGCTGGCGCCTGCGGGTCGCGCGCTTGTCCGGTTACACAAGAAATCCTTCACATGACATATCGTTTGGTGCACCTGCTTGCGGGTTCCGCGCTGCTGTTCGCCGTCGGCGCTGCCGGCGCTGCCGTTTCCATGGATGAAGCTGCTCCTGCCCTGCAGGAAGACGGCGTGCCGCGCTTCGAAATCCGCCGCTTCGATGTCCAGGGCAATACCCTGCTCACGTCGGCGCAGGTGCAAGCCTTGCTGGCGCCCTTTACGGGAGTGCAGCGCGATTTTTCCGACATCGCGCGCGCCGTCGAGGCGCTGGAGGCGGCTTACCGCGAGCGCGGTTACAGCGCCGTGCAGGTGCAACTGCCGGAACAGGAACTGGAACGGGGCGTGGTGCGCCTGAGCGTGCTGCAAACACCGCTGGGCAAGCTCGCCATCAGCGGCAATACTCATGTCGACGAGGCCAACGTGCGGCGCGCCTTGCCGTCGCTGCGCGAAGGCGAGACGCCGAACTTGCCGGCCTTGTCGCAAAGCCTGAAGCTGGCCAACGAAAATCCGGCGCGCAAGATCGAAGTGCGCCTGCAGGCCGACGAGCCGGCGGGCGCCATCGACGCCATCGTCACGGTGGCCGATGAGCAGCCCTGGAAAGCCATGCTCAACGTGGACAATACGGGCAATGCGCAAACGGGCAAGACGCACGTGGGCGTGGTGCTGCAGCATGCCAACCTGTTCGGCCGCGACCATGTGGCCAGCCTGCAATACACGAGCAGCCTGGAAAAGCCGGACAAGGTGGGCGTGTATGGCGCCGGCTACCACTTGCCGCTGTATGCGCTGGGCGACTCGATGGACTTTTTCGCCAGCTATTCGAACGTCGATTCGGGCAGCGTTTCGGCCGGCATCTTCGACCTGGCCGTCAGCGGCCAGGGCAGCATGGCCGGCATCCGCTACAACCAGAACTTTGCCCGCAGCGGCGATTTCGAACCCAAGCTCGTGTACGGCATCGATTACAAGGCGTACCGCAACAGCGTGCAGCTGTTCGGCATGGAGCTGGGCGCCGACGTCACCGTGCACCCGCTCAGCGTCAGCTACATCGGCAACTGGACCTTGCCCGCGGGCGAGACCAGCGTGGCCGTCACGTTCGCGCATAACATTCCTGGCGGCAAGCATGGCGCGCAAGCCGATTTCGACCGCGTGCGCGCGCATGCCAAGGCCGCCTACAACACGGTGCGCCTGAGCGCCAGCTCGGGACGCGTGCTGGCCGGCGACTGGCAATGGCGCGCGCTCGTCAATGCGCAAGTCACGCCGGACGCGCTGGTGCCGGGCGAGCAGTTCGGCGCCGGCGGCGCCGCGTCCGTGCGCGGCTTTGCCGAGCGCGAGGTGTCGAATGACTCGGGCGCCAGCCTGAACCTGGAGCTGTACACGCCGAACTGGTGCGGCCAGGCCCTCGGTTACCAATGCCGCGCGCTGGCCTTCTATGACACGGCCTGGCTGCGCCGCAACCATGCGCTGCCCGGCGAAAGCGCTTCGCAAGGCATAGCCAGCGGCGGACTCGGCTTGCGTTTGCTGCTGAGCCGCTATGCCAATCTGCAACTCGATTATGCCCATGTCGTCAATGGCGGCGACACGGGACAGCGCGATGCCAACCGCCTGCATTTCCGCCTCGCCTTGGCCTACTAGTATCAGGATGAACACCATGCAAAACCATGCCCAGCACGCCTCCGTTTTCATCCTGACGCCATTATTTTCTTCACCTCGTGCGCTACCCCTGCGCCGCACGGCGCTGGTGCTGCTGCTGGCCGGCTGCTTCGGCGCGGCGCAGGCCAACCCCGCCTTGCCGCAGGTGGTCCATGGACAGGCGACGTTCAACCAGCAGGGCAATGTGTTCTCGATCACGAACACGCCCAACACCATCATCAACTGGCAGAGCTTTTCCATCCATGCGGGCGAAATCACGCGCTTCATCCAGCAAAACGGCAATAGCGCCGTACTCAACCGCATCACGGGACAAGACCCCAGCAAGATCCTGGGCGCGCTCGAATCGAACGGCAAGGTGTTCCTGATCAATCCGAACGGCATCGTCTTCGGCCTGGGCGCGAAAGTGGACGTGAATGGACTGGTGGCGTCCAGCCTGGGCATGACGAACGAGGATTTCCTGGCCGGCAAGCGCCAGTTCACGGCGGGCGGCGTGGCCGGTGCCGTCGGCAATGCGGGCACCATCAACGCGGGCAAGGGCGGAGAAGTGCTGCTGATCGCGCCGAACGTGGAAAACACGGGCCTCATCACGGCGCCGAACGGCGAAGTGATCCTGGCGGCCGGGCGCAGCGTGCAGCTGGCCGACCCCGGCAATCCGCAATTGCGCGTGCTGGTGTCGGCGCCCGCCGACCAGGCCCTGAACCTGGGCCAGATCATCGCCCAGGGCGGCAGCATCGGCATGGCCGGCGCACTGGTCAGCCAGCGCGGCGTGCTCAACGCGAACAGCGCCGTCGTCGGCGACAACGGCAGGATCGTCCTCAAGGCCAGCGGCAAGGCGCTGCTCGAAGGGGGCAGCGTCACCAGCGCCACGGGCGCGTCGGGCAAGGGCGGCGACATCCAGGTGTTGGGCGACCAGGTGGGCTTGCTGGGCAATGCGGCGATTGACGCCAGCGGCGCCACGGGCGGCGGCACGGTCTTGCTGGGCGGCGATTACCAGGGCAAGAACGCGGCCGTGCAGAATGCGCGGCAAGTGCTCGTCGGCAAGGACGCCAGCGTCAAGGCCGATGCCATCGACAGCGGCAACGGCGGCAAGGTCATCGCCTGGGGCAATGAATCGGCGCAGGTGCACGGCAGCATTTCCGCGCGCGGCGGCGCGCAAGGCGGCGACGGCGGTTTCGTGGAAACCTCGGGCCATTCCCTGGCCGTGGGCGGCATCCGTGTCGATACGAGCGCACGCCGCGGCAAGCGCGGCACCTGGCTGCTCGACCCCTACGATATCGATGTGGTGCAAGGCGGCGGCGGCAGCCTCGGTGACGTGGACGAGTTTGCCGAAGGTCAGCCCTCCAGCAGCACCAGCATCGGCGCCGACGTGATTTCCAACGCCAACAGCAACGTGACCTTGCAGGCCCAGCACCGCATCAATTTCAGCAGCGCCGTCAATATGCTCAA
Source organism: Janthinobacterium sp. SUN100 (assembly GCF_030397705.1). Classification (NCBI taxonomy): domain Bacteria; kingdom Pseudomonadati; phylum Pseudomonadota; class Betaproteobacteria; order Burkholderiales; family Oxalobacteraceae; genus Janthinobacterium; species Janthinobacterium sp. SUN100. Next base: position 2,112,495 of record NZ_JAPUBU010000001.1, on the reverse strand, counting down.
TCCCGGCATCGGCCTGAGCGCCACGGCGGGCGAGACGATCAATGTGTATGCGGCCATCAGCACCAACGGCGGCAATGTGACCTTGTCGGCCAACGACGCCAGCAGCGGCGGCGCGTATGGTCCCGCCGCGAATATCCACCTGAACGCGCCGATCACGACGAACGGCGGCAATGTGTCGCTGTCCGGCGCCAGCGTGGCGGGCAGCGGCGTGGTCAGCGTCGGCAGCGGCAACCTGTCCCTGCGCGCCAATTTCTCGGGCGGCGAAATCAACCTGACGGGCGGCGGCGCGCGGCTGACGGGCAGCGGCACCGGCGGCCAGACGGTGACCTTGCAGGCCGACAGCATCAGCCTCGGCGGCACGCTGGATTTCGGCGGCACCGGCGGGCGCGCCAGCGTGGCGATCAAGCCCCTGAGCAGCTCGCGCCTCATCGACCTGGGCAGCAAGTCCGGCGGCGCCCTGGGCCTGGACGCGGCCGAACTGGGCGGCATCTCGGCATCCTCGCTGACCATCGGCGACGGCAGTAACACGGGCGGCATGCGCATCTCGAATGCGATCAATCTGGCGGGCGACCTGCGCCTCAATTCAGCTTCCCCCATCACGGCCACGGGCGCCGTCACGGTAGGCGGCCTGTTTGCCCTCGACGGCGGCGCGTGGATGCAAAATGCGCCTAGCCTGGCCGCTTTCTCGGCCAGCCGCTTCGCCATTGCGCCGGGCGCCAGCTTCCTGCGCGTGAGCGGCGGCGACGGCAGCACGGTCGCGCCATACCAGATCGTCGATATCTACGGCTTGCAAGGCATCGGCAGCCTGGGGCTGGGCAACAACTATCGGCTGATGGGCAATATCGACGCCAGCGGCACGACCAGCTGGAACCAGGGCGCCGGTTTTGCGCCCATCGCCGGCGGCGATGGCGCAGGGTATGCGGGCATGTTCGACGGCGGCGGTTTTGTCATCAACGGTCTGTACATCAATGCCCTGAACCCGACCGTCAGCTCCGGCGTGGGCCTGTTCGGCAAGGTGCAGGGGGGGACGGTACGCAACCTGGCCCTGCAAAATGGCAGCGTGGCGGGGGTGAACAATGTCGGCGCGCTGGTCGGCCTGAATATCGGCGGGACGCTGGACAGCGTGCGCAGCAGCGCCACGGTCAGCGGCGCCAGCGCCGTCGGCGGCCTGGTCGGCAGCAACGGCGGCACGCTGCGCAATGCCAGCGCCAGCGGCAGCGTCGCGGGCATCAATGCGGCCAATGGCGGCAGCATTGGCGGGCTGGTGGGAGCAAACCTGGCCGGCGCCAGTATCGATGCTGCCTACGCCACTGGCGACGTGACGGGAGCGCGCGACAAGGTCGGCGGCCTGGTGGGGAACAATGACGGCGCCATTTCGCAATCCTACGCCACGGGCGCCGCCCGCGGCGCGGCCAATATCGGTGGCCTGGCGGGACGCAATGGCGGCAGCATCAGCGACGCCTACGCCACCGGCGCCGTCGGCGTGTCGGCCGATGGCGACCAGGCGGTGCCCCGCGCAAACCTGGGCGGGCTGATCGGCTGGAGCGTGGCGGGCAGCAGCGCCAGCCACGTCTACAGCAGCGGCGCCGTGACCGGCAGCGGCTTTGCGGGCGGCACGGTGGGCGGGCTGGTGGGCCGCGCCGATGTGGGCGCGGGCATTGCGTTTGGTTTCTGGAACTATGAGACGGCCGGCATCCTGATGGACCAGGGCGGCGCCAGCGGCCGCACCACGGCGCAGATGCAGCAGCAGGGCAGCTTCAACGATTTCAATTTCAGCAGCGTCTGGCGCATCTACGATGGCTATACGACGCCGATGCTGAAGGCGCTCCTGAAACCGCTGCAAGTGCATGTCACGGACAATGCCAGCGGCAAGGTCTACGATGGCCAGCTGGCCGCCTTCCTGGGCACGATAGGTTACGTGGGACTGCTCGACGGCGACGCAGGCGTGAATGGCAGCCTCGGCTACGGGAGCAATGCACGCAATGTGGGTACCTACGGCCTGACGGGGCTGTGGTCGACCAAGTACGACATCACCCTGGGCGGCACGACCACCTATGCCATCACGCCGCGCATCCTGACGGTCGGCATCGGCGGCAATGGCAAGGTATATGACGGCAACCTGGGCTATGACGGCGCCACCTTCGTGCTGGGCAATGTGGTAACGGGCGACAATATCCGCATCAGCGGCAGCGCCGCCTTCCTCGACAAGAATGCGGGCGGCAGCAAGGCCGTGCACGCCAGTGGCCTGACCCTGGACGGCAATGAGCTGGGCAACTACAGCCTGGCCGCGACGACGGCGGACGGCACGGCAGCCATCACGGCGCGCGTGCTCAACTATGGCGTCACGGGCGCGCACAGCCGCGTCTACGACGGCACGCTGCAAGCGGCCCTGGATGGCTATTTTGAAGGCATGGTGGCGGGCGACCAGGTCGGCATGGCCGGTTTGCTGGGCAGCTTCCGCGACAAGAACGTGGGCAGCGGCAAGAGCGTCGACTACCAGGTGGCGACGGGCCACCTGACGGGCGCCGATGCGGGCAATTATGTGCTCAACGATTACACGGGCAGCACGACGGCCGATATCACGGCGCGCGTCCTGAACGTGAGCTTTAACGGCATCAACAAGACCTATGACGGCACGACGGCCGCGCAAGTCGGCTTTGGCGACGACCGCATCCAGGGCGACGCCTTGAGCGTAAGCGGTAATGGCTCATTTGGCAACAAGAACGCGGGTGCGGGAAAAACCGTCGCCGTGACGAATGTGGGTCTCGATGGCGCGGATGCGGGCAACTATGTGCTGAGCGCCCATTCCGGCAGCACCACGGCCGACATCGGCGCGCGCACCTTGCACGTGAGCTTTAACGGCGTCAACAAGACGTATGACGGCACGACGGCAGCGCAGGTCGGCTTTGGCGACGACCGGATCAGCGGAGACAGCCTGACGGTGGCGGGCAACGCCGCCTTTGGCAACAAGAACGCGGGTGCGGGAAAAACCGTCGCCGTGACGAATGTGGGGCTCGATGGCGTGGATGCGGGCAACTATGTGCTGAGCGCGAATGCAGGCAGCACCACGGCCGACATCGGCGCGCGCACCTTGCACGTGAACTTTAACGGCATCAACAAGACGTATGACGGCACGACGGCCGCGCAAGTCGGCTTCGGCGACGACCGGATCAGCGGAGACAGCCTGACGGTGGCGGGCAACGCCGCGTTTGGCAACAAGAACGCGGGTGCAGGAAAAACCGTCACCGTGACGAATGTGGGGCTCGATGGCGCGGATGCGGGCAACTATGTGCTGAGCGCGAATGCAGGCAGCACCACGGCCGATATCGGCGCGCGTACCTTGCACGTGAGCTTTAACGGCGTCAACAAGACCTATGACGGCACGACGACCGCGCAAGTCGGCTTCGGCGACGACCGCATCCAGGGCGACGCCTTGAGCGTAAGCGGTAATGGCTCGTTTGGCAACAAGAACGCGGGTGCGGGAAAAACCGTCACCGTGACGAACGTGGGGCTCGATGGCGCGGATGCGGGCAACTATGTGCTGAGCACCCATTCCGGCAGCACCACGGCCGACATCGGCGCGCGTACCTTGCATGTGAGCTTTAACGGCGTCAACAAGACGTATGACGGCACGACAGCCGCGCAAGTCGGCTTCGGCGATGACCGGATCAGCGGAGACAGCCTGACGGTGGCGGGCAACGCCGCGTTTGGCAACAAGAACGCGGGTGCGGGAAAAACCGTCACTGTCACGAATGTGGGGCTCGATGGCGTGGATGCGGGCAACTATGTGCTGAGCGCGAATGCAGGCAGCACCACGGCCGATATCGGCGCGCGCACCTTGCACGTGAACTTTAACGGCATCAACAAGACGTATGACGGCACGACGGCCGCGCAAGTCGGCTTCGGCGACGACCGGATCAGCGGAGACAGCCTGACGGTGGCGGGCAGCGCCGCGTTTGGCAACAAGAACGCTGGTGCGAGAAAAACCGTCACTGTCACGAATGTGGGACTCGATGGCGCGGATGCGGGCAACTATGTGCTGAGCGCGAATGCAGGCAGCACCACGGCCGACATCGGCGCGCGCGCGCTGAATCTGTCCGGCGTGGCAGGTAACAAGGTCTACGATGGCACGACGGGCGCCAGCCTGGTCCTGGGCGATGACCGTCTCGCCGGCGACAGCTTGGTGGCCTCGGCAGCGGCCAACTTTGCGGACAAGAACGTGGGCGCGGCCAAGGCGGTAGAGCTCAGTGGCGCGGCGCTGACGGGTGCCGATGCGGGCAATTACTTTATCGTCTTGCCGACAGGCTTGCTGGCCAGCATTACACCCGCCAGCCTGACCCTGGCCAGCCTGAACGCAGCCGGCAAGGTGTATGACGGCACCACGAATGCGGCCGTCAGCGCGTCGGCGAACGGCGTGCTGGGCCAGGATGTGGTCAGCGTGGTGGGCGGCAACGGCAGCTTTGCCGACAAGAACGCGGGCGCGGGCAAGCTGGTGACGGCCAGCGGCTTCCGCCTGGCGGGCGCCGATGCGGGCAATTACACACTGGAAACGACGGGCGGCACGGCGCAGGCAACGATTGCGCAAAAACAATTGTCAACCTGGGTCGGCAGCGGCAGCGGCTTGTGGAGCGACGCGGCCAACTGGGACGGCGGCGTGGTGCCGGAAGGCGCGAACGTGCTGGCCGTCGACTTCAGCAACAGCAAGGGCATCGTCACCTACAGCGCGGCGGCCGGCAGCACCATCCTGAAAAGCCTGCATTCGGCGTCGGGCTTGTTGTTGACGGGCGGCAACCTGACGCTCGGTGAAAGCGCGCTGGACCTCTCCGTGCTGGGCGGCTTGGCGGGCCTGGAAATCAACGGCGGCAGCTTGCTGCTGAACGGCAGCCTGTCGGCCGACCGTTATGCGCAAGGCGGCGGCATGCTGAGCGGCAACGGTAACTTGCTCGTCGCCAACAGTTTTAATCAGACGGCCGGCGCCATCCGGCTGGCGGGCCAGCTGGCCATCACGCAAGCGGCGGGCGATATGCGCTTCGCCAGCCTGGCGGCCAACGAGGTGAAACTGAGCGCCCTGAACGGCGCTATCGGTCAGGATGGTGCCTTGCTTGCCGGCAGCCTGGCTGCGCAGGCGCGCGATGGCATCGTGCTGGGCCATGCGAGCAACCAGGTGGGCAGTTTTGCCGCCAGCAATAGCGCAGGGGGCGGCATTGCGCTGAACAATACCTCGGCGCCGGGCACCTTGGTCCTGGGAACCTTGGTTACAGGCGCAGGTAACATTGCCATCGACAACACGGGCGGCGTCACGGCCGGCAACATCAATGCGAATGGCGGCAACGTCAGCGTGACGGCGCACAGCCCCGTCACCGTCAACGGCAAGATCGAGGGCAAGGACATTGCGCTCAATGCCAGCACGGATGTGCTGCTGGGCAATGGCGCGCAGCTGGCAGCGGCGCGCGACATCAGCCTGGCGGCCGGCGGCGACATTCGTATCGAAGGCAATGCGCAGGTCCTCGGCGGCGGCAATTTCAGCGCCAGCGCGGGGGGCAATGTGCGCTTTGCGGACACGGCAAGCTTCGCCTTGCCGGCTGCGGCAAACATGAGCGTGCTGGCGAAAGCAGGCAGCATCACGGGCGACTCGGGCGTGCGCATCAACCGCCAGCGCGCCAACGTCAGCTTGCTGGCGCCGAATGGCACGGTGAACATGGCGGACGCCATCTTCCTGCCTGCCACGACCGTCGACAAGCCCGCCATCGATGCCAGCGCCAGCGCAGCCATCGATGAAGCCTTGCGTATCATCAAGCAGGCCGACCGTGCCAACGCCCCGCTCGCTTCTGCGTCGCCAGCCAAGGATGATGACAAGAAGAAAGACAGCAAGGATGTTGCCGATGCCACAGATAAACCCACAGGATACAAATACGATGATGCCGCAAAAAAAATGTACTGCAATTAAGGCCTTGCTGTGGCTGGCCCTGATGTGCGTGGGCGCGCACGCCTGGGCTGGCCAGGTGGCGGGCACGGTGATGCAGTTGAGCGGTCCGCTGATGGCCAAGAAGGCGGATGGCAAGATGAAAATCCTGGCCATCAAGTCCGAAGTCGAGCAGGGAGACACCTTGCTGACGGAAAAGGAAACCTATGCCTTGATCAAGCTGATCGACAATAGCGAAATCACCCTGAAGCCGAATACCAGTTTCGTCATCGAGCAATTCAGCTACACGGCCGAGCAGCCCGACGGCGACCACGCCATCTTCAGTTTGCTCAAGGGCGGCTTGCGTTCCGTCACGGGCTTGCTGGGCAAGCGCAACAAGGAGCGTTTCGAGATGAAGACGCCGGCCGCCACCATCGGCATCCGCGGCACGACGTTTGTTGCTACCTATGTGCCGGCCTCGGCGCAGGCGGTGCCGACGGTACCTACACCAGGCGGGGGGGCGAGGGCGCCGGGCCTGTATGTCCAGGTGCTCGATGGCTTGATTCACGTGACCAATCCTGCCGGGACGCAAAATTTTGCCGCCGGCCAGTTCGGTTTTACGCCCAGCTTCAAGCAGCCGCCCGTGATGCTGCCTGTCAATCCCGGCATCCCGTTCACGCCGCCGCCGGTCTTTTCATCGTCGTCATCGGGTCCGGGCGCCGCCAGCGGCAAGCCGGCCGCCATCGATTGCGTCGTGCGTTAAACGTTGTCAAACAAGCCCGGCACACCGTGCAAATAGGGCTTGACCTTCCCATCATGGGATAGCAGATCCTGACCCTATTCGTTACTCTTTCGTACAGGATCTGCCATGAACCAGGCCGCACTCGCTCCCGCCAATTCCAGTTCTCCTCCTCCCTCCGCCGCCCATGCGCAGGCGCTGGCCATCGAAGGCATGAGCTGCGCCTCGTGCGTGGGCCGCGTGGAAAAGGCCCTGGCCGCCGTGCCCGGCGTGACCCAGGCCAGCGTCAACCTGGCCACCGAAGTGGCCAAGGTCACGTCCAGCACGCCGATTCCCCTGGCCACCTTGCAGGCGGCCGTGGAAAAGGCTGGCTACAGCGTGGCGCAGCGCGAAATCGACCTGAACGTCGCCGGCATGACGTGCGCCTCTTGCGTGGGCAGGGTGGAAAAAGCCTTGCTGAAGGTGCCGGGCGTGCTGGCCGCCAGCGTCAACCTGGCCACGGAAAGCGCGCGCATCAAGGTGACGGGCGAGGCCGATGCGGCCACCTTGATCGCCGCCATCGACAAGGTTGGCTATGAAGCCACCATGCCCGCCGCCAGCCGGACCAGCGCGCCCCTTGCCGCACCGAACCGCGACGGCCTGAAAGTGGCGTTCGCGGCCGTGCTGGCTTTCCCCCTGATGCTGCCCATGCTGCTCGAATGGGCCGGCATCCATCTGATGCTGCCCGGCTGGCTGCAATGCGCGCTGGCGACACCTGTGCAATTCTATTTTGGCGCGCGCTTCTACAAGGCGGGCTGGAAGGCGGCCCGCGCCGGCAGCGGCAACATGGACTTGCTGGTGGCGCTGGGCACGAGCGCCGCGTATGGCTTGTCCGTCTACCAGTGGCTGACGGCGGGCGAGATGCTGCCGCACCTGTATTTCGAAGCGTCGGCCGTCGTCATCACCCTGGTGCTGCTGGGAAAATGGCTGGAAAGCCGCGCCAAGCGCCAGACGGCCTCTGCCATTCGCGCGCTGCAAGTCCTGCGTCCGGAATCGGCCCGCGTGCGCCGCGACGGCGTGGAAATCGACTTGCCCGTGGAACAAGTCAAAGTGGGCGACCTGGTGGTGATCCGTCCCGGCGAGCGGGTAGCCGTCGATGGCGTGGTGGTGGAAGGCGCCAGCCAGATCAACGAATCGCTGATCACGGGCGAAAGTTTGCCGGTCGATAAGCATCCGGGCGACAAGGTCACGGGCGGCGCCATCAATGCGGATGGCTTGTTGCTGGTGCGCACGCAAGCCGTGGGCGGCGAGACGACTTTGTCGCGCATCATCCGTCTGGTGGAAGATGCGCAGGCAGCCAAGGCGCCGATCCAGCACCTGGTCGACAAGGTCAGCGCCATCTTTGTTCCCGTGGTGCTGGTGCTGGCGCTGCTGACCATGCTGGGCTGGTGGTTTGTCACGGGCGAGCTGGAAAACGCCATCATCAATGCCGTGGCCGTGCTGGTGATCGCCTGCCCGTGCGCGCTGGGCCTGGCCACGCCGACGGCCATCATGGCCGGCACGGGCGTCGCTGCCCGTTACGGCATCCTGATCAAGGATGCGGAAGCGCTGGAAGTGGCGCACGCCGTCAATACCGTCGTGTTCGACAAGACGGGCACCCTGACGGTGGGTAAGCCTGCGCTGGCGGCCCTGCATGCGCATGGCATCGACGATGCCCGGCTGCTGCAACTGGCGGCCAGCATCCAGCGTGGCAGCGAGCACAGCCTGGCTACCGCCGTGCTCGATGCGGCGGCCGCGCGCCACCTCGAACCCTTGCCCGCCACGGGCCTGTCGGCCTTGCCGGGGCGTGGCCTGGCGGCCCAGGTCGATGGCCTGGAGTTGAAACTGGGCAGCACGCGGCTGATGCAGGAGTTGCATGTAGACATGACGCCGCTGGCGGAACAGGCCTTGTCCCTGGAAGCCACGGGCAACACGATTTCGTGGCTGGCTGCGGGATCGGAACTGCTGGGTCTGTTCGCCTTCAGCGACCAGGTCAAGCCGAACGCGCATGCGGCCATTGCCCATTTGCACAGCCTGGGCATCCGCACGGTGATGTTGACGGGCGATAACCAGGGCAGCGCGGACGCCGTTGGCAAGCTGCTGGGCATCGATACGGTGGCGGCGAAAATGCTGCCGGCCGATAAAACCGCTAAAATTGTCGCGCTGAAAGGCGAAGGGGCGAAGGTGGCCATGGTGGGCGACGGCATCAACGATGCGCCCGCGCTGGCGGCCGCCGACGTGGGCATCGCCATGTCGACAGGCACGGACGTGGCCATGCATGCGGCCGGCATCACGCTGATGCGCGGCGATCCGGCCCTGGTGGCGGACGCCATCGATATCTCGCGCCGCACCTACAGCAAGATACGGCAAAATCTGTTCTGGGCCTTCATTTATAACTTGATCGGCATTCCGCTGGCCGCCTTCGGCTTGCTCAACCCCATGGTGGCGGGCGCGGCGATGGCCTTCAGTTCCGTCAGCGTGATCAGCAATGCCCTGTTGCTGCGCCGCTGGAAAGCCCGCAGTCATACAGGTAGCGCGCATACCAAGGAGCAACAAGGATGAATATCGGCCAGGCGGCAAGCGAGACGGGCGTATCGGCAAAAATGATACGCTATTACGAAAGCATTACCTTACTAAAACCCAGCGCGCGCAGCGACGCCGGTTACCGCATCTACACGCCGAATGATTTGCACGCCTTGCGCTTTATCAAGCGCGCGCGGGGCCTGGGTTTTTCGCTGGAACAGATCCGCGAACTGCTGTCGCTGTGGCAAAACGACCAGCGCGCCAGCGCGGACGTGAAAGGCATCGCCCTGGCCCACGTGGCGGACTTGAATCAGCGCATCGCTGAACTGACGGAAATGCGCGATACCCTGGCCCACCTGGCGCAATCGTGCCACGGCGACGACAAGCCCGATTGCCCCATTCTGCAAAGCCTGGGACTGGCCGGCGACACGGAAGCGAAACCATGTTGCCATTGATGTAAATCAACGGAGGTGTGTATGGTCTATGAACTGTACTACTGGCCCACGATACAGGGACGCGGAGAATTCATCCGCCTGGCGCTGGAAGAGGCGGGCGCCGATTACCGTGACATCGCCCGCTTGCCCGCACGCCCGGGGCAGGGCATGCCCGCGATGCTGGCCTGCCTCGATGGCGACAGCACGCCCGAGGCCGCCTACGCGCCGCCCGTGCTGCGCGACGGCGACATGCTGATCGGCCAGACGCCGAATATCCTGTTCTACCTGGGCCGGCGCCTGGGCCTGGCGCCGCGCGCGGAAAGCGGCCGTTTGTGGCTGAACCAGTTGCAACTGACGATGGCCGACTGGTTGACGGAAGTGCATGACACGCACCATCCGCTGTCGATGAATCAGTATTACGAAGAGCAAAAGCAGGCGGCCATGCTGCGCAGTGCGGATTTCCGCGCAACACGCTTGCCCAAATTCCTCGATTATTTCACCCAGGTCCTGCTGAATAATCGCAGCCGCGGCCAGTATCTGGTGGGTGCAAGACTCACGTATGGCGACCTGTCGCTGTTCCAGATGCTGGCCGGTTTACACTATGCGTTTCCGCAAGCCATGGCGCGCCTGGCGCCCGAATATCCTGCCTTGTCTGACCTGCATGACGCCGTGGCGGCGCGGCCGAATATTGCCCGTTACCTGAAGTCGAAGCGCAGGATCCCGTTCAATGAAGAAGGCATCTTTCGCCATTACCCTGAACTGGACGGGTAAACAAAAACAGCCGGCGCATTGGCCGGCTGTCGTGTCCTTGCTGTTTATTGCGCGCTGGTAACGGGGTAGCCCGCCTCCACGATGGCCGCGCTGATGGCGCCCAGTTCGGCCGGTGACTCCACCGTGACGCGCTTGCTGGCCAGGTCGATCTGCACCTGGGCTTGCGGATCGACGCCTTGCACCGCTTTCGTGACCGAGCCGACGCAATGGCCGCAGCTCATGTTTTCAACTTGTAACTGATACATGGCAAGCACTCCTTGAATGATTAAGTGCTGCCACTGTAAGCCTTCCCCCGATGGTAAGGTCAAGGGGAAAGCTGGCATGTGGATCAATTCAGCAGGAAATCGACGGCTTGCATGGGCGGCGGCACGTTTTCATCCTGCACGGATTCGCGCAAGCTGATTTCGATGGCGCGGCACATGGCCGACAGCGGCAGATCGTTGGCGTCTTCGCCGAACGGTTCCTCGATCTCGTCGCCCAGGGCATCGAGGCCAAAGAAGGTGTAGGCGACGATGGCGACGACGAACGGCGTCATGAAACCCAGCGAATCGACGAGGCCGAAGGGCAGCAGGAAACAGTACAGGTAGGCCGTGCGGTGCAGCAGCAGCGAGTAGGAGAAGGGAATCGGCGTGCTGCGGATGCGTTCGCACGAAGCGCCCGCGCCCACCATGGCCGAGACCGTGTTGTCGATCTGCGTGGCAAGGATGCTGTCGATGCGGCCTTGCCGGACGCAATCGGCCAGGTCGTGGCCCATCTGCAGCATCAGGTAGTCGGACGGGTTCGTGGCCTGGCAAGCCGCTTCCCATTCGGACGGGCGCAGCAGAGGCTGCAAGTCGGCTGGTCCGCGCGTGTCGCGCAGCTGGTGGCGCAGCGCGTGGCAAAAGGCGATGGTGCGGTAAATCATGCGCACGCGCACGTCTTCCAGACCCAGCCTGGCGTGGGCCGGGATGTCGCCGCGTATCATCGTCTGGCACTGGCGCGAGAAATTTCGGCTGCGCAAGACCAGTTCGCCCCACAGCTTGCGCGCTTCCCAGTAGCGGTCGTAGGCGGCCGTGTTGCGAAAGCCCAGGAAGATGGCCAGCGGCAAGCCGATCAGGGTAAACGGGATGGTGGTAAGGATGACCTTGTGGTCGAACAAGGTGCCGTGGCACCACGTGACGAGGGTGGCGATCAGGGTATTGACGATGAGTGTGGTGCGGATGCGCGGCAGGACGGAACCGCGCACCACCAGGAACAGCCGCAGCGCCGAAGGACGCTCGCGCACGATCATGATGGGCTCCCTGTCGGGTGCTGGGCTGGCGGTGAAAGCCGTGCCCTGTTCTTGTTATTGAAAAACCATTGTGTGGAATGGCAGAGTGGCAAATGCCGGGAACAAAAAGCCCGCAGTGTGTGCGGGCTGAGCTGGGTGTGCATGGGACGCAGTGTAGGGGAGACGGCATGAGTATAGGCCGCCGTCCCGCTTCCCGCCAATTCACAGTGATAATGGATATTATTCATTTCATGAATGAATATTTCATTTGTAAGTGAATGTATGAATTTCAGTTGCCCGCATCCCGCCCTTGCCGCAGCTTCTTGCGGTGTTCCTCTTGCTGTCGTTTCAATGCTGCACTGGCTGCATAGTCGTTGCGGAACCACTTCGGGTTCTTGCTGCGGCCTAACCAGGTGCAATCGGCCAGGTTGGCGATATCGGCGCAGTCGCAGGCACAGTCGCCGCAATCGGGGACAGGCAGATCGCAATACCCTGCCTGCGCCCGATGGCGCGCACTGCGGCCCCTGGCGTGCTGGGCCTGGTGCAGGCGGTGGTGCGCGCTGCAGCTGTGCAAGCGGCGCCGCAGCAGGGACAGTCCCGGCCGCAAGCCATGGCGGGCGATGACCCTGTGGCCATACACAGAACAGCTGTCGCGTCCCGTGAGCACGCGGTAGGCGCAGGAAAACCCTTTATGGGGCGACAGATAGCGCTGGTAGGCACCGATTGCCCACAGGGCCAGCTGCGTACCGCAGGTGTCGAATGAGAAAATGCGATCTCCTTGGCCGGTCGCGTTTATTGGATGGGATAGTGGTGCGAGCATACGACAGGTCTACAAAAAAGAATAGCGCCAGCCCACTACATCCCCATGTTTTTCCCAGCCATGCCAAGCAAACGCCGCCAGCCACGCTAGCAAGATCGCCAGCAGCGCCTGTCCCCCGTTCAAGCCGGCAAACGGCAGCAGCTTGAAGGCGCACAGTTGCAACGAGAACAGGGCGAACACCAGCGCAAAGCCGTGTGCGGGCAAGGCCGACTGCCCCGTCTGGCAGCGCGGATTTCAATTGAATCACTCTTGCTAGAAAAATAATTCTGAGGTGTAATGTCTTTAATAAGAATGCATATTTGGTAATTTTTTGACGGGAGACCGCCAATTGGGAGTATCCGATGCTCACTTCGCCGCTTGCGGGCTTCACGCAAGCCACCAGATTGCTGCGGTTGACCACGCCATTGGGCGAGAACCACTTGCTGGCCGAATGTGTGCGCGGCGAGGAAGGGCTCAGTCAAGGGTTCGCGTTTCAGATAGCGGCCCTGTCCACCGACGCCTCCATCTCGCTGCGCGCACTGATCGGTCAGCCCGTTCTGCTTGAGTTATTGACCGTCACCAGCACCGACGACTGGCGCCCGTTTCACGGCCACATTACCGCCGTCGAACGGGTTGGCGCGAATGGTGGCCTGGCGCGTTATCAGCTGGCCGTGCAGCCGTGGACCGCGTTCCTGGCGCGCGGCCGGGATAGCCGCGTGTTCCAGGACCTGACCGTGTGCGATATCCTCGACGCGCTCTTTGCCGCGTACCAGGGTCAAGGCAAGCTGGCACCCGCATGGCGCTTCGATATTGCCGAGCGCGCCGTGTATTCACCACGCAGCCTGACCACCCAGTACCAGGAAAGCGACCTGGCGTTTGCCGAACGGCTGATGCTGGAAGAGGGCCTGTTTTACTATTTTGAGCATACGGGCGACGCCAGCAGCCCGTCCCTGGGCCGCCACACGCTGGTCATCGCGGACCACAATGGTGCGTTTCCACCAAATGTCCAGTCCGCCGTCAACTTTACCCAGCCGGGCGCCGTGATGAAGGTCGACAGCATCGACCGCTGGCGCATCGAGTGGCGTCAGCAAACCAATGCCATCGAAATGGGCAGTTGGGATTACCGTTCACTGGATCAGCGCCCGGTCGCCGCCCATGGCGACGCATCCGGCACGACCTTGCTCAGCCGCGACGCGCCGGGCGCTTATGCTTACGCGTCGCGCGAACAGGGGCAGCGCATCGCCGTCAGGCAGTTGCAAGCGCTACAGGCCGGCAAGGAGGTCCACGTCGGCGCCGGCACCGTGCGCACGCTGTCGCCCGGCACCACTTTCAGCTTGCACGGCCATGCGCTGTTCGACGCGGCCGGCGACGACGAACGCCATTTTTTGATCGTGCGCACGGTCCATTTGATGCACAACAACCTGAGTGCCGACTTGCAGGCCAGCATCACGGAGAGACTCAGTACCTGTCCGCTGGCCATGGCGATCGGCAAGGAGCAGGATAGCAGCCTGCACCAAGTGGCGGGCATCGCCGAGCGGCCCCTGTACCGTAACCGCATCGATGCGATCCGCCGCAGCGTTCCTTATCGCGCCACAGGCGCAGACCAGCACGGTCGACTGCTGCATCCGCGCCCGACCGTGGCAGGGCAGCAGACGGCGATCGTGGTCGGGCCTCCCGGCGCCGTGATCCATACTGATCGCGACCATCGCATCAAGGTGCAATTTCACTGGCAGCGGGGCACGCTCAGCCACAGCCGCCTGCCACACCCGCATGTCGACAGCCATACCGGCGCGCCCGGCGATGACAGCGCCGGTACCTGGGTGCGCGTGGCAACGACGTTGGCGTCTATGGCGGGCGCCAACTGGGGCGGCCATGCCGTGCCCCGCGTCGGCCAGGAAGTGGTGATTGACTTTTTAGAAGGAAACATCGATCGTCCGGTCGTCATCGGCACGGTCTATAACGGCCAGGGCCAGCCGGACGCGCAGCAAAACCGGGTGGTCCAAGGCGCTGGCGTAGCGACCGGCAACGCCCCCGCCTGGTTTCCCGGCACCGCGGCTGGCCACGCTCATCCGGCGGCCTTATCCGGCATCAAGTCGCAAACGATGAGCAGCAGCGGCCTGGGCAGCGGCGCCTACAGCCAGCTGGTGTTCGATGACAGCCCCGGCCAGTCTCGCCTGTCGCTGCAACGCCACGCCGCCGCGCACCAGGGTACGGCAGAACTGAATCTGGGGCATTTGCGGCACCAGACGGACAACCAGCGCCTGGCGCCGGCAGGTTTTGGCGCCGAACTGAAGACCGAGCACAGCGCCACGCTGCGCGCCGGACAAGGTTTGTTGCTGTCGACGCATCAGCGCAGCGGCGGCAGCCTGATGGATGCAAGCGAGGCGGTGGCGCAAATCGAACACAGCCTGGCGCTGCAAATGACGTTGGCGCAAACGGCGCAAAAACACAACGCCGCCCTGAAGGACGAGCATGGGCAGGCTGAAGCGTCGCCGGACGCCTTGCCTGCGCTGCAGCAAATGCGGCACAGCATAGACGCGCTCAAGGCCAGCGACAGCAGCGGCGAGGCCCAGGCCATCGCCTACAGCGCGCCGCTGTTGCAACTGTCCAGCCCGGCCGGCATCGCCGCTACCACGCCGGCCCATGCCATCTTCAGCGCCGGAAATAACGCCAGCATCGTGGCCGGCCAGGACATCAACTTTGGCGCGCAAGGCAACTATTTCTACGCTGTACAGTCCGGCATCAGCCTGTTCACCTACGGCAAGGCCAGCGACGCCGGCAAGCCGAACCAGGAAACCGGCATCAGGCTGCATGCCGCCAGCGGAAAGGTCAGCAGCCAGAGCCAGTCCGGCGAAACGCGCCTGACCGCCGACAAGGCGGTCACTGTGACGAGCACCGCCAAAAGCGTCGCCATCGCGGCCAAGCAGCACGTGTTGATGACGGTGCAGGGCGCCTGCATCAAACTCGAAGGCGGCAATATCGAGATCCACGGGCCGGGCAAGATGGAGTTCAAGGCCAGCATGAAGGAGTTGACGGGGCCGGCGAGCAGCGCAGCGAAGCTGCCCTATCTGCCGCAGGCCGGCCAGGCTAAAAATTTCCTGGAACTGAATTACCGCTGGGACGATCTGCAACCCATGGTTGGTGCGCCGTACACGCTCCTGTTTGCCAATGGCGTCACGATGGAAGGCAAGCTGGATGCGCATGGCTTTGCCCGCCTGGACGATATTCCGAACAGCGGTGCGGTGGTGCTGTACGGCGAGGATGAACGGGACGCCGAACCACGCAAGAAACAAAAAACCAATCAGGTGATCGGCGCCAAACCGCGTACCGATGAAGAGGCTCAAGCCGTCTTCGAAAAGTATCTGGCGCAGGAAGATGCATATTATAAAGACAACTATTTTCCGGACGAATTAGCCGAAATGGCCGCTGAGCGACCGCCCGGCGCGGGGAGCACTACGCTGGAATACGATTTCCACTATGACGATTACCGCTATGCCGATGAAGAGACGCCTGAAGACAGGGAAGCTGAAAAAAAATTATCGTGAACGGCACGACAATGGCGAGGGTCAGGTATGAGTAATATCGTTTCGCCAGCCGGACGCGCCTTGCGCGAAGCCGACGACGGTATCGGCGGCTGGCTGGCTGAACTGGTGACAGGTGCAGGGTCCTCGCCATCGCACATCATCGTCACTGGCATCCTCGGCGTGATTCCGGGCGTCGGCCAGGCTATGGATGCGCGCGATCTGATCCTGGGCGTGATCCAGATTTCCAGGTCGCCGGCGGCGGTGGGCGGCTGGGTGGAACTGGTGATCACCTTGGTCGGCTGCGTGCCGGCAGTGGGCGACAGTCTGAAAGTGGGCTTTAAACTCATGAAGCAAGGCAGCCATTTCGGCCGCGTGCTTGAAGCGGTGTCGCCCACCCTGCGCGGCAACGTTGAAAAATTCATGCGCAAGATCGATTGGGGCGCGCTGAGCAAGGATAGCAAAGGCCTGTTCAACAGTGCCATCGAGACCTTCATCGACGGCATCGACAGCTGGGTGATCAAAGCCATGGCCGGCGGCCCGGAAATCAGGCAGCTCATCGGCGAACTCAAGGCATTGCAGAAGCAGGGGCCGCGGATGATCGACGATGCGTTTGCCGACCTGAAAAAAGTGCACGCGAAGATGATGGGAAATGAACTTCCCCACACCACGGCCGCGCTAGGGACTACCTCGGGCAAGGTCGTGCGGCAAGAGGGACAGGACGTGGCCACGACCGTTGCCAAGAAAGAAGGAAAGGTCGCCGCAGGGGCCGACAAGAAACTGCTGGCGAAGAAAAACAAGGACGCGAAGGAAAACAAGGCCACGCCGAATACCACCAAGGTTAATACCAAGAAAAAAGGCGAGAAAAAGAAAAATTGGCGTAGCGGGGTGCCTGCGGAACATATAACCGATTATCACATTAAGGGGAAACATCTCAAGGTGAATAATGGAGGGCGATTGACCGAGGAACATAGCATGCCGCATCATGGCTTGGATCATCTATGGTCAAATCCTTTGAATATTAGGCAGCCATTTATTGTTGGTGAGACTAAATCAAGTATTTTTGATTCCTTTACTTTAATTGCGGCCCTGCCGGCAGAGATGCAGGAGAAATTTCAAGCATTGCGGGAAAATGAGGCAGCCCATCCGGTAAAAAATGGAAAGCCTGATATTTTCAACAATGAGGGGCGTGATGAACACGCGAATAAAATTGTTAAAATAGATCGATCAGGAAAGACCGGTGAAGTAAGAAGCGGGTTAAATAAAGCCAATAAAAAAACGAAGTTGGCTACGCAGATGAGCCATGAGTGGATAGCTCAAGCGATAGTGGATGAGAACTTGACTGAGTCTGGAAGAAAAGCAAAATCAAAAATATCAAATTACAGAATAGATGCCGCAATAGATCCTGAAATTTTAGCGCCATATAAACGTTGGATATCTCTTGTTGCAGGACGGCAACTAAGTTTGCATAAAAAATCAAGGGGTTCTGAACATCATGTGCAAATAATCCTTGACTTGCCAAACAATATCATAAAGAGGTGATGAATGAATGCGATATTAAGTTCCGATGATTTCTCAAAAAAAAAGAGAGAAAATTTGTTAGCCTATGATATTTATGAGGAGAATTTCGTAGGAACCATCACCTGTCTTGAGAAATTACGAAAGGCTTTTAGACAGCCGGAGGAAAAATTAAGAAAAATACCGTTATATAATTTCATGGTGGCCACTCAAGAACAGGCATGGAATGTTGTCAATAATATCGCAAATATGTACAGTGCTGGACATAGTGTGAATGAAATTCGATCACTCTATCCAGAGGCATTGGAGTGTTGGGAACTATATGCCAAATACAATGAGGAATATGATAATAGTCAGAAAAACGAAAATGATCGTGGGTTCCCTCATTTTGCATTGCCAGGAAAGGAATATAACAAAGTAAATAGAATGCTTTGCTTTGCCATACTTTTGGGCTGGGATGGTTTGGTGGCGAGGTTGATTAGAATTATAGATTTTAATAATCATGAAAAAGACGGGATGATTGAGAGAATATTAAGTTATTACTCGGAAGATCGATCTGTTTCGTTGAATGATTGCGTACGACATCTGCCTTATTTTAAGACGCTGAAAATTTTTTCAGCATCGGAAAAAGACCGTCCTGCCTTGATGGCCGAGTATTTGGAAGATTGGTATCACGCCAGCCGGCGCGAGCCTTATTACGATGCGCATACGCGGGATATTTCCTTCTGGGGCTATTGGTCCTGGGAAGCCGCGGCCATCACCTTTCTGCTCGACATTGATGACAGCAGTTATGCCAGCGCGCAGTTCTACCCCAAGGATCTGGTCGATTTCGCCAGGCAGGCAAGAAAGGATTACGCACCGGAAGGCACCGACCCGATGGCACCCGACGAGTTGCGCGCCAAGGCTGGCGATCCCTGCCCCAAGGCCGGGCTATGGCAGTCGCTGGATGTGGTGCCGGCACTGCGTCGTTATCAACAGCACGAGGAAATGGACAATTTGGGCTCGCTGTATGGATTGACCGTCTGGCGGTTTACCGAACAATGATTGTGTGGCGTGTCTATTTTAGAGTCTAGAAAAGCATCGCTTGAAATCCTGGAGATAGTCCGCTGCGCGGGATGCATGACTCTGCGGGGCGGCCGCCAGGCGCTGCAAACGTAAAAAAGCCCCGGTTGCATCGCTGCAGCCGGGGCTTTCGAATAACTGGGCAGCTCGCGCCGCCCGCCATCACTTACAGTACTTCGCTGGCGTGGTCGGCCAGGCGCGAACGCTCGCCGCGCGCCAGGGTGACGTGGCCGCTGTGGGTCCAGCCCTTGAAGCGGTCGACCACGTAGGTCAGGCCGCTCGAGCCTTCCGTCAGGTACGGCGTGTCGATCTGGGCGATGTTGCCCAGGCACAGGATCTTCGTGCCGGGACCGGCGCGCGTGACCAGGGTCTTGACTTGTTTCGGCGTCAAGTTTTGCGCTTCATCAATGATGAGGAACTTGTTGACGAAGGTGCGGCCGCGCATGAAGTTGAGCGACTTGATCTTGATGCGCGAGCGGATCAGGTCTTGCGTTGCCGCACGGCCCCATTCGCCGCCATCGGAGTCGGACTTGTTCAGCACTTCCAGGTTGTCGTCGAAGGCGCCCATCCATGGCGACATCTTTTCCTCTTCCGTGCCTGGCAGGAAACCGATGTCTTCGCCCACCGGCACCGTCACGCGGGTGACGATGATTTCATTGTAGAGCTTGGTTTCCAGCACTTGCGCCAGGCCGGCGGCCAGGGCCAGCAGGGTCTTGCCGGTGCCGGCCTGGCCCAGCAGGGTGACGAAGTCGCATTCTGGATTCATCAGCAAGTTCAGCGCGAAATTCTGCTCGCGGTTGCGCGCCGTCACGCCCCACACGTTGTTCTTCGTGTGGCTGAAGTCGCGCAGGGTTTGCAGCACGGCCGTCTTGCCGTTGATCTGTTTCACCTGGCCATAGAACGGCGTTTCGCCGTTTTTCGGTTCCAGGTAGATGAACTGGTTGACCAGCAACGATGGAATGAACGGGCCCGTCACGCGGTAGAAGGTGGAGCTGTAGCCGTTCTTGCTTTCCTGCCACGATTCCATGTCCTTGCCGTGCTTGTTCCAGAAGTCGTCCGGCAATTGCACGATGCCCGAGTACAGCAAGTCCGTGTCTTCCAGCACATGGTCGTTGAAGTAATCTTCGGCTGGCAAGCCCAGGGCGCGCGCCTTGATGCGCATGTTGATGTCTTTCGACACCAGCACGACGGGACGGCCGTCCTGTTCCGACTCGAGCGAGCGCACGACGGCCAGGATCTGGTTGTCGGCCTTGCCTACTGGCAAGCCAGCCGGCAAGTCGGCGCTTTGCAGGCGCGTCTGGAAGAACAGACGGCCCTTGGCATCCTTGTTGCCCAGCTTGGACAGCAGGATGCCGTGCTCGATGGCGTCGTCATCCGTGTTGCTGATCAGGGCGTCCAGGGTGCGGGAGACCTGGCGCGCATTGCGCGCCACTTCCGTCATGCCCTTTTTATGGTTGTCCAGCTCTTCCAGGGTCATCATCGGCAGGTACACATCGTGTTCCTCGAAGCGGAACAGCGACGATGGATCGTGCATCAGCACGTTCGTGTCGAGCACGAACAGCTTGCTGATGCCGCGCTGGTCGGCGGCGCGGCTGGCGGACGACTTGAGCTGGACTTCGACCGCCTTGTGCTTGGCCGGATGCGGCTGCTCGACTTGCTTGACGGATTTCAGCGGCGTGACCTTGCCCTTGGCTGCCGGCTTGTTTTTCGCGGCAGGAGCAGGGGCTGCGGTCACTGGCGCCGGTGCGGGCGCCTGTACCGGCTTGGCGACCATCAGGGCCGCCACTTGCTTGATCTTCGTGGCCGCATTGCGGACTGGCTTGGCAACTTCGGCGATCGCCGCTTCAATGATCGGTGCAGCCACTTTCTTGGCTGCCGGGGTTTTGGTGGCCGGGCGCGCTGCGCCTGCGGTTGGGTAATCTTGGGTGGCCAGGATGGTGGCTGGCTTGCTCGGTAATTTTGGCAGTGGCATCAGGATCTCAATCAAAAAATTTCTGGAATGAATCGCCCATGGGCAGCCAGCTTCTGGCGGCACTTCTCATGGGGTGGATGCGGGGGAACAACAATGCTACAGGACGAGTAACTGCCGGAAGGCCGGCAGCATGGCCGGTCATGGACGCCATCGGCGGGCTGCAGGCCCGCCTGGCGGAGTGGATGGAGGCGCTTCGTTGACTCAAAATGGCGATAGGTACCGTGAACTGAACTGCGGTTGAACTAAGCTCGCTGGAAGCCGGCAACGCGCATTGGATCAAAATGGACGATCAATTCAGATGCGCTACGAATTCCAGCACTTCTTCCACGTGAGTTGCGACCTTCACGCCTCTCCATTCTTTCACCAATCGGCCCTGGGCGTCAATCACAAACGTACTGCGCTCGACGCCACGGACCGTCTTGCCGTACATCTGTTTCATCTTCATGACGTTAAACAGCAGGCAAACGGCTTCGTCCGGGTCGGAAATGAGCTCGAATGGCAGCTCCAGCTTGGCTTTGAAGCTTTCGTGCGAACGCAGGGAATCGCGGCTGATGCCGTAGATTTCCACGCCGGCAGCGACGAATTGCGAATACGCATCGCGAAAGGCGATGTTTTCCGTGGTGCAACCAGGGGTGTTGTCCTTCGGATAGAAAAACAGCACCGTGGCCTTGGCCGGGCGGCCCAGCAACTGAAAGGTCTTGCCGCTGGTCATCGCGGCGCTAAAGTCGGGTATGCTAACGAGGGATTGGCTATCAGCCACAGGTTCTCTCCTGAACGGTGATCATCAGCGCTGTTTTTAATCTGGCAACGCATCCAGGTGCAACAATACAGCATTCAGGCCGCTTTGCCCTGCACAATCAGGCGTCCCGAACGGCCTGGCAACTCATCCCAGGTGACGGGACAAACGGGCAAGTCCGTATTTTTTATCTTTTCATAATAATCGCCCATCGCTGCAAACTGGTAGCCCTGGGCTTTCCAGCCAGCCAGCAGTTGTTCGAAAATGGGGGCGAGTTTCTGTCCTTCAAGTTCCGCATGCAAGGTATATACGTGATCGCGCGGATTGTCGGCCGTCAATGACAGGATATGCGCCGCAACATTGCCGGTCGTGATCAGTTTGCCGTCGATTTCGCAGCCCAGCAATTCATCCAGGGTGGGCAGGGTGGTGGGCAATTGCACGCATTGCAGGATCGTGTTGCCGTTGCGCACGCGGTGCGGGCCATTGCTTGGATGCACCATGGCGCCGCGCGCGTCGAGCATGGCGCGGCCATCGGAGGCAAAGCGGTAGCCGGCCGTGTCGTGTTCGACAAAGGCGCTGACATTCATTTGCCAGCCGGCCGCGCCGTGCGTGTGCGGCTTTGTTCCAAACACTTGTTCGTAGCGGTTGGCGGCCTTGCGCATCATGTTGATGGTCCAGGCGGCGTTGCGCTTGGCCACGTTGTCTTGCCACAGGGTGTGATCCCAGGTGTGGATGCCGCACTCGAAACCGGCATCGCGCACGGCGCGCAATTGCGCCGCGCATTGCTTGCCGATATCGGGTCCCGGCAGCAAAGTGCCGTACATCAATGTTTTCAAGCCGTAGTGCTCGACCACCGAGGTGCGCGATACCTTGCTGAAAAAGCCGGGTTTCAAGGCGCGCCGCAGGGCCCAGCCCGTGTGGTCGGGGCCCAGCGAGAACAGAAAGGTGGCCTTGGCCTGGTGCGCGGCCAGCATGCGCACCAGATTGCCCATGCCTTCACGGGTGCCGCGATAGGTATCGACGTCGATTTTCAGGGTCAGGAACGGCTTGCTCAACATTAATCCATCAGTGCTTTGGCTTGGGCTACCTGGCTGCGGTAGGCGTCGAAAATGTTGCGCAGGGAATCGGCCATGGTGGTGGTCGGCGCCCAGCCCAGCTCTTCGCAGGTATTCGTGATTTTCGGCACGCGGTTTTGCACGTCCTGGTAGCCGGCGCCGTAGTAGGCGCCCGAGGTCGTTTCCACGATTTTCACGTGTTTCGCGCCTTCGGCGTATTCCGGGTATTCGGCGGCCAGGGTCAGCATCATGCCGGCCAGGTCGCGGATCGAATAGTTATTGGTCGGATTGCCAATGTTGTAGATCTTGCCGCTGGCGATGCCGTTCTTGTTGGCGATGATGCGGATCAGCGCATCGATGCCGTCGTCGATGTAGGTGAACGCGCGTTTCTGCGCGCCGCCATCGACCAGCGAGATGTTCTCGCCGCGCACGATGTGGCCGAAGAATTGCGTCACTACGCGCGAGGAACCTTCTTTTGGCGTGTGGATCGAGTCCAGGCCGGCGCCGATCCAGTTGAACGGACGGAACAGGGTGAAGTTCAAGCCTTCCATGCCGTAGCCCCAGATTACGCGGTCCATCAGCTGCTTGGCGTTCGAATAGATCCAGCGCGGCTTGTTGATCGGGCCGCAGATCAGTTCCGAGTTTTCCGGGTCGAATTCCTCGTCATGGCACATGCCATACACTTCCGAGGTCGACGGGAAGACCAGGTGCTTGCCGTACTTGGCGGCCGAGCGCACGATCGGCAGGTTGGCTTCGAAGTCCAGTTCGAAGACGCGCAGCGGCTGCTTGACGTAGGTTGATGGCGTGGCGATGGCGACCAGGGGCAGGATGACGTCGCATTTCTTGACGTGGTATTCGACCCATTCCTTGTTGATCGTGATGTCGCCTTCGAAGAAGTGCATGCGCGACTTGTAGTTGTCATCTTCCAGCAATTCCGTGATGCGGTCCGTGTTCATGTCCATGCCGTAGACATGCCAGTCGGTGGTTTCCAGGATGCGTTTGGACAGGTGGTGGCCGATGAAGCCGTTGACGCCTAAGATGAGGACTTTTTTCATGTGAGATTCTCTTGAGTTAAATCAGTGTGTGCTGACGCGGGTGGTCAGACTTGCTTGCAATTGCTGAGCCGAAATCGGCTCCCCGGCAGCCCTCAGCGCGGAAATGGCCAGCATGCGGCCGTCTCCGCAGACGCCAAAGATGCAATTATCCACTACCGCCAAGCCCGGTGGCAAACTTCCTGCGGAAAGCTTGCTCAAACGGGCTTTTTCGATAATGTAAATGACATCATTGACTTCGGTGAAGGCACCGGGATAGGGGGGCGCGACGGCCCGGTGCAGGTTGTAAACCTGCTGCGCGGGTAACTTCCAGTCGATCCTGCCATCTTCGGGCTTGCGGCCGCCAAAGTAGCCGCCCTGGCGCAAATCGTTGAGCTGGCGCGGCGCCGTGCCGTCCAGTAAGGCCGGCAGCACGTTCCACAGGGTTTGTTCCGCCGCCACGGTGACCTTGCCGAAGACTTCGAAGGCCGTGTCGTCGGGCAGGATGGGCACGGCCGTTTGCGCGACGATGGCGCCGGCATCGGGCTTGACCGTCATTTCATGCAGGGTGGCACCCGTTTGCGGGGCGCCATGCAGCACGGCCCAGTTGACGGGCGCGCGGCCGCGGAACGCCGGCAGCAGCGAGCCGTGCATATTGTAGGCGGGCGCGACTTCCAAGATGCTAGCCGGCAACATGTGGCGGTAGTAAAAACTGAACAGCATGTCCGGTGTTGCCGCCTGCACCTGCGCCAGCAACTCGGGCGCGCGGGCGTCCGATGGCGTGATGTACGGGATACCTTCCGCCTGGCACAGGCTGGCGACGGATTCGAACCACAGGTTTTCCGTGGGGCTGTCTTCGTGCGTGACGACGAGGGCGATGTCGACGCCGCCGGCCAGCAGCACCTTGATGCAGCGCACGCCCACATTGTGGTAGCCGAAGACGACGGCGCGCGGGGCGTCCATCAGCGGCCCACCTGGCGCTTTTCCAGGCGCACGTACGATGGCGCCTCGGCTTCCGCCTGTGTCATGCCGTCCTGCAAGATGGTTTGCACCACGTAGCGGGGACGGGCGCGCACTTGCTGGAAGATGCGTCCCACGTATTCGCCCACCAAGCCGATGCCGAACAGGATCACGCCCATGAAGAAGAAGGCGATGGCGAACAGGGTGAACACGCCTTCGGCTTCCGCGCCCAGCAGGAAGCGGCGTACCAGCAGGAAGACCACCAGCAATGCCGAGCCCAGCGACAACGCCATGCCCAGCATGGAAAAGATTTGCAGCGGAATCAGCGAAAAGCCCGTGACTAGGTCGAAATTGAGGCGGATCAGGCTGTACAGCGAGTATTTCGATTCGCCGGCCGCCCGTTCCTCGTGCTCGACGATGATTTCCGTCGGCTTGCGGGCAAAGGTATAGGCCAGTGCCGGCACGAAGGTATTGACTTCGGCGCACTGGTTGACGAGGTCGATCACATTGCGGCCATACGCGCGCAGCATGTTGCCCTGGTCGGTGATCTTGATATTCGTGATTTTTTCGCGCAGGCGGTTCATCATCTTCGAGGCCAGTGTGCGCCAGGCGGAATCTTGCCGCTTGCGCCGGATCGAGCCCACGTAATCGTAGCCTTCGCGCATCTTCGCCACCAGGTTGCCGATTTCCTCGGGCGGATTCTGCAGGTCGGCGTCGAGCGTGATCATGATCTGTCCGCGCGATGCCTCGAAGCCGGCCAGGATGGCCATGTGCTGGCCATAATTGCCGTTGAACAAGATTACGCGCGTGACGTCCGGGCGCTGACGGAACTGTTCCGCCAGGATGGGTACCGAATTGTCGCGGCTGCCATCGTTGATGAAAATGATCTCGTAGCTCGTCTGGAGGGCGTCGAGGGCCGGATACAGGCGGGCGAACAGGCTGGCCAGGCCATCTTGCTCGTTGTAGATCGGAATGATAATGGACAGTTCAGGTTTCATCGGCGCGCTGCTCATTTGATGAGAATGGATTTGACGGTGGCGACGGCGCGTTCCACGTCCTGTGTCGTCATGGCGTAGAACATCGGCAAGGTCACGGTCAGGCGGCCGATCTTTTCCGAGACGGGGAACATGCCCTCGGTAAAGCCGCGTTCGCGGTACATGGTAAACAGGTGGATCGGTGCGTAATGATAGCCCGTTCCCACGTTTTGCTGCGCCATTTGCTGCATGAAGGCGGCGCGCGTGCCGGGGCCATTGTCGGGCAGGATGATCTGGAACAAATGCCAGTTGCTGTTTTCAAAGTCCTGCACGGGCAGCTGGGCGCCGCTCAGCGCTTCGAAATCGCTGCCGAACTGCGCGAAATAGTGGCGTGCCAGCGCGCGGCGGTGGGTCGTGATGGCCTCGATATTGGCGAACTGGCCCAGGCCGATGGCGGCCATGATGTCGCTCATGTTGTACTTGCCGCCCAGTACATCGACGTCGATGCCGTCGACGCCGCTGCGCGTCACGCCCTGCAGCCGGTATTTCTCGGCCAGCTTGGCTTCTTCCAGGTTGTTGAGGACGAGGCAGCCGCCTTCGCCCGTGGTGATGTTCTTGTTGGCCTGGAAGCTGAACGAGACGAAGTCGCCAAACGCGCCGATGCGCTTGCCCTTCCACGTGGAGCCGAACGCTTGCGCCGCGTCTTCCACGACCCTTAAGTTGTACTTTTCAGCAATCGCGTACAGGCGGTCCATATCGACGGGCAGGCCGGACAGGTAGACGGGGATGATGGCCTTGGTACGCGGGGTGATGACCGCTTCCAGTTTGTCGAGGTCGATATTCCGCGTAACGGGATCGATGTCGGCGAACACGGGCGTGGCGCCCACTTCGATGATGACGTTGGCCGTCGCTACCCACGACACGGGCGTGGTGATGACTTCGTCGCCGGGGCCTATGCCAGCGATGCGCAGCGCGATTTCCATGGTGCACGTGCCCGAATTGAAGGTGCGCACGGGGCGCCCGCCAAAATACTCGGACAGCTGGGCTTCGAAGGCCTGCACTTTCGGGCCGCTGGTGATCCAGCCCGAGCGCAGCACTTCGCCGACGGCGGCGATGGTCGCTTCATCGATGGTGGGTTTGGAAAAGGGCAAAAAGGGCAGGGTAGAGGTCATGGGGCGCAGTTCTTGGATCTGTATTGTGTCAGGGTATCGGCATCGCCGACGCTGCCAGTGCCGTCAAAAGGCGCCGGCAGGCATGGCTATTTTATATCGTCAGTATGGCGGCGCAGCCTTTCAGCGGTGAAAAATCATGCTGATGCGGGGGCGGGGCAAGCTGGCCGGGGGCGCGATCCGTGCAGCCTCGCGCCCCTTTAAATATTTATTTGTTGGCAACGACCATGCGGCGTGCATCTTCGGCAATCACACGCATGGGCACGCCACGCCCCTGCAATTCCTTGTAGCGGTACAGGCTGATAATCGCCATGTCGTGCACGCCGGCATTGGCATCGTTCGTCCATTGCGTGATGAAAGGCTCGATGTTCGGGATGGACAGTTCGGGCTGCTGTTTCAGGCCAAACGTAAACTCATCCCAGTAATCGACGAGGATCACGGGCCGCTGCAGGTAATACGTCAGCGATTGTTCGTAGATGCCGACCGAATAGAGCTTGGTATCGGCTGTCAGTTCGGCCTGGATCTGCGGCAGCATGTCGGTGCCTGCGCGGTTCTGGCCATACAGTTCGGAGCCGGCCAGGATGCAGTGCGTGGCCAGGAAGCCGGCGCCGGCGATGGTCAGCACCGTCATGTCACGGCGCAACTGGCGCGCATGCAGCAAGGCCAGGGCGCCGCCGGCCAGGGCGAAGAAGCCGGCCGCCATCAGCCATGGCTGGTAGCCCTTCAGCGCGACCAGGGCTTCCGCATCGCGTGCGCTGGCCTTGCTGAAGGCGATCGGTCCGCCGATCAGGATGGCCGCGCCCAGCACGCACAGCAGGCCGGCGGCGAACAGGCGCTGGCGGCGCGAGGCCGATTCCAGGTACAGCGCCACCAGCAGGGCCAGCGCCGGGAAGATGGGCACGATGTAGCCAGGCAGCTTCGAAGTCGAATAGCTGAAGAAGAAGAAAATGAAGACGGCCCAGACGAGCAGCATCAAGCGGGGCTGGAAGGCGCCTTCCTGGCGCTTGAAGGCGGCGGCCAGGCTTTGCGGCAGCACGCCTATCCATGGCAGGATGCCGGGAATGAGCAGCACCAGGAAGTAATACCAGGCACCTTCGCGCTTGTGGCCCTTCATCAGGAAGCGCTGGAAATGCTCGTGGATGAAGAAGAAATGCGGCTGTTCCGGATTGCGCAGGGCGACCAGCACGAACCACGGCGTGGCGATGGCAAAGAACAGCAGCAAGCCCTTGACCAGGTGCAGCCGCGTCCAGATGCGCCAGTCGCGCGCACACAGCGAATACAGCACCAGCACGGCGCCCGGCAGCACGATGCCGATCAGGCCCTTGGCCAGCACGGCCAGCGCCATGGCGGCCCAGCAGGCCAGCATCCAGTTGCGCCGCTCGATCTCCGTGGCGTCGTCGCGCTGGGCGATCAGCAGGCTGCCCAGGGTGAGGGTCATCATGCCCGACAGGCCCATGTCCAGCGAATTGATCTGGCCGGAAGCGAGCCAGAACAGGCTCGATGCCAGCACCAGGCCCGCATACAGGCCCACGCGCGGGCCGAACACTTTCTTGCCCGCGTAAGCCGTCATGCACACGCCGATGATGCCGCACAGGCCAGTCCACAGGCGCGCCTGCCATTCGCCCAGGCCGAAGGCGGCGAAGGTCAGCGCATTCATCCAGGTTTGCAGCGGCGGCTTTTCAAAGTACTTGATGCCGTTCAGGCGCGTGGTGATCCAGTCGCCCGTGACGAACATTTCGCGCGCCATCTCGGCGTAGCGGCCCTCGTCGGGCGGTACCAGGGTACGCACGCCCAGCGCATACAGGGTGACGACGATGAAGATGCCCAGCAGGGACCACATCAGCACCCGCGACGAGTGCAGTTCGTTGACATTGATTTTCATGCGGCCTTGCCCGCGGCCGGGGCCAGGATCAGTGCCAGCGTGACCTTGCGGCCTTCGCCCATGAGGATATTGTAGGTGCGGCAGGCAGCCTGGCTATCCATGCATTCGACGCCGATGCGGCGCATGGTCAGCGCGGCCGTCAGCTTCGGATGCACGAAGCGCTGGCGCTCGCCCGTGCCGAGGATGACCACGTCGGGCGCATCGGCCAGGATCTGCGCGAAATGCGCCTCGTTCAGTTGCTCGAAACTGTCCACTTCCCACGCCCGCGGAGGCATTTCCGGCATGACGATCAGGCTGTAGTTGTAGGGCTGGGCATTGATCTCGACGCCGTTTTCGTCATAGCCGGTGACAGTCTGGTATTGTTGGGTGCTGCTGGCATGGAGTTTCATGGCGATATCGGGGGGCTGGTCGTGTCGGTTGATCGGTGCGCGCGCGGCCAAACTGCGTGCCGCGGCCAAGGGCGTAAGCATGCCATAAATGACAGAAAAGAGCGACTGAAAAGCAATATCCTTTCCAAATTGCAATCTTCGGCGCCACAGTGGGACTGCCTGCTTGCGCCATGGTAATGCTGCCAGATTAAGGGAAGATGAAGATGGCGCGTGCCGGATTGCCGTCCGGCGGCGCCGGCGTGGCAGAATCGGCGTCAAATGCTGGGGTTGGCCATGTTTAATTTGATAAAATGGCCTGTTTTCGGCGAGAATGGTTGTTTTCGCCTTGCAGTCTTTCGCATCGCAGTTTCACGGGTTCATAGTTCTGGCGCGGCTATCATGCTGCAAGTTCTGCTTACCGCGCCGCATCACGACAGGGATTTATTTTGCGACCGATTCAGAAATCGAATAAATTGGCGGATGTCTGCTACGACATCCGCGGCCCGGTCCTGGAAAAATCCAGGCAAATGGAAGAAGAAGGCCACAAGATCACCAAGCTCAATATCGGCAACCTGGCCGTATTCGGCTTCGATCCGCCGGACGAGATCGTGCGCGACATGATGCTCAACCTGCAGAATGCCGCCGGCTATACGGATTCGAAGGGCATGTTCGCGCCGCGCAAGGCCGTCATGCACTATACGCAGGGCAAGAACATCGCCGGCGTCACCATCGATGACATTTATTTGGGCAATGGCGCTTCCGAACTGATCGTCATGTCGATGAACGCCCTGCTCAACAGCGGCGACGAAGTGCTGGTGCCGGCGCCCGATTACCCGCTGTGGACGGCCGCCGTCAGCCTGTCGGGCGGCAATCCCGTGCATTATGTGTGCGACGAGCAGAACGAGTGGTATCCCGACATCGAGGACATGCGCCTCAAGATCACGCCGCACACCAAGGCTATCGTCGTCATCAACCCGAACAATCCCACGGGCGCGCTGTATCCGGTGGAAGTGCTGCTGCAGATCGTCGAACTGGCGCGCCAGCACCAATTGATCATTTTCGCCGACGAGATCTACGACAAGGTGCTGTACGACGAAGCCGAGCACGTGTCGATCGCCTCGCTGGCCGACGACGTGCTGTTCATCACCATGAACGGCTTGTCGAAGAATTACCGCTCCTGCGGCTACCGTTCCGGCTGGATGGTGGTCTCGGGCGAAAAGCGCCACGCAAAAGATTACATCGAAGGCCTCAACATGCTGGCCTCGATGCGGCTATGCGCCAACGCGCCGGGGCAGTTTGCCATCCAGACGGCGTTAGGCGGCTACCAGAGCATACAAGACCTGGTGGGGCCCGGCGGGCGCCTGTTGAAACAGCGCGACCTGGCGCACAAGCTGCTGACCGATATTCCGGGCGTCACCTGTGTCAAGCCGAAGGCCGCGCTGTACATGTTCCCGCGCCTGGACCCGGAGATCTACCCGATCGCCGACGACCAGCAGTTTGCCTATGAATTACTGGCCGAAGCGAAGGTCCTGATCGTGCAGGGCACGGGCTTCAACTGGATCGCGCCCGACCATTTCCGCGTCGTCTTCCTGCCCAACTCCGATGACCTGACCGAGGCCATGGGTCGCATTGCGCGCTTCCTCGAAGGTTACCGCAAGCGCCATAGCCGGGGCTGAGCCAGACAGTAGCAATACCGATCAACCTGGCGCCGCCCAAGGGGGCGCCACTTATGAGCAGTCAAGCACAACTATGAAATCCATCAAGATCGGCCTGCTGGGCCTGGGCAATGTCGGTTACGGCACGTTCAGCGTCCTGAAACGCAACCAGGAAGAAATCAAGCGCCGCGCGGGCCGCGGCATTGAAGTCGTCGCCGTCGCCGTGCGCGACGTGGCGCGTGCCGAAGCGCTCGTCGCCGGCGGCTGCAAGGTCGTCAATGACCCTTACCTGATCGTCAACGATCCCGAGATCGACATCGTCGTCGAACTGATCGGCGGCTACGACCTGTCGAAAACCCTGGTAATGCAGGCGATTGCCAACGGCAAGCACGTGGTCACGGCCAACAAGGCCCTGCTGGCCGTGCACGGCAATGAAATCTTCGCCGCCGCCCAGGACAAGGGCGTGATGGTGGCCTTCGAAGCGGCCGTCGCCGGCGGCATCCCCATCATCAAGGCGCTGCGCGAAGGCTTGACGGCCAACCGCATCGAATGGATCGCCGGCATCATCAACGGCACCACCAATTTCATCCTGTCCGAGATGCGCGACAAGGGCCTCGATTTCGCCACCGTGCTGAAACAGGCGCAGGAACTGGGCTACGCGGAAGCCGACCCCACCTTCGACATCGAAGGCGTCGACGCCGCGCACAAGGCGACCATCATGTCGGCCATCGCCTTCGGCATCCCGGTGCAGTTCGACAAGGCCTACGTGGAAGGCATCAGCAACCTCAATGCCGTCGACATCCGCTACGCCGAGCAGCTGGGCTACCGCATCAAGCTGCTGGGCATCACCAAGCGCGCCACCGTCAACGGCGTGGAAGGCATCGAGCTGCGCGTGCATCCGACCCTGATCCCGGCCAAGCGCCTGATCGCCAACGTGGAAGGCGCCATGAACGCGGTGCTGGTGCATGGCGACGCCGTCGGCGCCAGCCTGTACTCGGGCCGCGGCGCGGGCGCCGAGCCGACCGCCTCGTCGGTGATCGCCGACCTGGTCGACATCACCCGCCTGGCCACGGCCGACCCGGAACACCGCGTGCCGCACCTGGCGTTCCAGCCGAACGCGATGACCGATATCGCGATTTTGCCGATGTCGGAAATCACCACCAGCTACTACCTGCGCATGCACGTGGCCGACCAGCCGGGCGTGCTGGCCGACCTGACGCGCATCCTGGCCGAACGTAGCATCTCGATCGACGCCATGTTGCAAAAAGAGCCGGCCGAAGGCGAAACGCATACGGACATCATCATGCTGACGCACCAGACGCAGGAAAAGAATGTCACGGCCGCCATCGAGAAGATGGAAGCGTTAAATAGCGTGGTGGGCACGGTTACCAAGATTCGCCTGGAAAACCTCAGCTGAGCGTTTTCAAGCGATCCATGCAAAACGGCGCCCGCGGGCGCCGTTTTTTCATCCGATGACTGTTTTAATGCTGCGGCACGTCGGGCGCGCCGACGGGGCCCACGTCCATGCCGTCATAGCTGGCCAGCTGGTTTTCCTGGGCAAACGCCATCAGTTCGCCATTGCGCGCGTGCAGGCTGTCGACGCCATGCACTTCGGCCTTTTCCACGTGCAGCACCCACACGGGCGGTGCCGCCGGATCGTCGAGTTCCGGCTGGTACAGTTCCACTGGGCGGTAGCCCTGCAGCGCCAGCACGGTGGCGGCCTGCTCCAGCGGTTCGGAAGTCGGGTTGGTGAAGTAATAGCCCCACAGCAGCGGCTGGGACAGGTCCCAGGGCGCGTTCTCGGCGATGTTGGCGAACAGTTCGCTTACGTCTTCTTTGGTCATCATGGCGGAATCTTTCAGTCAATTTCAGGGCGAGATCTTAACATCGGCGCCCGTGGTGCGCCATGCGCCCATAAAAAAACCGGCTGTGCAGCCGGTTTTTCTTATCCGCCATGAAATCGGCTGGACATTCATTCACGCAAGCGTGAATCAGAACTTGTAGCGCAGGCCGATCGACAGCAGGTCGGCTTTCAGCTTGGCGTCATCGCCGTTTGCTACCTTGCCGAAGTTTTCGTATTCCGCAACCAGCGACAGTTTTTTATCAAAGTGGTAAGCGGCACCGATGCCAAAGATGGCGGAGGTCTTGTTGGTCGAGTCGTTAACGTTTTCACCAACGACGCTGACTTTGGTGCGGTTTTGCGACACGCCAGCCTTGGCGAACAGCGAGAACTGTTCGTTCAGCGGCAGGGTGCCGGTGGCGGCAACGTAGAATGCATGGCTTTTCACGTCGAGTTTATCACCGTCGAAGGTTGTCGTCAGTTTGCCGAAGTCGACGTAGCCGGCTTCCGCGCCGAAGTTTTGCGTGAAGTCGTAGCCTGCGTAAGCTTTGTAGCCGGTATTGCTTTTCTTGGTCGAACCTGCTTCATCGATGGACAGCTTCATTTCCGAACGGCCGACGTTGGCGCCGATGTAGGCGCCTTCGGCTTGAGCGAACAAAGGGAATGCCAGGGCGGCGCCTACGACTGCTGCAAACAATTGCTTTTTCATATTGATCCTAGGTAATTAATGCGGAGAGACTGTCTCGCCGCTTAATGGGAGCCGAATTGTATAGGGATGAATATGTTTATGTAAGGCAATTATTTAAAAAATATTAGAAATAAACTACGTGTTGTTTTTGGGCAACGATTCGTGTCGAATGACTATCTATGCAGGCCATCATGCGGCCACGCCGAAATGCACGCTGACTTTCAATCCGTGGCCATTTTCCGCCGTCGCCAGTTCCAGCCGCGCGCCGTGCAGGGCGGCGATGTCGCGTACGATGGCTAAACCTAGCCCCGCGCCGCCTGGATTGCTCTCGAGCGCCGTACCGACGCGGTAGAACGGCGTGAATACGCGTTCGCGCTCGGCCGGCGGGATGCCCTTGCCGCTGTCTTCCACCTCCAGCACGGCGCCGTGTTCCTGGCCGTTCTCCGTTTGCGCCGCGCGCACGCGCAGGATCACGCTGCCGCCCTGCGGCGTGTAGCGCAGGGCGTTGTCGACCAGGTTGGCCACCAGTTCATGCAGCAGCAGGGCCTGGCCATGCACGGGCGCTTCGTCGGGCGCTTCCAGCGACAGGTCGATTTGCCTGCCGACGGCGGCCATGGCCATTTCCAGTCCCACCTGCTGCGCCACGTTGCGCAAGGGGACGGTGTCCATCGCCAGGCTGTCGCCGCCATGCTCGATGCGCGCCAGGGTCAGGAGGCGGTTGGCCAGCAGCACGGTCGAATCGGTGGTGGCGGCGATCGAGCGCACGATGTCGCGCAAGGCGGCGATGTCCGGCGGCGCGCCCGCCTGGCGGTCGCACTCGCGCATGGCCAGTTCGGCCTGGGTTTTCAGCACCGTCAGCGGCGTGCGCAACTGGTGCGAGGCGTCGGCGATGAAGCGGCGCTGGCTGGCGATCAGCTGCTGCAGGCGCGACATGGAGCCGTTCATGGCGCTCACCAGAGGGCGCATTTCCTTGTGTACCAGCGTGGGGTCGACGTCGGACAGGTCGGACAGGGTGCGCGTCTCGACCTCCGTTTTCAAGCGCATCAGCGGGCGCAGCACCAGGCGCACGGCAAACCACACGAGGGCGCCCATCACCAGTATCATCGCCGCCTGCCAGCTCAGGGTGTCGAACAGGATCTGGTTCGACAGGCCGCGCCGCGCGTCCAGCGTCTCGGCCACCTGGATCAGGGCGATGCCGCGCATCGAGTCGTCGTACACGGGTTGCAGCAGGGCGGCGATGCGGATCGGCTTGCCGTGGTAGTCGGCGTGGTAGAAGCGCACCAGGGCAGGATAATTCTGCGAGCGCGGCACGTTTTTCGGCACGGGCGGCAAGTCGCCATAGCCTGACACCAGTTCGCCATTGATGCCCGTCACCTTGTAGTAGATGCGGCCCAGGGTGTCGGTTTCGAAGCTGTCGAGCGCCACGTAGGGTACTTCGGCCACCACCTTGCCGCCCACGATGGAGACGCGCTCGGCCAGCGCCCGCGTCGACGCCAGCAAGGAACGGTCGTAGGCCATGTCGGCCGCGTCGAGCGCGTTGCGGTAGACAAAGACGGCGTCGAGCAGCACCAGCATCACCAGGGGGATGAGCAGCCAGCGCAGCAGCTGGCTGCGCAGGCTGCCCAGCGGCCGGCCCTGCGCCCAGCGCCGGCGCAGGCGTTCGAGCAGGGGCGGGCGTGGGGCGCGCACCGTCATTTCGGCGCGGCCGGCGCCATGGCGCTGCGCGGCTGCAGCAGGTAGCCGATGCCGCGCAGGGTGGTGATGACGGCGCCGTCGGGCGAGCCGCTTTCCACGCCGCTTTCCAGCTTCTTGCGCACGCGGTGGATATACAGTTCGATGGCGTCCAGGTTGGCGTCGTCGGCCAGCGCAAAGACTTCGTCGAACAGTTTTTCCTTCGACACGGCGCGCCCCGAGCGCGTGATCAGCGCTTCGAGCACGGCGTGTTCGCGCGGCGTCAGGGGAAACGGGGCGCCGGCATAGCTGAACATGCGCGTGACGGTGTCGAAACTGAGGGCGCCGCACGCATGCACGAGGGCCTCGTTGCCCTGGCTGCGGCGCAGCAGGGCTTTCACGCGCGCTTCCAGTTCGGCCAGCTCGAACGGCTTGGCCATGTAGTCGTCGGCGCCCAGGTTCAGGCCCTGCACTTTTTCATCCAGGCCGCCGCGCGCGGTGAGTATCATGACGGGAGTCTTGCCGCGCGTGCCGCCGCGCGCGCGCAGGCGGCGCAGCACGTCCAGGCCATCCATCTTCGGCAGGGTCAGGTCGAGCAGCACCAGCGAGTATTCCTGCGTGTGCAGCAGGGCGTCGGCATCGGCGCCGTTGTGGGCGGTCTCCACCGTCAGGTGCGCGTCGCGCAGGGCCTTTGCCAGCCAGTGCGACAGCTCCAGATGGTCTTCCACTAATAATATGCGCATGGTCTCCGCCATTCGTTGAAATGGATGCAGTGTAAGCCTGCCGGCGCCGCGCCGACAGGGGCGGCAATGAATATGTTTGTCCCCTTTGTGGCTGGCTGGCGACACCTGTCAGTCTGAAAGCGAATTGAAAGGATCGCGCTCATATAGTGTGATCCTGATTCATGAAATTGATCAGGCATATCACTAATAACTATATCTAAGGGAGATACTCTACATGAAGAAGACCGCATATTCGCTGGCCGCTCTGGCTGTCCTGGCCGCCGCTGGCAGCGCCCAGGCACAATCGAACGTCACGCTGTACGGCCGCCTGGACGCCGGCGTCAGCACCACCAGCAACGCCGGTCCGAACAAAAGCTCGATGACGCAAGTGAGCTCGGGCGGCATGAACACCTCGCGCTGGGGCATCCTGGGCAGCGAAGACCTGGGCGGCGGCCTGAAAGCTGTCTTCAACCTGGAAGGCGGCATCCTGGTCGACACGGGCGCGGCCGACGGCGCGCTGTTCAAGCGCCAGGCCAATGTGGGCCTGGAAGGCGCGTTTGGCCGCGTCGTGCTGGGCCGTTCGTTCACCACCGTGTATGACTTCGTGCTGCCGTTCGATCCGATGGCCTATGCGCCGTTCTATTCGTGGGCCACCTCAGCCAATGCGACGGGCCCGAGCAAATACGGCATGACGACGGCCTTCGACAACATGGTCAAATACTCGGGCAAGACGGGCGACTTCAGCTACGGCGCATCGTACGGCTTCGGCGAGCAGTCGACGGGCAGCTCGGACAGCGCCAAGCTGTCCACGGCCGTCACCTACAAGACCGGTCCTGTCAGCCTGCTGGCCACGTATGAGCAGGTGAACGGCAATGCCATCGCCGGCGGCGCGCGCGACAAGACCACCGTGTACCACCTGGGCGCCATGTATGACGACGGCCCGTGGAAAGTGCAGGCGGCGGCGCGCGACTACAAGCTCGATCCGGCTGCCTCCGGCAAGGCCGACGTACGCGGCACCCTGTACTGGGGCGGCGTCAGCTACAAGACCACGCCGGTGATCACCCTGACGGGCGTGATCTACTACCAGGACGTGAAAAACGTGGCCGCCAACCTCAATGCCGATCCGATCATGTACGTGGCGCGCGTGCGCTATGCCCTGTCCAAGCGCACCGACCTGTACGTGGCCGGCGCCTACGCCAAGGCCAAGCACAACCAGCTGGTCAGCCTGTCGCGTGACGATGCCGGTTTCGGCGACACGCAGCGCGGCCTGATCGCCGGCATCCAGCACCGCTTCTAAGGCATGACGATGCTGCGCTCCCTGTTCCTGTCCTTGCTGTGCCTGCTGCCCGCCCTCGCGGGGGCGCAGGCGTCGGCGCCGGCCGAGTGCGTGGTGCCGTCCAAGCCGGGCGGCGCCATGGACCTGACCTGCAAGCTGGCGAAAAAAGGCCTGGCGCAGGAGGGCGCGGCAGCCGCCATGGCGCCGATGCGCATCAGTTATCTGCCCGGCGGCATCGGCGCCGTGGCCTGGCACTCGATGGGGTCGCAGCGCCGCCGCGCGGAGCCGAACACCCTGGTGGCCTTTTCGGGCGGTTCGCTGCTCAATCTGGCGCAGGGCAAGTTCGGTAATGCCAAGGCGGGCGACGTGCGCTGGGTGGCGGCGCTTGGCGCCGACTACGGCATGATCGCCGTGCGCAGCGATTCGCCCTACAAGACGCTGGGCGACCTGATCGCGGCATTGCGGCAGCATCCGGACAAGGTGCTGATCGGCGTCTCCGGCACCATCGGCAGCCAGGACTGGTTGAAGATGGCGCTGGTGGCGCGCCACGCCGGCATCGATCCGAAAGTACTGCGTTTTGTCGCGCTCGAAGGCGGCGGCGAAGTGTTTACGGCGATGCAGGCCGATTATGTGCAGGTGGTTTCGGGCGACACGTCCGAAGCCACCCTGAACGCCAGCGCCAACCACGCGCGCGTGCTGGCCGTGCTGTCGGAGAAGCGCCTGCCCGGCGTGCTGGCAGGCGTGCCGACGGCGCGCGAGCAAGGCGTCGACGTGGTCTGGCCGATTATCCGCGGCGTGTGGATGGGGCCCCAGGTGCCAGAGGCGGACTACCAGCGCTGGGTGGCCACCTTTGACCGCGTCATGGCCACGCCGCAGTTCGCGGAATGGCGCGCGCAGGCCGGCCTGTATCCATTCGCCCTGACGGGGCCGAAGCTGACGGCGTATGTCAGGAAGGCGGTCGACGAGTATGCCAGGCAGGCAAATGAGCTTGGCCTGATGCGCTGATCGACCTCATATTAAATAAAAAACCTATTCATAGACGGAGACAACCCCATGCAAACCAAGACCCTGCTTCAAGCCGCCCTTGCCACCGCGTTTGCCAGCTTGGCCGGCGCCGCTTTCGCCCAGGTACCGGCAGGTTATCCGGCCGACTACCAGAAGATCATCGACGCGGCCAAGAAGGAAGGCAAGGTGGTGATCTACAGCGCCACCGACAGCAAGGCCGCCGCGCCGCTGATCAAGGACTTCAGCGCCCTGTATCCAGGCATCTCGGTCGAATACAACGACATGAATTCCACCGAAGTGTATAACCGCTTCATTTCCGAAGTGGCCGCCGGCGGCAACACGGCCGACGTGATGTGGTCCTCGGCAATGGACTTGCAGATGCGCCTGGCTTCCGATGGCTACGCCCTGAAATACAAGTCGGTCGAAGCGGCCAAGATCCCCGGCTGGGCCATGTGGGACGACCAGGCATACGGCACTACGTTCGAGCCGGCCGCCATCGTCTATAACAAGCGTTTGCTCGACCCGAAGGAAGTGCCGAAGAACCACGATGACTTCGTCAAGCTGATCGCCACGCCGAAGTTCAAGGACAAGGTCACCACCTACGACATCGAAAAATCGGGCGTCGGCTTCATGTTCATGGCGCAGGATGCCAAGGAATATCCGCAATTCCTGGCGCTGCAAAACGCGTTCGGCACGGCCAAGGTGCGCGTGCAGTCGTCGACGGGCACCATGATGGAGCGTATCTCGTCCGGTGAAAACCTGATCGGCTACAACGTGCTGGGCTCTTACGCGCTGGTGCGCGCCAAGACCGACCCGTCGATCGGCGTGGTTCTGCCCAAGGATTACACCCTGATCCTGTCGCGCGTGCAGTTCATCAACAAGAACGCGAAGAACGTCAACGCCAGCAAGCTGTGGCTCGATTACATCCTGTCGCACCGCGGCCAGACCATCATCGCCAACGGCGCCAAGCTGTTCGCCATCCGCGCCGACGTCACGGGCGAGACCACCTCGGCGGAGCTGATCAAGGAAATCGGCACGGCCAACGTCAAGCCGATTCCCGTGCATCCGATCATCCTGCAATTCCTGGGGCCAGCCAAGCGCATGGCCTTCTTGAAGCAATGGAAAGAAACAGCCGGCAAGAAATAACGCCGTCCTGGCCGTCCGCAGGCGCGTGCCCGCGGACGGATGCCGCACCCTTCATTCATTGGATTCATCATGCAAACTGCTATCTTGCCGCTGCCTGCACGGTCGCGCTCTCCCTTGTCGCGCCTGAACTGGCCGCGCGGCGTGGTCGTGGCGATTACCCTGGTCGCCATTTTCCTGCCGCTGTTCCTGATTTTTTACCAGAGCTTTTTGAACGCGCCCTTCTTCATGCCGGTGCGCGAATTCGGCTTTGATTCCTACCGTTTCATCTTCGATGATCCTGATTTCGCCATGGCCTTCAAGAATGGCCTGATGCTGGCCTTCGGCCTGACCGTCATCGCCGTGCCGCTGGGCGGCATGCTCGCCTTCCTGATGGTGCGCACGGATTTGCCCGGCCGCGGCTGGGTGGCGCCCATGCTGCTGGTGCCGATCTTTGTCTCGCCGATGGTGATGGGCTTTGGCTACGTCGTCTCGATGGGACCCGTGGGCTTCTATTCGATCTGGGCCAAGGAGTTGCTGGGCTTCGTGCCCTGGAATATCTATTCCTTCACCAGCATTGTCATCATCGCCGGTCTGACGCACGTGCCGCACGTCTACCTGTATGCCTCGTCGGCCCTGAAAAGCCTGGGCTCGGACGTGGAAGAAGCGGCCCGCGTGGCCGGCGCTTCGCCGATCCAGGTGATGCTCAATGTGTCGCTGCCGATGATCATGCCGGCGCTGGCGTATGCGGGCGTGCTGGTGTTCTTCCTCGGCTTCGAAGTATTCGGCCTGGTGCTGGTGCTCGGTGATCCGGAAGGCCATCTGGTGCTGCCAACCTATCTGTACAAGCTGACGAACAAGCTCGGCACGCCGTCGTACCACCTGATGGCTGCCGTCGCCGTCTGCCTGGTGATGGTGACCATGCCGCTGGTGATGATACAGCGCTGGCTGCTCAAATCCGCCAACAAATACGTGTCGATCAAGGGCAAGGGCGCGCGCAGCAAGGCCATGCCGCTGGGCCGCTGGAAGTGGCTGGCGTTTGCCTTGCTGGCCGGCTGGCTGATCTTCACCATCATCCTGCCGTTGACGGGCATCGTGCTGCGCTCCTTTGTGCAATACTGGGGCGAGGGCGTGCACCTGGCCGACGTGCTGACGTTGCAGCATTTCCGCGACATTTTCGACCAGCCTTCGCTGGTGCGCGGCATCGTCAACACCATCCTGATCGGCGTCGTCGGCGGCGCGCTGGCCGTGGGCTGCTACAGCTTCATTGCGCTGGCCATGCACCGCAAGCAGGACGGCATCACGCGCCTGCTCGATTACAGCGTGCTGGTGCCGCGCGCCGTGCCGGGCCTCTTGGCCGGCCTGTCGTTCCTGTGGGTGTTCCTGTTCGTGCCGGCCTGGCTCGACGGCATATTGAAAGGCATGGACAACGGCGTGGCCCTGTGGCTCAGCGGCCATGTGATTCCCGTGCTGCGCGAAGTGCGCTCGACGATCTTCGCCCTGTGGCTCGCGTATTCGGTGGTGTGGATGGCCTACGGCATGCGCCTCATTTCGACGGCGCTGCTGCAGGTGGGGCCTGAGCTGGAAGAGGCGGCGCGCGCCGTCGGCGCCAACCGCGGCCAGGTGACGCGCGATGTGACCCTGCCGCTGATCAAATACGGCTTGCTGGGCGCCTGGCTGATGGTGTTCCTGATTTTCGAGCGCGAATATTCGACGGGCGTGTACCTGCTCTCGCCGGGCACGGAAGTGATCGGCGCCATGCTGGTGTCGCTGTGGGCGGGCGGTTCGACCGACCTGGTGGCGGCGCTGTCCTTCATCAATATCACCCTGGTGGCCATCGGCCTGGGCATCGCGCTGCGCTTTGGCGTGAAGTTACATAACTGAGCTGCATAACTAAGAATAGACTGAGACCACATCATGAATGAATTGACCGTCAATGAGCTGTACCTGGACTACGGCACCGGCGCTGCCGCCAACCAGATCCTGAAAGGTGTCTCGATGCACCTGCAAAAAGGCGAAGTGGTCGCCCTGCTGGGGCCTTCGGGCAGCGGCAAGACCACCTTGCTGCGCGCCGTCGCCGGGCTGGAAAGCCCGAAGGCGGGCACCATCCAGATCGGCGAGCGCAATGTCTTCGACGGTGCGAAGCATTTCGAGATGCCGGCCGAGCATCGCAACCTGGGACTGGTGTTCCAGTCGTACGCGCTGTGGCCGCACAAGACCGTGTTCGACAACGTCGCCTACGGCCTCAAATTGCGCAAGATGGGCAGCACGGAAATCGCCGCGCGCATCAAGGAAGTGCTGACGCAGCTGGGACTCGGACACCTGGGCGAGCGCTATCCGCACCAGCTGTCCGGCGGCCAGCAGCAGCGCGTGGCGATCGCCCGCGCGCTGGTGTACAACCCGCCCGTGATCCTGCTCGACGAACCGCTGTCGAACCTGGACGCCAAGCTGCGCGAGGAGGCGCGCGCCTTCCTGCGCGAACTGATCGTGCGCCTGGGCCTGTCGGCCCTGATGGTGACGCATGACCAGGGCGAGGCGATGGCCATTTCCGACCGTATCTTGCTGCTCAATAACGGCAAGATCGAGCAGCAGGGCACGCCGCAAAGCATGTATGAAACGCCGGACACCCTGTTCACGGCCGAATTCATGGGCAGTAACAATCGTCTGCCCGGCAAGGTGGTGCAGCGCGACGGCAAGCAGGTGCGCCTGCTGGTCGATGGCGCCTCCATGCAGGGCGTGGCGCGCGGCGCCAACGCGGGCACGGAAGTGACGACCATGATCCGCGTCGAGGAAGTGAAGATCAGCGCCACGCAGGTCGACAACGCCATCGAGCTGCCGCTGCTGACGTGCATGTACCTGGGCGACCGCTGGGAATGCCTGTTCGAACGCGGCGGCGCCGAGAACATCAGCTTGCGCGCGTATTCGCGCCACAAGCTCGAGGCAGGCAAGTACTGGCTGCACATGCCGGCCGATAAGCTCTGGGTGTTTTAACGGTGCCGTGGTGGCCGCGCTGGCGCGCAGTCGGCGCGGCGCTGGCCGCCGGGCTGGCGGGTGCCGCCATCTGCCTGTGGCTGCACACGCCGCTGCCGTGGATGATCGGCCCCCTGTTTGCCACGGCCGCGCTGCGCCTGGCGGGGCGCGAACTGGCTTGCCCCGTGCGCGTGCGGGAAGCGGGACAGTGGGCCATCGGCACGGCCTTGGGTCTGTATTTCACGACGCCCGTGCTGGCCGTGCTCACCGTCTATACGCCATGGATCGCCGGCGCCGTGCTGTTCGCGCTGGCACTGGGCGCGTCCGGCGCCATGCTGCTGCGTCGCCTCTCCGGCGTCGACCATGCCACCGCCTTCTTTGCCATGGCCGTGGGTGGCGCATCCGAGATGGCGGTGCAGAGCGAGCGCCATGGCGCCGACGTGGGCAAGGTGGCCGCCGCGCACAGCCTGCGCATGATGCTGGTGGTGGCGACGATTCCGTTCGGCGTGCGCTACTGGGGCAGCCATGGCCTGGCAGAAGGGCATGAGACTTTCGTGCCGGGCGCCGCGCTGGTCGACTATGGCGGGCTGGCGCTGCTGGTCGGCATCACGGTGCTGGCGGCCCTCGCATTAAAACGGGGCCGGCTGCCCAACGCGTGGGTCATCGGCCCGCTGCTGGCCGCGCTGCTGCTGACGGCCTGCGGCATCCATCTGTCGCGCCTGCCCGAATGGATGATACGCGCGGGCCAGCTGTTCATCGGCATCGCCCTGGGCACGCGCTTCACTCCCGCCTTCCTGCATGCTGCTCCCCGCTACCTGGCCGGCGTGGCTCTGTGCAGCGTCCTGATGTTGCTGCTGGCGGCCGCCTTCGGACTGGGCCTGTCGCACTGGCTGGGCATCCATCCCGGCACGGCCGTCCTGGCCACCTCGCCCGGCGGCATCGCGGAAATGTCGCTGACGGCCAAGGCCCTGCATCTGGGCGTCCCCATCGTCACGGCTTTCCACGTGGCGCGCATGGTAGTGCTGGTATTGCTGATCGGACCGCTGTTTCGCCTGCTGCCGCGCCCTTAATTTCCCCGTACGACGATTTCCTGCACCTGCGGTTCGCGCTGGCGCATGAAGCGCACGATGGAGTCCACCGTGACGACGTCGATCTGGCGCGTCATGCGGCGCTCGAACGGGTGATCGTCGAAGGCGATATTGGCGCGGAACATGCGCGCGCCCAGGCGCGTGGCGGCCGGTATGCTGAGCGTTTGCGGCGCGTAGCTGGCGCTGCGCAGCCAGCCTTGCGCTTCGGCGCGCGTTTCGATCTTGCCCGGCTCGTTGCTGGCAGCGGCCAGGGTTTCCAGCACCCATTGGTTCGAGTTCTGGTACTTGGTGGAAAACGGGTAGGCCAGCATATTGTAGTGCGCCTCATGCAGGCGCTTGGGCGTGTTCGACGTCAACAGTCGCACCAGCTGCTGCTGCGTATCCTGGCCGGGAATCAGGATCAGGCTTTCATACATGAACACGTCATCCATGAAGAAATTACCCAAGCCTTCGTTGTACAGTGACGATTGCGCCGTGCCGCATTCATTGAGTTCATGCACCACCAGCCAGCGGCCCTTCGGGTGGTCGCGCCAGGCCAGCGCCATGTGCGAATAGCGCAAATTGTACTTCGACAGGTCTTGCCCGGCGCGCGCCACCAGCGCCACTTGCGCGCCCGAACCATCGAGCGCCTGCAGGGTCTTTTGCGCCAGATCCATCGATTTGACGAGGGTGGTCGCATCCGTTGGCTTTTCCTCGCACGAGCGTCCCGCATGGGCGGCGCCGGCCAGGGCCAGGCTGATAATCATGACAGTCAGGCGTTTCATGGGTTCACGCTTTCGAATGGTGGAGGATGGCATTGCCGGCCGCATCCGGCACATAGGCGATGGCCTTGCCTGACAGTACCAGCATGTGGCCCGTCGAGACGGCAACCACCTGGATGGCCGTGCCGGCCGCCAGCGACAGGCCTTGCGTGGCTTTCTGGCTCAGCTTGACGGAGGCCGTGGCCGCCTGCGAGGCGCCCCTGGCTGCGCTCTTCAGTACGAGGACGCTGCCGTCGGCCACGTCTTCCACCTTGTCGATGACGATTTCACCGGCGGCGGCCAGCACCGACATGGAGCCGACGAGCACGATGGCCGACGCCATGCTGGCGTTGTCGGACGCGTTGGTGGTGTCGGAATTGGCGGCCTGGGCCAGCGGCGCCATGGTGGCGGCGCACAGCAGGGCGGTGGCGAGCAGATGTTTCATGGGATTTCCGTTCTTCATTGGTGGTTACACTTTGGAGTGGTGCAGCAGCGCCTTGCCCAGTTCGTTCGGGATGAAGGCGATGGCCTTGCCGGAAAGAACCAGCATGTGGCCGGTGGACAGCGCCACCACGTTGACCACGGTGCCGGCCGCCAGCGACAGGCCCTTGGCCGCTTGCGTGCTCATCTGGATGGAAGCGCCGCCCGCTTCGGACGCGCCTTTCAGCACGATGACGATGCCTTCGCCCACCGTTTCCACGCTGGCGACCACCACCTGGCCGGAGGCGACCAGCATCGACATGGAGCCGGCGACGACGATGGCGGAACCCTGGCTGAGGTTTTGCGAGCCTTTCGACAGGTTCTCCGAGGCGGCGGCGTGGACCAGGCCGGGAGCGGCCACGGAGAGCGTCAACAGCGACAGGGACAGGCAGAGGGGCAGCAGGCGTTTCATGTGTTTCTCCTTCAAGTGTGCCAAGTGGCAACGCCATCATTGTAGACTGTGGGCAATTGGTCAATGAAAACGCTACTCGTAGCGGGCAGGCATACCGCAGGTAGCGTATTGCGCTACTTTTTTGCCGCCAGAACCGATGCCATTTTTATAAAGGAAATGCATGCCGCAAACCCACGCCTTGATCGAAGCCTTGAAACGCCTGTTGAAAGCGCGTGCCGTCACGTATGCCGAGCTGGCACTGCGCATCGGCGTATCCGAAGCCAGCGTCAAGCGGATGTTTTCGCAGAAGCAATTTACCCTGCAGCGCCTGGACCAGATCCTGGTGGCCATCGGCAGCGATTTCCAGCAGCTGGCGCTGGCCGTGCAGTCTGCCCAGGCCACGCCCACCCTGATCACTGGACTGACATATGCGCAGGAAAAGGAAATCATCGAGGACACCCGGCTGTTCGTGGTGGCTGTCTCTGCCCTGAACCTGCTGCCGCTGGAACAGATCGTCGCCATCTATGACATCAGCGAGGCGCAAGCCGTGAAATACCTGCTGCGCCTCGACAAGATCGGTTTTCTGGAACTGCTGCCGA
The DNA here is from genome assembly GCF_030397705.1 of Janthinobacterium sp. SUN100. Taxonomy (NCBI): domain Bacteria; kingdom Pseudomonadati; phylum Pseudomonadota; class Betaproteobacteria; order Burkholderiales; family Oxalobacteraceae; genus Janthinobacterium; species Janthinobacterium sp. SUN100. The sequence continues at coordinate 2,067,565 of NZ_JAPUBU010000001.1, read as the reverse complement.
ATAACCGGGTCAAACTGCTGGTGGCGCGCACGTTTGCGTGGATACCGAACGGTCCCATCCACACGTATTTCAAAAAGGAAGCCTATGGTGACTATTTGAATTCCCAGTTCGATGGCGAGACGGAATTGCTGCGCCTGGTGAACGTGATGCTGTCGAAAAAATCCACGGCGGCCTTGCTGGAACGCCTGAAGCAAGTGGCGGTAGAATTCTCGCAGCAACACCAGGAAGACGCGCGCCTGCCCGGCGATGAGCGCCTGGCCATCAGCTTCATGCTGGCGGCGCGCCCCTGGATGCCGCAGACGTTCAAGGCGTTGCTGCGGCAGTGAGCGTGCAAGCCGGTCGATAAGCAAGCCTGCTAGCCTGTAAGCAAGCCAGCCGCCAGCCGCCAGCAAGCCAGCAAGCAGTGAAGCCAGCAAGTCAGTACGCCGCAATAAAGCCATTTGTGTAAAGCCATTCGTGGCGCCTGGTTTTTCTGGCCGCTAGTCTGGCCGTTGGCCGCGCCTGTTTGCGCCATCCTCCATTGCTTGCCGGCCCATTGCTTGCGGGCCCATTTATTGCTGGCCCGTTTGCTGTGGGGCTGATTTCTGCTGCCCCGTTTGTTCCTCTTGTTCCTGTTGTTCCTGTTTCATTTGCGACAGCAAGCGCCAGGCAAAGAAGCCCAGCACGCCCACGCCCAGCAGCAGTGCGCCCCACAGCGCGGCCAGGCGCCACGGTGCCCCGTCTTTTGTGGCGCGTGCTGGTGCCGCCGCGCCCCCGTTGGGGTGGAGCGGGCCGGCGCTGGCCGTCTTGAGTGCCAGCAATTCGTCCGTCTTGAAGCCGGGCGCCACCTGCGACAGCGGTTGCGCCACGGCGGCGGCGTTGCTGTTGCCGAATGCCAGCTGATAAGGCAGCTTGCCGCTGACCAGGAAAACGACGGTGGCCGGTGTCCAGCCCAGGCGCAAGGCGGGCGCATCGCTGGCGTCGAGCTGGAGTTCCGTGGCCGTCTGCAGTACCCATTCGCCCGTTTGCGTCACGGGCATGGCCAGGTCGCCCGAGATCCGCTCCTTGCCATCGAGGCCGATGCGGTAAAACGTCGTGCTCAGCAGGGGATCGAAATACGCACCTTGTGCGGGACGCGCCTGGTGGCGCAGGTGCAGCCGGTGCCGGGGAACATAGCTGTTCTGGCGATACACGCCCAGGGTCACGGGCAGCACCACATTGTTGCGCGTCAATTGCAGGGCGATGCTGTCGGCGGGAATGGCGAGGGGCGTGGCGTAGCGCCATTCATTCGCCTGCTTGCCGGGCAAGCCTTGCAGCACGATGGAGGCGCGCGCTGGAGCGATCTCCGTTTCGCTGACGGCTTGCGCCGTGATCGCCGCAAAGGCCAGCGGTTCGCCCGCTTGCCAGCTCAGGCGCGCATAGCGGAAGGCGCGCGGCGCAAAGGCGATGCTGTCGTTGGCCAGGGTTTGCGTGTCGCTGTTGCTGAGCCAATTCAGGGTGGTGGTGCCGATGGCGTCCCATTGCTTCAGGTCATCGCTCACTTCCAGCAGCACTTGCGCACTGTAATTGTCCGTGCGGGCCGGCGGTGTGAAGCGCAAGGCGGCGATGCGCTTGTCTTGCGTCTGCTTGCCCAGGTCGAGGATCAGCGCCTGCAGCGCCGCCGTGGTCGCTGCCGTGCCGGCGCGCGTGCTGACCGACAGCAAATGGCCATCGTCCGCCGTGCGGATATCGATGCCTTGCAAGCCATCGCCAGTTGCCGGCGCGCCCGTCACGGGGAAAATGCGGGCGGGAATGGCAGTCCGTTGCGTGGCCGATTGCGCGGGCGGCGCGCCGATGGCGTAGGCCAGGCGCTTGCCGTCCGCGTCGAACAGGCGCAGGTCGGCCAGGCTGGCCGAGCTGGCGTGCAGGTAGACGTCCCTGGGCAATATCAGCTGGACGATGCCGGCGCCGGCCGGCACCTGCACGGGCATGCTCCAGGCATAGTCCTGTGGCCGGTCCTGGCCGGGTGCGGCCAGCGCGGCGCCTGCCACCAGCAGGCTGCAGCAGATCAATGAGGGCTTCATGCGGCTCCTTGTTGCGGTTCGGCTGAAGCGGGCGCGGCAGCCTTGGGGAACGGCGCCAGGTAGCCGATCAAGACCATCAGCAAGCCGACGCCCACGAAGGAGACGATGCGCTCGATGCCGCCCACGTTCGACAGGTCGATCAGGAACAGTTTCAGGACGACCAGGCCCAGCAGCACGGCGCCCAGGCTCCATTGCTGGCGCCGCTGCTGGCGCGCCGCGTGGCGCATCAGCAGCAGGGCCGTCACGCTCCACACCAGCGACAGCATCGCTTGCACGAATTGCGAGGCCAGCATGGCGTCAAAGGTGTAGGGCACGCCCAGGTACTGCGACACCGTGCGCAGCAGCATCAGGTTGAACCAGCCATACAGCAGGCACGCGGCCACGACGGGCAAGCGCGCCTGCCACACGGCGGGCAGCGGCATCTGGCCCGCCGGCAGCAAGCGGTAGCTGGCAATGGCCAGCAGGACGGCAAAACCCGTGCTCAGGTCCAGCGGATTGAGCAATGGCAAGTACGGCAGCGGTGCCATGGCGCCGTCGTCGAAGATGTTCCACGCGGCGATCAGCAGCAGCGACCATGCCGCCGCCAGCGGTATCAGATAACGCTGGTACCACGCCGCAATCGGCGCCACCGGCCAGGCGCCAGCGCGGCAGCGGCGGATCAGCCAGGCCAGCACCAGCATCATGGCCCAGGCCGGCAAGTAGCGGGCCCAGGCAGGGCTGACGCTGCCTTCATGCTGCGCCAGCCAGGCACTGACCTGGATGGCGCCAAGCGGCCACAGCATCAGCCAGGGCGCTGCCGTGCGCAGCGTATGCAGGAAACGCAGTGCGCGCGCGTCGAATTGCCAGCCCGCTTGAGGCCAGGCCAGCAGCAGGTATTCTCCTGCCGCCAGGGCGCTGGCCAGGGCCAGCCAGCTCAAGCCGGTTGGCAGGTAGTCGCGCAGGTACAGCGCCAGCAACAGGTTGGCGCTCCACAGGCCCAGGCCAATCCAGGCGGCCACGCTGATCCAGCGCAGCTGCGGCCAATCGAGGCGCCGCGCCAGGAGGGCGAACGCGGGCGTCGTGACGCAGACGGCGATCAGGTACAGCGCCAGCCAGTGTTCGCCCGCGTGCGCTTGCAGCGCCAGGTCGCCGTCTATCAGGCGCAGCAGCCAGCTGGTGAAGGGCACGAGGATGGCGGCAAACCACAGCAAGCCGCTCCAGGCCAGCAGGGGGCGCGCCACCAGGGCCAGCAGCTCGTCGCCGCCGCGCGCGCGCAGCGCAAGGAAACGGGCGCTGGCAAAGGCGGCGGCGCCCAGCAGCAGGGCGCTGAGGAAGGAACCGCCGAACAGGTTGGCCGGATGCTGGTCCCAGGTCCAGCTGGCGCGGCTGAGCATGACCATGCCGGCCAGTACCTGCACGGCCAGCAGCAGCGCGCGCGGCGCATGCCATTGCTCGCGCCGCGCCAGCGCCGCCAGCAGGGCTGCCACTGCCAGCGCGCTGACGGTCAGCAGGTTCAGTTGCGTTGCGGCATCCGTGCGCAGCAGGATTTCGGTCCAGATGCCGCCCAGCAGCCAGACTGTGGCGGCCGTCAGGAACAGCACGGACAGGCTGCTCATGAACTCCGGATGCAAGTGGCTGCCATGGTGGCGGAAGTTGAAGGCCATCACCAGCGCGGCGGCGGCCAGCAGCACGCAGCCGAGCCAGATGTTGGCGTCCAGGGCCGTTGCCGTGGTGAGTTCCTGCATGGCGCCGAGGAAGGCAAGCCAGGCGGCCCCCTGCACCAGCAAGCCGAAAGCCCAGGCCAGCGTCTGGCGCTGGCGCAAGCCGACCCAGACGATGCCCGCGCCTTCCAGCGCCCAGGCGGCGGACGTCCAGCGGCCGTCGAGGGCGAACGGAATGGCCAGGGTGCCGAAGACGATGCCCAGCGCGAGGAAGGCTTCGGCCAGCAGCTTGAAGCCATTCCTGCGCCACAGCGCCACGGCAAGTCCCGTGTAGCACAGGCCGGCAAGCAGTGCGGAAAACGCCAGGCCAAAGTCAAAGTGCCGGACCAGGCCGTACTGCAGGCCCATGGCTGCCAGCGGCGTGCCGAAGACCAGGGTGCCATCCACGTAATGCTTGAGGCGCGGCGCCTGGCGCGCGCAGTAGGCGATCGCGATGCCGACATAGAACAGCACGAACAGGATCAAGAACAGTTGCGTCGACAGGTAGTGCTCGGGCGAGTAGCGCAGCAGGCCCCAGGTGGTGGCGACGACAAAGGTAAAGCCAAAGCTTAGTACATTCAGGACGCGCCAGGCGCGTTTCAGGGCGATGGCGAATACGCCCGCATTGAGCAGCGCGTAATAACTGAACAGGCCGATATGGTTGCCGCTGCCCGTCGACACCAGCAGGGGCACGGCAAAGCCGCCGACGATGCCGAAGACGGCCAGCCAGACGGCGTTTTGCAGCACGGCCAGCAGGCACGTGAACGCCGTCAGCACGAACAGCACGGCAAATGCCAGGCCGGCCGGGATCAGTTCATACAGGCGGAAGGCGCCAAACGTGACCAGCATCAATATCGCCAGCGCCGTGCCCTGCAGCGGCAGGCTGATGCCGGGACGGCTGAGGCGGATGCGCCAGGCCCAGGCCAGCAGGGCAATATCGGCCAGCGCGATGCCGGCCAGGCGCAGCTCGATGGGCAGCGTGACCTGGGCCGACACGTATTTGAGCAGGAAGCTGACGCCGAGGAAGAGGATCAGCAAGCCCAGCTTGGCGACCAGGTTGCCCGTGAATAGCCAGTTTTTCGCCTTGGCAACGAGGCCGTCTGGGTGCGCGATCCAGGACGGGGTATTCGGGACGGCAGGGGCGGGCTTGGCCGGAACCGGCGGGGCCGGTTTCGGCGCCACGGGGGCTTCTGCTGCGGAGGCTGCTGCCGGCACTGGTGCCGGCGCGACCTGCGCCACCTCGGCTACTTTGATCGCGGCTGCTTGCGGCACGGGGGCGGGCGTCGGCAAAGGCGTCGGCACCGCCGCCGGTGCCGCGCTGGCGGGCACGGCGGGCACGACGGGCGTAGCCGCAGGCGCTTCGCCCTGGCCTTCCAGCGTCCGCAGGCGCTGCTGGATGCCGTCGACTTCCTTGCGCAGGCGCGCCGTCAGCAATTCCAGATCCGCCACTCTGCGGCGGTACTGCAGCACCAGCACGAAGGCGGTAATCAGCAAGCCAAGGATGAACAGCGTGATCAATCCAAACATGGGGCAGCTTTCCTGAAAGGGCAGGGCGAAGGCGCCCGATGTATGCGCACATTACCTTATTATCAAGAAACAAGCGATTTCTGTTGTGTCAGGGCAAGTACCAGGAAGTGTGTTCGGCGGCAAGGCAAGCATGGGGCCGGAGCGGGCTTTTCATATTGATGCCAAGCAAGATGTCGACATTCAGATTGTCGTGCGCAAGATAGTGCTGTATTTTAGCAATTCCTTAATTGCCAGTTCCCCATGCCATGAGTCAAAGCAGCCAGTTCTCCTTATTGTCGCAGCGCCGTTTCGGGCCCTTCTTCTGGACCCAGTTCTTTGGCGCCTTCAACGACAATCTGTTCAAGACGGCCTTGATGGTGATCCTCGCCTACGATGCGCTGAGCTGGACCACGCTCGACCCGTCCACCATCACCAACCTGATTCCCGGCCTGTTCATCCTGCCCTACGTCGTGTTTTCAGCCACGGCGGGTCAGCTGGCCGACAAGTTCGAAAAGGCGGGCCTGGCCCGTTTCGTGAAATGGATGGAACTGGCCATCATGGCCGTGGCCGCCGCCGGCTGGATGACGCATACCCTGTGGCTGCTGGTGGCCGCCGTCGTGGGCATGGGCGTGCATTCGACCCTGTTCGGCCCCGTCAAGTATGCCTACCTGCCGCAGCAGCTCAAACCCGAGGAACTGGTCGGCGGCAATGGCCTGATCGAAATGGGCACCTTTGTCGGCATTTTATTGGGCGAAATCCTCGGCGCCGTGTTGATCGTGCACAAGCCGCTGGGCGTGGAACTGGTGGCGGGCGCGACGATTGCCGTGGCCGTCTTCGGCCTCATCGCCAGCTACCGCGTGCCGCGCACGCCGGCGCCCGAGCCGGACTTGAAGGTGAGCCTGAATTTCGTCGCCGAATCGTTCCGCAACCTGAATTTTTCGCGCAAGAACCGTCCCGTCTTCCTGGCCATGCTGGGCAACTCCTGGTTCTGGTTCTATGGCGCCCTGATCCTGGCGCAGTTCCCCGTGTACTCGAAGGATTTCCTGCATGGCGACCACAGCGTGTTCGTGCTGCTGCTGACAGTGTTTTCCGTCGGCATCGGCACTGGTTCCCTGCTGTGCGAGCGCCTGTCCGGCCACAAGATCGAGATCGGCCTGGTGCCGTTCGGTTCCATCGGCCTGTCGCTGTTCGGCATCGACCTGTATTTCGCCAGCAATGCGTATGCGAATACGCAAGTGGTCGATGCGCTGGCCTTTGTCAGCCAGGCCGGCGTGCCGCGCATCTTGCTCGACATCGTCATGATCGGCGTCTTCGGCGGCTTTTTCATCGTGCCCCTGTTCGCCCTGATCCAGACGCGCTGCGACCCCAAGCACATTTCGCGCACGATCGCCGGCATGAATATCCTGAACGCCCTGTTCATGGTGGCGGCCGCCGGCGTGGCCATCGTGCTGCTGGGCCAGGGGTTTACGATTCCGCAGTTGTTCCTCGTCACGGCCATCCTGAACGCGCTGGTGGCGGCCTACATCTTCTCGCTGGTGCCGGAATTCCTCATGCGCTTCCTCGCGTGGATACTGATACAGACCGTGCACCGCGTGAAAGTGGTCGATGGCGAGCGCATCCCGACGGAAGGGGCGGCCGTGCTGGTGTGTAACCACGTCAGCTATGTGGACGCCATCGTCATCATGGCGGCCAGCCCCCGCCCCATCCGTTTCGTCATGGACCACCGCATCTTCAAGATGCCGCTGATGGGCTGGATTTTCCGCACGGCCAAGGCGATTCCCATCGCGCCGGCCAAGGAAGATCCTTTCCTCATGGAAAAGGCCTTCATTGATATCGCGCAAGCGCTGCACGAGGGCGAGCTGGTGTGCATCTTCCCGGAAGGCAAGCTGACGCGCACGGGCCAGATCAGCGAATTCAAGGGCGGTATCGCGAAAATCGTCGAGCGCAGCAAGGTGCCCGTGATTCCGCTGGCGCTGCGCGGCTTGTGGGGACATCTGTTGAGCCATCGCAATGGCCATTTGTTCGAGCGCGCCTTCAAGGCGGGCTTGCGTTCGCGCCTGTCGCTGGCCGTGGGCATGCCCGTGGCGCCCGAGGCCGCCACGCCGGAACTGTTGCAGCAAAAGGTGCAGGAATTGCGCGGCAAGTGGAAATAAACGCTATTTTGTCCGCGTAGCTGCTCCCGTCCGCCGCGCCAGGCGCTGTTCCAGCAGGGCGGCGATGGCGGCGAAGTCCACCGGTTTCGTCAGGTGATGGTCGAAACCGGCTTGTTCCGTGCGTGAGCGCGCCTCTCCCCAGCCCGTCAGGGCGATCAGCAGCACCTCGCGCCCCTGCGCACGCTGGCGTATCTGGCGCGCCGCCTCATAACCATCCATGTCCGGCATGCCCAGGTCCATCACGACCAGTTGCGGCCACGACCTGTCGACGGCCGCCAGGGCTTGCGCGCCGCCATACGCGACACTGGCGACATAGCCCTCGAGCTGGAACAGGCTTTGCAAGGCATCGGCCGCATCGAGGTTGTCGTCCACCACCAGCACTTGCACGGGCTGGCCAGCGCCGCTGGGCGTCTCGCTGCCGGCGGCCGCCGGCGTGGTCGGGGCGGCTGCCTGGGCGTCGCCGGCGCTGGCGGGCAAGGTGACGATGAAGCGGCTGCCGCGGCCGGGGCCGTCGCTGCAAGCTTCGATGTTGCCGCCATGCATCTCGGTAAATTGGCGCGCCAGGCTCAGGCCGATGCCTAGGCCGCTGGCCATCTGGCCTTCCACCGTGCGCCCCTGTTCAAACATGGAAAAGATGCGCGGGATGGCGTCCGGCTCGATGCCGATGCCATTGTCTTCGACCGTCACCTGCAGCAAGCCTTGCGTCAGGCGCGCCGTCATGTGGATGTGGCCGCCCTCCGGCGTGAATTTCACGGCATTCGACACGATATTGGCAAAGATCTGCACCACCCTGGCATAGTCGGCGTGCAAGGTCACGGCATGCGGCGGCAACGCCTGCGTGATGCTGATGTGCCGGCTGTCGGCCGCGGGCTGGCACAGTTCGATCACATGGTCGAGTACTTGCTGTAAATCAATGTTTTCTCGCTGCAGCAGTACCTTGCCGCTGGTGATGCGCGCCACGTTGAGCAAATCATCCACCAGCCGCGTCAGGTGTATCACCTGGCGCTCGATCACGCCGCTGACCTTGTTGACCTGCTCCGATGCCGGATACAGGTGCTTGAGCAGGGCCGCCGAGGTCTTGATGGGCGCGAGCGGATTGCGCAGTTCATGCCCGAGGCTGGCAAGGAATTCGTCCTTGCGCCGCTGCGTCTCGCGCACCTGGTACTGGCGCTGGCGTGCGCGCAGCATGGCGTGGGCCGAGGTGATCAGGGTCAATATGTGTACGGGGCGTTCCAGCAGGGTCAGGTTGCCCAGAGTGGCGACGGCTTGCCGCAAAGGCAGGGAATCGAGGCCCGCGTGCGTCAGCAGGATGATCGGCAAATCGGACCAGTCCGGTTGCTGGCGGGCATAGGTGTCGAGCACGGCGTACACGCCTGCAGGCAAGGATTCGTCCACCGTCAGCACGCCGCCGGCGCCCAGCGCCAGCTGCTCGGCCAGTTCGCCGGCGGAGCGGCAGGCGTGGCTGGCGATGGCCTCGCCGGCGAGCACCCTGGCGGCCAGGGCGGCGTCCTGGCCGCCAGGCGCGTAGATCAGGATACGCTGCTCCATGGCAACTCCTAGGGGAAGGGCGTGCCGCCGATGGTGGGCAAGCCCGACAGGATGCCGTGAAAGCCGGCCAGGGCCGGGCCGATGCGGATGCCCTGCGGGCTGATCTCGAAGCGGCGGATGCTGCGCTCGTGCGCGCTGCCGCGCTTCTTGAAGACGGAAATGGCTTGCCGCACCTCGCCCTCCGTTTCGTAATAGCGCAGCATGATGACGCCGTCGGCCAGATAGCTGGCATCGGCCGAGGTCGTCATCGAGGTGCCCAGCATGTTTTGCTGCACGCCGACGAGCAGGGTGGCCACGCCCCGCTGGCCCAGGTAGTTGAGCAGTTCATGCAGATAGGTGCTCTGGAAGCGCTCGTCTGGCACGGCATGCATGTAGCCGTTCAGGCTATCGATGACGATGACCCGGGCTCCCCGTTCTGCCGCGTCGACCACGGCCTGGGCGAATTCTCCCGGTGTAAGCTCGGCCGGATCGACTTGCTGCACACTCAACAGGCCGGAATCGAGCGCCGCCTGCAGGCGCATGCCCACGTTGTCGGTCCGGTTCAGCAGCTTGCTGCGGGCTTCCTCGAACAGGAACATGGCGCACGGTTCGCTGCGCGTTACGGCCGCGTGCACGAATTGCGCCGCCAGGGTGGACTTGCCGCTGCCGGCCGGGCCGGAAATGAGCGTGCTCATGCCTTCTTCCAGGCCGCCCCCTGTCATGGTGTCGAGTTCGGGCACGCCGCTCGACAGGCGCCGATGGTCGCCATCGCGGCGCGTGTCGGCCGCCACCAGGCGCGGAAAGACGACCAGGCCGTCATAGGCGATCTTGTAGTCGTGCGTGCCGCTGCGAAACGGCACGCCCCGGTATTTCACCACCCGCACGCGGCGCCGGTCATTGCCGTAGGCCTGGTTTTGCAGCTCCAGCGAAATGACGCAGTGCGCCACGCTACGCACTTGCAAGCCGTCGTCGAGCGCGGAACGGTCGTCGATCAGCAGGGTGGTGCAGTGCCGGCTGGCCAGGTATTGTTTCAACGCGACGACCTGGCGCCGGTAGCGCAGGGGATTTTCCGCCAGCAGCTGCAGTTCGGACAGCGAATCGAGCACGAGGCGGACAGGGCGGTGCTTTTCGATGGCGGCGAGGATGCGCTGGTTGGTCGAGGCCAGTTCGATTTCCGACGGGTGGAAGATGGTGTACTGGCGCTCGGGGTCGAGGATATCGTCGCCGGGCGCCACTTCTTCGATGGCGATGCCGGCCAGGTCCCAGCCATGCGACAGGGCCGCGCCGCGCAGCTCGATCGCGGATTCCGCCAGGGCGATATACAGCACGGGCACGCCGCTGCGCGCACCTTCGGCCAGAAATTGCAGCGCCAAGGTGGTCTTGCCCGTGCCGGGGGCGCCTTCGACCAGGTACAGGCGCTCGGCCAGCATGCCGCCGGTGAGTATGGCGTCGAGGCCGGCGACGCCCGTCGACAGCAGCGGCGGCGCGTCTGGGCCGTTCGCGCCATCGTGCTGCCCTCTGTTTCGCGCCTGTGCCGTCATCGTTGCGCCCCCGCTTTGCCACGCCGTGATCACTATACTAGCGCGTCCGGCGCGACATGTCTTTTCGATACCATTGGTAAATATTCATCGTGGCAGGGCGGGGGCGCGCAAGGCAGTGTTGCGTACGCGATCACGGTCTCAGCAAAAAACGCATTACCCTGCTACAGTAATCATTCAATCCAACTTTCCCGCTTTGCCGTTTTGCCGCCGCCCGCCCGCTTCCCATTCGAATTGGCGGGCGTGCCGACGCTGTTGTTGCCTTCATTTTATTGCCTCATTGATAATTTAATTCGCTTGATAGTTACTATGTTTCAATTGTAACGATGCTTGACGATTTTAGAATGATCGTTCATTCTTTGATCTGCGTTAATAAATTTAGTCATTTCTAACGACACTAGCCAGCTTCTTTTTCAGAAAGTCCAAGATGCAACCAACATTTTCCTTGACGTCGCCGCGTACGAGCGGCGCTATTGCCGTTCTGTGCGCCACTGTAATCATGGCCGGCTGCAGTAAAAAACAGGAAGCACCTCACGCGCAGCAAGCGCCACAGGTGGTCGTGTTTACTGTTAATCCGGCCGCGTTGCCGATGAGCGCCGAATTGCCTGGCCGTACGAATGCCTACCAGGTCGCCGATGTGCGCCCGCAAGTCGGCGGCTTGATCCAGAAGCGCCTGTTCGTCGAAGGCAGCGATGTGAAAGCGGGCACGGCCCTGTATCAGATCGACCCCGCCACCTACCAGGCTGCCTATAATTCAGCCAAGGCCGCGCTGTCGAAAGCCAAGGCCAACTTGCTGACGGCCGGTCCGAAAGCCTCGCGCTACAAGGAACTGGTCGCCATCGAAGGCGTGAGCCGCCAGGAATACGACGATGCCGTCGCTGCGTTCGAGCAAGCCAAGGCAGACGTCGAGTCCGCCACTGCGGCGCTGGAAACGGCGAACATCAACCTGAAATACAGCACCGTGACGGCGCCGATCAGCGGCCGCACCAGCCGCTCGACCGTGACGGCCGGCGCGCTGGTCACGGCAGGCCAGGCCGACGCGCTGACCACCGTGCAGCAACTCGATCCCATCTATGTCGACGTGACCCAGTCGAGCACCGACCTGCTGCGCCTGAAGCGCCAGATGGCCGACGGCTCGCTGAAAAAAGTGGGCGAAGGCCAGGCCAAGGTCGACCTGATCTTGCCGGATGGCAGCAAGTACAGCGAACCGGGCAAGCTGCAGTTCGCTGGCGTGACGGTCGATCCGACCACCGGCAACGTGATCTTGCGCGCGCTGTTCCCGAACCCGAAAGGCGAATTGCTGCCAGGCATGTACGTACGTGCCCAGCTGGAAACGGGCGTCGATGAAAAAGCCATCACCGTGCCGCAAGTGGGCGTGACGCGCAACCAGAAGGGCCAGGCAACCGCCTTGATCCTGAACAAGGAAAACAAGGTCGAGCAACGCGTGCTGACCACCAGCGGTACCGTCGGCACCAACTGGCTGGTGACGTCCGGCTTGGCCGCAGGCGATCGCGTGATCGTGGAGGGCTTGCAAAAAGTCAAGCCAGGCGCACCAGCCGTTGCCGTACCGGCCAAGGCCGCTGATGCGCCTGCCGCTGCCGCCTCTGCCGCAGCATCGGCTGCCAGCGCCCACTAATTCAGGAGAATATTAATGGCCCGTTTTTTCATTGACCGCCCGATTTTTGCCTGGGTGGTCGCGATCGTCATCATGCTTGCCGGCGTGATTTCGATCCTCAGCCTGCCGATCGCGCAGTACCCGAGCATCGCTCCGCCGTCGATTTCGATCAGCGGCTCCTATCCTGGCGCCTCCGCCAAGACCGTGGAAGACGCCGTTACCCAGGTCATCGAACAAAAGATGAAGGGTATCGACGGCTTGCGCTACATGGCCTCGTCGAGCGATGCCACTGGCGGCATCAGCATCACGCTGACGTTTACCAGCGGCACCAATCCCGACATCGCCCAGGTGCAGGTACAGAACAAGCTGCAGCTGGCCACGCCACTGCTGCCGACGGCTGTCACGCAGCAAGGCTTGGTCGTGTCGAAAGCGACGAAGAACTTCCTGATGGTGTTCGGTTTCATTTCCGAAAACGGCAAGATGGACCAGACCGACTTGAGCGACTATGTGGCCGCCAACGTCGTCGATCCGCTGAGCCGCGTGCCCGGCGTGGGCGACGTGACACTGTTCGGTTCGCAGTACGCCATGCGTATCTGGCTCAATCCGGCCAAGCTGCAAAGCTTTAACCTGACCCCGGCGGACGTGATCACGGCCGTGCAGGCGCAGAATGCGGAAGTGTCGGCCGGTGAGCTGGGCGGCACGCCGTCCATCAAGGGCCAGCAGCTGAACGCGACCGTGTCGGCGCAAAGCCGTCTGCAAACGGTGGAGCAGTTCGGCGCCATCCTGCTGAAAACCACGACCAACGGTGCCATGGTGTACCTGAAGGACGTGGCCAGCATGGAACTGGGCCGCGAGAACTACAATACCGTGGCCCGCTACAACGGCCATGCGGCAACGGGCGTGGCGATCAAGCTGGCGACGGGCGCCAACGCGCTCGATACGGCCAATGCGGCGAAAGCCATGCTGGGCAACCTGAGCAAGCAATTCCCTGAAGGCATGAGCTATCAGGTGGCGTTCGACACGACCCCGTTCGTGAAACTGTCCATCGAAGAAGTGGTCAAAACCCTGGTCGAAGCGGTGATCCTGGTGTTCCTGGTGATGTATCTGTTCCTGCAGAACTTCCGCGCCACCCTGATCCCGACCATGGCCGTGCCGGTCGTGCTGCTGGGTACCTTCGGTATCCTGAACGCGTTTGGCTATTCGATCAATACGCTGACCATGTTCGCCATGGTGCTGGCCATCGGTTTGCTGGTCGACGATGCCATCGTGGTGGTGGAAAACGTCGAGCGCGTGATGAGCGAAGAGGGCTTGTCGCCGCTGGAAGCGACGCGCAAGTCCATGACGCAGATCACGGGCGCGCTGGTCGGTATCGCCATGGTGCTGTCGGCCGTGTTCGTGCCGATGGCCTTCTTCGGCGGTTCGACGGGCGTGATTTACCGCCAGTTCTCGATCACCATCGTCTCGTCGATGGTGCTGTCCGTCGTCGTCGCGCTGGTGTTTACGCCAGCCCTGTGCGCCACCCTGCTCAAACCGGTCGAAAAAGGCCATCACGCGACGAACAAGGGCTTCTTCGGTTGGTTCAACCGCAGCTTCGATAGCAGCAGCAACAAGTACCAGGGCCTGGTCGGCAGCATGATCCGCCACCGCGCCCGTTCGATGCTGTTGTATGTGCTGTTGCTGGCCGGCCTGGTGTTCATCTTCATGCGCCTGCCGACCTCCTTCCTGCCGGAAGAAGACCAGGGCATCCTGTTTACGCAGATTCAATTGCCGACGGGCGCCACGCAAGAGCGCACCCTGAAAGTGATCGAACAGGTCGAAGACCACTTCATGAACAGCGAGAAAGACAACGTCGCTTCCGTGTTTGCCGTCGCCGGTTTCAGCTTCGGCGGTAACGGCCAGAATACGGGTATCGCCTTCGTGCGCCTGAAAGACTGGTCGCTGCGCAAGGACGTGGCGCAAAAAGCGCCGGCCGTGGCCGGTCGTGCCATGGGCAAGTTGTTGCAGATCAAGGATGCGATGGTGTTTACGTTTGCACCGCCTGCCGTGCTGGAACTGGGTAACGCCACCGGTTTCGACATGCAACTGCAGGATATCGGCGGTGTCGGCCATGACGCCCTGATGGCGGCGCGTAACCAGTTGCTGGGCATGGCGTCGCAGAATCCGGCCATGGTGGGCGTGCGCCCGAACGGCCAGGAAGATACGCCGCAGTACAAGATCGACATCGACCAGCAGAAAGCGACGGCGCTGGGCTTGCAGATCTCGGAAATCAACCGCGTGCTGAGCGTCGGCTGGGGTAGTTCATATGTGAACGACTTCCTCGATCGTGGCCGCGTGAAGAAAGTGTTCATCCAGGGTGACGCCAGTTCGCGCATGCTGCCGGAAGACTTGAACAAGTGGTTCGTGCGCAATACCGCTGGCCAGATGGTGCCGTTCTCGGCCTTCGCTACCGGCAAGTGGATTTACGCGTCGCCACGCCTGGAACGCTACAACGGCTTGCCGTCGGTAGAGATCCTGGGTACGCCGGCGCCGGGCCAAAGCACGGGCGCCGCCATGAACGCGATGGAAGAAATGGTCGCCAAGTTGCCGCCTGGCATCGGCTTCAGCTGGACCGGCGTGTCGCTGGAAGAGCGCGAATCCGGTTCGCAGACGCCGCAGCTGTACGCGCTGTCGCTGCTGATCGTGTTCCTGTGCCTGGCCGCGCTGTATGAAAGCTGGTCGATTCCGTTCTCCGTGCTGCTGGTGGTACCGCTGGGCGTGATCGGCGCCGTGCTGGGCACCTGGTTCTTCGGCCTGTCGAACGACGTGTACTTCCAGGTGGGCTTGCTCACGGTGGTGGGCCTGTCGGCGAAGAATGCGATTCTGATCGTCGAATTCGCCAAGGAAATGCAGGAATCGGGCATGTCGCTGCTGGACGCGACCTTGCATGCGGTGCGTCTGCGTCTGCGTCCGATCCTGATGACCTCGATTGCCTTCGGTCTGGGCGTGTTGCCACTGGCCATATCCAGCGGCGCCGGTTCCGGCAGCCAGAACGCCATCGGTATCGGCGTGCTGGGCGGTATGTTGACGGCCACGTTCCTCGGTATCTTCTTCGTGCCGGTGTTCTTCGTGCTGGTGCGCGGCTTCTTCTCGAAGCCGGACGCGCCCGCCACGCCGGCGACGCCTGGCTCGCCAGCCGTCACGCTTTCTAAGGATGCGCATTAATATGAAAAAAACGCTACTCTCCATGGCGGCATTGGCCTTGCTGGCCGGTTGCAGCCTGGCTCCGACGTATGAGCGTCCGGCAGCGCCGGCGCCCACAAGCTGGCCGACCGGTCCTTCCTACAAGGCCGACACGGCCGCCGCCGACGCCAAGCCGGTGGCGGACGTCGCCTGGCGCGAGTTCTTTGCCGATGCGCGCCTGCGCCAGGTACTGGAACTGGCGCTGGCCAACAACCGCGACCTGCGTGTCTCGATCCTGAACATCGAGAAGGCGCGCGCCACCTACGGCATCGAACGCGCCGCGCTGATCCCGACCCTGTCGGCGTCCGGCGGCCAGACGGCCAGCCGCGTGCCGAAGAACGCCAGCGCCAACGGCGAAGCGTCCATCAACCGCCAGTACACGGCGAACCTGGGCGTGTCGGCTTACGAGCTGGACCTCTTCGGCCGCGTGCGCAGCCTGTCCGACAGTGCGCTGGAGCAATACCTGGGCACGGAAGAAGCCCGCCGCGCACAGCAGATCAGCCTGGTGGCCGAAGTGGCCAGCACTTATCTGAACCTGGTGGCCGACCAGCAGCGCCTGCGCGTGGCGCAGGACACCCTGAAGAGCCAGCAATCGTCGTATGACCTGGCCGTGCGCCGCTTCAGTGCCGGTGCGACTTCCGGCCTGGACAAGTACGATGCCCAGACCAGCGTCGAGTCGGCCCGTTCCGACGTGGCTGTCTACACGAGCCAGGTTGCGCTGGATCAAAACGCGCTCGTCCTGCTGGTGGGCGGCCCCGTGCCGGCCGACCTGCTGCCGCAAGGCGAGTTCGGCGCCGTGACGGCCCTGGCGGACATTCCGTCCGGCGTGCCGTCGGACGTGCTGCAACGCCGTCCCGACGTGCTGGCGGCCGAGCGCACCTTGCGCGCTGCCAACGCCAACATCGGCGCGGCGCGCGCGGCGTTCTTCCCGCGCATTTCGCTGACGGCCACGGCCGGCTCGCTGAGCGACAACCTGTCGGGCCTGTTCAAGGCGGGCAGCGGCACGTGGAGTTTCATTCCGCAGATCAGTTTGCCGATCTTCGATGGCGGCGTGAACCGCGCCAACCTCGATATCGCCAAGGTGCAGCGTGAAATTTCCGTGGCGCAATACGAAAAGGCGATCCAGGTCGCCTTCCGCGAAGTGTCCGATGCGCTGGCCCAGCGCGGCACCATCGACGAGCGCCTGCAATCGCAGGTTTCGCTGGTCGAGGCGTCGACGAAGAGCTACACCATCCACGACGCGCGCTACAAGCAGGGCGCCGAGTCCTACCTGAACGCCCTGGTGGCCCAGCGCGCGCTGTACACGGCGCAGCAAAGCCTGATCACGGCGCGTCTGGCCAAATCGACCAACCTGGTGACCTTGTACAAGGTGCTGGGCGGCGGTTGGCAGCCTGAGCAGACAGCCGTCGCGGCGGCTGGCGGCGTCCAATAATCACGGGGACGCCGACGCCGGCCTTGCCCGCAAGGGCAGGGCCGGCGCGCTACTGGAAAATCATGAACCAAGTTGAAAAGAAGCATCCGGATCCCGAGCGCGCCAACACGCGGCGCAAGCAGGTGCTCGATGCGGCCGAAAGCTGTTTCAGCCGCCGCGGCTTTCACGGCGCCAGCATGGCCGAGATCTCGAAAGCGGCCGGCATGAGCGCGGGCCATATCTATAATTATTTTGACAGCAAGGATGCGATCATCGCCGCCTTCGTCATGCAGAATACGGAGCGGGTATCGAACCTGATGCAGGACCTGGCGCAGCGCGAAGACCCGCTGCAGGCCGTGATCGACAATGCGGGCGAGCATGTGCTCGAAGCGCTGGACCCGAAAACGTGGATGATGCCGCTGGAAATCTTTGCCGAAGCATCGCGCAATCCGGCGATCGCCGACATGCTGCAATGCTCGGATCAGCGCTCGCGCCAGTTGTTTCTCTCCATCATCCGCGATGCGCGCATCAAGCGCGGCTTGCCGGCCGATGAAGAGATGCTGGAAGGCCGCCTGAATGCCCTCGTCGCCATTTACCAGGGCTTGCCCGTGCGCTTCATTCACAATCCGGACGTGAAAGTCGAGCCGCTGATCGCGGGCTTCCGCATCGTCCTGACGGCGCTGCTGCTGAACGAATAGGCCGCTTGCCAGGGCCATGCAAAAAAGTTTGCGCAGTTCGATATGAATCATGCGCAAAGCATGGCAAAAACCTAAAAGCCTCTGCTATAATTCCCACCTCGTCGGGGCGTAGCGCAGCCTGGTAGCGTACATGCATGGGGTGCATGGGGTCGGAAGTTCGAATCTTCTCGCCCCGACCATTAGATTCAAGGAGTTACAGCGCAAGCTGTATAGAAACCCAGTACTGTATATTATACGTTTGTATAATATCGGTGCTGGGTTTTTCCGTTTACATCACGTATGATTTTCGTTGCCGTATGCCGATGTCCGCTATCGGCCTATTGTGTTGAAAAACGCAGGTGCGTTGACATTCAGATAGAAATTTTACCCGCCTAGACTGTCCGGAACCGCCGCTATTGAAGGCGTGCCGACTGCTTGGAGGTCTGAGACATCCCGAACTTGTTGCCGCTCGACTTCTTCAACACAATAGGCCAAGAGTGGACGGATGACGGACAGTGAAACCGCGTCGAGTATATAGGCATGGTAAAAATAAACACAACAGGAACGATCATAAATTCTGAGCACCCAACTCATCAGGTTCGAGTTGAGTATGAATCGGAAAAAACAGGAGGCTATTTCATCTTTGAATGGTGGGACGGTCGTGGTGATCCAAATCCCAATAGTGCTTTTGATTCATGGGTGGAGACTTTGAGTGACGTGTCTCAGTTCATTGCCGAGACTGGATGGGAAATCCGTTGGCAATAAATATAAGGCTGAAACCGGCCAGGAGCAGTCATAGAGTTAGATTAACCTCATGAGAAAAGCCCGTGATTTTGCGGCTAGGCCCGCTACCCACCACCGTGGCGCTGCCATTGAAGGTGGTGTTGACCTGATCCGGCAAGAGCAGCAATTTGCGCGCTTCGCCGGTTTCACTGCGGGACTCTTCAGTGGCTGGGATGGAAATGCCGATGTAGCCTGTGTATGCCTGGAAGCCCTTGACGACGTTTTCGTAGCACAGCGCGAGTTCCTTGCTGACCGGCACGTAATGCATCGCCGCCAGCATGGGCGCTTCCACGGCCCGTATCCAGCAGAGCACCTCGTGGCTGTCGCTGATCTACTTCCGTCGCGTGTGAAAAATGCACACGGGACCTGACCGCGGGCCGGAATGTGCGAGTTGCGATATGGTAATAAAATGTATTTCAGACTGATTTCTTGTAATTCATTGAATTTTAATTTCATTATATGAATTATTGCTTTCAAAGTAAGGGAATTTATTTTATTTGGAGCTGACATGAAAAATAAAGGTATTAAAAGAGGATCCTTGATAACATTTTGTGGGTTTTTAATTGCTGGATCAATGGTGCTAATGAGTTTTGAATTGAGAAATTATTTTTTTGATTTATTTGCAAAGCTTGGTTTTGTGGTGTTTTTTTTCGGAATGATTGTTTCTATCTACGACTTCCTCAAAAGTAAGTGACTTATGGCTGTGTCGATGAAATGGAGCCTTATGGTTGATGCGCGAAATTGCGCCATATCATCAGATAAAGTTATGTTGTTGACAGTGGAGGGGATTTTCGAGCTACGCCAGACTACTGATATGGAATGAATATTCTGACGACTTGAAAACTGGAGTCTGCCAGTCATTTCAAGGAGCGATGAGCCACTGGCATCATCCAGCAGTGAGCATGGGATGGGAAGCTGCGAGAAAAAACGGGGGCGAAAATGTATAATTTTTGCAGAAAAAACACCGCGACATGCGGGCTTGAATACCTGTTGGAACGTACTGTATATTATATGCCCGATTCTCTCTATATATAGCGTCCATGCGGGTTACGGCTTGGTGTCGTCGTGTAGGGGGCATAGGGTCGGAAGTTTGAATCTTCTCGCCCCAGCCATTAGATGCAAGGATTTAGGCCACTCCGCGCAGTGGCCTTTTTCTTTTCTCCGTCCGGTCACGCCTGCCGCGCGCCGGCAGTCGCCTGACCGGCACCGCGGTCCGTTCCCCGTTTCTCCCCGTCCATCCCCCGATTTTCGTCCCTTGTCGCGTAGTCAACCTGGCAATACTGCTTTGGCCTATGATGTGCTGGCACATGCACGTGTGAAGTTTCCCTTCATTCATCAACCATGAGGTGTCCATGATTCGCTATGTCCTGCCTTTCCTGTTGTTCGCCAGCGCACTGCCGGCGCACGCCCAAGCTCCTGTCAATGACACGCCGCTGATCGAGCGGGCCAAGCTGTTTGGCAATCCCAGCAAGTCCGGCGGGCGCATCAGCCCGGATGGCAAGTGGCTGTCGTGGATCGCGCCGCGCGACGGCGTGCTCAATGTGTGGGTGGCGCCGGCCAGTAATCCGGCGCAGGCGCGTCCGCTGACGCAAGAAAAGGTGCGTCCCATCCGCAGCAGTTTCTGGTCGCCCGATTCGAAAACCCTGCTGTTCATCCAGGACAAGGGCGGCGATGAAAATTTCCTGCTGTACGGCGTGAATGTCGTGAGCGGCAAGCAGGTCAGTTACACGCCGTTCGAGAAGACCCGCGTGCGCGTGATCCAGATCAGCAGCAAGGTGAAGGACCGTATCTTGATCGGCATCAATAACCGTGATGCGCGCTGGCATGACGTGTATAGCCTGGACCTGGCCAGCGGCAAGCTGACCCTGGTGGGGCAGAATGACGGCTACGGCGGCTACCTGGCCGATGAACTGCTCAATCTGCGCATCGCCAGCAAGGCGCGCGCCGACGGCGGCATGCAGTATTTCCGCATCACGGACGGCAAGGCCGAGAGCACGCCGCTGGCGGAAGTGGGTCTGGAAGATTCGCAGACGACGGCGCCGCTGGCCTTTACGGTCGACGGCAAGACCCTGTACTGGACCGATTCGCGCGGCCGCAATACCTCGGCGCTGCTGGCGCAGGACGTGGCCAGCGGCAAGACCACGGTGGTGGCGCAAGACCCGCGGGCCGACATTTCCGACGCCCTGTACGACACGCGCACAGGCAAGGTGCAGGCGTATTCCGTTGACTATCTGCAGCACGAATACCTGCCGCTGACGGATGACCTGAAGGCCGACCTGGCCTTCCTGAAGAAGCATGCCAAGGGCCAGTTCAACGTGACGTCGCGCACGGACGCCGATGACAAATGGCTTGTGGGCGTCGATGCCGTCACGGCGCCGGCATCGAGCTGGCTGTACGACCGCAAGAGCAAAAAGCTCACGCAGCTGTATGTCACGCGGCCCGAGCTGGAAGGCGCGCCATTGGTGCCCATGTATCCGCAGCAAATCAAGGCGCGCGACGGCCTGACCCTGGTCTCCTATCTGACCTTGCCGCAGGCATCGAAGGCGGGCGCCGGCGGCGTGCCGTCGCAGGCGGTGCCGATGGTCCTGCTGGTGCATGGCGGCCCGTGGGCGCGCGATACCTATGGCTATAACAGCTACCATCAATGGCTGGCCAACCGCGGCTATGCGGTGCTGTCCGTGAATTACCGGGGCTCGACGGGCTTCGGCAAGCAATTCATCTCGGCCGGCGACCTGCAGTGGGGCCGCAAGATGCATGACGACTTGCTCGACGCAGTGCAATGGGCGGTGAAGAGCGGCGTGACGACAGCCGACAAGGTGGCCATCATGGGCGGCTCGTACGGCGGCTACGCCACCCTGGCCGGCATGGCGTTTACGCCGACGACGTTTGCCTGCGGCGTCGACATCGTCGGCCCGTCGAACCTGTTTACCTTGCTGCAAACCATTCCGCCGTACTGGGAAGCGGGCAAGCAGCAGTTCTACAAGCGCATGGGCGACCCGACCACGGAAGAGGGCAAGGCGCTGCTGAAGGAACGCTCGCCGCTGAACTTTGCGCAGAACATCCAGCGCCCGCTGCTGATCGGCCAGGGCGCGAACGACCCGCGCGTCAACGTGGCGGAATCGGACCAGATCGTGGCGGCCATGGCGGCGAAGAATATTCCCGTCACCTACGTGCTGTTCCCCGACGAAGGCCATGGCTTTGCCCGGCCCGTGAACAACATTGCCTTCAATGCGGTGACGGAAAACTTCCTGGGGCAATGCCTGGCGGGCCGCGCCGAGCCGATCGGCGCCACGCTGAAGGCGTCCACCGCGCAGGTCAAGCACGGCGCCGGGTTTGCGCCGGGGCTGGAAGAGGCGATGCGGTAACAGGCAATGCCGGCGGGTGCTGCCTGCGCGCCGCACCCGTCGGCAAATTCCGCATTAAAAGAGTTTCAATGAAACAATGATTCATTTAGAATAAGTCACTGTCCTGCCAATATCTGAACGGAAACGCACCATGGATATACTGACCCTCGAGCATTTTGCGCCGCGCCTGAATGAAACGTTTATCTCGGTCAGCGACGGCAACGCGCCGTTCATCCTGGTGGAGGCGCGTCCGCTGCCGGCATCGACCTTGCAGGGAATGTTGCGCCCACCGTTCAGCCTGCTTTTCCGCAATTCTTCCGCCATCGTCTTCAACCAGAAAATTTTCCAGCTGCAGCATGACGCTTTCGGCGAAGTGGGGATTTTTCTCGTGCCGGTGGCGCGGGACAACCATGGCTTCCTGTACCAGGCCGTGTTCAACTAAGCTCTTGCCCCGCGTGTCCTGATGCGGCTGGAAACAAGGCTGGCTGTGCGCCTGCCTTGTTTCCCCATCCGGCTTGCCTCAATCAAACCGTGGGAACTCTCCCTGCAATGCGATGCAGTAGTTCAGTGCCAGCAAGGGCTGGCGGTTTTCGTGCGCCTGGTTGCCACCGGTAATGCCGACGACGTTGGGTGCCAGCCTGGTGTCGGGAGTGATGCTGAGCGTCATGGCCGTCGTCTTGCCCGGTGCCAGCAGCAGTGCGTCTGTTACAGGGATATTGCTTTGCAGAGTAGCTGTCGGCTGGCGGTTGACCGTCATGACATGCCGGTGCGCCGGCATTTCCTGCGCCGTCAGCGTCACGCCTGCGGCGCCAACGAATTCGCCGATGTCATATTGCGACAGGCCGGGCCCCGTACCCTGGCTGAACGCGGCGCGGCCGACCAGGTTGGGGAGCTGGAAGGTGGTGCTGCCATTGCCGCCATAGGTGGTGCCGATCAGCGCAAACAGGGCACTGTTCTGGTTCACTGACAGGGTGGCGCCGTTGCACAGCGCCCAGCCTGCTGGTGGATAGTTGAAACCGAAGATCTGAATCTCGCCAAGAAATGGTGATGCCACGATTTTTCTCCTGTGAAGTCGGGTGGACTGTCGTCGTTACTGCTGCGAAGGGAAGACGCCCTGCCATGCGATGCAAAACGACACGGCCAGCGTCGGCATGCGGTTTTCATGGGGGAGGTTGGCGCCAGCGAGGCCGCAGGCGACGCCCGACAGCACCGTCGGCGTGCTCCCTGTGGCACTGGTCGCGTACATATTGTCACTGTTGGTGGCGGCGCCCAGCGCCAGCGTCGGCCCCGGCGTTGCGGCATTGGCGGTGGCGTTGGTGGCAAAAAAGATGTGCGTGTGCTGGGGAATCTGATCTGTTGTCAAGGTGACCTGCTCGTTGCCACCGGTGCCGCCGATGACGCGCGGCGTCAAACCTGCTCCCTGTCCCTGGTGCAAGGGCAACTGGCCGCGCAAGTCCGGCACGGCAAAGGTGTTGACGCCGTCGCCACCATAGGTGGTGCCGATCAACATGAACAACACTTGATATTCAGAAATAGGTTTGAGGCTGCCGTCACAGGCAAACCACCCGGTGGGTATGCGTGGAAAGGCAAACTGGCGAATTTCACCTACGTAACAATCAGACATGGCTTACTCCGTAAAAAGGCGGGACACGGTTTGTAGCACCTGGGGGAAACCGGCTGCGCTTCGCGGCCACAAGGCACTGCCGCGCGCGACGGTGTTGTCAGGCGAGGTCAGTTGCGCGAGGGGTAGACACCACTCAAGGCAATGTTGAAGTTGATGACGCGGAAGGGTTGCAAATTATTATGCGGGCCGTTGCCGCCTGTCGTAGCCAGCGTCTGTTGCGCCAGCGCAACCTGCGGTCCCGTCGCGGCGACATAAATCGACTCCGCCCCGCTGCCGGCATACAGCGCGCCAGCCGGATTCTTGAGCGTTCCCGCAGTCGTCAGCGCGCTGGCCGCATGGTTGTGCGCAGGCAGCTGGCTCACTAGCAAAGTGACAGCTTCTGAACCGGCCGGGGTGCCCTGGGTGAGCGGGGATGGTTGCCAGCTGCCGTCGACAGAGGCTCCTGAACCGAAAGGCGTGCGTCCGCGTAAATCGGGCAAGCCAAAGGTCGATTGTCCATTGCCGCCGAACTGGGTGCCCAGCAGGGCAAACAGGGCTGCATTCTGTTGAACCGGCAGCAGCTGCCCGTTACAGGCGGCAAATCCTCTGGGTGCGAAAGCAAAACCGGCCATCATGATTTGGCCTACAAAGACGTCAGACATGCTATTTCTCTCCCCATAACTGTTGTGAAATGGAACACAAGGATAATACATTTAGCAACGGCAATTGATTTACATTAAAATATCTTTTTTTAGCAACACTTTTTAGTTGCTTTATTTGCTACTCGTAGTAGCATACGTTGATGTAAAGCAAGCGTCAATAGCGTGAGGCATCCTTTCCGGGGCCGTTGACAGTAGCTGAAATCGACATGAATGGTGGCCATATTGCCGTGTGCCAGAGCCATACCTTCCTCACCCAAGAAATGTATCGAAGGAAAATAATGTTTCTAAATCTCAGCGAATCTGGTTGCCAGTCGGCCACCGTCAGTGACATGGATATCTTGGCTGCCGGCAAGCGCGGCGCGGCGCGTGCCGCGCTCTTGCCTTCCTGGCTGATGCGCATGGCGGTGGCCATGCTGTTCATCCTGTTGGCTTTGTATTCGCAGCATGCGGGTGCGGCCACTGCATGCACGAATCCGGTCAACGTCACCATATCGGCAGGGGGGACTGTTCTGGATGACTATAATCCCAATGGTTGCACTTATGGTCTGACGGCGATACAAATTCCGCCGATACATGGCAACATCATGCAGGATCCGGTCAGTACGAATATCGTGCACTATGTTAATAGAGCGAGCGATAACGCCACCTTTGATACCTTTACTGTCGGTGACGATGCTCTGAACCCCATCGTTTATAACGTCACGATACTGCCCACTACGCCCGTTGCCGGCAATGTCAGCGCCACGGTGGCCTTCGGCAGCGGCCCGACTGCGATCCCCCTGAACCTGAGCGGCGGCGCGGCAGCGACATCGGTGGCGGTGGCTTCCGCCGCCGCGCATGGCACGGCGACGGCCAGCGGCACCAGCATCACCTACACGCCGACGGCAGGCTATGGCGGACCGGACAGCTTCACTTATACGGCCACCAACGGCAGCGGCACCTCGGCGCCGGCCACCGTGACGATCACAGTGGCCGGCCCCACCATCACGATTGCGCCTAGCACCGTGCCGGCAGCCACCGTGGGCGCGGCCTACAGCCAGAGCGTGACCGCCTCGAACGGCTTCGCGCCATACGGGTACGCGATCAGCGCCGGCACCTTGCCGGCCGGCCTGACCTTGAATGCCTCGACTGGGTTGCTGTCGGGCACGCCGACGGCGGGCGGCACCTTCAACTTCACCGTGCGCGCCACCGACAGTTCGACGGGCAGCGGCCCGTATTCCGGTGCACGCGCCTACGCGATGACGGTCAATGCGCCGACGATCAGCATTGCGCCGACGGTCATGCCGGCGATGACGGCTGGCGTCGCCTACAGCCAGAGCCTTGCCGCCAGCGGCGGCACGGCCACATATGGCTATACCATCACGGGCGGCAGCGTGCCGACGGGCCTGAGCCTGGCGCCGGACGGCACCTTGTCGGGCACGCCGACGGCGGCGGGGCCATTCAACTTTACCGTCACGGCCACGGACAGCAGCACGGGCACGGGTGCTCCTTACACGGGTTCGCGCGCCTATTCCGTCACCGTGGCGGCCGGTGCGCCCGTTGCTGGCAATGTCAGCGCTCCGGTGGCCTTCGGCAGCGGCCCGACTGCGATCACGCTGAACCTGAGCGGCGGCGCGGCGACGTCGGTGGCGGTGGCGTCTGCCGCCAGCCATGGCACGGCGACGGCCATCGGCACCAGCATCACCTACACGCCGACGGCCGGCTACGGCGGGCCGGACAGTTTCACTTACACGGCCACCAACGGCATCGGCACTTCGACTGCCGCTACCGTGACGATCACGGTCGGCGGCCCCACCATCACGATTGCGCCAAGCACCGTGCCGGCAGCCACCGTGGGCGCGGCCTACAGCCAGAGCGTGACCGCCGCGAACGGCTTCGCGCCGTACGGGTACGCGATCAGCTCCGGCACCTTGCCGGCCGGCCTGACCTTGAATGCCTCGACTGGCTTGCTGTCGGGCACGCCGACGGCGGGCGGCACCTTCAACTTCACCGTGCGCGCCACCGACAGTTCGACGGGCACTGGCCCGTATTCCGGCGCGCGCGCCTACGCGATGACGGTCAATGCGCCGACGATCAGCATTGCGCCGACGGTCATGCCGGCGATGACGGCTGGCGTCGCCTACAGCCAGAGCCTTGCCGCCAGCGGCGGCACGGCCACCTACAGCTATGCCATCACGGGCGGCAGCGTGCCGACGGGCCTGAGCCTGGCGCCGGACGGCACCTTGTCGGGCACGCCGACGGCAGCGGGGCCATTCAACTTTACCGTCTCGGCCACCGACAGCAGCACGGGCAGCGGCCCCTACACGGGTTCGCACGCCTATTCCGTCACGGTGGCGGCCGGTGCGCCCGTTGCCGGCAATGTCAGCGCCACGGTGGCCTTCGGCAGCGGCCCGACTGCGATCACGCTGAACCTGAGTGGCGGTGCGGCGACGTCGGTGGCGGTGGCGTCTGCCGCCAGCCATGGCACGGCGACGGCCATCGGCACCAGCATCACCTACACGCCGACGGCCGGCTACGGCGGGCCGGACAGTTTCACTTACACGGCCACCAACGGCATCGGCACTTCGACTGCAGCTACCGTGACGATCACGGTCGGCGGCCCCACCATCACGATTTTGCCTAGCACCGTGCCGGCAGCCACCGTGGGCGCGGCCTACAGCCAGAGCGTGACCGCCTCGAACGGCTTCGCGCCATACGGGTACGCGATCAGCTCCGGCACCTTGCCGGCCGGCCTGACCTTGAATGCCGCCACCGGTTTGCTGTCGGGCACGCCGACGGCGGGTGGCAACTTCAACTTCACCGTGCGCGCCACCGACAGTTCGACGGGCAGCGGCCCGTATTCCGGTGCACGCGCCTACGCGATGACGGTCAATGCGCCAACGATCAGCATCACGCCGACGGTCATGCCGGCGATGACGGCCGGCGTTGCCTACAGCCAGTCCATCAGCGCCGCCGGCGGCACGGCCACGTACAGCTATGCCATCACCGGCGGCAGCGTGCCGACGGGCCTGAGCCTGGCGGCGGACGGCACCCTGTCGGGCACGCCGACGGCGGCGGGGCCATTCAACTTTACCGTCACGGCCACGGACAGCAGCACGGGCACGGGTGCTCCTTACACGGGTTCGCGCGCCTATTCCGTCACGGTGGCGGCCGGTGCGCCCGTTGCCGGCAATGTCAGCGCCACGGCGGCCTTCGGCAGCGGCCCGACTGCGATCACGCTGAATCTGAGTGGCGGTGCGGCGACGTCGGTGGCGGTGGCGTCTGCCGCCAGCCATGGCACGGCGACGGCCATCGGCACCAGCATCACCTACACGCCGACGGCCGGCTACGGCGGGCCGGACACCTTTACCTACACCGCGACCAACGGCATCGGCACTTCGACTGCAGCTACCGTGACGATCACGGTCGGCGGCCCCACCATCACGATTGCGCCAAGCACCGTGCCGGCAGCCACCGTGGGCGCGGCCTACAGCCAGAGTGTGACCGCCGCGAACGGCTTCGCGCCGTACGGGTACGCGATCAGCTCCGGCACCTTGCCGGCCGGCCTGACCTTGAATGCCTCGACTGGCTTGCTGTCGGGCACGCCGACGGCGGGTGGCAACTTCAACTTCACCGTGCGCGCCACCGACAGTTCGACGGGCACTGGCCCGTATGTGGCAGCGTTGGCCTACACGATGACGGTGTCTGCGCCAACGATCGTTGTCACGCCGACGGTCATGCCGGCGATGACGGCTGGCGTCGTCTACAGCCAGAGCCTTGCCGCCAGCGGCGGCACGGCCACATATGGCTATACCATCACGGGCGGCAGCGTGCCGACGGGCCTGAGCCTGGCGCCGGACGGCACCTTGTCGGGCACGCCGACGGCAGCGGGGCCATTCAACTTTACCGTCACGGCTACCGACAGCAGTACGGGCACGGGTGCTCCATACACGGGGTCGCGCGCCTACTCCGTCACGGTGGCGATCGCTCCCCCCATCGCCAGTGCCGTCAGCGCCACGTTGGCCTTCGGCAGCGGCTCGACTGCGATCCCCCTGAACCTGAGCGGCGGTGCGGCGACGTCGGTGGCGGTGGCCTCCGCCGCCGCGCACGGCACGGCGACGGCCAGCGGCACCAGCATCAGCTATACGCCGACGGCCGGCTATGCGGGTCTTGACAGCTTTACCTATACGGCCACGAATGGCAGCGGCACGTCGGCGCTTGCCACCGTGACGATCACCGTTGGCGTGCCCAGCGTCAGCCTGACGCCGGCCACGCTGGCCAATCCAACGGTGGAAGCAGCCTACTCAGCAACGCTGACGGCCGCAGGCGGCACGGCACCGTATACTTATAGTGTCAGCAGCGGCAGCCTGCCTGCCGGCTTGAGCCTGAATACGGCTACCGGTGTATTGTCCGGCACGACCAACCTGGCAGGTAGCTTTACGTTCAGCCTCAAGGCCACGGACAGCAGCACGGGAGCGAGCGCACCGTTCGGTGCGACCAACAGCTATACCGTGACCATCGCCGCACCGGTGATCGCGGTGGCGCCAGGTACGCTGCCGGCAGCGGCAGCGGCCACCGTGTACAGCCAGCAAATGACGGCCAGCGGCGGCGTCGGGCCCTATGCCTATACGGTATCGAGCGGTAGCTTGCCAGCCGGAATTACCCTGAATAGCAACGGTTTGCTCAGTGGTACGCCAACGGCGGCGGGCAGCTTCACGTTCACCGTGCAAGCAGCCGATGCGCACCTGTTTACCGGCACGCAAAGCTATACCTTGGTCATCTCCTCGGCGGCGGTCAGCCTGACGCCTGCCACCTTGCCCAATCCGACGGCGGAAGCGGCCTACACTGCAACGCTGACGGCAGCGGGCGGCACGGCACCGTATACTTATAGTGTCAGCAGCGGCAGCTTGCCGGTCGGCCTGAGCCTGAATGCGGCCACCGGCGTGCTGTCCGGCACGACGAACGTGTCCGGCAGCTTCACCTTCAGTCTGCGCGCCAGCGACAGCAGCACGGGGACGGGCGCGCCGTTCAGCGCAAGCAACAGCTATACCGTGAACGTTGCTTCGCCGACGATTTCTGTGACGCCAAACACCTTGCCGGCGGCAAGCGTCGCCACTGCATACAGCCAGCAGTTGTCGGCCAGCGGTGGTGTCGGCCCTTACGCCTACACAGTGTCGAGCGGCAGCCTGCCAGCCGGCCTCACCCTGAACAGCAACGGTTTGCTCAGTGGTACGCCGACGGCGGGCGGCAGCTTTAGCTTGACCGTGCAAGCGGCCGATGCACATTTGTTTACCGGAACGCGTAACTATACCCTGGTGGTCTCTTCTGCCACGGTCAGCCTGACGCCGGCCAGCCTGCCCAATCCAACGGCGGAAGCATCGTACAGCACAACACTGACTGCGGCGGGAGGCACGGCGCCGTACACATTTAGTGTCAGCAGCGGCAGCCTGCCTGCCGGCTTGAGCCTGAATACGGCCACGGGCGTGGTGTCCGGCACGACGAACGTGGCGGGCAGCTTCACCTTCAGCGTACGCGCCAGCGACAGCAGCACGGGGACGGGCGCGCCATTCAGCGCGACCAACAGCTATACCGTGACCGTGGCGGCACCGACCATGAACCTGACCCCGGGCAGTCTGGCGGCGATACGCGCCGGTGACGCCTACAGCCAGCAGTTCACTGCAGTCGGCGGCGTCGCGCCGTACGCGTATTCGGTGAGCAGCGGGGCCTTGCCTGCGGGCCTGGTGCTCGATGCCGCCAGTGGCGTGCTGAGCGGCACCCCGACCGCGTTCGGCAGCTTCAGTTTTACGGTGCAAGCGAAGGACGCGCACCAGTTCACGGTGCAGCAAGCGCTGACCCTGCAGGTGAACCAGGCGCCGCCGCCGGTGCCCAATGAAACGGCGACCACCTCGGCCAACCAGGAAGTGAGCCTGACCATCGCTTCCACGGATGGCAGCCCGATCACGGACGTGACCATCGTCACGCCGCCGCAGCACGGGCGCGTTACGGTGGTCTCGAGCGGTGCCTCGGCGCGCATGGCGCGCGCCGTCGCCGGTGCGAGTTTCAAGGTGACGTATGTGCCGAATGCCAACTACTTCGGTCCTGACAGCTTCAGCTACACGGCGACGGGTCCAGGCGGCACCTCCGCGCCGGCCACGGTCAGCGTGACGGTGGCGCCGCAGCCGGTGCCGGTGCCTGTCGCCAAGACGGCGACGGTATTGGCCGGCACGCCGGTGACCCTGCAGGTGACGCAGGGCGCCACCGGCGGCCCGTTCACGGCGGTGGCCATCACCACGCAGCCGGCCAGCGGCACGGCAGTCGTCAATGGCATGGACATCGTCTACACGCCAGGCATCAACACCAGCGGCGACATCAGCATCGGCTACACCGTGTCGAACGTGTTCGGCACCTCGGCGCCGGTGAAAGCGACCATCAGCGTCAATCCGATGCCGCAGGTGGTCAGCCAGAGCGCCACGGTGGTGGCCGGCCTGACGGTGACGGTCGACCTGACGGCGGGCGCCACGGGCGGCCCGTTCACGGCGGCCAATGTGCTGAGCGTGGCGCCGGCCGAGGCGGGCAAGGTGGTGGTGCGCGACGTGGGCACGGCCGGCAAGCCGTCGTACCAGCTGAGCTTTGCGGCTTCGGGCAAGTTTGCCGGCGCGGCAGTCGTCAGCTACACCCTGAGCAATGCCTTTGCCACCTCGAAGCCGGGCGTGGTCAACGTCACCGTGACGGCGCGGCGCGATCCGTCGCTCGATCCGGAAGTGATCGGCTTGCAAGCGGCGCAAGCCGATGCGGCGCGGCGTTTCGCCACGGCGCAGCTGTCGAACTTCACGCAGCGCCTGGAAAGCCTGCATGGCGATGGCTGGGGACGGTCGAACTTTGGCCTGAGCCTGACGCCGCCGAACGACAGCGGCAATCCGACGGCGGCGCTGGCGCGCTGGCAAGAGCAGGAAGCGGACCGCGTGTTCGGCACGGCCGTGAAACCGTTCATGCGCAAGGCGTCCCTGCGCCAGCCCGATGCCGGTTTCAGCAGCGATAAGGCGGTGGGCGGCACGGATGTCAGCCAGGCAACGAATGGCTTGCCGGACATGCCGCAAAAGCCGGACACGCAGAAACAGGCGTTGTCGCTGTGGCTCGGTGGCGCGGTCGATTTCGGCCAGCACTATGTGAATGGCCGCGACACGGGCTTCCGCTTCCGCACGAATGGCGTGAGCGTGGGCGGCGATTACCGCTTGAGCGACCTGGCGACCCTGGGCGTGGGTGCCGGTTTCAGCCATGACCGCAGCGATGTGGGCCAGAACGGCAGCCGCAGCACGGCCGATAGCGCCGTGGCGGCCGTGTATGGCAGCCTGCGTCCGAGCAAGGGCGTCTTCCTTGACGGCGTGCTCGGCTACGGTACCCTGCAATACGACGCGTCGCGCTATTTGACCGATGGCAGCGGTTTCGCCACGGGCGAACGCGACGGCAAGCAAGTGTTCGGCGCGTTGGTGGGCGGTATCGAGATGCGTCAGGAAACCTGGATGTGGTCGCCGTATGGCCGCGTGGAACTGATGTCGGCCAAGCTCGATCCGTACACGGAGAAGGCGGCGGGCATCAACGCCCTGAGCTACTTCAAGCAAACGGTGCGTTCGCGCATCGGCGCGCTGGGCGTGCGGGCCGAGGGTATCTATGTCGGTGGCCTGGGCACGTGGTTCCCGCGTGCGCGGCTCGAGTACCGCCACCAGTTCCAGGGTGCCGATGATGCGCGCCTGGCGTATGCCGACCTGGTGGCTGACGGTCCCGTGTACGTGATCCGCACGGTGCCGCAGCAGACGGGCAACTGGACGGCGGGCCTGGGCGTCAAGCTGCTGTTGTCGAACGGCATGACCATCACGCTGGACTACAACAGCAATCTGAACATCGATAGCGGACGTACCCAGTCGGTGATGTTCGGTATCGCCATGCCGCTCAAGTAATCAATCAGCCTTCAGGCTAATCCTGATCGCCGGCCCGGAGTCCATCCGGTCCGGCGATTTTTTTTGTCACAGCGACCAAGGATGGTCTTCTGCGCCGGCGACGATGCCGCCCAGCACGGCCTGGTCGCGCTCCGCGTGGCTCTGGCGCAGGAACACGGGCAGGTCGGCAGCCAGGCGGGCGAAACGGGCATCGCGGCACAGGGGGGCTGCGCCCAGCGCCCGCGTGGCCAGGTGCAAGACCAGGGTGGCGGCATCTTCCGTTGCCAGGCGCAGGCGCAGGGCCAGTCCCATGGCGTCGCGTTGCGGGTGCAGGTCGATTTCGGCGGCGCCTTCGCGCAGCAGGGCGCCGGTGGCGCGCAAGACGCAATCGATTTGCCCCAGCTGCGCCAGGCGGACGGGGTCGGGGGCGGCGTGTTGCGCGCGCGCATGCAGGTGGCTGGCGACGGCGCAGGCCGCGCCATACCAGGCGGCCGCGATGCCCGCGCTGCCATGCCAGTAGCCGGGCCGCTGCAGATAGGCGCCCGGCGCGCCCACGGAAAAGGCGCGCGCGGCAGAAAAAGTCACGTCGACGCTGGCGCAGGCATGCATGCCGACGGCTTGCCAGCCTTCGTCCGTGACGTGCACGCCGGGCTGCGACAGGGGCACCGACGCCAGGCAAGCCTGGCCTGCGTCGTTCCAGAAGCTGACCAAAGCATGGCTGAGGCCCTGTGCCCCGGCACACCAGGCCTTGCGTCCGTCGAGCACATGGCGGCCCTCGGCCGTTTGCCGCAAGCGGACGCGCGCGCCCGGCAGGTCCGCGCACCAGACGCCCCAGCAGCTGCCGGCCGGCACGGCGGAGCCGCCGATTTCCGCCAGGATGGCGAGCGCATCGGTATGGCCTTCATACAGCTTGAGCAGGGAGAGGTCGACGGCGGCGATGGCGGCCAGCATTTGCCAGCGCTGCAGGGTGGCGCCGTGGCCGGGCAGGGGCAGCTGGTCCAGTCCCGCGTCGCGCAAGCGCCGCAAGCCTTCGATCGGGTGGAAAGCGCTGTCCTGGGGCTGCAGCAGGGCATCCAGTGCAGCGTGGGAGGGCAGGGGAAAGGCATGGTGTGACATGGCAAGCTCCTGTTTTTCTACAGGATAGCTTTTTATTTTTGCAATGTCTGTTTGATTTTACACAGACTCCCGTTCACGCTTGCGAGTCCATGAAGCGGCGGGCGAGAAGATGCGCCGTGGCAACTGCAGGGCCGGGTGGCCCCGCAGCTGATCACGCGCTTATTTTTTCACGTAGTGCACGTCCAGGACATACACGCCCTTTTTCGGGTCCAGCACCACCGAGTACAGGTCGTTGCCGTGCAAGGACAGGCCGCCGGGGACGCTCGGCGCCGGCAGCATGCCTTCATCCCACATGCACGATTCGCCATTATCCACGTTGACGCACCATTGCTGTTTGCCATCGCGCAATACATATTGCACGGTGGCGCCGCTGCGCTGGAAGGTATAGGCCGGCACCGACGAGGTGAACTTGTCGACGCGCAAGTTCGTTGCCGCGGCATTTTCCGCCAGCTTGATCGGCATGTCGGCTGTACCGTCCGGCTTGCCGGTGATTTTCGCGCTCATGCCGTCCGTCGCGACCACGGGGCCGGTGCAATCGGCCTTGAAGTAGGTTTCGCCGGTCGGCGTCAGTTCCAGCGAACCGCTGCCGTCGCTCTTGAGCGCGATGACGAGCACTTGACGGTCGTGATCGTCGCACGCCGATTGCCACGTGCCGAGATATGCGGCCAGTGGCGAGGTGGAACCGGAATCGCCGGCAAGCTGCTGCGCCGAACCGCCGCCACCGCCGCCGCAGCCGGTCAGGAGTGCCGCGGCCGAGCCGACCAATACTGCCAATAATTTTTTCATTCAGAGTCCTTTTTATCCGGCAGCGGTGCGTGCCGTCAACGCGGCCTGATTATAGGATTATTAATAGGAAGGAATTCTCACCGAATCTATCGCTGACTTGATTTGGATCATGTCGCGGCAATCCGCTGAAATGGTTTGCGGGAATGAAGGGAGGATGTGGTGTAACTGGTGCGCATTGCGCCGCTCACGCGACGCAATGGCTGATTATTGGCTGATTACTGACTGATTTATTGTTTTACATAGTGCATATCGAGCACATAAGCACCGTCTTTCTGCATCACGGTAAACAATTCGTTACCGCGCAAATAAAAGCCGCCGTTGCCACTTACTGCCTGTTGTACGCCGGTATCCGGGATGTCCGTGGTGTCGCCACTGCCATCGGTGATGCGCCAATTGGGTTTGCCATCGACCAGCACCGTGGTGACGGCCGGGCCCGTAATCTGGACGGTGTGGGCTGGCAGCGACGATACGACCTTGTCGATGCGGATGTCCGTGGCAGGGCTGTCCGCCGTCAGTTTGAGCTGGATATTGCCTGCGCCATCCGGCGTCGCGGTAATCTTTTCACTCGTGGTTTCCGTAAATTGCACGGGGCCGCTGCAATCGGCAGTGCTGAAGGTTTCATCGTAGGTCGATATTTCCAGGGCGCCGCTGCCATCGTTCTTGAGGGCGACGACGAGGCGCTGGCGGAAAGAGTCGTTACACGCGGGTGTCCAGGTGCCAACATAGGCGGCCAGTGCGGGAGGAGGCGGAGGTGCGACCACCACTGGCGGGGGCGCTACCACCACTGGCGGGACCGCTACGTCTACATTGCCGTTAGCACTACCGTTAGCATTACCATTAGCGCTACTGTTTCCGCCACCACCGCAACCAGTCAATACCACTGTGCCCGATACCATTAATAAAGCCAATACTTTTTTCATCCGTGATTCCTGTAAATCTTCAACCGGCTGGAAGCGTGCCGTATACGCGGCGATATTATAAAGTACATGCGTATCTTATTTTTCTGGAATCTGAAATTGGCCGCAATGCCTGCATTGAAAATGGTCATCGGATAAATTCCGGCAGGAGCGGTTGACCATTTTCCTGGTGCTGACGTGGCGGGAAATAAAGGAAGGTAATCTCAGGTGCGGCCATTCAATGGCGTCGAGGAGAAACAGGCGGGTGCCGCGCCGAATCCGGCGCGAGGCAGGTATTGATATGGCCGTTTATAAAATTCGTGCCGGCGCCTGAATCTGGCGCCGGCCGCAGCCGGAAATGGCCGGCTTAAAACTCTTCCCAGTCATCGCCTGCCGGCGCCTTGGCTGGCGCATGCTGTGCCGCTTGCGGCTTGGCAACATTCAGGCGTTTGGCTGGCGCGGCTGTCTTGGGCGTCACGGCGCGCGGCGCCGCTGGTGCCGCCGGTGTTGCTGTGGGCGCTGCCTGGCGCGCCTGCTCGCCCAGCTTGAACACGCTGACCACCTCGGCCAGATGGCTGGCCTGGTCTTGCAGGCTTTCGGCGGCCGCTGCCGCTTCCTCGACGAGGGCCGCGTTTTGCTGCGTCACGCCATCCATCTGCGCCAGCGCCTGGTTGACCTGCGCAATGCCGTCGCTTTGCTCGGTGGTGGCGACGCTGATGTCGGCCATGATGGCGGTGACCTTGCGCACGCTGTCGACCACCTGTTCCATGGTGGCGCCTGCTTCATCGACGAGCTTGCTTCCGGCGGCCACCTTGCCCACGGAATCGTCGATCAGCAGCTTGATTTCCTTGGCCGCCGCGGCGGAGCGCTGCGCCAGGTTGCGCACTTCCGTGGCGACGACGGCAAAACCGCGGCCCTGTTCGCCCGCGCGCGCCGCTTCCACGGCCGCGTTCAGCGCCAGGATATTCGTCTGGAAGGCGATGCCGTCGATGACGCTGATGATGTCGACGATCTTGTTCGACGAGTCATTGATCGACGTCATGGTTTCTATGACTTTGCCGACCACTTCGCCGCTCTTCTGTGCCACACTCGATGCGGAAGCAGCCAGTTGATTCGCCTGGCGCGCATGGTCGGCATTTTCCTTGACGGTGCCCGTCAGTTCTTCCACGGAGGCGGCCGTCTCTTCCAGCGAGCTGGCTTGCTGTTCCGTGCGGGCCGACAGGTCGTTATTGCCTTGCGCAATTTCCGCGCTGGCGCGCGCCACGTTGTCGGCACTGGCTTGCACTTGCAGCAGCACGGCGTGGATCTTTTCCACGAAGGCGTTGAAACCCTTGCCGATGACGGCCAGCTCATCGGTGCCCTTGACTTCCAGCTTGACGCGCAGGTCGGCGTCGCCGCTGGACAGGTCCGTCATGGTGCGGCCCAGGGTGCGCAGGGGGCGCGTCAGCTGGTTGACGACGAGAATCAAAATGCCAGCCGTGGCTGCCGCGCACAGCAGGGCAACGATCAGCGTGTAGACCATCAGGTCGCGCGCCGAGGCGGTGGCCACGCTTTTCGGGAAATTCAGTTCCACGCTCCACGGCGCGATGTCGGGGTGGATCTGCAGCGGCTGCAGCAAGTGGATGTAGCCCTTGTCGTCCTCGTATTCATACGCCTGGCCCTGGCGCACCTTTTCCAGGCCGGCGGCGGGCACGTCGTCCGCCTTCTTGCCCAGCCGTGCAGGCTCGGGGTGGCTGGCGTACAGGCCGCCGTTCGAGATCAGGGCCAGCTTGCCGCCCTCGATCACTTTCAGGTCGGCGAGGATTTTCGCCAGGCGCGTGAGCATGAAGTCGGCGCTGGCCGTACCCTTGAAGCTGCCGTCGATCATGATGGGCGCCACCAGCGAAGCCATCAGCACATCCTTGCCGTCGACGGGATAGATATACGGTTCCGTAAAGTAGGTCTTGCCGGTGCGCTTGGGCACGTCGTACCAGTCGTTGGCGCCCGCTTTCGGGTCGAAGACGATGGGTTCGACTTGCAGCTTGCCGCCGGCGCCCCGTGTCCAGTAGGGCATGAAGCGGCCGCTGGCGTCGTAGTTCGGTTTCTGGTTGGCAAACTCCGCATCCTTGCCGTCGAGTGCGTTCGGCTCCCACGTCACGGCCGAGCCCAGCAAGTCTTCCGAGCTGGTCAACGTCGCCTTGGTCAGTTCATTGATCTGGTCGCGCTGCAGGGGCAAATTCGCGCCCTTGGTGCCGCGCATGGCGCCGGCCAGACTGGAAACGCTCGACAGGTTGCTGGCGATGCGCGCCTGCAGGGCGCCGGCCACTTCGCGTGCCGACGTGCGCGCCAGTTCCAAAGCAGCCGCCTCGGCGCTGGCGCTGCTCTTGTAGCCGATCACGGCCGCCGTGACGCCGAGGCTGAGGATGGCGAGCGCGGTGGCGGCGACGCAGATTTTACTGTTCAGTGATAGTTGCATGAGGCTGTTCCTTGATGGGGAGGGGTATAGGTGTCTCGGGCGTCGCGGGTAGCGCGCCTAGAAAGTCTTGCTGACGGCCACCACGAAGGTGGTCGCGGCCGGGTTCGAGGTGTCGAACTGGCCGGCCGCATTCGGGATGCCCAGCGTGTAATGGTCGTAGGCGTCGGTGGCGCCCCAGGCGCGCGTCACGGCGCCACTCAGGCTCCAGCCGCCGTCGAAGGCCCGCGTGACGCCCACCTTGGCATCGCGCCAGTTCCACATGGCATTGCCCGTGCCCGCCACGCGGCCATTGCCGGCGTGCAGGTTCAAGGTCCAGGCATTGCCCAAGTCGGCATTCGCGCCCACGTCCAGGTAACCCGTGCCGCGCGCATGCGTGATGCCGAAGAAGTCGCGCGTGACGGTATGGTTGTATTTGGCGTACAGCATGCGGTAGGTCAGGCCCAGCGACAGTTCGCCATAGTCGTACCTGACGCCTGTGGCGCGGTACACGGCGCCCGGATACTTGTAGTAATACGCGAGCACGCTGTAGCCCAGCTCGCCCGCCGTGCCGCCGTAGCCGCCGTACAGGTCCCATTCGACGCTTG
Organism: Janthinobacterium sp. SUN100; assembly: GCF_030397705.1. Classification (NCBI taxonomy): domain Bacteria; kingdom Pseudomonadati; phylum Pseudomonadota; class Betaproteobacteria; order Burkholderiales; family Oxalobacteraceae; genus Janthinobacterium; species Janthinobacterium sp. SUN100. The sequence continues at coordinate 2,030,056 of NZ_JAPUBU010000001.1, read as the reverse complement.
CATCCTCGATATAGCGGTCGCTGACGGTGGAAGCCCAGGTGCCCAGCGACCAGCCGCTCGGGTGCGCGTAGTCGGCGCCCGCCTGCAGGGCCGGCTTGCCCCAGGTCTGGCGGAAGCCGCGCGAAATGTATTGCGAAGTGAGGCTGGCATTGGCGCTGAAGGTGGCGCCAGTGCCGTCCGTGGTCTGGGCTTGCACGGGCAGGGCGGCCGCCAGCAGGAAGGCGCAGCCCAGCAAGGATGATCCGGGGAAATGGTGGTCCGATGGCATGGCAGTCAGCTCCGTATTTGCCGGCAGCGGCCGTCCAGGCGCGTTGCCCTGATGGTTGCAATAAAAATGCGGAATGGACTTTTGTGAAGGCAAGGCGAGGCCGCTTGCATGCTCGCTTGAACATGCACACATTCTCACCAAACGTAACTGAAAGGATAGGGGCTAGGGCTAGTGGAAGTCAATAAAGTTGCGCTACGGAAATCGTAAGTTGTTGTTTCCTGGCACTTTTTCATGCTCCTGTCACATTTCCGGCCTGCCCCGGCTGGCGGCCTGTTGCAAGCTGGCCAGCAAGCCTGGCAGGGCCGCATGCAAGGCTTGCAGGCTGTCAGTCTGCAGCTCGGCCTGCATTTCCACCCGGCCCGAGGGCTGGCCCCAGACGACCTGTGCGCTGAGCCGGGCGCCGGCGTCGAGTCCCGTGACGCTGACCAGCAGCGCGACTTCTTCCGGCGCATCCTCGGGCACGTCCGCGAGCAGGCAGGAAATGCCGAAATGATAATCCTGGAAGGCGCTCGCCGTGCCGCTGGAAAAGGCGAAGACGGAAGCGAGTACCTGCGGCGCGGCGGCCGCCAGTGACGGCAGGGCGGCGCGAAACAGGGGCAGCAAGTCGTTTTCCAGCTGCTGTACCAGCGGATGAGTGTGGCTAAGGACGGTCATGGGCGGACGAAAGGAGTGGCGGCGCGCGATGGTAGCAGTTTTCGCCGCCGCCGGGGGCCATCGTCAGGCAGCGTAGCGGCTGGCCATGCTGGCGATGGTGCTTCTCATCTGTTCGCGCAGCGCGGCGGGCGCCAGCACTTCCACGCCATCGCCCAGGCCCAGCAGCCACCATTGCAGTTCGCGCGTGCTGGGCACGGTGGCGGTCAGGTGCAGCGAACCGTCGGCGCGTTCCTGCAATTGCTGGTCCGCGCTCAGCGGCGTCTCGTACAGGTGCTCGCCGCTGCGGCGGGCAAACACGGCTTCAAGCTGCAACGGTTCGCCCTCGCGGATGCCCATGGCGCCGGAGGCGATATACGCATCGATGTCGAAGCCTGGCTGCGCGCGCGCGGCAAGGAAGAGCATTTCCGCCTGTTGCACGCGGTGCAGGACCAGGGTGCGCACGTCGTGGTAGTCGGCGAACAGGCAGACCAGGTAGAGCAACTGGCCCCGCTGCACGATGGCCAGCGGATGGACGGCGTCATAGCTGACGAGGTTGTCATTGTCGCGCTTCTTGTAGCTCAGCTTGAGCTGGCGGTTCTGCATCAGCGCTTCATACACGGTGCGCTGGCAAGCTTCGTCGATGTCGGGCGCCAGCAGCCGCTGCATGGGGGCGATGACGCGTATCTTGCTCAGCCAAGCGGACGCGTTGGCACGCTCGCTGGCCGCGTTCAGGGTCTGGCGTGCCGCGCTGAAATATGGCTGCATGCTGTCCAGGGTGGATGGCGGCAACGCATGGCGCATGTGCTGTTCCATCAGGGCCAGGGTCAGTGCGGCAGGCGTCGACAGGCCAGGCATGTCCATGCGCGCCGCATTTTCCATCCAGCACCAGCCAAACGGCTTGCTGTCGGCGGGATTGGTCAGCGGGAAAATCTCGGCCAGGTCCAGCAAGTCGCGCTGGATCGTGCGCACGCCGATGGCGAAATCGATGGCCTTGAGCTTGTCGTGCAATTGGGCGACGGTGATGGTGCGTGGCGCCTGCGGTATCAGGCGCAGCATTTGCCATTGGCGCATGATGGTGGAGGGGCGGGGCGCGGGTGCAGACATGATGATTCCGTTCTATTCAGTGGCAGGATGTGTACTGATAAGTACACAAGTTAACGAATGGTAACATTGATTCGATGGCAATTACAGGGTATCCAGCCTGGCTGCCCTGACGCAATTGCGCCCCGCGTGCTTGGCCTGGTACAGCAGGCGGTCGGCAGCAGCGACCAGGGCGGCGGCGCCGGGCGCCCGGCTGCCGGGCGCACACGCGAGGGAGGCGACGCCGAAGCTGGCCGTCGTCCCGATGTGCTGCGCCAGGCCGTCGCGCAGGCGTTCGGCCAGGCGCATGCCGCCAGCCAGGTCCGTTTCGGGCAGGATCAGCAGGAACTCCTCGCCGCCGTGGCGCACCACGCTGTCGATGCCGCGGCGCGTGGCGTTGCCGAGCAGGCCGGCAAAGGTGCGCAGCACGGCATCGCCTGCGGCGTGGCCGTGGGCGTCGTTGATGCGCTTGAAGTGGTCGAGATCGCACAGGATGGCCGTCAGGCACAGGCCATGGCGTTGTGAACGCGCCAGTTCGGCGCCCAGCAAGTGCTCGTCGAGGTAGCGGCGGTTGTAGCAGCCGGTCAGGTGGTCGCGCACGGCCTGTTCCGCGAGGACGGCGTGTTGCAGGGCGTGCGCGCGGTGCTGGCGCTGCTGGCCATGGCTGGCGCAGAGGCCGGTCAGGTTGAGCAGCAGCAAGGTGGCGGCATTGCCGGCCTGAACGTCATCCTGCAGGCCCAGCCAGGCCAGGCTCGCCGCGATGGCTAGGCCGGCGCCGCCCAGCAGGTGCCGCGTGATGCCGGCATAGGGTGCGGCGAGCAGGATGCAAAAGGCGGTCGCATGCCAATCGGCGTCGGTCTCGCGCAAGGCATAGCAGAGCAGGAACACGAGCAGGTCCAGCGCCAGCAGCGCGGTGCCGGAGGCGGCGCGGCCAGGCTGTGCGGCAGGTGCGCGCACGGTTCGCAGCAGCATGGCCAGGATGAGCAGGCAGCACGCCAGGGCCAGCGGCCAGCCGGCGGGCGGCAGCAGCGCGGCGGCAAAGGCGGCGCTGGCGCCGGCATGCAGCGCCAGCAAGGGAAGCGGCGCCGGCTTGCGGATATCGTCAATTGCGTGATGCAAATGCATGGAAACCTGTCGGATAGCGAATCGGGACCCCATTCTTGCCCGGCCCTGCGACAAGCCACGACGCGTTGCCCCACCATGCTGCATATCAGATTGGTCCTACCAGTGACCCTTATTCGTCGCTGGTGACGCGCGTGCGCACGAAATCGATGTGGCCTTGCATGGCCGTGCGCGCTTCTTCGGGCTGGCTGGCGCAGATGGCCTCGCACAGCGTGCGGTGCTGCGACAGCAGTTGCAGCGAAGTCGCCTCGTCCTGCTGGCGCAAGCCCGTGCCATTGATGGTGATGTGTTCGCGCAGCATGCCGATGATGCTGGTGTGCAAGTGCAGGAACATGGTGTTGTGCGACGCTTGCGCGATAACTTCATGCAGGCGCGCATCGGCCTGCGCCTCGCCGTGCTTGTCGTCGCTGGCGCGCGCCTGTTCCAGTTCGGCCAGCAGGGCCATGATTTGCGCGCGCTCGTCCACGCTGGCCCGCTGCGCCGCAAAGTAGGCCGTCGCCCCTTCCAGCACGCGGCGAAATTCCAGGATGTCGTCGCGCAGGGCGGGGTGGTCGGCCACGAGCTGGCTCCACGGCGAAGCCATGCCCGTGCGCAGCTGATCCGTCACGAACACGCCCGCGCCGCGCCGGCTGCGCACCAGGCCCCGCGCCGCCAGCCGCTGCACCGCTTCGCGCACGGTGTTGCGCGAGACGGCATATTGCTGCGCCAGCAGGCGTTCGGCCGGCAACTGCGCGCCCGCCGGCAAGCTGCCGTCCAGCAGGGCGGTTTCCAGCCGGCGCATCACCATCTCGACCCTGCCCCGTGTTTGCATGCCTGTCGCCATCGATGTCTTCCGGTGTTGTTTTAAAGTGGTCCGAGCAATTTGAAGTGGCTTGCGGAAGCTGGAATTATGCGTGAACCAGTCATTCTTAACAACACACAGCGGCGCCGCAGCAACACACAGAGCGCCGGGGAGACACACTCATGCAGCCAGATCCGCGCCAGCCACGCCGCTATCCACCCGCACCGCTCCAGGTGTACCTGTTCGCCACCTGCCTGGTTGACCTGTTCGTGCCGCAGGCGGGGCTCGACGCGGTGCGCCTGCTGGAGCGGGAAGGCTTGCTGGTGCACTATCCGCGCGGCCAGAGCTGCTGCGGCCAGCCCGCCTACAGCAGCGGCAACCCGGAACAGGCGCGCGCCGTGGCCCGCGCCCAGCTCGACCTGTTCGCGCAGCCCTGGCCCGTGATCGTGCCGTCCGGCTCCTGCGCCGGCATGATGCGCCACCACTGGCCGCAACTGTTCCAGGACGACCCCGTCGCCGGCCCCAAGGCGGCCGAACTTGCCGAACGCGTGTATGAACTGAGCGAATTTCTCGTCTGCGTGCTGCAACTCGATGTGGCCGGTCTGGCAGGCGCAGGGCAGGCGCAGGAAAGCGTGGTGCTGCACACCTCGTGCGGCGCGCGCCGCGAAATGGGCGCGCGGGTGCACGGCGTGGCACTGGTCGACGCCTTGCCCGGCGTGACGCGCATCGAACACCAGCGCGAATCGGAATGCTGCGGCTTCGGCGGCACGTTTTCACTGAAGCACCCGGATATTTCCGGCGCCATGGTCAGCGACAAGATCGCCTCGGCCTGCGCCACGGGCTGCGACCGGCTCGTCTCGGCCGATTGCGGCTGCCTGCTCAATATCGGCCATGCCGCGCAACACCAGGGCGCGCCGCTGCCCGTCGAACACCTGGCCAGCTTTTTGTGGCGCCGCACGGGAGGCGAAGCATGAGCGCCGCCCTGACTGCCCGCGAACGCATGCTGGGACGCCTGCGCGCCGCGGCGCCGTCCATGCCCGAGGAGGTGGACGTCATCGATACGGCCATCGACCAGCACTACCTGGCGCGTCACGCACAAGCGCCGCTGTCGCCACGGGGCCGGATCGCCGCCCTGCAGGCCGCCCTGCAGGCCGCGCATGCGGAAGTCGATTGCGTGCGCGGCGATGCCTGGCCCGCCCTGCTGGCGCAGCGCCTCGGTGCGCATGGCGTGCGCCGCCTGCTGATGGATGCCGATAGCAGGGAAGGGCTGGCCTTGCAGGCTGCCTTGCCGGACGGCGTCGAGGCGCTGTCTTTTGACCGTCCGCTGGTGCAGTGGAAGGGCGAATTGTTCGACACCGTCGACGCGGGTTTTACTGTCGCCCGTTCCGGCATCGCCGCCACGGGCACGCTGGTCATCGCGCCCGACGCGGCCACGCCGCGCACGGTGTCGCTGGCGCCGCCGCTGCACATTTGCCTCGTGTATGCGAGCACCCTGCATGCGGACTTGCATGCGACGGCGCGCGCCGAGCGCTGGGCGGACGGTATGCCATCGAACTTGGTGCTGGTGTCGGGTCCCTCGAAAACGTCCGATATCCAGCAAACCCTCGCCTATGGCGCGCATGGCCCGCGTTGGCTGTGGGTGCTGATCGTCGATGACTTGCCAGCCCGTGAAGGAGGCCAGCCATGAACGCCAAGCCACTGCAATTCGTCAAGCCGGCGGATTTCCATGCGCGCGCCCGCGCCGCGCTGGACGACCCGAAGCTGCGCCAGAGCTTTCGCGGCGCCATGGATTTTTTGCAGGACAAGCGCACGGCGCAGTTCCCCGACGGCGACGAGCTGGAACGCCTGCGCGACCTTGGCGAAGCCGTGCGCCGGCACGCGCTGGCGCGCCTGCCCGACTTGCTGGTGCAGCTGGAAGACAAGCTGACGGCGGCCGGCGTGCAGGTGCACTGGGCCGAGGATGGCGAGCAGGCCAACGCCATCATCCACGCCATCGCGCAAAAGGCCAAGGCGGCGCGCTTCATCAAGGGCAAGTCGATGGCCAGCGAGGAAATCGAGCTCAATCACTACCTGGAAGCGCGCGGCATGACCTGCCTGGAGTCGGACATGGGCGAGTACATCGTGCAGCTGGCCGGCGAAAAACCGTCGCACATCGTCATGCCTGCGATTCACAAGACCAAGGCCGATATCGCCGGCCTGTTCGCCGAGCACATTCCCGACGCGCCCTACACGGAAGACGTCGACAGCCTGATCCAGACGGGGCGGCGCGCGCTGCGCCAGGCCTTCGTCGAAGCTGACATCGGCTTGTCGGGCGTGAACTTCGCGGCGGCCGACACGGGCACCCTGTGGCTGGTGGAAAACGAGGGCAATGGCCGGCTGACGACATCCGTGCCGGACGTGCACATCGCCATCATGGGCATGGAAAAGGTGGTGGCCAAGCTCGAACATATCGTGCCGCTGGCCAGCCTCTTGACGCGTTCGGCCACGGGGCAGGCCATCACCACGTATTTCAACCTGATTTCCGGCCCGCGCCGCGCCGGTGAACAGGATGGGCCGCGCGAAGTGCACCTGGTCTTGCTCGACAACGGCCGCAGCCAGGCCTACGCCGACGAGCAGCTGCGCGCCACCCTGCAATGCATACGCTGCGGCGCCTGCATGAATCATTGCCCCGTCTACACGCGCATCGGCGGCCACGCCTACGGCACCACGTATCCGGGGCCGATCGGCAAGATCATCTCGCCCCACTTGCTGGGACTGGCTGCGACGGCCGACCTGGCCACCGCGTCGAGCCTGTGCGGCGCCTGCGGCGAAGTGTGCCCCGTGCGCATCCCGATCCCGCAATTGCTGGTGCGCCTGCGCACGGAGGCGAATCGCAATCCGAACGAGGAAGTCAGCCATCCGTTGCGCGGCCAGGGCGCCAAGTTCAGCCGCGGCGAAAGCCTGGTCTGGCGTTTCTGGAGTGGCGCCTTCGCGCGCCCAATCAGCTATCGCCTGTTCCGCTGGGCCGCCACGCGGCTGCGCGCACTGACGCCGGGCAAGCAACTGGGCTGGACGCAGCACCGCAAGCCGTTGACGCCGGCGCCGCGCAGCCTGGCCGACCTGCTCAATGCGCGCGGTCAGGAAGAGTAGCCCGGCCCGGCAGCACCGAAGCACCGCAAAAAACACGCTACACACAATTACATCAAAAGCCGTTTTTTCAATCAACCCGCATCCACCGGAGGAGACCCGACATGCAAACCTGGACCCAACTTTATACACCGCTCGGCAGCCTGTGGCTGTCGTCCCTGGCGGCAGCCGTTCCCATCATTTTCTTCTTCATCGCCCTGGCCGCGCTGCGCATCAAGGGCCACGTGGCGGCCGCCGTCACCCTGGCGCTGGCGCTGGTCGTGGCGATTTTTGCGTACGGCATGCCCGTGCCGCAGGCGCTGGCGGCGGCCGGCTATGGTTTTGCGTATGGTTTGTGGCCCATCGCCTGGATCATCGTCACGGCCGTCTTCCTGTACAAGATCGTCGTGAAGACGGGGCAGATCGAGATCATCCGCGCCTCGGTGCTGTCGGTCACGGACGACCAGCGCCTGCAGGTGCTGTTGATCGGCTTTGCCTTCGGCGCCTTCCTGGAAGGGGCGGCCGGTTTCGGCGCGCCTGTGGCGATTACCTCGGCGCTGCTGGTGGGCCTTGGCTTCAACCCGCTGTATGCGGCGGGCCTGTGCCTGATCGCCAATACGGCGCCCGTGGCCTTTGGCGCCATGGGCATCCCCATCATCGTGGCGGGCCAGGTGACGGGCATCGACCCGTTCCTGATCGGCGCCATGGCGGGCCGCCAGTTGCCGCTGCTGTCGCTGGCCGTGCCTTTCTGGCTGGTCTTCATGATGGATGGCGTGCGCGGCGTGCGCGAAGTGTGGCCGGCCGCCCTGGTGACGGGCGCCAGCTTTGCCGTCACCCAGTATTTCACGTCGAACCATATCGGGCCGGAGCTGCCGGACATCACCTCGGCCCTCGTCAGCCTGGTGTCGTTGACCCTGTTCCTGAAAGTGTGGCAGCCGAAGAATGCCAAGGTGGTCAACGCCGTCGGCGGCGGCGCCGCCGCGCTGTCCGGTTTTGGCGGCGGGGCAGGCAATGCGGACTTGCGCGGCAGCGGCAGCCGCGCTGCCTCGCCCTACACGCTGGCGCAGACGGCGCGCGCCTGGGCGCCGTTCGGCCTGCTGACAGCCATCGTCACCGTCTGGAGCCTGCCCGGCTTCAAGTCCCTGTTCGCCGCCGGCGGCGCGTTATCCAGCCTGGTCGTCAAGATCCACGTGCCTTACCTCGATAAACTGGTGATCAAGACGATGCCCATCGTGGCGGAGCCGAAAGCGTATGACGCCGTCTTCAAGCTTGACCTGCTGTCGGCCGTGGGCACGGCGATCTTGCTGACGGCCGTGCTGTCGATGTGGATGCTGCGCATGAAGCCGCGCGATGGCATCAAGGCCTTCGTGGAAACGCTCGTGGAATTGCGCCGTCCCGTGCTGTCGATCGGCCTGGTGCTGGCGTTTGCCTTCGTGGCCAACTATTCTGGCATGTCGTCCACTCTGGCCCTGCTGCTGGCCGGCAGCGGCGCCGCCTTCCCGTTCTTCTCGCCGTTCCTGGGCTGGCTGGGCGTGTTCCTGACGGGGTCCGATACGTCGTCGAACGCCTTGTTCTGCTCCCTGCAAAACACGACGGCGCACCAGATCGGCGTGTCCGACACCTTGCTGGTGGCGGCCAATACGACGGGCGGCGTGACGGGCAAGATGATCTCGCCCCAGTCGATCGCCGTCGCCTGCGCCGCGACTGGCCTGGTGGGCAAGGAATCGGACCTGTTCCGCTTTACCTTGAAGCACAGTCTGCTGTTTGCCGTCATCATCGGCATCATCACCATGCTGCAGGCGTACGTGTTCACGGGCATGATTCCGCATTGAGCGATCCGTAGAAGTACGTAGTAAAACTAGATGAATTGATAGTAAAACGTGCAGATGGTCATGAAAATGACCTGATGCACTGCAGCATATCGAGCAGGGCCCGGCGCAATGCCGGGTCCGCGGCGATGCCTTCCGCATCGAGACCCGACCCCAGCAGGGGCAGGCTGATGCAGGCTTCGTCGATCAGGCGCGCCGACATGGTGCTTACCGTTTCGCGCAACGCCGCCTGCGCATGCATGGCGCGCGGCGAGGCGTTCAGCAGCACCAGCGGCTTGTCGATGAACGACTCATTTCCCACCATCCAGTCCAGCGCGTTCTTCATGGGGCCGCTCACACCGTGCGCGTATTCGGGGCTGGCGAGCAGCAGCACGTCGGCCGCCAGGATGGCGTTGCGCAAGCCCGTCACGGCCGGCAGGCTGTCGGCGTCGAGGTCGGGATTGAACAACGGCAGGTCGCCGAGTCCCTGATAGATGCGAATGTCGAATGGCGCTGGGGCAAGCTGGGCGATGGCGCGCAGCAGGGAGGTGTTCAGCGAGGCGGCGCGCAGGCTGCCGGCGATGGCGAGAATGGTGATGGGCGTTTGCATCCCGCCTGTATAGCCCATCCTGTGCTCAAGCGCAAGGCGAGCAGGATGGCGCTATCGTTGTTGCAACAGCCGATGATGGGCTGCGTGCTGCAGTGCTAATTAACGGCTCAGGCCGCTCATCCAGGTGGGCTGCGGGTTGGCACGGGCCAGTTCGCGCATGCGGTATTCCAGATCGTAGCGGTCGGTCGATTCGGCCAGGTAGGCTTCTTCGTAAGCGCGTTCGCGGCGGTCGCTGCTTTGGTTCAGCCAGGCACCGACGCGCTTGGCGGCGTGGACCAGGGTGGCGACGATATTGCTGTTTTGCGTGGTGTGGTAGGTAAATGCGGTAGACATGGCAGACTCCTTGAGTGGCGTGCCGCGTTGTGCTGCACTGCAATATAAGTATAGCGATTCCAAGTTATAAGGCTACTTTTGATTTCAAATGTCAGCTATTCATTTTTCAAATAATGGTCGCGAAAGCTGCGCAATACGGGGCTTTAAGGCATAATGCCGGCGCAGGATCGTAGTTTTACTACAAGGCGTTTTTGTCCTGGATGTTGTTTTCAGACGCAGCCCGCAGGCATGCCGCGCCCACAAGACATCGTTCTGACGAGAAACGGTCGGCCGCACGCGCGAGATGCCATGCCTGCCCCATATCGCTGATGGCAGTCATGGCCCACGCTGATATCTGCGTGGCGCTTGCGCGTCCTGGTGCTGCCCGGGTGGAAACACTTCCATGCCTGGCGCGATCAACTTGGAATTGAAAAATGGAGAAGGTATGGAATATGTAAAGCAAGGCCAGGGCGTACCGTCCGCACGGGCCGGCACGCAAAACAATACAGGCGCCCTGATCATTGTCACGGTGCTGTTTTTCATGTGGGGATTGCTGACCTCGCTCAATGATGTGCTGATTCCCCATCTGCGCTCGATCTATACCTTGACGTATGTCCAGGCGATGCTGGTGCAGTTCTGCTTCTTCGGCGCCTACGCCATCGTTTCGCTGCCGGCCGGCATGCTGATCAAGAAAATCGGCTACCAGCGCGGCGTCGTCGCCGGGCTGCTGATCGCGGCCGCCGGCTGCGCCATGTTCTACCCGGCGTCCACCGGCAGCTATGCGCTGTTCCTGCTGTCCTTCTTCATCCTGGCGGCGGGCATCACCGTGCTGCAGGTGGCGGCCAATCCGTACGTGACGGAACTGGGCGACCCGCAGACGGCGTCGAGCCGCCTGACCCTGACGCAGGCGTTCAACGCGCTGGGCACCACCGTGGCGCCGGCCTTGGGCGGCATGCTGATTTTGTCGGGCACCGTGCTGACGGTGCAGCAGTTCGACCTGCTGCCGGCAGCCGAACAACTGGCTTACCGCGCCAAGGAAGCCGCTTCCGTGCAAGGCCCGTACCTGGTGCTGGCCGCCACCCTGGTGATCCTGGCCGTGCTGTTCGCGCTGGCAAAATTGCCGAAGATTTCGCATGCCGACGATGCGGCCGCCGTGGCGCAGGATGGCCACAAGGTGTCGATCTGGTCGCACCGCCACCTGGTGCTGGGCGCGCTGGCCATCTTCCTGTATGTGGGTGGTGAAGTGAGCATCGGCAGCTTCCTGATCAACTTCCTGGGCGAGAGCCATATCGCTGGCCTCAGCCACGCCGACGCCGCGTATTTCGTCAGCTATTACTGGGGTGGCGCCATGCTGGGCCGCTTCGTCGGCTTTGCCGTGATGCGCTATGTCAGCCCGGGCAAGACCCTGGCCTTCAACGCCGCCGTCGTCATCGCGCTGATCCTCGTCGCCGTGTTCTCCAGCGGTCACACGGCCATGTGGGCATTGATCGCCGTGGGCCTGTTCAACTCCATCATGTTCCCGACCATCTTCAGCATGGCGCTGAACAAGCTGGGCGCGCAGACGGGTCAAGGTTCGGGCATCCTGTGCATGGCCATCGTCGGCGGCGCCATCGTGCCGTTCATCCAGGGCTTCCTGGCCGACCACATCAACCTGCAGTTGTCCTTCCTCGTGCCGGCCCTGTGCTACACCTTCATTCTGTACTTCGGCTGGAAGTACGCCAGCATGTACAAGGACGACGCCGCCAAATAAGCAAGGTGGCGCGATCGATCAAAAGGGTGGCCTCGGCCACCCTTTTTTACGTCAGTGCGCGAACGGCGTGCCCAGCACGTCCTGGCACACTTCGAGCCAGGCGCGCGCCGCGTGCGACAGGTAGCGCCCGCTCCAGATGTGCGCCACCTGCCACGCCACCTCCGGCTCGACGATGCGCACCGCCTCCAGCCGTTCGCCGGCCAGGCGGTGGATGAACGGCTCGGGCAGCAGGGCCACGCCCAGGCCGGCCGAGGCCATCGCCACCAGCCAGTCCCATTGCCCGCTCTGGGCCGCAATCGTCGGCGTGAATCCCGCTTGCGCGAAATGCTGGCGCAGGCTGCGCGTGAGCGCGAAATCATCTTTTAATAACACCAGCGGCAAGTCGGCCAGCGCCTTGAAGGGCAGTGTCGTGCGCTGCTTCTGGAATGTGCCCGGCTCGGCCAGGGCCCAGATCGGGTAGTTGGCCACTTCCACAGCCACGAGGTCGAGCTCCGGGTCGGCCGGCAGTACCGTCATGCCGATTTCCAGCTCGCCCCCCGCCACCTGGCGCTCGATCTGCTGGCCCGTGTCTTCCTGCAGGGTCAGGCTGATGTTCGGGTGGCGCGCGCGGAAGGCTTTCAGTACGGGCGTAAACAGCACATTGATCATGGGCGGGATGCCGACCGTCAGGCTGCCGCGCTGCAAGGCCTGCGTGTCGCGCACCTCCAAGGTCAGCTGGCGCATATTGGCCAGCATTTCCTGGCCGTGCTGGTAGACGATGCGGCCCGTGTCCGTCAGGGTCAGCTTGCGCCCGTCGCGCACGAGCAATTGTGCGCCCACCTCGTCTTCCAGCTGGCGCACCATCTTGCTGATGGTGGACTGGGTCAGGTGCAGCGATTCGGCCGCCTGCGTAAAGCTCGACAGGCGCACGGTTTCGACGAAATAGCGCAGGGAACGGATATCCAAGAGGGGCTCGGCGTTGGCAGGGCATGAAAATATCGACTGGATGTGACGAAATTAATTCATGCCATGCATGTAAGCGGGATTTTATACTGAATCCACTTATGGGGTTGATGTATGACAGCCATCCAGTTTGAGAATATTAAGAATATCAGGAGCATCACGATGTACGAGGACCGTATCCGCCACCCAGGCTTGCTCAGCAAAATCATGAGCGCCGATGAGGCAGCCAAATTGTTCCACAACGGCATGCGTGTCGGCATGAGCGGCTTTACCCGTGCCGGCGACGCCAAGGCCCTGCCGCGCGCGCTGGCCGAGCGCGCCCTGCAAGACCCGTTGAGCCTGACCCTGATCACGGGCGCTTCGCTGGGCAATGGCAGCGACGGCCTGATGGCCGAAGCGGGCGTGCTGGCGCGCCGCATGCCGTTCCAGGTCGACCCTGTGCTGCGCGGCAAGATCAACAACGGTGAAGTCATGTTCATCGACCAGCATCTGTCGGAAACGGCCGAGCAGTTGCGCTCGGGCAACCTGGCGGCCGTCGATATCGCCGTCATCGAGGCCACCGCCATCACGGCGGCCGGCGCCATCATCCCGACCATGTCGGTGGGTAACTCCGCCGCGTTCGCCCAGCAGGCCACCCAAGTCATCATTGAAATCAACCTGTCCACGCCGCTGGCGCTGGAAGGCTTGCACGACATTTACATTCCGCAAACCCTGCCGGGGCGTGAACCGATTCCCCTCACGCGCGTGGACCAGCGCCTGGGCAGCACGGCCATCGCCATCGACCCGGCCCGCATCGCCGCCATCGTCATCACGGACAGTCCCGACAGCCCGTCGAACGCCTTGCCGCCCGACGCGGAAACGCAAGCGATCGCCGGCCACGTGATCGCCTTCCTGCAAGGCGAAGTGGCGGCCGGGCGCATGGGCCCGGAATTGTTGCCCCTGCAGGCGGGCATCGGCACCATCGCCAACGCCGTGCTGCATGGCCTGATCGGCTCGCCTTTCCGCAACATGACGATGTATTCGGAAGTGCTGCAGGACAGCGCCATCGAGTTGCTCGACTCGGGCCAGCTGGCGTTTGCCTCGGCTTCGTCGATCACCCTGTCGGCCGCCGTGCATCAAAAGCTGATGGACAATATCGACCATTACCGGTCAAAAATCGTGTTGCGCCCGCAAGAGATCAGCAACCACCCGGAAATCGTGCGCCGCCTGGGCATCATCGCCCTGAACACGGCGCTCGAGTTCGATATCTACGGCAACGTCAATTCCACGCATGTGTGCGGCACGCACATGATGAACGGCATCGGCGGTTCGGGCGACTTTGCGCGCAATGGGCAAGTGTCGATGTTCGTGTCGAAATCGGCGGCCAAGGGCGGGCGCATTTCCAGCGTCGTGCCGATGGTCTCGCATGTGGACCATACGGAGCATGACGTCGACGTGCTGGTGACGGAGTGGGGCTACGCGGACTTGCGCGGCCTGGCGCCGCGCGAACGGGCGCCGCTGATCATCGAGCGCTGCACGCACCCAGACTACCGCGCGCAACTGCGTGCGTATTATGACGCGGCATGCCGGCGCGGCGGCCACACGCCGCACATGCTGGAGCAGGCGCTGTCGTGGCACACGCGCTACCAGGAAACGCAGAGCATGCTGGCAGCATAGCAGCTTCGCTAACCTCAAGACAGGCAGGGCAGGGCGGTGCATACCGCGCCTGCCTTTTTCTATTGTTCAGTACATATGCAGCGCCTTGGCGCCCAGGCCCAGCAGGGCAAACGTGGTGGTGGCCTGTATGCCCATGAACCACAGGAAGTGGGTGTGCATGTGCTTGCGGATGTCGCCCAGTTCCGTGCGCAAGGCGTGGCAGTCGCCGCGCAAGTCGCCGCGAAACTGCGTCAGGTCGGCGCGCAGCAACTGCGATTCGTCGCGCAACTCCGTGCGTACATTGTCGAGGCCGTCGCCAAGACGCTGCTCGAGCGTCTTGAACCATTGCCGGTCGTGTTCCCGGTCCGTTTCCAGTTTTGTCAGCCGCGTTTCCATGCGGTCAGCATTGTGCGCGCTTTGCTGTTTGTCAAGCCGGTCCGTGGCATAGGCTTCGTTCATCTCGCCCTCCTTCGCGCGAGCCGCGCTGCACCAGCGCAGGCGGCTTCACTCCACTGTCCGCCTTTTCTGTCGGGACGGTTTGCGCTGGATCAAACGTCAGGAAGCCGGTGCAAAGCGCAGACGGATGCCTGCCGTGACGACGGCCAGCAAGTCGTCGATATGCGCGTTCATTTCCGGGTGCGGCGTCCACGGGTCGCCCGCATCCATGACGATGCGCAGCGACACGAGGCCGTGCAGCGATTGCCAGAAGACTTGCGTCATCGTGTGCAGCGCCGGCTCGTCCTGGCGCACCTGGCCCGCTTGCGCCAGTTCGGTAAACAGGTGCAGCGCGTAGGCGTACGGATCCTGCTCGATATTGCCGTGTTCGACCTCGACGGCGTCGATTTCCGCGTGCGGCCGCAATTCCATGAAGATCAGCGAATACTCGTCCGGATGCTCGAAGCCGTACTCGATATAGGCGCGGCCGACCAGGGCGATGCGCTGCCACGGATCATCGCTGGTGGCGCACGCCGTGCGCATGGCGCGCACCAGTTCCAGCAAATCCTTGTCCATGGCCTGCGCGATCAGGGTGGCCTTGTCGCGGAACAGGGCGTACACGACGGTGGTGGAAAAACCGGCCGCCTCGGCTACCTTGCGGATGGAGACGGCGCGCGCGCCGCCCTTCTTGATGAGATCTTTGACGACGTCGATGATGTGCTCGCGCCGCGCCTGAGCCTCGCGTAACTTTCTTTCCTGGATGTTAGTTAACTTCTTGTCCACGACTCTTTCCTGGCGACTCTATGAAAGCAAGAATTATAGGGGGGCGACCGGGCGCCAATGTGTCAGCCGCTGTTACAAAGCAGTTTTTTGTCCGGTAGATGCAACAGCTGACCGATTTTTCGCGCTTTTGCCCGGCACTTTTCCATCGATGCCCCGGATTGGTGCATAAAACGCCGGGCCAGGCTTTGCGAACGGTGCCAAAGGGCGGAAAATAGCGGGATAGCTTACACTGCGTTTTTTAGCGCAACGGCGCCAGCCCACGAGGCAACGCCGGAACACTTACATTCGGACGGGATCATTACATGACCATTAAAATCAGCCAGAACTTCGACTCGGGCGCCATCGACGTGGTGAGCGCCACCAGTGCCGGCGCCATCGACCTGAACTTGCGCAAGGATAGCCACGCCGACATCCACCAGTGGTTCCACTTCCGCCTGCAGGGCGCGCGCGGCCAGGCGTGCACGATGCGCTTCCTGAACGCGGGCCAGGCCACCTATCCGGCCGGCTATGAAGACTACCAGGCAGTGGCCAGCTACGACAGCGAAAACTGGTTCCGCGTGCCGACCTCGTTCGACGGCCAGGTCATGACGATTTCGCACACGCCGGAACTCGACAGCGTGTACTACGCGTATTTCGAGCCGTATTCGTGGGAACGCCATCTGCGCCTGCTGGGCGAAGTGGCCGAGCATCCGCTGGCGCGCGTGTCCGACCTGGGCAGCACGGTCGACGGCCGCGACATGAACATGGTTACCATCGGCAATCCGCAGGCGGAAAAGAAAATCTGGGTCATCGCGCGCCAGCATCCGGGCGAATCGATGGCCGAATGGTTCGTCGAAGGCTTGATCGACTCGCTGCTGGACGACGCCAACCCGATCGCGCGCAAACTCTTGCAGCGCGCCGTGTTCCACATCGTGCCGAACATGAACCCGGACGGCTCCATCCGCGGCAACCTGCGCACGAATGCGGCAGGCGCCAACCTGAACCGTGAATGGATGACGCCATCGCTGGAGTCCAGCCCGGAAGTACTGTGCGTGAAAAACAAGATCCACGAAACGGGCGTCGACATGTTCTTCGACATCCACGGCGATGAAGCGCTGCCGTACAACTTTGTGGCTGGCAATGAAATGCTGGAAAACTTCACGCCGGCGCAAGCGGCGCACCAGAAAGCCTTCATCGAGCGCTACAAGCAGGCCAGCCCCGACTTCCAGGACAAGTTCGGCTATGCGGCCAGCAAGTACAAGTCGGACATGCTGACCCTGGCATCGAAATACGTCGGTCACCACTTCGGCTGCCTGGCGCTGACCCTGGAAATGCCGTTCAAGGAAAACGCCGACTTGCCGGATCCGGCCGTCGGCTGGAACGGCGCGCGCAGCGCGGCCCTGGGCGCGGCCATGCTGCAGCCTATCCTGCTGTCGCTGGATTGAACGGCGTTGTTCATGGGTATCGAAATCGAGCGTAAATTTCTGCTTGCCGGCGACGCCTGGCGGGGCCTGGGCCAGTCGGTCCTGCTGCGCCAGGGGTATTTGTCGTCCGCGCGCGAGCGCGTGGTACGCGTGCGCATCGAAGGCGAGCAGGCGATGCTGACCATCAAGGGGGCGAACGTGGGCGCGACGCGCGGCGAGTGGGAGTATCCGATCCCGCTGGCCGACGCGGCCGAACTGCTCGACGGCCTGTGCGAACAGCCGCTGATCGAAAAGGTCCGTCACCGCATCGAACACGCGGGCATGGTGTGGGAAGTCGACGAGTTCCTGGGCGCCAATGCGGGCCTGGTGGTGGCGGAGATCGAACTGGCTTCGGAAGACCAGCCGTTCGAGAAACCCGACTGGGTCGGCGCGGAAGTGTCGGGCGATGCGCGCTACTACAACGCCAACCTGATCCGTCATCCGTTTTCACAGTGGTGACGAGGCGTCAAAAAGCTTCTTGAAATGAAAAAGGCGGAACTGGGGTTCCGCCTTTTTTTGTCTTTGAACGACTTGTCATCAACGTATCTACACCTCTTCAAACCGTAGCGAGCAAGCCCGATATCGGGTTGAGTAACGCAGCGGTACTAGAGTACCGCGAGTAACGCCGACCCGAGAGCGGGCTGCGCAGTAGGTTTGAAGAGCGTGTCATCAGATCAATGGAAATGCTCGGTACCTTGCGGCGTATCTTCCGGCATTTCCGCATGCGCCAGCTCGCCCACCGGATCGGCGAACAGGGGCGCGCCGCAATCGTCGCAGTATTCACCGACAAAACGTTCCGCGTGGCGTTTGATCTGCGTCACGCCGGCGGCGTTCAGATGTTCGATAATTTCATCGACGGGCGTCTTTTGCTTGTCCAGCGCGGCGATGCCGACCTGGATCAGGCCTTCGATCGGCGTGCCATCCTCGTCTTCCTGGCCGTACAAAGGCCAGACGATGCCGTAGATGACGTCCGGCGCCTGGCGCAGGGTGAAGGCGATGCGGTACTCGTCCACCTGGCCATCGGCCGCTTCCTCGCCGAAACCGGCGATGACGGCGCGCAGTTCCGACGGCTCGATGGCCAGCGTGTGCGTCAGGTAGTGCACGGCGGCGCGCACGGAGACGGGGCGTATCAGCTTGTCCGCTTCGCGGCAGGCCACGTAGTACGCTTCCGGCAGCAGCAGTTCCAGGCCGCAGCCCGGCAGCAGGCGGGCAATCGTCGGTGTCGCCTGCGTGCGCCATTGTTCCAGGGCGGCGCTGCGCTCCTTGATGAAGTCGGGCTGGCTGGCTGGCGTTTGCCAGCGGAACAGGGGGGCGCCGCTTGGGGCCACCACTGCCACCAGCAGGTAGCGCGTATCGGCCAGGAAGGGCGCCGTTTCCGCCTCTTTGCCTGATGGCTTGACGGCCGTGCCTTTCAGGGCGGCCAGTGCCAGCTTTTGCGTCTTGGCATAGGTTTCGACGTGGCTGCGCGGCAACTGGTCGATCGAATACAGGGTCGGCGCCATGGCCATCTTCGTGCCGTCGGCCAGCAGGTGGGCGGCGAAATGCGCCGACAGCACACCGTGCGCGTCGCCGGCCATGGGGCCGGAGGCGATGGAAAAGCGCGTCCACGCGAGGATGGGCACGGCCACCAGCAGGGCGTCGTAGCGCACGTCTTCATGCGTGACAACGGTCGATTCGCTGACGGCTTCAACGCAGTCCATCAGCACGTCGTAGGCGTTCAAGTCTTCCTTGAACAGGCTGCCGAGGGTGTTGTCGATGGTGTCCTGGTGGCCGGTTTTGAGTAATTTCTGGAGCTGCGTATCCAGGCTGTGTTCCCAGGACCGCTCTTCGAGACGGCTGGCTGCCTGTACGATCGCCTGGGCAAAGGTGACCAGGCGCTGGCTGTCGGCAGTCAGTTTATGGGATGAATCTTTGGAAGGACGACGCATAGCGGGATAAGAGTCTCGGAAAGTGAAAAAAATGGATCAGTCAAACAATGATAAACCCTTATAACCGTATTGTAGAGGATTCAGCCGCACGCAATACGTAAGCTGTCCTTAGATCATGCCAATAGTCTGAATTTCAAGGAAAAACGGGGTGCCGGGACGAAAAAAAGCGCCGGTCGGAACCGGCGCTTTTATCTTACCTCACAGCTGGGCTGATTACTCGGCCAGCAGTTGACGCAACACGAATGGCAGGATACCGCCATGCTTGTAGTAGTCGACTTCGATCGGCGTATCGATACGCAGCAGGACTTTGACTTCCTGGCTGGAGCCGTCGGCGCGGTGGATCACCAGGGTAGCCAGTTGCTGTGGCTTGATTTCGCCTTCGAGGCCTTTCAGGTCGAAGGTTTCCTTGCCGGTGATGCCCAGCGTTTGCACGCTGTCGTCGCCGATGAATTGCAGCGGCAGCACGCCCATGCCCACCAGGTTCGAGCGGTGAATACGCTCGAACGAACGGGTGATCACGGCTTTCACGCCCAGCAGTTGGGTGCCCTTGGCTGCCCAGTCGCGCGACGAGCCCGTGCCGTACTCTTCGCCGCCGAAGACCATGGTTGGCGTGCCTTCAGCAACATATTTCATCGCTGCGTCGTAGATCGACATTTCTTCGCCGGAAGGCTGGTGGATCGTGATGCCGCCTTCGACCGCCGAACCGTCCGCTTTCGCAGGGATCATGCGGTTCTTGATGCGCACGTTGGCGAACGTGCCGCGCATCATGATTTCATGGTTGCCGCGACGCGAGCCGTAGGAGTTGAAGTCCGCTTTCAGGACGCCGTTTTCCTTCAGCCACTTGCCTGCAGGACCGTTTTCCTGGATCGAGCCGGCTGGCGAGATGTGGTCGGTGGTGATGGAATCGCCGAACACGCCCAGTGCGCGCGCGCCTTCGATGCCGGTGGCCACTGCCGCTGGCGTCATCGAGAAGTTGTCGAAGAACGGCGGTTCCGCGATGTAGGTCGATTTCGGCCAGTTGTAGACTTGACCGGACACGGTGGTGACTTTCTCCCACAGCTTGCCTGGCGCGCCCTTGACGTCCGCGTAGTTGTCCTTGAACACCTTGGCGTTCATGGCGAACTTCATCATGGCCGAGACTTCAGCCGAGGTCGGCCAGATGTCGCCCAGGTAGATGTCCTTGCCGCCCTTGCCCTTGCCGACTGGTTCCGTCATCAGGTCGCGCGTCATGTTGCCGGCGATGGCGTAAGCGACGACCAGCGGTGGCGAAGCGAGGAAGTTCGAGCGGATGTTCGGGTGAATACGCGCTTCGAAGTTACGGTTGCCCGACAGCACGGCCGACGCGACGATGTCGTGCGTGGCGATCGCTGCGTTCAGCTCAGGCGTCAGGTCGCCCGCATTGCCGATACAGGTGGTGCAGCCGTAGGCGGTCACGCCGAAGCCCAGTTTTTCCAGGTATGGCAGCAGGCCGGCGGCCGTCAGGTACTCGGTCACGACGCGCGAGCCAGGGGCCAGCGAGGTCTTGATGTGCGGAGCGACTTTCAGGCCGGCTTCCACGGCTTTCTTGGCCAGCAGGCCGGCAGCCAGCATCACGCTCGGGTTAGAGGTATTGGTGCACGAGGTGATCGCGGCGATCAGCACGTCGCCGTTCGACACTTTCACGCCGTTCGTCGTTTCGTACACGGCAGCCAGGTCGGCCGGGTTCTTGTTGAAGCCGTTTTCCGTCGTTGGCTTGGCGAACAGCTCGGCGAAGTTCGCCTTGACGTTGCCGATTTCGATACGGTCTTGCGGGCGTTTCGGGCCGGCCAGCGACGGAGCGACCGACGCCAGGTTCAGTTCCACCACGCGGGTGTAGTCGATGTCGCCCGCTTTTGGCACGCCGAACAGGTTTTGCGCCTTGAAGTAGCCTTCGAACGCGGCGATTTCAGCCTTGCTGCGGCCGGTGCCCTTGAAGTAATCGATGGTGGCTTCGTCGACAGGGAAGAAGCCCATGGTCGCGCCGTATTCCGGGGCCATGTTGGCGATCGTGGCGCGGTCGGTCAAGGTCAGCGATTCCGTGCCTTCGCCGAAGAATTCGACGAACTTGCCGACGACTTTCTCTTTGCGCAGCAATTCGGTGATGGTCAGCACCAGGTCGGTGGCGGTACAGCCTTCGCGCAGCGCGCCCGACAGGTTCACGCCGATGACGTCTGGCGTCAGGAAGTAGACCGGTTGGCCCAGCATGCCGGCTTCCGCCTCGATGCCGCCCACGCCCCAGCCGACCACGCCGATGCCGTTGATCATGGTGGTGTGCGAGTCGGTGCCGACCAGGGTGTCAGGGTAGTACACGTCGCCGGCTTTCTTGCCTGCGTGGTGCACGCCGCGCGCCAGGTATTCCAGGTTGACCTGGTGGACGATGCCGAAGCCTGGTGGCACGACGCCGAAGGTGTCGAAGGCTTGCATGCCCCATTTCATGAACTGGTAACGCTCGTTGTTGCGCGAGAATTCCAGTTTCATGTTCAGGTCCAGCGCTTTCTTTTCGCGGTAGTGATCGATGGTCACCGAGTGGTCGACCACCAGGTCGACCGGCACCAGCGGTTCGATTTTCTTCGCGTTGATGCCCATCTTGGCGGCCACGTTGCGCATCGCTGCCAGGTCGGCCAGCAGCGGCACGCCGGTGAAGTCTTGCAGCACGACGCGCGCCACTACGAACGGGATCTCGTCGGTGCGCTCGGCGGTCGGGCCCCAGCTCGCCAATTGCTTGACGTGTTCTTCGGTGACTTTTTTGCCGTCGCAGTTGCGCAATACCGATTCGAGCACGATACGAATCGACACTGGCAGGCGGGAGACATTGATGCCCAGGCTTTTTTCCAGCGCAGGCAGGGAGTACAGCTTGCCCTTCTTGCTATCCGAAATATTAAAGTCCTTGAGCGTGTTCAGAGTGTTGCGGGACATGACCTCTCCTTGTTGGGTATCGTCTATTTATTGATTATTCAAATTACAAAACATGACTGAGCCCCCGAAGAGGCCCTTGCTGCTCACATCAGCCGCCGGTCGCCGGCAGCACGCCCAGCGATGGTGCGGCTTCCACCACTGCCGCCGGCTTGGCTTGCTCCGCATCCTTGCATTCATTGGCCAGCTGGCGGCCCTGCTTGGAATCGAGCAGCATGCCTTTGGCCGGGATGCCGATCCAGACGAGACCATATAAACGGTTCTCGAAGCGGTTGGCGCCGGTGGTGGTGCCCACGCGGCTCAGGCGGTGCAGGCGCTTCTTCCAGCGCAGGGCGATGTGTTTGTCGTCAGTCGCATTGGTGTAGATGGTAATTTTATTACCAAGTTCACAATTGAAATCGGTGGAAGCGGAACCGGCGGTGTCCGGCTCATCGGACTCTTCCTTGTCGACCACCGACATGGCGAGCGGATGCGCTTCCTTGGCGGCAGCTTTGGCCTTGGTGGCCTTGGCTTTCGGCTTGGCCTTGACGGCCTTGGCTTTTGCCGGCTCCTTGGTATCCGTGGCGGCGAAGCTGGCCGGCGCCAGCGTGAGGGTCATGGCGCCCAGCGCGACGCTGCAGGCAATGGCTAATTTGGAGAGGGACATCGTGTAATTCCTGTCAGTTTTCAGTGGTGCTGGAAGAGGGGGCGTTGAGTAATGCAGCGGCCGCCTCGGGCAGGCCGAGGCCTGCCAGTTTGGCGCGTTGCAAAACGGTCCAATAATATCGGTAGCTGGCGCGGTCGTGCAAGCGGCCATTTTGCGCAATCGGTCCCCAGTTGGCGCGCAGCGCTTCATTGAGGATATTGCTGGCTTCGTTGACTTCGGACAGGCGCGGCGTGAAGGCCTTGATGATGGGCTTGATCTGGTCCGGGTGGATGCTCCACATGCGCGTGTAGCCGAACTCGGCTGTCGCGCGCTGGGCATCGTTGGCCACCACGGCCGAATCGCGCACGTCCGTCGTCACGTTATGCGACGGCACCTTGCCGTGCGCGTGGCAGGCGGCGGCCACTTCGAGCTTGGCGCGCACCACCAGCGGATGCGTGAACTGGCCCGGCGTGCGCATGGCGGCGGCGGGAATGGCGCCGTAGTGGGCCGAAACGAAATCCATGATGCCGAAGGACAGGCATTCGACCTGGGGCAGGGCGGCGATGGCATAGGCGTCGCGCAGCGCGCCATGCGTCTCGATCAGGATATGCACGGGCAGGTTGTCGCGGCCGGCGCGGCGCGCGTGCAGGTTGATCAGGTCGATGGCCAGCATGGCATCCTGCACGCCGCCCACCTTGGGTACGGCGATATAGGCCAGGCGGCTGGCGGCGCCGCAGATGATTTCCACGTCGCGCGCGAAAAACGGGCTGTCGACGTCGTGCACGCGCACGCCGATGCGGTTGAACTGGTTCTCGTCGCTGGCCAGCAGGCCGGCGATCATGTGGGCGTGGGATTCTTCATTGCCGGCGCTGGCGCCGTCTTCGCAGTCGAACGTGATGTCGAACAGGGGGCCAAGCTCTTGTTGCAAAGCAATCGATTTACGCATCAGCTTTTCAGAGCCGGCGTAGTGGTCGCAAGCGGCGAGCAACAGCGGCTGGCGTTTGCCTTGGAATAAAACCTCGGAAGGGTGCATGCTTAAGGCATTTCTGCAGGTAAAAACTACTTGAGAAAACAGCCGCGCCGCGAATCTCGCGGGCGGCCTTCTTGGCGGGCGGCGCTCAGGCCGCGCCGCCAATACTGGACTTAGGCCAGCAGGTGTTTCACGCCTTCGCGCTCTTCGGTCAGCTCTTTCAGGGTCAGGTTGATGCGCTCTTGCGAGAATGCATCGATTTCAAGACCTTGAACGATGGTGTACTCACCGTTGTCGGTGGTGACCGGGAAGCCGAACACGGTGCCTTCAGGAATGCCATACGAGCCATCCGAAGGAACGCCCATGGTGGTCCACTTGCCTGCGGTGCCCAGCATCCAGTCATGGATGTGGTCGATGGCGGCGTTCGCTGCCGACGCTGCCGACGACAGGCCGCGCGCTTCGATGATGGCCGCGCCGCGCTTGCCGACGGTTGGCAGGAAGGTGTTGGCGTTCCATTCCTGGTCGTTGATCAGGTCTTTCACAGCCTTGCCGTTCACGGTGGCGAAACGGTAGTCGGCGTACATCGTTGGCGAGTGGTTGCCCCACACGGTCAGCTTCTCGATGTCTTTCACGGCGGTGCCGGTCTTGGCAGCGACTTGCGACAGCGCGCGGTTGTGGTCCAGGCGCAGCATGGCGGTGAAGTTTTTCGCCGGCAGCGACGGCGCCGATTTCATGGCGATGTAGGCGTTGGTGTTGGCAGGGTTGCCGACCACCAGCACTTTGACGTTGCGCGAAGCGACGGCGTCGAGCGCCTTGCCTTGCACGGTGAAGATCTGGGCGTTCGCTTCCAGCAGGTCCTTGCGTTCCATGCCCGGGCCGCGTGGACGCGCGCCAACCAGTACGGCCACGTCGACATCCTTGAAGGCGGTCAGCGGATCGGAGTGGGCGGTCATTTCCGTCAGCAGCGGGAACGCGCAGTCGTCGATTTCCATCATCACGCCCTTGAGCGCCTTCTGGGCTTTTTCGTCCGGGATTTCAAGCAGTTGCAAGATGACAGGCTGGTCTTTGCCGAGCATGTCGCCATTGGCGATGCGGAACAACAGGGCGTAGCCGATCTGGCCGGCGGCGCCGGTCACTGCAACACGCATTGGGGTTTTAGCCATGATGAATCTCCAAAAATGGGAAAGAAAACGGGCTTGAAGCTGGGCTTACGCTTATCCGGAAAAACTATAATGATACCAAAACCGGCCCGCGCCACCGAATTGCTGGTGTACGCTGCCGTCACGCTTGTGCTGCACGAGGCCAGAGTGGCTGGCCGACAACATAAAACGCTGGCTCACAAGTTTTATCGAGGGCAGTTTAGGCCTCCGATCTCTATCTGTCAATCATATCTTATGTCTTATATAAGACAGATAACTGCGTGTGTTTTACTGGACGCGGGCAGTGATTTGTGTTGAAATGTCGGACTATGAATTCCGCCTCGTCCAATCTGACCAACAATGCCACTGCTGCAAGCGGGGCGGTCAGTCCGACCGCGGGCACCCCGGCCACGCCTGTTGCCGCAGCGGCCAGCATCGCCGCCGCCCCTGTTGCCAGCGTCAATACCACTGCCGCCACGGCCGTGCCAGCGCCTGCCGCGAATGCCTCGCCCACCTTCAGTCCCCTGTACCAGCAGATCAAGGCGCTCATCACGCAAAGCCTGCAATCGGGCGAATGGAAGCCGGGCGAACTGATTCCCAGCGAAGTCGAGCTGGCGGGCCGTTTCAAGGTCAGCCAGGGCACGGTGCGCAAGGCCATCGATGAGCTGGCCGCCGAGAATCTCGTCATGCGCCGCCAGGGCAAGGGCACTTTTGTTTCCACCCACCATGAGGCGCGCGCGCATTTCCGCTTCCTGCGCCTGGTGCCGGACGAAGGCGTGCCGCACTATCCCGAAAGCAAGTTTATTGAGGTCAAGCGCGTGCGCGCGCCGGCCGACGTGGCGCGCCTGATGGACCTGAAGTCCGGCGACGCCGTCATCTTCATCAAGCGCGTGCAGTATTTCGACGGCGTGCCGACCATCGTCGAGGAATTGTGGCTGCCCGGCCTGATCTTCAAGGGCCTGACGGCCGAGCGCCTGGTGGAATACAAGGGTCCCATGTACGGCCTGTTCGAGACGGAATTCGGCACGCGCATGATCCGCGCGTCCGAACAGATCCGCGCCGTGTGCGCCGACGCGGGCGCCGCGCAATTGTTAAATATCGACCTCGGCACGCCCTTGCTCAGTTCCGAGCGCGTGTCGTTTACCTACGGCGACAAGCCGGTCGAACTGCGCCGGGGCTTGTACCTGACCAGTCGTCATCATTATCAGAATGAACTCAGCTGAAGCGGCGGGGCGCCCGCGGGCGTCCGAACAAGCAGCAAGGCTGAAGTGCATCGCTTGCAAGATGCCTGCCGCAAGGCGGGCAACGGAGACAACGGAAAGCGCAGCGACAGCATGGCCCGCCCCGGCGGGCCGTGTTTTGCCGGCGATTCTGTAATTAAATTACGTGAACTACGGAAAGTAGCGCGGTATTTTGTAGTAAAAAACCATTTTGGTTATATGTAACAATAGATATTGGTATGGGTTGCGAAAATCGGCGAAAATCGCGGCTTCAATATTTAGTTGAAATTCAAAGGGGAGGTTTTTGTTATGTCTGAAGCCGTAAGAGAAGTACCAAAAAAAGAACGGCCGCAATTCCGTAACATTCATGTTACCGAATTGTCGAACTACCGCATGGCTGTCGGCGCCATCGTCTCGATCCTGCATCGCATCAGCGGTTTCATCATTTTCGCCTTGCTGCCGTGCATCCTGTACATGCTGGAACTGAGCCTGCGTTCCGAAATGTCGTATGCCTACTTCCAGGGCATCGCCTCGCACTGGTTCGTCAAGCTGATCACCCTGGGTCTGGTCTGGGCCTTCCTGCACCACTTCTGCGCCGGCATCCGCCACCTGTTCATGGACGTGCACGTTGCAATCGAAAAAGATTCGGCACGCAAGACCGCGTCCTCCGTGCTGGTCGTGAGCCTGGTGCTGACGGCTTTGGTCGCTTTGAAACTGTTTGGAGTATTTTAAACATGGCAGACAATAATATCGGACCGAAACGCCTCGTCGTCGGTGCCCATTACGGCTTGCGCGACTGGCTGGCGCAACGCGTTACCGCCATCGTCATGGTGGCCTATGTTGCCATCCTGCTTATTTCTTTCCTGACCGGCAGCAACTTCAGCTATGAAGGCTGGGCTGGTCTGTTCGCACAGCAGTGGTTTAAATTGTTCAGCCTGGTGACCTTCGTCGCCCTGTTCTACCACGCATGGGTCGGCGTACGCGACATCTGGATGGACTACGTGAAAAGCGCTGGCCTCCGTCTGACCCTGCAAATTGCCACCATGCTGTGGTTGATCGCTTGTGCCGGCTGGACGGTACAGATACTCTGGAGTGTGTAATCGTGGCAGCATATAAATCTGCAATCCCTACCCGCCGCTTTGATGCGGTAATCGTTGGCGCCGGCGGTTCCGGCATGCGCGCGTCGTTGCAGCTGGCTGAAGCTGGTCTGAACGTCGCAGTTCTGTCGAAAGTTTTCCCGACCCGCTCGCACACCGTTGCGGCGCAGGGCGGTATCGGCGCGTCGCTCGGCAACATGGCCGAAGACAACTGGTTCTGGCACATGTTCGACACCGTCAAGGGTGGCGACTATCTGGGCGACCAGGATGCCATCGAATTCATGTGCCGCGAAGCACCGAAAGTCGTGTACGAGCTGGAACACTTCGGCATGCCATTCGACCGCAACCCTGACGGCACCATCTACCAGCGTCCATTCGGCGGCCACACGGCCCACTTCGGCGAAAAGCCGGTGCAGCGCGCTTGCGCGGCAGCCGACCGTACCGGTCACGCCCTGTTGCACACCCTGTACCAGCGCAACGTGCGCGCCCGTACGCACTTCTTCGTCGAATGGATGGCGCTCGACCTGATCCGTGACGCCGAAGGCGACGTGATCGGTGTTGTCGCGCTGGAAATGGAAACCGGCGAATGCATGATCCTGGAAGCAAAAACGACGGTCATGGCAACGGGCGGCGCAGGCCGCATCTTCGCCGCGTCGACCAACGCCTTCATTAACACGGGTGACGGCATGGGCATGGCGGCACGCGCCGGCCTGCCGCTGCAAGACATGGAATTCTGGCAGTTCCACCCGACCGGTGTGGCCGGCGCGGGCGTATTGATCACCGAAGGCGTGCGCGGCGAAGGCGGCATCCTGATCAATAGCGAAGGCGAACGCTTCATGGAGCGCTATGCGCCGACCCTGAAGGATCTGGCGCCGCGCGACTTCGTCTCGCGTTCGATGGACCAGGAAATCAAGGAAGGCCGCGGCTGCGGTCCGAACAAGGACCACGTGATGCTGGACCTGCGCCATATCGGCGCCGACACCATCGCCAAGCGCCTGCCGTCGATCCTGGAAATCGGCCACAAGTTCGCCAACGTCGACGCCACCAAGGAACCGATTCCTGTCGTGCCGACGATTCACTACCAGATGGGCGGCATCCCGACGAACATCCACGGCCAGGTCGTCACCCCGACCGGCCCGGATAATTCGGCCAAGGTTGTCAACGGCCTGTACGCGATCGGCGAATGCGCCTGCGTCTCGGTGCACGGCGCCAACCGCCTGGGCACGAACTCGCTGCTCGACCTGGTGGTCTTCGGCCGCGCGGCCGGCAACCACATCGTCAACAGCGGTCTGAAAGCCAAGGAAAACAAGCCTTTGCCAGCCGATGCAGCCGATTTTGCCATGGGCCGCCTGGCGCGCCTGGAAAACTCGACCGGCACGGAAACCGTGCAGGGCGTGGCGAACGACATCCGCGCAACGATGCAGAAGTACTGTGGCGTGTTCCGTACCGACGAGATGCTGAACAAGGGCGTCGAAGAAATCATGAAGCTCGACGAGCGCCGCAAGCACGTCTCCTTCAAGGATAAATCGATGGTCTTCAACACGGCCCGCGTGGAAGCGCTGGAGCTGGACAACCTGATCGAAACGGCGAAAGCGACCATCGTTTCGGCAGCTGCCCGCAAGGAATCGCGCGGCGCCCACGCCCAGGACGACCATCCGCAACGTGACGACGACAACTGGATGAAGCACACTCTGTGGTATTCGGAAGGCAACCGACTGGAATACAAGCCAGTCGTGACCAAGCCGCTGACGGTTGATACCTTCAAACCGAAACCACGTACTTTCTAAGGCTATACCATGGCACGCACTCTCAAATTCAAAATCTACCGCTACGATCCTGACCAGGATGCCAAGCCGTACATGCAAGACCTGACGGTCGAACTGAAAGACACCGACAAGATGCTGCTCGACGCGCTGCAGCGCATCAAGGCGGACGTCGATGACTCGCTGGCCCTGCGCCGCTCGTGCCGCGAAGGCGTGTGCGGTTCGGACGCGATGAACATCAACGGCAAGAACGGCCTGGCATGCACGACCAACCTGAACGAACTGTCGGAGCCTATCGTGCTGCGTCCGTTGCCAGGTCTGCCAGTCATCCGCGACCTGATCGTCGACATGACGCAATTTTTCAAGCAGTACGATTCGATCAAGCCTTTCCTGATCAACGATTCGATCCCGCCTGAAAAAGAGCGCCTGCAGTCGCCGGAACAGCGCGAAGAACTCGATGGCCTGTACGAGTGCATCCTGTGCGCATGCTGCTCCACGTCGTGCCCGTCGTTCTGGTGGAATCCGGACAAATTCGTCGGCCCGGCCGGCCTGCTGCAAGCCTACCGCTTCATCGCCGATTCGCGCGACGAAGCCACCGGCGCGCGTCTGGACAACCTGGAAGACCCGTACCGCCTGTTCCGCTGCCATTCGATCATGAACTGCGTCGACGTCTGCCCGAAAGGGTTGAACCCGAACAAGGCGATCGGCAAGATCAAGGAATTGATGGTCCGCCGCGCGATCTGATCCTCCTGATCGCGTCCGCCGGGCGCCGTTTGCGGGAAGAGGGTATCCTCTCTTGCCTGCAGGCGGCGCCTGCAAAGCAGCACCGTGCCGCAAGGCACACGTAAAGTGGTAAACCAAATGACAGAATCAATTTTGTCCTCGCATCAGGCCGACCCGGCCAACCGCGCCCGCCTGCGCTGGCGTTCACGCCGTGGCCTGCTGGAAAACGACATTATCCTGACCCGTTTTCTCGATGCGTATGAAACCGAATTGACCGATGAAGAAGTTGACGCGCTGACGCGTTTGCTGGATTTATCGGACAATGCGTTAATGGATCTGGTACTGGCCCGTAAAGAGCCGGAAGGCGAAGTCGATCTGCCGCATGTGCGCGCACTGCTGCAACGACTGCGCATTGCCTAGACGCCTGGGCGATATATTGCAAACGGTGCGAGTGGCGCGCTGTAGCACTGCCGAATTGCGGTGCGAATTGCAGCCAGAATTTTTGATTTTAATTTCGACTCACTCCCGAGAAGGAAGAGCCCATGAATATCTCTGACACAAAAGCTACCCTGTCGTTCTCCGATGGCAGCCCATCGCTTGAATTTCCAATCTACAAAGGCACGGTTGGCCCGGACGTCATCGACATCCGCAAACTGTACGCCGGTAGCGGCAAGTTCACCTACGACCCAGGCTTTATGTCGACGGCCGCCTGCAACTCGTCGATCACCTACATCGACGGCGACAAGGGCGAGCTGCTGTACCGTGGTTACCCGATCGAACAGTTGGCCGTCAACGCCGACTTCATGGAATCGTGCTACCTGCTGCTGAACGGCGAACTGCCGAACGCGGCGCAAAAAGCCAAGTTCGTCGACACCGTCACCAAGCACACGATGGTGCACGAACAGATGCAATTCTTCTTCCGTGGCTTCCGCCGCGACGCGCATCCGATGTCGGTCCTGGTGGGCACCGTCGGCGCGCTGGCATCGTTCTACCATGACTCGCTGGACATCAACGACCCGCGTCACCGCGAAGTGTCGGCCATCCGCCTGATCGCCAAGATGCCGACCCTGGTCGCCATGACCTACAAGTACTCGGTCGGCCAGCCGTTCGTATACCCACGCAACGACCTGTCGTACAGCGCCAACTTCATGCACATGATGTTCGCCAACCCGTGCGAAGAGTACAAGGTCAACGACGTGCTGGTGCGCGCTCTGGACCGCATCTTGATCCTGCACGCGGACCACGAGCAAAATGCATCGACTTCGACCGTCCGTCTGGCCGGTTCGTCGGGCGCCAACCCGTTCGCCTGTATCGCTGCCGGTATCGCCTGCCTGTGGGGCCCTGCCCACGGCGGCGCCAACGAAGCGGCGCTGAACATGCTGAAAGAAATCGGCACCGTCGAGAACATCCCTGCCTTCATCGCGCAAGTCAAGGACAAGAACTCCGGCGTCAAGCTGATGGGCTTTGGCCACCGCGTGTACAAGAACTTCGATCCACGCGCCAAACTGATGCGTGAAACCTGCTACGAAGTGCTGCAAGAACTGGGTCTGCAAGACGACCCACTGTTCAAGCTGGCGATGGAACTGGAAAAGATTGCACTGAACGACGAATACTTCGTTTCGCGCAAACTGTACCCGAACGTCGACTTCTACTCGGGCATCGTGCAATCCGCACTGGGCATCCCGGTATCGCTGTTCACCGGTATCTTCGCCATGGCCCGTACGATCGGCTGGATCGCCCAGTGGAACGAAATGATCGCCGACCCGGAACAGAAAATCGGCCGTCCGCGCCAGCTGTTCGTCGGTTCGACCACGCGCGAAGTATTGCCACTGGACAAGCGCGCTTAAGTTGCCGCGTATTGTTCCTGCCGGGCCTTGTGGCCCGGCGCACAAAAGCGAGCCTCGCGGCTCGCTTTTTTTATGCCTGTCCGCACCGCCGGCCGCAAGCCGGGCTGGTATGCTCAGGCCTGGCTTCAACAGAAAACATAACGCGATGAATGACGAAACATGCGCCCCCAGCGGCGTGGCCTTGGGCGATACGGCATTTGGCTATACCTTGTCGCTGATCGGCGGCAAGTACAAGATGCTGATCCTGTACGCGCTGGCGGAAAACACGGTGCTGCGGCATAACGAACTCAAGCGGCATCTCGGCGGCATCGCCTTCAAGACCCTCAGCGTCGTCCTGAAGGAACTCGAAGCCGATGCGCTGATCGTGCGCAAGGAATATCCGCATGTACCGCCCAAGGTGGAATATTCCCTCTCAAGCAAGGGCGCCTCGCTGATCCCCGTGCTGCATACTTTGTGCGAGTGGGGTGAACGGCACCAGCCTGCCTGATCCAAGTACGCCTGGTAAAGGGGATTTCTGGAGTCAAGTAACTTACCTTTTATGCTGTATAGGTAGTCAATGTGCGTAGTTGTGAAAAGTACTCGCTATGGTTATGCTGTTTTTGCCCCTGCAGGCGCGCGGCCATGTGCTGCGCGCCTTGGGGCAGGGTACCGGTTTGCCTGCTTTTCTGTGCATGCGGGTCCGGTGCATTCATCCCATATTCAGGAAAGCAGCATGAAGAAAACCCTCGTTATCGTCTTCCATCCCTCGATCGACACCTCGGTCGCCAACAAGCGCTGGCTGCAGGAGCTGGCGCAGCATCCCGAGCGCTACACCCTCCACGACGTGCACTGGGCTTATCCGGATGGAAATATCGATGTGGCGCGGGAGCAGGCGCTGGTGGAGGCGCACGCCAATGTGGTCTTGCAGTTCCCCGTGTACTGGTTTAACTGTCCGCCCTTGCTGAAGCGGTGGCTCGATGACGTGCTGGCGTATGGCTGGGCCTACGGCACGGGCGGCGACGCCTTCAAGGGCCGCAAGGTGGCGCTGGCCGTCACGGCAGGCATCCGCCAGGAAGACTTCACGCCGGAAGGCAAGTGGAACGTCACCCTGGCGCAGCTGCTGGCGCCGTTCGATGTCACCCTGGCGTATATCGGCGCCGACAACCGCCGCTTCTTTGCCTTCTATGGTGCGGAAGACGGGCCGAAGGAAACGGGTTATGCCGGGCGGCTGGCGCGCAGCGCGCAAGAGTATGAACGCTTCCTGGCCGCCTTGTAAGAGCGCTGGTCCAGCCTCAGTTCAAGGCCGCTTCCAGCTGGCGCAGGGCGACCTGCCGGCCCTCCAGCTGCAGGCTGTCGCCGTCATAGGGTTGCGGCAGGACGATGCGGTGTGGCGCATTGTGCTTGAGGATGCCGCCCCAGTGGGCGACCCTGGCGCCGGCCTGGCGGCGTATCGCCTCGACCGTGGCGCCGCTGGCGAGGATATGGGCTTGCGGAAAAGCTTGCTGCAGCACGCCCAGGCCGAAATAGGCTTGCGGTTCGGCCGCGCTGATATAGATGGTGGTCAGGCGCTTGCCGCTGGCGGCGATGGTGTGCGCTAACTGCGCCGCATCGTCGCGCAGGAACTGGGTATTGACGAGGATGGCGTCCGCCACGCCGCTCAGCAGCAGCGAGGTGGACGGTGCGCGGCCCAGCACATCCAGTTGGAAGGTCTCCAGCGTGCGGGAGGGGTGAAAGGGGAGGGCGGCGCGTGCAAGCATATTATTCTTTCAATATTAGATACTCTCTTGCATATTATCCTTTCGACCAGACACGGGAAATAGGGTAGATTGCAATACTTAGTTGCATGAATCGGATGAATCAAGGGAGTACCCGCATGGACCGCATCACCGCCGCACAAGTATTTGTCGCCATCGCCGAGCGTGGCAGCATGGTGGCCGCCAGCGACGCGCTCGACATGTCGCGCGCCATGGTGACGCGCTACCTGGCCGAGATGGAGCAGTGGGCGGGGGCGCGCTTGCTGCATCGCACCACGCGCCGTTTGAGCCTGACGGATGCGGGCGAGGCCACCCTGGCGCGCTGCCGGCAGATGCTGGAAGTGGCCGGCGCCATGGCCGTCACCTCGCCCGAGGGCCTCGACACGCCGCACGGCTTGCTGCGCATCACCTGCTCGCAATCGCTGGCGCAGACGGCGCTGGCCGGCGCAGTGACCGCTTACCTGCGGCGCTACCCGCGCGCCGCCGTCGACCTGCAGATGGAGAACCGCGCCGTCAATCTGGTGGAGCAGCGCATCGACCTGGCGATCCGCATCACGAACGCGCTCGAGCCGAACCTGATTACGCGCCAGCTGGCCAGCTGCGCTTCGGTGGTGTGCGCCGCACCATCGTACCTGGCGGCGCACGGCACGCCGCGCCGGGCGGAAGACCTGGCCTTGCATAACTGCCTGACGTACACGTATTTCGGCAAGAGCCTGTGGCAGTTCACGCACGACGGGGAAGCGCTCACTGTCCCCGTCAGCGGCCGCCTGTCGGCGAATGAGTCGCTGGTCCTGCTGGTGGCCACGGTGGCGGGGGCGGGCATCGCCATGCAGCCGCGCTATTCGGCCGCGCCGCTGATCGCCAGCGGGCAGCTGGTGGAGCTCCTGCCCGCGTATCAGCCGCAGGACATGGGCATCTACGGCATCTACACCTCGAGACAGCACATGTCGCCCTTGCTGCGCACCATGCTCGACTTCCTGGTGGAGTGGTTTGCCGGCGATCCCGATTGGCTGGCGGCCATCGCGGCGGCGCCGTTGCCGGGCAGACCAGTTGGGCGCAAGCGGCACGCCGGCGGGGCTGCCGATGTGCTGTAAGCACAACAGTGACAGGCTTGCAAGCCCGGGAAAATCAACAACACAGCTTACATTTGCTTGCCAAATAAAATTCAACTAGCGGTTGTTGCGTTACAATACCGCGTGCTATTCTAAATGACGGTATGCAGAATGCTGGTGCAATAAAAAAGCCCTTCCCCACAACTTGATGTGCAATCCGCTAACCGGTCAGGCCGTGTCGCGGAAGGTTAGATTAACCCGCTAATTCCTCGCGAAGCGCGAAGAAAGGTGAGCAATATATGCAGCAATTAACGACCAACTCCTACCTGTTCGGTGGGAATGCTCCGTACGTGGAAGACCTGTACGAGGCGTATCTGAACAACCCAGGCTCGGTACCCGATAACTGGCGTTCCTACTTCGACGCGATGCAGCACGTGCCTGCCGTCGATGGCACCAACAAGCCTGACGTGGCGCATGCCTCCGTCGTCGCCTCGTTCGCCGAGCGCGCAAAAGCTGGTCCGATCCGCACAGTGACCGCTTCCTTCGATGCTGAAATGGGCCGCAAGCGCGTCGCCGCCACGCAGCTGATCGCCGCTTACCGCTACCTCGGTTCGCACTGGGCCAACCTGGATCCGCTGCAACGCCAGGAACGTCCGATGATCCCTGAGCTCGAGCCGAGCTTCTACGGTTTCACCGATGCGGACATGGACACCGTGTTCAACA
Organism: Janthinobacterium sp. SUN100; assembly: GCF_030397705.1. Classification (NCBI taxonomy): domain Bacteria; kingdom Pseudomonadati; phylum Pseudomonadota; class Betaproteobacteria; order Burkholderiales; family Oxalobacteraceae; genus Janthinobacterium; species Janthinobacterium sp. SUN100. The sequence continues at coordinate 1,995,599 of NZ_JAPUBU010000001.1, read as the reverse complement.
TCAGCAATACCTATTTTGGCCCCGAGACCGCCACCCTGCGCGATCTGCTGAACTATCTGCGCGATACCTACACGCGCTCGATCGGCGCCGAATTCATGTACATCTCCGACCCGGCCGAAAAGCGCTGGCTGCAAGAGAAACTGGAAGCGATCCGCTCCACCCCGAATTTCACCCCAGAGAAAAAAATCCACATCCTCGACCGCCTGACCGCGGCTGAAGGCCTGGAACGCTATCTGCACACCCGCTACGTGGGCCAGAAGCGCTTCTCCCTGGAAGGCGGCGAAACCTTCATCGCCTCGATGGATGAAACCATCCAGCGCGCCGGCGAAAAAGGCGTGCAGGAAATCGTGATCGGCATGGCCCACCGCGGCCGCCTGAACGTGCTGGTGAACACCCTGGGCAAGGCGCCGCAGGAACTGTTCGAAGAATTCGAAGGCAAGCATGGCGACGACCTGCCTGCCGGCGACGTGAAATACCATCAAGGCTTCTCGTCGGACATCTCCACCGCAGGCGGCCCGGTTCACCTGTCGCTGGCGTTCAACCCGTCGCACCTGGAAATCGTCAACCCTGTGGTCGAAGGTTCCGTCAAGGCGCGCATGGACCGCCGCGGCGACGCGCAGGGCGCGCAAGTGCTGCCTATCCTGGTGCACGGCGATGCCGCTTTCGCCGGCCAGGGCGTGGTCATGGAAACGCTGAATCTGGCGCAAACCCGTGGCTACCATACCGGCGGCACGGTGCATATCGTGATCAACAACCAGATCGGTTTCACCACCTCGGATCCGCGCGATGCCCGCTCGACCCTGTACTGCTCGGACGTCGTCAAGATGATCGAAGCACCGGTCCTGCACATCAATGCCGATGATCCGGAAGCCGTGGTGCTGGCGACGCAGATCGCGCTCGACTACCGCATGGAATTCAAGAAGGACATCGTCCTCGACATCATCTGCTACCGCAAGCTTGGCCACAACGAGCAAGATACGCCGGCACTGACGCAGCCACTGATGTACAAGAAGATCGGCCAGCATCCAGGCACCCGCAAGCTGTACGCGGACAAGCTGGTAGCGCAAGGCGTGATTCCTGCCGATGGCGGCGACAAGATGGTGGCCGCTTTCCGCGACGCCATGGACGCCGGCAAGCATACCGTCGATCCGGTCATCTCGAACTTCAAGAACAAGTACGCCGTCGACTGGCTGCCGTTCCTGAACAAGAAATGGACCGATTCGGCCGACACCGCCGTGCCGATGACGGAACTGAAACGCCTGGCCACCCGCATCACCACCGTGCCGGAAGACTTCAAGGTCCACTCGCTGGTTGAAAAAGTACTGGGCGACCGCGGCACCATGGGCCGTGGCGAAATGAACCTGGACTGGGGCATGGGCGAACACCTGGCCTACGCTTCGCTGGTATCGTCCGGCTACGCCATCCGCCTGACGGGCCAGGACGCCGGCCGGGGCACTTTCGTGCACCGCCACGCCGTCTTGCATGACCAAAACCGCGAGCGTTGGGATGCAGGTACCTACATTCCGCTGCAAAACGTGTCGGACAATCAGGCGCCGTTCACCGTCATCGACTCGGTGCTGTCCGAAGAAGCCGTACTGGCCTTCGAATACGGCTACTCGACCGCTGAACCGAACACCCTGACGATCTGGGAAGCCCAGTTCGGCGACTTCGCCAACGGCGCGCAAGTGGTCATCGACCAATTCATCAGCTCCGGCGAAGTGAAGTGGGGCCGCGCTTCCGGCCTGGTCATGATGCTGCCGCACGGTTACGAAGGCCAGGGTCCTGAGCACTCGTCCGCGCGTCCGGAACGTTTCCTGCAGCTGTGCGCAGACAACAACATGCAAGTGGTGCAGCCGACGACGGCTTCGCAGATCTTCCATTTGCTGCGCCGCCAGATGGTGCGCCAGTTCCGCAAGCCGCTGGTCATCCTGACGCCGAAGTCGCTGTTGCGCAACAAGGATGCCGGTTCGCCGCTGACCGACCTGGCCAAGGGCGGTTTCCAGACCGTCATCGGCGAAGTCGACGACAAAATCGACGCCAAGAAAGTCAAGCGCGTGGTCGCCTGCTCGGGCAAGGTCTACTACGACCTGGTCAACGCACGCAAGACCCGCGGCCAGACCGACACGGCCATCGTGCGCCTGGAACAGCTGTATCCGTTCCCGCACAAGTCGTTCGCTGCTGAACTGAAGAAGTTCCCGAACCTGGTCGAAGTCGTCTGGGCGCAGGACGAGCCGCAAAACCAGGGCGCCTGGTTCCAGATCCAGCACAACATCTTCGAAGGCCTGGAATCGGGTCAACGTCTGGCTTACGCCGGCCGTCCTGCTTCGGCGTCGCCTGCTGTCGGTTACTATGACAAGCACTACGCCCAGCAAAAAGATCTGCTGGAAACGGCATTCTCGAAGCTGAAGGGTTTTATCCTGACCAAGTAAGTGGCAGGATGACGGGGCCGTGCGTATGCATGGCGCCTGTTCGCATACATCGTGACGGAGCGCCGCCCTTGCTACGCAGGGGCGGCGCCGCAATAACAAAATAAACGGAGTTTTACATGGCACAAATCGAAGTCAAAGTTCCCCAGTTGTCGGAATCGGTTGCAGAAGCGACCCTGCTGGCATGGCACAAGAAAGTCGGCGAAGCAGTTGCGCGCGACGAAAACATGATCGATATCGAAACCGATAAAGTGGTGCTGGAACTGCCGGCGCCAGCCGCTGGCGTGATCGTTCAAATTATCAAGGCTGACGGCGCTACCGTTGTCGCCGGCGAAGTCATCGCCATCATCGACACCGACGGCTCGGCCAAGGTCAGCCCGATGGAAGTGTCGGCCGTGCCTGCACCAGCCCTGGCTGCCGCCGCGCAAGACGCCGCTACCGCGTCCGCGCCAGCCGCTGCGACCAAAGGCGATGTCGCCATGCCTGCCGCCGCCAAGATCCTGTCCGAAAAAGGCCTGTCCGCTGGCGACGTCGCCGGTTCGGGCAAAGACGGCCGCGTGACCAAGGGCGACGCCCTGGCCGCTTCCGCCAAGCCAGCTGTTGCGCCGCTGGCGCCAGCCGCTGCCAAGCCAGCGCTGCAGCAAGTTGCCACGCCGTCGGCCGCCAGCCTGGGCGACCGCCCAGAAGAGCGCGTGCCGATGAGCCGCCTGCGCGCACGTATCGCCGAGCGCCTGCTGCAATCGCAATCGACGAACGCCATCCTGACCACGTTCAATGAAGTGAACATGCAGCCGGTCATCGACCTGCGCAACAAGTACAAGGACAAGTTCGAGAAAGAGCACGGCGTCAAGCTGGGCTTCATGTCCTTCTTCGTCAAGGCCGCCGTCGCCGCCCTGAAAAAATACCCGATCATCAATGCTTCCGTTGACGGCAACGACATCGTCTACCACGGCTACTTCGACATCGGTATCGCCGTCGGTTCGCCACGCGGCCTGGTCGTGCCTATCATCCGCAACGCGGACCAGCTGTCGATCGCCGACATCGAGAAAAAAATCGGTGAATTCGGCGCGAAAGCCAAGGAAGGCAAGCTGACCCTGGACGACCTGACGGGCGGCACGTTCTCGATCTCGAACGGCGGCACCTTCGGCTCCATGCTGTCGACCCCGATCATCAACCCGCCGCAATCGGCCATCCTGGGCGTGCATGCGACCAAGGACCGCGCGGTTGTCGAAAACGGCCAGATCGTGGTACGTCCGATGAACTACCTGGCCATGTCCTACGACCACCGCATCATCGACGGCCGCGAAGCCGTCCTGGGCCTGGTGGCGATGAAAGAAGCGCTGGAAGATCCTGCACGCCTGCTGCTGGACCTGTAAGCACTGTAGTCCCCCGGCGTAGCCGCCGGGGCAATGTAGCTGATACCCCTTGCCAGAAGACGCAGCTGGCTGATCTCAATGAAAGAGGATTCCCATGAACGTCTCTGAAGAAATCAAGCGTCTGCACGAGTTGCACCTGGCAGGTGCCCTGAGCGACGCGGAATTCGCGCAAGCGAAAGCCAAGCTCCTGAGCAATATCAACCTGGACAAGCCGGACAACGCTTCCGGCGCCGCTTCCGGCCCCGCGAACGACCTGGTGCAGGAATTCAACCGCCTGCGCCGGTCGCGCAACGACCGCTGGCTCGGCGGCGTCTGCGGCGGCCTTGGTCGCGCTTCCGGCATGGAAGCGTGGATCTGGCGCCTCGTCTTCGTCCTGTTTACATTGACCTTCGGCTTCGGCGTGGTGATTTACCTTCTATTGTGGATTTTCGTACCAGACGAAGAGATTGGAATAACAAAACATGAGTACTAAACAATTTGACGTAGTTGTCATCGGTGCGGGCCCTGGCGGCTACATCGCCGCCATCCGCGCAGCGCAGCTGGGCTTTTCCGTCGCTTGCGTCGACGAGTGGTCGAACGCCAAGGGCGGCGCCGCGCCTGGCGGTACCTGCACCAACGTCGGCTGCATCCCGTCGAAAGCGCTGCTGCAATCGTCCGAGCATTTCGAACACGCGGGCCACAGCTTCGCCGAGCACGGCATCGACGTCGCCGGCCTGAAGCTGAACCTGGGCCAGATGCTCAAGCGCAAAGACACCGTCGTCAAGCAAAACAACGACGGCATCCTGTACCTGTTCAAGAAGAACAAGATCGCCTTCTTCCATGGCCGCGCCGCTTTCGCTGCCGCCGCCGCTGGCACGTATGACATCAGTGTGACGGGCGAAGCCAACGAAACCCTGACGGCCAAGCACGTGGTCATCGCCACGGGTTCGAACGCGCGCGAACTGCCGGGAGCACCCTTCGACGAGAAACTGATCTTGTCGAACACGGGCGCACTGGCCATCGACGCCGTACCAGCCAAGCTGGGCGTCATCGGTGCCGGCGTGATCGGCCTGGAAATGGGCAGCGTCTGGCGCCGCCTGGGTTCCGACGTCACCGTGCTGGAAGGCCTGCCGGTCTTCCTGGGCGCCGTGGACGAGCAGATCGCCAAGGAAGCGTCGAAGCTGTTCACCAAGCAAGGCTTGAAGATTAACCTCGGTTGCAAGATCGGCGCGATCACGCCAGGCAAGAAAGACGTCACCGTGGAATTCGTGGACGCCAAGGGCGAAGCGCAAAAAGCCGTGTTCGACAAACTGATCATCTCGATCGGCCGTACGCCGAACACGAATGGCCTGGGTGCCGACAAGGTCGGCCTGCAGCTGGACGAGCGCGGCTTCATCGCCGTCGACGGCGACTGCAAGACCAACCTGCCGAACGTGTGGGCAGTGGGCGACGTCGTGCGCGGCCCGATGCTGGCGCACAAGGCGGAAGAAGAAGGCGTTGCCGTGGCCGAGCGTATCGCCGGCCAGCACGGTCACACCAACTTCAACACGATTCCTTGGGTGATCTACACCTCGCCGGAAATCGCGTGGGTCGGCAAGACCGAGCAAACCCTGAAGGCCGAAGGCATCGCCTACAAGGCCGGTACCTTCCCGTTCATGGCCAACGGCCGTGCGCGTGCGCTGGGCGACACTTCGGGCATGGTGAAATTCCTGGCCGATGCGACCACCGATGAAATCCTCGGTGTGCACATCGTCGGCCCGATGGCGTCCGAATTGATTTCCGAAGCCGTCGTGGCGATGGAATTCAAGGCTTCGGCCGAAGACATCGCGCGCATTTGCCACGCTCACCCATCCCTGTCGGAAGCGACCAAGGAAGCGGCACTGGCGGTTGACAAGCGCACGTTGAACTTTTAATTGTAGTTAGTCCTACGGGGGCGCTCGCGGATTTTTTCCGCCGGCGCCCCTGTGCGTTAAAGCGAATCCCATGAACGTAGAAGAGTTTTACCAGCACGCGCTGCAGAAGCGTGATTTCAAGGCCGATGCCGCCCAGCGGCGCGCGGTCGACCGCCTGCAGCTGTGCTATGACGAGTGGGTGGCCTACAAGGGCCAGCGTTCGAGCACCTTCAAGCGCCTGCTGAACCGTCCTGCCGTGCCGAAAGGCGTGTACATGTGGGGTGGGGTGGGGCGCGGCAAATCGTTCCTGATGGACAGTTTCTACTCGGTCGTGCCCCTGGTGCGCAAGACGCGCCTGCACTTCCACGAATTCATGCGCGGCGTGCACCAGCAGCTCGATGAATTGAAAGGCGTGGCCGACCCGCTCGACGAGGTGGCCAAGCGCATCGCCAAGAAATACCGTTTGATCTGTTTCGATGAATTCCACGTCTCCGACATCGCCGACGCGATGATCCTGTACAACCTGCTGTCGGCCCTGTTCGCCAACGGCGTGTCCTTCATCATGACCTCGAATTACGACCCGGACCTGCTGTATCCGGACGGCCTGCACCGCGACCGCATGCTGCCGACCATCGCGCTGCTCAAGGACAAGCTCGACGTGATGAACGTCGACGCGGGTGTCGATTACCGCGGCCGCGCGCTGGAGCAGGTGGAAAGTTACTACACGCCGCTGGGCGCGGAGACCGACAAGGCTTTGCGCGACGCTTACACGCGCATCGCCGAGACGGCAGACGAAGACGCGCGCATCCGCATCGAAAGCCGCGAAATCCATTGCCTGCGCCGCGCCGGCGGCATCATCTGGTTCGATTTCGCCACCCTGTGCGGCGGTCCCCGCTCGCAAAATGATTACCTGGAAATCGCCAGCCGCTTCCATACGGTGATATTGTCCGGCATACCGGCCATGTCGGCGGCACAGTCGTCCGAAGCGCGCCGCTTTACCTGGCTGATCGACGTGTTTTATGACCAGAAGGTCAAGCTGATCATGTCGGCCGAAGTGGCGCCTGATGGGCTGTACACGAACGGCATGCTGGCCAACGAGTTTCACCGCACCGTTTCGCGTATCATCGAGATGCAATCGCGCGAATACATGGAAAAAGAACAGCGCGGCGCGGCCGACGCGATCGTTTGAGGCAGGGATAAGGAACATGATGGCAAATACACTATACAAGCTGGGTGCGGCGCTGGGCCTGGTCCTGGCGTTGTCCGCCTGCGCGCACCAGGGTGCCGCGGCGTTGGATGAGGTCGGCGCGCCGCAGGTGCCCGCCACCTTGTCGGTGGACGAGGCGGACGCCAAGCTGAAGCTGGTCGCCAGCGAGCGCGCGGCGGCGGAAGACGAGTTTGCCGCGCGCGAACTGGAGTGCTACGACAAGTTTTTCGTGAATAATTGCCTGGACAAGGCCAAGGAAAAGCGCCGCCTGATCCTCGTGCGCCTGCGCGCCGTCGAAGCGGAAGCGAATTACTTCAAGCGCGCCGAGTCTGTGCGCCTGCGCGATATCGACCTGGCCCGGACGCAGGAAAGTGCGCGCCTGGACGCCGAACAGCGTGCCGCGGCCTTGCCTAAGCCCGTGAAAGTGGTCGCGCCCGAGCCGGCGCCGCCCAAGCCGGAAGGCAAGAGCGTGGCCGAACGCGAGGCTGAGCACGCGGCGAAGGTGGCGAAACAGGCTGCCGCCGACGCTGCCGATGCGCCGCGCCGCGCCGCCCGCGAAGCAGCCTATGCCCGCAAGCAGGCTGACGCTGTGGCGCGCCAGAAACGGGTGGCGCAACGCCTGGCCGAGCGCCAGGCCGAAGCGCAGGCCAAAGTTGCGAAGGCGGCGGCCGCTGCCAGCACGCCGGCCGTTGCTGTACCTGTGCCGCCGGCCAAATAACACCGCCGCGCAGGGGGCAGGCCGGAAAGGGCGTGCCCTAAGCCGCGCGGCAGGTTAAACTACGCCCACTGGCTGCCTGCGTACGCTGCGCGCGCCGGTTTCCCAACACCGTTACCAACACTGCCTGGAACGCAACACATGAGCGATGCACAGCAAATAGAGCGGCGCCTGATTGAACTCAACGTGGAACACCGCGACCTCGATGCCGTCATCGAGTTGCTGATACTCGATGGCCACCATGACGAGCTGCAACTGCGCCGCCTGAAAAAACGCAAATTGCAATTGAAGGATCACATCACCTTGCTGAAAATGCAGTTGGTGCCCGACGTTCCCGCCTGAGGGGCGCCAGTAGCGTCCAGTCCAGCCTTCACCTAAGTATATTTTGACCGATCACAATTTATTGCCCGCAAGCCCAGATGGCCAGCCTGCCGATCTGCCAGCCAGTCTGCCCGCCGAGCTCCAGGCGCCGCCTGGCAAGCACGATGCCGACATCGAGCGCCTGTTTGGCGCCGGCGGCCCGCTCGGTCCGGCTGTGGGCAGCTACAAGCCGCGCCGTTCGCAAACGGAAATGGCGAAAGCCATCGCCAGCGCCATCGACAGCCAGACGACCCTGATCGCCGAGGCGGGCACGGGCACCGGCAAGACCTTCGCCTACCTGGTGCCGGCCCTGATGTGGGGCGGCAAGACCATTGTGTCCACCGGTACCAAAAACTTGCAGGATCAGCTATTCCTGCGCGATATCCCCACCGTGCGCGCCGCGCTGCAGGCGCCCGTTTCCGTCGCCTTGCTGAAGGGGCGCTCGAACTATGTCTGCCACTATCACCTGGAACGCACCCTGCAGAACGGGCGCATGACGTCGCGCGACGACGTGGGCCACCTGCGCGAAATTTCGCGCTTCATCAAGATGACCAGCTCGGGCGACAAGGCCGAGCTGACCAAGGTGCCGGAAAACGCCATGATCTGGAACCTGGTGACGTCCACGCGCGACACCTGCATGGGCGCCGAGTGCCAGTATTACCAGGATTGCTTCGTCATGAAGGCCCGCAAGGAAGCCCAGCAGGCCGACGTGGTGGTGGTCAACCACCACTTGTTCTTTGCTGACGTGGCCCTGAAGGATACGGGCGTGGCGGAATTGCTGCCATCGGCCAACACCATCATCTTCGATGAGGCGCACCAGCTGCCCGACACGGCCACTTTGTTCTTTGGCAATACGGTGTCGACGTCGCAAATCCTGGAACTGTGCCGCGACGTGCTGGCCGAGGGCCTCGCGCATGCGCGCGGCATCGACTGGGCCAAGACCGTCACGGTGGTGGAAAAGGCGGCGCGCGACCTGCGCCTGACCTTCCCGCAGGATATCGTGCGCCTGTCCTTGCCGCAGATCGCCCCCTCGAGCGACTTTTTCCCCGCGCTCGACACCCTCAAGGATGAGCTCGACGGCATGGTCGCCGTGCTGGAAACCCAGGCGGAACGGGCGGAAACGCTGGAGCAGTGCCGCGTGCGCGGCGTCGAACTGGCGCAGCAGCTGAGCGGCTGGAAGTTCGATCCGAAGGCGAAAGTGGCGGCCGGCGAGGAAGCCGTGTTCTGGGTGGAAGCGTTTTCCAGCTCCCTGCAATTGCATAAAACGCCATTGTCGATCGCGCCCATCTTCAATAACCAGCGCGAAGGCACGCCGCGCAGCTGGATTTTCACGTCCGCCACCCTGGCCGTGAAGAACGACTTCAAGCATTTTTCCGAACAGATGGGCTTGACGGGCGAACCGTCGCACACGTGGCCGAGCCCGTTCGATTATGGCGAGCAAGGCTTGCTGTTCGTGCCGCAAAACCTGCCGCAACCGAATTCGCTGGGCTACACGGACGCCGTCATCGACTGCGCCTTGCCCATCATCGAGGCGGCGGGCGGGCGCACTTTCTTCCTGTGCACCACCTTGCGCGCCGTCAAGCGCGCAGCCGAGCGCCTGGCCGACGAATTCAAGCAGCGCGGTCTGAACTTCCCCCTGTTCGTGCAGGGAGAAAAGGGCCGCACGGAATTGCTGGACCAGTTCCGCGCGGCCGGCAATGGCGTGCTGATCGGCAGCCAGAGTTTCTGGGAAGGCGTCGACGTGCGCGGCGATGCGCTGTCGCTCGTGATCATCGACAAGCTGCCGTTCGCGCCGCCCGACGATCCGGTGCTGGCGGCGCGCATCGAAGTGATGGAAAAGCAGGGCAAGAACGGCTTCATGCACCACTCGCTGCCGGAAGCCATCATCAACCTGAAGCAGGGCGCGGGCCGCCTGATCCGTGACGAGGGCGACCGGGGCGTGCTGATGATCTGCGATCCGCGCCTCATTTCCAAGCCGTACGGCAAGCGCATCTGGCAAAGCCTGCCGCCGTTCAAGCGCACGCGCGACACGGCCGAAGTGGTGGAGTTCTTCCGCAACCTGCCCGCCAAGGGCGCTTAAGTCCTCGCTTAAGTCCTGCCTGCCGGCGCCATCCGCGCGCCGCCTTATTTCCCTTTGTTATCAATCACATGGCGTTGTTCGCGCGGCGCCCGCTTGCGCGCCTGGCATGCCAGGAATCGGCGCGATCGCGCCAGTTTCTGGCATTTTTCCACATGTCCAGGACGCCAGACACATCTTTGCGCCAGCGCAAACAGGCTTGTTGCCGAGCGGTCTACAGTGAGCTCATGCCTTGCAGGGTCAAGGCGCGGCGATGGCAGGGCCGCACGGGGAACAGGGGGATGCCATGGAGATCCGCTACGGCTGTTTCTTGAGCTACGCGCACGGCCAATATGCGTTCATGAACAAGTTCAAGAATGACCTCATCGAGGCGTTGGCTTGCTATCTGGAACCGCACCTGGACCGCGAGGAAGTCCTGTTCATCGACAGCGAGCAACTGGGGGGCGGCGACGATATCGACTTGCGCGTGGCGCGCGCCATGTGCCAGAGCGTGTGCATGATCGTGCTGTACACGCCCAAATATGAAGCGCACGGCTACACGCGGCGCGAATTTGCCGCCATGCAACTGATCGAGCAGGAGCGGCGCGCCTGGTACGACTTGCCCAGCCACCTGATCATTCCCATCATCATGACGCGCCATCCGGACGGCTTGCCGCCGCAAATCACGGAATCGGGGCTGTACGTGGATTTTTCCGGCTATACCCTGGCCAGCGGCGACCTGAAATCGAATCCGCAATACCTGCCCGACATCGAACGCATCGTGCAGCGCATCGCCACGCATTACCACTTGCTCAAGCGGTCAACACCGCCCGGCCACGATTGCAGCCGTTTCGTGTTGCCCGCTATTCCGCCGGAATGGCGCGCCATTCCGCCTCCCCACTTTCCACGTTAATCACGTAAAAGGTCCTGTCATGGAATGCCAACGCCTCTCCCTGCCGCCTTTGAGCGCCCCTGGCGAAGTCGTCACCTTCTACTCCTACAAGGGCGGTACCGGCCGCACCATGGCCCTGTCGAACATTGCCGTGCTGCTGGCGCGCCGCGAAAATGCCAGCGTGCCCGTGCTGATGCTGGACTGGGACATGGAAGCGCCGGGCCTGCACCATTATTTCGAACAGCACGAGGAGCGACCGGGCGTGCTCGAGTTCTTCGAGGCGTGCCGCCAGCAGCTCGAGCGCATCAGCCTGGAAACGGCGGGCGCGCGCGCCGGCGGGCAGGCCAGGGGCCGGGAAGATGGGGGGCGCGAGGACGCGGCGCTGGCCCAGCGCGTGCTCGACGCCATCGACTGGCAGCAATACGTGGTGCGCGTCGACCAGGGCAGTCCGCTGTACCTGATGCGCGCGGGGCGCTTCGACGCCAGCTACAGTGAGCGCCTGGCGCAGATGCGCTGGGATCAGCTGTTCGACAGTTGCCCGGCCCTGTTCCGCTGCTTCGCCGATACCCTGGCCCAGCATTTCCGTTACGTGCTGGTCGATTCGCGCACGGGCCGCACGGACAGCGCCGGCATCTGCACCACCTTGCTGCCGAAAAAGCTGGTGGTGGTCTTCACGCCGAACCGGCAAAGCCTGGAAGGCGTCGACGCGCTTGTCACGCGGGCCATCGAATACCGCCGCAGCCATGAAGACGAACAGCGCCCGCTGCTCGTGTACCCCTTGCCCTCGCGCATAGAAATGGGCGACGGGGCGCAGCGCGCCGAGTGGCGCCGCGGCGATGCGCACAAGGGCATCGCCGGCTTCCAGCCTATGTTCGAGCGCCTGCTGCGCACCTCGTACGGCTTGCCGCAGATCGCCCTCGACAGTTATTTCGACGAAGTCCAGCTGCAGCAGACGAAAACCTTTGCCTACGGCGAGCAATTGGCCGTGCGCATAGACCAGGGCGGCGACCGCTTTTCCCTCACGCGCACCTTCGAAGCCTTTTTGCACTGGCTGACGGGCGGTTACTTTCCATGGCAATCGAGCCGTGAAATCGCCTTGCTGGGCGCCATCAGCGAAGCGCGCCAGGCATTGCAGGCCGAACCGGGCCGCGCCGTGGCCCTGCCGCTGGCGCGCGACCTGGCGCGCCTGGGCGAGCTGTACCGCAAGGATGGGCGTAGCGGGCAGGCGCTCGATGCCTTCCGCCAAAGCGTCGAGATCCGCGTGCGCCTGCTGGGCGAGGAGCATCCCGACAGCCTGGCGTGCAAGAGCGGCATGGCGCGCCTGCTGCGCCAGCTGGGCAAGCTCGAGGAAGCCCGCTTCCTGGAAGAGGACGTGCTCGACGTGCGCGAACGCGTGCTGGGCAGCGAACATCCCGACACCCTGGCCGCCCGGGCTTGCCTGGCGAAAACCCTGTTGCTGCAGGGCGAACTGGCGGCGGCGCTGCTGCTGCAGGACACGGTGCTGGCAAGCTATGCGCGCCAGCTGGGCGGCGAGCATCCGCTGACCCTGGAAGCGATGGATGGCCGCGCCGCCACCTTGCTGCGCATGGGCCGGCTGGCGCAGGCGCAGCAAGTGCTGGCCACGGTGGTGGCGGCGCGCGAGCGCCTGTTTGGCGCCGAGCATGGCGATACCTTGCGCAGCAAGCTGGCCCTGGCGCAGGCGCTGGGGCGTGAAGGCGACCTGGAAGGGGCGCGGCGCCTGTTCGCTGCCGTGCTGCAGGCGCAGGAGCGGCGCCTGGGCAGCGACCACGCGGCCACCCTGGCCACGCGCGATTTGCTGGCCGACATCGTCGCCGGGCAGGGCGACTGGGCCGGCGCGCGCCAGTTGCACGAAGACCAGGTGGCGGCGCGCGAGCGCACGCACGGGCTCGATCATCCGGAAACCCTGATGAGCCAGCGCAAGCTGGCCGAGGCGCTGCTGCGGCGCGGTGAACTCGATGCGGCGCGCAGCGTGCAGGAGCAGGTGCTGGAAGTGCATGCGCGCCTGCTGGGCGAAGACCACCTCGATACCTTGCACAGCAAGACGCAACTGGCCGGCACCTTGCAGCAGCAGGGCGACAGCGCGGCGGCGCGCCTGCTGGAAGACGCCGTGCTCAGCGGCAGTGACCGGCTCTTGAACGCGCCCGTCACGGGACATGCGGACAGCGTGCTGGACGGCGCGCGGCATTTGCAGGAAACCATCCTGGCCGGCCGCGCCAACGGGCACGAAGGGGCCGAGCCGGAGACCCTGGCCAGCATGATCTCTATGCTGCAAGGCATGATCGAGCGCGAACAGTATGCGCAGGCGGGCGAACTGGCCGAACATTTGAAGTCTTGCCTGCTGCGTCCGCGCGTGCCGGGCAAGCTGCGCAGGCGCGGCATGGCGCAGCTGAAAAGGATGTATAAATTGCAAGGCGATTTGAATGCCTTGCTGGCCTTGCAGGAGGATGAAGTGCAGGCGCTGGAAGGGGCCTTGTCCGAGGCGCGCATCGAGCAGCGCTGATGCGGCGCGCCATGTCCGCGCGGCGGCACAAATAATGCAGTCTATCGGCGTGCGGTACGCGCAGTGTTGGCATTGCTTCAGGTAAAATCTCGTTATGAGAATTCTTATCAGTAACGACGACGGCTACCTGGCGCCTGGCCTGGCGGCCCTGGCCGACGCGCTCGCCCCCATTGCCGACATCGTCGTGGTGGCGCCCGACAGCAACCGTTCGGGCGCGTCCAATTCGCTGTCCCTGGACCGGCCCCTGTCCGTGCACAAGGCCGCCAACGGCTTTTATTTTGTCAACGGCACGCCCACCGACTGCGTGCACGTGGCGCTGACGGGCATGCTGATCGAGCGCCCCGACCTAGTGGTCTCGGGCATCAACAACGGCCCCAACATGGGCGACGACACCCTGTATTCGGGCACCGTGGCCGCCGCCACGGAAGGTTTTCTGTTCGGCATTCCTGCCATCGCCTTTTCCCAGTCGCAGTTCGGCTGGGCCAACCTGGACGCGGCCGCCCGCGTGGCGAGGGAAATCGTCGAGCGCCAGTTTGACGCCCTGCAGAAACCGTATCTGCTGAACGTGAACATCCCGGCTATTCCTTACGAGCAAATGCAAGGCGTGGTGGCCACGCGCCTGGGCAAGCGCCATTCGGCCGAGCCCGTGATCCGCGCGCTCGACCCCCGCGGCCGTGAAATCTTCTGGATCGGCCCCGCCGGCGCCGCCAAGGAAGGCGGTCCGGGCACGGACTTCCATGCCGTTGAACATGGGCAAGTATCGATCACGCCGCTGCAGATCGACCTGACCCATACCACCCAACTCGATGCACTGGCAAAAGGCCTGGCATGACCGCTCACGATGACCGACAACCATGACCGATAAGCCGCGCACCTTCCCCCTGTCCCTCGATTCGCTGGCCGGCAAGCCCGCCAGGCAGGGCGGGGGACAGTCGCTGGCCCAGTCCAGGATCGCCACGCCGCAGACGGCCACGCAGAATGCGGCGCAAAACGCGGCGCGGGGCGTGGCGCAGCCGTATGGCGCGCACGCGGCCATCGCCCCGTCGCGGGCCCAGGCCATCGCCAATGAGCGGGCGCAGCCGGCGGCGGTGTCGCCGCCGCGGCAAAACCCGCTCGTTTCGGAGGCCGTGCGCCGTGCCATGGTGGCGCGCATCGCGAAACAGGGCGTCAAGGACCAGGTGGTGCTGGACGCCATGCAAGCCGTGCCGCGCCACATGTTCATGGACGAGGCGCTGGCGTCGCAGGCGTATATCGACGCCTCGCTGCCCATCGGCCACCACCAGACCATCTCGCAGCCGTACATCGTGGCGCGCATGATCGAAGTGATGCGCCAGGGCGGGGCGTTGCAGCGCGTGCTGGAAATCGGCACGGGCTGCGGTTACCAGGCGGCGGTGCTATCGCTGGTGGCGAAAGAGGTGTATTCGATCGAGCGCATCCGGCCCCTGCACGAGCTGGCGAAGGCGAATTTGCGTCCGCTGCGCGTGTCGAATCTGCGCTTGCAGTACGGAGATGGTATGCTTGGCCTGCCGCAGGCGGCGCCCTTCGACGGGATCATCCTTGCCGCAGCCGGCCTGGAAGTCCCGCAAGCCCTGCTGGAACAGCTGGCGCCCGGCGGGCGTCTGGTTGCGCCGGTGGGGGCTAAATTGCAACACTTACAACTCATTACCCGGGTGGGGAAAATGGAATGGACTAGCCAAACCCTGGAAGATTGCCATTTCGTACCTTTGCGCCCGGGCACCATATGATCCCCGGATCAGCTAGCAAGCAGGACATATAAATACATGCGAATGATTAAGAAAAGTAACATACTTCTATGTGGCATCACCTTGGCCGCGCTGTTGAGCGGTTGCGGCACGACGGGCGTCCAGGCGCCCGTCGTCGAGCGCCACCCCTCGAGCAGCAGCGCCGCCGCCAGCGATCCGCGCGACCGCGACCCGGCCTATTACACGGTCAAGCGTGGCGACACCCTGCTGCGCATCGCCCTCGAGCACGGGCAGAATTACCGCGACCTGGTGGCCTGGAATGACTTGAGCAACCCGAACGACATCAAGGTCGACCAGGTGCTGCGCGTGTTGCCGCCGAATGGCGACACGGGCGGCGCGCAAACGTCGGCCATCGTCATGCCGCCAGCGACGGAAGTCAAGCCGGCCGCGCCTGTCGTACCGAAGAAAACGGGCCCGCGCGGCGAGAAGCGCGCGTATTCCGACGCCACCCTGGCCGAATTGCGCGCCGATGGCGGCACGGGCGACGCCAAGCCTGCGCCAGCCCCGGCGGCAGCCGTCGCCGCCGCACCGGCCGCCGCCGCGGCAGCCCCGGCGGCATCGGCGCCTGGCGACGACAAGATCAGCTGGATGTGGCCTTCCGAAGGCAAGGTCATCGGCACTTTCGACGAAGGCAAGAACAAGGGCGTCGATATCGCCGGCAAGGCGGGCCAGCAAGTAGTGGCCGCCGGCGCGGGAAAAGTCATGTATGCCGGGAGCGGAATCCGTGGTTATGGTAATCTTGTCATCGTGAAGCACAGTAATAGTTTATTGTCGGCGTATGCGCATAACCGCAGCATCCTGGTGAAGGAAGGGCAGAACGTCAACAAAGGCCAGGCCATCGCCGAAATGGGCGATTCCGATGCCGACCGCGTGAAGCTGCACTTTGAAATTCGCCAGCAGGGCAAGCCTGTCGACCCTTCGAAATTCCTGCCTAACCGTTAGGTAAAGCAATGACACACGCGCCGCACGACCAGCTGGACGATGACCCGGAACTGCCGGAAGACGGGGCAGACGAAGTCGTGACGGACGATGCCGGCGAACTTGACGGTATCGACGCCGTCGACGCGGGCGAGGGCGGCGAGGTGGCCAGCGTCAGCGTGCTGGTCGAAAGTGTCGATGAATTGAAAAAAGTGCTGGCGGCCGAGCTGTCGACCGATACCACCCAGCACTATCTGAACCAGATCGGCACGCGGCCCCTGCTGACGGCGGCGCAAGAGGTGCATTACGCCACCCTCGCCAAGCAGGGCAATTTCGAAGCCCGGCAAACCATGATCGAGCACAACCTGCGCCTGGTCGTGTCGATCGCCAAGCATTACATCAACCGCGGCGTGGTCTTGCTCGACATGATAGAGGAAGGCAACATCGGCCTGATGCGGGCCATCGACAAGTTCGAGCCCGAGCGCGGTTTCCGTTTCTCTACCTACGCCACCTGGTGGATACGCCAGAGCATCGAGCGCGCCATCATGAACCAGGCGCGCACGGTGCGCCTGCCCGTGCACATGGTGCGCGAACTGAATCAAATTCTGCGCGGCAAGTACCACCTGGAAGCCCAGCACCACGATGGCAAGGATGCCACCGCGGAAGACATCGCCCACCTGGTGGGCCGTCCCGTGGAAGAGGTGCAGGATATCCTGGCCCTGTCCGAGCACGCCACGTCGCTCGACGCGCCGCTCGACAACGACCCGCAATCGTCGCTGATGGACATGTTGCCCGGCGCCAGCGAAGACAGCCCCGACGCGCGCGCGGAACACCATGAAATGACGGTGCTGGTGCGCGACTGGCTGACCAAGCTGCCCGACAAGCAGCGCGTCGTCATCATGCGCCGTTTCGGCCTCGACAATGACGACCCTGCCACCCTGGAAACCCTGGCCGAGGAAATGGGCGTGACGCGGGAAAGAGTGCGCCAGATCCAGCAAGAAGCCTTGATCAAGCTCAAACGGGCTATGGCCGCACGCGGCGTCGTGCGCGACTCCTTACTGTAGCAAGTCTGATAAAACGCCCATGGCGGCGTTGCATGGCCTCGCCGTACTGGCGTACTGTCTTCGGCCACGCGCCTTGCCCCGCGCATTTTCTCAGGCTTGTTGCCCGGTGAGGGCTTGAGCGGCTTTTGCCTGTCGCGATCTGCTATCATACGCCCCGCTCGCGGCGCCTGACCTTTCCCCCATTCTTTCAAGTTCCAGCGCGGCCCTGCGTCCTGGCCCACTCTTACCTATTGATCGCTATGCAAGAAAATATCATCGAAATCAAATCGCTCGACATGGACGCCCGTGGCGTTGGCCATATTGAGAACGAAGACGGCTCGCCGGGCAAGGTCGTGTTTGTCGAAGGCGCGTTGCCGGGCGAGCGCGTCAGCTTTGTGACGTTCAAGAAAAAGAAGAACTGGGAAATGGCCCGCATGACGGCGCTGCACCGCGAATCGTCCATGCGCGTGACGCCCAAGTGCAAGCATTTCGACAATTGCGGCGGCTGCTCGATGCAGCACCTGGAGCCGTCGGCGCAGGTGGCGATCAAGCAGCGCGTGCTGGAAGACAACTTGTGGCATATCGGCAAGGTGCGTCCGCAAAGCATCATGCGCCCGATGTATGGCCCGACGTGGGGTTACCGCTACCGCGCGCGCCTGTCCGTGCGCCACGTCAAGAAGAAAGACGCCGTGCTGGTGGGCTTCCATGAAAAGAAATCGGCGTTCGTGGCCGACATGGATAGCTGTGAAATCTTGCCGCCGCACATCTCCGCCATGCTGCTGCCGCTGCGCGGATTGATTGCTTCGCTGTCCATCTTCGACCAGATGCCGCAGATCGAGCTGGCCGTGGGCGAAGACGTCACCGCCATGGTCTTGCGCATCATGGCGCCGTTGACGGCGGATGACGAAACGAAATTGAAGGCCTTTGCCGACGAATACGGCGTGCAATGGTGGCTGCAGGTGAAAGGCCCGGAAACGGCCGTGCCGTTCTATCCGCTGGACAAGCAATTGCACTACCTGCTGCCGGAATTCGGCGTCAAGATGCCGTTCAAGCCCGTCGATTTTACCCAGGTGAACCACCACATCAACCGCGTGCTGGTATCGAAAGCCCTGCGTTTGCTGGAAGTGCAGCCGACGGACCGCGTGGCCGACCTGTTCTGCGGCCTGGGCAATTTCACCTTGCCGCTGGCCACGCAAGGCAGCGAAGTGGTGGGCATCGAAGGCAGCACCACCCTGACGGAGCGGGCGCTGGAAAACGCGCTGGCCAATGGCCTGGCGGAAAAAACCTCGTTCTCCACGCGCAACCTGTTCGAAGTGACGACGGACGACCTGATCGCGCTGGGCAAGTTCGACCGCATCCTCGTCGACCCGCCGCGCGATGGCGCCATGGCCCTGTGCCAGGCGCTGGTCGGCCTGTCGCAAGTGCGTCCGGACCTGCTGCCCAAACGCATCGTCTACGTGTCGTGCAGCCCGTCGACCCTGGCGCGCGACGCTGGCATCCTGGCGCTGGAAGCGGGTTATGTGCTGAGCAAGGCGGGCGTGGTGAACATGTTCCCGCATACTTCGCACGTGGAATCGATGGCGGTCTTTGATTTGATCTGAGGGCACACCTGATAAAACGTCCATAGCTGCGTTGCCTTGCCTAGCCGTACTATTCGTACTGTCTTCGGCAAGGCGCCTTGCTCTGAACATTTTTCAGGCGCGCCGAGGCTATTCAGGGCGCTTGCACAAATGCTGCCTTTTCTCCTGACTCCACGGCAATACCACTTACAGCGTGTTATAAAACTGGTCTGTCTTTTCCCGATCCAGCGTCTTTTTTCATCCTTCCTCTGCCTTTTTTTTGCTTGTCCAGTAGGACAACGCGCCGTCTGTCTCCGCCGTTATGCTTTCTTTGTAAAGTGGTATTGCCCACTTTGAGGCCACTTCAAAACCACTTGACCGCCTATTTTTTCAGCAGCATGCTGTTCTTGCAACTGCAAAAAACAAAATCACAGGGTAGCTTTTTCATTGAAGCAGAGTGGTATTTCCGCAAACCTGAACAGGAGACAACGTGGAAAATTTGATACTCAAGAAAACGATCAGGAACATGATGGTATGTCTGGCCAGCGGTGGCGTGCTGGCGGCCTGCGGCGGCGGTGGTGACGCCGGCGCGCCGGCCGGTTCGCAATTGCTGGCGGCCAGCACGGTGGTCGCGTGCGTGCCGTGGCAAGAGGGCGGCACGTATAACGCGGGCACGGTGGTCACCTACCTGGGCGCCAACTACACGGCCCTGGTGACGCAGACCGATCACGTCGGCTCGGGTTGGAACCCCGTCGCCACGCCTAGCCTGTGGAGCGCAGGCGGCACGTGCGATGGCGGCACCACGCCAACTCCTACGCCAACGCCGACCCCGACGCCCACACCCACGCCGACACCGGCGCCTACGCCGAATCCAACGCCCACCCCGACGCCAACGCCGACCGGCGGCACGTGCGCGCTGGCGTGGGTGGCCGGCACGGCCTACAGCGCGGGCGCCACCGTCAGCTATGCGGGCACGAATTACCGCGCCAATTACTGGACGCAGGGCGACAACCCGTCGACCAGCAGCGGCGCCGCCGGCACGGGCAAGCCATGGACCAGCCTGGAGATCTGCAGCACCACGCCTACCCCGACACCAACGCCTACGCCGACACCTACTCCGACGCCGACGCCGACGCCGACCCCGACCCCGACGCCAACGCCGACGCCAACGGGCCGCGAAGTCGGTTCCTATTTCGCCCAATGGGGCGTGTATGGCCGCGACTATGAAGTGGCGAACGTGCATACCAGCGGCGTGGCCGACAAGTTGACCTTCATCAACTACGCTTTCGGCAATATCTATCCGAAAAACGGCGGCTATGAATGCGCCATGATCACCAAGACGGAGCCGGGTGCGACGAATCCGAATTCGCCGGATGCGGGTACGGGCGGCGATGCCGAGGCCGACTACATCCGCACGCCGAAACGCACCGTCGATGGCCAGGCGATTCCTTGGGACGCACCGTTGTCGGGCAACTTCCTGCAGTTGAAAAAGCTCAAAGCGGCGCACCCGAACTTGAAACTGTTCATCTCGCTGGGCGGCTGGAGCTGGTCGAAGAACTTCTCCGTCGGTTCGGCCACGGATGCGCTGCGCAAGCAGATGGTGCGCTCGTGCATCGATATCTACATCAAGGGCAACCTGCCGGTGCAGGGCGGTCGCGGCGGCGTGGGCGCGGCGGCGAATATCTTTGACGGCATCGACATCGACTGGGAATATCCGGTCGGCGGCGGCCAGCCGTACAACACGGTCAGCCCCAACGACAAGCGCAATTTCACCTTGCTGATGGCGGAATTCCGTGCCCAGCTTGATGCGCTCGGCTCCGCCAACGGCAAGCGCTACCTGTTGACGGCCGCGGTCGGTGCCGGCAAGGACAAGATCGACAACACGGAACCGGCCCTGTACTCGCAGTACATGGATTGGATCAACCTGATGACCTACGACTTCCACGGCGGATGGGAAAACAGCACCAACTTCAACGCCCAGCTGTTTGCCGACCCTGCCGATCCGTCGACAGGCATGGCGCGTGAATACGTGGGCGACAAGGCGGTGCAGTACATGATTGCCGCCGGCGTGCCGCGCGACAAGCTGCTGCTGGGCATACCGTTCTATGGCCGCGGCTGGACGGGCGTGGCGCCGGGACCGAATGGCGATGGCCTGTACCAGGCGGCCACGGGCACGGCGCCGGGCACCTACGAGTCGGGCATCGAGGACTATAAAATCCTCGTCGCCAAGGCCGGCACGCGCTACTACCATCCCGTGACCAAGCAGCTGTACCTGTACACGGGTGCGGGCGGCCAGTGGTGGAGCTATGACGATCCGACCGTCATCGGCACCAAGGTGAAATACGTCAAGGACCAGGGCTTGCGCGGCGCGTTCTCGTGGGAACTCGATGGCGACGCGAATGGCGTGCTGGCAACCGAGGTGTGGAAAGTGCGGTAATGTTGATGTAGCGTAAGACGCGGCCGGATAGCCATGCTGTCCGGCCGTGTATTCATATAAAAACACGGGAGGCGGGCGATGGCGGCGGTATCGACATTCGGAGTCAAGCAGAAGCAGCAACAGGAGCAGCAGGAGCAGGAGCTGAGCCGCGAGTGGCGCAGCTGGATCGCGGAAAACCTCATGCTGGGCAGCCATCCGTCGGCGCTGATGCCGGTGCTGCAGCAGGCCGGCATCGCGGAGCCCCTGGCGCGCCGCGAAATCGAGCTGGCGCTGCAGAGTCCCTACCTGGCCGGCGCCGTGCGCCTGTCGAACCGCCTGGCCAAGCGCGACTGGGTGATCGACATCCAGCGCAAGCTGAACCACCTGCGTACACCCGAGATTCCCCGCCGCGACAAGCTGTCCGCGCAGGAATTCCTGGACGAGTACTATTCCACCAACCAGCCCGTCATCATCACGGGCATGATGGATGACTGGCCCGCCATAGCGAAATGGAGTCCCGCGTATTTCCGCGAGCATTACGCGCAGCGCGAAGTGGAAGTGCAGTTCGGCCGCGAAGCGGATGCCCAGTATGAAATGAACAGCGTGGCGCACAAGCGCAAGATGGCGTTCGGCGAGTACGCCAGCCTGGTCGAGGCCAGCGGCGCGACCAACGATTTCTACATGACGGCGAATAACAATTCGCAGAACCGCCAAGCCTTGCGCGAGCTGTGGGATGATATCGGCCAGCTGCCCGAATACCTGGCACAGGGGGGCGCTCCCACGGGTTTCCTGTGGTTTGGCCCGGCCGGCACGGTGACGCCATTCCACCACGACCTGACGAACAACTTCATGGCCCAGGTCAAGGGCCGCAAGCGCCTGCGCATCATGGCCGCCTGCGAGGTGGCGCGCGTGTACAACCAGCGCCACTGCTTTACGCCCGTCGACGGGCGCGACATCGACCTGCGGCGCTACCCGCTGATGGCCGACGTGCAAGTGCGCGAATGCGTGCTGGCGCCGGGCGAGATCCTGTTCCTGCCCGTCGGCTGCTGGCATTTCGTCGAAGCGCTCGACGTATCGATGACGGTGGCGTTTACCAATTTCAAATGGGATAACGATTTTTACAGCAAGTATCCATCGAATCACGACTTTTGATCGTGGCGCCGCATGGCGCGAACCTGCCGCGAACAGCCGCCTTATAGGCGGCTTTTTGCATGTTACGGGGCCATACTTGTATAAAATATTTCCATAAAATAATTGATTCAAATCATTTTGCAGCAATTATTTTGATATGAATGACCATGATGTTTCATTATCCAGATGGCGATGGCGGGCGGATAATTTTATGGCTGGCGCGGCGCCGGGCCGCTGATGGGGTTTGCCGGCGCGCGCCAGCACCGACAACCATCTGGAGGCGGCAGGGCATGAACACGCAGCACACGACACAAGCAGCAATGCAGTTGCAGCAAACACCGAAAATCACCATGGACACGCGGCTGACGCGCGAAGCGGCCGAATTGCTGGCGAAGGCCGACATCCACCTGAATGGCCGCGCCGCCTGGGACATGCAGCTGCGCAAACCGGGCGTGCCCGAACGGGCCTTCGCCAGCGGCAACCTGGGCCTGGGCGAAGCGTACATGGACGGCGACTGGGATGCGCAGCAGCTCGATGAATTCTTTTGCCATTTGCTGCGCGCCAGGGTGGCCGACGATGTGCGCCCCATGCGCCTGGCCTTTCACGCGCTGTACGCGCGCCTGTTCAACTTGCAGACGGAGCGCCGCGCCTGGATGGTGGGCAAGGAGCACTATGACCTGGGCAATGCCTTCTATGCGGCCATGCTCGATCCGCGCATGACCTATACCTGCGGCTACTGGAAGGATGCCGGCAACCTGGCCGAGGCGCAGGAAGCGAAGCTCGATTTGATCTGCCGCAAGCTCGGGCTGGAACCGGGCATGCGCGTGCTCGACATCGGCTGCGGCTGGGGCAGTTTCATGCGCTATGCGGCGGAAAAATACCAGGTGCAGTGCGTGGGCGTGACGATTTCGAAAGAGCAGGCCGCGTATGCACGCAGCATGCCGGGCGGCGAGCGCCTGGACTTCCGCCTGCAGGATTACCGCGACACCAATGAAAAATTCGACCGCATCGTCAGCATCGGCATGTTCGAACACGTGGGCCACAAGAACCACCGCACCTTCATGGAAGTGGCGCACCGCTGCCTGGAAGACGATGGCCTGTTCCTGCTGCACACGATAGGCAAGAACAAGCGCCATTCCACGTGCGACCCGTGGATCGACAAATACATCTTCCCGAACGGCGACTTGCCGTCGCTGGGCCAGATCGGCGACGCCATGGACGATTTATTTGTGGCCGAAGACTTGCACAACTTCGGCGCCGACTACGACAAGACCCTGATGGCCTGGCATGCGAATTTCGAGCAGGCGTGGCCGCAGTTTTCCGCCCAGCTGGGCGAGCGCTTCCACCGCATGTGGTCATACTATCTGCTGTCCTGCGCTGGCGCCTTCCGCGCGCGCGATTTGCAGCTGTGGCAATGGGTCTTGTCGAAACAGGGCGTATTGGGCGGCTATGAGCGTGTCAGTTGAGATGTGCGGCAACTGATATGATGGATTGATGGATATCAATCAAGCGCGTACCTTCCTGGAAGTGGCTTCCTGCGGCAGCTTCATCATGGCTGCCGAACGCATGCACGTGACGCAAACGGCCGTCAGCGCCCGCATCCGCACCCTGGAGCAGCAGCTGGGGCGCCAATTGTTCGTGCGCAACAAGGCGGGCGCGCGCCTGACGCCGGCCGGCGAGCGCTTCATGCGCCACGCGGCCACCATGGTGCAGGTGTGGGAGCGGGCGCGCCACCAGGTGGCCTTGCCGCCGGGGCGCGACGACGCCGTCAGCATCGGCTGCGAGCTGAGCTTGTGGCAGCCGCTGCTCGGCGACTGGCTGATACGCATGAGCCGCGACTGCCCCGAGATCGCCTTGCGCGCGGAAGTCGACAGTCCCGCGCGCCTGCTCGACGCCGTGCACGACGGCTCGCTCGACCTGGCCGTGCTGTACAACCCGCCCCAGCGTCCGGGCCTGGCCAGCGAATTGCTGGCCGAGGAAAAGCTGGTGATGGTGACCACGCGCGATGACGGCCAGATGCAGGCCGATACGTATGTGTACGTGGACTGGGGCCCCAGTTTCGCCGCCAATCACCAGGCCGCGTATCCGGAACTGAGCAGCCCGCCCATCTCGATCTCGCTGGGGCCGCTGGCCCTCGTCTACCTGCTGGACGTGGGCGGCGCCAGTTACTTCCGTATCGGCTCGGCCCAGCCCTACCTCGATGCGGGGCTCTTGCACCGCGTGCGCGACGCGCCCGAATTCTCGCATTCCGCCTACGCCGTGTATGCGGCCCAGCGCGACAACCCGACCCTGGACCGCGCCCGCGCCTGCCTGCTGGAGGTGGCGGAAAAGGGCAAGTAGATGCGACAGACGTAAAAAAGCCGACCCGAAGGTCGGCTTTTTGTTCAAGCGCAATGCTTAGTCTTAGTCGCGGCTGCCGCCAGCGAAGCCGAGCAAGGAGAGCAGGCTGGTGAAGATGTTGTACACGTCCAGGTAGATGCGCAGGGTGGCCGAGATGTAGTTGGTCTCGCCGCCGTTGATGATTTGCTGCACGTCATACAGGATGTAAGCCGAGAAGATGGCGATGGCGACCATGGAGATCACGATCGACAGTGCCGACAGGCCCAGGAAGATGTTCGCCACCGATGCCAGGATCAGCACGATCACGCCGGCGAACAGCCATTTGCCCATGGCCGAGAAGTCGCGCTTCGAGACCGTGGCGATGGTCGCCATCACGGCCAGGATGGTGGCCGTGCCGCCGAATGCCGTCATGATCAGCATGCCGCCGTTCGAATAGCCCAGGGTACGCGTCAGGATAGGCGTGAGCATCAGGCCCATGAAGAAGGTAAAGCCCAGCAGGACGGCGACGCCCAGGCCCGAGTTCTTGGTCTTTTCAATCGCGTACATGAAGCCGAATGCGACGGCCATGAAGATGATGAAACCCATGCCGCCGGTCAGCATCGGCAAATGCATCTGCACGCCGATGAAGGCGCCCAGCACGGTCGGGATCATGGACAGCGCCAGCAGCCAGTAAGTGTTGCGCAAGACCTGATGGCGGACTTGCTGCATGCCCCCCGAGAGGTCAAAGGTGCGTTGCATGTTCTGATTCATAGTGCCTCCGTGTTGTCAATTCAAATTACTGCTTTGCCCAAGGATAGCATGAGGGCCGGAATTTGCCAAAAAAGCAGCTTAAGATTTCATTAAACGGGGGCAGGGCGGCAAGATGCCCCCTGCCTGTCTGGGTGATATGGGGTGGAGTATGGTAAAATCAAAGGTTGATTGAGTTATCAATTTACCGTTTTAAACCTTACTTTTTATTGGAGTTTTCACACATGGCAATCGAACGCACCCTGTCGATCATCAAACCAGACGCAGTTGCAAAAAACGTAATCGGTCAAATCTACTCCCGTTTTGAAAACGCTGGCCTGAAAATCGTTGCAGCACGCATGACCCAACTGTCGCGCGAACAAGCTGAAGGCTTCTACGCAGCGCACAAAGAACGCGGCTTCTTCAAGGATCTGGTCGACTTCATGGTTTCCGGTCCAGTCATGATCCAAGCCCTGGAAGGCGAAAACGCCGTTCTGGCCCACCGTGACCTGATGGGCGCGACCGATCCGAAGAAAGCAGAAAAAGGCACGATCCGCGCCGATTTCGCCGATTCGATCGACGCTAACGCCGTACACGGTTCCGACGCTGTCGAAGCTGCTAAAGTGGAAATCGCTTACTTCTTCCCAGAACTGAAGGCTTAATTGCCTTAGATAACGTTATTTCCTGGCGTTATCTGTGAAATAACTTATCACCCCCTGTTCCCGCTGCGCTGTGGAGTTTTCGCTCCGGATGCGCGCGGGGACGGATTTTTAGAATAGGCATGATCATGAATACGACGAACCTCACCAACTTGCTGGACCTTGATCCCGCGCAACTCATCGCCTACTGCGCCGAGTTGGGAGAGAAACCGTTTCGTGCGAAACAATTGCAACGTTGGATACACCAGTTCGGCGCTTCCGATTTCGACGCCATGACGGACCTGGCCAAGTCGCTGCGCGACAAGCTGGCCACGCGCGCCGAAGTGCGCGCCCCGGCCATCATCAGCGACCATACGTCGACGGACGGTACGCGCAAGTGGCTGGTTGACGTAGGCAATGGCAATGCCGTGGAAACCGTGTTCATTCCGGAAGAAAACCGCGGCACCCTGTGCATCTCGACCCAGGCCGGCTGCGCCGTGAATTGCCGTTTCTGCTCGACGGGCAAGCAAGGCTTCAACCGCAACCTGTCCGTGGGCGAGATCATCGGCCAGCTGTGGATGGCCGAATTCGAATTGCGCCGCACCAAGGGCATCGAACCGGGCCCGAAAGGCGAGCGCCAGATCACCAACGTGGTGATGATGGGCATGGGCGAGCCCCTGCTGAACTTTGAACCGACCGTCACGGCCCTGAAATTGATGCTCGACGACAACGCCTACGGCCTGTCGCGCCGCCGCGTGACCCTGTCGACGTCGGGCGTGGTGCCGATGATGGACAAGCTGTCGCAGGAAGTGCCGGTGGCCCTGGCCGTCTCGCTGCACGCCTCGAACGATGCCTTGCGCGACGGTTTGATTCCACTGAACAAGAAATACCCGCTGAAGGAATTGATGGCGGCCTGCAAGCGCTACCTGGAATTCGCCCCGCGCGATTTCATCACCTTCGAATACTGTATGCTGGACGGCGTCAACGACAGCGACGAGCACGCGCGCGAACTGCTGGCGCTGGTGCAAGACCGCGAGTTCGGCGTGAACTGCAAGTTCAACCTGATCCCGTTCAATCCCTTCCCTGAGTCGGGCCTGTTCCGCTCGAAAAACCCGCGCATCAAGTCCTTTGCCCAGGTGCTGATGGATGGCGGCATCATCACCACCGTGCGCAAGACGCGCGGCGACGATATCGATGCGGCCTGCGGCCAGCTGGCCGGCGAAGTCAAGGACCGCACGCGGGTGCAGGAGCGCATGGAAAAGATGACTGAGTATCAACAGAAATTTGGCGCCAATTTCGGCAAGATCGTGGAAATCCGCTCCTGATGAGGGAAGGCATGGCTTACCAACGCTCGCTCGCTGTGGCCGCTGTTTGCCTGGCCGTGCTGCTGGTCGGCTGTGCTTCCGCTCCCGTCGATGCGGGCGCCGCCTTGCGTCAGGAGGCGCTGGCGAGTACGCAGGAGCGTGCCGCGCTGCGCTTGCAGCTGGCCAGCGCGTATTATGCGCAAGGCCAGCTCGACGTGGCCCTGGCGGAAGCGACGCAAGCCGTGCAACTGGCGCCGGACGATGCGCAAGCCTATGGCGTGCGCGCCCTGATCCTCGCGGCCCAGCGGCAAACTGTGCCTGCCGAGAAAGATTTCCTTTACGCTTTGCGCCTTGCGCCCCACAATCCTGAGTTGAGCAATAATTACGGCCTGTTTTTGTGCCAGACGGGACGCGCCGCGCAATCGCTGGCGTATTTCGATGCGGCCTTGGCCGATGCGGCGTATGTGTCGCCGGAAAAAGCGCTCAACAATGGGGGCGCTTGCAGCCTGGCCCTGAACGATTACCCGCGTGCGGGCGCATATTTGATGCGCGCCGTGCGCATCGCACCAGACGTGGCAGTGACGAACGCCGGCCTGGTGCGCGTGTATTACCAACAGCAAGACTACCGGCAAGCGGCTTATTATTTGCAGCGGCTCGGCAGGATAGCAACAATGGAGAGCCAGACGGCCGATGTGCTGTGGCTCGGGATCAAGGTGCAGCATAAGCTCGGGGATGCGGGTGCGGAAGCTGGCCTGGGGGCGCATTTGCGCAACCACCATTCCGGCTCCCCCGAATATGCTGCTTATCAAAATGGGGCGTTTGATGAGTGAGACAGGGATACCAATGAATTCAGAGTGGGCAGAAACGCCTCAGCAGCAGCCCCAGGGCAATCTTGCGTTGGCAGGCGCACAGTTGAAGGCGCAGCGCGAAGCGCTGGGCTGGCCGGTGGAACAGGTGGCCGACCAGCTCAAGCTGGCGCCGCGCCAGGTGATCGCGCTGGAAGAGGGCGACATGGCGGCTTTGCCGAACGTGGCCGTGGTGCGCGGTTTCGTGCGCGCCTACGCCAAGGTGGTGCGCATCGACGCGGCGCCGCTGGTGGCCATGATCGAAGTCCATCCGGCGCCGGCGCAAGATCCGGCCGCGCCCGTGCGGCGCGAGATTTCCGCCACGTTTTCCGAATCGCGCTTCCCGTCGATGACGCAGCGCTCGTCGAACCAGACTCCCCTCTGGATCGCCGGCGCCGTGGCTGTCGTCGTGGCGGCCGCCTTTGGCGCCTATAAGCTCGGCTATGTGCCGGCCAGTCTGCTGTCCGCGCATGTCGAGAAAGAAGCGGCGCATGCGGAAGTGGGCCCCGTCGAAACGACCCTGATCAAGCCGGGCCAGGATTTGACGCCCGTGCAGTCGCCGTCCGTGCCCCTGATTTCCGTGCCGCCGCCGCCAGGCAACGATACGCAGACGGGCGCTCCCGCCTCCGCCATCGCTTCGGCGCCGGCCGCCGCCGTGCCGCCAGCAGCTGCGCCGGCAACGACGCCAGCCGTGACGCCAGCGGCCACGGCCGCTGTCACGCCGCCGGCGGCTGCCGGTACCGCCGCCGTGGGCGCGAATGCGCTGGTGCTGAAGGTGGAGCAAGATTCCTGGGTGGAAATTCGCCGTCCCGGCACCTCGCCGCTGATTTCGCGCATGGTCAAGGCGGGCAGTACGGAAACGTTCGATATCACCGGTCCGGCCACCCTGGTGGTGGGCAAGCCGGGTGTCGTGCAGGCAACTTTGCGAGGCGCCAAGCTGGACTTGCCGACCGTTGCCGGCGGCACGATTTCCCGTGTCAGCATCAAATAATTGCAGTAATCGTTCACGCAAACTCAGAAGATAATATTATGGCTACCTCGAAAACAGCGATCGGCTCCGGTCCATCCGGCCGGCGCGACAGCCGCAAGGTGCTGATCGCGCACGGCCAGCGCCAGATCTGGGTGGGCGGCGACGCCCCCGTGGTGGTGCAGTCGATGACGAACACGGATACGGCCGACGCCATCGGCACGGCGATCCAGATCAAGGAACTGGCGCGTGCCGGTTCGGAACTGGTGCGCCTGACGGTGGACCGTCCGGAAGCGGCCGCGGCCGTGCCCTACATCCGCGAGCAGCTCGACAAGATGGATATCGACGTGCCGCTGGTGGGGGATTTTCACTATAACGGCCATACCCTGCTCAACGATTACCCCGATTGCGCGCGCGCGCTGTCGAAGTACCGCATCAATCCGGGCAACGTGGGCAAGGGCGCCAAGCGCGACACGCAATTCGCGCAAATGATCGAAGCGGCTTGCCGTTATGACAAGCCGGTGCGCATCGGCGTGAACTGGGGCAGCCTGGACCAGGCCTTGCTGGCGCGCATCATGGATGAAAACGCGGGCCGCGCCGAACCGTGGCCGGCGCAAGCCGTCATGTATGAAGCGCTGGTGACGTCGGCCATTGAAAACGCCGTGCGCGCCGAAGAGCTGGGCCTGGCGCGCGACAAGATCATCCTGTCGTGCAAGGTTTCTGGCGTGCAGGATCTGATCGCCGTGTACCGCGAGCTGGCGCAGCGCTGCGACTATCCGCTGCACCTGGGCTTGACGGAAGCGGGCATGGGCAGCAAGGGCATCGTCGCCTCGACGGCGGCCCTGGCCGTGCTGTTGCAAGAGGGCATCGGCGACACCATCCGCATTTCGCTCACCCCGGAACCGGGCGGCGACCGCACGCGTGAAGTCATCGTCGGCCAAGAAATCCTGCAAACCATGGGCTTGCGCAAGTTCGCGCCCATGGTGATCGCCTGTCCCGGTTGCGGTCGCACGACGTCGACCACCTTCCAGGAGCTGGCCGACAACATCCAGACGTATCTGCGCGAGCAGATGCCGGAGTGGAAAAAGTCGTATCCGGGCGTGGAAGCGATGAACGTGGCCGTCATGGGCTGCATCGTCAACGGTCCCGGCGAATCGAAGCATGCGAACATCGGCATCAGCCTGCCCGGCACGGGCGAGTCGCCGGCCGCGCCCGTGTTTGTCGACGGCGAAAAAGTCGTCACCCTGCGCGGCGAACGCATCGTCGAGGAATTCCAGGACATCGTCTTGAATTATGTAAAGAGTCACTATGGCGTAGCTGGGGTTTCGAGCGACATGTCGCTCGCCAGCGTAGCGGTATAGGCTTGCAAGCCTATACTCCTCAATAAGCCCAAAATTGAACAGCAATCGTAGCTAATAAAGTAGATACCATGTCAGAAAATAAAAAAGCCGATAAGATCACCGCAGTCAAAGGCATGAACGATATCCTGCCCGCCGACGCCCCGCTGTGGGAATTGTTTGAAAACACGGCGCAATCCGTGCTGCAAAGTTATGGCTTCCAGCAAATTCGCACGCCGATCGTGGAAGAAACGAAATTGTTCGCGCGCGCCATCGGCGCCGTGACCGATATTGTTGAAAAGGAAATGTATTCGTTCACCGATTCGATGAACGGCGACAACCTGACCCTGCGCCCTGAAGGCACGGCCGGCGTGGTGCGCGCCGTGGTCGAGCACAACCTGGTCTACGAAGGCCCGAAACGCCTGTGGTACAAGGGCCAGATGTTCCGCCACGAGCGCCCGCAAAAAGGCCGCTACCGCCAGTTCCACCAGTTCGGCGTGGAAGCCATCGGTTTTACGGGCCCGGATATCGACGCGGAAATCATCATGCTGTCGCGCCGCCTGTGGGATGACCTGGGCCTGGAAGGCATCCGCCTGGAACTGAATTCGATCGGCGACGCGGCCGAGCGCCTGCGCCACCGCGCCGACCTGATCGCCTACCTGGAAAGCCACAGCGAGCTGCTCGACGAAGAAGCCAAGCGCCGCCTGCACAGCAATCCGTTGCGCATCCTCGACACCAAGAACCCTGCCATGCAGGACCTGGTCAACGGTGCGCCGAAGCTGCTGGACTACCTGGGCGAGGAATCGCTGGCCCACTTCCACGGCGTGCAGAAGATCTTGAACCACAACAACATTCCGTTCACCATCAATCCACGCCTGGTGCGCGGCCTCGACTACTACAACCGCACCGTGTTCGAGTGGGTCAGCGACAAGCTGGGCGCGCAAGGCACGGTCTGCGCCGGTGGCCGCTATGATGGCATGGTGGAAATGTTCGGCGGCAAATCGACGCCCGCCGTCGGTTTCGGCATGGGCGTGGAACGCCTGGTGCTGCTGATGAAGGATGCAGCCGAGCCGGAAGCCCCGGCCCAGTGCGACGTCTACCTGGTGCACCAGGGCGAGCAGGCAGGCTTGCAAGCCTTCGTGCTGGCCGAGCGGATTCGCGATGCGGGCCTGGACGTTGTGCTACATTGCGCAGCGAGCAACGGCGGCGGCAGCTTCAAGACGCAAATGAAAAAGGCCGATGCCAGCGGCGCGGCGTTTGCCGTGATCATGGGCGACGATGAAATCGCCAATAACGTCGCGACGGTGAAAGCTATGCGCGAAGCCGATGCCGGCGCGCAGCAGAACACGGTGCCGTTCGACGATGTCGTCGACTACGTGGTGGACCAGATCATCGGCGACCACGATTGCGGCCATGACCACGGTCCTGGCGGCCACGTGCATCACCACCATTGATTTGACGCAATACCGTTCTACCCTCGATCAACTACTCATTAAAACTGACGACCCATGGCATACGATCACGAAGAACAAGAACAACTGGCAACCCTCAAGGCCTGGTGGCAGCGCAATGGCAATCTGACCTCCTGGGTCCTGATCGTGGCGCTGGCAGGCTACAGCGGCTGGGCCGGCTGGCAGTACTACCAGCGCACGCAGGCTGCGCAAGCGGGCCAGCTGTACGACGAACTGCAAAACGCCATCGCCGCCAAGGACACGGCCAAGGTGATGCGCGCGGCCGGCGACATGCAATCGCGTTTCAGCGGCACGGCGTATGCACAGATGAGCGCCCTGTCCGCTGCCAAGGTGGCGTTCGATGCGAATGACCTGAAAACGGCCAAGACCCAGCTGCAATGGGTGGCCGAGCATGGCACGGAAGAGTACAAATCCATTGCCAAGCTGCGCCTGGCCGGCGTCTTGCTGGATGAAAAAGCCTACGATGAAGCGCTGAAAGTGCTGGCGACGGCTTCCGTGGCGCAATTTGCCGGCGCCGTGGCCGACCGCAAGGGCGACGTCCTGGTGGCGCAAAACAAGCTGGCTGAGGCACGCACGGCTTACCTGGCCGCGCTGGCAGCGACGGACAAGAACAATCCAGGCCGTCAATTGATCCAGGTCAAACTGGAAGCGATCGGCGGTACGGTACCGGAAGACAAGGCCAAGGCTGACAAGGCTGCCGCCTGACAGGAACACTGATGGCGTGGCCGCGCGGCGTTGTGCGTCGCCGGCCTTGCCCTTACAAGTACAAGAAAAAGGTTGGATAACACTTATGCGTGTCACTGAAAAGCTGGTAGCTGCAAGTCTGTTGGCCCTGATGGCCGGTTGCTCGTCCTGGAACCCGTTCGCCTCGAAAGATCCGAAAGTCGAACCGGCCAAGCTGGTCGAGTTAAAATCGAGCATCGCCGTGCGCGACGCCTGGAAGTATTCGATTG
The DNA here is from genome assembly GCF_030397705.1 of Janthinobacterium sp. SUN100. Lineage (NCBI taxonomy): Bacteria > Pseudomonadati > Pseudomonadota > Betaproteobacteria > Burkholderiales > Oxalobacteraceae > Janthinobacterium > Janthinobacterium sp. SUN100. The sequence continues at coordinate 1,962,763 of NZ_JAPUBU010000001.1, read as the reverse complement.
GCAAGGCCGGCGTGTACGCGTTTACGCCTGCGCTGGCCGGCAACAGCCTGTACGTGGTCAATGCCGATGGCGCGCTGGCGCGCCTGGATGCGGCCAGCGGCCGTGAAACGTGGCGCATCAAGGCTGGCAGCGACATTACCTCCAGCGCCGGCAGCGATGGCGCGCTGGTGGCCGTGGGCGCCGCCAAGGGCGCCGTACTGGCGTTCGACGCTGATGGCAAGCAACTGTGGAAGGCACAGGCGTCCAGCGAAGTATTGACGGCGCCCGTCGTGGGGCAGGGCGTGGTCGTGGTGCGCAGCGTGGACAACCGCATCGTCGGCTTCGACGCCAAGACGGGCGAGCGCAAGTGGACGGTACAGCGCGCCACGCCGGCCTTGACCTTGCGCAATGCGCCGGGCATGGTGCTGGGCGGCGCGAATATCTACGTGGCCCAGCCGGGCGGCAAGCTGCTGGCACTGACGGCGGCTACCGGTGTGGTACGCTGGGAGATCGTCGTCAGCGAACCGCGCGGCGCTACCGAACTGGAGCGCGTCTCCGACATCGCCGGCACGCCGGTGGCGTTCGAAGGCGAAGTGTGCGTCGTCACGTACCAGGGCAAGGCAGGCTGCTTCGATGCCGCCACGGGCGTGCCGCGCTGGACCAAGCCGATCTCGTCCGATGTGGGCGTGGCCGTCGACCAGCGTTTCGTGTTTGTTGCCGATGACCAGGGTGCCGTGGTGGCGTTCAGCCGCGAAGGCGGCCAGAGCGCCTGGAAGAATGAGGCGCTGGCGCGCCGCCGCCTGTCGACGCCGGCCTCCTACGGCCGCAGCGTTGCCGTCGGCGACTATCAAGGTTATATCCACTTCCTGTCACGGGAAGATGGCGCATTAATAGGTCGTGTCAGCACCGACGGTAGCCCGATTGTTTCGGCTCCCGTTGTTGCCGGTTCGAATTTGATTTTTCAAACCCAATCAGGGACAGTGACCGCTCTCGCGGTCGAGTAATACAATGAAGCCGGTAATTGCACTAGTAGGTCGACCCAATGTTGGGAAATCGACTTTATTCAATCGTCTGACCCGCTCGCGCGATGCGCTGGTGGCGGATTTGCCTGGGTTGACGCGCGATCGTCACTATGGCGAAGGCCGTGTCGGCGAACGTCCCTTCCTGGTCATCGATACGGGTGGTTTCGAACCCGTCGCCAAGGAAGGCATCATGCACCAGATGGCACTGCAGACCAAGCAGGCCGTGGCCGAGGCCGACGTGGTGGTATTCATCGTGGACGGCCGTCAAGGCCTGACCCCGCATGACAAGACCATCGTCGACTTCCTGCGCAAGAGCGGCCGCCCGGTCTTGCTGGTGGTCAACAAAAGCGAAGGCATGCGCTACACGGCCGTCGTGTCCGAATTCTATGAATTGGGCATGGGCGATCCGTATGCGATCTCGTCGGCGCACGGCGACGGCGTCAACGACCTCGTCGAAGTGATGCTGGACCTGGCGTTCGCGCAGCGTCCGGATGAGCCTGAAGAGCTGGAAAAGACCGACCGCGGCATCAAGATCGCCCTCGTCGGCCGTCCGAACGTGGGCAAGTCGACCTTGATCAACACCCTGCTGGGCGAAGAGCGCGTGATCGCCTTCGACATGCCGGGCACGACGCGCGACTCGATCGAAATTCCGTTCGAGCGCGACGGCCAGCAATACACCTTGATCGACACGGCCGGTATCCGCCGCCGCGGCAAGGTGTTTGAAGCGATCGAGAAATTCTCGGTGGTGAAAACCCTGCAGTCGATTTCCGAAGCCAACGTGGTCGTGCTGATGCTTGACGCGCAGCAAGATATTTCCGAACAGGATGCGCATATCGCCGGCTTTATCCTGGAATCGGGCCGCGCGCTGGTCGTGGCCGTGAATAAATGGGATGGCTTGCAATCGCACCAGCGCGACGAAATCAAGATCGATATCGACCGCAAGCTCGATTTCCTGTCGTTCGCGCAAATGCATTTCATTTCCGCGCTGAAGGGCACCAACATCGGTCCGCTGATGAAATCGCTTAACGCCGCGTATGCAGCCGCCATGTGCGACCTGTCGACGCCGAAGCTGACGCGCGCCCTGATCGAGGCCGTGGAGAAGCAGGAACCGCGCCGCAAGGGCTCGATTCGTCCGAAGCTGCGTTATGCCCACCAGGGCGGCATGAACCCGCCTGTGATCGTCATTCACGGCAATGCGCTCGACGCCGTCGGCGACCCATACAAACGCTATCTGGAAAAACATTTCCGCGATACGTTTGCGCTGGTCGGCACGCCGCTGCGTATCGAATTGCGCACGGGTAAAAACCCGTTCGCACGCACGCCAAGCAAGTAAAATTAAGTGCATATTAAGGCGCCGCAGAGATAATGCGGCGCCGACAGCCAATTCAATGGCTTTTGCACGGAAATAATAAAGTGTTAATGCGCCATGCGCGACAGCGATCGCGAAAACAGGTTACAGTAGCTATGACGCATCTTTCTTTCTTTGAAAGGTGTGAGAGCACTTGAAATCAAGCGAGTCGCCTCCAATTCTTACACAACAACATAAACAACGGAGCTGTTATGAGCAACAAAGGGCAACTGTTACAAGACCCATTCCTCAATGCATTACGCAAAGAGCATGTTCCTGTCTCGATCTACCTGGTCAATGGCATTAAATTGCAGGGCCATATCGAATCGTTCGATCAATATGTCGTATTGCTGCGCAATACGGTGACACAGATGGTGTACAAGCATGCCATCTCGACAGTGGTGCCGGCCCGTGCCGTCAATCTCAATATTGAATCTGAAGCGGAGTAAAGCGTTGAGCTTGACGGCCCAGCGCCTTTCACCCTCCATCGCCCCCGTCCGCGCCAGCGGCGCTGATGCGTTTGCATCGGCGTCGGCGTCCGCCACAACTCATCAGTTGCCATCATGCGCGCGGCACTAGTCGGGGTTGACTTCGGTCACAGCGACTTCGCCGCCAGCATGGAGGAACTCATGCTGTTGTCGCGTTCGGCTGGCGCCGACCCGATTTCCACCATCACGGCCAAGCGTTCCAGTCCGGATTCCGCGTATTTCGTCGGCAGCGGCAAGGCCGATGAAATTGGCGACGTCGTCGTCAATGATGGCCTGGAAATCGTCATCTTCAACCACGCCCTCTCGCCAGCACAGCAGCGCAATCTGGAAAAGCGCCTGAATGTGCGCGTGCTCGACCGTACCAGCCTGATCCTCGACATCTTCGCGCAGCGCGCCAAGAGCCACGAGGGCAAGCTGCAAGTCGAACTGGCCCAGTTGCAGCATCTGGCCACGCGCCTGATCCGCGGCTGGACCCACCTTGAGCGGCAAAAGGGCGGTATCGGCTTGCGCGGTCCCGGCGAGACGCAGCTCGAGACTGACCGCCGGCTGATCGGCGACCGCGTCAAGGCCTTGCGCGCGCGCCTGGAAAAGCTGCACAAGCAGCGCGAAACGCAGCGCCGCGCGCGCGGCCGCAATCACACATTTTCCGTGTCCCTGGTCGGCTATACCAATGCCGGCAAGTCGACGCTGTTCAATGCCGTGACCAAGGCCGGCGTGTACGTCGCCGACCAGTTGTTCGCCACCCTCGACACCACCTCGCGCCGGGTTTACCTGGGCCAGGAAGTGGGCAATGTGGTGATCTCCGACACGGTCGGCTTCGTGCGCGAATTGCCGCATCAGCTGGTGGCGGCCTTCCGCGCCACGCTCGAAGAAACCATCCATGCCGATTTGCTGCTGCACGTCGTCGACGCCGCGTCGCCGGTGCGCATGGAGCAGATCGAGCAGGTCAACCTGGTCTTGAAAGAGATCGGCGCCGATCACATTCCGCAAATCCTCGTGTGGAACAAGATCGATGCGGCCGGGCTCGAGCCTTCGGTGGAGCGCGATGAATATGCTACGATCAGTCGCGTGTTCGTCAGTGCGCAGAAGGGCAGCGGGCTCGACCTGCTGCGCGATGCGATTGTCGAGATGGCCAGGAAGGCGCCCGGTTCGGCCCACCTGTATCAGAACGATGAAGCACTGCAGGAAGATCAGTTTGACGGTCAGTACGACCAGCACGATGGCGCCGCCCCGGACCAGGACGAAGAGCCTGGCGAGGACGATAGGATTTCCACCCACTCCCAAGTCGGAACACGATAGTTATGCTTGTCTCCCTACTCAAAAAAACAGGCTTGAAGTTGTCCCTGAACGATCCCCGCTGGGGCAATCGCAAGGACGACGGCAAGAAAGCCCAAGAAGGCAAAAAGCCCGGCGAAGGTCCGCCGGACCTCGATCAGTTGTGGCGCGATTTCAATCAGCGCCTGAACGCCTTTTTCGGACAGAAGAACCGTCCCGACAACGGCGGCAATAACAACGGTGGCGGCGGTGGTCCGCGTCCCGACATGAAGGGTGCCGGCATCACCGCCGGCGTGGTCGGCGTGATCGCCGTCTTCATCTGGCTCGCCAGCGGCGCCTTCATCGTGCAAGAGGGCCAGAACGGTGTCGTGCTCACGTTCGGCAAGTACAGCCACACCACGCCGGCCGGTTTCAACTGGCGCTGGCCGTACCCGTTCCAGACCGATGAAACCGTCAACGTGTCGCAGGTGCGCACGGTGGAAGTGGGTTATCGCCAGTCGCTGCGCAACAAGCAGGCCAGCGAATCGCTGATGCTGACGGACGATGAAAACATCATCGACATCCAGTTCGCGGTGCAATACACCTTGAAAGACCCCGTCGCGTGGCTGTTCAACACGCGCGACCAGGAAGACACCTTGCGCCAGGTCGCCGAAACGGCGATCCGCGAAGTGGTCGGCCGCAGCAAGATGGACTTCGTGCTGTATGAAGGCCGCGAAAAAGTGGCGTACGATACGCAGCAGTTGATGCAGCAGATCCTCGACCGCTACAAGGTCGGCGCCGTCATCACCAATGTGACGATGCAGGCCGTGCAGCCGCCGGAGCAGGTGCAAGCCGCCTTCGACGATGCCGTCAAGGCAGGCCAGGACCGCGAACGCCAGAAGAATGAAGGCCAGGCTTACGCCAACGACGTCATTCCAAAAGCGCGCGGCGCCGCATTCCGCCTGATGGAGGAAGCCGCCGCGTACAGCGCGATGGTGACCGAGAACGCCGCCGGTAATGCTTCGCGCTTCAAGCAGGTGCTGGTCGAGTACCAGAAGGCGCCGGTCGTCACGCGCGACCGCATGTACCTCGAGACGATGCAGCAAGTGTTCAGCAGTGCCAGCAAGGTCATGGTCGACGCGAAGACGGGCAGCAATCTGCTGTACCTGCCGCTCGACAAGCTGATCGCCCAGACGGCTGCCACCGACGCTGCCGCTGCCGCCGCCCGTGCTGCCGCGACACCCGCAGCCAACACCGTTTTGCCACAGGAAGCCATGCCGACAGTAGAAGTCAATACGCGCCGCGACAGCCGCTCTTCGCGTGAACGGGAGAGCCGCTAATGAACCGTATCGTAGCCGCCCTGATCGCGGGCTTTATCGCGATCATGCTCTTGTCCTCGACCGTGTTCGTGGTCGACCAGCGTAAGTATGCGGTCGTCTTCGCCCTCGGCGAAGTCAAGGAAGTCATCAGCACGCCGGGCCTGTATTTCAAGCTGCCGCCGCCGTTCCAGAACGTGCTGTACCTGGACAAGCGCATCCTGACCCTGGATACGCCGGAGCCGGAACGCTTCATCACGGCCGAGAAGAAGAACATCCTCGTCGACGCGTATGTGAAATGGCGCATCGCCGATCCACGCCTGTATTTCCGCAGCTTTGGCGGCGATGAAAAGCCGGCCCGCAACCGCATGTCGCAAATCGTCAAGGCGGCGCTGAATGATGAAATCACCAAGCGCACCGTGCGCGAAGTGATCTCGGGCCAGCGCGGCAAGGTGATGGAAGCGATCCTGGCGAAGGTTTCGGCGGAAGCGAAGGCCATCGGCGTGGAAATCGTCGACGTGCGCCTGAAACGCGTCGACTACGTCGAGCAGATCAACAACTCCGTGTACGAGCGCATGAAGTCCGAGCGCGTGCGCGTGGCCAATGAGCTGCGTTCGACCGGTTCGGCCGACTCCGAGAAAATCCGCGCCGACGCCGACAAGCAGCGCACGGTGATCCTGGCCGAAGCGTATCGCGAAGCCGAGAAGATCCGCGGCGAGGGCGATGCCAAGGCATCGCAGATCTATGCGGAAGCGTTTGGCAAGAATCCGGAGTTCTACAAGTTCTACCGTAGCCTGGAAGCCTACCGCGCCACGTTCAAGGACAAGGGCGACGTGATGGTGGTCGATCCGAGTTCGGAATTCTTCAAGTACTTCAAGGGTGGCGGTGCAGCGGGTCCGGCCAAGAAGTAAGGCAGCATCCAGACTGCTCCCGGCCGCAAGGTCGGGTGCGGCAGCAGCGGGGCCGGCGTGAATGCCGGCCCCGTTTTTTTGTGCCCGCCACGCTGTTGCGGGAAGGCGTAAAATGCGGTGTTTTTAGGGCTGTGCGGCAGCGTTTCGGACAACTTATCCCTAAAGGCCCGTGTTTTCGCGTAAAATATCAGGTTCGGCCTCTTGCCTGGCGCGCCCGCCGCTGCCTCGCATGATGCATTTTTTCAACTTTCTTCCGTATCTCGCTCCCTCATGCCGAATTGGCTTTTGCCCGAAAATATTGCCGATGTTCTGCCGTCGGAAGCGCGCAAGATCGAAGAGCTGCGCCGCCTCATGCTGGATAATTTCCGTCTGTACGGATATGAACTGGTCATGCCGCCGCTGCTCGAGTATCTGGAATCGCTGATGACTGGCGCTGGCAAGGATACCGACCTGCGCACGTTCAAACTGGTCGACCAGTTGTCGGGCCGCATGCTCGGCCTGCGCGCCGACATGACGACGCAGGTGGCGCGCATCGACGCCCACCTGCTCAACCGTGCCACCGTCACCCGCCTGTGCTACGCCGGCAGCGTGCTGCATACCCGTCCGTCGGGCCTGCACGCCACCCGCGAACCGCTGCAGATCGGCGCCGAGATCTATGGCCACGCCGGCCTGGAAGCGGATGCCGAGATCCAGGAACTGGCGCTCGCTTCGCTGGCACTGGCCGGTTTCGACGCGGTCCGCCTGGATTTGTCGCACGTCGGCCTGTTGCGCGCTATCATTGCGCAAGACGCCGCTGCCGTGCGCGACGAGGCTGCGCTGTACACCCTGCTGCGCGCGAAAGATGCGCCGGGTTTGCGCGCCCTGACGGCCGGCTACGACGCCGTGACGCGCGATGCGCTGCTGGCCTTGCCGAACCTGTATGGCGATATCGACGTGCTGGCGCGTGCGCGCGAAGTGCTGCCGCCGCTGCCGGGCGTGCTCAAGGCGCTGGCCGAACTGGCCGCGCTGGCAGGCTCTGCGCTGGGCCGCGCCGAAGTGGCGATCGACCTGGCCGACCTGCGCGGCTACCAATATGAAAGCGGCGCGATGTTTGCGCTGTATGTACCTGGCTTGCCGAACGCGGTTGCGCGCGGCGGCCGTTATGACCACGTCGGCGAAGCGTTCGGCCGGGCTCGTCCCGCGACCGGCTTCTCGCTCGATTTGCGCGAACTGGCGCGCCTGTTGCCGACCGCGGAACGGAAGCATTCGATCCGCGCGCCGTGGGGCAGCGCGCCAGAATTGAAGGAAAAAATCGCCGAGTTGCGCAAGGCGGGCGAGGTCGTGATCCAGAGTATGCCGGGTCACAGTAATGAACAAGACGAGTTCGAGTGCGATCGCGTGCTGGTACTTGCCGATAATGGTAGTAGCTGGATTCTTAAAAACTTAGGTTGAGTGATGTCAAAGAAAATTATGGCAAAGAACGTTGTTGTCATCGGCACCCAATGGGGCGATGAAGGTAAAGGCAAGATCGTCGATTGGTTGACCGATCACGCCCAGGGTGTGGTGCGCTTCCAGGGCGGCCACAATGCAGGCCACACGCTGGTCATCGGCGGCGTGAAAACCGCGCTGCAGCTGATCCCGTCGGGCATCATGCGCCCAGGCGTCGCCTGCTACATCGGTAACGGCGTGGTCGTTTCCGTGCCGGACGTGCTGCGCGAAATCGACAAGCTCGAAGCCGTCGGCGTCGAAGTCGCCTCGCGCCTGAAAGTGTCGGACGCCGCACCGGTGATCCTGCCTTACCACTCGGCACTCGACCTGGCCCGTGAAGCGGCGCGCGGCGCGGCCAAGATCGGCACCACGGGCAAGGGCATCGGCCCGGCCTACGAAGACAAGGTGGCGCGCCGCGCCATCCGCGTCGCCGACTTGCTGAACGAAGCCCGTTTCGCCGAAAAACTGGCGGAAAACCTCGATTATCACAACTTCGTGCTGGAGCACTACCTGAAGGCTCCGCGCATCGATTATCAGAAGACTCTCGACGACGCGCTGGCCTATGTGCCGCGTCTGCGTCCGATGGTCACCGACGTGTCGAGCGCGCTGTACAAGGCGCACAAGGCCGGCGCGAACCTGCTGTTCGAAGGCGCGCAAGGTTCCCTGCTCGACGTCGACCACGGCACCTATCCGTTCGTCACCTCGTCGAACTGCGTGGCCGGCAATGCCGCCGCCGGTTCGGGCGTCGGTCCTGGCATGCTGCACTACATCATGGGCATCACCAAGGCTTACACGACGCGCGTCGGTTCCGGCCCGTTCCCTTCGGAACTGCCAACGGATGCAGGCGTCGGCCATCACCTGGCGCAAGTCGGCCATGAATTCGGCACCGTGACGGGCCGCGCCCGCCGCTGCGGCTGGTTCGACGCCGCCTTGCTGCGCCGCTCCGTGCAGATCAACGGCGTGACGGGCATGTGCTTGACCAAGCTGGACGTGCTGGACGGTATCGAAACCTTGAAACTGTGCACCGGCTACACCATTGACGGCGTGGCCACGGACATCTTCCCATCGGGCGCCGAAGAAGCCGCCCGTTGCGTACCGGTGTACGAAGAGATGCCAGGCTGGACGGAAAGCACGGTCGGCGCGAAATCGCTGGCGGCCCTGCCGGCAACGGCCCGCGCTTACATCAAGCGCATCGAAGAACTGGTCGGCGTGCCGGTGGACATGGTTTCGACCGGTCCGGATCGTGAAGAAACGATCGTGCTGCGCCACCCATTCGAGTAAGCTGCTGGACACAATCCGCCGCAAGGCGGATTTTTTTAATCACGCTAATAATAAGATTCCACTATCATGACTACCCCACAATCGAACGATCAACATCTCTGGGTCAACTGGGAAGAATACCACCGTCTGATCGAGCGCCTGGCGCTCAAGGTCTACGAATCGGGCTGGAAATTTGACCAGGTACTGTGCCTGGCGCGCGGCGGCGTGCGTCCCGGCGACGTGTTCTCGCGCATTTTTGATTTGCCGCTGGCCATCCTGTCGACCAGCTCCTACCGCGAAGACGCTGGCACGGTGCGCGGCGACCTCGATATCGCCAAGTACATGACCATGACCAAGGGCCCGCTGGCCGGCCGCATCCTGCTGGTCGACGACCTGGCCGATTCCGGCGTCACCCTGGACAAAGTCACGCGTCACCTGAAGGAAAACTTCCCTGACGTGACCGAAGTCAAATCGGCCGTGATCTGGCTGAAAGGCTGCTCCGTCGTGCGTCCCGACTACTTCCTGGACGAATTGCCGCACAATCCGTGGATCCACCAGCCGTTCGAAGACTACGACGGCCTGCGCCCGCACCAGCTGGCGGCGTGGATCAAGAAGGGCGAAGCAGGCAAGTAATTTTGCGTGCACTCTTGCTAAAAAAAGACGATCGTGTATCGTCTTTTTTTTCGTCCAAGGAAATGCCATGACCATCTTGCACACGGCGCGCCTGCGCCTCGAACCCGTCACCGAGAAGCATTACGACGCCATGCACGCCATGAACTCGGATACCGAAGTGATGACGTACCTCAATGCGGGCCAGCCGGAGACGGAGGAACATACACGTGCCGCCGTTGCCCGCATCATGGGGCGCTGGGTCGAGTGGGGCTATTCGTGGTGGGCCTTGATCCGCACCGAAGACGAGGTGCTGGTAGGGCTGGCCTGCCTGCAGCATATCGGCGGCGACAAGGCGCAGCCGCACGAAATCGGCTGGCGCCTGGCGCGGGCCGGCTGGGGCAAGGGCTACGCCAGCGAGGCGGCCAATGCCATCGTCGCGCATGCCTTCGACGTCGTCGGCGCGCCCGAAGTGGTGGCCGTGGCCCACCCGGACAATGCCGCCTCGATCAAGGTCATGACGCGCCTGGGCATGCAGTACGTGGGCATGGAGCGCCATTACGACCTCGATAGCGTCGTGTACCGGCTGGTGCGCCCATGACGGCAAGGCCTAAGCCCTTGAAGCTGGGCTGCAGCTACGGCGTGCGCTTTTCGCCGGATGGCACGCGACTGGCCGTGCTGGGACGCGACCTGGTCCTGTGGGACGTGGAGGCGCGCCAGAAGCTGTGGCGCGGCAAATTCATCGCGCACATGTCGGACATGGCCTTTTCGCCCGACGGCAGCCGGCTGGCCATCAAGAGCACGGCGGGCCAGATGGTTGTGGTGGATGCCCTCGCCGGCCAGTTGCTGCTGAACTTACAGAACAAGAAGGAGGGCGAAGGCTGCGGTCCCGCGTGGTCGCCTTGCGGGCAGTATCTTGCCGACGGCGGCTGGGATGGCCGCCTGCGGGTGCGCGACGCGCAAACGGGCGAGGGGCTCTTCACGCAGGCGCACCCGGGCGAGATGCTGCGCGGCATGTGGGCTATCGATGGCGGCCGGCGTTTGCTGCTCCTGCATGGCGTCAAATCGGTGGAAGAGGGGCAAGTGCAGCCGCCCGACTATTGCAGCGTGTGGGACTGGCCGCTGCAGGCGGACCCCGGCTGCGTGGTGCTGTCGCTGCCGAAGCTGGCGTCGTGCGCGCCGTCGCCCGATGGCACGCTCCTGGCCGTGCTGCATTACGCTGACGGCCAAGAATTTCTGTCCGTGCATGCGCTGAACGATAGCCGCCGGCTGGCCACGGTGCCCGTGGAGGCGGGCGGCGGCACGGGCGATGCCTTGCGCTGGCTGCCCGACGGCGGTGCGCTGGGCCGCATCGGCAAGGGCAAGCTGCTGTTCTACGCCTGGCCGGGTCTCGGCGTGCTTGCCGAACACGCCATTGCCTATCCCTGCGCGCTGGACTTCTTGCCTGGCACGCCACTGGGCGCCATCGGCTCCTGGGAGTCCGGCATGCTGACGGATCTGAATCTTCACAAGGAAACCGCATGATTACCTGTTACCTGCGTTACATCATCGACCCGTATAAATTGCGGGAATTCGAAGCCTACGGCAAGCTGTGGATACCGCTCGTCGAACGCTTCGGCGGCCAGCACCACGGCTACTTTTTGCCATCCGAAGGCGCCAGCAACGTGGCGCTGGCCATGTTTTCGTTCCCCAGCCTGGCCCTGTACGAGCAATACCGTAGCGACTCCATGCAGGACGCCGAATGCCAGGCCGCCTTCCGCTATGCGGAAGAGACGCGCTGCATCGTCAGCTACGAGCGCAGTTTTTTCCGTCCCGTGTTTGCCTGAACGGGGTCAATCGCGCTGCGGCGCGCCCAGGGGGAAGAGGTGGCGGTACGGGCGTGCCTCCTCCACCGCGCGGGCGAACGATGGACGTGCCAGCAGGCGCGCGCGGTAGGCGCGCAGCAGGGGCAGCGTTGCGGGAATCGGCTGCGTCCAGTCCGCATAGAACAGCGCGGGGGCGGCGGCGCAGTCGGCCAGGCTGAAGCGGTCGCCGGCGACCCACGTCTTGCCGGCCAGGTGCTGTTCCAGCCAGGCGTAGGCCAGGTCCAGCTTTTCGCCGGCAAACGCGCGGCCTTCATGGGTCTTTGCCGGGTCGCCAGTCAGGGCGGCGCCGACGGCATGCTGTACGGGTGTCATGACGTGCAGGTCGAAGTAGCGGTCGAGAAAACGCACGTCCAGCGCCTGCATCGGGTCGTCCGGCAGCAGGCGCAGCGGACCCGGATGGGCCAGTTGCAGGTATTCGATGATGATGCTGGTCTCGGCGACGTTGCGCTCGCCGTCCACCAGCAGCGGAAACTTGCGCAGTGGCCAGCGTTCCAGCCACTCCTGAAGGTGCTGGGGCATGTCCGGCGCCAGGCAGCGGAAGGCGAACGGGATGGCGTTCTCGTACAGCGCGATGAGTACCTTCTGCGTGTACGAGGAAAAGGGATGGCCGTAGAGGATCAGCGACACGGTGGGAACTCCTGTCATTGTGAAAGGTTGGCAACACGCGCGTGTGCCAACGATAGTGCAATGACAGGATCAATGCAAGCGGTACGCGCCGTTCCCGCTTGCCGCCGTGGCGCGCCCGCCTAGCCGAGGTTCGCCAGGTAGCGCAATCCCGTGATGCTGGGGAAGAAGCAATACACGCCGCCACGCGTGATGACGCTGCGCGAGAAATGCTGCAGTTCGGTATTGCCGCTTCCCTTCGCGCCCACGCCGGGCAAGGTGAAGGAACTGACGGCCGGGTCGTTGATGCCCAGGAACACGTCCTGGCCGCTGATGTTGAACGTGGCATCGCCCGCCTCGGGGCCGGCCGGGCCGACGGCCGATTTGACGAAGACATCGTCATTGTTCCATTGCTTCATCAGGAATTCGAACTGATTGCGCAGGCTGGCATTGATGAAATAGCCGACCAGGCCGCGCTGCTCCGCGATGGGGGCTGCCGGATCATATTCGCTGCCATAGGGCATGGCGCGCCGCACGATGCGGTGGTGGCGGGAGGGAGCGCCCACGACGGCTTCGTCGCGCGGATTGTTGCGCCGGATATGCGCGCCGATCGGGCATTTCAGGCCCAGCGTGTCATCGAGGTCCGGCTGCGCATCGACATAGTGAAAGCGGTTCAGGCTGGCGTCCGGCAGCACGGGGCCGGCCTCGTCCGGCCTGAGCACGAGCGGATTGCCGTTGCGCCAGCGCCCGCACATCTTGGCGGCCACCATTTCGGTCGTGAGCCCGGAACTGGCCGCGCCCTGGCTCAGGATGCTGTCGAACAGCGGCACGTCCTGCTCCAGGATGCGGAAGGCGGCATAGCTGCCATTGGTGGACAGTTGCGGCGGCTGCACCTGGTAGGTGCCGCCGTTTTCATTCGGATAGCCGAGCAGGAATTCCCCCGTCTTCACGCTGTTGAGCGGATCAGGGTCGTGCTCGCGCTTGCGCTGCGGGGCGCCATCGACGTCCGGCTGGGCGATGCTGTCGCGGTAGCCGAAATGCACGCGGTTGTCTGGCAGGGCCACGCCGTCGTGCGCATACAGTTCGCGCCAGCCGGCGGCAAAGGCGCGGCGTAGTGTGGCCGAGGTCGCCTGCAGCACTTCCGTCGATTCGCTGACCCACAGGCTCAGCAGCGCATGCACCTGGCCATGCTGGGTAGCCGGCCCCAGGTTGCCGAGCCAGTGCTCGGGGGCGCTGTCGCCCACGTCGCCCACGGCAGTGACGCTGGCCGGATCGGCCGCGCCCCGTTGAAATGCCTGGTCAAAGGTAGCGAGGTCGGTCGCGGCAACGCCCAGCGCCGACAGGCCGGGCGCGGTAAAGCTGAGATTCAGGAAGCAGGGCGGCTTGGGGTGGATGTGCCGCGCGGTGGTAATGGACGGCAAGCCGTCGCTGCCGTCGAGCAGGGCCGCGATGGTGCGCCGTGCCTGCGCCGCATCTGTGATGCTGAAGATGAAATGGCGCGCCAGGTTGACGCGGTAGCCGCGCAGGATCGTGCCTTGCACGTCGTCGTAATCGATGGTGGAATCGGCCATGCTGTCTCCGGGGGCTGGGGTGGTGGCTGGCAGGGTGGTGGGGCCGCTTGCGCAGCCCCGGCGTGGCTTTCGGCTCAGGTTCGGAATGCGGCGATGATTTTCTGGACGGTCTGCGGATAGGCGCTGTACAGGCCGTTATTGGGCACGTGCTGCGCGGCGTCGTTGGCCGTGATGAAGGCTTCAAATGCAGCCACATGGTTGGCAACGGGAATCAGCGCCTTGCCGCCCACGACAAATTGTAGCAGCGCGTCGAATACCTCGCCCAGTTCGCCCACGAAATCTTCGATGTAGTCGTTGAAGTTGCCGTCATACTCGGTGATCACGCCGATGACCAGGCTATCGGAAGTGCCCGCCGATTGAATGTTGGGCAGCAGATTGGGCTGGGAGCGGTCAAGCAGGGTAAAGCGGGCAAAGTGCACGGTACCGATAGTGGTAAGGGCGGCATTGATCTTCGGTTGGTATTCCAGCAATGTTGCGGCGATGGCGGTCGGATTGGTGCCGGGCAGCGCCGGCATCATTAAGCACAGTGGATTTGCCATGGGAGGCTCCTCATTACGTGGTTGTCGGGACGACCGACACTACGCCGCGGCACCTGCTGCGTCAAAAACTATATTTTTGCATCTGTTGCTAAATACACACTGTTGCATCGTGGTAAATGATGGGAAATGCGGTCTCATGTGGATAGTTGCCGAGCCTGGTCAGCGCTGGCGGGCACTCTACCGCCAGGCTGTTCCGGCCTGTTTCAGGAAGCGCAAGTGGCGCCGCCGGCAAGCCGGCTTCCGTCGCCATTATTTTTGCCGGATGGGGTGCTGACGCTCCCGATTGCCACGCTTCAATCCTCGGCCTGGAATTCGCTGGCCGAGACGAACAGATCCCACGAGGCGATGAACAGGGCCGCCACCACGGGGCCGATGACAAAGCCGTTCAGGCCGAACAGGGCCATGCCGCCCACGGTCGACAGCAGCACCACGTAGTCGGGCATCTTGGTGTCCTTGCCCACCAAAACGGGGCGCAGCACGTTGTCGACCAGGCCGATGACGAAGACGCCGAAGGCGGCCAGGCCTGCGCCTTGCCAGATGGCGCCCGTGGCGAGGAAGTAGACGGCAACGGGCGCCCAGACGAGGGCGGCGCCGACGGCCGGCAGCAGCGACAGGAAGGCCATCAGCACGGCCCACAGCAGGGGCGCGGGCACGTCGAGGAACCAGAATGCCAGGCCGCCGAGGGCGCCCTGGGCAATCGCCACGAGGATGTTGCCCTTCACCGTGGCGCGGATCACCGTGGTGAAATTGGTGAACAGGCGTTGCTTGTATTTGCGGCTCAGCGGCACGGCACCCTTGATGCGGGCCGACAGGGCCGAGCCATCGCGCATCAGGAAAAACAGCAGGTACAGCATGATGCACAGGCTGGTGAGGAATTCGAAGGTGTACAGGCCCACATTGATGGCTTTCACCGCCACCACCTGGCTCACCTGCGTGGCGCCCTCGGCCAGCTTGTCCTGCAGGCTGGCCAGGCTGGTCAGGTTGAAGCGGTCGAGCAAGTTGATCAGCCATTGCGGCAGCACCGCCATGATCTTATCGAAGAACATGGCGACCGTGATTTCACCCGAACGTACCATTTCCACGACGCTGGCCGCCTGGTTCACCAGCGACACGGAAATGAGCGACAGCGGCAGGATCACGATGACGATGATCAACAGCAAGGTGAGCAGCGACGCCACGCCGGCGCGGCCCCTGGTTTTTCGCAGCAGCCAGCGGTACACGGGCGCGAACAGGATCGCCAGGACGACGCCCCAGAAGATGGCGCCCGCATAGGGCGCCAGTATCCAGCCGAAGCCGATGGTGACGACGCTCAGGAGGAGCAAGAACACTTTCTGGTGCAGCGTGAGGGTAGGCATGGGCGGCGGCGCAATGATCGGGGTTGAGTTGCCCCATCATAAGCGAGGCGTGCTGCGGCGCGCCATACAATTGTCATGCTGCGTGCGCGAACGCACCTGGCGCCGGCGGGTTGGCAACGCGGTGGCGGCAATTCCAGTAAGCTGTCGTTCCAGGCGTTCCATCCCGGGCGCCTCTGACTACTTTAGGAACGCGCGTGCTTGACCCCATTCACTTTTATGAACCCGCACAGGGCCATGGCTTGCCGCATGACCCGTTCAACGCCATCGTGGGGCCGCGGCCCATCGGCTGGATCGCCTCGCGCAGCGGCGAGGGCGTGCTCAACCTGGCACCGTACAGCTTTTTCAACGCCTTCAATTACCATCCGCCGTTGATCGGATTTTCCAGCATTGGCCGCAAGGATACCTTGCGCAATATCGAACAAACGGGCGAATTCGTGTGGAACCTGGCGACGCGTCCGCTGGCCGAGGCGATGAATGCCAGCTGCGCGCCGGCGCCGCCCGAAGTCGACGAATTCGCGCTGGCCGGCCTGACGCCGGCCGCCTCGCGCCTCGTCAACGTGCCGCGCGTGGCCGAAAGCCCCGTGTCCTTCGAATGCCGGCGCACGCAGATCATCGAACTGCAGGGCGCGAACGGGGACGGTGTCGGCAGCTGGCTGGTGCTGGGGGAAGTGGTGGGCGTGCATATTGCGCGCCACCTGTTGACCGATGGCGTGTACGACACGGCCGCCGCCGCGCCGATATTGCGCGGCGGCGGTCCGGCCGATTATTTCGAGATCGGACCGGACAGCCTGTTCCGCATGCGCCGGCCCAGTTATCCCTGAAGGGGCGAGGCGGGGCGCTATTGCTGCATGACGCAATGGCATGCGCGACCGGCCAGCCCCCATGCCTGGCGTGACATTTACTTGCCCAGTATCGACGCCACGTTATCGGTGCCCGGTGCGCCGAACAGTTGCTGTTTGAGGATGTGCAGCTGGTCGCGCACCTGCGCCGCCTTTTCGAACTCCAGGTTCTTGGCGTGGTCGACCATCAGTTTTTCCAGGCGCTTGATTTCCTTGCTGACCTGCTTTTCGCTCATGGCTTCGAACTTCGCCGCTTCCTGCGCCACTTGCAGGGTTTCGCGCGCTTCCTGCGGACTGTAGACGCCGTCGATCATTTCGCGGATCGATTTCTTCACGCCGATCGGGATGATGTTGTTGGCCGTATTGAAGGCGATCTGCTTGGCGCGGCGGCGCTCCGTCTCGTCGATGGCGCGGCGCATGGAATCCGTGATGCGGTCGCCATACAAAATCGCCGTGCCGTTCAGGTTGCGCGCGGCGCGGCCGATGGTCTGGATCAGGCTGCGCTCGGAACGCAAGAAGCCTTCCTTGTCCGCGTCGAGGATGGCGACCAGCGACACTTCCGGCAAGTCCAGGCCCTCGCGCAGCAGATTGATCCCCACCAGCACGTCGAAGGTGCCCAGGCGCAGGTCGCGCAGGATTTCCACGCGTTCCACCGTCTCGATGTCGCTGTGCAGGTAGCGCACCTTGATGCCATGGTCGCCCAGGTATTCCGTCAACTGCTCCGACATGCGCTTGGTCAAAGTCGTCACCAGCACGCGCTCATCCTTCTTGATGCGCTCGACGATTTCCGACATCAGGTCGTCCACCTGGCTGCTGGCGGGGCGCACGATGATCTGCGGGTCGACCAGGCCCGTCGGGCGCACCACCTGCTCGACCACCTGGTCGGAATGGGTCTTTTCGTATTCGGCCGGGGTGGCCGAGACGAACACGGTCTGGCGCATCTTTTGCTCGAATTCCTCGAATTTCAAGGGCCGGTTGTCCAGCGCCGACGGCAGGCGGAAGCCGTAGTCAACCAGGTTGGTCTTGCGCGAGCGGTCGCCGTTGTACATGGCGCTCAGCTGGCCCGTCAGCACGTGCGACTCGTCGAGGAACATCAAGGCATCGGGCGGCAGGTAGTCGACCAGGGTGGGCGGCGGCTCGCCCGGCAGCGCGCCGGACAGGTGGCGCGAATAGTTCTCGATACCCTTGGTGAAACCGATTTCCGCCATCATTTCCAGGTCGAAGCGCGTGCGCTGTTCCAGCCGCTGCTCTTCGATCAGTTTATTTTCCTTGCGGAAGAACTCGAGGCGCTCGCGCAGCTCGTCCTTGATGGTTTCCACGGCGCGCAGCACGGTGGAGCGGGGCGTCACATAGTGCGAACCCGGGTACACGGTGAAGCGGGGGATCTTTTGCCGCACGCGGCCCGTCAGCGGGTCGAACAGCTGGATCGATTCGATCTCGTCGTCGAACATTTCCAGGCGCACGGCCAGTTCCGCATGCTCGGCGGGGAAGATGTCGATGGTGTCGCCGCGCACGCGGAAGGTGCCGCGGCCGAAATCGACTTCGTTGCGCGTGTACTGCATCTGGATCAGGCGCGCGATGACGTCGCGCTGCGCGACCCGGTCCTTGACGCGCAGGGTCAAAATCATCTGGTGGTATTCGTTCGGGTTACCGATACCGTAGATGGCCGAGACGGTGGCGACGATGATGACGTCGCGCCGCTCCATCAGCGACTTGGTGCACGACAGGCGCATCTGCTCGATATGTTCGTTGATCGACGAATCCTTCTCGATGAACAGGTCGCGCTGCGGCACGTAGGCTTCGGGCTGGTAGTAATCGTAGTAACTGACGAAGTATTCGACCGCGTTCTGCGGGAAAAAGTCGCGGAACTCGCTGTACAGCTGCGCCGCCAGCGTCTTGTTCGGCGCGAAGACGATGGCGGGCCGGCCCATGCGCGCGATGACGTTGGCCATGGTGTAGGTCTTGCCGGAACCGGTCACGCCCAGCAGCGTCTGGAAGGCCAGTCCGTCGGCAATCCCCTCGGATAACTGGGCGATCGCCGTGGGCTGATCGCCGGCCGGAGGGAAGGGCTGGTGCAGCTTGAAGGGGGAGTCCGGGAAAGAGATAATTGCGCTTTCCGCCTCGCTGGCGGTAGATAATTCGGGCATGTGAATCAGACCTTTGTTAGAATAGTGCTCTGCTGGCGGCCCTGGCGTTGTATTTTGGGGCGCTGTCTACAACTCCGCTGTGAACCTGCTTCCAATCGAATCCAATCTTATCATGACGAACCCAACTGTTTCTGCCAGTCTGTTTAGCGCCATCGAGATGGCCCCACGCGACCCGATCCTGGGCATCACCGAAGCATTTAACGCGGACCAGAATCCCGCCAAAATCAATCTGGGCGTCGGCGTCTATTATGACGACAACGGCAAAGTGCCTCTGTTAGCTTGCGTACGCAAGGCGGAAGCCATCCTGATCGAACAGGCCGCCCCACGCACCTACCTGCCGATCGAAGGCCTCGCCGCCTACGACAAGGCTGTGCAAGAACTCGTATTTGGCGCCGATAGCGCCGTAATTCAAGAGCGCCGCGCCGTGACCGTGCAAGCCATCGGCGGCACGGGCGCGTTGAAGATCGGTGCCGACTTCCTGCAGCGCTTCGCGCCGGGTGCCCAGGTCTACATCAGCGACCCAAGCTGGGAAAACCACCGCGCGCTGTTCGAGAACGCCGGTTTCGTCGTGAATAACTACACGTATTACGATGCCGCCACCCATGGCGTGAACTTCGACGGCATGCTGGCCAGCCTGAACGCCATGCCAGCCGGCTCCATCGTCGTGCTGCACGCCTGCTGCCACAACCCGACCGGCGCCGACCTGAGCGTGGCCCAGTGGGATCAGATCATCAGCGTGGTGACGTCGCGCGGCCTGGTGCCGTTCCTGGACATGGCCTATCAAGGCTTCGCCAACGGCATCGCCGAAGACGGCGCCGTGGTGCGCCGCTTCGCCGACGCGGGCGGCCCGCTGCTGGTATCGAACTCGTTCTCGAAATCGTTCTCGCTGTACGGCGAGCGCGTGGGCGCCCTGAGCGTCGTCGCCGCCAGCGCCGACGAAGCGGCACGCCTGCTGTCGCAACTGAAGCGCGTCGTGCGCACCAACTACTCGAACCCGCCGGTACACGGCGGCAAGGTGGTCGCCACCGTGCTGGCCACGCCGGAACTGCGCCAGCTGTGGGAAGAGGAACTGGCCGGCATGCGCGTGCGCATCCGCGAAATGCGCAATGCCTTCGTGGAAAAGCTGAAAGCCAAGGCGCCAGGCCACGACTTCGAATTCGTGCGCCAGCAAATCGGCATGTTCTCGTACTCGGGCTTGACCAAGGAGCAGGTGGCGTCGCTGCGCGAGCAATCGATCTACGCCGTCGACACGGGCCGTATTTGCGTGGCAGCATTGAATTCGCGCAATATCGACATCGTTATTGACGCGATCGCCAAAGTGCTTTAAGATCTTGCTTCTTCGGCGCTGCATGCAAGTGTGGCGCTGATGGCGGTAGAAAGTCGGCGATGGCCATGTTTGTGAGGATGCAGTATCGGTCTTGCAAATATGGAACAAGCGACATATAATATTGCCTCTTTTCCCTGATAGCTCAGTTGGTAGAGCGACGGACTGTTAATCCGCAGGTCCCTGGTTCGAGTCCAGGTCGGGGAGCCAGAATTCGGAAGGCCACGTTGAAAAACGTGGCCTTTTTTGTTTTTGCGCCGCCGGTGCGCAGCTTGAGGCAAGATAAGATTTTCCCTATGGAAATCTGGACAGCGCCAAGTTTGGCCTATATAATACGGCCTCTTTTCCCTGATAGCTCAGTTGGTAGAGCGACGGACTGTTAATCCGCAGGTCCCTGGTTCGAGTCCAGGTCGGGGAGCCAGAATTCGGAAGGCCATGTTGAAAAACATGGCCTTTTTTGTTTTCCGGCGCCGCCAGCGGGGCTTGCCTGTGCGTGATCGCGTTTTGCGCTATCCTGAATGCATCACTTCAGGAGCACCTTCCCATGACTTGTACCTCCGCCTTGCGCCACATCGTCCTGTGCGACTTCCTCGATGGCATCACGTCTGCCAAGCACGCCGAGCTCGTTTATGAGTTTTCCCAGCTGAAACACCGCATTCCCGGCGTGCGGCAATTCGAATGGGGGCCGAACGTCAGCCCGGAAGGCCTCGATGACGGCTTTACCGATTGCTTTACCCTGACCTTCGATGATGCCGCCGCGCGCGACGGGTACCTGACCCATGCGGCCCACCTGGCCTTTGTCGAGCAGCTCAAGCCATGGCTGGGCCGGGTGCTGGTCGTTGACTACTACCCGCAAGAGCATCCCGGCTGACCGACGGGCAAGGCGCAACCGGGGAAATACATATTTTTCTGGGGGAAATCTGGACATCGTAAAATTTCCCCTATAGAATGCGGCCTCTTTTCCCTGATAGCTCAGTTGGTAGAGCGACGGACTGTTAATCCGCAGGTCCCTGGTTCGAGTCCAGGTCGGGGAGCCAGAATAAAGCGTTGAAAACAAAGGCCTTCTTCGGAAGGCCTTTGTCGTTTACGGCCCAAAGGTGGAGTTTGATAGCGCAAGTGATAGCGCGCAACCCTGGCGGCACCAGCGTCCCTATGCGTCGCGTTGCGGTCATTTGCGCCTTTGCACGCTCGCGCTGCTTGCAGCACCGCCACAGCCGGATTCCTGGCATATAAGTTCGGTAGCTGTAATGCGTTGTCCCTTCATTTTACAAAGGCAACGCATGAAAACTGTTCTACTTGACTATCCAGCACAACGCACCAAGCCGTATCCCCTTAATGCCGGCTCCTTCTCGCATCCCGTATCTGTCCAGCCGTTCATCTTCCCGGCTGTGGAGGTGAGCCATGGCTAAGGGGGCAAAACCATTCAAGTACCGCAGCAAATGGCGTGCCACAGTCACGCTGGCAAACGGCAAGCGCCCCGCACAAGACTTCGACCGATACGACGATGGCGTCCAGTGGATTGCCGAGCAGTTGGCGAACGCCAATGCACAGCACGCACCGGAGCTGGGCGGCCCGACCATGGCCACTCTGGCCGATGCGCTGCGCCTGTATGCGCAGCTCTACACTGTCAACAAACGCGGCTTCGCCAGTGAGCTCAACCGCATCAACCACTATCTGGAAGGTGCCGGGATGGCGCGACTAAAGAGGGTGCAGAATGACACTCTGGGGCATGCGCTGGCGGAGTACGACCGTTCCACTCTGCCCGAGTCCTGGCAGGGCCACAACGACGCACGCCGCGCCGCGCGTTCTCAAACCTACCTGCGTATCGCAGAACTGGCCAAAACGCGCTGCAGCGCCGTCTCGACGGCCGACCTGCGACGTCTCGTTGCCGATATGAAAAAGGAAGGCCTGAGCGAGAGCAGCGTTCAAAAGGAGGTCGCACTTCTCAAGCACATGTTCAACATGGCGGCTAATGAGTGGAGCTGGAAGGGATTCGAAAATCCTTGTAAAGGCATCAAACTCGGGAAGTCGAACGCACGATTTGTCTTTATCACGCAAGAGCAGCGCAAGCGCTTGTGGGACGCTCTCGCTGAGTGCGACAACCCCTATTTCTGGCCGTTGGTCGAACTTGAGTTACAAACGACCTTGCGTCGTTCAAGTCTTCTCGCGTTGCGCTGGGACAAGGTCGACCTTGATGGACGAATCTTCGTGGTGGAGTCTAAGACAGGACAAATTGCCGTTCCATTGACTCAGCATGCGGTCCGGGTGCTCCGGGAAATGCCGCGGCACGAGTCCGGGGTGGTATTTCCTATGACTGCCAATGCAGTTGATTGCGCCTGGGATGGGGTGCGTACGAACGCAGGTATCCCTGACCTGCAATTCAGGGACCTTCGCCACGTTGCCGCGACTGATTTCGCCCGCCGTGGTTTCAGTAGCCATCAGTTGATGAAAGTCCTGGGACATAAAACCATCACAATGGCGCAGACGTATGTAAATCTGGTCAGCCAGGACGTCCTCGATGTGATGGACCGCACGGAACCGGCGTCGCCGGTGTTGCAAGTACCCCCGCCAGCGAGTGGTTCCGGAACTGACATGCTCAATCGCAAACGGTCAACCCGCCTCACAAGGGCTGTACGTGAGCGCATGGGAATTACTGCCACGTGCCCCACGGATGCTACTCGCGAGGCTAATTTGCCACAGCAGTAAGCGATTGAGCCCCATTGGCCCCCTGATCGGGGGCCAATGGGGCTCGGGAGTGAAAGATTGTCAGGCTTAATGAATTCTGGAATGAACGGAAAATTGGAAGTGTCCTACTATCTCAGCCTGGAGCCGAACTGAGATGCGCGCCAACGATACGAATTCATCATATCGTTGGCGCTTATTGGTCAGCTAAGACGCGCGCTTTTCCGGGGGCGCTGCGGTGGCATCCAATTCAACTGCGGCTCCAGGGCGTTGGCCAACCATTTCTCGACGGCGACCTCATCCCATACGATGTTCTTGCCTAGCTTCAGACCTCTTGGGAATTTCTGTGCCTTTACAAGATTTTCCAGGGTGCGCTCACAAATGCCGAGTCGTTGGGTGACAGCACTTTTTTCAAGCAGAGAAATACGAGCAGACATTATCAGGCCTTTGTTTGGTTACGGTCTAAAGTAATAGGTAACCGATTTAGCCTTTTGGCACGCTTTACCGCGCTCAGCGCCGCGCGGCGCACCTCTGTCTGAGGCAAGCGGCGAAAACCCTCCAGCAACTCAACCATTGGCACTTGTGCACGGCAAATATCAATGCCGACGGACACGCACCAGGAGTGGATGCCATACTCGCAGCTTCCTGACCTGCGCGCGTCATCGAGACTGACATCAATGTCGTACCTCGTGTATTTTGTGATGAAAGCGTTAACAGCTGATTTCATGTCGGCAATCATCGCTACCCTTGTCGGCGCGCTTCGACCTTTCCGCCGCAGACCCGAAATTGCTCCGTCGGCCGTATCACTATGAAAACTCTCGCTGCCGACAACGGCAATGAACCCACGCTCTGTTCTGACAGCATAACCACGGCCTTGGCTGGCCCAGACGGCAGCGTAAAGTTCGATGCCGGCAGGCGCCTCTATCTGAAGCGCATCCAGAGTCATCAAGCCGCCAAGTAGGGCAAGACCTTTGCGCTCAACACGCATACGCCAGTCTGCAGGCACACGAATTTGATGCAAGTCGACGTTCGCGCCCCAGCCTTTGTACGCACCTCGATAGAGGTCGTAGTTCCTGCCGAGGTCAGTCGTATATGTGACGTCGGTCGTTTTTTCCGCGAAATGCACAGTGAATTTGGTGCCACCTGACGCGCCATGACGAAATGCTTGTTGAGCGTATTGCGTTACGGTCCGCTTGCGTAGCGCTATCAGGCGCGCTGCAGGCGTACCAAGAGGTAATCGGATTGCCGGGCGGCCGATAGGTGCCGGGAGCGCCGAAATCGCCTTGGCGGCCTTGGCATTTGCGTGGTTGAGGCGGCGGTTGCGGCGTGCGGCATCAAAGTCATTACGGAGTTCCTGCACGTGCGCGACGTTCGTCGGATTGCCAGGTAGTCCCACGGCGCGGATAGCGGCAATCAGGGCTTTCTTGGTGTCACCTACATCCGTGACCGCGATGCGGGTGAGGATGAGCTCGCGTTTGCTTCGCGTGTCCTGGCGTGCTTGTGCCGCGCCTGTTTTCCTATTTGCGTGTCTTGGCGCCGTCGCGACGGAGCTGGTGGTTTTCGCTGCCTTTTTCATGAGTACCTTTACGATTACGGTTGTGAAGTTTCGTATACGTAAAAGATTTATTCCTTTTGAAAAATTATGCGCTGAGTGTGAAGTAAATTTTCTTTTGACTGCGGCGGTAGCAGACAAGACCGGGGCGTTGCGTGGCTGAAGCGTGTGACCAATTCGTTGCGGTCGTTGTCTGAGCGGGATGAGCAAGAAAGGGACGGCTGTCTGACCTCCTTTTTCGCAGGTGTCTATATGAAATGCAGGACATCTAAAATCTAAAAGGACAACAGCAATGGAAAAAACATATATTGTGCACACAGCACACCCGGTCAGCGATTACCGAAACATGGTTATCGAGGCGCTATCACTGGAGCGCGCGGTGGAAATGGGCGAGCGGATTTCTGGCGTCGAGGTGTCAGACGCTTACGAATTCAACGATACCTATGACGGCGCGGTGTTCAGCGAAGAATTCGTGACGTTCCTGGATGGCCAGGTCGGTACCTGGCACTGATTGATTCGACCCCGCAGATGCGGGGTCTTTTTTTTCGCACGAGGTCGCCTAGGATTGTTGAGCAGTGAGATGTTTATGGTATATATCGTATAAATAATATTAATAGTAATTACCTTCGGGTATGTGTTGGCGAGTGTATAGGGCACACAATGTCGTGCAGCTTCAATAGACAACATCCGACAAGGCCCGCTGTGGGGCCCACGGCAACCGCACTAAGGACCAGTAATGCGCGACGGTGAGCAAAGTTATCAGGGAAATTTGGCATGGCAACACTCAGTTTCAGTCTTTAGAACGATTGACACGGAATTTGAACGAAATGGGTCTTTGCGCGGATGCAAGGATAGGGGGCGGAGCAGCCAGCAATTTTTCAAAACTGTCGATTAAGGTCTTTCGGTTATAGGCTAAGTTATCAACTACCGTCTGCTCATGCGGTTTAGATGTGCGCCCAGTGAAGGGCTCCGATTTGTCTCCTCGTTGCAAACGCGCAGCCTTCTCATTCGCAGTGAGTCTTTTCAAGGACTGCCTAGCGCTTTCAAGGTCGTTGTTGATTTTTGCTAAAGCCCGCAACGTTGTCACGAGTCTTATCACAAACTCCTGGCGTGCTAGACCGAGTAACTCACCTGCGTATTCGAACTTCTCAAGAATTACAGGGTCCATATCTCCATCGAGCTTAAGTTCTTCAATATGTGATTTTAAGGAAGGACGTTCCTCTTTCAGGAGTTCGGCGAAAGCTAGGCGCTCGGTTCTGCTTTCGGCCATCACCGCTATTGCATACAAAGACTCAAATTCACCAGGGCCGTAAATCCCAGCAGCATTGTTGGAGGCGGCACTGTAAATTGCATTTATTCGTGCTAGAGCCTTTGCCAATTTTGGAGAGGAGGGTGTTGAGGGAGGTGAGTCAAAGGTTTCCAATTTGGCTGTGGCAACACTCTCTGAAACAATCTGGTACAAGATTTGATGCGAACATAGCTCATCGTACTTCAATAAATCGCGCTTCGCATCATCAAAGGTTGTGTAGCCTTTTTTCGAAGCTTTTTCATTCATCTGAGCTGCTAACGGGTCTTTAAGGTCTGTCTGCAGCTTGGATTGCAATTTACTTAGTTCTGGCGTCAGAATGAAGTTCGACTTGTAAGTCTCGAACCAAGCATTCGAAGCGGTGAGGAGCGTTGCGGTATTGAGCACAGCTCGGGCGTGGGAGCCGGACGCTGCCAATATTACGGTTAATGCGCTACCCGCGATATTCATGCTAGATTGAAGATACTCGGAGCCGGTTCTTTTAGCTTCAAGCTCTCTGAAAAAAATTCCGCAAGTTTGGTCTGCCAGCGATATACCCTTAGCGACAAAAGCCTCTTGGTAGGTTGAAATATTCCCGGTATAGGCGCAATAAGACAACACTGAAAATTGTGAAACCTCTGAGGGAATAGAGCTGTCAGAACTCTTGGGAGCGGACATGCTGCACTCAATTTTTCCGGAATCACTCGCCACTTCGGGCATGTTTTGAGCTTCGAAAGGTGAGGCAAAAATAGGAATTGGGGTGTTGTTTTTCGTCACATTTGCACAACCCACTAAGTTGATAAAAGCAGTGGAAAGAACGACATCTCTGAAGGCAGGCATATACGACTCCGTCGGCTGGTTGTGCTTCAATTATTCAAAATGCATAGTATATTGATAGTTTTCCATTAGCAAGATTACTATAGAGCCCATCGCTAATCTGACAAGTATTCTTTGCTCGACACCCCACATGCACTAAAAAGTGGCGAGGTTTTTACTTTGGTACCGAATGCGCGAGGTGTTAAGCGACAGAGAGAGTATCGAAGGCCTCTTCCAGGTGTTGGCTTGAATCGAGCCGCGATGAGAGTATGCTTTGGGATGTGAATTCCCGGATGAAGAAGCTGTAATTGCTTGTTGGGCTGGCATCTACGGGTTTGGACTCGAAAAAGATTGGATTTTTTCGCCGTCAGTCTAATTAAGATGGCTTTCCTGATACGTCAGACTGGTTAGTTGGCCTGAGTGCTACAAACGGTGTTCCTAAGCTCCGATACCACTTTGGGCACTTTCATGGAATTTTTTAGGGTAATGTGAGAATTGGTGATTGTTTTTTCAGTTAAATTTACTATCTTGATAATCCTCAAGAACGAGTTCATTGCAGCTATAGTAAGGCCAGCCGATGCAACTCTTCTTGGGCGGTGTAAATTTTACCAAGTCAAGTCTATGCATTAAACGGATTTTTAACTCTGACGCTAGACGAACCACCACTGCCAAAGTAATGTCGCACGTTGTTGAAACTTGGCTGTCGCTTGTGTCTTGTGGTTGTAAAAATTGCAACCAAGGCCACTAGGATATGATTTGTCGAAGGCCTCATTGTTGCATATTAGCTAGCCCCTCTAACTGCTAAGTCAGCTGAGTAACCAGAACAACACCGCGTGTGCTTGAAGTGACATCACCTTTTTTTGATGTGTTTGCATAGTTGCCGGTGCGGCGGTGGACAAGATTGGTTTGTCTCTTCTACTTCAAAACCACTCCTTTGCCTAGAACAATGGCTCAAGAGTACCTACAGGAATTGTGTTGTACCAACCATGGTCAGTCAGCTGGCATTTACGATTGGCTTTAAACTTACTGTCAAGGAGTGGGGGATGTCGAGAATTTTGGGGTCAATTATGGGTAAGGAAGGCACATGCGATGTTTGGGAGGATGACGATGGCCGAGTGTACTTCAATGCCGATGGAAAAATTGATGCTGATGGCGCTAACGGTCAGAGTGGAGCTCCTCCTGCCTATAAGGAAGATGATACAGGAAGTGACTTTCTGGCCAACGGAGGCATGGCCAGGGTCAACGGGAAGGTAATTTGTAAGAAAGAGTGGGCCCGTGACGTAGTGATACTTGGGTCTGACAATGAGCCACGTGTTTTCCCTGGCGGCGTTATCGCTTCAATGACTTGGTATCGCAGCCCGGGAAAACGCGCGGACGACCCTTTTGCGTATGTGGATGCAGAAACAGTGCCGTATGTAGTGGTGCCCCCATTGATAGTACAAGCAACCGCTGGGGTGGTAAGGGGTTGCAAAGCCCGTATTACATTCAATGGGAGGAGCGTCGATTGCGTCGTCGCAGATAAGTCTGGGTTCACGAGTATCGGAGAGATGAGTATTGCAGCTGCAAGAGCGTTGCACATCAATGCTTCGCCTCGGAGTGGCGGCGTAAGTAGCACTGACGTTTTTTTCGAACTCTGGCCGGGTATTGCCGCGCCAGGCTATATGCTACAACCCTCATAATACATCGCCTTTGCCCCTTTCTCGACCCAGGGGGCAGGGAAAAGTACGTCGTTTCCCGCCTACCATGCGCTATGTCGGGGCTGCAAATTTCTCAGCTTGCCAATGCAGAAGAATGCCGTTCTCATATGCCTTATTGTACAAATAAACTGAGGCCGTAGTACCTCTTACGTCCGCAGGCATTGCTTCATAGCGACTGTTGTTTGGGGCTGTCTGTTAGCCCCCCTCCCCCTTGGTTAGGAAGATTAAATAGGCGGAGGAAGATTGGCGCCCTTCAGCATATTTTCGACTGTTCTCTCTGGATGGAACACAGGCAATGCTTTGTTGACGACCGTCCCCAATTGCATCAGGTTCAGTTCAGCATGCCAAGTGCGAGGAATGTCGGCACCGGTGATTAGCGCTTTCTTTTGACGATTGATGCCTTGAAAACCAGGAAGCCTGCGCAATGACGTCACAAGCTTGATGAGATAGTTTGGCTCTCGTTCCCTGCTGGAACGCACGCGCCCCGCGGCTTTAGCAAAAGCGTGGCGCCAACGCGATATGAAGCCGTCCTGAAGTACCCACGTCCAGACATAGTCAAGGTCACCATTTCGGCGGCGAACGGGACGTGACACTAGAGCGTACTGCTTTTCCCAGGAAAGACGCGAAGCCGGTTCACGCGCGTCCATAGTTCGCTTTTCTTTGCTCAGTTCTCCGACTCCTTCGGTCGCCATGAGCCAGAACAGCCATTCGCGTTCGGGCTTCTCTTCGGGAGAACTTACCGCCGGGAAAAGTACCAGCCGCGCACAAGAGCGACCTCGCAAGCGGTCGTTATCCCGCATGCCGCGGGTTGCCAGGACACGGTAGCTATCATCGAATTTTCTTATTAGTTGAAGTACCTTTGCCGCTGGAACGACACCAGATTGAAATAGGTGATAGCCATGTCCCGCTGTCTCAGCGATATAGCGCATTGCTGCGGTTTTGGTTACGGCGACGTGTACTGCGTAGGATTTCTTGTTCATTTTCCGACTTCCTTAAAATTGATTTCTCCTTGTATAGCGACATGGCGCCATGTAAGAGCGGGAAAGCGGAATAGGGGAGAAACAGGCTCTAAATTGCAGTGGCTCCAGCTGGAGCTACGTGTTTTCATCCACTGTGCCGAAGGCACCTAAAAAGAGGCCAAGAAAATTTCGAGAAGGCTTTTGTTACCTCGCTATACAGGCCAGGACACTCATAGCCAGTGTTATTACGGGGCCAGCCACCCTCAAGCCAATTTTCTTGGCTCTGGGGGCGCGCCAACGCCCCAGAGCCTTACACACAGTTGATGCACTGCAGTCTGCTTTAGTCGAGCAAATTGCAGTAGCGTCGGGACCGCCGGATGCACATAATCGTGCCCGTCCGGCGATAACGGGCAGCCAGGGAGCGCCACTCCCTGGTTGACCCACACCGTCTCATGTCTTTATGAGAGGGCGCGACCGTCTCAAAGGACCGCCTCGTAAGAGCGCGGCGCTGCAGGAACACTCGGTGTCCACCAGGGCTCCCGATATGTGAAAGCAGATGAAATCCGAAACTATGGAGAGACCAGGTATCAAATCCTGGACTTGTATCGGGGCGCGAAAGCGTCCGCAAGCTACCCACACCCAGAACTCTGCCAGGTACCCGCAAGGGGCTTGGTGCGCATCTCAACAAACGAAGGGACATGTCCGTGAGCTCGACAGAGAGCGGCATGAACGCGGGGCACCAACTTGCGCAAGCACGTTGGGTTCGGGGAGAGCTTAAGGGTGTAATTGCGACTAACGTCGATGGCAGGGATGCTATCGACCAGGCGTCGCATTGGGAGAGTAAGAAACGGACCGGAAGGTCTTGCCGTGGGATGAGGTGGGTAGTACCCCTCATTTGTGCGAACTGATGGAACTTTGGAGAAGCGCAAGCGTTTGGGCCTCTTGGCTGCGCGACGGGACACCTCGGTGTTCGCCCGCTGGAAACGGGATTCAATGATTCTTAAGCACGGCTACTTATTCGAAGATACTCCATGGTGAAGACGGGAATGTTGGCCGGAAACGGCGTTGTCAATGATGGGGCTGACTACCCTTGAGACAATGCTTCAACCGAGATGCGGGTAACCGTATCGCGCCGACGGCTGCAAGATGATTAGTGATGGCGCAAGCCAGGCAAACGGAGGGTTCGCACGAAAACCTGTTTGCTTGCTCCCTCGGGAGTGACACGAAAGTCTTAACCGACGCGAAAAGCGTCGACTGTGTGATATATAAGGCTATACCTGTGCTGCTTGGCAGTGGCCAGGTTTCTGATTCCTTGGCAGGAATTGGAATAGTATAAAGCACCTTGGCGGGTGCAAATGCTGATGATATTTAGGTGACCGCTGATTTTTCATATTTCTGAAAAATAGGTGCGTTTTTGTATTTTTATGATTAAAACGGGGGCAGGTTTACTTGCCCCCGTTTCCCTCGAACTTTGAATCCTGAACCGAGGGTAAACACATGGTAAATCGCTCTACATCTTTCGTGGAAATTCAGGATAAATGGTGCGGTCTATGGCGTCGAGTCCAACTTTCGTTGATATGATACGAAGAAATAATGAAAAAATGGCGGAATCCATTGCTGGGTTCCGCCATGAAAAGAATGAAAATATAGCCTATATTTTTATGACTTATCAGACCATCGCTCCTCTAGTCTATATTCCTGGTTGAATCAATGATAAGTATGGAGTTCTGATTTTGGATACGTAAACGTCCACGGATTTTCTTCGCGTACAAGACGTATCAAGTAAAAATTATGACTGATAATTAGCCATGTCGTTAGTTCAGAAAAAATTATTGCCTTTGTTTTTGGAGTAATGTTTTGGCATGCTGAAAATGCAGCCTCAACACGTTCTATTAAATACGGCACTGCATCATCCGGAAGTTCTTTTTCATGCGGCATTCTACGAGCTAATTCTGGGCGGCAAATGCGCAAGTCCAAAAGCTTCTCAATGATATCTGCGATATCCAGTAGTTTCATAATTCTTTCCTCGATATTTTTGGTCAGTGTCAACTCATCCGATGAAGAGTGACGGCAGGGGCGTTATGCTTCAACAAGGGCTTCCATGAAGATTTTCTCTATAGCGCGAAGGTGCTTTTCGAAAAAAATGGGTGCCCTGCCTCGTTTAGCTTCCTCGACAATTCTCACTGTGCAACGTTGAGGAATGCAAACAAGATGACTCACGTGCCGAATTCTCTCACATGCCTGTTTCTTGTCTCTGGCCGAAATGTATGCAAGAACTCGCCCCGATTTTCTGAATTCAAACATATACGTTGTACTAGGCATACCATATGTCCTTATTTTTTGGTTGGCAGTATTTTCTCTGCTTACCCGTATAGTGACGGATTAAAAACAGGTATGGTAGGCGCGGAATTTTTAAAATACTTCATTGGTACCAAAAAACTTGTTCTTTAATGCTGCCTAAAAAATAGGCTATCTTTCTCGTAAATCCGGTGTTAACATTAATTCCCCTATAATAAAAATAAAGGAAATAAAATGAATTTTCTATCGAAATTCTTCGATTTGATGTTCCCGCCATCGGGTACCCCTGATTCTGATTCTGATTCGGGTTCGGGTTCGAGCTCGGGTTCATCAGCCAGTGGTATTGACGATAATTTTTTCGAGCATGAATCTATGTTGGTCAATCCGGCAAACGGGATGCCGATGATGGGCGGTATCGGTGGCGTTGACGTAACAGGAAATTTTTGGGGGCAGTCCGACACGCTCAGTGACCACGGCCATTTCTCATCAGTTGACCATTCCGCGGATTCATTTGACAGCAGCTCGATGTTCGACAGCGGCCCGATGTTTGACTGAAGTTCCGTCGACGGGGATAGATTTCGGCGCCTGATAATTTACCAAATGGTGATGTCGGGCTGGAACGATTTAACGACCCGGGATGTAACTGACAGGGGAGGGTGTCCCATGTTCATGAGCAGCCTCCGCGCGGACTACGCGTTGAGCAGTCAAGGTCGAATGCAGCTCGCCGATTGCACCGCTTCGGTTCGGCGCAACGCAACATTTCACCCCTGCGCATTGGTGGCGACCGATGGTGTCACGAACACGCCGTAGTGAAGCAGGCTGCGGCCTTTGACGGTGATGCATCACGAAAAAATACCGTTACAACGAGTTAATCGTTATAACGGTATGAAATCAATCAGCTTTTTCTGCCGGGTACGAGCTTCTCAAGTCGGCCGAGAGCCTCGACCAATTGTTGACCATTGAGCGCGCCCAAGGCTTGTAATCCGGCGCGCACGACCTCGCTCTTGCTCGTCGACACACGACCTTCTCTGGCGGCGGTAATACGTAGTTCCTCGATTCTTGCATAGTCATCCGGGGGCATGGAAAACGTGTCCCGCACCACGGATGATTTCTGTGTGGCTGTTCTCAATTCCGTGGTGGGTTCCGTAGCCTTCAGCAGGATAGAATCTGCTTTGTCGAATCGGTCTACCAGGGCTACATCTTGTTGCGCAACTGTTGAGCGCAGCTTGACCTTATCAAACATCTTTTTCGTCACTTGCCTTCTCCTAGTAGCGCCAACACCTCGTCGGCGAGTGCGTTGACCTCATCTGCCGCGACCTTTGCATCCCGGCCTAGCGCTGAAACCGATACTCCGCTTACCACTGCTTCTTGATACGCAGTTCGATTCGTTAATCGCGACGACATCAATGGAATGCCGAATTCAGCTAACTCTCGCATGATTGCGTTCGAGAGCGACGTCCGAACGACCCGATTCGGCAGGATGGCAGCTTTCAAGGCTGGATTGAAATCTGCTCCCCGCTCAATCAAAAGTTTGACCCCACGTGCCGCCCACAAGTCTGCGGGCGATGGCGGCAAAGGCACGATAACCAAGTCGGCTACGAGAATCGCAGACTGGGGACTTAAAGAATCCAACCCTGGCGGACAATCGATGACGATAAAATCGTAGTTATCGAGCTGCTTTTGAATCTCTCGATGCACTTTCCCTGCATACGCGGAAAGGTTGATTACCGCCGCCGGAAATGGCTTACCTTCCGGTGCAGCGTTAGCCCAGGCGGATGCCGAGGCTTGCGCATCACAGTCCGCTACTAAAACCCGATAGCCTCGCTCTGTGATTGCACCTGCGAGAATCATCGTGGTTGTGGTTTTACCGACCCCTCCTTTCGGGTGGCAAACTGCAATGATGCGCGCTTGTTTATACATATGATTATCCTTTGACTAATGATGGAATCGATTGGAACGGTGATATCCGTTCTACTGATATGTAGCGACATGATTTATGTCGTCGGCGAGAAGTGGTATTTGAGTTACCGCCTCCGCCGGGTGACCAGGCATCCGCAGTAGGCCGTGGTCGAGCGCAATGGCGCGTGTGCTGACTTGTGCAAATCATGTTCGCGTCATGGCCTGAAACCGTATAGCTAGCGGGCGACGGGAAGCAACGATGGCGATGTCAAGTGTTCGAAACCGGGATGGTGGAGGATAGCTTTAACAGTGGTGGTAGTGGGCGTCGTTGGCAGAATCGTGGTTGCGTAAGCAGGAGGAAAGAACAAGCCAGCGAGTTGGGGGGGGGAGAGCCAACAAGTCTCTCGCGCATGGCGCCGGCCACTATGTTTTTCGCCGGCATCGGTTTAACGAGAAAATGCGAGTCCACATGTCGTAGCCAGACATACCGGTTCTTCGCTTAGGCACTGCGAATGCATGGCGATTCGCATACGATAAGCAGCCTGGGGGTCATCAGTTGGCCAAGAAACGCGAATGGAGCAGCGGTACTAGAAGCGGGCCGTGCCTGCGGCCGACACCATTCGATTGTCGAGCTCAGGGCGAGTTGTTTGGCAGAGCTGGGACGTTTTCAAAGCCTCGCCACATGGCTAGGAACCATGGGTAATTGCCGCGGTAGCGGCGCCGTTGCGAAGCGTTGGCCAATGAAGGAGTGTCCGCGACATACTTTAAGTATGCCTGGATGAATTGACATTGTATGTGCCAGGTGTGCCAAGTGTGTCAGGTTATTCTTTGAAAATGTTTCGTTGATGCAATGTATTTCCTTCATAATTCTTCTTAATCGGAGAATTGATGTTTCGTGTGTCATGTGTGCTGGGTAATTTTAAAAATTAGTACGCGAATAGATATACGGTAAATTGTGGCTTCTTACATGAGAATGGAATAGTTTTCGAATTTGCTTGACACACATGGCACACAGGGAAAGAAAACGCCCATATTTATGGGCGTTTTTTGCTCCGACCAGATTCATTAATTTTCTAATGACACCGGTCACATCAACGAATAGAAAAGTAGATACTCGGCTCAACCGCCGACTATGGCCAAGCCTGAATTTCTTTGCCGGCTGTTTGGTAGAAGTAGATTGCAGTAACGGACTTGCTGACTGCCTTCTCGTCTACGCCCTTCATCCAAGGACACGATGCCGCGAATCGTTTGCCAAAATCTCGGGGATGCCATCGATGCCATTCCATTACGTAAACACCATTCGCGGTAATGTTCATAAATTTCATCTTTTGTCGATTGCAGTGAATGAGATGCGATAATGTCGTTTTCTTCGAACCACGCTTGCACCGAATTGGTTTCCCTTTTTGCGTCGCTTAAAATACTCTGCATCGCTAATGGCAATGTTACTTCAAATGCTCCACGTTTCTGCAAGCGTAATAATCCTGCCAGAGCCCAATTTAGGACGCCCGGCATTTCGGTACGAATAATATTATCTGCCAAGAGCGGGTCACGTTCACTTTCTTTTACCGTCACGCTAAATGGGATAATATCCCACCGGCGCCAAAATCCAATGCTATGGTCGGTAATGGCAGGAAGATGGTTTCCCAATACTAACCATTTCCCACGGATGTGAGTGCTGAGCGGAGTTTCATATTTTCGGTCGATTTGTATTTTCTCGCCAGCAATCAAACTCTTGAGAATTTGCTCATTAATGCGTGCCTTTGGAACTTCATCAACGTAAATGAGACTTGCGCCGATGAGGACGGAGAGGCTAAAGCCGTCTAGAGAATCTAGGCGGATTGCAGCGGTCTTTTCGTGTAATTTCTGAACTATGTTAGCCAGTACACCTTTACCATTAGCGCCGCTCCCAAGCCACAGCTGGGCCTTCTGATACCGGGCATCCGACGTCAACGTATAGCCGATATATTCCTGTACGCGTGACCGCACTGCGGTGTCAGGCAAAATCATTTCCAGAAATTTTTCAAATTGAGTAGCTGGCCCAAAATCCGGCTGGAACTCACAAATGAGGGAGTGTTTGAGTCCCAATGATTTGTCGGGAGAAGTGAGCTCCACTTTACTATTCTTGACTTGGACATAGCCGTTCATGCAGGGAATCACAATATCCGCCGATTCTTTCACTACGTCTGGGAGCCAGAGTTTCGCAGAATTGACTGCTTTCTTCGCATTTTCGGCGGTGGCATCACGTGGTTCGGACGTTGCAATCCAGCGATATGCCTGTTTGCAGGCGATATCATCGCTCGTAACTGACCAATGGTTGCCTGTCCAGGTGTGGATAAGGCCACCATCAACTGCATAGTTGTCCGATGCACTCAGGGTCGTAGCGTATAGGTGAGGTTCGAAGCGCGCGTTCATTTGCTGCTCCCACTCTGGACTTCGACGTGACTGGCAAGCCAGTTATCGACATCAACCTTCCGCCAGCGCAGAAGTCGTGTGCCAGGTATGTGCAGGCGGGGAGGTACCGCAAGTCGGTTCCGCTTCAGGTCTTTCTTAATCGTTTCAGGACTGCGGCCAAGCAAGGCGCTGAGCTCGTTTAAATCTATGATTGTCTTTTCCATAAACCCTCTATTCGTTTCGTTATAGGGGCAAGTTCGTGCCAATTGCCATCGTTGGACGCCGATACGTGCCGGTAGGTGACGAGATGTCGGTCTATGAAGCTAGCGATTTTATATTGGACAATTTCAATAGTAGGACGGATGCTTCCTAGTAATCTTGATGTTGGATGCGCATATGAACAGGCCTGCAATCGCGCCACTTAGGTGTTTAAATCTTATTGGGAAGATTTTCTGCAACAGGGTGTTCCGCGTCGGTGCCTGTAAAGGATTAGTTTTCTAGAGAGTTATTTCCGTACCTTTATTAAGATAAGCTTAAAAATCGAGCCAATCCCATAAAGTCGATTGACAAAATTAAGCGAATAATGCTATGATGCAACTTATGGACTGAAGGCGTTGACTGCGAAAGCGATTGATGACCTGCCGCTGCAAAGAGTGTGAACTCTTATGGTGAAAGAATTTTGTAGGTCCATGTATTAATCGAAGCACCGTCTTGGCAACGCACGCCCCCTTGACGTTATTACACTCTATTTGAGTTCAATAACGTTTATACAAGGAGGACTATCATGCATTCATTGTTGCCAATAAAATTTCCAAAAATCATACATTTTTTATTTCCTCACGGCATAACTGCGTCATTTTTCACATCTGTCGTCAGCCGCGGTTTTTCACGTTTCCTTAGTTTCTATTTCCAGTTGCGGCCGCGTTTCGTTCGCTCTCATTCGTCTTAGCGCTCTTTACACTATTTTTCAATTGGAATTTTAAATTCTGTTGGATTTTTGTCGCCAAAAAATGATTAAACCTTCTGAGGCATACACAAATAGTCTGGTTTTCACTGGTCACCATGGCTTCACTCGTACCGGATATAAATTATTAAGCTACACCGAGTAGTTGGCCGAATAGTCGGCTGGCGCTTCTTTCACCACCAAAGGAAACATCATGAAAAGCAATGAACTGAATACTGTTGCAGCAACTGTCGAAAATTTTCCAGCTATTTCGAAGCGTCTTCCATTTGGACGCCAGCAGTCGTGGAACGCATCAACAAAGAACATGGCAAGCTATCTTTGCGAGCATGCGAACAACGGCGCCGGCCTCAACTCAGAGGAGGTCGCGCTGTTCGCAACTGGTCGCCTTGATTGGCTGTTGCGCAAAACGCGCCCTACGCTCAGTGGATTGTTCAGTGAGCGGGACATCATCGTTTTGCTGAACTGCTTCCAGGGTGACTTGCTTCCCCCTGACCAGGTAAGTCGCTTCGCATCCAACCTGTGCCACGAACTTGGTATCGAGTTGGACGAGTATGAGTCTAGTGGCGTTGGCCCGCTTATCAACAAGCTCCTGGAATTGACTTCGGTTCAACAAGTTGCGTTGGCCGACGTGCTGGAGCAGCTTTGGCACCGAGGAATGAGTGGTGATATGGGGGAATTTCTAGCTTCGATGGATATTGATTTGGTGTGATGTAAAGGTACTCTGGAGGAGCGGCGTCGTTTCCACACAAGACGGCGCCGCTTCGTCCTCCTGGTATCTATACAGGGCATTACCAACAAATTCGGATGCTCTGTATGGACATACTCGCTCAATTTATCAATGCCGCCGGACAGGTTGAATCACTCGAAGAGAAACGGTTTTACGCGGAAAAGTCGTTGCCGAAGTTCTACAAAGGCACGTTAGCGTTTGAGCCCATACTCTTGAAATCAAACCTGTTTGGTCACGGCTCCGGAGCCCGCGCGGTCTCGGACGTTTTTCGTTCAGTCGCGGTTTACGGTAACACCAAGATTGAATTCAAGGGTGAGGAGCTGCGCCAGGACGACCTGCGGGTACTGCTTGCATTGCTACGCCGCAGAGCGGGTGTGCGCGTAGACGGCGCGATTGAGTTCCTCCCGCGTGCATTTTGCCGCGAAGACTTGGGTTGGGCAGATAGCGGTGAGAGCGTCAATAAGCTGGAGGATGCAGTTCTTCGCCTTGCAGATGCCCGTGCTCGGGTCTATTACGAGAAAGGCATGCTCGCGATGTCCTTCATCAGCGATGCGCGACTTGCGAAAGTCGGGGGCTGGTCAATCTGGCTGTCGGGCCTACTTGCACCAATCTTTGAGCGCAACTTAACCTTCCTGAAAGCACGCGAGCGCCTCGGCATGAAGGACGGGCTTGGGACATGGCTATATGGATTCATCAAGGCTGATTCATGCCTGTTCGAGTTCAATCTTGAAAAGATGCGTCTGGCATCAGGCTCAACATACGTCCAGAAAGAGTTCAATCGCGCTGTGAGCAAAGCCCTCGCCGGATTTGAGGCCGACGGCATTGTCGCCAGCTTCGCTGTCGCCAAGGGCAAGCTGAAAGTCTGCAAAGCTTGACGGCTGGAGATTGACTGCGACGGCCGTTCACTGAAGCCAAACCGCCATAGTCGGGTTTTTAGTTGGTAAGGCGGTCGTAAAACGGCGGATTGGTCGGCGGCAAAATCCTACACCGGAAGACGTTAATGCCGCCCATAGGCAACAGAACGAGGAGAGGTCGACGGCAAAATCATACACCGACTGCGGCAAAATCGTACACCCGACCGGCCATAAACCCGCATAGACACGTACTCTCCGGGGCGCGTAATACCTTCTTAATCCTATCCGCGTTCATTTCGTCGCTGACCGCTCCTCACTCACTCGCAGCGCTTCATCGGTCCAGTTGAGTGTCGAGCGCCTCGCAATCTTGGCAAATCGTTTTTCGCGATTACCGTAAAGAAGTGTATCTCAAGAAGGCTAGCCACTCATCAACCCGAAAACATTATTTTTTTGGAATTGACCGTCGCAGCACTGCCGAGGATTTGTTTTTTCGGACCTCAGCATAAAGCGAACTCCAGGGGGGCTAGCCGCACGACACCCTCTTAAAAGACAAAGGCGATTGGCCACGGACTGCTGCCGCAGTCCAGAAGCCGATTTGCCAAGGGATGCTGCGAAGGACATTGAGTCGGGTGCTGGTCGAGGGCGTTCTTCAGGATGGCCTACACGCTCTTGTAGCTCATGGCGCTGTGTTCCAGCAGGGTGCCCGCAGGCCGCCTCCAGGCGCACGAGAGTACATTTCTGTCCCAGTGACCGCACGTTCAGGCAACTGCAGAAGGCCTGCTGGGGATGACGCCGCTGGCCCAGCAGCCGTTCGACCAGCACCACGCAGCGCGGCTCAACGGTGGCGGCTCGCGCCATCAACATGCCGGCGCTCCAGCCGGCAACTTCGCGGTGCGCCGGTGGCATGGGCGCGTCTATCGTCGTGTGGCGTCCCTTTAGGTGTAACAGGGCTTGGGTCTGGCAATGCGCTGGCCGCGCTGGAAGATTTCGACCGTCACGTGGCTCACGTGCACGTCGACCTGGGTACGCGCATGTTGGTACGGCACCGAGTACTAATGGCCACCGATATCGACGCGGTAATCGATGCCGACCCGCAGCACCGTCCATTCGGCGTATTCGTTGGGCGATTCCGCCAGCGCGCGTAGGGCCGGCAGGTCCATCTCTGCAAAGGCTCTGGCGCGTCAGCCGGGTAGCTTCTTGACGGAGCGTAGGTTCAGGTCCGTAAACAGGGTGCGCAGCGCTCGGTTGAATTCGATGAGGCTGAAGAAACGCTGGTGGAGCAGCCAATCTCCACGTCTTTTTTCTGGAGGCGTCTGGATAAATATAAATGCAGGTCCTAGATTCCGGGTGAGCGACGAATCGCGAACAACCCTAATCAACATGGAGCTCAAAAATGAAACGTGTATTTATCCTAAATTCCCCTGTTAGCTATCCCAGAGTTTTGACATCAGCAGAGTGCGAAAATCTGCGTGCTGAGGGTATTAATTGCTCTCCCGCGTGGCTGGTTATGCCCGTTTGTGGCGAGAGCGATAGCGGTGGCCAGCTGTATTCTCCGTCGCGGCGCGGCGGCAACGTAAACGCCGAAATTTACGCGTTGTTGGCCAAGCCATGAGCTCAAGAATAGCCATAGCAGTTGGTCAGCGACTTGCAGGGCGGGCACTTGACCGTCATGAGCGACATGATGGACCAGGTGTATTTATACGTAGAAGAGCAACTCAGAAGAGGGCTCACTTACCCATCAAAAAATCGGCCCCCCCATGAAGATGCTAATTGCCGAATGCAGCGGCCTTGCCAAGCGCGCCACCATCGCTGCTCTCAAACGTGCAAAATCACCTGCACCTGCACCTGCACCTGCTCTCAAAGTAACTGTTAAAGACCGCGCCGGTGGCCCTGTTTTCATTGTCGAACACGGCCAGGTTGCATTGTTAACAAAAAATCGATGGGGGCGTATTGCTCACGCTGTTTACATGCCTGAAGCTGATGGCTTGGTGGAGGCTTTGATAACAATCGACCGCCACACCCAGGCGGCTAGCTACGCCCGTGGCTTGATTGCAGAGCATTTGAAAGCAGCGGGAGCTGTAAGCAGGGAGGTGCTGAGCGTTGATGCGGTGCTGGAGTCGTTTCGGTGGATGTGCGCAAAAGATTTTGATGCCACGCTCGACGCTCTAAGCGACGGGGCGAGTATCGAAGACCTGTTCCAGGTGTGGCTTGAATCGAACCGCGATGCAAGCACGCCCTGGGACGCCAAGTTGCAGCCTCATCAACTGGATTGGCTGGGCGCAAGTTGGCAGAAATCGCTTGCCGCCAGGAACTTGAAGAAGCTGTAAACAAAAAGGGGGTATAGATGTGATTTGATTTCAGAGCCCTGCATCGCAGGGCTTTTTGTCAGTGCGTCAGACATGGCGTATCGTGTGGGGCACCCTGTTAAAAGACAACGGCGATTAGCTGCGGACTGCTTGCCGCAGTCCAAGAAGCGATTTGCCAAGGGATGCTGCGAACGACGTTGGGTCGCGTAACTTGGTGCCGTTCGCTCGGGACTGGGAATCGACTGCAAGCATGTGATTGGGCATCGTGGATTCGTATGCATGCTCAGCGGTTGGCCTCGGTACTCAGTTTACGGCAAGTCATCCAACAGCTCAGAAATCTCTATTTTCAAGCTCGACGCCAACCGTTCTAGCCGTACGACCGTTGTACTTACGGATGCCTTCTCGACTTTGGCAACGTAGCCTACCGAAAACCCGGCCATCTCAGCGAGAGCTTCTTGCGATAGCCGTGGAGTAATTTTCAGCCTTGCGTTCTGAAGCCGAGCAGCTACCCGCTGCCTGTAGGGTGGCTTTTCCGCTTCCCCAACAATCAACGCTAGCCTGAATTGGCCGATTGTATCGACCGAAATTACGCGTTTGCCACTTTCGATATGGCTCACGAAAGACCTATGAACACCCATGTGCTTCGCTAACGCCTGCTGCGTGTAACCGGCAGTTTCACGCAGGTTGCGTACCCAGTTCGCGTAGAACTGCTGAGTTAGTGGTGGCGTTCCTCGTTCATCGGTCATGCGCGGCATCATCGTCCGAATCAGTCATTCGGCACCAGAGATGATATGTCACCATCTTTTATATCAACATCATTTACATCGACAGCTATTTTGTCTACAATTAATTTCTTAAGTGAAATATTTCCAGAAAAATTTAGCTCGACTTGTTTTGTAGTTCTTTTTGTTTGAATTAATTCAAAACACGGAGTACTGGAATTCAGCTTGCGTACTCGAAAGACGCCTGGCGACTGGCACGGTTGCGCGCCGCGGCACCTTTGATGAATCTACTAATTAGGATGTAAATGAGTAAACAAAAAATCATGGTCATAGCTCTCGTTACGGCTGCGCTCAGCGGCTGCAACTCAGTGAACCAAAGCCTGGCTAATCGTCAGGAGGTAGTCGAGATTTATCACATTTTCGATTTCAAGACTCAAGCCGACGTCGCTACTGTGTCTCGTGCTGCTGCAAATGGTCTGGCTCAAAACACGAACAGCGTGCAGAGCTCGACACCGCTGCAGATTGGCAACACGGTACCCGCAGAGCCAGGAAAATTCACCTTGGTAGATATAGCTGGTGCGATGGGCGGCGGCATGGGCGCAATGATGCAACTCGCTGCGGCTCAAAACGGCGGCGTCGGAATCAAAGTAGCTAAATGCGATGGCGCGGTTTGGACTTCAAAAGCTGTCAGAAACATCTCTGGCTCAAGCAACCTGACTCTCTATAGTTGCCTTTATCGTTATCGGGCTGGCTACAACCTCGACATGTACGCAGTGTTCTCCAAGTCCAGTGGCGGCCTGAACGGCGTGTTTCAAAGCGGAGCCGACGCACTAATCGGCACACCAGAGGCTTGGGTAAACAAAACGATTGTTGACACCGTGCGCGCCATTGAAAGTGCAGCTGGCACACGGGCTGTACATGTTGAAGGGCAGCCAGAGCTCGGGCCGTTGCCGGCCATCGACAAGCTCAGTCGGGGCTAAACACCCATCGCTGCTACCGCGCACGCCGGATTGCAAAGGCACTTGATAGAACCCCTGCAACAAAATAGGTGGAAAAATAAGGTTGCGGCTGTTTTAAGCATGACCTCTGGCCCATCTGGTCTGCGTGCAGCAATTCTGGGTACACCGCCCTATGGCCAAGGGAAAGCGTATTGACCGGTTACGCTATTGGAAAATCATAAGACTTGGCCGGAGTTTATATTCTTCGCGCAGAGTTGCTTTAAAGATATAATTGGATATTATTCATGAAAAAAATTCTTATAGGCCTGAGCTTATTCTCGCTCGTTGGTATTGTAAATGCTGAACCAGCCCGTTTCATGTTGTACTTGAGCGGAAAAGAGCAGGCAAGATTTGTTCTTGAAAAAGAAATTGAAAAAAACAAGAAAAGTGTTAGGGCCTGGATAGAACGAATAAAAAATTCTGATTATACGAAGAAGGGGGAGTATTACTCTCGGAAAGAGCGCTGGGAGGCGAATTGCGTTAAGCGTACACTCCAAATATTGAACAGTGTAACTTACGATTTGAAAGGAGAGACGATTTCATGGTCGAACGTTCCAACAGGTTTGCAGCCCCTCATCCCTGGCACTTACGCTGCGGAATATTTTGAAATTTTATGCGACCCGAAATTTCCAAATATTGAATCGCTAACAACGCCAATGGATGACCCAGAAGAGTACGCAAAAAAAGTCTTTAAGGTGTTTGAAGAGCATTCATCAAAGTGAGAGAAACTTGCATGGTCGGCGCTACTGAATTTTTTCCATGAAATCGTTATTTTGGCGGAACCGAGGCCAAGAACAGGAACAGGAACAAGGACGTTTGATGAAAAAAATAACATCAGTATTGAGTGTGGTGATGGGGCTCTCATCGCTATTTTTAGTTGTTGGTTGCCAAAGCCCTGCCATCACTGTTACCAACAGCCTGTTCGGTATCAACCTGGATGACAACATGAAGGGCCGGAATCTCGGTGCAGTTGTCGCTTGGGATGAGCAGTGGGCGGGCTCGATGGTTTCTGCCGCACGCAATCAACTGTACGCCCAGGGTATCGCCAAAGGTACTCCCGAGTTCAACCTACGGGTTGTTCGGGTGAATACCCGTTTTGAGTTCAGTGGTTTGTTTGCGTCCACTGGCGACAGGATGTGGCTTACCTCGGCGATTGTGCCGGACCACCTGCCGAAGCTGCACATGTACGACCTCGTGGAGGTACGTCAAACAGATACATGGGGAGTGAACAAAGACTTTGCAAGCAAAGGTGAAGGCAACATCGTTGTTCGCATTCTCTGCAAGTATGGAACGCCGGACTATGAAGCCTGTCTGGACCGTCAACCCCGTATCGGCAAGCATCGTGGTTTTGGTGAGACCAATACTCTGTACCCTGTCAGTATTAAGGAATATGGCTTCACGTATACGCCAATGTACGACACTGATGGTAATGTAATACGCTGAACCTAAAAATCAATCTAGAAGCCGCCCTTGCTAAGGGAGGTTTCTTCTTTGCCCGCGAGCTAGTCGGGCGGCCCTTTGCTGAGACCGCTATCCGTTAAATCTGAAATTCAGGCGCTGGATAGGTCTCAGGAACGATATTTGGGTGCCGTCGTGGAAATGGACGAATCATTCCACCCTGCATGAGGTCGAATGATGGCGACCTTAAACACCCGCTCATAGAGGGGTTGAATTCGATGGTGTCTCGACATTGATTTTTTTCACGCAACGAGCGGTTGTGTCTCGGCATATAGACCGAGCTTTAGACACTGCCGACCGCCACCTTGACTCGTTATTGCCAGCTCAAAATAGCTCATTCTGCATGGGCGCCGCTGTCTTCGGTGCCGGAGTTCCTGTCATCAGTTCGGCCGGGTAGGGCAGTAGGTATGTCCTGGCCCGTTCTGGGTCCTTGCATCCAAGCCATTCAGAGTTGGGCTGGGCCTAGGCGGTCTTGTACGTTCGAAGTTGGCTAACGGTCTCTACGGACGTACAAATCAGTATGGGCGAAATCTCAACTTTGCCTAGTCCCCATTGTTCGTTTCTTCGCCCCCAATTGGGTGCAACATTGCCGTTTCGGTGTGGATTCACACTTTTTTCGCAGGAAAAATCGCTGAGAGCTCGCAAATTTCCTTTCTGTAATGTTAGTATTGTATATCTGTGAACATTTTGTTTAGAAGAAATTATGTCAAATATTATTGACCAATATCAAGCGGCGTGTTTACTCGCAATATCCCCCGAATTGCTTGCGTATCTAACTAAAAACACT
The DNA here is from genome assembly GCF_030397705.1 of Janthinobacterium sp. SUN100. Classification (NCBI taxonomy): domain Bacteria; kingdom Pseudomonadati; phylum Pseudomonadota; class Betaproteobacteria; order Burkholderiales; family Oxalobacteraceae; genus Janthinobacterium; species Janthinobacterium sp. SUN100. Next base: position 1,918,471 of record NZ_JAPUBU010000001.1, on the reverse strand, counting down.
GTAAAAAAAGGTGATGAGCGCAAGTTGCAGATTGCAAAGCGCACCGGGACAATTTTGTTTTTCGAAGAGGATGAGCTTAAAGCCTACAACGATTGGCTCTTTCGACCTTGGCCTGCAGATTTAAAAAAGCGTCCTCATCTTCCAAACGCAATTAAAGAGGAGGTGAAGGCTGAAGCTTCCGGGGAATGTGCAATATGTTCAAAAAATGGAAATTCTTGCGAAGCCGCCCATATCGCGCCTGTTTCACTGACGAAGTGCAATCATCCACACAACCTGTTATGGCTGTGTGCAAATCACCATACTAAATTCGATAACGGTAGTCTAGGGCCAAAAGGCGTCGACAATGATTTAGTAAAGGCGACGAAGCTGGTGGTCCAGCATGCGAGAAAGTATGTCTGGACGCAGGCCGTTGAGGTTAGCACGCAGATTGCGGCATTGCTGAAGCTAGCAAAGGACGCAACCGGGTACCTGAAAAATGCGACTAGTCAGAGCAATGTGGCGGTGGCAGAAGGTATTGGCGAAAAAGTACTCGAACTTTTGTCATCAGCTACTAGTAAGAATAAAAAGCAGAACTTGGCACCAGTCATTTCAAAAATTTCTTCCGCGTTAGCAAAGCCTAACACCAGCAGCTATGCTGTTGAGCCCACAATGGCTGAAAAACTGAGTATGGTTGCAGTTTTTGAAGATGAGTTTCGGTTCGAGGCGGGACTTCGGGATTGCCCGTTATGTCAAGGAAAAAGATGGCATAACGAGCAAGAATGTCCGGTTTGCCAAGGCGAAGGTAATGTCGGAGCCGACTTGAGAATTGACCTTAGCCCTTACGAACTTGTTACGTGTCGGCTTTGCAAAGGCGAACGATGTATCGATAGTTGCGATTGTCCAGCCTGTGGTGGCGAGGGCGAGTTTGAAGCGCGAATTGATGAGCAAATAGACTGGTCAGGTTTTGACAAAGTCTCTTGCCGGTATTGTAAGGGCAACCAGATTATTAATGGTAATGATTGTCCGGCCTGCGGTGGCGAGGGGACGTTAGACGCGCGAATTGATGGGCAAATGGACTGGTCAAGTTTTGACAAAGTGTCTTGTCGACTTTGTAAAGGGCTGCGGCGTATAGATGGTGAGGAATGCTCGGCGTGTGGCGGCGAGGGGGAGCTGGAAGCCCGAATTGATGAGCAAATGGATTGGCCAAGTTTTAATAACGTAAAGTGTGAGCTATGTGCAGGTAAGCGAGAATTCAGAGACAGGGACTGCCCTGTGTGCAATGGCGAGGGGGAATTGCCGCGCCGGGTTCTGGATGCCACTGACCTGAGCCGCTACAGGGATGTAAATTGTCCTCTATGCTTAGGTTTGGGAGAGTTCAAGGACGAATCCTGTCCTGAGTGTGGTGGGGAAGGAAAGATGGAGGAGTGGCGGGCTGGGGCGGTTAATGTTTCCGACTATCAATAAGGCGATTCAAGAGGTAGGACTGCAGTAACGTCCGTGGCTTTGTGGGGAGCATGCCCCTCGCTTTCAATGAAAATTCCGCGACTTGGTGTCCAGCTCCCCGAGCATATGACTCAGGTCCACCAGCCGTTCTGCAACCAGATGCCGTACGTTGCGCTCGCACTGCCACACGCCGTAGACTCCTAGTAGCTTGGCGCCCATTAGCTCCTTGCGCTGCAGCTCAACCAAGTTGGGCCAGCAAATGACATTCACGGTGCCGGATTCATCTTCAAGGGTCACGAGCATCACACCTTTGGCGGTCTCCGGGCGCTGGCGAACCGTGACGATGCCGCAGCCGTGGGCCAATCGACCATTGTCGAATTGGGTCAAGATTTCTGCGGGGAGAAACTTCATTGCAGCGAGTCGCGGGCGCAGGAGCGCTAGCGCTAGTGGATGACGTCTTTAAGTTCTCGCTCTAACTAACTTTTCAGGCTATCTCGACCGGGAAGTTGCTCTTCATCTTGTCACGCTCGAAGGAGTTAGCGTATGGTCTAACACGCGCGAGGAAGTCCGGGTCTGGTGTTACCGGGTCGGTGTCGATTAGGTGGGTTGGACCAGGTACGCCCCCACGAGGTGGAACGCGGTACTCGCTTCGAATAAATCCCCAGTCTCCTTGTGGCCGTATCCATAGGTCTCCGAATGTCCGCACGCGCGCGTCGAACCTGCAGCGTACCCAGTGAGGCCGCGTTTTCCTTCCGGTAGCGCTATGTGGTGGCTCTATCTCATACATAGATAAAAAGATATAGGGTAAAAACCATTCTTGCATCCCGCGGTTCTCCCATAGTTTTTTCCGGTCCGCTTCTTTGATGAAGTTGATGAACAAGAATATGCTGACCATTGGAACGATTTCTGCTGTATGCGCCCAATGGTGCTCCCAATTTTCGAAAAATGAACTGCGTATCGCGGCGCCTGCTTCAGGGTTTGGGTCTATCGGTGGAAGAATTTCGTAGCGTTCGCCGGCACTCTGTTTGAGCGGGCACCAGGCGTTGGGGTCAGGATTGTGCCCCCAAGTACGGGCGGTGGACGGAATGTTTTCGGAAACGGTGTGCATTGGTTGGCGGCATGCTACGCAAACGACCGTTGGCCTGACACGCAAGTTACCATTACCATCTTTCTTCGTACCGAATTCATCAACGTATTCTTCAACGGTAAATCGGCGTCCCGTCAATATCTGTAGCGCGCGTGTCATCTTTACTTCCTTTGGTGTTAAGACGTCTTGGGAGAGTCGCCAGAGTCAACATCCGGTCGATTAATTGCCGTATGGATATAGTTCCATGCGGAAACTTAACCGTCAAGGACTGTTTTTCTGTCGCGTGTGGGCGTTAATTCTCTCGTACACGTTCTTACATGTACTCCAAGGGCGCGAACGAAATTCTCGATAGAAATTTGGCACTAGCGCCGAAGTTAGGAAATCTCTACAGAACACGTAAAAGCACTCATGGAAAGACCAAAATTTTGATGAAAAGTGAGAAGTCTCGATAGGGTATCCGTACGTGTAAGAGATATCTTCAAACGCGGTCGGGGGTAGGGCGATGCTTCTTGTGGGTAACCAGTATCTCGCCATCCAGAGCTGTTGGCCACGGTCTTGCCGTAAATTTAAGCAGTCTGTGCGGGCGCGCGCCACCATGCGTTCTTCGGCTCGTAAGCATTGGTTATACGTTCTTGCTAATGCCCCAAGTGAGGACCTTCCCCGGAAGCTGTTGAGGAAGGGGGCGCGGTTGAGGTCATCAAGTACCGCGACCATCAAGAACCGTTAACCAGGTTTTTGCCAGAAATTTAAGCAGTCGCGACAACCCCCGCCGACGCTCGCTCTCCCGTTCGAGTACATGACTTATCCACAGTGCTGTCCACGCCATCTGTGGACAAATTCATCTGCCATTTTCTACGCAATTGCTGGGCTGACATTCGAAAATGCTACCGGCCCCCCGAAGGACTCAAACATGGCCATGCCGGCCTCGGATGTCATTCTCAGCAGTGATACATCTCATTACAAATGATGATTGGTGAAATATGGCGCAGTGCAGCATAATTTACCTGTCTCCTCCAAATCCTCCAAGAATTGGATTCAACCCGCCCTCAGTTGGCGGGTTTTTTTTTCGACAAAATTTCGGCTTCGGGGCAGCGCTCAACCACCCAGCGTCCTTGACCGTCGGTGGATTCATCCATGTCCAAGTCCATGGCGCTGGTCGCGCTATTGCAGCTGAATAAGCACGGAGCGCCCAGCACGTCGTCCCTCGTAATGTTATAGCCATGGCAGCACGTTGATGCTGGTTGGACTTGTAACGCCCCCGCTTTTAGGCGGAACTTGCGCTGCAAGGAGGGGCATCAACGTATGTGGCAGAAGATATCGGCCTCAATTTTAATTGTGCAGTACGCAACATTGTTTGTTATAGTTATTGCACTATCATTGCTTAACGGAGTAATTGTGATGCATCAACAATATGATGTCGATTTGCTGGTGGCGGTCGTGAAATCAGCTTTCCCAGATGTCTCTCAGAAAGCACTTGAGGAAGTCGTTAGCGCCCTGAAGGCTCTTGCAGCATCGACAGAAAGTGATGACTGGAAAGAGCTAGGTAATCAATTTTTCGAGAAGGCTAAGGAGGTGCGGGATAGTTCCGAGGTGTTTACCTATTGCCTGTTTGGTGGAGCGTGCCTTGGGCGCTCGGTTGACTTGGCGCGTGCCAAGTGTGTGCCCACAGGTGGTCAAAGCTGAGGGAAGGTAATGTTCAAGGCGCATGCATTATTGCGGCGCCATATTGCTGAATTTCTCAAGGACTTGACTGGTTGTTCGGAATGTTTATTAACAGTATAAACGATATAAATAATTATATCGTTTATACTGTAAGCAGAGAAATATCGTACAAACCGTATAGTGCGTACCTACCGTTCGAATTATAGCGGTGGCTGCAAGAAGTTCCTTGTTGGAGGCATTGGCGGAGCGGCGAACCCGCCACCGTGTCGCTGCGGCATCTGGCTACATCGCCAATTGGTGAGCAAGAACGCGTTGTACGAACATGCCGCCGACACCGCTCGCCGCAATAGCCGCTCGTACATTTTCCTTGACGGTGGCCTCATCCACACCCATAGCCCCGGCCGCCAGCATTACGGCGGCGTACGCGTCCAGCACGTCGATGCCAGTGATGTCGTAGCCATATCCGCGCATGATGCCGGTCAAGGCAGTCATGCCGGCCGCCATGGCGAAGGCCGGTTGCTTGACCGCGAAATCTCTGGCCCCCCGGATTAGAGTGCGAGGGTCCGCCGGACTCTTATTTGCCAGTTCGATGGCCAATTCGAAGAGGCCGCTATCCTTGGCAGCAGCAAACCATTTTCCTTCTTGGCCTGGCTGGCTCGCAACCAGGTCACGTAAGATGGTCTCCTTTGGTATGCCCGGGTACTTCTTTGTCACGGCTTTGAACGTTGCCAAGTTGGTCGTCGCGTACGTAGCCTCAACCGCATAGCGCGCGTACGCCTCGTCCACAAACCCTGCGTCCAGCAAGACACCCTCGCAGAACTCCGCTATCGCTATCAGTGGCTCATTCAGCCCTTTGGATTCCTGAGCATATTGAATCGCTTCGTCGCGCTTTCCCATCTTGGCCAGCGCCTTTGCGCCCCATACCCTGTAATGCCAAGACTTGTGCCGGTACTCCGACTTCGCAATCAATGCAAGCAGTTCGTCGTGTCGACCCACTGCGTATAGCGCGCTCAAGCATGCGGTCGTTCCCCTGAAGTATCCATATTCCCCGGTGCTCGCGCAATGGTCCCACATCGTCGTCACAGTTGGTGCCAGGTCGTCGGCCCATTTGGAAGCAATTTCCGGTGCCGCACACAGCTCGCCCCAGAATTCGCCCAGGTATTCCAGGTAAGGCATCGAGTCTTCCTGAAGTGCGTCCCACAGACGGTCCAGCCATCTCTCCCGCACGGCGCGAGCGACATCCACCTTGGCGATGATGGGCACGAGGGTTTTGATGGCAAGGTTGACGGCGCTGCCGATACCACCCGAGGAACTATCGACTTGTTCAATGGCCGGCGCCAGCTTTTCCAGGAACAGCACGGCGCCCTCGGCGGCCACCAAGGGTTCCTTCTTGGCTATCGCCTTGATTTCAACAAGTGCTTCTTTGATGCGCTGGATTGGCGTGTCTGATTTCCAGCCAAATGCGTTGCGGCGGAAGCGAGGGGGAAATTTCCATTTGTAGGTGGTCATGTAGATTTTTGCGCGGGGCTAATGGTGGGGATTGAAATAATTGATATAAACGGTATAAACCGTCTATCGATACGTGTTACCCAGGTAATGGAATATTGCTCTGCGAGCGCCACAAGCGCGCCAGCCAAGCCACCAGCCGGCGCGCGCAATAAAGGTCAGTTTTTTACCAAGTATTGGTTCATATACTTCACAGGTGTTTGAGTCGGTCAAAAGTCTGCTCCCGGACGATGGGCCAAGAGGATGGCACGGCCGCCCAAGGTGATATCCGTCAGCAACAGTCAGCGGACCATTGCGACTTATTTCTAAAGCTAGTATTATTTCTCCGGGGAAATTTCACCCCTGATGAAATCAGTTGCTATACGACGTAGGATAACTTTAAATAAGGACCATATGGCACTCATCGCCGACTACAAGCCGTTTAATCGTACGTTCAATTCTAAGTTCGCTACTGGCGGTTTCGACCCTGTTTCTCGCGAATTCACGCCGTTCGAAACGGTTTCTAGTAAAAACATCGAAGGCATCCTGGATGCGTTCGCCATTGCGTTGGAATCTGGTTATCTTGATTCTGAAAAATGGGTGAGCCAGGTCTTCGCCTCGAAGGCTGTTTTCGAGCAGTTCCTTGTGGAGTTCGCTAAGGAATATGAAACTTGGCGCATACATGACCGTTGGTATTGGGCGCTGGTGGAGGTTGCAAACGCAGGAGACCCTGCGGAGTGCGTCCACGCTAAGGACATAGCCTACCAGCTCGCTGAAGCTGCGAAAAATTCAGGTCAAATTTAATTTCCAATGTAAATAATTGATTCGCGCCCTCTTCGGAGGGCGTTTTGTTTGATGCTTTATTGAAAAATTTATTCCGCAGCGTAGAGCTTTTCCCTGGTCATCGTATCGGTGTTGCGATGGCTCTGGAGCGCGCCGGAAACTCCACGCTTCCTGTGATTTTAGGAAGTGATTATTGGAGAGAATTGCTCGCAGTTTCCGTTGTTGCGTGGGTTTCATCGAAAATTGGTGGAATTTCATCGTTTTCTCGCCGGAAACGTATTGGAGTGGCACCGATGACATTGCGCTTGCGGAATGCCATCAGTTAGACTGGTCAGCCCAAGGAACAATTCGTTTGAGAGCTATGAAGCAGGTCACCGCCACCCAACTACAGCGTTTGTATGACGTGGTATAACGCAGAAATCTATGTAGGCGCTCTGCTGCCGCTGGAGAGCCGACGCATTGCACGACTGCTGCTGACCGAACCGGACCAGCTAGCGTGGACGCATGCCATCGAGATAGAAAATATCCTGCAGAAGAGGACCGCTGCCACAGCAGCTCGGCAGGCCAGACTGCTACGTCGTCGGTTGACGACGTTGGATGCCGAAGGCTGGAAGATGATTGCCGAACGAGAGAACGAAGTGGTCATCCAGATGCTCTTGGCTGCAGCAGTTAAACACAGTCGACTACTAGGCGATTTTCTGCTACGGGTGTACGCCGACCGCCAGCGACGACTTGAAACAGAGCTGGCTCGCTCCGACTGGCAGGATTTCTTGGCCGAATGTGAACATCATGACGCATCATTAGCAGGATGGCCCCAATCCACAAAGAACAAGATGCTTCAGGTCATCCTGCGCATTTTGGTCGAGGCGAAGTACATTGATAGTTCAAAGTCGATGAAACTGACCCCCCAATCCCTGCATCCCGATGTGCGGCGTTATTTGAGCGCACATGATGAAACTTATGTCCTTGACTGTCTGGAACGTGTGAGATGAATCTGAGCTTTGACGAACGCCTCAACCAAATCCTGCCTCGTGTGACCTCGCGTGATTTCCTGGACAGCAAAGGTCTGGGTAATGAAATCGGATTCTGGATTTTTGATTACCCGCCTGACCGCGAGCTGGATATGCGCAGCTTTCTCCATGGCACAGTACTACCCGCGTTGACAAAACATGTTCCGGCTCTGCGCGCCGAGGCTATCGATTTGCTGCAGCTGGTGAAAGGGTTGCTGGAGGAGCGCAACCTGCTCGATAAAGCCATGGACATGCAGCTTAGCAAAGGCGACGACAGCGTGCTGGCTGCTCTGCGCTCGGTACTCAAAGAGGACAAAATTGCCCAGAAAATCGCATCTCAACATGATATCGCCAACCTCAACCTGTTAATTTTGACTGGCGTCGGCGCCGTTTATCCGATGCTGCGCACGCACACATTACTGTCTGCGCTGCATCCCATCATGGGCAACACGCCCTTGCTGATGTTCTTTCCCGGCCGCTACGACGGCCATTCACTACGACTGTTCAACGCATTGGCCGAAGACCACTATTACCGCGCCTTCCGTCTAGTACCAGAGAATACGTAGAGCAGCCCAGCCAGCACATTCCAGTCAATTACGGAAACATTACAACATGAAAATCAGCGAACTTTTCCTCAAGCCTATCGACCGCCCAATTAATGGCGTCATCAAAGCCGACCAAATGGACGCCGCCAGCGTCTGGCAGGAACTGGAAGAGTACGTCGTCACCAAACAGATAAGTGAATACTTGCGCAAGTTCTTTGACGCCTACTTGGCGGCCATCGACCGCCCGCATGATGCGGCTATCACCGACCGCATGGGTGTCTGGGTGTCAGGTTTCTTCGGCTCGGGTAAGTCGCACTTCATCAAGATACTTTCCTATTTGCTGGAAAACATCGCTGCTCAGAACCCTGAGACAGGGGAAAAGCGTAACGCCGCCCAGTTCTTTGACCATCAAAAAATCAAAGACGCGATGCTACACGCGGACATTCAGCGCGCGGTGCAAGGCACCGCCGACGTCATCCTGTTCAACATCGACGCTAAGGCCAATAAGTCGGACCCCGACGCCATCTTGCAGGTCTTCTTGCGGGTGTTCAATGAGAAGGTGGGCTTGTCGGGCGATACGCCGTACATCGCGGACATGGAGCGTCATCTGATAGCCAAGGGGGCATTCGAGACCTTCAAGGCTGCCTTTGCCGCCTCCAACGGTGGCGCCTGGGAGCAAGAGAGTGATGCGGTCGCATTTTATCGCGACGACATTGTGACGGCACTTGCACAAGCCTTGAAAATGACACCTGAGTCCGCTGGCAAGTGGTTCGACAATGCGAGAGATGACTATCGCATCACCCTTGAAGGGTTCGCCAAGGTCGTCAACGATTACCTGACTACTCGGCCATCCAGCCATAAGGTCATCTTTTTGGTCGATGAAGTAGGTCAATTCATCGGGGCCAGCTCCCCGCTCATGCTCAACCTGCAGACAATCACCGAGCAGCTCGGTGCCCAGTGTAAGGGCCGCGCATGGGTCATCGTCACCAGTCAGGAAGACATCGACGCGGCAATTGGTGAGGACAACAAGTCCAAGGGCCAGGACTTCTCCAAGATTCAAGCCCGCTTTCACACCCGCTTGTCGCTGGCCAGCAGCAACACCGACGAAGTCATCGGCGAGCGCCTGTTGTCCAAGACGGAGGCCGCCCACGTTGCTCTGCGCGATGCCTTCGCCAGCAAAAGCGACGTCATCAACAATCAGCTCGGATTCTCGGGAAACTCAGTGACCTTGCGTGGTTATAAGGACGCCGCTGAATTCGTCACCTACTACCCGTTTGCGCCATACCAGTTCACGCTGCTGCAAAAGATTTTCGAATCCATCCGCAAGGTGGGCGCCACCGGCAAGCATTTGTCGCGCGGGGAGCGTTCGCTGCTCGACGCCTTCCAGTCTGCCGCCGTGCGCAATGCGAATCACGGCATCGATATCCTGGTCCCGCTGTACGATTTCTATCCCGCAATCGAGAGCTTCATCGACGGCGTCGCCAAGCGCTCGATAGACCAGGCCCCGGACAATCCCGGCTTGCAGCCCTACGATAGCCTGCTGCTGAAGGCGATGTTCCTCATCCGCTACATCCCTGACATCGTCAAGCCGACCATCGACAATCTTGCCACGCTGTGTATAGACCAGATTGACGCGGACAAGCTCGCGCTCAAGCGCAAGATTCAGGAAAGTTTGGCACGCCTCGAGCGGGAGCGCCTAGTCAGTCGCAATGGTGACCTGTGGTTCTTCCTCACCAATGAAGAGCGTGATGTCGCCCGCGAAATCGGTCACGTCGAGGTCTCCGCTGCTGAAAAGTCCCGCGAACTGGCTAGGCTGATTTTTGATGATATTTTCAAGGAACAAACCAAGGTGCGCCACCGTGACACCAAGGCTGACTACGAATTCAACCGCCTGCTGGACGGTGCACCTTGGCGGTCGGCCAGCCACGCCCTGAGCTTTGAAGTGCTGACCCCGCTGGGTGACGAATATGAGCGCCTCCAACCGGCCCGTTGCATTTTGCGTAGTAGTGAGGGCAATGGCCGGGCCCTGGTGCGTTTGGGCGAGGGCGAGCGCCTGGACATTGAATTGGCCCTCTATCTGCAAATCGAAAAATACATCGTCAGCCCCAAGGCGGACCAGGCTTCGCCGTCTCTGAAGCGCATCCTGGCCGACCGCAAGGACGAGAATCGCGAGCGTCGGCTGCGCCTGGTGCACCAGCTTTCGGAACTCATCACATCGGGTGACTTCTATGCACTGGGCCAGCCTGTACAAATCAAGTCCAGCAGCACCGACAAGGTGCTCGATGATTTGCTCAATTACCTTATCACGAACACCTACAGCAAGCTGCCGTACTTAAAGGTGCGCCAGGTTGACCCGATAGCCGAAATCAAGGCCGTACTTAGCGCGGACGACCTGGGCCAGCATTCTTTGGGCCTGGACGGGGAGGCCGGCAATGCCCTGGCCATCAAAGAGATGCGCGACTACTTGCAACTAGCCGCCAGCCAGAACCGGGTACTGCTGTCAGACGTGGTGGACCGCTTTGCTGGCATCCCTTGGGGTTGGAAGCCGGAGTGGGAAACCGTGTTGCTTATCGCTCGCCTGTTCATGTCCGGCGAAATCAAGCTCATGCTCGAAGGCTCTGACCTCGACCCCGCATCCGCAGCCGACCCGCTTACCAAATCCGTCCGTTTCAAACAGGTGTCTATCCTGAAGCGCAAGACTGCCGATGCCACCGCAATCAAGCGCGCCCGCGAGTTGTACAAAGACTTGTTCCAAAAAATGGGTCGTGAGGAAGAAGACAGCCTGGTCGCCGACTTCCGTACCCGTTTAACGGATTGGCAGGCTGAACTCAAAAGCTACGCTCACACCGCCGCTACGCCGCACCACCCTGGTAAGTCTGACATCGACGCCGCGCTCACCCGTATCGCCCAGCAACTCAGCACCCGTGACAGTTTTGCCTTCATCGAAGCCCTGCTGGCGGCCAAGAACGAGTGGCTCGATGCTGCAGACGATATCCATGACCTGGTCAACTTCTACAAGACCCAGATTGCCGCCTGGCGTAAGTTGCTCGATGGCCTTAGCGCGTTCGAGAGCAATCGTGAAGCATTAACCAAAGTGCCTCAAGCCAACGCCGCTCTTATTGACTTGGCCCAAATCCGCGACAACCCCAAGCCCTACGGCCAAGTCAACCGCATCGAGCCGCTGCTGGCCTCCGTCACCGCCATAAATGAGCAGCTGGCGCACGAAAAACGCGAAAGGGCTTTGTTGTCCCTTGATGCCAAGTTGGCTGAAGTTCAAGCCAAACTTGGGACGGCGGCTGCCACGCCGGACCTCAGCAACAAAGCCCTGCGCCCGCTGCAAGACCTGAAAGCGCGCATCGCAAGCCAGACCAGCATTGCACAGATTATGCTGCTGCAAGGGGCGGGCGGCGATGCAATGGACGATGCCATCAATATTATTGAAGCGGCTGTGACCAAAGTCCCTGACCATGTTGCGATGCCCGGCAATACCGCCAAGCCGCTTCAGACTGGCCAACCTAACGTACCAGCGCCCGTCGCCAAGACCACCCGTGTCATTCGCGCCGCCGAACTCTCCAGCAAGACGTACCTGGAAACCGAAGCCGACGTGGACGCCTATGTAAGCAAACTGAAAGACGCGTTGCTGACCACCGTGCGCGCCGGTCAAATAGCGCGGATTCAATAACGCATTCGATAAACCGCTATTGCTCTCATTCAACCTATCTAAAAGCTGCCTGCGTGCCCATGCATGGAGCAGCTGAAAATCTTATCTGCCCCATGAACAAAGCCAAACTCAAGTCCTACGCCCCGCAAGCCCGAAAAGACTTCATTGCCGCCGTCACCGCTCGCGCCAACTTGCTCGGCTTGTCAGAAAAGGCGGGCAAGCTGGAAGTGGCTGCCAGCCAGCCACAGGGCGACGCGACAGTGATTGCAGGTCAGGCTTGGCCCGTAAAGGTCCACAGTCAGCGTCAGCAACTCATCACCCGCATTCAAAAGGATGGCTTTGCCCAGACTATGGAAGCTGTGGCCTACACCTGGTTCAACCGCTTTGCGGCGCTGCGCTACATGGAGTTGCACGACTATTTGGGCCACGGCCACCGGGCGCTTTCCAGCCTGGAGGGCACGCTGCCAGATATCCTGGCCCACGCCGCCGACCTGGCCCAGAATGGCGCTGGAGATGGAGGATTGCCGGGGCTGAAGCTCGCGCTAGTCGTCGAGATGAAGCTGGCCGGCAACCGCGACGGCGAGCTGTACAGCATGCTGCTGGTCGCGCAGTGTAACGCGCTCAGCAACGTTATGCCATTTTTGTTCGAGCGCATCGACGACGAAACCGAGTTGCTGCTGCCTGACAACCTGCTGCGCACCGATTCTGTCATTGCCAAGCTCGTCGCCAGCATTGAGGAAGAAGATTGGAAAGAGGTAGAAATTATAGGATGGCTATACCAGTTCTACATCAGCGAAAAGAAAGACGAAGTCATCGGCAAGGTGGTCAAGAGCGAAGACATCCCAGCCGCAACTCAACTCTTCACGCCCAACTGGATAGTGCAATACCTGGTGCAAAACAGCGTCGGTCGCCTGTGGCTGATGGCCAATCCGGCCAGCACACTCAAGGTACAGTGGCCGTATTACATCGCTCCAGCCGACCAGACGCCCGAGGTACAAGCCCAGCTTGACGCGCTGATTCAGACTCGTGTGAATGAGGACGGTGACAGTCTGAATCCTGAGTCCATCACGCTGCTGGACCCGGCCTGTGGCTCCGGCCACATTCTGGTGGAAGCTTACGAGGTGCTCAAGGCCATCTACTTGGAGCGCGGCTATCAACCCCGTGCGATTCCTCGTTTGATTCTGGAAAAGAACCTATACGGTCTGGACATCGATGACCGCGCCGCTCAAATGGCTGGGTTTGCTTTGCTGATGAAAGCCCGCGCCGATGACCGCCGATTGTTTCACGAGCCAGTCAAGCTCAACGTGTTGGCCTTGCAGGAGAGCAAAGGGCTCGATGTTGATATGCTCACCCATGCCTTGCAAACAGTTGTCGGTGGGCGGAGCCAGCAAATCGCGGACAGCGCATCCAGTAGCGGATTTGAAGGCGACACCAACTTTCCCGGCACGCAGCCGCAATCTGGTATCGGCGAGTCCGGTGCGACGAACGTGGTGGGTGACCCGCTTAGACCAGCGATTGCCTCGCTCGCCACCACCTTTGCCCATGCGAAAACCTTTGGTTCGTTGATTCAGATTCCGCGAGCACTGAATACCCAGCTGGCGATTTTGGACGCCCGTTTACATGTGGCACACCAGGATGGAGACCTTTATGCGAAGGCCGCCGCGCAGGATTTGTGGCCATTGGTCTCGCAGGCACGGGTGCTTGGAATGCAGTTCGATGTGGTAGTGGCGAATCCGCCGTACATGGGCAGCAAAGGTATGAATCCGGCCGTGAAGGAATACGCCAAGTCCACTTTTCCGGATAGCAAGTCGGATTTGTTCGCGATGTTTATGGAGCGTGGTTTTACCTGGTGTAAACCTTCCAGTTATAACAGTATGGTAACGATGCAGAGCTGGATGTTCTTGTCCTCATATGACGCAATGCGGGAAAAATTACTGACCGAATGCACAATCATTACTATGGCTCACTTAGGTGCTCGTGCGTTTAGTGAGATTTCTGGCGAAGTCGTGCAAACTACCGCTTTCGTTATGCAAGGTCACCATGAGTTTGGTTTTAAGCCAGTATTTTTTCGACTAATAAATGGAGGTGAGACTGAGAAGCAAGCCTTACTGCTAGCTGGAAGAAATCGTCACGACCAAGCTGAACAGGAAGATTTCAAAAAAATACCAGGTAGCCCAATTGCATATTGGATAAGCAATCAATTTCTAAAGATATTTTCAAATGGAAAATATTTATCTAACGCTGGAAAGCTTGGAAAAGGGAGTGATACTGGAAATAACTCTTTGTTTATTAGGCATTGGTCAGAGGTTCCGATTGAGAAAATTGGTTTCAATATTTTCTCTAGGGAGTGTGCCGTAAATAGTAAGAAGAAGTTTTTTCCAACTCACAAAGCTGGTGGATTTAGACGTTGGTATGGATTATTGGAGTGGGTTGTAAATTGGGAGTCCGATGGAGTGGACATAAAGGCTTACGGTAAGGGAAATATACGTAATGCGCCATATTATTTTAAGCCTTGTGTTACTTGGGGAAAGATTGCTTCTGGGGATTTTAGTGCTAGATTAGTTCCGGTGGGGTCTATTGCGGATGATGCCTCTCCTTCGATGTATTCTGATGGTCGTGAGTATGAAATTTTGGCCTTATTGAATTCCAACTTGGCGGGAAAAGTTTTGCAAACTATTAGTCCCACTTTGAATTTTCAGGTTGGTGATGTTGGTAAACTTCCAATGCCAATAGGCTGTGATGAGGCCGAAATTAAGCAGTTAATTGAATTGGCGCGAGGTGATTCAAATAGTTTTGAAACATCGCCACATTTTGATGTGTTAGATATTATTTTAAATGATGGGGAGTCATTAATAATTTCATGGGAAAATCTAAAAATTAAATACTCTAACAAAATTACTCTGGCTAAGCGATTAGAAGAAAAAAATAATAGTCTATTTATTAACGCGTACGGTCTCCAAGACGAACTTTCCCCTGATGTCTCCGAATCGCAAATCACATTGGCCCGCGCTGACCGCGAGAAGGATAGCCAGCGCCTGATTTCCTACGCCATCGGTTGCATGATGGGCCGCTACAGCCTAGATGAACCCGGCCTGATTTATGCCCACGCCGGTAACGTCGGCTTCGACGCCAGCCGTTACGCGAGCTTCCCCGCCGACGCCGACGGCATCGTGCCGCTGACGGACGAACTCTGGTTCGACGACGAGGCCGCCAGCCGTATCAGCGAATTCCTGCTCACCGTCTGGGGGGCGGATACTCTTGTCGAGAACATGGCCTGGCTGGCTGAAAGCCTAGGCACCAAAGCCGGCGAAACCCCGGATGAGACCATTCGCCGTTATCTGGCGGACAAGTTCTACAAGGACCACTTGCAAACGTACAAAAAGCGCCCCATCTACTGGCTCTTTTCCAGCGGCAAACAGGGTGCATTCCAAGCGCTGGTCTATCTGCACCGTTACCACGAGGGTACGCTGGCCCGTATGCGTGCGGAATACGTCGTTCCCTTGACCGGCAAGATTCAGTCACGCATTGACATGCTGGAGAAAGACGCGACAGCCGCCGCCAGCACCGCCGCGCGCAACAAACTGGCCAAGGAAGTTGAAAAGCTCAAGAAGAAACACGTCGAACTGCTGGCCTACGATGAACAGTTGCGCCACCACGCCGACATGCGTATCACGCTCGACTTGGACGACGGTGTTAAAGTCAACTATGGCAAGTTCGGGAATTTGCTGGCAGAGGTGAAGGCCGTAACCGGAGGGGCAAACGATGACTGACCTGGTAGTTCTTCCTGCTGACTAAGCCAATTGGCTTGCCAACCACAAACAACGCAATTTAGTGACGCAGCAACACGCGGTGTTGGCGGTCAACGACGGGTTAGTATTGTGGTCTTGGTAAATTCTGCATGATATTCTGGCGTCCATGGAAGCAAAGTCTTCGACTGGTTGGCTGTAGATTTAACTGCAGAGTTCGGGACATGAAAGGTTTTTCCACATAAACTTGTTTTGCAAAATGGTTTTTTGAGGAGTGACCTGAAATCGAATTTGTGCAACAAGCTGTTGCACTTTTTCCTTCGTGACAGAATCTGCTGCTTACCACGCGTAAGTGGGGCGACCAACATTAAATTGTAATGCTGGGTCCGATAAAAATAAATAGAGGCGGAAATGATTGAATTTATACGCGTGAGAAATTTCAAGTCCTTGGGCGAAGTGTCGCTGCAACTTGTTCAATTCAATTGCCTGATTGGCATGAATGGCGCGGGCAAGAGCACGGTGTTGCAAGCCTTTGATTTTCTATCGCATTTGATGCTGGGCGATGTACAGGAATGGTTGGACAGCCGTGGTTGGCTGATTGCTGATTTGAACTGCAAATTGCGGACGGAAAGCAATATTACGCTGCAAGTGGGGTACCGTACTTCTACCGGTGCTTTGTTGACCTGGGTGGGTATCTTCAATCGCACGCAGTTGCGCTGTACCAGCGAGACGATTACGATAGCTGACGACAAGATATTGCGCGCGGATGGAAAAAGCTACAGCTTCGAGGGCAAGCCACATCAGGACATCGCCTTCACTTACCAAGGTTCCTTGCTCTCTGCACTGAAGGATACCGAACTGCCAGAAGCGGTGCTGGAATTGCGTGACGCGCTGCGCCGTATTCGCTCCCTTGAGTTGCTTTCCCCTCAGCTTCTGCGCAAAAGTGCCAGAACCAGCGACCATGACATCGGCGCGGGCGGTGAAAAACTGTCAGCTTACCTGGACAACATCAAAGGTGAGCGAAAGGAAGCGTTGATTGGACTTCTGAAGCGGTTTTATCCCGCGCTGACGGATTTCAAGGTGGTTTCCCAGAGGTCGGGCTGGAAGAAATTGTCGGTGCAAGAACAATTCGGAAACAACAAGCTAGAAACCGAAGCGGCCCATTTGAATGATGGGCTGTTACGCATCCTCGCTGTATTAACGCAAGCGGACTCGAACCGGTCAATGATACTGCTCGACGAAATTGAAAATGGTATCAATCAAGAAATCGTCGAGACCTTGGTCGATACGCTGGTGTCCAGCCATCAGCAAATACTGGTGACGACGCACAGTCCCTTAATCCTGAACTATCTCGGCGATGACGTGGCGCGCCAGGCGGTGCAGTTCATCTACAAAACTCCCGATGGTGAATCGCGCATCAGGCATTTTTTTGAGGTTCCTCGCATCGGTGAAAAATTGCGTGTGATGGGACCTGGCGATGCGTTCGTTGACACTGACCTCAGTGCGCTGACGCAGGAATGCATTGCATTGGATGAGGCAAAATGAGGGTGCTCCTGAGTGGCGAGGGCCCCACCGATTTGGGTACTTGTACCAATGCATTGGGCGTTTGTGAAGGGGCTGATTTTCGCATTGGCCCCATGACGGTGCTCCTTTCTCAAATGGCTGCGCCCAGACTGGGATATGACTTGCTCGATACGCCAGACAGCTTGCATTCAATTAGTGAGACCGCGCTGTGTGCGCGTGCGAAAGCGATGCCATCCAGGCTGCAAGCAGCCAGAGGCAAGAAAAAGGGTGTCGAGACTGGTTATTATCATGCCAATGCAATGGCCCTTGGCAACGTTGCGCAGCAGCTTGAAATGGACACGGGTGAACCAGTTTTAACAGTACTTTTTCGCGACAATGATGGTACGCGTAGCAGCCCAGGTAGTCTTTGGGCGGACAAATGGCAATCAATGCATGATGGCTTTCTGCGTTCTGGCTTCGAGCATGGCATCCCCATGTTACCCAAGCCGAAGTCGGAGGCATGGCTGCTTTGTGGGGTGGCAGTTGGCTCGCCCAGTTGTGCCGCATTGGAAAATATTTCAGGCAATGATGACTCGCCCAATTCGGCCAAAGCCCGGCTTGATGCCGCACTTGGAGGGCATATGTCTGGCGATGAACTTGCTGGCTGGTTGATGCAGCACCCCTTGGATGCTGACCGCGCATCTACAATGCCCAGTTTTAAGGCTTTCAAAGATGCATTGGAGTTTGCCCTTGATTGCGTGCTGCATTGAGTCAGTATTTTGGAAAAACATTAGAAAAATGCAATGAGCCAACAACGCCTGTTTGATAGCTTGACCACTTTATTCTCCACCCACCTGGTGGTTTTTTGGCACGATGTGGAGGCCGAATTTGCTTCTGCAGTGGATAGTCTGCAGCTCGACGGCGTGCAATTGGTGCGCCTGGACGATATGCCCGCGCTGCGGGTCAAACTCGACATTGAGGGCGCCCTGGACCAGCGCTGGCTGATTTACAGCGCCAAGCCCGAGCCGGAACCAACCAAGGACTGGTTGCTCGATGTGCGCATGCGCAGCAAGTCGTTTCGGGCGGATACCACCTCCATCTTGCTGGAAGACTTGGGCCTGACCACACAAGGGCTGCGTCAGCACCTGAAAGAGCGCGTCAAATTTCTGCGTGCCAAAGACAGGGTGGACCGCCTCAAGCGGATGGTGCTACCGGGCGATGGCGCACAGGACCTAGACTGCAAGATGTTAGCGGTGCTGACCCGTGCCGACCAACCCGAGTTGTTTGCCATGTTGCAGCGCCTGTACGGTGCCGTGGTGGTGGATGGCGTGGCAGACTTGTCGGCCCAGCCGAAAGCCTGGCAAGACATCGCTGCCAACGATTTGACGCCTGCGTTTTGGGAATTGGTGCAATTGCAACTGGGCTATATTGAGGCCAGCCCTAGCTTGCGCGACCTGTTGTTCCGTATTCTGGTGACGGATTTCTGCCGGGGCCTGCAGGGTGATGCACCCCCTCAATTGGCGCACTTTGTGCTACCTGACCGCACCTTGGCCGCGAATGCGTCGGTGTTTGTCGGGCGTTGGCGCTCAGATATTGCGCAGTTTGGCAATTACAACGCGCTGGCGCAGGCTGTGGCCAATGAGCTTGACCTGGTGAGCCTGTTGTCGGGCCAGTCGGCCGAGCAACTGGTGGAATGCATGACGTTTGAAGATGTCGAATTGCGGATGGTGCAAGAACTTAAAAAACGTATCGTCGCCGGTGCCGGTGCCAACATGGATGTGGTGCGCGCGCTAATGGCGCGCCGTCGCGATGGGCATTGGGCGAACCCCTTGCTGGCCAGTGCCAACGAACGTACCCGCGCGCTGGCTGCGTGTTACGACGCCTTGACCGCCGCCGCCGACTTTTTCAGCTTGAAATCGACCCATGCCGCAGGCTTTAGTTTTGCTGACGCGGGCACCGCATTTGCACAATACCGCGATGAGCTGTTTCGGTTTGACCAGTTGTACCGGCATTTTCACACGGCGGCTGATGCCGTCGAACCCACCGGCTGGGCCGTGCTGCACGAATTGCGCGAGACGATTGAGGGTGTGTATTCCGGTTGGTTCATCCCGCACTTGAGCACTGCCTGGTCCAAAGTGCTGGAGGGGCCGCAGGGCTTGCTCAAGCACTGGAAACTGCCTGAGGTGACGTCACAACAGGCGTTCTATGAGCGCAAGGTGTTGCCGCTGTTTGACGGCGGGGTGAAGCGGGTTTTCGTTCTGATATCCGACGCATTTAGGTACGAGGTGGCTCAGGAGCTGGTGCAGCACACCAACAGCAAGAGCCGCTTCAAGGCGTCGCTGGACGGCATGCTGGGTGTACTGCCCAGCTATACCGCGTTGGGCATGGCCGCGCTGCTGCCGCACAAGACGTTGGCCTACAAAGAGAGCGCCAACCTGGATGTGCTGGCCGATGGGCATGCCGTGGCGACGCTGGAACAACGCAGCGAACACCTCCAACGATTTGGCGGATTGGCCATCAAGGCCGAAGACCTGATGGGACTGGGCAAAGAGAAGGGCCGGGAACTGGTGCGCGACCAGCGGCTTATTTACGTCTATCACGACCGCATCGACATGACTGGCGACAAGCAGTCGTCAGAGACCAAGACTTTTGAGGCGGCTGCGCAAACCGTGCAGGAGCTCTCCAATGTGCTGGGTTTCATCATCCATAGCCTCAATGGTTCTGCGGTACTGGTCACGGCTGACCACGGGTTCATGTACCAAGAGTCAGCGCTGGATGAATCGGACAAGTCCACGCTGGACGACAAACCTGCGGGAACATTGAAAGCCAAGAAGCGCTACCTGATTGGCCGTGATTTGGGAACTACCCCCAAAGCCTGGTCTGGCAATACGGCGGTGACGGCGGGCACCACACTGGAAGGCAGTCTGGATTTCTGGGTGCCCAAGGGGGCCAGCCGGTTCCACTTTGCTGGTGGGGCACGCTTCGTCCATGGTAGCGCCATGCCGCAAGAGGTTGTGGTGCCGGTCATCACCGTGCGGGTCAGCGAAGCGGAAAATGCAAAGACAAAATATGTGAGCGTCAGCCTGTTGGGTGCCGTGAACAAGGTGGTGACCAACACCCAGCGCTTCGAGTTCATTCAGACCGATGCGGTGTCGGAACGGGTGCTGGCGCGGTCCGTGGTGGTCTCGCTGCGCGATGGCTCGGATAACGACAAACCCATCAGCAACGTGCAATCCATTACTTTTGACAGTACGTCACAGTTGCTCGATGAACGCAAACGTTCGATTCTGTTGACCGTCCTTGCTGGCGCGCATGACCCGCACAAGCACTATGACCTGGTGATGCGCGATGCCGTGAGCAACGTGGAAGTGCTGCGCTTGCCCGTCAAGGTAGACCTAGCCTTTGGTAACGACTTTTGAAAATTGAGATGATACAAACCCCGACACCCGCCAACACATCCGCGCATGAGCTGCCGGATAGCAGCCTGGACACGCTGCTCAACATCCACTTTGCTGGCAAGGTCGTGCGTAAAGACCTGACCAAGCTGATTAAAGAGGGAGCGAACGTGCCGGTGTACGTGTTGGAGTACCTGCTGGGCATGTACTGCGCAAGCAATGATGAGGCCGTCATCCAGAACGGTCTTGTCAACGTCAAGCGCATTCTCACGGAAAACTACGTGCGCGCGGACGAGGCAGAGAAGGTCAAATCCAAGGTCCGCGAAAGCGGTACCTACAAGGTCATCGACAAGGTCACCGTCAAGCTCAATGAAAAGCGGGACGTGTACGAGGCTTTGCTGTCCAATCTTGGGGTGAAGAACGCGGAAATTTCCAGCAGTTATGTGCGTCAGTTCGAAAAATTGCTGGTGGGAGGCATCTGGTGCATCGTCACACTGAAATACTTCTATGAAGAGGACCAGAAGGGGTCACCATTTACGGTGACCGAGCTTAAGCCTATCCAGATGCCCAATATGGACATGGCGGCCCTGTACGAGGCGCGCAAGTCGTTCACGGATGAGCAGTGGATTGATGCCTTGATTCGCTCCACCGGCATGGAACCCAGCCACTTCAAGGAACGGGTCAAGTGGCACCTTCTCGCACGCATGGTCCCGCTGGTGGAAAACAACTACAACTTCTGCGAGCTCGGCCCACGCGGCACCGGCAAGAGTCACATCTACAAGGAAATCAGTCCGAACAGCATTCTGGTGTCGGGCGGCCAAACTACGGTGGCCAACCTGTTTTACAACATGAGCGCGCGCAAGGTGGGCTTGGTCGGCTTGTGGGACGTTGTGGCATTCGATGAAGTGGCCGGCATCAACTTCAAGGACCACGATGGCGTGCAAATCATGAAGGATTACATGGCTTCGGGCTCGTTCAGCCGGGGCCGGGAGTCCATCAATGCCAGCGCCGCGATGGTATTTGTGGGCAACATCAACCAGAGCGTGGAGTCGCTGGTCAAGACCTCGCACCTGTTGGCACCATTCCCGGAAGCCATGATTGATTCGGCATTTTTTGACCGCTTCCATGCCTATGTGCCGGGCTGGGAAATTCCCAAAATGCGGCCGGAATTTTTTACCAATCAATATGGCCTGATTGTCGACTATCTGGCCGAGTACCTGCGCGAGATGCGCAAGCAAAGCTTTGCGGACGCCATCGATAAGTGGTTCAAGCTTGGCAATAACCTGAATCAGCGCGATACCATCGCGGTGCGGCGTACGACTTCAGGTCTGCTCAAGCTGGTGTCCCCGAACGGTGAATACACCAAGGATTCGGTGCGCAAGTGCCTGGAATATGCGCTGGAGGCACGCCGTCGAATCAAGGAGCAGCTCAAGAAAATTGGCGGCATGGAGTTTTATGACGTTCATTTCAGCTACATCGACCTGGAGGATGGTGTTGAGCGCTTTGTCACCGTGCCAGAACAGTCGGGCGGTGCGCTGGTGCCTGAAGGGCGCTTGAGCCCCGGCACCTTGCACACCATTAGCATGGGCTCATCCGAGATGCCAGGCATCTACCGGTTGGAGATTCAGTCTATTCCCGGTTCTGGCAAAGCGAACGTATCAGGCGTGGCGCCGCGGGAAGCGGTACGGGTGGCGTTCGACTATTTCAAAGCCAATTCATCGCGGGTCAGCGCCTCCATCAAACCGGGGGAGCGTGACTTCCATACGCACTTGGTTGAGTTGCAGAATAGCGGCGCACCACAGGCGCTTACCTTGGCCAGCTTCATTGCCTTGTGCTCTGCAGCGCTTGGCAAGCCGGTGCAATCGCAGTTGGCCGTGATGGGTGATATGAGTCTGGGCGGCACCATCGTCCAAGTACGCAACCTGGCGGAGTGCATGCAGGTGGCGTTCGATGCCGGCGCCAAGCGCATCCTGCTTCCGATGTCGAGCGTGACCGATATTGCCTCGGTTCCTGGAGAGTTGTTTGCCAAGTTTCAAACAAGCTTTTACTCGGACCCTGTGGATGCCGTGTTCAAGGCATTAGGTGTGGAGTAGTGGTATGGCAACACTTGATATTGCAGATGCATGTTCGGATTATGGAGCGCGTATCGAGGACGAAAACTGGTCGACGCTCCATTGTCTTTTTTAGCCTCGGATACGCCTGAAAAGTTCTGCTTGGAATCGAGCGTCCTCCAAGGCGTCGTGTGTACCCTCCGTCAGAGCCCCCGTGACCTGCTTCATATTGCTCGACTTCGTCTCTTTCCAGCTGCATCCTCGAGCTCCCATGAACAGAGCCTTGATGTCGAGCGCGGCGATTCCAAACGGATTTGAACCGTAATACCGGATGAAATAGTAGTTGATGAATGACCAGTCAAACCCAGCATTCAATCCAACGAAGACGGGGGTGCCACTTCCGCTGCAGGTGGACACCCAATCAGCGAACCTCGCCATTGCGTCCGGCGGAGCCTTTCCTTCCAGCTGCAACTTATCGAGAGATAGCCCCGTTACCGCAAGTGCTTCAGGTACTGCGTTGTCAGAAGTTGGCTTTACGAGGCAGCTGAAACTGTTTTCAGGACGATAGGCGTCGCAAGCGCCAATCGACAAGAGACTGTACTCGCCGGGAATTGGACCGGAAGCCTCAATGTCAACTGAAATAAACACTTCTCTTTTTATAGTCATGATATCAAGGGGGCATCGCTGGTGACGGAAGGTCGATTCTTTATAGATTCAATGTGCCCACGAAATTCATTTCGACGTTGGGTGACGTCACCCTTGTCTCTCCAAATATGGGCCGCATATGTGGCGACGTCAAAAGGCGTACGCGTGCCATGGCGGGCGGTGACAATTGTTCGTGCGCTGCGCCCCAACGCATATCCTAATTCCAGAAAACAGTTTGGACGCTCGCCAGTCAGGTCCGCAATGACCAATCCGCTTCGCCGGAGCTTCACAAAAATATCTTGGTCGATTCGAGATTCCTCAACAGCCTGCTTCCCATCGACCACAGTCAGACTATAACCGTAATCGTCTTCTATCACCGGTTTGACAACCACATCGAAAAATTCCTGGACCGACTCGTATTCAGGAAGTTCCGGGTTAAGAAGCCTCACCGCAAACGCCGAAGGCCGCTCGAGGGCGCTCAGCAATTCCACGACTTTTTCAGCAACCTGTTTTACCTCACTGCGCGCTTTTGGGGTGATTCTATCCAGCCAGGTCAGCGAGGTGTTGCCGTCACGTGTCCGAAACAACTTGCTTGCTGCGTTACCGACGGACGCGAATTCACATAATTTGTGAGTGCCGGAGCCACGTGTCGAAACAGGAAAATTGACCGGAATCACAGGCTTCCCAGCGTCATGGTAAGCGTTTGCGAGAAATAAAATTCCTTCACCGCCGCCGACCGTAATCAGAATATCGCCGTGCCGTGCTTGTACCTCCATGCGTTTACTGTTCATGTTCCAATGCGCGGCGCTATCGACCCGGACAGAATCGGTCGCACTAAACTCATCCCACAACTGAACGAATTCTTCGGGGATTTGTTCATCATTTTTGTGATGCTTGACCGCGACTGCAAGCGGGGTAGGGGCACCATGTGGGCGTACATGGAGATTGTCACGAATCGTCTTCCAGATTAGCCAGTCGAAGCAGAATGGCACATGGTCACCGCGTAATTTTTCCGCATCGACCGGAACCACAAACGTGGCACCTTTCTTGAGCAAATCTTGCACCAGTTGCTCTATAAATTGGCGCGCTTTCACAGCCTCCGCAGTATTTCCTTCACTTGGTATACTGCCGGAGATGTGAATTCGCCTGCCGAAAATTGAATTGTGCATTACTTGTCCTCCATGACCGGGGAGGGGCGCAGCAGGGCGGCTGCGGTTAGAAAGTCCGTGGCGGAAACAGCGCGAGAAGGGAATGCTTTTGCCATTGCTGTTGGATACAGGCGTGTTCTGATATCGGAATATGTCCAGCCAGGCTGACCGGGCTTTGGTCCGGTCGAGCTTACCAATTTAGCCAGTTCTGCAGCCGTTATCTCGATTCCTTGCAAATCGCTCGACAGAAGCTGCAGACGCTCTTCGTCGCCAGGTCTTGTGAACTCTTCGACAATCGCGGCGCGTCGAAGCAGGGCGGGGTCTATCACCGACAAACGGTTCGTGCAAAGGAAAACTACGACGCGGCCGCCGAATCGACGCAGGTCGTCGATGCACTGAATCAGTGTGTTGACGGCCACTTTATCCTCATGGTGGCTATGCTCTTGTGACCGCACTGACCCTAGAGAGTCGGCCTCGTCGATGACGAGGAAGGCGCGTCTAGTCTTCCCAGCAGCTTGCAAAACCTCCGCGAATGCCTGTGTGAGCAATGTGCCCATTTCCCCAACACGGCCACTGCCACGCACGCGGTTGCTTAGACGAAACAGAAGGGGGTCTTCGCAACGTGACTCACGCGCGAGGCGGTTGGCCACACACTCTGCGGTCGCAGTTTTGCCAGTACCGACGTCGCCATGAAAAATGACAAGAGGATACTGTTCGGAGACAAGGTCAACTAAAGGCAGTTTCACCTTGTGGAATTGTTTACTCCAGGTCGCGAGGTCGGCGAGATTGAGCAGCAAGCGCAACTGTTCATTGATGCGCGTATATCGCTTTTCAAACCCGAGAAGTGAACTCTCACGTGCGGTCAATGTAAGGTCGGCTAGGATTGTCTTGCTGTCAAATGCAGTCTGCTGGGTCATTTCGTAAAGTCCTTTCGTTGCATACCAAATCCGTTGCTTTCGTAATCGCGTCCGTTGCCAGCGTTCAGGCTTGCGTGACTCGTATCGGCTGATGTGGGGCTCCAAGATGTCTCGAGGTCTTCGCGCATTGTCTCCTGCGCGCTATCGGTATATGTATGGTTGTGGCGTAATACGAGGCGTATCGCCCCCCCGGAGGTATTTGGCCAAAGCACGCCACCAGGTCGGCTGCTATTGAGGCTGCCAGCGTCTGTGTTGACGTGGTAGGTCACGGCGCGCAGTTCAGTTCCAAAGAAGTCAAGGAGGGTCACGTCAACGCTTTCCAAGTAGCCCTTTTTTACCAAGCGCTCAACGTCGCGGGCGTATGTACGGGCCTTTTCCTGGCTAAGCGCTTTTGTACTGTCAGCAATCATGAGTAGGTCAGCAGAAAATCGACTTACAACCTTTTCGATGTCGGCAACGGTGTAGCTGCTTGATGCGGTGTAGCTCGTGCTCATGCCGCCTCCTCAACTTTGAAGCGAGCGCCGAACAGCTCCTTCCATGCCTCTTCCTCGCCATCGGACTCCGAAGCAAAGTATGCGGTTTCCCATGCGCTCTGGGCGGCGTCAACAATTTCGACACGCTCCGCCTCGGTTAGACGGCTAGCAACGTTGTTGGAACTATTGACAGGGTCGAGGATAACAACCGGGTCGGTGAACGTTGGCATGAGGAGGCCGAGACCGTTTTCCGGAAAGCGGATGACTTCCTTTAGTCCTGACTGTGCGATGTACAGTAAGAAGTCACGGAACCGTTGTTCAATTGAACCGGACTTGCCGTTCTTGTCGAGCAGATGGGCCAGGACAAGTTCGACCATAAATGATTTTAGTTTGATTTCAGCGTGCCGACTCCATCGCTTGCCAAGGCGTACGAGGGTTCGAAAGTTCGCGTCGGTATCCTTTCTGGTCTGAACGAATTTGACTTGGCATGGTGCGCAGGTTTCAACTCGCGAGCCGTCACGGATGTCGTATTGCCAACCGTAACCCGGCTTCCACGGGTTTTCAATCACCGGGACAATGTCCACGCTAAGGCCGCTGCCAACGAAATTTACGGTTGCTGCCTTACGCTGAATTTCAAAGTGTTCGACCGACTTATTCGGGTAGAGCTTAACCAAAACATCATAAATGGTTTGCATCAGGCTCTCTAACGTTTCATGGTCTACGTTTCGGCCGGAAATATAGAAAACGACATCTACATCTACGGGGTCTTCGTTGGTCTTGCGCAGAATCGTGTATTTTGCAAACGACCCTGCCTTAACGACCTTCGTGACCTTAATGTCTGTTTGTTCCTTCAACTTGACACCCAAAGCAGTCACGAGGCGGTCAACCTGCTGGTGGTATTCCTTGCGCTTGTCCGCAGGGAGGCGTAACACATTTGAGTCGTAGTACTGCAACTTGGCATTGCTTAACGGCATGATTTTTCCTTTCAGAGCACCCTGCGGTTAGTTCAGTCACCAACCTTGCTAGCGCGATTACTAATTATACGCATAAAAACTATACTGGTAGAATTTTTATTTGCATGCTACGCTTCGCTCATGGAAAAACTGCAAACTGGCCCGGAAGAGGGCACCAGCGAATCTGAGGCCTTAGCTAGTGCGAATTGGGGGCAAGAGCGCCGGTTGGAATTTATCGATTTCAGATTGCGATGGGAGAAAACTGTCAATAGAGCAGACCTCCGAACTCACTTTGGTATCTCGATTCCTCAAGCTTCACTCGACATTGCTAAGTACGCTCAAATTTCACCCAAGAACTTAGTCTATGACCGTAGTTCGCGGACCTACCGAGTGAGCGATGACTACTCTCCAGCTGTCGGCAATACAACGCCGCA
This sequence comes from Janthinobacterium sp. SUN100, assembly GCF_030397705.1. Taxonomy (NCBI): domain Bacteria; kingdom Pseudomonadati; phylum Pseudomonadota; class Betaproteobacteria; order Burkholderiales; family Oxalobacteraceae; genus Janthinobacterium; species Janthinobacterium sp. SUN100. Next base: position 1,891,551 of record NZ_JAPUBU010000001.1, on the reverse strand, counting down.
GCGGTATCTCAACGAGTTGCTCGCATGCTCCAGTGGCCTTCTCAATGCGCGAGATACATATATCGGGTGGATGCCGCCGTTCGCCGGAGTTCCAGTGCTAACCCGTCTAGTACAGAGTGAGACCTTGTCGTTGTTGTTGGATGCTATCCGGCACCAGAGGGGGGTCCGTATTAGTTACCAGTCTGATTCAGAGGCAGACCCAATTGAACGGGTCATTTCTCCACATGCGTTTGGCCACGACGGATTTCGTTGGCATGTACGAGCGTATTGTTTTCTTAGGGATGGATACCGGGACTTTGTTCTGGGTAGAATTCTGACGATTTACCGTGACTCGGTCTTAGGTCGTCCCCCTGAACTTGATGTCAAGTGGCACTCAGCCTTAAAAGTAAAAATCGCGGCAAATCCTGAGCTAACCGAAGGAAATCGAAGAGCCGTTGAGCTCGACTATTCGATGAAGGAGGGGGTAACTACCATTGAGGTGCGAGAAGCGCTTCTTTATTACGTTCTGAAAGAGCTGGGACTGGGGCCGTTTGCATCAAGCTTTCAATCACCGCAAATTGTTCTGCTCAACCATGATGAATTACACCCTTTTATAGAGCAGATACTGAGTGCGCGTATAAATAAAAGTGCTCCTTGACATCGAGGTTAAGATGGTTTTCCCGTTAGCAAGGCGCTGCCGGCAACACGGCTAGAGCAAAGAGGTCTTGCAGGTGCCGTAGCAATCGGTGCGTACAGAAGCATCGGGAAGAAATAAGCTGCCACGCTTACCGGCTGGTTAATTCAACTCATTGGGAGTCGTAGATGGGGTCTTTTCTATTTGGTTGCCTGGCTAGTATTGCACATGTAATTCGTGCTATCAATTTTAATCGTATGAATCGTATGAATCGTATGAATCATATGTATCGTATCATTCGTATGAATCAAGCAATGGTCTTGCTTTTAGGGAATTGTTTTCGGCCTTTTACTGCAGTGCGGTGGTTTTGCTAATTGAAAGCTAGCCTAAGCCCAGTTGCCGGGCTTAGGTACTAACTGAGCCTATTTATGTCAACGAAACGCCTTGAACGCCTTATGTTTGTCCAGGGCGGAACTTGCTTCTTTTGCAAATCCTCATTGCCAAAAGCGGATGCTAGCATTGAGCACCTTTTTGCCAGCGTAAACGGCGGTGGCAAAAATGAAGAAAACTGTGTTGCCTGCTGCAAATCATTGAATGCAATCTTTGGGAGCATGTCGCTTAAGGATAAATTCCAGGTCGTCCTTAACCAAAAAGGCAACTTCGAGTGTCCAGGAAGTATTGGCGCCGTAGGGCGCGCGGCCGATGCCGCCATAGTTACGGCTAAGTTGCCGCCTTTGGATTTGTCGAATAAGCCTATCGGTAAGAATCCCAAGCCCGACAACTTCGCACTTGTTGTCGCCAATCTTAAACTGCGCGGCGATGCACGACCCCGTACAATTAAAACCTTGACGACCAGCATTGTCGCCCTTTTCCCGAAAGGGATAGCCAAAGACGAAATCGAAGCGATTATTAAGAAATTACAGTCTACGGGAGCGGTCAGCCTTAGTGAGGGCAAGGTCTCCTACGTTCTTTGAGCCGGTGGTGTTGATGCGGTGATTACTCAGGTATGTGCAAGGTGCTTGAGCTGCTTGCCCTGGTTTCTATAAAAATCTCGAACTCGATACGAAAAGACTTGGGCTGGTGGAATCTCCGTAAAACCCAACGCATACTTGTCAAGCAGGAGGTGTGCTGTGAAAACTCTTACACTGAGCTTGTGCCTATCTATCGCATTCAGTATCCGCTTCCTAGTTCCGGCACCGCAGTTTGCGCCGATATACACCTCGCGAATGCAATCGTGAGGAATCGAGAACAAATGGACTTGCCCCTTCGTGTTCTTTTCAAAGTCGCTGAACTGCTTGCCGAAGGTTCTGAAGACTCGAACCTCTTCTTCGTATGCCCATTCCAATGACTTCGTACACAGAAGCATTTCCCGGTAATCGTCCCGGTTGGCATCGACATGAATTCGCTGCGTTGTGTAAATAACGCTCTTCGGAGCTGTTGGCCGCTCCAACATGTCTGGGGCCTTGAAGAAAGCATGGTTCTCATCAAGGCCCAAAGCGTAGCCCTTGTGTGAGTTTCCATAATGCGCCCACATCAATAGGCTTTCCTTTGTTCTGGACAGAGAGAGCACTCCTTGCGCAAACTCCATGCGCTCCATGATTTCATCGCCCACCCTCTTGGGATGAGTTAGGTCTTGCAGGTGCGCTTGTAGCTCTTCAATAATCTCCGTTCGCGCAGCATTATAGTCTGGGTTACTTTTGCCGATTCCGAATTCTTTCATCACTGCGTCCACATCTCGCTCCATATCGAGTTCCATCGTATGGGCGAACCTTATCAACGCCGTGGCCTCAAACGGGTCGTTAAGTGCTGACGGCTGGCTGAACCTAATCGACAAATTCTCAATTACATCTGCGCGGTCTGGATTTAGATATTTGTATAGCATGGGTGCCGTTTCAAAGTTGCTTCCGATTACTCGTTCAATCTAGTTGTATATCGTTCTAACACCCTTTCAGCCATTGCATCATCGCTCGCAACGGTCAGGACTCCAAGCACAGACATCGACGCAGTGATGTCGGCAAATCGAAGCGCCTCAAGTACCTCGTCGGCCGAGTAGTTTGGTTCGATGCCATACTCGGTATTCCAACGCTGGACGTGCAGGCCACCTGTATGGGTGTAGGCGCACATGCTCGCCCACGTCAGCTTCTTTACCTGCGAAAGAATTTTTTCGTTGAACGCTGGCGTTCCCTCAATGGCAGCAAGAAGTACCCCCATTTTCGGTGGCTCTTCCCCCTTCAGAAATCCGTCAATTTCGACATTCGTGGCACAGAGCGCTAGCCATTCCCCTCGAACGTATGCTTCGAAGGTGACCCGAACAAGTGCAAACACTGATGCATACAATCTCGCGTCAAGTAAGACCAATATCGCATGATGGTGGTCTTGAGCAATTGCGAGGCAGGCAGCCGCGGCACGGGTTCTTTCATTTGCTGGCAGTTTCCGCTCATGAACTGCGAGTCGGAGCCATTCCCCGTAAGCGTTGGCGGCATTCAGTTGTTTGTCGGTCAGCATGCGCTTGTCGTCCTTGATTGTATGTAGGCGGGGGGGGGGGGGCTGGCTGGTCTCGTTCTACTTGTATCCTCGCGACTGCTGAACGGTTGTATCGCACGCCGTGCAGAGTAACTGGGTGTTCTCTGGGGTGTAGCCGTTCAAAGTATGGCTCTGTTGAGGCCCCCTGCGGATTGGAAAGCTAGTGATGCCTGAGCTCCCGCGTGAACGCGAGGGTCGGCCAGCGGCATATCGTGCTGACGTTCGGAATTCTCATCATCGAGGAATGACTGACGGCGCGAATATGAGGTATTTGCGCCCAGCCTTGTGCCTTAACCCGTGATGCGAAACTGTTCTTTGTCTTTGCCATCAAGCCAGCGCGGCGCACGGCCACGGCCAGTCCATGTCTCACCCGTTTCAGGGTTCTTGAACTGGGCTGGAACTGTGCCTTTGGCTTTAGCTGGCTTCACACGACCTCCGGCGGCGAGGTCCTCCACGGAAACTCCATGCTGTTGCATCAAGTCCTTGATTGTCTTGATTGCGCCGTTAATTTCATCTTTGCGGGCAGCCTCGGCCAGGGATTGCAATTTTGCGATTTGTTCAACATACTCTGCGTACGACGTCATAGTGTCTCCAATGGGATAGATGATTTAAAAGGTTTGAATATACGCGCAATGTAACATATCGATAATGGTTTAGCCAAACCGATGGTGACCTCCACCGGTTGTCGATATGAGTAGCCTGTTCAATTGGCGCCGACGTGCGTGCGTTGATGACAGCTACTTTACAAACACCGTGGCTATTTTGGGGTGATTGCCGACGGTCGTCAATCGGCCAGAAGCAGCCATTCACCGAGAACGACACTGAAGCCGTAAGAGCAAGTGAGCATTCTTTAGCACTAGCCATGAATGCGCTCTAAATGTGAGGTAATATTCCCCTCGTTTCAAGATTCGAACAATTGAACGGTATTGGCAGCGTTGCGTAATTACGCGCGAAATGTTTCGGGCCGGCCGCAAGCAATTCTGCTAACTACGTAATTTACGGGCGTGCAGTCATTCAGCTCTACGTTGGGCCTTTGGGGAGATAAAACGTATGAATTTGTTTGAATACTATGTAGCGCTACGTGGTGATATCCTACGAATTGTCACGGGTGTCGAGAACTCTGCTCATAGCCTGTTCTGGGATAACACAACTCCAAACAGCATCACGAAAGGTCGGCTGGAGAGGTTGCATGAAAAATACCTAGTTGCAGCAAGAGAATTTGGCCTATTCATGGTTACAAGACATTGTGATTGCCCTAATCCGAATCATGCCACCTACCCAACAAGCAATAGGTACGGACTCGATATTAGTTATCGAAGCAGAGGCTACATCTGGGGCGGGGGGCAGTTCTTTCAGGGCGCGAGGTCATGCATCTGCCCATGCTCAAATAAAAATAAAGTAACAGAGCATCACGTTATCGATGAAATCATCTACGATGAAAACGCTGACGTGGATGTGTGCAAAGGGCTGGAAACAATTCTTGGAGACATTTTTTATTCAATTGACTGTGCAGGGGATAAAAAACCCCGTGCCGCCATTCGTGAGTATTTGCTAAGAGCGGTCTTACGAATCAATGATGAGCTGCTTCCTGAGTCCATGGATGCATACATTGAGAAACATCGCCCTTAAGACCCAACTAAACCCATTACCGCCGAGGGACGACTATCCCTGACAACATGGCGGAGGGCAGTCATGCCGATAGACCAGACAGTATTCTGCTCGTCAGCTTCCTGTGAATAACCGACCTTCACAAAATTTCATAATGAAAGAAGTGTTTTATGAAAAAATATTTTTTATTTTTTGCAATTTCGGGTTTATTGACTCATGCTCATGCAGAAGAATGCTTTGATTCATCGGTCGTTAGTCCGAGCCCATTTATGGGTAACAATGGAGAAATTTTCAAATTGTCGGATGGTTCGATTTGGGAGGTGAAATATGAGTATGAATATCTCTATGAGTACTCTCCACAAGTTATTATATGCCCAGACAAAGGGAATTTAATTATAGGTAGTAAAAAAATAAATATCGAACGCGTTGGTGGACGCAAGACGTCGGCAACAAAGGGAAAGCAGCATTCGCCTGCATCATCCGAGGTAGTTGAGTCGCAAATCGAGGGGGATTTCAAAGGATGGGATGGTGAAACAATTTTCAAGCTAACTAACGGACAAATTTGGCAGCAAAGTAGTTATGCATACACTTATTCTTATAAGTATCGCCCCAAAGTAATCATATTTCCCGCAAATGGTTTTTTTTCGATGCAAGTTGACGGGGTGGAGCAACGGATTCAAGTAGTTCGAATTAAGTGATTAGGTGGACGATAGAGCTTTGGGGCGCTGCCCGTTAGGGTAAGCCTACCAAGCCTTCATGACTAAAGCCATCACGGCGCCGGGACCGGTTCGCATGGACTGACGAGTTGCGTTGACCAGAGAGGGAGTCAGCGCGCTGGTGTCAACCTCGCATTCTTCTCGAGCACGGGCTGACCTGGTACTACTGTGAAATGCCCGTGTTCGTTTTTGCATACCAAACGATGCTGACCTTCCTCGACCCGCTCGCCGCCGTCCTATTGCTGGCAAGACCGAGACTCGGCGTGATGCTGATGGTCACCATCGTCACCGGCGACGTGGCGCTCAACGTTTGGGCCTGCCCCACGCGTGGTTTTCAAGTTGGCGCTTTCGTCGCGCAGAGCTTGTTCCTGCTTTTCTTCCTGATGACGGTTCGACTCGCGTGGCCACGGCGAGGTTCCTCTGGTCTGTCCGAGGGCATCAGGCCATAGGTTTCCCACCGGATGCGAAGGGGCCGCAGGAGGCGTCTACTGTGTCGTAGGTGTGGAGAGCCTGCCAAACTGGCCTGGGGATGAGGGTATTGCAGACATGAACCGGCGCGTTTCGCTTCGCGCGCGTCAGTGTCTGAGCACGGTGAATATGCTGCTGGAGGCTAGGGCTGCGACGAGTGTTAGCCCAGGATTGCGCAGACTGCTGCGATAAAACCGACCAACATGAGTGCTACGGGCACGGCGACGAGCGTGGTCAGCGCGCGGTCGGAGTCTTGCAAGAAATTCAGGTGTATTTTGCGCATAGTTTCTCCTTTATCAGACTCTTCAGTTTGACACATTGCGGATAGAATTACCGACTTGAACGAACAAACTCTAACGATAAGGCGGCGATTGCTGTGGCCGACGTCCGCTGAGTAACAGGTTGAAATTGTGCGTCAGTGCACAACATCCGGTAGTCGTGAACAACTGACCCTCGCCGATGCAGCGTGGAGGATTAGGTTCGCGAGCTGGTTCGTCGCGCCAAAATTCGCCGCGGCGAGTCCTGACCGTAGAATGCAGGTGCTATAGCCAAGCGCCCGATTAGTCGATGCAGAAGATGCGAACGACGGTGCATCCTGCGCCCCTCTTTGCTGGCAACTGGAACACACGTGGCGCTTCAGGCATGAACTTGGGGCTATCATTCTCTATCAGACCTAGGCCGTCTGGGTTCCGCGCGCTTGGCGCCACAAGACAATCCAGCAAGGGCTTTAACCCACCGTACGCGTTATCCCAGTCCAAACTTCCAGCGCAGTATCGCTCTATCTCCAGCGCACTTCTGGCAATCGGTGCCGCGGGCAACTGGCCCCCAATCGCCGCCAACACACTGGCGCGCCAGCTATTGCGCAATTTTTTGTAGGCATGGAAATGCATGCCCTTGATAGCATTGTTGGAGGGCGTGGCTGCGGGCAGATGGAGTTCGTAGATGAGTTTGTGTTGGGGCATTGAGATGGCCGGTGGGGGCAGGGGTATCTCATATAGCGAGCCAGGAAAATACGCTGCTTTCCTCCCGACACTTTTAAACGCCCTAGCGTGCCTCCGATGCTAAATCTTGAGATGCTATGGCTCTTGAAAAAAACAACTGCGGCGGGAAATAGCGGAAATAGTCGAAGACACGCTTGGTATCGGTCGCAGTGGCCGGCGTCTCATCACCCTCAAGTGGCATTCGCCTGATTTGTACCGGGTGCAGTCCGAAAAGCCACTGCGTGTCGGTCGCATTCTTTAGTGGAATTGCATACGACTCGTGAGCACATAATGCTGCGAACTCTCGCAGTATCCGTTCTGCCGAAATCGGTTCAGCGTAGCGCGACAGGGCTACCGCGCGTTCATAGCACTTCTTTGCCTTGGCCGGTTCGCCTGAAAAGACTGCAATTCGGGCCTCCATGGCATGGATGTGGAATTCAGCAATACCGTTGTGTTCAGCGACGAATTTGCGCAGCTCCTCCAAGGCGGCCATCGCCTTGCTGTGGTCGTCCGGTGCTCTGGTTGTAGATTGGCGGCATAGGAGTTTGTCCAATATCAGGAAGGCCTCTGGTGTGCCCGTCTTGATGATGCAACTGTTGGATAGCATGATGAATGGATGCTGCGCCGAGTTCAGGTCGAATCCACGACCAAGACATGCCGCAATTTCCTGCCGAAAAGCGGAGCCGGCCGCATCGAGCACCAGCGCAATCCAGAACCAGAGCCTATACCTCGGCTCTTCATTCATACGATAGAGTTGCTTTATGAGTGCAAACGAATCTCTGCGTGTCTTCTGCCTTCCCGTTTCCCAGCGGTTCATTTTATCAACACACTCTTCTGGTGGCAGGCCCGCTTTGCGCGCTGCCTCAGCAGCAGACTGTCCTTCGAGCTTGCGAAGCCAGCAAAGAGCCACTGAAATCGGTGCAACGCGCGCGTGGTCTGCTTCTTTGGGTAGAAGCCGGGGGAGGAGTCCTATACCCCATTTCTGTTCCAGCCAGCTAAGGTCGACCGCGATTTGTTGTGCGAACAATGTCGGACGTAGGATTTTTTGGACCCGACGGGTTGGTATATTGGCTGCCGAAATCGCGCGGACAAAATTTTCCAGATATGACGTGATGTAGCTAGCTAGCCGCCTTGCGACCTCTTTGGCGATGTCAGGTGTAGCCCATTCTTGAGCCAGTTCAGTTTCCAACACTATCGCCAGGGCAGGCAGGTCTTTCGCATTAGATTTTTTTTCGCCCTGTGATTGCTCAAGTGAAGAAAAAAAGCGCCTCTTACCCTCTGCCAGTTGACGAATGTCGGTGTAGGCAGAATGGTCCTTGGGAATCAAATAGCTGGCCTTGACGAATGCAAATACCAGTGATTCGACCGAGGCGTATCCGTAGCGTGGAGTATGGGTCATCTTGTGCGGGCCTTGGACGGTGATGTGCCTTTGGTAGCCTTGGACATCGCTTCGGCAGCGAATGACCCCTTCGGCACTTGTCCGCCATTCTCCATAGCGCTGGCGCGATAAACCCGGCTTGCCGCCTCGACCGTCCATGGGGTCGAGCGCTTAGGGGCTACCGGTTGCTTCACAGCAGGCGCGGGTTGCTGAGCTTTTGGTGCCGACCGCGGGGCGGGTGTATGTGTGCCTTGTGCAATTACGGGTTTAGCCTGCTGGTTGGGGTTTGTGCGGCTGTTCTTGCTTGTGATTGGTTTTAAGCCTGATTTTGTCATGAAGGTTCTCCCTGGAGTTGTCGGTAGGCCCTTCCATATTGGTTAGGGTTAGAAGAAACTATAGCGGGGCTCGCGCTCATTTTCTACCACCGAATAAGTGAACAATTTTTTGAAACCGGGTGCACAGGGCTGTTTGGGAACAAAAAACGGGTCAGCTTCCCTTAAGATGCCGCATTGACATTGGATGTGAGTTCATGCCGCAGTAGGTGGCGTTTTATGAATGGTGAAAAAGTTGCGTGGATGTTAAATAATGTGTAGTCTCTCGTGTAACGAAAAATAACCAAAGTAAATATGTTTGCAACTGCGTTCGGGGTCTTCAATGGGACCAGCTGGGAGAACCTTTGCCAGTTGGTGTTCAAGAGGAAGTATGGTGTTGATGGCTATCAGCATATTCCAGTGAGTCCGGGCGACTACGGATTGGAGGGCTATACTTCGATTACCGGGTATGGGTTCCAATGTTACTGCCCTGAGAAGCAGTATACCCGTACCGAGCTGTACGAAAAGCAACGTGACAAAATTACCACCGACATTAACAAGTTTCAGGACAATAAGAAAGACCTCGAGGACATTCTGGGGCCAGTCAAAATCAAGAACTGGATATTCGTTACCCCAGAATTGGCTTCAAACGCCCTTTTGCGGCATGCACGGAAAAAAGAACGGGAAGTGAAAGCGGCAAAGTTACCCCATGTAGACGACGATTTTCGAATTCTCCTACATGACGTTGAACACTACATGATAGAAATCAGGCAAATTCAATCGACACAAGGGCAGGCATTAGACTTTTTCTCGACGCCACCGAAACTCGATAACCTGACTGGGCCGCCAGAAGAATATGAAGCAAACCTGAGGCGTAAGAGCATTGCGCGGCTAGAACCGAAAAGCGGGTCCGTTGCATACGGCCGGTTACTGGATAGTCTCGTTGGCAGCACGTCCAAAAGCTTCATCGAAGCAGACAATTTCCTTCACAACATCGAGAAAAGTGCGCCGCTGCTTCATGCTCGCCTTATCGCACTCATAAACGAATTCGAAAATGACGTGCGAGAGAAAACAATTGTGTGGTGCGGTTCAGCCGATGAACTCACTGCCAGCGTTACCAATGGTTTGATTTCAAGGATTGTGCACGACCTACAACCCGAATTTAATCAGACTAACGCCAGCCAAGTAGCGAGGCATATCGTCGCTCGATGGCTTGCAATATGCCAGCTAGATTATGAGTGAGTATAAAAAAACACTGCGATTTGTTAGGCGCGCGGCACCAGTGTTTCCTGAGCACCGGCCGCTCTACAAAATTGCCCAAATTCTCCTGATACTTGCACTGGCATCCCGCGGCGGTAAGTCTTCGTTGCCGCGACTTCAGCTCCTCAACTGGGCGTTGAAGACCGCGCCAAGAAGAACGCGCTTAATTGACGCAGTAAAGAACGGAGAATTAAATATCGCCGCTTGGGGCTTTGACCCTGTGGTGGCAATCGCATTACGGTTTGCTGAAGCTGAAAAATTGATAGAGCAAACAGCAACTGGCTACAAAATCACAGACCTCGGAGATAAATTTGCGCATAGTATTTGCAAGGACACCGAGAACCTTGAGAACGAGCGGCGTTTTTTGACCGCGCTAGGTAAATCTCTCACTGAAGGGATGGTCTCAGCCGTGTCGAACAAGTGGGGAGATGTATGAAAATCAATGCTGTTAAGTTGCATATTTCTACAGCAGCAGGGAACTACGGATTCAATTTCAAGTTCGGGCGCCAGCTAACGGTTGTACGGGGGCGGAACTCGGCTGGCAAGAGCACGTTATTCAACACGATTCTATATTCTCTTGGTATGGAGGAACTCGTAGGTGGCCGTGATGAAAACGTACTACCCTACGGCGTGCGTGACCATTTCCTGTATGAAGGTAACCGCCAAGACGTGCTAACGTCCGAAGTGTTCGCTGAAATCGAGAATGATATGGACCAGGTCGTAACCCTGCGACGCGCTATCAAACACCCTGACCGTCAGCCCAAACTCATTGAAGTGTTCGAGGGAAAATGCCTTACTGGCGACGCATCCTTCGAAAATTCTAAACCGACCTACATCCATGACGCTGGTGCAGCGCAAAAGGATGAGGGATTCCACCGGTTCATGGAGAAGTTCTTGGGTTTGCGCCTGCCGACCGTCCCCACGTCGTCCGGCGGTGAAGCGAAGCTCTATTTACAAACTATCGTAGCGGCGCACGCGGTCGAGCAAAAACGAGGTTGGACCGACTATATCGCTACTATTCCGTTCTACGGTATACGGGAAGTTCGTACCAAGGTCGTCGAATACTTGTTGGGCCTGGACGTGTTCGACACTGACGCATTGAAAAACAGGCTGAACAGCGAGTCCGTAAAAATTCACGAAAATTGGACGAAATACGCCAGTGAGGTTTCCCGGGCCGCGTCCGGTGAAGGTTTTGTTGTCATCGGCCTGCCTGGACACCCAGACTCGTCCTTCAATATGGACGCGGTTAATCTGTTCAGGAAGTCGGGTGACCGTCAGCTCACTCTTCCTCAATATCGCACACAGCTACGTGATGAATATCGCGCGTTGGACGAGAAAATTGACAACTATTCGAAAGTCACCAGCGATGAGGCAGTAATTGACCTTGAAACATTGGCTACTGAGCTTCGAGAGCTAAACTTCTTGCACGAACAGAGCATTACTCAACTAACTCTGAAACGAGCGTCTCACAGGGAATATGAGGAGCTGCTTTTGGAAAACCGGGAGTCCTTAGCGCGAAATCGTACTGCGCAGAAGCTGAAGGGCCTTGGCGGAGATTACTCACTAGAGCTCGCCGAGGACCGGTGTCCAACTTGCCTCCAAGACATATCGGAAACCCTACTTGGTGGCACCATTACTGGCCCCGTCATGAGCCTCGATGAGAATATCGCTTACCTTAAAAATCAGTGTTCAATGCTGGAGCGACAAATCGCTGGCTTCAAGACAGATATTGAGCAGTCGGAGCGAATTTCCGCGGAATTAGGACGCCGTTTGGCAGCTAAGAGTGACCATTTGAAGGCGCTCCGCGGGGACGTTAGCACCGGTGCTGTGCAATCCAAGGCGATGATTAGACGGCAGGTGCAGCTAGAGACCCAGGTCGATAGGATAGCAGATGTTGACCAGCTCATACGGGACCGCCTTCCCCTTTTTTGCGACCTCGCACTTCAACTAGGGGAAAACCAGAAGCTGCGAGCGGTGCTTCCAAAGGAGCGCTACGCGGAGACAGACCAGTTAAAAATCAACATGTTCGAGAAGTGGTTCCGCTCAAATGCCGGCTCGTTTGGCTACGAAAGTGCGCCAATCCGCGATATCGAGATTAGTCGAGACACACTTACGCCAGTGCTAGGTCAGCTTGAACTTCGGGAGATTAATAAGAAAAAAACGGATATCAAGGCAGATTCAAGCGCAAGTGACTTCGTTCGCCTCATTTGGAGCTACTTGCTCGCCATCTACCAGACGTCAGCTAGTAAGGAAGTGAATGGCAACCATCTCGGTATTTTGCTGTTCGATGAGCCGGGCCAACATTCAATGCGGGTTGAGAGTCAGCATTCCCTCCTTCAGCTTCTGGCGGCGGAATCGGGCCTACAAAGTATCGTCGCCGCCTCGTTCGATGAGTCTGATAGTGTCTTTAATGAAGCGACCTCGAACGTTAAATACGAACTTATCGAGTGGGGGGACAAGCTGATTCAACCGTTGCGCTCAACCTGAACCAGTTCAAAATATTGGGTGACTGGAAAGTTGTTCTTTCTGCTTGCGGACTGCGTCTGATTAGTTCTACAAGACTTTGTAGGGGAGTTGGGCGATAGACGCATCATTGTCCTTGAGTACAAGAGGGGCGAAGCCTTGAGAGTTGAGGTTTGTAAATAAGTAACGGGGAATGTCGGTTCTGCCATCTGAAGTAGAACGTGTCTTGTCATTTGGGTTCGCCCAAGCCTATAATCAGACTAGTCCACAGGTCTCCTTTTGATAGCGCAAATGATAGCGCGGAGGCTCGCGGACGGGTTCGAGCAGGTGCGTTTGAATGCGGTAGATTTCGCGCAACTGCTTGATTTTATTGAGATTGGGATGACGTCAATTCCATCCTAAGGCCTCAACGTACAACTGTTAATCCGCAGGTCCCTGGTTCGAGTCCAGGTCGGGGAGCCAGAACACGCAGTAGCAGAAAGCCCAGCCTTCACCGGTTGGGCTTTTTGCATTTCTGGGCTGGCGCAGACGCCCGTGTCGCCTGCTCTTGATCCACCGCATGGACCGCCAGGCATCTGGCGCTATGCTGGAAGAGACAAGGCGTTGGCGGCTCTGTCATCGCTTGCAATTTCCGGGAGGGGCTGACATGGATGACATCGCACGCGCCGGACCGGCGACGATCGTGCTCGTGCATGGTGGTTTTGTCGACGGGTCCGGCTGGGAAGGCGTTTACCGGGCACTGCGTGACGAAGGCTGTCACGTTGCCATTGTGCAAAACCCAACGCTATCGCTGGCGGACGACGTGGCCGCGACGGGCCGGGTCATCGCCGCAGTACCGGGTCCCGTGGTCCTGGTCGGTCATTCGTATGGGGGCGCCGTGGTCACGCAAGCGGGGAACGATCCCAGGGTCAAGGCATTGGTCTACATCGCGGCGTTTGTGCCGGACCAAGGGGAGTCTGTCGATTCCTTGCTGAAGAATGCCCCGCCTGGCGCGCCGGTGCCGCCGATCTTGCCGCCGCACGATGGCTTCCTGCTGCTCGACCAGAAAAAGTTTGCGGCCGCCTTCGCCGCCGATGTGCCCAGGCACAAGGCCAACTTCATGGCGGCATCGCAAGTGCCCTGGGGGATGGCTGCCTTGACGGGCGTGGTCAGCGCGCCAGCGTGGAGGAGCAAGCCCAGCTGGTACCTGGTCGCGACCGGGGACCAGATGATTGCGCCGGCGATGCAGCGCCAGATGTCGGAACGGGCGGGCTCGACGGTGGTCGAAGTTGCCGGCAGCCATGCCATTTACATTTCGCAAGCCCACGCGGTGGCGTCGCTGATCCGCAAGGCTGCGGCGAGCATTGCCGGCGACTAGGCCGGCAGTGTGTCGGCCAGCCTGTCGGCCCCCGAAAAGGGCGTCATGTCATGGGGCGTCGGATCAGGGCTTGGCAGTCGCATCCAAGGTCTTGATGATGGCTTCTTGAAATTGCACCGGTTCATCCTGGTGTATCTGATGGCCGGAATGCTCGAAGAAGAACAAGCCCTTCCTTGGCGCCTTCAAGGTGTCGAAATACGCTTGCGTGATCCTGGTCGAGGTCTGGATATCGTTTTTGCCGACGAAGAAATACACGGGGCAGTCAACGCTCTTCAAGGTCTTGGGCAAATCAATGTTCATGACCTCGTTCCAGACGGGCGACCAGGTCTTTGACCATTGCAGAAAACCCGTCTTGAAACCTTCGCTCGTCGCAAATGCCTTGCCATCCTTGTAAAAAAGCCATTTCCGTAAATAAAACATGCTTTCGTCACTTGCAAACGGAAAACTGATGCTGTTCAGCTCCTGGCTGGCGACGGCATTGTCCTTGAAGTGCACTTTCAAGGCTTGCAGCAATTCTTTCTCGCTTTCCAGCTGGCTCACGACAGGATTCGACGCGAAATAGGCATGCAGCAGTTCCGGGTGACGCTTGACGATATCAAAGCCCAGGACGTTGCCCCAGGAACTGCCCAGCAAGTATATTTTGTCCTGCTTTAACTCCTTGCGCAGAAATTGGATGACTTGATACGTGTCCTGCTCCATCTGCCCGACGGACGGCTGCGTGGGGGAGGGATTCAGTTTCAAGGTTTTTCCGGCATCCCGCTGGTCCCATTGCACAATCGTAAATCTGCTTTTCAGGAGATTCGTAAAGGCATCCGCCCCCTTGATCATGGAGCTTCCCGGGCCGCCGGATAAAAACAGCAGCACGGGCTTGTTCGCGTCGTCCGTCTTGATTTCCACCACTTGCTTGATGCCGCCAATATCGGGTGTCAGGGTGGTGGTGACTTCCGCGGAAGCGGGTGTCGCTGCCGCAGTGGTTTGCGCCTTGCATGCGTAGAAGGGAATCAGGGCGGTCAAGAGCACTGCCAATGTCATTTTTTTTATCATGGTGTCAGGGTCGGTTTCAGGTTGCTTGCACCGGCGCATTCTGCGCCGCAGTTGAACAGCTAATTTATCGCATGGTTTCCAGCGGGTACGTCGACATGTCTCCTCGTTAAAAAGTTGTTTTTATGAAAATCATTGACCTTGCCCGGCATGCAGCCGCGACGCTTCCAGCGCCAGATAAGCGGCTTGCAATTGTGCGGCGATGGCGGCCAGGCCGCTTGCTGCGGGCGCGGGCGGATCGCCGTGGTAAGCCGTGCCGTACTTCGCATGCACGCCGCCTTGCGCGCGCATCGCTTGCAACTGCGCCGCTGTAGGGGCGATGCCGAAGCGGGGCAATACATCGCTGAAGAGGATGTCGGGCAATTGACTGTAGTTAATTAATTGCAACTGTCCTGCCGCTGCATGGGACCGGGCGGCGTCGAACAGGCTGGCCAGCACGAGGCCCGTATAGCCATCAAGATCGCCCGGCGCCAGCTGGTGTGCGGGCAGCGGCAGCTGTGCCGGGTGCAGCATGCCGGGCACCATCTGCGGGCCGCGCTGGCGCTGGTGCGAGGCCAGCACGGCCAGCGGTTCGCGGTAGACGAACAGGCAGGGCGTGCCGGGAAACGCTTGCCGCAGCAAGTCCAGGCTGTGGATGTGCCAGCAGTCGAACTTGATGAAGAAGTGCGTCTCAGCAAAGGAGCGGCGCTGGCCCAGGGCCAGGATGGCCTGGCGCAGCAGGGCGATGCCGGCCGCCGGGTCGGCGCTGTCGTGATGCAGGCGCAGCAGCGAGTCGATGACGGGCGGCTCGGACATGACGATGCATTGCGGCAAGGACGCCAACAGCTGGCTCAGCAGGGTTGAGCCGCAGCGCGAGACGTGGAAGATGAAGGCGTCGGGTGCCAGGCAATCGCCGAGCGTCGCCAGCGCCGCCAGCGGCGTGCGGCAGACGCGGCGCTCCCCGTGCGGCTGGCGCGCCAGGGTATTGACAAAGAAGGCGTCGCTGAAGGGTGTTTTTCCCAGCTCGCGCCAGCACATGGCGGCGTCCGCCCATGTTTCGCCCCGCTCCACGTACAGCGGATACCAGCCGCGCAGGTCCATGCCCTCGTGCCACGGCACCGTCTCGCCCCTGGCCAGCAAGCGTTCCTGCTGGGCCAGGCCTGGCGCGGCGCTCACGGCGCGTTCCCGTCGGCCAGGGCAGCCAGCGCGCTGGCCAGCGCCAGGCTGGCGGGCGAGGGCGATAGCCGCAACTGGGCGATGACGGCCCGCACATTGCCATCGTTGATGCTGGGGTCGCCATACCTGTGGGGCGCTTTCGGCACGAAGCCGGCCGAGGCGAACAGCGCTTCGAGCCAGGCATTGCCGATGCAGTCGAGCACGAGGTGGATGCGCGGCGTCGTGCCCCGGTTGTGCACCGCGTGCAGGCAGCTGGCATCCATGTACCAGGCGTGCCCGGCCGTGAAGTGGACGGTCTCGCCATCGATGGTAAACAGCACCTGCGGCGAGGTGCGGATGGGGATATGGATGCGGACGAGGCCATCGGCCAGCGACATGCCGGCGTCGCGGTGCTCGCGGATGAGGGTGCCCGGCGCCAGCGCCATCAGGCGCGCGGCGTGAAGCTCGCATGCGAAGCTGGCAAGCACCTCGCGCAGGCAGGGGCAGCGTGCCAGTTGCGGCGTGGCGGCATAGGCGGGGCCGTTGACGGGCATGATATCGCCGGCTGCTCCGCCGGGCGAGCGCAGCGGTATGCAGCTCCAGCCCGTGTCATAGGCGCCCGTGTTGAAATGGCTGATCCACTCGCCGGCGGCGAACTGGTCGCTGTCACCCTGCATGCGCGCCACGTCGAAGCGCAGCGGCAGTTGCAGCCAGGTGCTGGGGGTATGTTGCGCCGGCACTATGGCGCGCTCCATTCCAGTTGCTCCTGCACCTCGTTTTCCCCGCGCAGGCGAAAGCCCAGCCGCTGGTACAGTGCGCGCGCGGCGGCGTTGCCCTTGTTGACGGCAAGGTGGATCTGCCATTGCTCCGCAGCAGCTTGCGCCTGCAGGCCGCGCAGCACGGCGCTGCCGGCGCCCTGGCCTTGCGCGGCGGGCAGGATGGCGATGTCGACCAGGTGCAGCACCTGATTCCGGCGCTCCAGGATCAGGCGGCCGATGGGCGTGTCGCCGTGCTGCAGCACCAGGTACACGGCGTGCGGATACGTCTGGCGATAGCCGTGGCTTTGCATGCGCTGCTGCATGGCGATCAGCTGTTCGATGACGGCGGGCGCGGCCGGCATCTGGCGCAAGTCGTCGCGCGTGGAGCCGTACAGCGCGGCGGCAAAGCCTTCGTCGTCGTCGCGCTGGACGCGCAACTGGTAGGGGGCGGGCAGGCTGGCGAGGGCGGAAAGCGGCAAGGCGTGCATCGGTGCTCCGGTAGGTGGTTGCGATGGCGGCAAATGAGCAGGCATGTATTTATTTGCTATGCTGCCAATTTTTCCGCGTACTTGCAATCATTTCAAGGAGGCCGCCATGCATTCTGTCTTTATCCCGCCTTGCCCGTGGAGTCGCGCGTGAATCCGGCGCGCGCGGAACTGGCCGCCATTGCGGCCGCGCTGTGCGATCCGCAGCGCTCCCTGGCCAGCCTGGTCGGCGAAACGGTGCAGCTGCGCCAGCTCGTCGAGCGCCATTCTCGCCTGTCCATGGACCGGCAGGACGGCTTGCGCGATGGCGAAAGTTTTCTGCCCAGCGGCTGGGCCATCTCGCCCGTGCAGGCGGGACTGTGCGCGCGCGAGCCGTACCGCAGCGCCGCCTTCATCCAGGGCCTGGCGCAGGCCGTGAGCGAGCGCCTGGACGTGAGCGGCGGGCAGCCCGTGCGGGTGTTGTACGCGGGTTGCGGCCCGTTCGCCCTGCTGGCCTTGCCGGTGATGGCCGTGCTGGATGCGCAGTTGGTGCAGTTTTCCATCCTCGACGTGCATGCCGAGACGCTGGCGTATGCGCGCGACCTGATCGCAGTTCTGGGCCTGGACAGCCACGTCGCCGAGTACCTTTGCGCCGACGCGGCCGCCTGCCGCATTCCTGCCGGCGGCATGCCGGACGTCATCGTCAGCGAAACCATGAATACCGCGCTGGGCAAGGAGCCGCAGGTGGCCATCCTGCGCAATCTGCATGCGCAAGCGCCCGCGGCAACGCTGCTGCCGGCGGCCGTCACCGTGCACCTGGGCCTGGACCGGCGCGCGCCGGATGCGCCGTGCACCGACTGGGGCCGCGTGTTTACCCTCGATGCGGACGCCTTGCGCGCCTGGCAGGACGAAGGGGGCGACAGCTTGCCGGCCGCCAGCATCCGCCTGCCCGACGTGCTGGAACAGGCGCCGCGATTGCTGACGCGCATCCGCGTGCATGGCGACATCGTCCTGGGCGACCATGAGTGCAGCCTGAACCTGCCCCTGGCCTTGCCCGGCAAGCCCAGCCTGGCCGGCGGCAGCGTGCTCGACTTCCATTACCGCCTGGGCAGCCAGCCGGGACTGGCGTTTTGCCTGCGCAGAATGCCTGAATCCATGCCGGAATTGCCCAGGGCAGTGTCTCAGTAGTAGTACTACATTGGCAGACTATTTACTTCTGTAGGATAATATGGAACCGGTTCCATCTATGCGCAAATGCAATGTAGCGCAATCATCGAAGTCAATAAAATAACAAGT
Organism: Janthinobacterium sp. SUN100; assembly: GCF_030397705.1. Taxonomy (NCBI): domain Bacteria; kingdom Pseudomonadati; phylum Pseudomonadota; class Betaproteobacteria; order Burkholderiales; family Oxalobacteraceae; genus Janthinobacterium; species Janthinobacterium sp. SUN100. The sequence continues at coordinate 1,873,181 of NZ_JAPUBU010000001.1, read as the reverse complement.
CTTGCGGGAGTCTCATGAACCATCCAGGCACTGAACCATCTGCAACATCCGTTTCATCCCTTCCCCGCATCAGCCGCCGCCACGCCCTGATCGGCCTGGCTGCCCTGCTGGCGCAGGCCGGTTTCTGGAGCAATCCCCTGTCCGCCGCCATGCAGGCGCCGGCCAGCGCTCCGGCCACCGGCCTGGCGCCCGCCACCATGCTGTTCTACACCTTGTCGCAAACGATCACGGGGCACCGCGACCTGTCCGCCGCGACGGCGGCGCGCATCGAGCAAGCCATGCGCACCAACGTGCCCGGCTTCGCCGACCGCTTGCCGCAGCTGGGCGCGCTGCTCGTCACGGGCCAGGAAGCCAAGGCCCTGCTGGCGGCCGCCAGCGCCGCCGATGCGGGTCTGCGCGAGCTGGCGCTGGCCATCGTTGCCGCCTGGTACACGGGCACTGTCGCCGGCCATCCCGCGCAGGGCACGAAGTCCATCGTCGTCGCGTATGCGGAAGCGTTGATGTACCGCACGGTGGCCGATGGCCAGGTCGTGCCGACCTACTGCAATTACGGCCCCCTGTGGTGGCTGAAGGCGCCGCCCGCCGTGGGCGTGTCCGCGCCCGTGGCGCCAAAACCCGTACCGGCCCCGGCCACCACCGGCACTCCCGAAACCAAAGGCAAGCAAGCAAAATGAAATCACCCCAATTCAAGAGTAATGGCGACGTCGTCGCCGATGTCGTCATCGTCGGGACCGGCGTCGTCGGCGCCATGATGGCCGACCAGTTGGCCGCACAGGGTCACTCCGTGATCATGCTGGAAGCGGGCTTGCGCATCGAGCGGGGCCAAGCCGTGGAAAACTGGCGCAACATGCCGTTCGAGAACCGCGTCGGTTCCGATTTCCAGGGCCTGTATCCGCAGGCGGACAACGCGCCCGCGCCGCTGTATTTTCCAAAAAACAACTATGTGGAATTGTCCGGCCCCAGCGGCAGCAGTTTCCAGCAGGGCTATCTGCGCACGGTGGGCGGCACGACCTGGCACTGGGCCGCGTCGTGCTGGCGCCATTTGCCGTCCGACATGCGCATGAAAAGCGATTACGGGGTAGGGCGCGACTGGGCCATCTCCTACGATGAGCTGGAACCGTACTATTGCCGCGCCGAGCAGGAAATGGGCGTGGCCGGCCCCAACGACCCGGCGCTGCAGTCGCCCAGCGAGCGCAGCGCGCCGTATCCGATGGACATGGTGCCCTGGGGCTATGGCGACAAGCGCTTTGCCGAAGTGGTCAACCCGCACGGCTACCGTTCCGTGCCGATTCCGCAAGGCCGCTCGACGCGCCCATGGCAGGGACGCCCGACTTGCTGCGGCAATAACAATTGCCAGCCGATCTGCCCCATCGGCGCCATGTACAACGGCATCCACCACGTGGAGCGGGCCGAGCTGAAGGGCGCGGGCGTGCTGGCCGAGGCCGTCGTCTACCGCATCGACACGGACCAGAACAACCGCGTGACGGCCGTGCACTGGTATGACGCGAAGAAACAGTCGCACATGGCGACCGGCAAGGCCTTCGTGATTGCCTGCAATGGCATCGAAACGCCCCGTTTGCTGCTGCTGGCGGCGAACCAGAACAATCCGAACGGCATCGCCAACAGTTCCGACCAGGTGGGCCGCAACATGATGGACCACTCGGGTTTCCACTGTACTTTCCTCGCCAATGAACCGATCTGGACGGGCCGCGGCCCCGCGCAGAGCAGCTGCCTGGTGGGTCCGCGCGACGGCGCCTTCCGCGCGCAGTATTCGGCCAACAAGATGATCTTGAACAATATCACCCGCGTTGGACCTGCTACCCAGCAATCCTTGAAGCTGGGCCTGGTGGGCAAGGACCTCGACGATGAAATCCGCCGCCGCGCCGCGTTCGGCGTAGACCTGTCGATCAGCCTGGAGCCGCTGCCGGAGGCGCACAACCGTTTGACCTTGAGCAAGACGCGCAAGGACCCGCTGGGCCTGGCCTGCCCGGACATCTACTATGACGTGGGCGACTATGTGCGCGATGGCGCGAAGGCCGCGCATGCGCAGCTCGAGCACATCGGCAAGCTGTTCGGCGCCGTGGAATTCCATATCACCGACAGCCTGAACGCGAATAACCACATCATGGGCGGCGTCATCATGGGTTCCAATCGCGCCGATTCCGTGGTCGACGGCAATTGCCGCGCCCACGATCACGCCAACCTGTGGCTGCCCGGCGGCGGCGCCATGCCGTCGGCCAGCGTCGTCAACACCACCCTCAGCATGGCCGCGCTCGGTTTGCGCGCGGCCGACGACATCGCCCGCACCCTGGCAAGGGAGGCAGCATGATGCGCCGCCTGTCCTTCGCTCTCGGCCTGGCCTTGCTGGCCGGCGGCGCCATCGCTGCCGTGCCTGCCTCGGCGCCGCCCGTCACGCTGACGCCGGACCGCCCGGCCGCGCCCGTGGCCGCCAAGCCCGATGCGCGCCTCGAGCAGGGCCGCTACCTGGCCATCGCGGCCGACTGCATGGCTTGCCATACGGCAGCGGGCGGCAAGCCGTATGCGGGGGGCTACGCCATCGATTCGCCCCTGGGCACGATCTACGCGACGAATATCACGCCGTCGAAACAAGGCGGAATCGGCCTCTACACGGAAGCCGACTTTGCGCGCGCGCTGCGCGAAGGCGTGCGCGCCGATGGCAGCCATCTGTATCCGGCCATGCCCTACACCAGCTATGCGCAGCTGACGGATGCGGACGTGGGCGACCTGTATTACTACTTCATGCAGGCCGTTCAACCTGTCGACGCGCCGGCGCGCCAGACGGCCTTGCCATTCCCGTTCAATGTGCGCCTGTCGATGCTGGGCTGGAATACTTTGTTCCTGGACAATAAACGTTTCGTGCCGGACCCCACGAAAAGCGCGCAGATCAACCGGGGCGCCTACCTGGCCGAAGGCCTGGCGCACTGCAGCGCCTGCCATACGCCGCGCAACGCGCTGATGGCGGAAATCGGCAGCCAGACCCTGGCGGGCGCGTCGCTCGGTTCCTGGCATGCGCCGAACATCACGTCCGACAAGGTCAGCGGTATCGGCGCGTGGACGGATGCGGAACTCACGGCTTACCTGAAGACGGGCCACGTGGAAGGCAAGGGGCAGGCGGCGGGCGGCATGGCCGAAGCCATCCAGAACAGCCTGCAGTTTTTGCGCGACGACGACGTGGCCGCCATCGTGGCCTGGCTGCGCACGGTGCCGCCCGTGCGCGCGCCGGGGCAGACGCAAGCTGCCTTCAGCCATGGCAGCGCCGCCAGTGAAGAGCCGCTGCTGCGCGGCATGGCCAGTTCCACGGAGCGCCATTCGCTCAACAGCGGCGCGATCCTGTTTTCCGGCTACTGCGCCAGCTGCCATTCGGCCAGCGGCGCCGGCAGCACGGGCCAGGCCTATCCCGCCCTGTTCAACAATACGGCGACGGGCGGCAGCACGCCGGCCAATCTGGTCTCGGCCATCTTGTTTGGCGTCGAGCGCAAGATCGAAGGGGAAGAGCATGAAGCATTCATGCCCCGTTTCGACCAGCGTTCGTATGTGCAACCCTTGACGGACGAGCAGATCGCCGCTATCGCCAATTACGTGCTGAAGCAGTATGGCAACCCGGATGTGTCCGTCACGCCCGCGTATGTGGCGCAGGCGCGCAGCGGCGGCGAGAAACCCGTGCTGGCTCGGGCACAACCGTTCATGCTGCCGGGCGGCATCGTGGGAATCTTGCTGTTGATCGCGCTGTTTGTATTGCTGCGCCGGCGCCGCCAGCGCAAGGAATAAGTGTCGAAACGGCGGCGAATATGAACGTTGGGCGCAACTTGCAGTAAAATGCAGGCTGAAAAATGGTTACGAGCAATCGTAGCCATTTTTTATTCTGGCCCGATCCCGGCAATTGTTTTCGTCTTATTTGAAAATTGACAATGTCCCATTCCCTGCATCACCAATTTTTGCGTTTCGCCGCCGTCGGCGCTTCCGGCACGGCCGTGCAATACAGCGTGCTGTGGGGTGGCGTGGAATGGGCCGGCATCAGTGCCGCCGCCGCGTCCGGCATCGGCTACATCCTCGGTTCCGTCGTCAACTACCTCCTTAATTACTTTTTCACGTTCAAGAGCGACAAGGGCCATGGCGAGGCGGCCAGCAAGTATTTCACCCTGCTGGGCATCGGCTGGTGCATCAATACGGGCCTGATGTGGCTGCTGGTACACCAGCTGGGCTGGTATTACTGGCTGGCGCAGGTGCTGGCGACGGGAATCGGGCTGGTCTGGAATTTCGCGGGCAGCCGCTGGTGGGCCTTCAAGCCGGCGGGCGCAGCGGGAAAGTAGTCATTTCGTCATAAAAAGAGGCGCACTGGCCACACGCAGGCGCCCGGTTTTACCAAAACAAGGGGTTAATCATGCAGTTCCTGGAACGCTATTTCAAACTGAAGGACAACGGAACCAATGTGCGCACGGAGCTGCTGGCCGGCCTGACCACGTTCCTGACGATGGCCTACATCATCTTCGTCAACCCGTCCATCCTCGGCGACGCGGGCATGCCGAAAGACTCCGTTTTTGTTGCCACCTGCCTGGCGGCCGCCATCGGCACCCTGATCATGGGGCTGTACGCGAACTACCCGATCGCGCTGGCGCCGGGCATGGGCTTGAATGCGTATTTCTCGTACACGGTGGTCAAGGGCATGGGCATGAGCTGGGAAGTGGCGCTGGGCGCCGTCTTCATTTCCGGCTGCCTGTTCATCCTGGTCAGCCTGTTCAAGGTGCGCGAGATGATCATCAACAGCATCCCGCCCGCGCTGCGCACGGCCATCACCGTCGGTATCGGCCTGTTCCTGGCGATCATTTCCCTGAAAAGCGCCGGCGTGGTGGTGTCGAACCCGGCCACCATCATCGCCCTGGGCGACTTGCACCAGGCGGCGCCCATCCTGGCCATCCTCGGCTTCTTCATCATCGTCGCGCTGGACCGCCTGAAAGTGCCGGGCGCCATCCTGATCGGCATCCTCACCATCACCGTTGCCAGCTTCTTCTTTGGCGGCAACCAGTTCAACGGCATCGTTTCGACGCCGCCCGCCATCGAGCCGACCTTGTTCAAGCTCGACATCATGGGCGCGTTGTCGATCGGCATCGTCAACGTGGTGCTGGTATTTTTCCTGGTGGAATTATTCGATGCGACGGGCACCCTGATGGGCGTGGCCAACCGCGCCGGCTTGTTAAAAGACGGCAAGATGGAACGCATGAACAAGGCCTTGCTGGCCGACAGCACGGCGATTGCCGCAGGCGCCTGCCTGGGTACGTCCAGCACCACGGCCTTCGTGGAAAGTGCTGCCGGCGTGCAAGCGGGCGGCCGCACGGGCTTGACGGCCGTGGCCGTTGCATTGTTGTTCCTGGGCAGCCTGTTCTTCGCCCCGCTGGCGCACACGGTGCCGCCGTACGCGACGGCGCCGGCGCTGCTGTACGTGGCGTGTCTGATGCTGCGCGAACTGACTTTCATCGACTGGGATGACAGCACGGAAAGCATTCCTGCCGCCATCACGGCCTTGATGATGCCCTTTACGTATTCCGTGGCCAGCGGCGTTGCGTTCGGCTTCATCACCTATGCGGTATTGAAACTGTTGACGGGCAAGGGCAAGCAAGTGTCCGTGGTGGCTTACATCATCGCCGCCATCTTCCTGTTCAAGTTTATCTACCTGGGCGAATAGCGGGGAGGGCAGGGCCGGAGCCGCGCGTCCGGTACTGCTATCGAAAAAGCGGCAATCGCAAAAAGGCCGCCCGTGCATCCGCAGGGGCGGCCTTTTTTGATGACGGGGCCTACATCAGCAGCGCGGCCACCAGGTCTTTCCTGTCGTCGCTGGCGCTGCCGTCGAAGCGCAAGGCCGCTTCCACGTGCGACAGGTGCTCGACCATCAGGCGCGCCGCCAGGTCCGCGTCGCCGTTGCGCGCCGCCTCGAGAAAGCGGCCGTGTTCGTCGTACGAGCAGGCGGCGGCGTGGCCGGACTGGTACAGCATGGTGATGAGCGAGCTGCGGCCCACCAGTTCGCGCACGATGTCGCGCAGGACGGCGTTGCCGGCGATATCGGCCAGCAAGACGTGGAAGTCGCCCAGCAGCTGCGAACGCAGCGGCGTCGCTTGCGCCAGCGCCAGGCGTTCCGCCTTCAGGTGGCGCTCCAGCATCCGGTAGTCGGCAGGCTTGGCCCGCGCGACGAATTCGCGCGCCAGGGCCGCTTCGATGACGCGCCGCGCGGCAAAGATGTCGCGCGCCTCCGCCTCGGTCGGCTGGCTGACGAAGGCGCCCTTGTCGGGCACCATGCGGATCAATTTATCTTTCGAAAGAATGAGCAGGGCGGCGCGGATCTTGGTGCGGCTGACGCCATACAGCCGGCACAGCGCCTCTTCGCGCAGCCGGGTGCCGGGCGGCAATTGGCGCGCCACGATGGCGGCCGCCATATGCTCGGCAATTTCCGCCGAGCTGTCGCCGCTGCCGGGTTTGTCCACCAGGGTTGCGCTTGATTCTGTCATGTCGGGTGAGAGCAGTAAGCCAGGGGCAAGGTGAGCTTGCAAGCGCATGTCCGCGCGGCGGCGTGGTTGACGCCCCGTTGCCGACATGCCGTTGTGCGCCTTCCATATCGGCAAGGCCTGGCTATTCTACTATCTTGCGTGACGCCGCGCAGACGGGCGCAGCCATCTGGCGAGGCTGGCTCGCCGGTAGCCTGTTTTGCTGCTCATGCAGCAACCATGTCGTAACGACTGGACATGGGAAATTTTGACGTATATAATTCGGCCTCCTTTCCCTGATAGCTCAGTTGGTAGAGCGACGGACTGTTAATCCGCAGGTCCCTGGTTCGAGTCCAGGTCGGGGAGCCAGAACAAGCAGCAGCAAAGGGCCACGTGGCAACACGTGGCCCTTTTGTCATGCGCGCACGGTTTTCCGTTCACGCTGGCCATGCCGTGTTAGCGGCGTGCGCGACGCCGGCCCGCTGCTGGCAGGGGGCGCGCAGCGTTTCCCGGATCAGGGATCGACAAACACGTCGAAACGCACCTTGAGCGGGCTGCCCCACGAGATTTCCACCCAGGCCCGGAAGCCGCCGTTGTATGGCGCAATGTTGTACACGGCCATGCGGGCGGCGCCAATGAAACGATCCTGGGCAGTGGCGCCGTATTCGCTGATGTTGAGGAAGACGCGCGAATTGGCTTTCACGTTGGCATTGGCGAAGTTGACCGAAGGATGCACGCCGTTGGCCGTCCACGTGTAGTAGGTGGTGAAGGCGGCGGGGCTCAGGTTCAAGTCCTGCGCGGCCGCGCCTTTGGCGCTTTGGCCTTCCTGTTCCATCGGCAGCTCGGTTTCTTCCAGTGCCAGGTTGCTGCCGGTGCGATGTTCTACTTTCATTTCCATGATGTACTCCTGATCGATAGTTTGGACGCCGCGCCTGTCGTCGTGCGGCAAGACGCCCTATCTGTTGCCGTGACGGCCAGTGTCACGTCCTGGCTGATAAGGTAGCCGCCTGCTCCATGCTGTGGGAGTAAGCTATTCTAGGCAAACGCGCGGGCAAAAAGGGGGCGGCGCCACCGGAAAAACGGCGCTCGCTTGTGCTGGCGCAAACACCTTGCAGGCAGGCGGCAAGATCTTTTCCCGCAGGCTATTTTTACGGGGCGCCACGCATGCCGCGCAGGACAATGGCACAATAGGCCCAGCCGACCTGCCGATGCGGAACCCGTTGCGAGCCTAGCCCATGCCGATACTGAACCTGAGTGCCGAAACCGATATCTATTACGAATTGATCGAAGGCGACCCCGCCAAGCCCTGCCTGGTGTTCCTGCACGAGGGACTCGGTTGCTGTGCGATGTGGAAAGACTTCCCTGCGCAGCTATGCCAGGCGACGGGGTGCCGCGGCTTGCTGTACGACCGCCACGGCTATGGGCAGTCGTCGCCGCTGGCGGCGCGCCGGCAGCTCCATTATTTGCACGACTATGCGCTGTGCGAGCTGCCGCAAGTGCTGGCGGCACTGCTGCCGGGACAGGATCATTTTCTCGTCGGCCATTCCGATGGCGGCAGCATCGCCCTGATCTATGCTGCGCAGCAACCACCCCGCTTGCGCGGCATCATCACCGAAGCGGCGCACGTGTTTGTCGAGGGCATCACGCTCGAGGGCATCCGCGTGGCGGACGCGGCGTTTGGCGCGGGCAAGCTGCGCGCGCTGGCGAAATACCATGGCGACAAGACGGAGACCATCTTCAAGGCCTGGTCGGATACTTGGCTCAGCTATGGTTTCCAGTTCTGGAACATCGAGTACCTGCTGCCTTCCGTCGAATGCCCGGCGCTGGTGGTGCAGGGCAGCGAGGACCAGTACGGCAGCGCGGCCCAGGTCGACACGATCGTGGCGCAGGCGCTCAACGCCGTGCCCGCCATGGTCGAGCAGTGCGGCCATACGCCGCACCAGGAGCAGCCGCAGGCATTGCTGGCGCTGATGGAAGGCTTTTTGCAAGGCCGCATGGACGCGGCCACGCATCCGAGACACACATGAGTTCCTCAATGGCAGGCGGGATCGCTGTCCCAGCGGCCCGAACAGATGCGCGAGCGGCACAGCATGCCTTCGATCAAGCCCAGCTGCTTGCAGCGCCGTAACAGTTCCGCCGTTTCCTGCTCCTGCTCTTGTTCCTGTTTCTGCCTGCGCAGCACCACGTCGCGCACGGGCGCCGCCGTGCCTTCTTGCCGGTGCGCATGGGCCACCATCGCCGTCAGCAAGGCGACGTCGCTGTCGCCGGGCGCGGCAGCCGGCCGCGTCCCCTGCGGCCGTGCGGCCGCCTGGCGCACGGGCGGCGGCGTCTTGCGCGGCGCGCTCGTGGCCGCCGCCTCGGGCAAGGGCGGTGCCGCCGTATTGACGATGGTGGCCGCCTGCGCCGCCTGTGGCGGCACCGTTGGCGCCGGCACTGCGGGCGGCGCCATGGCCGTGGCTGGCGCTGCCGGCCGGGGCCGGGGGCGCGGCAAGACCTCCGTGTCGTAGGCGAACACGGCCGTGATCAGCACCGCCAGGCACAGCGCGCCAACGGCCCCATGCCGCCAGCCGGGACGCCAGCGCAGGGCCGGCATGGCTGCGGGCGCGGCGACGCCGTGTTCGAGCTGCGACAGGATGCCCTTGGCTTCGATGCGCACGCCAGCCGCGCCGGCCTTGCCCAGCAGGTCGGGACCGCGCGCCTGGCCATCCCCGGTTTTCAGTAAAGACAAAATATCACCTCCGCAGTGGATCAAATTCGACTGACCTTGATGTAAACCGCGCTCATGCGGGCCGCGGACGCCTACGATCTAGCGATACTGCCGAGCACGCTGCCCGGCCCCGGCTATTCCCCGTCACGGAGCGCCCCATGTTCGTCGCCCTGGTCCTGATGTATTTCTTGCTCGCCTGTTTTGCCTGCTGGCTGCTGCTGTTTCCCGGCGGCCGCGCCATCGTGCTGCACACGCTCGTCAACCTGGGTTGGCGCATGCAGCGGCGCGCGCAGCACCTGAAGGGCGGCAGCGGCGCGCAGTGGCAGCGCGTGCAACGCTACACGGGCTCGGGCATGGCGCGCGCCTGGCAACTGCTGTGGCGGCACCGCTGGCTGAGCCTGGCGGGCAGCGTGCTGGTCATCGTGCCGCCGCTGCTGGCCTGGCTGTCCAGCGACCGCATCGCCCTGCGCGGCTATGCCGACCAGCAACACGTCATCAATGACCAGGTCAGCGACTTGCTGAAAGGCGAGCAGCTGGTGCCGCCGCCGGCCTTGCCGCCGCTGCTGTTTTCCACGGCGGAAGTGACGCAGCTGCGCCCGCTGCTGGGCGGCGCCAGCCGCAACTGGCAATTGCTCGACCACGATTATGCGCAGCGTTTGCTGCTGGTCTTCAAGATCATGAAGGACGTGCATGGCTACGACATGGTCTTGCTGGAAGGCTATCGCAGTCCCGCGCGCCAGGATCAATTGGCGGCGGCCGGCCCGAACGTGACGAACGCGAGGGCGTTTCAAAGCTATCACCAGTATGGCCTGGCGGCCGATTGCGCATTCATGCATGAAGGAAAGCTCATCATTTCTGAAAAAAATGCCTGGGCCATGCGCGGCTACCGTTTATATGGCGTGACGGCCGAATCGGTGGGCCTGCGCTGGGGCGGGCGCTGGACCATGATGGACTTCGGCCACACGGAATTGCCGCAACCGCGCGTGCTGGGCAAGTAAGCCGCGCCAGCTATTCTAGCGCCGGGCGGCGGCCGGATTTTCACCGCTGCAAGCTTGCTTGCGCAGCGTCAAGGGCACATCGGCGCATGCCGCACGCTGGCGCCTGGTACTTGTCATATGTCAACAAAGGCGCGCCGCATTGCTGTCAGCATGGGCCGACTCCGCCTCGCTGCGCGGCGGCGTTCCTCCTGCTTTGCGACCTCACCCTGGGCTCATCATGCTGCGACGAATCTGGCATTTCCTCACCGACAGCCGCAATCTGACCATCCTTGGCTTCGTGGCGCTGGCCGTGTTCCTGTACCTGGGCGCCGAAGTGCTGGAAGTGGCGCTGATCTGGGCGCTGGCCTTGCTGTTGCTGGCCTTTGTCATCTGGCTGGGCCTGTGGCTGTGGCGCCGGCGCCGCGCGCGTCGCGATGCGCAGGCGCTGGGCCAGGCCATCCTCAACGAGGCCGAGATCGCCGCCGCGCAAGCGGCCTCGGCGTCGACGGCCAGCAGCACGCAGCAGGGCGAACTGGGCGCCGTGCGCACGGGCATGCTGGCCGCCATCGAAACCATCAAGACGTCCAAGCTGGGCATCAAGTCGGGCGCCGCCGCCCTGTATGAATTGCCGTGGTACATGATCATCGGCAATCCGGCCGCCGGCAAGAGCAGCGCCATCCTGCATTCGGGACTGCAATTTCCCTTCGCCGACGGCAAGATCGTGCAAGGCGTGGGCGGCACGCGCAACTGCGACTGGTTTTTCACCACAGACGGCATCGTGCTCGACACGGCGGGACGCTATTCCGTCGTCGACGAGCACCGCGGCGAGTGGTTCGGCTTTCTCGACCTGCTGAAAAAATACCGGCGCAAGGCGCCCATCAACGGCATCCTCATCGCCGTCAGCATCGCCGAACTGCGCGGCGACCCCGATGTCGGCATGCAACTGGCGCGCAGCCTGCGCAAGCGCGTGCAGGACGTCATCGAGCGCCTGGAAGTGTTCGCGCCCCTGTACATCGTGTTCACCAAGGCGGACTTGATCGCCGGCTTCGCGGAGTTTTTCGCGGATGCCGAACGCAGCGAGCGCGAACGCGTCTGGGGCGCCACCATGCCCTACCAGCGCAAGCTGCCGACGGCCGACCTGCTGGCGTTCTTCGACCAGGGTTTCGATGAATTGCACGATGGCTTGACGGAGCTGAGCCTGGCCAACATGGCGCACCGGCAACGCAAGACGATGGCGCCCGGCGTCTTCACCTTTCCGCTCGAATTCGCCGCCATCAAGCCGGCCCTGCGCGCCTTCATCGCCACCCTGTTCGAGGAAAACCCGTTCCAGTTCCAGCCCGTGTTCCGCGGCTTTTACTTTACCAGCGCGCTGCAGGAGGGCGAGCCCGTCAGTGCTTCCTCGCAGCAGGTGGCGCGCCGCTTCGACCTGGCGTTCGCGCCGGCCCCGGCCACGGTGCCATCGGGTGCGCGCCAGCATGGCTATTTCCTGCTGGAGCTGTTCCGCAAGGTCATTTTTGCCGACAAGCACCTGGTGGCCAACTATGCCAACCGCGCCAGGCTGCGCTTCAAATATGCCGTGTTCTTTGCCGCCACCGTGTCGCTGGGCGCCTGCCTGGGCGGCTGGAGCTGGTCCTACCTGGGCAACCGGCAACTGGTGGCCAACGTCGAGGCCGATCTGAACAAAGTGGTGAAGCTGCAGGAGCGGCGCCTGGACTTGCAGTCGCGCCTGGAAGCGCTGGAGATCTTGCAGGACCGCATCGAGCAACTGGAAGCGTACCGCACGCAACGGCCCTGGTCCTTGCGCCTGGGCCTGTACCAGGGGGATTTGCTCGAACGCAAGCTGCGCGAAGAGTACTTTTCCGGCGCGCGCCAGGTCATGCTCACCCCCGTGGCGGGCGCGCTGGAAGCCCTGCTGTTTGAAATGAACGCCAGCGCCGACCAGTTGCAGCCCACGGCGCGCACGCCGCAGACGCCGGCCGCCGCTTCCGTAGCGCCTTCCGCCGCGGCGCGCAGCGTGCAGTACCAGGCGGCCAGCGCGACGAACGTGGAAGATGCCTACAATGCGCTGAAAACCTATCTGATGCTGGCCGATAAATCGCATGCGGAAAGCAGTCACCTGAACGACCAGCTGACGCGCTTCTGGCGCGGCTGGCTGGAGGGGAACCGGGGCGCCATGCCGCGCGAACAGATGATACGCAGCGCCGAACGGCTGCTGACGTTTTACCTGGCGCAGATCGGCGACCCGTCCTGGCCGCGCATCGAGCCGAAGCTGGCGCTGGTCGACCAGGCGCGCGAAAACCTGCGCCGCGTGGTGCGCGGCATGCCGGCGCGCGAGCGCGTGTATGCGGACGTCAAGGCGCGCGCCTCGACGCGCTTTCCCGGCATGACGGTGGCGCGCATCGTCGGCGAACAGGATCAGTCGCTGCTGGCGGGCAGTTACGCCGTCTCCGGCGCCTTTACGCGCCAGGCGTGGGAAAAATTCGTCGAAGGCGCGTTTCGCGACGCCGCCAACCGCGAGCTGCAAAGCGCCGACTGGGTGCTGAAAAGCGCCTCCACCGACGACCTGACCCTGGAAGGCAGTCCGGAGCAGATCGAGAAAAACCTGGTGGCCATGTACAAGGCCGACTACGCGCGCGAGTGGCAAAAATTCGTGCAGGGCGTCGCCGTCGCCGACCTGAAAGGCTTCGACGGCGCCGTGCAGGCGATGAACCGCCTGGGCGACCCGCAGTCGTCGCCGGTCGCCAAACTGCTGACGACCATTTACGAGGAAACCTCGTGGGACAACCCGGCGCTGCAAAATGCCCAGTTGCGCAAGGCCGAGCGGGGCATCGTCGCCTGGTTCAAGGAAACCGTGCTGCGCCGCGCGCCGTCGCCGCTGACGGCCAATCCCGGTCTCAATGCGCAGCTCGACCCGGCCCGCCTGGACAAGCCCATGGGCCCCGTGGGCCGCGAATTTGCCGGCGTGGGCAAGCTGGTGGCGGCCAGGGACAACAATGCGTCCCTGATGCGCGCCTACCTGGAAGCGCTGTCGAAACTGCGCAGCCGCTTGAACCAGTTGAAGAACCAGGGCGATCCGGGGCCGGGTGCGCGCCAGTTCATGCAGCAGACCCTGGAGGGCAGCGGTTCCGAACTGGCCGACGCCTTGAAACTGGTCGACGAGCAGCTGCTCACGGGGATGAGCGACGCGCAAAAGCAGGCGATCCGCCCCATCCTCGTGCGCCCGCTGATGCAGACCTTCGCCGTCATCGTCGCGCCGGCCGAACTCGATATCAACAAGACCTGGGCGGCGCAAGTGTATGAGCCGTTCCAGAAATCGCTGGCGAACAAATATCCGTTTGCGCCCACGGCGCGCATCGAGGCGAGCAACCTGGAGATCGGCCAGTTCTTCGGCCCGGAAGGCCTGGTGGCGAAATTCGTCACGACGTCCATGGGACCGCTGGTGGTGCGGCGCGGCGACGTGCTGGCGCCGCGCACCTGGGCCGACATGGGCATCAGCCTGTCGCCGCAGGTGGTGGCGCGCTTTCCCGGCTGGATCGCGCCGCTGGGCGCGGGCGGCGTGGCGGCCACGTCGACGGCGGCGCAAACCGTCTTCCAGATCCAGCCGTCGCCCGCGCCGGGCACGCTGGAATACACGGTGGAGATCGACGGCCAGCAGCTACGCTACCGCAACACCCCGGCGCAGTGGACGAACATGGTGCATCCGGGCCCGCAGGGCGCGGCGGGGGGGCAGGGGGCGCGCATCACGGCCGTCACCTTCGACGGGCGCACGGTGGAACTGTTCAACGAGCCGGGACAGTTCGGCTTGAAGCGCATGATCGATGCGGCGGCCAAGAAGCGCAAGGATGGCGGCGTGTTCGAACTGCGCTGGGCGCGCGGCGAGGTGGCCGTGGCGGTCGACCTGAAAATCACCAGCAGCGCCGAGACGGCGGGCGCCGGCGCGGGCGGGACTGCGGCGGTGCAGGAGCAGGGTTTTCGCGGCATGCAGCTGCCCGAGACCATCGTCGGCGCGCCCGCTGTTCCTGCCGCGTCCGCGCCGGCGATGGCCGCCGCTCCGGCCGTTGCTGTAGCCGCAGCGGGAGTGGCGCCATGATGCGCGGGCAACAGCAGGTGCGTCTCGGCTATTTTGGCAAGATCCCCGCGCGCGGCGATTTCATCAAGGCTTGCGATAATCACGCGCTGGTGCAGCTGCTCGACGACTGGCTGGCGCAGGTGATGACTGCACTGACGGTGGAGCCGCGCTGGAAGCTCAATTACGACGCCTTGCCGCCGCTGCGCTTTGCCTTCGTCGGCACGCGCAGCCGGCGCGCCATCGCCGGGCGCCTGGAAGCGAGCAATGACCAGTCGCTGCGGCGCTTTCCCTTCATGGCCATGGGTGCGCTGGAAGTCGATGACGCGGAAGCCTTTGTCGCCTGCAGCCCGCTGGTGCTGGCGCCTCTGTGGCAGCGGGTGGAGCAGTTGTCGCAAGGCATCGTGGCCAGCGCCGAACCGTTGCCGGCCCTGCTGGCGCTGGCCGGCAACGTGGTCGACATCGAACCGGCCGCGCCGTGCCATGCGGCGCGGCTGGCCGCCTTTTTGCAGGCGCAGACGCTGCATGGCCTGCAATCGATGCTGGCTTCGCCCGCGTTTCCCGTGACGGTGCGCGAACTGCTGCTGGGCCTGGGCCTGCTGCTGCGGCCCGTGCGCCAGTGCGGCTTGCCGCGCCTGGAGAAAAGCCTGGTGCTTCCGCTGCCGCAGGACGCGCAGCTGCGCGAACTGGTGGCCAGCTTCTGGCTGCACCTGATCGCGCCCTTCCTGCGCCAGGCCGACTTCGAACTGGCGCTGTTCTTTTCCCACCTCGACGAGGCGCCCGTGCTGGTGATCGGCTTTTGCGGCGCCGACCCGCACGGCTTGCGCGCGCTGATCGATCCGCAGGCCGGCAGCGAACGGCTGATCGTCTTCGACCAGCTCGACTGGGTCGAGGAGCAGCTGGGACACGATGCGGCGCTGCGCCAGTTTTCCGCCTGCCTGCAGCAGGAGCAGCTGTCGCTGCGCTCGGCCTGCGCCATGTTTGCCGATACCTTTGCCTGAAGGATTGCGATGAAATCTCCCGTCATTTTCCTGCTGCCGCTGCTGCTTGCCGCCACCTCTTGCCACGCCCAAGCGCAGGCGCAGGCGCAGGCGCCCCAGACGCCGATGCCGGGGCAGATCCTCGTCACGGGCACCCTGGCCGACGAGGCGGGCAAGGCGGCCGTGCTGGCCCGCCTGCGCGAACTGTATGGTGCCGAGCGCGTGGTCGACCAGATCGCCATCGGCAACGTGGCCATGCCGGCCAACTGGAACGGCTACGTGCAAAAGCTGATCGCGCCGAACCTGAAGCTCATTTCACGGGGACAGATCAGCATCGACGGCAACAACGTCAGCGTGCGCGGCGAAGTGGCGAACGAGGCGCAGCGCCAGCAGATTGCCAGCGACATCGCCACCAGCCTCAATCCCACGTATGTCGTCAACAATGGCTTGCGGGTCAAGGCGGCCGAGGCCGAGCAAGGCTTGCTCGATGCGGCGCTGGACAAGCGCATCATCGAATTCGACAGCGGCAAGGCGTCCATCACGCCGGCCGGCCTGGCCATCCTCGACGAGATGGCCGCCGCCATGCTCAGGCTGCGGGGCCGCAAGGTGGAGGTGATCGGCCACACGGACGACACGGGCCTGCGCGCCAGCAATGTGGCCCTGAGCCAGGCGCGCGCCGAAGCCGTGCGCGCCTACCTGGCCGGCAAGGGCGTCGTCGCCGATACGGTGCTGGTGTCGGGCCAGGGGCCGGACCGCCCCGTGGCCAGTAACGCCACGGCCGATGGCCGGGCGAGAAACCGGCGCATCGAGTTCCGTATTGCGCAATAGATTGGGTTGACGCCTCACAAAACCGTAGCGAGCGGATGAGAGTTGTGGCCGAGAAGCGCAGGTGTGCGAATGCACGGGGGCGCCGAGTCATTGAGCATCGCAGGCCGCAAATCTCGACGCGCAGTAGGTTCTGTGAGGTGTTCAGGGCAGTGTGATCGTGAGGTGCGCCGGGCGCGGCGCCAGCTTGACCAGGTCCGCATACGCGGCCAGGGTCGTCTGCGTGCCGCGCGTCAGATGCGTTTTCAGGCCCAGGTAGGCGCAGATGGCCAGCAGGGCGAAAAAGCTCGACAGCGCCCACAGCGGCACGTCGCTGCCGCGCTTGTTGACCACCTGGTCGGGGCGTTCCGCGCGCGGCGCGAAGCCGCGGCTCTTGCCCTTGATGTGGGCGATTTCGTCGCCCAGGCGCGCCGTCAGGTAGCTGAGTTTTTCGCCGCCGTCGATCGCATACTTGCCCTGGAATCCCAGCAACAGGCACATATGGAAGACCTGCAGCGCCTGAACGCGCATGGCGCCCTTGCCGCGCAAGGCGTCGAGGCGGTCGAAAAAATGTTCGCCGGCCAGCTGGTCGCCGAAGATCAGCAACTGCAGCGGGCGCCGCTCCCACTGCTTGCGCAGCGTGAAGGGCGAGGCCAGGATGATTTCATCGACGGCCGCGCAAAACGCATATTTGGCCGCCTCGATATCGTCGCCGTCGGCGCGGATCTTTTTCGCCTCGCGTTCGAAGTCGTCGAGGAAGGCCGTGATGCGGTCCATGAAGCCTTGCTCGTCGCCGGGCGCCGAGCCGTGCTTCAGCATGAACAGCATGTAAAAGCCTTCATGCATCAGGTCCAGCAGGGCGCTGCCGGCATGGCGGGCGCCGGCAGGGGCGGGGCCGCGTGGTCCCAGCAGGGAAGGCGCCGCGCGCCGTTCGATGAGCTGGCTCATGCCGTCACCGCGATCAGTTCCAGCTGCAGGTCGCGTATGCCGGCCGGCACGTACACGGAAATCGATTGCGCCTTGAGCATCTGCTCGTACAGCGCGCCGCGGTTTTCAATCGCAAAATAATAGGTGTCGGGCCGCACGGGGATGGCGGCCGGCACTTGCGGCGCATGCGACAGTTTCAGGCCGGGCATGGCCGTGAGTACGCATTTCTCCACGTCGTCGGGCGCGCCCACCTTCACGCGCAGCGGCACCACGTCGACCAGTTCGATGGCCGGCATGGCGGCGCGGATCGCCAGGTACAAGGTGGTGTGCTGGTCGATCTTGCCCGAATCGAGCTTGCCCAGGTAGTACGACGGCTGCTCTTCCAGCAGGGCGATGGAAAAATATTTCGACGAGATGACGGTGTCGAGCAGTTCGCGGATGATGCCGTCGAGGGCGTCGAAGCAGGCGCCCGGCTGCGCGTGGTCGTAGGCGGGCAGGCTGGCCAGCGTGTAATGCTTGGAGTAGCTGAGCAGGCCGCCCGCCAGGCCCAGCAGCGCCTCGTACAGGCGCTCCGGATGCAGGGCCGGATGGCGCACGTAATGCATCAGCGCGGCGGCGGCCGTGCTGACCGTGTGCAGCAGCCAGAACGAGGACACGTCGCCGGAGCGGAACTCGATCACGTTGCGGCTCGGTTCCCGGTGGTGGCCGTGCAGCGCGCTCACCTTCGCCTGCAAGGCGTCGAGCAGGTGTTCCAGCACGCCCTGCAGGCGCGGCGCGCCGGCGATCGCCAGGCTGGGCGCCATGAACGAGGGCACGGGCTCGAAGCCGCCCGACACCGTGCGCCGCAGGGCGATCAGCGGCAGACAGTCGTAGGAGCCGCGCGCCTCGCTGTCGGGGATCAGGCGCACGCTCTTCTTCAGGTAAGCCACGTCGGCCACGGCGGACTCCGTGAACAGGTCGGGCGTGGCGCGCAGCGCGTGCGCAAAGCGCGTGGCCGCCGGCGTGCCTGCCGTTGTCGCCTGCGCCGTGTAGTTCATGCCTTCGCCGTTGAGGATGGGCAGCGCCGCGTAATACGTCACTTCCTGCACCGCCGGCGGCAGCGCTTCCAGGTCCACCGGCGGGGGCAGGGTATCGCTGCCCGTTGCGCCGTCGCCCAGCGCCTCGAACACTTCGCCGTCGCGGAAGATCGCCGACAGCGCCTGCAGGCGCAAGGTGCCCGTCTTCAGCGCCGCCAGGTCCCACTCCATGTGCGTCACGCCCCACAGGTAGGGATGCAGCGCGCTGGCCGTGTGATGCAGGCGCGCTTCGTGATATTGATCCTGGCGCTGGAAATGCTGCGGCCGCAGGAACAGGCCCTCTCCCCACAAGATTTTCGCTGCCATGCCCATTGCGTTTCTCCTTGAATGTGTGGCGTGCCGCTGCCGCCGTTACTGCGTTAGCGGCAGCGCAGGGTGGACAGCGGCGCCGTGCCGCCGTCCATGCCGGCCACGCTGAGCGCGCAGGCGTGCAGGCCGACGGTGATGCCGCCGCGTTCCGCGTCGGCGGCGGCAAAGGTGGCGCGCCAGCGCTGCGCCGCAGGCGCGCGGAACAGGGCCACGACGCCGATGAAATGCGCTTCCTTGCTGACTTTTTCCTGCACCTCGTAGCGCTGGCCCGGCACCAGCAGCACTTCCTTCACTTCCATCAGGTCGGCGCCCAGCGCCGTCTTTTCACGCTGCGTGTCGAGGAAGCTGTCGTACGGCGCCTGCTCGAAGGCGGCGCTCTGGCGCAGCTTGTAGATGCGCGCCACCAGCGCCAGCGGCCGGCCGTCGGCATCCGTGTTGAGGCGCTGCGCCGCATGCAGGCGGATGCTGACATTGCGCGGCGGCTTTTGCGCGTCGGGCAGTTCGGGCGGCGGCTTGGCCGCGCCGGCCATCTGCAGCGCCGCGTTGGCCAGGGTGCCGATGGCGCCGCCCGCGCAGCCGGCCAGCGGCAACGCCAGCAGCAGTAGCGCGGCGGTGCGGGCCAGGCGGCGGAGCGGGGCGTCAAATGGCATGGCTGCTCTTTGCAAAGTGAAGAATGGAAATAAATGTGCTGTAGTCATTTAAACGCATGCAGGGGCGACCCGCTTGCGCTGGCGCAAAATCGGTCAGCGATCAAGACAATTACTGCGCCAGATCAGGTTTCATGTCGCTGTACGCGGCTGTGATGTGGAACTTCTTCTTTGCTGATTAATCTCAATCTGGCAAAAAAATTGGCGATCAATAATGGCCTCCACCAAGGCGCCGCCCATCTTTCCCAGCGGTAGCGTCCTCCACGTGAAGGAATGCCCCGATGAAGCCAGCCACCGTGTTGCCCCGTATTGCCTGCCTCGCCAGCGCCTTGCTGCTGGCCGCCTGTGCCTCGCCGGACCAGCCGGCGCCCAAGAAACCTGCCGCGCCGACCCTGGCGCAAGTGATGAGCGACGCCGATGCGGCGGCGCGCGCCGGCCAGTACGAGCGGGCGATGACCCTGCTCAAGGGCGGCGGCAGCAGCTACCCCGCCGACAAGGCGCCGTGGCTGCAAATGGCGCAAATGAAGTTCGACCGCGGCCAGTACGGCGACGCCATCGGCCATGCGCTCGAAGCGCTGGAGCGCGACCCGGACGACAAGGTCGCCAACAGCATCGTCGCCGTCAGCGGCTTGCGCCTGTCCGGCAAGGCGCTGGCCGACCTGTCGCGGCAAAACAATCTGAATGGCTCGCTGCGCTCGGAAGCGCAGGACCTGGCCAAGCTGCTGCGCGCGAGCATCGGCGAAGACGTGCTGGTGCCGCCGGCCAAGCGCCCGCCGGCGGGCGGCAAGCGCGCCGCCGGTTCCGGCACGCCGGCGGCGAAGGGCGCGGCGCAAGGCAGCACGGCCGACCCGTTCAGCGGCCTGAAATAAGCCGGCATCCCCACCATCCCCTTGCAAAGGAAGCGACATGCCCAAGTCCGACAGCGTGCAAAAACGCCTGAAGCAGATACGCGCGCCGCGCGTGCAAATGACCTACGACGTCGAAATCGGCGACGCGATTGAAAACAAGGAGCTGCCCTTCGTGGTCGGCGTGCTGGGCGACTTTGGCGGCAATCC
The DNA here is from genome assembly GCF_030397705.1 of Janthinobacterium sp. SUN100. Classification (NCBI taxonomy): domain Bacteria; kingdom Pseudomonadati; phylum Pseudomonadota; class Betaproteobacteria; order Burkholderiales; family Oxalobacteraceae; genus Janthinobacterium; species Janthinobacterium sp. SUN100. The sequence goes on along the minus strand of NZ_JAPUBU010000001.1, from coordinate 1,853,139 downwards.
GGACAGCGAAAAAAAGCGCCTGAAGGACCGGAAGTTCGTCGCCCTCGACCGCGACAACTTCGACGAAGTGCTGGCCGGCGTGGAGCCGGTGGCCCGTTTCGCCGTGCCGAACCGCCTCGGCGAGGCGGGCGGCACGTTCGCCGTCGACCTGCACTTCCGCTCGATGGACGACTTCCGCCCGGAATCGGTGGTGCGCCAGGTCGACCCCTTGCGCAAGCTGCTCGAGGCGCGCACCAAGCTGGCCGACTTGCGCAACAAGCTGGCCGGCAACGACAAGCTGGAAGACTTGCTGACGGAAGTGCTGAACAACACGGATAGCCTGGCCACCCTGAAACCGCAGTTCCCAGCGCAGGAGGATTGAGATGAGCGCCCAGGCAGAAGCCCCAGAATCCCTCGCTGTATCCGCACCCGATGCGCCGGCCGCCACCGACTTGCTGGACCAGATCGTCGAGCAAAGCCGCGTTGCCAAGTCCGGCGCCGAACATGCGCGCGCGCGCGACCTGATCTCGGAACTGGTGGCGCAGGTGCTCGACGGCACGGTGCTGATGTCCAGCAGCCTGTCGGCCACGCTGGATGCACGCGTGGCGGAAATCGACCGCCTGATTTCCGCCCAGCTCAGCGAAATCATGCACGCGGCGCCGTTTCAGCAGCTCGAACAAAGCTGGACGGGGCTGCGCTACCTGGTCGGCAATTCCGATACGGGCACGCGCCTGCAGATCCGCATGTTCAACGCCACCAAGCGCGAACTGGTGAAGGATTTCCAGGCCGCGCTGGAGTTCGACCAGAGCAGCATGTTCAAGAAGGTGTATGAAGAGGAATTCGGCACCTTCGGCGGCGCGCCGTTCGCCGCGCTGCTGGGCGACTTTGCCATCTCGCGCCAGCCGGAAGACATGTATTTCGTCGAACAGATGTCGCACATCGCCGCCGCCGCGCATGCGCCGTTCATCGCCTCGGCCGCGCCGGAACTGTTTGGCCTGGAAAGCTACGGCGACCTGGGTAAGCCGCGCGACCTGGCCAAGGTGTTCGACACCATCGAGTACGCGAAATGGAAAGCCTTCCGCGAATCCGAGGATGCGCGCTATGTGGGCCTGACCTTGCCCCGCTTCCTGGGCCGCCTGCCGTTCAATCCCGTCGACGGCACCACGGTGGAAGGTTTCAATTTTGTCGAGGAAGTCGACGGCAGCGACCACCACAAATACCTGTGGTGTAACGCCGCGTATGCGTTCGGCTGCAAGCTGACGCGCGCCTTTGCCGACTACGGCTGGTGCGCCGCCATCCGCGGCGTGGAGGGCGGCGGCCTGGTGGACGACCTGCCGACCCACACCTTCAAGACGGACGAGGGCGACGTGGCCCTGAAATGCCCGGCCGAAGTGGCGATCACCGACCGCCGCGAAAAGGAATTGAGCGACTTGGGTTTCATCTCGCTGGTGCACTGCAAGAACACGGCGTATGCGGCGTTCTTCGGCGCGCAGTCGGCGCAGAAAAGCCGCAAGTACAACAGCGACGCGGCCAACGCGAATGCGGTGCTGTCGTCGCAGCTGCAGTACATCTTTGCCGTCTCGCGCATCGCCCATTACATGAAGGCCATGATGCGCGACAAGATCGGCAGCTTTGCCGCCGCCTCCAACGTGGAGGATTTTTTGAACCGCTGGCTGATGCAGTACGTGCTGCTCGACGATAACGCCAGCCAGGAACAGAAGGCGCAGTTCCCCCTGCGCGAAGCGTCCGTGCAGGTGCATGAAGTGCCGGGCCGGCCCGGCGTGTACCGCGCCGTGTCCTTCCTGCGGCCGCACTTCCAGCTCGATGAATTATCCGTTTCGCTCCGACTGGTCGCGGAGTTGCCGAAGTCGACCAATTCCTGATCCACCCCTCTTTCAACCACAGGAGCACACCATGGCAATCGATGTATATCTGCAGATAGACGGCATCAAGGGCGAGTCCACCGACGACAAGCACAAGGACTGGATCGAGTGCAAATCGGTCAGCTGGAGCGTCGAGCAGCCGAAGTCCGCCACCGCGTCGACGGGCGGCGGCCACACGGCCGAACGCTGCGAGCACAAGGACATCGTCATCTCCAAGCTGGCCGACCTGGCCTCGCCGGTGCTGCTGCAGACCTGCTCGGCCGGCAAGACCATCCCCAAGGCGCGCTTCGAATTCATGCGCGCCGACGGCCAGGGCGAGCGCGTCAAGTACTTTGAAATCGAAATCGAGAATGTGCTGATCGGCGCCGTCACGCCGAACGTGGAGGAGGGCGACATCCTCGGTGAACACGTCGGCTTCAAGTTCTCGAAAGTGAAGTGGAAATACACGCAGCAAAAAGTGACGGGCGGCGCCGGCGGCAATACCTCGGGCGGCTGGGACCTGGCCGCGAACCGCGTGGCTTGATCCATCCTCGCGCGGCGCGCGGCGGCCACCTGCGCCCGCGCCGCGCCGACTTTTCAGGAGAGCGCATGGACAGTTATGTACCTGGCCTGTTCGACCGCCTGATGGGCGACGGCGGTGCGGCGGCGGGCGGCGTGGCGCCGCGCCTGTCGCTGGAACAATTGAAGGATGCGGTGGCGCGCGACCTGGAAGAGCTGCTCAATACGCGCGTGGCCCTGCCGCCCCGCGCGCTCGACGCGTATCCGGAATGCGCGGCCTCCATCGTCAACTATGGCTTGATCGACTTCGCCGGCATGTGTTTGTCCAGCAGCGACGACCGCGCCCGCATCTGCGCTGCGCTGAAGGCCGCCATCGAACGCCACGAGCCGCGCCTGCGCAATGTGCGCGCCCGCCTGGAACGGGAAGCGGGCGCCATCAACCGGGTCGGCTTCGTCATCAGCGGCACCCTGGCCGTGAGGTCCGGTGGCGAGACGGTCAATTTCGACGCCGTGCTGCAGCCGTCGTCGCTGCGCTATTCGATCAACCGCAAGGGAGCCGCCGCATGAGCAATAACTTGAAAACCTTGATCGCCAAGCTGAATGATACGGCGCGCACGGCCGCCACCCGCGCCGCCGCCATCTGCGTGGGACTGGGCCAGTATGAAGTCGATATCGAACACCTGTTCCTGGCGCTGCTGGAGCAGGAGCGCAGCGATTTCGTCACCATCGCGCGGCGCAGCGAAATCAGCCTGACGGCGCTGGAAGCGGACCTGCGCCGGGAGATCGGCGGCTTCCGCACGGGCAGCGCACGCACGCCCGTGTTTTCGCCCCACTTGCCGCTGCTGTTCGAACACGCCTGGCTGATCGCCTCGCTGGACACGGCGCAGCCAGGCCCCATCCGCAGCCGCCATCTGCTGTTGGCGCTGCTGACGGAGCCGGAACTGTCGCAGCTCGCGTACCGCGGCTCGAAGCTGTTCGCCCGCTTCAGCGTGGAGCAATTGAAGCACCATCCGGACAAGCTGACGGCCGGCTCAGGCGAGGAGGAAAGCGCTGGCGTGCCGCGGCTTTCCGACACCGGCGACGATCCTGTTGCTAGCCTGGCCAGCAAAACCCCGGCGCTGGACCAGTTCACCACCGACCTGACGCAGCTGGCGCGCGACGGCAAGCTCGATCCCGTGATCGGCCGCGAGGCGGAGATACGCCAGGCCGTCGACATCCTGCTGCGCCGGCGCCAGAATAATCCTATTTTGACGGGCGAGGCGGGCGTGGGCAAGACGGCCGTGGTGGAAGGCCTGGCCCTGCGCATCGCCGCCGGCGACGTGCCCGAGGTGCTGCAGGGCGCGCGCATCCACGCGCTCGACATGGGCTTGCTGCAGGCCGGCGCCAGCGTGAAGGGAGAATTCGAAAGCCGTTTAAAGAATGTCATCGACGAGGTGACGAAAAGCCCGCACCCCGTCATCCTCTTCATCGACGAGGCGCATACGATGATCGGCGCCGGCGGCCAGGCGGGGCAGAACGATGCGGCCAATCTACTGAAACCGGCGCTGGCGCGCGGCGCCCTGCGCACCATCGCCGCCACCACCTGGAGCGAGTACAAGAAGTATTTTGAAAAGGATGCGGCGCTGGCGCGGCGCTTCCAGGTGGTGAAGGTGGAAGAGCCCAGCGAAGACATCGCCTGCGCCATGCTGCGCGCCATGGCGCTGCTGATGGAGCGCCATTTCGGCATCCGCGTGCGCGACGCGGCCATCGTCGAGGCGGTGCGCCTGTCGCACCGCTACATCAGCGGGCGCCAGCTGCCCGACAAGGCCATCGGCGTGCTCGATACGGCGTGCGCCAAGGTGGCGCTGGGCCAGCGCGCCACGCCGGCGCAGCTGGAAAACGCGCACCGGCGCCAGGAACGCATCGGCGCGGAAATCGCCGCCCTGGCCCGCGAGGCGGCCGAGGGCGAAGTGCCCGGCAAAGCCGGCGCCGCGCGCCTGGCGCAGCTGCGGCGCGAGCATGACGAAGGGCAGGCGGCGGTCGCGGCGCTGGCGCAGCGCTGGGAGCGCGAAAAGGCGCTGGTGGCGCAGATCGGCGAGCTGCGCGCGCAGCTGCGCGGCGAGCGGCCTGGCGAGATCGGCGCGGCGCGCCTGCTGGCGCTGAAGGACGAGCTGGCGGCCCTGCAGGGCGACGCGCCGCTGTCGCCGCTGGAAGTCGATGCGCAGGTGGTGGCCGGCATCGTCGCCGGCTGGACCGGCATCCCGCTGGGGAAAATGCTCAAGAACGAAATCCGCACGGTGCTGACCCTGGACGGCGCGCTGCGCGAACGGGTGCTGGGACAGGACCACGTCATCGAGGCCGTGGCGCAGCGCGTGCGCACGGCGCGCGCCAGCCTGGACGACCCGGACAAGCCGCAAGCCGTGTTCCTGTTCACGGGGCCGTCCGGCACGGGCAAGACGGAAACGGCGCTGGCGCTGGCCGACTTGCTGTATGGCGGCGAGCGCAAGCTCATCAGCATCAACATGAGCGAGTACCAGGAAGCGCACAGCGTGGCTGGCCTGAAAGGCTCGCCGCCCGGCTATGTCGGCTATGGCGAAGGCGGCGTGCTGACGGAAGCCGTGCGGCGCCAGCCCTACAGCGTGGTGCTGCTCGACGAAGCGGAAAAGGCCCATCCCGATGTGCTGGAACTGTTCTTCCAGGTGTTCGACAAGGGCGTGCTCGACGATGCGGAAGGACGCGAAGTCGATTTTCGCAATACCATCATCATCGCCACCTCGAACCTGGGTTCGGGCGCGATGATGGCCGCCTGCCTGAACCGGGCGGCGCAGGACTTGCCCACGCCGGCCGCGCTGGAAGAACTGGTGCGACCGCAACTGGTGGCGCACTTCAAGCTGGCCTTGCTGGGGCGCCTGAAGGTGCTGCCATTCTATCCCCTGAACGACGCGGTGCTGGCCGAGATCATCGCCCTGAAGCTGGCGCGCATCGGGGCGCGCATCGCGCGCAACCACCAGGCGCAGTTCAGCCATGACGCGGGCCTGGTCGACGCCGTGCTGGCGCGCTGCACCGAGGTCGATTCGGGCGCGCGCAACGTCGACCAGATCCTCAACGGCAGCCTGCTGCCGGCGATCGCCGAAGCGGTGCTGGCGCGCATGGCCGCGGGCGAGCCGGTCGCGTCGATACGCGTCAGCGCGAACAAGCAGGGGCAGTTCAAGTACACGATCCGATAATCCACCTTCCGGAGAGCGCCATGTTCAATCTGGAGCAGTTGCTGCACCCCGTCAGCGCCGTCAGCCCCTGCGGCGACGACCTCACCTTCAGCCAGGAGCTCGACGCCATCGCGCGCGCGCGCCAGCACGACGACCCGAGCCTGGACCAGGGCGAGTGGGTGACGGCGCTGAAGGAAGCCGACTGGCCATTCGTGGCGACGCGCTGCGAACAGCTGATCGCGGCGCGCAGCAAGGATTTGCGCATGGCCGTGTGGCTGGCCGAGGCGCACGCGAAGACGCGCCATTTCCGTGGCCTGGGCGATGGCTACGCGCTGCTGGCCGGCCTGTGCGAACGTTACTGGGATGGCCTGTACCCGCCGGCGGAAGAGGGCGACCAGGAACAGCGCATCGGCAATGTCTTCTGGCTGCTGTCGCGCACGCCGCAGCTGCTGCGCGAGATCCCGCTGACCGAAGGCGCCGACGGCCTGTATTCGCTGCAGGATTTCGATGCGGCGCGCCAGCGCGCGGCCGCCAGCGTAGCGCAGGGCGCGGCCGATCAGGGCTGGGGCGACGCGCGCCACGACGAAGCGGCAACCCTGGCGCAGATGGAGGCGGCGCGGCACAGGAACACGCGCGCCTTTTCCGACGGCTTGCTGGCCGATGCGCAGTACTGCATGCAGTCGCTGCTGGCGTTCGAGCGCAGCGTCGATGCGCGTTTCGGCGCCGACGGTCCGAGTTTCCGCGCCGCGCGCGAAGCGCTGGAAAACGCCATTCATTTCATCGCGCCGCTGTCGCCTGGCGCGGATTTTATCGGCGCCCCGGCGGCGGCCGGCCAGGCCGCCGGCGAGGGCGGCGGCGCCATCGTGCAGCGCCAGCAGGCGCTGGCCCAGCTGCGCCAGGTGGCCGATTTCTTCCGCCGCACGGAGCCGCACAGCCCCGTCGCCTACCTGGCCGAGAAGGCCGCCAGCTGGGGCGAGCTGCCGCTGCACCTGTGGCTGCGCGCCGTCGTGAAGGATGCCAATACCCTAGCACAGCTCGACGACATGCTGGGTACGAACAGTGCAAACGGGTGATGCCGCTGACCCCTTCCATGCTACTCTTCGGGCATGTCCAGAATGCTCATCTTGCCTGCCGCGCTATGCCTGTTCATCGCCGCCGGCGCGCGGGCCGGCACTGCGGTGCCGCTGGTGATTTACGGCGACGACGACTATCCGCCGTACTCCTACGTTGAAAACGGCCAGCTGAAAGGCATTTATACGGAGATCGTGCACGAAGCGGCGCAATCGATGCCGCAGTATGCGGTGCAGCTGCGCCCCGTGCCCTGGAAGCGGGGCTTGCTGATGCTGCAGACGGGCGAGGCCTTCGCCCTGTATCCGCCGTATTCCTGGCGCAGCGAGCGGCCGTATGTGCGCTATTCCGTGCCGCTGCTGATGGAACAGCTGGTGGTGCTGTGCAACCAGGACGTGCTGGCCAGGCGCAAGCTGCGGCAATGGCCCGCCGATTACGGCGGCCTGCACATCGGCGTGAACGCCGGTTTCCTGCCGGGCGACGCGGGATTGATGGCGTCCCTGCGCGCTGAAAAAATCGTGCTCGATCCCGCCAAGGGCACGCGCACGAATTTGCTCAAGCTGATGCGCGGACGCATCGATTGCTATGTCAGCGACCGCCTGTCGGCGCAGTGGGAATTGCAGCGCATCCGGCGCGAGGGACCGCCGGGCACGCCGATGCAGGCAATCGAGGAAACGGCGCAGCTGGCCAGCCAGCAAGGCCACCTGGGTTTTACGGCGCGCCAGCCTGCCGCCTATCCTTATCGCGATGACTTTATCGAACAATTCAACGCGGCCATCGTGCGCATGCAAAATAGCGGCGCGATCCGCCGCATCGTCGAGCGCGCATTGCAACCCTGACGCTGCCTCCTTGATTCACCCGATGGAGAAGACCATGAAAAAATTGCTGTTTCTGAGTGTGCTCGTGCTGGCCGGCTGCGTGGGCCGCCCCGACAATATTGTGCCTGTCAGTCACTTCGACACGACCCGCTATCTGGGAAAATGGTATGAGATCGCGCGCCTCGACCATTCGTTCGAGCGGGGCCTGAGCCAGGTGACGGCCGATTACAGCCTGCGCCAGGATGGCGGCCTGAAGGTGCTCAACCGCGGCTACAAGGATGCGGATGCGAAGTGGAAGGAAGCGGAAGGCAAGGCGTATTTCGTGGACAAGAAAGACGTGGGCTACCTGAAAGTGTCGTTTTTCGGCCCCTTCTATGGTTCCTACATCGTCTTCGACCTCGACCAGAAAAATTACAGCTATTCCATGATCAGCGGCCCGGACAAGTCGTACTTCTGGCTGTTGTCGCGCACGCCCACCATGGACCCTGCCTTGCAGCAGCGCTTGATCGAGAAAGCCGGCGGCCTGGGTTTTGATACGTCAAAATTGATCTATGTAAAGCAAAACTGACCTTGCTTGCCTGCCGCCCGTTCGTGGCGGCAAAGCGCCTTCTGGTTGTTGCTTTTCTGCATGTTATTTCTTGCAATACCACTCTGATTCACTCACAATCTGCTCCAAAGTAGTGCGCTGCGGCGCGCTGCCATTCCGGTGGCGACGTTCGCGTTGCGCCACCGCTCGTGATTGCCGCACGGCAGATGCCTGCTATATTGGTACGTAGCAGTAGGTCGGTTTCGTGGCGTCTGTGCATCGTTTTCTTCAGATAGGAATCACGCAATGAAAAACCTCAAAATCGGCGTACGTCTCGGTGGCGGTTTTGCCGCCGTCCTGTTCCTGTTGACCAGCCTGACCGTGGTGGGCATCGTGCAGATGCAAAGCGCCAGCAAGGAAACCGATGCGCTCGTCAACGTCAAGGTGCGCAATGAGCGCCTGATCGCCGAGTGGACCAAGGTCATCGAGGTCAACGCGGCGCGCACGGCGGCCGCCTGGAAAGTCAGCGATCCCGAGCACCAGAAGCAGTTTGAACAGGAAATGGCGGTCTCGTCTGCACGCGCCACGGAAATCCAGAACGATATCGGCAAGAGCGAGCTGAACACGGACGAGCAGGCGCTGTACCAGGAAGTATTGAGCACGCGCAAGGCCTACACGGAAGTGCGCAAGAATGTGTTCAAGGCCAAGAATGCGGGCGACCTGGAACTGGGCAAGCGCCTGTACGAAGGCGACATGGCCGTCAAGCGCGACATCTACCTGGCGTCGCTGAAGAAGCTGGAATTGCTGGAAGCCAAATTGCTCGATGAAACGGCCGCGCAAATCCGTTCGCGCTACGAAAATGGCCGCATGCTGCTGATCTCGCTGGGCGTGGTGGCCATCTTGCTGGGCATCGCCTGCGCCTACTGGATCACGCGCTCGATCACGCGTCCCATCACGCGTGCCGTCGAGGTGGCGGAAGCCGTTTCCGCTGGCGACCTGACCAGCCATATCGTTGTGGAAAGCCGCGATGAGACGGGGCAATTGATGCATGCGCTGAAAAACATGAACGATAAACTGGTGAGTATCGTGGGCCAGGTGCGCGCCGGCACCGAATCGATCAGCACGGCGTCGAGCGAAATTGCCGCCGGCAACCTGGACTTGTCGTCACGCACGGAAGAGCAAGCCAGTTCGCTGGAAGAGACGGCGTCGTCCATGGAAGAACTGACTTCCACCGTGAAACTCAACGCGGACAATGCGCGCAGCGCCAACCAGCTGGCCATCGACGCCTCGCAGATCGCCAGCAAGGGCGGCGTGGTGGTGTCGGAAGTGGTCAGCACCATGGGCTCGATCAACGATTCCTCGCGCAAGATTGTCGACATCATCAGCGTCATCGACGCCATCGCCTTCCAGACGAATATCCTGGCCCTGAACGCGGCCGTGGAAGCGGCCAGGGCCGGTGAACAGGGCCGCGGCTTTGCCGTCGTGGCTTCCGAAGTGCGCAACCTGGCGCAGCGCTCCAGCGCGGCGGCCAAGGAAATCAAGGGCTTGATCGACGATTCCGTGCAAAAGGTCGAGGCCGGTTCGCAACTGGTGGACAAGGCGGGCCGCACCATGGACGAGATCGTGCAAAGTATCAGCCACGTGACGCAGATCATGAACCAGATCACCGACGCCAGCGATGAACAGCGCGCCGGCATCGAACAAGTCAACCAGGCCATCGGCCAGATGGACCAGGTGACGCAGCAAAACGCGGCCCTGGTGGAAGAAGCGGCCGCGGCGGCCGAATCCATGCAGGAACAGGCGGCCAGGCTGGCCGAGGTCGTGGGCGTGTTCAAGCTCGATGCCACGCAGCAATATGCTGCCGCCCGTAGCAGCCCGTCCGTGACGGCGCCTGCGCCAGTAGCGGCTGCCACGCGAGCTGCCATGCAGCCAGCCACGCAGCCCGCCATGCGACGCGCGCCAGCATCCCGCGCGCCAGCACCCGCCGTGACCGCGACCTCGCCGGACAAGGCGGCGCAAGCGGACGCGGTGCGCGCACGCACGCCGAAGACGCCGGTGGCCTCGGGCGCCGACGAATGGGAAGAGTTTTAAGCACGGATTCTTAAGCGCAGTTTCCCCCTTGGCATGGCGCGGGCGCTACAATCGCGGCTTGAAGACAGCCGCGAACGCGCTCCGCCATGACCACCCGCCGCACCTCCAGCCCTAGCTCAAATCATCCCGCCAGCCATCCCGCCAGCCCTGGCGCTGCATCGTCCTGCCTGGCTGAACCGGCCAAACGCGCGCGCTGCCCAGCCTGCCTGCGCGCCGTATCCAGTTGCATCTGCCGCTGGATCGCCCCCGTTTCCCACGCGGTGGAAGTGCTGATCCTGCAGCATCCGCTGGAAGTGCACAATGCCAAGGGCAGTGCCCGCCTGCTGCACTTGAGCCTGCCGAACAGCCGCATGCTGACGGGCGAGCAGTTTGCCCCCGAAACGTTCGCCGAACTGCTGGCTGACAAGTACAACGTGCTGCTGTACCCGGATACGCCCGGCGACCGTTCGCTGGGCATCGCCCCGCCGCCGGCGCTCGACCCAGCCAGCTTGCTCGATCTTGCCCGCGTGCGGCTGGTGGTGCTGGACGCCACCTGGCGCAAGAGCCGCAAGATGCTGTATCTGAATCCCCCGTTGCAACAGCTGCCGCGCCTGCCCCTGCGCGACACGCCCGCTTCCCATTATCTGATCCGCAAGGCGCACGCGCCAGACCAGTTATCGACCCTGGAAGCGACGTGCTATGCCCTGATGCAGTTGGAGCAGGACGCGGCCCGCTTCGTTCCCCTGATTGCGGCATTTGACGGCTTTGTCGCACAGCAGTTGAGCTATGTCATGCCGCACGGTGAAAAAGCTTGAAACGGCATCACGCCAGCCCTTGATCTTGCCCGCACAGCGGCATAGTATACTGTACGTATATACAGTTGATGGGGCCGTTCATGAAAGCAATCATTCCAGAGCACGATGACAGCTTCGCCGGGCAAGCCATGTTGCCGCCGCAATCGCTGAAAGCCCACAAGGGCCGCGGTGCCGTGTCGAACCTGCAAGGGCGCTACGAGACGCACGCGCGCGGCGGTTTCGATGATGGCTGGGGCGTGGGCGGCCTGGATGAGGAGGGCGGGGAGGCGGCGCCTCCCACCTGGAAGACACAGGTCAGCGACGAGCAGGCGCGCACCATTCTCACCCGCAACGCTTCGCCCGACTTGCCGTTCAATGTTTCCTTGAATCCGTACCGGGGTTGCGAACACGGCTGCATTTATTGCTTTGCCCGCCCCACGCACAGCTATCTGGGCCTGTCGCCGGGGCTGGACTTCGAAAGCCGCATCTATGCCAAGGTGAACGCCCCCGAACTCTTGCGCCGCGAACTGGCCAAGCCCTCGTATGTGCCCGAACCGATCGCCCTGGGCGTGAACACGGATGCGTATCAGCCGTGCGAGCGCGAACGGCAACTGACGCGGCGCGTGCTGGAAGTGCTGCACGAGTGCGACCACCCCGTGGCGCTGATCACGAAATCGTCGCTGATCGAGCGCGATATCGACATTCTGGCGCCGATGGCGGCCAGGCGCCTGGCGGCCGTGGCCGTCACTGTCACCACGCTCGACCCGGCCATCGCGCGCACCCTGGAGCCGCGCGCGGCCGCTCCGGCGCGGCGGCTGCGCACCATCCGCACCCTGACGGAGGCGGGCATCCCCGTGGGCGTGAGCATCGCGCCCATCATCCCGTTCGTGACGGAACCGGAAATCGAGCAGCTGCTCGAAGCCGTGCGCGACGCGGGCGCCATCCACGCCCATTACGTGGTGCTGCGCCTGCCGTGGGAAGTGAGCCCGCTGTTCCAGCAATGGCTGGAAGCGCACTTCCCGGAACGGGCCCAGCGCGTGATGAACCGGGTGCGCGAAATGCGTGGCGGCAAGGATTACGACAGCGCGTTCGGCGCGCGCATGCGGGGCGAAGGCGTGTGGGCTGACCTCATCCGCCAGCGTTTCGAGAAAGCCGTGCACCGGCTGGGCTTGCACGGCAAGGGCGGCCGCTTCAAGCAGCTCGATTGCACGCAGTTCCGCCGGCCGCTGGTGGTGCCGCCGCTGGGCGCAAAAGTAAAAAAAGGTAATGCGGGGCAGCTGGATTTGTTTTAGCGCAAGCAGTGCGGGGCGCGCGCTTGTGCGTTGACATGGGCACGCGCAAGGGCATGCGCGCTGCGCGAAACAGGCGGGTTCGGTGGCGAGTCGCATCGCCGTCCTGCGTCCGTCGGGGGGATGCCGGCAGGGGGAGCGGGCGACGAGAAACTCATCGCCCGCAGGCATGCCGGGCTTAGCCGGAACGGCTCGATCTTGCTGGCTTGATCAGCAAACGGTGGCGTTGCAAGCCATCAGGCAGAGTTGCTGTGCGGTGCCGCTCAAGGCGCCGCAAGCCGCTTTGCACAGGGTGCAGGTAATGCCGGAAGGGGCGACACCCTGGCTGATGGCGGAGATGCTGGGGCTGCGTTGTACGGCTTTGGCTTGCAATGGCAGATTGTTCATTTTAAAACTCCTTGTGGTGGCGCCGCCGCGGGCAACGGCAATGGGTGTGCGTACCGAAGTACGGTGCTGATCGTTTCCCGCCAACGACCGTATGCTGAAGCGCGTGCACGCATTGCTGCGCCCACGAGCCCCGACAATTCAAATGCTGTTGACGTCAGCGTTGCGACCAGTAGCGCACTGCGCCGACGCTGACCGGTATCACATCGCTGACGTCGACGGCGAAACGGGCGACCGTGTTGGCTACTTGCAGGTTTTCCGGGTTGAAGAAGGTCATGATGATGTCGTAGCACTCGGAGCCCGGGCGGCACACGGGACTCTGTTGCACGACGATGGTATCGAGCTGCATGCCCGTGGTCTTGGCCAGCATTTCCGCCGCTTGCATGGCATTCGTGGCCGAGAAGTTGAGCGCGCGGTCCATGCCCGTGACGCCCAGGTTGCGGAAGTCGTAATAGATGCGGTTCAGGAAGTTTTCCAGGCGCGCGCCCGTGTTGCTGCTGTTGATGTCCAGGCTGTCCTGCACCGCCATGAGGCTGTCGATCAGCTGCGGCACATTCCAGCTGAACATGCCCCGGATGGCCGGCTGGATCACGGGAACGAGCTGGCCGGACATCAGCCTGGCGGCGCCCGAGATTACGCCGGGAAACGAATTCATGACGACCAGGCCATCGATGGTGCCGACATAGGCCTCGAACAGCAGTTCATAGGTCATGTCGGCATACGGACCGACGGGGACGACCGCGTAAATCGGCGTGGCGTCCAGGTTGACGGTCCAGGTCAGCGATTGGCGGAAATATGGCTTTGCGCGCAGAAATTCGATCAATTGCTGCGGATCGCTCGGATTGTTCCTGTCCGATGGCATGGCCTGGACGAAGGAATCGCGGCGCGCTTCGCTGCCGAAGTCGACGCCCAGGTTGCCCAGCGCATACACCAGGGTTGGGCCCTTGGCGCTGCCGCCGCAGCCGCAATCGGAGGCATCGATGCCGGAAGCGGCGATGCCTTGCCGCGTCGCGCCGGAAGGGCCCGCAAGGTTGGCCAGGGAGGGGGTTTCCAGCATGGGAATGCTGAGCGGATGCGCCTGCGCGGAAGTGTCGGCATTGGCTGGGCTCGCTTCAATCACAGTATCGTCTGACATTTCAATTTTCCCTTTTAATAATAGTTGAGTGGCGCCCGGCACATTCAATGTCCCAGTCAGGAGGCGGCGACAGTCCAGCTCGCCATTGGTGTTGCAACGCGTTGCGCTTTGCAGCAATGCGCTGCAAACTCCACGAGGGTCAGGACGATCCCCATGTTGGTGTTGCCGGCATAGCAGCAAGGCTGCGATGGCCGAGACGATCGGGGTGGCAAAGCTGGTGCCACTGCTGAGCCGCACCCGCCCTGCGGGCGCGGCGCCGAGGATGTCGGTGCCGGGCGCCATGATGCCGCGCGCGCGATAGGCTTCGCCCCAGTTGCTGTTGGGCATGGGCGCGCCTTGCCGGTCCAGTGCGCCGACGACCAGCGTGTATTTGATGGAGGCGGGGATGTGCAGGCAATCGCAGCCGTCGTTGCCCGCCGCCGCGACCAGCAGGACGTTGCGTTCATGGCACAGCTGTATGGCTTTTTGCAGCAGGCCATCGGCGGCGCCGCTGTCGGACAGTTCGCCGCCGCTGACATTGATGATGTGCGCGCCGTGCTCGACGGCCTGGGTGATGGCGCGGGCCAGGTCGAGCTGCGTGCATTGCGTCAGTGCGCCGTCGGCGCGGTCGGCAAAGATGGGCAGGATCAAGCCCCGACAATGGGGAGCCAGGCCCGTGACGGGACTGCCCGGCTGGCCAAAGATGATGCTGGCGACATGGGTGCCGTGTTGCGATGCCCGGCCGCTGCCGCTGGCACCCGTGGCGAGCGTGTCGAGCAGTTGCAGCCTGGCGCCGGCAAAGCAAGGGTGGCTGGTATCGACGGGACCGTCGAGCACGGCGATGCAGATGTCGGCACAGCCGGTGTTGCCATCTTGCAAGGCAGCCAGGCCGTGCAGCAAGCCATGATTGGCCAGGCTGTCGTGGGTGGTGGATACTTCCATGGTCGTCGGCACGCGGTGCTCCTTGCTGGGTCCTGGAGGGTGGGCGGCGCACCGCTTGAGGTGCTCCGCCCGCCTGCTGCGGCGCCTGCTGCTCAAGCGCCGATAGCATGATCTTTAGCAAGGGGCGTGCCAGAAGGCCAAGTGCTTGATTTTCAAGGGATGGGGTGGATTTGCATTGTCGTGCTGCAATAATGTTGGCGGATATCGTCCACTCTTGTTGAGCGGGATGGACGAAAACGGCAGGCGGCAAGGACGGGGAGGGGGCGCCCGGGACACGGCATGGCGTGACGCGGGCGCGTGCGGCGGTTCAGCTATCCTTGCTGTAGCAGGCGCGGCTGGGCCGCAGGCGCATGCGCACGAGGGACACCAGGAAGCTGAAGCCTGCCTGGTTCGGATCGATGACCGGCACATAGGTCTGCAGCGCATCCTCCAGCAGCGCGCTGACGCGCGCGGCGACGCCGACAAAGCCTGTACAGCCCAGCAGGATGGACTGGGCGCCGTCTTCCTGTATGGCCAGCATGGCGGCCTTGAAGGTTTTTTCGACCACCGTGTCCAGCTTGCCGAGGTCGGCGACGGGACAGTCGATGGAGCGGATGGAGGCGAAGCTGTCCTGCAAGCCGTAGGCCTGCATGTGACCCTGCTGCATGGCGAGCGTGCTGGGCAGTATCGTCATGATCGACAGGCGCTGGCTGAGGGCCAGCGCGGTAAAGGCGGCGGGCGGGAAGCCGCCCAGGATGGGGATGTCGATCACTTCGCGCGCTGCCTCCACGCCGCACATGTCGAAGTCGCTGAGCCAGATGCCGTCATAGCCTTCGCGTTCGATTTCCTTGGCCAGCTGTACCACCGGATAGCCGTTTTGCAGCCAGTCGACGCGGTATTCGATGCAGTCGTTCCCAGTAGAAATATTGCGCACGGACACTTCGACATCGGGCGGCATCACGGGCTCGATGGCGTCGAGCAGGCGCTGGTTGTAGATGGACGTGGCCACCGGCGCCACGATGCAGATGCGCAGCGGCTTCATGCGGCGCTCCCTGCCGCTGCGCCGGCGTTGCCCGTGAGCGGCACGTAGGGTCCCAGGTAGCCGATGGCGTTGATCAGTTGCATGAAGCTGTCGAGTATCAGGCCGTCCCGTTCCCGCAATGCCGGATGGGCTTGCAAGCCCAGCAGCGTCACCTTGCGCTGCATCAAGGCCGGGTTGAGCGTGCCGTCCGGCAGCAGCAAGTCGCCATTCGAATACACGGCCTGGCCATCGCCCTCGACAAAGTAACTGATGGTGTCGGGCGCCATGCAAAGGGGCGTGCTGCGGCTGCTGTCCCAGGCCAGCAGCGATTCGTTCTGGTACAGGACCGTGCAAAGCCGCTCACCCGCGCGGATGGTGATCTTGCCCAGGTCGAAGCCATTGCGCGAGTCGACTTCGGCGGCGACGAACGTGCCCTGTGGAAACAAGGGCCAGGCGCGCATGTCGCATTGCCGCGCAAGATAATCGACCACCTCCTCCGCGCTGCGCAAGCGGCCTGCCTGCAGTTCGCGGCCCAGGCGCAGGGCGCGTCCCAGGGTGCCGCGCACGGGCAGCGCCCGGGCCAGCTCCGCCGGCGTCATGATCCACATGGCCAGGCCGCCGAACTGCTTGAAATCGGCCTGTGAGACGATGGGGCGCATCATCTGGTCGATGATCGTTGCCACGTCTTGCTGGTGGGCATGGGCGCCGTTCACGCCCTGGCTGGGCTGGACGTCGAGTTCCACGCGCAGCCCCGTCTGGCTGACGAGGAAGGCGGGGCGCGGATTGATGTGCGCGGCCGCATACGTCAGCTGGGGCAGCGAGGGAACGGCGCGGCCGGCCCCGTCGGCGTCGATCACGGCCAGGCCCAGGCGGGCGGCGACCAGGCAGGCGACGAGAAACCCCAGCGCGCCGCTCTCGGGCGGCGCCAGGTAGGCCAAGGTGCGATTTTCCAGCGCCAGGCGCTCCCTGACGGCGAGCACGGCGTCGACGGGACCCTGCGGAAAATGGGCGCCATTGATCGCCACGGGCGAACCCAGATAAGCGACCATGACCGTTTCGCCAGCGGTGGCTTCCTCGACGCCGACCACGCGCACCTGGGCGTCCGGATAATAATCGCCGGCGTGGAACTGGGCCAGCAGGCTGCGCGCGGAAGCGAGCGTGCCGCCGCCACCGCTGCCGAAGAAGCAGGCGCCCAGCAACAGCGATTCAAGGTCATCGTGGTTCAGCACATAGCTCATGTTGCGGGTCCTCAGGTTGGCATGGCATGGAAATGGTTTGCGCCAGGACGGCCTGCAACTGCAGCGCCTGGGCAAACCGGGGAAAAGCCGTGTCGCGTTCCACGCCGCGCAAGGCGCGCGTGAGGTGATCGAGTGCTTCGTGCCGGCGGCCGCGCTGCAGCAGCAGTTGCGCCAGGCGGGTCGCCACCAGCAGGCTGCCGGCCGCGGCGCCCAGCGCCTTGGCGGTCGACAGCGCACTGCCCAGTTCGCGTTCCGCGTTGTCCAGGTCGCCCACCGCGATCCACGTCCGGGCATGCATGTCGAGCAATTCGACCAGGTAGGCCCGTTCGCCATGTTCCAGCGCCAGTTCGATGGCGCCGTGCAGCAGTTGCCGGGCTTGCGATGGCTGGCCTGCCGACAGCAGCAGTTCGCCCCGCTTCCAGGCCTGGAATGAATGGAAGAGCATGCCGCCTTCGCACAGCATGTATTGCTGGTAGCCGTCGGCGATGCGCTGTTCGGTCTGCGTATGGATGTTGCCTGTTGCCAATGCGCAGGCATGGAATATCTGCCCCACCCCCAGGTAGAATTGATAGCCGTATTCGCTGGCGACGGTTTGCAGGTCCGCCGCCAGGCTTGCCAGCCGGACCCAGTCCTCGAACATGCAGGCCAGCCACGCGGCGCCTTGCAGCGCGATGGCGCGATGAAAGGGGTGCGGGTTGTCGGCGCCGCCGCGCAACGCCAGGTGTTCCATCACCGCGCGCGCGCGCCGGAAGGCGCCGCTCTGGAAGCAGGACAGGCCTTCGAACGTGGTCGACAGCGCGGCGATGTCCAGGCCCTGTCCCCCGGTGTCGGCCGCTGCCGCGCCGCACAGCAGGTGCCCGCGCGCCAGGCAGGCCAGCGTCTCGCGGTAGTCGCCGAGCCAGAACAGCGTGTTGGCCAGGGCCAGGTGGGCCTGCGACAGCAAGTCCGTGTCGCCTATCGCTTGCGCCCGCTGCAGCATGTCTTGCGCCGTTGCCCGCGCCGCCACCAGGTCCAGCGCCATCAGTTGCGAACTCCAGATGCCGAACCGCAGGGCGGTGATTTCCACCTCGTCGCCCAGCGCCGCCGCTTCCTGCAATGCCTGCTGGTAGCAGGCGAGCGCTTCGGCGCTTTGCCAGCCGCTGATGCCGCGGTGCGAAATCGCCAGCCAGCGGTGCAGGTCGCAGCTCAGGCGGCGCGCGGTGCAGGGATGCGCATCGGCGGCCAGCAAGGTGAGGCCGCGGCGCAACACTTCGATGGCTTCCTTGAAGCGGGCCGCCTCGATCAGCGCGCGTCCCTCCAGCAGGCAGACGCGGGCGAAATTGCTGCGCTCCTCGTCGCCATGCACGCGGCGTTCGATGACCTTGCGGTTGATGCCCAGGTGGCGGGCCGCGGTCGTCTTGTTGCCATCGGCAAGGCGCATCGCATAGTCGATCAGCAATTGTTCGGCGGCCGCCAGCTTGTCGTCTCCGTCCAGCCGCATGAGGGCTTCCGCCAGCAGCGTGTGATCAGCGTCCTGCGGCTTGCCCGCCGACAGGAACGCTTCCAGGCTGTGGGCGTCGATCAGCGCCGATTCGGCCAGTATCGACAGCCGTTCCACCAGGTTGCGCAGTTCGCGGATATGCCCGGGCCAGGCATGCCGGCCCAGGCGTTCCATGGCGGTGGCGGTAAAGCGGATGGGCCGCGTTTGCTGCCCGGCAAAGTGCGCGGCGAGGGCTGCGACGTCGCCGCGGCGCTGGTCCAGGCCCGGCACGTCGAGTTTCAATACCGCCAGCCGGTAATACAAGTCTTCGCGGAAACGGCCCGCCTGCACCATCGCGGCCAGGTCGCAATGGGTGGCGGCCACGATGCGGCCGTTGAACGGCTGCGTATCACCGCCGCCCAGCGGCCGGAAACAGCGCGATTCGAGCACGCGCAGCAGCTTGCTCTGTACCGCCAGCGGCAATTCGCCGATTTCATCGAGAAACAGCGTGCCTTGTCCCGCCTGGGCGAAAAAACCGGCGCGGCTGCTCAGCGCTCCCGTAAACGCCCCCTTGGTATGGCCGAAGAGTTCGGCGTCGATCAGGTGTTCCGGCAGGGCGCCGCAGTTGAGATCGACAAAGGGCGCGCCGGGATCGCCGCTTTGCCGGTGCACGAGCTGGGCGATGATTTCCTTGCCGGAACCGGTGGGACCGCTGATGAGCACCGTGCAGCGGGTCGGCGCCACGGCGTCGACCATGCGCAGCAGGCGCTGGAAGATGGGGGAGCTGCCAATGACGTTCAGCCCGCCCCCGAGGCTGGCGCGGTGTAGGGGGGCTTGCACAGGAGCAATGGTGCCCGTCCCGGGCAGAACGTAATGCGGCTGCCTGCCATGCTGTTGCAGCATAGACCTGTCGGACATGGTCGTCTCGCTCCGATGAATTCGCTCCGATCGTGCAGGGCCATCATTTTTGTTTTGCCCCGCTGCCTCCTGACGCGTGCCATTGCCCTACTCGGGCATAAAGGAATCGCGCGTTCCGATTATGGGCGTTAATGAAACGGCGATAGTCGCCAATTGTCACAATAAAAAGATTTTCATCGCTTGCATCATGCAAGCCGGCGGCCCGCTGCAGCTCACTGCGCGGCAGGCGGCGCATCCTTCAATTGCGCCAGATGTTGCTCGATGGCAAAGACGTGCGGATCGCTCTTGCCCAGCTCGCGCAGGGCGCTGGCCAGGTGCAGCAGGTAGTCGCTGTTCGGGCCGCTGGGGCCGCTTGATCGGGCGATCTGGCGCGCAATGTCCAGTTCCGGCGCGGCACCGAGGAAGGCGGCGTTTTCCTCGTTTGCGATGTACACCAGGCCTTCGGCCTTGCTGCCATCGTCGAAGGTGATCTCGGTGGCCAGGCGCAGGTAGCCGTTCTTTTCGCGGTGGTCGAGGTGGGCGAAGACTTCGGGCGTGATCAGGTAGGCCATGCCGTCGCACACGGCGCCCGCCTGCGGCACGATGGTGGCGACGCGGCCCGGCGCCATCGGCGTGCCCCGGTGGTCGTGCGAGCCTTGCCAGAAGCGCCGCGTCCAGCCGGCGATGCTGGCGGGGCGCCGTTCGATATACGGAAAATCGGCCTTGTAGATCAGCGAGCCATAGCCGAACAGCCAGACCTGCGCATGGCCGTCGAATGTGGTCATGCGCTGGTTGATGGCGATGGTGGCGGCGTCGATGGCGGACAGGTCGGGCTGGGTCATGGTGCGGGCGGTGAGGGGGCGATGCGCGATTATAAAACGGCGCCAGCCGGGCCGCCCGCTCCCACGTTCCACTCGTGCGTCTCGACAAAGCGGAACAGGAAGGCCATGAAGCTTTCGGCCGCCGGCGACAGCGAACGTCCCGTCTTCGTGTAGACGAAAAAGCGCCGCGTCAGTTCCGGTTCGTGCAGGGCGCGCATGTGCAAATTGTATAGTTTGACCATCGGTTCCGCGTACGGCAGGCACACCGTGATGCCCAGGTTGGCGCTGACCATGGCCAGCGCCGTCGTCATGAAGGTCACTTCATTGTAGGGATTGAGCGACAGCTCGCGAAACGCGCCGTGCATGTCGCGCAGCAGGCGTTCCGTGAACTGGCCCTGCAGCGAAATGAACGGATAGTCGCCCACGTCGGCCCAGGTGACGTGCTCTTTCTGCCGCAGCGGATGCTGCTCGGGGTAGACCAGCACGAAGGGCATTTCGAACAGCACCTGCGCGGCGATTTCCGCCGTCGGATCGCGCTCGGGGCCGATGCCGAAATCGACTTCGCCGCTGAAGACGCGCGCCGAGACATTCTCCACGGGGCAGTCGACCAGGCGCAGCTGCACGTCCGGGTGTGCCTGGCGGTAGGCGGCGATCACTTCCGGCAGCAGGGTGCACGCCATCATCTGCGGCGCGGCGATGCGCACCATACCCGTTTTCAGGGCCTTGCGCTGGGCGATGCCGGCCATGGCGCCGTCGAGGTCCTCGATCATCTTCTCGAACAGCGGATACAGTTCGCGGCCGATTTCCGACAGCTGCGTCTTGCGTGTGCTGCGCTCGACCACGCGCACGCCCAGCACGCTTTCCAGTTCCTTGATCAAGCCGCTCAAGGCGGACTGCGTCACGTGCAGGTATTCGGCGGCCAGGGTAAAACTGCCCGTCTTGGCCAGCGCCACGAAGGCGCGCATCTGTCGCAGGCTGGGACTCATAAGATAATCCGATAAATCGATGGTTAAAAATTGTTTGTATGATAGCTGTAACTGGATTCTAATGGTGAAAAGCTGAAAAACATCGCGCCCAGGGCGCCATCCATCGGAGACAGACCGCATGAAAATCAAGCAGATCCACCACGTCGCCTACCGCTGCATCGACGCGAAGAAAACCGTCGAGTGGTACGTCAAGCATTTGAACATGAATTTCGTCCTCGCCATCGCCGAAGACCTGGTGCCGTCGACCAAGGCGCCGGACCCGTACATGCACGTGTTCCTCGACGCGGGCCAGGGCAATGTGCTGGCCTTCTTCGAGCTGCCCACGCAGCCGCCGATGGACCGCGACCGCAATACCCCGGCCTGGGTGCAGCACCTGGCGCTGGAAGTGGGCAGCATGGAAGAACTGCTGGCCGCCAAGGAGCGCCTGGTGGCGGGCGGCATCGAGGTGCTGGGCCCCGTGAACCACGCCATCTTCCAGTCGATCTATTTCTTCGACCCGAACGGCCACCGCCTGGAGCTGGCGGCCAACGTGGGCACGCCGGAAATGATGGCCAAACTGGACGCCGTCAAATGGGAAATGCTGGAAGAATGGTCGCAGACGCACCGCGCACCGAAGCACGCCGCCTGGATGCACGCGCCCGCCGACGCCTGAGCGCAGCAGATTGACTGCTGCAGACCTACACTCTCTGACCAATACACCGAACCAGGAATACCATGAAACTCGCAACCCTGAAAAACGGCAGCCGCGACGGCGCCTTGATCCTCGTCAGCCGCGACCTGCGCCAGTACCAGCGCGTGGCCGCCATCGCCCCCACCCTGCAGGCGGCGCTCGATAACTGGGACGTCGTCGCGCCCAAGCTGGAACAGGCGTACGCCAACCTGAACGCGGGCCAGGCGCCGGACGCGCAGCCGTTTGATGCCAATCAGTGCCACTCGCCGCTGCCGCGCGCCTACCAGTGGGCCGACGGTTCCGCCTACATCAACCACGTGGAGCTGGTGCGCAAGGCGCGCAATGCGGAAGTGCCGGCCTCGTTCTACACGGACCCGCTGATGTACCAGGGCGGCTCGGACAGCTTCATCGGCCCGCGCGACCCCGTCTTCGCCCTGTCCGAAGAGTGGGGCATCGACCTGGAAGCGGAAGTGGCGGTGATCACGGGCGACGTGGCCATGGGCGCCGGCGTGGATGACGCGGCGAAGGCGATTCGCCTGGTCATGCTGGTCAACGACGTCTCGCTGCGCAACCTGATCCCGGGCGAACTGGCGAAAGGCTTCGGTTTCTTCCAGTCGAAGGCGGCCAGCGCGTTCTCTCCCGTCGCCGTCACGCCCGATGAACTGGGCGCGGCCTGGGCGGACAGCAAGCTGCATTTGCCGCTGCTGGTGGACCTCAACGACAAGCCGTTCGGCAAACCGAATGCGGGCGAAGACATGACCTTCAATTTTGCGCAACTGGTCGCCCATGCGGCGAAGACGCGCGAACTGGGCGCCGGCACCATCGTTGGCTCGGGCACCGTGTCGAACAAGCAGGGCAACCTGTTTGGCTCCAGCATCGAGAACGGCGGCGTCGGTTACTGCTGCCTGGCCGAAGTGCGCATGTATGAAACCATCGAACACGGCGCGCCAAAGACGGCGTACCTGAAGTTCGGCGACACGGTGCGCATCGAGATGCGCGACGCGGCCGGCGCCAGCATCTTCGGCAGCATCGAGCAGACCGTGGCCCTGTACGCTGGCGCCACGCGCGCCTGAGGAGGCCGCCCGTGAAGCTGTACACCTATTTCCGCAGTTCGGCCGCCTACCGCGTGCGCATCGCCTTGAATCTCAAGGGCATCGCTTACGACAGCATCCCCGTGCATCTGCTGCAGGATGGCGGCCAGCAACTGCTGCCGGCCTACCGCGCCGTCAACCCGTCGGCGCTGGTGCCGGCCCTCGACGACGACGGCGCCATCCTGACGCAGTCGCTGGCCATGCTCGAGTATCTGGAAGAGACGCGTCCTGGCGTGCCCTTGCTGCCGGCGGACCCGCTGGAACGGGCGCGCGTGCGCGCGCTGGCGCTGGCCATCGCTTGCGACGCCCATCCGCTGACGAATCTGCGCGTCCTGAAATACCTGAAAGGGACGCTTGGGCTGTCGGACGAGGTCAAGCAGGAGTGGTACCGCCACTGGATGGCCGAGGGGCTGGCGGCCGTGGAAGCGCTGCTGGCGCAGGGCGATCCTGCCGGCACGGGCTTGTTCTGCCACGGCGACAGCCCGACGATGGCCGATTGCTGCCTGGTGCCGCAAGTGTTCAATGCGCTGCGCTTCGCCATCGACCTGGCGCCGTATCCGCGCGTGGCGCGCATCCATGCGCATTGCGCTGGCTTGCCAGCCTTTATTGCGGCGCACCCGTCGCAGCAGCCTGACGCCGAATAGCAACACACGGCGCGGTGCGGGAAGCCCCGTCTGGCAACAGGCGGGGTTTTTTTATGCGTGCTTGATTTTGATCAGTCAATGCCATCTTGCCGGTGCGCTACAATTTGCGTTTGCCCAAATACTTCACGTGCCCATGACCGCAACAACCGTTCCTGCCAGCATCACCGATGCCCTGTCCCTGGCGCATGCTTCCTGGCGTCCCATCCTGCTGCGCGGCTTGCAGGCCGTGATGGATGCCGATCCCGCCTATCTGCCGGCGCTGGCCGCCGACGATTACCTGCCCACGCAGGGCCGGCTGTTCGCCGCATTCGCCCTGCCGCTGGCGCAGGTGCGCTACGTGCTGGTGGGCGAGGGGCCGTATCCGCGCGCCGACAGCGCCACGGGCGTGTGCTTCATGGATGGCGCCGTCGGCAGCCTGTGGTCGGCGACGGGCCTGTCGAAACCCGTCAACCGCGCCACGTCCTTGCGCAACTTCATGAAGATGCTGCTGGTGGCCGATGGCCAGCTGCAGGGCGGCGATACGTCCGGTGCGGCCATGGCGCCCGTGGCGGCCGCCGCGCTGCAAGCCGACAGCGGCGTGATCCAGACCCTGCCCGACTTGCAGCGCAAGATGACGGAGCAGGGCTTTTTGCTGCTGAACGCGGCGCTGGTATTCCGTTCCCACGTGCCGCCCGTGCAGGATGCGCGCGGCTGGCTGCCTTTCCTGCATGTGGTGCTGGAAGCGCTGGCGCAGCCGGGCGGGGCGGTGCAGCCGCAACTGGTGCTGTGGGGCAAGATCGCCGAGCTGATCAAACGCTTGCCGGTGGCGACATCCTTGCCGCAGGTGACGGCGGAACATCCGTATAATCTGTCCTTTATCGGCAATCGTGACATGCAGGCCTTGTTTGGCCCGATGCAACTATTGCGTGCTTGAGCTTGAATCATCGCCTGTCTGGCGGAAGTGCGGGGAATATGCAAATCAGTAACGTGGAAGAATTGAAGGCGTGGATCGCGGCGGGCGGCGTGCCCGACTATCTGTATTTCTGGGGGCACACGCCGGCGCAGCCGCAGGTGCCCGACAAAAGCTGCTTCAGCCAGTGGTTTCCGTCGCCGTTCAGCCTGGCCGGCGTGACGTATGCGACGGCCGAGCATTACATGATGGCGCAAAAGGCGGCCTTGTTTGGCGACACGGCCGTCCAGGCGCGCATCGTGGCGGCCGAGCGGCCGTCGGAAGTGAAGAAGCTGGGACGCGAAGTGGCGAACTTCGACGCCAGGGTGTGGGAAGCGGCGCGTGCCGGCATCGTTTTCGATGGCAACTTTGCCAAGTTCTCGCAAAAGGCGGCGCTGCGCAAGTTTTTGCTGGGCACGGGCGAGCGCGTCATCGTCGAAGCCAGTCCCGTCGACCGGATATGGGGCGTGGGCCTGGCGTCGGACAATCCGCGCATCCTGGACCCCGCCAGCTGGGACGGCTTGAACCTGCTGGGGTTTGAACTGATGAAAGTGCGGACCGCTTTACGGGGCTGAGAACGTCCTGCAATTTCCCGACTGTTGTTTTCCTGAAGCCGCCGCGCCTGGCGCGGCCGGCCATGCCCCTTCCAGCCCTGTGGTCATCGAGGGGCGCTCTGACAAACCCCGCCGAATTTGTTATACTTGACTAAATCATTCAACTACTCGGGGTTTGAGGAGTTGAAAAGCCGCAATATTTTAAACCAGTTGACCAGAGGATGTATGCGTCTGACTACAAAAGGCCGTTTTGCCGTGACAGCGATGATCGATCTTGCCCTGCGCCAGGGCAAGGGACCGGTCACCTTGTCCGGTATCAGCCAGCGCCAGTCGATTTCCCTGTCCTACCTGGAGCAGCTGTTCGGCAAGCTGCGCCGGCATGAGATCGTCGAATCGATCCGCGGCCCAGGCGGCGGTTACAGCCTGGCGCGCCGCGCCGACAAGGTGACGGTGGCCGACATCATCATCGCCGTCGACGAACCGCTGGACGCCACGCAGTGCGGCGGCAAGGAACATTGCCACGGCGCCGACGCGGCCACGGGCGCGCGCTGCATGACGCATGAATTGTGGTCCACACTCAACGAAAAAATGGTCGATTATCTGGATTCTGTGTCCTTGCAGGACCTGGTCGACCAGCAGAGACAAAAGAATGCCGAGCAAAGCGTGATGGTGATGCACCGTAACCACGCCGCCCTCGGTTGATAATGACAAAAATACCAGTTGCTGATTGCAGGAGTTATTGATGAACGCCCCAGAAAAAAACGTAGGCCAAGTGCACTTTGAAACCGCACCGCATTTCCCGATCTACATGGATTACTCGGCCACGACGCCGATCGATCCACGCGTCGCCGACAAGATGATTCCTTACCTGCGCGAGCAGTTCGGCAATCCGGCCTCGCGCAGCCACATGTATGGCTGGACGGCGGAAAAAGCCGTGGAAGAGGCACGCGGCCACGTGGCGGCCCTGGTGAACGCGGATCCGCGCGAAATCATCTGGACGTCCGGCGCAACGGAAAGCAACAACCTGGCCATCAAGGGCGCGGCGCAGTTCTACAAAACCAAGGGCAAGCACATCATCACCGTCAAGACCGAGCACAAATCGGTGCTCGACACGGTGCGCGAACTGGAACGCATCGGCTTTGAAGCGACCTACCTGGAACCGCAGGACAACGGCCTGATCACCGTCGAGCAGCTGGCCGCAGCCGTGCGCCCGGACACCATCCTCGTGTCGGTGATGCTGGTGAACAACGAAATCGGCGTGATCCAGCCGATCGACGCAATCGGCGTGTTCTGCCGCTCGAAAGGCATCATCTTCCATTGCGACGCCGCGCAAGCGACGGGCAAGGTCGTCATCGACCTGCAAAAGACGAAGGTCGACCTGATGACCTTCACGGCGCACAAAACCTACGGCCCGAAAGGCGTGGGCGCCCTGTACGTGTGCCGCAAGCCGCGCGTGCGCCTGGAAGCGCAGATGCACGGTGGCGGCCATGAGCGCGGCCTGCGTTCGGGCACCCTGCCGACGCACCAGATCGTCGGCATGGGCGAAGCGTTCCGCATCGCCAAGGAAGAGATGGACAGCGAAATCGGCCGTATCCAGGCCTTGCGCGACCGCCTGGCCAAGGGCTTGCAGGAGATCGAAGAAGTCTACATCAACGGCGACATGGAGCACCGCGTGCCGCACAACCTGAACGTCAGCTTCAACTACGTCGAAGGCGAGTCGCTGATCATGGCGATCAAGGATATCGCCGTATCGTCCGGTTCGGCCTGCACCTCGGCCAGCCTGGAACCATCGTACGTGCTGCGCGCCCTGGGCCGCAGCGACGAACTGGCGCACAGCTCGATCCGCTTCACCATCGGCCGCTTCTCGACCGAGGAAGACATCGACTTCGCCGTGAACCTGCTGAAATCGAAAGTACACAAGCTGCGCGACCTGTCGCCGCTGTGGGACATGTTTAAAGATGGCATCGATATCAATTCGATCCAATGGGCTGCCCACTAACCAATACCCTGGCCCTGTTGGACAGGGCCGGCAAGAATATTTAAGGAGCATCAAAATGGCTTACTCGGACAAAGTACTCGATCACTACGAAAACCCGCGCAACGTGGGCGCTTTCGACAAGGGTGATGAAACCATCGGCACCGGCATGGTAGGCGCGCCTGCCTGCGGCGACGTGATGAAACTGCAGATCAAGGTCGGCGCCGACGGCCTGATCGAAGATGCGAAATTCAAGACGTATGGCTGCGGTTCGGCCATCGCCTCGAGCTCGCTGGTGACGGAATGGGTGAAAGGCAAGACCCTGGATCAGGCGCTGGCCATCAAGAACACGCAGATCGCCGAAGAACTGGCCCTGCCGCCAGTGAAGATCCACTGCTCCATCCTGGCGGAAGACGCCATCAAGGCGGCAGTGCTGGACTATCAGACCCGCCATCCGGCCGCGTAGAGCACCTGAGAAAACGCCCATGGCTGCGTTGCATTGCCTTGTCGTACTAGTCGTACTGCCTGCGGCAATGCGCCTTGCCCTGAACGTTTTTCAGGCACTCTAGAATTTGTTGGATTTTGATACCTGTTCCCATGTGGGAACAGGAGCGGAGAAATACATGATCACACTGACCGAAAAAGCGGCGAAACACATCAACCGTTATATCGAACGGCGCGGCAAGGGCATGGGCTTGCGCTTTGGCGTGCGCACCACGGGCTGCTCGGGCCTGGCCTACAAGCTCGAATATGTCGATGAAGTGGCGGCCGAAGACAGCGTCTTCGAATCGCACGGCGTGAAAGTCTTCGTCGACCCGAAAAGCTTGCCTTACATCGACGGCACGGAACTCGATTTCGCGCGCGAAGGCTTGAACGAAGGCTTCAAGTTCCACAATCCGAACGAAAAAGACGCCTGCGGCTGCGGCGAGTCCTTCAGGATTTAAACAGCTGGCAAGACCCCGGTCGGTGCGCTGTACCCATCGATTGCGGTACAGCGACCACTGACCATTATGCAAAACCACTTCGAATTATTCCAGTTGCCGGCGCAGTTCTCGCTCGACATGAGCGCGCTCGACGCGGCCTACCGCGACGTGCAGGGCAAGGTCCATCCGGACCGCTTCATCAATGCCAGCAGCGCTGAAAAGCGCGTGGCGATGCAATGGGCCACGCGCGCCAATGAAGCCTATCAAACCCTGAAAAGCCCGCAAAAACGCGCGCAATACCTGTGCGAACTCAATGGCGTCGACCTGCAGACGGAGTCGAACACGGCCATGCCCGTCAGTTTCCTGATGCAGCAGATGGAATGGCGCGAAGAGCTGGGCGACGCCCGTGCCGGCAAGGATGCCGACGCGCTCGACGCGCTGGACCGCCAGCTGCGCGGCGAACGCAAGGCCTTGCTGGCCCAGGTGGCGGCCCAGCTGGACGCGGCCGACTACGCGAATGCCGCGCAAAGCGTGCGGGCCCTGATGTTCCTCGACAAATTCGGCGAGGAAGTCCGTTTTGCCTATGAGGCCATCGAGGCTTGACCAGGCGATCGCTTGACCGGCGTGCCAAGCGCCAGTCTGGCCCGCGACTTATAATGCGCGTCAGGCATCAACTGCATCACGCAAAAAATTAATCGAGGCACGAATACAATGGCACTTCTGCAAATTTCCGAACCAGGCATGTCGACCGCGCCGCACCAGCACCGCCTGGCCGTCGGCATCGACCTTGGCACCACCAATTCCCTGGTCGCCACCGTCCGCAACAGCATTCCCGAGGTGCTCAACGACGAAGACGGGCGCTCCCTGCTGCCCTCCGTCGTGCGCTACCTGCCGAACGGCCACGCGAACATCGGCTACAAGGCCCTGGCTGCGCAAACCACCGACCCGAAGAACACCATCGTTTCCGTGAAACGCTTCATGGGCCGCGGCCTGGCCGACATCGCCTACGCGGAAAACCTGCCCTACGACTTCCAGGACACGCCTGGCATGGTGCAGCTGAAAACCGTGGCCGGCGTGAAAAGCCCCGTCGAAGTGTCGGCGCAAATCCTCGCCACCCTGCGCCAGCGCGCGGAAGATTCGCTGGGCGACGACCTGGTGGGCGCCGTGATTACTGTACCAGCGTATTTCGACGATGCACAGCGGCAAGCCACGAAAGATGCGGCCCAGTTGGCCGGGATCAATGTCTTGCGCCTGCTGAGCGAGCCGACGGCCGCCGCCATCGCGTATGGCCTCGATAACGCGTCCGAAGGCGTGTACGCCGTGTACGACCTGGGCGGCGGCACCTTCGACATCTCGATCTTGAAACTGAGCAAGGGCGTATTCGAAGTGCTGTCCACGGGCGGCGACTCGGCCCTGGGCGGCGACGATTTCGACCGCCGCCTGTTCTGCTGGATCAGCGAGCACGCCAAGTTGGCGCCCCTGTCGGACGAAGACACGGCCATCCTGATGGTGAAGGCGCGCGAAATCAAGGAATTGCTGTCGACCAAGTCGGAAACGACGATCGACGCCAAGCTGAACTCGGGCGAAGAAATCCATCTGCGCATCACGGCCGAAGAATTCGCCGCCATGACTTCGCATCTGGTCGTGAAAACCATGAACGCCATCAAGAAAGCCTTGCGCGACGCGAACGTGGATGCGGACGACGTCGACGGCGTGGTGATGGTGGGCGGCGCCACGCGCATGCCGCACGTGCAGCGCGCCGTGAGCGAGTTCTTCCACACGACGCCGCACGCGAACATCGACCCCGACAAAGTGGTGGCGCTGGGCGCCGCCATCCAGGCGAACTTGCTGGCAGGCAACCGCGCCGCCGGCGACGACTGGCTGCTGCTGGACGTGATCCCGCTGTCGCTGGGCATCGAAACCATGGGCGGCCTGGTGGAAAAGATCATCCCCCGCAATTCGACGATACCGTGCGCGCGCGCCCAGGAATTCACGACCTTCAAGGATGGCCAGACGGCCCTGGCTGTGCACGTGCTGCAGGGCGAGCGCGAACTGGTCAGCGATTGCCGTTCCCTGGCGCGCTTCGAGCTGCGCGGCATTCCGCCGATGGTGGCGGGCGCCGCGCGCATCCGCATCACCTATCAGGTCGATGCGGATGGCTTGCTGTCCGTCTCGGCGCGCGAACTGCGCTCGGGCGTGGAAGCGTCGATCAGCGTCAAGCCGGCCTACGGCCTGGGCGACGACGACATCGCCCGCATGCTGCAAGATTCGTACACCTCGGCCGACGTCGACATGGTGGCGCGCGCGCTGCGCGAAGAGCAGGTGGAAGCGGAACGCATCCTGCTGGCCACGCAGTCGGCGCTCGATGAAGACGGCGGCTTGCTGGATGCAGACGAACGCGCAGCCGTCGACAGCCTGATGAACAAGGTGCGCGACGCTATTGCGCAATCGCAAAGCGGCGCCATCGACCACCAGGCCTTGAAGCTGGCGATCGAGGCGCTGGCCGACGGCACCGAGGATTTCGCCTCGCGCCGCATGGACCGCAGCGTGCGCACGGCCTTGACGGGTAAATCCCTGGATCAAGTCGTATAAAACTAATTGAACAGCGCGCCGCAGGCACTCGCCGCAGCCGCGCTCCGAATGACAGACTGAAAGAAGACACCATGCCACAAATCGTTATCCTGCCGCACGCCAAGCTTTGCCCGGACGGCGCCGTCATCGAAGCACCTGCCGGCAAGTCCATCTGCGACATCCTGCTGGAAAACGACATCGACATCGAGCACGCCTGCGAAAAGTCGTGCGCCTGCACCACCTGCCACGTGCTGGTGCGTGAAGGCATCGAATCCCTGAACGAAGCGACGGAACTGGAAGAAGACATGCTGGACAAGGCCTGGGGCCTGGAAGCCGTGTCGCGCCTGTCGTGCCAGTCCATCGTGGCCGAGGCCGACCTCGTCGTCGAAATCCCGAAATACACGATCAACCAGGTCAGCGAAGGCAGCCACTAACATGAAATGGTCCGACATTCACGTGATCGCCGAGGCGCTGTACGATGCGCATCCGGACATCGATCCCCTGACCGTGCGTTTCACCGACCTGCACAACTGGGTGGTGGAACTGGACGGCTTCGACGATGACCACACGCGCGGCGGCGAAAAAGTGCTCGAAGCGATACAGATGGCGTGGATCGATGAAGCGCGCTAAGGGCGCGGCAGCCGCCGCCACCGCAGTCGCCGCGCCGAAAGACGTCATCACCGCCGCCAGCAACATGCCCGAGATCAAGGATGGCCAGTCGGTCGCCTTGCTGCAGGAATTGCACATCCTGACGCGCGACGGCAAGATGAACCAGGACAGCCGCCGCAAGTTGAAACAGGTATATCACCTGACGCAATTCATCGAGCCGCTGCTGCGCGAAGTGCAGCTCGACCACCCTGGCGTGTCGCTGGTCGACCACGGCGCCGGCAAGTCCTACCTGGGCTTCATCCTGTACGACCTGTTCTTCAAGAATGGCAACGACGGTTCGCACATCTACGGCATCGAGACGCGCGAAGAGCTGGTGCAGCGCTCGCAGGAGCTGGCGAAGAAATTCAAGTTCCCCGGCATGTCGTTCTTGCCGCTGTCCGTGGCCGAATCGACGGAATCGACCTTGCTGCCGCAGCAGATCGATATCGTCACGGCCTTGCACGCGTGCAATACGGCCACCGATGACGCCATCCACTTCGCCTTGAAGAAAAAGGCGAAATTCATGGTGCTGGTGCCATGTTGCCAGGCGGAAGTCGCCTCCGTATTGAAGAAGAACAAGGGCAAGAGCTTGGGCAAGAATGTTTTGACGGAATTGTGGCGCCACCCGCTGCATACGCGCGAATTCGGCAGCCAGATCACCAATGTGCTGCGTTGCCTGCAGCTGGAAGCGCATGGCTACCAGGTCAGCGTGACGGAACTGGTGGGCTGGGAGCATTCGATGAAGAATGAACTGATCATCGCCAGCTACAAGAACTTGCCGCGCCAGCGTCCGACGGAACGCTTGCAGGAAGTGCTGCAAACCCTGGGCCTGGAAGAGATGGGCCACCGCTTCTTTGCTGAAGAGCTGGCCAAGGCGGGCGCGTAAAGTATCCGCAAGGGCAAACGAGGGGAGGAGCGGGTCGGTTACAATACCGGCTTTCTCCTCCTCTTGCTTTTTGCGCCTCCTCCATGACCACACCTATTGAAATGCCCACCGTCCGCCTGGCCAAGCGCCTGTCTGAAGACGTGCCCTGTTCGCGCCGCGAGGCCGAGCTGTATATCGAGGGCGGCTGGGTGACGGTCGACGGCGTGCTGGTGGAAGAGTCGGGCGCGCGCGTGGCCGACAATCAAACGGTGGTGCTGCTGCCGAACGCCACCCTGGAAGAAATGCCGCCCGTAACGATTCTGCTGCACAAGCCGGCCGGCATCAATGGCGGCGTGGGCGCGGAAGGCAAGCCAGCCCTGAGCTGTTTGCGTCCCGAAGAGATATTCACGCCGGAGAACGTGGCGCCCAGTTCCGTCACGCGTTTCCTCAAGCGCCACCTGATCGGCCTGACCATCACCAATCCGCTCGACACCATGGCGTCCGGCTTGCTGGTATTCACGCAGGATTTCCGCGTCGCCCGCAAGCTGGTCGACGAAGCGAAAACGGTGGAGCAGGAATTCATCGTGGAAGTGGCCGGCGACATCATGGAAAACGGCCTGGCGCTGCTCAATCACGGCTTGCCCTTCAATGGCAAGCCTTTGCCGCCGATCAAGGTCAGCTGGCAAAATGAAACGCGTTTGCGTTTCGCCCTGAAAAACGTGCAGCCGGGCCAGATCGCCCATATGTGCAAGATGGTGGGACTGGACGTCGTCGCCATGAAGCGCTTGCGCATCGGCCGCATCCCGATGGGCGCCATGCCCGTGGGGCAATGGCGCTATCTGCAAGGCTACGAACGCTTCTAAAGCTGCGGCGCCACGATGGAATGGCTTTCTGCAAAGCTTTTCCATAGCCGTTCAGCAATATTCAAGGCGATGGTGTCGGCCTTCTCTTGCAAGGCCGCATTGCCCATGCTCTCGGTCGTGGCGAAGAACAGGGTCAGCCAGCGGCGGAACATGCAGGGCGTGAGGTGTTCCATTTGTGCGTGCTGGGCCAGCGGCTTGCCGTGGTAGCGCATGGTGCCGCGCAGCAAGCCTGACCAGAAATCGACCAGTGTAGCCAGGTGGGCATCCCAATCCTTGACCTCGGCGGCAAAGATGGGACCCAGCATGGCATCGTCGCGCGCGGCCGCATAAAAGGTGTGGACGAGATGCTTGACTTCGTCTTCGCTGCAGACTTCCTCGCGGTAGGGAGCGAAGCGTGTGTGGGGGAGGGGGGCGGTATTGTTCATGGCATGCCATGATCGCAGAGCCCCCGTGGCGCTTCAATGACCCAGGTCAAGCCGCGTAAAAACTCAGGCGGCGACTTTCTTCGGCTTCTTCGCCGGCGCTGGCAATTGCACGATGTGCGTGCCTGCCAGCTTGTCGTGCAGAAATTGTCCATTGCCCGTGAACAGGGCCGTGCTGGACCACGCCAGGATGCCGACACCGATGGCGCCCAGGGCCGTCCAGTGCTGCAAGTCCAGCAGATACGACACCAGCAGGGCTGGCAGCAGCCACATCCACGACAGCACATAGCGGTACGCGGCCACGCGCAGCGGCACGTGGGCGTGGCCCGGCAGCACGACTTTCAGGCGCCACGTCTTCATGGCCAGGGTTTGCCCTTCGCGGCTCCACTGGTGGATGAAATACGCACCCATGACGAGGAAGGCCAGGCACTGGCGCATGTGTTCCGTCAACGGCGTATGCGCGCCCTGCACGGCCAGCTCGAACAGCAGGAAGGGCAAAAACAGCACGGCCAGGGCCAGCAGCGACTCGTACACCATGGAAATCAGGCGGCGCTTGATCGTGGGATGGGAAGTGATGCTGGCGGCAGGCGTGCTATTTGGCATTGGTTGGCAGTGGGGCAGGCGTAACAGGTGGCGTAACAGATGGCGTGACGGGCACGGTGGCGGGGGCCGCGGCGGGATCGCTCGGCACGGCTGTCGCTGCGGGCGCGGGCGGCAGGACGGGCGCGGCGGCCGCAGGCGCTGCCGGCGTGGCGGGCAGCAGGATCGGGGCCGGCTTGCTCGTATTCGAATTGATCGCGGGCACTTTTTCCAGCGGCTTTTTCGGCACGAGTTCCGTCGCCAGCTTTTTCTTTTGATCTTCCGGCAATTGCTGGTATTGCTCCCATTGCGCGGTCTTTTGACCAGGATCAATCTTCTTCGTGCGCGTATAGTTTTCGCGCACGAGACGGCGCTGTTCCGGCGTCAGCTTGATCCATTCGCGCATGCGTTCATGCACGCGGGTTTGCTCGTCCGGCGTCATAGAGGCGAAACGGCTGGCGATATCGAGCCATTTCTGCTTGCGCAAGGCTTCCAGCTTGTTCCATTCGCTCGCCAGCGGCTGCAGTGCTTCCTGCTGCGCGCGCGACAACTTGTTCCACGAGGGATTCTCACCGGTCTTCGGCGGCGTGCCGCCCTTGCCGGCCGTGCGGGGCGAACCGGGCTTGGCTGTCGAGGCCGGGGCGGGCGCCACCACGGGCGCGGCTGCCACGGGAGGAGCGGCGGGCGCGGCATGTTGCTGCGCGCCTACCCAGGCGGCGCCAGCCAGGGCGCAGGCACCCAGGCCGATGCCGCCGGCCAGCCAGCCTTTGCGTACGCTTGAGCGTGTCATTATTGCTCGCGTTTCGTCAGGTAGGCGTTGAAGCCATGGTCCATGTAGGCGGAGAGCGGCAATTCGTCCGACAGCACGGCGGCGTCGATTTCTGCCAGTTCGGCAATATGTTGTTCTTGCTCAAACTGATAGATGCCCACCATGCCGCCGACCAGCAGCAGCAGGGGGATGATGACGCTCATGCGGCCCAGCCACGACACCGGCTCGACAAACAGGCTGCTGGCCACGCCGGCGAACACATTCTGGCGCACGGCGGCGGCGGCGGGCGCGTCCGCCTTCTTGCGCGACAGGGCCAGCTTGCGTGCCGCTGCCAGGCGATCGGTGGCCGATGCGGGCAGGTCGTCGAGTTTTTCGTTCAGTGCATGGCGCACTTTGTAAGCGAAATTGAGATCGTCGGTGTTCATAATTTAATTCCCTTGGCTTTCAGCGATTCGGCGAGCGTGTGGGTAGCTCTAGAGCAATGTGTTTTCACGCTACCTTCGGAGCAACCCATCGCTTCCGCTGTTTCAGCCACATCCATGTCCTGCCAATAACGCATGAGGAAGGCTTCGCGTTGACGTGACGGCAGTTTTTGTACCTCTGCATCAATCAAATCAAGGATTTGCGCGCGCTCGACCTGGTCGGCCGAGGATTCGGCGGCGCTGGAGCCCTGTTCCGATTCATAAGTGTCAAGTATATCAAAATCCTCATGCTCGTCGCCCGAGGGCTTCATGCCGGAAAACAGGCTGACCCAGGTGTTGCGGACTTTTTCGCGGCGGAAATAATCGAGGATGGTGTTTTGCAGGATGCGCTGGAACAGCATCGGCAGTTCGGCGGCCGGCTTGTCGCCGTATTTCTCGGCCAGCTTGATCATGGCGTCCTGCACGATGTCGAGTGCCGATTCTTCCTTGCGGACCGCGTAGGCGGCTTGCTTGAAGGCGCGCCGCTCGACATTTTCTAGAAAGTCGGATAATTCTTTGTCTGTTGCCATGCGGTATGGGGGATCTTAGCGGCTGCGGGTGCGGTGGGCGAAATGGGGGCGGGTATGCTTTTTGCAACCCCGTGCATGCTAGCAAAAAATGTGCGTTTCCGCAGAGTTTTTGCACTCTGTGCGCGCAAAATGGCCTTTCGGCTGACATTTTCCTTGACCATAATGGTGCGACGCGATACCGTATAGGACGCTTTGAACACCCCAAAGCCCTATGGTCAGGTCGCGACCGGCACACAAGGCCATCCGCGACAAGACGCGCTTTCATTTGTAGGCAGTTTGTTCTAACCCGCGCCACAAGCGCGAGCGGTTCGTACAGGCGCCACAGAAACTCCGGCCAAACGAGTTGCGTTAAGCGTTGTTTTGTAAGGTATCTATGGGTGCCCAAAGAAATTGCGTGACCGCATGAAAAGGGAAGCAGGAGCACTGTCGCGCACAGCGAACTTCGTCAGGAAAGAACATCCGATCAATCTCCAATGGACCTTGAAAGGAATGTTTCATGAATACCGAAGCAGCAGCAGGACCAATTACGGGCGCAGAAATTGTCGTGCGCTGTCTGGCTGAAGAGGGCGTCGAGCACGTCTTTGGATACCCGGGCGGAGCCGTACTCTACATCTACGACGCCATCTTCCAGCAAAACAAATTCCAGCATATCCTGGTACGCCACGAGCAGGCCGCGATCCACGCCGCCGATGCCTATTCGCGCAGCTCGAACAAGGTCGGTGTCGCCATCGTCACGTCCGGTCCGGGCGTCACGAATGCCGTCACGGGCTTGTCCACCGCGTACATGGACTCGATTCCCATGGTGGTGATCTCCGGCCAGGTGCCGAGCCACGCCATCGGGCAAGATGCGTTCCAAGAATGCGACACGGTCGGCATCACGCGCCCCGTCGTCAAGCACAACTTCCTCGTCAAGGATGTCAAGGACCTGGCAGCGACGATCAAGAAAGCCTTCTTCATCGCCCGTACCGGCCGTCCGGGACCCGTGCTGGTCGATATCCCCAAGGATATCAGCATGCACAAATGCCATTTCGACTATCCGAAGGAAGTCGAGATGCGTTCCTACCGTCCCGTCGACAAGGGCCACTCGGGCCAGATCCGCAAGGCCGTGCAGCTGTTGCTGCAAGCCGAACGCCCGATGATCTACACGGGCGGCGGCGTGATCCTGGCGAACGCCTCGGCCGAGCTGAACAAGCTGGTCGACCGCCTGGGTTTCCCTTGCACCAACACCTTGATGGGCCTGGGCGGCTACCGCGCCTCGAGCGAGCAGTATGTCGGCATGCCCGGCATGCACGGCACCTATGAAGCGAACATGGCGATGCAGAATTGCGACGTCCTGATCGCCATCGGCGCCCGTTTCGACGACCGCGTGATCGGCAACCCGAAACATTTCGCTTCGCATCCGCGCAAGATCATCCACGTGGATATCGATCCCTCGTCGATTTCCAAGCGCGTCAAGGTCGATATCCCCATCGTCGGCAACGTCAAGGACGTGCTGATCGAGTTCCTCGCGCAACTGGATGCGGCCGAAGCCAAGCCGAACGTCAATGCCTTGAGCAACTGGTGGAAGCAGATCGCCGAATGGCGCGGCCGCGAATGCCTGAAATACCCGACCTCGGACCTCGTCATCAAGCCGCAATCGGTGGTGGAAAAGGTGTTCCAGATCACCAAGGGCGACGCCTTCATCACGTCCGACGTGGGCCAGCACCAGATGTGGGCCGCGCAATACTACGGCTTCGACAAG
Source organism: Janthinobacterium sp. SUN100 (assembly GCF_030397705.1). Lineage (NCBI taxonomy): Bacteria > Pseudomonadati > Pseudomonadota > Betaproteobacteria > Burkholderiales > Oxalobacteraceae > Janthinobacterium > Janthinobacterium sp. SUN100. Next base: position 1,815,954 of record NZ_JAPUBU010000001.1, on the reverse strand, counting down.
CCGCGCCGCTGGATCAATTCCGGCGGCCTGGGCACCATGGGTGTCGGCTTGCCGTACGCCATGGGCGTGCAGATGGCCAACCCGGACGCCACCGTTGCCTGCATCACGGGCGAAGGTTCGATCCAGATGTGCATCCAGGAATTGGCAACGTGCAAGCAGTATCACTTGACGCCGAAGATCATCATGCTCAACAACCGTTTCCTCGGCATGGTGCGCCAGTGGCAGGAAATCGATTACGGTTCGCGCTATTCCGAGTCGTACATGGATTCGCTGCCCGACTTCGAGAAACTGGCTGAAGCGTATGGCCACGTGGGCATGAAAATTGAAAAACCGGGCGACGTCGACGGCGCCCTGAAAGAGGCGTTTGGCATGAAAGACAGGCTGGTATTCATGAACTTCATTACCGACCAGTCCGAAAACGTGTGGCCAATGGTGAAAGCCGGCAAAGGCCTGTCCGAAATGATGCTCGGCTCGGAGGACCTCTAATCATGCGCCATATTATTTCTGTCTTGCTGGAAAACGAAGCGGGCGCCCTGTCGCGCGTGGTGGGCCTGTTCTCGGCACGCGGTTACAACATCGAAACGTTGACCGTGGCGCCGACGGAAGACTCGACCCTGTCGCGCATGACCATCGTCACCAGCGGCTCGGACGACATCATCGAGCAGATCACCAAGCACTTGAACCGCCTCATCGAAGTGGTGAAGGTGGTGGACTTGACCGAAGGCCAGCATATCGAACGCGAGTTGATGCTGATCAAGGTTCGTGCCGTGGGCAAGGAGCGCGAGGAAATGAAGCGCACCGCCGATATTTTCCGTGGCCGCATCATCGATGTCACCGAAAAGACGTACACGATCGAACTGACCGGCAACAAGGTCAAGCTCGACGCGTTCATCGATTCGATCGACCGCGCCGCCATCCTGGAAACCGTCCGCACGGGTGGTTCCGGCATCGGCCGCGGCGAACGCATCCTCAAAGTATAAAAATACAAGCAGCTCTACGCGGCCCTGGCGCCGCATTTAAAACAACAACGCATCATCAAATTATAGGAAATACCATGAAAGTTTTTTACGACAAAGACGCTGACCTCTCCTTGATCAAAGGCAAAAACGTTGCCATCATCGGCTACGGTTCGCAAGGCCATGCACACGCACAAAACCTGAACGATTCGGGCGTCAACGTCACCGTCGGCCTGCGCAAGGGCGGCGCGTCGTGGACCAAGGTCGAACAAGCGGGCTTGAAAGTAGCGGAAGTCAACGACGCCGTGAAAGCGGCCGACGTCATCATGATCCTGTTGCCGGATGAAAACATCGCCCAGGTCTACAACGAAAACATCGCCCCGTTCGCCAAGCAAGGCGCTGTGCTGGCCTTCGCCCACGGCTTCAACGTGCATTACGGCCAAGTCGTGCCACGCGCCGACCTGGACGTGATCATGGTCGCGCCGAAAGCGCCGGGCCACACCGTGCGCGCCACCTACACCCAGGGCGGCGGCGTGCCCCACCTGATCGCCGTGTACCAGGACAAATCGGGCATCGCCCGCGATATCGCCCTGTCGTACGCCTCGGCCAATGGCGGCGGCCGTGCCGGCATCATCGAAACGAATTTCCGTGAAGAAACCGAAACGGATCTGTTCGGCGAACAGGCCGTGCTGTGCGGCGGCGCCGTGGAACTGATCAAGGCTGGCTTCGAAACCCTGACGGAAGCCGGTTACGCGCCTGAAATGGCGTACTTCGAGTGCTTGCACGAACTGAAGCTGATCGTCGACCTGATCTATGAAGGCGGCATCGCCAACATGAACTACTCGATCTCGAACAACGCCGAATACGGCGAATACGTGACCGGTCCTAAGGTCGTGACGTCGGCCACCAAGGATGCGATGCGTCAATGCCTGAAAGACATTCAAACGGGCGAATACGCGAAGAGCTTCATCCTGGAAAACAAGGCAGGCGCACCGACCCTGATCTCGCGCCGTCGTTTGACGTCCGAGCACCAGATCGAAGAAGTGGGCGCGAAACTGCGCGCCATGATGCCTTGGATCGCCAAGAACAAGATGGTCGACCAGTCGAAAAACTAAGCATTTTTTGCTGATTCACCATAAAAAAGCCGGCACAAGCCGGCTTTTTTTTGTACGCCGGCTCCTGGCAGGCAACATCCGTTACAATCAGGCCCATTCAACAATACCGTCAGCCTCATGCTTGTTTTTTCTAAAGTTTTTGTCGGGAATCTTCATGTGGTCAAGCGACCCGTCGCGGTTGCCGTCAGCTGCTGGTTTCTGGTCATCGGCTCGCTGTTGGCGCTGGTGTCGGCTTTCCTCGGCCGCCACGACTCCGCCATGCTGGCTGCAATGGGGGATGGCGTGATTCCCGCCGAAGTGCAATACGCGATTTTGCACTTCAGCCAGGGCATCACCCTGGTGGCAGCACTGGCCATGCTGCAACGGCAGCGTGGCGCGCGCACGGTGTATCTGGTGTGGGGCGTGATCGACATTGCGCTCTGCCTGGCGACCTTGCCGGTCAAGATGGACGTCTTGCCTGGCGCGCTCATGTTCGCCGTCATCTGCGCCTTCCTGTACAGTCCGAAATCGAATGCCTGGTTTTCGCCACGCAAGGCGGCCAATGATGCCTGCATGACGCCAGCCTGAGCACGGATATTTCCCTGCGCACGCCGTCGCGGCGTTTGCGCTACAATCCCGCCCTTCCTTTGCAGTTTCATATAGCTGCATCTGTTTCGGTATCTGCCGACCGCAACGCGCATTACCGCTATTTGATAGCACGCCAGGCTCGTTGAAGCGCTGCCTGCGCAACCCGAGGTATCCACATGACTGACCGTATGACCGCCGCCGTGCCTGTTTCAGGCCCTGCCGGCACTGCCATTTCCCGACGCTTTCCGCTGGCCGCCTTGCTGGCGCTGGCGATGACCAGCTTTATCGCCATCCTGGCCGAAACCTTGCCTGCCGGCCTGTTGCCGCAGATTTCGCAGGGCCTCGGCATTTCCGAAGTCATGACGGGCCAGCTCGTCACGGTGTTTGCGATCGGCTCCATCCTGACCGCCATCCCCCTGACCGCCATGACCAGCGGCTGGCGCCGCCGCAAGGTGCTGCTGCTGGCCGTCGGCGGCTTCCTGGTCTTCAATACCATGACGGCGCTGGCACCCAATTACATGGTGGCGCTGGCCTCGCGCTTCCTGGCCGGCATGGCAGCCGGGCTGGCCTGGGGCTTGATGGCCGGCTATGCGCGCCGCATGGTCAGCGTGGAACAGCAGGGCAGGGCGATGGCCATCGCCATGATCGGCACGCCGCTGGCCCTGTCGCTGGGCGTGCCGCTGGGCACCCTGATGGGCGGCGTGCTGGGCTGGCGCAGCATCTTCGGCATCATGTCCGGCCTGGCCGTGGTCCTGGTCGCCTGGATACTGGTGGCCGTGCCCGATTATCCGGGGCAAAAGAATGGTGAGCGGCTGTCGATCCGCCAGGTGTTCATGACGCCGGGCGTGCGGCCGATCCTGGCGGTGATCGTCGCCTGGATGCTGGCGCATAACATTCTGTATACCTATATCGCGCCGTTCCTGGCGCCGTCAGGCTTGCGTCCCCGCATCGACCTGGTGCTGCTCGTGTATGGCGTGGGCTCGCTGGCCGGCATCTGGCTGGTCAGCCAGCTGATCGACCGCTGGCTGCGCCCGCTCGTGCTGGGTTGCCTCGCCGCGTTGGCCTGCGTGGTGGTGGCGCTGGGCCTGGCGATGGACTCGCCGGCCGTCATCTATGTCAGCATGGCCATCTGGGGCGTCACCTTTGGCGGCGCCGGCACCTTGCTGCAGACGGCGTCAGCGGACGCGGCCGGCGACGGCATGGATGTGGCGCAGGCGATGGTGGCGACCATCTGGAACGTGGCCATCGCGGGCGGCGGCCTGGCGGGCGGCGTGCTGCTGGACGGCTATGGCGCGGCCTCGTTCCCCTGGGCCATGCTGGCCTTGCTGCTGGTGGCGCTGATCATCGCCTGGCGCGCGCGGCGTTACAGTTTCAAGCCGGGCCGGCGCAGCGGCGGCCCGGTGGCAGGTCACTAATAACATTGTTATTTTGAATGACAGTGTGTTGAAATGTGAGCAGATGTGACTGGCAAGCACATTTTGTGACGATTTGTTAATTTGCGCCACAGGAATGAATGAGGCGTTAGAATCTACACAGTTTGACAAGTTTCTCAAGCGAAAGAGGTGGCAACAGCCACCCCTTTCGCGGGCTGTCAGCCATATTAACTACCTAGGAGTACCCCATGACCGTGATGAAATCCGTCCTTGTTGCCGCCGCTGCCACCGTTGCCTTGAGCGCACAAGCCCAATCCCTGCCGACCAACGGCACCCTGGTGGTCGTACCCGCGTTTGGCGAAGTCAAGCATGTCAATGACCAGGTGGTCGCTACCCTGGCCGTCGAAGAACAGGACAAGGACAAGGCAGCCGCCGCGTCGCGAGTCAACCAGAAGATGAACAAGGGCATCGCCATCGTCAAGCAGGCCGATCCTTCTGCCGCGCTGAAATCGTACGGCTATTACACCTATCCCGTGTACCCGGAAGAGCGTCCGCTGCCGGCCGGCGCCGTCGCCAAGCCGCGTTTGCCGACGGCCTGGCGCGTGGGCCAGTACCTGGAAGTGACGACGGCGAATCTGGCGTCCCTGCCAAAGACCGTGTCGGCGGCGCAAGGCGTGCTGACCCTGAATGGCTTGAATTTCGGCCTGAAGCCGGAAACCATCCGCCAGCTGGACGATCAGCGCATCGCCGCCACGTATAAAAACCTGAACGAGCGCGTGGCCGCCATCGCCAAGGCCATGGGCCGCAACGTTGCCGACGCCGTGCTCGATACGGTGGACTTCGAAGGTTCGGGCAACTATGTCACCGAAAACCGTGCTGCCGCCGCACCGATGATGATGCGCAGCGCCAAGATGGCTGAAGACAGCACCGTCGCCGAACCGAGCTTCGAGCCGGGCGAAACGACGCTCGACATGCGTGTCGTCGGCAAGGTCAAGTTCAAGTAAGTGCATTAGCGTGGAAACAATTCCGCGTTAGACTGTTTTAAAAATCATGGGGCTGTTGGCCCCATGGTCGTTTTTGCCCCATTATTTTTCAGGAGAACACCATGACCGTCATGAAAACCATGCTGGCCGCCGCTGTCGTTACCGCCGCCGCTACCGTTGCCATGGGCGCACAAGCCCAGGCCTTGCCCACTTCCGGCACCCTCGTGGTGGTGCCCGCCAACGGCGAAGTCGTGCATGCGAATGACCAGGTGACCGTCACCCTGGCCATCGAAGAGCAGGACAAGGACAAGGCCGCCGCCGCCTCGCGCGTGAACCAGAAGATGAACCAGGGCGCCGCCATCGTCAAGAAAGCCGATCCGCAAGCCGTGCTGAAGACCCAGGGCTACTACACGTATGCCGTGTACCCGGAAACGGCGCCGCTGCCGCCAGGCGTCGCCGCCAAGCCGCGCGTGCCGACGGGCTGGAGAGTGGGCCAATACCTGCAGGTCACGACGACCAACCTGGCCGCCTTGCCGAAAACCGTTTCCGCAGCGCAAGGCGTGCTGACCCTGAACCGCCTGAACTTCGGCCTGGCGCCCGCCACCATCCGCAAGCTCGACGACCAGCGCATCGCGGCCGCCTACAGGAACCTGAACGAACGCGTGGCCGCCATCGCCGGCGCCATGGGCCGCAACGTCAATGACGCCGTGATCGACACCATCGATTTCGAAGGCTCGGGCAATTACGCGCAGCGCGTCAGCGTGGCCGGCGCGCGCAACATGAGTGCCGACGCCATGGGCTATGGCGGCAACCAGGTGGCCGAGCCGAGCTTCGAGCCAGGCGAAACGACCCTCAATATGGGCCTGGTGGCGAAGGTCAAGTTCAAATAAGGCTAGCTTCGGGATCAATATTGTCAGCTTGACGCCGCCACGCTTTTCTTTGGCGGTAGCTCCTCTATAATGGCAATATCGGCGGGCGCATGGCGAGACAGTCATGCGCCCGCCATCTGGCACCGATTCCCCCGCAGTACACAAGATATGGAACAACATGGCAAACTTCCCCCGTCGTAGAGGCAAGAACGGCACTCCCGCAGCATCCAAAGCGTCCCGCTTCAGCAAATTCGTGCGCCAGCCGGTGACCGATGGCACTGGCAAGAAAACCTTGCGCCGCCGCGGCATCTATCTGTTGCCGAACGCCTTCACGACGGCAGCCCTGTTTTGCGGTTTCTACGCCATCGTCATGGCCATGAACCAGAAATTCGAGCACGCGGCCTGGGCCATCTTCATCGCCATGATCCTCGACGGCCTCGACGGCCGCATCGCGCGCCTGACGAATACGCAGAGCGAATTCGGCGCCCAGTACGACAGCCTGTCCGACATGGTGTCGTTCGGCGCCGCCCCGGCGCTGGTGATCTACGAATGGTCGCTGCGCGGCATGGGCAAGCTGGGCTGGCTGGCCGCCTTCGTGTATTGCGCCGGCGCCGCCTTGCGCCTGGCACGCTTCAACACGAATATCGCCGTGGTCGACAAGCGCTTCTTCCAGGGCTTGCCCAGCCCGGCAGCGGCGGCCATGGTGGCCGGCTTCATCCTGTTGATGAACGACCTGGAATTTGCCGGCAACCAGCTGGCCTGGGTGTCGTGGGCGATCGCCCTGTTTTCCGGCCTGACTATGGTCACCAACGTGCCGTTCTACAGCTTCAAGGATGTGAATTTCCGCAAGTCCGTGCCGTTCATCGTGGTATTCCTGCTGGCATTGTTCTTTGCGCTCATCTCCATCGACCCGCCGAAAGTGCTGTTCCCGATTTTCGTCGCCTATGGCCTGTCCGGCTACGCCGTGTTCTTCTGGCGCATGGCGAAGGGCAAGCCCGTCAGCATTATCCAGACCGACCCCGAGCATTGATGCGCTGAGTCGGTAGCGTCGCCAGTCTTCAGCCAGCCAGGAGCAGCCATGAGCACCAGCAACCGACTCATCATTTTTGACACCACCTTGCGCGACGGCGAGCAATCGCCGGGCGCCTCCATGACGCGCGAGGAAAAGCTGCGCATCGCCAAGCAGCTCGAGCGCCTGAAGGTCGACGTGATCGAAGCGGGCTTCGCCGCCGCCTCGCAAGGCGACTTCGAGTCGATACGGGCGATAGCCGGCGCCGTGCGCGAATCGACCATCTGCTCGCTGTCGCGCGCCAACGACCGCGACATCGCCCGCGCCGCCGAAGCGCTGGCGCCGGCCGAGCGCAAGCGCATCCACACTTTCATTGCCACGTCGCCCCTGCACATGCAGATGAAGCTGCGCATGACGCCAGAGCAAGTGCTGACGCAAGCGCAAAACGCCGTGCGCTACGCGCGCCAGTTCACGGACGACATCGAATTCAGCCCCGAAGACGGCAGCCGCTCCGACGAGGATTTCCTGTGCCGCGTGCTGGAAGCCGTGATTGCCGAGGGCGCCACCACCATCAATTTCCCCGATACGGTGGGCTATGCCGTGCCGGAAATCTTTGGCGCCACCATCAAACGCTTGCGCGAACGCATCCCGAACGCCGATAAAGCCATCTGGTCTGTCCATTGTCATAACGACCTGGGCCTGGCTGTGGCCAATTCGCTGGCCGGCGTCATGATAGGCGGCGCGCGGCAAATCGAATGCACGATCAATGGCCTGGGCGAGCGGGCCGGCAACACGGCGCTGGAAGAAGTGGTGATGGCGCTGCGCACGCGCGCCGCCTATTACAACTTGACGGTGGGTATCGACACGACGCAAATCGTGGCGGCATCCAAGATGGTGTCGCAAATCACGGGCTTTGCCGTGCAGCCGAACAAGGCCGTCGTCGGCGCGAACGCCTTTGCGCACGCGTCCGGCATTCACCAGGACGGCATCTTGAAGGCGCGCGAGACGTATGAAATCATGCGCGCCGAAGACGTGGGCTGGACGGCCAACAAGATCGTGCTGGGAAAATTGTCGGGCCGCAACGCCTTCAAGCAGCGGCTGCACGAGCTGGGCATCGCGCTGGAATCGGAAGCGGACATCAATGCCGCCTTCATCCGCTTCAAGGAGCTGGCAGACCGGAAATCCGAGATTTTCGACGAAGACATCATGGCCCTCGTCAGCGAGGAACAGCAGGCGCAGGAGAGTGAGCACTACCGTTTCATTTCACTGACGCAGCAGTCGACGACGGGCGCCGTGCCGCATGCGCGCGTGGAATTCCTCGTCGGCGGCAAGCAACTGAGTTGCGAAGGGCGGGGCGACGGTCCCGTCGACGCCACCGTCAACGCCATCGAAAGCGCGGCCGCCAGCGGCGCGGAGCTGGTCTTGTTCTCCGTCAATGCCATCAGCACGGGCACGCAGTCGCAGGGCGAAGTCACCATGCGATTGTCGCGCGACGGGCGCATCGTCAACGGCGTGGGCGCCGACCCGGACATCATCGTCGCATCGGCGAAGGCGTATCTGTCGGCGCTGAATAAACTGCATGCCAAGGATGAGCGCATCGACCCCCAGCCGTAAGTCTGGGGTCAGACCCGCCGGGTCTGACCCCCGAATTTGATGCTCACCGTACCAGAGTACGGTTGCGCTTCTTAGCCACCTCTCTCTTCCGCTCGCTACGGTTTTATCAGGCGTTGTTGCACAGGTAATGAATCACCAGAAAAACCGCCGCTCTTCCTTGGCCGGATCGGGGCCGTTCATCATCATGCGCACGATGCCGTCGTGGTCGAAGTGCACGTGCATCATGGAATCCCACACACCCGATTCCTTGTAGCGGTAAGACCAGACGTGCAGTTTCGGCAGCGACAGATACGACGTTTCCGTCGGGCGGCCCAGGGTGTGCAGCACGTCTTGCTGGGTCGATACGCCCACCTTGACGCGGGCAAAGCCCGGCGTGTCGAGCACTTGCTCGTAGGAAATGAGCTTGTCGTCGGGGCCGAAGCGGGCCATGTACGTGTACTGGCCGTAGGGGCCCGTCGCGTATTCCAGTTCCGCGCCCGTGGGCAGCTGGTAGATGTTGCTTGGCCGGCCCAGGCGCGCTTCCACGGCGGCGCGCGGCTCGCCCGGCTGCGGCGGCGGGACGTTCCAGCTAGCGCAGCCGGCCAGGACGGCAAACAGCATGGGTGTTGCTAATTTGAGCAGATTTTTCATGTTTGACCTCCTGAAATGCAGGAAAACCCTATCATGCACCGAGAAAAGCGCGCACGGCAGGATACAGGCGGGCATTTTTCCGATATACTTGCGCGTCTGGTTGGCAGCATAGACCAGTATTTTAATAATCGTAGTTCACGGTGGATAGGGTTCAGACTCTGTGCACCGCATGTGAAAGGTTTATCATGACAGTAGAAAACATCAACAAAGCCGCTATCATCGCGGACAACGCACGTGGTCAAAACGACACCGGCTCCCCTGAAGTGCAAGTTGCACTGCTGACAGCTCGCATCAACGAACTGAACGGCCACTTCAAAGCCCACTCGAAAGATCACCACTCCCGCCGCGGCCTGATCATGATGGTCAACCGTCGTAAGAGCCTGTTGTCCTACCTGAAGGCTAAAGACGCTACCCGTTATCGCGACCTGATCGCTAAACTTGGTCTGCGCAAGTAATTTTTGCCGTACAAGGTTTATACAGAAATGCCTGCGCCAGTTCGCTGACGCGGGCATTTTGTCATTTGAATTCCGGATTTATGTCGAGAAGTACAGTATTCTCTACCGATATCATGTTTTAAAAGTAAAGTAGCAAAGGTGGCAACAAGTAAAGGCAGCATTTTTACGCCGCCTGTGGTGAGGTGAACGACAGCCCCTGAAAATCTGTCGGCAATTAGAAAAGGGATACCCCATGTTTAACAAAGTTACGAAAACCTTCCAGTACGGTCAACACCAAGTGACCCTGGAAACCGGCGAAATCGCACGTCAGGCATCCGGCGCAGTGCTGGTGTCGATCGAAGATACCGTCGTTCTGGCAACGGTGGTGGCACGCAAAGATGCCAAGCCAGGCCAGGATTTCTTCCCTTTGACGGTTGATTATGTTGAGAAAACCTATGCTGCCGGTAAAATCCCGGGCGGTTTTTTCAAGCGCGAAGGCCGTCCTTCCGAAAAAGAAACACTGACATCCCGTTTGATCGACCGTCCTATCCGTCCGCTGTTCCCGGAAGGTTACCTGAATGAAGTGCAAGTCATCATTCACGTGCTGTCGGTCAACCCTGAAATCGATCCGGACATCGCCGCCATGATCGGCGCCTCGGCTGCCCTGTGCGTATCGGGCGTGCCTTTCAACGGTCCTATCGGCGCCGCGCGCGTCGGTTACGCCAATGGCCAGTACATCCTGAACCCGACCGTCCAGCAACTGAAAACGTCGGAAATGGACCTGGTTGTCGCCGGTACCGAAACGGCCGTGCTGATGGTCGAATCGGAAGCGAAACAGCTGTCCGAAGAAATCATGCTGGGCGCCGTGGTCTTCGGCCACGACCAGATGAAAGTCGTCATCGACGCGATTCACGACCTGGTGCGTGACGGCGGCAAGCCTGAAGTGGAATGGGCGCCTGCGCCGAAAAACGAAGCACTGATCGCCCGCGTCGCGCATTTCGCCAACGCCAAGATCAATGACGCGTATCAAACCAAGGACAAGCAAGAGCGTACGGCCAAGCTGAAAGCGGCGACGTCGGAAGTGATCGCCGACCTGTCGGCCGAAGCGGCTGCCGCCGGCGGCGCATCGATCGACAGCGCTGAAGTCAACAACATCCTGTTCGACATCGAAGCGAAGATCGTGCGTACGCAAATCCTGGACGGCGAGCCACGCATCGACGGCCGCGACACGCGCACCGTGCGTCCGATCTCGATCCGCACCAGCGTGCTGCCACGCACCCACGGTTCGGCCCTGTTCACGCGCGGCGAAACGCAAGCGCTGGTCGTCGCTACCCTGGGCACCGCCCGCGACAGCCAGAAGATCGATGCGCTGATGGGCGAGTTCACCGATTCGTTCATGCTGCATTACAACATGCCTCCATTCGCCACCGGCGAAACGGGCCGTGTCGGTACGCCAAAACGCCGCGAAATCGGCCACGGCCGCCTGGCCAAGCGCGCGCTGATCGCCGCCCTGCCAGCAGCTGAAGAGTTCAGCTACTCGGTGCGCCTGGTATCGGAAATCACGGAATCGAACGGTTCCTCGTCGATGGCTTCCGTGTGCGGCGGCTGCCTGGCACTGATGGACGCCGGCGTGCCGATGAAGGAACACGTGGCCGGTATCGCCATGGGCCTGATCAAGGAAGGCGGCAAGTTTGCCGTGCTGTCCGACATCCTGGGTGACGAAGATCACCTGGGTGACATGGACTTCAAGGTGGCCGGTACCCGCAACGGTATCACGGCGCTGCAGATGGACATCAAGATCATGGGCATCACCAAGGAAATCATGCAAGTGGCACTGGCGCAAGCCAAGGAAGGCCGCGAGCACATCCTGGGCGAAATGCAAAAAGCCATGCCGCACGTCAAAACCGAACTGTCCGATTTCGCACCGCGTCTGATCACCATCAAGATCAACCCGGAAAAAATCCGTGACGTGATCGGCAAGGGCGGCGCCGTGATCCGCGCGCTGACCGAAGAGACGGGCACCCAGATCGACATCAGCGACGAAGGCGTGGTCACCATCGCTTCCGTCGACGCTGCTGCCGGCCAGGAAGCCAAGCGCCGCATCGAAGAACTGACCGCTTCCGTCGAAGTGGGCAAGACCTACGAAGGCACCGTGCTGAAACTGCTGGACTTCGGCGCCATCGTGCAAGTCATGCCAGGCAAGGACGGCTTGCTGCACATCTCGCAGATCGCCAACGAGCGCGTCAACGCCGTGGCCGACTACCTGAAAGAAGGCCAGCTGGTGCGCGTCAAAGTGCTGGAAACGGACGACCGCGGCCGTTTGAAGCTGTCGATGAAAGCTGCCGAAGGCAACGAAGCGCCAGCCGCTTAATGTCTTTCAGGTTCGCCTGAGTGCGGCTTCGGCCGCATGCTCAAAAACCGCCGGCGCGCAAGCCCTGGCGGTTTTTTTATGCGCCGCGTTTGCGCTGTATCGAAGGCGTGTGCCGCGTTGCCCGCCTGTCTGCACTGGCCTTGATCCAGCGCGTATCGGCCGCCGCTGCTCTCTGTAGATTCGGCATGGGATCTTCCCCTGAACGAGTCTTCCAAGGAGATGCAGCATGCGCACATACTGCGGGCTGGCCGCCGCCTTTCTGCTTGCCGTCGCGCCCGGTGTCCGGGCGCAGCTGGATAGCGCACCGACGCCGGTGCCGTTGCCCATCCCTATCGCCGCCGCGTCCGCGGCCATGCCGGTGCAAGACCTCGACGCCTTGCGCGCCGTGCATGCGCGCGAAATCAATGACCTCAGCACCTTCAGGACGGCGGGCTTGCAGCGCGAAGCCATCGATCCCTACCTGGACAGCGCGCCGGGCCAGCAATTCCTGCGCGAACTGCGCGCCGCCGATCCTGCCGCCCCGGCCGAGACGATTTACGCGCGAGCGGTCGAGCAGCTCGCCTCCGGCAGCACCTTGCCCGATGTGCAAGCCATGTCGGCCGCGCTGGTGAAGATCGTGCCGCATGGCCAGAATGTGTCGCCGTACTCGCCGTATTTCACCACCAGCGCGCAATTGCAGCTGGCTTCGGGCCAGTGCGCCAGCCTGGCCGACTGTTTCGGCTTGCCCTTGAAGAGCGAGGCGCCGCTGTATGATGTGTATCAGGTCATGCCCAAGGGTACCGTCAGCGTGTTCGTCAGCCAGGTGGCGCCGACGGAAGAGCTGGGCGGGCTGGTGCGGCGCCGTGGCGGGGCGCAGCAGTATCTGCTGCCCAACCGCAGCCTGTGGTCGGCCCCCGTGCTGATCGGCACGATCAAGAATTGAGGAGAGATGATGGATCAACCGCGCCTGCAAGCCCATGCCGCCGAACTGGAACAGTTGTTGACGCGCCTGGCGCCCGCCGATGGGGAAGTGGCCGACTTGCGCAGCGCGCTGGAGCCGCTGCTGGCCCTGGCGGGCAGCGGCGCCTTGACGACGCCCCTGCCGTGGGGCGACATCCCCGGCGGGCGTTATTTCACGGAAGGCGGCTTGCGCCGTTACCCCGAGCTGGAGCAGGCATTTGCCCGTTTCCGCATCGAGGCGACGGGCGGCGAATCGCTGGCCCTGCGCAAGCTGCGCGGCGAGATCTGATTAATATATGGTATCAATTGTTGTTTATGGGTAATTGACTGTCAGTATTGCTTGACGACAAAATCTTATTCCCTGACCATGGCGCATCCCTCCCGATTTTCTCTTTTTTATTGGATGCACCATGTTGTCCTCCCTTAAGGCGCGGCTGATCGCCATCGCCGTTTCCATCGTCGTGCTGGCCATGCTGGCCGTCGCCATCGCCAACTTCTTCACTACCCGCTCCAGCACCCTGGCCGCGCTCGACACGCAGATGCTGCAGTTGTCGCACAGCCATGCCGCGGCCATCGCCGAATGGCTGCGTTCCAAGCAAGCCGTCGTGGGCTCGCTCAAGCAGGGCGCCACGGCGGCCGATCCGCTGCCAGCCCTGAAGGCGGCCGAGCAGGCCGGCACCTTCGACATGGCGTATATCGGCTTTGCCGACAAGCACGCCGTCTTTTCGCAGGAGCGCAAGCGCGCCGCCGACTACGATCCCACGGCGCGGCCCTGGTACAAGCTGGCGTCCGAAGTGGGCGGCCCCATCATCACGGCGCCCTACATCGGCGCCAGCACGGGCAAGCTGGTGGTGACGTTTGCCGAGCCGCTGGGCGGCAAGGGCAGCGTGACGGGCGTGATGGCGGCCGACGTGATGATGGATGCGGTGGTGCAAAACGTCGCTTCGATCAAGCCGACGGCGTCCAGCTATGCCTTCCTCGTCGATGGCGGCGGCAAGATCATCGCCCATCCGGACGGCAAGCTGACCCTGAAGCCGCTGGCCGAGCTGGATCCGGGCCTCAGTGCGCAGGCGCTGGCCGACATCGAAAAGAGCGGCGACGGCGCCGCCATCCGCCTCGGCGAACGCAATGGCATCTTGCATGTGAGTAAGGTGCCGGGCAGCGACTGGCTGCTGGCGACCGTGCTCGACCGTGCAGAAGCGACGCAAGCCTTGAGCTCCATGCTGCGCGCCTCGGCCTTGACGGCCTTGCTGGTGCTGGCCCTGGCCGCCACGGTCTTGAGCGTGCTGGTGGCGCGCGCCTTGCGCCGCCTGGGCCTGGTGCGCGATGCGATGGAAGCGATCGCCACGGGCGACGGCGACCTGACCAGCCGCCTCGACGCGGAAGGCACGGACGAGCTGGCGCAGATCGCCAAGGCGTTCAACTTGTTCGTCGAAAAGATCGCCACCGTGCTGGTGCAGATCCGCAGCATCAGCACCCTGGTGCGCAGCGAATCGGCCGATATCGCCGCAGGTAATGCCGACCTGTCCTCGCGCACGGAAGCGCAGGCGGGCGCGCTGGAAGAAACGGCCAGTTCGATGGATGAGCTGACGTCGACCGTCAAGCAGAATGCGGAAAACGCGCATGCGGCCAATGAGCTGGCCGTGTCCGCCTCGGAAGTGGCGGCCAAGGGCGGCCGCGTGGTGCAGCAAGTGGTCGGCACCATGGCCGGCATCCAGGAAAGCTCGCGCAAGATCGTCGACATCATCGGCGTGATCGACGGCATCGCCTTCCAGACGAATATCCTGGCCTTGAACGCGGCCGTCGAGGCGGCGCGCGCTGGCGAGCAGGGCAGGGGCTTTGCCGTGGTGGCGTCCGAAGTGCGCAACCTGGCGCAGCGGTCTGCCGGCGCGGCGAAGGAAATCAAGGAATTGATCGGCGATTCGGTGGAAAAAGTCGATGCGGGCGGCCGCCTCGTCGATGAGGCGGGCCAGACCATGGACCAGGTGGTGGCGTCGGTGCAGCAATTGACGACCATCATGAGCGAAATCACGGTGGCCAGCCGCGAACAGAGCGCCGGCATCGGCGAAATCAATACGGCCGTCACGCACATGGATACCATGACGCAGCAAAACGCGGCCCTCGTCGAGCAAGCCGCCGCTGCCGCGGAAAGCCTGCAGGAGCAGGCCGTGGACCTGGCGCAAGCCGTCGGCATGTTCCGCCTCGGCGATGCGGGCCCTGCCGCGGCGCCCGCGCCCGTGACGCGCCTCAAGGCGAAGCCGGCCGTTCGTGCTGCCGCGCCGCGCGCGCCAGCCCGCGCGCTGTCGCCGGCCAAGCCCGTCAAGGCGGCCAAGTCCGGCGCCGACGAGTGGGAAGAGTTTTAAGCGTACAGCAATCGCGACGCTTATTCGGCACGTTCATCCGCGTTTTTGTCAGGCCAGCCTGCCAAAAGCGCAGTTCGTCGCAATCGGCGTGTCTGCCGGGAGTGGTATGGCTATAGTGACACCATACCGCAAGCCCACTGCCAGACACCCGAGGAGATTCAAATGAACGTCGCTAAAAACATGGAAGTCATCGCCGTTGCCGCCGCCATCTTGCTCGGCGCCAGCTGCTACGCCATCGCCCCGGCCGCCCCGGCCCTGCAAGTGGCCAGTTCCACGGCCACCCTGGCCGCGCCAGCGAACAAGGCGGCCATGCAAGTGGTGGTGGTCAAGGCCAAGCGCTTGACCGCCTTGGAAAAAGCCCGTTTTGCATAATTGATTGTCAGCAATTTTTGCTGCTGCTACAGTGGCAGCCAGCGGCGATGCGCGCGGGTCCCACGAGGGCGCCGCGACACATAAAAACAAGATACCGAGGATGCACTACATGAAAAAGACACTGCAATTGGCGCTGCTGTTCCTGGCGACTCTGGGCCTGGTGCGCGGCGCGGCCGCGGAGACCCGCTTGCTGGAAATGCGCAACATCGACGCCCGCGTGGTGCGCGTCAAGCTCGATGGCGTGATGGAGGTGCGCATTCGCCAGGGCAACGTGCCTTCGCTGAGCATCACGGCCGACAAGCGCTATATCGCCGACGTCAGCACGGCGCAAAGCGGCGATACCCTGCACATCGAAACGGAGGTGCGCGGCTTCAAGATCGGCCCTTCGTCGATACGCGCGGACCTGGTCTTGCCGAATTTGCGCGAGCTGAGCTCGGAAGGCTTCGGCAGCACGGACATCACGGGTTTCAAGGGCGAGGAACTGACCCTGTCGCTGGAAGGGGCGGGCAGCATCAAGCTGGTGGGCGACTACCGCAAGCTCAACGCCAGCCTGGGCGGCGTGGGCAGCATGCAGATATGGATAGGCAACAATGAGCGGGCCGAGCTGGACTTGCAGGGTGCGGGCTCGGTCGTGCTGGGCGGACGCGGACGACTCTTGAAAGCCAGCCTGGGCGGCCTGGGCAGCCTGAATGCGCAGCAATTCGAAGCGGACGCCGTGAACCTGGAATTGAGCGGCCTCGGCAACGCCACGGTGAATGCCCATACGAATGCCAAGCTGAACTTGAGCGGGCTCGGTTCGGTGGTGGTGTACGGCAAGCCGGTCAACCGCGATGTCAGCGTCGAGGGCCTGGGCAAAGTTAGCTGGAAGTAAAAGCATCCTGCCGCAGGCCGTATTGGCAGGACAAGAATAAGTAGTCAGACCACATCCCATTCCGATGAAAAAACTGATCATTACATTACTCATGCTGTTGACGATACAGCTACCCGCGCGGGCTGGCTTCGCCGAAGGCGCCAGTGCCTACAACAACAAGAATTACGCCTTGGCCTACAAGGAAATATTGCCCCTTGCCAAGACCGGCAGCGCCGATGCCCAGCACTTGCTGGGCTTGATGTATTATATGGGACGGGGCTTGCCGCAGGATTACAAGCAAGCCATGTTCTGGCACCGCAAGGCGGCCGAGCAGGGCAAGGCCGACGCCCAGTATGTGGTGGGTGCCATGTATTACACAGGCAACGCCGTGCTGCAGGATCATAAGCAGGCCGTCGGCTGGTTCCGCAAGGCGGCCGAGCAGAACCATGCCGAGGCGCAGCAGGTGCTGGGCCTGATGTACCGCTACCACATGGGCGGCGTGCAGCAGGATAACGTCATCGCCTACATGCTGTGGAACCTGGCGGCCGCGAATGGCAACGCGAATGCGGCCGACCAGCGCGCCGCCGTGGTGCGCAAGATGACGCATGAGCAAGTCGAAGAGGGGCAAGCCCTGTCGGCGAAATGGAAGCCGGGCACGCCCTTGCCGCGCCAGTCGAAAACGGGCGCCGGTTAAGACGGGGTGGTGGTCTGCAGGGGAGGGCGGCTTGGCGTACAATCGCCGTTTTCCCTTGAGAGAGTTCCGCCATGCGTGCAGTTGCCATCAGCCAGCCAGGTCCCGCCGACGTTTTGCAGATCGCGGAACGTCCCATGCCGCAATATAAGGCGGGCGAACTGCTGATCAAGGTGCACGCGGCCGGCATCAACCGTCCCGACGTGCTGCAGCGCCTGGGCAAGTATGCGCCGCCCGCCGGCGCGTCCGACTTGCCGGGCCTGGAGGTGGCGGGCGAAGTCGTCGATGGCGATTTTACCAATACCGGATTCAAGAAGGGCGACCTGGTCTGCGCGCTGGTGCAGGGCGGCGGCTATGCCGAATACTGCGCCGCCCCAAGCGGCCAGTGCCTGCCCTTGCCGCAAGGCTTGACGGCGCTGGAAGGCGCGTCCCTGCCGGAAAATTTCTTTACCGTCTGGAGCAATGTCTTCGACCGCTGCGCGCTGGCCGATGGCGAAACGTTACTGGTGCAGGGTGGCACGTCCGGCATCGGCGTGACGGCCATCCAGCTGGCCGCCGCCCTGGGGCATCGCGTGTTCGCCACGGCGGGCAGCGACGAGAAGGCGCGCGCCTGCGAGGCGCTGGGCGCCGAACGGGGCATCAACTACCGCACCGAAGATTTCGTCGCCGTCGTCAAGGAATTGACCGGTGGCAAAGGCGTCGACGTCATCCTCGACATGGTGGGCGGCGACTACCTGCCGCGCGAAATCGATTGCCTGGCCGACGATGGCCGCATCGGCCTGATCGCCGTGCAGGGCGGCACCAAGGCGGAACTGGACCTGGGCAGCTTGCTGCGCCGCCGCCTGACGGTGACGGGTTCCACCCTGCGTCCCCGTTCCATCGCCTTCAAGGCGGCCATCGCCAGCCATTTGCGCGCGACCGTCTGGCCGCTGATCGAGGCGGGCAAGATCAAGCCCGTGATCTATCAAACTTTCCCGTTGGAAAAAGCCAATGAGGCGCATGCCTTGATGGAAGCGAGCACGCACGTGGGCAAGATCATGTTGCAAGTTGCCTGAAACGGGGCACTGCCTGTTTGACCGGCATCGGTGCCGGAGTTAGAATGACGGGTTATTAGAATTTAGGCTACTATGCGTCGCAAACTCGTCGTCGGAAATTGGAAAATGAACGGCAGTCGCACCTCGAACGCGGTGTTATTGTCTGAAATAGTTGCTGGCCTGGCTGCCTCTGGCGCCGCCAGCGCCGTCTGTGTGCCTGCGCCGTATCTGGCGCAGTGCCAGGCGCAATTGGCAGGCACGGCCCTTGGCTGGGGCGCGCAGGATGTGTCCGCGCACGCCAGCGGCGCCTACACGGGAGAAATCTCGACCGCCATGCTGCAGGATTTCGGCTGCGGCTATGTGGTGATCGGGCATTCCGAGCGCCGCGCCTACCATGGCGAGAGCGATGCGCAGGTGGCGGCCAAGACGGTTGCGGCGCTGGCGGCGGGCATCACGCCTATCGTCTGCATCGGCGAAACCCTGGCGCAGCGCGAAGCGGGCCAGACCAATGCCGTTGTGGCGCAGCAACTGGGCGCCGTGCTGGCGGCGATTTCCGCCGACGACGTGGCGAAACTGGTGCTGGCCTACGAGCCAGTCTGGGCCATCGGCACGGGCAAGACCGCCACGCCGCAAATGGCGCAGGACGTGCATCAGGTATTGCGCGCCCAGCTGGTGGCAAAGAATGCGGTAGCGGCCGCCGGCGTGCAAATCCTGTACGGCGGCAGCATGAAGCCGGAGAACGCAAAAGAATTGATGGCGATGCCGGATATCGATGGCGGTCTGATCGGTGGAGCAGCATTGAAGGCGGCGGATTTCCTGGCGATTATTCACGCCGCTGATTGAATTACTTTAAACTAAGAATGGAATTGCAATGAACATGATGTTCAATCTGGTAGTGGTAGTACAGGTTATTTCGGCATTGTCGATTATCGCGCTGGTGTTGTTGCAGCACGGTAAGGGTGCCGACATGGGCGCCGCCTTCGGTTCGGGCGCCTCGGGCAGCCTGTTCGGTGCGACGGGTTCGTCGAACTTCATGTCGAAATCGACGGGCGTTGCCGCCGCGATCTTCTTCGGCGCCACCCTGGCCCTGTCGCTGATGGCGAATCAACGCGCCACCACGGTCGGCGGCGGCGTGATGGATAAAGTCGTCAAGCCAGTACCGGTCACCGGTGCGGGCGCGATCCCGACGACGGTGCCAGCAGCAGCTCCGGCTGCCAGCGCTCCGGCAGCGGCGGCTCCGGTTGCCAGCACCCCTGCCGGCGCGATTCCGAAGTAATTCTGTATCAGCTCGATACCTCATCGAGAGTAATTCTCATTACGGGCAGATTATTGCTCAATGTTTTAGCAGTGCGGCAGGAAAAAATCGTGGCGCGCTGGAAGATGTAAAAATTTATCGTTTTTATCTGTGTTTTGATGCATTTGTGCATTAACTTTAGCGGCAAAGCAGAGTAGAATACGGGCCTTACCGCCGACGTGGTGAAATTGGTAGACACGCTATCTTGAGGGGGTAGTGGCGAAAGCTGTACGAGTTCGAGTCTCGTCGTCGGCACCAGAAATCAGAAGCCAGCAACGGCGCACGAGCCATGGCTCGTACAAAGTTGCTGGCTTTTTTTACGAGGATGTGTCGTTCGATCCTGGTCTTAGCTTTGATTGGGGTCGTGCGTTAGATACGCTGCAAATGATCGCAGCGTCCTCATTTAACCGATCGTTCAATATAAGCTCATCAATCGTGAACCTCGAAAATTACTTCCCCGTCCTGCTGTTCATTATTATCGGCCTTGGTGTCGGTATCGCTCCCCAGCTCCTGGGGCGCCTGTTAGGCCCTAACAAGCCCGACGCAGCAAAACTCTCCCCGTACGAATGTGGCTTTGAAGCATTCGAAGACGCGCGCATGAAATTTGATGTGCGCTACTATCTGGTCGCAATCCTGTTTATTTTGTTCGATCTGGAAACGGCATTCTTTTTCCCATGGGGCGTTGCAATGCGCGACCTGGGCTGGGCCGGTTTCGTCACGATGATGGTGTTCATCGCTGAATTCGTGGTCGGATTTTGGTACATTTGGAAGAAAGGTGCCCTTGACTGGGAATAAGCCATGGCTATTGAAGGCGTATTAAGCGAAGGTTTCATCACCACCTCGGCCGACAAGCTGATCAACTGGGCGCGCACCGGGTCTATGTTCCCGATGACGTTCGGTCTGGCCTGCTGTGCGGTCGAAATGATGCATGTGGGCGCAGCCCGCTACGATATGGACCGTTTCGGCGTCGTGTTTCGTCCGTCGCCGCGTCAGTCCGACGTCATGATCGTTGCCGGCACCCTGTGCAACAAGATGGCGCCGGCCCTGCGCAAGGTCTACGACCAGATGGCAGAGCCACGCTGGGTCATCTCTATGGGTTCCTGCGCCAATGGCGGCGGGTACTACCATTACTCCTATTCCGTGGTGCGCGGTTGCGACCGCATCGTGCCCGTCGACGTGTATGTGCCTGGCTGTCCTCCGACCGCTGAAGCCTTGCTGTACGGCATCATGCAGTTGCAGAACAAGATCAAGCGTACCAGCACGATCGCACGCTAACGGGGCCGCTTCAGATTATGACAACACATTTAGAAGTATTGCAAAACGCCCTCGGCACTGCCCTGGGCGATCGCGTTAGCACGACGGTTGCGCTGGGCGAAGTCACCCTGGTCGTCAAGGCCGAGGACTACCTGGCCGTGATGCTGACCCTGCGCGACGATCCGACCCTGCATTTCGAGCAATTGCTCGACCTGTGCGGCGTCGACTACTCGACCTATGGCGACGGTAGCTGGGATGGCCTGCGTTTCGCGGCCGTTTCGCACTTGCTGTCGGTCAAGCACAACTGGCGCGTGCGCGTGCGCGTGTTCGCGCCGGACGACGACATGCCGCTGCTGCCCTCCGTGGTCGGCATCTGGCGCGCCGTCAACTGGTACGAGCGCGAAGCATTCGACCTGCTGGGCATCCTCTTCGAAGGCCACAACGACTTGCGCCGCCTGCTGACCGACTACGGTTTCATCGGCCATCCGTTCCGCAAGGATTTCCCCGTCTCCGGCTATGTCGAGATGCGCTACGATCCGGAACAAAAGCGCGTGATTTACCAGCCCGTGACGATCGAGCCGCGGGAAAACGTGCCGCGCGTGATCCGCGAAGAACATTACGGGATGAAATAATGGCTGAGATTAAGAACTACACCCTGAACTTTGGGCCGCAGCATCCGGCCGCGCACGGTGTGCTGCGCCTGGTGCTGGAGATGGATGGCGAAGTCATCCAGCGCGCCGACCCGCATATCGGCCTGCTGCACCGCGCCACCGAAAAGCTGGCTGAACAGAAGACCTACCTGCAATCCGTGCCGTACATGGACCGTCTCGACTATGTGTCGATGATGTGCAATGAACATGCGTACGTGATGGCCATCGAAAAGATGCTGGGCCTGGAAGTGCCGCTGCGCGCGCAATACATCCGCGTCATGTTCGACGAGATGACGCGTATCCTGAATCACCTGATGTGGCTCGGCACCCACGCGCTGGACGTTGGCGCCATGGGCCCGTTCCTGTATTGCTTCCGCGACCGCGAAGACTTGTTCGACGCCTACGAGGCAGTCTCGGGCGCGCGCATGCACGCGGCCTACTACCGTCCGGGCGGCGTGTACCGCGACCTGCCGGACGCGATGCCGCAGCACAAGGCGTCGATCATCCGCAACGCCAAGGCCATCGGCAAGCTGAACGAAAACCGCCAGGGTTCCCTGCTGGACTTCATCGAAGACTTCGCGCGCCGCTTCCCGAACTCCGTGGACGAGTACGAAACCTTGCTGACCGACAACCGTATCTGGAAACAGCGTACCGTCGGCATCGGCGTGGTCTCGCCGGAAGATGCACTGGCCATGGGCTTTACGGGCGCCATGCTGCGCGGCTCGGGCGTGCAGTGGGATTTGCGCAAGAAACAGCCGTACGAAGTGTACGACTTGATGGATTTCGACATTCCTATCGGCACTAACGGCGATTGCTACGACCGCTACCTGGTCCGCGTGGAAGAGCTGCGCCAGTCGAACCGCATCATCAAGCAATGCGTGGAGTGGCTGCGCAACAATGAAGGTCCTGTCATGACCAGCAACCGCAAGGTGGCGCCTCCGGGCCGCGTCGACATGAAGACCAACATGGAATCGCTGATTCACCACTTCAAGCTGTTCACGGAAGGTTTCCACGTGCCGCCAGGCGAGGCCTACAGTGCCGTGGAACATCCGAAGGGCGAGTTCGGCGTGTATCTGGTGTCCGATGGCGCCAACAAGCCGTACCGCATGAAACTGCGCGCGCCAGACTACGCCCACTTGCAGTCGCTCGACGAGATGGCGCGTGGGCACATGCTTGCCGACGCCGTGACCATCATCGGGACGCAAGATATCGTGTTCGGCAGTATTGACCGCTAAGAGGCAAAAAGTATGTTGTTATCAGAGCAATGCTATAAGAAAATTGACCGCGAGCTGGCCAAGTACCCGGCCGACCAGCGTCAGTCGGCCGTCATGGCCGCGCTGGCCCATGCCCAGGATGAACTGGGCTGGCTGGCGCCGGAAACCATGAAGGAACTGGCCGATTACATCGGCATGCCGGCGATTGCCGTGCAGGAAGTGGCCACGTTCTACAATATGTATAACGTGAAACCCGTGGGCAAGCACAAGATCACCGTGTGCACCAACCTGCCATGCGCCCTGTCGGGCGGCGTGCGCGCTGCAGACTACCTGAAGCAGAAACTGGGTATCGATTTCCGCGAAACCACCGCAGACGGCCAGTTCACCCTGGTTGAAGGCGAGTGCATGGGTGCTTGCGGCGATGCGCCTGTCTTGCTGGTCAGTAATAAAACCATGTGCAGCTGGATGTCGAACGAGAAGATCGACGCCATGCTGGAGGAACTCAAGAAATGACGTCACTCCACAACCGCCATATCGATCCATTGATCCTGAAGGATCTGGATGGCAAGAACTGGCATTTGCAAGATTATGTGAACCGCGGCGGCTATAGCGCCCTGCGGCGTATCCTGGAAGAGAAAATCACGCCGGAACAGATCATCGCCGACCTCAAGGCTTCGTCCTTGCGCGGCCGTGGCGGCGCGGGTTTCCCTACCGGCTTGAAGTGGAGCTTCATGCCGCGCCAGTTCCCGGGTCAAAAATACCTCGTCTGCAATACAGATGAAGGCGAACCGGGCACTTTCAAGGACCGTGACATCATTCGTTACAATCCCCATGCGCTGATCGAAGGCATGGCCATTGGCGCTTATGCGATGGGCATCACCGTCGGCTATAACTATATCCACGGTGAAATCTTCCAGGAATACCTGCGTTTCGAAGAAGCGCTGGAAGAGGCGCGCGCCGCCGGTTTCCTGGGCGACAAGATCATGGGCAGCGAGTTCTCGTTCCAGTTGCATGCGCACCATGGTTATGGCGCCTACATCTGCGGCGAAGAAACGGCCCTGCTGGAGTCGCTGGAAGGCAAGAAAGGCCAGCCGCGCTTCAAGCCGCCTTTCCCTGCCTCGTTTGGCCTGTACGGCAAGCCGACGACGATCAACAACACGGAAACCTTCGCGGCCGTGCCTTTCGTGCTGAACATTGGTCCAGAGAAATATCTGGCGATGGGCAAGCCGAACAACGGCGGTTCGAAGATCTTCTCGATCTCGGGCGACGTGGAAAAACCGGGCAACTACGAAGTGCCGCTCGGCACCCCGTTTGCGACCCTGCTGGAACTGGCAGGCGGCATGCGCGGTGGCAAAAAGATCAAGGCCGTGATCCCTGGCGGCTCGTCCGCTCCGGTGATCCGCGGCGACATCATGATGCAGACCGACCTGGACTACGACTCGATCGCGAAAGCCGGTTCGATGTTGGGTTCGGGCGCCGTCATCGTGATGGACGAAACACGCTGCATGGTAAAGGCGCTGGAACGCCTGTCCTACTTCTACTTTGAAGAATCGTGCGGCCAGTGTACGCCTTGCCGTGAAGGCACAGGCTGGATGTACCGCATGGTGCACCGCATCGAGCAGGGGCAGGGTCGTCCAGACGACCTGGACATGCTCAACTCGATCGCCGACAACATCCAGGGCCGCACCATTTGCGCGCTGGGCGATGCGGCTGCCATGCCGGTACGGGCCTTCATTAAGAATTTCCGTGAAGAATTTGAATATCATATCGAGCACAAGCATTGCTTAGTGCCCGCATATATCTAAGCTGCGTCAGGTAACGATCACCATGGTTGAAATCGAAATAGACGGCAAAAAAGTCGAAGTCCCTGCTGGTAGCATGGTGATGGACGCCGCCAACAAATTGGGAACCTACATTCCGCACTTCTGCTATCACAAGAAATTGTCGATCGCAGCGAACTGCCGCATGTGCCTGGTCGAAGTGGAAAAGGCGCCCAAGCCTTTGCCCGCTTGTGCGACCCCGGTCAGTGCCGGCATGATCGTGCGCTCCGCCAGCGATAAAGCTGTGCAGGCGCAAAAGTCGGTCATGGAATTCTTGCTGATTAACCACCCGCTCGATTGCCCTATCTGCGATCAGGGCGGCGAATGCCAGTTGCAAGACCTGGCAGTGGGTTACGGCAAGAGCGAATCGCGCTACAAGGAAGACAAGCGCGTCGTGCAGCCGAAGGAAGCCGGTCCGCTGGTGTCCATGCAGGAAATGTCGCGCTGCATCCAGTGCACCCGTTGCGTACGCTTTGGCCAGGAAGTGGCCGGCGTGATGGAACTGGGCATGATCGGCCGCGGCGAACACTCGGAAATCGTGTCCTTCGTGGGCCAGACGGTCGACTCCGAACTGTCGGGCAACATGATCGACCTGTGCCCGGTCGGCGCACTGACCTCGAAGCCGTTCCGCTACAGCGCCCGTACGTGGGAACTGTCGCGCCGCAAATCGGTCAGCCCGCATGACGGCCTGGGCGCGAACCTGATCGTGCAAGTGAAAGCTGGCAAGGTCAAGCGCGTATTGCCGCTGGAAAACGAAGCCGTCAACGAGTGCTGGATCTCGGACAAGGACCGTTTCTCGTACGAAGCGCTGGACAGCGCCGAACGCCTGACGTCCCCGATGCTGAAACAAGGCAACGAGTGGAAAGAAGTCGATTGGCAAACGGCGCTGGAATACGTGGCGCACGGTTTGAAAAATATCAAGCACGAGCATGGCGCCGACGCCATCGCCGCGCTGGCAACGCCGCATTCGACCGTCGAAGAGCTGGTCCTGCTGCAAAAAGTGGCCCACGGTCTCGGTTCCGAGCACGTCGACTTCCGCCTGCGCCAGACCGACTTCGCGCTCGACGCGTCCGTCAAACCTTGGCTGGGCATGCCGATCAACGAATTTGGCCAGATCAAGCGCGCCTTCGTCATCGGCTCGTTCCTGCGCAAGGATCACCCGCTGCTGGCCACGCGTTTGCGCGCGTCCGTCAAGGGCGGCGCCAAGCTGTCGATCCTGCACGCGTCCGACGATGATCAATTGATCACCATCGCCAACAAGATGATCGTCGCACCTGGCGATTGGCTGGCGGCCTTGTCGGAAGTGGTCGTTGCTATTGCTAAAGCGAAAGAAATCGCCGCACCTGCCGGTTTTGAAGCGGTGAACGCTTCGGACGTGGCTGTCGCGATTGCCGCCAGCCTGATGGCCGGCGACAACGGCGCCGTGCTGCTGGGTAATGCGGCAACGCAACACCCGCAAGCGTCGCAACTGCATGCTGCCGCGCAATGGATCGCCGAACAGACGGGCGCCAAGCTCGGTTACCTGACGGAAGCGGCCAACACGGTTGGCGCGCACCTGGTCGCCAAGCCGCGCGCCAATGTGCAAGCCGCGTTTGCCGTACCGAAGAAAGCCTACGTGCTGCTGCACGCCGAGCCGGAACTCGATGCCGCCAATCCACAAGCGGCCCGCGCCGCCCTGGATGGCGCCGACATGGTCGTGGCCATGTCCGCCTTCAAGCACGGCATGGATTACGCCGACGTCTTGCTGCCGATCGCCCCGTTCGCTGAAACTTCGGGCACCTTCGTCAACTGCGAAGGCCGCGCGCAAAGCTTCAACGGCACCGTGAAACCGCTGGCCGATACCCGTCCAGCCTGGAAAGTGCTGCGCGTCCTGGGCAACATCCTGGGCCTGGCCGGTTTCGACTACGACACCTCGGAAGCGATCCGCGACGAAGCGTTTGGTGCCGGCGTGACCGATTTGTCGGCACAGCTGAACAACATCGCCAAGAACGCCCCGGAAGCGGCCTCGTATGCACCGGCTTCGCCAGCGCTGCAACGCATCGCCGACGTGCCGATCTACTTCGCCGACGCGCTGGTACGCCGCTCCGAACCGCTGCTGCGCACGGTCGATGGCGCCGCGCCGCAAGCGCACCTGTCCCTGGCGCTGGCTGACAAGCTGGGCATCAAGGCGGGCGACAAGGTCAAAGTGGCGCAAGGCTCCGGCAGCGCCATCCTGGTGGCGGCAATCCATGCCGGCCTGCCAGCCAATGTGGTGAAAGTGTCGGCGGCGCATGCCTCGACGGCTAGCCTGGGCGGCATGTTCGGTGACATCACAGTTGAAACAGCAGAGGGGAAAATCTGATGGCTCTGCCTGAATTTGTAAACGTCATCAACAGCAGCGGCCAGGATTTGCTGGGCGGCTCCTGGCCGTTCTTCTGGACCCTGATCAAGATCCTGTGCGTGCTGCTGCCGCTGATGGGCCTGGTTGCCTACCTGACCTTGTGGGAACGCAAGCTGATCGGCTGGATCCAGATCCGCGTCGGCCCGAACCGCGTGGGTCCTTTGGGCTTGCTGCAACCGATCGCCGATGCGCTGAAACTCTTGTTCAAAGAGATCATCATCCCGTCCAAGGCCGCCAAGGGCCTGTTCGTGATCGGCCCGATCATGACCATCATGCCGGCCCTGGCTGCCTGGTCGGTCGTGCCGTTCGGTCCGCAAGCCGTACTGGCCAACGTCAACGCAGGCTTGCTGATGCTGCTGGCGATTACCTCGATGGAAGTCTACGGCATCATCATCGCCGGCTGGGCCTCGAACTCGAAATACTCGTTCATGGGCGCCATGCGCGCTTCGGCACAGATGATTTCGTATGAAATCCCGATGGGCTTCGTGATGGTCATCGTGCTGATGGTCTCGGGCAGCCTG
This sequence comes from Janthinobacterium sp. SUN100, assembly GCF_030397705.1. Taxonomy (NCBI): domain Bacteria; kingdom Pseudomonadati; phylum Pseudomonadota; class Betaproteobacteria; order Burkholderiales; family Oxalobacteraceae; genus Janthinobacterium; species Janthinobacterium sp. SUN100. The sequence goes on along the minus strand of NZ_JAPUBU010000001.1, from coordinate 1,788,651 downwards.
AACTTCATCGACATCGTCGGCGGCCAGCAAATCGGCTTCTTCGCCGACAAGGGCGTGAACTTCCTGTCGTGGAACTGGTTGCCGCTGCTGCCGATGTTCGTCATCTACCTGGTGTCGGGCCTGGCTGAAGCCAACCGTCACCCGTTCGACGTCGTCGAAGGCGAGTCGGAAATCGTGGCCGGCCACATGGTCGAGTACTCGGGCATGGCCTACGCCATGTTCATGCTGGCCGAATACGCCAACATGATCCTGATCGGCGCCCTGGCTTCGATCATGTTCCTCGGTGGCTGGTCCGCACCATTTGCTTTCCTTGAGTTCTGGGGTGGTTTCGGCGGCTTCTTCTGGTTGTTCGCCAAGACCTTCTTCATCGTGTCGGTGTTCATCTGGGTACGCGGTACTTTCCCACGCTACCGTTATGACCAGATCATGCGCCTCGGCTGGAAAGTGTTTATCCCGTTGACGCTGGTCTACCTGGTCTTCGTCGCTGCCTGGATGCAGACATCCTGGAATATTTGGAAGTAAGAGAGTGCATACGAATGGATAAGGTAAAAGATTTCTTCAGCAGCCTCTTGTTAGGCGAGCTGATCAAGGGCATGGCGTTGACAGGCAAGTACATGTTTTCGCGCAAGATCACGGTGCAATTCCCGGAAGAGAAGACACCGATCTCGCCGCGTTTCCGTGGCTTGCACGCGCTGCGCCGCTACCCGAACGGCGAGGAACGTTGCATCGCCTGCAAACTGTGCGAAGCGGTTTGCCCGGCGATGGCCATCACGATCGAATCGGAACAGCGTGACGACGGCTCGCGCCGCACCACGCGTTACGATATTGATTTGACCAAGTGCATCTTCTGCGGTTTCTGCGAAGAGTCCTGCCCGGTCGATTCGATCGTCGAGACGCAAATCCTGGAATACCACGGCGAGAAACGCGGGGATTTGTATTACACGAAAGAGATGTTGCTGGCCGTAGGTGATCGTTATGAAAATGACATCGCCGCTGCGCGCGCCGCCGACGCACCTTATCGCTGATGGATGCGCCGCAGCTGACCAGCTGCGGCGCGCCCCTCGTTCATCTGTACGTCTATTGGGTTTTTTATGGACTTTAAAACAATTTTGTTTTACGCCTTCGCGCTGATCTTGATTCTGGCAGCGACGCGCGTCATCACGGCCCGTAATCCGGTCCACGCAGTACTGTTCCTGGTACTGTCCTTCTTTTCCGCAGCGGGCATCTGGATGCTGCTGCAAGCTGAATTCCTGGCCATCGTGCTGGTATTGGTGTATGTCGGCGCCGTGATGGTGCTGTTCCTCTTCGTGGTCATGATGCTCGATATCAATATCGACCGCATGCGCGAAGGTTTCTGGGGCTATCTGCCTTTGTCGGTGACGGTGGGCGTGATCATCGTGCTGGAAATGGCCGCTGTCCTGTGGCACGGTTTCCGCAACTTTGCGCCTAGCATCGCTCCGGTGAACGTCAACCTGGGCGGCACCAAGGAACTGGGCCTGCTGATCTACACGAAATATGTGTTCGCCTTCGAAATCGCTGCCGTCGTGCTGCTGGTGGCCATCGTTGCCGCGGTCGCACTGACTTTGCGCAAACGCAAGGACACCAAGCATTTTGCTCCAGGCGATGCGGTACGCGTCAAGCGCAACGACCGCCTGAAGATCATCAAGATGGACGCGGTCGTCGAGCGTCCTGCGGCTGAGCCGGAAGTTAAGGAGGCACCATGACATTATCGCTCACACATTTTCTGGTCCTGGGCGCGATCCTGTTCGCAATCTCGATCGTCGGTATTTTCCTGAACCGCAAGAACATCATCGTATTGCTGATGGCAATCGAATTGATGCTGCTGGCGGTGAATATGAATTTCATCGCGTTCTCCCATTTCATGGGCGACGCGGCCGGTCAGATCTTCGTTTTCTTCATCCTGACGGTTGCCGCCGCTGAGTCGGCTATCGGTCTGGCTATTCTGGTGGTGATGTTCCGTAATCTGGATACCATCAACGTCGAAGACCTGGACAGCCTCAAAGGCTGATGTTTTTCAGACTCGATCTCTCGAATAATAACGATTAAGGTTCATCATGGCGGGGCAACTCCTCAACCCTAACCTCCTTCTTGCCGTACCGCTGGCGCCGCTGGCCGGTGCCGCGATTGCAGGCTTGCTTGGCACCCAGTTCCTGGGTAATTTGGTCGGACGCAAGACGTCGCATACCGCGACGATCCTGGGCGTACTGATTGCGTTCATCCTGTCCGTGCAGACATTGCTGGCAGTGATGGATGGCGCGACATTCAATGGCACGATCTATAACTGGATGACGATCGGCACCCTGAAGATGGAAGTGGGCTTCCAGATCGATTCGCTGTCGGCGATGATGATGTGTGTGGTCACCTTCGTCTCCCTGATGGTGCACATCTACACGATCGGCTACATGAAGGATGACGAAGGCTACAACCGCTTCTTCGCCTACATCTCGCTGTTCACGTTCTCGATGTTGATGCTGGTCATGGCCAACAACTTCCTGCAACTGTTCTTCGGTTGGGAAGCAGTGGGCCTGGTCTCTTACCTGCTGATCGGTTTCTGGTACCAGCGTCCGACGGCCATCGTGGCCAACATGAAGGCTTTCCTCGTCAACCGCGTGGGCGACTTCGGCTTCATCCTGGGCATCGGCCTGCTGCTGGCCTACGCCGGCACCATGAACTACCAGGAAGTGTTCGCCAAGAAAGACGAACTGGCACTGCTGAGCTTGCCAGGTACCGACTGGGCGCTGCTGACCGTTGCCTGCATCTGCCTGTTCATCGGCGCGATGGGCAAGTCGGCGCAGTTCCCGCTGCACGTGTGGCTGCCTGACTCGATGGAAGGTCCTACCCCGATCTCGGCACTGATCCACGCCGCGACGATGGTGACGGCCGGTATCTTCATGGTCTCGCGCATGTCGCCGCTGTTCGAACTGTCCGACACGGCACTGTCCTTCATCCTGGTGATCGGTTCCATCACGGCGCTGTTCATGGGCTTCCTGGGCATCATCCAGAACGACATCAAGCGCGTCGTCGCTTACTCGACCCTGTCGCAGCTCGGCTACATGACCGTGGCGCTGGGTTCGTCCGCGTACTCCGTGGCCGTGTTCCATCTGATGACGCACGCATTCTTCAAGGCACTGCTGTTCCTGGGCGCCGGTTCCGTCATCATCGGCATGCACCACGACCAGGACATCCGCAACATGGGCGGCCTGCGCAAATACATGCCAATCACGTGGATCACGTCCCTGGTCGGTTCGCTGGCCCTGATCGGCACGCCGCTGTTCTCCGGTTTCTACTCGAAAGACAGCATCATCGAAGCCGTCGAAGCGACGCACATCTGGGGCGCTGGCTTTGCCCAGTTCGCCGTGCTGGCTGGCGTGTTCGTTACCGCCTTCTACTCGTTCCGCATGTATTTCCTCGTCTTCCACGGCAAGGAACGTTTCGGCCAGCCGCATGCGCATGGCCATGACGACCATCACGCACCGAAAGCGGCCCATGGCGCGCACGGCGATGCACATGAGGACCACCACGAAGAAGAGGAAGACGACCACGGCCACCATGGCCTGGAACCTGGCCAGAAGCCGCATGAATCGCCGTTCGTCGTGTGGTTCCCGCTGGTGATGCTGGCGATTCCATCGCTGATCATCGGTTACCTGACGATCGGCCCGATGCTGCATGGCGATTTCTTCAAGGGCGTGATCTTTGTCGGCGAAAACCATCCAGCAATGGAAGAGTTGTCGCATGAATTCCACGGCGCAATGGCGATGGCGATCCACGGCCTGTCGACGGCACCGTTCTGGCTGGCATTGTCCGGCGTGGTGGCAGCCTACTACTGCTACATGGTCAACCCGCGTGTACCGGCCTGGTTCTTTGCCAAGTTCCACGCGATCCACACCCTGCTGGACAACAAGTACTACATGGACAAGTTCAATGAAGTCGTGTTCGCCGGCGGTGCCCGCTTGCTGGGTAATGGCCTGTGGAACTTCGGTGACAAGAAGCTGATCGATGGCCTGCTGGTCAACGGTAGCGCCAAGGTCGTCGCCTGGCTGTCCTCGCTGTCGCGAGTGTTGCAGACCGGCTACATCTATCACTATGCATTCGTGATGATCCTGGGCGTGCTGGGCTTCCTGATCTATTTCCTGCCATTCTGGCCCGCTAAGTAAGCTGACCTGATAAAAGAATACTGAGAACCATGATGCAGTCTACGATTTCTACACTACCTCCTTACCTGAGTCTGTCGATCTGGGTGCCGATCATTTGCGGCGTCCTGGTCCTGGCTCTCGGCCGTGACAGCAAAGCGGGCTTTACCCGCTGGCTGTCGCTGGCCGGCGCGGTGCTCAGCATGCTGTGCACCTGGCCCCTGATCCAGCATTTCGACAACGCCGCACACGGCATGCAATTCGTCGAAAAAGCACCGTGGATTGAAACCTTCAATATCTGGTACTCGCTGGGTATCGACGGCCTGTCCCTGTGGTTCGTGCCACTGACAGCCTTCATCACCGTCATCGTCGTCATTTCGGCTTGGCAAGTGATCGAGAAGCGCATCGCCCAGTACATGGGCTCGTTCCTGATCCTGTCGGGCCTGATGATCGGCGTGTTCTGCGCGCTGGACGGCTTGCTGTTCTACTTCTTCTTTGAAGCAACCCTGATCCCGATGTTCATCATCATCGGTATCTGGGGCGGTTCGAACCGCGTGTACGCGTCGTTCAAGTTCTTCCTGTACACCTTCTTCGGTTCGCTGCTGACCCTGGTTGCCATCATCTACCTGCGCAATGTGTCGGGCACTTTCGACATTCTGGCCTGGCATGCGTTCAAGCTGACGATGAACGAACAGATCTTCATCTTCCTGGCCTTCCTGATGGCGTTTGCCGTCAAGGTACCGATGTTCCCCGTGCATACATGGTTGCCGGACGTCCACGTGGAAGCGCCTACGGGCGGTTCCGCCGTGCTGGCCGCCATCATGCTGAAACTGGGCGCCTATGGCTTCCTGCGTTTCTCGCTGCCGATCACGCCGGACGCCAGCCACTACCTGTCGGGCTTTATGATCGCCTTGTCGCTGATCGCCGTCATCTACATCGGTCTGGTTGCCCTGGTGCAAACCGACATGAAAAAACTGGTTGCCTATTCGTCGATCGCGCACATGGGTTTCGTCACCCTGGGCTTCTTCATGTTCAACGACATCTCGGTACAGGGCGGTATCGTGCAGATGGTCTCGCACGGCTTCATCTCCGGCGCGATGTTCCTGTGCATCGGCGTGCTGTATGACCGCATGCATACCCGCAACATCGCCGACTACGGCGGCGTCGTGAACCGCATGCCGAAATTTGCCGCCTTCTTCGTGCTGTTCTCGATGGCCAACTGCGGTCTGCCAGCGACGTCCGGCTTCGTCGGCGAGTTCATGGTGATCCTGGGCGCGGTGAAATTCAACTTCTGGATTGGTCTGCTGGCTGCAACGGCACTGATCTGGGGCGCGGCGTACTCGCTGTGGATGGCCAAGCGCGTGGTGTTCGGCAAGATCAAGAACAAGCATGTGGCCGAATTGACCGACATCAACAAACGTGAATTCTTCATGCTTGCTGTGCTGGCCATCGCCGTGCTCGTGATGGGTCTGTACCCAGCCCCGTTCACCGACACGATGCAAACTTCGGTTGCCGACCTGCTGCAGCATGTCGCCACCAGCAAGTTGCCTTAAATAGAAGACCGATAACATGACTAATGCACCTAATCTGGTACCGCTGTACGCGGAAATCTTTCTGCTGATCGCCACGTCGGCGCTCTTGCTGATCGATATGTTCTTGCCTGCGGCGAAGCGTTCGATCACTTACGTGCTGGCCTTGCTGACCCTGGCCGGCTGCGCCTTGCTGACCGTGGGCGACTTCAACGCGGGCACCACCGTCTACACGTTCAATAACATGTTCGTGTCGGACCCGATGTCGCAGTTGCTGAAACTGTTCTCCTACGGCGCCGTGGCGCTGACCCTGATCTACTCGCGTGCCTACGCCACCGACCGCAGCATGCTGTCGGGCAACCTGGGCGGCGAGTTCTACGTGCTGGCCCTGTTTGCACTGCTGGGCCAGATGATCATGATCTCGGCTAACAACTTCCTGATCATCTACCTGGGTCTGGAACTGATGTCGCTGTCGCTGTATGCACTGATCGCCTTGCGCCGTGACAATGCCAAGGCCACGGAAGCGGCCATGAAATACTTCATCCTGGGCGCACTGGCTTCCGGTTTCATGTTGTACGGTATCTCGATGCTGTACGGCGCGTCCGGTACCCTGGACCTGGGCGAACTGCGCGTGGCGCTGGAAAACGGCAAGACCAACGGCACCATCATGGTCTTCGGCCTGGTGTTCCTGGTAGCCGGCCTGGCCTTCAAACTGGGCGTCGTGCCATTCCACATGTGGGTGCCTGACGTGTATCAAGGTTCGCCGACGGCAGTGACCCTGCTGCTGGGCGCGGCGCCGAAACTGGCCGCCTTCGCCATCACCCTGCGCCTGCTGGCCGAAGGCTTGCTACCGATGGCGCATGACTGGCAGCAAATGCTGCTGGTGCTGGCCGTGATGTCGCTGGCGATCGGTAACTTCACCGCGATCGCGCAAACGAATTTGAAGCGCATGTTGGCGTACTCGACCATCGCACAAATGGGCTTCGTCCTGCTGGGCCTGCTGTCCGGTACCGTGGATGCACCGAACAACACCCTGAACGCGGCTGGCGCAGCCACCGCCTACGGCGCGTCGATGTACTATGTCATCACCTACGTGTTTACTACCCTGGGTACCTTTGGCGTGATCATGTTGTTGGCACGTAATGGTTTCGAAGCAGATGAACTGGCCGACTTCAAGGGCCTGGGCAAACGCAGCCCGATCTTCGCGCTGGTGATGACCCTGTTCATGTTCTCGCTGGCCGGCGTGCCGCCGCTGATGGGCTTCATGGCCAAGTACTCGGTGCTGGCATCGGTATTGGCCACGGGCCAGCTGTGGCTGACCATCGCCGCCGTGCTGTTCTCGCTGATCGGCGCCTTCTACTACCTGCGTGTCGTGAAGATGATGTGGTTCGACGAGCCGACCGACAGCAATGCGCTGGTCGTGCATGGCGACATGCGCGTCGTGCTGGCCCTGAACGGCGTGTTCGTCCTGGCGCTGGGTGCGATGCCTAACAGCATCCTGGCTGCCTGCGCAACCGCCATCACCAAGACCCTGGCGTCCTGACCGATGGATGTCACCGTCTCGAGCTGGCTGGTGATCGCCCTGGGCATCCTGGGCGCCAACCTGCCTTTCCTGAACGAGAAACTGTTTGCCGCCGTGCCCTTGAAAAAGGCGGCGCAAGCAGACGGGGGCAAAGGCTGGCGCAAGCCGCTGGCGCTGCGCCTGCTGGAGATGGTGATTCTGTACTTCATCGTCGGCGCCGTGGCGTTCGCGCTCGAAGCGCGCATCGGCAACGGTTTCCCGCAGACGTGGGAGTTCTATGCCATCACGGGCTGTCTGTTCCTGGTGCTGGCTTTTCCCGGCTTTGTCACACGCTACCTGCGCAAACGACACTAGCCCCATCGACCGAAAGCGGCGCCTCTGGCGCCGTTTTTTTTTATTGAGCATAATCAAGGTATGGATACTGAACGCATGGATATGAATTTAACTGAGACCAAGGTAGACGGCGAGCTCGTCTATCAGGGCGGCTTCCTGCGCGTGCAGCGTGACCGGGTTGCGCTGCCGGACGGCAAGATCACGGCGCGCGAATTCGTCCTGCATCCGGGCGCCGTCGTCATCCTGCCGCTGCTCGACGACGGCACCGTGCTGATGGAACGGCAGTACCGTTATCCGCTGGACCGGGTCTTCATTGAATTTCCCGCCGGCAAGATCGACGCGGGCGAATCGCACCTGGCCTGCGCCCAGCGCGAGTTGCTGGAAGAAACGGGCTACACGGCCAGCGACTGGCAATTCGTCTCCACCATCCATAACGCCATCGCGTATTCGGACGAGCACCTGGAACTGTTCCTGGCGCGCGGCCTGGTAGCGGGCGAACGCCAGCTCGATGAAGGCGAATTCCTGGAAACGTTCACGGCCACCGTGCCGCAGCTGCTCGACTGGGTCAAGGATGGCACGATCACGGACGTGAAAACCGTCATCGGCATCTTCTGGCTCGACAAGATTACCAGCGGCGCCTGGCAGCCGGCTTGATCCTGCGCATGCGCACGGCGATTTTCCTGTTGCTGGCCTCGGCCAGCCTGGGCGCACACGGGGCGGCGCGCACGCCGTTCCAGGTGCGCTGCGAAGACACGATCAGCAAGACGGTGTCCGTGCTGACGGCGCAGCAGAACGGCTACAGCATCGACACGCATCTGCCGTACAAGGCCCTGACCGTCATGAAGGGCACGGCGCGCGCCAATACCTGGGTGCTGGGCTTGACCAAGACCGAGTCGCGCGTGGCCATCGCCCTGGCCGGCCCCATGCTGCAAGACCCGGCCAGCGGCTACGAATGCGTGGCGCCGCAGATTACCGTCACCCTCACGTATGCGCCCGTGGTGATCTATATCGGCCGCGAATTTGCCCCCGGCACTTGCGCGTATGATGAGATACTGGCGCATGAACTGCGGCACATGAAAACCTATATGGAACACTTGCCGCGCGTGGAAAAGACCGTGCGCGCCGCGCTGGCCAAGCGCTTCGAGGCGCGGCCCCTGTATGCGCCCAGCGGCACGGCCAAGGCGGCGCTGGCGCGCGAGATCGACACGGGCTGGTTGCCGTACGTCAAGGCCGAAATGCGCAAGGTGGAAATTTTGCAGGCGGCCATCGATTCTCCGCAGGAATATGCGCGCCTGGGCAAGGCGTGCAATGGTGAGATCCAGAATATCCTGGCGGGCAAGACAGTGCCCGCCAACTAGACAAGGAATGGCATGACAGCAGCACCGAATCGCCCCCGTTATTTTGCCCTGATCCCCGCCGCCGGCGTGGGCGCGCGCATGGAAGCGGGCAGTCCCAAGCAATATTTGCCCATCTCCGGCAAACCCATGCTGCGCCACGCGCTCGACGCCTTTCTCGCCAGCCCCCTGATCGCGCATACCTATGTCGTCGTCAGCGCCGAGGATGGCGTGATCGACACGGTCGTGCCGGAGCAAGGCGTGACTGTGCTGCGCTGCGGCGGCGCCACGCGCATGGAAACCATCCTGAATGGCTTGCAGGCCCTGCACGGCAGCATAGCCGCCCACGACCAGGTGCTGGTGCACGACGCGGCGCGCCCTGGCCTGACGCCGGCGCTGATCGCAAAACTCATCGCCGAAGTCGCTGACCATCCGGCCGGCGGCTTGCTGGCCTTGCCCGTGGTCGATACCGTCAAGCGGGCAGGGCAGAACAGCCTGTCGGCGCAGACGGTGCCGCGCGACCATTTATGGCTGGCGCAGACGCCGCAGATGTTCAGCTATGCGCTGCTGCACCGGGCCCTGTCGCAAGCGCCCGATCCGCAAGCGATCACGGACGACGCCAGCGCCGTCGAAGCGCTGGGCCTGGCGCCCAGGCTGGTCGAAGGCCACCCGCGCAACCTGAAGGTGACCTTGCCGCGCGACATACACACGGCCGAACTGTATTTGGCCAACCCTTGAATTCCAGAGAGACCCGCATGAACACAACGACTCCCGTACTGCCTTTCCGCATCGGCCAGGGCTATGACTGCCACGCGCTGGTGGAAAACCGCGACCTGATCATCGGCGGCGTGAAAATCCCCCATCACCTGGGCTTGCTCGGCCATTCCGACGCCGACGTATTGCTGCACGCCATCACGGACGCCATCTTCGGCGCCGCCGCGCTGGGCGACATCGGCCGCCATTTCCCCGACACGGATGCGCAATTCAAGGGCGCCGATTCGCGCACCCTGCTGCGCGAAGCCGTCCGCCGCGTGCAGGCGACCGGTTATATCATCGGCAATATCGACGCCACCATCATCGCCCAGCGCCCGAAAATGGCGCCGCATATCGCCGCCATGTGCGCCAACGTGGCCGAAGACCTGGGCGTGAGTGTGGGCCAGGTCAATATCAAGGCCAAGACGAATGAGAAACTGGGCTACCTGGGCCGCGAAGAGGGTATCGCGGCCGAAGCCGTGGCCTTGCTGCTGCGCGCCTGAGCATACCCTGCAGCACCTTTTAAATGATTTCTGAAAATTAATATTTCCAAAGTGAAATTTGGTGAAATTTTAACGTTATTGTCATGATAATATTTGTCCGCTTTTTCGGACGCGACAAGACGTCACCTTATAACCACTGGAAATATTGAGAGAACGGGATCATATGCGCAGTCGTATGCAGGGACCAGCCGCGCGCTGGTTGGGAGCGGGTCTGTTGGCCATGGTCATGCTGGCCGGATGTGGCGGCGGTGGCGGTGGCAGTGAAACTGCTGCGCCGCCGCCTGTGGCGGCCGTGCCGCAGCCTGCCATTTTGTTTGCCGGCGCCGTGTCGGCGGCGGCCGAAGGTGCCGATGCCATCGGCAGCGTGGGTGGACAGATTGAACTCGATGCCGGTAGCAGCAAGGATAGCGACGGCGGGACGCTGAGTTTTGCCTGGAGCCTGGTCTCCAAGCCTGCCGGCAGCGGCTTGAACATGGGTGCTGTCGCGACCCCGAAACTGAACTTCCAGCCCGACGCCTTGGGCACGTATATCTTCAAGCTGCGCGTGACGAATGGCAAGGGTGGCTTTGCGGAAAAGAATGCTACCGTGCTGGTGAATAACCGTGTGCCGAATGCGGTGGTGGTGGTCAATGCGACGTTTACGGCGCAAGCACTTGTCAAACCAGCCGTGAGTGTGTCGCTGGGAGCCGGTATCGTTCTCGACGCCACCGGCAGCACTGACGCTGACGGTGACAAGGTCACCACCACGTGGGACTTGATCGAAAAACCGGCCGGCAGTACATCCAATTTGCGCGTTGTCGATCAGGTTGCCCGTTTCTCGCCCGATGTGCTGGGCCTGTATAAAATACGCGCCCGCGGTGCGGATGGCAAGGGCGCGTATGCCGAAACGGTGTACCAGTTCGATGCTAATAATACGATGCCATCCGGTGTGATCCAAGGCACGGTCGCTGTCATCAGCCGTGAAAATCAAACAGTGCCCGTCGGCCAGCCGGTGGTGACTAGCGGTATCCTGAGTTATGACGAGGGAGGCGGCAAACTCGCTTATGCATGGGCGGTTGACAGCCGGCCTGCTGGTTCCGTCGCCGTGATCGGGGAAGCAACGGCGGTAGTGCCGTCGTTCACGCCAGACGTGACCGGCGCGTATGTGCTGTCGATGACGGTCACCAGTGGCCGGCAATTGGCGGTGGCCTACCTGAAGCTCAATGTGATCGTCCCGACTTACAGTGTCATGGCGTTGCCGTTCAAGCCTTTGGAGGCGCGTTACAGCAAGGGAATGGACCGACTGATCGTGGTGACGCCCAATCCCGATAGCTTGAAAATCATTAATCCGGTCGATGGTACTTTCAGCAGCGTCAGTTTGCCTGCCGCCGTCAAGTCCTTCAGTCTGAGTGCAGACGGGAAACTGGCCGGCGTATTGCATGAGGGGGTGGTCAGCCTGATTGATCTGGAAGCGGGGAAACTGCTGCGTTCGACCGGTACAGCCGGTTCGCAGACCGAAGTGTTCACGACCGATGCGGGCATCGTCTTTCTGTCCGGTCAATCCAAGGGATCGCTCAGAGAGCCAGTATTGGAAGGGTTCAATGCGCGTACTGGCCAGCTTGTAGAGAGGCGAACCACGAGCGGAGGTTTCTATGGTGAAATGAAGGGTATCTTCGTGGCATCGCTGAACAAGGGACTCGTTACCATCAATGAGGAGCCACTGTTCCAGCCCTCGGCTTTTCTCGTTGATTCGCAGCAAGGCTATATCTTGCAGACCTCCTACTCTATTTTCATGCCGCATCCGATCCCGATGGCCGCGCCGTTTTTCCTGTCACCCAAGGAAGACCTGCTATTTACGGCAAGCGGAACATACTTTAAGGCTGATACGCTGGTATACGTTGGTCGCTTTGCTTTGAGCAATACGAACAACGGCGTGTTGTCGGTGAGCTATTCGCCCGTCAAGGCGGAGGCGCTGTTGATGGAGCGTGATGGCCTCGGCTATCTCGGCAGTGATCCGGCGTATCAAGCCAGCTACAAGCGTTTCACAGGAGATCTGTTGTTCCCTGCAGGCGATGTCACCTTGCCGTACATTGGCGGCGAACCCAGCTATGGCATCGGCATCTTCCACACGGCCGCCGGCGATCCAGTGGCGCTGGTGCAGACGGGCGGCGCGCAGAAGGGCACCGCGCGTGCCAAGTACTATCTGGTGTATCGCTGATCGCATGGAGGCGGCGGCGCGTCCGCCTGGCAATCTGTGCTATTTTTAAAGGCGGCGCGATGGCACAGACCATCGCGGCCGCTTTTTTTATTGACGACACAGGAGAATTCCCGATGCCAATCATCAAGCGTACACGCATTGTCACCGCATTGCTGCTGGGAGCTTTCGCGGCTTGCGCCATGCCCGCCCACGCCGAACTGCAAGCCACGGGCGAACCGCCCGCCGCGAAACAGCCGTGGAAGACCGTTACCGTGGCCGAGGGCGTGCGCCAGCCGTGGGGCATCGCCTGGCTGGGCGAGGGGCGCGCGCTCGTCACCAGCAAGCAGGGCACCTTGCATTTGCTCAATGGAAAGACTTTTACCGACGTGGCGCTGGAAGGCATGCCCAAGGTGTTTACGGGCGGGCAGGGCGGCTTGCTCGATATCGTCCTGCACCCGCAGGATGCGGGCAAGGCGCAGCAGCGCGTCTACATGACGGTGTCGACCGGTAACAATGACGCCAACCGCACGACCCTTGTGCGCGGCGTGTTCGACGGCAAGAAGGTGACGGGCATCCAGACCCTGTTCAAGGTGGCCACGGACAAGAGCGGCGGCCAGCACTTCGGCTCGCGCCTGCTGTGGCTGCCGGACGGCACTTTGCTGATGAGCGTGGCCGATGGCGGCAACCCGCCGCTGCGCATTGGCGACCGCCTGGCGCGCGAGCAGGCGCAAAACCTGGCCACGCACCAGGGTTCCATCCTGCGCCTGACGGAAGACGGCACGCCGGCGCCCGGCAATCCGCTGGCGGCCAAGGGCGCCTTGCCGGAAATCTGGTCGTATGGCCACCGCAACGTGCAGGGCCTGGCGCTCGACCCCGTTTCCGGCCGCGTATGGGCCACGGAACACGGTCCGTACGGCGGCGACGAGCTGAACCTGGTGGTGGCGGGCGGCAACTATGGCTGGCCCCTGCAAAGCTATGGCGCCGACTACACGACGCATGAACCCGTCGGCAAGCACGAAGTGGCCGGCATGCTCAATCCGAGCGTGGCCTGGGTGCCGTCGCCGGCGCCGTCGGGCCTGGCCGTCTATACGGGCGACAAGATTGCCGCCTGGCGCGGCAGCATCTTCAGCGGCGGCCTGGCGGCCAAGGATATCCGCCGCATCGCCGTCGATACCAGCGGCAAGGTGACGGGGCAGGACCGCCTGGCCATCGGCGCGCGCGTGCGCGACGTGCGCCAGGGACCGGATGGCTACCTGTATGCGCTGACGGATGAAGACAACGGCCGCCTGTTGCGCATCGTGCCGCAGTAGCACGGCAGGCGCCCACTTCGCTTAAGATGGCGCCTTTACTTCATTCAAGGTGGCGGCATGGCTCGTGATACTTATGCATACCGGCACGTCGCCGTCGAATCGCGCGCGATTAATGGCCGCGTGGAAATCCGGCCCGTGCCGGGCCAGGCCTTTTCGCCGGAGCTGGCCGTACAGTGCTCGCGCCGCCTGGTCGACCTGCAGCGCCATCCGCTGGGCAGCCGCTTTCTGCTCTTTGCCAAGCTGACGGACCGCCTGGGCGGCACGCCTTTCCTGTATGCGTATCACGGCGACGCGGACGTGGTGATGACGCCGGCCGAAGTGACGAAATTCCTCGGAGAATTCCGCCGCGGCCGCATCTGATTCCTACGAGGCGATGCAGGCCGCGCCGGCCTTGGCGCCGGCCTGCGGCTTGCCGAAGATGGCGATCGTCAAGCCGCAGCCGAGGGCGAACAAGCCGCCGACCACCATCGCGCTGGACACGCCCAGCCGGTCGACGGCCACGCCTCCCAGCAAGGCGCCGGACGCCAGCGACACTTGCACGATGGCAACGAAGAGCGCGCTGCTGCCTTCCATCAGCTCCGGCGCCGCCTTGAACATCCACGTCTGCACGGCGATCGGCATGGCGCCGAAACCGAAACCCCACACGGCCACCAGCAGCATGGCGGTAAGCGAATGGCTGCCGAACGCGGCCAGGGCAAGGGTGGACACGCCCAGCACGGCGCCCGTCGCCATCAGCGCGGCCCGTTCATAGCGGCCGGCGGCCCAGCCGCCCACGAGGTTGCCGATGAAGCCGGAAGCGCCGTACACGAGCAGCATGGCGCTGACCGTGCCGGCCGCCAGGTGCGAGATTTGTGTGAGGAAAGGCGCGATATACGTGTAGGCGGCGAACTGGCCCGTGAAGAGCATGGCCGTGGCGATCAGGCCCAGCCTGGCCTTGCGGATGCCGAAAATCATCGGCAACTGGCGCAGGCGGATGGCCTGTGTCGGCGGCAGCTTGGGCAGCAGCAACAACTGGCCAAGGAAGACCAGCACGGCAATGGCGCTGGCCGCGCCGAACGCGACCCGCCAGCCCACCAGATCGCCCACCAGCGCGCCGGCCGGCACGCCCGCCACCGTACCCAGCGAGACGCCGGCGAAGATGATGGACATGGCGCGCGAGGCATGCTGCGGCGCCACCAGGCGCGGGCCGATGGCGCTGCCGATGGCCCAGAAGCCGCCCACGCCCACGCCCAGCATGGCGCGGCCCAGCAGTATCCACGCATACGAAGGGGCCAGCGCCACCAGCAGGTTCGAGGCCACCAGCAGGGCCGTCAGGGCCAGCAGCACGATGCGGCGGTCCAGGCGGCCCGAGCCGACGGTGACGAAGATGGCGGCAAACGCGGCAACGATGCCGGGCGTGGTGATCATCAAGCCCGCCTGGCCCTTGCTGATGGCCAGTTCGGCGGCCATGGCGGGCAGCAGGCCGACGGGCAGGAATTCGGAAGTGACGAGGGCGAAGGCGCCGATGCCGACGGATAAGACGGCCAGCCACGGCGCCACGGTGGTATCGTCGTCGGTAGCGTTGGAAAGTGTATGCATGAGAGGTTCCTGAAAAGCCGAGAGGTTTTTAACCGGTCGGTATATAATCAGGGCAGGTGGACATTGTTGTCAATAATTTTTTACCGAACGGTATGAAACAAGATAAAAAAGAAGAGGCGGTCAAGGCGAAAACGGGGCGGCCACGCACGTTCGACGCGGACGAGGCGCTCGATTGCGCCATGAAAGTATTCTGGGAAAAAGGCTATGAAGGCAGTTCCTTGCCGGAATTGACGAAAGCCATGGGCATGAACCGGCCCAGCCTGTATGCCGTCTTCGGCAACAAGGAACAATTGTTCCACAAGGCGCTGGAACGCTACAGCGATACGCGCATGCGGTTTTTCGATGCGGCGCTGGAGCAGCCGACGGCGCGCCAGGTGGTGGAAGCGTTGCTGACGCAATATGTCGACGCGCAAACGATGCCGGACGGCCCGCACGGCTGCATGGGCGTCAATGCGGCGCTCGCCTGCAGCGACGATGCCTTGCCGATCCGCGATGAATTGTTCGCGCGCCGGTTGCGCGGTGAAATCAAGCTGCGCGACCGCTTGCGGCGCGCGAAGGAAGAGGGGGATTTGCCGCCCGACTCCTGCCCGGAGCAGCAGGCGCGCTTCGTCGTGACCCTGTCGCAGGGCATGGCCATCCAGGCGGCGGCCGGCGTATCTCGCGAGCAATTGCAGCAGATGGTGGGCTTGCTGCTGCGCAATTGGCCGATGTAACTACTCCGTCGGGGCGATGGTCTTGGCCAGGTCGCTGGGCGCCTTGCGCCGCCAGGCGGCCGTCAGGGCGGCGGCCAGCATGTCCAGCTCGGCATCCGCCAGGCGCACCGTGATACCGGCCAGGCGTTCGCCCCACCACAGCTTCTCGCAGCCGGACGGCGTGATGACGGTGGCGATGTGCGCCGCTTCCGCATCGAGCAGCACATTGATGTGCTCGTCATCGGGCAGGGTGGCGAAGATCTTCCCGCCCACGCGGAAGGCCGGACGGTCGTGGTGTTCTTCCTCGGTGGCGTCGGGAAACGACAGTGCCAGATAGCGTAGTTCTTCCAGGTCGACCATTCCTCTTTCCCCCAGTTCGGATAGATAGCAGCGTGACTACATTTTGCCATGCTGTTTCGCCGCGTGGTGCAGCGGCATGCGAAAAGAAATGCGCAAGATGCGACACTGGCGCGCGCGCTTGTGGCGCTTGCGCGACAGGTCCGGCCAGCGCGCCAGGGGTAAAATGCCCATCCCAGCAGGCTTGTTCAGCCTGTTTCAAGGTACTTATCATATAAATATCTTACATGGCTAAAAGAAAAATACTTTTCTTCTAGGGAATTTAAGATAGAATAGATTCAACGTTTCACCTGACCCGTCAATTGTCTGGTTTTGTCCCGGGAACCCGAACCCTTTCCAGGACGCTTGCAGTGCCGCCATGGCACGCCGCAAGTCCGCGAAGTTTTGCGGAAGCCACGCCCCCGACCGCTCATTCTTGCAATTCTTGCGCTATGCCGACACGCCTCAATGCAGCGTGTATTCAGCTCAAGCGCCTTCACGCCTGTTGCGCCCGTTGAATACTTATTGACTGGATACCCATTATGAAAAACTTGCCTAAAATCGCTTTGTCCCTGATCGCCGTTGGTGTGTTTGCCCACGCGAACGCCAGCACCATCACCGTTTCCACCGGCTACTCGAATGCCGGCGCGCAGGCGTCCGCCGCCGCTTACCAGTCCGTTGTGAATGCCGCCGTGGCCACGCCGGGCGCCGGCTATGGCACGACGACGATTGCCAGCTACAACAATGTCACGAATAGCAGCCTGTTCGGCAGCGGTTCGAATATCGCCTTCAAGTCGGTGATCAACTTTGGCGTCAGCGCGGCCGATGCGGGCGCCTGGAGCTTCCGCAGCGGCGTCGATTTCGGCAAGGGCGGCGCCCTGTTCCTCGACGGCGTGGCGCTGGACTTCAAGAGCAGCGACCTGTGGTGGGCCGGTAACTACAATAGCAGCAGCCAGTTCCTCGCCGGTTCGGGCACTTTGGCTGCAGGCAACCATACCTTGAGCATCTTCGGCCTGGAAGGCTGCTGCGATGGCGGCCAGCAAGTCCAGTTCAAGGCGGGCAACAACAATTTCGCCAGCTTTTCCAGCACCGACGGCCTGGTCTCGGCCGTGCCGGAACCAAGCACCTATGCCATGCTGCTGATCGGCCTGGGCTTGCTGGGCTTCACGGCACGCCGCAAGCAGGAAGCCAAGTTTTAAGCGCACATCCCGAGCGCACGTAAAAAAGCCCGCCGCTCCGTCAGGATGCGGCGGGCTTTTTGCTTGATAGCGTCTTAGTTGCCGCTGTCTTCGTCTTCGTCGGCGCCCTTGGCCGCCTGGCCGCGCTCGGCGTCGACGGCGCGCTGCAGGCTGGCCGCGTCGCGGAAGAAGGCGTCCGTCGTGTGATCCGGGCTCAGGCGCAAGGCTGGCGGGTAGATCACGGCCATGTAGGCCTCGTCGGCCAGGCGGCCGCTGGCCTGCAGGTTGCTCAGCAGGATCAGGGTCGAGCCCACGATGGCCAGCACGACGGCGACGAGGCCGAAGCGGCGCGGATGCTGCGGCTTGATCGTGCACAAATGGTAATAGATCATCGCGCATACAATGACGATGAACATATGCCGTCCGTAGCGCGTCAGCACTTCCAGCGACAGCGTATACGCCGTCACATTGCTGCCCAGTTCCCATACTTCCATGGCCAGCAAGCCGCAGCCGATGATGAACAGGTGGCGGCCGAAACGCGCCCCATGGCCAAACAGGCGGTTTGCCACGGCCCAGATCGACGCCCACACGAGGCCGCCGGCCAGCGCGTAGGCGATGATCATCAGGTAGGAAATCGGCTCGAAGGCGTCCGCGTCGCTCAGCCAGTTGCTGAAGGCGGCCGAGGCGCCGATCATGGCCAGGCCGGCGATGGCGGGGCGCAAGCCTTCCCAGTCGTGCCGGGTCGTGTCGCCCAGTTCGGGCGCCACCGGGTGGTCGCTGGCGCGCACGCGCAGGCGCGTGTGGCCCAGGCGCACGATGCTGTTGCCCGTCAGGGCCACCTGCATTTGCCGCTGGCCCCGGTGGATCACGCCATTCTGGCTGCCCAGGTCGCGCAGCAGCAGGCCGCCTGCGCCGTCGTCTTCGACGATGGCGTGCGCGGCGGCCGTATGCGCGTCGTCGAGGATGAAGTCGTTGTCGTAGCCGCGCCCGATGCGGATCGGTAAGGTGGCTATGCGCTGGCGTTGCCGCACCTCGCCATTGTCGGCGAGGATTTCGATGAAGTATGGTGCTTTCATGGCTTGCGGCGGCTTTCCCGCGACAGCGCTTCGAGGAAGGTGCGCGTGACGCGCATGCCGTTGGCGTAGGACACGCCGCGCGCGTCGATGCGGCTTTGCAGGCTCATGAGTGGCTCATCGGTGCTGGCGGCCAGCAGGGCAAAGTCGTACAGGCCGGTAAACTTGCGGTAGGCGCGCACGCACAGGACGGCGCGCAAGGGCAGGGTTTTGTTCTTGACGAATTGTTCGGTGCATTGCGGGCCCGTCAGGCTGGCGCTCTTGTAGCTGCCGAAACTTTCATTCTTGAACGAAGCGCTGGCCAGTTCGGAAAAGCGCAGGGCGCCCAGACCGCTGCTGCGCAGGAATTCGTGGCGCATCGACACTTGCCCCGTCTGCAGGGCGCCGGAGATGAAGATGGCCGATTCCATGGCGCAGCTGGTGTTGTCGAGCATGTAGGGCTTGTCGGACTTGACGTTGGAGCGGCCCCAGCAGCGCATCTGGTCGGACTCGCGCACGGGCACGCGGTACGGGCCCATGGCTTTCAGGCTCAATGGCGTGTCGAGCAGGCGCGCCAGCATCACTTCCTGGTGCGCCAGCAGTTGCGCCGTCACCAGCGGCTTGAAGTCCTTCGGCGGCTTGCCTTGCTGCGCCACCTTGGCCAGCAATTGCTGGGCATAGCGGGCAGGCACGAGAAAACTGACGAGTTCGCCATCGAGGCGTTTCGACACATTCACGCCGGCCACGTCGCCATTCGCCGTGACGCTGGGGCCGCCGCTCATGCCGGAATTGATCGGTCCCGTAAACATCAGCTGGTCGTAGAAGCTGCGCGTGACGACGCCATTATATGAACCTTCCGAAATGGCGAAGCCCAGGTCCAGCGGATTGCCCATCGAATACAGGTACTGGCCCTGCGTCAGCGGCGCCAGCGGCTCCGGCATCTTGAAGAAACCCGTGCCATGGCGGTTCACGCGCAGCACGGCCAGGTCGTGCAGCACGTCGACGGCCAGCAATTCCACGTTGCCGCGCTGGCCGCTGGTGTCGACCCATTCGCCCACGTAGGTATCGGGGTCGAGCGCGAATTGCGACACGACGTGATAGTTGCTCACCACCAGGTCGCCCGTGCCGATCAAAAAGCCGGAACCCACGGACGATTGCGTGCGGCCGTTTTTCAGCAGCACGCGCACTTGCAGGATGTCGGCGCGCGCCGCCGTGTACAGCTTTTGCGCGGCCGACGAGGGCGGCGGCAGGGCCGCATGTTCCGTGGCGGCGGGCGCGGCGGTGGCCGGCGGCGGCTTGATGGGGGGAGTCGATGCGGTGGTGGCTGCGGCAGGCGCGGCAGGGACAGGCGCCGCGGCCGCGTGTGCGCCTGCGGCAGCGCACAGGCTGGCCAGCAAGCAGGCGTAGTTAGATAATTTCATGCATCCTTTGTGCGTGAGCAGGAGCGCGGCCGGCGCGGCGCGGTATCGCGCACGCGCCGGCCCGGGGGACTACAGGGCGCCGTCTTCCAGCGCCGGCGCCGTTTGCGGCGTCATCATGTGACCGAGCTTGCTTTGCTTGGTATTCAGGTAGTGCTGGTTGAAGGCGTTGCGGTTGACCAGCAGCGGCACCCGTTCGGCCACCGTGATGCCCAGCGCTTCCATGGCGGCGATCTTGCGCGGGTTGTTCGTCATCAAGCGCAGGCTGTGGATGCCGAATTGCGCAAACATGGGCTTGCACAGGGTGTAGTTGCGCGCGTCGGCCTTGAAGCCCAGCTGTTCATTCGCCTGCACCGTGTCGGCGCCCGCTTCCTGCAGGCGGTAGGCGCGGATCTTGTTGATCAAGCCGATGCCGCGTCCTTCCTGGCGCAGGTACAGCAAGATGCCGCGGCCTTCTTCAGCGATGCGTTTCAAGGCGCCCTCGAGCTGGGCGCCGCAGTCGCAGCGCTGCGAAAACAGCACGTCGCCCGTCAGGCACTCGGAATGCACGCGCGCCAGCACCGGTTCGCCGTTGCCGATATCGCCCAGCACCATGGCCAGGTGTTCTTTACCAGTGGCGTGCTCGACAAAGGCGTGCAGGGTGAACTGTGCCCACGGCGTCGGCAGTGCGCAGGAAGTCGTGTAATCCAATTCGCCTGTCGCCAGGAGGTCTGCGCCGCTTTGCATGGTTGTGCTCATATAGGTAATTGTCAAAAATAAAAGGCGCGCGACACCACTCCGGTGCCGGCGCGCCCTGTCATCATACCAAAAAGCAGGGGAAGCCATTTCCCCTGGCTGAGATTTGAAAGCTGGAATGCCTGGAGATATTGCTCTAATTGCGGCCGGATCAGCCTTTTACAAGACGGCTGGCCTTGCCGAAGCCCCGCTCCACCAGCAACAGCATGCCGCCGAAGATGGACAGGTTCTTCAGGAAGTTCGTCAACTGGTCCTGGAAGTGGGCCGCGTCCGCGCTCCAGAAGGCGTGGAAGATCACGGTGGTGGGAATCAGGAACAGCGCCAGGGCCAGCGCCGCCCAGCGCGCTTGCCAGCCCGTGATCAGCAGCAAGCCGCCGCCCACTTCCAGGGCGATCACCCCGACCAGCAAGACATTGGCGATTGGCAAGCCCTGGCTGGCCATGTAGCCGGCCACCCCCGTGAAGGCGCCGATTTTCAGCAAGCCCGAGACAAAGAACAGCACGCCAAGGGCGGCACGGCCGAGGGGCAGCAGCAGATCAGTGTTATTTTTCATAGTAATCCAATTGTTTTTATCAAGATTTGAGGTTGACTTGCGGTGCCTGGCAAAACCGTAGCGAGCGGCAGTGATTTGTGGCTAAGAAGCGCAACCGTACTTTGTACGGGGGCGCCGAGCCGGTGAGCATCGCAGGCCGCAAAGCGCGACGCGCAGTAGGTTTGGCCAGGTGCCATCATTTAGGTAGGTCGAAGAGGAGGAATTCCGCGTCCTCGGGTTGCGTGATGATCACAGCCGCTTCCTGCGTCAGTTTCAGCGCATCGCCCGCTTTCAAGGGCGTGCCGTTGACCACCAGGCTGCCGCGGATCAGGTGCACATAGGCGAGGCGGCCTTCTTCCAGCGCGTGTTCGGCCTGTTCGCCTTCCTGCAGGATGCTGGCGTAGATGGCCGCATCCTGGTGGATCAGCACGGAACCCTGGCGGCCGTCCGAGGACGCGATCAGGCGCAGCTTGCCCCGTTTGCTGTCCGGCGCGAAGTGTTTCTCTTCATAGCTGGGCGGAATGCCCGTCACGTTTGGCTGGATCCAGATCTGCAGGAAGTGCAAGCCATCCGTTGCCGAGTGATTGAACTCGCTGTGGCGCACGCCGCTGCCGGCGCTCATGCGCTGTACATCGCCGTAGTGCAGGACGGAACCGGTGCCCATGCTGTCCTTGTGTTCCAGTGCGCCGTCGAGCACATACGAAATGATTTCCATGTCGCGGTGGCCGTGCGTGCCGAAACCCTGGCCGGGCGTGACGCGGTCTTCATTGATCACCAGCAGGGGGCCAAAGCCCATGTGCAGCGGATCGTGATAGCTGCCGAAGGAAAAGCTGTGGTGGGAATTGAGCCAGCCGTGGTTGGCGGCGCCGCGTTCTTCGCTGTGACGAATCTGTAACATGGTGGACTCCGTTTCTATAAGTTAATGTGCGATAATTTCGAAGGACCGTTGCCTGGCGCTACGCCGCGGCTCTTTTCTGCCCTTCGCTGTACGATGGAGAAAGTATAGGCCCCTGTGTCGGGAAAGAAAAACGGAAAATCTTGCGACCTATGATCGAAAAAATCGAATGTTAAGACTGAGCCTGGAAGCCCTGCAAATCGTCGACGCCATCGACCGCCGTGGATCGTTCTCGTCGGCCGGCAAGGAGTTGCACAAAGTCCCGTCCACCATTTCCTATACGGTGGCCAAGCTGGAAGACGACCTCGGTGTGCAAGTGTTCCAGCGCAACGGTCCGAAAGTCATGCTGACGGCGGCCGGCCAGGAATTGCTGAAAGAGGGCCGCTACCTGTTGAAGGCGGCGCAAGACCTCGAACACCGCGTGCGCCGGGTGGCGTCCGGCTGGGAAACGGAATTGTCCATCGGCATCGATTCCATGTTTTCCGCCGTGGCCCTGGCCGACGACGTGCGCGCCTTCTATGACGTGGCGCAGCAGACGCGCTTGCGCCTGTCGCAAGACACCTTGTCGGGCACGTGGGAAGCGCTGCTGGACCGGCGGGCCGACTTGCTGGTGGGCGCGCCCGGCGACGGGCCGGCGGGCGGCGGCTATATTGCGCAGCCGATCGGCATGCTCGACTTCGTGTTTGCCGTGGCGCCCACGCATCCGCTGGCGCAGGTGCAGGAGCCCTTGTCGCGCGGCCACCTGCAGCAGCACCGGGCCGTGGTGGTGGCCGATTCGGCGCGCCAGATGGCGCCGCGCACGGTGGGCCTGCTGCTGGGGCAGGATGCCTTGAGCGTGCCGAACATGCAGGTCAAGTTCGACTACCAGGTGCTGGGGCTGGGCTTTGGTTTCCTGCCGGGACCGTGTGCCCGCGCCGCCATCGCGCGTGGCTTGCTGGTGGAAAAGGCCGTGGAAGAGCCGAAACCGTCGGAAACGTTTTACCTGGCCTGGAGAGTGGGCGAGGATGGCGCGGCGCTGCGCTGGTGGATGGCGCGCATGCGCGAACCGGATGTGTTTGCCCGCCTGGCGCAGCATCTGCCGGGCCATTCGGCGTAGGTCTTAAAATGTTGACATACGCCAACATTTTTAAGTTACCATATTCACAGTATTTCCGCCCGACCTCCACGCCCCACAGTGGGATTTTGATGATTACACACACCGCAGCGCCCCTGATCTGTTCCCCTGACCTGGCCCTAGAGTGGGGTTGCCATGCTTGAGGCGAAGGTTGCGCTGTGCCTGCGCCTGGCCCAGGATGCCCGTGAGCAGGCGGGGCCGCAGCAGGCCGCCACCCTGGCGCGGCTGGAGGAGGAACTGGAGCGGCTGCGCGGCGCCAGCCGGCCCGTGGTGCGCGTGGCGCCTCCCGACGCCTTGCTGGAAATCGATCCCGACGGCTTCCTGATCGGCTGGAACCATGGCGCCGAACAGATGTTCGGCTATTCCGAGCTGGAAGCCCTGGGCCAGCACATCCTGTTCCTGTATCCGGAAGACGACGCGGAAGCGAGCGTGCTGGAATTGCATTTCACGCAGGGCGACGTGGCCACCGATGTGCGCCGGCGCAAGAAGTCGGGCATGGTGACGTGGCTGCGCATGCACCGCCACGTGATCCACGACCAGGCGGGCAAGGCGTGCGGCATGGCCGTGCGCCTGTCGGCCATGAGCGAGCCGCTGTCCGACGTGGACAAGGTAAGGTTGCACGCACGCATCATCGAGGACAGCGAGCAAGCCGTGCTGATCACGGATGCGGAAGAGCGTATCGTCTCCATCAACAGTTCCTTCAGCCGCATCACCGGCTATTCGCCGGCCGAAGCCATCGGCCGCACGCCGGACTTGCTGCGCTCGGGCGTGCACGATCCCGATTTCCGCGCCAAGGTGCGCGCCGCCATGCGCGGGCACGGTTCCTGGCGCGGCGAAATCATCGGCAAGCGCAAGAATGGCGAACTGTTCCCGCAAGACGTCACCATCAGCGTCGTGCGCGACGAATTCGGCGAAATCAGCCACGTGTTTTCCCTGTTTTCCGATATCTCCGTGCACAAGGATGCCGAGGCGCGCATGCAGCGCATGGCCAACTACGACAGCCTGACGGGCTTGCCCAACCGCTGCCTGCTGAACCAGCTGGTCGACCAGGGCCTGGCCGAAGCGAAGCGCCAGGGCACGCATGGCGCGCTGATGGTCATCGACATCAGCCGCATCGGTTCCATCAGCGACACGCTGGGCCATGAAGTGGGCGACCAGCTGGTGATCGCCATCGGCCAGTTGTTCCGCGGCGCCTTGCGCGACGCCGACATCCTGGCGCGCGTCGACAACAGCAAGTTCGTCGTGGCCCTGCTGCATATCGAAAAGCGCGAACACGCGGCGAACGTGGCGCAAAAGCTGCTCAATTTGCTGGAAGCGCCGATCAATATCGATGCGCACGCCCTGCACGTGGGCGCCAGCATCGGCATCACCGTGTATCCGGAAGACGGCCTGGAAGCGCCGGCCCTGTTCCGCTTTGCCGACGTGGCCGTGGCCAAGGCGGGGCAGACGATCGAATCGACCTTCCTGTTTTACCGCGAAGACATGAATCGCCGGGCCAAGGAACATTTGCGCCTGGAAAGCGAAATGCGCCTGGCGCTGGGCGACAAGGAACTGGAACTGCATTACCAGCCGAAAGTGAGCCTGGCCAGCGGACGCATCGTGGGCGCGGAAGCCTTGCTGCGCTGGAAGCATCCGATGCGCGGCATGGTCTCGCCCGGTCTCTTCATCCCCGTCGCCGAGGAAACCAGTCTGATTCTGGAGCTGGGTACCTGGGTGCTGGACGAGGCTTGCCGCCAGATCCGCAGCTGGGAAGACCGCGGCCTGCACATGCCGGCCATCGCCGTCAATCTGTCGGCGCGCCAGTTCGATGAACAGTTGCCGGCGCGCATAGCCGCCGTGCTGGAACGCTACGGCGTGCGGCCCGACCAGATCATGCTGGAAATCACGGAAAGCCTGTTGATGCGCGGCGCCGACAAGGTGATCGACATCATGAACCAGCTGGTGGCCATGGGCCTGGCGCTGGCGCTGGACGACTTCGGCACCGGCTATTCCAGCCTGGCCTACCTGAAGAAATTCCCCATCAGCACCTTGAAAATCGACCGCTCCTTCGTCATCGGCTTGCCGTTCGAGGAAAACGATTGTGCCATCGCCCGCGCCATCGTCACCATGGCGCAGCAGTTGCGCCAGGAAATCGTCGCCGAAGGGGTGGAAACGGCAGAGCAGATGCGCTTCCTGCGCGAACTCGGCTGCGACCAGCTGCAAGGTTATCTGTTCAGTCCGGCCGTGCCGGCGGCCGAATTCGAGCTGATGCTGGGTGAAGGCCGGCAATTGCGGCTGGAAGAACTGGCGCTTTAAGCGCCACCCAGCTGCACTTTTTCCAGCAGATAATCGAGCATCACGCGCACCCTGGCTGGCACTTGCAAGCCCGGTCCCACGAAGACGGCGTGCACGATTTCCTTGTCGCCCGGGTTGTAGTCCTGCAGCACGGGTAGCAAATCGCCTCGCTCGATGTCGCGCAGCACGTGCTGGCGCGAAAAGCGTCCCAGCCCCATGCCGGCCAGCACCAGCTGGCGCATGCTTTCGCCATCGCTGACGCAGGTATTGCCCTGCGGCGCCACCTGTATCGATCCGCCCGCGCCATCGAGGAAGGGCCAGGTTTCGTTCTGGCAGCGGAAGTTGAATGCCAGCAAATTGTGCCGTGATAATTCCTGCGGCGTGCGCGGCAAGCCGTGGCGTGCCGCGTACGCGGGCGACGCCACCACGACCATCGCGTTTTCCCCCAGCTTGCGCGCCACCAGGTTCGATTCCTTCAGCTTGCCCGTGCGGATGGCGATGTCGGTGCGGTCTTCCAGCAGATCGACGATGGCGTCGCTGACGACGACGTCGAGCACGATGTCGGGATAGCGCTGCGCGAACTCGGGCAGGATGGGCAGCAGATGGCGCACGCCGAATGGCACGAAACAGTTGATGCGCAAGCGCCCGCGCGGCGCGGCGCCCTGCGATGCTTCGCGCTCGGCGCTCTCGATATCGTCGAGGATGCGCTTGCACTGGATAAAGAAGGCGTCGCCCTCGGGCGTCGTGTGCAGCTGACGCGTGCTGCGCTGCAGCAGCCGCGCGCCAAGCCGCGCTTCCAGTCGATTGACGAGCTTGCTGACGGCCGACGGCGTCAAGGCCAGGCGGCGCGCGGCGGCGGAAAAGGCGCCCGTTTCCACCACGGCGGCAAACACGGCCATCTCGAACGCGCGGTTGATGTCTTGCCTGGCCATTATTGAATCCATTTCACAAGTGTTTCCATTATTGGAGTCTATATCAAAAGCGTTTGCATTGATACACTGGCTGGCTTGAACTCTGCCGGAGAAATACCATGACCACCGCAAACCCTGTTTCCACTTCAGCCAGCAAGATGCCGCCCGGCGTGCTGGCGCTGGCCGTCGGCGCCTTTGCCATCGGCGTGACCGAATTCATCGTCGTCGGCATCTTGCCGACCATCGCGAAAGATTTGCATATTTCCATCGAATCGGCCGGCTCGCTGGTCAGCCTGTATGCGCTGGCGCTGGCCATCGGCACGCCGCTGCTGGTGCTGCTGATGTCGCGCCTGCCGCGCAAGGCTGCCCTGCTGGGGCTGATGAGCGTGTTCCTGGCCGGTAACCTGCTGGCCGCCTTTTCGCACACGTTCGAACTCTTGCTGCTGGGGCGTGTCATCACGGCCGTGGCGCACGGCACCTTCTTTGCCATCGGCGCCACCGTGGCCGCCAGCCTCGTCACCAAGGCGCAGGCGGGCAGGGCGATTTCCGTGATGTTTGCGGGATTGACCCTGGCCATGGTGATCGGCGTGCCGTTCGGCAGTTTCCTCGGCAACTTGATGGGCTGGCGCCTGCCCTTCTTTGCCGTGGTGCTGCTGGCCGCGCTGGGCCTGGCCGCCATGGCGCGCTGGCTGCCGGCCGGCTTGCAGCAGGGCAAGGGCGGCAAGGCCATGACGCAGCTGGCGGCGCTGGGCAGCGGCCCCATCCTGACGATGATGGCGATTACGACGTTTGGCTTTGGCAGCAGCTTTGCCGCGTTCACGTTCATCACGCCCATCCTGACGGACGTGACGGGCTTTTCCGCCACCATGGCCAGCGCCTTGCTGATCGTGTTTGGCGCCGCCACCTTTGCCGGCAACCTGGCGGGCGGCTACCTGACCAGCCACCTGGGCTGGCAAAAGGCCTTGCGCGCGATGCTGCTATTGCTGGCCGTCACACAAGCGGGCGTGGCGCTGAGCATCAGTTCGCCCTGGATGATGACGGTGATGCTATTCGTCTGGGGCGTGTTCGCCTTCGGCCTGTCGCCCGCCTTGCAGGCAGGCATGCTGGCCACGGCTGAGCGCTACACGCCGCACGCCGTCGATTTCGCCTCTGGCCTGAACATTTCCGCGTTTAACCTCGGCATTTCCTTCGGTTCCATGCTCGGTGCACTGATGGTCTCGCGCCAGCTGATGGCGTCGTCGCCGTGGGCCGGCGTGGCCGCCGCGCTGCTGGCCCTGCTGCCGCTGGCCTGGCTGGCGCGCAAGAACCTGGCGTCGCACGTGGCGGGTGCGGCCGCGCACTGAGGTTCAGGTATGCACGGCAACGGCCGGTGCCGCTTTCTTCATGCGCTGCGCCATGTAGGAGCTGCCCATCGATGCGGCCATGATCATGGCGATGGCCAGCCATTGCGGCGCGTCCAGCCGTTCGTCGAGCAGGATGAATGCGAGCATGGCGGCCACGGCCGGTTCCATGCTGCTCATGATGCCGAACGCCTGCGGCGTCAGCCGTTTCAGGGCCACCATTTCCAGCGAGATCGGGATGGCGCTGGAAATGAGCGCGACCCCCAGGCCCACGCCCAGCACGACGGGAGAGAGCAGGGTGACGCCGCTGTGCATCACGCCGACGGGCACCACCACCAGCGCGGCCATGGCCAGGCCCAGCGACACGGAATGGCCCGCATGCAAATGGCTGGCGCGCTTGCCGAAGACGATGTACGAAGCCCAGCAGACGGCGGCGCCCAGGGCGAACAGCACGCCCGTGGGATCGAGATTGCTGACGTCGTGGCCCAGCGGCAACAGCAGCGCCAGTCCCGCCACGGCCAGGGCCACCCAGACGAAGTCGAGCGGGCGGCGCGAGGCCAGCAGCGCCACGGCCAGCGGGCCGGAAAACTCGATGGCGACGGCGATGCCGAACGGTATCGTGCGCAAGGCCATGTAGAAGCACAGGTTCGTCAAACTCAGCGCCGCGCCGTACAGGGCCACCGTGCGCAAGTCGGCGCGGCTCAGCTGCCAGCGCCACGGGCGCCAGAACAGCAACAGCAGCAGGGCGGAAAAGCCCACGCGCACGGCCGTCGTGCCTTGCGCGCCCACCAGCGGGAACAGGCTGTGCTTGGCCCACGACGTGCCCAGTCCCAGGCAGGTGACGGAACCGAGGATGGCCAGCAGGGGAATCAAGGAGGAATAGCGGCGTAATGGCATGGTGATAAATGGCTTGATATCGAAGTGGTGAAAGTTTATTGTGTCTGCTCCGATATTTGCACTGCATTTTGACCTTTATGACGCAACTTTCGCTCACGCCTGCTGTCGCCCTCGACGCCTTCGACCTGGCCATCCTCGATATCTTGCAGCGCGACAACACGACCTCGCAGCGGGAAATCGCCCAGGCCGTGCACTTGTCCGCGCCGGCCGTGCAGCGGCGCATCCGCCGCCTGCGCGAGAGCGGCGTGATCCGCAACGAGGTGGCCGTGCTCGACGCCAGCCGCCTGGGCCGCCCTCTGATACTGACGGTGGAAGTGCATTTGCACGACGAGCATCCGCTGCGCACGGCCGGCATGCGCGCGCGCATCATGGCCGAACCCGCCATCCAGCAGTGCTACGGCATCACGGGCGAGGCCGATTACCTGCTGGTCATCACGGCCAGCAGCATGGCCGAATACGAGGCGCTGACGGAGCGCCTGTTCGGCGGCGACGACAATATCCGCCGCTACCGCACGTCGGTGGCCTTGACTTGCCTCAAGATGGGCTTGCATGTTCCGCTGACATAGAACAAGGGCCAGGCAGATGAGCATTTCTAACCAGATACAAGCGGCCGTGCTGGCCGCCATGCCCGCCAGCATGCGCGCCGCCGTGGCGGGGTACGACTGGGCGCGCGACAGCGTCGGTGAGTCGGACGCTGCCGTCTACCGCTTGCAGGGCAGGGATGGCGCGCCGGACCTGTTCCTCAAACACGGCACGGGTGCCGCCGCTGCCGAGCTCGCCGACGAACTGGCGCGCCTGCGCTGGCTGGTGCAATACCTGCCCGTGCCGGCCGTGGCGCAATTTGCTCGCGCGGCAAGCCCGGACCAGGCATGGCTGCTGACGGCGGCCATGCCGGGCAACACGGCGTGCCAGGTGCTGGAAGACAATCCTGCGCTGGGTCCCGCCGTGGCCGACGCGCTGGCGGCCTTCCTGCGCCGCCTGCACGCGCTTCCCGTCAGCGACTGCCCGTTCGACGCCGGCCATGCCGTGCGGCTGGTCCAGGCGCGCCGGCGCATCGATGCGGGCTTCGTCGATGCCGGCGATTTCGATGCCGAGCGGGAAGGCTGGACGGCGCAGCAAGTGTGGCTGGCGCTGCAAGATTACCTGCCGCTCATCCCAGACCTCGTCGTCACGCATGGCGATTTTTCGCTGGAAAATATCCTGATGCACGATGGCGCCGTCGTCGGCTGCCTCGACGTGGGCCGGGCGGGCGTTGCCGACCGTTATCAGGACCTGGCCATCGTTTGGCGTGCTCTTGGTGAGTTGGACGCCGCGCTACCGCCAAGGTTTGTTCAGCAATATGGGATCGTTGATATCGATCAAGGCAAGCTGCAATTCCATCTGCTGCTCGACGAGCTGTTTTGAATGCTGGCAGTCATCACGGCTCTTCGCGCTCGGCGTCGCGTTCGCGGCAGCTCAAGGAGGCGTAATGGCCCTTGGGCAGCGTGGCCTGGATGGCCACTTCGCGCAGGTTTTTCCGGATATCGACGGGGTCGGTCAGGGTGCAGCGCTGGGCGCTGGCGAACGCCTGCAGCTTTTGCGTGCTGCCGTTTACCTTTACCGTCACGCCGGCCCCGGGGCTGACGCAGCAGCCTATGTATTGCGTGATGTATTCCTCTTCGATGAGCACCAGTTCGTGTCCCATGAAGCTGGCCGGTTTCTTGAGCAGGTAATAATCCGTGTAGTCGAAGCGCTGGTTGGGGCGCTTGCCAATAAAACCTTCGCGCATGTAGGCGGCGATGGCCTTGCCGGAGGTGCCCACTCGCTGCGTCGTGCCCTTTTTCAGGTGCAGCGCATGGATCAGGCCGCTTTCGAGCCCCCCATCGGCAGCGGCAGCAGATGCTGCAGCGGCGGCGCTGGTGCAAGTGGCGGCGGCGAGCAGAAGAGCGCCGAGCAGGCGGCGGGTGCGGTATTCAGGCATGGGAATGATTTCTTGCATATATTTCACGCGTAGAGGAGAAGAAGCGCAGTGTAGCCCACGCCGGCCTGGGCGCGTGGCACAATGCGTGTTCCGCATGCCACTCACCCCAGGACTTTCATGACCCGCGCCATCCTTGACCAAGCCCAGATCCATCCCGCCGCCCGCCCTTTGATCGGCAGCAAGCACAAGGACATCGTGCGCGAAGTGCAGGCGGCCATCGCCGCGCACCAGGTGGTCGTCGTCGGCATGGCGCTCAATCCGTTTCCGCGCAAGGCGCGCAAGATCCTCGACGTGCTGGGCACGCCCTACCAGTACTTGCAATACGGCAGCTATTTGAACCAGTGGCATCGCCGCAATGCCCTCAAGATGTGGACGGGCTGGCCCACGTTTCCCATGGTCTTTGTCAACGGCGTGCTCATCGGTGGCGCCAGCGAGCTGCACAAGCTCGTGGAAAATGGCGAGTTCAGCGCCATGCTGGCAAAGAAAGTGCGCGAGTTTTAAGCGCTGTCTTACTCGCCCGGCCGCCACGGCGACTTGCGCGTGCGCAAGGGGTCGAGCAAGCTGCGCAGATCGTTGTGGTCCAGCTCGTACATCAGCGCAATTAAACTGCCCAGTTCGCCCGAGGGAAAGCCCTCGCGCGCGAACCAGCCCAGGTAGTGGCCCGGCAAGTCGGCCAGCAAGCGTCCCTGATATTTCCCATATGGCATTTCGCGCGTGACCAGCAGCGCCAGTTTTTCTGAATTCATGGTGGTGACCCCGTGTGGATGCGGCCAGTGTAGCAGACCGCTCTATTATTGAGCTGTGCGCAACTATCTTCTGCCTGATGAGGTATTTTTCGAAACAAAGAAAACCCCGATACTGCATGCCAACATCATTTATCGGAGTTTGCCATGCCCATTGCCTTGCTCGCGCTGACCCTCAGCGCATTTGCCATCGGAACCACGGAGTTTGTCATCGTGGGGCTGTTGCCCACCATCGCCGCGGACCTGGGCGTCAACCTGCCATCGGCCGGCTTGCTGGTCAGCCTGTATGCGCTGGGCGTGGCCGTCGGCGCGCCCGTGCTGACTGCCCTGACGGGCAAGATTGCGCGCAAGACCTTGTTGCTCTCGCTGATGGTCTTGTTTACCTTGGGTAACTTGCTGGCGTGGAAGTCGCCGGGCTACGAAACCCTCGTCATCGCCCGCATCCTGACGGGGCTGGCGCATGGCGTCTTCTTTTCCATCGGCTCGACCATCGCCACGTCCCTGGTGCCGAAAGACAAGGCGGCCAGCGCGATTGCCATCATGTTTACGGGCTTGACCGTGGCCCTGGTGACGGGCGTGCCGCTGGGGACTTTCATCGGCCAGCATTTCGGCTGGCGCGAAACTTTCCTCGCCGTTTCGGCGCTGGGCTTGATCGCCTTTGTCGGCAGCCTGCTGTACGTGCCATCGACCATCAAGCACAGCAAACCGGCCTCGCTGCTGCAGCAAGTGCAGGTGCTGGGCCAGCCGCGCCTGCTGCTGGTGTACGCGATGACGGCCGTCGGCTATGGCGGCTCCTTCATCGCCTTCACCTACCTGGCGCCGATTCTGCAGCAAGTGTCGGGTTTCAGCGCCGGCGCCGTGGGCGTGGTGATGCTCGTGTATGGCGTCTCCGTGGCGTTCGGCAATATCTGGGGCGGCAAGCTGGCCGACAAGAAAGGCCCTGTCAGCGCACTGAAACTGATCTTCCTGCTGCTGGCGGCCGTCTTGTTGCTGCTCACCTTCACGGCGCCGCATCCCGTGCTCGTCGTCATCACCGTGTTGCTGTGGGGTGCCGTGGCCTTCGGTAACGTGGCTGGCTTGCAAGTGTATGTCGTGCAGCAAGCGGAACATTTCACGCCCCGCGCCGTCGACGTGGCGTCCGGCCTGAATATCGCCGCCTTCAATCTGGGCATCGCCGGCGGCGCCTGGGGTGGCGGCCTGATCGTGGAACACCTGGGCCTCGTGCACACGGGCTGGATCGGCGCCCTCGTCGTGCTGGGCGCATTCGGCTTGACGGCCTTGAGCGGCCGCCTGGACCGGTTGAACCCGATCTCCGTGCGGCCCGCTGGCGCAAAAGCGATGCGGGCGACGGGGCATTGAGAAGCGGGGCGTCCGCTTGGCGTCGCTTCCACGGTGCAGCTTGCCTGTAATCAAGCTGAAATATTTGTCGTTTATGCTCCGGCCTCGTATTCCAGCAGGTCTGTCCCACGATATTTATTTATAACGGAAGAAACAAAAAATGTCGAATTACGCCCCTGAGTCCTCACGCCGCCGCCTGTTGCAACTGTTTGCCGGTGCCCCCATGCTGCCTTTGGCCGGCTTGACCGGCGTCAGCGCTTTTCTGTCCGGTTGTGGCGGCAGTTCGGATAACGACGTGCCAGCGGTGACGCCGCCAGTCGTTCCTGCCGCGACGTTTACCACGGCGGAATTCACCGGCATGGCCGCGCCACTGGCGAGTTCGCCTGCCGCGCTGGCCACGACCACCGTCGGCTCCAAGCTCAAGGTCAATTTCAGCGATGGCAGCAGCAACAGCTATAACCTGGCGTACCAGCCTTTCTTCCTGACGGGCGACCGGGTGCCGGACGGCAAGGGCGGCACCGTGATCGCGGGCGGCTACTTCGACATCAAGAACCAGCCCATCATCGACAGTTCGGTGCCGGGCAAGGAACGCCAGTTCTTCTCGGATTCGCCGGACGGCAGCTCGATGCTGACGGTGGCCAACGCCAGCGTGAGCGGCGTCAAGGGCAAGCCAGTGTTTGCCGTGGTGCAATTTGAATACAATTCGCTGAACCAGGCCGGCGCTTCCACCTACGGCACGCTGCCGTCGCCGATCGCCGTGCTGAGCCTGGACCAGGACCAGACCACCGGCAAGCTGTCGCTGGTGAAATACCACAATGTCGATACCTCGCTGGTGAAGGGCCTGTGGATTACCTGCGGCGCCAGCCTGTCGCCGTGGAATACCCATCTGTCGAGCGAAGAGTACGAACCCGACGCCTTCGACCAGGGCCTGGGCGGCCAGACCTTGGCCGTGCTCAAAGAATTCAGCAAGAACGTCTTCGGCGATACGACGACCGCCAATCCGTACGACTACGGCCACCTGCCGGAAGTGTCGGTCAACCCGGACGGCACCGGCAGCATCAAGAAGCACTATTGCCTGGGCCGCTACTCGCGCGAACTGGTGCAGGTGATGCCGGACCAGCGCACCATCCTGGGCGGCGACGACTATACGAATGGCGGGCTGTTCATGTTCGTGGCCGACAAGGTCGCCGACCTGGCCGCAGGCGGCACCCTGTACGTCGCCAAGTACACGACCCAGCTGACCGAGACCACCACCGGCAAGCTGCAATGGGTCAAGCTGGGCCATGCGACGCACGCCGAGATCAAGGCGCTGGTCGACGGCGGCATCAAGGCCACCGACATCATGGATTCGACCCTGGCCGATCCGTCCGACGCCAGCTACACGAAGATCGTGCTGAACAAGAAAACCGCCTGGGTCAGGGTCAAGGCCGGCCAGGAAAAAGCCGCCGCCTTCCTGGAAACCCACCGCTACGCGGCCCTTAAGGGCGGCAGCATGGCGTTTACCAAGAACGAGGGCACGACGGTCAACGCCAAGGACAAGATCGCCTACTCGGCATATGCCAACATCCAGGATTCGATGGTCGAAGGCGGTTCGGGCTACGTGGCCGGCCACAACGTCAAGTTCAAGAAACTGGTGGCGGGCGCCGTCGTGTCGCACAAGCTGACGGGCGGACAGAAGGATGACACGGGCGCGGCGATCGACAGCGAATGGGTGCCGAGCGAATCGACCCTGCTGATCGCTGGCGAAGACATCGCGGCCGATGGCCTGGGCAACACGGCCAACCCGGCCAAGATCGCCAGCCCCGACAACCTGAAGTTCTCGGAAAAACTGCGCACCCTGTTCATCGGCGAGGACAGCGGCAACCACCTGAACAACTTCCTGTGGGCGTATAACGTCGATACCAAGAAGCTGGAGCGCTTGCTGTCGTGCCCGGCCGGCGCGGAATCGACGGGCCTGCATGCGGTCGACGAAATCAATGGCTGGACCTATGTGATGAGCAACTTCCAGCATCCGGGCGACGAGTGGAGCCGCTTCCCCGCCTTGCCGTCGGCGCTGAAGGATCAGATCAACATCATCATCAACACCAACTACAACAGCAAGGCCAGCGGCGCTGTCGGCTACCTGACGGCGGAACTGGCGCAGGTGAAACTGTCGAAGTGATGCGCGTCAGCTGACGCCGCAGCGGGCACGCAGGGCAGGCAGGCGCTGGCCTTCCCTGCCGGTGCGTGCCCCTCGCCATCCGCTCCGTCCCTCGACCCGGGTGACGGGGCGGTTGGCGTGGCGGCGTCCGGCGGACGGCTAACTTGCTGGCAGAAAACAGCAAAACGGGGGAAAATGGTGTTTCCCTTCCTTTAGCGTCCCCCATCATGTCCGATATTGCAGCTTCGCCGCCAGGCCTGCGCGCCGCCATCAATCCGAAACCGCTGGGCGTCGCCCTGTTGCTCATCCTGATCGGTGCGTGGTACCTGGCGCACACCGTCGGCATCAACCAGGCCGCGCTGTATGTGGTGGGCGCCTTGCTCGGCATCACCCTGTATCACGCGGCTTTCGGCTTCACGTCCGCCTGGCGCGTCTTCATCGCCGATGGCCGCGGCGACGGCTTGCGCGCGCAAATGCTGATGCTGGCCGTGGGCGTGGCGCTGTTTTT
Organism: Janthinobacterium sp. SUN100; assembly: GCF_030397705.1. Lineage (NCBI taxonomy): Bacteria > Pseudomonadati > Pseudomonadota > Betaproteobacteria > Burkholderiales > Oxalobacteraceae > Janthinobacterium > Janthinobacterium sp. SUN100. The sequence goes on along the minus strand of NZ_JAPUBU010000001.1, from coordinate 1,753,399 downwards.
CCCCGCGCTGTCGGCCGGCACCCTGTTCGGCACGCCCGTCGCGGGCCTCGTTTCTCCCGCCGGCACGTCCGTCATCTTCGGCGCCTTCATCTTCGGCATCGGCATGCAGCTGGGCGGCGGTTGCGCCTCCGGCACCTTGTATACAGTCGGTGGGGGCAGCACGCGCATGCTCATCACCCTGGCCGCCTTCATCGTCGGCTCCGTGATCGGCACGGCGCACATGCCGCTCTGGACGGCGCTGCCGCAGCTCAAGCCGATTTCCCTCGTCACGACCCTGGGCCTGGCGCCCGCGCTGGCGCTGAACTGGATCGTCTTTGCCTTGATCGCCGCCATCACGGTCTTCGTTGAAAAGCGCCGCCATGGCAAGCTCGTCGCCACGCCCCTGCGCCCGGCGCAGGCGTCGCCCTGGCTGCATGGCCCGTGGCCGCTGGTGGCGGGCGCCGTTGCGCTCGTCGTGCTGAACTTCGCCACGCTGGCGCTGTCGGGCCGTCCATGGGGCGTGACGTCGGCGTTCGCCCTGTGGGGCGCCAAGGCGGCGTCCGTGGTCGGCATCGACACGGCCAGCTGGGCTTACTGGTCCAACAAGGCGAATGCCGCCGCCCTGGCCGCGCCATTGACGCAAGACAAGACTTCCGTGATGGATATCGGCATCGTGCTGGGCGCCATGCTGGCGGCCGCGCTGGCCGGCCGCTACGCGCCCGTGTGGCGCATCCCGCGCCGCTCGCTGATCGCCGCCATCGTCGGCGGCTTGCTGCTCGGCTACGGCGCGCGCCTGGCCTACGGCTGCAACATCGGCGCGTATTTCAGCGGCATCGTCTCGGGCAGCTTGCACGGCTGGCTGTGGCTGGTGTGCGCCTTCCTGGGCAACGTCATCGGCACGCGTTTGCGTCCGTGGTTCGGCCTGGAAGTGGAAAAAGTCAAACCGACCGGCTGCTGACGCCGGCGTCAACAGGGGCTTTGCTGTATATTTCTGCCCCTGTTCACCTTTGCCGCCAGCGCAACATCCATGTCCCCAGTCATCCTGTTTGCCGTCGTCCTCGCGTATTTCCTGATCTTGCTGGGCGTGGCGTGGCGCACCTCGCGCCATGCCACCAACGACAGTTTTTTCATCGGCAACAAGGACAGCAACTGGATGCTGGTGGCCTTCGGCATGGTGGGCACGACCTTGACGGGCGTGACCTTCATCAGCGTGCCCGGCGCCGTGGGCAGCAACGGCTTCGGCTATATCCAGCTGATGATCGGCTATGTGCTCGGTTACCTGGCCATCACCTTCATCCTGCTGCCGCTGTACTACCGGCTGCAGCTCACGTCGATTTACCGCTATCTGGAATTGCGCCTGGGGCGGCGCTCCTACCAGAGCGGGGCGGCGTTTTTCATCGTTTCGCGCCTGCTGGGCGCCACGGCGCGGCTGTATCTGGTGGTCAATATCCTGCAGGCAACTATTCTCGACAGCTTCGGCGTGCCGTTCTGGCTGACGGCGTGCGTCGTGCTGCTGCTGATCCTGATCTACACGTATGAAGGGGGCGTCAAGACCATCGTCTGGACCGATACCCTGCAAACGGCGTGCATGCTGGCCGGTCTCGTCATCTGCAGCGTGTTTTTGCTGCGCGAGATGGATTTGTCGCTCGTCGACAGCCTCGAACGCATGCGCGCGCAAGGCCTCACGCGCATCTTCACCACCGACCCGGACAGCCCCGCCTACGTGTGGAAGCATATTCTTGCCGGCATGTTCATCACCATTGCCATGACGGGCATGGACCAGGAAATGATGCAAAAGAACATCTCCGTGCGGACCCTGCGCGACTCGCAAAAGAATATGCTCAGCCTGACCGTGGTGCTGACCGGCGTGCTGCTGCTGTTCCTCTTCCTGGGCGGCTTGCTGCACCTGTACGCGCCGCTGGCCGGCGTGACGGCCACGGGCGATAAATTGTTCCCCGCCGTGGTGCTCGGGCATTTCCCCGCCGTGGTGCAGCTGATTTTCTTCATCGCCCTCATTTCCGCCCTGTTTCCCAGCGTGGACGGGGCGCTCACGGCCTTGACGTCCACCTTCTGCATCGACATCCTGGGCTTGCAGCGGCGGCCGGATTTGAGCCCGGCCGTGCAGATGCGCTGGCGCCGCAAGGTGCACCTGGGCTTTGCGGCCCTGTTCTTGATCCTGATCATGGCCTTCAAGTGGCTCGATGATCCCAGCATGATAGGCGTGATCCTGAAGCTGGCCAGCTATACCTACGGTCCGCTGCTGGGCCTGTTCGCCTTCGGCCTGCTGAGCCGGCGCGGCGTGCGCGACCGCTGGGTGCCTTTGGTGGCCGTGGCCGGGCCGCTGCTGTGCGCGCTGATCGAGCAGGAGCAGGCGCTGCTGTTCGCGCATTACCGCCTCGGCCTGGAATTGCTGATACTGAACGGTTCCCTCGTGCTGGGTGGCCTGTTCCTCATTTCCACGCCGCCAGGGCAGGGCGCCCAGGGCGCGCAATACTTGTCAAAATAAGACGAATCCCAAGGCGATCGCGGCCATTTTCAGCTATATTGATTTCCTTTAGGTACATAACCTCACGGAGCATCAATGTCACTCAACCCCTTCCCGCCGCTGCGCCGCGGTTTTGGCGCATTCTGGCGCGCGCTGGACGCCACCCGCCGCGCGGTCATCAATCTGATTTTCCTGCTGATCGTCATCGCCATCCTGATCGCCATCTTTGGCGGCGGCGCCAAGCCCCTGGCGGAAAAGACCACGCTGGTGCTGGACTTGCAAGGCCCGCTGGTCGAGGAAACCCCGGGCGGCGTGCGCGAAGCGGTGCTGGCCAATGTCAGCGGCGAAGTCAAGAAAAACGTGCAGCTGCGCGACGTGCTGGCCGTGCTCGATACGGCGGCCAAGGACAAGAACATCGGTTCCATGGTCATCCTGCTCGACGAATTGCAGGGCGGCGGCCTCGCTTCGCTGCGCGAAGTGGCGGCCGGCGTGGAACGCTTCCGCGCCACGGGCAAGAAAGTGACGGCCTGGGGTTCCAGCTACAACCAGCGCCAGTACCTGGTGGCGGTCAAGGCCGACGAGGTCTTCCTGCACCCGATGGGCGGCGTCATGCTGGAAGGCTTTGGCCGCTACCGCAATTACTACCGCGACGCGCTCGACAAGGTGGGCGTGACGGTCAACCTGCTGAAAGTGGGCACGTATAAAAGCGCGGCCGAGCCTTTCATCGCCAACGGCCCGTCCGAAGCGGCGGCCGAAGCGGACCGCTACCTGAACAACGGCCTGTGGACCACCTACACGACGGACGTGGAAAAGGCGCGCAAGCTGCCGGCCGGCGCCATCATGCAATCGATCGATGCGCTGCCGGCGCTGATGACGGCGGCCGGCGGCGACCTGGGCAAGCTGTCGCTGGACGCCAAGCTGGTCGATGGCCTGAAAACGCGCGACGAACTGCGCCAGTTCATGATGGCGCGCGGCGCGAAGAACACGGAAGGCACGAATTTCCGCCAGGTGAACTACACCGACTACCTGGCGCGCCTGCGCCCCGTGCACATCGGCGACGCCGTCGGCGTGGTCATCGCCTCCGGTGAAATCGGCGACGGCATCGCGCCACCGGGCGCCATCGGCGGCCTGTCCACCTCGCGTCTGATCCGCCAGGCGCGCGAAGACAAGTCGATCAAGGCCGTCGTGCTGCGCGTCGATTCGCCGGGCGGCAGCGCCTTCGGCTCGGAATTGATCCGCCGCGAACTGGAACTGACGCGCGCCGCCGGCAAGCCGGTGGTCGTCTCGATGGGCAACGTGGCCGCTTCCGGCGGCTACTGGATCAGCACCTCGTCCGACGAAGTCATCGCCGACGCGGCCACCATCACCGGTTCCATCGGCGTGTTCGCGATTTTGCCGACAGCCGACAAAGTCGTGGAAAAGCTGGGCGTCCACACGGCCGGCTCGCCGACCACCTGGCTGGCCGACGCGGGCAACCCTTTGCGTCCGCTCGACCCCCGCTTTGCGCAAGTGATCCAGGGTTCGATCAACCACGTGTATGGGGACTTCCTGAATCTGGCCGCCAAGGCGCGCAAGACGACGCCGGAAAAGATCAATGAAGTGGCGCAGGGCCGCGTCTGGACGGGCTTGCAGGCCAAGGAACGCAACCTGGTCGACCGCATCGGCAGCTACGGCGATGCGCTGGCGTCGGCGGCCAAGCGCGCCAACCTGGGCGCCGACTACCGCGTGACGTACCTGGAGCAGGAAACGTCGAACGTGGACCGCCTGATCGGCATGTTCGGCTCCAAGGCCATGGCCTCGCTGGGACTGGGCGAGCACGTGAAACTGGGCCTGGCCGGCACGGGCTTGCCGGCCGACGCGGCGCTGGGCATGGCGCAGGACCTGAGCTGGCTGTCCGGCATCACGCGCGAGCACAAACCATTCATGGCCCTCACGCACTGCCTGTGCGAGGTGCCACTCGGCAGCAAGTAACACCTGACCAAATCTACTGCGCTCGATGATTTGCGGCCTGCGATGCTCACTGTGCTCAAGCACAGCTCCGCTTCTCGGTCACAACTCATCTTCGCTCGCTACGATTTTGTCAGGCGTTACACGGCAATATAGATGACATACTCAAGCCGGCTTCGCCCGGCTTGTTTCACATCAGGAGCAAGGCATGGCAAGCGACATGAACGAAAAAACCGGCACGGCCATCACCATCCGCCCCTGCGCCAAGGGCGACGAGCTGGCGCTGGCGCTGGTGGGGCAATCGACCTTCCTGGAAGCGTTCGCCGGCATCCTCGATGGCGCCGACGTCATCGCCCATTGCCAGCGCCAGCACGACGCGCAGCTGTACCGCGATTGGCTGGCGCTGCCGGCCATGCGGTTGTGGCTGGCCGAGGCCACGCCGGGCGGCGCGCCCGTCGGCTACCTGGTCCTCAGTCCCGCCGGCCTGCCGGTGGCCGACCCGCGGCCGGACGACCTGGAAATCAAGCGCGTCTACCTGCTGCACCGCTTCCAGGGGCAGCGCGTGGGCCAGCGCCTGATGCAGGCGGCCGTGGAACAGGCGCGCGCCGGCGGGGCGGGACGGGTGCTGCTGGGCGTGTACGCGGAAAACCACGATGCGCTGGCGTTTTATGCGCGCTGCGGCTTTGCGCAGGTGGGCCGGCGCACCTTCCGCGTGGGCCGCACCGACTATCAGGATGTCATCCTCGGCATGACGCTGTAAGCGCCAACGGCCTGCGTTGCGCCAGGTCAAGCCGGCTGGCGGGAGATTTGTAGCGAGTTTGTATCTGCATGCGAGTCGCCCGCGCGCCGCCGGCGCCGGGGCGCGACGCCCCGCAAGCCTGATTCTTCCACCGTTCCCCCACAGGGGCGGCGTGCCTGCCGGCCCGCCTGATCCTTCCATGCCTGCCAGGCTGTGTGTAATTGTTTCAAGTAGAAATGAAACAGTTACATGACTATGCTAGAGTCGTTTCACGCTAGGGAGCGATGTTTTTTCAGCTGACTTTCAGCTCTTGACTCCCCCGGCTTTGTACCGAAACAACCCCGAAAAACGGTCGTCCGGCCTGAGTGTGTTCCACCTCGGCCGGCGCCACAGACTCGCCGTGCCAGCGGCCTAGACAAGGATAAGCGATGGATTCGCAGACTACACCCAACACCCCGCGGCGCAGCCGCCGTTCGAAAATCGTCGGCACGGTCATCGCGCTGGCCGTGATGGCTGCGCTGGGGGGCGGTGCCTGGTACCTGACCCATTCGGGCGTCAGCGCGCAGCCCGGCGCCGGTGGCCCCGGAGGGCCGGGAGGCCCGGGCGGGCGCCGCGGCGGCCCCTCGACCACCGTGGGCGTGGCCACGGCCGTGAAATCCGACTTGCCCGTGGTGCTCGATGCGCTGGGCACGGTGACGGCTGCGTCCACCGTGACGGTGCGCCCGCAGGTGTCGGGCATTTTGAAGGAGCTGAAATTCAAGGAAGGCGGCATGGTCAAGGCGGGCCAGGTGGTGGCGCAGATCGACCCGGCCCAGTTCGAGATGGCGCTGATGCAGGCCACGGGCCAGCGCCAGCGCGATGAAGCGCAGCTGGAAAACGCGCGCCTGACCCTGAAACGCTATCAAACCCTGCTGGGCCAGGATTCCATCGCCCGCCAGGATGTCGACACGCAGGCCGCCCTGGTCAAACAGTTGGAAGGTACCGTGATGACGGACCGCGCCGCCGAAGGCACGGCCAGGCTGAACCTGGGCTACACCAAGGTGGTGTCGCCGATCAGCGGCCGCGCGGGCTTGAAGGTGGTCGATATCGGCAACCTGGTGAGCACCAGCGACACGGGCGGCGTGGTGGTGGTGACGCAGCTGTCGCCCATCGACGTGGAATTTTCCGTGCCGCAGGATAAGGTGCAGACGATCCAGGAACGCCTGAATGGCGGCACGGCCCTGGCGGCGCTGGCGCTGGACCGCACGCGTACGCATACCCTGGACAAGGGCAGCCTGACGGCGCTGGACAACCAGGTCGACGTGCAGACGGGCACCGTGCGCGCCAAGGCCCGCTACACGAACGACAAGATGGCCCTGTTCCCCAGCCAGTTCGTCAACGTGCGCCTGGAACTGGGCAACATCACGGGCGCCGTGCTGGTGCCCGTCACGGCCTTGCGCCACAGCAATAACGGCGACTTCGTGTATGTGCTGAAAGCGGACAAGACCGTCACCGTGCGCATGGTCACGCGGGGCCAGGCGACCACCGACATGGTGGAAATCCGCGCCGGCCTGGAAGCGGGCGAGCAAGTCATCACGGAAGGCGCCGACCGCCTGAAGGAAGGTGCGAAAGTGACCCTGGCGGGCGACAAGCCTGCCATGGGCGGCGCCGGTGCTGCCGGTGCGGCCGGGGCGAACGGCGAACGCCGCCACCGCCGCCAGCACGCTGACGGCGCGGCCAGCGCATCGGCGTCCGCATCCGCATCCGCGCCAGCCGCAGTGCCAGCTACTGCGCCGGCGAAGGGCGCAGCGCAATGAGTCCATCGACTCCCTTCATCAAGCGCCCCGTCGCCACGGCGCTGCTGATGCTGGCCATCGTGCTGGCGGGGCTGGTCGGCTTCAAGTTCCTGCCGCTGGCCGCCTTGCCGCAGGTGGACTTCCCCACCATCCAGGTGCAGACCCTGTATCCGGGCGCCAGTCCCGAAGTCATGGGGCAGACCGTGACGGCGCCGCTGGAGCGCCAGTTCGGGCAGATGTCCGGCTTGCAGCGCATGAGTTCCACCAGCGCGGCCGGCGTCTCCATCATCACCCTGCAATTCACCCTGGGCCAGACGCTGGACGTGGCCGAGCAGGAAGTGCAGGCCGCCATCAACGCGGGCGGCTCGCTGCTGCCCACCGACTTGCCGGCGCCGCCCGTGTACGCGAAGATCAACCCGGCCGACGCGCCCGTGCTGACCCTGGCGATTACCTCGGACACGATGCCGCTGACGCAGGTGCAGAACATCGTCAACACGCGCCTGGCGCTGAAGATCAGCCAGGTCAACGGCGTGGGCCTCGTGTCGCTGTCGGGCGGCCAGCGTCCCGCCGTGCGCATCCAGGGCGACACCAAATTGCTGGCCTCGTACGGCCTGGGTCTCGACAGCCTGCGCACGGCCATCGCGGCGGCCAACGTCAACAGCGCCAAGGGCAGTTTCGACGGCCCCACGCGCTCGTTCACCATCAACGCCAACGATCAACTCGTGACGGCGGAAGACTACAAGCGCCTGATCATCACCTATAAAAACGGCGCGCCCGTGCGCCTGTCCGACGTGGCCAATGTCGTCGACAGCGCGGAAAACACGCGCCTGGGCGCCTGGTCCGGCAAGCAGCCGGCCATCATCCTGAACGTGCAGCGCCAGCCCGGCGCCAACGTCATCAAGACGGTCGACGCCATCAAGGCCCTGCTGCCCGACCTGCAGGCCAGCCTGCCGGCTGCCATGAAGCTCGACGTGCTGAGCGACCGCACGACGGGCATCCGCGCCTCCGTCGAACATGTGGAAATGGAACTGCTGCTGTCCGTGCTGCTGGTGGTGCTGGTGATCTTCGCCTTCCTGCACAGCATGCGCGCCACCGTGATCGCCAGCCTGTCCGTGCCGATTTCGCTGATCGGCGCCTGCGGCGTCATGTATTTGCTCGGCTACAGCCTGAACAACCTGTCCCTGATGGCGCTGACGATAGCCACGGGCTTCGTCGTCGATGACGCCATCGTCATGATCGAAAACATCGCCCGCTACATCGAAGAGGGCGAAACGCCGATGGCCGCCGCCCTGAAAGGCGCGTCGCAGATCGGCTTTACCATCATCTCGCTGACCGTGTCACTGATCGCCGTGCTCATTCCCCTGCTGTTCATGGGCGACGTGGTGGGCCGGCTGTTCCGCGAATTCGCCATGACCCTGGCCATCACCATCCTGATTTCCGCCGTGGTGTCGCTCACCCTGGTGCCGATGATGTCGGCGCGCTGGCTGAAGAGCCATGCCGATGAAAAAATCAGCGCCACGGGCCAGCGCATCCAGGCTTTCCTCGACAAGGTGATCGTGCAGTACGACCATGCCCTCGTGTGGGTCTTGAAACGCCAGGGCCTGACCTTGCTCGTCGCCCTGGCCACCTTGCTGCTGACCGTCATTCTGTACATCACGATTCCGAAGGGACTGTTCCCCACGCAGGACACGGGCCAGCTGCAGGCGCGCATCGAAACCTCGCAAGCCGTCTCGTACGAGCGCATGGCCACCTTGCAGCAGGCAGCCGCCAGCGCGCTGCTGGAAGACCCTGCTGTCGATACCTTGAGTTCCCTCGTCGGCGTCGATGCGGCCAACAATACCATGCTGCATACGGGTAGCATGCTGATCAATCTCAAGCGTCCGCGCAGCGGCAGCCAGGACGAGATCATGGAGCGCCTGCGCGACCGCGTGGCCAAGGTGGCCGGCGTGACCCTGTATCTGCAGCCGACGCAGGATCTGACCATCGATGCGGAATCGGGGCCGACGCAGTACCGCGTTTCGCTCGAAGGGGCCGACACGGCCACCGTCACCGAGTGGGCCGGCAAGCTGGCGGCGCGCATGCGCGAAAAATCGCAGCTGCGCAACGTCGTCACGGATGCGGGCGCCACGGGCGCCGCCGTGACGGTCGCCATCGACCGCGACAGCGCCGCGCGCATGTCCGTCACCACGGCCACCGTCGACGATGCGTTGTACAACGCCTTCGGCCAGCGCATCATTTCGACGATTTTCACGGAAACCAACCAGTACCGCGTGATCCTCGAAGCGCAGCCGGGCATCGTCACGACACCGTCCGACCTGTCGGACCTGCAGGTGCGCACGGGTTCCGGCAAGTCGACGCCGCTGTCCGCCTTTGCCAGCGTCAGCGAAAAACAGGCGCCGCTGCAAATCACGCACGTGGCGCAATACCCGGCCACGACGCTGGGCTTTGATACGACGCAAGGCGTGGCCCTGGGCAGCGCCGTCGACGCCATCCGCCAGGCGGCGAAAGACATCGCCTTGCCGCCATCGGTGACCTTGACCTTCCTCGGCGCGGCCGGCGCGTATGAAAACTCGCTGTCGAACCAGCTGTGGCTCATTCTGGCCGCCGTCGTTTGCGTGTACATCGTGCTGGGCGTGCTGTACGAAAGCTACATCCACCCGCTGACGATCTTGTCGACGCTGCCGTCGGCCGGCGTGGGCGCCTTGCTGGCGCTGATGATTTCCGGGCAAGACCTGGGCGTGATCGGCATCATCGGCATCATCCTCCTGATCGGCATCGTCAAGAAGAACGCCATCATGATGATCGACTTCGCCATCGAGGCCGAGCGCGATGAGGGAAAAAACCCGCAGGAAGCCATCCACCAGGCGGCGCTGCTGCGCTTCCGCCCGATTTTGATGACGACCCTGGCGGCCCTGTTCGCGGCCGTGCCGCTGATGCTGGGCTGGGGCGAGGGCGCCGAGTTGCGCCGTCCGCTGGGCCTGGCCATCTTCGGCGGCTTGATCGTCAGCCAGGTGCTGACCCTGTTTACCACGCCCGTCATCTACCTGGGCTTCGACCGCCTGGGCCAGCGCTTCGCGCGCAAGACGCCCGCGGTGAAGCTGGACAAGCCGGCCGATAACGCGGGGAGCGCCGCGTGAACCTGTCCGAACCGTTCGTCAAGCGCCCCATCGCCACCGTGCTGCTGACCATCGGTATCGCGCTGGCGGGCATCGGCGCCTTCTTCGTGCTGCCCGTCTCGCCGCTGCCGCAGGTCGATTATCCGACCATTTCCGTCAGCGCCAGCCTGCCCGGCGCCAGCCCCGCGACCATGGCCACGTCGGTGGCCACGCCGCTGGAACGGCGCCTGGGCGTGATCTCGGGCGTCAACGAGATGACGTCGTCGTCGGGCACGGGCTCGGCGCGCATCAATCTGCAGTTCGACTTGAACCGCAAGATCGATTCGGCCGCGCGCGAAGTGCAGGCGGCCATTGCCGCCTCGCGCGTGGACTTGCCGGCCACCTTGCGCAGCAACCCCACCTACCGCAAGGCCAATCCGTCCGACGCACCCGTGATCATCCTGGCGCTGACGTCGAAGACGCGCACGCCGGGCCAGATCTACGACGCCGTGTCGAACCTGGTGCAGCAAAAGGTGGCGCAAGTCAAGGGCGTGGGCGACGTGGAACTGGGCGGCGGCTCGCTGCCGGCCGTGCGCGTGGAATTGCTGCCGTACCAGCTCAATCACTATGCCGTATCGATGGAAGACGTGCGCGCGGCCATCCAGGCCAGCAACGCCAACCGCCCGAAAGGGGCGATTTCCGGCGACGAGCGCAGCCTGCAGATCTATTCGGGCGCGGCGACGGCGTCGGGCGGGCGCAGCGCCGCCGATTACCGCAGCCTGGTGGTGGCCTGGCGCGACGGCGCCGCCATCCGCCTCGACGACGTGGCCGAAGTGGTCGACGGCGTGGAAAACAGCAATACCCTGGGCTTGTTCAATGGCGACCCGGCCGTCATCGTGCTGATCACGCGCCAGCCGGGCGCCAATGTCATCGCCACGGTGGACGGCGTGCGCGCGCTGCTGCCGCAACTGCAGGCGCAGCTGCCCGGCGACATCAAGCTGCAGGTGGCGTCCGACAGCACCAATTCCATCCGCTCGTCCCTGCATGAGATCGAGTTCACGCTGATCCTGTCCATCGTGCTCGTCGTGCTGGTGGTCAGCGCCTTTTTGCGCAGCGTGCGCGCCACCATCATCCCGGCCGTGGCCACCATCGTCTCTTTGCTGGGCACCTTCGGCGTGATGTACATGCTGGGCTTTTCGCTAAATAACCTTTCCTTGATGGCGCTCACGGTGGCCACGGGCTTTGTCGTCGATGATGCCATCGTGGTGCTGGAAAATACGCAGCGCCACATCGAGGCGGGCATGGACCGTTTCAAGGCGGCCCTGCTGGGCGCGCGCGAAGTGGGCTTTACGGTGCTGTCGATCAGCCTGTCGCTGGTGGCCGTCTTCATCCCGCTGCTGTTCATGGGCGGCCAGGTGGGGCGGCTGTTCCGCGAATTCGCCGTGACCCTGTCGGCCGCCGTGATGATTTCGCTCGTCATCTCGCTCACCACGACGCCGATGATGTGCGCCTGGCTGCTGAAAAGCGGGCAGCACCACAAGCCGCCAGGCGTCGTCGCGCGCTGGTTCGAACGGGGTTTCGAGCGCATGCTGAACGTGTATGAACACTGCCTGGACTGGGCTCTGTCGAGCGCCGCTCTCGTGATGACGATTCTCGTGTTCGTCGTCGGCCTGAACGTGTACCTGTTCGCGGCCGCGCCCAAGGGCTTTTTCCCGCAGCAGGACACGGGCCAGATCAACGGCGGCATGCGCGCCGACCAGAGCATCTCGTTCCAGGCCATGCAGGCCAAATTGCGCCAGCTGGTCGACATCATCAAGGACGATCCGGCCGTCGCCACCGTCGTCGGGTTCACGGGCGGCGGCAGGGCAGGGGGCGGCTTCATGTTCATCGATTTGAAGCCGGCCTCGCAGCGCACGGACAAGGGGCAAGCCGTGATCGCCCGCCTGCGCCCGCAGCTGGCCAAGGTGACGGGCATTTCGCTGTTCCTCAACCCCGTGCAGGATTTGCGCATGGGCGGGCGTTCCAGCAATTCCACGTACCAGTACACCCTGATCAGCGACAACCAGGCGGACTTGAAGAAATGGGCGGCGAAACTGGCCGACCAGATGAAGCTGCAGCCGGCCCTGATCGACGTGGACACGGACCAGGCGGAAAACGGCGTGGAAACGTTTGTTTCCATCGACAAGGACCGCGCCACGCAGCTGGGCGTACAGGTGAAGGATATCGACAATGCGCTGTACAACAGCTTCGGCCAGCGCCAGGTGGCGACCATCTACGATGAGCTGAACCAGTACCACGTGATCATGGAAGTGGCGCCCCGCTACGCGCAAAGCCCGGAAGCGCTGCGCTCCGTGTACGTGCCCGCGTCGAATGCGGCCGCCGTCGCCGCCACCGGCACGACGGCCGCCAGCACCGCCGCGGCCAGCACCAGCGTGGCCGCGACGACGTCCAATACGACGGCGGCGCGCGACCCGTCCAGCGGCTCGGCCCTGAGCACCACCCTGGCGAAGATGGTGCCGCTGTCGTCGTTCAGCAGCTTCGCGGAAAGCTCGACGGCCACGTCGATCAACCACCAGGGCGGCGAACTGGCCACCACCGTGTCGTTCAACCTGGCCGACGGCTATCCGCTCAGCGACGGGCAGGCTGCCGTGGCCCAGGCGGAGTCGGAAATCGGCATGCCGGTGAACGTGCGCGGCAGCTTCCAGGGTTCGGCGAAGAGCGCGCAGGATAGCAACAAGGAGCAGCCGCTGCTGATCTTGGCGGCCATCGTGGTGATCTACATCGTGCTGGGCATCCTGTACGAAAGCCTGATCCACCCCGTCACCGTGCTGTCGACCTTGCCGTCGGCGGGGGTGGGCGCCGTGCTGGCACTGCTGCTGTTCCGCATGGAGTTTTCCATCATCGCCCTGATCGGCGTGTTCCTGTTGATCGGTATCGTCAAGAAAAATGCTATATTGATCATCGACTTCGCGCTGGAGGCCGAGCGTTCGCGCGGGCTGACAGCTGTGGAAGCGGTGCGCGAGGCTTGTTTGCTGCGTTTCCGCCCCATTCTGATGACCACCCTGGCGGCGGCGCTTGGCGCCTTGCCGCTGGCGATCGGTTTCGGCGAGGGGTCAGAGCTACGCCAGCCCTTGGGGGTCGCCATCATCGGCGGCCTGATTGCCAGCCAGTTACTCACATTGCTGACCACCCCGGTGGTCTACATCCTGCTCGACAAGCTGCGCACGCGCAGCGCCGACGAGCAGCAATTGAGCCGCATTCCTGGGCCAGATAACCCGAGCACACAATTATGAAGCAAGTAAAACCTATCGTATCGACCGTCCCCGCACGCCACCTGCTGGCACTGGGCGCGGCCACCACCGTCCTCCTGCTGGCCGGCTGCGCCGTCAGCCCCGCGTATGAAACGCCGACGGCCGCCGCGCCGCAAACGTTCAAGGAGGCGGCCGGCTGGCAGCCTGCCGTGCCGGCCGACACCCTGGAGCGGGGACCGTGGTGGACCCTGTTCGGCGACGCCCAATTGAACCAGCTGGCCGAAGGCATCGACATCTCGAACCAGAACGTGGCCGCCGCCATCGCTTCCTACGAGCAGGCGCGCGCGCTGGTGCGCGAACAGCGCGCCTCGCTGTTCCCCACCGTGAACCTGACGGGCAGCGGCGCCCGCTCGGGCGGCGGGGGCGAGCAGCAGACGAACAACAACTTCAAGGCCGCCATCGGCGCGTCGTGGGAACCGGACGTGTGGGGCAAGCTGCGCGCCGGCGTGACGGGGGCCGATGCCAGCGCCAGCGCCAGCGCGGCCGACCTGGCCGCCGCGCGCCTGTCGGCGCAGGGCGAGCTGGCCACCAATTACTTTTCGCTGCGCCAGAGCGATGCGCAGATCGCGCTCCTGAATGCCACCATCGATGGCTACAAGCGCGTGCTCGACATCACCAGCAACCGCTTCAATTCGGGCATCGCCGCCAAGTCCGACCTGCTGCAGGCGCAGACGCAGCTGGCCAATGCGCAGATCGACCTGTCCAGCCAGACGCGTTCACGCGCGCAGCTGGAACATGCGATCGCGATACTTTTGGGCCGCGCGCCGTCGGAGTTCAGCCTGGCCGTGGCGCCGTGGACCCTGACCGTGCCCGAGGTGCCGCTGGGCGTGCCGTCGACCCTGCTGCAGCGCCGTCCCGACATCGCCGCCGCCGAGCGCCGGGTGGCCGTGGCCAACGAGCAGATCGGCATCGCCCGTTCCGCGTATTACCCGAGCCTGAACCTGACGGGCTCCTACGGTTCCGGCGCCAGCAAGGTGGGCGACCTGTTCAATGCCTCATCGAGCCTGTGGTCGCTGGGCGTGTCGGCCGCGCAAACCCTGTTCAACGCGGGCGCCACCACGGCCAGCGTGGATGCGGCCAAGGCGGGACACGAGGCGGCCGTGGCGCGCTACCGCCAGACGGTATTGAGTGCCTTTGGCGCCGTGGAAGACCAGTTGTCGGCCACGCGCGCGCTGGCCGAACAGCTGGCCCTGCGCCAGCAGGCGTCGTCCGCCGCCGACCAGGTCGAGCAGCAGATGCTGAACCGCTACAACGCGGGCCAGGTCGGCTATACGGACGTGGTGACGGCGCAAGTGATGGCCCTGTCGGCGCGCCGTTCGCTGGTGCAGGCGCAGGCGGACCGCCAGACGACGGCCGTGGCCCTGATCCAGTCGCTGGGCGGCGGCTGGCATGTGCCGCAGGCACAGTAAGGAGGCAGCCTGGCGCAGGGAAAAGCCCTGCGCCAAATTCGTGTTTTTCCGCGCATCTTGAGTGCTAGAATGCAAGATTATCAATTCCCAGCCTGACGCTTTGGCCGTGGCTGCACTCTTGCAGAAGATGACACGCAGTAAACACAGCAATGCTTCCGTCCCTGAAGTGGCCACCATCGTTTTCCCCGTGGTGGCCATCGGCGCATCCGCAGGCGGACTCGATCCCATCGTTGCCTTCCTGGCGAACGTGCCGCAGGAGAGCGGGATTGCCTATGTGGTGATCCAGCATCTTGATCCCACGCAAAAGGCCATGCTGCCGGAACTGCTGCAGCGCGCCACCAGCATCCCCGTCACGGAAATCACGCACCAGGCGGAGTTGCGGCCCAACCATATCTATGTGATACCGTCGAATGCCGACCTGGGCTTGTCCAAGGGACGTTTCGTCCTCAGCGAACCGGTGCAGCTGCGCGGGCACCGCTTGCCCATCAATATCTTTTTCGAGAGCCTCGCAAGCGAGCTGGGCGAACTGGCCGTGGGCGTGATTTTTTCCGGCATGGGCAGCGACGGCACGCGCGGCTTGCAGGCGATCAAGCAGGCAGGGGGGCTGACCCTGGCCCAGCATCCGGACACGGCCAAGTTCGACATGATGCCGCAAAGCGCGATTGCCGCGGAAGTGGTGGACCTGGTCGACTTTCCCGACAAGATGCCGGACAAGATCATCACCTATCTGTTCCGCAGCAGCTTCCTCAGCCTGCCGGGCCATGAACCGAACGGGCGCAATTCCTTGCAGGAAATTGTCGCCTTGCTGTCCGAACACACGGGCAACAGTTTTACGGATTACAAGATCAACACGGTGCTGCGGCGCATCGAGCGGCGCATGAGCTTGTATCAAATGACGTCGATGGAAGAATACGTGCCGTATCTGCGTGCCAATCCGGGCGAAATCGACTTGCTGTTCAAGGAATTGCTGATCGGCGTGACGAGTTTCTTCCGCGACCCGAAAGTGTGGGAATACCTGAAGATGGTCGCCTTGCCGCAATTGCTGGCGGCCCACCCGGAAGGACGC
This sequence comes from Janthinobacterium sp. SUN100, assembly GCF_030397705.1. Taxonomy (NCBI): domain Bacteria; kingdom Pseudomonadati; phylum Pseudomonadota; class Betaproteobacteria; order Burkholderiales; family Oxalobacteraceae; genus Janthinobacterium; species Janthinobacterium sp. SUN100. Next base: position 1,737,593 of record NZ_JAPUBU010000001.1, on the reverse strand, counting down.
GCGTTCAAGGCCTGGGTGCCCGCCTGTTCCACGGGCGAGGAAGCGTATTCGCTGGCCATGGTATTCCATGAAGTGGTGGCCAGCATCAATCCGCCGTCGAAGTACAGCCTGCAGATCTTTGCCACCGACCTGTCGGCCGACGCCATCGACCGCGCGCGCCAGGGACGCTTTCCGCACAGCATCAGCAGCGACGTGTCGGCCGAACGGCTGGAGCGTTTCTTCTTGCGCGACAAGAACGATTATCACGTGAAAAAAGAGATACGCAACACGATCATCTTTGCCCAGCAAAACATCATTTCCGACCCGCCGTTCACCAAGCTCGACATCCTGTGCTGCCGCAATTTGTTGATTTATCTCAATGCCAAGCTGCAGCAGCGTTTGATACCCCTGTTTCATTACGCCTTGAACCGCGACGGAATTTTGCTGCTGGGCAGCGCCGACACGCCCGGCCATTTTTCCGACCTGTTTTCACCGCTGACCACGTCGACCCGGCTGTACCGCCGCCTCGACAACCTGGCGCGTCAGCGCCTGCCCACGTATTTTCCTACCAAGGTATCGTTGGCATCCCCCCCTACACCTAGCGACACGAGAGAAGTCAGCATGACTGGAAAGATTCAATCCCATGTCGAGCAATTATTGCTCCAGAAATATTCACCGGCTGCCGCGCTGCTGAATCAGGATGGCGACATCCTGTACATCAACGGGCGCACGGGCGCCTTCCTCGAACCGGCAGCCGGCAAGGCCAACTGGAATATCCATGCGATGGCGCGCGAAGGCTTGCGCTACGAGCTGGCTGGCCTCATCAAGGAAGCCTTGCAGAGCGAGAGGGTGGTGCGCCTGAAAGGGCTGGTGGTCAAGGATCACCTGGGACAGTCGCTGGGCGTCGACCTGAGCGCGGAAGCGCTGAGCCAGCCTGAATCCCTGCGCGGCATGGTGTTCGTGACGTTTGCCAGCGCGCCGCTGGTGGCCGAGGCGCGCCGCGGCCGCTCGCCGAACCCCAAGGTGCTGGAACTGGAACAGCAACTGGCGCAGGCGCGCAATGAAATCCAGGCCGTGCGCGACGAGATGCAGACGTCGCGCGAGGAACTCAAATCGGCCAACGAGGAACTGCAGTCGACCAATGAAGAGCTGCAATCGACGAACGAAGAGCTGACCACGTCGAAGGAAGAGATGCAGTCGCTCAACGAAGAGTTGTACACGGTCAATGCCGAGCTGCAATCGAAGGTCGATGATTTGTCGCTGGTCAATAGCGACATGAAGAATCTGCTCAATAGTACCGATATCGCCACCATTTTCCTCGACAGCGACCTGCGCATCCGCCGCTTCACGGCGCCGGCCACGCAAATCTATAAGCTGATCCAGACGGACTTGCGCCGCCCGCTCAGCGACATCGTCAACGACCTCGATTATCCGGGTCTGGAAGACGATGCGCTGGAAGTGATCCGCAGCCTGGTGTTTTGCGAGCGGCAAGTGGAAACCAAGACGGGGCGCTGGTACAACGTGCGCATCATGCCGTACCGCACGATCGAAAATGTGATCGATGGCGTGGTGGTGACCTTCATCAACATTACAGAGTCGAAACTGCTGGAAGCCCAGCTGCGCCAGATCCAGTCCGGCGCCGTGGCCGGCGGCAGTAGCGGCGAGCACGCGTCATGAGCGAACCATTCGACGGCAGCGCGCCGGCCCGCCTGAGAGAGCAGGCGGAGCAATTGGCCGCGGAGCAGCGCCAGCCCGCGCCGCAGTCGAATGAAGACGTGATGCGTCAGCTGCATGAGTTGCAGGTCAGCCAGATCGAGCTGGAAATGCAGAGCGCGGCCCTGGCCGAGCTGGAACAGCTGAAAAACGAATTTGAAAGCAGCCGCGACCGTTATGCGCAGCTGTATGAACAGGCGCCCGTCAGTTACTTTTCGCTGGCGCGCGAAGGCGTGATCACGCGTGTCAACGTGGCAGCTTGCGGCTTGTTGCAACGCGACAAGAACCGGCTGCTGGGACGGCGTTTCGAGCAATTCGTCGCGCCCCAGGCGCAGGGCGGTTTCCGGCGCTTCCTCGACGCCGTCTTCACCGGCGGCGCGCGCCAGGTGCTCGAAGCGCCGCTGTTCGAAGGCGAAGCGGGCGGCATGTGCGGCATGGTGCGCATCGAAGCCAATTACGATGCGGACAGCGCCACGGCGCGCATGCTGGTGACGGACCTGGGCGACGAGCACGCGCGCGAATCGGCCTTGCGGCGCGCCTTCGTGATACTCGACAGCATACGCGAAGGCGTGCTGGTGACGGACAGCGCCAACCGCATCATTTCCGTCAACCCCGCGTTCACCACCATCACCGGCTACCAGGCGGAGGAAGCCATCGGCCGCGATCCGTCCTTCCTCGGCGGCGGCACGCATCTGCCGCACTTTTATGAAGCCATGTGGCGCAGCCTGCACCAGGATGGCAGCTGGTATGGCGAACTGGTGAACCGGCGCAAGAATGGCGAGCGCTTCGTCGAATCGCTGTCGATCACGCCGATGCGCAGCCCGGATGGCGCGATCAGCCATTTTGTCGGCGTGTTTTCCGATATCACCGAGCGCAAGCTGGCCGAGGCGGACTTGCGCGAACTGCACCGCGAGCTGGACCAGCGGGTGGTCGACCGCACGGCTGAATTGCTGCGGGCCAACCAGCACCTGCAGCTGGAAGTACACCAGCGCGAGCGGGCGCAGGAAGCCTTGCGCGATGCCGAGCGCTTCTTTCACGCCACCATCGATTCCCTGACGGACCGGGTGCTTGTGCTGGACCGGTCGGGCCGCGTCGTGCATGCCAACCAGGCTTGCCTGGCCTTCGTCGGGCAAACGCCGCAGCCGCTGCACTACCTGGAATTTTGCGACACGGACCCGCGCTGGCAGCGCAGCGCCGGGCGCGAGCTGGCCGCGGGCATCCGCTCCGTCATCGCCGGCAACGCGGACACGTTTGCGCTCGAGTATGAGTTTGCCACGCGCTCGGGTCCCCGCTGGTCGCAGGCCAGGATCAGCCGCTTCCTCGGCGAAGGGCCGCTGCGCGTGGTGGTGGCGCACACGGACATCACCGAACGCAAGTTGATGGATGGCGCCCTGCGCCAGTCGCATGCGCAGCTGCGCCAGCTGGCGCTGCACCTGGAAACGGCCAAGGAAGACGAGCGCAAGCGCATTTCGCGCGATATCCACGATGAACTGGGGCAAAACCTGCTGGCGCTGCGCATCGATATTTCCATGCTCAGCGCGCGCACGGAAGGCTCCCATCCGCGCCTGCACCACCGGGTCGGCGCCGTGCTCAGCAACGTCGACACCACCATCAAGAGCGTGCGCGGCATCATGAACGAGCTGCGCCCGATGGCGCTGGACCTGGGCTTGCAAGCCGCCATCGAGTGGCAGGTGGGCGACTTCCGCAAGCGCAGCGGCGTCGCTTGCCAGCTGCTGATACGCGACGAGGCATTGTTTTCCGCCATCGGCAGCCAGGTCGAGATTGTGCTGTTCCGCATCGTGCAGGAAGCGCTCAGCAACGTCATGCGCCATGCCCAGGCCAGCCAGGTCGAGATCGAGCTCAGTTCGGATGCCTGCGCCGTGTACGTGGCCATCAGCGACAACGGCATCGGCATCACGCCGCAGCAGCAGCGCAAGAAGCAGTGCTTTGGCCTGATCGGCATTGCCGAGCGGGTGACGGCGCTGGGCGGGCAGTTCGAGGTCGGTGTGCCGGCCTCGGGCGCCGGTTGCCGGCTGGCCCTGCAGATCCCCTTGCAGGGGACGGGACGGCCGGCCGCCTGATACAGAAATTGCAATGGGATAATTTTTGCCGACTCAGGCCGCCTGGACAGGCTATACTTTCGCCTGCTTTTTATGGAGGAGCAAATCTTGTTCAAGACAATCGTATTACCAGTCGCCTTGCTGGGCGCGTTCGCCGGCGCACACGCCGACGAAGGGCAGTGGCAACCACACCAATTGCCGCAGCTGAAAGCCGAACTGAAACGGGTCGGCATCGACATTCCTGCAGAAAAACTGGCCGACCTGAGCAAGCACCCGATGAGCGCCATCGTGTCGCTGGGCGGTTGCTCGGCCGCCTTCGTTTCCGACGCCGGCCTGGTGGTGACGAACCACCATTGCGCGTATGGCGCCGTGCAGCGCAATTCCACGCCGGAACACAATTACATCACCGACGGCTTCCTGGCCAAGACGCGCGCCGCAGAGCTGCCGGGCGGTCCGAACAGCCTCGTGTATGTGACGGACAAGGTGGAAAACGTCAGCGACCGCGTGCTGAAAGGCTTGACGGCCGACATGAGCGGCCGCGCGCGCCACGAAGCCGTGGAAAAGCGCATCAAGGACCTGATCGCCGAATGCGAAACGGACAAGATGTACCGCTGCTCCGTGCCCGCCTTCCACCGCGGCCTCGAGTACTACCGCATCCGCCAGATGATGATACGCGACGTGCGCCTCGTGTACGCGCCATCGGACAAGATCGGCAACTTCGGCGGCGATACCGACAACTACGAGTGGCCGCGCCACACGGGCGATTACTCGTTCCTGCGCGCCTACGTGGGCAAGGATGGCCGTCCGGCCGACCCGTCGCCCGACAACGTGCCGTACCAATCGAAGGATTTCCTGGTGGTCTCGGCCGAAGGCTTGAAAGCCGGTGACGGCATCTTGCTGGCGGGCTACCCCGGCCGCACCAGCCGCTACAAGCTGCCGGCGGAAATCCGTTTCGCGCGCGATACGGCCTTCCCCCTGAAAGTATCCGAACTGCAAGCGGACCTGGCCGTGATGGCCGACTCGACGAAGGGCGACGCGGCCGCTGCCGTGCGCTATGCGAGCGTGGTGAAAAGCATCAACAACGTGCTGAAGAAAACCCAGGGCTTGCTCGACGGTTTCGCCCGCAAGGACATCGCCGCCATCAAGGACGTGCAGGATGCCGAGTTCCGCGCCTGGTACGCGAAACAGCCGAACGTGTCGCCGACCCTGCTGGCCGAACTGGACGCGGCGATCGCCAGCGACATGGCCTTGAGCGAAGAAGAGTTCGCCTGGAGCGTGGCCACCAACAGCGACTTGCTGAAAAGCGCGCGCACCATCTACCGCCTGTCGCTGGAGCGCCAGAAAGCGGACGCCGAGCGCGAATCGGGCTTCCAGCAGCGCGACCTGGCCTTCATCAAGGCCCGCCTGGCCCGCCTGGAACAGTCGTATGTCAACAAGGTCGACCAGGCGCGTTTTGAAGCCGGTCTGAAGCGCTACGCGCAACTGGCGGCGAAGAGCCATCCGCAAGGCCTGGACGCGCTGCTGCCGGCGCCAGGCGCCGTGGCGGCCCTGTACCAGCAGACGCAACTGGCTGACACGGCCAAGCGCCTGGCCTGGCTGGAAAAGGACCAGGCCGCTGTTGCCCAGTCCGACGACGCCTTCATGGCGCTGGCCATCAAGCTGCAGCCCGTCGAAGCGGCGCTGGAAGAGCGCCGCAAGGAGATCGACGGCAACCTGGAACGCGTGATTCCGCAATACATGCAAGCCGTGATTGCCTGGAAGAAATCGCAAGGCAAGCCGGTCTATCCTGACGCCAACTCGACCCTGCGCGTGACGTACGGCACGGTATCGCCGTACTCGCCGCGCGACGGCATCACCAAGGGGCCGTTCACGACCGTGGAAGGCATCGTCGAGAAAGTCACGGGCAAGGCTCCGTTCGAAGCGCCGCAAGGCTTGATTGACGCCGTCAAGCAAAAACGCTACGGCCAGTTCCGCGACCCGGCACTGGGCACGGTGCCCGTCAACTTCCTCACCAGCGCGGACACCACGGGCGGCAATTCCGGCTCGGCCGTGATGAACAAGCGTGGCGAATTGATCGGCCTGAACTTCGATTCGACGTATGAATCGATCACCAAGGACTGGTACTTCGACACGGCCATCACGCGCGCCATCCACCTCGACATCCGCTACATGCTGTGGGTGATGAAGGAAGTGGACCACGCGGATAACTTGCTGCAGGAAATGACGATCAAGTATCCGAAGGCAGTGAAAGCTGCCAAGAAATAAGCTTCAGCTTGCGCTAGCGCAAAGCCGCATCCGCCGCAGGGCCGATGCGGCTTTTTTGCGGCCGCACCGTACACGCGGCCGGCGCCTGCCGCATCGGTTGCGCCACGTATAATTCCGATCACTTTCCACTCTTATTTTTTCGACAGGCCCGCCATGCCCCCGACTCCCGCTTTACCACTTGATTGGCAGACATTTGAAACTGCCTACGACGTCGAAGAAACCTGCTTCAAGCTGGCCAGCGCGTCGCTGGCCTTGCTGGGCGCGTCCCCATTCAAGGACCAGGCATTTTTCGCCTTTGCCTTCAACGCCGTATCGTTCCCCTCCCTTTCGCTGAGCCTTGACACTGATCCCGCCAACCGGGAGCGCGATTACTATCCTCCGGACTGGTCGAACGAGTGCATCGAAGTCGACGTGCCGGAAATCGGCCAGCTGTGGGAGGAGGGCTATGCAAGGATCGAAGGCGCGCTGCTCGAGCTGATCGACGCTGCCGATGACGAACTGCTCGATGCCATCGAGGAGGGCTATCTGCACAGCCTGAGGAAAACCATGGTGCGGCTTGAAACGAGCCATGCGTTCGAGCAGATCAAGACCTGCCCGCGATTCTGGACCGTCGTCACGCAAATCGACGCGGATACGGAGGAAGAGGAGCGGCTGCTCGACCAGGTGCGCCAGGGCCTGCCGGCGTGAGCCTCCGCCGCCATTGCAGGCCGCGCGTTATAGCAGGGCTTGCCAGCGCCTGACTTCCGCGTCCGTCAGCATCGGCCCCCAGCCGCCACGCAGCGCCGCATCGTGCTGCACATAGTGCGCAAGCGGCGGCGCCGCCACGCCATGCCTGGCACAGATATCAAGCACGGCTTCCAGCTGGCGCCGGCTTGCCGCAAGGTCATCGCCATGCCAGGTACAGGCGCTCGTTTCCAGCACATGCCCGACAAGTTGCTCCAGCGCACCGAGCAGGTGCCCGGGCAGCGCCATGCGCAGGTCGTCCGGCCAGGGATCGCCCATGCCCGTCACTGCCAGGCCAGCAAAGCCGCGCTCCCAGGCGGCAAAATCCCCAGGCGCGAGCTGCGCCACCTTCCACGCGTGGCCGGCGAACGCGGACAGCGCCGGGTGGTGCAGGGCATGCTGCCGGCAAAAGCGTTGCAGGCACGTGATTGCCAGGCATTGCCTGGCAATCACGGAGAGCGTGTCTATCGATATGTCATGCATACATGAAGGGTGTTTCAAAATAATGGCCAGCCTCGGCTGAATGCGGCCGTGTCAACGTCCTGGCGCACGCTGGTTCAGCTTGAATCATTTCTCAAAGACAAGCCAGGACCAGCTTACCCCCGCCTGGCGATTCTGCGGCTGCACGGATGGCGCCTGCGTATGCAACATCACCTTGAGCTGATGTTGCATCGCGAGGTCTGCCGTTTCACTGGCAGGGACATCAAAGATGCGCCGCCCTTCAGGGGCCGGGCCATGTCGCAGGGACATGACGAGCATTGCGCCGGGCTTGAGCAAGGTGCTGATATTGCCCATTGCCGCCATCCTTTCTTCCGCTGCCAGATGCATCCAGACGGCCGCGACGACAATCAGGTCATACCTGCTCTGGCGCGCGCCGATCGCCGACAGCGCGGGCAGGCTATCGTCCACCCATTCGAGGTTGGCCACGGCCTGCGCTTTCATGCCCGCTTCGCGGAAGGCGGCAACGGGCTCAACGGCTGTCACCGTGTGCCCCAGGCTTGCCAGCCACGCCGCGTCGCCGCCAGTCCCGGCGCCGATATCGAGCACAGCGCCTGATCGCGTCGGCAAGAGATGACTGACGGGCCGATATTTATCCGGGAAATTGACGCTTGCGTAGCGGGCAATGAGCTGCCCGGCATTTTCCGCATAGCCCTCGGTGCCAGGGATGGTAGATGGATGCATGGGAGCGTGCATTTTCAGGCGGGACGACAGCCGTGGCGCAAAGTCGCACGTGGATGGGCGATTGACGACGCCATGTCTATTTAATTAAATTTCCTATTGTTTATTTATTAATAATGGGTGAATATTGCGTATATGATTGCGTATATAAGTTCAATTAAAGTATCCATGGAGAGTCATCTCATGACACAGTCCAGCAAGGTTTTTTCAGCCGTTGCGTTGAGATCATTGATACCTTCGTTCGCCTATCGCAGCAAATCCATACAGCAGGATAATGGCCTATTCCATGAGCCGAATGATTTTGTCATCCAGGTCGACGATGATGGACGATTCTGGGACAAGGAGGGGGCCGAGCGCGCACTTGACGTTATTCGGTATTCAGCGAAGAGCAAGAATACCATTGTAGTAGTTTTCGTCCATGGCTGGCATCACAATGCCGATCCCGATGATACCAATGCATTTGATTTTTCTCGTTCGCTTGCCAAGACCAGGGCCGTCCTGAATGATGCACCGCTTGGCGTCGCTGGACCCTATACGCGTTCGCGGATGAATCTGACCAGCAGCGGGGACGTGAATGTCATCGGCGTGTATGTCGGCTGGCGCGGTCGCTCGCTACCGATGCCGCTCAGTTTCTGCACTTTCTGGGGCCGTAAACGGGCGGCAGAACGGGTGGGGCAAGGCGACTTGAATCACTTTCTGCTCGCGCTCAATGGCCTTTATCGCGACCGCGGCGAAGCCCGGCGCGAGTCGGAAAACACGCCTTTCATGGGGTTGCTTGCGTTTGGGCACAGCTTTGGTGGACAGGTCGTCTTCAAAGCTGTCGCTGAAACAATCGAAAAAGAACTGGCGGCTGACAAGGCCGGGCCGTTGCAAGGTTTTGGCGATTTGACCGTGCTGGTCAATCCGGCACTTGAAGCGGCACAGTATGAAAATATCCACCAGATGGCATCGCGCCGCAGCTATGACAAAGCGCAGGCGCCAGTCATGTTGGTGATTTCATCCCAGGGCGATTGGGCTCGCAAGTGGGCGTTTCCCATCGGCCGCGCACTCGGCTCGACCATCAATGGCAAGCCTGACGATGACAGGTGGCCGTTGTGGGGCAAGGCGCTTGGCGAATATGGCCCGCAGCGAACCCACGTAATGAGCGTGAAGTTGGACGAGCCAGTTGTCGAGCAAAATTTCGATCCGGCCGAATATGAGCATAGTCCATGCAAGGTCGCGCAGCGCGACCTGTCTGCCGAAAAGAAATATGGAAATGTTGATTTCCGGCCGATAGAACCACACCGTCCCTACAATCCCTTCATTGTTGCCTACACGGATAACAATCTGGTGATTGGACATAGCGGTATTTTTGAAAATTCGCTGCGTAGCTTCATCAATGACTTTGTTGCCCTGACTCAAGGTAAGAGGATGATTGTAGGAGGGAAAACGCTGCAGTGTTAGCGTCGGCCTTTTGCCTGCGGCGTCGATGACAGCGACGCAGCTTGAAGAGGCGGGCCTTGAAATATTATTCTTGTCCGATTTTATTCTTTGCCTGCATGAATGCCTCCACGGGCAACTGAAAAAAGCGCGGCACCATGGCCGGCGACAGCTCGTCGCCGCCGTCCGCCATGGCCAGGCGGCCACTCAGCAGCAGCATCACGTAGCCGTGGCCCAGCGACCAGCCGGCGCTGGCGGCGGCCTTGTCCCAGCGCGCATCGAGGCCCGCTTCGCGCACGGCCGCGCCGGCCGTCTGCAGCACGTACTGGAAGCACGCCTGCGCCGCGTCCTGCAAGGCGGGGAACTGGCGCACGTCCTGGTGTTCGAACATCAGCCGGTAGTGGGCCGGCGCGGCCAGGGCGAATTCGATGTATTGCTGGCCCAGCAACTGAAAACGCTGTTCGGAAGGCAGGCTGCCCTGCGGCGGCAGTTCGGCTTCCCATTTGGCGATCAGGCTGGCGAAGCCGGCCGCCGCCACGTCGGCCAGCAAGGCTTCCTTGCTGGGGAAGTGGCGGTACACGGCGGCGATCGACACGCCCACCGTGCGCGCCAGTTCGCGCAGGGAAAGGGCGGCGTCGTGCTGCTGCGCCAGTTGCGCGATGGTGGCGGCGACCAGGGTGTCGCGCAGGTTGCCATGGTGATAATTGCTGTTCGTGCTCATGTTATGTTATCGCTGTTCACATTGTCGTGTATGATGGCCATGTTATCACTGAACACATGGAGAGCACATGCAAGAGATGAACAATGCGGTACGCGCCGTGGCCTTGCCGCCGGGCGCCAGCATCGCCCCCTTGTACCCGGGCAGCCACCTGGCCGACGCGTATGCCGTCGAGCTGCCGACTGCGCAGGCGCGCCAGATGGACATGGAAAGCCTGGCGCGCGTGCTGCTGGGCAGTCAGCCCGGCTGGGCGCGCAAGCTGATGGTGGTGCGCGACGCCATCGTGGCGCGCTTCGGCATCCGGACGGCCAGGCAGATGGAAGCCAGGCCTGGCAAGCGCATCGGCATCTTCCGCATCTTTGCCGTCAGCGACGATGAAATCATCGTGGGCGAGGATGACAGCCACCTGGACTTCCGTTTGTCGGTGCTGCGCAACCGCGATGCGGGGCGGCATGGCAGCGTGACCATGTCCAGCGTCGTGCATTGCCATAATCGGGTGGGGCGCGCCTACATCCTGGTGATCCGGCCTTTCCACAAGCTGATCGTGCAGCGTTCGCTGGCGCGCGCCGTCAAGGGCGGCTTTGCCTGAGCGGGGAAGGCGGCTGGCGGTGCGGGCAATCTTGCTTATTCATGGCTGGTATTGCATACTGCACCACCAGCCTCATCACGATTCCCATGAACGATACGCTTCTCCTGCTGGGTTTTGCCACCACGCCGCTTGAACTGATTTCCTTTGTCCTGGCATTGACAACCGTTGCGCTGAACATCCGCCAGAATCACTGGGCGTGGCTGTTCGCCATCATTTCCTCGGCCGCCTACGGTTTCGTGTTTTTCGAATCGCGCCTGTATGGCGACATGGCCTTGCAACTGCTGTTCATCAGCGTCTCGTTCTGGGGCTGGTACCAGTGGCTGCATCCGGCCAGCGGCGGCAAGACCCTGCCCGTGACGCGCCTCGACGGCCGCGGCTGGCTGGCATGCGCCGTCGGCTGGCTGGTGGGCTTCCTGCTCATCGCCTGGCTGCTGACGACGACGGACACGGACGTGCCCCATGCGGATGGTTTCCTCACGGCCGGCAGCCTGGTGGGACAATTCCTGCTGTCGCGCAAGAAACTGGAAAACTGGATCGCCTGGATCATCGTCGACGTGCTGTACGTGTGGCTGTATGTGCACAAGGGCCTGACTCTGACGGCCGTGCTGTACGCGTTCTTCGTCGTGATGGCCGTCATCGGCTTGCTGGCGTGGAGAAAGTCGGCCCCGGCCGCGCCGAGCGCGATGGTTCTCAAGTGATGGAGCGTTGCGTGCGCGTGGCCATCCTGGGCGCGGAATCGTCGGGCAAGTCGACCCTGGCGGCGGCCCTGGCCGAGCGCCATGGCACGGTGTGGGTGCCCGAGTACTTACGCGAGTTTGTGGAAACGCAAGGCAGGGTGCCCGTTGCGGAGGATCAGTATGGTATTGCGCGTACGCAAGTCGAACGCGAAGCGGCCGCTGCCGCCCAAGCCCGCCACTTCCTGTTTTGCGACACGACGCCCTTGATGACGGTGGTGTACAGCCGCCATTATTTTCACGGCGCCGATGCGCAACTGGCGGCGCTGGCCGATGCCACGCAGTACGATCTGACCCTGGTCACGGCGCCCGACAGCCCCTGGGTGGCCGATGGCTTGCAGCGCGAGTCCGAAGCCGTGCGCCAATTGATCTATCGCTACCTGCTCGATGAGCTGGACGCGCGCGGCATCGTCTACCACGTGCTGCGCGACAGCCTGGAGGCGCGCCTGGAACAGGCGGCGCCTTTGCTGCAGCAGGCGCTCGCTGCGGCGCCTGCCATTTCCCTCAATTAAAAGTCAAACTGCGCCGAGACTTTGAAAGTCCGGCTGGCGCCCGGATACAGATAGCCATCCGATTCCGGCGTCACGTCGCGCCAGTAGAACTTGTCGGCCACGTTGTTGACGGCGGCGCGCAGCACGGCGCGCGTGCCGGCGATGCGCGTGGCGTACGCGGCGCCCAGGTTGAACACGTTGTACGACGGCACGAAGGTCGTGTTGCTGTACTCAAACGCTTTCTTGCCCGCATATTCCCAGCTGCCATTCACGCTCAAGCCCGCCACCTGTTGCACGGCGTAATCCGCATGCACGGCCGCCTTGAAGGCCGGCACGTTGGGCACGCGCTTGCCGTCGAGGTCGGCATTGCCCGTGCCTGACTGCTGGCTGTTCAGGGCCGTCACGGACGCGCCCAGGCTCAGGCTGGACGATGCCTTGCCCTGGGCCGACAATTCCAGCCCCCGGTGCTGGGCCTGGCCATTGCGGACGAAATAATTCTCGGCGTTCACATATTCGAGACCTTTGCGAATCTGGAACAGGCTGGCCGCCAGCATGAGGTCCGGCGTCACATCCATCTTCACGCCCAGTTCGACCTGCTTCGAGCGGCTGGGCGTCAGCTCCACATTGGCGTTTTTCTCATAGATGCTGGCTGTGCCGCCATGTTCCATGCCCTGCGAGTAGGCCGCATACACGGAGAGATTGTCGAGCGGGGTGTAGACGAGCGCCACGTTGGGCAGCAGGAAGTCGTGCTTGGCGCGGATTTCCGTGTCGGCCTTCAGTACGTACTGGTAGCCATCGACATTGATGTGGCGCAAGCCGCCATGCAGCTTCCAGTTCGGCGCCAGGCTGACGATGTCCTGCACGAAGACGGCGTTTTCCTTATCGTCGCGCACCAGGCGCACGGGGCCAGTCGAAGCCGGCGATGGTGCAACGATGACAGGGCGGTAGATATTGCTGATGCCCACTTCCTTATACACGTACAGGCCGGCGCGGTCCTTGCGGCGGAAGGTCGATACGCCGGCCGTGAATTCATGGCGCAGGGAACCGGTGGCGAACTTGCCCTGGATCATGGCTTGCGCGCTCAGCGGTTTTTTCGTCTCGCCCAGGCTGCGGAAGTCCCACACGGAGAAGTCGCCATTGCTGCAGAATACAGGCATCCAGCCTTCCGGGCTGCAGCCATACGGATAGGCCGTGTAGTCGTCGCGCTTGAACGAGTGCTGGTTGGCCGACAGGGTGGCATGCCAGTCGTCATTGAACGCGTACTGGAAGCGCAGGCCGAGATTGCTGGTGACGGTTTCCACGGGGTGCGTCCACGGTTGCTTGTTGAGCATGGCGTCGGCGCTGACGTTGGCGGGCAGGCTGCCATTGCTCAGCAACTGGAAGCCGGGCGCCGTCACTTGTGCCTTGTCCTGGTAGTCGGCATCGATTTGCAGCAGGGCTTGCGGGGAAATCTGCCAGTCGAAGGCGCCGGAAATGAACTTGCGGTTGCCGTCCGCGCCCTTGATGTAGGAGCGCAGGCGCTCTGCCGCCACGTTGATCCGGTAGCCGAAGCGCGTGTCTTCCAGGCGGCCGCCCAGGTCGACGGCGCCATACAGCGTGCCGCGCTCGCGCGTTTCCACGGTGACCGTGCGCAGCGGGGCGGCGGTGGGGCGCTTGACGATGAAGTCGATCACGCCGCCCGGCGCGGCCACGCCTGCCTGCAAGCCGGCCAGGCCCTTCAGCACTTCGATGCGTTCCTTGTTTTCCAGCGGGATTTGCGTGTCGCCAGGAATGGCCACGCCATCCTTGCGGTAGCTGGAATTGTTGTCGAGCTTGAAGCCGCGGATGGAAAACTGTTCCGCATAGCCGACGGCGTTGTAGGCGTCGTTGATGCTGGTGTCGAGCTTGACGGCATCGCTGAGATTGCGGATCTGCAAGTCCTGCATGTCTTTTTGCGAAATGACGGTGACGGATGCCGGCGTCTGCAACAGCGGCGCGTCACTGAAGCCGCCCACGGAGGCGCGCTTGGCGGCCGGCGCCTTGCTGGCCGTGACGACGACTTCGGCCATGCTTTGCGCCTGCGGGTCGGCTGCGTCGGAAGCCAGGGCGGGCGCGGCAAACGCGTGCAGGATGGCCAGGGTCAGAACAGAAACGGATAAATTCGGTGTGGACATAGATTGCTCGTGGTTCAAGCCGGCTCTGGGAAAGAGCACGGCAGGCTGCTTGTTCGGCTGGCGCCAACGCAGGAGCTATCAAAGGAGGGAGGTACTTTGCGCTTTCCTTCGCTGGCATTATCCAGATCAGGTACGAAGGGTATCTCTCACCCGGATGACTGCTCCAGGACCCCTAGCGAAATGACAGCTTAGCATGAACCACGGCCAGCTGTCCCACCCGGCTGACCGTTTTACAACAGTGTGGCTGGAATTTGTAAACTGAGCTACAGACTGAGCTCGAGCACCTTGCGGCTGACGGCGGGCGTCACTTCGCGCTGTTCGCCCAGGGCCGTCATGCCGTGCGCTTCCAGGGCGGACACGACGGCGTCCACGCTGGCGTGATTCAGGCCGTAGTCGGCCAGGCGCGTCTTGACGCCCATGTGGCGGAAGAAGAATTCCGTGCGCGCGATGGCGGCCTCGATGCGGCCGTCCTCGTCGCCGCCGTCCAGGCCCCACACGCGGGCCGCGTATTGCAGCAGCTTGGCGCGCTTGGCTTGTTTGCGCACGCGCAACATGCTGGGCAGGATGATGGCCAGGGTTTGCGCATGGTCGAGCTCGTACAAGGCCGTCAATTCGTGGCCGATGGCGTGCGTGGACCAGTCCTGCGGCACGCCCACGCCGATCAGGCCGTTCAAGGCCAGGGTGGCGCTCCACATCACGTTGGCGCGCACGTCGTAGTCGTCCGGGTGCGACAGGGCTTTCGGGCCTTCTTCGATCAGGGTCAATAAAATGCCTTCGGCGAAGCGGTCTTGCACGGACGCGTTCACAGGGTAGGTCAAATACTGTTCCATCACATGCGCGAACGCATCGACGACGCCATTGCCCACCTGGCGCAGCGGCAAGGTGAACGTCTTCGACGGGTCCAGCACGGAGAATTTAGGATAGACCTTGCGGCTCATGAACGAGCGCTTTTCCTGCGTGGCCTTGCGCGTGATCACGGCCGAGCCATTCATTTCGGAGCCCGTGGCCGGCAAGGTCAACACGGTGCCGAAGGGCAGGGCGGCTTCGACGATCTTGCCGCCTTTGGCCAGGATGTCCCACGCCACGCCTTCGTGCAGGGCGGCCGCGGCGATGAACTTGGTGCCATCGACCACGGAACCGCCGCCGACGGCCAGCAGGAAATCGATGCGCTCGCTTTTCACCATGGCCACGGCCTGCATCAGGGTTTCATAGCTGGGATTGGGTTCGATGCCGGCAAATTCCAGCACCGTATGGCCGGCCAGCGCCGCCTTGACTTCATCGTAGACGCCGTTCTGCTTGATGCTGCCGCCGCCATACGTCATGAGCACTCTGGCCTGGGGCGGGATCAGCGCCGTGATGGCGGCGATCTGGCCCTGGCCGAAAAGGATTTGCGTCGGATTGTAAAAGTCGAAATTGAACATGGGGCTCCTGCCGCTGAGGTTTAGGCTGTTGCTGAGCCATGATTATGGCCGAATGGGTGGAAACGTGCCGTGGACGCTTGAGCTTTTCGTCCGCGCGGTGGAGAATGCAGCCGATGTCACCACCACGCGAAAAGGAATGCGCATGACCACCGTCCCACTGGAAGAATCCGGCCTGCCGGCCACCGCGCTCGACATGCACCGCGCCATCGGCGCCACCATCGCCGCACTGCAGGCGCTGGACTTGAACAGCCAACGCTTCGAGGCGTGCACGGACCCGGAACTGCGCCGCGTGCTCGCGCATGCGGGCGACACCAGCCGCAAGGAAGCGGCCATGCTGCTCGAATGGATGCGCCGCCGCGACGCGCGCCTGGACACGGCCATGAAGGAAGCGCTGTTCAAGGCGGGGCCGATTGTTGCCCAGTATCACTATGACGAGAAAATATTGTAACTATTGGTTTGTTGCTGTGGCGTACCATGCGCCACTTTCGCATCGCTTCGCGTAGACTGTGCCCCTAATTAAATTTAACGTCGGATAGCAGCGGCTGTCCGGTGTATTTCAGGGGGCTTCAAGAAATGAGATCATTACCATACCGAGAAGGCAGCTGGTTTGCCGTGCCCTTGCCGGGCGGCGGCTATGCCGTCGGCGTGGTGGCGCGCAGGGCGCCTGCCGGGCGCATCATGCTGGCGTATATGTTCGGGCCGAAGCGCGACAGCTTGCCCACGCTGGAAGAGCTGGAAGGCTTGCGCCCGGAACAGGCCGTGCGCCGCCTGCGCACGGGCGACATGGCCCTGCTCAACGAGCGCTGGCCCCTGCTGGGCGACAGCCGCCACTGGGAGCGCGACGCCTGGCCTATGCCGGCCTTTATCCGCCGCAATGAATCCTTGCAGCGCGCCTGGCGCGCCAGCTATGCGGATGCCGACCCTGCCAAGCTGAACCGCGAGGAATCGATTCCCTTCGATACGCCGGGCATGGAAAGCGATTCCCTGTACGGCTATGGGGCGACGGAATTGTTGATGAATAAATTGCTGGCGCAGGAACAGGCATCCGCCTGAGCGGCAGGGAACGGCACAACTGTACCGTTCCCGTTCGTTTATGCCGCTGGCAAGCTGATCTGAAACGCGAGGCCGCCGCCTTCGCGGTTGCGCACTTGCAATTCGGCGCCATGGCGCAGCAGCACGCGGTCGACGATGGCCAGGCCCAGCCCGGCGCCATTTGCCTGCCCGCGCGCCGTGTCGAGGCGGGTGAACGGCTTCATCAGCTGTTCGATCTTTTCCGCCGGCACGCCCGTGCCGTGGTCCTGCACCTCGATGATCACCTTTTTCGCGCCGTGGCTGGTGCGCACCTGGCAGGCGATGTCGATTTCCGTCACGTCGCTGTCCGGCGTCTTGCCATAGCGGCGCGCATTCTCGATCAGGTTGTTCAGCACGCGGCGCAGGTCCGTGGGATTGCCCATCGCATGCGCGCCGTCGGCGATGCTGGCGTTGATCTTCACGTCCGGCAGGCGCATCGCTTCGCGCGTCATGTCGTTGAGCAAACCACTGAGGTCGACGTCGGTAAAGCTCGACGCCTCCGTCGGCCTGGCATAGTCGAGGAACTGGCCGATGATGGCGTCCATTTGCCCGATATCGGACTGGATGCCTTCGCGCGCCTCGTCCGACAGGTTCGCCATTTCCACTTCCAGCTGCATGCGCGCCAGCGGCGTGCGCAAGTCGTGTGAAATGCCGGCCAGGATCACGGCGCGGTCCGATTCCACCTGTTTCAGGTCGTCGACCATCTGATTGAAGCTGCGGTTCGCCTCGATGATTTCGATCGGCCCCTTTTCCGGCAGCGGCGCCGGCTGCTTGCCCTTGGCGATGTCGCGCGCGGCCGCCGTCAAGCGCGATAGCGGCAGATTGATCAGGCTGGAAATGATGGCCGCGCCCAGCAGGGACAGCAGGGACACGAGGCTGGCCCAGCCCAGCCACTGGAAGCCCGTCAGGCCGCGCAGGCGCTCGCGGTCCAGCATCAGCCAGTACTCGTCGTCGTCGATCTTGAAGCTGACCCAGAAGCCGGCCACGCCGTTGACGCGCGCGGAAAAGCGCGTGTCCTTGCCCAGCTTGGCCTTCACCAGCGCCTCGATGTCGGGCATCAGGTAATTGTCGGGCGGCGGCTCGATGCGGTCGTCCTCTTCCAGCGAGAAGATGCGGATGCCTTCATTGCTGACGAGGTCGAACAGCAGCTCGCGCCGCAGTTCGGGCGCCGAGTGCGTCAAGGCCGCATGCGTGATGGTGACGACGGAAATGATCTGGGCGGAAATCTGCTGCGCCTGCGGCTCGCGCTGGATGAAGGAAATCATGCTGAACCACGCGATCATGCTGACCGTGGTCAAGGTGCCGAGCAGCAAAAAGGTGCGCCAGAACAAGCCGCTTTTCAGCCGCGCCAGGCTGATATCGGGAAAAAGCTTCATCATGCCTCGCCAGCGATCAGCGCGGCTGTCCGTCCGGGATGAAGACGTAGCCGAGGCCCCACACGGTCTGGATGAACAGCGGGCTCGACGGATCAGGCTCGATCAGTTTGCGCAGGCGCGAGATTTGCACGTCCAGGCTGCGGTCGAACACTTCGTATTCGCGGCCGCGCGCCAGTTCCATCAGTTTCTCGCGCGACAGGGGCTGGCGCGCATGGCGGGCAAACACTTTCAGCACGGAAAACTCGCCCGTGGTCAGGGGCACCGTTTCGCCATTCTTTTTCAGGGTACGCGTACCCAGGTCCAGCACGAAGTCGCCGAATTCGAAGGTTTGCGGCGTTTCCGACGGCGCGCCCGGGATTTCATCGGGACCCTTGCGGCGCAGCACGGCGCCGATGCGGGCCACCAGCTCGCGCGGATTGAACGGTTTCGGCAGGTAATCGTCGGCACCCATTTCCAGGCCCACGATGCGGTCCACGTCTTCGCCCTTGGCCGTCAGCATGATGATCGGCGTTTGGTCGCCCGCGCCGCGCAGGCGGCGGCAGATCGACAGGCCGTCTTCGCCCGGCAGCATCAGGTCGAGCACCAGCAGGTCGTAGCGTTCGCGCAGCCACAGCTTGTTCATGGCCGTCGCGCTCTCTGCCGTGAAGACATTGAAACCCTGTTCGGTCAGGTAGCGGCGCAGCAGGTCGCGCAGGCGCACATCGTCATCGACCACCATGATTTTTGCCTGGTGGCCGTGGATCGATTGCGTTGGTGTGTTGCTGCCGGAAGTGGAGGTTGTGGTCATTTAGGGTGTCGTGTTATCTTATATTAGTTGCTATAGTAACGCCTCGCGCGGCGTCGGCAAGGGGCTGTGGCGACCCATTACAAAGTGTTACAAACTTTACCCAATTACTCTTACTGCACCGTGTAAAGCATCATACACTGGGGCCACAGTGGAAATCAGCTTTAAGTTTATACGGCATCGCGGAAGAGGAACTCAATGAATATCTTTACTAAAAAAATTCACGCCGCTCCCAGCGCAGCTATTGCCGCACGTACAACTGTGCTGTCCGCATTTGCCGTTTGCTCCGTGTTTGCCGCCAGCCTGGCGTCAGCGCAAAACCAGCCGCCGCCACGCCGTGACGACCAGCAGCAAATGCAGGCCCAGCGGTATGAACAGGTACAGCGCACCAGCAGCAATGATACGCGACTGCGCGAACAGCGTGACGCACGCAGTTTCGACACGCGCGCGGAGGAGCAGCGCCGCGCCAACGAAGGCGCCGACGCCTCGCGCCGCACGGGCCGCATGACGCCCGACGAACGGCGCGACCTGCGCCGCCAGATCAACGAAGTGGGCCAGGATATCTATTCCAACCCGCCGCGCCGCTAGGCAGCCATCCCCCCTCCGACAGGGCCATCTCGCAAGACATGGCCCTGTTTGCATCTGGCCGCCCGCATTGTCGCTGAGTCAGGCACACGGCCCCGCCCCGTGATATTGTTCTAGTGCACGGAGGCAATTCTTTGAAATGGCTGCTGGGGGAGGCAAGGCGTGAGCGACGACGACACACCCGTTCCGGATGCGGTCCCCGCAGGCGGCTTGCCGCACGGCCTGGTCCAGCGCGACGAGGGCGTGTTCCTGGACCTGTCGCTGGCGCCGGCGCAGCTGCGCGCCGCCGTCGACCAGCTGTTCCAGTCGGGGCAGTTGCTGGCGGGCCTAGATTACGGTTTGTTCCTGCTGACCCTGTTCCATGCGCCCGCACCCCGCGCCGCGCCCAAGGGTGACGCCTTGCTGCGCATCGCCGTGCGCGTGGCGCCATTCCCGCCCCAGCGCCGCGCGCTGTATAAACAGGTCAAGATCCGGGGCGACAGCGCCGAGTTTTATTTTGAAACCTTGCCTGCCGACGCGGATGGCCAGGCGCCGGCGCGCCGCGAGTTTGACGAGCTGGTGGCTGACTTGTGGTGCAAGGGCGTGCACTACGGCATCGATAGCGTGGCCGTGCGCGCCATGCTCGCCAGCGGCAAGGCCGAGCGCATCACGGTGGCGCGGGTGCTGCCGCCGCAGCCGGGGCGCGACGCCCAGCTGGTCGAAGTGTCGCAAGGCATCCACCGCGACGACGCGCCGCGCGAACGTTCCGATGGCCGCCTGGATTTGCTCAGCTTCAAGAACCGCTTCCCGCAAGTGAAAAAGCACGCGCGCCTGCTGCGCCTGCTGCCCGGCACGCCCGGTTTGCCAGGCTATGACCTGGCCGGCAAGCCACTGCCGCCGCCCGCGCCGCTGGAGCTGGACCTGGCCACGGTGGCGGGGCCAGGCACGTCGGTCGAGTATTTCAGCGATGGCGCTTTCATCGTCGCCACCATGGATGGCTATGTGAATGTTGATGAACACGGCAAGATGTCGATCGAAAACAAGATCGTCAGCCGCGAAGGCGTCAGCAGCCGCACCACGGGCAATCTGAAGCTGCGCGCCGCCTACGAGGAGTATGGCGAAGTGCAGGAGCAGCGCCAGCTCGACGGCAGCGACATCACCATCCATGGCGACGTGTATGGCCATCTGCACTCGCATGGCGGGTTGATATGGCTCAAGCGCAACCTGGTGGGCGGCACGGCCTTCAACGAGCACGGCGACGTGCGCGTCGAGGGCGTCGCTTCCGGTTCCGTGCTGCAGGCGCTGAGCGGCGAAGTGCATGTGAAGCGGGCCGAAAGCTGCGTCATCGCCGGCACGCGCGTGGTGATCGACAGCGCCAGCAATTGCGAGATCATCGCCGACGAGGTCGTCATCGAACTGGCCGAAGGCTGCGCCGTGGCGGCGCGCACCATCCGCATCGGCAGCGCCGGTCCCCGCAGGCAGGTGGAAATGCTGCTGTTCCCCCTCGTGCCCGACTTGAGCGCGCTGGAGCAAAAGATCGGGGAAAGCCTGGCGAAGGCGGCGCAATTCCTGCAGGTGCAGCACAAGCGCCAGCAGGAAATCGATGCCATCGCGCAATTGCCCGAGGTGCGCAACTACCTGACCCTGGCGGGCCAGCTGCGGCGCGGCGAATTGCAGCTGCAGCCAACGCAGCAGGTGCAGTACGACAAGCTGGCCGCGCGCATCGCTCCCGTGCTGAAGGAGGTGGCGCGGCTGCGCGTGGAAGTCAAACAGTCGGAAATCCTGCACGCGCAGATGCTGGTGCTGGTGGAACAATTGCGCCAGGAGCGGCAGGCGACGGCGGGCCAGTCGCGCTGCACCCTGGGCCTCGTCGATGGCGAGACGACGGTGCGCGCCCTCGTCGTGCCGCCCGGACCGGCCAAGGTCTATGACCGGCCGCCGAAGGAAATCAAGGCCCTGCTGCGCAGCGCCACGCCGGCCACGCAGCCTGTGTTCGCGGACAGCACGGGCAGCCTGGACTGGACTTACCAGCCACTGCCCTGATTAGTCGATAACTTTGCCGCGAGATTGCTTGAGGACGCTGTGCGTGCTCTTGCTGTCGAGGCGGCGCCGCTGCGAGCTGCGCGTGGGCTTGGTGGCGCGGCGCACGGCGGGCAGGAAAGTCACGCTGTCGATGATTTCCTGCAAGCGCCGCAACGCCTCTTCCTTGTTCTGCTCCTGGCTGCGCGACTGCTGCGCCTTGAGCACCAGTACGCCATCCTTGCTGATGCGGCTGTCGCGCAGGGCCAGCAGCCGTTCCTTGTACGCTTCCGGCAGCGACGAGGCGGCGATGGGGAAGCGCAAATGGATGGCGCTGGACACCTTGTTGACGTTCTGCCCGCCCGGGCCCTGGGCGCGGATGGCGGAAAATTCAACTTCAGCGGGGTTGACGAGGTGTTGCATGGCCTGCCTGTTGGGGGGGAATGTCGGTATTGTAAGGGAAGATGGCTGCGCCGGCGCAAGGCGGGGCGCCGAGGTCAGGCTGGCCTTCCGGGAAAGTTGAGTTTTCTCAACGCCGCCTGCGGCGATGCTGGTTAGCATGGGGCCAACGTTGCGCCACTGCGCATCCTGGCAGCGCTTACCGGATGAAAGGAACACCATGCAGCCCACGACCACGCCTGGCGCCGCAACCGCGCAATACCTGACGCAGTACTTGAGCTTCCGGCTGGGCGGCCTGGAATACGGCCTCGATTACCGTTGCGTGCGGGAATTGCGCCCCCTGAAGGAACTCGACCGTTTTTCCTCGGAAGGGGAAGTGCTGCACAGCGTGGCCGTCTCGCGCGGCGTGATCATTCCCATCGTCGACATGCGCGCCGCGTTCGGCAGCGCCCACGGCGCACCCGACCCGGCCACCGACGTGATCATCCTGCAGCTGAGCAATGGCGTGATGGGCATGGTGGTCGATGGCGTCACCGATATCGTCAGCCTGGCCCCCGCCGACATCGCCGCCGTGCCCGGCCTGGGCGAGACGGAAGCCGATTACCTGCTGGGCCTGGGCACGGTGGCGGGTCGCCGATTGATCCTCGTCGACATCGACCGCCTGATGGCGATCCGTAGCCCCAGCCCCATGCAGGCGGCATAAAAAAAGACGACCCGGGAGTCGTCTTTTGTCGCTATTGCATTAACCGAGCTTTTCGAGTTGATCTTGCAAGTCCAGCCATTCCGCTTCCAACTGCGCCAGGTCCTTGGTGAAGAAGGTCTGGTCGGCCAGCAATTGCTTCAGCTTGGCCTTGTTGGCCGCATCGTAGATGGTCGGCTCGCCCAGCTTGGCGTCGGTTTCCGCCTTTTGCGCATTGCGCTTGGCGATCTGCTCTTCCTGGCGCTTGATCTTGTTTTCGATCGGCTTGCGCAGGGCGGCCGTTTTCTGGCGCTCTTCCGCTTCCTTGCGCTTGTCGCGCACGGGCGCGGCAGGGGCGGCAGCTACCGGCGAAGGTACGGAAGACGTCACGGGGAAGTCCGTCTTGTTGGCCTTGCCGGCGGCCGGCAGCACATCCGTGCCTTTGCCCAGCTTGGTCTTGAACAGCCAATCCTTGTAGTCGTCCAGGTCGCCGTCGAACGGTTGCAGCTTGCCGTCGGCAACGATGATGAATTCGTCGGTGGTGGCGCGCAGCAAGTGGCGATCATGGGAAACGACGACCAGGGTGCCTTCGAACTGGGCCAGCGCTTCCGTCAGCGCTTCGCGCGTTTCCAGATCCAGATGGTTGGTCGGTTCATCGAGCAGCAGCAGGTTAGGACGCTGCCAGACGATCAGGGCCAGCGCCAGACGGGCTTTTTCGCCGCCCGAGAACGGTGCGATCGACGCGGTGACCATGTTGCCGGGGAAGTTGAAGCCGCCGAGGAAGTTGCGCAGTTCCTGCTCGCGCACGGTCGGGGCGATCTTCGCCAGATGCCACAGCGGCGATTCGTCGTGGCGCAGCATTTCCACCTGGTGCTGGGCGAAGTAGCCGATGTTCAAGCCCTTGCCCATGGTGGCGTCGCCCGTCAGCGGCATCAGTTCGCCGGCGATGGTCTTGATCAGGGTCGATTTGCCGGCGCCGTTCTGGCCCAGCAAGCCGATGCGCTGGCCGATCTGCAGCGAAAACTTGATGCCGTTGACGATGGTTTTATGCGTGATTTCGCCCGTCGCCTCGTTTTCGATCTTGTAGCCCGCATCGACGTCTTCCATCACCAGCAGCGGGTTCGGAGCCGACAGCGGCTCGCGGAATTCGAACGAGAATTCGGCGGCGGCGCGCAGTGGCGCCAGTTCTTCCATCTTCGCCAGCGCCTTCATGCGGCTTTGCGCCTGGCGGGCCTTGGACGCTTGCGCCTTGAAGCGGTTCACGAACGATTCCAGGTGGGCGCGCTTGCGCTGCTGCTTTTCCAGCGCGCCGGCGGCCAGGATCATCTGCGCCGCGCGTTGGCGCTCGAAGCTCGAATAGTTTCCCGAGTAGCGCTTCAGCTTGCGCTCGTCGATATGCACGACCACGTTGACGACTTCATCGAGGAAGTCGCGGTCATGGGAAATGATCAGCAAGGTGCCGGCGTAGCGCTTGAGCCAGTCTTCCAGCCAGATGATGGCGTCCAGATCCAAGTGGTTGGTCGGTTCATCGAGCAGCAGCAGGTCGGACGGGCACATCAGCGCTTGCGCCAGGTTCAGACGCATGCGCCAGCCGCCGGAGAAACTGGCCACCGGTTGCTGCATCTGGTCCAGGGTGAAGCCCAGGCCCAGCAGCAATTGCTCGCCGCGCGATTGCACGGTGTAGGCGTCGGCATCGGCCATGGCGCTGTAGATTTCGCCGATGGCGATACCGTTTTCCGACGTGGCAGGCTCCGACTCCAGGCGCGCCAGTTCCGCTTCCAGTTTGCGCAGGGTGACGTCGCCGTCAATCGCATAGTCGAGCGCGGCACGGTCCAGCGGCGGCGTTTCCTGCGCCACGTAAGCCACGCGCCATTTGGCCGGGAAATCGATCTCGCCCTGGTCAGGGTGCAATTCGCCACGCATCATGGCGAACAGGCTCGATTTGCCCGCGCCATTGGCGCCGATCAGGCCGATCTTGTCGCCCGGATTGAGGGTGACATCGACTTGTTCGAGCAACGGTTTGATGCCGCGCATCAGGCTTACTTGTAGGAAACGTATCATTTTTTTCTTTGTGTTGTAAATTAAGGCGCTGCGCGCTGACGCCAGCGCTTATACCAGCTTGAGCTGCTCGGCCGTCAGCAGGAAGACCATGTCGTCGCCGGCGCTCGTCGTCAGCCAGGTCAGGCCCAGTTCGCCGAAGGCTGCTTCCGCGTATGCGCGTTCGTTGCCGATTTCAATCATCAGGATGCCGTCATCCGTCAGGCGCTCGGCCGCGCCGGCGATGATCTTGCGCACCAGGTCCATGCCGTCGCTGCCGCCGTCGAGGGCGATTTGCGGTTCGGCCAGGTATTCCTGGGGCAGGGCGCCCATCGACGCGGAATTCACGTACGGCGGGTTGCTGATGATCAAATCATATTTCTTGGCCGGCACGTTCGTGTACAGGTCCGATTCGATCAGGGTGACGCGGTCTTGCAGCTTGTACGTGTCGACGTTGCGCTTGGCCACGGCCAGCGCATCGGCGGAAATGTCCACGGCGTCGACCTGGGCGTTCGGGAAGGCGTCGGCCATCATGATCGATAGGCAGCCCGAACCGGTGCACAGTTCCAGGATGTTTTCCACGGCTTCCGGTTCCGCCACCCACGGCGAGAAGTATTCAGGGATCAGCTCGGCGATGAAGGAGCGGGGCACGATCACGCGTTCGTCGACGTAGAAGTTGTACGTGCCCAGCCAGCCTTCCTTGGTGATGTAGGCGGCCGGCACGCGGTCGATGCTGCGGCGGTCGATGACGCTCATCACGCTGGCCACTTCCGACGGCAGCAGCTTGGCGTCGAGGAACGGTTCGAGCTTGTCGAGCGGCAACTTCAACGTGTGCAGGATCAGATAGGCCGCTTCGTCGAACGCTTCGGCGCTGCCGTGGCCGAAAAACAGCTTGGCGGTATTAAAACGGGTAACGGCGTAGCGCAGCAGGTCGCGTGGCGTGGAAAACGGGTTCGGGGTCATGGCATTCTCGAAAAGACGGTGTTCTGGCCCGCCGTGACGGGCCTCGGTATTCTGGTTCAGACGGGCAGCAAATGCTCCAGGGTGCGCCGGTAAATATTCTTCAGGGGATCGATGTGGCGCAGTTCGATGTGCTCGTCGATCTTGTGAATACTGGCATTGGGCGGCCCGAATTCTATCACTTGGGGGCAGATTTGCGCGATAAACCGGCCATCCGAGGTGCCGCCCGTGGTCGACAGCTCCGTCGTGAGGCCCGTTTCTTCCAGGATGGCGGCCGACAGCGCATCGCTCAAGGTGCCGCGCGGCGTGAGG
This sequence comes from Janthinobacterium sp. SUN100, assembly GCF_030397705.1. Taxonomy (NCBI): domain Bacteria; kingdom Pseudomonadati; phylum Pseudomonadota; class Betaproteobacteria; order Burkholderiales; family Oxalobacteraceae; genus Janthinobacterium; species Janthinobacterium sp. SUN100. Next base: position 1,711,948 of record NZ_JAPUBU010000001.1, on the reverse strand, counting down.
AAGGGCAGGCCGCTCAGGGTCCACTGCAAATCGTATTGCAAGTCATGCCGGTCGAGGATCGCGTGCACCCGTTCCTGCAATCCCTCGGCCGTGCTGGCCGTGGAAAAGCGGAAATTGAAGTCGATCACCATGTCGCCCGGAATCACGTTGTTCGCGCCCGTGCCCGCATTGATATTCGACATTTGCCACGAGGTGGGCAAGTAATACTCGTTGCCCGCATCCCATTTTTCCTCGACCAGGTCGGCCAGCGCCTGCGCCGCTTCGTGGATGGGATTCATTGCCAGGTGCGGATAGGCAATGTGACCCTGCACGCCCTTGATCGTCAAACGGCCCGACAGCGAACCGCGGCGGCCGTTCTTGATCATGTCGCCCAGCTGCGCGCTCGACGTCGGCTCGCCCACCAGGCAATAGTCGATCTGTTCGCCGCGCGCCTTCAGTTGCTCGCACACGATGACGGTGCCGTCCGTGGCCGGGCCTTCCTCGTCGCTGGTGATCAGAAAGGCGATCGAACCCGTGTGCTCCGGCGTGGCGGCGATAAATTCCTCGCAGGCAATTACCATGGCGGCGATCGAGGTCTTCATGTCGGCCGCGCCACGACCGTACAGCTTGCCGTCGCGGTGCGTGGGAATGAAGGGCAGCGAACGCCATTGCTCGACGGGGCCGGTCGGCACCACGTCCGTATGGCCGGCAAAGACGAACACGGGCGACGTCGTGCCGCGCCGCGCCCACAGATTGGTGACGTCGTTCGACTGTATCGTTTCGCAGACAAAGCCCAGCGGTGTGAGGATGTCGATCAGGTGCTGCTGGCAGCCCTTGTCGTCGGGCGTGACCGAGGACAGGGCGATCAGTTTTTCGGTCAGGGCGAGGGTTTTGGAGGTGGTCATGGGTAAGGTCGTGCCGGCAACATCGTTCCGGTTGTCAACTAAGTATGGTTACAGCGAGAAAAGGGTCTGGTACTGCGCATCCGAAAACGCCACGCTGAACTGGCCGTCCTTGTCCAGCACGGGGCGCTTGATGATGGACGGGTTTTCCAGCATCAGCTCCAGGGCGCTGGCGGCGTCGGTGATCGATGCTTTGCGCTCGTCGGACAGGGCGCGCCACGTCGTGCCTTTCTTGTTGACCAGCACGTCCCACGGCAATTGCGCCAGCCACGCCTCGACGGTGGCGCGTTCCAGGCCCTGCTTCTTGAAGTCGTGGAAGGTGAAATCGAGTTGCTGCGCGGCCAGCCAGGTGCGGGCCTTTTTGACGGTATCGCAGTTGGGGATACCGTAGAGTGTAATGGTCGTCATGGGTAGGGCTAAGGGGGTATGAATGCGGTTCGCTTGATCGCGGCGCTTGCGCTGGCGCGATATGCGATGTCAGCCGACATTATACAGTCGATGCGCAGTCGATGCGGCAGTGCAACACGCCCCAGTGATTTCCCTTACACGGGCCGTGGCGCCGCCTTGCCCGATTCGGCCGGACCGAAATGCAGGCCCAGCCGCAGGGCCAGGGCGCGCAGGGCACCGCTTTCCTGCAGGTGCAGGGCCAGCGCGATGTGGCCGTCGGGGCGCACTAGGTAGGCTGCGTCGCGGCCCAGGCCGGCCAGCTTGGCGGCGACATTGAAGGTGTAGCAATGCACGGGCAGTTTCAGCACGCGCGCTTCGTCCAGCAGTTCGGGCGCCGCTTCGCCATAGATGTGCAATTGCCAATCCATGCTGCGCAGGGCCGTGAAATTGTCTTGCGTGCCGTCCGAGAACCACGGCAGGCGGTCGCCGCCGCGCAAGTATTCTGCGTGGCCCGCGGACAGGGCGCTGTCTTCATAGCTGATCTGGATTTGCGACACGGTCCGGAACAGCAAGCGGCGCGCCCGCCCGAAGCCGGACAGGAAGGGCAGCGCGTGCGGCACCAGCCAGCGGCGCAGGAATTGTCCGGCGATGCCTTGCGCGACGATGGCCTGGAAGGCGCGGTCGGTGGTGGCGACGAGCTTGCGGGCAAACACGATGCGTTCGCTTTCATAGGTGTCGAGCAGGGCGTCGTTGCTTTGTCCCCGCAGCTTTTGCGCCAGTTTCCAGGCCAGGTTGACGGCGTCGCCCAGGCCCGTGTTCATGCCCTGGCCGCCCACAGGGCTGTGCAGATGGGCCGCGTCGCCGAGGATGAAGCAGCGCCGCTCGCGAAACTGCGCCGCCACCCGGTGATGCACTTTATACGTGGAAAACCAGTTCACGTGCTCGACCTGGATATTCAGCAAGCTTTCCACCTGTTCCCGCACGTCGTCGAAGACGGGAGCGGGCGCGCCTTCCGGTTTGTCGGGCAGGATGCCGATCAGGCGCTGCATGCCGCTGGTGCGCACGGGCAACATCAGCGCAAAAGAGTTCGCGCCCAGGTGGGCGTGCAAATCCGTATTCTTGCCGGCCACTTGCGCATCGGCCACGTAATACAGGTGGTCGTAGGTGCCGCCCGAGAACGCGAAGCCGGCGATCTCGCGCACTTTGCTGCGGGCGCCGTCGCAGCCGCAAATATAGTTAAACGTGCAATATTGTCGCTCGCCATTGTTGAGCAGGATGGCTTGCACTTCGCTATCGTCCTGCGTCCACAGGTCCAGCGCGACGTTCCATTCCACATGCACGCCGGCCGCTGCCAGCTTGCTGATAAGAAAGCGCTCATGCTCGTCCTGGGGCAGGCTCAGCACGAAAGGATAGGGACTCAGGCCTTCGCCGATCTCGCCCAGCGCCAGTTTTACCAGCTCCTCGCCGCCTTCGTGGATGTGCATGGCATTGATCTTGATGCCCAGGCTGACCAGCTCGTCGGCAAAGCCCAGCTGCTGGTAAAACTCCAGGGTGCGCGCATGCACGGCCATGGCCCGCGACGCCTGGCCCGGTCCGCTGTTTTTATCGATGATGCGGCAATCGACGCCATGGCGCGCCAGGCGCAAGGCAAGCATGAGGCCGGTAGGACCGGCGCCGACGATCAATACGGGAGGAGTATTCATGCCATCCAGTATAGGACAGGATGGGTGATGGCTGCAGGACGATTGAAGTTGCTAGTCGGAAATGAAAATGTCCCGCCGGTTGGCAGGACATGATTTTTTACGTGCGTCACGACGCCTCTGCAAACCGTAGCGAGCACGCTCAATATCGGGTCGAGTAGCGGAACTGTACATGTAGTACAGTGAGCAACGGAAACCCGATAGTGGGCAGCGCAGTAGGTTTACAGAGGTGTCATCAAATACCGCGCAGCAGCTCGTTGATGCCGGTTTTTGCGCGGGTCTTCGCATCCACGCGCTTGACGATCACGGCGCAGTACAGCGAGTACTTGCCGTCTTCCGAAGGCAGGTTGCCCGAGACCACGACGGAGCCGGCTGGCACGCGGCCGTAGGTCACTTCGCCCGTGGCGCGGTCGTAGATCTTGGTCGACTGGCCGATGTACACGCCCATCGAGATGACGGAGTTTTCTTCGACGATCACGCCTTCGACGATTTCCGAGCGGGCGCCGATGAAGCAGTTGTCTTCGATGATGGTCGGGTTCGCTTGCATGGGTTCCAGCACGCCGCCGATGCCGACGCCGCCGGACAGGTGGACGTTCTTGCCGATTTGCGCGCAGGAACCGACGGTGGCCCAGGTGTCGACCATGGCGCCTTCATCGACGTAGGCGCCGATGTTGACGTAGGACGGCATCAGCACGACGTTCTTGGCGATGAAGCTGCCGCGGCGGGCGACGGCTGGCGGCACCACGCGGAAGCCGCCCTTGACGAAGTCTTCCTTGGTGTAGTTGGCGAACTTGGTCGGGACCTTGTCGTAGAACTGCATCGTGCCGTCCGATGGCAGCACGACGTTGTCTTCCAGGCGGAACGACAGCAGCACGGCTTTCTTGACCCACTGGTTGACGACCCAGTCGCCCGAGGTTTTTTCCGCCACGCGGATGCTGCCATTGTCCAGGCCATTGATGACGTGGGAGACGGCGTCGCGCAGTTCGGCCGTGCCGTTGCCCGGATTGATCTCGGCGCGGTTTTCCCAGGCCTGGTCGATGATGTTTTGCAGTTGTTGGCTCATGATGATGTCTTATTAGTGAGTTAATGCGGATGCGGAAAGCTGCTGGCAGAATTTTACTATGCGTAAGGCCGCTTCCAGCCCTTCGGCCGTTTCGGCCACGAGGGCCATGCGGATGCGGTTGCGGCCCGGATTGATGCCGTGCGCGTCGCGCGCCAGGTAGCTGCCAGGCAATACCGTCACATTATATTCGGCGTACAGGCGTTGCGCGAATTCGGTGTCGGACAGGCCCGTGCGGCTGACGTCGGCCCACAGGTAGAAGCCGGCGTCCGGCAATTGTACGTCCATCACCGATTGCAGCAGCGGCGTGATGGCGTCGAACTTGGCGCGGTACTTGGCGCGATTTTCCTCGACATGGGTTTCGTCGTTCCAGGCCGCGACGGAGGCCGCCTGCACGGCAGGGCTCATGGCGCCGCCGTGGTAGGTTCGGTAGAGCAGGAATTTTTTCAATACTTCGGCATCGCCGGCAACAAAGCCCGAGCGCATGCCCGGCACGTTCGAACGCTTCGACAGGCTGGAAAACACCACCAGGCGTGCATACGGGCGCTCGATGGTGGACAGGCCCAGCATGTGCGCCGCCTGCAGCGCGCCCAGCGGCGGCGTGTCGCCGTGGTAGATCTCGGAATAGCACTCGTCGGCGGCGATGACGAAATCGTAGCGTTCGGACAGGGCGAACAGATGTTCCCAGTCCGTCAGGCTCAGCACGGCGCCCGTCGGGTTGCCTGGCGAGCACAAAAACAGCAGTTTGACCTTTTCCCACACGCTGGTCGGTACGCTGTCGTAGTCGCAGCCGAAATTGCGCGCCGGGTCGGAATTGACGAAATACGGTTCGGCGCCGGCCAGGTAGGCCGCGCCTTCATAGATCTGGTAAAACGGATTCGGGCTGATCACCAGCGAACCGGCGGCCGGATCGATCACCGTTTGCGCCAGCGCAAACAACGCTTCGCGCGAACCGTTCACGGGCAGAATTTGCGTGGCAGGATTGAGCTTGGGGATGCCATAGCGGCGTTCGAGCCAGCCGGCGATGGCAGTACGCAAGGCTTCCGAACCGATGGTGGTCGGATAGCTGGCCAGGCCATGGATGTTGTCGACCAATGCCTGCTCGATGAAAGCCGGCGTCGGATGCTTGGGTTCGCCCATGCCCAGGCTGATGGGCGCATACTCGGGATTGACCGTCACGCCGGCAAACAGCTGGCGCAGCTTTTCAAAGGGATATGGTTGCAGTTTAGCAAGAAGTGGATTCACGGAACGGACCAGGGCAAGAGTGGAAAGACGATGTTGCTCAGCGATTGCTAGGCGATTGCTTGGCGCGGCAGACTTGATGCCGGTCAAATAATGAGCCGCGTCTTTCATTATAGCCGTCCTCGCGGGGCCGCTGTGCAAGCCGCATCGGCGTGAGGGCTGCCCGGCTTGCCACGGCATGCCGCAGCGGGGAGTGCCATGCCGTGGCGCGGCAAGGTAAAATACGCTATGTCTACCTTACTTCCCACCCTGCTTGCCATTGAAACCTCGTCCGAACTCGCCTCCTGCGCCTTGTTGCGCGGCGATGTCGTCCTGTCCCGCGCGTCGTCGGGCGTGCGCACCCATTCCCAGTCCATCTTGCCGATGGTGCAGGAATTGCTCGCTGAAGCGGGCGTGACCCTGGCCGACGTCGACGCCATCGCCTATGGCTCCGGCCCCGGCTCGTTTACGGGCGTGCGCACGGCTTGCGGCATCGCGCAAGGCCTGGCCTACGGCGCCAAGCTGCCTGTCGTGCCCGTCGTCACCCTCGACGCCATGGCGCTCGCGTGCCACCAGCAACATGGCGCGCAACGCATCGTGACCGTGCTCGACGCCCGCATGGGTGAAGTGTACTGGGCGCAATATGATTACCAGGATGGCTTGCAGATTGTTGCGCCACCGGCCCTGAGCGCGCCGGCCGGCGTGGCGCCGCAAGGCGATGTCGCCGCTTGCGGCAACGGTTTCAGTGCATACGCCGAAGCGCTGGCCGTGCTGCCGTGCGCCGCGACTGCCGACGCCGCCATCATGCCGCACGCCGTGCAAGTGGCGCAGCTGGCGCGCATCGCCTTTGCTGCCGGCCAGTTCGTGACGGCGGCCGAGGCGCAGCCTTTGTATTTGCGCAACAAGATCGCCTTTACCAGCGCCGAACGGCAAGAGATGCAACAGGCCAAGGCCGCTGCGGAGTCCGCGCAATGAGTGTGGCGGACCAGGACCGCGCTGCCGGCTGGGACTTGCTGCGCCTCGATTATCAGCCGATGGTCGAAGCGGACCTGGTGGAAGTGCTGGCGCTGGAGCAGCGCGTGTATCCGCATCCCTGGACGCACGGCAACTTTGTCGATTCGCTCAAGAGCGGCTACCCGGCCTGGGTGCTGCGCGACGTGGATGGCACCCTGCTCGGCTACTTTTTGCTGATGCTGGTCGTCGACGAGGCGCACTTGCTCAACGTGGCCGTCGAAGGCGCGATCCAGGGCCAGGGACTGGGCCGCTTCCTGCTGAACCAGTCCTGCGCCTGCGCGCGCCAGCTGGGCATGGAATCGATGCTGCTGGAAGTGCGCCCGTCGAACGTGCGCGCGCTCGATATTTACCAGCGCTATGGATTTGAACAGATCGGCCGGCGCAAGGGATACTATCCGGCCAGTAACTCGCAACGTGAGGACGCCATCGTGATGCGTTATACCTTATGAGCCGCAGCGCCGTTTTCCTCGATGAAATGGGCGTCGGCCCCCTGTGGCGCTTGCGCCAGGGCGCCGCACCCGAGGCCGCTGATGCGGCTGACGTTGCCGAGATCGTGGAAGCAGCAGCGGCACCGGTGGCCGCCGTGGTTGAGCCTGCCGCGCCGCCCGTGCCGGTAGCTGAGGTTGTTGCTGAGGTGAAAGCCGTTGACGTTGCTGCGCCTGTCGCTCCCGCTCCCGCCACGCCTGCCGCTCCCGCCGCATCTGACGATACGGCCTGGTTCGACGATGCGCCGCCACCGCCGCCCGCCAGACAGCTGAGCGATACGGATATCGCCACCCTCGACTGGGATGGCTTGACGGCGGCCGTCGCCAAGTGCGCGCGCTGCGACCTGTGCAAGACGCGCAAGGGCGTCGTCATGGGCCGTGGCGACCGCCAGGGCGATTGGCTGATGCTGGCCAGCAGCCCGTCGCGCCTGGAAGAGCGGGAAGGGCGCGCCTTGCCGGGCGAGCAGGGCAAATTACTCGACAATATGCTGAAAGCCATCGCCGTCGATGCGGATCGCGATGTGTACATCACGCACTTGCTGAAATGCCGTCCGCTCGACGAGGCGGGCCAGGAACGCTTGCCGACAGAAGCCGAGTCGGCCGCCTGCCGTCCGTATTTCGAGCGCGAACTGGCCCTGCTGCAACCGCGCACCATTTTGACGCTCGGCTCGATGGCCGCCGCCGGCATCAATCCCGGCGAGAAACCCGTGCGCGGTACCGTGCGCCAACTGGGCAAGGCTGCCGTCGTGGCCACTTTCCACCCGGAAATGTTGCTGCAGGACGAGACGGGCAAGGCCAAGGCGCGCGCCTGGGCCGATTTGTGCCTGGCAAAAAGCACGCACGGTGATTCGCACGGTGAGTGATGCGGCCGCCGGCACTTTCCAGGCCCGCTTCGAGCGCCGCTGGGGGCATCTGACGCACCCCCGCGTGCGTGCGCTGGCCTGGCTGCTCGACTCGCCGGACTTGCTGGACCCGGGCAGTTCCCACTGGGGCGGGCGCATCGCCAGCCTCGCGCCCGTCACGCCTTCTGTTGCCGCCTGGCTGGGCGCGCTGCAAGACGATCCGTCGCCGCTCGATGCGGCGCTGGGACCGAAATTCTATTCCCGCCTGGGCCTGTACGCTGAAAAGCTGCTGGCCTTTTATTTTGAGCAACACGGACTGCTGCAAGCGCATGGCTTGCAAGTGCAGGTGAACCGCAACGACACGGTGGGCGAGTTCGATTTCCTGCTGCGCGATGGAGCGCAGGGCGACGCGTTGCTGCACTGGGAATTCGCCACCAAGTTCTACCTGCTCGAAGGCGCGCCCGATCCCGGCGTCTTCAATCACTTGATCGGCCCCAACCTGGCCGACACCCTGGGATTGAAGATGCGCAAGATCCTCGACAAGCAACTGGCCTTGTCCCGCCATCCGGCCGCGCAAACCCTGCTGGCGCAGCCCGTGCACGCGGCGCAGGCGCTGGTCAAGGGCTGGCTGTTTTATGCCCCGGACGCCACGCCCGCCCTGGACGGTATTTCCCAGAATCATGGACACGGCTTCTGGTGCGTGCCCACACAATTGCCGGCGCAGCGCTATGTCGTGCTGCCGCGATTGCAATGGCTGGCGCCGTTCAAGGGCCGCGACGTGGAAGTGCTGGATGTGGAGGCCTTGCGTGTGCGCTTGTTTGATCTGGCGCAACCGGTGATGGTGGCCACGGTGGATAATGTCGAAGGCTGGGAAGTGGAGTGCACGCGTGGTTTTGTCGTGCCGCCTGACTGGACGGAGCAGGCTGCCGCGCGGCGGCTCGCTGGCATGCTGCCAGCGTAATGCCGGGGGCTGATCCGCCGGCTCAGCCCCCGAAATTAATGCTTTTGCTCACCGATCAGCGATAAATTGTCGTGCTCGGCCTGGTTCAGCTTGTGCTTGCGCATGATCATGTACATGGTGCCGGCGACGAACAGGCCGAACAGGGTGATGATGATGTTCAGCGGCAGGTGCAGGCGGATCATGATCGAATACACGGCCAGCATGGTCAAAATCGACAGGTTTTCATTGAAGTTCTGCACGGCGATGGAATGGCCTGCGCTCATCAGCACGTGGCCGCGATGTTGCAGCAATGCATTCATGGGCACGACGAAAAAGCCGGACAGGGCGCCGATCAGTATCAGCAGCGGGTAGGCGATCCATACGGAATGTACTTGCGTCATCATCATGACGATCACGCCCATGGCGATGCCCAGTGGAATGACAGTCAGCGATTTGCGCAGTGGAATGAAGCGGGCCGACAGCACGGCGCCGGCGGCCACGCCGATGGCGACCACGCCCACCAGGCTGGTCGCCTTGTCGAAGGGCATGTTCAAGGATTGCTTGGCCCATTCCAGCACGATCAGTTGCAAGGTGGCGCCGGCGCCCCAGAACAGGGTCGTCACGGCCAGGGTGATCTGGCCCAGCTTGTCTTTCCACAGGATGGAATAGCAATTGGCAAAATCGGTAATCAGTTTGATAGGATTGCGTTCCTGGTGCGGATATACGCAGCCCGTGTCGGGAATCTTCAGGTTGGCCAGGGTCGCCAGCACATAAATGCCGACCACTACGCACAGGGCCGCTTCCGTCTTGTTGGTGATGCCCGTGTCGATCAGGGGGAAGTCGAAGGATAGCAGCATGTCGGACACGTGGCCGCTGACGAGCGCGCCGCCCATGACGGTGCCGAGGATGATGGAAGTGACGGTCAAGCCTTCGATCCAGCCATTCGCCGCCACGAGCTTTTCCGGCGGCAGCAGTTCCGTCAGGATGCCGTATTTGGCGGGCGAGTACACGGCCGCGCCAAAACCGACGACGGCGTAGGCCAGCAGCGGGTGTACGTGGAAGAAGACGAGGGCGCAGCCGAAGATCTTGACCATGTTGGCGATGAACATGACCTTGCCTTTTGGCAATGCATCTGCGAAGGCGCCGACAAAAGCGGCCAACAGCACGTAAAACAGCACGAACGACAGTTTGAGCAGCGGCGTGATCCACGCCGGGGATTTCATGGACACCAATAAATCGACGGCGACAAAAAAGAGGGCGTTATCTGCCAGCGAGGAAAAGAACTGCGCCGCCATGATGGTATAAAAACCACGATTCATTCTGGATTGCCTGAAATCATATCTGGCTTGCTTTATACCACGAAAAAACGGCAAACCCCAAGTTTGGAAGGGGCCGCTTTGCATACTCTTGCCTAAGCGAACCTTAATTTTTCTGCCGTAGAAAAATACACATACATGTGAGCATTTTATAAATGATGTCCTCTGCATACGACCTTGGACGTCTGCCGTGTCCGCGTACGGTGCATCCGGTAAAATACGGCTTTCCCACCCGCCGTGAACGACGCATATGCCCAGGCCCCTTCTCGCCACCATCCATCTCGATGCCATGCAACACAATCTGGCGCGCGCCCGTGCCGGCGCCCGCGGCGCCAAGGTGTGGGCCGTCGTCAAGGCAAATGCCTATGGCCACGGCCTGGAACGGGCCATGCGGGGCTTTGCCGATGCCGATGGCCTGGCGCTGGTCGAGGTCGACTACGCCGTGCGTCTGCGCGAACTGGGCTGGACCAAGCCCATCTTGCTGCTGGAAGGTTTTTTTGACGCCAGCGATTTGCCCGTCATGGCGCAATATGGCTTGAACGGCAGCGTGCATTGCGAGGAACAGATCGCCCTGCTGGCAGCGGCGCGCCTGCCGCACGCCATCGATGTGCACCTGAAAATGAATACGGGCATGAACCGCCTGGGCTTTACGCCGGACGCCGTGGCGGGGGCGTATGCGCGCCTGCGCGCCATGCCGCATATCGGCACGATCACCCTGATGACGCACTTCGCCAATGCGGACGAGGCGGCGCCCAAGCGCTTGCCCCTGGAGCAGCAGATGCTGCGTTTCGAAGCGGGTGCGGCCAGCATCGGCACATCATTGCCGCGCAGCCTGTGCAATTCGGCCGGCGTGCTGCTGCACCACCTGGACAGCGACTGGGTGCGCCCCGGCATCATGCTGTACGGCGGCACGCCCAGCGGCGCTCCCGGCGGCACGTCGGCGCAGGCGTTCGGCTTGCTGCCCACCATGACCTTGCGCAGCAGCATCATCGGCATCCAGGATATTGCCGTCGGCGAAGTGGTGGGTTACGGCAGCCGCTACGAAGCGGCCGGCAATATCAAGGTGGGCGTGGTGGCGTGCGGCTATGCGGACGGCTACCCGCGCCATGCGCCCGAAGGCACGCCCGTGCTCGTCGACGGCGTGCGCACGGGACTCATCGGCAGGGTGTCGATGGACATGCTGATGGTCGACCTGACGCACGTGCCCGGTGCAAAAGTCGGCAGTGCCGTCACTTTGTGGGGCCAGGGCATGCCGATCGACGAGGTGGCCCTGGCCGCCGGCACCATCGGCTATGAGCTGATGTGCGCACTGGCGCCCCGCGTGCCCGTGGTCGAAGCGACACAGTGACGGCGGCCCGCCGTTTGTATATACTGTATATATAGACAGCAGTTTCACCTTACCCGGGCAAAGTACACCATGGCAAAAGTCAAGACCATCTACACCTGCAGCGATTGCGGCGCCATCAGCAACAAATGGATGGGGCAGTGCACCTCGTGCAACCAGTGGAACACCATGGTGGAAACCCTGCCAGAGACGGGCGGCAACAACCGCTATTCGAACCCGCAGCACATGTCGCTGGCGCAGACGGCGCCCGTGCTGTCGCTCGACGATATCGACGCCATCGACGTGCCCCGCTTCGGCACGGGCATCGAGGAATTCGACCGCGTGCTGGGCGGCGGCATGGTGGCGGGCGGCGTCGTGCTGATCGGCGGCGACCCCGGCATCGGCAAGTCGACCCTGCTGCTGCAGGCGCTGGCCAACATGTCGCACCACAAGCGCGTGCTGTACGTCAGCGGCGAGGAATCGGGCGCGCAGATCGCCCTGCGCGCCAAGCGCCTCGTCATCGACGCCAAGGAACTCAAACTGCAGGCCGAGATCCAACTGGAAAAGATTCTCGCCACCCTGGCCGATTTGAAACCGGAAGTGGTGGTGATCGACTCCATCCAGACCGTGTATTCGGACGCGCTCAGCTCGGCGCCCGGTTCCGTGGCGCAAGTGCGCGAATGCGCGGCCCAGCTCACGCGCGCGGCCAAGCAGACGGGCGTGACCATCATTTTAGTCGGCCACGTGACGAAAGAGGGCGCGCTGGCCGGCCCCCGCGTGCTCGAACACATCGTCGACACGGTTCTGTACTTCGAGGGCGACGCCCATTCCAGTTTCCGCCTCGTGCGCGCCATCAAGAACCGTTTCGGCGCCGTCAATGAACTGGGCGTGTTCGCCATGACGGAAAAGGGCTTGAAAGGGGTGTCGAACCCGTCCGCGCTGTTCCTGTCGCAGCACGACAACCAGGTGCCGGGCTCGTGCGTGATGGTGACGCAGGAAGGCACGCGCCCGCTGCTGGTGGAAATCCAGGCCCTGGTCGATACGAGTCACTTGCCGAATGCGCGCCGCTTGTCCGTCGGCCTGGAGCAGAACCGTCTGGCCATGCTGCTGGCCGTGGCGCACCGCCACGCGGGCATCGCCGCCTTCGACCAGGATGTGTTCATCAACGCCGTGGGCGGCGTGAAGATCACGGAACCGGCGGCCGACCTGGCCGTGTTGCTGGCGATTAACTCTTCGATGCGCAACAAACCCTTGCCGCGGGGCCTGGTGGTGTTTGGCGAAGTGGGCCTGGCCGGCGAAATCCGTCCCGCGCCACGGGGCCAGGAGCGCTTGCGCGAAGCGGCCAAGCTGGGCTTTACCCTGGCCGTGGTGCCCAAGTCGAACTTGCCCAAGCAAGTCATCGAGGGCCTCAAGGTCATCGGCGTCGAGCGCATCGACGAAGCGTTCAACAAGCTGCGCGACCTGGAGTAAAAGTTGGTATGGTTTAAATGCCAAGCTTGAGACAAGTCAAACAAAATTTCCGTTTAGAACTATAATATTTGTCCGATGGATGCGCCTCGCGCATCCGCATCGACAATGCATAGATAGAGAAGCGGAATACAGTGTCAGTTGAGCAAAGGCAGGGCGCACGCAAGATATTGCGTGCCAAGGCAATGTTGGTAATGGATGGCGCGGGCCCCGTGGCGGCGCGCACCCTCGACGTGGGGCCGGGCGGCATGTCGGCCGTCATCGCGGAACCGGTGCCGACAGGCAAGAAGGGCAAGGTGCTGTTCGAATTGTTTTACGATGGCGCGGCGCACATCATCGAGGCGCGCGTATCCGTCTCGCACTGTATTTTCAGCAGTGCCGGTTTCAAGGTGGGACTCACTTTCCAGCAGCTGGACATGGCCGTCAGCAGCGCCATTTCGAAATTCATGCGCTGAGGCACGTCCGAAGATAAACGGCAAGTGATTGCGCTAAAATGGTGCATATGGGTTTGCAGTCAGGAAAAACCTGTTCTGTTCGCTGTTTTGATATTCCGGTAATACTGCATAATTATCAACCAGAAGAGGGACCTTGCCGCGCCATGCGCGCCTGCCGTCCGTTTCCAGCGCAGCACGGTCACGACCTGAACCGTGCGCCATGACCTTATACCCGACGGGAACGCCTACCATGTTTAATTCGACCATCAACAGCAGGGCCTACACCAATAACACGCAGCAGACGACGCAGGGCAATATCTCGGCCGATGTGTATGCGAAGGTGGAGCGCCAGATGCAGTCGCAAAACACGGGCGTCGTCAAGCTCAACGCCAGCCTGGCGCGCGACCAGGCCAAGTTCTCGGGCCTGGGCCAGCTGCAATCGGCGCTGGCGAAATTCCAGACCGTGGCCAAGAACATGGCCGGCAGCGGCCTGGCCACGTCGGCCACGTCCAGCAGCAAGGATGTGCTGAGCGCCACCACCACCGACAAGGCGGTCAGCGGCAGCCATGAAATGAACGTCAAGCAACTGGCGCAGGGACAGACCTTGCTCAGCGGCGCGCAGAAATCCTCGAGCGCGGCCATCGGCACGGGGGCGCCCGCGCTGGTCAAGATCGAAGTGGGCTCGGCCGACGGCAAGCAATTTACGCCTGGCAGCGGCAAGATCATTGCGGTGACCATCGACAGCAGCAACAATAGCCTCGACGGCATCGCCGCCGCGCTCAAGCAGCAGGGCGTCGACGCCAGCGTGGTCAAGGGCGCCGATGGCTATTCGCTGGCCATCAATGGCAAGAGCGGCGCCGACAGCAGCATGCGCATCAGCGTGTCCGGCGACGCGGCCGTCAGCAATCTGCTCAGCTATGCGCCCGGCGCCGGCAAGGGCATGCAGCAGACGGCCGCCGCGCAGGATGCGCTGCTGACCGTCGACGGCAAGGAAATCAAGAGCGCCACGAATACCCTGACGACGGCCGTCGAGGGCGCCACCATCGAATTGAAGAAAAAAGGCACGACCGACCTCGTCATCGCCAAGGACAGCAGCCAGATCGCCAGCAACGTGGCCAGCTTCGTCACGGCCTACAATGAACTCAACAGCAAGCTGCAGAGCCTGCAGCAGGGCGACTTGAAGTCCGACACGGCCCTGGGGCAAGTGCGCTCACAGATGGAACAAGTGCTGCGCACGGCCAGCACGGGCGTGCCATCGTCGGTGCTGGGCAGCGCCGGCGTGACCCTGGGCAAGAGCGGCGAGCTGGTGCTCGACGACAAAAAACTCAAGGCCGCCATCGCGGCCGATCCGGACGCCGTCAGCAAGATGTTCACGAATAACGGCAAGGGTGTGGCGGACCAGTTCGCCACCAAGATCGGCGAGCTGACGGGTGAAACGAGCATCATCCGCAAGGAAGTGCAGACGGTCGGCAAGGACATCACGACGCTCACCAACAAGAAAGCCGTGCTGGCCAAGGCGTTGACGGCCCAGGCGCAGGCGCTGGTGAAAGCGTATTCCGCGCAGGAACAGATGGGAACGAATTCGGCCTTGCCGGGTTATACCGGCAAGAATTCCCTGTTCGACTTCATGGCTTGAGAGCGCACCGCTAAAGCGCCCATGGCGGCGTTGCATCGCCTTGCCGTACCAGCGTACTGCCTGCGGCGCTGCGCCTTGCCCTGAGCGCTGTATCGGCGCGCTTTCCAGTTGGCTAGATTCTGTCGCCCTGGGCAAAGAAGGCTGACGGCGAACTGCCGAAAGTCTTCTTGAACATGGCGGAAAAGGCCGACTGGCTGGCGTAGCCCAGTTCTTCGGCCACTTGCGACAGCGGCACGCCGCGCGCGATCAGGGGCGCCGCGTGCGCCAGGCGCACTTGCTGGCGCCACTGGCCAAAACTCATGCCCAATTCCCGTTCGAACAGCCGCGCCAGGGTACGCTCCGAGGCGCCGACCTGCTGCGCCCAGTGTTCCAGGGTCTGGTTCAAGCCCGGTTTCTCGATCAGGCTGTCGCACAGGCTTTTCAGGCGCTTGTCGCCGGGCAAGGGCACGCGGATGGGGCGCGTGGCCGAGCGTTTCAATTCATCGAGGATCAGTTCGGCCAGCAGCGCCTCGCGCGCCGGTTCCTGCCCCGGATCCAGCTGTTCCAGCGCCATGATCAGCTGGCGCAGCAAATTCGATACTTCCAGCACCTTGCAGTCGTGGCCCGCAAAGGGCGCGCGCGCGGCATGGATGCACAGGGGGCGCAAGCGGGTCTTTTCCAGTATCGTGACGGCATGCTCCACGTTGGGCGCGATCCAGATGGCCCGCATGGGCGGCAGCACCCAGCTGCTGTTGTTGGCGGTGATGCGCAGCACGCCTTCGAGCGCCATCGTGACCTGGCCCCAGGGGTGGCTGTGCGGCAATAAGAATTCATCGGGTTGCAGGTCGCGCGCGATCATGGTCACGGGAATGGTGGCGCTGGGCGCTTCCCGTGGCGGACACATGCGGGTATGGTGGAGGATAGGTACACCCATCAGCTTGGCCTTAATTCGATAAATTATGTCGTTCTGTCGGAAAACAGACGATGGTATTTTGCATACACTTGAGCTTCACCAGTATAAGACAGGGTATGACATGATAACAACTAACTCGGCATCCGGACTTCCCACCTTGCGCGGCGATGCGCGCGTCATCGCCCTGGTGGGGCTGGCGCATGGCGTGTCGCACTTTTATCACCTGATCCTCGCGGCCCTGTTCGTCTGGCTGAAACCCGCCTTCGACCTGTCGTATGCGGAACTGGGCTTGCTGATGACGGTGTTCTTCATCATCTCGGGCGTGGGGCAGGCGCTGGCCGGCTTTGTCGTCGACCGTTTCGGCGCCCGTGCCGTGCTGTTTTCCGGCATTTTCTTGCTAGGCGTGTCGGCGCTGGCCCTGTCCACCGCCCACAGCTATGCGGCGCTGATGCTGGGCGCCATGCTGGCCGGCATGGGCAACAGCGTGTTCCATCCGGCCGACTACACGATCCTCAACCAGCGCGTGTCGGGGGCCCGCGTGGCCTACGGCTTTTCCGTGCATGGCATCAGCGGCAATATCGGCTGGGCCCTGGCGCCCCTGTTCATGACGTATGTCGCCACCAACTACGACTGGCGGGTGGCCTTGCAATGCGCGGCCGTGCTGCCGTTCGGCGTGCTGCTGATCCTGTTCCTGAACCGCCACGCCATCCGCCCCGAACCCGTGAAACAGGCCGCGCCGGGCCAGGCCGCCGGCGGCGAAGGCACGCTGGACTTCCTGCGTCTGCCTGCCGTGTGGATGTGCTTTGCCTTCTTCTTCATTACCGCCATCGCCCTGGGCGGCATCCAGAGCTTTGCCAGCGTGGCGCTCGTCAAGCTGTATGGCATGAGCCTGGCGCTGGCCACGAGCGCCTACACGGCCTATATGCTGGCCTCGGCCGTGGGCATGCTGGCCGGCGGCGTGGTGGGCGCGCGCAGCAAGCAGCCGGACCGCAACGTGGCGATCGCCTTTGCCGCTGCCGCGCTGCTGGCCGTGCTGCTGGCCATGGCCGTCGTGCCGGCCTGGGGCGCGGTGGTGCTGATGGGCGCCATCGGCCTGATGTCGGGCGTGGCAGGGCCGTCGCGCGACCTGATGATACGCGCGGCGGCGCCGAAGAATGCCACCGGGCGCGTGTATGGCGTCGTGTATTCGGGTCTCGACAGCGGCCTGGCCGTAGGGCCTTTGTTCTTTGGCGCGCTGATGGATGGCGACCATCCGGCCATGCTGTTCGTCTTCATCGGCCTGTTCCAGGCGCTGGCGATCGCCACGGCCGTGGGCGTGGGCGGCAAAACACGTGCCGCGGCGCTGCAAAAGGCATAGAATCGTTGCCATCTGCCACGAAAGGAATCCCCATGACCTTTGCCACCACCGACCTGTGCGACGACTATGCAGCCATGCTGGACGACGGCACCCTGGCCGTGCTGCCGCCCGTGTACCGCGCCTTCGGCCAGCGCGTGCGCTTCAGCGGCCCCGCCACCACCTTGCACGTGTTCGAAGACAACGCCCTCGTGCGCAGCACCCTGGAAGCGCCGGGCCAGGGCCATGTGCTGGTGATCGATGGCGGCGGCAGCCTGCGCCGCGCCCTGGTGGGCGGCCAGCTGGGCGTGCTGGCCGAAAGCAACGGCTGGGCCGGCATCGTCGTCGATGGCTGCATCCGCGACAGCGAGGAAATCAATGTCTGCCAGATCGGCGTGCGCGCCCTGGCCACGCATCCGCGCAAGAGCAACAAGACGGGCGCCGGCCAGCGCGACGTGCGCGTGCAGATCAGCGGCGTGGCCGTGCATCCGGGCGACTGGATCTATGCCGATGCGGATGGCATCCTGGTGGCGCGGCAAGAGCTTGATTGAGCTGTCGCGCTCCGGAGGAAGGGGCGAGGGCGCCTGAAGACGTTGCAAATTGCTTACATTAAATATATTTTTGCAAAGTTCTTGGATTTTCATCCTGGCTGAGATATGATTTCACTTAAGGTAACTTTAATGCCAATAAGGCAAGGAAATCAACTCATGAAAATCGCCACCATCGCAGCCGTTGTCGCCCTGTTTGCTGCCGGCACCGCCAGCGCCAGCCCCGTCAACCTGATCACGAATGGCAATTTTGAAACAGTTGCTTCCGGCTATACCTTCGACAGCGGCTTTAAAGTCGTCAACAGCGGTTCGTCGGCCATCACGGGCTGGACCGTGGGCGCCAGTTCCGTCGACCTGATCCGCAATGCGTATAACGCCATCAACGGCTACAGCGTCGATTTGCTGGGTACGCCAGGTCCGGGTTTCCTGTCGCAAAATTTCAGCGTCGTTGCCGGCCAGACGTACAGCCTGACCTTTGACATGGCGCGCAATTCCGGCGGCCCTGCAGGCCAGGGCGTGAGCGTCAATTTCGGTGGCGTGGTGGGGGATTTCTACTCGACGGCCGCCGCCTCGAACACCTTGTACAGCAATACCCTGAGCTTCACGGCCGCTTCCACCGGCCTGGCGACCCTGTCGTTTGCCAGCGCCGCCAAGGCCGGCACGCCGTTCGACAATTACTCGGGCGCCGTGATCGACAATGTTTCCGTGATGGCCGCCGTGCCGGAACCGGAAACCTACGCCATGCTGCTGGCCGGCCTGGGCCTGATGGGTTTCCTGCGCCGCCGCAAGGCCGCCAAGTAATTCCAGCCTTGCGCCACGTCAAAACCGCCTGCGGCCATGCCCAGGCGGTTTTTGTTTTTCAGGGAGCTGGTGCTGCATCGGCATCTCCCTGCAACGGACAGGCGGCCGCCTGCGGCTCCATCCGCCGCGCCAGTTCGCCGCGCAACTGCGTCAAGCCGGCGATGCGCGCATCGATGTCGGCCAGCTTGCGCGCCAGCGCCGCGCGCAGCAGTTCCGCCATGGCCGGATCGCCTGCGCCGGCCAGCAGCGGCATGTCGGCCTCGATTTCCGCCAGCGTAAAACCCAGCTGCTGCGCCGTGCGCAGGTAGCGCAGCCAGTCCGCCGCCTCGGGCGGATAGTCGCGGTAGCCATTCGCGCCGCGCCGCGCGCGCAGCAAGCCCCGCTTTTCATAGAAGCGCAGGGTGTCGCGGCTCAAGCCCGTCGCCTGCGCCATCTCGCCGATCTGCATGGAAATATTCCTTCATAAAATGCTTGACCATGGAGTGTACTCCAGCCTTGAGAATGGATGCTTTCCATATACAGGAGTTGCCATGTTGTCCGTTTCCGCCTTCCGCCGCGTGGTGCGCGCCAGCGCCATTTACGATGTGCTCATGATTGCCCCGTTTACCACGCCGTGGACGTTTTTGCTGCTGCGCGAGCACTTGAACGCCATCAACCTGGCCCTGGGCGGCGCGCCACTGCCAGTGTTCGAACCCTTGCATTTGCTCATCAGCAGCTTGCTGGGCAGCGTGGTGATGGTCTGGTCGGTGCTGCGCATGCTCGATCCGCAGCCGCGCTTCGGCCGCTACGACGCCGTGGCCCGCTACCTGTTTTCCACCTGGATGGCGTGGGCCTTGCTCATGACGGGCCAGCCCCTGCTGTGGCTGTTCCTCGTACCGGAGCTGGCCTGGGGTCTCGCGCAAAGCTTGCCGGTGCGCCGCAGCGAGGGTGGGCGGGAAGGGGGCGCGCGCGAATCGCTGTTGAGATGACGATAACGAAATGCAATAATGGCCGTGCTCGCAGTGCAACAATGACTGCAATGAACGACTATTAAGGGAATGACTATGCAGCAGGATGCCGCAGGAAAAAACATGGCGTTGCTCGATCCGGTGGTGGCGCCGCGTATCGCGGTGACGCGCCTGGTGACGGGCCTGCTGCAAGGCTTGCTGCTGTACTGGCTGTACAGCACGGCGCAAGACAAGGTGTGGCCTGCCACGGAAGCCTATCTGCTGGGCCCGTTGATGCTGATCAGCTTGCTGCTGCCCATCCTGCTGGTGTCCAGCCTGGGCCACATGTCGCTCAAGCGCATCGCCCTGTGGATGGCCGGCGCGGCCGTCGTGCTGGCCGTGCTGGCCTGGCACGACGTGGCGCGTGGCGCCGAGCACGTGATTTGGGGCAACTACAAGCCGGGCGCGCCGCTGCGCGTGATTTCAGCCCAGCTGTTCGGTTTTTGCGTGGTGGGGTTTTATATCGCCCACGCGCTGGTGCTGGCCAGCGCCCAGGATGGCCGGCGCATCGCCCGCTACCCGACCTACTTTGAAATCGCCTGGAAGCTGGGCATCCAGCTGCTGTTTTCCCTGCTGTTCGTGCTGGGTTTGTGGCTGGTGCTGTGGCTGGGCGGGCAATTGTTCCTGCTGATTAAGCTCAGTTTCCTGAAAAAGCTGCTGGGCCAGGCCTGGTTCGTGATTCCCGTCATCTGCTTCGCGTTTTCCTTTGCCATCCACATCACCGACGTGCGCCCATCCATCGTGCGCGGCATCCGCACCTTGCTGCTGGTGCTGCTGTCGTGGCTGATGCCGATCGCCGCCGTGCTCGTCTCCGGTTTCCTGCTGACCTTGCCCTTCATCGGCTTCGAGCGCCTGTGGGCCACGCGCCATGCGGCGTCCGTGCTGCTGGGCATGGCCGGCGTGCTGGTGGTGCTGATCAATGCCGCCTTCCAGAACGGCGAAGTGGGCCATGGCGTGGCGCGCGGCATCCGCCTAGGCACGCGCCTGGCCTGCCTGCTGCTGCCGTGGGTGGTGGGCATCGCCATCTATGCACTGACCTTGCGCGTGATGTCGCACGGCTGGACGTCCGACCGCCTGATCGCGGCCGCCTGCCTGCTGGTCGCCACCTGCTACGCCGCCGGCTATGCCTGGGCGGCCAGCAAGTATGGTGACTGGCTGCACCTGATCGCCAACGTCAACGTGGCCACCGCCTTTGTGACCTTGCTGGTGCTGTTCGCCCTGTTCTCGCCGCTGGCGGACCCGGCGCGCATTTCCGTGGCCAGCCAGATGGCGCGCCTGGACAGCGGCAAGGTGGGCGTGGACAAGTTCGATTTCGAATACCTGCGCTTCCAGGGCGCCCGCTATGGCCAGGCGGCCCTTCAGGAATTGACGAAACGCACGACGGGCCCGGATGCGGCCATCGTGCGGGCGCGCGCCGACGCCATGCTCAAGCGCCAGAACCGCCTCGACGAGACGGGCGCGCTGAGCGACGTGTCGATCAACCTGACCCTGCGTCCGGCGACGGCGAAGCTGCCGGACAGTTTCCTGCGCCAGGACTGGACGCAAGTGGGCCCCGCCTGGCGCTTGCCCGCCTGCCTGAAGCGGGCAGGGCCGCAGTGCGACGCCTATCTGCTCGATTTCGATGGCGACGGCAAGCAGGACGTGTTGCTGATCAGCAATGATCCGCGCGCCTCGTCGGTGTTGCTGGCGGAAAAAGAAGACGGCAGCTGGACGGCGCGCGGGCAAATCCCCACCGATGCCCTGCGCTGCAAGCCCCTGCGCGAGAAGCTGCAAGCGGGCCAGTTCCAGCTGGTGCCGCCGAAGGTGCGCGAGCTGGAAGTGGATGGCCAGCGCGTGCCGATGACCTTGTATACGCCGGAGGACGAGGTCAGCTGCCCGGACGAGACGGCGCCGGCCCCGTAGATGGCAGGAGGAGGGCGCGCAGCGGGGCTTGCAGCGCGGGATGGAACCGCCAGCTTGCCCTGAAGGCAGCAAGGTCGTGCACTGAATCATTGTGACGGTCCCGTATCGGCGGAAGCTGCGAATGACGATGGCCGGCCGGAGGCTGCCACTGAAGCGTTGAATCTGACAGCGCTGGCCGAAGCACCCTTCTGGCGAGAACAGATCGGACGGAAGCGGAGGTTGTTTATTTTCCTCACCGAGGTGATTTAATTTTTCTGCAATATGTTGCGCAATATATTGTATGATTGAATCTCACCGAGGGGGGAACATCAGAATGCGTTATCACTTATGTCTGCTTCAAACGCTGTCGGCCTTGTCCATCCTGTGCGCACCGGGCGCTTTTGCCGGGGAGCCTGGCCTTTCGCGCAATGAAAAGAGCGAGATCATCGCCTCCCTCAATAGCACCTTGAATGCAAACTACGCGTTTCCGGACATCGCAAGAAAAATTGCGCCGGTGCTTCAGGAACATCTGACCAAGGGCGATTATGACTCGGCGACGACGCAGGCAGAGTTTGCGGGCAAGCTGACGGACGACCTCGTCAAAGTCAGCGGCGACCTGCATTTCTTCGTGGGCGCCGACCCAGCATGGATCGCGGAATTCAAGGCAAAGGCCAACCCGACGCTCAAGGCCAAGATACGAAAAGAGGAATTGAGCCGGCTGGAGGAGACCAATTTCGGTTTCGATGAGGTCGCTCGCCTGAAGGGAAACATCGGCTACCTACGCTTCAGCTATTTTGCCGATCCGGAACTTGCCCATGATACGGCGGCGTCCGTTATGCGCTTCGTCGGCAATACGGACGCCCTCATCATCGATTTGCGCTATAACAATGGTGGGCATCTGGAAATGGCGCAGTTTCTGGCGAGCTATTTCTTCTCCAGCGAGAAAGACCAGTTGCTCTTTGACTATTACTATAATGAGGATGGCAAGCGTATCCAGCGCGGGCAATGGGTGTTGCCGGGCTTGCCGGGCAAGCGCATGGTGGACAAGCCCGTCTATATCCTGACCGGCTCCACGTCTTTTTCCTCCGCAGAATGGTTTTCCTATGCAATGAAAAAGCTCGGACGAGCGACACTGATCGGGGAGCGCACCGCCGGCGGTGCGCATCCGGTGGCGCGCAAGCCGCTCAACGACGATTTTTTCGTGCAAGTGCCGATCGGCCAGATCCAGGATCCCGTGGAGCATGGCGATTTCGAAGGAACCGGCGTGCAACCCGATATTCCAAGCCCGTCCATCCGCGCGTTGCCTCTGGCGCACAAGCTGGCGCTTGAACATCTGGCGAAGACCGATGACGCCAGGCGAACCGAACTTGCCTGGCTGCTCCCCAGCTTGACGGCAGCGATCGAGCGCCCGCATGTCGATGCCGGGCTGTTGACGCAAGCCGCCGGAAAATATGAAGGCCGCCAGATTGTCCTGGACAAGGGCAGGCTCTACATTATCTGGCGCGACCGGTTTCGGGTCGCGCTGGAGCCGATCGGTCCCGAGCTGTTTGCGGTGGAAGGCGTGTCGGATTTTCGATACCGCTTGAATGTTTCGCGTGGGAAAGTGACGGCGCTGGAACGCGTGAACCAGGACGGCAGCATCCAGAGGTACAAGCGCCTTGACTGAGAAGACACCTCACCCGGCCGCGATCGATGACGCCGTGTTTCTCGGCCGCGCCGTCGAACGACTGAGCGTCCTGATCGCTGAGCAATCCAAGACCGTCTTCGACACGATGGGGATCGTCATCCCGGTGCGTTCGTGTTCGCTGATGACTGTTCTTGCGACGCTCGGCACGGCCTCCGCCTCGGACCTGGCGCGCGAACTCGGACATTCGCACCAGCTGGTCATGCAAAAGATACCCAAGCTGCTCCGCCTGGGCCTGATACAGCATCGGAACGATGACAATGATGCCCGGCGACGGGTATTCATGCCCACTGATGAGGGTTTGTCGCAGCTGGCGAAATTCGGGCAGTGCACGGTGCTGATACGGGCGGCCTATGCCGGCTTGTTTGCCGAGGTGGGGGACGTCAGACAATTCGTGGATCGGGCCGCCGATGCCCTCCACGCGAAGCCGCTGGACAAACGCATCGATTCCCCGGGCTGACGCAGACGGTTCCGCTTCATGCCGCGAGCAGAGCTTTCCGCATGCTTGTCCGGGCGGGGGCCGCTGTAGCAGTCGTTCGACTGATACAGCATGTGCTTGTATGCGTCGCCTTGTGCCTTGTCCCTGGCGTGCCGCGCTTCTAGACTGGGGCCTTCTCCACGCTGCGACTGCCTGCCATGACCGAACTCCTGCCCCTGATGAGCTATTGCTTTGTGATGTCCGCCACGCCCGGGCCGAATAACGTCATGCTGGCCACCACCGGCGCCAATTTCGGCTATCGCGGCGCGCTGCCGGTGATCCTCGGCATCCAGGCCGGCATCTTCGTGCAGACCGTGCTCATGTGCGTGGGGCTGGGCAGCGTGTTCGTCGCGTACCCGATGGCGCAGCAGGTGCTGCGGATCGCGGGCGCGCTGTACCTGATATTCCTGGCCTGGAAGCTGGCCGGCGCCTCGGTGGCGGGAAGCAGCGCGCCGAAGGCCGTGTCGTTTGCGCAGGCGGCGCTGTTTCAGGCGCTGAACCCCAAGAGCTGGCTCAAGGCGGTCACCATGGCGTCCGTCTTCATGCCTGCGCAGGGCAATATGCTCGCCAGCGCGCTGCTGGTGTCCGTGACCGGCACCGTGGTGGGCACGCCGTGCAACGCCATGTGGGCGCTGTTCGGCGTCTCGATCCGCAGCGTGCTGAAGGCGCCCCGCAACCAGCGCATCTTCAATCTGGCGATGGGGGCCGTCCTGCTGGTCCTCGCCGTGCTGTTTTTGCGCTAGACTGCCACCCATGTTCGCCATCGACCGCTCCTCGCCCATCGCCCTGTTCCAGCAGATCGAGGCCGCATTGCGCCAGCAGATCGCGCAACGCGTCCTGCCCGGCGGGACCAGGCTGCCGTCGATCCGCCAGCTCGCCACGCAGCTGGCGGTGAGCACCAACACCGTGGTGGTGGCATATGACAGGCTGGTGGCCGCAGGCGTCATCGATACCCACGGCACGACGGGCTTCTTCGTTTGCACGCCTGCTGACGCCGGCAGCGCCATTCCCGACGAGGTGGCGCTGGAAGCTGGCCAGGAGCAGGAGCCGGTGTGGCTGAGCCAGCAAGTGAACGACCAGCGTCCGGGCGTGATATTGGCCAGCAGCGGCGCCTTGCCGCCCACCTGGCTGCAGGATGCGCTGCCGGCGGCCGCCGTTCAGCGCGGCCTGGCGCGCAGCGCGGCCGGCATGGCCTCGCGCTGTCCGCCGCAAGGGCTGGCCGAACTGCGCGAGCAGATCGCGCTGCTGTTGCGCGGCATCGGCGTCGCCGCGGACGCCAGCCACATCCTCACCACGTTCGGCGGCACCCATGCAATCGATCTGATCTGCCGCACGTTTTTGCAGCCCGGCGATACGGTGCTGGTGGAAGACCCCGGATATTTCCTGATGTTCGGCAGGCTGCGCCAGGACGGCGTGCGCCTGGTGCCCATCAAGCGCCGCCCCGATGGCCTCGACCTGGACGAGCTGGAAGCGGCCTGCCGCGCGCACCGTCCGCGCCTGCTGTTCGTGCAGACGGCCTTGCACAACCCCACCGGGTGGAGCAGCAGCGCCGCCAACCTGCACAAGGTGCTGATCATGGCGCAGCAGTATGGCTTCCTGATCGCCGAAGACGACGTGCACGGCCATTTCCAGCAGGGCCACAGCACGCGGCTGGCATCGCTGTCCGGGCTGGACGGCGTGATCTACTACTCCAGCCTGTGCAAGGCGCTGAGCCCGGCCCTGCGCATGGGCTACCTGGCTGCGGCGCCCGCGCTGCTCAAGCTGCTGATGCGCACCAAGATCCACTCCATCATGACTTTGCCTGCGCTGAACGAATACGTTTTGCTGGAAGTGCTCAAGGCCGGCAACCTGCGCAAGCACCTGGAACGGCTGCAACGCAAGATCATGGTGGCGCGCAACGCCAGCACGCGGCAATTGAGCGCGGCCGGCGTGCTGTTCGAGCAGCCCGGCGACGCCGGCATTTTCCTGTGGGGCAGCATGCCCGAAGGGCTGGACGTGGACTTGCTGGTGCAGGACGCCTACCGCAACAAGATCCTGTTGATGCGCGGCGCCGCGTTCTCGGCCAACGACACGCCCGACCAGCACATCCGCTTCAACGTCGCCTTCAGCCAGCATCCCCGCGTGAGCGCCTACCTTGAAGAGCGCCTGCGCGCGGTGGCTGGCGCACGCTCAAGCCTGGCCCGCGCCAGCGGCGCCGCCAGCCTCGGCGGCAAGTCCTGAGCATGGTCTGCGCCTTTCCTTGTCATTTGTTGATATTCTGGAGGGGTTCTTTTTTCGCCAGCGTGTCAATTTGGTGTGCCGCCACCCGTCGCCGGGACGGCGCACCGGTTGTCCATTCCACTTTCACCAGGGAAATAAGGAAGCGCCATGAACAAACAGATCATCCTCAACCTGCCCGTGAAGGACCTGGAGAAATCCAGGGCCTTCTTTTCCGCCCTCGGCTTTACCTTCAATTCCCGCTTCAGCGGCGAGAACGCGGCCTTCATGAACATCGTCGACGACACCATCCAGGCCATGCTGACGACCGAAGCCTTCTTCCAGTCCCTGATCGGCAAGCCGGTGGCGAAGGCAAAGGAGGCCAATGAAGTGGTCATTTGCCTCAGTTGCGAAAGCCGGGAAGAGGTGGACAGCCTGATCGCCAGGGCCAAGGCCGCCGGTGGCCGCATACCGCATCCGCCGGAAGACCATGGTTTCATGTACGACCAGGGCTTCGAAGATATCGATGGCCACCTGTGGAACCTGGTCTGGACGGCGCCGGAAGCTTGACGCGCCGAGCAAGCGGAACAGGCCGTATCAGTTTTTCGTACGCACCTGGCGCACGTGGTTTTCCAGTTCGCTGAACGAGGGGCGTTCCGTGGCGGAAATGACCTTGCGGCCGAATTCCACGGCCAGCGCCGGCGCGTAGCCGTTCAGGCTGGCCAGCAAGGTCACTTTCACGCACTGGTACATCTTTGCCGTTTCATGGTGCTTGCGGCGCAGCAAGCTGGCCAGCGGCGCGATGAAGCCGTAGGCCAGCAGGATGCCGATGAAGGTGCCCACCAGCGCCTGCGCGATCAGCACGCCCAGCTCGGCCGGCGGCAAGCCGACGGACGCCATCGTGTGCACGACGCCCATCACGGCGGCCACGATGCCGAAGGCGGGCATGGCGTCGGCCAGCTGCGAAATCGTCTGGATCGGCATTTCCGCATCTTCATGGTGCGTCTCGATCTCGTTATCCATCAGGTTTTCGATCTGGTAGGCATCCATATTGCCCGACACCATCAGGCGCAGATAATCGGTAATGAATTCTAGGATGTGCTCGTCACCGAGCGTGTACGGGTATTTCACGAAGATGGGGCTGCGGTACGGGTCGTCGATATCGTCCTCGACCGACATCAAGCCTTCCTTGCGGATCTTGCTGAGGATTTCATACATCAGCCCCATCAGTTCCATATAACGGGCCTTCGTGTATTGCGAGCCGTGGAACAGGGTGGGGATGGCCGCGAACGTGGCGCGGATGGCCTTGGCGTCGTTGCCGACAAAGAAGGTGCCCAGCGCCGCGCCGCCGATCATCAGCAGTTCCAGCGGCTGGAACAGGGCCGCCAAATGGCCGCCCTGCATGGCGAAGCCGCCGAAGACGGAAAACAGCACGACGAGAAATCCGAGTATGACTAGCAAAACCTACTCCTTTATAATATTGCCATATCGCAATATTGTAGTGTAACCCGATTTGCCTGCGGTAGCCGCGTCCGGCTGCAGCTGCTGGATGAGAAAATTGATAAAAGCGCGCACTTTGGCGGGCAATTGGTGGCGGCTCGGATAATAGGCGTACAGGTCGGCCGGCGCCAGCGCGTAATCGTCCAGCACCACGCGCAGGCGGCCGCTGTCGAGGTAGCGGGCCAGGTCCCATTCCGAGCGCAGCAGGATGCCGTGCCCGTCCAGGGCCCAGCCCAGCACCACGTCGCCATCGTTGCTGGCCACCGTGCCACGCACCTTCACCGTGTGCGTGGCACGCCCTTTGCTCAAACGCCAGATGCCGTAGGCGTCATCGTTTTGCCGGTGCACGATGCAGCGGTGCTGCGCCAGCTCGTCCGGGGTGTGCGGCGTGCCGTGCGCCTGCAGGTAGGCGGGCGAGGCGCACAGGAAGCGCCGGTTCGACATGATCTTGCGCGCCGACAAACGCGTGTCGGGCAAGTCGCCGAAGCGGATGCCCAGGTCGTACGCCTGCTCGACCAGGTTGATGGGGCTGTCCGTCAGTTGCAGCTGCACTTCCAGCTGCGGGTGGCGCAGGGCGAATTGCGACAGCAGGGGCGCGATCACCGTGCGGCCGAAACCCAAGGTGGCATTCACGCGCAGCAGCCCGCGCGGTTCGGCGCTGCCGCTGGCCAGCGACTCTTCCATGGCGAGGATATCGTCGAGGATTTGCCGCGCCTGCTGCAGATAACTTTCGCCGTCGCCCGTCAGGCTGATGCGCCGCGTGCTGCGGTTCAGCAGGCGCACGCCCAGGCGCTGCTCCATCAGCTGCAGGCGCTTGCTGACGGCGGGCGGCGTGATGCCCAGCTCGCGCGCCGTGGCCGACAGGCTGCCCAGCTTGGCCAGCAGCACAAAGAAGGCCATTTCCGTGGTGGCGTCGCTTTTCATTATTAACTTCAAGTGAAGAATGGTTTAAATTGCTATCGATTATACGACTGTATATCGCGGTTAAGCTGGCGTCACCATTCAAGCACAGGAGACCCGCATGAAAATCGTCGAGATCCGCGAAAAGACCATTCCCATCTCTTCCCCCATCCGCAACGCCTACATCGATTTCACCAAGATGACGTTAAGCCTGGTGGCCGTCGTCACGGATGTGATGCGCGACGGCAAGCCCGTCGTCGGCTACGGCTTCAATTCGAATGGCCGCTACGGCCAGGGCATGCTGATGCGCGAGCGCTTCATTCCCCGCATCCTCGACGCCGATCCCGCCAGCCTCGTCACGGATGACGGCGCCAATCTCGACCCGCACAAGGTATGGGATTGCATGTACACCAATGAAAAGCCGGGCGGCCATGGCGAGCGCTCGGTGGCCATCGGCACCATCGACATGGCCATCTGGGATGCCGTGGCGAAGATCGAGCGCAAGCCCCTGTTCCAGCTGCTGGCCGAGCGCCATGGCACGGGCGTGCCGGACAAACAAGTGTTCGTGTATGCGGCCGGCGGCTATTACTACCCGGGCCAGAGCTTGTCCGCCCTGCAGGACGAGATGCGCAGCTATATCGACCGCGGCTACACGGTGGTCAAGAAAAAGATCGGCGGCGCTTCGCTGGACGAAGACTTGCGCCGCATCGACGCCATCATGGACGTGCTGCAGGATGGGCAAAAGCTGTGCGTGGATGCCAACGGCCGTTTCGACCTCGACACGTCGATCGCCTACGCCAAGGCGCTGCGCCAGTACGACCTGTTCTGGTATGAAGAGGCGGGCGATCCGCTCGACTTCGAGTTGCAAGCGACCTTGCGCAGCTATTACGACAAGCCGATGGCGACGGGCGAAAACCTGTTTTCCATGCAGGATGCGCGCAACTTGATCCGCTACGGCGGCATGCGCGCCGACCGCGACTGGCTGCAGTTCGACTGCGCCCTCAGCTACGGCCTGGTGGAATACCTGCGCACCCTGGACATGCTGCACCAGCACGGCTGGTCGCGCAGCCGCTGCATCCCGCACGGCGGCCACCAGATGTCCCTGAATATCGCGGCAGGGCTGGGCCTGGGTGGCAATGAATCGTATCCGGACTTATTTCAGCCGTTCGGCGGCTTCCCCGACGGCGTGCGCGTGGAAAACGGCCACATCACCATGCCGGACCTGGTCGGCATCGGCTTCGAGGGCAAGGCGAACCTGTATGCGGAAATGCGCGCGCTGAGCGGGCAATAGGCTCAGGCCGGCGCCTGCCGTTTGATCTGCGCGGCGGGACTGCTCTTTTCCCAGCGGAACAGCCACATGATGATAAGCTTGGTCGTGGCGCTGACGCAGGCCAGCAGCAGCAAGGGCCAGCCCGTTTCCAGCCCCATGACGCAGGCGAAGAAGATGGTGCTGGCATCCATCGCCAGGATGAACTGGCTCATTTTCAGGGACACGGCGCCCGTCTTGCCCGAGCGCCAGATCAAGCGGATCTGGTGCGCGTAGCCCTGCGCCAGCAGCACGGTGACGGCGACGAGCAGGCCTTGCGAGATTACGCGCTTTTCATCGCTGAAGGTGGGGCCGAAGGCCAGCCCCGCCATGCCCGCGCCCAGCAGCAGCGCGCAGGCCAGCAGCGCATTGCGCGATGTCAAGCTGCGGCGGTCGCGGTGGATTTCATACAGGATGGCCAGCGCGATCAGCGAGGCGACCAGGCGGGGCCAGACGATGTAGTGGTTGAACGGCGTGATCGAGTAGCCGTACACGAAGAACACGCAATACGCGAGGAAGCTGACGGTGAACTGGTTGATGGACAGGATGTCGGTCGTCTTGCCGGCGCCGATGCCGGCATCGCGCTTGCGCTGCCAGATTTTTTGCAGCTGCGACCACAGGCCGTACAGGCTGACGACGATGAAGAGGGAATTGAGGCTGCCGGCAAGGGCGTACAGGGAAGGGGGCTGCAAGGTATCTCCTGGGAAAGCCAAGGCGCCGCCATGACAGGCCGCCTTGTCTATACATTTCATTTTGGCAATATGCTCTCATGAAATAAATTAGCAGGCAAGCAATGATTGCGCTGTCGGGGCCTGTTGCCGCGGTACTTGCCTGAACGTACCTGTTCCTGCGCTTGGCCCTATAATTGCGGCATGACTTTCTTATCACATCGTGCCCGCTCCGTGCTGGGCAGTATCGGCAAAATGGCCGTTTCCCTGATTCTCCTGTTGACCGCACTGTGGGGCGCGCTGGCGCTGTGGTACCAGTTGTCCGGCGGCACGGCCGCGCAAGCCATCGGCGCGCTGCTGTGGGGCGCGCTGGGCGTGGCCAGCATCGCGCTGTGGTGGACGCGCGGCGATGCGCGCGTGCTGCTGCCGTATACGGCTGGTTTTCTCCTGCTGCTCCTGTGGTGGAGCCTGATCACGCCGAAACAGCAGCGCGTGTGGGCCGACGACGTGGCGCGCAACGTCACGGGCACGGTGAAGGGCAGCACCGTCACGCTGGACAATGTGCGCAATTTCGACTGGCGCAGCGACGACGATTACACGGTCAAGTGGGAACAGCGCAGCTACGACCTCGACGAGCTGCGCACGGTGGACACGGCGCTGTCGTACTGGACGGGGCCGTACATCGCGCACACCCTGATCTCGTTCGGCTTTGCCGACGGGCGCTTTTTGACGTTTTCCATCGAAATCCGCAAGGAAAAGGGCGAGAGCTTTTCCGCCATCGGCGGCTTTTTCAAGCACTTCGAGATGAGCCTGATCGCCGCCGACGAGCGCGACATCCTGCGCGTGCGCACGAATGCGCGCGGCGAAGACATGCATCTGTACCGCGTGATGATGCCCAAGGCGGCCATGCGCTCGCTGTTCCTCGCCTACCTGGACGAAGCGCAATCGCTGAAGAACCAGCCGCAGTTCTACAACACCCTGACGGCCAACTGCACCACCATCGTCTTCGAGATGGTGCGCCGCATCGTGCCGGGCCTGCCGCTCGACTACCGGCTGATGGCTTCGGGCTACCTGGACCGCTACCTGTTCGACGTCAAGGGCCTGGTGCCCGGCCAGACCTTCCAGCAGCTGCGCGATGGCGGCCACGTCACGGCGCGCGCGCGGGCGGCCAACGACGACGCGGACTTTTCGCATGCGATCCGCCGCGGCATTCCGGGCTACGATGAAACGGGCCACCCGAAGCTGCAAATGCCCAGGCAGTAAGCGCCTGCTTTATACTGTCGCTATTCCGACCGGCCGCACATTGCGGCCGGTCTCACTTCATGACTAAATAATAAGAAGGCCCGCTATGCCATTTTCCTCACTGGGTCTGATTCCCGCCCTGGTCCGCGCCGTCGACAAGGCCGGCTATGCCGCGCCGACGGCCATCCAGGCGGCCGCCATTCCCGCCATCCTGCGCGGCAGCGACGTGCTGGGCGCGGCGCAGACAGGTTCCGGCAAGACGGCCGCCTACGCGCTGCCGCTGCTGCAGGCGCTGATGGCGCCCGTTTCCGGCCCGCGCCAGGTGCGCGCGCTGATCCTCGTGCCCACGCGCGAGCTGGCGGCGCAGGTGGGGCAGACGGTGCACGCGCTGGCCAAGCCGCTGCCGATCAAACTGAAGATTTCCGTGCTGTTCGGCGGCGTGTCGATCAATCCGCAGATGATGGACTTGCGCGGCGGCGCCGATATCGTCGTCGCCACGCCGGGCCGCCTGCTGGACCTGGTGCGCCAGAATGCCGTCAAATTGGGCGGCGTGTCGCTGTTCGTCCTGGATGAAGCCGACCGTTTGCTGGACATGGGTTTCAGCGAGGAAATCAACGCCATCCTGGCGCTGCTGCCCAAGCAGCGGCAAAACCTGTTCTTCTCCGCCACCTTCCCCGACAACGTGCAGGCGCTGGCCGACGGCCTGCTCAGCGAACCCGTGCGCATCGAAGTGGCGTCCGAACCGCAGGACAAGCCGGACATCGTGCAGCGCGCCATCACGGTGGACGTGCCGCGCCGCACGCAGCTGCTGCGCTACCTGATCCTGCAGCAGCAGTGGGAGCGCGTGCTGGTGTTCGTTGCCACCAAGTACGCGGCCGAACACGTGGCCGACAAGCTGCAGCGCGCGGGCCTGCACGTGGGTGCCTTCCACGGCGAATTCAGCCAGGGCACGCGCAGCCAGCTGCTGGCCGACTTCAAGGCGTGCCGCTTGCAGGTGCTGGTCGCCACCGACGTGGCCGCGCGCGGCATCGACATCGCCGGCTTGCCGGCCGTCGTCAACTATGACTTGCCCCGTTCGGCCGTCGACTACACGCACCGCATCGGCCGCACGGGCCGCGCCGGCGAAAGCGGCACGGCCATCAGTTTCGTGACGGCCGATACGGAAGCGCATTTCCGTTTGATCGAAAACCGCAACGACTTGCGCATCGTGCGCGAAGTGGTGGCCGGTTTCGAGCCGACGGAACTACCGACTCTGGTCAATTCCGTCACCGATACGGTCAACGGCGGCGTAAAGGGTGCGCGCAAGAGCAAGAAGGACAAATTGCGCGAAGCTGCGGCCCTGGCGGCGAAGGCGGCCGAGGGCAATTAAATCCACCTTATGTGCGCTAGCCGCTTGAACGGCCACGTTTCCCGGACTAAGATTGTGTTTCTATAAAGCAAGGGGACGTGCATGCACAGGATCATGATCAAACGGGCGGCCGCTGCCGCCTGCCTCGCGGCGCTGGCCGCTTGCGCCGGCATGGGCGGCAACCATGGCACGTCCGGCATGCAGATGCCGGGCAAGACGCCGGCCGATGCCGCCGTGGCCGCCACCTGGTACAACCCGCCCAGCGAATTTCCCGGTATTTGCCTGACCCAGTTCAAGGATGGCAGCCTGCGTTTCGACGGCGGTTTCGCCTTCTTCAATCCGGGCCGCTGGGCCTATGATGGGGCCACGTCCGAACTGCGTTTGCAGCTGGCGCCGACCCCATCGCTGGAACTGGCGCACGCGCAAACGGTGCTGCACCAGAACCTGCTGAGGGTCGAGGCGGCCAGGAACACGCTGGTGTACGCCGTGAAAGCCGATACGCAAGCCATCGGCCTGGGCGGCTTTGTGTTTTACCGCGACACGCCGTGTCCGGCACGGCGTGGATAAGTGCCGGATAAATGCCGGATAAGTGCCATAGAGGAATATTTAGTCGTATAATTTCAAGGCAGGCTGGCTGCCGCGCAAGACTCTCCCGCGCGGCAGATTTCCCCCTCCAGGCAAGCTCCGATATCGCCGCGGCGATGAGAGGATGGTCCGATGGATGTGCACGATGAGCATGGTATGCCAGGGACTGTGGCGGCGGACGCCGTGGCGCCACCGCGCACCTTGCTGCTGGTCGATGACGAGCCGAATATCCTCGCTTCCCTGAAGCGCCTGCTGCGGCGCGACGGTTACCATATTTTGACGGCCGCCAGCGGCCAGGAAGGGCTGGAAGTGCTGGCCAGCCATGCCGTCGACGTCATCGTGTCGGACCAGCGCATGCCCGGCATGCTGGGGGCCGACTTCCTGCGCAAGGCCAAGCTGCTGTGCCCACAGACCATCCGCATCATGCTGTCGGGCTATACCGAATTGCAGGCCGTCACGGACGCCGTCAACGAAGGCGCCATCTTCAAGTTTCTTACCAAGCCCTGGGAAGACCATCAGCTGCGCGAGCATATCGCCGAAGCGTTTCGCCTGAAGGGCATCGACGACGACAATGTGCGCCTGAATGCGCAGTTGCGCGACGTCAACCAGGCGCTGGCCGCGGCCAATGCCGCCATGCAGGCGCTGGTGTGCCAGCAGCAGCACCAGATCAGCCGCGATGAAGTCAGCCTGGGCATCGCGCGCGAAGTGCTGCAATTCCTGCCGCTGCCCGTGATCGGGCTCGACGAGGACGGCATGATCGCCTTCATCAACGGGGCGGCCGCCAGCCTGTTCGAACGGGGCGCGGCCTTGCTGGGCAACGAGGCGGCGATCGTCCTGCCGCAGCTGTTCGACGGGCAGGGCACGCCCCGCCTGGCCGCCATCGATGGCCAGCCGTATGTCGTGGCCGTCCATCCGATGGGCTTGCATTCGCGCTCGCGCGGCAGCCTGGTCACCCTGAGTCGTCATGGAGCGGATACATGAGTATAAGCGTGAGTACAAGCGTGAGTGCAAGCGGCCGCGAGATTTCCATGGAGCAGGCGCAGGAAGGCATGGTGCTGGCGCAAGCCTTGAACGACGCCAGCGGCGCCGTGTTGCTGGCCCAGGGCGCCACCCTGACGGCGGCGAACCTGACGGCCTTGCGCAGGCGCAATGTGGAGCGCTGCCACGTCGTCATGGACGAGGAGCCGGACCCCGCCGCGCAGGCGCATGCCGAGCAGGAACGGGCGCGCCGCCTGGAACGGCTGGCCGTGCTGTTCCGCGCCACGCCGCCCGACTCCGCGGGGGCGGAACTGCTGGCGCTGCTGCAGCGCTACCGGCAAGGGGGCGCGGCATGACACGCCTCAGTTTTGAACACATCATCCGCCAGATCCAGGAACTGCCCTCGCTGCCGGTGGTGGTGCTGGAACTGCTGTCGAGTATGGACCAGGACGACACGGACGTGCATGTGCTGGCGCAAAAGATCGAACTGGACCAGGCCCTGGCGGCAAAGACCTTGCGCATTGCCAACTCCTCGTTCTACGGCATGCAATCGAAGGTCACCAGCATTCCGCAAGCCGTTTCCGTGCTGGGCTTTCACAGCATCCGCACCGTCGTCACGGCCTGCGCCCTGACGGGCAGCTTCGCGCCAGTCAGCGGCGGCTTCGATTTCCAGGCGTTCTGGCGCCACTCGCTGGCCACGGCCATCGCCGCGCGCCTGCTGGCGCCGCACTTGCGCGTCAATCCCGAAACGGCGTTCACGGCGGGACTGCTGCACGACCTGGGTACCCTGGTGCTGGTGACGCGCTTCCCGGCCGAGCACGCGCTCGTGCGCAGCCACCGCCAGGCGCAGGATTGCCAGATGGCCGAGGCGGAACTGGCCGTCATCGGCATCGATCACGCGCAGGTGGGCAGCGCCCTGGCTGCTTACTGGAAGTTTCCCGCCGCGATACAACAGGCGGTGGCCGACCATCACGCCATCGACCGCCTGGACGCGGGCGGCTTGCCGCTGGCCGTGCACCTGGCCAATGCCGTCGCCCTGGCGCTCGACCTGGCCGGCGTCGACGATGCGCTCGTGCCGCCCCTGTCGCCCACGGGCTGGCGCAGCGTCGCCCTGGACGAGCCGTCCTGGCTGGCGCTGCTGCGGCAAACGGAACACACCTTCGATGAAATGTCGCGGATCATGCTGGCATGAACAGGACAGAGGCCATGGACACAGAAGCAGGGCAGGCACTGCCGGCCAAGCCGGAACGCCGCAAGACCGATTCCATCGCACTGTCGGCGTTTTTCGACGGCCATCCCGTGGCCACGTTCGCCATCGACACGGACCACGTGATCACGCACTGGAACAGCGCCTGCGAACAGTTGACGGGCTTCACGGCCGCCGAGATGGTCGGCACGCGCGACCACTGGAAGGCGTTTTATCCGCAGCCGCGCGCCTGCCTGGCCGATTTGCTGGTGGCCGACGATATCGCATTCGGCGAAAATGAACTCTATCTTGGCAAGCTGAAGCGCTCTTCCGTGATCCCCGGCGCCTTTGAGGCCGAGGATTTCTTTGCCGATATCGGCCCCGACGGCCATTGGCTGCATTTCACGGCGGCGCCCCTGCGCGACCGCCAGGGCTGCCTGGTGGGCGCCATCGAAACCCTGCGCGACGTCAGCGAGCGGCGCCTGGCGGAACTGGCGCTGCGCAAGGCGCACGACAACCTGGAACACCTGGTGGCCAAGCGCACGGCCCAGCTGGCTGCAATGAACGAGCGCCTGGCCGACGATATCCGCCAGCGCCAGATCGCCGATCTGGAGTTGCGCGAGCGCAACCTGGCTCTGACGGAATTGAACAGCAAGCTGTCGCTGGCCCAGCAAAAGTTGCTTCAGTCGGAAAAGCTGGCGTCGATCGGCCAGCTGGCCGCCGGCGTGGCGCACGAGATCAACAATCCCATCGGCTATGTGTTTTCCAACGTCGGCACCCTGGAAGGCTACCTGGACGACCTGTTTGCCATGCTGGACGCCTATGAGGAAGCCGAGCCGGCCGTCGCCGACCCCGTGGTGGCGGCGCGCCTGCGGGCGCTGCGCGAACAGATCGACCTGGACTTCCTGCGCACCGACATACCGCTGCTGATGGGCGAGTCGAAGGAAGGCATTGCGCGCGTGCGCCGCATCGTGCAGGACTTGAAGGATTTTTCGCGCACGGACGCGCACCAGGAGTGGGTCTGGGCCGACTTGCGCCAGGGCATCGATACCACGCTCAATATCGTGAACAACGAAGTTAAGTACAAGGCCGACGTGGTGCGCGAATATGCCGACATTCCCGATATCGAATGCCAGCCTTCCGAACTGAACCAGGTGATCATGAACCTGGTCGTCAACGGGGCCCACGCCATGGGCGAGGCGCGCGGACGCATCACCCTGCGCACGGGCAGCGACAACGCCACGGAAGTGTGGATCGAGGTCGAGGACACGGGCGGCGGCATCGCGCCCGAACACCTGTCGCGCATCTTCGACCCCTTCTTCACCACCAAGGCCGTCGGCAAGGGCACGGGGCTGGGCCTGTCGCTGGCCTACACGACGGTGCAGAAACACCACGGCCGCATCGACGTGCGCAGCGTCATCGGCCGCGGCACCACCTTCCGCATCACCTTGCCCGTGCGCCAGGCGCAGGCCGTCGCACCATGACCGAACAGGACAGCATGAGCACCAGTACCAGCACCGCGCCGCCCACCATCCTGTGCGTCGACGACGAACCGAATATCCTGTCGTCGCTGCGCCGTCTGTTCCGTCCGCACGGCTACCGCGTGCTGACGGCCGAGAGCGGCGCGGCCGGCCTGGCCCTGCTCGAGAGCGAGACGGTGGACCTGGTCATCTCCGACATGCGCATGCCGCACATGGATGGCGCGCAATTCCTGGCCCAGGTGCGCCGGCGCTGGCCCGGCACCATGCGCTTGCTGCTGACCGGCTATGCCGACATCCAGTCCATCCTCGACGCCATCAACCAGGGCGAGATATACCGCTACGTGACCAAGCCGTGGGACGAGAACGATATCGTGCTGGTGGTGCGCCACGCGCTGGAACGGCGCGCGCTGGAAGAGGAAAAACGGCGCCTGGAAGCGTTGACGGCCAGCCAGAACGTGGAATTGCAGGCGCTCAACGCCAGCCTGGAAGCGAAGGTGGCCACGCGCACGCAGCAGCTGAAACTGTCGCACGACGAGGTGCAGGCGGCCAACGAGCGCCTGAAGGCCACGTTCGTGACGACCATCAAGGTGTTTTCCAACCTGATCGAGATGCGCGGCGGCAAGCTGGCCGGCCATGCGCGGCGGGTGGCGGAGCTGTCGCGCAAGCTGGCGCAGGCGCTGGGCCTGGAAGGGCAGGAGGCGCGCGACGTGTTCATCGCGGCACTGCTCAAGGATATCGGCAAGCTCAGCTTGAGCGACGATGTGCTGGAATTGCCGGCCAGCGCCTGGACGGGCGATCAGCTGGCCGCGTTCCGCAAGCATCCGCTGCGCGCCGAACAGCTGCTGATGGCGCTGGAGGAATTGCGCGCCGTTTCCGTGATCCTGCGCTCGCAGCTCGAGCGCTTCGACGGCGGCGGCTTTCCCGATGGCCTGGTGGGCCTGGCCATTCCGCTGGGCGCGCGCATCCTGGCGCTGGCGTCCGATTACGACGGCTTGCAGATCGGCGCCATGGTGCAGCGCAGCCTGCGCGCCGACGAGGCCCGCAGCCTGATCTACGACAGCGTCGGCAAGCGCTACGACCCGGCCGTGGTAGCCGCTTTCCGCGGCATCATGGAAGAGACGGAACCGCCGGCGCGCGACCTGACGGTGCTGTCGGGCCAGCTGGAGCCGGGCATGGTGCTGTCGCGCGACCTGATCAGCCGCGACGGCCTGATGCTGCTGGCGGCAGAACACGTGCTGACGGCCCGCGTGATCAGCCAGCTGCTCGACTTCGAAAGCAAGAATGGCGGGCGCCTGAGCATCCGCGTGTACGCGCCGCCGAAAGACGCCTAGGCGTTCGCGGCGCCCGGCGGCTGCAGCGGCAGGTGCACGGTAAAGCGCGTGCCGCGGCCCACTTCCGAGGCCACGTCGATGCGTCCGCCGTGCTTGTTGACGATGCCGTACGACAGCGACAGGCCCAGGCCCGTGCCGCTGCCCACGGCCTTGGTGGTGAAGAACGGCTCGAAGATGCGGTTCAGGTGCTCGGGTGCGATGCCGGCGCCCGTGTCGCCGATCTCCACCCATACCCAGTCGTCCGCGTGGCCGGTGCGGATGCTGATCACGCCGTCGCTGCCGATGGCCTGGCCCGCGTTGACGAGCAGGTTCATGAAGACCTGGTTCAGCTGCGAGGCCAGGCACAGTATCGGCGGCAGCTCGCCGTAGTGTTTCTCGATGCGCGCCTTGTATTTCAATTCGTTGGCGACGATGTTCAGGGTGCTGTCCAGGCCCGCATGCAGGCTGGCCACTTGCCAATCCGTCTCGCCCACGTGGGAAAAATCCTTCAGCGCCTGCACGATGTCGCGCACGCGTTTGAGGCCATCCATCGATTCGCGCACCAGGTCGCCGATGTCGTCCTGCAGGAAGGCCAGGTCGGCCTGCGCGCGCACCTGGGCCACGCGCGCGACCAGGGTCGGGCCGTCGAGCGGCTCGCCCATTGCCGCTTCATACCGGGCGATGACGTCGAACAGGGTGCCGACGTAGCCTTGCAGCGAACTCATGTTCGAATTGACGAAGCCGATCGGGTTATTGATTTCATGCGCGATGCCGGCCGCCAGCTGGCCGATGGACGCCATCTTTTCCGACTGCAGCAGCTGGTCGTGCGCTTCCTGCAACTTGCTGATCAGTAGTTGCTGCTCTTCGCCGCGCGCCTGCAGCATCGCTTCCATGCGCTTGCGTTCCGTGATGTCCGTCAGCGAGCCGATCACTTCGAACGGCACGCCGTGCTCGTCGCGCACGAGGCGCAGGCTGTCGTGCATCCACAGATAGCTGCCGTCGCGCACGCGAAAACGGTATTCATAGGCGCGCGCGCCTTCGACGAAGATCTGCGCCAGGCTGGAAAAGATGCCGGGGGCGTCGTCGGGGTGGATGTGGTCGAACCAGAAATTGGGGTCGGCCACCATTTCCTCGGGCTGGTAGCCCAGCACGTTCAAGGCATTGTTGCTGACAAAGGTCATCTTGAAGTCGCCGCTGGGCACGGTGCAATAGATGATGGAGGGTGTATTGTCGAGCAGGTATTGCAGGCGCACGGCCGTGGCGGCCGAGGCGTCATCGCCAGGCGCCGACCCGGCATGCCGGCCGGTATCGGGAGTGGAAAGGTCGAAATCCTCGAACTGCATCGTCACACCTCGCTGCCTGCACGGCCTTGATGTCATCCCCGCTCGATTATGCCTGATTCTGCCTGCCCTGGGCCGCCAGCGGCGCGCTCAGGGGGCCAGCGGCTGTTCGACGATCGCCATGCGCCGCGCGATGCGCTGCGCCGCCTGCGTATCGCCCGCCTGTTCGGCGCGCAGGCGCTGCACGCCCAGCCACGCCAGCAGCGGACGCCGCCAGCCCTGGTCCGAGGCCGTGGCGACGGCCGTATCGAGCAGCTCCGGCGTGGCGCGGCTGGCGCGCAGCAGTACGCCGGCCGCCACCAGCTGCGACAGCGGGTCCTTGATGGCGGCCACGGCGCTGGCGGCGGCCGTGTCCGAGCCGGCGCCGGCGGCCGCCCGCTGCGCTTCCGGCAGCAGGGCGATGTCGGCCGTTTGCGCCTTGCCGGCCAGCCAGGCCGCATACGCGCGGTCGGCGGCTGTCGCGTCGGCTTGCAGGGCGTCAAAGCCGGCGCAGTCCTCGAAGGCCAGGCTGGCCACGCGCGTGGCGCAGCGCAGCAGTTCGATGCGCGCCACGAGTTCGAGCTTGCCCGTGCCGGCCACCTGGCTGCGGGCGCGCCGGAATTCCGTCTGTTCGACGAGGGCGTTGCCAGTCAGGTAAGCCGCTTGAAACCGTTCGACGGAACTTTGCGCATTCATTTTCCAGTCCGGCACGGGCGGGCCGCTGGAGCAGGCGGCCAGCGCGGCGGACAACAGCGCGGCCAGGGCAGGCCGGAGCGGATTGATATTTATCATGGCAGTTTGATCTCCGGATTGCGCTTGAATGGCCACTTGCGGTTGATTTCATTGACCAGCTGCTCGACCTTGCGCAGATTGCTTTCCACGTCCGCGCGCAGCGGACCCAGATCGGCCGTGGCCGCCTTGGCGTTGGCGCCCACGGCTTGCGCCTCGACCAGCACGGCGTCGACTTTTTTCAGGCTGTTGCGCGTGTCGGCCAGCAGGGCGTTCAGCTGCACGATGGTTGCCTGCGCATCCGTCATCACGCCCTTGTCGCCGAAGACGCGCGTATCGGCATTGGCCACCAGGCCATCCGTGCGGCGCGCCAGTTGGTCGGCCGTGACCAGCAGGGCGTTGGCCCGCTCGATCAGCAGGCGCGACTGCTTGTCGTCGCCCGTCAGCAAGCCCATGGCCCCGCCCGGACCGCTCAGCTTGCCCGTCACGGCCTGCACGTTGCGCATGGTGCCGTCGAGCGCGGAATCGCTGCCCGTCAGGTTGCCCAGGTTGTTCAGCAAGTCCTTGGCGGCGGCCAGCAGGCGGGGAATTTCCGCCGCCATGTCGCCCACCAGCAAGTCGCGCGTGGCGTCGTCAGGCAGGGGAGGGTCCGTCAGGATGCCGCTGTAGGCGCGCAACTTGGCGCCGCCCACGATGCCCCGTTCCAGGGTGAAGATGGAGCTGGTGCGCAGCCAGTGCGCGTCCTTGCGCGGCACGTCGATGATGACGCGCGCGCGCCCGTCCGGCGCCAGCTCGATGCGCTGCACGCGGCCGATGGGAAAGCCGGAAAAGGTCAGGTCGGCGCCCACGCCGACGCCGTCCGAATCGTCGGCCGTCAGCACCAGCGTCTGCGTCGCTTCGAAGGCGCCGCGTGCATACATCAGGTAGACGACGGAGCCGACCACCAGCACGAACATGAAGACGAGCAAAATGGCCGCCTTCAGTTCCGCGTGGCGCACGGGCGGCGGGGCGGGCAGGACGGCATCTTGCGCGACACCGGCGGGCGCCGTCACGTCGACCTGGTCGGGATTTTGGGGGTGGCTCATGGCTTCTGGCTCTCGTTTGGGTGGTTCGGGGATGGCTGGCGGCGGCGGGCGGGGCATCAGTAGTAATTGCCCATCAGCGAAGCCACTTCGACCAGCAGGATGACGGAAAACAGGCGCAGCATTTCAGACAGGCCATGCGCGGCCCACATGCGGTTGCGCCGGCCGTGCGGCTCGTCCGGATAGTAGGAAGAGGCCAGCGGGATCAGGGCCACGGCAAAGCTGAAGAAGATGACCTTGAGCATCAGGATCAGGGCCACGGCGGGATTGAAGATCTGTCCCACGACGCGCGTGTAACCCTGCAGCGCCCACGGCGTAAAACCGTAGATGGTGATGTAGGCGAGGATCAGCGAGGTGACGCAGCTGACGATGGCCAGCATCCACACGGCAAAGATGCCGGACATGACGCGTGGAAAGTATTCGCGGCGCAGCAGGTCGACGCCCTGGCGCTGCATGGTATCGAGCATGCCGGAAGAGCGCATTTGCGCAAACGCAATGCCGTCGGGCAAGGTCAGGCGCAGCGCGACGAACAGGGCGGCCGTCAGCGGGATCAGTTCCAGCACCAGCACGCGCACCACCATTTCCAGCGCATAGTGCGACAGGCCGTAGCTTTGCGCGCTGACGACGACGATGCGGATGAGCACCAGGCTGACGAGCGCGCAGGCAACGCTGAACCACACGAGGTTCGGCGCCGTGTTCGTCACGAGGCGGTGCGCGAGGATGGGGCGGTTGTCGCGGTTATAGCTCGACGGCGACAGGGCCAGCGAAAACACGAGGATGGCGAAATGCAGCATGCGCCACCAGCTGACCAGCCAGGCCATGGTGGCCCGGTGCAAACGGCGCAGGCTGATGATGAGGGAGACGGATAGGGTCATCATGGCATCTTAACATCAGCCCGCCCCGGCAAGCACGGCTAGCGTGCGCGGCTATCCGAACAGGGCGAAGCCGGCCATCACGACCATCAGCACGGCGATGTATTGCATCGGAATCCAGAACAGGGTGTGGCGCTTGCGCAAGATGACTCTTTCCTGCGTGGCCGGGTCGATCAGTTCGCGTCCTGGCGCGTTGTTCAGGCGCACGCCCGCATACCAGCTGGCGGCGGCTGCCAGCAGGAAGGCCAGGGCCAGGGTCCACGTGTGGCTCTTCGTGTATTCCTCGCCCAGGGTGGCGCCAAACAGCGCTTGCGCGGCCAGTACGACGATAAAACAGATCAGGGGGGCGAGTATGCCGAAGCCTTGCCAGATAAGCATAAAAATTCTCCAGTGGATTAAGGGAACCCGCGGCGGCGTGGCGGTGGCTGTGCCCGGCGGGGTTGCGGATTCTATCAGACTTATCAAAAAGAAAGTTTCTTTTCGGCACTATTGTGCGCGGCTGTCATGCGGCGCTGGCGGTGGCCACGCTGGCGATGATGGCATCGGCCGCCGCGCGCACGCGGGCAGAGCGGTTCAGGTCGGCATGCATGACGAGCCACACGTCGTAGCTTTCCGCCCGCTCGGGCCAGATGCGCACGAGCAGCGGGTCGATATCACCCAGGTGGGTGGCCAGCTCGGCCACGCCCAGGCCCGCGCGCGTGGCTTCCTGCAGCATGGCCGCCGAGTTCACTTCCATGGCCACCCGGGCGTTGGCGACGGATTCGCCGGCCAGTTTTTCCGCGTGACGGGGCGCCACGGAATGGTGGTAGATGACGATGTCGTGTCCGGCCAGCGCCGTGCCGCGCACGGGTTCGCCCCGCTGCGCCAGGTAGCTTGTTGACGCGTACAGGCCCAGGCTGCGCTTGACCAGATGGCGCGAGATCAGGTCCGGGTCGGTGGGACGCACGGCGCGCACGGCCAGGTCCGCTTCGCGCCGCGTCAGGCTGGCCAGCTGCGGCGCCACGTGCAGCACGATGCGGATGTCCGGGTGCGCCGCGTGCAGCCGCTGCATGGCGCGGATGACGAAATGGCTGGCCATGGTGTCCGTGGTGGCCACGCGCACCAGGCCGGACAGGCGGTTGTCGACGCCCTGCATCTCGCGTTGCAGCTTGTCGGCCGCCCGTTCCATCGCTTCGGCCGCGTTCAAGGCCAGCTCGCCGGCCGGCGTGGGCACGTAGCCGGACGGCGTGCGCAGGAACAGGGTGGCGCCCAGCGAGCTTTCCAGCGCGGCCAGGCGGCGCCCGCACGTGGCCTGGTCGATGCGCAGCAGGGCGGCCGCGCCGCGCAAGGTGCCGGCCCGGCCGATGGCCAGAAAGATGCGCGCGTTATCCCAGTCCATAAGCCCAATCCATAGCTTGTTTTCCTGTCGTTATCGTGATGCATTTTTGCATCATAGTGCCGATTTTATGCCTGTTTACTGCATTCTTCAACACTCGCATAATGACTGCCCCCCGTCCCTGCAAGGAAATACCATGCCTGCCCCCACACCGCGCCGCGCCAGCGGCTTGATCCTGCTGACCCTGGCGTTCGGCTTCGTCATGGCCATGCTCGACGTCACGGCCGTCAACGTGGCGCTGTCCGATATCGCGCTGGACCTGGCCATACCGCTGACGGGCCTGGTGTGGGTGGTCGACGGCTACACCCTGACGTTTGCCGCGCTGCTGCTGGCCGGCGGCGCGCTGGCCGACCGCTACGGGCCGAAAGCCGTGTACCAGGGCGGCCTGGGCGTCTTCATTCTCGGTTCGGTGCTGTGCGGCGCCGCGCCCGACGGGCATTTTTTGACGGCCGCGCGCCTGCTGCAGGGCGCGGGCGCGGCCCTGTTCATGCCCAGTTCGCTCAGCCTGCTGACGCACAGCTTTGAAGACGAGCGCGAACGCACGCGCATGCTGGGCGCCTGGTCGGCGCTGGTGGGCGTGGCCGGCGCGTCCGGCCCCCTGATCGGCGGCATCCTCGTGCACCAGTTCGGCTGGCGCAGCGTGTTCTGGGTGAATGTGCCGCTGGGCGTGCTGGCCATCGTCATGGCGCAGCTGTTGCTGGTCGCGCCGGCGCGCCAGCCGCGCGATCTATCGCTGTTCAGCCATGCGCTGGGCGTGGCGGCGCTGGCGGGCCTGAGTTTCGTGCTGATCGAAGGTCCCGTGCTGGGCTGGCTGTCGCCGGGCGTGCTGGCGGCGGGGGCCTTGACGGTGCTGTCCTCCGGGCAATTGCTGCGGCGCGAGCGCAGCGGCAGCCACCCGCTGTTGCCGCGTGCACTGTTTCACAGCAGCAGCTTTGGCGCGGCCAATGGCGTGGGTTTTTTGATCAACTTCTGCGTGTTCGGCCAGCTGTTTTTATTGAGCCTGTTCTTGCAGCAGTCGGGCGGCGCCGATGCCTTGCAGTCGGGCTTGCGCCTGCTGCCCATGATGGCGGCCTATACGGTGGGAAACTTTATGGCGGGAAGTATTGCGGCGCGTCATGGCACGCGCTTGCCCATGCTGCTAGGCTTGCTGGTAGGCGCTGGCATGGCCTTGCTGCTGATGGCCTTGCGTCCCGGCACGCCATATTTCCTGCTGGCGCTGGGCACGGCCGTGATGAATGTGGCCATCGGCATCGCCATTCCCGCCATGACGGCCACCGTGATGCGGGTGGCCGGCAAGCAGCATGCGAACAGCGCGGCGGCGGCCTTGAATGCGAACCGGCAAATCGGCGCGCTGGTGGGCGTGGCCCTGATCGGCAGTATCCTGCATATGGTGCCGGACTGGTCGCTGCGCCTGCCGCTGGCCTACGCGACGATCGCCGTCGCGTATGGCCTGGCGGCGGGCCTCGTCTACCGCC
This sequence comes from Janthinobacterium sp. SUN100, assembly GCF_030397705.1. Lineage (NCBI taxonomy): Bacteria > Pseudomonadati > Pseudomonadota > Betaproteobacteria > Burkholderiales > Oxalobacteraceae > Janthinobacterium > Janthinobacterium sp. SUN100. The sequence continues at coordinate 1,667,086 of NZ_JAPUBU010000001.1, read as the reverse complement.
ACGTGCATCTGCCGAAGGCCGTGGCCGCCTGAAGGCTGGCTTGACGGATTATTGCTCGCGCGTGCTGCGCCACTCCACCAGTTCTTCGATGGTCAGGATCGGCATGCCGTGCAGTTCGGCGAAGCGCTCGATATCGTCGCCGCGCATCATGGTGCCGTCCGGGTTCATCAGTTCGCACAGCACGGCGGCCGGGTTCAGGCCTGCCATGCGCGACAGGTCGACGGAGCCTTCCGTGTGGCCACGGCGCTCGAGCACGCCACCGGGCGCGGCGCGCAGGGGGAAGACGTGGCCAGGACGCACCAAGTCGGCGGGCTTGGCGTTCGGCGCGATGGCGGCGCGGATGGTGGTCACGCGGTCGGCGGCCGACACGCCCGTCGTGACGCCGTCGCGCGCCTCGATGGAGACCGTGAACGGCGTGCCGTAGCGGCTGCCGTTGTCGGACGACATGGGCGGCAATTCCAGCGCGCTGACGACGTCCGTCGGCAGGCACAGGCAGACGATGCCGCTGCATTCGCGGATCAGCAGGGCCATGGTTTCGTTCGTCAATTTTTCGGCCGACAGGATCAAATCGGCTTCGTTTTCACGGTCGAAATCGTCGAGCAGGATGACGGGAATGCCGGCGCGCATGGCGGCCAGGGCGGATTGGATGCGACCTTCCAGGTCGTTGGAAAGCAGGGTATAGCTGTTGACTAACATGGTGAAACGCTCCTCGCATAGGCGAAAAACGCTGCAGGGCAAGCGAATAGACGCAACTGGCCGCATCGCCGTGGCGATGGGACATCACACTACTGCACATCTTCTTTCATCCGGACTATACCGTCGGCTCTGGAGTCACACCAGATCTGCTGACCTCGCCAAGCGGTGCCTGGAAAGCGCTCGCGGGCTTGACCGTTGCCGGTCTTACCGCCGGTGGGGAATCGCACCCCGCCCCGAAGACGTCGTTGTGCCGGTCCACATGACCGGCGGCAATACTTTAGCACAATTGAAAAAATATGGCAGGGCACTGTTGAGTTTGTCATTCGACAAAGTTGCCCGGGGAAAGCAGTTTTTCCTAAGCTGTTTTTAATGGCGGAAACAGGATTTCAGTGTAAGGTATGCCTACTGAATCTTACCGTTGAGAATACATGAAGCTGAGTAAATTACGCCTGATCTCGGGCGCCGTCTTGCTGGCGTGCGCCTGCATGGCCCAGGCAGAAATCCGTTTGAGCGATCCCTTGCCGCTGGCACCAGAAGTTACCGTCGGAAAATTGCCGAACGGCTTGACCTATTACATCAAGAAAAATGCCCGTCCCGCGCAAAAAGTGGAATTGCGCCTAGTGGTGAAAGCCGGTTCCATCCTGGAAGATGACGACCAGCAAGGCCTGGCCCACTTCACGGAACACATGGCCTTCAATGGCTCCACGCATTTCAAGCGCAATGAACTGATTTCCTATTTGCAATCGATCGGCGTGAAGTTCGGCGCCGACTTGAACGCCTACACGAGTTTCGATGAAACCGTGTACGTGCTGCCGATTCCAACGAACAAGAAGGAAAACCTGGAAAAGGGTTTTCTCGTGCTGGAAGACTGGGCGCATGGCTTGAAATTCAATCCGGCCGACATCAACAGCGAGCGCGGCATCGTGCTGGAAGAGGCGCGCCTGGGCAAGGGCGCCAGCGACCGCATGAACAAGGTGCTGTATCCGAAACTGCTGAATGGTTCGCGCTATGCGGAACGCATGCCGATCGGCAAGGAATCCGTGCTGAAAACGTTCAAGCCGGAAGCCATCAAGCGTTTCTACAAGGATTGGTACCGTCCCGACCTGATGGCCGTCGTGGTGGTCGGCGACGTGGAGCCGAAACAGGCTGAAAAACTGATCCAGCAGCATTTCGGCAAGCTGAAAAATCCGGCGAAACCGCGTCCGCGCCTGTATGCGGAAGTGCCGCAGCGGGCGCAAACGGAAGCGCTGGTGATCACTGACAAGGAAGCGCCGGACGACGCGGTCTTCATCCGCTACCCGATCCGCGCCGCGCAGGAGCCCGTCACGATTACCGACTACCGCCGCCAGATGATCGAAAACCTGTATGGGCAGATGCTCAGCGCGCGCATGCAGGAATTGACGCAGCAGGCGAACCCGCCGTTCATCCAGGGCGGCAGCAGCATGGGCAAGCTGGTGCGCGGCTATGAATCGTTCAGCGCGTATGCCTTGCTGGGCAAGGGCGGCGTGCAGCCGGCCGTCGATGCGCTGGTGCAAGAAGATGAGCGGGCGCGCCGCTTCGGTTTCAGCCAGGATGAGCTGGACCGCGCGCGCAAGAACATGCTGCGCAATTACGAGCGCGCGTACAGCGAACGCGACAAGTCCGATTCGAGCGGTTTCGTGGCCGAGTATTCGCGCAACTTCCTGGAGCAGGAAGCCATCCCCGGCATCGCCAATGAATTGCTGTACGCGCAGGAACTCTTGCCGCAGGTAACTTTGCAGGAAATCAACGAGACGGTGGCCAGGGTGATTCCCGACCAGCAAAAGAAACTGGTGGTCTTCATGGGCGCCGAGCCGAAAGCGGGCGATGCGGCCTCGGTGGTGCCGACGCAGCAGCAATTGCTCGACGCCGTGGCGAAAGCCGAGCAGCAAACCATCGAGCCGCGCACGGAAAAAGTGCTCGCCAGCAAGCTGATGGATGGCCCGCCGGCCGGCGGCAGCATCGTCGCGGAAAAGTTGAACAGCGCCATCGGCGTGACGGAGCTGACCCTGGGCAATGGCGTGCGCGTGCTGCTCAAACCGACGGACTTCAAGAATGACCAGGTGCTGATGGGCTCGACCCGCTTCGGCGGCCAGTCGCTGTTCGGCGACGCCGACATCTACAACGCCCGCTACGCCAGCGCCGTGGTCGGCAGCATGGGTTTGAAAGACCTGGCGCCGCTGGACTTGCAAAAAGTGCTGGCCGGCAAGACGGTCAACGTGGGCGCTTCGCTGGGCGAGCTGAGCGAAGGCTTCGGCGGCTCGGCCAGCAGCGCCGACGTGGAAGCCATGCTGCAACTGGTGTATTTGTATTTCCACGACGTGCGCAAGGATGCGGGCCTGTACCAATCCTTCATCGGCAAGCAGCAGGACCTGGCGAAAAACAGCATGGCGCAGCCGGAAGCCGTGTTTTACGACGCCATCCAGCACGCCATGTTTGGCGACAACCCGCGCGTCGATGGCGTGCCGCGCGTGGCCGATTTCGACAAGGTGGGCCTGGACCGCTCGCTGGACATCTTCCGCCAGCGCTTTTCCAGCGCGCGCGACATGACCTTCATCTTCGCGGGCAGCTTCGAGCTCGACAAGATCAAGCCGCTGATCGCCAGCTACCTGGGCACCTTGCCCGTGGCCGAGGTGCCGCACGCCTACCGCGACGTGGGCATGCGTCCGGTGACGGGCGTGGTCAAGAAGGATATCTACATGGGCAGCGAGCCGAAGAGCACGATTTCCATCACCTTCAATGGCGACGTGGCGTATTCGGACGAGCAAAAGCTGACCCTGCAGGCGCTGGGCGAGGTGCTGAACCTGAAAGTCATCGAAGTGCTGCGCGAAAAGATGAGCATGATCTATGGCGGCGGCTTCGAGACGTCCATGGGCCAGCATCCGTATGGCCATTATTCCGTGGCCCTGAACTTGCCGACGGGACCGGAAAACGTGGACAAGGTGATCGCCGCCGCGTTTGCCGAAATCAACAAGATGAAGACGGACGGGCCATCCGCGGCGGACCTGGAAAAGGTCAAGCTGAACTGGATCACGCGCCAGCAGAAATCCTTGCGGGAAAATAATTACTGGATGAACCAACTGATGGGTTCGGTAACGCAGGGCCGCGATCCCGCGTACCTGCTGCGCTACGAGCAGCGCGTGCGGGCTCTCACGCCGCAAGCCGTCAAACTGGCGGCGCAGCGCTACCTGGACATGCACAATTATGTACAGGTAGTCCTGTATCCGGAACGCAAGAACGTTGCAGCCAAGTAAGCTTCATTGTTGAACTGCGGGAGCGGCAAGGTGGCGAAGCTGTTAAACTGCCGCTGATGGATGTGATCGCAATTTAACAAGCAAGGACTGTACGATGGCTAAGAAAGAAGAACTCGATCCGGAAACCCTGGAATTGATCAACTGGTGTATCGAGGTCGAAGGCTTCCTCGTGGCCGGCGGCGCCACCGTGGCGCAGGCGCAAGACCATATCGAAGAGCAGGTCGAGTGGTTCACCGACCAGTTCTACGACGGCTTGACGCCGGAAGAGGCGGCCAAGGAAGCCTTGGCCTGACCTGTCAGTCAGACTTCAGCAAGACATATGCGGGCGGTGCCTGCCGGGCATCAGCCTGGTAGCGCCGCCCGCTTTGCTTTTCTGAAAAGATTTCCACATGGAAATTGTTTATAATTCCACATTTTATTCTTTACCCAGGCTCCCATGACTCTCCGTTCGCGCATTCTCCTCCTGTGTTTCAGTACCTTGCTGGGCATCGTCCTCATCGCTTCCTTCTCCCTGTATTCGCTGCGCCAGACCATGATGGCGGAAAGGGTCGAGCAATTGACGGTGCTGGTGGAATTGGCCAATGCCTCGGTGGAAAAAGCGTATGCGCTGGAACAGTCGGGCAAGCTCACGCGTGAGCAGGCCCAGCAGCAGGCCAAGCTGGCCATCGGCAGCTTCGTCAAGGACGAAATGTATTATTTCGTGCGCGATTTCAGCACGGACTTGCTGTACGTCCACCCCAATCCTGCGCGCATCGGCACGCCGCAAAAGAACATGAAACAGTCGGGCGACCGCTACCGCGTGGCCCTGGCCACCAGCCGCATCGGCCTGGTGCAGGCGGATGGTACGCGTCCCGGCGTGAAGGATCCGGTGGCAAAAATGTATGCCGTGGTGAAATTTGCGCCATGGGATTGGCTGATCGGCACGGGCACGTATATCGATGACATCAACCACAAGTTCTGGGCCCAGGCGGGCGTGCTGCTGGCCATCGGCGGCGCGCTGATGCTGGTGGTGGGCGCCCTGGCGGCCCTGATGCTGCGCCGCATCCTGGGCCAGCTCGGTGGCGAACCCGACTATGCAGCGGCCATCGTGGCGCAAATCGCCCAGGGCGACTTGACGACGCAGATCGATACGCGTCCCGGCGATACATCCAGTCTGTTGATGGCGATCAAGGCCATGCGCGATAACCTGGCGCACCTGGTGAGCCAGGTGCGCAACGATGCGGAATCCATTTCCACGGCATCGGGCGAGATCGCTTCCGGCAACCACGACCTGTCGGCGCGCACGGAGCAGCAGGCGGGCTCGCTGGAAGAAACGGCGTCGACCATGGAAGAAATGACCTCGACCGTGCGCCAGAATGCGGACAATGCGCGCCAGGCCAACCAGCTGGCCATTTCTGCCTCGCAAGTGGCGAGCCAGGCGGGCGGCGTGGTGAGCCAGGTGGTCGACACCATGGGCGCCATCAATGCCTCGTCGAAGAAGATCGGCGACATCATCGCCGTCATCGACGGCATCGCTTTCCAGACGAATATCCTGGCCCTGAATGCGGCCGTGGAAGCGGCGCGCGCGGGCGAGCAGGGCCGTGGCTTCGCCGTCGTCGCCAGCGAGGTGCGCAACCTGGCGCAGCGCTCGGCCGCCGCCGCCAAGGAAATCAAGCAATTGATCGACAGTTCCGCCGAGCAAGTGGGCGCCGGTGAAAAACTGGTGGCGCTGGCGGGCGAGACGATGGAAAAAGTCGTTTCCAGCGTGCAGCATGTGACCGATATCGTGGCCGAGATTTCCTCGGCCAGCGCCGAGCAAAGCGCCGGCATCGAACAGATCAACCAGGCCATCGTCGAGATGGACAACATGACGCAGCAAAACTCGGCCCTCGTCGAGCAGGCGTCGGCGGCGGCGCAAGCGATGAACGAGCAGGCGGCGGGGCTGGCGCAGATCGTCAGCGTGTTCAAGGTGGGCGCAGCGGCGCCGGCGGCGGCAGCACTACAGCGCAGCGTGCCTGCGGCGCGGCGCCTGACGCGCTAAGCGCTTTTTTCTGTCATTGGGGAACTTAACCCCGGCTCACCTGTCCAACTTTCTTCGTCCGCAAGGGATGCACAGAAGAGGTGAGCATGACAGACGGTTTTTCGTATCACGCGGCGTTCGCCCGCAACCTGGGCTGGGTCACGCAAGCGGAGCAGGACAGCTTGCGCGGCAAGCGCGTGGCCATCGCCGGCATGGGCGGCGTGGGCGGCGTGCACTTGCTGACCCTGGCCCGGCTGGGCATCGGCGCCTTTCACATCGCCGATTTCGACACCTTCGATATCGCCAATTTCAACCGCCAGGCCGGCGCCATGGTGTCCACCCTGGGCCAGCCCAAGGTGGCGGTCTTGGCGCAGATGGCGCGCGATATCAATCCCGAACTTGATATTAAACAATTTCCAGACGGCATACACGACAGCAACCTGGCCGAGTTCTTCGCCGGTGTCGAGCTGTATGTGGACGGCCTGGATTTCTTCGCCTTCCCCGCGCGCCAGGCCACCTTTGCCACTTGCGCCCGCCTGGGCATCCCCGCCATCACGGCCGCGCCGCTGGGCATGGGCACGGCCGTGCTCAGCTTCCTGCCGGGCGGCATGACGTTCGAAGAGTATTTTGGCTGGGGCGACTTGCCCGAGGAAGAAAAAGCCCTGCGCTTTCTCGTCGGGCTGGCGCCGGCCGGCTTGCATGCTCGCTACCTGGTCGACCCGTCGGCCATCAACCTGAAGGAGCGGCGCGGGCCGTCGACCATCATGGGTTGCCAGCTGTGCGCGGGCGCGGCCGCCACGGAAGCCTTGAAGATCCTGTTAAAGCGGGGCAAGGTGATGGCGGCGCCGCACGGCATGCATTTCGACGCCTACCGCAACAAGCTCGTGCATACCTGGCGTCCCGGCGGCCACCGTCATCCGCTGCAGCGCCTGACGATGGCCATCATCCAGCGGCGCCGCTCCGCGCAGGGGGCATAAATGGCGCAAGCACCGCAAATCGATCCCGTGCTGGAAAACATCCTCGAGCAGGCGCGCTGGGCGCCCAGCGGCGACAATACGCAGCCGTGGCGCTTTGAAGTCGTGGCGCCGCGCCATGTCGTCGTGCACGGTTTCGATACGCGCAGCCACTGCGTGTACGACCTCGACGGCCATCCCAGTCAGCTGTCGCTGGGCGCCTTGCTCGAAAGCATGGCTCTGGCGGCCAGCAGCCACGGCTTGCGCATGGAAGCGCGCCGGCGCCTGTCCATGCCCGACACCCTGCCCACCTTCGATGTGCGCCTGGTCGACAGCCCCGGCATGCCGCCCGATCCGCTGGCGGCCTATTTGCCGCAGCGCAGCGTGCAGCGGCGCCGGCTCAGCACGCGCAGCTTGCGCGCCAGCGAAAAGGCGGCGCTGGCGGCCAGCTTGCCGCCCGGCTACGGCGTGCAGTGGTTCGAAGGCAGGCGCGCGCGCCTGGCCTGCGCGCGTCTGATGTTCGACAATGCGAAGCTGCGCCTGACCATGCCCGAAGCGCACAAGGTGCACCGCGACGTGATCGAGTGGGGCGTGCGCTACAGCACCGACCGCATCCCGGAGCAGGCGCTGGGCGTCGACGCGATGACGGCGCGTTTGATGCGCTGGGTCATGCACAGCTGGCGCCGCGTGGAGTTCTTCAATACCTGGCTGGCGGGCACCGTCGCGCCGCGCCTGCAGATGGACTTGCTGCCGGGCCTGTATTGCGCCGCCCATTTCGTGCTGCTGGCCGATGCCTCGCCGCGCCACATCGACGATTACGTGGCGGCCGGGCGCGCCATGCAACGCTTCTGGCTGACGGCCACGCAACTGGGCTTGCAATTGCAGCCGGAACTGACGCCGCTGATCTTTGCCCGCTATGTGCGCGAACGGCGCGCCTTTTCGCGCACCGATGGCCTGCAGGAGCTGGCGCAGGAGCTGGCCGTGCGCTGCCAGGCCGTGCTGGGGCCGGCCGCGTTGGATCGGGCCGTGTTTCTCGGGCGCATAGGCGCCGGCCCGGCGGCCAGTGCGCGCTCGCTGCGCCGTCCGCTGCAAGACTTGCTGGTGGCGCCAACGGCGGGGCAGTGAAGCGCGCGTGGCGCCCCGTCAGCGCCGCCGCCGGGGCGCCAGGACGGCCAGCGCCAGCAAGCCGGCCGCCAGTAACGGCAAGGTGCCCGGCAGCGCCATGGGCGTGACGCCTGGCACATAGGCCAGTTCGGAACTGTTCAGCATATTCAACACCAGCGTGTAGCTGCCGGCCGCCAGCCTGTCCGTGACGGCGCCGTACTGCCCGCCGCACGCCGTGCCGACGCCCGTGCCCGTGGGCGCGCCGCAGCCGCTGGGATCGTAGGTGAACACGCTGCCGCTGGTGAGCGGCGTTTGCGCGTAGCCCGTATTGAGGCTGGCCGCATCGGCCAGTTCGGTGCCGCCCAGGATGCCGGAGCCGAGCTTGCCGTCGGGTGCCCAGCTGAAGACGATCTGGCCATGTTCATCGATGATGCTGAACGTCATCGCCATATTCGTCGTGGCCGCCGAGCCCGTGCCGGCCAGCGCATCCAGGTACAGCTGCATGAAGGGCAGGGCCTGGAAGTCGAAGGCCAGGGTCGCGCCCGGCTGGCCGACGACGAAATTGACGGTCATCGCGGTGCTGGAACCGTTGCGCCCCGAGGCGTCCGCGCTGCCGCCGCCCGTCAGGAAGGTTTCCGCCGCGTTCACGGTATGCGTGCTGGTCGAACCCGGTGGGAAGGGGGGGATTTGCGAGGTGACGATTTGCGCCTCGCCGCGTGCATACGAAGCGTTGCCCATGCCTTGCGGGGTAAAGTCGTTTTCTCCCTTGGTGACGGCGCCGCGTTTCGCCTGCGGCGCGTCGATTTCGTTGCTGCCGCCATTGATGACGCTGCTGCCATTGAGCGTGGCGGTGGTGCGCGACAGGTCGATGTTGCTGAGCAGGGTGACGGAGCCGGAGGGATTGCTGATGACCAGGCCAAAGACGCTGGTGTACGAATAGCCGTAGGCGGCGGCGCCGGCAGTGCCGCTGCTGGCCAGCAATAGCAAGCTCAGCAGGAGCATGGGCAATCGGGTACAAGAAAATGTAGTCATGAAAATCCTCATCTCCTGGTCGGCTGGGCTGTAAGGAAAACCGACAGGCTTGCCACATGAAAAAGGCGAGGAAACTCCCTCGCCTGTGCATCCCCCTGTTGCCTGGTTCAGGCGCTAACCTTGCGGCGGCTGGCATAGCCCAGGCCGGCCAGACCCAGGCCCAGCAGCGCCAGGGTGCCTGGTTCCGGCGCCTGCTTGACCAGGTCCACGCTCTCCACCGCATTCAAGGTCAAGGTGTAGTTGCCGGCCGCGAGGGCATTGCTGACGGCGTTGAAGTTGCCGCCGCAAGTCGTGCCCACGCCGGTGCCGCCAGGCGTGCCGCAACCGGTGGGGTTATACGTAAACAGGTTGCCGCGCGTCAGGAAGTTGGTCGCCAGGCCGGTGTTCAGGTTGGCCGCATCGGCGTTCTCCGTGCCACCGAAGATGCCGGAGCCGACGACGCCATCGGGCGTCCAGTTGAAGACGGTCGCGCCGGTCGAGTTGGTGATGGTGATAGTCATCACCAGGTTGGCCGTCGCGGTGGACAGTTGTCCCACTGTGCTTTGCAGGAAGACTTGCATGAATGGCGAGGAGAAGAAGTCAAAGCTCAGCGTTGCCGTGGGCGAACCGACGACGAAGTTGACGGAGAAGCCCGTGGTCGAGCCGTTGCGGCCGGACGCGTCGGCCGTGCCAGCTGGGCCGGCCAGGTGGGCCTCGGCCACGTTTACCGCCTGCGTGGAGGTGGAGCCGGGCGGGAACGAGGGGAACTGCGTGCTGACGATCTGCGCATCGCCGCGCGAGTAGTTGCCCGAGGCGCCCTGTTGCGTGAAATTGTTTTCCCCTTTGGTCACGGCGCCGATGGCGGCGCGGGGCGAGTCGAGCAGGCCGGGACCGCCATTGATGACGCTGACGCCATTCAGGGTGGCCGTGGCGCGCGAGATCGTGGTGCTGTTCAGGGCGGTGATCGAGCCCGTGGCGGCGACGATCTGCAAGCCGAAGATGTTGTTGTAGGCGTAGCCATAGGCGCCCGCCTGTGCGCTACCGGCGGCGCACAACATGGCCAGTGCGGCCGCGGCCGGAAGCAGTTTCAGTTTCGAGAGTTTCATTGTATTCACCTCGTGGTTGAGTGAGTCTGGAAGTGTTGCCTGAGTCCTGTCTGCAGGTGCTCATGGCCAGACTTAAGCGACTTCCATGCCAACGCATGAGGTTCTTTTGAAATCAAGGACTTGGCGTGCTTTTGTTGACGTGCTGCAGGTGTTGCCGGACTCTCTGTAAGAAAAGCCGACGCCGCCCGTCAAGGCTGGCCGCCTTGCGGCGAAGGATCCAGCAGGGCGTGCATATGGGGCAGCAAGCGTTGCCCTGGTACATAGTCGCGCATGGCCGTGGCCAGCTGACGCGCCGCCAGCCTGGCCCGGCCATCGTCGAGCATGCGCGTGGCGGCATGGCGCAGGGCAGTTTCCTGGAAGCGGTCGGCGCGCAGCAGCAGGCCGGCGCCGGTCCCCGCGATGCCGTGCATGTTGAGGAATTGGTCGAGGTTGCCGGCGATGCCGATGATAGGTACGCCTGCCGTCAGCGCCTGCTGGCTGGTGGGGCTGCCGCCGTTGCAGATCACCAGGCTGGCGCGCCGGGCCGCCGCGTCGCCCGGCAAGAAGGGCGCGACGTGGGCATTCGGCGGCACGGCATCGACGCGGCCGGTGCCGGCCGTGGCCGCCAATACGGTGACGGGCAGGGGCGCCAGCGCGTGCAGCACGCGCGGCAGCAATTGCCCCTGGCCGGAACTGCCCAGGGTGACGTAGATGATGGGCCGTCCACTGCTCAGTTCCGGGCGCTGCCACCAATCCGGCAAGTCGAGCGGCGGCGCCCAGATGATGGGGCCCAGGTAGTCGTGCGTGGACGGCATGGCGTGCGGCGGGAACAGTTGCGGAATATCCGCGTACACGGTGCGGTCCGCATCCGTATAGATGCGCCGCAGGTCGCTGCCCAGCGAGGGCAAGCCATGGCGGCGGCGCACGCGGTTCAGGGGGACGGCATGCGAGGCGAAGGCCAGCGGGCGGATCAGGCGGAACAGGGGGGCTGCCAGCCAGATGGGCAGCAGGCTGGTCAGGGGCAGGCTGGGCACCGTGTAGTGCTGGCGCACGTACGGACTCCAGTAGGCATTGCTGACGGTAAGGTAGGGAATGCGCTGCAGGCGCGCGCTGACGGACAGCGACAGGCGGAAGTCGCCGATCACGAGATCGGGCTGGACGGTATTGAGCAGGCGCAAGTCGTCTTCCACATATGCGTGCAGGGTGCTTTCCGTGTAGACGGGCTTGCCGTGCGCCAAGGCTTGCAGGAATTGCAGCGATGAAATACTGTCGATGCGCCAGCGGCGAAAGGGCGTTTGCTTGAAGCAAAAGTCATAGCCATCGGCGCAGGCAAAATGCACCTCATATTTGTCCTCGTCGAGTCCCTGGGCCAGGCTCAGGGGGCGGCCGACATGGGCCAGGGTCACTGCCTCGGCCATAAAGAGGATTTTCTTGCGCGCCATGGGGATCGCTTGTACTCGCAGGAGAGAGACCTGCCAGGTTGGAGTGGCGCTGCGCCGTTTAGTTCCCGCAGCGGCTTGCCACTGGCGGGCGCCAGGATTTGGCCGCATCGGCTAGAGTGGGGCAAAGGAGGTCACATGCAAACCCAATTCCGTCCTGCCCTGTTGCGTGCGCACAGCACGCCCGAACCCGATATGCCGCCACCGCCGGAAGGCGATCCCGTCACGCCGCCGCCGGAAACGCCGCCCCATATCGAGCCCGTGCCCGTCGAGGAGCCGACGCCGCCGCCACCGCCCGTGAAAATGCAGTGACGGGGTGCGGTGCGCCGCCGGCATGGCGGCGGCGGGGAGGGGCGCGCCGCGTTTATTTCCGATCGGAAATGGATTGCGCGGTGGCCGCCAGCGCCACGCCATTTAAACAACAAAAACGCCAATAAATGTTGCCGAGTGGATACAAATCAAGCTCTAACTGTCGAGTGTCATGCGGCCGTCACGATTCTGTTCTTATAATGAGACATCATAAAAATTCTTGTACAGGAGACCATCGTGGGCAATTCCTTGCATAACAAAATTTACCTGGGCCGGCGCCCTGTGATCACCAGCAAAAACCTCGTGGCGCTGGCCCTGGCGGGCGCCGTGGCCGGTTGCGGCCTGGCATGGCTGCTGCTGCGCAGCTACAAATAACGGTCGTCACGCCCGTGTTTCCGCCGCCTGGCCGCCTGGCGGGCGGCGGTAGATTCACGTTGCCTGTTGCCGATGCGCAGCGGGGCGCGTACCATGGGGGCCGAACACCTGGCCTTTTATGGAAAAGTAATGAAGAACGAGAAATTAACGACCGATGAATATGACGCGCTGGAGCAAGTTGCACGCGGCATCAAGACCGAGCGCCCCAGCGCTTGCGTTGCCCGCAATGCCAAGCGCCTGTCCGGCCTGAAGCTGCTCAGCTATGCACGCGATGGCCGTTTGTCCATCACCGAGAAAGCACAACAACTGCTGTTCCTGCGCCGCTGCATCATGGGGCTGCGCGCCGTCGCCACCGATCCGCTGACCAAGCTGGACTCGGACGTGGCTTATTTCCTGGGCAAGAAAGCCCACATCGTGGCGCGCGCCGAAGGCGAGGGCCACGACATTTCCGACAAGGGCCGCGACTCGCTGGCCGACATCGATACCCTGGGCCTTTAAGTCCCGCTACCGGCCCCTGGGGCCGGTTTTCACATCTTCCCTCACTTTTAATTTCCCCCTTTGGAGAACACTTTGGACAGCGCGATGAACTGGTCGGCCCACGAACTGACGATGACGGTCTTGATGACGCCCGATATGGCCAATTTTTCCGGTAACGTGCACGGCGGCACCATCCTGAAATACCTCGACAGCGTTGCCTATGCCTGCGCCAGCCGCTATTCGGGCAGCTACGTGGTCACCCTGTCGGTGGACCAGGTGATGTTCCTGCAGCCTATCCACGTGGGCGAACTGGTGACGTTCCTGGCCTCGATCAATTACACGGGCACGACGTCGATGGAAGTGGGTATCCGCGTGGTGACGGAAAACATCCAGCAGCGCCTGGTGCGCCACGCCAACAGCTGCTATTTCACGATGGTGGCCGTGGATGCGAACCGCAAGCCCGTGGCCGTGCCGCCGCTGGCGCTGGAGACGCCGGAACAGCAGGTGCGCTTCGAGCAGGCCAAGCTGCGCAAGCTGTCGCGCCAGAAAGTGTCGAAGAAATAAAGCGTTGCGGGCATAAAAAAACGGCCACCAGAGCGATCTGGTGGCCGTTTTTCATTGCATGCCTAGAGGCAATGGCAAACCGTGATTAACGGTCGCCGTAGCTGCGGCGTGCGCCGTCGGTGCTGCGCGGGTTGGAACCCTTGTAGCCGCCGCCGGTGCTTGGTGCGCCGTCTTTACGCGGTGCGCCTGGCTTGCTGAACGTGCGTTGGCCTGGCTTCGCGCCGCCACGGTTGTCGCCTGGTTTCCAACCGCCTGGACGGGCGCTCGAACGTGGTGCCGATGCCGTTTTCTTTGGCTCGAAACCTTCGATGACATTGACCGGGATCAATTGCTTGGTGAAGCGTTCGATGCGCTTGACGTTCATGCCTTCAGCGTGGTTCACCAGCGAGATGGCCAGGCCGTTGCGGCCAGCGCGGCCGGTACGGCCGATGCGGTGGACGTAGTCTTCCGGGAACTTCGGCAGATCGTAGTTGAACACGTGGGTGATCGTTGGCACGTCGATACCGCGGGCGGCAACGTCGGTGGCAACCAGCACTTTGACCTGGCCGCGGCGCATGCCGTCCAGGGTGCGGTTGCGCGCGCCCTGATGCATGTCGCCGTGCAAGGCGGCAGCCGAGAAACCGGCGATGTTCAGACGGTCGGCGATGGTGTCGGCGTCACGCTTGGTGGCGGTGAACACAACAGCCTGGTCCAAGGTTTCGTCGCGCAGCAGGTGGTCCAGCAGGCGATTCTTGTGCGACAGGTCGTCGACGAAGTGGACGCGCTGCGTGATGTTTTCATGCTTGTTGCTCGAGCTTGCCACCTGGATGACCAGCGGGTTTTTCGTGATGCGGCGGGCCATGTTGCCGACCACGCCATCCAGCGTTGCCGAGAACAGCATGGTTTGACGGCCTTCCGGCGTCGCTTCGACGATCTTTTCGATGTCGTCGATGAAACCCATGTCCAGCATGCGGTCGGCTTCGTCCAGCACCAGGATTTCCAGTTGCGAGAAGTCGATCTTGCCCGAGTCCATGTGGTCGATCAAACGGCCAGGGGTCGCGACCAGAATCTCAGGATTCTTGGCCAGCAATTGCATCTGTTTAGGGTAAGGCATGCCGCCCAGGATCGACACAGCCTTGATGCGACGGATGCCGGTGCTGTACTTGTCGGTGTTGGTCGTTACTTGCAGGGCCAGTTCGCGCGTTGGCGTCAGCACCAGCATTTTTGGCTGGGCAGCCTTGAAGCGTGGACGCTCGCCGCGGGCGCGCGATGCTTGCATTTCCTGGTTTGGCGTCTTGCCGGCGGCGCTTTGTTCGGCGCTGGCCAGTTTGTGCAGCGACGGCAGCATGAATGCTGCGGTCTTGCCCGAACCGGTCTGCGACGAGACCAGCAGGTCACGGCCTTCGATCGCGGCTGGAATCGCTTGCGACTGTACCGCGGTTGGCGCGGTGTAGCCCGATTCGGTCAGAGCGGCGAGGATGGACGGATGCAGGCCTAAGGATTCAAATGTCATTCTTTTTCTTTCGTGAAAATCAGCGTTCTTGCAAAAAGCAGAACGCAAAATAGCAACGCCAACCAAAACGAAATGACTCAACTAGAAAGAAATTTCGGCACAAAAGCTTTGCGCCGGGACGGTGTCAGGTGCGACACACAAGGCGGGAGGGCTTTATTAAGCGGCATCCTGTGGATGCGCTAAGGCTTGCGAAGCTGCTAAGTTTGTAGTGCATGTAACTGCGGTGTTGCCATCGCTTCAAGGAAACATATTGCAGCGCACAACGACACTATACCGTATTTGCTGCCGTTTTGCACGGCTTAAATGGGAAGAAACGACAGTCCTACCACGTTTTGCTCATGTTTCCTATGTGAAATCAGTAAGAATACGTAGTTTTCTTCCGTTTAATGGAGCATGGCCACGATGTCGGCGGGCAGCGGCGGCGCCTGTCGCGTTTCCCTGGCCAGGTTGATTTGCCGGGCCGCTTGCGCCACGTCGACCAGGCTGCGTTCCAGCTGGTAAGTCCCCTTGGCCTGCAGCCAAGCCAGCACGTCGGCCAGGTGCCAGATGGTGGCGCTGCCTTCATGCACGGGCGCGGGGAAGCTGTGGCGGTGTTTGTTCATCAGCTTGTGCAGGTTTTGGCGAGACAAGCCCAGCACTTGCGCCACGTCCGTCAGTCCCACGAAGTCGGGGGCGGCCTCGGCCAGCACGGCCCCGGGCACGATGGCTTTCACATCGGCCATGGCGCTCAGCAGTGCTTCGCTGGCATTGCTGGCCTCGCGCGTGAATTCCAGCGCCAGGCGGCCCGCTTGCCCGATGCCGGCCAGGGCATCGTCGCAGCCGCCGCCGCCCAGGCGCTCGGCCAGCGCATCGAGGTCGGTTTCGTTGTCGGGCAGGCGGTATTTGAGAGTAAAGATGTAATCCATGATGGCTACCCCCTGGATTTGCGTTGCATGCAGTCGTGCATCAGCTTATTGAAAGTGCAATTATCGACCACCCGGCGGATCGCCCGCGCATGGTTGTCGGGATTTTTCGGCGTGCTCCAGATGCAGGCGATGCAGAATTCGCCGCAACGGCAGCTGGCATCGTTGTACGGGCAGTAGATCTTGCCCCAGGCATGGCTGCCACCCACTTCCACGCGCCAGCCCTGGTTTTCCGCGTGGCGCAGCGCCGCTTCGATGTCCTTCTTCGGGTGCGGGGAGCGCGCCATGCGATGGCCTCCAATGTAGGTCGATATTCTGCGGTTGTCAAGTGACAACCGCAGAATATCGGCCGCCACCGCATTACTCTACTTCGGGATTGACGGCCATCACTTGCGAAAAACCGCCATCGACGTAGGTAATCTCGCCCGTGATGCCGGAAGCCAGGTCGGACAGCAGGAAGGCGGCCGTGTTGCCCACTTCTTCGATGGTGACGTTGCGCCGCAGCGGGGCGTGTTCGGCCACAAAGCCCAGCAGCTTGCTGAAATCCTTGATGCCGGAAGCGGCCAGGGTCTTGATGGGGCCGGCCGAGATGCCGTTGGCGCGGATGCCGCGCGGGCCCAGCGATTCGGCCAGGTAGCGCACGGACGCTTCCAGCGACGCCTTGGCCAGGCCCATGGTGTTGTAGTAGGGCACGGCGCGCACGGCGCCCAGGTAAGTCAGGGTCAATACGCAGGCGCCCGGATGCAGCAGGGGCAGGGCGGCCTTGGCCATGGCGGGAAAGCTGTAGGCGGAAATGTCGTGCGCGATGCGGAAGCTGTCGCGCGACAGGCCGTCGAGGAAGTCGCCGGCGATCGCTTCGCGCGGCGCGAAACCGATGGCGTGCACCAGGCCATCGAGGTGTTCCCAGTGCTGCGCCAGGTCGCTGAAGACGGCGCTGATCTGTTCATCGCTGGACACGTCGCAGTCGAAGACCAGTTCGCTGCCGAATTCCGCCGCAAATTCCGTGATGCGCTCCTTGAAGCGTTCGCCCACGTAGGTGAAGGCGAGGGTGGCGCCTTCGCGGTGGCAAGCCTTGGCGATGCCGTAGGCGATGGAACGGTTCGACAGCAAGCCCGTGATGAGAATTTTTTTGCCTTGCAAGAAAGCCATGACGACTCCTGTCTGGGTAGGTGGGCGGGTAAGGCGGATGTGCAACCGGCCGCGACAGCAAGGCTGTGGCGGCCGGTGAGGTAGGTCAATACAGCTCAGGCGATCAGTGGCGGGCCTTGGCGCGACTGTTGCCGCCGCCGCGCTGGATGCGCGGTTTCACCAGGGAAATTGGCGCGGCTTGCACCTTGCCTCCCTTGGCGGCGCGGCGCAGTGCCTTGGCGGCCCGTTCCGGACGGTCCGCTTCCAGCAGCATGGTGGCGCTGTCGGCGATTTCCTGGGTGATGTCCTTGTTCATCGTGGCCGAGGTTTTTGGCACGAGGATGGTGGAGCCGGCGCGCAGGCTGGTGCGCTGCGGAATATTGTTGGCCTGGCGCAGCACGTCGGCCGTGGTGCCGAATTTCGACGCCAGGGTTTCGATGCGTTCGCGCGCATTGGTGATCTTGTGCGTCGTCCAGCTCGACAAGGCATGGCCCCATTGCGCCAGGTTGGTGGTGAACTTGGCGGCGTTTTCCTGTGGCAACAGAATCTTGGTCTTTTCGCCGCCGATGATGACGGGGCGGTTAAATTGCGGATTCAAGGCCTTGAATTCATCCATCGACAGTTCGGCCAGCTGGGCGGCGACGGTGATGTCGATGTCGCTGGTCTTGTCGATGGCCGTGAAGTAGGGCTGGTTGTCGACCACGGGCAGGGTCAGGCCGAACTGGGCCGGATTGGCGATGATGTTTTTCACCGCTTGCAGCTTGGGCACGTAGTTGCGCGTTTCGGCCGGCATCAGGTCGGCCAGGCTTTCGAAGTCGGTTGGCTTGCCCAGCGCCTGGTTTTTCTTGATGGCGCGCTGCACCGAGCCTTCGCCCCAGTTGTAGGCGGCCAGGGCCAGTTGCCAGTCGCCAAACATGTCATACAGGCGCTGCAGGTACGTCAGGGCCGCATCGGTCGAGGCCAGCACGCCGCGGCGCTCGTCCTTGAACATGTTTTGCTTGAGGTTGAAATCGCGCCCCGTGGCGGGCACGAATTGCCACATGCCGGCCGCATTGGCGCTGGAGAACGCTTGCGGGTTGAAGGCGGACTCGATGAACGGCAGCAAGGCCAGTTCCGTCGGCATGCCGCGCTTTTCCAGTTCCTGCACCACGTGGAAGATGTAGCGCGAGGCGCGCGCCGTCGTGCGGGCGATGTAGTCGGGGCGGGTGGCGTACCAGTTGACGTGGTTGGCCACCAGCTGGTTGTTGATGTCGGGAATCGCATAGCCGCTGCGGATGCGGCCCCAGACGTCGGCTTCGCGCAGCGGATCGGAATTGTCGCTGAGGTTTTTCAGCAGGCGGTCGGTCTTTTGCAGGCGGTTGTCGAGGGTGGGGAGTTTCGCCGTGACCTGGGCGGTCATCGGGATCAGGGCAGGTGCGGCGGCGACTGGCGCGTTATCGCTCTCAACACCGGCTTCGTACGCCTGGCTGAGGGCGGGCGCAAGCGCCAGTGCCAACGCCGCCAGGACGGTAGATTTAAAGGAGTTTTCGTGCATAGTGTTCCATTGTTGTCGTCGGAGAAACATCGGACAGACCCATGATCAAGCAGCGAGTGTACGTATATCCACATGCAGGAGTCAAGAATTATGTCAGCATGATGACAGGAAATAAGCGGCAATAAGTGGGATACGGCTGAGTTTCCATTCGCAAATGCTGTCATTATTGCAAATTTAATTTGCCCAATGCGTGATTCGGCCGCTGTTATAGCATACATGGCGAAGAGGCTGGCGCAAGCTTGGACAGCGCCGGGCATGAGGCTGCGCAAAAGTGCGTACAATTTGGCTTTGGCCGGCCATTCGGCTGCCGGCCGCCATATTGATAGAGAGTTAAGTATATGAACACCCCGACGCGCCACGACGACGACAACGCCGTCATCATCGCCAATACCGTTGCCTGGCTGGAAAAGGCCGTGATCGGCCTGAACCTGTGCCCGTTCGCCAAGGCCGTGCACGTCAAGAAGCAGATCCGCTACGTGGTGTGCGAATCGAGCAATCCGGAAGATTTGCTGGCGCTGCTGATGGACGAGCTGCAAATCCTGGCCGACACGGATCCCGAGCAGATCGACACGACCTTGCTGATCCATCCATATACCCTGAACGATTTCCTCGACTACAACGAGTTCCTCGATGTGGCCGACGCGGCCGTGGAAGACATGCACCTGGCGGGCGAACTGCAAGTGGCCAGTTTCCACCCTGACTATCAGTTTGCCGAGACGTTCGAGGACGACATCAGCAACTACACCAACCGTTCGCCCTACCCGACCCTGCATTTGCTGCGCGAAGACAGCATCGAGCGCGCCGTCGAGGCATTCCCGGAAGCATCGGAAATTTTCGACAAGAATATTGCCACGCTGGAAGCGCTGGGCACTGAAGGCTGGGAAAAGCTCGGCTTGCCGAAGGTATCCTGATGGCTGACAAGGAATTGCCGCCGCGTCCCGATACGCCCTGCGTGGCCGTGTGCTCGACGACGTTCGATGAAATCTGCCGCGGCTGCGGCCGCAGCGTGGTGGAAGTGGCCCACTGGGTGTCGATGACGGATGAAGAGAAGGAAGTGGTGTGGGTGCGCATCCTGGCGCAAGGGTATCCGCGCCGGAATACTTAATAGCTGAATAGCGACGCAATAGAGTATTGCTTTACTCCATTGCGTCGACGCTTGAGCAAATCGTCGCGAGCGGCGATGATTTGCGGCTAAGAAGCGCAGCCGTACTCAAGTACGGCGAGCATCGCAGGCCGCAAGGCGCGCCGCGCAGCAGATTTGCTTATGCGTCTCAGAAGCTGCCGATAAAGTCCTTTTTGCCCACTTCGATGCCATTGTGGCGCAGGATGTCGTACGCCGTCGTCGCGTGGAAGAAGAAGTGCGGCAGCGCGTAGTGGAACAGATAGGTCTGGCCCGTGAAGTGCTTGGTCTTTTCGCCGCTGCCGGTGGTGATGGCGCGCGTTTCGCTGCCGTCGATGTCCGCTTGCGGCAGGCTTTCCAGGAAGGCGATGGTTTTCACGATGCGCGCCTTCAGCTCTGCAAAGCTCTGTTCGCTGTCTTCATACGGCGGCACGGCCACGCCGGCCAGGCGCGCGCCGCAGCCCTTGGCGAAGTCGGTGGCGATCTGGATCTGGCGCACGAACGGCAGCATGTCCGGGAACAGGCGGAATTGCAGCAGGGCGTTCGGGTCGATTTTCTTGTCTTGCGCGTGCGTTTCCGCCTTGTCCAGGATGGCGGCCAGGCTGCCCAGGATCTGTTTGAAGACGGGGATCGAAGCGGAGTAGATGGAGAAGGTCATGATGGTTCCTCTAGGTAAAGTGGCGCGATGATAGCAAGCTGCGCGCTTTTCTGCTGGCGCCGGCCTGGCGCGCCGGCATGCGTGTGGTTTTTCAACCCTGTTTATATGACATCAGGTAGCCGCCGGCGCGTGTTTGTTGGTGACTTTTCCCGCTTTTTGCATGCATAATTGCTCCTGATAAAGATTCGTCCCGCCTCGCCACCCGATTCCCCTGTAAAGTCAATGATCGCCCGCCTGATCCCTGTTGCCCTGTTGCCGCATGTTTAATTCACCTTCTCAGCGCCTGCGCGCCAGCCTGCGCGTGCTGTATGGCTCGTCGATCTATGGCGCCTTGCTGCTGGTGGTCTTTGGCGGGCTGGTCGTGCCCGCCATTTTCGGCAGCTATGTGCTGGTCGGCGTGCATGAGCGCCAGTCGGCGCGCACCAGCCTGAACGAAGCCTTGCAGCGCAATGCCGACATCCTGGCGCTGGGCATGCAGGAGTCGCTGTGGAACATGAATGCGGAATCGGCCCACTCGCTGGTCGAGTCGGTGATGCGCGACCGCTCCGTGCTGCTGGTGAAGGTGCTGGGGCAGGGCGACACGGAATTCATCCGCCTGCGGGCGCCGCAGCGCCCCGTGGGCAATCTGTACCGCGCCGAGCGCGACATCCTCGTGCGCGGCGAACGCATCGGCCACGTCGTCGTCGAAATGGACGATGCGCGCAGCCAGCAGGAGCTGCGCGAAAAGCAGATCTCCTATATTTTCGTGCTGGGCGCACAGCTGGCCGTGTCGATGGCGCTGATCGTGCTGTTCCTGAACCGCCGCCTGTTGAAACCCCTGCGCCGCCTGACGCGCTTTTCCGACCGCCTGTCGCACGGCGATTTCGACACGCCGCTGGCTTCGCACAGCAATGACGAACTGGGTCGCCTGACGGCCCAGCTCGAGCAAATGCGCGCGGCCATCGGCCAGCTGTTCGAGGACGTGGGCCAGCGCGAAGAGCGCTTCCGCACCATCGTCACGCAGGTGCCGGGCGCCGTCTTCCGCTACCGGCCCGACGGCCCCATCGACTTCGTCAGCGACGCCATCGAGGAAATTTCCGGCTATTCGGCGCGCCAGTTCATGCGCGGCACCACGCATGCCTGGGCCGACCTGATCTGCCCGGAAGACCGCCGCGAGCACCGCCGCGCCGTGCGCCAGGCGGTGGCCGAGGTGCGTCCATATGCGCTGGAATACCGCATCATCGACGCTTTCGGCATCGAACGCTGGGTAGCCGAGAATGGCCAGCCGCAGGCGGGCGAGCAGGGCGTCATCTGGGTCGACGGCATCATTGCAGACATCAGCCAGCGCAAGCACCACGAGATGCGCATCGAAGCGCTGCTGACGGAGCAGAGCGCGATTCTCGACAACGTGATGTTCGGCGTGATGTTCGTGCGCCACCGCCGCATCATTTCCGTCAATCGCCGCTGCGAAGAGCTGTTCGGCTACGACCATGCCGAGATGACGGGCCGTTCGACGTCCATCGTGTTTGCGAGCGCGTATGACTTCGAGGATGCGGGCGAGCGCCAGTATCCGGCGCTGGCCCAGGGCGGCGATTTCAGCGAGGAGCGCCAGTACAAGCGGCGCGACGGCAGCCTGTTCTGGGCGCTGGTCAGCGGCTGCGCGCTCGATCCGCTGCGCCCCAATGAAGGCAGCATCTGGGTGTATGCCGACATCACGGCGCGCAAGGAAGCCGAGGAAAAGCTGCGCCTGTCGGCCACCGTGCTCGAACATATTGCCGACGGCGTGATGGTGGTCGATGCCAGCGGCGTCATCGTCACCGTCAATCCCGCCTTCACGCAGATCACCGGCTATACCGAGGCCGAGGCGGTGGGCCAGCACTCGTCACTGACACGCTCGGCGCGCCACGACGCGGCGTTTTACCAGGCTATGTGGGACGAATTGAAGGCCAGCGGTTTCTGGCGTGGTGAAATCTGGCACCAGCGCAAGAACGGCGAACTGTACCTGGAGTGGCTGACCATCAGCGCCGTGCGCGACACGCACGCCACCACCACGCATTACGTGGGCGTGTTCAGCGACATCACCCTGATCAAGGAGTCGCAGGAAAAGCTCGACCACATG
This sequence comes from Janthinobacterium sp. SUN100, assembly GCF_030397705.1. NCBI lineage: Bacteria > Pseudomonadati > Pseudomonadota > Betaproteobacteria > Burkholderiales > Oxalobacteraceae > Janthinobacterium > Janthinobacterium sp. SUN100. Next base: position 1,644,870 of record NZ_JAPUBU010000001.1, on the reverse strand, counting down.
GCCCACCACGACCCGCTGACGGCGCTGCCGAACCGCCTGCTGTTCCACGACCGCCTGCAGCACGCCTTGCTGCGCGCCGCGCGCGACCAGGAGCAGCTGGCCGTGCTGTTCATCGACCTGGACCGCTTCAAGAACGTCAATGACACCCTGGGCCACCATGTGGGCGACGAATTGCTGCAAAAGGTGGCCGGCCAGCTGGCGGCCCGCCTGCGCGAAGGCGACACCCTGGCGCGTCTGGGTGGCGATGAATTCATCGTCCTGCTCGAACGCGTCGATGGCGAGTACGGTGCGACGCAGGTGGCGGAAAAGCTGATGACCATGTTCGACCAGCCCTTCACGGTGGCCGACCACGAACTGTTCGTCACCTGCAGCGTGGGCATCAGCCTGTATCCGGACGATGCGCTGGACTTGAATATGTTGATCCGCAATGCCGACGTGGCCATGTACCAGGCCAAGGCGCGCGGGCGCAACGGTTACCGCTTCTATGCGCCGTCGATGACGGGCGAAGGCGTCGAGCGCCTGCGCCTGGAAACCTTTTTGCGCCGCTCGATCGAGAAAAACGAGATGTTCCTGAATTACCAGCCGCAGGTGGAAATCGACACGGGCCGCCTGGTCGGCGTCGAGGCGCTGGTGCGCTGGAACCATCCGGAACTGGGCCTGGTGCCGCCGGCCCGCTTCATTCCGCTGGCCGAGGACAGCGGTTTCATCAACCAGCTGGGCAAATGGGTGCTCGACGAGGCGTGCCGCCAGATGATGCGCTGGCAGGCGCAGGGTTTGCACGTGCCGAAGATGGCCGTGAATCTGTCCGTAAAACAGTTCGAGCGGGGCAGCATCGCCGGCATGGTGGCCGACATCCTGACGGAAACGGGCCTCGAGCCGCAGCGCCTGCAGCTGGAAGTGACGGAATCGGTGATCATGAACACGGGCGACGCGCTGGGCTTCATCAACGATTTGCACGCCATCGGCGTGGGCCTGGCCATCGACGATTTCGGCACCGGCTATTCCTCGCTCGCGTATCTGAAGCAGCTGCCCGTGCAGACGCTGAAGATCGACCGCTCCTTCATCAAGGATATCTCGACGGACGTCAACGACGAGGCGATCGCGATCGCCATCATCCAGCTGGGCAAGAGCATGCAATTGTCCGTGATTGCCGAAGGCGTGGAGACGGAAGAGCAGGCCGCCTTCCTGCTGCGCCATGGCTGCAAGCTGGCGCAAGGTTATTTTTATAGCCGTCCGGTGCTGGCACAGGATATGCTGGAGCGCTGGATCGATCCGCTGGATCAACCACTAACCAATTAAAGGGTATCCCATGGCCGGAGAAAAAAACACGTCGCGCCGCCGTTTCCTGCTCGGCGGCCTGGGTCTCGGCGTGGCCGGCGTGGGCGCCCTGGTGCTGGGCTGGGGCGTGTTGCCGCCGCGCCAGCGCCTGCATGGCAGCGCGCCGCTGCCGCTGCAGGATGGCGCCGTGGCCCTGAACGGCTGGCTGGCCATAGGCACGGACGGCACGGTGACCCTGGCCATGCCGCGCAGCGAGATGGGGCAGGGCGTGCACACGGCCTTGCCGATGCTGGTGGCCGAGGAACTCGACGTGCCTTTGAGCAGCGTCAAGCTGATCCAGGCGCCCATGGATAAAATCTTCGGTAATGTCGCCATGCTCAAGGATAGCCTGCCGTTCCACCCGGACGACCAGGGCCGGCTGAAGGCGCTGGCGCAGTGGACGGTGGCCAAGGCGGCGCGCGAACTGGGCGTGGTCGTTACGGGCGGCTCGTCGAGCGTGAAGGATGGCTGGGGCCCCATGCGCGAAGCGGGTGCGTCGGCGCGCGCCATGCTGGTGGGCGCCGCCGCCGCGCTGTGGCAAGTGCCGCCCGCGCAATGCCGCACGGAAGATGGCGCAGTGGTCCACCCGGATGGACGGCGCGCCAGCTACGCCAGCCTGGCGCAGCGCGCCGCCGGCGTCGACCCAGGCACGCCCGTGCTCAAATCCCCCAAGGATTTCAAGCTGATCGGCCAGCCGGCGCCGCGCCGCGACACGCCGTCGAAAGTCAATGGCAGTGCGCGTTTCGGCATCGATGCGCGTCCGCCGGGCATGCTGTATGCGGCCCTGCATCTGCCGCCGCGCCTGGGCGACACCCTGGCCGCGTTCGACGCGGCGCCCATACTCGCCATGCCGGGCGTGAAAAAGGTGGTGGACCTGACGCCGCACCTGCCCCAGCGCGGCACGTCGGTCACGTCGTGCGCCGCCGTGGTCGCCGACACCTGGTGGCGCGCGAAACAGGCGGCCGCCGCCTTGCCGACGCAGTGGAAGGCCGGTCCGCAGGCGAACCTGTCCAGCGCCGGCGTGTATGCGGAGTTTGCCCGCCTGCTCGACAGTGAGGCGGGCCATGCGTACCACGCCAGCGGCGAGGTGGAAAGCAAGGCCGTGCAGGGTTTGCGCAGCGTCAAGGCCGAGTACCGCGCGCCGTTCCTCGCGCACGCCGCCATGGAACCCGTCAACTGCACCGCGCAAGTCAAGGATGGCAAGGTGATGCTGTGGGTGTCGACGCAGGCGCCCGGCATCGCCGTCGACGTGGCGGCGAAAGTGGCCGGCGTCGATGCGAAGGATGTGACGATCGAGGTGCTGCTGCTCGGCGGTGGTTTCGGCCGCCGCCTGGAAGTGGATATGGTGGCCCAGGCCGTCGCCATCGCGCTGCAATGCGGCGGCGCGCCCGTGCAGCTGGTGTGGACGCGCGAACAGGACACCAGGCACGATATGTACCGTCCCGCCGCGCTGGCCCGCTTCGCGGCCCGCCTCGACGAACACGGCCGCATCGCGTCCTGGGACAACAAATCCGTCAGCGGGTCCATCACGCACCAGTTTTTGCAGCGCAATTTCGGCTTGCCCGGTGCGGGGCCGGACAAGACGACGGCCGAAGGCGAATTCGACATGCCGTATGAAATCGCCAACCAGCGCATCGCCCACGTGATCGCCGACAGTGCCGTGCCGGTAGGCTATTGGCGCTCGGTGGGGCACTCGCACAATGCATTCTTCAAGGAAAGCTTTATCGACGAACTGGCGCATGCGGCGGGGCAGGACGGCGTCGCCTTCCGCCGCGCCATGCTGGTGAAACATCCGCGCTACCTGGCCGTGCTCGATGCGGCCGTTGCCAGGGCGGGCAGTCCTCCGCCCGGCCATGCGCACGGCGTGGCCTTGCACCAGTCGTTCGGCAGCATCGTCGCGCAAGTGGCGCAGGTATCCGTGGAAAATGGCGAAATCCGCGTGCAGCGCGTGGTGTGCGCCATCGATTGCGGCATCGCCGTCAATCCGAACATCATCGCCCAGCAGATGGAGTCGGCCGTGCTGTTCGGCTTGTCGGCGGCGCTGGGCGGCGAAATCACGTTCCAGGAAGGCAAAGTCGAGCAAAGCAACTTCCACGACTATCCCGTGCTGCGCATGGGGCAAACGCCCGAGGTGGAAACCATCATCATCGCCAGCGCCGAGCATCCGGAAGGCGTGGGCGAGCCGGGCACGCCGCCGATCGCGCCGGCCGTGGCCAATGCCGTGTTCAGTTTGACGGGGAAACGGTTGCGCAGCCTGCCGCTGCGCCTGGGCTGATCTTACTGATCGAGTGTCGCGGCCAGCAGGTTGCGCAGATTGCAGTCGCGCTGCCAGTCGCGCCGCTCCTGCGTGCTGCCGGCCAGCGCAGCCAGTTCCTGCGCGCTGAGCGCCTGCTGCGCCTGCACCATGCGGTGCGCCAGGCCGCCGTCGGGCAGCACGGTGCCGAAGAAGGCCACGTTGTCGTCGTGCTGGATCAGCAGGGTGGGGAAGTTGTCGATGTCGAGGTCGCCCACCACGTCGGCCTGGTCTTCGATATCGACCCAGACGAAGACGGTGTCCGGGTGGCGCGCGGCCAGTTCCTCGAACGTGGCGCGGTAGCTGCCGCAAGTGCCGCACCACAGCGCGCACAGGCAGGCCACCGTCCAGCGCGGGCCGGCCAGGGCTGCCGCGACGTCGGCGCGGTTATCGGTCGTGAGGGTCAGGCTGTGCATGGTCGTATCTATTCAGTAGGGCGATGGGCGCCGGGCGCCCGATGCGCGTATTCTACCGCGCCCGGCGACGCCAGTCGCGGGAATGCATGAGCTTGTTTATCCGTGTTTTTTGATGCAACGCACCTTTCTGGTGGATAATGCTGGTAATTGCGCGCTGATTACGCTGGTCCATGCTGTTTCCTGGCCCCGCAGCCTGACCCCTCCAGTCTGTTTTCATGCCCTGCCCGGTGTCAGCGCTCCCGCCTTTATTTATTTTTATTATGGAATTAGCCAGCTTATGTTGAGTTACCGCCACGCCTTTCACGCGGGTAATCACGCCGATGTGTTGAAACATTATGTGCAGATTCAGTTGTTGCAATATCTGAATCAAAAAGATACCGCCTATAGTTATATCGATACCCATTCCGGCGCGGGCGTGTATGCGCTCGACGGCGGCTATGCGTCGAAAAATGCCGAGTACGAAACGGGCATCGCGCCCCTGTGGGACCGCACGGACTTGCCGGCCTCGCTGGCCGAGTACATGAAGCTGATCAAGGAAATGAATCCGAGCGGCAAGATGCGCTACTACCCGGGTTCGCCGTACTGCGCCGACAAGGTCAGCCGCGAGCAAGACCGTCTGCGCCTGTTCGAGCTGCATCCCGCCGATGCAAAGATTCTGGCCGACAACTTCCGCAAGGTCGAGGCCCATGCGCTGGCCCAGGGCGAGCGTCCGACCGTGCGCGGCAAGCGCGTCATCATCACCAAGGCGGATGGCTTCCAGAGCCTGAAAGCCCTGCTGCCGCCGCCATCGCGTCGCGCGCTGGTGCTGATCGACCCGCCGTATGAAGACAAGATGGATTACCGCAAGGTCAAGGACACCTTGGCCGACGCGCTCGTGCGCTTCCCGTCGGGCATGTATGCCGTCTGGTACCCCGTACTGCAGCGCATGGAATCGCGCCAGTTCGCTGACAAGCTGAAGCAACTGCCCAGCTCGGACTGGCTGCACGTGACCCTGACGGTGAACACCCCGTCGCCGGACGGCTTCGGCTTGCACAGCAGCGGCATGTTCATCCTGAATCCGCCGTACACCCTGGAGCCGATGTTGCGCGAAGTCATGCCGTACCTGGTCAAGGTGCTGGGTCGCGACGACGGCGCCAAGTTCGTGCTGGAAACAGGTAAAGGTGGACAGAAGAATACGGGCACTAGAAGAGTGTAATTACACTTGTCTTGGTAGTGCTGTAATAAAAAAACGCCACGGATAATGTGTCCGTGGCGTTTGTCGTTTACTGTCCCAGCAGCAAGAACACGGTCGGTTTCTTGTGGAAGTCAGGAGCCTTGCCTGCAGCCAATTGTTTCTTCCACTGTCCGCCATTCCACGTTTGCACGCTTTCCGTGTCCAGGCTCAGGTCGGTGGCGACGCAGATCAGGGTCGATGGCGCACATTGCGCCACGAGGGCGTCGAGCATGGCGGCGTTGCGGTATGGCGTTTCGATGAACAGCTGGGTCTGCTTTTCATTGCGCGAACGCCCTTCCAGTTCCTTCAGGCGCTTGGCGCGCAGGGCCGCGTCCGTGGGCAGGTAGCCGTTGAAGGCGAAGCTCTGGCCGTTCAAGCCGCTGGCCATCACGGCCAGCAGGATCGACGACGGGCCCACCAGCGGACGCACCTTGATACCGTGCTGATGCGCCAGGCGCACCAGGTCGGCGCCAGGGTCGGCCACGGCGGGCACGCCCGCTTCCGACACGAGGCCCGCGTCGCGCCCCGCCAGCAGGGGAGCCAGCAAGCCGGCCAGCGCTTGCGCCGGGGTATTCACGTTCAGTTCGGAAATCGTGATTTCCTGCAGTGGCTTGGCCAGCGGATGCTGGTTGCCGATCAATTTCAGGAAGGCGCGCGCCGTCTTGGCATTTTCCGCAACGAAATAATCTAGCTGGGACGTGATGTGCCGTACTTGCTCTGGAATGATATGGGCCAGCGGGTCGGCCGGGCTGTCGGACAGGCCGAGGTGGTTGGGAATCAGGTACAGGGTGCCGGTCATATTCTTATTGTCGGTAAATTAAAGGGTGAAAAACGTGACGCCTGCCTTGCGCAGCATGCCGGTGAGGGCGATCAGCGGCAAGCCGGTGAGGGCGGTCGGGTCGGTGGTGGCGATGCGTTCAAGCAAGGCGATGCCCAGGCCTTCGTTCTTGGCGCTGCCGGCGCAATCGTACGGCTGCTCGATGCGCAGGTAGGCGTCCAGTTCCGCGTCGGGCAAGTCGCGCACGGTGACGAGGGTCTGGATATCTTCCACCTGTGCCACAGGCACCGCCTGGCGTCCGTCCAGCAGGCACAGTGCCGTGTGGAACACAGTCTGGCGTCCGCGCATGGTTTGCAGTTGCAGCAGGGCATTCGCATGGTTGCCGGGCTTGCCGATCTGTGCGCCATCGAGGGTGGCGACCTGATCTGAGCCGATGACGAGGCTGCCAGGATGGCGGTCGAGCACGGCCTGCGCCTTGGCCTGGGCCAGGCGCAGGGCCGTGGCGCTGGGGCTTTCGCCTGACAGGGGGCTTTCGTCGAGATCGGGCACGGCGACTTCGAAAGGCAGGCGCAGGCGTTCCAGCAATTCCTTGCGGTAGGTCGAACTCGATGCAAGAATCAAGCGCAATGGGGCGGAAGTTGGTATCATTCGGTAGTGGATGGCGGCCGGCATGGCCGCGCTGGTCGATGTCAGTGGAATTTCACGCAAACTCTAGGGCGCAGAGCCCCTGACTGAGGCTCCATGCGGCATGACGGTGTTAATGAAGTTGTCATGTTTATGGCAATGATTGCGTCAAAAAAGATGCTTAGCCTTTGACTCCGTGCTAAAAACCCTGTTATTATCGCAGGTTTTCCGGGGAAATTTTCTACCAATGAATGCTTTTGTGATCGACGCCTTTGATTTTTGTCGTATCAGCGGGAGCCGCGAGGGTGTAACTCCTGTCGCTGAAATGACCCGGTTGACCAAGGATTGTGCAGATAATTCCGGCGAGATCGCCTGGAAGATCGTCGGCGGCACCAGCAAGCTGGGCTACCCGCAACTGACCTTGTCGGTCAACGGCACCGTTCAGCTGGTTTGCCAGCGCTGCCTGACTCCGTATGCTTACGTGATAGATTCTTCGACTGTTCTGATGCTGGGCAAGGATGACGAGCACGCGGACGAGATCGAAGAAATCATCAACGATGAAACGATCGACGTGATCGTCGGCAGCCGCAGCATGGATGCCGCGGCCCTGATCGAAGATGAAGCCTTGCTGGCCCTGCCGCAGGTACCCAAACACGACGTCTGCCCCGATACGGCGCAGCTCGATGCCCTCAAGACTGAAAAGAAGTCGCCGTTCGCGGCACTGAAGGACTTGAAGCCAGAATAAGTTAAGAGAATAGAGAATAAGTAGTAGTGGTAGTTTATAGGGGGCCTCAGAAACCGTAGCGAGCGGTCCAATATCGTCTTGAGTAGCGCAAGCGTACGGAAGTACGCTGAGCAACGCCGAGGCGATAGTGGGACGCGCAGTAGGTTTGTGAGGGTCCGCTTAGAGAACGTGTCAAACGCGTGTAGTAATCGAGTATGGCAAGTGTAGTGAAATGTAATTGTAATAAACGATGTCGGTCCGGGCTATTTTCGGGTAGTCTTTGCCGCTGGGATACTCGATTCGCATGTATTTGCTAATCGATTGTGCTAAAATTTTAGAACTTATGTATTAGGAGTCATCATGGCAGTTCAACAGAACAAGAAAACCCCTTCCAAGCGCGGCATGCACCGTTCGCACGACTTCCTGGTCGCGCCGCAATTGAGCGTCGAGCCAGTTACCGGCGAAACACACATGCGTCACCATATCAGCCCTAACGGCTTCTATCGTGGTCGTAAAGTGTTGAAGACCAAAAACGACGAGTAATCGACGTTTTTGTTGGGTAAGATGAAAGCGGTGTTGCGTGGTTATTCGGCGTGGCGCCGCTTCTTCTTTTTTATCGGCTGCAATTCATCTTGCGCACCCGTCATTTTGAATCAAGCTTGCTCAGGCGGTGCATGACATGCTGCGCCCTGCATATGCTCCAGTCCGATTCACATCTTGCCGCACGCCCGCAGCGGTATTGAATCAACACAAATGACAATCAAAATTTCTATCGACTGCATGGGCGGAGATCACGGTCCCTCAGTCACTATCCCCGCAGCAATTTCCTTCGTAAAACATGAGCCTGAAGCCGAACTGATCCTTGTTGGATTGGAAGACGTGATCCGTGCCGAACTGAAAAAACATAAAGCCGACACGCATCCGCGCCTGTCGGTATTGCATGCCTCCGAACAAGTTACCATGGACGATCCCCTGGAAGTGGCCCTGCGCCGCAAGAAGGATTCCTCCATGCGCGTGGCCATCGAACAGGTCAAGAACGGCGTGGCGCAAGCCTCCGTTTCCGCCGGTAATACGGCAGCCTTGATGGCCGTGTCGCGCTATGTATTGAAAACCATGTCCGGCGTCGACCGCCCGGCCATCTGCAGCATCTTGCCGAATCAAAAGAACGGCCCCACCTACATGCTGGACCTGGGCGCCAACGTCGATTGCGAACCGCATCACTTGCACCAGTTCGCCATCATGGGTTCCGTGCTCGTGTCCGCCATGGAAGGCATTGCACGCCCCACGATCGGCTTGCTGAACGTGGGTACGGAAGATATCAAGGGCAATGAAGTGGTGAAACTCACCTCGAAGCTGCTGCAGGCCGACCATGAGCGTGGCGCGCTGAACTTCTACGGCAACGTGGAAGGCAACGATATCTTCAAGGGTACGACCGATATCGTCGTCTGCGACGGTTTTGTCGGCAATGTCACCCTGAAAGCCATCGAAGGCCTGGCGCGCTTCATGAAAGACGTGCTCACTTCCGAATTCAAGCGCAATCCGATTACCATGCTGGGCGCGCTGATCGCCCGCGGGGCCCTGAAAGCCATCGGCAACCGCTTGAATCCATCGCGTTACAACGGCGCCAGCCTGCTGGGCTTGCGTGGTCTCGTCTTCAAGAGCCATGGCAGCGCCGATGCCTATTCCTTCGAATGGGCCTTGCGCCGCGCCTTTGATGCGGCAAAAAATGACGTGCAAGCGCACCTGGCCAGCCTGATCGCCGAGCTGATGCCGCGCACGCCAGTACCGGACGAACCTACATCAACAAGCTCTACCATTTAGTGGACGGGTATTTGCATGACTGTTTTTAGCAAAACTTACAGCAAAATTATCGGTACCGGCAGCTACTTGCCGGAGAAGCGCGTCACCAACCAGGATTTGACCGAACAGCTCGCCGCCAAGGGCATCGAGACGTCGGATGAATGGATCGTGTCGCGCAGCGGCATTTCGGCGCGCCATTACGCGGCGCCGACGCAAAACTCCTCGGACCTGGGCGTGGAAGCGGCCATAAAGGCCCTGGAAATGGCTGGCCTGAACGGCAACGACCTGGACCTGATCATCGTCGCCAGCTCGACCCCCGATTTCTTCGGCAGCTTCCCCAGCACCGCCTGCATCGTGCAAAACAAGCTGGGCATCACGAATAACTGCGCCGCCGTAGACGTGCAAGCCGTCTGCAGCGGTTTCGTGTATGCGGTGGCCACGGCCGACAGCTTCATCCAGTCGGGCATGCATAAGAACGTGCTGGTGATCGGCGCCGAAGTGTTTTCGCGCATCCTCAATTTCGACGACCGCGGCACTTGCGTGCTGTTCGGCGACGGCGCCGGCGCCATCGTCATGACGGCATCGAAAGAGCCGGGCATCCTGGCTACCAAGCTGCACGCGGACGGCCGCCATTCGAACATCCTCAGCGTGCCGGGCAGTCTGGCTGGCGGCGCGCTGGACGGCAGCGCCTTCCTCTACATGGATGGCCCGGCCGTGTTCAAGCTGGCCGTGTCCGTACTGGAAAAAGTCGCGCACGAAGCCCTGGAACATGCCAACATGACCTCGGACCAGATCGACTGGCTGATCCCGCACCAGGCGAACATCCGCATCATGAACAGCACGGCCAAGAAACTCGGCTTGCCGCTGGACAAGATGGTCGTCACCGTCGACCAGCATGGCAACACCTCGGCCGCCTCGATTCCGCTGGCGCTCGACATCGCCGTGCGCGACGGCCGCGTCAAGAAGGGCGACAACGTCATGATGGAAGGCGTGGGCGGCGGCTTTACCTGGGGCGCCGTGCTGGCGCGCATGTAATCCCGCAACATTATTAAAAAAACGGAGTCGACATGACACAATTTGCATTTGTTTTCCCAGGCCAAGGCTCGCAAGCGATTGCGATGCTCGACGGTTTCGCCGGCAACCCCGTGGTTGCGCAGACCGTCGCCGAAGCGTCGGACGCCCTGCAATTCGACCTGGGCAAGCTGATCGCCGAAGGTCCGAAGGAAGAACTGGATCTCACCACCAACACGCAACCGGTGATGCTGACGGCGGCCGTGGCCTTCTACCGCGCCTGGCTGGCGGCCGGCGGCCCCGTGCCGACGGTCGTGGCCGGTCACAGTCTCGGTGAATACTCGGCGCTGGTCGCCGCCGGCGTCATTTCCTTCAAGGATGCCGTGCCGCTCGTGCGTTTCCGCGCGCAAGCCATGCAGGAAGCCGTGCCCGTCGGGCAGGGCACGATGGCTGTCGTGCTGGGCCTGTCGGATGACGACGTGCGCGCCGCCTGTGCGGAAGCGGCGGCGGAAAACCCGGCCCTGGTGGTCGAGCCCGTCAATTTCAATGCGCCAGCGCAAGTCGTCATCGCCGGCCACACGGCTGCGGTCGAGCGCGCCTGCGAACTGGCCAAGGCCAAGGGCGCCAAGCGCGCCATGAAACTGCCCGTCTCCGCGCCATTCCATTCGTCGCTGCTGAAGCCCGCGTCGGACCGTTTGCGCGAGTACATGGCCGGCCTGACGTTCGCCGCGCCGCAGATCGCCCTGATCAACAACGTCGACGTGGCCATCGTCAACGACGTGGCCGGCATCAAGGATGCGCTGGTGCGCCAGGCGGCCAGCCCCGTGCGCTGGGTGGAAACCATGCAAAAGGTTGCCGCGGATGGCATCACGCAAGTGATCGAATGCGGTCCGGGCAAGGTCCTGATGGGCCTGGCCAAGCGCATCGACCCGGTGCTGGTGGGCGACGCCATCGTCGACCAGGCTTCGCTGGAACGCATTTTGACGCAGCTCAAATAAACATCAGATCGCGGCAGCCTGCCTGCCGCGGTTGCTCTTAAGGATACTCATGAATTTAGCAAATCAAGTCGTGCTGGTCACGGGCGCCTCGCGCGGCATCGGCCGCGCCATCGCCACCGAACTGGGCAAGCAGGGCGCCACCGTGGTCGGCACCGCCACCTCGGAGAGCGGCGCGCAAGCGATTACCGATTACCTGGCCGCCGAAGGTGTGGCAGGCAAGGGCCTGGTCCTGAACGTGACCGATGCGGCGCGCTGCGCGGCCGTCGTCGATGAAGTGCAGAAAACCTACGGCAGCCTGTCGATCCTCGTCAACAATGCGGGCATCACGCAAGACCAGCTGGCCATGCGCATGAAGGATGAAGAGTGGGACAGCGTCATCTCGACGAACCTGTCGGCCGTGGGCCGTCTGTCGCGCGCCGTGCTGCGTGGCATGATGAAAGCCAAAACTGGGCGTATCATCAACATCACGTCGGTGGTGGCTTCGTCGGGTAATCCGGGGCAAATGAATTACGCGGCGGCCAAGGCCGGCGTGGAAGGCATGAGCCGCGCCCTGGCGCGCGAAATCGGCAGCCGCAACATTACCGTGAACTGCATCGCGCCGGGCTTCATCGATACCGACATGACCAAGGCCCTGAGCGAAGAGCAGCATGCGGCCCTGTTGACGCAAATTCCCCTGTCCCGCCTGGGCAAACCGGAAGACGTGGCAGCGGCCGTGGCCTTTTTGGCCTCGCCGCAAGCGGCGTATATCACGGGCACGACCCTGCACGTGAACGGCGGAATGTACATGAATTGATGTGAAAGGTAGACGGGGCGGGCGTTTGTGGCATGATTCAACGGTCGTTTTTGTCTATAATCGCATCTTTTAGCAGCAGCTTCGGTTGAATTAGCAGCAGACACCGAAATTAGTATTCGGACGCGCAAACCTGATAAAATGCGCGCACTTTCCGTAACACACACTTTGGAGCCATAACATGTCGGATATCGAACAACGCGTTAAGAAAATCGTCGCTGAGCAACTGGGCGTTGCAGAAGCAGACATCAAAATCGAATCCTCCTTCGTCGACGACCTGGGCGCCGATTCCCTGGACACCGTGGAACTGGTGATGGCCCTGGAAGACGAATTCGAAATGGAAATCCCTGACGAACAAGCTGAAAAAATCACCACCGTGCAACAGGCGATCGACTACGCCACCGCACACGTCAAGGCCTAAGCCTGTCTGACCGACTTCAGGAGAATCGCTTGAGCCGTTCTAAAAACCGTCGTGTTGTTGTCACCGGCCTGGGTTGCGTTTCACCAGTCGGCAATACTATTGCCGAGGCGTGGGGCGCAATCATTGAAGGTAAATCCGGCATTGCCACGATTACCAAGTTTGATGCACAGCCATTCACCACGCATTTTGCCGGTGAAGTCAAAGGTTTCAATATCGAAGAGTACATCTCCGGTAAGGAAGCCCGCCATATGGATACCTTTATCCATTACGGCATGGCTGCAGGCATCCAGGCGATGCAGGACTCCGGCCTGGAAGTGACCGAAGAAAACGCCGAGCGTATCGGCGTGATCATCGGTTCCGGTATCGGCGGCTTGCCGCTGATCGAGGAAACCAAGTCCGAGTACGAAAAGCGCGGTCCGCGCCGTATCTCGCCATTTTTCGTGCCTGCCTCGATCATTAACATGATCTCTGGCAACCTTTCGATCAAATATGGTCTGAAGGGCCCGAACCTGGCGATCGTTACAGCGTGCACCACCGGTTTGCACAGCATCGGTGCCGCAGCGCGCATGATCGAGTACGGCGATGCCGACGTCATGATCGCCGGCGGTGCCGAATCGACCGTGTCGCCGCTGGGCCTGGGCGGTTTCGCTTCGGCACGTGCCTTGTCGACCCGCAACGACGATCCGGCAACGGCATCGCGTCCGTGGGATGCCGACCGCGACGGCTTCGTGCTGGGCGAGGGCGCTGGCGTCATGGTGCTGGAAGAGTACGAGCACGCGGTGGCCCGCGGTGCCAAGATCTATGCCGAAGTGCATGGTTTCGGGATGAGCGCAGATGCTTATCACATGACCTCGCCGCTGGAAGATGGTAGCGGCGGCAGCAAATCGGTGATCGCGGCCCTCGACAACGCAGGCTTGAACGCGGATCAGATTCAGTACCTGAACGCGCACGGCACGTCGACCCCGCAAGGCGACGTGGCGGAAGTGATGGGCATCAAGCGCACCTTCGGTGATCACGCCAAGAAGCTGGTCGTCAACTCGACCAAGTCGATGACGGGCCATTTGCTGGGCGGCGCGGGCGGTCTGGAAGCGGTGTTTACGGTCCTGGCATTGCACCATCAGGTGTCGCCTCCGACCATCAACATCTTCAACCAGGATCCGGCGTGCGATCTCGATTTCTGTGCCAACACGGCGCGTGACATGAAGATCGATTATGCAGTGAAAAATTCGTTCGGCTTCGGCGGCACGAATGGCACGCTGATTTTCGGTAAAGCGAAATAAGCAGGAACTTTCAAGCGCTCGCTACGGTCAAATCGTAGTGAGCGCTGATTCGCCGCCAACGTTCGTTGGCGGCTGAATTTGCCCGGCATGGTGCCGGCGCGCCTTTTTTCTCCCATGAACTATGTCGATCGCGGTAGCGGCTGTCATTCGCACGCCTGTCTGTTTGCGCCTGTTGCAAGCGGTGCTGGGACTGTGCGCCGTGCTGGCCGCCTGGCCCTTGAGCGGTCTCTGGCGCAGTCTGCCCGCGTCCGGCCAGCTGGTGGGCGGCTATGCGCTGGGCTGGAGCGGTGCCTTGCTGAGTGCGGCTGGCGGCGTGTTTTTGCTGGCTTTGCTGCGCCGGCGCAGAAAGCCGCAGGCGCTTGATATTTCGCCGGTCGGGCAGTTGCGGCTGGCGGTATATCTGGAGCATGGCGCGGCGCCGGACGCCGGTGCTGCCGGGCTGGTGCAGCCGGCCGGGCCGGGGCCTGTGGCGGCGCCGGGGCTGCGCCTGTTGCCGGGCTCGACCCTGTGGCCGTCGCTGCTGGTGCTGTGCCTGGCGGATACCGCCGGACGGCGCACGGCGGTGTTGGTGCAGCGCGGCGGCAGTTGCACCGCCTTCCGCCCGCTGGCCGTGGCTTGCCGGGCGATCGCGGCGCGGAACAGGGAAGAATAAAAGTGGGACGAACACTGAACTTCTTGCAGCGGGCCAACTCTATATCCATACAGGCGCCCACGCTGCATGACTACAGGGACATCGGGCGTGAGGACAGAGCGCGAGTATGATCAGTTACTGGTCGAGCGGGTGCAGGCTGGCGACAAACGGGCATTCGATGTGCTGGTATCGAAATATCAGCGCCGCTTGATGCGCCTGGTGTCGCGCCTCGTGCATGACCCGGCGGAGGCCGAAGATGTGGTGCAGGAAACCTTTATCAAGGCATACCGGGCGCTGCGCCATTTTCGCGGCGAGGCCGCCTTTTATACCTGGCTGTACCGCATCGGCATCAATACGGCCAAGAATTATCTCGTCACGCAGGGGCGGCGCGCCGCCACATCCAGCGATGCCGACGCCGAGCAGGCGGAGTCTTTCGATGACGGCAATAAATTGCGCGACAACAATACGCCCGAATCGGTGCTGGCCAGCAAGCAGATTGCAGCCACCGTCAATGCTGCCATGGATGTGCTGCCCATCGAATTGCGCACGGCCATCGTGCTGCGCGAGATCGAGGGCCTGAGCTATGAAGAAATATCGGAGATCATGGCGTGCCCCATCGGCACCGTGCGCAGCCGGATTTTTCGCGCGCGCGAAGTGATTGCGGAGAAATTGAAACCGTTGTTGGACATGCCGATTGACAAGCGCTGGTAATCTGGAGAGTATGAGGTTGGCATGGCTGCGCCCGGTTTCCGCACCGATCCTCTTGAAATGGCAGGACCCATCATGGATACGCATACACGATTGCACGAGACTATTTCCGCGCTGGCCGATGGCGAGCTGGCGGCGAGCGAACTCGAACTGGCGTTTGCCGCCCTCGATACGCCATCGGGACGGCAAGCCTGGGATGCCTATCGCCATATCGGTGAGGTGCTGCGCTCGGAGCAGTACGGCCATGCGCTGAGCGCCCAGTTCGATGCGCGCCTGGCCAGCCGTCTGGCCGCGGAGCCGGCACCAGAAGAGTCCGCTGCCCAGGCGGAACCGCTGCCGCCGCTGGCCGCCGGCATCGTGCCGCCTGGCGTGGCCGAACCGCTGGAGGCGGGGCCGCTGGCGCAGCGCTAGCGGGCGCCTCGTCCATCTTATGCCTGGCTTAACCTTCCCGTCGCCCCCTTGACACTGGCCTTCCGTACGATTGACACTGTGCGCAGGCAATATCTTGCTTTTGCGATATATTGTTGCATTGTTTGCCATGCGCGCTGTCAGGTGGGTTTGCCCCTGGATTTCCGTCATGACGGCCAATCATGCGCGCAGGCAATCGCCTGATCCGCGTTTTGAACCGTTTATATACTCGAAAAGATCCTTTCCATGAAAAAAAACATGTGTGCCGCCAGCAAGTCGTTTTCAGTGAAGACGCTTTCCGCCTTATTGTTCGGTACGGCTGGCGTCTTCCTTGCTCCCACCATGCTGGGCCTGGCGCCACAGGCGCAGGCCGCCGTGCCGGCCGTGAAACTGCCTGATTTCTCGGACCTGGTCGACGCCGTCGGCCCGGCCGTGGTGAATATTCGTACCACCGAACGCCTGAAAATGGGCGGCGCCGGGGCTGGCGCGGGCGGTCAGGATGAGCAGGAAATGCAGGAATTCCTGCGCCGCTTCTTTGGCGGCGCCATGCCCGCGCCGCGCCAGCAGGCGCCCCGCGGCGGCCGCCGCGCCGTGCCGCAGGAGCAGGAAGTGCAGCGCGGCGTCGGTTCCGGCTTCATCATTTCGGCCGATGGCTACGTGCTGAGCAACGCCCACGTGGTCGACGGCGCCGACGAAGTGTATGTGACCCTGACGGACAAGCGCGAATTCAAGGCCAAGGTGATCGGTGCCGATGCGCGCACCGACGTGGCCCTGCTGAAAATCGAGGGCGCCAACTTGCCGCGCCTGACCATCGGCGACTCGAACAAGATCCGCGTGGGCGAGTGGGTGATCGCCATCGGCTCGCCATTCAACCTGGAAAATACCGTGACGGCCGGCATTATTTCCGCCAAGTCACGCGATACGGGCGATTACCTGCCCCTGATCCAGAGCGACGTGGCCGTCAACCCCGGCAACTCCGGTGGTCCGCTGATCAATATGCGCGGCGAGGTGATCGGCATCAATTCGCAGATCGCCACCTTGTCCGGCGCCTACAATGGCATTTCGTTTGCCGTGCCCATCGATGAAGCCATGCGCGTGGGCGAGCAGCTGAAAAAGACGGGGAAAGTCGTGCGCGGACGCATCGGCGTGCAGATCGGCGAAGTGAGCAAGGATGTGGCGGAATCGCTGGGCTTGCCGAACGCCAAGGGCGCGCAAGTATCGATGGTGGAGCCGGGCGGTCCGGCCGACAAGGCGGGCATCAAGCCTGGCGACATCATCCTGAAATTCAACGGCGCGCAGATCGAGCGTTCATCCGACCTGCCGCGCCTGGTAGGCGGCGCCGCCGTCAACGGCAAATCCACGGTCACCGTCTGGCGCAAGGGCGCGCAGCAGGACATTCCCGTCACCGTCGTCGAGCTGGAAAGCGAGAAAACGGCGAAGAAGGGCGCCAAGGAGCCGGAAGCGCAAGCCGTCAATGCGCTGGGATTGAAAGTCAGCGACGTGCCGGCCGCGAAGAAGCAGGAGTTGAAGATCGAGGCGGGCGTGCTGGTCGACGATGCCGACGGCGTGGCGGCCCTGGCCGGCTTGCAGCCTGGCGACGTGATCTTGCAATTGAACAACGTTGCCGTGAAAGACGCCAAGCAGTTCAATGCCCTGGTCGCCAAGCTCGATCCGAAAAAGTCGTCGGCCGTGCTGGTGCGCCGTGGCGACGTGGCGCAATTCGTTTCGCTGCGTCCGTCTGCCAAGTGAGTTTCTGATTCCATCCGCATCCCGGCTCCGGCCGGGATGCCTTTCCCTTTTCTTCATGCATTTCACCCTCTATTCCCGCAGTTATTGCCATTTGTGCCAGGACATGCTGGACGCCTTGCTCCTGCTGCAAGCGCCCGGAAAACCGTTCACCGTCGACGTGATCGATATCGATGCGGCGCCCGACGCCTCGCTGCTGGCCCGTTTCGACGAGCTGGTACCGGTGCTGTTCGGCGACCTGGCGCAGCCCGAGCTATGCCATTATTTCCTCGATGAGGCAGCGGTACGGCGCTGCCTGACGTAGCTTAAATGCCAATATTGACACTGCATTGCACCATTCTGGTGCTGAAAACAGCCGAAAATGTCGGCTTGGCCCGGTGCCGGCCTCATAAGACGGGCTTTCTACTCTGAAATCCGGTAAAATGGGGAGGTCGAAAAAGCTACTGTCCGAGGCAGCAGCTTCTGTCGCTTCAAAAGCGCTCGCCTGGGCATGCAGATGTCCTGCTCGGAGCGCTTTTTTCATCATGAGTGGGGCGCCTGGTTCTGGCCCTGTTTGGCCCGGACATGATTCCCCTGATTCCTGTTAAAGCAGTGTCGTCAACTTCGCACTTATATTAGTTAATGAACAACATACGCAATTTCTCCATCATCGCCCATATTGACCACGGTAAATCGACCCTGGCTGACCGCATCATTCAATTGTGCGGCGGCTTGTCCGACCGCGAGATGGAGGCGCAGGTGCTCGATTCGATGGATCTGGAGCGCGAGCGCGGCATTACCATCAAGGCGCAAACGGCGGCCCTGCACTACAAGGCGCGCGATGGCCAGATCTACAATCTGAACCTGATCGATACGCCAGGCCACGTCGACTTCAGCTATGAAGTGTCGCGCTCGCTGTCGGCGTGCGAAGGCGCGCTGCTGGTTGTTGATGCGTCGCAAGGCGTGGAAGCGCAAACCGTGGCCAACTGCTACACGGCGCTGGACCTGGGCGTGGAAGTGGTGCCCGTGCTGAACAAGATCGACTTGCCGAACGCGGATCCGCCGAGCGCCATTGCCGAGATCGAAGACGTGATCGGCATCGACGCGGGCGACGCCGTGCATTGCTCTGCCAAGACGGGCTTCGGCGTGCTGGACGTGCTCGAACAATTGATCGTCAAGGTGCCGCCACCGAAGGGCGACCCCGATGCGCCGCTGCAGGCGCTGATCGTCGACTCCTGGTATGACGCCTATGTGGGCGTGGTCATGCTGGTGCGCGTCATCAACGGCACCCTGAAACCAAAAGACAAGATCCGCCTGATGGCCACCGATTCGGTGCAGCTGGTGGAAGACATCGGCGTGTTTTCGCCCCGTTCGCAATCCTTGCCACAATTGTCGGCAGGCCAGGTGGGCTTCATCATCGCCGGCATCAAGGAATTGAAAGCGGCGAAAGTGGGCGACACCGTCACCCTGGCCAACCGTCCTGCCGCCGCGCCATTGCCCGGCTTCAAGGAAGTGCAGCCGCAAGTGTTTGCCGGCCTGTTCCCCGTGGAAGCGAACCAGTACGACGCGCTGCGCGACTCGCTGGAAAAACTGAAATTGAACGACGCGGCCCTGATGTACGAGCCGGAAGTGTCGCAGGCGCTGGGCTTCGGCTTCCGCTGCGGCTTCCTGGGCTTGCTGCACATGGAAATCGTGCAGGAACGCCTCGAACGCGAATTCGACATGGACCTGATCACCACGGCACCTACCGTGGTGTATGAAGTGATCCAGCGCGACGGCACCATGATCAACGTCGACAATCCGTCGAAGATGCCCGATCCGTCGCGCATCGAGGAAGTGCGCGAGCCTATCGTCACGGTCAATCTGTACATGCCGCAGGAATACGTGGGTTCCGTGATCACCCTGTGTATCGGCAAGCGCGGCATCCAGATGGATATGAGCTACCACGGCCGCCAGGTCAAGCTCGTGTATGAAATGCCGATGGCCGAGATCGTGCTGGACTTCTTCGACCGCCTGAAATCGACGTCGCGCGGCTATGCCTCGATGGATTACGAGTTCAAGGAATACCGCGCGGCCGACGTGGTCAAGGTCGACATGCTGATCAACAGCGAAAAAGTCGATGCGCTGGCCATCATCGTCCACCGCTCGAACAGCCAGTACCGCGGCCGCCAGGTGGCTGCCAAGATGCGTGAACTGATTCCGCGCCAGATGTTCGACGTGGCCATCCAGGCGACCATCGGCGCGAACATCATTTCGCGTGAGAACGTGAAAGCCTTGCGCAAGAACGTGCTGGCCAAGTGCTATGGCGGCGACATCAGCCGCAAGAAAAAATTGCTGGAAAAACAAAAAGCGGGTAAGAAACGCATGAAGCAAGTGGGTTCCGTGGAGATCCCGCAAGAAGCATTCCTGGCAATTTTACAAGTGGATGGTTAATACATGAACCTGCAAGTGATTTTAGGAAATTTCGCTTTAATCCTGTTCGTGCTGATGGTGTTGACGGGCCTGGTCTGGTGCCTGGATGTGTTTTATCTGTCCAAGCAGCGCCGCAAGGCGGCCGACCTTGCCCTGGCCGAGTTCGATGCGCGCCAGTCCAAGCTGGCCGCCGAGGGCATCAAGTCCGATGCGGGCGGCAGCCGCGCCACCATCGAGGCGGCCCTGTTGCGCCAGCCGACCTGGGTCGAGTATTCGGGCAGCTTCTTCCCCGTCATCGCCCTCGTGTTCTGCCTGCGCTCGTTCCTGTACGAGCCATTCAAGATCCCGTCGAGCTCGATGGTGCCGACCTTGCTGGTGGGCGATTTGATCCTGGTCAACAAGTTTACTTATGGCATTCGTTTGCCGATCGTCAACAAGCGCATCATTGAAGTCAACGATCCGCAGCGCGGCGACGTCATGGTGTTCAAGTACCCGAAAGATATGTCGCAAGACTATATCAAGCGCGTGATCGGTGTGCCCGGTGATAAAATCACCTATGAAAACAAGCGCTTGACGGTCAACGGCAAGGAAGTGCAATACACGCCGCTGGACGACTACCTGGACGATGAAAGCACCGTTTACCACAAGCAGCTGGAAGAAAACCTGACGGGCGTGAGCCACCGCATCCTCAACGACGAGCCTGCTCCTACGTTGAACTTGCGCGAAGTGAAGGATTTCCCGCACAAGGAGTCGTGCGACTACAACGAAGACGGTTTCACTTGTGTGGTACCAGCAGGCAACTACTTCATGATGGGCGACAACCGCGACAATAGCGCGGACAGCCGCTACTGGGGCTTCGTGCCGAACGAGAACATCGTCGGCAAGGCTTTCCTGGTGTGGATGAACTTCAGCAATCCGAAACGCGTGGGCGGCATACACTAAGCCGTCCCTATGGCTGCCGCGCCGATTCCCCGCGCGGCGGCCAGCCGAATTACTCAGATGACACAGAAACAACAATGAATCTTCAGTTATTGCAAACCCGTTTAGGCTATACGTTCCAGGATGCTGGCCTGTTGCAGCAAGCCTTGACGCATCGTAGCCACAGCAGTTTGCATAACGAGCGGCTGGAATTCCTCGGCGACTCCATCCTCAACTGCGTGGTCGCTTCCATCCTGTACGAACGCTTCAAGTCCATCGACGAGGGCGACCTGTCGCGCCTGCGCGCGAATCTGGTGAAGCAGCAGTCGCTGTATGAAATCGCGCAAAAGCTGGAACTGTCGCAATTCCTGCGCCTGGGCGAAGGCGAGCTGAAATCGGGCGGTTTCCGCCGTCCGTCCATCCTCGCCGACACCCTGGAAGCCTTGTTGGGCGCGATTTTCCTCGACACGGGCTTCGACGCCGCCAGCACGGTGATCCGCGCGTTCTACATCCCCATCCTCGACTCGGTCGATCCGCAAACCCTGGGCAAGGATGCCAAGACCCTGCTGCAGGAGTTTTTGCAAAGCAAGAAAATTTCGCTGCCACAATACAACGTGGTGGCTACCCACGGCGCCGCCCACAGCCAGGAATTCGAGATCGAATGCCTGGTGCCGAAATTGAACATCCAGGTCTACGGCCGTGGCGGAAGCCGCCGCGCCGGTGAGCAAGCCGCCGCCAAACTGGCGCTCGACGTGGCCGAGCAGGCGCTGTTGAAGTCGCCAGCCGCCAGCCGCAAGCCGAAACCGCGCGCCGCCCAGCTCAAGCTGGCCGGCATTGCCACCATCCAGAGCGACGACGCGGCAGCCCCTGCTGCCCCGGCGATCGCCGCTCACACTAAACAGAATCGACACTAGCATGACAGCCACCAAAATGCCCGACAACTTCCGCTGTGGCTATATCGCCATCGTGGGCCGCCCGAACGTGGGCAAATCGACCCTGATGAACGTGCTGATCGGCGCGAAGGTCAGCATCACTTCGCGCAAGGCGCAAACGACGCGCCACCGCATCACGGGCATCCAGACGGTGCCGGACGCGCAATTCATCTACGTCGACACGCCGGGCTTCCAGACGCGCCACTCGAACGCGCTGAACAAGACGCTCAACAAGACCGTCACCAACACCCTGATTTCCTCGGACGTGATCTTGTACGTGATCGAGGCGGGCACCTTCGGCCCGGCCGACCAGCAAGTGATGGACCTGCTGCCGAAGGAAGTGCCGTGCATCCTCGTCATCAATAAATCGGACCGCGTGAAGGACAAGGCCGTGCTGTTGCCGTTCGCGCAAAAGATCGCCGCCATGCGCGACTTCGCCGCCATCGTGCCTGTATCCGCCAAGCTGCACTTCCAGCTGGAAGGCTTGCAGGACGAGATCAAGCGTTTCCTGCCGGAAAACCAGCCGATCTTTGGACCGGACGACATCACGGACCGCAGCGAGAAATTCCTCGCCTCGGAAATCGTGCGCGAAAAACTGTTCCGCTTCGTCGGCGACGAACTGCCGTACACGAGCACCGTGCTGATCGAGAAATTCGAGCAGGAAGGCGATCTGCGCCGCGTGTTTGCCGCCATCCTGGTCGAGCGCGATACGCACAAGTCCATGATCATCGGCAACAAGGGCGCGCGCCTGAAGGAAGTCTCCACCCAGGCCCGTCTGGACATGGAAAAGCTGTTCGGCGGCCCCGTGTACCTGGAAATCTGGGTCAAGGTCAAATCGGGCTGGGCCGACAACGAGGCGGGCTTGCGCGCCTACGGCTACGAGTAATCCGCAACCCGGGGGCGACGCCACACGCATGAGCACCACCACGCCAGCGCTGCACGATCTTGCGCCAGCTTCATCTGCTGCATCCGCACCTGTCCCCGCGCCGGCGGCCATCGCGCCGCCGGCCGCAGCTCCTGTCACTCCTGCCGCGCCGCGGCGCAGCCGTCCGCCCGCGCGCGACGGACGCATCACGGGCCAGCCAGCCTTCGTGCTGCACAGCTATCCGCATAAAGAAACCAGCCTCATCGTCGACGTGTTTACACGCGAATACGGCCGCATCGCGCTCGTCGCCAAGGGCGCCAAGCGGCCTCATTCGCAGTTGCGCGGCGTGCTGCAAACCTTCCAGCCCCTACAGGCGGGCTGGACGGGCAAGTCCGAGCTGCGCATCTTGACGGGCGCCGAATGGGTGGGCGGTATGTTGCCGCTGGAAAAGACCGCCTTGCTGTGCGGCTTCTATTTGAACGAATTGCTGGTCAAATTGCTCGCGCGCGACGATCCGCATCCCGTCCTGTTCGACCACTACGTTGCCACCTTGAATCAACTGGCGCACAATGAGCCGCCGCCCATCGTGCTGCGCAAGTTCGAGCGCGCCCTGCTCAAGGAAACGGGCGTGGCGGCCGACCTGACGCGCTGCACGGGCACGCGCCAGGCCGTCGATGCGGGGCAGGTGTACGTGGTCGACCCGGAACGGGGGCCGCGCCCGGCGCGCGCCAGCGATGCCTGGCCCAGGATCACGGGCAAGACCCTGCTCGATATGGAGCGCGAAGATTATCTTGACGCGGCCACGCAGGCGCAAAGCAAGCTGCTGATGCGCTTTCTGCTGGCCCATCAATTGGGCGGCGCCACCTTGAATACGCGCCAGATACTGATCGATTTAATGCAGCTGTAGCTGCGGTTTGCAGCACGACAGCACTTTACGGATACCATCACTATGAGCTTTTTGCAGCCTTCCGGCCCCGTCATCGACCTGGGCGTCAATATCGACCACGTGGCCACCTTGCGCAATGCGCGCGGCACCGCCTATCCTGACCCGATCCGCGCGGCCCTGCTGGCCGAACAGGCGGGCGCCGACGCCATCACCCTGCATCTGCGCGAAGACCGCCGTCACATCAAGGATGCGGACGTGATCGCCATCGCCCCGCAATTGCTCACCCGCATGAACCTGGAAGCGGCCGTCACGGCCGAGATGATCGACTTCGCTTGCCGCATCAAGCCGGCGGACGTGTGCCTGGTGCCGGAAAAGCGCACGGAAGTGACGACTGAGGGTGGCCTGGACGTGGTGCGCTACTTCAGGGAAGTGCAGGCGGCCGTGCAGCAGCTGCAAGGCGAGGGCATCCGCGTGAGCCTGTTCATCGATGCCGATGAGCAACAGATCGCCGCCGCCGCCGAGCTGGGTGCACCCGTGATCGAGCTGCACACGGGCCGCTACGCGGATAGCGAAGGCGTCGAGCAGCTGGCTGAGCTGGAACGCATCAAGGCGGGCGTGCTGTTCGGCGTGGGGCGCGGCTTGAAGGTCAACGCGGGCCACGGCTTGCATTACACCAACGTGCAAGCGATTGCCGCCATTCCCGATATTGCCGAGCTGAACATCGGCCACGCCATCGTCGCGCATGCCGTGTTTGTCGGCTGGGAAAATGCCGTACGCGAAATGAAGGCTATCATGGTGGCCACGCGCATCGCCGGCAAGGCATAAGCGCGCTCAAAGGAGGCAGCATGATCTACGGCATCGGTACCGATATCTGCAAGATTCCCCGCATCGAGGCGGCCCTGGCGCGCCACGGCGAGCGTTTCGCGAAAAAGATACTGGGACCGCAGGAGCTGGAAAAGTTCCGTGCCCGCAGCGCCAAGAATGCCGTGCGTGGCGTGCGTTTCCTCGCCACGCGCTTCGCGGCGAAAGAGGCGTTTTCCAAGGCCATCGGCCTGGGCTTGCGCATGCCGATGACCTGGCCCGCCGCGCAGATGCTGAACCATCCCAGCGGCAAGCCGATGATCGTCTGCAGCGGTGTGCTGGCCGAGTTCATGGAACAGCATCGCCTGAGCGCGCAAGTGACCATCAGCGATGAGGAAGAGTATGCGGTCGCGTTCGTGATCGTGGAACAGGCAGTGTAACTATAAGTGCGCAATGAGCCAGCAATGACCGAAGCAAGCCCAGAATCATCCTTGGCGGAAACGCCGCCCGACCCGCGCGCGCAGGTGCTGGCCACCGTCGCCAAGCTGCCGAATTTGCCCGGCGTGTATCGCTATTTCGACGCCGCAGACAAGGTGCTGTACGTCGGCAAAGCGCGCGACCTGAAAAAGCGCGTGTCCAGCTATTTCCAGAAGAACCTGGCCAGTCCCCGCATCGCCATGATGGTCGAGCGCATTGCGCGCCTGGAAACGACCGTCACGCACAGCGAAGCGGAAGCATTGATCCTGGAAAACAACCTGATCAAGGCGCTGCAACCGCGCTACAACATCCTGTTCCGCGACGACAAGTCGTATCCGTACCTGAAAATCACCAATGGCGATGCGCCGCGCATGGTGTATTACCGGGGCGCGGTGGACAAGAAAAACCAGTATTTCGGGCCGTTCCCCAGTTCCTGGGCCGTCAAGGAATCGATGCAGATCCTGCAAAAGGTTTTTCTCATCCGCACCTGCGAGGATAGCGTGTACGCCAACCGCACGCGGCCCTGTTTGCTGCACCAGATCGGCCGCTGCAGCGCGCCGTGCGTGGACCTGATCAGCAAGGAAGACTATAAGAACGACGTGGAAAATGCGGCGCGCTTCCTGCGCGGACGCCAGAGCGAAGTGATGGCCGACCTGGAAAAGAAGATGCACGCGTTTGCCGCCGAGCTGAAGTTCGAGCAAGCCGTGGTGGTGCGCAACCAGATCGCCTCGCTGTCGCGCGTGCTGCACCAGCAAAGCATGGAAACGACGGGCGACGCCGATGTCGACATCCTCGCCGTGCTGGTGCAGGGCGGGCGCGCCTGCGTCAACCTGGCCATGGTGCGCGGCGGACGCCACCTGGGCGACCGCGCCTACTTCCCCAGCCAGCTTAGCGATGCGGCGGCCATTGCCGAGGAACCGATCGAGGTGGAAGTGCTGGCCGCCTTCCTGGCCCAGCATTACACGGAAAAATTCATTCCCGGCACCCTGATCCTGAATATCGAATTCGACCAGCCAGCCCTGATGGTGGCGCTGATGGAGCAGTGCGGCCACCGCATCAACCTGATCTTCCAGCCGCAGGGGCAGCGCCGCCAATGGCTTGAGATGGCGCAAAAGGGTGCCGAGATTTCGCTGGCGCGATTGTTGTCGGAGCAGGGCTCGCAGCAATCGCGCACGCGTGCGCTGGCCGAGGCGCTGCGCCTGGAAACGGAAGACCTCGACAGCTTGCGCGTGGAGTGTTTCGACATCAGCCACACGCAGGGCGAGGCGACGCAGGCGTCGTGCGTGGTATTCCACCATCACGCCATGCAGAACGGCGAATACCGGCGCTACAACATCAACGACATCACGCCCGGCGACGATTACGCGGCCATGCGCCAGGTCCTGATGCGCCGCTATGAAAAGGTGGCGAATGGCGACGGCGTGATGCCCGACGTGGTGCTGATCGACGGCGGCAAGGGACAGATCGAAATGGCGCGCCAGGTGTTTGCCGAGCTGGGACTCGATATCAGCTTGATTGTCGGCGTGGCCAAGGGGGAGGGGCGCAAGGTGGGCCTGGAAACCCTGCTGTTCGTCGATGGCCGCGCGGCGCAGGAGCTGGGCAAGGAATCGGCGGCGCTGATGCTGATCGCGCAAATCCGCGACGAGGCGCACCGTTTCGCCATCACGGGTATGCGCGCCAAGCGGGCCAAGACGCGCCAGACCTCGCGCCTGGAAGAGATCGAGGGCATCGGCGCCAAGCGCCGCCAGAAGCTGCTGTCCCGCTTTGGCGGCTTGCGCGGCGTGGTCGACGCCAGCGTCGAAGACCTGATGTCGGTGGAGGGGATTTCCACGCAGCTGGCAGAAGAAATCTACAAGCAGCTGCATTAGAACGCCCCACCAAACCTACTGCGCGTCGTGACTTGCGGCCTGCGATGCTCACTGGCTCGGCGCCCCCGTGTCAAGCACAGTTGCGCTTCTCGGTCGCAATTCGCTGCCGCTCGCTACGGTTTTGTGAGGGTTCTATGACGGCCTAGTCCGGTGCCGCGGCAACCGGACTAGGCTAATACCCTGTGGCCATGTAGACTAGTGGCGCTTTCTTCACGCTTTCCTCATGTTCAATTTACCCGTCGGCCGATTGCTCTCTTATGCCTTTTAATATTCCCATCCTTCTGACCTGGCTGCGCGTGGCCCTGATACCGCTCGTCGTCGGCGTGTTTTATTTGCCGCCGTCGATGCTGCTGCATGGCGACCAGAACCTGGTTGCCACCCTGGTCTTCATCGTTGCCGCCGTCACCGACTGGTTCGACGGCTTCCTCGCGCGACGCTGGAACCAGACCTCGGCCTTCGGCGCCTTCCTCGATCCGGTGGCCGACAAGCTGATGGTGGCGGGGGCCTTGCTGGTGCTGGTGCAGCTGGACCGGGTCAATGCCGTGCTGGCCTTCATCATCATCGGCCGCGAAATCACCATTTCTGCGCTGCGCGAATGGATGGCGCAGATCGGCGCCTCGAAGTCGGTGGCCGTCAGCTCGATCGGCAAGATCAAGACGGCCGCGCAAATGACGGCCATTCCCTTGCTGCTGTACCACGAAGTGATCTTTGGCGCGATCGATACCCATGTATGGGGCGAGAAGCTGCTGTGGATCGCCTGCGTGCTGACGGTGTGGTCGATGTTCTATTACTTGCGCCTGGCATGGCCGCTCATCAAGGAAAAAGCGGGAAATTTGCACTAAGAATAGGCAGGCGGCTGCTTTGTGCGGAATATTTTGCAAAAGACCAGATATTGCCCGTTGACAGCCCCTGTAATCCCTCTATAATGCTGGCCTGTTGTTGATGACGCGGGAGTAGCTCAGTTGGTAGAGCGCAACCTTGCCAAGGTTGAGGTCGAGAGTTCGAGACTCTTCTCCCGCTCCAGTTTTCTGGATCGTGTCATAGGTAAAAACAGCGAATGCAGTAAAAAGTAGTACTGGCGATGTAGTAGAGCTTCTGATACAATGTTGTCCACTGCGGGAGTAGCTCAGTTGGTAGAGCGCAACCTTGCCAAGGTTGAGGTCGAGAGTTCGAGACTCTTCTCCCGCTCCAGTGAATACTGGATCAGCAGTAAAGCAGCACTGGTAAACGGTAGCAAAAGGCAGTAAAATAGCGGTTCGTATGCGGGAGTAGCTCAGTTGGTAGAGCGCAACCTTGCCAAGGTTGAGGTCGAGAGTTCGAGACTCTTCTCCCGCTCCAGCGAAAGCTGAAGCAGTACAGCAAGAATGGCAGTAGCAGAAAATAGAAGCTCCAATGCGGGAGTAGCTCAGTTGGTAGAGCGCAACCTTGCCAAGGTTGAGGTCGAGAGTTCGAGACTCTTCTCCCGCTCCAGAATTCTAAAGGGAAGCTAAGCTGGCTTCCTTTTTTTATCCGCCGCCATGCGCGGCGCGATTATGCGGTAACCAAGCTCCAATGCGGGAGTAGCTCAGTTGGTAGAGCGCAACCTTGCCAAGGTTGAGGTCGAGAGTTCGAGACTCTTCTCCCGCTCCAGTTTTCAAGGTGGGCCGCAAGGCGCATCCAAGCAGTTCCTCTGGCGAGGTAGCAAAGAGGTTATGCAGCGGCCTGCAAAGCCGTTTAGACGGGTTCGATTCCCGTCCTCGCCTCCAGATGAAAAAAATAGCCCACTTTCGAGTGGGCTATTTTTTTGTCTGCGCTTTGGCCAGACTTTTGCCGGCGGCGCATCTTGTATAATGCCGGCAAGCTCAGCCGCGCCGCCTGGCGCCTTGATGAAACTCCCCCTTTCCGCCATACCGATGTAGTCACTGACGACTTTCCTGTTCCGTTCGACCTCAGCGCCGCGTTTCTGTGACGCCCGCTGGCATGGCTGCGCCTGATTATTCTCCATCCGGCCGGCATTTTCCTGTTCCGACTTTGGATACGCATCAATGTTCAACACAACTTTTCGGGATGAGTGGTACTCGAACCTGCAAAAAAACGTTTTGGCGGGCTTGACCACGTCATTTGCCCTGGTGCCAGAATGCATCGCCTTTGCCCTGGTGGCGCAGCTCAATCCCCTGATGGGCCTGTATGGCGCCTTCATCATCTGTGCCATGACGGCCATCTTTGGCGGACGTCCCGGCATGATTTCCGGCGCCGCCGGTTCCATGGCCGTCGTCATCGTGGCGCTGGTGGCGCAACATGGCGTGCAGTATCTGCTGGCCACCGTGGTGCTCGGCGGGATATTGATGGCGCTATTCGGCATCTTGCGCCTGGGCAAGCTGATTCGCATGGTGCCCCATCCCGTGATGCTGGGTTTTGTGAATGGCCTGGCCATCGTCATCGCCATGTCCCAGCTGGAACACTTCCGCCAGGCCACGCCGCAGGGCGAAGCCTGGCTGCAAGGCACGCCCTTGCTCGTGATGGGTGGCCTGGTGCTGCTCACCATGGCCATCGTGTACGTGCTGCCGCGCCTGACAAAAGCCGTGCCGCCGGCGCTGGTGGCCATTCTGGGCGTGGGCGTGCTCAGCCATGTTTTGCACCTGCCCACGCGCACCCTGGGCGACCTCGCGCATATCGCCGGCGGCTTGCCGGCCCTGCATTGGCCTGCCGTGCCGCTGGACATGGCCACCTTGCACATCATTTTTCCGTATGCGGCGTTGATGGCCATGGTGGGTTTGCTGGAAACCTTGCTCACTTTTAATCTCACGGATGAGATAACGGAAACGCGGGGGCAGCCGAACCGCGAATGCATCGCCCTCGGCGCATCGAACGTCGTCTCGGGCCTGTTTGGCGGCATGGGCGGCTGCGCCATGATCGGGCAGACGATGATCAATCTGAGTTCCGGCGGCCGCTCGCGCCTGTCGGGCGTGACGGCCGGCGTGATGATCTTGCTGTTCATCCTGTTCCTGTCGCCGCTGATCGAGCGCATCCCGCTGGCGGCCCTCGTGGGCGTGATGTTCGTCGTGGCGCAGCAGACGTTTGCCTGGGGTTCCTTGCGCGTGCTGGGCAAGGTGCCGTTGCAGGATGCGCTGGTGATCGTCGCCGTGACGGTGATCACGGTATTCACGGACCTGGCGATGGCCGTGCTGTGCGGCATCGTCATCGCCGCCTTGAATTTTGCCTGGCAACATGCGCGCGACATGCGTGCCGACATCGATGACAGCACGCAAGGCATGCGCGTCTACCTGCCGCATGGCACCCTGTTTTTTGCTTCCACCACGCATTTCCAGGAACTGTTCCAGGCAGCGTCGGACCCGGCCCGTGTCATCCTCGACTGCCGGCATCTGCACATGGCCGACCACTCGGCCATCGCCGCCATCGAATCGCTGTATGAGCGCTATGACAGGGCAGGCAAGCATCTGCAGGTGACGCATCTGTCCGCCCGCAACGAGGCCTTGCTGCAGCGGGCCGGGGTGGATGTGGGCGTGGCGTAAAATATTGGATTGCTGAATGTCTGTGGAGTGTGAATGCTGTCGAACGAACAAGAACAATTATTGCAACAAAGCCAAACGGCTTTTGATGCCTACTATGACGCGCTGGGCGCTTCGCTGGTGAATTTTGTTGAGCGCCTGGGCATCCAGCCGGCGCACGAAGTGTTGACGAACGCGGCCGAATACCTGCCGTACATCGATGCGGCCATGCGCACCATCGTCATTCGCGACGAGAGCTGGCAGTGGGTGAAAACCATGCTCGGCTATTTTATCGGCGAATACTTCGTGCAAGGCCATGCGGGTTGCTGGTATGTGGAAACGCGGGCGGAGTCGCCGCATTTTTGCCGCATCATGGTGGGCGGCTTCGAGCATGGTTTGCCGGCGGATGCCGCCATCGATCCGGATGCGCTGGCGCTGGAATTTCTGGGGCAATCCGCGCCGCGCGAGCTGGCGGCACTGATCACCCAGGCGCAAGCCCGCGCGGCGTGATGCCGCACGGCTTGCAGAAGCGGATTTAAAACTCTTCCCACTCGCCTTCGGCCGGTGCGCTCGCCTTGCTGCTGGCGCGCGTCACGGGCAGGCGCAGGGCAGGGGCCGTAGCCTGGCGGGCCGGCGCGGCTGCGGGCGCTGCGGGCGCGCTGCGCTGCGCGGTTTTCACGCTGAAACGGTCGGTGGCTGCCGCGTTGGCATCCAGGCGGAAGACGCTGACCACCTGCGCCAGTTCGCTCGCCTGTTCCTGCATCGCTTCGGCCGCTGCCGAGGCTTCTTCCACCAGGGCTGCATTTTGCTGCGTTACCTGGTCCATTTCGGAAATGGCCTGGTTGACTTGCTCGATGCCCGCGCTCTGTTCTTCGCTGGCGTTGCTGATCTCGCTCATGATGGACGTGACGAAGCCGATGCTTTGCACGATTTCTTCCATCGTCTTGCCGGCCTTGTCGACCAGGTCCGTGCCCACGTCGACTTTTTGCACGGAGTCGTCGATCAAGCCCTTGATTTCCTTTGCCGCCGCTGCCGAGCGCTGCGCCAGGTTGCGCACTTCCGTGGCGACCACGGCAAAGCCGCGACCCTGTTCGCCGGCGCGCGCCGCTTCCACGGCCGCGTTCAAGGCCAGGATGTTGGTCTGGAAGGCGATGCCATCGATGACCGAGATAATATCGACGATTTTCTTCGACGAGGTATTGATCTCGCTCATGGTAGCTACTACTTCGGCCACCACGGCGCCGCCGCGGCTGGCGATGCCGGCCGCGTCGCCAGCCAGTTTATTCGCCTGGCGCGCATTGTCCGCGTTTTGCTTGACGGTCGAAGTCAGTTCTTCCATCGACGAGGCCGTTTCTTCCAGCGAACTGGCTTGCTGTTCTGTGCGCGACGACAGGTCCTGGTTGCCGGCGGCGATTTCCGCGGAGGCCGTGGCGATGGTGTCGGTGCCGCTGCGCACCTGGCCGACGATGCCGACGAGGCTATCGTTCATGGTTTTCAGGGCATGCATCAGCTGGCCCGTTTCATCGCGGCCTTGCGCCGTGATGACGCTGCTCAAGTCGCCCGCTGCCACGGTTTCCGCCACTTTCACGGCGGCGCGGATGGGGCCGGTGATCGAACGCGTGATCCACCAGGCAAAGCCGATGCCCATCAGCACGGCCAGCACGCCCATGGTGATCAGGAAAATGCGGGTGCCGCTGTAAGCTTCGATGATGCTGGCGCCGACGCCATCGGCCGCCTTGATCTGCATGCCGGCAAAGCGCTTCACTTCGGCCAGGTAAGCCACGGTGATGGGCGCGACTTCCTTGTCGAACACGATCTTGGCGCCCGCCACGTCGCCGTCGGCCTTCATCTTGAAGGCGCGTGCGCGCGTCGTCACGTAGTCGGTGCGCACCTTGCGCACCACCTTGAACTGCTCGATCACGGCCGGATTGAGCAAGGACGCGATGATGTCGTCCTGCAGCTTGCTGGAACGCTCCGCATCGACTTTCAAGTCTTCCTCGATCTTGGCGCGCACGACCGGATCGGTGATCTCGAACGAGGCGACGCCGCGCACGCTGTTCAGTTCAATGATCTTCGACCATTCGGCCACCATGCGCTGGTTCTTGATGCTGGTATTGATGAGGCGGTAAGTCAGGTCGCTGGCCGTTTGCATGCGCACGAGGGCGGTGATGGTCAAGGCGGCAAGCAACAGCAATACGACAGCAAAGCCGACGCCAAGGCGGCTGCCGATGTTCAGGTTTTTCATGTAATTCCTAACAGTTTAATAGTCATGATCGCCGCCGCCAGCAGGGGCGGACAGGCGCCGCAAGGCGCAGGGGATCGGGGTCTTCGGGTGCCGCGTGATGGCTGTGCGGCGCGCCACGCTGAGCGTGGCGATGGAGGTAAAGCAAGGGGCATATCGGTCAGGCTGACCGCTGCCCAGCAAGCCGCAAGTATAGCATTGACGCAGGGAAATAGTTTCTGGCGGCAATTTTAATTATTTTTTGATATTGATTTCCTGTTGCTTTTTTACGTCAAGTACCTAGTTAATAAGTACTATTACTTACATTCATCCTTACTTTTCCCATCGCCGGCTGATAAAATACTAATGATAATCATTCGTATTAAAACTTCGACCAGGGAATTGTATGCAGCAACAGCGCAAGCCAGGATGTAAACCGATCACCATCGCCGTACTGGGCGCCTTGACCTTGGGCGCCACGCCACTGGCGGCGTGGGCACAGGAAAGCTTGCCCGCCGTCACCGTGACGGCGTCGAAGGACAAGGATGGCTACGTGGCCGCCACCTCCGCCAGCGGCACCAAGACGGAAATGGCCTTGCGCGACGTGCCGCAAACGATCAACGTGGTGCCGGCCGCCGTCATCCGCGACCAGAACGCCATGTCGATCCAGGACATCATGAAGAACATCCCCGGCGTGGGCTTGTCGACGGGCGACGGCCAGCGCGACCAGGTGTTCATCCGCGGCTTCACGGCCATCGGCGACCAGTTCGTCGACGGCTTCCGCGATGATGCGCTGTATTTCCGCGACCTGTCGAACGTGGAGCGCCTGGAAGTGATCAAGGGACCGGCCGCCGTGCTGTACGGCCGCGGTTCCTCGGGCGGCCTGGTGAACCGCATCACGAAGAAGCCGGGCGTGGATATCGCGGACGTGGCGCTGAGCTTGACGAACACAGCAGGGCGCCGCGGCGAAGTCGACGTGGGCCGTGTCGGCGAGACGGTGGACTGGCGTGTCACGGGCGCGCGCGAATTGTCGGACAGCTACCGCGACCAGCAATTCATCAACCGCACGGCGCTGGCGCCGTCGGTGGCCATCCGCCTCTCCAGCGCCACCAAATTGCTGCTGCAGGGCGATTACCTGGAAGACCGCCGCCTGACGGACTTCGGCATCCCGTCCTACCAGGGCCGTCCCGTCGCCGTCGATGCGGGCACCTATTATGGCGCCGCCAACGCCCGCGATGCCGACTTCAGCCAGTCGCGCGTGGTCTCCACGGCCGCGACACTGACGCACAAGTTCAGCGATACGCTGTCGCTGCGCAATGCCTTCCGTTACTACGATTACCACCTGGACCGCAACAACACGAATATTTCCGGCAACGTCAACGAAGTCAAGGGCACGATGAGCCTGGGCCACGCCAAGCTCAACCGCGACGAGAGCGGCTGGTTCAACCAGACGGAACTGACGCAAAAGCTGGTCACGGGCACCATGCGCCACGAAGTGCTGTACGGCGCCGAATTCGGCAAGCAAAACAAGGATGCCAACAGTTGGGCCGCCATCGCTGTAACGACACCTGCGAAGCCCGTGTCGATCTTCAATCCTGTTCTGCCCGTCGTCGATCGCAGCAAGCTGGGCGCGCGCAGTGATACCTTCGGTACCTACGACACGGCCGCCGCTTACGTGCAGGACGCCATCAGCTTCAGCGACGAGTGGAAGGCGCTGGCCGGCTTGCGCTACGACCGTTACAAGCAGCAGTCGCGCCTGGCCAATGCGCTTGGCGTGACGACGGCGGATTTGTCGCGCACGGATTCGGCCTACAGCCCCCGCGCCGGCCTCGTCTGGCAACCGAGCGCCGTGCAATCGTACTACGCCTCGTGGAGCCGCTCGTTCCAGCCGAGCGGCGAGAACTTCGCCCTGGCCGCAAACAATGCCGACCTGGCGCCGGAAACCACGCGCAACACGGAAGTGGGCGCCAAGTATGACCTGTGGGGCGGCCGCGCCAACGCCACCGTGTCGCTGTTCCGCCTGGAGCGCGACAATATCAAGACCAGCGACCCGATCACGAACCGTATCGTGCCCGTCGGCACGCAGCGCACGGATGGCCTGGAACTGACCTTCAACGCGGACTTGCACGATGGCTGGAAGATGATGGCCGGCTACGCTTACCTGGACGCCACCATCACCGATTCCATCGCCAAGGACAAGAGCGTCAATGTGCCGGGCGGTACCGTCGCCAGAGAGGTGCCGGTCAAGGGCAAGCGCGCGACCTTGACATCGCGCAATACGGCCAACCTGTGGCTGACGAAAGACCTGGGCCACGGCTTCACGGTGGGCGGCGGCGCGAACGCCGTCGGCAGCCGTTTCGCGAATCCGGGCAACACGGTGGTCTTGCCAGGCTACGTGACGGCCGACGCCATGGCCGCGTACCGCACGGGCCGCTATGAAGTGCAGCTGAACGTCAACAATATCGGCGACACGCGCTACATCGTCTCGGGCCACGGTTCCAGCCCGAACCTGAGCTTGCCGGGTGCGCCGCGCAATGTGGCGCTGACCTTGCGCTACAGCCTGTAATTTGGCCTGGCAGTTCGGCCGCATCCCCAAAAACCCGCTCGCGAGCGGGTTTTTTTTCGTGGGTGGGTAGCGATGTGCAAGCGTGCCGGGCAGGCTGGCATTGTTTAGAGGGAACGTTCGGTATCGTCAAATTAATATTGACTAAAGGCAATTTTTTCCAGCGGACTAAGCCTTGTCGGAGTTTGAGGGGTAAAATACTGTCATACGGCACAGGCATGGTGCTTATATCTTGGTGATATGACACTACCACGACGCCGTATGACTTTTTATTTACTCACATCATAGAGGCCTGAATATGGTTCAGATGTCCAGGCGCCAGTTCCTTCGGGTAACTGGCGCGACCATTGCTGGTTCCAGCCTCGCCCTGCTCGGTTTCGCACCGGGCCAGGCGATGGCGGAAGTGCGGCAATACAAGCTGTCTCGCACCACCGAGACACGCAATACCTGTCCCTACTGTTCGGTAGGATGTGGCGTCCTGCTGTATGGACTGGGCGACGGCGCGAAAAACGCCGTCTCCAGCATCATCCACGTGGAAGGCGATGCCGATCACCCGGTGAACCGCGGCACCTTGTGCCCGAAAGGCGCCAGCCTGGTCGACTTCATCCACAGCCCGAACCGCCTGAAAGTGCCCGAGTACCGCGCACCGGGCGGCACGGAATGGCAACCGATCTCCTGGGATGTGGCGCTCGACAAGATCGCGCGCCTGATGAAGGATGACCGCGACGCCAACCTGATCGAAAAGAATGCCGACGGCAAGACCGTCAACCGCTGGCTCTCCACCGGCATGCTTGCCGCGTCCGCCGGCAGCAACGAGGTGGGGTATCTGACCCACAAGACAGTGCGCAGCATGGGGATGCTGACCTTTGATAATCAGGCGCGTGTATGACACGGACCGACGGTGGCAGGTCTTGCCCCGACGTTTGGCCGTGGCGCGATGACGAATCATTGGGTCGATATCAAGAATGCCGATGTGATCCTGGTCATGGGCGGCAATGCAGCAGAAGCACATCCTTGCGGATTCAAATGGGTAACGGAAGCGAAGGCGCATAACAAGGCCAAGCTGATCGTTGTCGATCCGCGTTTTACCCGTACCGCATCCGTGGCAGATTACTACTGCGCCACGCGTACCGGCACGGACATCGTCTTCCTCGGCGCGATCATCAATTATCTGCTGACGAACGACAAGATCCAGCATGAGTACGTGCGCAACTACACGGACATGCCCTTCATCGTGCGCGAAGACTATGCGTTCGAGGACGGCCTGTTCTCGGGTTTCGACAAAGAAAAAGGCAAGTACACCAACAAGGCCACCTGGGATT
The DNA here is from genome assembly GCF_030397705.1 of Janthinobacterium sp. SUN100. NCBI lineage: Bacteria > Pseudomonadati > Pseudomonadota > Betaproteobacteria > Burkholderiales > Oxalobacteraceae > Janthinobacterium > Janthinobacterium sp. SUN100. Next base: position 1,608,980 of record NZ_JAPUBU010000001.1, on the reverse strand, counting down.
ACGAGATCGGCGAAGATGGCTATGCCAAGGTCGACCCGACCCTGGAACACCCGCGCTGCGTCTACCAGATGATGAAGAAGCACTACGCGCGCTACACGACCGAGATGGTCGAACGCACGTGCGGCGTGTCGGCCGACAAGTTCCACAAGGTGGCGGAAGCCCTGGCTTCGACCGCCGTGCCGGGACGCGCCGGCACCATCCTGTACGCGCTGGGCTGGACGCACCACTCGACGGGCGCGCAAACCATCCGCACGGGCGCCATGGTGCAGTTGCTGCTGGGTAATATGGGTATCGCGGGCGGCGGCATGAACGCCTTGCGCGGCCACTCGAACATCCAGGGTCTGACCGACCTGGGCCTGATGTCGAACCTGTTGCCAGGCTACATGACCTTGCCGAACGAGTCCGAGCAGGATTTCGACGGCTATATCGCCGCGCGCGCCACCAAGCCGCTGCGGCCGAACCAGCTCAGCTACTGGAGCAATTACCGCAAATTCCACGTCAGCTTCATGAAGACGTGGTGGGGCAACTTTGCCACGGCGGAAAATAACTACGCCTTCGACTACCTGCCGAAACTCGACAAGCCGTATGACTTGATGCAAGCCATCGAGAACATGCACCAAGGCAAGATGACGGGCTATATCTGCCAGGGCTTCAATGTGCTGGCGTCCGCGCCGAACAAGCAGAAGGTCACGGAAGCGCTGTCGAAGCTGAAGTTCCTCGTCATCATGGATCCGCTGGCCGTGGAAACGGGCGAATTCTGGAAGGCGCACGGGCAATACCACGAAGTCGATCCCACCAAGATCATGACGGAAGTGTTCCGCCTGCCGACCAGCTGCTTCGCCGAAGAGCGCGGTTCGCTGGTGAGCTCCTCGCGCGTGCTGCAGTGGCACTGGCAGGCGGCCGAACCGCCGGGCCAGGCGCGCAGCGACCTGGAGATCATGTCGGGCCTCTTCTTGCGCATGCGCAACATGTACAAGAAAGAGGGCGGCAAGTTCCCCGATCCTATCGTCAACCTGACGTGGAATTATGCGCAGCCGGATAACCCGCAGCCGGAAGAAATCGCCCGCGAATTCAATGGCAAGGCGCTGGCCGACTTGTACGATCCGAAAGATCCGACCAAGCTGCTGGTGAAGAAGGGCGAGCAGCTGGCCTCGTTCGCGCAATTGCGCGACGACGGCACGACCACCAGCGGTTGCTGGATCTTCGCCGGCAGCTGGACCCAGGCGGGCAACCAGATGGGACGGCGCGACAATAGCGACCCGACCGGCATCGGCCAGACCCTGGGCTGGGCCTGGGCGTGGCCGGCGAACCGCCGCGTGCTGTACAACCGCGCTTCGTGCGACTTGAAGGGCAAGGCTTTCGACCCGACGCGCAAGTTGATCGAGTGGAATGGCACGAACTGGAGCGGGGCAGATATTCCCGACTTCAAGGTCGACGAACCGCCGGAAAACGGCATGGGTCCGTTCATCATGCTGGGCGAGGGCGTGGCACGCTTCTTTGCGCGCGGCGCCATGGCCGAGGGGCCATTCCCCGAGCATTACGAGCCGTTCGAAAATCCGCTGGGCTACAACCCCATGCATCCGAAAAACCCGCAGGCGACCAGCAATCCGGCCGCGCGCGTGTTCGCCGATGACCGGAAAATGTTCGGCACGCATGAGGAATACCCGCATGTGGCCACCAGCTACCGCCTGACCGAGCATTTCCATTACTGGACCAAGCATGCGCGCCTGAATGCCATCATCCAGCCGCAGCAATTCGTCGAAATCGGCGAAGAACTGGCCAAGAGCATCGGCGTCGTTGCCGGTGGGGAAGTGCGCGTCAGTTCCAAGCGGGGTCACATCATCGCCAAGGCCGTCGTCACCAAGCGCATCAAGGCTTTGATGATCGAGGGCAAGCCGGTGCATACCGTGGGCCTGCCGCTGCACTGGGGCTTCACGGGCGTGGCCAAGCCGGGGTATCTGATCAATACCCTGACGCCGGGCGTGGGGGATGCGAATTCGCAAACGCCGGAATTCAAGTCCTTCCTCGTGAAGGTGGAAAAAGCATGATGGGAGCTCAATAATGGCACTGCAATCCTTAGATATCCGGCGCCTGTCGGCTACCACGGTAACGCCGCCGCAAGCGCGCAGCCCGGTGACGGGCACCGTGGCCAAGCTGATCGATGTGTCGAAATGCATCGGCTGCAAGGCTTGCCAGACGGCGTGCATGGAATGGAACGACTTGCGTGACGAAGTCGGCGAAAACCATGGCACCTATGACAATCCAACGGACTTGACGCCGCAATCGTGGACGGTGATGCGTTTTGCCGAACACGAAAACAACGACGGCAACCTCGAGTGGCTGATCCGCAAGGATGGCTGCATGCACTGCGAGGATCCGGGCTGCCTGAAAGCCTGTCCGGCGCCGGGCGCCATCGTGCAATACACGAACGGCATCGTGGATTTCCATCAGGAAAACTGCATCGGCTGCGGCTACTGCGTGGCCGGCTGTCCTTTCGACGTGCCCCGCATTTCGAAAAAGGACGACCGCGCCTACAAGTGCACGCTCTGCTCGGACCGCGTCGCCGTGGGCCAGGAACCGGCCTGCGTGAAAACGTGCCCGACGGGCGCCATCGTCTTCGGCACCAAGGAAGACATGAAGGTGCATGCGGAAGAGCGCATCGTCGACCTGAAGTCGCGCGGTTTCGAAAACGCGGGCCTGTACGACCCGTTGGGCGTGGGCGGCACGCACGTGATGTACGTGCTGCACCATGCCGACAAGCCGAAGCTGTATTCGAACTTGCCGGAACGCCCGCGCATCAGCCCGATGGTGGGTTTCTGGAAGGGCTGGTCCAAGCCGCTCGCGGTGGCCGGCATGGCCGCCACAGCGCTGGCAGGCTTCTTCCATTACACGCGTGTCGGTCCGAACGAAGTGAGTAAGGACGAAGAGCACGAGGCGCTGGAAGAGGCCAAACGCATCCGGGAGGAAGACCATGAGCCACAGTGATCTGCATGATGGAAAGCTGCGTGACAAGGATGGCAACCCGCTGATCCAGCGCTACGACCCGAACGAGCGCACGAATCACTGGGTGACCGCCATCACCTTCGTCATGCTGGCCCTGTCCGGTCTGGCCATGTTCCATCCCTCGATGGCGTGGCTGGCCAACCTGTTCGGCGGCGGGCAATGGACGCGCATCCTGCATCCGTTTGCCGGCCTGGTGATGTTCGTCTCGTTCGCGATCCTGGTGGTGCGCTTCTGGCACCACAACAAGTTCGAGGACGGCGACAAGCAGTGGCTGAAACAGATGGACGACGTGCTCAACAATCGCGAAGAAAAGCTTCCGAAGATCGGCAAATACAATGCCGGCCAGAAGATCCTGTTCTTCGTGCTGCTGGCCTGCATGGCGGGATTGTTGCTGTCGGGCATCGTGATCTGGCGCGCGTATTTCGCGTTCTACTTCCCGATTCCCATCATCCGCGCGGCCGCCTTGCTGCACGCCGTGTGCGCGTTCGGCATCATCTGCGCCATCATCGTGCACATCTATGCGGCCCTGTGGGTCAAGGGCTCGATCGGCGCCATGGTGCGCGGTACCGTCACCTACGGCTGGGCGCGCAAGCACCATCCGAAGTGGTTCGAGGCGGTGATGCGCAGTACAAAAGACTAAGTTCTTGCGATTGATGCCAGCGGCATTACCCGGGGTCAGTCCCAGGACTGACCCCTTTCTTTTTATCGATTAAAATACTTTCGAAACACAGCCGCATCCGCCGGATGGGCTGGCCAGCTACGCTCGGCCTTTTTTGATGGGAAAACTCCATTGGTACAACGCATTCTTCAGCCAGGCGAAATCGAAGGCCTGGACCACAACGCGATTCCGCGCCTGCTGCTGCCGCAGCCTGACAGCCTGTTCAAGGCGCGCGCCTCGCGCTTGCGCGAATTGGCGCAGGGAAACATCAAGGGCATCCCCGTTGACGCGGGCATGCAGGGTTACCTGGTGCTGATGGCCGCGCTGGCCGACGCGCAAGCCGCCGTGGTGGGAAAACTGGCGCCCGGCGCCGTGCCCGCCGCCGACCCGGACGCGCTGCGCCGCGCGATGCAGCACCGCATGCCGGTGCTGCCCGTCAACGGCGCCCGGCCGCCCGTCTGGCGCGACATATTCGCCAGCCTGCTCGATGAACTGGCCGCCACGGCGGCAAGCCAGCCGGCCCTGTCCGGCGGCCTGACGCAAGTGCTGGCCCAGCTACGCGCGCTCGATGCGGCAGCGCTGGATGCCTGCGCCGATGCCGTGCTCGATGAAAACGGCGACAACCTGAACCCCATGCATGCGCCGTTCGTCGCGGCCGCCCTGCAAATCTTGTGGTCGGTGTCAGCCAGCGAACTGCGCGCCGCGCGCGTGCCGGACCTGGAAACGGGCACCCTGTGCCCCGTCTGCGGTTCGCACCCCGTCGCCAGCGTGATCCGCATCGGCGGCGGGTCGCAGGGCTACCGCTACCTGCACTGCGGCATTTGCGAAAGCGAATGGCATATGGTGCGCGTGAAGTGTTCGACCTGCGAACAGAATGGCAAGATCGCTTACCAGGGCCTGGACGCTGCCGATGCGGCGCCGTTCGACCCCGTGACGGCAAAGGACGACAAATTGCCGAACAAGGCAAATGATCCGAAGAAGGTGGCGCGCGCGGAAACCTGCGACGATTGCCATACCTACCGCAAGGTCTTCAACCAGGAACACGATTACAACGTCGAGCCCCTGGCCGACGACCTGGCCAGCCTGATGCTCGACCTGCTGGTGGGCGAAGCGGGCTACCAGCGCGCCAGCGGCAATCCGCTGCTGTGGCTGGGGAAGAGCGACAGCAGCGAGGGCCAGACAGCATGACGACGGGGCAAACCGTGCGCCTGCCATCGGTAGACCGTATCCTGGGCGACGCGGCTTGCCTGGCCCTGATTGCACATTACGGCCGCGCGCAGACCCTGGCCTGCGCGCGCGCCGTGCTGGCCGAACTGCGCACGGCCATGCTGGCGGGGGCAGTCTGCGAAGAGGGCGCATCGATCGCCGCCATCGCCGCGCAGATGGCCGAACGGCTGCAGGCGCAATCGCGTTCGCAGCTGCGCGCCGTCTTCAACCTGACGGGCACCGTGCTGCACACGAACCTGGGCCGCGCGCTGCTGCCCGACGCCGCCGTGCAAGCCGTGGTGGAAGCGTTGCAGTGGCCGATGAACCTGGAATTCGACCTGGAGACGGGCAAGCGGGGCGACCGCGACGACCTGGTCGAGGAATTGCTGCGCGAATTGACGGGGGCCGAAGCGGCCACCATCGTCAACAACAATGCGGCCGCCGTGCTGCTGATGTTGAACACCCTGGCGCAGGGCAAGGAGGTGGTGGTGTCGCGTGGGGAGCTGGTGGAAATCGGCGGCGCCTTCCGCATCCCCGACGTGATGACGCGCGCGGGCGCCGTGCTGCGCGAAGTGGGCAGCACCAACCGCACCCACCTGGCCGATTACGCGAACGGCGTGAATGCAGATACGGCCCTCTTGATGAAGGTCCATTGCAGCAATTACGCCATTACCGGCTTCACGAAAAGCGTGGAGCTCGACGAACTCGTGCCACTGGCGGCACAACACGGCGTGCCGACGGCCGTGGACCTGGGCAGCGGCACTCTGGTTGACCTGGCGCAATACGGTTTGCCGCATGAAACGACGGTGCGCGAAACCATAGCAGCGGGCGCCGACCTGGTCACCTTCAGCGGCGACAAACTGCTGGGCGGCCCGCAATGCGGCGTCATTGTCGGGCGCGCCGACCTGATCGCGAAGATCAAGCGCAACCCCCTGAAACGCGCGCTGCGCGTGGGCAAGCTGACCCTGGCCGCCCTGGAGCCCGTGCTGCGGCTGTACCGCGCGCCGGACTTGCTGGCCGAACGGCTGACCACCTTGCGCTTGCTGACGCGTCCCGCCGCCGCCATGCGCGCGCAGGCGGAAATGCTGCTGCCGCTGCTTCAGGGTGCGCTGGGCGCCGCGTACGCAGTCACGGCCGAAGCAATGACCAGCCAGATCGGCAGCGGCGCCTTGCCCGTCGACCAGCTGCCCAGCTTTGGCCTGGCCATCCGCAGCGCCCCAGGCTCGCGCCTGAGCAATCCCCTGGGCGCGCTGGAGCAGCGGCTGCGCGCCTTGCCGTGCCCCGTGATCGGACGCATCGGGCAAGACACCCTGTGGCTCGATTTGCGCTGCCTGGAAGCGGCGCACGAGACGGCCTTCGTCGCGCAGCTCGCCGAGTTGTCCGCATGATCGTCGGCACCGCGGGCCATATCGACCATGGCAAGACGACGCTCACGCGCGCGCTGACGGGCGTGCACACGGACCGCCTGAAGGAAGAGCAGGAGCGCGGCATCTCCATCGAACTCGGCTACGCCTATCTTCCGCTGGCGGACGGCACGGTGCTGGGCGTGATCGACGTGCCGGGCCACGAAAAATTCATCCGCACCATGGCTTCCGGCGTGACGGGCATCGATTTCGCCCTGCTCGTGGTGGCGGCCGACGATGGCGTCATGCCGCAGACGCACGAGCACCTGGCCATCTTGCAGCTGCTGGGCGTGACGCGCGGCGCCGTGGCGCTGACGAAGGTCGACCGCGCCGACAGCGCCCGCGTGGCGCAGGTGGAAGCGGACATCGAGGCGCTGCTGGCCGGCACGCCGCTGGCGGGCAGCCCGATTTTCCCCACCGCCGCCAATCGCGACAGCGATGCCGGCGTGGCCGCCCTGCTGGCGCACCTGACGCAGGTGGCGCGCAGCTTGCCGCAACGCGACGAGCGGCGCTTGTTCCGCCTCGGCGTGGACCGCGTGTTCACCTTGTCGGGGCAGGGCACCATCGTCACCGGCACGGCGCTGGCGGGATGCGCGCGCGTGGGCGACATGCTGCAGCTGGCGCCCGGCGGCGCGCCAGCGCGGGTGCGCAGCATCCATGCGCAGAACCGCGCCGCCGAGACGGGCATGGCGGGCCAGCGCCTGGCGCTGAACCTGGCCGGCATCGACCGCGAGCGCATCGAGCGGGGCAACTGGATCGTCGCGCCCGAGCTGGCGCAGTGTTCCGAACGCCTCGACGTGGAGCTGACCCTGCTGCCCGACGCGGGCGTGCAATTGAAAGCCTGGTCGCCGCTGCACGTGCACCTGGGCGCCGCGCACCAGCTGGCGCGCGCCGTCATGCTCGATGGCGAGACCCTGTCGCCGGGGCAGACGGGCAGAGTACAGCTGGTGTTCGATGCGCCCATGCACGGCGTGCCGGGCGACCGCTTCGTCGTGCGCAATGCGCAAGCGACGCAGACGGTGGGTGGCGGCATGGTGCTCGATCCGTTCGGCCCCGCGCGCAAGCGGCGCAGCCCGGCCAGGCTGGCGTGGCTCGATGCGCTGGCCGCGTTCGTCGCGCACGGCGACTATGCGGCCCTGCTGGCGCAAAGTCCGCTGGGGCTGCGTGTATCGCTGCTGGTGCGCCTGTCCCTGCTGCCGGCGGGCGCCCTCGCGCTGCCGCCCGACACGCGGCGCATCGCCCTGCGCGCCGGCGACGCCCTGCTGCTGGCGCCGGATGCGTTGCTGGCGCTGGAAACGCGCGTGCTGGCAGCCCTGGACGTCTTCCACGCGCGCGCGCCCGACGAGGCCGGACCGGAACTGTGGCGCCTGAAACGCATCGTCGACGCCGAGATGGAAGACGCCTTGTGGAGCCACCTGGTCGAAGGCTTGCTGGCGCGCGGCGAGATCCTGGCGCGCGGCGCCAGCCTGCACTTGCCGACGCACAGCGTGGAACTGACGCCGCAGGAGCAGGCCATGGCCGAACCCTTGCTGGCCGCCCTGGAGCAGGGGCGTGCCGATCCGCCGTGGACGCGCGACCTGGCACGCGGCTTCGGCCTGGCCGAGGATGACGCTCGCCGGCTGTTGCGCAAACTGGCCAAGGCCGGGCAGATCAGCCAGGTCGTGCACGACCTGTTTTATCACCAGGCGGCGCTGGCCGAACTGGCGCAACTGGTGCGGCAACTGGCGCACAAGGCGGAAGAGGATGCAGGCTTGCCGGCCGGCAATGGCGCCGTGGGCGCGGCCACGTTCCGCGACGCCAGCGGCCTGGGCCGCAAGCGGGCGATCCAGGTCTTGGAATTCTTTGACCGCGTCGGTTATACTCGCCGTGTTGGCAATGGGCATCTATTGCGCCCGCAAGCGCTGTGGTCCTACACCGCGGCCTTGCCCAACAGCTAAGTACTAGCTCAGGCACCGCGGAAAGCACACTCATCCGGTGATGTGGCCGGGCTTCAAACCCGGTGGAGGGCGTCAGACGTTCTCCCGTAGGTTCGACTCCTACTGTTTTCCGCCAGTTATTCTTCCTTCCCCCTGCACGGTGATCGTCCCGGCGTTGGCCTGTTGTCACGTTGCGGTAAATAAATGGTGTTATTGATAATATGCAACGATGCCAGGGTGAGCCGATGGTAACATCGGCTTGTATCCCCTGTGGCAGATGAAAGCAAGCATGAAACAAGCAAGCATGGCGTGGCTGCTGGCAGTGGCGCTGCTGATGCCGGCGCTGGCCGCGGCGGTGGACGTGCGCATCGTCGGCGAGCATTTGCCGCCGTCGAGCATGATGGAAGGCAATGTCGTCGTCGGACGTGAAACGCTCAAGGTGCGCGACATCATGGCGCGCGCCGGTCTTTCCTACAGCATCGAGCTGCTGCCGTGGAAGCGCGCGTACGCGCAGGCGCTGCGCGAAGCCGACACCTGCATCTTTTCCACCAGCCGCACGCAGGAGCGCGAAGCGCAATTTCGCTGGATCGGGCCCCTGAATGAAGCGGAATGGATACTCTACGGCCTGGCCGAACGGCATTTGGCGCTGCGCACGCTCGATGATGCGCGCGGCCTGGTGATCGGCACGGTGCTGGGCGACGCGCGCGACGATTACCTGCGCCAGCGCGGCCTGAACGTGGCGCCCGTGACGCAGGAGTGGCTCAATCCGCAAAAGCTGCTGCTCGGACGCATCGACCTGTGGGCCGTCGGGATGGCGGTGGGCAGCAAGCCGTTTGCCGGCAAGGAGTGGGAGGGCAAGGTGGTGCCGCTGCTGACCTTCAACCGCGTGCAGACTTACCTCGCCTGCAACAGGCAGTTGCCCGAGGCGCAGGCCTTGGCCATGCAGCGGGCGGCGGCGGCCATGCGCCGCGACGGCAGCATGGCGCGCGAGCATATCCGCTAGGGTCCGCTTCAGCTTTCCAGCCACTGGCGCACGCAGTTGCGCCCTTCGCGCTTGGCCTGGTACAAGGCCTGGTCCGCGTGGCTGTAGGCCGTCTCGAAGGCCGTGCCGGCGCGGTTCCAGCTCAGGCCCACGCTGACGGTGATGGCGCGCGTGATGGGCGCCGCATGGCGCTGGCGGCCGACGCTCTCGCAGATGCGCTGCGCCACTTGCGCCGCGTCGTCGCGCGAGGAAGTGGGCCAGACCACGGAAAACTCTTCGCCGCCGACCCGGCCGATGGCCGTTTCCTGTCCCAGCAGTGCCTTCAGGCAGTCCACCACTGCCTGGATCACGCCGTCGCCGGCCGGGTGGCCGAAGTCGTCGTTGACCTGCTTGAACAAGTCGATGTCGAGCACGATCAGCGCCATGTCGCCCTGCGCCAGGCAGCGCGAGGCGTGATCAATCACGGCGCCGCGGTTCAGGGCGCCCGTCAGCGGGTCGTGCGTGGCGCGGTATTCGAGCTGGCCGGCCAGGGTTTGCAATTGGCGGTTCAGCAAATGCATGTCGCGCTCGGCGCGGTCGCTGCGGCCGATCAGGCGCCGCGTCTCGCGCATCAGCCGTTCGTAGTGATTGATCAGTTCACCGAGCACGCGCCGCTGCGCCTCGCCGCTGGCGTGAGTATCGGCGTGCATGCGGCGCGCGGCAGCCAGCGCCGCCGCTTCCACGGTGAACAGGTCGGGCTCCAGGTCGGACTCGGAGATGGCGGCGCGCATGCCCTAGCTGCCCTGCACGGGATGGTCGTGGAAGTCCAGCGCCGTAAAGTCCTGCTGCAGCTCCTGGCCGAATTCCAGGATGGTGTCGTCGTCCTCGTCGTGATACCAGTTCAGGCGCACCTGGTTGCCATCGACGGCCGCCTGGTTCAGGGTGTCGAACAGGGTAAACAGCATCTTCGTGCTGGAGCTGTTGAAGTAGGCCAGCGAGACGTTGACGGTGATGGCGCTTTCGCGGCAGCCTTCCAGGTAGGCGCGCACGGCGGCGATCAGCGGGCCATAGAAGGCGGCTGCGTTTTCCGGATACGACTCGCCCTTGATCGACAGGGTGTGCTGCTCGAAACGGAAGTCGATTTCGGGCGAACTCGGGGTCGCGGCGATGAACAGTGGTGACGGTAATTGCATATGCTTTCCTGAGTCGGCTCTTTCAAATGATGGCTTTGATGCAGAAGATGGTGTGGCCCGGCTCCTGGGGATCCTGGACGAATTCGAATTCCAGCGGCTCGCTGGCGTCGCGCGCCATGGTCAGAAAACCCAGGCCCGCGCCCTTGCTGTCGGCCGGCGCTTCCTCGCGCAGGGCCTTCTTGTACGCCAGGCGGATTTCTTCCATCGTCATGGTGTGCAGCGGCTCCAGCCGGGCGCGGATCTGCGCCACGTTGTCCGTCGAGACGGGGTTGGCGCACAGCAGGAAAAAGCTGTCGCCGCGCGTGCCGATGCAGAAGGAACCACGCCGCATCTGCTGGTCCAGCTGCGCATCGGGCGTCAGGCTGTCGGCGGAATAGTGCATGATGTTTTGCGACATCTCGATGAACGAGGAAAAGATGCGCCGCCGCGTGGGCCCGGCCGCGCCGGCCGTGTCCAGGCGCGCCTTGATGGTTTCGGAAATGGCGCTGACCACGTGCTGCGAGAAATAGCCCACGTAAAAAAAGATGATGTTGCGCTTGCGCGCCACATCCCAAAACTCGTTGAATTCTTCGTACAGCACGTCCGTGCTCCTGGCTAGCCGGTGACCCGGTTTCTTGTTGATAAGGTGGCTCGATGGCGCCCGACTACAGGCGAAAACAGAAAAAGGTCAGGTCGTCGCGGCGCGGCTGCTTGCCTTGCCATGCCGCGCTGTCCTGCAGCAGCGCCGCCGCCACGTCGCCGGCGGGCGCATCGCGCTGCGCCAGCAGCTGTTCGCGCATGCGCCGCTTGCCGTAGGCGATGTCGCGCGCGCCGCCGATCTGGTCGAGCAGGCCGTCGGTGGTGAGGAACAGCAGGCTGCCGGCGGGAATGTCCAGCATCTCGTTGTGCCAGCAGTAGCCGGCCGGCGTGTCGACATAGCCCACGCCCATGCGCGCGCCATCGATGGCGCGCACGGCCTCTTCGCCCGGCGCGACCACGTGCAGCGCCAGTTTCGCCCCCGCGAAACGCAGGCTGGCGCTGGCCGTGTCGTAGCACAGGAAGGCGCAATCCATGCCGTCGTTCGAGCCGGCGTGGCCCGTGGCTTCGCCGCTGCTGGCGCCGTCCTGGCCCAGCAGGGTCTTGATGGCGCGGCTGACGGCGCCGATCAGGGCGGCCGGATCGTGCGGCCCCAGCTCGCGCAAGGCCTGGCTCAGGGCCGACGAGGCGATCAGGGTCATGAAGGCGCCCGGCACGCCGTGCCCCGTGCAGTCGGCGATGGCGGCAAACCAGCCGCCCGCGTGGCGCTCGAAAAAGTAAAAATCGCCGCCGACCACGTCGCGCGGCTGCCATTCCAGGTGCGCGTCGGGCAGGGTGGCGCGCAATTCCGCATCGGAGGTGCGCAGCAGCGCGCGCTGGATCACGCTGGCGTAATCGATGCTGTGCATGATTTGCCGGTTCTTTTCCGCCTGCATGGTGGCGACCACGTTCATCAGCTGCAAGCCGAAGCCCACGCCGGCCAGCGCGCCATCCTCGGTGATGATGAAGCCGTCGGCCAGCGCCTTCTCGCCCGCTTCCACGGCGCGGAAGGTGAGGTCTTCGATGCTCATGGCGCCGTCGACGATCAGCGGTTCCTTGTCCATGAAGGCGATGCAGCTCTTCTTGCCGTACACCTCGTGATAAAAGGGCTTGGACATCTGCGACATGAAGATGTTGCGGCTGATCAAACCGATGGGCTTCTGCTGCTCCGTGACGGGCAGGCTCATCATGTCGCGCCGTTCCGTGAACAGTTCCAGCACGGCGAAATTGCTGGCGTCGGCCTGCACGGATTCCGTGGGAATGCACAGATCAAACGCCACGGACGTGCGATAACGGGGAAGATGCAATCGAGAAGCGTTGAACTCCACAGCGGCTACCTTTACATGACGATCGGACCCTTGTTGTCGCGACGGCAAGGCGACTGACAAACAGGCAATATCATCATGGTAGCCTTGGAATATGACGGCTTGATTACCAGCTTGTCAAAACCGTATGCAAGATGGCTGCATGGCAAGCAACTTACAGGCGCCGGGCCAGCGCCTGTGCCTGGGCCAGCCAGCGCGCGCGCTGCGGCTCGGTGGAATCGAGGATGGGGCCGAAGCTGGCCACCCTGACGGGTTTGATGCCGCAAAATTCCAGCGTCGTCTTGCGCAGCTGGTGGATGCCGGGCATGCGGTAGACCCAGCGGAAATACCAGGGCGGCGTGTCCATCGTCACCAGCAGCTGCGCCGTGCGGCCCTTCAGCAGTTGCGCCGGGAAGGCCTTGCCGGGGCGGTACTTGAAAGCGTAGCCGGGCAGAAAGACGCGGTCGACGAAGCCTTTCAGCAGGGCTGGCGCGCCGCCCCACCAGATCGGGTAGGCGAACACCAGGTGTTCGGCCCAGCTGATGGCTTCCTGCGCGGCCAGCAAGTCCGCTTCCAGCGGCTGCACCTGGCGGTAGCCTTCGTGCAGGATGGGATCGAAGTCCAGCTGGCCCAGGCGCAGCTCGCGCACGGTGTGGCCCGCGCTGCGGGCCGTGGCGGCATAGGCCTCGGCCAGGGCGGCGCAAAAGCTGTCGCCCGACGGGTGGCCGAGGAGTATCAAAATGCGCTTGGGTGTCGTCTTGGTCATGGTGCAGGCTGTCCGTTAAAGAAGAGCTTGCATGCTAAAGCCTGCCCCTGGGGGCAGAGTCAAGCGGCTGCTTGAAGGTATTGGTGCGCCAGGCAGTCGTGGATTTCCGTGTCGATGTCGGCCAGTTGCGCGTCGAGCTGGCGCAGGCGGGCGATATCCTGCTGTATCTGCGTGCGCTTGGCGGCGATGTGCTGCGACAGGGCGGCCCAGTCCGTATCGTCGCCGGCCAGGATGGGCAGCAGTTCGGCCAGGCGGAAGCCCAGCGCCTGCGCCTGGCGTATGAGTTTGACTTGCGCCAGGTCTTGCTGCGTGTAGACGCGGTAGGCGCCGGCGCGGCGCACGTCGCCCAGCAAGCCCAGCGCTTCATAGTGGCGCAAGGCCTTGGGCGAGGTACCCGCCAGGCGGGCGATTTCTCCGATGTACATGGGTGATCCTTTCTCAAGCTTGAGCGAATCTTACCGTATGGCAGCGGCGCCCAAACTGCCCAGGCATCTTCAGGCCCGGCGCGGCGGCACTTTCTTCGCCGTGCACTCGGCGCAGGTGCCGTACAGCGACAGCGCGTGCTCGTGCAGCACGAAGCCCCGCTCGGCGGCGATCTCGTTCTGGCGCAGTTCGATGCCTTCGTCGACGAATTCATCGACCTTGCCGCAACCCGTGCAGACCAGGTGGTCGTGGTGCTGCCCTTCGTTCAGTTCGAAGACGGCGTGGCCCGATTCGAAATGCCGGCGAAACAAAATGCCCGCTTCGGCAAACTGCATCAGCACGCGGTAGATGGTGGCCAGGCCCACGTCAATCTTTTCAGCCAGCAAGAGTTTGTAGACATCGTCCGCACTCAGGTGCTTGATCGTGCCTTCTTGAAACAGCTGCAGAATCCGCAAGCGGGGGATGGTCACTTTCAAGCCCGATTCACGCAGTTCCCTCAATATATCCATGTCTCCCATTCCTTTTTGTAGTCGCCCGAGCGAGGTATTGCATTATATCGCAAATGATAATCATTACCATTCTCATGTGTGTACTGTAAATAGTATGCCGCGCGGGCGGGCGGCAATCCAGTGACATCGGCGCAAGTGGCGCTTGCGTGGCAGGCAACTGATGCCAGCAATATTGGTTGCCGATGAAAAGTGGCGGTCGAATCGCTATACTGTGCAGCAAGGAATAACAATGGAGGGGGCATGGACCGATTTGATGCGATGCGCATCTTTGCGCGCATCGTCGAACTGCGCAGTTTTACGCAGGCGGCGCATGACCTTGGCTATCCGAAGGCCACCGTCACGCATGCGATCAAGCAGCTGGAAGCGCGGCTGCGCGTGCGCCTGCTGCAGCGGACCACGCGGCAAGTGATGCCCACGCCCGATGGCGACGCGTATTACCAGCGCTGCGTGCGCCTGCTGGCGGACCTGGAAGAAACGGAAGCCGTGTTCAGTTCGGCGGCGCAGCAGCCGGCCGGCAAGCTGCGCATCGACTTGCACGCGACCCTGGCCATGCACTTCGTCATGCCCGTGCTGGACCGCTTCTGCACCCGCTATCCGCTGATCGAACTGGAAATCGGCATGGGCGACCGCCTCGTCGACCTGGTGCGCGAAGGCGTCGATTGCGTGCTGCGCGTGGGCGAACTGGGCGACTCGTCGATGGTGGCGCGCCGCGTGGCGCTGCTGGAACAGGTGACGTGCGCCAGCCCCGCCTACCTGGCCGCGCACGGCACGCCGGAGCATCTGGCGCAGCTGGATGGCCACCGCGCCGTCAATTTCTTTTCCGCCCAGACGGGCAAGGTCTGGCCCTTCGATTTCAAGGTGGAAGGCCAACGCCGCAGTGTGGCCTTGCCGGGCACCGTGTCCGTCAACAATGCCGACGCGTATCACGCCTGCTGCCGCGCGGGCATGGGCTTGATCCAGGCGCCCCGTTATCACCTGGAGCGGGCGCTGGCGGCCGGCGAACTGGTGGAAGTGCTGCGGGACTGGCGGCCCGACCCGCTGCCCGTGTCCGTGCTGTATCCCCACCACCGGCAATTGTCGCCGCGCGTGCGCGTGTTTGCCGACTGGGTCGCCAGCCTGTTTGCCGACGTGCATTGATGCGCTGCAATGCGGCAATTTTTGACCTGGGCAAAGGAAAAAATCCCTCTGGTGATGCCATATAGCACTATTTGATGTGGATCAAAGTTTTTGTTGCACTGCACTCTTAGACTTCGCAGCGTTACTTAACGACAGAGGAAAACATAATGAAAACGTCCGCAACTGCAGCAGCAATCGTCCTGGCCGCCATCGGCGCATTCGCCGGCAACGCCATGGCACAGGAAAGCCCATGGCTGGTCCGTGCGCGCGCCGTGCATATCGATCCGGCCGATAAATCGACTCCTGTTGGTGGCCTCGGTGCATCGGACCGCTTGACGGTCAGCAGCAAGACGATTCCTGAAATCGATATTTCGTACTTCTTCACCCCGAATATCGCTGCCGAGCTGATCCTGACCTACCCGCAAAAGCATGACGTCAAGCTCGATGGCGGCCAGGTCGGCACCTTCAAGCACCTGCCGCCGACCCTGTCGCTGCAATACCACTTCATGCCTGAAAAACAGTTCAGCCCTTACGTGGGTGCCGGCGTGAACTACACGAATATCTCGGGTGTCAAACTGCCCGGCCTGCGCCTGGAACACGACAGCTGGGGCTTCGCGCTGCAAGCCGGTGTCGACTACAAACTGGACAAGAACTGGTCCTTGAACTTCGACATCAAGAAAGTGCAGATCCGCAGCGATGTACTGACCGCTGCTGGCGGCAAGGTCAGCGAAGTCAAGATCGATCCTATCCTGATCGGCGTAGGCGTCGGTTACCGCTTCTAAGCAGTGATGGCGCCCGGGTGGCGCGCAGAATAAAAAAGACGGCCAGGTGTGAACCTGGCCGTCTTTTTGTGTGCAGCGCCTTGCTTTCGCCTTATTTTTTCAGCGTCTTTTCCAGTGCCAGCTGGTAATCCGTCTTTTCGTAGCCGGCCAGGTATTTGTTCGTCGCGTCGAGGAAGGCGCGCGAGCGGTAGGCCGCTTCCAGGTCCTTGACCCATGGCTTGGCCTTGTCGGCCGTGCGGATGGCCACCAGGTTGATGTAGCTGTCCGAAATCTTTTCCACGCTCAGGGCCGACGTCAGCTTCATGCCGGCGGCCAGGGCGAAGTTGCCGTTGACGAAAGCGTAGTCGGCGTCGGCCAGCGAACGTGGCAGCTGCGCCGCTTCCAGCGGCACCAGTTTCAGCTTCTTCGGGTTTTCCAGCACGTCGCGCTCGGATGCGCGCAGCGGGTCGACGTTCGGTTTCAGCTTGATCCAGCCCATCTTGGCCAGCATCACGAGCGCGCGCGCCTGGTTGGTCGGGTCGTTCGGCATGGTGATGGTGGCGCCGTTCTTGACTTCCGCCAGCGTTTTCTGCTTGCCGCCGTACAGGCCGATCGGCATGGTCGGCACGGTGATCAATGAGCTCAGTGGCAGCTTGTTATCGGTGGCGAACTTGGTCAGGTAGACGATGTGCTGGAACACGTTGGCATCCAGCGAGCCTTCGGCCAGCGCGTAGTTCGGCTGCACGTAGTCGTTGAATTCCACGATCTTGACCTTGTAGCCCTGTTTTTCCAGGATAGGCTTGATGCCCAGCTTCAGCTGGTCCGAATACGGGCCGGAGCTGGTGCCGATGACGAGTTCTTTCGGGTCCTTGGCGTGGGCGGCGGTGGCGAAGGTCAGGCTGGCAGCGGCCAGGAGCAGGTTGCGGCGAATGTGGTTCATGCTTTTCCTTGTACTGAAATACTGAATATGAATTAACGTTTGTCGAGGCGCTTGGCGATGCGCGTGCCGGCGAACTGGATGGTTTGCACCAGCACGATCAGGATGGCCACGGTGGCGACCATGATGTCCGTCTCGAAGCGGTAGTAGCCGTAGCGGATGGCCAGGTCGCCGATACCGCCGCCGCCCACCACGCCGGCCACTGCCGAATACGACAGGAAGCTGATCGACAGCACGGTCAGGGCCAGCACCAGGCCGGAGCGCGCTTCCACCAGCAGCACGCGGAAGATGATCTGCATTTCCGACGCGCCCATGGCGTGCGCCGCTTCGATCACGCCGCGCGGCACTTCGCGCAGGTTCTGTTCCACCAGGCGCGCCAGGTAGGGAATGGCGGCGAACGACAGGGGCACGCTGGCCGCCAGCGGGCCGATCGAAGTGCCCGCGATGATGCGCGTAAACGGCGTCAGGGCCACCAGCAGGATGATGAAGGGGAAGCTGCGCACGGTATTGACCAGCCAGCCGAGGATCATCGACAGCGGGCGGTTTTCCAGCGACTGGCCCTCCGAGACGAGGAACAGCAAGATGCCCAGCGGGCCGCCGATCAGGATGGCGGCCGTCAAGCCGATGCCCAGCATGGTCATGGTCTGGCCCAGCGCCACCCAGATTTCCGGCAGCAGGTTGATGACGTTATTGATCGATTCTTCAAACATGTGTTGCATCCTTCCATGCGGTGGCTTCAAACGCCTCGGTGCCGTAATAAGCCAGCTCGCGTCCCAGCGCCGTCTTGCGCGGGGTGGCCGTGTCGCTCAGGTCGAATTGTTCGGCGATGGCGCCGCTTTCCACGACGGCGACCCGGTTGCAGATGGCGCCCAGCACCGACAGCTCATGGCTGACGATGACGATGGTCACGCCCAGGCGCGCATTGATGTCGCGCAAGGTATCGAGCAGGGCGCGCGTCGTTTCCGCGTCCAGCGCGGACGTCGGTTCGTCGCACAGCAGCACGTCGGGGTGGCTGGCCAGGGCGCGGGCAATCGCCACGCGCTGTTTCTGCCCGCCCGACAATTGCGCCGGATAGCTGTGCAGCTTGTCGGACAGGCCCACCAGCGCCAGGCATTCCTCGACGCGGGCGGCGATGTGCTCGCCCTTGGTGGTGCCATGGATTTTCAGGGGAAAGGCGACGTTGTCGAACACGCTGGCGTTTTGCAGCAGATTGAATTGCTGGAAAATCATGCCGATATTCTGGCGCGCGTCGCGCAAGTCGCCCTTGCTCAAGCTGGTCAATTCGCGCCCGGCGACCGTGATGCTGCCGCTGTCGGGACGCTCGAGCAGGTTAATCAGGCGCAGCAAGGTCGATTTGCCGGCGCCGCTCTTGCCGATCAGGCCGAAAATATCACCGGGATAGACTTCCAGCGTGACCGATTTGACCGCGTGGAATTGTTCGCCCTTGGGCAGCGCGAAGGTCTTGTTTGCGCCATCGATGCGAATCACCGGCGTACGGTGTGGTGTGGTCATGCAGTGTTTCCTTTTTTATTGGACCGTGACAGGCGCGCTTGCAGGGGCCAAATCGCCCAGCCTGTTACGTCGGTTGCGTAGTATACCTCCGATCGTGTTATTACTCCTACGACAGAATCTTGCTTTGAATATGCAAATAATGTCTATATGGGTGTTTGGCGAGAGTAAAAGCGGTTTTTACGCGATCAGCCAATGGAAAATTCGACGGGAATCGATAATTCCAGCGGCTCCGGCCGTTCCTTGGGAATGCGCGGCAGTGGCGCCGCCCGTTGCAAAGTGTCGAGCGCGGCCTGATCCAGCGCTGCGGAACCGGAACTGCGCTCAATGGCGGCCGCCAGCACCTGCCCGTCGCGGTCGATGCGGCAGCGCAGGTACACCACGCCCTGTTCCTGCTTCGCGCGCGACGCCGTCGGATAGCGGCGGAAGCGCTCCATGCGCGCCAAAACCTTGCCTTCCCAGCTCGATACGCCGCTGCGCAGCTCCTGTGGCGCGGGCGGCAGGGCGGGCGAGGGAGGCGCCGCCGCGACGGATGCTGTGGCCACCGGTGCCGGCGTGACGGGGGCAGGGCGCACCTCGGCGACGGCCGCGACGGCCTCGGCTTGCGGCGGCATGGGCGCGGCATCCGGCTGCGGCGGCACGAATTGCGGCAGGGATGGCGCTGCTTTTTTGGCAAGGGCGCGCGACGGCGCGGCCGCGGCGCTGGCCTGTTCAGCAAGATTCTGCTCCAGTGGGCGGGGCGGGGCGGCGGCCGGCAGGAACAGCAGCATGGCCGGCTGCGCGGAGTCGGGCGCGACGGCCAGCACGGGCGCTGCCGGCGCGCGGTGGTATACGGCCCATCCCAGCAGGGCGCCATGCATGGCGAAGACCGTGGCGATGGTCAGCGGCTTGTGCCAGTCCGCCGGCGGCGTCTTTTTTGCTGCCGGCGCCGGCCCTTCCGGGCGGCGCAGCAGATAGATGATGACGGCGATTTCCATCGTTGCCACGAGGGCGATGACCCACCAGGGCGGATGGCCGAGGCACATGGCGACAAAGCCGATGGCCATGCCCAGGCAAGCGAGGACCTTGCCGCGCCGCGACACGGCGCGGTGTTCGCGCCACTGGCGCAGCGGCGCGCCGAAGCGCGGGTGGTGCAGCAGCCAGTGTTCCAGGCGTGGCGAGGCGCGGCTGAAGCAGGCCAGTGCCAGGATCAGGAAGATCGTCGTCGGCATGACGGGCAGCAGGGCGCCGATCACGCCCAGCGCCACCATCAGCATGCCGGCGGCCGTCCAGGCCCAGCGGCGCAGCCGTGCCGTATGCGCTTCCGCGCCGGCCTGGATTACTGGCTCTTCCATCAGGCGCAAGCCTCCACGTGGCCATGCATGCGCAGGAAGGCGGCGCGCGCGCCGTCGATCACGCGCGCTTCACCGGCGGCGTCAAGGACGGCCAAATCGAGCACGGACGTAAAATCGCGCCAGTGGCGCGCGCGTCCGTCCGGATGGCCGGCCAGGTGGCGCGCGCCGTGATGCTCGTCCAGGCCGATCTTGCCGGCCAACTTATACAGGATGGCCGCGCCCAGCTTCGAGCCTTCGCTCACGTACAGCCAGCCCAGCGCCGTGGCCAGGTCCAGTTGCGCGTCGAACGGCGGCGTGGCCGCATCGGCCGGCAGGACGGTGCCCAGGTCGTGTAGGTCGGCCGCGATGCTGGCGTAGCGGCGGCGCTGTTCCAGGTCCGGCAGCAGGGCGGCCAGCTGCGCGTTGTCGTACAGCGCGTCGACATCGCGCAGGAACGCGTACTGCGCCTGCAGGAAGCGCGCGTAGTTGTCGCGGCTGGAAAACGGCGCGCTGGCCATGATGCGCTGGTCCAGCAAGTCGTGGGTGGCCATGGTGTCGGCTTTCAGGCGCTGGCTGCGGCTAGGGGCCGCGTTAATCGGAACGGTGTTCAAGGTGCTGCTGGTGTCGCTTGCTGCATGCATGGAGTATCTGCTCTCTATTATAAGGATGAATCAAATCAGAAACGAACGCCAAGCGTGACGCGCGCCGTGCGGCCCGGCCCCGGCATCAGGCTCAGGGTCAGCGGATCGAGGTAGTAACGGTCCGTCAGGTTGTCCACCGCCACGTCGACGGTGGCGTTGGGCGTGATCTTGTAGCTGGCGAACAGGTCGGCCAGGGTGTAGGCCTGCGTCAGCACCTGCGGCGAGGTGCCCGTCCACGACTGCCACACGGCCTTGTCGTCCTGGCGCGCCAGCGGATGGCCGACGTGCGTCAGGCGCGTGCCGACGGTGAGTTTTTCCTGCAGCCAGCGCGTGCCCAGGGTCAGGTTGGCGCTCAGCTTGGGCTGGATATGGTTGCTCACGTAGGAACTGGAAAAGCCGATGGGCGAGCAGTCGGGCGTGTTCCAGATATCCGATTCCCACTTGCTGGCCTTGCGCAAATAGGCTGCCGTGGCCGCGTCGCAGATCAGGGTCTTGCGGTTCCAGGTGCCGGAAAAGTCGGCGAACACGCTACCCCGGTCATATGACGACTGCAGTTCGATGCCCGAGACGCTGTACTTGTCCGTGTTCGCCATCGAGAAATTCTGTGCGTAGGCCGGCAAGTCGGGAATCGGGCGGCGCGTGATGTAGCCGTGCGTGACGTTGTCGAAATACGCCACGCGCAGGCGCAGCTTGTCGGCGGCGCTCCATACGCCATCCTTGACCACGCTCACGCCCACTTCGCGGTTGTGGCTGCGCTCGGCGTTCAAGGGCGATGAATACGTGGCCGAGAAGCCCATCGTCGATTCGTACAGGCTGGGCATGCGCAAGCCGCGCGCATCGCGCAGGAACACGCTGACGCTGTCGGACAGGCGCGCCGTCAGCGCAAACGTGGGCGCAAAACCGTGGTCCTTGCGGCGGATCGGCGTGCTGTACTTGAACAGGCCGGGAATGGCGTCTCGGTAGACATAGCCATTGCCGCTCCACTGATCCACCTGCGAGACGTCCAGCGGCGCCGGCTCGGTGCCGTAGTTTTCCACCATGCCGCCGACCAGCGCGGGATTGGTGGCGGGCGTGAACCGGCCCTGCGCATCCTGGTACCACTTCGCCGCGCCGATCTGATCGCCGTCCTTGTCCCACATGGTGACCCATTGCCAGCCTTGCGGATGGTATTGCTGCTCGGCGCGGCGGTTGCGGTCGCGCGTATCGAAGCGCTGGAAGCGTCCGCCCGCCTCGACACTCAGCCAGTCCCGCGCCTGCCACTGCAGCGAGGCGAAGGCGCTTTGCTCGTGGCGTTTGCCGTTGCGCAGGGTGTGATTGGCGTTCAAGTCTTCATCGAGGATGCGCACGCTGTCGGCCGGGCCGATATCTTCATTTTGCAAGGACAGGCCGTAATCGAGCTTGAGTGCGCCCATGCCGGTGGCGAAGCGCGAGGTATTCGTCAGGTCCGCACCCACGCGGCGCGCCTGGTTCTTCGCCAGGTACAGCACTTCCACGCATTCCTTGCATTCGTGGTCGCCCGGATTGGTCTTGCCTTCCAGCGGATTGCTGAAGATATCGCCGTTGCGCGACTTGCTCTGCATGTCCGTCAGCCACAGGTTGGCCTTCAGGTCGATCAGGTTCTGGCCTTCCGGCTTCCACTCGTAGCGCGCCGTCAGCGCATTCGTGCGCACCTGGCTGGGATCCCATTGGGGGATGCTGCCGGTGCTGTTGCGGTAGATTTGCGAGGGCATGATTTCGCCATAGCTGCTGTCGAAATAGCGGTAGCCCAGCTCCAGCTTCTGCGCGTGCGGCAGGCGCAGGTTGGCCTTCAGCAGGGCCGAGGTAGTGCGGTTGGCCGTGTTCAGCACTTCATCGCCTTTCTTGAAGAACTGCGTCACGCCATCGTCGTCGCCCCATTCGTTGAGCAGCTGATAGCGTTCGAAACCGCGCGTGCCGGAAAAGTAGTTGCCGATGCTGCGCTGGCTGATGGCGGCCACCAGGTCGTAGTCGTCCTGGCGAGTGGCCACGGCGATGCTGCCAAAGCCGCTGCGCGGGTTGCCAAGCTTGTTGCGGTGCGTGCGCGGCGCGCTGCCGAAATCGTCCGGCGCCGAGATGCTGTTGTCCTGGATGCCGCCGCGCAGGCGCACGCCCGTGCGCTGGCCCGGCCGCAGGATGTCTTCGGGGCGCAAAGTCTGCATGCTGACCATGCCGCCGATGGCGCCCGCGCCTTGCGCCGACAGGTTCGGCCCCTTGTCGATGCGGATGGCGCTGATCAGGTCAGGGTCGATGTAGCTGCGGTCGGCGATACCCGCGTAACCGCGGTAGACGGTGGACGATTGCAGGCTGCCGTCGATCAGCACGGGCACGCGGCCCTGGCCCTGCATGCCGCGCACGTTGACGTCGACGGCGCCGCTGTTGCGGCTGTCTCCCACCTGCACGCCGGCTACGCCCTTGAAAATATCGGCCGGCGAGGTGCCGCGGAAGCGTTCGATCTGTTCGCGCCCGATGTAGGCGGAGGAGGCGGACGTGACGTAGGGCAGGTCGGTCGGGTCCGTGTCGTCCGTCTCGAACGTGCCGCTGCCGCCCTGGCCATTCACGCGCAGGGTGCCGATCTGCACGGCGCCTGCGGCGACGGGGGCGGGCGCGCTGATGATAATGGTCGTGCCGTCTTGCAGCTGCGCCTGCAGGCCGCTGCCGGCCAGCAGTTGGCGCAGCGCCTCGGGCAGCGAATGGCGGCCTTGCAGCGGTGCGCTTTGCCGTCCCTGCGTCAGGCGCGCGTCGGCCAGCAGCACCATGCCGGCCTGGCGCGCCAGTTCGTTCAGCGCGCGGTTCAAGGGCTGCGCGGGGATGTGCCATTCGACCTGCGCCACCGGCGCGGCGGCGGCATGCACGGCGGGCGTGGCGAAGGCCAGGCCGATGGCCAGGAAGAGGGGAGACAGGCGGGCGTGCAAGGGATGGCGCGGTGGAGTCATATGCATGTTTTTCCTATGGTGATGTGGTGATCCTTCATAGTTAAAACGAATGAGTCTCATTTACCCTGACGTGCGGATGCATTTTATTTCGCTGCATGTGGAATACATCAGCGGGCGAGAATGTGCAGCTTGCCGTCCTGGCGCTGCAGGCGCACGGGCAAGGCCAAGGGCAGGGCGGCGGCAAACTGCGCCGGCAGCTTCGCGTCGAAGCTGCCGTTCAGGCGCAGGCCGGCCAGGGCCGGGTCGTCAAGCACGAGGCCCGAATCGCCATAGCGCTCGAATTCGGCCAGCGCCTCGGCCAGGGTGGCGTCCTCGAAATCGATGCGCCCGGCACGCCAGTTGCCCACCGCTTGCGCGCTGACCCTGGCCAGCGCTTGCACGCCCTGCGGCGTGACGGTGACGGTGTCGCCCGCCCGCAGCACTTCGGCATGCGCGCCGGCTTCGCTCTCCACCCGCACTGTGCCTTGCGCCACGCTCACCTGGGTCGTGGCGCCCACGTGGCGCACTGAAAAATGCGTGCCCAGTACCGTCGCCGTCGCCGCTCCCGCGATGACCTGGAACGGACGCGCAGGGTCGGCCTGCACATGGAACATGGCCTGGCCGCGCAGCAGGCGCACGCTGCGCCGGTCGCGGTACAGGGCCACGTCGACGGCGCTGCCGCTATCGAGTTCGATGCGGCTGCCGTCGGGCAGGACTTGCGTGGCGAACTGGCCGCGCGCCGTGCTGTAATCGTGCTGGAAGCCGGGGCGCTGCAGATGGCCGGCCAGCGGCCAGGCCAGCAGGCCGCACAGCAGCAGGCAGCCGCCGGCCAGCGCGCCGCGCGGCGGGAAAGAGGCCGCCTGGCGCAGCCGCCGCAGCAGCGATGACGGCGCGCCCGCCGCCGGGACGGGCTGGCTGAAGGCTGCCACGCGCTGCGTCGGCAGGCTGGCCAGCAGCGCATCGGTGCGGGCCAGCGCCTGCCAGGCCTGCTGGTGGCGCGGGTCCGCTTCCAGCCATTGCTGCAATGCCGCCAGGTCGTGCGCGGCCAGGCCCGCGTCGCGGCGCAGCAGCCATTGCGCCGCCAGGAAGTCGATGTCGTCGGCCGTCGTGTCTTGTGATGTCATGTGCTGTTTCATAGCGTATCCCGCTCGGGCAAGCCTTTTTTACAGGCGAGCATGCCGTTGATGATGTGTTTTTCCACCATGTTGACGGAGATACCCATCTGCGCGGCGATCTCGATCTGGCTCAGGCCGTCGAACTTGTACAGCGCGAAAGCCTGGCGGCAGCGCGGCGGCAAGCCCTCGATGATGAGCAGCAGGCGTTCCATGGTTTGCCGGTCGTGCAGCCGTTGCTCGGGTTCATCGGCGCGCGGCGCGCGCAGCTGCATGTGCGGCTCGTCGAGCGCGTCATGGGGCCGCCTCTGGTGCAAGCGCTGTTCGTCGATGGCGATGTTTTTCGCCGTGACGTACAGCAGGGCGCGCTGGCCGCTGTCGGGCGGCGTATCGCCATGCAGGGCGCGGGCGCCGCCTTGCGGCTGGCGCGCCAGGAGGCGGGCGTAGGCTTCCTGCACCACGTCCTGTGCCTTGTCGCGGCATCCCGTGGAGCGCGAAATCAGGCGCAGCAATTCCTGGTAATAGCGTTCAAGCACCGCGCATGTCCCCGTGATCAAAGCGCGCCATGATAGCAAGCTCATCAAATAATAACAAGAATCATTCTCATTTATGGTGTAATCTGAGGTGCCGGATAACGCTGGATATTTTTGGTAATGCAGACAATAATCGGCAGCAGAAGGCGCTGTCGCAGAGAATATCGCCATGTATTATCGATTTTATCGATGCTAACTAGGTATATTTTCCGTTTTACATCGATCTTCATGCCATGCATAATCTGTTGCAACTGAAGCCAGACAATCAGCCGCATGCGCCAGTCGCCTGCAGCTGGTTGCGGTTTTGACATCCTCCACTTTCTGTTAGGAACCTACAATGAAAAAACTGCTCGCTTTTATCGCCGCCGCCGGCTTCTCGCTGTCCGCCGTTGCCGCTCCTGAAGTCTATGTCATCGATGGCAGCCACACTTTCCCCCGCTTCGAGTACACCCACATGGGCTTCTCGACGCAGCAAAGCCGTTTCAATAACACCACCGGCAAGGTCACCCTGGACCGCGCCGCCAAGACGGGCGCCGTCGAAGTGCTGATCGACACCAAATCCGTCGACACGGGTTCGACCCTGTTCAACTCGCACATCCAGGGCGAAGATTTCCTTGACACGGCCAAGTTCCCGGTCGCTACCTACAAATCGACCAAGTTCAATTTTGACGGCGACAAGCTCGCTTCCGTCGACGGCAACCTGACCCTGAAAGGCGTGACCAAGCCAGTCACCCTGACCGTCACCTCGTTCACCTGCGCCCCGCACCCGATGCTGAAAAAAGACGCTTGCGGCGCCAACGCCACGGCCAAGATCAAGCGCTCGGAATTCAACGCCGGCAAATATGCGCCAGCCGTCAGCGATGACGTCACCCTGACGTTTGCCATCGAAGCCATTAAGCAGTAATTGTTGGCTGCATGATGCAAAATGGCGGCGGACTTCGGTCCGCCGCCATTTTTTTATCTGCTTGCCCCTGCCATCACGCCAGGTGATGTACCTCCTGCTGCCCATACACGGGGGTGGTCAAGCCTTCCATGCGCGCCTTCAGTTGCAGCGACAGGTATTGCGAGTAGTGGCGCGACTGGTGCAGGTTGCCGCCGTGGAACCACAGCGCCTGCTGCTGCGTGGGTTTCCACATATTGCGCTGCTCGCCCTCCCACGGGCCCGGGTCTTTCGTCGTGTCTGACCCGAGTCCCCACACCTTGCCCACCTTGTTGGCTACTTCCGGCGAGATCAGGTCGGCCGCCCAGCCATTCATGGAGCCGTAGCCGGTGGCGTACACCACCAGGTCGGCCGGCAGTTCCGTGCCATCGGACAGCACGATGGAATGGGCTGTCAATTCCTGCACGCCGACGCCGCTTTTCAGCTTGATCTTGCCCTCGGCGACCAGCTCCGAGGCGCCCACGTCGATGTAGTAGCCGGAGCCGCGGCGCAGGTACTTCATGAACAGGCCCGAATCGTCGTCGCCGAAATCGAGCATGAAGCCCCGTTCTTCCAGGCGCGCATAAAAGTCCGCGTCGCGCTCGCGGATGGCCTTGAAGACGGGCTTCTGGAAGTCGGCCAGCAGCTTGTACGGGATCGAGGCGAACGTCAGGTCGGCCTTGGCCGTCGTCATGCCGGCGGCCAGCGCCCGTTCCGAATACAGGTCGCCCAGGGCCAGGTCCATCAGGGAATCGGACTTGACGATGTGCGTCGACGAGCGCTGCACCATGGTCACATCCACGCCCGCTTCCCACAGGGCGGCGCAGATATCGTGCGCGGAATTGTTCGCGCCGATGACGACCACCTTCTTGCCCGCATACGCGTCCGGCCCCGGATGCTGCGACGAGTGCTGCTGCTCGCCCTGGAACACGTCCATGCCCTTGAACTTCGGCATGTTCGCCTTGCCCGACATGCCGGTGGCCAGCACCAGCTGCTTCGGTTTCAGGGTGACGGGCTGGCCGTCGCGCAGCACTTGCACCGTCCACTCGCCGCTGGTTTCGTCGAAGCTGGCCGATTCGCAGGAAGTCGAGCCCCAGTAGTTCAGTTCCATCACCTTGGTGTACATTTCCAGCCAGTCGCCGACCTTGTCCTTGGGCGTGAAGACGGGCCAGTTGTCGGGGAAGGGAATATACGGCATGTGGTCGTACCAGACGGGGTCGTGCAGGCACAAGGACTTGTAGCGCTTGCGCCAGCTGTCGCCCGGGCGCGCGTTCTTCTCGATGATGATGGTGGGGACGTTCAACTGGCGCAGCCGCGCACCGAGCGCGATGCCGCCCTGGCCGCCGCCGATGATGACGCAGTAGGGCTGGCGCGCGTAGCCCAGCTCCTTTGCTTCCTGCTCGCGGTGCTCGAGCCAGCTGCTGCGGTTGGTGCGCGCGCCGTGTTCCGCGCCCATGGGCCGCCGGCCGCCCTTGGCTTCCTCAAAACCCTTCAATTCGCTCATGGTGGTGAGCAGTGTCCAGATCTTGCCGTCGCGGATGCGGATGAGACCCACGCCGCGCGCCGCCTTCGTTTCCACCGTGATCCAGCTTTGCAGCACGCCGCCGGCCTCGCTGGCGTGTTCGCCGTCGGCGATGCGGATGGAGAGCGGCTGCACGGCGCCCAGTTGGGCGGCCAGCATGGCGGCGATCTGCTCGCGGCCTTCCAGAGTTTTCAAATTCCAGGTAAACAGCACCAGGTCGCGCCAGTAGCCGTCCTGTTCGAACAATTGCGCGGCGCCCGTGCTGTCGCCGGCGCGCAGCGCGCCTTCGAGTTGCTCCAGGATGCCGGCCACGGCCAGGTCGTGCGGGTTGCTATCGGTTTGCATCGTGTCTCCTCCAAGTCTGCTGACTTTATGATGGGATGCGGCTGTGTTGCCGCTGACGATGTTGTAACACCGGCGTTCCGGCGCTGCATTGCGCAGCGCAGCATGGCTGAAGTTGAGACGGAAATCTCAGCTTTTCGGATGGCTACTGGCGGTGCGGCGGCACGATGTGCAACTGCTTGAGACGCCGGTACAGGGTGGCGCGCGAGATGCACAGCATGGCCGCCGCCTGCAGCGGGCGCCATTTGGCGGCGTTCATGGCGTGGACGATGCGCGTGCGTTCGGCCTGTTCCGGCGCGGTGTATGCCAGTGCGTCCGGCGCGACAGGCGCCTCGCGGGTGGCGCGCACGCCGGCCTGGCGCAGCGGTGCGCGCACGCGGGCGTGCAGCCAGGTGCTGCCGCCGGCCAGGCGCAAGGACAGCAGATTGTGTCCCGCGCGCGCATCGAACAGCCGCTCGGCGCGCACTTCCAGCACGTCGCCGACGGGACGCGGCAGCGTGTCCAGGCCCCCGATGACGTCGCGCGCACAGCGGTTGGCGGCGACGATGTCGCCATGCTCGTCGATGGCGAGCAGCATCTCCGGCTGCACTTCCACGAAGTGGCGGTTGCGGTGCGCCAGCAGGATGCAGCAATGGCCGTAGGACTTCAGGAAAAAGCCGTCTTCGATCAGGGTCGCGCCTTGCCGCACCAGTTGCCTGACCAGGCGCTGGCTGTCGCGCGCGTCGGGGGAGGTCAGCGCGGAGGCATCAAGTACGCCGATCAAGTCGCCGTGCGGCGAAAAGATCGGCGCGGCGCTGCAGGTCAGGCCCGTGAACGCGGCGCGAAAATGGTCGGTCTTGTGCACGGTGATGGCTTCATGGTCGAGCAGCACGGAGGCGATGCCGCACGTGCCTTCCTCCTCTTCCGACCAGCACGAACCCGGATACAGGCCCGCCTTCTTGAAATCCTTGCGCTGGTCCGTGTCGACCACGTAGTCGATCGTCACGCCGCGCGCATTGGCGAGGATGACGCAGTAGCCCGCTTCGCGCACCATGGCGTGCAGGCGCGGCAGGCACTGGCCCGTGGAGCGCAGAAAATTTTCTTCGGATTGCTGGATGGTGCGCAGCTCGGCACCCGTCAGGATGCGCGGCCCCGTGGTGGAGGCGGGGTCGAGCCGGTAGTCGTCCAGCGAGCGCCGGTACGACGACGCCAGCCTGGCCGTATCGGCCCCTGGATTGACGATGCGGCCGGCGATCAGGTCGCGCACGCGGTCGATATGGCTGGTCTGGCGGACGTAGGGCATGGCGCTCTCCGGTGTCTCGGTATTTTTTATGGTATGCCCGTTTTTAGCACGAAGCGCTGGCA
Source organism: Janthinobacterium sp. SUN100 (assembly GCF_030397705.1). Lineage (NCBI taxonomy): Bacteria > Pseudomonadati > Pseudomonadota > Betaproteobacteria > Burkholderiales > Oxalobacteraceae > Janthinobacterium > Janthinobacterium sp. SUN100. The sequence goes on along the minus strand of NZ_JAPUBU010000001.1, from coordinate 1,580,104 downwards.
CATGCATGCCGCATTGCAGCATGGGACTGCCGTGAGACGTTCGTCTCACCACAGCCGCGCCGCACAATAGGATGCTTTACAACAATAAAAAAGAGCATCTCTGATAACATTCGCTCAAATTGACAGTCAGCCAGCGCAAGGGATATCTATGGCAATGCAAGCGATGTTCCTGGCACGCAGAACGATGGTGCTGGCCTTGCTGGGAGCGAGCGCCTCCTGCGGTGCCGCCGGCCAGCTCGATCCCGATGGCCAGAGCAGCCTGGAAAAGGAAGTGGCCCGGCGCGCCGCCGTCGAACCGGCCATCGGCGCCGACTGGCAAGTGACGCGCTCCGTGGAAGCGGGCGTGCAGGTGGCCGGCGAAAACAACTTGTTCTGGAAGCTGTCGAATGCGCCCGCGCGTAATCCCGGCTTCGAATTCAACCCCTATTGGTACGAGTTCTATGTCAAGCCGGCCCTTGGCTTCAAGCGCAATCTGGGCGACGGCAAGCAGCTGTATGCGCGCGTGTCCGCCGTCGGCTCCGGCACAGCGCGCCATGATCCATTCGGCGCCGGCGATACGGGCCGCATCTCGATCGAGGAATTCGTCGCCGGCATCCGCATGCCGCTCGGCGGCACGCGCGCCATGCTCGACCTGTCGGCCGGCGCGCAAAATTTCACGCTGGGCACCGGCATGCTGATCGCCAATGGCGGCTCGAACGGCTTTGACCGTGGCGCCCTGAAACTGGGGCCGCGCAAGGCTTTCCAGAATTCCGTGGTGGCGAAAGTAAGCCAGGATGCGTTCAGCGCCCAGGCGTTTTATCTCGACCCGAATGAAAACCCCGACAACGATTCGGGCACGCGCGTCGTCGGCGTTGATTTCAGCTACGCGCCCGCGAACGACCGCAAGGCCGGCATTGCATATGGCAAGGTGCCCCGTTCGCATGCCGCGTATCCGCAGGCGGCGCCAGGCGGCATCGGCGCGCCGCTGGCCGTGCCCGAAGGCCGCAAGGACTTGCAGTTCGTGTATGGCTATGCGCGCGTTCCCGTATTGCCCACCGTGCTGCCGAAAGGCTGGTTCGGCGTCGACGCAGCGCGCGAATGGAATACGCGCGAGCCGATGCGGGCCTGGGGCTGGCGCACGGAAGGGGGCTTTTCGCTGCCCGACGTGGCCTGGACGCCGAAGTTCACGCTTGGCTACCAGAGTTTTTCAGGCGACGATCCGCGCACGGCGCGCAACGAGCGCTTCGACCCGCTGTTTTTCGAAGGCACGCCGGGCGCCTGGGCTTCTGGCAGCAAGGCGACCTGGGTCTTCGTCAATGCCAACGTGAATGCGCTGCAGGCTACCATCGAGCTGCACCCGACGCCGAAAGATACCGTGACCGCCTATCTGGCCCAGGTACGGGCCAACCAGATGGGCAGCCCGCTGCAGTTCGGCCAGGCCACGCGCCTCGACGTGCCGGGCGACGCGCCCGTGGTGATCGCCGGCGTGCTGCGTCCGATGCTGGCGAACGATGTCTTCGTCAAGTACGTGCGCGTGGTGAACCCGAATACCTACCTGACCCTGGGCTTCAGCGCTTCGTTCGCGCAGTCGGGCGTCAACCAACTGGTGAATGGCCAGGCCAGGACGTGGACGGGCTGGCTGGCCAACGTCGTCTGGGTCTATTAAGTATTCTGTCTATCAAGGAGAGCATCACATGAACAATTTCCCCAGCATGAAACGCCTGGCCCTGGCCGCAGCCTGCCTGGCGCTGGCCGCCGGCGCCCATGCGGCAGAAGCGACGGCGCCGCTGTCGGCCGCCGCCAGCGACCCGGCTACCTTGCAATGGATGGTGGGCGCGCCGCCGCCGGCCGATAAAATCATCCGCTTCGACGATGGCAGCTATTTCAATTTCCCGCAGTTGCGCTGGAGCGTGTCGCATTTCCGCCAGCTGATGCCGACGGTGGAGGTGTCGCGCGGCTTGAAAGGGCCCGTGCCCTTGCCGCGCGCGCTGCGCACGGATATCGACAGCCTGCGCTTCACGCCCCTGGGGGCGACGGAAACGATGACCTGGGAGCAGTCGCTGGGAGCCAACTACACGGACGGCATCGTCGTGCTGCACCGGGGCCGCATCGTGTATGAGCGCTATTTCGGCGTGCTGAAGGACAGCGGCCAGCATGGCGCCATGTCCGTGACGAAGTCCGTGATGGGCACCATCGGCGCGGCACTGGTGGCCGAAGGCAAGCTCGATCCGAACAAGAAAGTGGCCGAGTATGTGCCGGAACTGGCCAAGTCCGCGTTTGGCGACGCCACCGTGCGCCAGGTGCTCGACATGACCACGGGCCTGAAATTCAGCGAAGATTACGCCGACCCGACAGCGGAAGTGTGGCAGCACGCGGCGGCCGGCAATCCGCTGCCCAAGCCGAAGGATTACACGGGGCCGCGCAGCTATTTCGAGTATTTGCAAACGGTGCGGCACGAGGGCCGGCATGGCGAGGCGTTCGGCTACCGCACGGTGAACTCCGACGTGCTGGGCTGGATCATCGCCCGCGTCACGGGGCAGAACGTCAACGCGTACCTGTCCGAGCACGTCTGGCAAAAGCTGGGTGCCGAACAGGATGCCTACATGAGCGTTGATTCGACGGGCACGCCGTTTGCCGGCGGCGGCTTGAGCGCGGGCTTGCGCGACCTGGCCCGCTTCGGCGAAATGCTGCGCAACGATGGCCGCTACAACGGCCAGCAAATCATCCCCCGCGCGGCTGTTGCCGATATCCGCCGCGGCGGCGACAAGCAGCTGTTCGCCAAGGGCGGCTACGACCTGCTGCAAGGCTGGAGCTACCGCGACATGTGGTGGGTCACGCATAACGACCATGGCGCCTACATGGCGCGCGGCGTGTATGGCCAGCGCATCTACGTCGATCCGAAGGCGGAAATGGTGATCGTGCGCTTCGCCTCGACACCGACGGCGGCCAATGCGGCCAATGACCCGACCACCACGCCGGCCTTCGAAGCGCTGGGCAAGCTGCTGCTGGCCAGGCCGAAGTAGGGTGCCAGGCTGACCCTTGCCAGCCGTGCGGCGGAACGGGCACAACTGCAATACACTGTCCTTTCGTCATCACTTGTTGCTTGAGTGATAATTTATTCGTTGCGCGCAAGGAGCAGGCACCGTGGAAACCAGCCAGCCGGATCAACCGCACCCGCCGCTCTGGCGGCGTCTGCTGTGGCCGGTCGCCCAGCTGGGCTCGGCCTTCAAGCTGACGGGCACGTACTTGTTGCACCACGTGATCGGCGCCAGCCTGATCGCCGCGCTGATGCTGGCGCTGGAAGGTTTTCACGTGCTCGAATGGCTCGATGCGGCCATGCTGCGCGCCAGCGCGGCGCAGGAGCAGTTGCTGGACCGAGGCAAGGACCCGGGCGCCGCCTACCGGCCCGGCATCATCGAAATCGACCAGTCCGCGTTCGAACAGGTCTTCGACGAGCGCGAACCGCTGGAACGCACGCGCCTGGAGCAATTGATCGCCGGCGCCGCTGCGCGCGGCAGCCAGGTGCTGGCCATCGACCTGGACCTGGCGCCGGCCGTGTACGAACAGCACAAGGAGGGAGAGCGGCCGCTGGACCGCCTGCTCGACCGGCTGGCCGCCGATGGCCGGCAACTGGTGCTGATCCTGCCCGAGCAATCGGACGAGAATGCGAACCTGCCGTGGATACGCGCGCGCTGCGCGGCCGGCATCCATTTCGCCAGTCCGCAAATCCGCGAACGCATGGGCGCCGTCACGCGCATCGAGCTGAAAAGTCCCGTGCTGGCGGCCGTGGCCTTCGAGCTGGCGCATGGCGCCGATGAACAGGAGCAGAAGCAGCCCATGCCGGCCGTCCTGTCCGAGCAAAAGCAAGGGCTGGCGCTGGCCGGTCGCGTGTGCCAGCTGGCGCGGCGCACGGGCAGCGAAAAGGAATTGGCGCGCTGGGCGTTCGAACCCGTCATCCGCGGCGACGCCGAGGCGGCGGCCGAACAGAACGCCGTCACCGCGCCGTTTCACCCGGCCGCCGTGGCGCCGGCATTCCTGAACCCCACGCGCACGCGCGTCAAGCTGGTCGATGGCCGCGCCGGCGTGGATGCCGGGGCGCTGCGCAAGAATGTCGTGTATATCGGCAGCACGTATGATGTGCGCGACCGCTATACGACGGCCGAAGGCGAGCAGGCCGGCCTGCACCTGCATGCGGCCGCCCATACGTCGCTGGGCATCGGCACGGCCGACGTCAACAAATATGCGGTGTTCGTAGCCGATATCGTCATCGGCGTGCTGCTGGGCTGCCTGTTCGGCGGCCTGTGGACCCTGTACGGCCGCGCCGAACTGGCCATCGACAAGCGCATGGAAGACCACGATTTCAGCCGCCTGCACCGCATGGGCACCCTGGCGGAATTCTATGGCATCCGCCTGATGCTGGCGCTGGTGTGGGCTTCGCCGTTTGCCATCGGCGCACTGGCCATCTACCTGTCGCGCGGCTTGCTGGAGCAGGGCTGGTGGGTCAATCCCGGCCCCCTGATCGCCGGCATGTTCCTGCACGCGATGTCGCTGCGCGACGAAGCCCACCATCCGCACGAGGAAGTGCCGGGCCTGTCCGTGTGGGCCCAGCTGCGCCGCACGCATCCCGGCATCGTGCTGGTGCAGGCGCCGCTGGCGGTGGTGTTGCTGGTGGTGGCGCTGGTGTAGCGAGATGGCAGTTGATTAATTGATCAGCTTCAACCCCGGCGGCAGCGCCTCGCCCAGCATGCGCTTGGTATTCGCTTCGTCCAGCTGCGTCACTTCGCTGACCATCGCTTGCCACAGGGGCGGGGCGCCCACGGCTTTCAGACGGGCGAGGATGGTGGCCCGTAAATCGTCGGCGATGTCGCGCGAGCGGTCGCCCGTCATGCGCGCCAGGTGGGTGGCGGCGAAAGCGGCCGGTTCCACCTTTTTCCAGTCCAGCGCCAGCAGCACCTGCAACCAGTCGGCCACGGCGGCGCTGTCGACCACTTCGTGCACGCTGCCGTGGAAGGGCTGGCGCGCGCCGACCCTGGCCAGCGCCCACAGGGTGTTCGTGTCCGCCGCTTCCCCCTTCTTGCCGGCTTTCTCCAGGCGTTTCAGCAGCCAGGCGCCCACTTCGGCCTTGTAGGCGCCGGGGATGCGCTCCAGAGAGGCGCCCAGGCGCAGCATGTCGTCGTCGCTGCCATTGACGAGGGTGACGGGGCGGCTGCCCCGCTGCGCCGCATCGGCTTGCAGGTTGAAGGCAAAATCGTCGAGCAGGCGCAATTGCTGCTCCGTGCTCAAGCCGCCGGCCACCCGGCGCCACAGGGTCCACCATTCGGCGCACACCTGGCTATCCTTGTGGTGCTGCACGCCCGTGTCGAACATCGCCCATAGCTGCTCGATGCGCCACGGGTCCAGTGCATCGCCGTAGCCGGGACGCAGGCAGTAGCCGGCCAGGTTCAGCCAGGCCCGCTCATGCTCGGCGGAGCGGCGCCGGCCGCGGGCGCGCAGCAGGAGGGCGTCGAACAGCTGGCGCAGCAGCGGCGTATCCCAGCTTTCGCGTCCGCCCAGCCCCCGTTCCAGGTGCTGGCGCAGCTGGCGCACTTCCTTGACGTCGACTTTTTGCGCCTTGCCGCCGAAGATGCGCTCGATCTTCTCGATGGCTTCCTTGACGCGCGGCGGCACGGTAGACGTTTCGGCGGGCGCTTCCTCTTCGCCACGCAGCTGGAATTCCAACAGCCAGCGCTGACTGGCATCGGCTGCGGCCACGCAGTGCACTTCCAGCGTGCCCACTTCCGTCATCACGGTGGCCAGCTGCACGGTGATGTCGCGTTTGTCGTTGCCGTCGTCTTTGGCGTGCAGCACGCTGGCCAGCGGCGGCAGGCGCAAATACTCGCCCGCGTCCAGGTCGACGATCTCGCCCAGCTGCGGCGGCGCGCCCGCCTCAAAGAGGGACGTGGCCAGGTGGAAGCGCACGGGCCGGCCCAGGCGCAGCGCGAACAGGCGCTCCGTCAGGCGGATTTCCTCGCCGCTGGCGCTGCCGCGGGGCAGGATACAGACGGCGCGGTGGTCCTTGCCCGCCTCGCCCAGCACGAGGAAATAGCTGCGCGGCGAACCGCCGCCGATGCGCGGAGCCTGGCCGCGCCGGGCCAGCGCGTAGGCGACGGCGCCACGCGCCACGGCCACGTCGGGATTGTCGTTGTGCAGGATGGTCAGCGGCTGTCCGCGCCAGTGCGCCAGGGTGTCGGCCAGGCGGCGCGCCAATGCGTCGGCGCGGAACACGCCGCCATTGAGCAGCAGGGTATCGGGCAGAGCGCCCGCATGCTGTTGCAGAAAGCTGGCCAGGTGGCGCGTGATGGCCGCGTCCTGCGCATACGGCAGGCCGAATTCGACGATGCCGGCGCGGCCCTTCCTGGCCACCTCGCCCAGCTCCACCTTCGGAAAGAAGCCGTCGACCACCATAGCCGCCACTTCCTCGCGCGTGACGTCGGCGGAACGGCTGCCGCCGATCAGGCGCGAGCCCGCGCCCAGCAGGGTGACGGTGGTTTTCTCCGGCGCGTCGGCGGACAGCAGCAGCTCCTTGGCGGCGCGGCAGCGCTCCATCAGCTGCGACAGGCGCGCGGCGGACAGCTTCATGCCGCCTTCCTGGCCGGCGGCCAGGCGCGCTTCCACCAGGTGGGCCAGCGCCAGGTCCATATTGTCGCCGCCGAGTATCAAATGGTTGCCCACGCTGCTGCGCGTGAGCTGCGGTTCGCCGTCGTCATCGAAGGCCATGTCGATCAGACTGAAATCGGTGGTGCCGCCGCCCACGTCGCAGACTAAAATGCGGCGCGTATCGGCCAGGTCTGCGCGCAGGGTGGTGCGCCGGCGCTGCAGGAAATCATAGAACGCGGCCTGCGGCTCTTCCACCAGCCGCATCGTAGGCATGCCCGCCATGCGGGCCGCTTCCAGGGTGAGTGCGCGCGCACCCTCGTCGAACGAGGCGGGGATGGTCAGCACCAGTTCCTGGTTTTCGAGGAGAGCCTGCGGGAAGCGGTGGTTCCACGCGGCGCGCACGTAGGCCAGGTAGCTGGCGCTGGCCGCCACGGGCGACACCTTGGCCACGTCGGCATCCGCGCCCCAGGGCAGGATGGGCGCCTGGCGGTCCACGTTCGCGTGCGACAGCCAGCTCTTCGCGCTGGCCACTAACCGGCCCGGCACCTGGGCGCCCAGCTGGCGCGCCAGGGCGCCCAGAACGGCATGCTCGACGCCGGCCACGTCCTGCTGCGGCCACGGCAGCGTCAAGTCGCCCGCCGCCAGTTCGCCGGCGGCGGGATGGTAGCGCAAGGAAGGCAGCAGGGGGCGTGCGCCCACTTCGCCGGGAGCGACCAGCTGCTCGATGGCGAACAGGTTTATTCCTGCCGGCGCATCGCCAGCCGCCGCATACGCGACCACCGTGTTGGTGGTGCCCAGGTCGATGCCGACCAGGAAGGCCGGCTTGCCCACAGCGCTGCGCATGCCTATTGCTGCGGCGTGCCGCGCACGTCGAATTCCACCTTCCAGCGCTCGGCGCCATCAGGGGAAACGGCCAGCAGTTCCAGGGTGCCCGCTTCCGTCACGCGCGCGTGCAGTGTCACTTGCACCACGTCGCCGGCCGACCGGCCTTCGGCGGACAGGGTGGCCTGGATTTCGCTCAGCTCCTGCAATTCGTCGGGCCCCCAGAAATCGAGCAAGTCGCCGATCTGGTCGTTGCGGCGCGTGGACGAGGCGAAGAAGCGGAAGTGCACGGGCTCTCCCACCACCAGGCCGAATTGCTGGCCCGGCAGTTCCAGTTCGCTGCCTTCTTCCATGCCGAACGGCGCCACGCACAGGGCCTGGATCGGCGGTTCCATGCCGGGGATGGCGGGCATGGCCGATTCGATGGCGACATAGAAGGAACTGGCCGTGCCGCCGCGGATGCGCACGCCATGGCCGCGCCGCACATAGCTGTAGTAGGCGGCGCCACGCGCCACGGCCAGGTCCAGGTCGGCCCCGGCCAGCATGCGCGCCGGTTCCGCGCCTTCCATGTACAGCCAGTCGTTGACTGTAGCCATGATGCGCTGCACCAGCAGGTCGGACTTGAAGACGCCGCCGTTGAACAGCACGGCCGTCGGGTGCAAAAAGCTGGCGTCGGCCGACTGGCGGCCCGCGAAGCCTTCCAGTTCGGACGTCGCCGCCACTTGCCGGCCCAGGAAGGCGGCCAGGTGGCGCGTGATGGCCGCGTCCTGCGCATACGGCAAGCCCAGTTGCGTCAGGCCGGCGCGCGTGCGCACGGCAGGACGGCTCGACGCTTCCACTTGCGGGAAGAAGCCGTCGAGGATGAAGGTGGACACTTCCGCGCGCGTCAGTTCCGTACGGATGGAGCCGCCGATCAGCTTTGAGCCGCGGCTCGGCACGACGATGGGCGCCGTTTCCAGGCCGCTGTCGGCCAGCAGGCTTTCCTTGGCGCTGCGGCAGCCATAAGTGAGCGCGCGCATCTGCCAGGCGTCCAGCTGGGTGCCGTTGGCGGCCAGCTTGCGGGCCACCAGGTGCGCCAGGGCCAGGTCCATATTGTCGCCGCCCAGCAGGATGTGTTCGCCGACGGCCACGCGGTGCGGTTCCAGCACGCCGTCGCGTTCCAGCACGGCGATCAGCGAAAAGTCGCTGGTGCCGCCGCCCACGTCGACGACCAGGATGATGTCGCCCGGCTTGACTTCCTTGCGCCAGCGGCCTTCGCTGGTCTGTATCCAGCTGTACAAGGCCGCCTGCGGCTCTTCCAGCAGGGTCAGCGAAGCGTAGCCGGCCGCCTGCGCCGCTTCCATCGTCAGCTCGCGCGCGGCCGGATCGAACGAGGCGGGAATGGTGACGGTGATTTCCTGCTCGGCGAACGGTGCTTGCGGGTGGGCGTTGTCCCACGCCTGGCGCAAATGCGTCAGGTAGCGCGTGGCGGCCGTGATGGGCGAAATGCGCGCCACTTCCGCCGGCGCATCGTTCGGCAGGATGGCCGCGCGGCGGTCCACGCCCGGGTGGCACAGCCAGCTTTTCGCGCTGGAGACGAGGCGGATCGGCGTGGTGGCGCCGCGGCTGCGGGCCATTTCACCGACGACGAACGGCGCTTGCGCTTCCTCGGTGACCCAGGGCAGGGCCAGGTCGCCCGCCGCCACTTCATCGGCGTGCGGCAGGTAGACGAACGACGGCAGCAGCGACAATTCTTCGACGGTGCCCGGCGCCGACAACTGCGGCACTTTCAGAACGCCGTGGCTCGATTGCTCGCCGTCGCTCTCGACCAGGTTCACGTACGACAGGGCGCTGTGGGTGGTGCCCAGGTCGATGCCGATGGCGTAGTGCGGGCTTGGGTTGGCTTGATCGTTCACAGTTCCACCTCGGCTGGCGCCAGGATGGCCGCGTCGTGCTGCTCGCTCAGTTTCGGCAGGCGCACGCCGGAGGCGCGCCAGCCGCGGTGGCTGAGGGTGCCCGTGAACGGCGCGGAACCGACCACGTTGCCCGTCAGGCGTACTTGCGCAGAATCAAAGCCTTCCTGCAGCACGATGCGGCTGCCTTCGGCTTCCTGGCGCACGGCCTCGATGGTGAAGTATTCGCGCATGACCTTGGCGCAACCTTCATGCACGACGCGGGCGGCCGCGCCGATGTCGGCATCGGCATGGCTGCCCAGGTTTTCCTGGGTAAAGTCGATCAATCGCGCTTCGCGTTGCAGCAGGGCCAGCAATTGCAGGGCGGCATCGGGCGTCGCTTCCTTCAAAATGACGGGCGCGGCGGCCGGCGTCGGCACGGGGGCGGGCGCCGGAGCCGGGGCCACTGGCGCCACCGGGGCGGCTTCAGGCAAGGACAGCTTTTCCACGCGGGCCGCATAGGCGGCGTCCGACAGGGTGCTGAAGAAGGCGCCGAAAGCCAGCGGGACTCGGCGCCAGAACGATGGGTGGGACGATGAAGTGCTCATAGGGAACTCGTTTCTCTGATCTGTAGGGAGGCGTCGGCGGCGGGGGCCGCTTCGCAAGGTAGTGCCATGTGCGGGGCCAACAGGGCCGGCTGCGTTTGCCCGCATGATACCAGCTACCGGGCCGCCGCCAAAGTCGCCGCCCCCCAGGCAGGCAGGCCGAAGCGTGGATTTTCTTTGTTCCTGCGCAAGGAAACGTTCGATTTCGTGCCGCTTCGACTAGAATCGCGCATTATCTTTTTGCATGACCTCGATGCCATGTCTACCGACTTTTCCCTGTACTTAGCCAGCAGCACTTACATCGACAGCGACCATCCGGCCGTGCGCGCCAGGGCGACCGCACTGGCGGAGGGCGCGGTGGGCGACGCCGCGATCGCGGCCCGCTGCTTTGCCTTCGTGCGCGACGAGGTCGCCCACAGCTGGGACTACCGGCGCAATCCCGTCACCTGCCGCGCGTCCGACGTCTTGCAGCATGGCACGGGCTACTGCTATGCGAAGAGCCATCTGCTGGCCGCGCTGCTGCGCGCCAACGGTATTCCTGCCGGCCTGTGCTACCAGCGCCTGGCCGTGGGCGAGGTGGGGCCGCCGTTCTGCCTGCATGGCTTGAATGCCGTGTATCTGCAAGAGTTTGGCTGGTACCGCATCGATGCGCGCGGCAACAAGCCCGGCGTCGCTGCCGCCTTCACGCCGCCACGGGAACAGCTGGCCTTTCCCGTGCTGGCGCCCGAAGAGCGCGACTTGCCGGAAATCTGGCCGGAACCGTTGCCGCAGGTGGTGGCGTCCTTGACTTGCCATGCGACCGTGCAGGATGTGGCGGCGCACTTGCCCGATATCGAATTGTTGCCGCTGCAAAAATAATCCAAAGAAAGAAATCATGAAAAAAATATCCATATGCCTGTTTGGACTGTTGCTGCTGGCCGGCTGCGGCAGCAAGGGCGAGAGCGGCGGGCAATCGAGCGCCGCGCGTCTCGATGGCAAGGAAAAGGGCAGCGAGTTTCTTGCCTATGAGCATAATGTCAGCGTCGATACGCACGAAGCGCAAGTGCGTCCCCTGTATGAAAAAGTGGTCGCCGCCTGCAAGGCCGATACGGAAAACGGCTGCCTGCTGCTCGATTCCAGCGTCGACAGCGGCCGCTACGTGCATGCGCGCATCAGCATGCGCGCCAAGCCGGCCGGCATCAAGAAGCTGGTCGCGCTGGTCGCGGCCGAAGGCGACGTCACCAGCCAGGGCACCAAGGTGGAAGACCTGGGCCGTCCGGTGCTCGACAGCAAGAAACGCCTGGAAATGCTCAAGCAATACCAGGCGCAGCTGCAAGACCTGGAAAAGCGCTCGGGCACCAACGTCGATGCCCTCATCAAGGTGACCAAGGAGCTGGCCACCGTGCAAGTGGAGCTGGAGCAGGCGACGGCCGCCAACGCGCTATTGATGCAGCGCATCGATACGGACTTGTTGAACGTGGCCATCAGCGCCGAAGGCAAGCAATCGTTCTGGCGCCCCGTCAAGCGCGCGCTGGGCAATTTCACGGAAAACCTGTCGGAAGGCGTGGCCAACGCCATCACGGCCATGGCCTACATCCTGCCGTGGCTGCTCGCTTTCGTGCTGCTGTTCCCGCTGGGCCGCAAGGGCTGGCGCCGTTTGCGTGGAGGCCGGCGCCAGACGTAGGGACTACTGAGGATGCAGGGGAAATAACAGATCCAACATTTCCTCTTCATGTACGCTGACTTCCTCTTGCGTCCAACAATCATTTTTCTTCATCAAGTTGAGCATCGACAACAGCTTCAGGCTGTCGATCTGATGATTCTTGATGCTTGCTTCGAAGTGTTCGTACTTCTGTTTGGGTTGGAAATTGCTCAAGCGCGAGTTTTTGCTGTGACTGATCAGGCACAGATTGCCAAAGGCGTGTAGCGAGGCCGTGGGCATCGCTACATAACCGTTCATCGGGTGTTGGGGGGAGAGGTGTTCAACAGAGCTACGGAACGTGAATTCGAAGCGCTTCGTCACCTCATTTTTGCCAATGTCACGGCGCCAGAGTAGGTAATCGATAAAATTAAAGACTAAGTTATTCTTGATGGCGCCGAAACGCAGCATTTCCCGCGCTTCGTTGCGTGACAGAACGTTGTACCCCAGCACTGGTTGACTGCTGGCATCGCCGTAGATCATGCTGTAATAAGACTGTCCCTCTCCTTCGGACAGAAAGCGCAAGAAGACGAAGCGTCGCGCAAGCTGCTCCAAATACTCAAGGTACTCGCTGGCGCATATCGGGTTCTCTTTTTTGTAGGCCAGGAACAGATAGCGCAGGGCGCCATTAAGCCAGTGCTTGTAGACCTGGGTTGGCGTGGAGACATGGAAAGCAGATAGCAGCATTAGAATCTGTCGGTTGCTTCCCTCACGCTCGCCCTCGCCATCGTCGAAACTGTTGATGTAGCTGACGCTCTTGGCAGAGTACCAGTGCAGCCGTTTCAGGCTCCAGCCATCGCTGCCTTGGGCAAATTCCCTCTTGAGTATGCACTGATCAAACAGAAATTTGCCTTTTAGAAGTGCATAGACAAAGGACTGCGTCGCGGCGATCGGGTCTTTCTGTTTCAGCACTTTCAGTTCGAATTGTGCGATAAGTTGCTTGTCGTCGAGCGGCACACCTTCTGTTTCTCCGGGTTCATGGGTAATCACCCTCAAGACATGTAACAGGAAATTTGAAAAATTGATAACGCTATTGAATCGCTCGGATCCTGCGGCCTCTTCAATTTGTATCGAGCCGGCATCAAGCACTACGCCTTCTAAGATTTCGGACAGGGAACGAGCTTCGACACTGGCCTGGACTTGCGGTTTATCATGGCCCGATGCCTTGTCCTGCTTTTGCGCACAGGAATCAAGCAGATCAATCAGTTCCTGGAAATTCTCAGGTATCAACTGCCCCCAATCGTCCTGACCAAAAAGGACATGCCGCACTTCTGGAGCGAAACCATATTGTACATAGCGCTCCATGTTTGCACAGGCATCCCAGACGTGTGCCATTGCATTTATACTTTTAAGGCGTACGGTTTTATCGGTAATCCGGTATAGAGCCTCCATTAAACTGGCTTTCACCACTTCGTGCTTTTCCAGTTGTTCACCCCGGTTGTTCATCACCTCGAAGAAATGATTAAGATCGGTATCCACAGGTACCTCGATCCGGCTGATTTGTACATGCTCAAGCAAGTAGCGGCAAAAGGCTGTCAGGCGCTCACCGCTCAGTTTGAGGTTATCAAGTGCCTTGCCTATCAGTTCGTAGCCATTCACCAATCCTTCGTTGAATGCATCGCCACGGAGCAGGTGCGGCGTTACCCCTTGCCATATGGCATCAAAGGTTTTGGTTGAGATAGGTCGGCTCTCGAACTCAAGATTGATGCGTTCATACCAACGCATGTCCACTGCGGAAGTGGCGCGATTTCTCAGCCAATTTGCCAGCAGGGAAAATGTTGTAAAACGTTGTTGGCCATCAATTACTTCATAGCGCCCGCGCTCCCGGAAAAATACGACCAAAGTGCCGATATGGTAGGTCTGCGGTGTTTCGTTGTCGGCCGTTTTTTGCTGGTAATCATGTATGTCCTGTAACAATTGCATGATTTCTGCCTCGCCCCACGCATAGTTGCGTTGATACATAGGCACCAGATAACTGGCCTCGCTGTTGAGCAGTTCCTTGATGCGGAAGGGGCGTACGGCTTTGTCATTCATAATAATTCATCTCTATGAAGAGGACGATTAACTCGTCCTCACTATCACTGTCGCCATTGCGATTGTTTTTGTTTTGCGATGCATTGAGCGTTTGCAAGGGCACGGACAGCAGGTCCCGCGCTTGCCTGGCATCGCGGATAATCCGGATCAGGTTGTACTCCAGCATATAGTTGTCCATGGTGGCTAGCTGTACTACCTGCTGGCGGATACGGCAGCGGTAGGCCCAGATGAAACACTTTTCGATGGCAGCCGAGATGCCTTCGGCGCCAAACTTGTCGATATAGAAGATAAGAGCACAATCAAACATCGACCGTACATACTGATCTCCGGTGCGGTAGCGTCGTTGATAGGTGTTGAGTGTCTTGAGGATACGGCTTGCCTGCTCACTCAACCTTTCGCCTAGAATATGCGTCTCGTCGGCGGCATGCTCATCCTTGATGATGGCCGATACCATGCGCTGGTAATGCTCTGCCATTTCAAAGAAACGTCGCCCGTTGACGATCATCTGATCCAGCTGAAAGGGAAATTCCGCTTTCTGGCCGTCAATCTGACGCTGGTACTGACGGTTATATTCATCAACAAAATGGTGCGCAATTTGCAGCGATTTCGCGTAGGGGGGAAGCCCTTTCCGATGCAGGCTGACACCTTTGAAAAGATCAACTTCTTCCTTACCGAAATAGCGAGCCGATTTACCCTCTGCCCATTGGCGTATCCGGAACAGGTAAGTGGCAAATAAAGTGGCAAGGCTGTCGCTTTGCAGGTTTTCCCAGTGAGCGACGGTATCTGCCTTGAGAGACACTTCATGTTCCGCAAACTCGCGTAAATGATATGCCTTGAGCAAATCATGGGGGGCCAAGTCGCGCCCTCGTGCATTCTGTGAGTCGAAAAATTGAAAGGCTTCCGATACATCGGTAAGTACGAAAGTGACGACTTCGCATCGCTTGAGGAGAAAGTCGATATGTTCCTCGGTGAATTCGGGCCGATCAACCAGACGCAGTAGTTCCTGAAAATTGCGCCGCAGATTGTGCTGGGAGATCAGGCTGGAAAAGTGCTGGCGCTTCATGAAAGCATTGACCTTGTACTCGAGATTGCCAAGGGTCTGTCTCAGGTCTTGTCTTGTTAATGTATTAATTCTGCGCTCGATAATGGCCTTGATCGCTAGCAGGAGCGTTAGCGTGCGCTGTTGACCATCCACAATATCGAGCCAATGCTGTTCGTCAGCCACGCGCAGGTGGAAGACGACAGATCCCAGGCGGTAAGCGGATTTGTCGCGATGACTGTCTATATCCGCAAACAGTTCGCTGATGTTTTTCAGTTTCCATTTGTAGGGACGCTGGTAGCTGGGAATTTCGAGTTGTTCAAGACTCAGCAGACTTTGGACAGACAGAACGGCTTTATCGATGACTGGTTGCATGCGTGTATTCCGGAACGCTATCTCATCGTCAACTACACGAGGATTGCGTCCTGAAGTTTCATTAAAGAATACATTATATGATAATTTCCAGGCGGGAACTATCCTTGCAAGTACCTAACTCTTCGTCTTTTATTCTCGTCAATATACAACGCAGGTCCACCGTTCGCACAACCATTGTGCAGCCGGTTTTTTTTCGTGCAACAAAGCCACCGTTGCACCAAATCGTGGCGTTGCAAGCTGGCATGCCGGTGCACAGCGCTGGCATGCATTCTGCTTTAACAACATCGCAGGCCCAGCTCGACCCCCACGAACCCATCACAGGAGTCCCCATGTCACGACGCATCATCCTGAAAGCGGCCGCCGCCGGCGCACTGGCCCTGGCCACGTCCACTTACATGCAGGCAGCCCTGGCCGCAGACACGATCAAGGTGGGCATTTTGCACTCCCTGTCGGGCACCATGGCCATCTCCGAAACGTCGCTCAAGGATGTGGCGCTGATGACGATTGCCGAGATCAATGCCAAGGGCGGCGTGCTGGGCAAGAAGCTGGAAGCCGTCGTCGTCGATCCGGCGTCGAACTGGCCTTTATTTGCGGAAAAAGCGCGCCAGCTGGTGGCGCAGGACAAGGTTGCCGTCGTGTTCGGCTGCTGGACGTCCGTGTCGCGCAAATCCGTCTTGCCGGTGTTCAAGGAACTCAACAGCCTGCTGTTTTACCCGGTGCAATACGAGGGTGAGGAGCTGGAAAAGAATGTGTTCTATACGGGGGCCGCGCCGAACCAGCAGGCGATTCCCGCCGTGGAATACCTGATGAGCAAGGATGGCGGCGGCGCGAAACGCTTCGTGCTGCTGGGCACGGATTACGTGTATCCGCGCACCACCAACAAGATCTTGCGCGCCTTTCTGAAAAGCAAAGGTGTCAAGGATAGCGATATCAGCGAGGTCTACACGCCGTTCGGCCACGCCGACTATCAAACCATCGTCGCCAACATCAAGAAGTTTTCCACGGGTGGCAAGACGGCCGTCATTTCCACCATCAATGGCGATTCCAACGTGCCGTTCTACAAGGAACTGGGCAATGCGGGCTTGAAAGCCACGGACGTGCCCGTAGTCGCGTTTTCCGTGGGCGAGGAAGAGTTGCGCGGCATCGATACCAAGCCGCTGCTCGGTCACCTGGCGGCATGGAATTATTTTGAATCCGTCAAGAATCCCGTCAACACGGCCTTCATCAAGCAGTGGAAGGCGTATGCGGTGGCGCAAAAGCTGCCGAACGCGGGGTCGGTCGTGACGAACGACCCGATGGAAGCGACCTATGTCGGCATCCACATGTGGGCGCAAGCCGTGGAAAAGGCGAAATCGACGGATACGGACAAGGTGATCGCCGCCATGGCCGGCCAGAGCGTCAAGGCGCCGTCGGGCTTCACCCTGACCATGGATGCCACGAATCACCACTTGCACAAGCCCGTGATGATCGGCGAAATCAAGGCCGATGGGCAATTCAATGTCGTGTGGAAAACTAAGGAGCCGATACGCGCCCAGCCGTGGAGCCCGTTTATCAAGGGCAATGAGGGCAAGCAAAAGCTGTAAAAGCCACGCCGGCGCCATCGGGCCATGCGTCCGGTGGCGCCGACTATCAACGCTTTCCCGGGATATCAATGAGGCTATTCACATCGCTGCTGGTCTTCGCCTGCCTGTGCCTGTCGTCCATGGCGCAGGCCGCCATCCCTCCCGACCTGCTCAAGCCGCTGGCCGGCGACGATCCTGACGCCAGGGTCGCCGCCGTCGCGCAGATCGCCGCCCTTGCCACGCCCGAGGCCGCCCGTGTGCTGCAAGCCTTGCAGGACGACGCGTTATACGCCACGCCCGACGGCAAGGTGTATATCGTCGACGGCGAGCAGGCGCTTGACCCGGCGCTCGGCAAGAACGTGCCGCTGCCGGACGGCATCGATGGCGTGATGGTCAACAACCGCTTGCGGTCGGCCGTGGCAGGCGCCTTGTCGGGGCTGAAACTGCTGGCGCCGGAACGGGCCGAACGGCTGGCGGCCGCGCAAGCGTTGCAAAAGGCCGTCGATCCCGCGCAGCTGCCCCTGATCCGCACCGCCTTGGCGCGGGAAAGCGATGCGGAAATTACACAGATATTGCAGGTGCTGATCGCCAGCGCCAACCTGCATGCGCCCGACGTCGCCACGCGCAAGGCCGCCGTGCAGGCGCTGGCCGGCAGCAGCGATGCGCGCCTGCTGCCCGTGCTGCAAGCCATGCTGGAGAAAGGTGGCGAGCCGGACGAGGCCGTGCAACTGGCTGCCATCGAGACCATGCGCCAGATCAAGGGACGGGTGGCGCGCATGGAGTTCGCCGGCAATGTGTTTTACGGCATTTCGCTGGGCAGCGTGCTGCTGCTGGCGGCCCTGGGCCTGGCCATCACGTTCGGCTTGATGGGCATCATCAACATGGCGCATGGCGAGCTGCTGATGATAGGCGCTTACACGACGTATCTGTGCCAGCTGTTTTTCCGCAACTACTTGCCGGGCGTGCAAGACTGGTATTTGCTGACCGCCTTGCCGGCCGCATTTTTCGTCTCCGGCCTGGTGGGTGTAGTGCTGGAACGCACGGTGATCCGCTGGCTATATGGCCGGCCGCTGGAAACCTTGCTGGCCACCTGGGGCATCAGCCTGATCCTCATGCAGGCGGTGCGCACGATCTTTGGCGCGCAAAACGTGGAAGTGGCCAATCCGGCCTGGATGTCGGGCGGCGTCACCGTGCTGGGCGGCCTCGTGCTGCCGTACAACCGCCTGGCCATCATCGCCTTTGCCATCGTCGTCGTGGTGGCCGTGTGGTTGATCTTGAACAAGACGCGGCTGGGACTGTTCGTGCGGGCCGTCACGCAAAACCGCCGCATGGCCGATTGCGTGGGCGTGGCCACGGGCAAGGTCGACATGCTGACCTTTGGCCTCGGCTCCGGCATCGCCGGGCTCGGCGGCGTGGCCCTGTCGCAGCTGGGCAATGTGGGGCCGGACCTGGGCCAAAGCTACATCGTCGATTCCTTCATGGTGGTGGTGCTCGGCGGCGTGGGCCAGCTGGCCGGCACCGTGATCGCCGCGCTGGGCCTGGGCGAAGTCAACAAATTCCTCGAACCGGTGGCGGGCGCCGTGCTGGCGAAGATCGCCATTTTGATATTCATCATCATTTTCATCCAGCGCCGGCCGCAGGGCCTGTTTGCCATGAAGGGACGCAGCGTCGAATGATTACCTCCCATCAAATCAAGCCTGGCCTGTTCACGCGGCCCGTGTGGCTGGCGATTGCCGTCTGTACATTACTGGCGGCGTTGTTGCCGATTTTTAACCTGGCGTTTGCCGAAGGGCATGCCTTGCACGTGTCCGCTTACACGGTGGCGCTGGTGGGCAAGTTCATGTGCTACGCGCTGGCCGCGCTGGCGCTGGACCTCGTCTGGGGCTACACGGGCATATTGTCCCTGGGCCACGGCGTGTTCTTTGCCCTGGGCGCGTATGCGCACGGCATGTATCTGATGCGCGCCATCGGCGACCAGGGCCAGTATCACAGCAGCTTGCCCGACTTCATGGTCTTTCTCGACTGGAAAACCTACCCCTGGTACTGGGCCTTCACGGAACATTTCTGGTACTGCATGGCCCTCGTCGTGCTGGTGCCGGGCGTACTGGCCTTTGTGTTCGGTTACTTCGCGTTTCGCTCGCGCATCAAGGGCGTGTATTTTTCCATCATCACGCAAGCGATGACATATGCCTTCATGCTCTTGTTCTTCCGCAATGACACCGGCTTTGGCGGCAACAACGGTTTCACGGATTTCAAGACGATATTGGGCCACAGCATCACGGCGCCCGCCACGCGGGCCGTGCTGTTCCTGCTGACCCTGGCCTTCCTGCTGGCGGCCCTGGTGGGCGCGCGCGCCATCGTCCGCTCGAAGCTGGGACGGGTGCTGCAGGGCGTGCGCGACAGCGAGGCGCGCTTGATGTTCCTCGGCTACAACCCGCTGTGGTTCAAGCTGTTCGTGTGGACCTTGTCGGCCGTGCTGTGCGGCATCGCCGGCGCCCTGTACGTGCCGCAAGTGGGCATCATCAACCCGTCCGAGATGTCGCCGGCCAACTCCATCGAGATGGTCGTGTGGGTGGCGGTCGGCGGGCGCGGCACCTTGATCGGCCCGATTCTGGGCGCTTTCACCGTCAACGGCTTGAAAAGCTGGTTCACGGCCGCCATGCCGGAACTGTGGCTGTTCGCGCTGGGCTTGCTGTTCATCGTCGTCACCCTGTTCATGCAGCAAGGCATGCTGGGCGTGTTGAGCAAGCTCAAACGTAAAAAAGCCGCCGTCGTGGCAGAGGAGGCCGCATGAGCATCCGCATGTTGCCCGGTATGGCCAGCGCGGAAGCGGGCCCCACGTATGCGCGCGTGAAGGGCGAGGGCGTCGACACGACGCATGGCGCCATTTTGTATCTGGAAGATATCAGCGTGTCCTTCGACGGCTTCAAGGCCATCAACAAGCTCAGTCTCGATATTTCCGTGGGCGAATTGCGCTGCATCATCGGGCCTAACGGCGCGGGCAAGACGACGATGATGGACGTGATTACCGGCAAGACGCGGCCCACGTCCGGCACGGCCTGGTTCGGGCAAACGATGAATCTGGCGACCATGACGGAAGCGCAGATCGCCCACGCGGGCATCGGCCGCAAGTTCCAGCGTCCCACCGTGTTCGAGCAGCATACGGTGTTCGACAACCTGGAACTGGCGATGAAGATGGACAAGCGCGTGGCGCCCACCCTGTTTGCGCGCCTCACGTCCGAGCAGGCAGGCAAGATCGAGGCGGTATTGCGCTTGATCCGCCTCAACGGCCACGAAGCGCGGCCGGCCGGTTTGCTGTCGCATGGGCAAAAGCAGTGGCTGGAAATCGGCATGCTGCTGATGCAGGAGCCGCAGCTGATTTTATTGGATGAACCGGTGGCCGGCATGTCGGATGCGGAAACGGCGCGCACGGCGGAATTGCTCAATGAATTACGGGGCAAACATTCGATCATGGTGGTCGAGCACGACATGGGCTTTGTGACGGAAATCGCCCGGCAAGGCATCGTCACCGTGCTGCACGAGGGATCCGTGCTGGCGCAGGGCCGCATGGACGAGGTGCAAGCCGACGAGCGGGTCATCGAAGTCTATCTGGGAAGGTAATAGGGGAGATCACAGACTATGTTGGAAGTGCAACAGTTAAATCAATACTACGGCTCCTCGCACACCTTGCGCGGCATCAACCTGTCGGCGCGCAAGGGCGAGTGCCTGGCCCTGCTGGGCAGGAATGGCGTGGGCAAGACGACCTTGCTGAAATGCCTGATGGGCGTGCTGCCCGTGGCGCAGGGCCAGGTGCTGTTCCAAGGGCGCGATATCACGAAGCTGGCCCCGCATGCGCGGGCCAAGCTGGGCATCGCCTACGTGCCGCAGGGGCGCGACATCTTTGCGCGCCTGACGGTCGAGGAAAACTTGCTGATGGGCATGGCGGTGAAGCGGGGCAGGCAAGCTGCGCGCATCGATCCCCACGTGTATGAACTGTTTCCGGTATTGAAAGAGATGCTGCAGCGGCGCGGCGGCGATTTGTCTGGCGGGCAACAGCAGCAGTTGGCCATCGCCCGCGCCCTGCTGGCCGAACCGCAGCTGATCATCTTCGACGAGCCGACGGAGGGCATCCAGCCGTCCGTCATCAAGGATATCGGCAGGGTCATTTCCTTGCTGAAACAGCGCGGCGACATGGCCATCGTGCTGTGCGAACAGTATTTCGATTTCGCCCGCGAACTGGCCGACGAATTCATCGTCCTGTCGCGCGGCAGTGTCGTGGCCAGCGGACTGGCAGAACAGATGGATGGCGAGGAGGTGAAGCGGCACCTGGCGGTGTAGCAACTACACCAGTTGCAGCCAGCCCAGCACGGCGCCGGCCGCCAGCAGCCACAATAAATGGATCTTCGTGCGCCAGATGATGAGGCCAGCCACGATGGACAGGGTCCACAGGGGCCAGTCGGTGCGCCAATGGTGGTTGGCGCCGCCCAAAATCATGCCCGTGGAAATCAAGAGGGCGACGACGATGGGCGCCATGCCTTGCTTGAAGGCGCGCACGGGGCGCAGGTCGCGGTTGCGGTAGCCCCACTGGGCTGCCACGTAGGTGAGGGTGGTGCTGGGCAGCATGATGCCCACCATCGTGATGAACACGCCAAGCCAGGCGGCCGTGTAGCTGCCCGCGTTCATGCCCACGTTCCAGCCCATCAGGGCGACGAACAGCACGTTCGGGCCGGGTGCGGCCTGGGCGATGGCGATCGACTCGTTGAATTGCGCCTGCGTCAGCCAGCCGTGCTGCTCGACGAGGAAACGGTGCATTTCGGACGTGGTGGAAATGGCGCCGCCGATCGACATCAGCGACAGCATCAGGTAATGGCCGAACAGGTTCAGCCAGTCGCCCGCGCTCAACACCAGTTGCAGGGGCGGCGTCATGCGGACAGCTTTCGATACGTGAGCAGGCAGCCGATGCCGCCCAGGCCCAGCAGGATGTACAGCAGGGGCCAGCGGAAGACCGCCACCATCAGCACGCCCAGCACGGTGATGGACAAGGTCAGCCACAGGGGCAGCGGATGCTTGACCAGCGCGGTCGCCAGTTTCACGCCCGTGGCGGCGATCATGCCGGCCGAGACGGCCGCCATGCCGCGCAGGGCGCCCGCCATCTGCGGATTGTCGCCGAAGCGCGTGTACAGCACGCCCAGCACGAGCACGATGACGAGGGGCACGGTCAGCATGCCGGCCAGCGCCGTCAGCGCGCCTTTCAAGCCGAAATAGCGTCCGCCCACCATCAGGGACAGGTTGACGACATTCGGCCCCGGCATGATTTGCGCCACGGCCCAGTCTTCCAGGAATTCCTCCTGCGTCAGCCAGCGCTTGCGCTCGACCATCTCGCGCTGGATCACGGCCAGCACGCCGCCGAAGCCTTGCAGGGCCAGCCAGGTGAACGAGAAGAACAGGTCGGCAAGCGAGGCGGGCTGGGGGCGGGGGAGGTCGGGCTGGGCGGTGGCGGGGGCAGGCATGGCTGATTATCGCCGTGGCCGCTCGCGCTTGTCCATCGCTTTCGGCTGCGGTTGTGCCTGGAAGAAAAAAACCGTGGCTCATGTTTCCCTGCCATTGACATCGAGAGTTTATCGGCAATACTTTTATCGGCACCATGATCGCTGTCCCTGTCCGCGCTGTCGCGGTTCGCACCGCTACGCCGTCTCCCCCCTCCGTCCCCTTCGCAGGAGTTGTCCATCATGCCTCAATCCACAGAAACGCTGCATATGCCCGTCAAAACCGTGGTGCCGCATGCCCGGGTCGACCAGAAGATGTGCGATATCGTCAATCTGGGCATCGCCGTGCAGGCGGCCTTCAGTACCTTGTGCGCACTGGAATACCTGAAGTCATACAATGTCGCCCCGGAATTGATCGAGCGCGTGCTGCTGCACCCGGAGCAGCGCCGGCAGACCGTGCATTGAGTATCCGCACGGCAACTGTGTTGCCGGCGGCCGCGATCCGCTGTTGTCGGATTGATCATTACGGCTCAGTTATGCACAAATGATGAGTTAACGAAATTGGCGAAATAATTTTCTTGTGATTATGTGTGAGTTTCTAAGTGATTGATTTTAATGGTTTTTATTTTTGCTGTTTGATTGAGCAGTTTATTGAAAGCCGCACGGGCTGTGGCTTTGAGGGCTGTCAATAGGCGCTTATCCACAAAGATATCCACAGTCCGTGTGGATATCTGAAAAAGCGCTTAACAATCCGCCACTTAGGAAATTGACGCCGCTCAGCCCATGCAATCGGCGGGCAAGATGGGCCGGAATGGGGCATGCCGCAAGCCTGTATGCCTATCCAGTGCTCTTGTTTTTATGACTGAAAGTAGTGGCGCAGGGTCAGGGCGTGCCGCCGGCCGGCGCCGCTGGCGTGTCGCCGCACTGGGCCAGGGCGGCGGCCAGTTCGGCGACCTGTTGCTGCGCTTCGCGCAAGGTGGCGTAGGTGCGCAGCGAGGCGATCACGGTGGTAAACAACTTGCGCGTGGTGAGGTCGGTCTTGCACCAGAAATCGTTGATGTCGTAGTCGATGATGATGCGGTGTTCCAGCGCCTGGCCGGGCTGGCCCGTGCGCAGGATGATGCGCACGGCGCTGTTGTGCAAGTCTTCGCGCACCTGGCGCGCCACTTGCAGGCCGGCATCCTGGGTTTCCATGATGACATCGAGCAGCACCACGGCGATATCTTGTGTGCCGCGCAGCAAGGCCAGCGCCTCGGCGCCAGAATACGCGTGCAAAAAGCTCAGCCGGCGGCCCTGGAAGCTGGCCTGGCTGAGGGCGAACTTGGTCACCACATGCACGTCGACATCGTCATCGACGATCAGCACGCGCCAAGGCGCCGCGTTGGCGGGTTCCGCCGCCGCTTCTGCCCGTTCCAGCGGTTCGTCGACCAGCCAGTCGGGTTCGTCCGCCCCCTTGGCGGAATTATCGCTATCCATATTCATGCGTTTATCCACCGTTGATCGTCGTCGCTACTCCACACTATGCCAGTCTGCGGGGTTTGTCAAAACAATGCTGTTCAAGCAAGACGGCCTGGACCGGGGATTGCCAATGCACAGAAAATATATTTTCATGGTGGCAGAGTAAGTTTGTTCTAGCGCAAACTCCTGATTGCAAGTCATTGATTTCATTGGGGTAAAAAATTGCCTGTGAAATCAGCAAATTGTTGAAACCCGCATCAATACTGGTGTTGCGGCTTGTCAAGAGGGGCTTATCAACAACTTTATCCACAGTTGCTGTGGATATCTAAAAAAGCCGTGCAAAAACCGGGGCTTAGCGCCCGTTCGTGCGGCTGGGTGCAAGCATTCATGCGGCGAGCCCGAGCCCGCCCAACTGGGCAAACGCCTGCAGGAAGCGCTGCTTGGCTTCGGCCGGACCCATGGCCTCGATTATACCGGGCAAGGGGGCGATGCCGTCAAGGTAAGCCCAGCGCTCGGCCGAGTGCGGCATCAGGTCGCGTTTTTCCGTGGCCAGCGCGATCAGGTCGGCCCGCTTGATGGGTGCGTAATCGGAAAAGTCCAGGCCATAGGTGGCGGCGATGATGGCGCTGACCTTGTCTTCCAGCACGGCAAACTCCGGCAGCAGCACTTTCAGGGGCTTTACCATGTCGCCCAGGTAGGCTTCGGCCGCATCGTGCAGCAGGGCGGCCAGGCGCAAGGGGGGCGGCACCAGCTCGGCGACGATCAGGCTGTGCTGGGCGACCGAATAAAACACTTGCGTCTGTCCATTGAAGCGGCACTGGTAAGCGAGGCCGTGGGCGATGTCTTCGATGGCGACCTTGTCGATATGCGGGCGCAAGGGATAAAAACGGTTGCCTGAATAGGTGGATACGTAGTCGGTAGTAATCATTTCTGGATCAGCTCGCCTGCTTTGCACGGATGATCCATCCTACACCCGATGGCCGGCGCTTGCCTCCCGCCTGTCCTGCCCCCTCCCGGCCGAGCCTATGCATCTTGGCAAATCCTTTAATTTATTTCATATCATTCATTGATATTTCTCAAATACACTGTGGAAATCTTGTTTGTCTGAAATTTAAATTGGGGGCAGGGCAATGACGGCGATACCTTCGGCAAGACCTTCGTATATCTATCAGGGCGGTTCGGTGATGATGCACTCGCCGCTGCAATTGAAACAGTCGGAAATGTACGGCTATTTCGTCCGGGGCGACCTGGCGAAGCTGCAGGCGACCGTGAATACCACCCTGAATCAGGTGGCGGGCAGCAAGATGACCCTGAAAGCCCTGTCGCCGTATGTGATGCTGACGTTTACGCGCGTCAACCATGCGGATTCCGCCAACCCCGTCGACCAGGCCAAGGGCTGGATCACGGAAGTCGATATCGTCACCTGGATCATGGTCGGCCAGATGGACGCGGCCGGCAAGCTCGCGCATATCTACTGGTATCCGTGCCATATCTTCGTCGATGACGCCATGGCCCTGATCAACGGGCGCGAACTGTTCGGCTACCCGAAGTATCTGTGCGACTACGAGATCCCCGCCGCCGGCAGCGAGCCGCTGCGCTGCTCCGTGGCGGCCAAGGGTTTCCAGCATTTTTCGCCGGAAACGAAACTGGCCCTGCATCCATTGCTGGAAGTCAACGCCACCGTGCAGACGGGACAGCACAAGCCCATCAACAGTTTCCTGGAACTCATCGAGCAGGCGTTCCAGATTTTCCTGTCCATCCCCGATTTCTTTGACATGGATCAGGCCGGCTGGGCCGATGTTTTGTCGCTGCTGCGCAATCCCCGCATCGACCAGATTTTCCTCAAGCAATTCCCCGACAGCGCGGGCGTGAAAGCCGTGTACCAGGCCCTGGTGGCCGCGCCGGCCGAGATCAACCGCCTGCACAGCGCGCGCTTGCTCGGCTACGAATACGAATGCACGCTGCACGCCTTCGACAGCTTCCCGCTGGAGCAGACCCTGGGCCTGAAACTGGGGCCGCAGGCGGCGATCTTGCCGTTCCAGGTGAATTTCGACTTCACGGCCATGCCGGGCGAGGAACTGGTCGACAATTCCCGCATCGCGCCGGAAAAGATCGCCATCCTCGGCGGCGGCGTGGCGGCCATGACCACCGCGTACTATCTGACGAACCAGCCGGGCTGGCAAAACCGGCACGCCATCACCGTCTACCAGCTGGGTTGGCGCCTGGGCGGCAAGGGCGCCAGCGGACGCAATGCGCAAGCGGGCCAGCGCATCGAGGAACACGGCCTGCACATCTGGTTCGGCTTTTACGCGAATGCCTTCAAGATGATCAAGGAAGCGTATGCGAGCCTGGACCGTCCGCCCGGCGCGCCGCTGGCCACCTGGCGCGACGCTTTCAAGCAGCACGATTACGTGGCCCTGTCGGAAGACGTCAAGGGCAAGTGGCGCAACTGGTCCATCGTCTTTCCCACCTTGCCGGGCGAGCCGGGCGAGGGCGGCGAAGACATCAAGCTGTGGCAGATGGCCGTCGCCATGGTGGGCTGGATCGAGCAGTGGATACGCCAGATCCGGCAAGTGGCGGACGCCGATGCGCGCATCGTGCGCGCGAGCGCATCGCAAGGCGAGGGCGTGTGGCCGGGCTGGCTGCGCCGCCTGGCCGATGAAGTGGTGGGGCAGGCCGACGAGCTGGGACTGGACGTGGGCCTGTCCGTGGGCGCGCTGGTGGCGCTGGTGGCCGACCTGGCGCCGGACTCCACGCGCCACGACCAGGCCCGCCACCAGTTGCTGGCCAGCACCCTGAACGGCATCCGCGCCTGGCTGCGCCTGCGCTACCGGGCCCTGATCGATGGCGACGACGAATTGCGCCGCCTGTTCATTTGCCTGGACCTGGGCATCACGGTCATGAAGGGCATGTTCCAGGATGGCGTGTTCAAGAACGGCTTCGACGCCATCAACGATATCGATTTCCGCGACTGGCTGCGCAAGCATGGCGGCGACGAGCAGTTCAGCGTCAACTCGGCGCCCGTGCGCGGTTTCTATGACCTGGTGTTCGCCTACGAGGGCGGCGATTTCGCGAAACCGAACATCGAGGCGGGGACGCTGTTGCGGGCGATGGCGCGCATCGGCCTGGCCTACAAGGGCGGCATCATGTTCAAGATGCAGGCCGGCATGGGCGACACGATCTTCACGCCGCTGTACCAAGTGTTGAAAAAAAGGGGCGTGGAATTCAAGTTCTTCCAGCGCGTGGAAGAACTGGTGCCGGGCGCGGGCGACATCGACAGCATCCGCATCACCGAGCAGGTGCAATTGAAGGACCCCGCCGCCGGCTATGCGCCGCTGGTCGACGTGAAAGGACTGGCGTGCTGGCCCAGCGCGCCCGATTACGCGCAGATCGAAGCGGCGCAGGCGGCGCTGCTGCAGGAAAAAGAGGTCAACCTGGAATCGTACTGGAGCGACTGGCCGCAGCAGTACCGGCAAGCGTTTGGCCGCGCGCTGCCCGCCACGGTATTGAAGAAGGGCGTCGATTTCGACAAGGTGGTGTTCGGCATTTCCATCGGCTCGCTGCCCGCCTTGTGCCCGCAACTGCTGGCGCAAAGCCCGGCCCTGCAACTGGCGGCCGACAAGGTGAAAACCGTGGCCACGCAAGCCTACCAGGTGTGGCTCAACAAGGACTTGCGTCAGATGGGCTGGACCACGCAACCGAAGGGCCAGCAGCCGGTGCTGTCGGCCTTCACGGAGCCGTACGACACGTGGGCGCCGATGGATCAATTGTTGGCGCACGAGGATTGGCCGGCGGGACTGGCACCGAAAAACGTCTCGTACTTTTGCAGCGCCTTCCCCGTCGACAGCTATCCGCCCGTCACCGACACGGATTTCCCGGCCCGCTGCGCGGCCAGGGCGAAGCAGGGCGCGCTGCACCAGCTGGAGCACGAGATCGGTGCGCTGTGGCCAGAGGCGGGCGGGCCGGGCGCGTTTCCATGGCAATGGCTGGTCGACGCGAAGGCGGCCACGGGCGCGGCCCGTTTCGACAGCCAGTACTGGCGCGCCAACGTCGATCCGTCCGAGCGCTATGTGATGTCGGTGGTGAACAGCACGCAGTACCGGCTGGCCACCGACCAGTCAGGATTCAGTAACCTGTTCCTCACGGGCGACTGGATCAAGACGGGCATCAACGCGGGCTGCGTGGAAGCGGCCGTGATGGCGGGCATGCAGACGTCGCGCGCCATGACGGGCTATCCGGCCGTGATCCAGGGCGAGACGGATTTTTAGTGATTTCGCTATGATGGCGTTTCATTGTTCCCTGCGCGAGCGAATCATGCAACGCCTGCTGCTGTTGTTTCTGATCTGTATCAACCTGCACGCGGTCGCCGCGCCGCCCGGCTCGATCGTGCTGTGGCCCGGCGCGCCGCCCGGTGGCGCGGCGCCTGGGCCGCAGCGCGACAGCGCCAAGGGTTCCATCACGCAGGTCGAACAACCGTATCTGATCGCGCACCGCCCGGCGCAGTCGAACGGTATCGCCATGCTCCTGGTCAGCGGCGGCGGCTATGCGCATATCGAGGCGGGCAAGGAGAGCGGCCCCACCGCCCGCTGGCTGCAGGCGCTGGGCGTCACGGCGTTTGAACTCGTGTACCGCCTGCCGCAGGAGGGCGGAGGCGTCAGCGCGCCGTTCCAAGATGGCCAGCGCGCCATGCGCGTGATCCGTGCGCGCGCGGCCGAATGGGGCATCGACCCGGCACGCATCGGCATGCTGGGATTTTCCGCCGGCGCGCACCTGACCGGCATGACGGCCGTCCAGCCCGACGCGGCCCGCTACGCGCCCGTCGATGCGGTCGATGCCGTCTCTGCGCGCCCCGACTTTGCCGTGCTGCTGTACCCCGTGCTGACCATGCAGCCGCCATTCGACACGACGCATGCGAAAAAGCAGCTGCTGGGACGTCATCCCGCGCAGGCGGCGCGCGACGCGCTGTCGGTGGAATTGCACGTCGATGCGCGCACGCCGCCCATGTTCATTGCGCAGGCGCTCGATGACCCGATTGCGCCGCCCGAGAACAGCCGGCTGATGGCGGCCGCCCTGCGCCGCGCGGGCGTGCCCGTCGAACTGCATATGTTCCAGCGCGGCGGCCATGGCTGGGGCCTGGGCAAGCCGGGCAGCGAGCCGGCCGCCTGGCCGCAGCTGTTGCTGGCGTGGTTGCAAGCGCATGGCTGGATGGCTCAGCCGGCGGGCTGAGTTTCCAGGTCGCGCCGCGCCACGCTCAGCGCCTCCTGCAGCTGCGGCAGGAACTGTTCCACGTTATCGAGCTGGCCGTTCGAGGCCAGGGTTTCCATCTGGTGGCACAGGCCGTGCAGGGTGGGGCGGCTCAGGTAGCCGGCGCTGCCCTTCAGGGCGTGGAAGGCGGCCGCCGCCGCGCTGGCATTGCCATCGCGCACGGCGTGGCAAGCCAGGTCCAGGCGCCGCGGCGCTTCCGTCAGGAACGCTTGTGCGATGCGCTGCAAATGCTGCGGCGACAGGCCGGCCAGCGGCAAAATGTGCACGGGCGCCGTCATGGGATCGGCCGGCGTCTCCGCCTGCGCCGTGTTGGCCTCGTCCAGGCCGAACTGGCGCGCCAGGCTGTCGTCCCCGGTGGGCGCGGCAGGCGGCAGCGCGTGGCCGCGCGCCAGCAGCAGGTCGATGAGGGCGTCGATTTTCTCGAACAGCAGCGCTTCGTCGACGGGCTTGCTGAGGAAGTCGTCCATGCCGGCGGCCAGATAGCGTTGCCGGTCATGTTCGCTGGCGTTGGCCGTCAGCGCGAGGATGGGGATCTGTGCGTCGGGAATGGGGAATTCGGCGTTGCCGCCGTCGCGGATCAGGCGCGCCGCCTGCTCGCCATCCATCAGCGGCATGCGGCCATCCATCAGCACGCAATCGTAGGCGCCCGCACCCAGCGCGCGCAGCGCCTGCTCGCCGTTTTCCACGATGGTCACGGCATGCCCCATGCTTTCGAGCAGGGTGCCGATGATGATCTGGTTGGTGCGCACGTCTTCCGCGCACAGGATGCGCAGGCGGCAGGCGTGGCGCGCGTGGCGTGGCGGCCGGCGCGCGTCGGCCGCCGGCGCGCTGCCTGGCGTCAGCGGCAAGGTGAAATGGAAGCGCGAGCCGATGCCGATGCGGCTTTCCACGCCGATCGTGCCGTTCATCAGCTCGACCAGCTCCTTGCAGATGGCCAGGCCCAGGCCCGTGCCGCCGTAGCGCCGCGTGGTGGAGTGGTCGGCCTGTTCGAATTTCTGGAACAAACGGGGCAAGGTGTCCGCGTCGATGCCGGGGCCCGTGTCGCTGATGATGAATTCGATCTCGCTGCGGCCGTCGCGGCGCGGCGGGGTGCGGGCGCGCCGCACTTCCAGCAGCACTTCGCCATTCGCCGTGAATTTCAGCGCATTGCCCAGCAGGTTGATGAGGATTTGCCGCAGGCGCGTGGGGTCGGCGCGCACGTAGCGCGGCAAGTCCAGCGCCAGTTCGCGGCGCAGCAGCAGGCTCTTGGCGTCGGCCTGGCCCTGCACGATGCCGGCCGCGTCGCCGATCAGCGCCAGCAGATCGAAGTCCACGGTTTCCAGGGTCAGCTTGCCGGCGTCGATCTTCGAGAAATCGAGGATGTCATTGAGAATGGTCAACAGCGACACGCCATTGTGCAAGCCGATGCGCAGGTATTCCTGCGTGCGGCCTTTGACGGACTGGTCGCGCAGGGCGAATTTCAGCATGCCGATCACGCCGGCCAGCGGCGTGCGGATGTCGTGGCTCATGGCGGATAGAAAATCGATGCGGTGGCGGCTGACCACTTCCGCGTGTTCCTTGGCTTTCAGCAGGGCGTCGTTGCTGAGGGTGAGCGCCAGGGTGCGCTCCTGCACGCGCTGTTCCAGGTTGTTGCGCAGCAGGCGGATCTGGTCGGCCAGGGCAAAGGCCAGCAGCAAGCCGTCGAGCGTGCCGCCGAGCAGGGTCACCAGCTGGGCGTTGGCCACCATGGCCGGCATCAGGCCCAGGTTGGCCGGCAGGATCAGGAAGCCGGGCAGCATCAGGGCGACGAAGGCAAGCACGAAGAAGCGCGCCGGCTGGTAGCCGCGGCACCAGACGACGATGCCGCAGACGAGCGCCAGCAGCATCCAGATGCTGATGACGATGGTGGCCAGCGTGTGCGCATACGACAGGGCGAAGAAGCAGCTGGGCAGCAGCAGCAGGGGCAGCACCAGGTTGACCTTGCTGATGCGGTGCAGCAGGGGCGAGTAATCGCGCAGGCGCAGGAAATGCGTGTAGAACAGGGTGCTGAAGACGGGCAGCAGGAAAAACGGCACGTAATGCAGCTGCAGCAGGCGCCAGTCGAACAGGTCGGCAAAGACGTGGAAGGTCATGGCCCAGGCCAGGCCATAGGTCAGCACGTACAGCGCGTAATAGGCCGAGGCTTTTTCCAGGGTGATGGAAAAGATGAAGAAATTGAACAGGCCCAGCGCCAGCAGGGCGCCGATGGACGCCACCATCAGGAAGTTTTCCTTGCCCACCAGCTTGCGGTAATCCTGCTGCGTCTGCACGCCGAACAGCGGCGCGCGCGCGTAATAGGGGCTGGAAAAGCGGATCAGGATGTCATACGTGGCACCCGGCGCCAGTTGCACGTTCCTGCCGTAGTGCAACAAATACTCGTGCGGACGCTGGTAGCCCGTCAGCAAGGTCTGCGGCGCCGCCTGCAGTCCGGGGCCATACACGTACACGTCGACCAGGTCGATCAGGGTGTCGTTCGGGTCGATGACCCAGGCCGTTTCGCCGCTGTCGTTGCGCACCTGCGCGTGCAGCCAGTAGGCGCCGCCGAACAGGTCGACCTGGCTGGCCGGGCGCTGGTGCGCCAGCCAGGCGGGCAGGGCGGCCGCATCGGCGGGCGCGGCGTCATTTCCGGCGAGAAACAGTTGCCCACTGTTGCCCAGGTGCTGGATGCCTAGCTTGCTCAGGGGCAAGGGCGCCGCCTGCGCCCCACCCGCCAGGCCCAGCAGGCCGATCAGCAGGCCGAACAGGAGCGGCCAGCCGCATAGCCAGGCGCAGACGCGGGAGCTGGAAGCGCGGTGGCGGGAAAGGGGCGGGTGGGCTGGCATCGATGGGTTTGGTGATGGTCGCGCGGGAAGCGGCGGCAACGCCGTTTGCTGTGGAGTGCCCATTTTAATCGACTCTTGCTGGCATACGGGCAATTTCATGTCCTGTCGGCATGACGCCCGCTCCGGTATCATGGCGCCTTTGCCCGCGAGATATTCATGCTCAGTCCCGACCAGTTCCTGGCCTTCCTGGCCGCCGCCGTCCTCATTACCGCCAGTCCCGGCCCCGACAACCTGATGGTGCTGGGCGTGGGCATGTCGCGCGGGCGCCGCCAGGGCATGGCGTTCGGCCTGGGCTGCGCCCTTGGCTGCCTCACGCACACCGTGCTGGCGACCATCGGCGTATCGGCCCTGCTGGCCGCCTCGCCCACGGCCTTTACCGCGCTGAAAGTGGCCGGCGGGCTATACCTGGTGTGGCTGGGCATCGGCGCCTTGCGCAGCCGCGGCGGCGCGAAAGTCGATGGCGCGGCGGCCTTGCCGGACGAATCGCTGCTGCGCCTGTTCGGCAAGGGTTTGTTTGCCAACAGTATCAATCCGAAAGTCGTGCTGTTTTTCCTCTCGTTCTTGCCGCAGTTCATCGTCGCGGGCCAGGGCAATGCCAGCTGGCAGACGGCGCAGCTGGGCCTCGTCTTCACGGCACAGGCTTGTGTGCTGTTCGGCCTGCTCGGCTATTTTTCCGGCGCCGTGGGACACTGGCTGAACCGCCGCCCGCGCGCCGGCCTGTGGCTCGACCGCGTGGCCGGCACCATCTTCATCGGCCTGGGCTTGCGCCTGATCCTGGCGCGCTGAGTTCTTGCCTGGCGGTAATGCGAAACGCCAGTTCCATCTGATCCTGCACGGCCATGGCGCCGCCCAGGACGGCGAAGGGCACGATGCCGAAGTCGCTCTGTTTCAAGAGCAGGCTGCCGCTGGCCTGCAGCTGGCGGCCATCGGACGTTTCCTCAATCCGCACCGGCAACTGCAGCGTGCGCGTCACGCCATGCAGGGTGATGTCGGCCTCGAGCACTTCCTTGTCACCCGTGCGGCGCGCCTCGATGTTCACCCACGGATAGCGTTCCGCCTCGAGCACGCGCACCAGCATGTTGTGGCGCGTGCCCGCGATGGCGTCGGCCGACGGCGTCGTCGTCAAGCCGGCCGCCTGGCGCAGGCCGGCTTCATCCACACTCATCTCGTCGAGCCGGAAGCGGAAGTGCGCGCGTCCCGGCGCGGGCGCCACCACGCCCTGCAGGCTGCGGCTGGCCACCACGTGGTCATGCCCGAGCCGCGCCAGCGCGCCGCCGCGCCGCACGGTGATGGTCAGCAGGGATTCCTGCGGTGCGATGTGCAGGATACGCACGCCCGGCTGTTGCCAGGGCGGCGCCTGCATGGCTGGCGCCGCTGCCGGAGCGGCCGGGAGCGAGGCGGCGGGCGGCGGGGCGAACGGGCTGCAGGCCGCGAGCAAGGCGCAGGCGCAGGCCAGCAGCAGGCGGCGAGGGGCGTGGGGCATCAATGAGGACTCCTGGCAAAGGGATGGCGGTGGCGCAGGGCGCGATGGGGCGATAGTAAGCGATCCGGCACCGGTGCGATAGCCGCGACGCATGCGTGGCCGTTTTGCAAGACCAATTCCTTCAGCCGCATGCCCTGTCTTGCAGGGAAATGAACGTAAATGCAATGGAATTGGTATTAAAAGCAGGCGCCAGAAAATGAATGTGCGGCGGTGCAAAATCGAATGGCGGGATTGCCGCGCATGCCGGGAAAAGGCGTATTCGAATTAATGCTGTTAATTAGCATTAATAGTTTCTTTTGAAAAACAAACTACGCGTTTGATAGTTTCACATGATTATGCAAATGATAATTTAAATATAATGTCGAGCTAATCAGTATGCGGTAAAAATAGAATGTCGGCGTGACTACACGATGAATTCGATGAATGTGTTGTGAAATATCAACGAGATAATTTAATTTCATTGTTGGAAACAAAAAAACCACTGTTGTCGTACGCTTGAAGTGTTACTTGTTCATATAATCATGACAAATAAATGTCATTTTTATATTTGTCTGCATCTTGCAGCGGTACATTTCTTAGCGAACAACATGATCAAAACACACCAGGAAACGGCAGGCCGTTCCGGCCGCCACGCAGCTTTTTCGTCCGCCGGGCGCTATCTGGGGATGCTGGCCGCGCTTGTCGGCCGCGCCCGCCTGCCTCATCTTTCCAAGTGTCATGTTGCGCCGCTGGCGCTCGCTTCCCTGCTGCTGGGCGCCGCCGCGCCCGCCGCCGCACAGGTGCTGTGGGAGGATTACCGCGGCATCGAGCGGGTGCCGGCCAATCCGCCCGCGCCCAATTACAACAACGGTTTCAACGCGGGCAGCACGGGCCGGCTCGCCAGCCTGGCGGCGCTGGCCGCCAATCCCGCCACCAACGCGGCGCGCACGGGGACGTCGGCGCAGCTGGACTGGGCCAATGGCACGACCGCCAATCCCGGACAGTTATGCAACTTCGATACGCAGCAAACGTCGGCCGCCTGCCGGGCCTGGATCATGGGCCGCGTGATGTACACGCTGGTGGTGTTTCCCCAGGCGGGCAATTACAAATTCAGCGTCGCGCACGATGACGATGTGAAGGTGGATTTCTCGACCCAGTATTCGACCAATTACCGCAATACCGTGTACAACGTGGCCGTGGGCAGCGTGGCCGAATATTCGAATAATGAAACGGATTTCCAGAATTTGGCCGGCAATTTCAATAGCGCCACGCCCGGCGGCTGTTATCTGGCCCGCGTCCTGTGGAATAACGTGGGCGGCATCAATTATTTGCACATGCGCTGGACGCGTCCTGACAATGTGACGGAAATTATTCCCGCTGCGCAATTGCGCGATCCCGGCCTGGCCAGTTCCTATGCCGACTGTACCAATAGCAAGACGGACCTGGCCGTCAGCAAGGTGGGACCGGCGCAGTTTTCCGTCGGCAAGCCCCTGAGCTACACCATGAAGGTGTGGAACCGCGGCCCGGCCCTCAGCACGGGCGCCACCTTCAGCGACGTGCTGCCGGCCAGCCTGAGCAATGTCAGCTGGACCTGCGCCGCCAGCGGCAGCGCTTCCTGCGGCACGAAAACCTCGGGTTCGGGCAGCAACAACGTGAGCATTACCATGGGCAACCTGCCCGTGAATGGCGCCGTCAGCGACCCTACCGCGGGTGCCTACCTGACGGTGACGATCACGGCCACGCCGGGCGACGCCGCCAGCATCGTGAATACGGCCAATGTGACCGTTTCGCCCAACGAAACGGATAGCGATCTGAGCAACAACAGCAGCAGCACCACGGCCACGGTCAGGACGAATACCTTGACGGTGCTCAAGGTGCTGGCGCCGGTCGGCGACAGCGGCCTGTTCATCATGAATGCCAACGGCACGGCCGGCGTGCAGGGCGGCAACGGCGCCACGGCCAGCGCCGTGGTGCGCGTGGGCAACCTCGTCACGTTTGCGGAAACCGCGGGCACGGCCACCGTGCTGGCCCAGTACCAGAGCAGCTACAGCTGCGTGCGCACGGATACGGCCGCCGTCATTTCCAGCGGCGCGGCCAACGCGGGCAACTTCACCATGCCCGAGGCGCCCGTCACCTGTACCATCAGCAACCGCCGCCTGCAGGCGGACATGCAAGCCGTCACGACGGTGCCGGCCGGTCCCTACAATGCCGGTTCGCCCGTGACGGTGACGGGCGTGTGCACGAACAACGGCCCCGACAGCGCGGCCGCGCCCACCTGCGTGATGAGCGGCTTGCCCGCCGGCGCCACGGCCAGCTGCAGCGCGCCCGTGTCGCCGTTCATTCCCGGCTCGCGCATCAATTGCAGTTCCACCTTCAACCTGCCCGCCAGCGGCAGCCTGACGATCACCACCACGGCCGGCGCGAGCACGCTGGACCCGATTCCCGCGAACAACGTCGACAGCGACAGCCTGGGCATCGTCAGCCCGCTCGTGCGCGTGCAAAAAAGCGTCGACAAGACCAGCGCCTTCATCGGTGACACGGTGCAGTGGACCTTGACGGCGAACAATACCGGCACGGGCGCCACCACGGCCATCCTGACCCTGACCGATACCTTGCCGGCCAACCTGGCCGGCATCGTCGTCACGCCCACGGCGCCCGCCACCTGCGCGCCGCTGGCCGGCAATACGCTCAGCTGCACCGTGCCGGCCGGCCTGGCGCCGGGCGCCAGCGCCGTGGTCAGCCTCACTGGCGTGCCGACGGCGGCCGGCAATTTCATCAACAGCGTGGCGCCGTCCGGCGGCAATGGCGCCAGCTGCGCCACGGCCGGCGCCTGCCAGACCACCACCGTGGTCAGCAAGGCGCTGGTGGACGTCACCACCACCCTGAACGGCTTTCCCGGCTCGACGAATGCGGGCGATGCCATCAGCGGCACGGTTACCTACCGCAACATGGGACCGGGCGCGGCGGAAAACGTCACATACACGCTGCAATTGCCGCCTGGCTTGACGGGCGTGTCCGTCGGCGGCGTGACGGGTGTGTACAACGCGGGCACGGGTTTCATCGTCCTGTCGGGGCTGCCGCCGAACCTGGCGGCCGGGCAGGGCGTCACCTTCAATCTCAGCTATACGCAGCCGCCCACGAACACCTCGTTTGTCACCAGCGTGATCGGCACCACCTCCGTCGAAGTGGCCAACGACTTGCCGAATACGGCCACCGTGATGGTGCCGGGGCCGAACGTGCGCGTCACCAAGGTGGCCGACAAGCTGACGGCCAACGTGGGTGAAAACATCACGTGGACGATCACGGCCAGCAATACGGGCAATATCGCCAACCAGGGCGTCGTCAGCCTGGCCGATCTGCTGCCGCCCAACCTGGTGGTGACGAACGTGGTGGCGGTGCCCGGGGTGACCTGCCCGCCGCTGGCGGCCTGGGTGGCGTCGAGCACCCAGACGTGCACCATCGCCGCCGGCCAGCTGGCGGCCCTGAACGGCAGCCGCAGCGTCACCATCACGGCGCATGCGACGGCGGGCGGCAGCCTGGCCAACCGCATCATGCCGGCCGGCCCCGATAATCCATCCTGCGCCACGGCGGAAAATTGCCGTACGGTCACTGCGATCACCAGCCCCAAGGTGGCGGTGACGAAAACCGTCGACCACGCCAGCATCAATATCGGCGCCACCCTGACCTGGAGCGTCACGGCGACCAATAGCGGCGATGGCGTGAGCACCGCGCCCATCACGCTCACCGACACCTTGCCGGCCAACCTGACGGGCGTGAACGTGGCGCTGGTCGGCAGCGCCACGTGCGCCGCGCCGGTGGGTAATACCCTCACGTGCACGGTGCCGGCCGGCCTGGCCGCGAATGGCGGCGTGGCCGGTTTCACCGTCACGGCCCAGCCTGCGGCGGCGGGAACGTATGCCAACAGCGTCGTGCCGTCCGGCGCCGACAACCCGGCCTGCGCCACGCCTGCCGCCTGCGCCACCACCAGCACGGTGACCAGCCCCAGCGTTGCCGTGACGAAAGGCGTCGACAGGACCACCGTCAATCTCGGCGACACCATCACGTGGACCCTGAAAGCCATCAACAGCGGCAGCGGCCCCACGAATGGCCCGATCACCCTGACCGATACCTTGCCTGCCAACGTAGGCGCGCTGCAGATCCTGCCGGTGGCGCCCGCCAGTTGCGGCGTGCCCGCCGGCACCACGCTGACGTGCACGGTGCCGCCTGGCCTGGCCAGCGGCATGCAGGCAACGGTGACTATCAAGGCCGTGGCGAATGCGGCCGGCACGGTGGCCAACAGCCTCATGCCCGGCGGCGTCGACAATCCTGCCTGCGCCACGCCGGGCGATTGCCAGACCACCACCACCGTCACCAGGCCGAACGTGGCCGTGAAGAAAACCGTCGACAAGGCCAGCATCAACGTGGGCGACACGCTCACGTGGACCTTGACGGTGAGCAATAGCGGCACGGGCGCCAGCACGGGCGCCGTCACCTTGGCCGACACCTTGCCGGCCGGGCTGTCGAACGTCGTCGTCAGCCCGCAGGCGCCCGCCACCTGCGCGCCCGTGGCGGGCCAGAACCTCGCATGCAGCGTGCCGGCCGGCCTGGCCCCCGGCGCCTCGGCGAAAATCGTCGTCAGCGCCACGGTCACCGTGGCTGGCGCCGCCGTCAACAGCGTGCTGCCATCGGGTCCCGACACTCCCGCCTGCGTGCTGCCCGGCGATTGCGGCACCACCACCACGGTGGTCAAGCTGCTGGTCGACGTCACCACCACCCTGAACAATTTCCCGCCGAATACCCTGGCGGGCGACATGATTTCCGGCACCGTCACCTACGCCAACGTGGGACCGGGCCCGGCCGAAGGCGTCACGTACACCCTGCAACTGACGCCCGGCTTGAGCAATGTCACCCTGACGGGCGCCGTTGGCAGCTACAATCCCGCCACGGGCGTCGTCACCCTCAGCGGCTTGCCCGTGGGCCTGGCGAATGGCCAGAGCACCAGTTTCAACGTCAGCTACACGCAGCCGGCCGACAACCTGTCGATGGTGACGTCGACCATCGCCACCACCTCGGTGGAAGTGGCGAACCACTTGCCGAACACGGCCATGGCAACCGTACCCGGCCCCATCATCCGCGTGACGAAACTGGCCGACAAGATGACGGCCAACGTGGGCGAGACGATTACCTGGACCATCACGGCCACGAATACGGGCAGCCTGGCCAACCTGGGCGTGCTGACCCTGACCGATATCCTGCCCGCCAACGTGGCGGTGCTGTCCGTCACGCCGGGCGCGGGCGTCAGCTGTCCGCCGCTGGCCAGCTGGCTGGCCAACAGCGCGCAAGCGTGTACCGTCGCGCCAGGCCAGCTGGCCGCCGTGAATGGCAGCCGCAGCATCACCATCACGGCCAGGGGCACGGCCGGAGGCAGCCTGGGCAATAAAGTGCTGCCGAGCGGGCCAGACAATCCCGCCTGCGCCCAGGCCGCTTCGTGCCAGACCACCACCACCATCCTCAGCCCGCAAGTGGCCGTGCGTAAAACCGTCGACAAGAGCAATATCAACGTGGGCGAGGCGCTGACGTGGACGATAGCCGTGGCCAATACGGGCACGGGCGCGACCATGGGCATCGTCACCCTGACGGACACCTTGCCGGCCAACCTGACCCTGTGGCAAGTGTTGCCCGCGTCGCCCGCCACGTGCGCGGTGCCGAACGGCAACCAGCTCGTGTGTGCCATCCCCGCCGGCATGGCGGCGGGCGCCACGCTCAATATCGTCGTCAAGGGCGTGGCCAATGCGGCCGGCGCCTATGTCAATACGGTAGTGCCGAGCGGTCTTGATAATCCTGCCTGCCCGCAGCCCGGCGATTGCAGCACCACCAGCACGGCCGTGAAACTGCTGGTCGACGTGACCACCACCCTGAACGGTTTCCCCGGCAGCACGCATGCGGGCGACACGATAGCGGGCACCGTCAATTTCAGCAATATCGGCCCCGGCCCGGCCGAAGGCGTGACGTACAGCCTGCAACTGGCGCCCGGCCTGGCCGGCGTCAATCTCGGCGGCGTGACAGGCAGCTACAACGGCGGCTCCGGCCTGGTGACCTTCAGCGGCGTGCCGGCCACCCTGGCGGCGGGGCAGGGCTTCAGCTTCCAGCTCAGTTACATCCAGCCGGCCAGCAACCTGTCGACCGTGGTCAGCCGTATCGCCACGACATCGACGGAAGTGCCGAACGACCAGCCCAACGTGGCCACCGTCACCATGCCTGGCTCTATCATTCGCGTCAGCAAGACGGCCAACAAGGCCGTGGCGAATGTCGGCGAGGAAATTATATGGACGATTACAGCCAGCAACACGGGCAGCCTGGCCAACCAGGGCGCAGTGATCCTGACGGACTTGCTGCCAGCCAATATCGTCGTGACGAATGTGGCGCCCGACAGCGGCGTCACCTGTCCGCCGCTGGCCAGCTGGGTGGCCAACAGCAGCCAGAGCTGCAGCGTGGCCATCGGCCAGCTGGCGGCCGGCAACGGCCAGCGCCAGATCGTGCTGACCGGCAAGGCCAGCGCGGGCGGCAACCTGGCCAACCAGGTCATGCCGAGCGGTCCTGACAATCCAGCCTGCTTCCAGGCCAACAGCTGCCAGACGCAGACCACCATCACCAGCCCCAGCCTGGCGCTGAGCAAGAGCGTCGACAAGCTGGCCCTGAATATCGGCGACAGCCTGACGTGGACGGTCACCCTGGCCAATAGCGGCACGGGGGCCAGCACGGCCGTCGTCACCCTCACCGACACCTTGCCGGCCGGCCTGGCGAATATCGTCGTCACGCCCGCCGCGCCCGTCACCTGCGCGCCGCTGGCCGGCAATGTGCTCACGTGCAGCGTGCCGGTCGGCCTGGCCGCCGGCGCCAATGCCACGCTGCAAGTGACGGCGCGCGCCGCTGCCGCCGGCAGCCTGGTGAATGGCGTCAGCGCCAGCGGCACGGATAACCCCGTCTGCCTGCAGGCGGGCGATTGCAGCACCACCAGCACCGTCAGTTCGCCGCTGCTGCACGCCAGCAAGACGGTCGACAAGACGGCGGCCAACGTGGGCGATACACTGACGTGGACCTTGACTTTGCGCAATACCGGCACGGGACCGAGCACGGTCATCGCCACCCTGGCCGATACCCTGCCTGCGGGCCTGACGAACGTGCTGGTGACGCCCACGGCGCCCGTCACCTGCGCCGCGCCGGCGGGCAATGTCGTCAACTGCAGCGTGCCGGCCGGCCTGGCCGCCGGCAGCGCCGCCACCGTCAAGCTGAGCGCCACGGCGACCCTGTCGGGCAGCCTCGTCAATGCGCTGCTGCCGGGCGGGCCGGACAATCCCGTCTGTGCCGTGCCCGGCGATTGCCAGACCACCACGGTGGTGTCGAAACTGCTGGTCGACGTGACCACTACCCTCAACGGTTTTCCCGCCAGCAGCAATGCGGGCGACGCCATCCGCGGCGTGGTGACGTTTGCCAACGTGGGGCCGGGCGTGGCGGAAACGGTGACTTACAGCCTGCAACTGGAAGCGGGCCTGAGCGGCGTATCGCTCAGCCCCGTCAGCGGCGCGCCCGGCATCAGCGGCGTCTACAACAGCGCCACGGGCTTGTACGTGCTGAGCGGCTTGCCAGCCACCCTGATCGCGGGGCAGAGCGCCAGTTT
Source organism: Janthinobacterium sp. SUN100 (assembly GCF_030397705.1). Classification (NCBI taxonomy): domain Bacteria; kingdom Pseudomonadati; phylum Pseudomonadota; class Betaproteobacteria; order Burkholderiales; family Oxalobacteraceae; genus Janthinobacterium; species Janthinobacterium sp. SUN100. Next base: position 1,539,314 of record NZ_JAPUBU010000001.1, on the reverse strand, counting down.
CAACCTGTTCTACACCCAGCCGGCCAGCAACAGCTCGCGCATCACCAGCGTGGTGGGGACCAGTTCCACGGAAATCGTCAACGACTTGCCGAATACGGCGACGACGAACTTGCCCGGTCCCGTGATTCGCGCCAGCAAGACGGTCGACAAGGTGAACGCGGCCGTCGGCGATATCCTGACCTGGAGCATCACGGCCACGAACACGGGCAACTTGCCGAATCAAAACGCCGTCGTCATCGCCGACGTGCTGCCCGCCAATATCGTCGTGCTCGGCGTGACGCCCGATGGGGGCGTGAGCTGTCCGCCGGCCGCCAGCTGGACGGCAGGCAGCGTGCAGTCATGCACGATTGCGGCAGGTCAATTGGCCGCCGGCAATGGTAGCCGCAAGGTCGTCATCACGGGCCGGGGTTCGGTGGGCGGCAGCCTGTCGAACCGCGTCGTGCCCAGCGGTGGCGACAATCCCGCCTGCGATACGGCCAGCGCCTGCCAGGCCACGACGACCCTCGTCGCGCCGCAAGTGACGGTGCGCAAGAGCGTCGACAAGAGCAGTGTCAGCGTGGGCGACTTGCTGACCTGGACCATCACCGCCAGCAATGGCGGCACGGGCGCGACCAAGTCCGCCATCGTGCTGACCGACAACCTGCCAGCGGGCGTCAGCGGCGTGCAAGTGCTGTCCACGCAACTGGCCACCTGCGCGCCCGTGGCGGGCAATATCGTCACGTGCAGCGTGACGGCCGGCCTGGCGCCGGGCGGACAGGCGCAAGTGGTGCTGCGGGCCACGGCCAGCGCGGCCGGCGTGTTGCAGAACACGGTCTTGCCAAGCGGCCCGGACAATCCTGTCTGTGCACAGGCGGCGGACTGCACCACCACCACCACGGCCATCAAGCTGCTGGTCGACGTGACCACCACCCTGAACGGTTTCCCTGGCACCACCAGCGCCGGCGACCAGATCAACGGCATCGTCAGCTACAGCAACGTGGGTCCCGGCACGGCCGAGAACGTGACGTACAGCCTGAAACTGGCGCAAGGCCTGATGGGCGTGACCCTGAACGGCGCGGCCGGCAGTTATGACGCCGTCAGCGGCATGCTGACGGTGACGGGCTTACCCGCCAGCCTGGCGGCCAACGAACTGCACAGCTTTGGCCTGTCGTATATCCAGCCGGCCAGCAATGTGTCGACCATCGTCAGCATCATCGCCACCAGCTCGACGGAAGTGCAGTACGACTTGCCGAACACGGCCACGGTGACCATGCCTGGTCCCGTGATTCGCGTCAGCAAGACGGCCAACGTCGGCAATGCCAACGTGGGCGACAGCATCATCTGGACCATTACCGCCATCAACAGCGGCGGCGTGGCCAACCTGGGCGTGGTGACCCTGGCGGACATCTTGCCGCCGAACCTGACGGTGCTGGCGGTCAACGCGGATGCGGGCGTGACGTGCCCGCCGCTGGCGAACTGGGTGGCGAACAGCGTGCAAAGCTGCAACATTGCTGCTGGCCAATTGGCTATCGGCAATGGCACGCGCAGCGTGCGCGTGACGGCCACGGGCACGCTGGAAGGCGTGCTTTCGAACCGCGTCATGCCGAGCGGACCGGACAATCCGGCTTGCGCGCAGGCGAACAGCTGCGAATCGAGCGTCGTGCTGACGGGACCCAAGGTAGCGGTGCGGAAAAGCGTCAACCGCGCCAGCGCCAATGTGGGCGACACCGTCGTGTGGACCATCACGGCCAGCAACACGGGCACCGGCCCCACGCGCGCCGTCATGACCCTGGTCGACACCTTGCCGGCCGGCCTGGCGAACGTGGTGCTCACGCCCGTGCGCGCCACTTGCGCGCCCGTGGCCGGCAATGTGCTCACTTGCAGCGTGCCTGCCGGCCTTATCGGCAATGGCGGCGAAGCCAGCGTGGAAGTGTCGGCGACCGTCACCCAGGCGGGCGCGGCGCTCAACCGCGTCGTGCCGTCCGGGCCCGATGCGCCGCTGTGCTTGTCTCCGGCCGATTGCCAGACCACCACCAACGTCACCAGCCCCAGCGTGATGGTCAAGAAAGTGGCGGACAAGGCCAATGCCAGCATCGGCGACACCGTCAGCTGGACCATCACGGCCACCAACAGCGGCAGCGGCGCCACCACGGCGGCCATCACCTTGACGGACGACCTGGCCGCCAGCCTGGCGGAGATCGTCGTCACGCCCGCCGCACCGACCACGTGCGCGCCGCTGGCGGCGAATAAACTCGTCTGCACGGTGCCGGCCGGCTTGGCGCCGAACGCCGTGGCCGCCGTCACGGTGAGTGCGAAAGTGGCGACCAGCGGCACGCTGAGCAATACCATCGTGCCGACAGGTCCCGACTTGCCGCGTTGCGCGCAGGCATCCGATTGCACGGCCGTCACGGAAGTGGCGAATCCCGCCATCGGCGCGGCGTTGGGCGTGGGCAAGGTGACCCAGCTGTCGGCCAAGGTCTTCAACGTGCCGTACACGGTGGTGATCCGCAACGTGGGCAAGGGCGCGGCGCAGAATGTGCAGGCGCTCGACAGCCTGCGCTCCGCCTTCCCCGAACCGGTCGCGTGCCGCATCGTCGCGCCGCCTGCCGCGCCCGCCATTGGCGGCAGCCGGCAGCTGGCCGTCAATCCGGGCTTTACGGGCGGTTGCGGCGGCAGCGACTTGCGTTTGCTTAATGGTGATGCGGCCTTGGGCGAGGGCGAGTTGAGCGTCATTACTTTCACCGTGGAAATCACGGTGCAGGATACGACCTTGCCGCAGTACAACAACAGCGTGTTTGCCAGCGCGCTGGGCGGCAATGTCGCCAACGGAGGCGGCGCCATCAGTGTGCCGCCCGCCCCGGCGGCAGGCGTGATCGCCGCCAACCCCACGTACACGCCGCCCGTGGGCAGCCTTGTGTTCGATGCGTCCAACAATGGCGGCAGCCATGCGGGCGCCGTGGCCACGGCGGCGGAGGTGGCCGCGCTGGCGGACAAGGTCGATCCTAACCGCAACGGCAATGCGTCGGATACCGTGGGCGGCGTCGCCTTCACGGGCGAAGACACGCCCACGCCCGTAGTGTTGCTGCGGCAAGTGGTCGATGTCATCAAGGCCGTGTCGGCGCAGCAGCAGGTCGATGCCAGCAAGTTCGAGATCAGCTACACGGTGCAGGCGGCCAACCGCTATCCTGCCGGCTATCCGACCTCGACCATGGTGCAGGTGGCGGAAAACCTGAAGGCCGTCTTCCCCACGGCCACGAACGTCACCTTCAAGCCGGGCAGCCTGGCCGTCACGGCGCGGCCCGCCGGCGCCACGGCTTGCGCGGCGAATGCCGACTTCAACGGCGTCACCGTGTTTGGCTTGCTGAGCGGCCAGGGCGACTTGCAGCCGCAGGAAAGCTGCAACATCGTCTTCACGGTGCTGGTCGACTTCGGCAGCGTGGCGGCGATTCCCACCGTGCCGCAATTGAACCAGGTATATGCGAGCACCATGCTGGGCACGGATGGGAGCGGGCGCAACATCGGCCACAGCTACAGCGGCGCCGGCGGGATCAGCACGCCGGTGGCGCCGGCCAGCGTGCTGGCCCTGGCCAGTTCGGCCGACACCTTGCTGCTGCCGGCCACGCCAGGCGCCACGCCGCCCAGCTTTACGCCCGTCGTGTTCAACACGAAGGACAAGCCGATGTTGTTGATAAGCAAGAGTGTCAACAAGACGCAGGCCGAGATCGGCGACAGCCTGCAATACACGATCGAGGTGAAGAACACGGGCCTGGCGACGGCGTTCGGCGTCAGCGTGCTCGATAAACTGCCGGCCGGCTTCCGCTACATCGACGGCACCACCACGCGCAACAATGTGCTGCAGCCCGATCCTTCCGGCAAGCCGGGTCCCCAGCTGAGCTTCAAGCTGGAATCGCTGGCCCCGAACGCCAGCGCCAGCTTCCGCTACCGCCTGCGCGTGGGCGTCGGTTCGCTGCAGGGCGACGGCATCAACCGCGCCCAGGCAACGACCACCAACGGCCCGCCCTCGAACGAGGCGCGCGCGAAAGTGAAGGTGACGGGCGGCGTGTTCACGACGGATGCCTGCATCGCCGGCAAGGTGTTTGTGGACTGTAACAACAACCACGTGCAGGATGGCGAGGAACTGGGCATCCCGGGCGTGCGGCTGTACATGGAGGATGGCACGAACTTCACCACGGACGTGGAAGGCAAGTACAGCTATTGCGGCATCACGCCGAACAGCCATGTCATCAAGGTCGACGGTGCGACCTTGCCGCGCGCCAGCCGCATGATGGAAGCGTCGAACCGCAACCTGGGCGATCCGCACAGCCTGTTCCTCGATACCAAGAACGGCGAGCTGCTGCGCGCCGACTTCATCGAAGGTTCGTGCTCGAATCCCGTGCTCGAGCAAGTCAAGGCGCGCCGGGCGCAGGGCGAGGTGCGCAGCGTGGAAAGGGAGGGCGGCAAGGGCGGGGGCTTGAGTTTCAGCAGCCAGCCGGCCGCCGCGCCGGCCCAGGCAACGGACAGCGCCAACCAGCCTGTCGTCGCACCGCGCGTACCTGCCGCCGTGCCAGCCGCAGGAGGCAGCCATGCGCAATAAGCCCCTGTCACCTTACTTGCCGCTTGCCAATGCTGCTAAAGAGAAACAAGCCATGAAGAGAACTCTCCCCGCGCCCCGGCGCATGGCGGCCGCGCTGGCCCTGCTGGCCTTGCCGGCGGCCAGCCTGGCGCAACTGCCCTTGCCGGACAGCGCGGCAGGCTCCGCCGTGGCGGCGCCATCCTTCCTTGCCGGCAAGGTGGGCGCCACCGATTACGCCATCAACCGGGGCGTGGCGCGCATCGCCGTCGAGACGGACGGGAACGGCGTGCCGGCCGATGGCCAGAGTCCCGTCAAGGTGACGGTGAGCCTGTTTGACGAGCAGGGCCAGCCCCTGGCGGGCAAGGCTTTGCTGACCATCGAAGCCAGCGGCGGTCGCATCCTGCTGCCCGGCGCCCGCACCGATGAACTGGGTCCGGAGCGGCGCGACGCAGACAAGGTCACTCCCGGCACGCAGCTGGCGGTGGAAAACGGCGTGGCGACGTTCAGCCTGCTGGCTCCCGCCACGCCGCAGGACGTGTTGCTGCGCGTGTCGGCCGGCAGTGTGGCGGCGCAGGGCACGATCAGTTTCTTGCCGGAATTGCGCGACATGCTGGCCGTGGGCTTGATCGACGGCATCATCAGCAAGCGCAGCCTGTCGAGCAGCGACATTTCGCCGTCGCGCTTCAATGACGGTTTCGAGCGCGACATCCAGCGCTGGAGCCGCGCTTTTAATAATGGCAAGGCCAACGTGGCGGGCCGCGCGGCGATGTTTTTGAAGGGAACCATCCGAGGCGACGCCTTGCTGACGGCCGCCTACGATTCGGACAAGGATACGCGCGCGCGCCTCTTGCGCGATGTCAATCCGGAAGAGTTTTATCCCGTGTACGGTGACAGTTCCGTGCGCAACTTCGACGCCCGCTCCAGCGACCGTTTATATGTGCGCATCGACCGGCAAAAAAGCTATGTGCTGTACGGCGACTTTGCCACGGGAGACGGCTTCAGCCAGATGACGGGCGGCGGCGCCGTGGCGAACTTGCAGCAGAGAAAACTGGGCCAGTACAACCGCACGGCCACGGGCGGCCGCGGCCACTATGAGCAGGATGGCATCGTCGCGAATGCCTTCGCCATCAACGATAGCCTGAAGCAGGTGGTGGAAGAGTACCGGGCGAACGGCACGTCGGGGCCGTTCGCCGTGCGCAACAACAACGCCATCGAAAACTCGGAAAAGATCGAGATCGTCGTGCGCGACAAGAATCAGAACGGCAATATCGTGCAAGTGACGCCGCTGCGCCGCTTCGAGGATTACAGCTTCGAGCCGTTCAGCGGGCGCATCCTGTTCAAGCAGGCGATTCCCGCGCTGACGCCGAATGGCGACCCGCAATCGATCCGCATCAGCTATGAGGTGGACCAGGGCGGCGAGAAATTCTGGACCGTGGGCGTGGATGGGCAAGTACAGCTGGGCAAGATGGTGTCGCTCGGCGGCTCGGCCGTGGAAGACAGGAATCCCTTGTCGCCGTACAAATTGCATAGTGTCAACGCGGGTGTGCGCCTCGGCGAGCACAGCCTGCTGGTGGTCGAGGTGGCGCGCACCACGTCCACCAGCTACAGCGCGGGCGGCAGCATCTACACGACGCCGTCGGGCCAGGCGGGCGAGTTGCGCGATGAAGTCAGCGGCAATGCGGCGCGGGTCGAGTTGCAGCACAAGGATGAGAAGCTGGAAGCGAAAGCCTTCTGGAGCCGTTCCGACCAGGATTTCAATAACACGGCGGCCGGCATCACGGGCGGGCGGGGCGAGGCGGGGCTGAAAGCGGGCTACAAGCTCAGTCCCGCCGTTACCGTGTATGGCGAGGCCATCCGCAGCGACGAGCGCAGCACGGATGCCCGCCGCGATGCGCAGCGCCTGGGCGTGGCGTGGAATGCCAGCGAACGCTGGCTGCTCGACGTGTCCGTGCAGCACATGAAGGAGAGCGGCGGCATGCCGTCGACGGCCGGCATCGCGCCGAACACGTCGCCGCTGGGCACGGGCTTGAATCCCACGGGCGGCTTCTTCGGCAACGGCACGGCGAACACGGCCATCGACCCCGTCACGGGCGGCAGCATCACCACGTTTGCGCCGATCAACCCCGGCGTGGGCGCGGGCGCGACGGTGCCGCTGGATGCCACCACCGTGCGCCTGGGCGCGCAATACAAGGCCACGGACCGCTGGACCCTGAATGGCGACGTGGAAAAAAGCATAGCCGACGCGGACCAGCACCGCTACGGCCTGGGTGCGCAATACCAGCTGGCCGAACGCAGCCGGCTGTATGCGCGCTATGAAAACCAGACGGGGCTGGCGTCCGCGTACTCGCTCAATCCGGCCGACCGCAGCACCAGCTTTGTCGCCGGCGCGGATACGGGCTACATGCCGGGCGGCAGCGTGTTCGGCGAGTACCGCATGCGCGACGCCATGGATTACAGCCTCAGCAACCAGCGCGACTTGCAGCTGGCGTCCGGCTTGCGCAACACGTGGAACCTGGGCGAAGGGCTGGCGGCGAACACGAATGTGGAATACCTGAAAGTCATGAACGGCCAGCAACAGCAAGCCGTGGCCGTGGCGGCAGGCTTCGACTATGCCGTCCATCCCCTGTGGCGCGGTTCCGTCAAGCTCGAGTACCGGCGCCTGTTCGACAGCGACATCGCGCCGGGCAACCAGCGCCAGGATCAATGGCTCAATACCATCGCCTGGGCGCGCAAGCTGAGCCGCGACTGGACTTTGCTTGCACGCAACTATCTGCTGTACACGCGCAACAACGACGACGCCAGCGGCGCGCCCGTGGGCAACGTGCTGCAGGACCGGGCGCAACTGGGCTTTGCGTGGCGTCCCGTCGACGACAACCGTTTCAACGGCCTGGCCCGCTATGAGTACAAGACGGTGCGCGACCAGTCGCAGATCGATGGCGACAATTACCGCGCGCATATCGTTTCCACGCACCTCGATTACCACCCCAGCCGTCCCTGGTGGTTCACGGGCAGGGTTGCCGCCAAGCACAATAACGACAAGAACCTGCCCGCCGGGCAAGAGAAGTACACGGCGTGGCTGTTTTCCGGGCGCACCGTGTACGACATCAGCAAGAACTGGGACATCGGCGTGCTGGCGGCCGTGATGGGCAGCCCGCAAGGGGGCAGCCGCCAGTGGGCCAACGGCGTCGAAGTGGGCTATCTGCTGGCGCAAAACCTGTGGCTGTCGGCCGGCCACAACTGGTCGGGCTTTTCCGACCGCGACCTGACGGGCGCCGACTACACGGCCCGCGGCCCCTATTTGCGCCTGCGCTTCAAATTCGATGAAAACTTGTTCAAAGGCAAAGACGCCACCATCAACCGTACCCTGGCCCGGCCATGAAAGCTACCATGACTTCCTCACTGATACCGACGATGACACCGATGATGACCACGACGATGAAACTGCTGCCGCTGGCCGGCCTGTTGGCCATGGGCCTGGCCCAGGCGGCCACGCCGACCCTGCCGGCGGCGCCGCTGGCCATGCCCCAGCTGCGCATCAGCGACCAGGCCGTTTCTGCCGACCAGCAGGCGTACCGGCTGCTGCAGGAGCGCATCAAGAAACTCAACGACGGCGGCGTGCGCGTGGGCGACTATTACCTGTCCAAGGCGCAATGCTGGCTCGACGTATCATTCCACGAATACACGCGCAACGACCGCTCGGCCTTTCCCCTGCAGGCGCTGCAGGAATCGGCGAAGATTGTTGCCGCGCTGGAAGACGGCAGCACGCCCAATCCCGGCGATGCGACGCCGCTGGTGAACGACGCCACGCGCTTGCGCGACGACCTGTGGGCCGGCTTCAGCAAGCTGCGTGCCTCGCCCGGCTTTGCCTGCGCCGCGCAAAAGGTGGCGTGCGGCGAAGTGGAGCTGGCGCATGCGGGCAATGAATACAAGCAGCAGGGCTGGCGCCACGCGAACCCGTACGTGCAACTGGCCGAGGATGCGCAGGCGGCCGCCCAGTCCGCCGCGGCATCCTGTCCTGCCGAGCAGCCGAAGCGGGTAACGCCGCCGGACATCTTGCCGCCGCGTATCGAGCATGAACGCATCACCCTGGACATGGACGCCCTGTTCCGCTTCGACAAGGCGGGCGCGGCGGACGTGCTGCCGCAGGGCATCGAGAAGATCCGCGACCTGGCGGCGCGCCTGAAGCAGGGTTATGTGCAGATCGATACGCTGTCCGTGACGGGGCACACGGACCGCCTGGGCTCGGACAGCTATAACCAGGCCTTGTCCGAGCGGCGCGCCTTGACGGTGAAACAGTTGCTGCGCGAACAAGGCATCGCCAATGTCATCAGCGCGTATGGCAAGGGCAAGGCGGAACCCGTCGCCGCCTGCGAGAAGGTGGCGCCGGGCGCGGCCCTGATCGCCTGTCTGCAGCCGAACCGCCGCGTGGAGATCGAGTTGACGGGTATCAAGAGTTCTGCAAAGGAGGGCAGCACACCTTAGCGCTACGTCATAAGGCGGTCATATGCCGCTGTTATGATGCTTTTGTTGGCACACAGCATGCGGTGCGCAAATCACTACGTTCCGGGAGCGATAGGATGCAGGCATGACTCAACAGCTTAGCCGGTGAGCTCAACCATCGGCACCAGACAGGCCGGCGCAGCGTGAAATTGCTGCGATGGCAAGGCATGCAGGAGGAAAGCGGGAAAATGAAGGGACTTTAATGAAGTCCTAAGCCTGACTAAGTGAAGGGCTGGCATAGTGGATACATGGCGCACGGAAACCCCGGGCGCAAGGTTGCCGGACACCTCAATGACCGGCACGATTTCCACTTTTTCATGTGTTTTCCGTTTTATCCCTGCGCTCTGAAACAGCGTTTCAACCGGCTGCCGCGACTTGCGAAGCCGGTTTTTTTTGCCCGGATTTTCGTGCAGGGCCGGAAAACGCCCGGCGCCGCCATACTGCGGCGCCGGGCGCGGGCGCTTAGCCCGTTTGCTTGGCCAGCCATGCATCGACGGCCGGCAGGCGCTCGGTACGCACCTTGATACGGTACTTGATGCCGGCCATGGAACTGTCGGCGTCGCCGCGCGCGCTGGCCGGCAGGTTGGCTTGCGCATACGCTTCCAGTTTGGCGATCATTTCCGGCTGCGCCGAACCGGCGGCCAGACGCGGGAAGTAGCGGCTGCGCGAACTGGCGTCGATGCGCGCATTGACTTGCTCCAGGTGGGCCAGCGCGAAGTCGAAGGCCAGTTCCGGATGCCTGCGCGACACGCGCGAAATCATGGCCGGGCTGTTGGTCACGCCCGGTTCATCCGTCAGCGCCAGCGCCAGCGCGCGCTGCGCCAGGGCCGCGTCGTCGGTCGAGGCCAGCAAGTCGTACAGCTGGTTCTTGACCAGCGGCGTCTTTTCCTGCTGCGCCCTGGCGTGCAGCTGTTCCCAGGTGGCGGCGTCCGCATGCTGGGCCACGACGCCCAGGATGGTGCGGCGCAGCGGCGCGGGCATGGCGGACGGATCCTGTTCGCTGGCCGCGTAGCGGCGGCGCGCTTCCGCGATCACGCCGGGCTCGCCCATGTCGCCGAGGATGGCAATCAGGCGGCCGCGCAGGGTTGCCACGCTCGATGCTTCGCCCGCGCGCGCTTCCCAGCCCGTCTGCGCCATCATCGGCGCCAGGCGCGCCATGGCAAAGCGGGCGAAGGCCTGCTGTCGTGCCGTGTCGCCTGCATACTGTTCATACAGGCCGTTCAGCGCGCCAGCCACGCGGCCCAGCACTTGCGGGTCGGCCGACAGGGGCGTGGCCTTCACCAGTTCCAGGAAAGCGGCCGGGTCTTGCAAGCCCGCCATGCCCAGCGACTGGCTGTCCGCCAGCAGGCCCAGCTGGTCGATCGGCGCCAGGAGCGCGAAGCTGCCCGCCAGCGCGTGCGTGCCGGCCGGCGCGTACAGGGTGCGGTAGTAGCCGCTCTGGCCCGCGTTCACCAGCAGGGCGCCGCAACCGGGCACGTTCAGGGTGGCCTTGCCATTCTTGACCAGCACGCGGGCCAGCTTGCCGTTGCCGACCGTCGACGCGATGACGGGCACTTTCCACGACAGCGGTTTCTTGTCCGGCTGGTCCTTGGAAAATTCCGTCTGCGTCAGGGTCACGCGCGTATTGCCCTTCCTGCACACGGCGTCGCCCACGGTGATCATCGGCACGCCCGGCTGCAGGGTGAAATCATGGGCGATGGCGCTGACAGGCTTGCCCGCGGCCGCGTCGACTTCGCGCCACAGGTCGTTGGATACCGTATTGCCATACGCATGCTTGCGCATGTAGCTGCGCACGGCCGTGCGCCACGTGTCGGCGCCCACGTACGCTTCGAGCATGCTGATCACGGCCTTGCCCTTTTGATAGGTGATGCCGTCGAAGGCCTGGCTGGCCTGTTCCACGGTGGCGATGCGCTGCACCACCGGATGCGTGGTGAGCAGCGCATCCTGGCTCATGGCCGATTCGCGCCCGCCCACGTTGGACAGGGCCGTGTTCCATTCCGGGTGTAAACGCTCCGTGGTGCGGCTTTCCATCCACGAGGCAAAGCCTTCGTTGAGCCACAGGTCGTCCCACCAGCGCATGGTGACCAGGTCGCCGAACCACTGGTGCGCCATTTCATGCGACAGGGTGGTGTAGATGTTTTCCTTGTCCGACTGGGTCGAGATGGCCGGGTCGAGCAGCAGGCCGTATTCGAAGGTGAACACGGCGCCCCAGTTTTCCATGGCGCCGAAGAACTGGCTGCGGCCCGGCGCGGCGATGTTGTCGAGCTTGGGCAACGGGTAGCGCACGCCGAAATAATCGTTGTATTCGCGCAGCAGGGCGGCCGACTCGTCGAGCGCGAAGCGGCTTTGCGCCAGCGCGCCCTTCTTCGTGATGACGCCCAATTCCGTGCCGTCGGCCATCTTTGTCGCCCGTTCGAAGTCGCCCAGGCCGAAGAACAGCAAATACGTCGACATGCGCGGCGTAGTGGCGAAATACACGTGTTTCATGCCATTGCCCAGTTCTTCGCTGCTGGCGATCGGCATGTTACCGACGGCCATCTGGCTGCTCGGGACGACCACGTCCAGCGCGAAGGTGGCCTTGTAGTCCGGTTCATCCCACGACGGCAGCATGCTGCGCGCGTCCGAATTCTCGAACTGCGTGTACAGTGCGCGCTGGCGTCCTTGCGGCGTGTCGTAGTCGAGCGAGAACAGTCCCGTGGCCTGCGTGCCGATCTTGCCGGTGTAGTCGATGCGCAACAGGTACTCGCCCTTGGCCAGCGGCTCGGCGAAATGCACGGTGGCCGTCTGCTTGTCCGCGTCGATATCGATCTTGCGCGTCACCTGCTTGCTGCCGCCCGCGCCTTCGATGGCGGCGGCGGCAAACGCCAGGTTCAGGGCATTGAAAGTGATGCTGGCCGTCGGCGTGTCGACGGCCACCTTGATGGCGGCTGCGCCCTTGAAGGTGGAGGCGGCGGCGTCCGGCGTGATCGACAGGATGTAGTGCAAGGGCGTGACGCCGCGCGGCAGCTGCGTGGTGGTGCCAGGGGAGTGGCTGGCCGAGGCGTATTTGGCGGCCGGTGCGGCGTGGCCCGGGGTAAAGGCGGCGACGGCGGCCAGGGCCAGGACGGCGGCGGCCAGTTGGCTGCGGCGGAAACGCGGAGTCGGTGTGCGATGCATGGTATGCCCTTCGTTCATGGGTAAAACGCCCGCCGGCCGGGTAGGCTGCGAGCGTTGATGGCGGTTGGGGGACATCGCTGGAACTGGAAGCCAGCGTTCCCGTACAGCAATCTAAGTGGAAACGGGGGCAAAGTCAACGCGCCGGGAGCGCCGCACCATCACGGTGCGCTGGTATGATGGGCGCCTGACCGCCTTGCCACAGGCCGGTGCCGCACCTGATTGTCAACCACCCTAACGAGACGAGACTTGCACATGAAACTGTATATCAGCCCCCGCACGCCGAATCCACGCCGTGTCACCATGTTCATCGCCGAAAAAGGCATCACCGGCATCGAGGAAGTGGCGCTCGACCTGATGGCGGGCCAGCACCGCGATCCCGCCTTCCTGGCGAAAAACCCGCTGGGCCGCGTGCCCGTGCTGGAATTGGCGGACGGACGCGTGCTGACCGAGACGCGCGCCATCTGCACTTACCTGGAAGGCTTGCAGCCGCAGCCGAACCTGATGGGCGAAGGTTTCGAGGAGCGCGCGTTCATCGAAATGGCCGACCGCCGCGTGGAACTGCATTTGTTCAGCGCCGCCGCCAACTGGGTGCGCCATGGCCATCCGGCCCTGGTGGCGCTGGAAAACCCGCAGTTTCCCGATTTCGCCACGGCGCAGGCGGGCAAGCTGCGCGAGATGGCGCAATGGCTGGACCAGGTGCTGGCGCAGCAGCCGTACATCGCCGGCGAGCGCTTCACCATTGCCGACATCACGGCCTTCTGCGCGCTGGAATTTGCGCGCGGCCTGATGAAATACCGCCCCGGCGCGGAAGGCTTGCAGCACCTGCAGACCTACCGCGACCGCATCGCCGAACGCCCCAGCGCGCAGGCGAAGTAGACCCATGAAAAAAACGCCTGCGCCGGAATCCGGTGCAGGCGTTCTGTCTTGCGGGGGCCGTCAGGCCGGGTTTACTGCGACTTCCTTACTTCAGCTGCTCCAGCAGGAAGGTGTAGGTCAGCGCCCACATCAGCGCCTGCTGGTCGTTGTTGGCGGCGCCCGCATGGCCGCCTTCCGTGTTTTCCCAGTACAGCACGTCGTGGCCTTGCTCTTCCATCTTGGCCACCATCTTGCGCGCATGGCCGGGGTGGACCCGGTCGTCGCGCGTCGAGGTGGTAAACAGCACGCGCGGATATTTCTTGTCCTTGAAGACGTTCTGGTACGGCGAGTACTTGCTGATGTACGCCCATTGTTCCGGCACGTCCGGGTCGCCATACTCTCCCATCCACGAGGCGCCCGCCAGCATCTTGTTATAGCGGCGCATGTCGAGCAGCGGCACCTGGCTGACGACGGCATTGAACAGGTCGGGACGCTGCACCAGCACGGCGCCCGTCAGCAGGCCGCCATTGCTGCCGCCCATGATGCCCAGGTGGCGCGGACTGGTGACCTTGCGCTGGATCAAATCCTGCGCCACCGAGATGAAATCGTCATACGCGCGCTGGCGGTTTTCCTTCAGCGCCGCCTGGTGCCAGCGGGGGCCGAATTCGCCGCCGCCGCGGATATTGGCCAGTACATACACGCCGCCTTTTTCCAGCCACGCCACGCCCGTGGTGCCGCTGTAGCTCGGTTTCAGCGACACTTCGAAGCCGCCGTAGCCATACAGCACGGTGGGGTTGCTGCCGTCGAACTTCGTCTTCTTGCCCATGATGGCGAAATACGGCACCTTCGTGCCATCCTTCGACATCGATTCGAACTGCTCCACCTTGTACGGCGCCGCGTCGTAGTAGGCGGGCAGCGACTTGATCTTGGTCCGCTTGTCGCTTTGCGCCGTGGCCAGGTACAGGGTGGTGGGGTTGAGGAAGTCGGTCACCGTCAGGAAGTACTGGTCCGAATCGACGGGGTCGAGCGCGCTGACGGCCAGGGTCCCCAGCTTGGGCGCATCGACGGCGCGGCGCTGCCACTTGCCGTTCACGTGGCGCAGTTCCGTCAGGCGGTTCTTGACCTTGTCCAGGGTGGTGACGAGGATGGCCGATTTCGTCGCCGTGACATTGTCCAGCGACGACGTGGCCGTGGGCGCGTACAGCACTTCCAGCACCTGCTTGCCCTGCATGAAGGATTTGAAGTCGGTCGCCAGCAATGAGCCTTGCGCATAGGTCTTGCCGTTGACTTTCCAGTCCGAGCGCAGGGTGATGACCAGCTGGTCGCGCACGGTGAAGGCCGTCGCGTCGTCCGGTTTCGGCACTTTCTTCAGCTCGGCGCCGTCGCGCAGGAACATTTCGCCGCTGTAGAAATCGATTTGCCGCTCGATGAACTGGTGTTCGTGGCCGGGCGTGAAATCCTTGTAGGCGCCCGCGCTCAGGTCGTCGGCTTTGGCTTCATACAGCGTTTGCGCCAGCGCCAGCGGCGTGCCGCGCTGCCACTGCTTGATGATGCGCGGGTAGCCGGAGCTGGTCATCGAGCCGGGGCCGAAATCCGTGGAGACGAACAGGGTGTCCTGGTCGATCCAGCTGGCGCTGCCCTTCGCTTCGGGCAGGGTGAAGCCGCCCTCGACGAAGGCGCGCTTGGCCACGTCGTATTCGCGCACCACCTTGGCGTCGCCGCCGCCGCGCGACAGGGAAATGAGGCAGCGTTCGCCCTTCGGATACAGGCAGGAAGCGCCGCCCCAGACCCAGTTTTCACTCTCGCCGGCGGCCAGCTGGTCGAGGTCGATCACGGTTTCCCACGCGGGTTCGGCCTGCTGGTACTGCGCCAGCGTGGTGCGGCGCCAGATGCCGCGCACGTGCTGGGCGTCGCGCCAGAAGTTGTAGTAATACTCGCCTTCCTTGCTGACGTAGGGAATGCGTTCCTTGGAATTGAGGATGGTTTTCAGGCGCGCCTGCAGGGCCGAAAAGCCTGGCTGGGCTTCCAGTTCCTTGGTGGTGACGGCATTGTGCTGCTTGACCCAGGCCAGCGGCTTGTCGCCGAGGACGTCTTCCAGCCACAGGTGGGGATCGGTGTTGGCGGCGGCGGGCGCGGGGGCTTGTGCATGGGCGATGCCCGCTGCTGCCAGGCCGAGCAGCATGCTGCTGGCGAGAATGCGATATGACGACATGTAGGGTTCCTGGTTGGTCCGATGGAGGCCGCGTTGCAGGCAAAACGGCACATCCATGGTGCCATGGATTGCTGTAAGGAACCAGTGTCTATGGGCGACTACTTAAAAAATAGCATGCTTTTCCAATATTGTTTGCTGGAATGGACGCAGGCCGCAGAATCTGCGGCGTGTCGCGCCTTTCAGCATATGCCAGGCCCCATCAGCGAGGTCAAGGTGAGTTGCGTCGGTTCGACATCGCCGCCGTCGCAGTGATAAATCCACAGTGCCTCGTTGTCGCGGCTGTCGATGAACAGGATGCGCGTGTTTTCCTCGCCGATGGCCAGGCATGCCGCCAGCTCGGCAGGACTGAACGGTGCTGCCTGCTTCGAGCCTGTTCCCGTCGCTTGCGCCAGGGCCTGGGCAAAGCCGGCCAGTTGCCTGACTGCCAGGTACCTGGTTCCATCCACGTCCACGTCTTGGCACAGCGCGTCCAGGCTGTACAAGGTGAAGGGCTCTTCGTCCTTGAAAATCGCCACGCCGGGTAGTGACTTGGCGCTGCGGAGGTGCGCGAGATAGGCCTGGGGCACGATTACTTGTTCCCTGGCCAGCAATTTTTCCAGCTGCTTGCCGTTTTTCTTTGCTACTTTGGTGCTCTTGGGCGCAGCCGTCTCGCTAGCCTGTGCCGTCCAGGCGACCGGATTGAACTGGAACATCCTTGAGCATGCGGGACAGTGCAGGAACATGAACGTCATTTTCTTGCCGATGGCCGTGTTTAAGAACGCAGCATCCGGGGCATCCATGGCGCTGCTGTCGAAGCTGCGCCCGCAGTCGCCATCGTAGGGGCAAGTAATCTCGGTCATGGCGTAGCGTGTTTAGGCATTGAAGTATTTCTCCATCCGTAAAGCGATTGCTTCTTTTTCTTCGGGAAAAGAGGCACCGGGATTTTTCTTCCAATAGGCAAGACCCTCGTTCAGTGCCACAGGGCTTTTTCCTGCTGGCCTGCCATCAGATAAAAATCGCAGGCCCTGGCATGCGCGTCTTGCGCATCGACCAGGCTCAGGGCGGCATTTTCCCAATTGGAAAAGCGCTCAAGCCAGGGCAGGGCCAATGTGTGCAGATTATGCCGCAGGCAGTGCATGACTGTCGCACTCTGGGCCGGATCGACGAGCTGGTGATGCGCTTCGCCGTCCACGCTCGCGCATTGCCAGTTCGGAATATTCCAGTCCGCCACGGCGCCAACGATGGGATTGGCAGGTTCATGACCGTCGCGCGCCTTGTGCCACGAGGCGGTAGGATCTGGACGAAACCTGATAGTGGCTCCAGAATGCCACACAGACATGCTCTTCATTATGGCGGTTGGCCTGGAAATGGATGGCCTGGACGAATTCGTTCCGCGCGCGCTTGAAGGTCAGCTGGCTTGGCGAGAACTTGAAGCCCGCTGCCGTCAGCGGCTCCAGCAAGAACGCTTCAATATTGGCGATGATCAGCGCTTTTGGCTTCATTCCGTTTCCTGGCATTCGTCGGTTGCGCCGCCTGCGGTCAAAACGGCGCTGCCATGTTGCCATAGATCAGCGCCAGCGCACCTTGCGGCGGGCAATCGTGCGAGGGGAAAACCTGCCGCTATTTTTCCTGCGCGCTTCCGGGGGCTGTGTGCTGGCCAGGCAGCCTGGCCACTACCTTGATCTCGAACTGGAAACCATACAGCCACGTCACGCCAACGGCCGTGACGGTGGGGTGGGGAGCTTCGCCCCAGTAACCGGCTTGCACGATATCCCAGATGCGCTGGAAGTTGGCCTGCGGGTCGACGATAAAGATGGTCACGTCCTGCACGTCGTCGAACGAGCAGCCGGCCGCTTGCAAGATGGCATTCAGGTTGTCGAAGGCGCGCCGGACCTGGGCTTCGAGTCCGGGTTCGGGCGAACCGTCTTCGCGGCTGCCGACCTGTCCCGACACGAACAGCAGGCCGTTGGCGCGCACGGCGGGCGAATAGCGGTTCTGCTCATACAGGGCTTGGCGGCCCGGAGGGAATACGACGTCGCGTTTCATCAGCTTTCCTTTGTCGATGCAGCGAAGTTGCTGCCTGGAGAACACTTTATCTGCTGCCAGCCTGCTGATAAAGCGGCCAGAATCGTCTGCACTGTTTGTATAATCCAAACAATCGGGTGGCGGAGGTGTGGATGGACAAGTTGGATACGATGCGGGCATTCGTGCGGGTGGTCGAGACGGGCAGTTTTACGCGGGCGGCCGCGACCTTGCATATGAGCCGCACGACGGTGACGCAGCTGGTGCAGCAGCTCGAGGCACGGCTGCGCCTGAAATTGCTGAACCGCACCACGCGCAAGGTCAATGTAACGGCCGATGGCGCCGTCTACTACGAGCGCATCGTGCAGGTGCTCGACACCCTGGAAGAAATCGAAACGAGCTTGCCGCATGCCGCTGCCTTGCCGCGTGGCCAGTTGCGCGTGGACGTGCCCAGTCCGCTCGCCGCTTTGCTGCTGGTGCCGGCGCTGCCCGGGTTTCATGCGCGGTATCCCGATATTGTGCTCGACATGGGCGCCAGCGACCGCATGGTCGACGTGATCGGCGACAATGTCGATTGCGTGATACGTGGCGGTGACATCACCGACCAGTCGCTGATGGCGCGCAAGCTGGCCGACTTGCCGCTGGGCGTGTATGCGGCGCCTGCCTACCTGCAACGGGTGGGCACGCCATTGCATCCGCTGGACTTGCAGGACAGCGCGCACCGCATCGTGCGCTTTCGCTGGGGACGCAGCGGCAACGGCTTTCCGTACGTGATGCATCGCGAGGGCAAGAGCGTGAAGATCCATGGCCAGTACGTGCTGTCGATCGACGATGGCAACGCCTACCTGGCGGCTGGGGTGGCGGGGCTGGGCGTGCTGTGGCTGCCCGATTATATGGCGCGGCCGCACGTGGCCAGGGGCGAGCTGCTGCCGCTGTTCCCGGCATGGACGGTCGACGCCATGCCGCTCCATCTCGCCTACCCGCCGAACCGCCATGTCAGCAAGAAACTGCGCGTCTTCATCGACTGGGTCGCCGAACTGATGGCCCGGCATTCCGCCCCCGCTGTCACCGTCACGGCAACTGATTGACCCACACGGGCGCCGACCAGACGATATTGCCGTCGTCCTGCGTCAGCCGCGCGTAATAGAAGTGGGGGCCGGGCGCGGGCGTGAGGGTGAGTTCGGCCTGGTCCGATACCTGTGTGACGGAGCCATTGCTTCCCGGCACGCCGTGGAAAATGGCGACGGCGGCCGCTTGCCGCCCGGCGCTGTTGCTGAAGCTGATGGCCAGGTGCAAGGGACCGTGGTTGTCGAAGCGCTCGCCCATCAGCTTGCCGTTGGCCGTGAACAGCAGTTGCGCGTGCTTGTCCATGGTGGCAAACACGCGGCGCGCGCGCAGCGCTTCGAGGAAGCCGTCGCGTGACACGGGCGTGTCGGCGGCCGGGCTGGCCACCAGCACGGCCGTGCGGTTGCCGTAAGCCGCTCCCCAGTTGGCGCAGTGGTTGTCCTGGTTGCTGCTGAAGGCCACGTGATAGCCGGCCGCCAGGGCTCGGTTGCAGGCCGCCTCGTAATTGCTGCGCCGCGTTTCCGTTTCCTCGTCGTTGGTGGAAAAAGCGGACGTGTTCATGACTTCGCACAACACCATGGCCGCGTCGCCATCCGGCGTGTAGCCCAGCGGCTGGCCATCGACGACAAACTGGCCCGCATAGGCAGGGTGGTTGAACTGCCCGATCCAGCCCCGTTCGCGCATCAGCGCGTACAGGCCAGCGTAATCGCTTTTCGGCGTTTCCACGTCGGCCAGCAGCTCGCCCAGGGCATTCCTTTCCCAGCCCAGCAGCTGGTCGCTATTGAAGATGTTCAGGTGGCCGCCCTTGTTGATGACGCCCCATTCCATGCCGTACAGGGCCAGGAAGCCGGGATGGGCGGCGGTATACGCGGCCGCTTCGGCCAGCCCCGTCTGGTACAGGGCTATCGCTTCGGCCGGGATGGCAGCGGCGTTGGTGCCATCGGAACCGTCATACATATGGTTGTGTTCGGATGTCAGCAGGGCGTCGAGCCCATGTTGCTGCGCATATTTGTAGGCATCGATGGGACCGAAGGGCGCCGTTTGCGGTTCCTGCGCGCCATGGCAGGCATCGAGCGCCGCGCCGCCGTCGCTGTGGCGCGTCTGGCTGTGCAGGTTGGCGTAGACGATGCGGTACGCAAGCTGGCCATCCAGGCTGGGCAGTTGCTGCAAGCCGGCCTGGAAGGCGGGCACCCTGGGCGGCGCGCCGGCCCCCCGCTGCACCTGGATGTGCCATTGCTGTTCCACCTGCGCTTCCTGCGGCGTGCCCGCATCGGCCACGGCCAGCAGGCGCAGTTCATATAAACCGTCCGGGACCGGCATGCGCCGTTCGCGCGCATCGGCGTCGGCACGGCCATCCCAGGGCAAGGTGACGCTCTGGCCGCCGGCCCCCACCTGTTCCGTGCCCGACCAGTGCCGCAGCAAGGCGCCTTGCGGCCCCGGGCCGGACAAGGTCAAGGTCCAGCGCACCGCATGCGCGCGCCCCGCGTCGGGATAGGCGAGGCGGATCAGAAAGGTGCGTGCCTGCGTTGTCCGTGCACCGAGCGCGGCGCGGAAGGGCGCGACGACAGTGGCGTCGAGTTCGCTGTGCTCCTTCGGCTCTTGCGCGGCGACACTGTTGCTCCACGTTATGAGCAACATGCCGGCACACACGCAGGCGAGCCATGGTGGCCATGGTGGCCGCCAGCGGCGCAGTGTCTTGAGCATCGTGGTCTCCCGCAACTGCTTCAGATGGTAAGTTAGACAAGAGTTGCCACGTGCCGGTTCCCGCATGCACCAGCAAGTGGCGTGCTTGCACCGTGATTGGCCATGATCTGGCGCAAAGCCAGTGCAAATGGCGCCGCGTACCCCTGCAAAAGCTGGCACGGCGCTTGCTACACAAGAGATACGGATCAACGGCGATCCCCTGAATAAACGCACAACGGTCCAACGACGGACCACATGGACAACGGCGTCCGCCCAGGCTGATTTTTTTGATCGGCGGGGGCGGGCGCCGTTTTGTTTTATCAACGGGATACTTCGGGAACCATCATGGCCAGCCAAAAAGCAACGCGCATTGCGCTCTTCTCCCTCGCCACGCCGCCCATGCGCGCATTCCACCTGACGTGGATGGCATTTTTCGTGTGTTTCTTCGCCTGGTTCGCCTGCGCACCCCTGATGCCCGTCATCAAGGGCGAGTTTGGCCTTTCCTTGGCGCAAGTGGCAAATATCAATATTGCGGCCGTCGCCATCACCATCCTCGTGCGCCTGATCGTGGGGCCATTGTGCGACCGCTACGGCCCGCGCAAGACCTACACGGGCTTGCTGCTGCTGGGCGCCATACCCGTGCTGGGCGTGGCCGCGTCGCAAAGCTATGAAAGCTTCCTGTTCTTCCGCCTGGGCATCGGCGCCGTCGGCGCCAGCTTTGTCATTACGCAATATCACACCTCCGTGATGTTTGCGCCCCGCGTGGTCGGCACGGCGAATGCGGCTGCCGCCGGCTGGGGCAATGCGGGCGGCGGCGCGGCACAGGCGCTGATGCCCTTGCTGCTGGGCGCCGTGCTGATGCTGGGCGTGTCCGAATCGCTGGGCTGGCGCATCGCGCTGCTGGTGCCGGGCGTGCTGATGCTGGTGATGGCTGCCCTCTACTGGCGCTATACGCAGGATTGCCCGGAAGGCAATTACGCGGACTTGCGCGCCGCTGGCGTGGCTATCGAGGGTGGAAAGGCCGGACATGCTCCGGCCGGTGGCTGGGACAGCTTCAAGGCCGCCAGCGCCAACTACCGCGTGTGGCTGCTGTTCGTCACCTACGGCGCCTGCTTCGGCATCGAGATTTTCATCCACAACATCGCCGCCGTGTACTACGTCGACCATTTCGGCCTGTCCTTGAAATCGGCGGGACTGGCCGCCGGCAGCTTCGGCTTGCTGGCCCTGTTTGCCCGGGCTTTGGGCGGTTGGATGTCGGATAAATTGGCCCTGCGCGGCAATTTGAACAGCCGCGTGACCCTGCTGTTCATGCTGATGATCGGCGAAGGCGTGGGCTTGCTGTGGTTTGCCAAGGTCGACAGCGTCACGTATGCCGTCATCGCCATGCTGGTCTTCGGCCTGTTCACCCACATGGCGTGCGGCGCGACCTATGCGCTGGTGCCCTTTATCGACAGCCGCGCGCTGGGCGGCGTGGCCGGCATCATCGGCGCGGGCGGCAACGTGGGCGCCGTGGCGGCCGGTTTCCTGATGAAGGGCACGGGCGATATCCGCCAGACCTTGATCATCCTCAGCGCGCTGGTGGTGATCTCGGCCCTGTGCGCCATCGCCGTGCGCTTTACCCGCGAAGCGGCCGAACCGAACATGGCCGCGGCCTGAGGAGACAGCAATGAACCACCCCTTGAACATCGTCGTCCTTGGCCATGGCATGGTCGGGCATAAATTCCTCGAACGCCTGGCCCTGGAAAACGCGCCGCACCTGCACGTCACCGTGCTGTGCGAAGAACCGCGCCCCGCCTACGACAGGGTGCACCTGTCCGAATTTTTCAGCGGCAAATCGGCCGATGACCTCTCCTTGGTGGCGCCCGGCTTCTTCGACAAGGGCAACGTCGTGCTGAAGCTCAATGCGCGTGCCGTGTCCATCGACCGCGCGGCGAAAACCGTCACGGCCAGCACGGGCGAAGTCTTGATCTACGACAAACTCGTGTTTGCCACCGGCTCGACGCCGTTCGTGCCGCCGCTGCCGGGCAAGGAGCGCGACGGCTGCTTCGTCTACCGCACCATCGAAGACCTGGAAGCCATGCTGGCCTGGGGCGGAAAGTCAAAAACGGGCGTGGTGATCGGCGGCGGGCTCTTGGGCCTCGAATGCGCGAAAGCCCTGCGCGATTTAAAGCTGGACACCCACGTGGTGGAATTCGCGCCGCGCCTGATGGCCGTGCAGGTCGATGAAGGCGGCGCGCGCGTCCTGCGCCGCAAGATCGAGGAGCTGGGCGTGACCGTGCACACGCAAAAGAATACCTTGGCCATCGTCGACGGCGAAGCGGCCACGCACCGCATGCAGTTCGCCGACGGCAGCCACCTGGAAGCGGACATGATCGTCTTCTCGGCCGGCATCCGCCCCCGCGACGAGCTGGCGCGCGCCTGCGGCCTGGAGGTGGGGCCGCGCGGCGGCATCGCCATCGACGACAGCTGCGTTACCTCCGACCCGGACATCTACGCGATCGGCGAATGCGCGCTGTGGGGCGGCCTGGTGTTCGGCCTGGTGGCGCCCGGCTATGAAATGGCGCGCATCGCGGCGCGCCACGTGCTGCAGGAGGAAGAAGGAGAAGCGGGCGAAGCATCGTTCAAGGGCGCCGACATGAGCACCAAGCTCAAATTGATGGGCGTGGACGTGGCCAGCCTGGGCGACCCGCACGGCAATGCGCCGGGCAGCCGCTCCTACCAGTTCATGGACGAGCGCAAGCAGATCTACAAGAAAATCGTCGTTTCCGACTGCGGCAAGTACCTGCTGGGCGGCGTGATGGTGGGCGACGCCAGCGAATACGGTACCTTGCTGCAGATGATGCTCAATAAGATAGAGCTGCCGGCATCGCCCGAATTTCTGATCCTGCCGCAGGCGGACGGCCAGCAAAAGATCGGCCTGGGCGTGGACGCCTTGCCAGAATCGGCGCAAATCTGCTCGTGCAACGACGTGTCGAAGGGCGCGCTGTGCGCGGCCGTCGCCGGGGGCGCCACCACCATCGCCGCGCTGAAAGGCTGCACGAAAGCGGGGACGGCCTGCGGCGGCTGCGTGCCGCTCGTGACGCAGATCATGAAGGCGGAAATGCAGAAGCAGGGCCTGGCAGTCAACAACCATGTGTGCGAACACTTTGCGTACTCGCGCCAGGAGCTGCACCACCTGGTGCGCGTGGGCAAGATCCGCAGCTTCGGTGCGCTCCTGGGCGCGCATGGCCAGGGTTTGGGGTGCGACGTGTGCAAGCCCGTGGCGGCGAATATCCTCGCCTCTTGCTGGAACGATTTCGTGCTCTCTCCCGTGCACGCCAGCTTGCAGGACAGTAACGATTATTTCCTTGGCAATATCCAGAAGGATGGCACGTACTCCGTCGTGCCCCGCATGCCGGGCGGCGAAGTGACGGCCGACGGCTTGATCGCCGTGGGCATGGTGGCGAAAAAATACGGTCTCTACACGAAAATCACGGGCGGCCAGCGGGTCGACCTGTTCGGCGCGCGCGTCGACCAGTTGCCTGCCATCTGGGAAGAGCTGATCGCGGCCGGCTTCGAGTCGGGCCACGCCTACGGCAAATCCTTGCGCACGGTCAAATCGTGCGTCGGCTCCACCTGGTGCCGCTACGGCGTGGCCGACAGCGTGGGTTTTGCGATTCAGCTGGAAAACCGCTACAAGGGCTTGCGCACGCCGCACAAGATCAAGTTCGGCGTTTCCGGCTGCACGCGCGAATGCGCCGAGGCGCAAGGCAAGGATATCGGCCTGATTGCCACGGAAAAGGGCTGGAATCTGTACGTGTGTGGCAATGGCGGCATGAAACCGCGCCATGCGGAACTGCTGGCGTCCGATCTCGATGAAGCCACCCTGGTGCGCTACGTCGACCGCTTCCTGATGTTTTACGTGCGCACGGCTGACCGCCTGCAGCGCACCAGCGTGTGGCGCGACAACCTGGAAGGGGGCCTCGATTACCTGAAGTCCGTCGTCGTGGCCGACCGCCTGGGCATCGCCCACGAACTGGAGGCGGACATGCAGCACGTGGTCGACACCTATGCGTGCGAATGGAAAGCGGCCGTCACGGACCCCGCCGTGCGCCAGCGCTTCCGCCATTTCGTCAACAGCGAAAAGAACGATGAAAACGTGGTGTTCGTCGAAGAGCGGGGCCAGATCCGGCCCGCCACGCTTGACGAACGCCGCAGCACCGTGATCCCCATCCTTGCCGTGGAGGCTTGAGCCATGAATGCGATGAATGAACTTTCCGGCACCACCGCCGACAACTGGGTGGCCATCTGCCCCTTGACCGACATCGTGCCCGACACGGGCGTGTGCGCCTTGCTCAATGGGCGCCACGTGGCCGTGTTCCGCGTCGGCGATGCCGCGCCGCGCGTGTACGCCATCGACAATATCGACCCGAACGCGGGCGCTTCCGTGCTGTCGCGGGGCCTCGTGGGCAGTATCGGGGAGCGCGTCGTCGTCGCCTCGCCCATCTACAAGCAGCATTTCGACCTGGCCAGCGGCGAGTGCATCGAAGCGCCGGAACACTCGGTCGCCGCCTGGCCGGCGCGCGTGTTTGCGGACATGGTGTGGGTGGCCCTGTGAATCCGCCAGTCAGGGCCACTGCGCGTCCCTCGCTGGTCGTCGTCGGCAACGGCATGGCCGGCATGCGCACGGTCGAGGAACTCTTGAAACTCGCGCCGGACCTGTACGACATCACCGTGTTCGGCGCCGAGCCGCACGGCAATTACAACCGCATCCTGCTGTCGCCCGTGCTGGCCGGCGAAAAGTCGGTGGACGACATCATGCTGCATACGCGCGACTGGTATGCGCACAACGGCATCACCCTGCACGCGGGCGACCCCGTCGTGCGCATCGACCGCCAGGCGCGCACGGTACAAGCGCTGTCCGGCATCACGGTTGCCTATGACCGCCTGCTGCTGGCCACCGGTTCCACACCCTTCATCGTGCCCGTGCCGGGCCACGCGCTGCCTGGCGTGATCGGTTTTCGCGATATCAGCGACGTCGACACCATGCTGCAGGCGGCGCGCACGCACCGCCACGCGGTGGTCATCGGCGGCGGCTTGCTGGGGCTGGAAGCGGCCAACGGCTTGCAGCGCCAGGGCATGGACGTCACGGTGGTGCACATGAGCGGCGCCCTGATGAACCAGCAGCTGGACGCACCCGCCTCGATGCTGCTGAAAACGGCGCTGGAAGCGCGCGGCCTGCGTTTCCTGATGCAGGCGCAAACATCCTCCATTCTGGGCAGCACCCGCGTGGAAGGCGTGCAGTTTGCGGACGGCAGCAGCATTCCCGCCGACCTGGTGGTGATGACGGCCGGCGTGCGCCCTAACATCGCGCTGGCGCAAGCGGCCGGCCTGCACTGCGAACGGGCCATCGTCGTCGACGACTGCCTGCAAAGCTATGACCCGCGCGTGTACGCCGTGGGCGAATGCGTGCAGCACCGGCGCGCCACCTTCGGCCTGGTGGCGCCCATCTGGGAGCAGGCGCGCGTGTGCGGCGCGCACCTGGCCGGCGCGGGCCACCGCCGCTACGTGCAGCAGGCCAGCGCCACCAAATTGAAAGTGACGGGCATCGACCTGTATTCGGCCGGCGACATCATCGGCGGCGAAGGCAGCGAAGACCTGGTGCTGCGCGATCCGCGCCGCGGCGTCTACAAGCGCCTGGTGGTGCAGGGCAGCCGCCTGGCCGGCGCCGTGCTGTATGGCGACGTGCAGGACGGTCCCTGGTATTTCGACTTGATCCAGCAGCGCCGCGACATCAGCAAGCTGCGCGCCCATTTATTGTTTGGCCAGGCGCTGTGCGCCCAGGCCGCCTGACAGCGACCAACAGGATACTTTCATGACTAGCTGCACGCCCGTGAAAACCACTTGCCCGTACTGCGGCGTCGGCTGCGGCGTGGAAGCGACACGCCTGCCCGACGGCGCCATCCGCATCGCCGGCGATACGGCCCACCCGGCCAACCAGGGCCGCCTGTGCGTGAAAGGCTCGGCGCTGGGCGACACCCTGGACCTGGAGAACCGTTTGCTGCAGCCGCAGGTGCGCGTCGACGGCGTGCTGCAGCGCGCCTCCTGGGACGCCGCGCTGGACCAGGTGGCCGGCGGCCTGCGCGCCATCATCGCCGAGCACGGCCCCGACGCGGTGGCCCTGTATGTCTCGGGCCAGCTGCTGACGGAAGATTATTATGTTGCCAATAAATTCATGAAGGGCTATGTGGGCAGCGCGAATATCGACACCAATTCGCGCCTGTGCATGTCGTCGGCCGTGGCGGGCCACAAGCGCGCGTTCGGCGAGGATATCGTACCGGGCTGCTATGACGACCTGGAACTGGCCGACATGGTGGTGCTGGTGGGCTCGAACACGGCCTGGTGCCACCCGATCCTGTTCCAGCGCATCGCCCGCATCCGCGAAACCCGGCCGCACATGAAACTGGTGGTGATCGACCCGCGCCGCACGGCCACCTGCGAGCTGGCCGACTTGCACCTGCCCGTGAAACCGGGCACCGACGTGTGGCTGTTCAACGGCTTGCTGTGCTATCTGGCGCGGGAAGGTGCGATCGACGACGCTTTCGTCACGCAGCACAGTGCGGGCCTCGACGACGCGCTGGCGGCCGCCCACGTGGATTGCGGCGACCCCTTGCAGGTGGCGGCCATCTGCAAGGTCGACCCGCACGCCTTGCTGGCGTTTTACCAGGCGTTTGCCACCACGCGCAAGGTCGTCACCGCGTTTTCCCAGGGCGTGAACCAGTCATCGAGCGGCACGGACAAGGTCAACAGCATCATCAACTGCCATCTGGCGACGGGACGCATCGGCCAGCCCGGCATGGGGCCGTTTTCCCTCACGGGCCAGCCGAACGCCATGGGCGGGCGCGAAGTGGGCGGCCTAGCCAACATGCTGGCCGCGCACCTGGAGCTGGACAAGCCGCTGCACCGCGAGGCCGTACAAACCTTCTGGGACTCGCCGCGCATGGCAAGCAAGCCTGGCCTGAAGGCCGTGGAACTGTTCCACGCGATCGAGGCGGGTAAAGTGAAAGCCGTGTGGATCATCGCCACCAATCCGCTGGTCAGCATGCCGGACGCGGACCAGGTGCGCCGCGCGCTGGCCAAGTGCGAACTGGTGGTGGTGTCGGACATCAGCGCAGGCTCGGATACGAACGTCCATGCCGACGTGCTGCTGCCAGCCCTGGGCTGGGGCGAAAAGGATGGCACGGTGACCAATTCGGAGCGCCGCATCTCGCGCCAGCGGGCGTTTCTGCCGGCGCCCGGCGAAGCGCGCGCCGACTGGGACGTGCTGTGTGACGTGGCGCGGCGCATGGGCCATGCCGGCTTCGATTTCGCGTCGCCGCAGGCCATTTTCGACGAACACGCGCGCCTGTCCGCCTTCCGCAACGCGGGAGAAACGGCGCGCCTGTTCAACCTGGGCCACCTGGCCGGCCTGGATGCGGCGCGCTATGACGCCCTGGCGCCGCAGCAGTGGCCGCAGGGCCAGGCGCGCCTGTTCGGCGACGGCCGTTTCGCGCATGCGGACGGGCGCGCGCGTTTCGTGCCCACGGTGCCGCGCGCGCCGCGTAACATGCCCGACGAAGACTATCCGCTCATCCTGAACACGGGCCGGGTGCGCGACCAGTGGCATACGATGACGCGCACGGGCAAGGCAGCGAAACTGTCGGGGCATATCGCCGAAGCCTTCATCGACCTCCACCCGCAGGATGCGCTGCTGTACAGCGTGCGCGAAGGCGAACTGGCGCGCGTCTCCAGCGCCTGGGGCGCGATGGTGGCGCGCGTCGTGCATGGCGGCGGCATCGCGCGCGGCCAGGTCTTCGTGCCCATCCACTGGAGCGACGCGAATGCGTCCGACGCGCGCGTGGGCGCCGTCGTCAATCCCGTCGTCGATCCCGTCTCGGGCGAACCGGAATTCAAGCACACGCCCGTGCGCATCGAGCAATTCCGCGTGCACTGGCATGCGTTTGTCCTGAGCCGCACGCCCTTGAACCTGGGCGGCGTGGCGCACTGGACGCGCATCCAGGGCGAGCAATTCCTGCGCTACGAACTGGCCGGCCGCCAGCGCATCGAGGACCTGGGCGCCTGGGCGCGCGCGCTGCTGGGCGTGACGGACGAGCATGCCGACTGGCTCGATTATGCGGATGCCAGCGCGGGCGTGTACCGCGCCGTGCACCTGGACGAGGGGCGCATCGCGCAATGCGTGTATGTCTCGCCGCGGCCCGACCTGCCGTCGCGCAGCTGGCTGGCTGGCCTGTTTGCGCACGCGCAAATGGATGCGCTTGATCGCGCCGGCGTGCTGCTGGGCCAGCCCATCGGCAAGGGCATGGACGCCGGTCCCACCGTGTGTTCGTGCTTTGGCGTGGGGCGCAACACCATATGCGCGGCCATCGTGGAACAGAAGCTGACGACGACGGCGCAGGTGACGGCCTGCGTCAAGGCGGGCGGCAATTGCGGCTCCTGCGTACCGGAGATACGACAGTTGCTGCTTGAGGCGCGCAGCGCGGCCTGAAAATCTGTCCTTTCCGGCACGGCTTTGTTATATTGCCAGCTCTATAACAGAGAGGCAGTGTGATGACAGCAGTACAACACCCGACGGTCTGGCTGACGGGCTTGAGCGGCGCCGGCAAGACCAGTATCGCCCTGTCGCTGGCGCAGGCGCTGAAGGCGCAGGGCCGCGCCGTGGCGGTGCTCGACGGCGACCAGCTGCGCCATGGCTTGAACCGCGACCTGGGTTTTACGCCCGAAGACCGGCATGAAAACATCCGCCGCGTGGCCGAAGTGGCGCGCCTGATGAACGGCGCGGACCTGACCGTCATCGCCGCCTTCATTTCGCCCAGCCGCGCCGACCGGGCCATGGCCGCCGCCATCATCGGCACGGCGCATTTCATCGAAGTCCACGTCAGCACCCCGCTGGCCGTGTGCGAGGCGCGCGACGTCAAGGGCCTGTACGCGAAGGCGCGCGCGGGGCAGATCGCCGAATTCACGGGCGTGTCCGCCCCCTACGAAGCGCCGCTGGCGGCCGCGCTGACCCTCGACACGGGCGCCCTGGCGCTGGAAGAGTCGGTCGGGCGTCTGTGCCGGCATTTGCAGCAGCGGCCGTGACGACCTGGCGCAAATGGCTGCGCCGGCACGTGCCCGCCAGCCTGAAGGCGCGCATGAGCGTGGTCGTCTTCCTGCTCGTGCTGGGCGCGGTCGCCTCGCTGGCGCTGGCCACCCTGGCCGTGGCCGAGCGCGGCATGCGCGACGTGACGGGGCGCCAGCAGTACGTATCGCTGTCCAGCGCCGCCGTCTTCATCGATGAAGAACTCGACGCGAAGCGCAATGTGCTGCGCGCGATGGCGGACAGCCTGGCGGCCGGCGGCGCGCACGACGGCGCCAGTCTGCAGCGCTTCCTGGCCGCACAAACGGTGCTGGGCAAGGAGTTTTATTCGGCCGGCGTGGTCGGCACCGACGGCGTTGTCCTGGCCAGCGTGAGTCCCTTCAAGCCGCAGGCGGGGCTGAACGTCAAGGGCCGTCCATACTTCGAACAGACGCTGGCGACGCGGCGCTCGGTGATTTCCGCGCCGCTCAACGGCAGCATTTCCGGCATGCCCATCGTCGTGGTGACCCAGCCCGTGTTCGACGCGCAGGGCGGCGTGCGCTATGTGCTGGCGGCCAGCGTGAACCTGCGCCAGCCCGATTTCCTGGGGCGCCTGGGCGCGCTCAAGCCGGGTCCGGGCGGCTACCTGTACATCATGACCAGCGCAGGCGTGATCGTCGAGCATCCCGACAAGTCGCGCATCATGCAGCATATCGAAGCGCATGGGCCCATCAGCATACCGACGCGGCGCGCCATGCAGGGTTTCGAGGGCTGGCTGACGGGCACCACCTCGCAAGGCGTCGATGCCCTGTTTGCCTACCACCGCATCGCCTCGACGGACTGGATACTGGCTTCCGTCTATCCCATGAGCGACGCGTTCGCGCCGCTGCACGCCATCCGCAGCAAGATCCTGCTGGCCGCCGTGCTGCTGGCCGCGCTGGCGGGCCTGGCCGGCTGGCGCGTGGTGCTGCGCCTGTTGCAGCCTTTGGCGCGCTTGCGCCACCAGGTGCATGAGATCCGCCGTCATCGCCTGGGCATCGATGTGCTGCAAATCGAGCGGCGCGACGAGATCGGCGACTTGAGCCGCGACTTTTACTCGTTGGTGGCCGAGCGCGAAATCGCCGAGGCGCAGACGCGCGGCAGCGAGCGGCGCCTGAAACTGCTGACGGACCATGTGCCCGTGGTGATCGTGTATATCGACCGAGAGCATCGTTACCAGTTCATCAACGCCACGTTTGAAAAATGGTTCGGCAGGTCGCAGCGGGAAAGCCTGATGCAGTCGATCCGCGACGTGCTCGGCGAAGAGGCGTATCAATTGCGCGAAGCCTACCTGCGGCGCGCTTTCGCGGGCGAGGAGGTTGAATATGAATTTACCATCGGCGGCGAAGGGGAGGCCGGCCCGCGCGCCTTCCAGACCAGTTACGTGCCCGACGTGGGCGAGAGCGGCGCCGTGGAAGGCGTGTATGGCCTGATCCACGAAATCACCAAGACCAAGGCGGTGCATACGGCGCTGCAGTCTGCCGCCGCCACCGATACCCTGACGGGCATCGCCAACCGGCGCCGCTTCGACGAGCAGCTGGCGCTAAGCATGCAGCGCACGCGGGCCGCGCGCGCGCCGATGGCGCTGGCCTATCTCGATATCGACCGTTTCAAGGCCATCAACGACAGCCTGGGACACAAGGCGGGTGACGAGGTGTTGAAGGAATTCGCCGCGCGCCTGGTGCGCAGCGTGCGCGCCAGCGATCTGGTGGCGCGCCTGGCCGGCGATGAATTCGTGATCATTCTCGAAGGCGTGAACGGCGCGGCGGAAGTGCGCCAGGTCGGCGCCAAGATCATCGACGCCATCCGCCAGCCCTTCGAGCTGGCCGGCGGCCCGCTGCCGGTGACGACCAGCATCGGCATCGCCATCTTCCGCGAAGGCGCGCTGACGCCGGCGCAGTTGCTGGACCTGGCCGACCAGGCCCTGTATGTCGCCAAGGGGCAGGGCCGCGACGGCGTGGCGCTGCTCGAGGCGGCGCCGTAGGTTTTACTTACAGGGTGGTGCTCCAGTGGTCGAGCTGCTGCGTGGTGGCCGTCACGCCGCCGCACACGATGACGAGCACCTTGCGGTAGGGCGCCAGTTCCGGCGCCTTGCCGTAGACGGCCGCCAATGCGGCGCCGCAGGCCGGCTCCACCACCAGGCGCTGGTCGGTGATGAAGCGCTGGCAGGCGTCGACGGCGGCCCGGTCCGACACCACCACGCTGTGCAGCGGGCGCGTCTGGCTGATGGCAAACGCTTGCGCGCAGACCTGGCGCGCGGCCAGCGACGTGGCGATGCTGCTCACGGCCGGCAGGGCCACGTGTTCGTGCGCGGCCACGGCCGCCGCCAGCGACGCGGCGCCTTGCGTTTCCACGGCCACCAGGGCCACGTCATCCCAGCCATTGCGTTGCAATCCTTCGGCCACGCCGGCCAGCAGGCCGCCGCCGCCCACCGACAGCACCACGGCGTCCGGCTTCAGGCCCGCGCGAGCCACTTCATCGATCATGCCGGCGTGGCCCTGCCACAGCAGCGGGTCGTCGAACGGATGCAAAAAGGCGTCTTGCGGCGTGAGCATCGACTGCGCCAGCGCATTCGCTTCCTGCCACGCGGCGCCGTGCACGATGACTTCGGCGCCTTCCTGCGCGATCAGGGCCCTGGCCCGTTCGCTGGTCGTTTCCGGCACGACGACGATGACGGGGATGCCCAGCTGGCGTCCCGCATAGGCGACGGCGATGCCGGCATTGCCGCCGGAAGAGGAGATGAAACGGCTGGCGCCGCGCCGCGCGTATTCTTCGCAGGCGAGGCCGATGCCGCGGATCTTGAAGGAGCCGGGCGGCTGCAAGGCTTCGAGCTTGAGCCAGATGGCGCGTTCGCTGTGCAGGCTCAGGGCGCGCGAGTTGAGCAAGGGAGTTTCGATGTGCAGGGCCATGCGGGTTCCTGGTAAACGGTCAGGCCAGCATCATAGCCGAAGCGCCCGCGCCACCGCGTCACCCTTGCTGATACATGACTGCTGCTAGTTCAGCGGGGCGTTCTTGAGCTGGTGCGTGCGCGCCACTTCCTTCATCGCTTCGAGCAGGTCGTCGCGCAGCTGGCGCGGCAGCTTGCCGAAGAATTCCTCGTCGTTCTGGTCGGCCATCCCGGCCAGCACGGGCACCAGCGCCTCGCCTTCCGTGGTCAGTTCGATCGAATGCTGGCGGCGGTCGGCCAGCAGGATCGATTTGCTGACCATGCCCTTGCTTTCCAGGCGGTCGATCAGTTTCGATACGGCGCCCTTGCTCATGCCGGACACTTGCGCCAGCACCGTGGGCGAGGTGCAGCCCAGGCGGAACATTTCGCGCAGCACCACCCATTCGGAGACCGTCACGCCATTGGCCTCGGCTTTTTTCTGGAAGCTGTGGGAAACGTGGTTGGAGACGAAACGCAGCCAGTAACCGAGATGGGCTTCCAGCTCGCTGACGGGGACGCTGTTGGGATGGGCGGCTTGCGGCATGGCGGCCGTTTCAAAATTATGGCTCATTTCTTTTCCTTCACTGGGCGGCGTTGCCGGCATGGTTAAGGCCTTCACGCTTGCTGTCGAGTGGTTTGTTTGGGAACAATCATCGTGCTTGAGGTATTTCTAACACTGTTTTCACAGGAAATCACTTACCGGCAAAGAGTTTTTCCTTTTTTCTTGCTCTGGATAGATAAAAAACAATATCAAGCGAATAATCGTATTGCCAGAGAGGAAGATTAAAAAAATAACTCATGTTGCATCAATGGTAACAGGATTTTTGCCGAATTGATAAATATTTCATATCATTCCGTGTGCTTGCCCACATACGACGTATTGCCCGCGCGACAGTGCGAGGTTTTGATGCAGAAATGCGGCCCGCTCAGGCCAGCACCACCTTCACGCCCGCTTCGCGCAGTACTTCGGCAAAGCGGGGCGGCGGCGGCGCATCCGTAAACAAGATATCGACTTGCGCCAGGTCGGCCAGCCGCACCAGCGCCTTGCGGCCGAATTTGTGCTGGTCGGCCACCAGCCATACTTCGCGCGACTGCTCGATGATGGCTTGCGCCACCTTCACTTCGCGCGCGTCGAAGTCGCGCAGGCTGCCATCCTCGTCAATGCTGGAAATGCCGATGATGCCGATGTCGACCTTGAACTGGCGGATGAAGTCGATGGTGGCTTCGCCCACGATGCCGCGGTCGCGCCCGCGCACCACGCCGCCGGCCACGATGACTTCGCAGGCGGCGTTGTCGGCCAGGATGGCGGCCACGTTCAGGTTGTTCGTCACCACGTGCAAGCTCGTGTGCCGGCCCAGCGCGCGCGCCACTTCCTCGGTCGTCGTGCCGATATTGATCAGCAGCGAGCAGCCGTGCGGCACTTGCGCGGCGACGGCGGCGGCGATGCGCCGCTTGGCCTCGCTGTTGAACACTTGCCGCTGGCTGTAATCGATGTTTTCCACGGACGAGGGCAAGCCGACCCCGCCGTGGTAGCGGGCCAGCAGGCGCGCTTCTTCCATCTGCTTGACGTCGCGGCGCACGGTTTGCGGCGTCACGCCCAATTGCTGGGCCAGCTCCTCGACGGACATGGTGACCTTCTGGCGCACCACTTCGAGCAGGCGGCGCTGGCGGGGATTCAAAATCATGGGCTTGTCTCTTTAAAAATCAAAAACGAACAGAAACGAACAAATAGTGATGAAAATATGTTGCTATGAGTTCGCATTCTGGCGTATCTTATTCATATTGCATGCGTATTACTAGATGGTGATCTTAACGACAGTCGCCGGCGATGCCTAGTCTTTCCTCGCCGCCCTTTCCCCGACAGACACGGAGTCCCGATGGCCGCAGCACAGCAATGTATGGAGACAGCGATGGCATACGACGTGCTGGTGGTCGGCGGCGGCATCAATGGCGCCGGCATCGCGCGCGACGCGGCCGGACGGGGCTTGTCCGTGCTGCTGTGCGAAAAGGACGACCTGGCCGCGCACACCTCGTCCGCCTCCACCAAGCTGATACACGGCGGACTGCGCTACCTCGAATACTATGAATTCGGCCTCGTGCGCAAGGCGCTGATCGAGCGCGAAGTACTGCTGCGCTCGGCGCCGCACATCATGTGGCCGCTGCGCTTCGTCATGCCGCACGCCAAGGGCCAGCGCCCGGCCTGGCTGATACGCGCCGGCCTGTTCCTCTACGACATGCTGGCGAAGCGGGAAATCCTGCCGGCCTCCAGCGGCATCGACCTGACGCGTCACGCGGCCGGCACACCGTTGAAACCCGAGTTCAAGCGGGGCTTCGTGTATTCCGACGGCTGGGTCGACGATGCGCGCCTGGTGGTCCTGAACGCCATCGACGCGGCGGACAAGGGCGCGCAGGTGCTGACGCAGACGCGCTGCACGGCCCTGTCACGCGACGGTGCGGGCGGGGACGCTGCCTGGCTGGCCACCTTGCAGCACGCCAGCGGGCGGCAGAGCACGGTGCGTGCGCGCAGCATCGTCAACGCGGCCGGGCCGTGGACGGCCGAGTTCCTGCAGCAGGCCGCGCCCGGTGGACAGGGCCGGCATTTGCGCCTGATCAAGGGGAGCCATATCGTCGTCAAGCGCCTGTTCGAGCATGATCATGCCTACATTTTCCAGCATCCGGACGGGCGCATCGTGTTTGCCATTCCGTATGAGCACGATTTCACCCTGATCGGCACTACCGACCTCGACTATCACGGCGACACGGGCAAGGTGGAAATCGATGACGAGGAAATTCGTTACTTGTGCGAGCTTTCCAGTTACTATTTCAGCAAGCCAATCTCGCCGGCCGACGTGGTCTGGACGTATGCGGGCGTGCGCCCGCTGGTGGAAGACGCGGCGGCCGACGCCAAGGCCGTCACGCGCGATTACCGCTTCGAGCTGGACCAGGAAGGGGCGCCGCTGCTCAGTGTTTTTGGCGGCAAGATCACCACCTTCCGCAAGCTGGCCGAGGAAGCCATGGACATGCTGGCGCCCTTGCTGGGCAATACACTGCCGGCCTGGACAGCCAGCGCCTGCCTGCCCGGCGGCGACGTGTTCGGCAGCACGCCGCAGAACCGGTCCGTGCGCGAGTTCGGCCAGTTCGTGCAAGGCTTGCAGCGCGAGTACGCGTGGCTGCCGGCGGCGCTGGTGGCGCGCTATGCACGCGCCTACGGCACGCGCATCCACGCGCTGCTCGCCGGGCGCAGGGATGTGGCGGCCATGGGCGAGGAAATCGCCGCCGGCCTGTACGCGGCGGAAGTCGATTATGTGCGGCGCCACGAATGGGCCGTCAGCGCGGCCGACATCCTGTGGCGGCGCTCCAAGCTGGGCCTGCACCTGCCGCGCGATACAGCGGACACGCTCGACGCCTGGCTGTTGCAGCACCCTTTGTCATAAGCAGCACCCTGTGCCGTAAGCAGCACACGTTGGCGACCGCGCCCCGCAGAGGGTGCGGCGAAGAACAAGAAACCATCACTGGAGGAGAAGCGCGTGCAACTGGTACTGGACAAGATCAGCAGGAAGCAGGGGGCTGACGACTTTTTATATCCGATGTCGCTGGCCCTCGTGCCGGGCGCCATCAACGTCTTGCTGGGCACCACGCGTGCCGGCAAGACGACCCTGATGCGCGTGATGGCGGGCCTGGACAAGCCCAGCGGGGGCACGGTGACGGCCGATGGCATCGACGTGACGGGCGTGCCCGTCAGCAAACGCAACCTGGCCATGGTGTACCAGCAATTCATCAACTATCCGGCCTTCACCGTCTACGACAATATCGCCTCGCCCTTGCGCTTGCGCAAGGTGCCCGAGGAGCAGATCCGCGCGAAAGTGCTGGCGCTGGCCGAGCGCCTGCACATCACGCCGTATCTGCAGCGCACGCCCGGGGAATTGTCCGGCGGCCAGCAGCAGCGCACGGCGCTGGGGCGCGCGCTGATCAAGGATGCGTCCTTGCTGCTGCTCGACGAGCCGCTCGTCAACCTCGACTATAAATTGCGCGAGGAATTGCGCCGCGAATTGACGGAACTGTTTTCCGGCGGCAGCACGACGGTCGTGTACGCCACCACGGAACCGCTGGAAGCGCTGCAGCTGGGTGGCCACGTGGCCGTGCTGCACGAGGGCCGTCTGCTGCAGCAGGGACCGACCCTGGACGTGTTCAACGCCCCCAATTCCATCGATGTGGCGCGCACCTTCAGCGACCCGCCCATCAACCTGATCCCCGCGCGCGTGGATGCGCACGGCGTGGCGCAGGCGGCTGACGGCCTGGCCATCCACCTGAGCGGCGCGCAGCGCGCCCGCCTGGGCGACAGCACGGAGGTGATCCTCGGCGTGCGCGCGCACAGCCTGCATCTGTCTCCCCAGTCCGATGGCGACGTGCCCATCGCGGCGCAGGTGGACCTGGCGGAAATCAGCGGCTCGGAAACCTATGTGCATGCGCGCCGCGGCGAGCTGGCCCTGGTGGCGCAGCTGGGCGGCGTGCACAACCTGGAGATCGGCAGCGCCTGCACCGTGTATTGCCAGCCGCACGCCTTGCTGATCTTCGCGCAAGACGGCGGGCTGCTGTTTGCTCCAGAACAAGGAGGAGCTTGACATGGCGCGCATCGAACTGGTCGACCTGGCCCACGCCTATAAACCGAACCCGACGGCGCCAAGCGACTATGCGCTGCGGCCCATGAGCATGGAATGGCATGACGGCGGCGCGTATGCCTTGCTGGGGCCGTCCGGCTGCGGCAAGACGACCTTGCTCAACATTATTTCCGGTCTGGTGAAACCGTCGCATGGCAAGGTGCTGTTCGACGGCAAGGATGTGACGCAGCTGCCCACGGAAGCACGCAACATCGCGCAAGTGTTCCAGTTTCCCGTCATCTACGACACCATGACCGTGCACGACAATCTGGCGTTTCCGTTGCGTAATCGCGGCTGGAAAGAGACGGAAGTCAAAAAGCGCGTGCAGCAGGTGGCGCAGATGCTGGAATTGACGGGCGACTTGAAATTGCGCGCCAGCGGCTTGTCCGTGGACGCCAAGCAAAAGATTTCGCTGGGCCGCGGTCTCGTGCGCCCGGACGTGGCGGCCGTGCTGTTCGACGAACCGCTGACGGTGATCGATCCGCACCTGAAATGGCTGCTGCGCCGAAAACTCAAGGAAATCCACCACGAACTGAAGTTATCCTTGATCTACGTCACGCACGACCAGGTGGAAGCCTTGACCTTTGCCGACCAGGTGGTCGTCATGACGCAGGGCGAGGTAGTGCAGACGGGCAGCGCGCAAGCGCTGTTCGAGGAACCGGAACACACGTTCGTCGGCTATTTCATCGGCAATCCGGGCATGAATTTGCTCGATTGCACCTTGGACGATGGTGGCGTGCGCGTGGCGGGGCAGGCGCTGGCCGTGTCCGCCGCCGCACGTGCAGCGCTGTCGGGTGCGCAAGGGAAAATCACGGTGGGCGTGCGGCCCGAATTCGTCGAGTGCGTCAAGGCGTATCCGGGAGAAGAGGGGGGCGACCATTGCCTGGACGCCACGGTCACGGCCGTGCGCAACATGGGTACGCATTACCTGGCGGAATTCCAGCTGGGCGGCGCGACGGTGGCGGCCAAGCTGCGCACCATCGACGCGGTGGCCGGGAATGCCGTGCGGCTGCGCTTCCCGCCGCAACGCACTTTGTTCTATGTCAACGATAAGCGGGTGGCCTGATGATACATAACGGTAAAACCGATAACAACCGCCGCGCCTGGCTATTGATCTTGCCCGTGCTGCTGTGCGTGGCCTTTTCCGCCATCCTGCCCCTGATGACGGTGGTGAACTATTCCGTGCAGGATATTCTGAGCCCCACGCAAAAGGTCTTCGTGGGCACCGAGTGGTTCCGCATGGTCATGCTGGATGGCGACTTGCACAGCGCCTTGCTGCGCCAGCTGCTGTTTTCCGGCTCCGTGCTGGCGATCCAGATTCCGCTGGGCATCTTGATTGCCCTGTGCATGCCGGCCGATGGCTGGAAGGCGTCGCTGGCGCTGGTGCTCATCGCGCTGCCCTTGCTGATCCCCTGGAACGTGGTGGGCACCATCTGGCAAATCTTTGGCCGCGGCGACATCGGCCTGATGGGCTATACCTTGAATCAATTGGGTTTTGATTACAATTACAACGGCAACTCGCTCGACGCGTGGCTGACGGTGATGGTGATGGATATCTGGCACTGGACGCCGCTGGTGGTGCTGCTGTGCTATGCGGGCTTGCGCGCCATTCCCGACGCGTATTACCAGGCGGCGCGCATCGACGGCGCTTCGCGCCTGGCCGTGTTCCGCTACATCCAGCTGCCGAAACTGCGCAATGTGCTGATGATCGCCGTCTTGCTGCGCTTCATGGACAGTTTCATGATCTACACGGAACCGTTCGTGCTGACGGGCGGCGGTCCCGGCAATGCGACCACCTTTTTGTCGCAATACCTGACGCAAAAGGCCGTGGGCCAGTTCGACCTGGGGCCGGCGTCCGCGTTTTCCCTGATCTATTTCCTCATCATCCTGCTGTTCTGCTTTGTGCTGTACACGTGGATGCAGAGAGTCGGCACGGGAGACCAGAAATGATGCACAAGAAAATGAGCAGCGCCATCCTGATCGTCTTCCTGCTGGGCTCCTTGCTGCCCATCTACTGGATGCTCAATATGTCGCTCAAGACCAACGAGGAAATCGTCGGCGTGCTGAGCCTGTGGCCCCAGCAATTGACGTTTGCCAACTACCACACGATTTTTACGGACCGTTCCTGGTACAGCGGCTACATCAATTCCATGATTTACGTGGCCTTGAACATGGTGATGTCCGTCACCGTCGCCTTGCCGGCAGCGTATGCGTTCTCGCGCTACAACTTCGTGGGCGACAAGCATTTGTTCTTCTGGCTCTTGACCAACCGCATGACGCCGCCCGCCGTCTTCCTCGTGCCGTTCTTCCAGCTGTATTCGACGGTGGGCCTGATGGATACGCATCTGGCCGTGGCGCTGGCGCACATGGTCTTCAACGTGCCCTTGGCCGTGTGGATACTGGAAGGCTTCATGTCCGGCGTGCCGAAGGAAATCGACGAGACGGCGTATATCGACGGCTACAGTTTTCCCCGCTTCTTCATCCGCATCTTCTTGCCGATGATCAAGTCTGGCGTGGGCGTGACGGCGTTCTTCTGTTTTATGTTCAGCTGGGTGGAACTGTTATTGGCGCGCACCTTGACGTCCGTCAATGCCAAGCCGATTGCGGCCACCATGACGCGCACCGTGTCGGCGGCCGGCATGGACTGGGGCGTGCTGGCGGCGGCCGGCGTGCTGACCATCGTACCCGGTGCGCTGGTGATCTGGTTCGTGCGGCATTACATAGCCAAGGGTTTCGCGATGGGGAGGGTGTGACATGGAAAATACCGATAGCACTGCCAGCCTGTTCGGCTGGATGGCCTGGACGCCGGAAGTGGCCATCTTCTTCATTTGCATCGGCTTGATGCTGGCCGGCATGACGGTGTGGCAAATCCGTTCGCCCAGCATCGAACGAAAAGGTTTCCTGCCGATGCCGACGACGCGCGGCGACCGCCTGTTCATCGGGCTGTTGACGGCTGCCTACGTGAACCTGGCGTGGGCGGGGTTCACGGAAATGCAGCAAGCCATCGGGGCTGCGATCAGTTTTGTCTTGTTGTTGGTTGTAATGCGTTGGGGATGACCGGCTTGCCGGTGTTGATGGATGCCGTACCGCCAGCAGGCGGCCGGTAAAAACTATAAAAGGAGATTCACGATGAAATTGAAGTTCACGGTCTTCGCGGCTGCGGCCATGCTCGTGTCGAATGTGGCCCTGGCGGACGCCAAGCAGGCGCAAACCTGGATCGACAAGGAATTCCAGCCATCCAGCCTGAGCAAGCAGCAACAGCTTGCTGAAATGAAATGGTTCATCGATGCGGCGGCCAAGCTGAAAGCCAAGGGCATCAAGGAAATTTCCGTGGTCTCGGAAACCATCGACACCCACGTCTACGAATCGAAGACCCTGGCCAAGGCCTTCGAGGAAATCACGGGCATCAAGGTGCGCCACGACATCATCCAGGAAGGCGACGTGGTGGAAAAGCTGCAAACGTCGATGCAGTCCGGCAAGAGTATCTATGACGGCTGGATTTCCGATTCCGACCTGATCGGCACCCACTACCGCTATGGCGCCGTGGAACCCCTGTCCGACTACATGGCCGCCAAGGGCAAGGAATTCACGAATCCGGGCCTGGACTTGAAGGATTTCATCGGCATCAGCTTTACGACGGCGCCGGACGGCAAGGTGTATCAATTGCCCGACCAGCAATTCGCCAACCTGTACTGGTTCCGCGCCGACTGGTTCGCGCGCAAGGATTTGCAAGCCAAGTTCAAGGCCAAGTATGGCTACGAACTGGGCGTGCCGCAAAACTGGTCCGCGTATGAAGACATCGCCGATTTCTTCACGAATGACGTGAAGGAATTGGACGGCAAGAAAGTCTATGGCCACATGGATTACGGCAAGAAAGACCCGTCGCTGGGCTGGCGCTTCACCGATGCGTGGCTGTCGATGGCTGGCGCGGCCGACAAGGGCATTCCGAACGGCATGCCCGTCGACGAGTGGGGCATCAAGGTGGCGGCCGACAAGTGCACGCCCGTGGGCGCCTCGATGTCGCGCGGCGGCGCCACCAATTCGCCGGCGGCCGTCTTTGCGCTGACGAAATATATCGACTGGATGAAGAAATACGCGCCGCCGCAGGCAAACGGCATGAATTTCTCGGAATCGGGCCCCGTGCCGGCGCAGGGTGAAATCGCCCAGCAAATCTTCTGGTACACGGCGTTTACGGCCGGCATGACGAAACCGGGCTTGCCAGTGGTCAACAAGGACGGCACGCCGAAATGGCGCATGGCGCCGTCGCCGCACGGCCCGTACTGGAAAGAGGGCATGCAGAACGGCTACCAGGACGTCGGTTCCTGGTTCCTGTTCAAGTCCACGCCGGATGACCGCAAGGCCGCCGCCTGGCTGTACGCGCAATTCGTCACGTCGAAAACTGTGTCGCTGAAGAAATCCATCGTCGGTCTGACTTTTATTCGGGATTCCGACATCCGCCACGATTATTTTACGAAGCACGCGAACGAGTACGGCGGCTTGATCGAGTTCTACCGCAGCCCCGCCCGCGTGGCGTGGACGCCGACCGGCAACAACGTGCCCGACTATCCGAAGCTGGCGCAGTTGTGGTGGAAGAACGTGGCCACGGCGATTACGGCGGAAAAAACGCCGCAAGCCGCCATGGATAACCTGGCCGAGGAAATGGACCAGGTCATGGCGCGATTGCAGCGGGCCGGCATGAAGGCGTGCGCACCCAAGCTCAATCCGAAGGTCGATCCGAACCAGTATCTGTCGGACCAGCATGCCCCATGGAAAAAGCTGGCGAATGAAAAGCCGAAGGGTGAAACGATTGCCTACGATAAATTATTGCAGGCTTGGAAAGAAGGCAAGGTAAGGTAGTCGTGTAAGCTTCTGCCGGGGCTGTCCCGAGGGCACGGAGCGAATCGGCTCCGTGCCTGTTTTTACCCGATTTTCGCACCACCAGACAATGACCAAATACATACTTGCTTTAGATCAGGGCACCACCAGTTCGCGCGCCATCCTGTTCGACCATGCTGGCCGGCCGCACGCCAGCGCGCAGCGCGAGTTTCGCCAGATTTTTCCCCAGCCGGGCTGGGTCGAGCATGACGCGAACGACATCTGGGCTTCGCAAGAGGGCGTGCTGCAGCAGGTGTTGCGCGACAGCGGCGTGGCCGCATCCGACGTGGCCGCCATCGGCGTGACCAACCAGCGCGAAACGACGGTGCTGTGGGACCGCGCCACGGGCGCGCCCGTCGCCAACGCCA
This sequence comes from Janthinobacterium sp. SUN100, assembly GCF_030397705.1. Classification (NCBI taxonomy): domain Bacteria; kingdom Pseudomonadati; phylum Pseudomonadota; class Betaproteobacteria; order Burkholderiales; family Oxalobacteraceae; genus Janthinobacterium; species Janthinobacterium sp. SUN100. Next base: position 1,497,330 of record NZ_JAPUBU010000001.1, on the reverse strand, counting down.
TCGTCTGGCAAGACCGCAGAAACGCCGCTTACTGCGAGCAACTGGTCGAGCAGGGCAAGGCGGACGTGATCCAGCGCAAGACGGGACTCGTGCTGGACGCCTATTTTTCCGCCACCAAGTTGAAATGGCTGCTCGACAACGTTCCCGGCGCCCGCGCGCGCGCCGAACGGGGCGAGCTAGCCTTCGGCACCGTCGACAGCTGGCTGATCTACAAGATGAGCGGCGCCCACTTGACGGACACGAGCAACGCGGCGCGCACCATGCTGTTCAATATCCATACCTTGCAGTGGGACACGGACTTGCTGGCGCTGCTCGACATTCCCGCTTCCCTGCTGCCCGACGTCGTGCCATCGAGCGGCGTGGCGGCGCACACCTATACCGACTTGCTGGGCGTGTCCGTGCCGATTGCCGGCATCGCGGGCGACCAGCAGGCGGCCACCTTCGGCCAGGCCTGTCTGAAACCGGGCATGGCGAAGAATACCTACGGCACGGGTTGCTTCATGCTGATGAACGTGGGCAAGCGTCCCTTGCCATCGAAAAACCGGCTGTTGACGACGGTGGGCTGGAGCCTGGGCCCAGGATCGGATAAAACTGACTATTTGCTTGAAGGCAGCGCCTTTATCGCTGGCGCGGCCGTGCAATGGATGCGCGACGGCATCGGCATCATCCGCGACTCGTCCGAAGTGGAAGCCTTGGCCACCAGCGTGCCCGATTCGGGCGGCCTCGTCTTCGTGCCTGCGTTCGCGGGCCTGGGCGCGCCGTACTGGGACCCGTATGCGCGCGGCACCTTGATCGGCATCACGCGCGGCACGGGCAAGGCGCACATCGCGCGCGCGGCATTGGAGGGTGTGGCGTACCAGAACGTGGATGTGCTGTCCGCGATGCAGGACGACGCGGGCATCGCGCTATCCGAGCTGCGCGTCGACGGCGGCGCGGCCCGCAACGACATGCTGATGCAGTTCCAGGCCGACATCTTGAATGTGCCCGTGGTGCGCCCCGTGGTGACGGAAACGACGGCCCTGGGCGCCGCCTACCTGGCGGGCCTGGCCGTGGGTTTCTGGGACTCGCAGGAAGAAATCGCCGCCCAGTGGCAGGTGGGGCGCCGCTTCGAACCGGCCATGGCGGCCGACGAGCGCCTGACGCGCTTGCATAAATGGCAGCGCGCCGTGGAACGGTCGCGCGACTGGAGCGAGTGAAAACTCGTGCTCAGTGGCGCATGAAATACACGGTATAGCCCACCGTTTCGCGCGGCACCGAATACAGGTCGCGCAGCTCGAAATAGGACGCATGCACGTTGGCGCTGACGGCGATGCCGCTGCGCTCCAAAGCCAGGCGGAAGCGGGGCACGTGGAAATATTGCGTGGCCACCATGGCCGTGCGCCAGCCGTGCTCGCGCATTAGCGTAGCCGTATTGCGGGCCGTGGCCTCCGTGGTCCAGCCTTGATTATCCTCAATGATGGCGTTGGCCGGCACACCGCGCGACTGCAGGTAGCGGGCCATCGATGCTGCTTCATCAAAACCTTCCTTGCCCGTTGCCCCGCTGACGAGGATGCGCGGCGCCTGGTGTGCCTGGAATTGCTGGAGCGCCACGTCGAGACGTGCCTGCAGGCGGGGGCTGGGCGTACCGTCGGGCAGGATCGTGTTGCCCGGCACGACGATCACGTCGGCGGGCGCCAGCTTGTCGTTGAGTCCGGCCAGTACCAAGGCGGCGGTGGCCAGCAGGAAAGTGATCAGCGCCAGCAGGGCGGTCCATCGTATTGTTCGCATCGCTATGCATCCAGCAGGTTTTTCGTGAGCGCGACTGTAGCAGATGGCGGATGACTTGCGCGTTCTTAAGCCGGTGCAGGGGGATATTCGTCTATGCTAAGCTTGGTGATATGGCAACCCTGTGTGCCACCCCTCTGCATTGGAGAACCGCATGACAGCCGTATCCAGCATCCTGATCGCCATGGCCTTCGCCGCGCAGGCGGGCCAGTCCGACCCCTCGAACCAGTATGACCGCTCCGGATCCGCCGGGCGCGGCGACGATATCCAGCTCGTTTGCTATGGCGAGGCGGAAAAGATCACCATGGAAAACCGTTCCGGCATGGAGTGGGACAACGACAGGCACAGGTATGTGCAGAAATCCACGCTGGAGACGGGCAAGAGCAATTTCGATACGGCCGTGAATGTTTCCATTCACGGCAGCGCGGCGCAAATCCGCTTGCCGAAGCAGCTGATTCCACCGATTCATGCCGACAGCAACGATGGCTGGTGGGACGTGATGGATCTGGTCGTCGGTCACGATGAAATCCGCGGTCGTTTCCAGCTGAACGCCTTGAATCGTCCTACCCTCGTGATCAACCGCCGCAGCGGCGTGATCACGGTCGATGGCTTGATCAAGTTCAGCGGCCGCTGCGACGCCGATGACGGGCACCGGCGCTTTTAATCTCCGTACTTAGGCGGCGCTGGCCGCTTTCCGCGCGCGCTGGTTCGACAGATAAATATTGTCCTTTTCCAGCGGCTTGCCTTCGCGCACGGCAGCGAGCCACTCCTGTGTGCTGACGACGGCGGCGAAATTCGAGTGGAACACGGCGCTGAAGACGCGGTGGATTTCCTCGGCGCTGGCCGTGCCGCCCGCGTTGCTGTAGGGCAGGGTGCCCGTGGCGTCCTGCAGGAACTCGACTTGCAAGCCGTCGTGCGCGGCGTGGAAGATCGTGGCGGCATCGCAATTGTGCGTCATGTAGCCGACCACCGTCAGGGTGTCGATGCCGTGGCTGCCCAGCCAGGCCTGCAAGTCCGTGCCCGCGAAGACGCTGCCCATGACCTTGTTGATGCGGTGGTCGGCGGCAAAGGCGGCCACTTGCGGATGCAGCTGCCAGCCGTCGCTGCCCTTGGCAAAGATGGGAGAGGCTTCCGGCGCATCGTGCTGGACGACGATCACGGGCACGCCGGCGGCACGCGCGGCAGCCATGGCGGTGACGATGTTGGGCAGGGAAATATCGACGGATGGATATTCGATGGGCATGTCGCCCGTAAAGTATTCATTTTGCACGTCGATGACGAGCAGGGCGCGGCGCGGGGCGGTGGAAGCTTGGGTGGACATGGTTTCTCCTGGAACGGTTGAAAGAGGATGGACTTCCTCGATAGCGCCATTTTCAAGCCGCGCGCCGCAAATAAAAAGTGGCCCGAAGGCCTATGTGCGATAAAATCGGGCCATGCCTACCGTTCCTGCACCTTCCTCCCCCTTGAGCGTGGCCGTGATCGCCTTCGACGGCATGACGCCCTTCCACTTGTCCGTGCCTTGCCTCGTGTTTGGCGCCCAGACGGACGAGGCCGACCTGCCGCCTTTCCACGTGCGCGTGTGCGCCGCCGATCCTATTCCCTTGCGCACGGCGGCCGGCTTCGGCATCACGCCCGAGTTCGGTCTGGAAGGGCTGGAAGGGGCCGATATCGTCATCATGCCGGCCTGGCACGACGATTGCCGCGATGCGCCGCCGCCCCTGGTCGCGGCGCTGCAGGCCGCCAGCCGGCGCGGTGCGCGCATGGTGGGGCTGTGCCTGGGCGCGTTTCCCCTGGCGCAGGCGGGCTTGTTGGATGGCAAGAGCGCAGCCACGCACTGGGGCATGGCGGAGCGGCTGGCGACCCGCTATCCCAGGGTCAGGGTGGACCGGGAAGTGCTGTACGTGGACGATGGCGGCGTGCTGACGTCGGCCGGCGTGGCGGCCGGCCTCGATTGCTGCCTGTATCTGCTGCGCCAGCTGGCGGGTGCCGAGGTGGCCAACCGGGTGGCGCGCCGGCTGCTGGTGGCGCCGCACCGCCAGGGCGGGCAGGCGCAATTCATCGAGCGCCCGCTGCCCGTGTCCGGCAGCGAAGGGCGCTTCGCCGAGGTGCTGGCTTGCGTGACGGCCAATCTGGGCATACCCCACAGCATCGACGCGCTGGCCGAACGGGCCGCCATGAGCCGGCGCAACTTCACGCGCCATTTCCGCCAGGCGACGGGCACGTCGTTCAAGCAGTGGCTGCTGAACCAGCGTCTTGCGCATGCGCAAGGCTTGCTGGAAAAGAGCGGGGCCTCGATCGACCTCGTGGCGCAGGAGGCCGGCTTCGGCACGGCCCTGTCCTTGCGCCAGCACTTTCGGGCGAACCTGCAGACGTCGCCATCGGCGTACCGCAAGCTGTTCCGGCAGCAGCTAGGCCAGCTCGCTTGACCAGAGCAGCGCCGGGTCCCGGCTGCCCTGGGGCAGCATTGCGCTGACGGCGATTTGCCGCGCGATGAAGGCGGCCGGCTCGAAGGCATGGCGCTCCTGGAAGGACACGGTTTCCGCGCTCATCAGTTCCGCATAGGTTTGCATCAAGGTCGAGGCGCAGCGGTAATCGCCTTGCTCAAGATACGTGTCGATGGCGGCCAGCAGCACGGGGTAGTCGGCATTGTCCTTGCTGCCGCCGAAGTTGAACGACAGTTGCCCGCAGGCACGCCAGATGGGGTCTCGTTCATTCTGCGGTACCGGCTGCGTGCGCAGCCATTGCAAGGCTTTCAAGGGCGGGCCGCCGAACGACGGGGGCGAGATGATGGCCTGGATCGCCACCTTGACGGCGTCGTCGATTCTTCCCGCGCGCACATATTGGCCGTGCAGCAGCGCCAGCGCATCCGTGTATTCGGGCAGGAGGGCCAGCGCGGCTTCCAGCAGCGCGATGGCCGCGTCCGGGTTGCGCTGGGCGATCAATTCCTTGGCCGCCAGGAAGGCGGCGCGCGGTGAGGCGGGGTCGTCGGCCAAGGTGGGCAGCGCCACGTAGCCGTCTTCGTCTTCGTCTTCAGCGTCGCCGGCTGCCGCATGGGCGCGCAGGAAAGCTGCCAGGCTGGAAAAATTCGGCTGCAAGCGCCATTCGTCATGCCACGTTTCGACGACGATCGGTTCGGATGCTTCGCGGCCGATGGGCCAGTACAGGCCGAACGTGTCGCCATTGCCCAGCGCGCCTTCGAAGAAGGGATTGAAGCCGAGCGGCGGGTAGGGTGCGCTGTGTTGCCAGTCTTGTTCCACCGAGATGTGGGCGAGTTGTGCAGGTAGTAGCATGGAAGTGGCAGAGGAAAAAACGTCAGTGTAGAGCAAGCGGGCGCCACTGGCGCGCACCGTCGGAGCGTGTGGCGGCACGCCTGGCCTGGGGCATTGCCGTGCTGATAATCGCCGTGCTGATAAAATAATTGCTTCTTCGCCCAGGCCGGCCCCCATGTCCAGCATCCCCCATCCTGCCATCGAACTCAGCTTTCGTAGCTACGCGGAAATCGGCGCGCCGAACCGGCATGACTTCGTGCAGCTGGTGCTGCCCCTGCACGGCCAGTTGCTGCTGGATATCGACGGCAAGCAGGGCAAGGTGGATGCGCAGCAGGGCGTGGTGATCCCGGCCAATACCTGGCACGCCCAGCATAGCCGGGTTGCCAACCACTCGATCATTCTCGACGTGGATGCGGCGGCCGTGGAGCAGGGTAGCTGGGGCCGCCTGCTGGAGCGGCCGTATGCGGCGCTGGGGCCGGGGGCCCGCAAGCTGATCGAATACCTGGGCATCATGGCGGGGCAGCAGGCGCTGACGCCGGCCGTCATCCAGGGCTGGACACCGCTGCTGCTGGACACCTTGCTGCAGACCGCGCCGCAGGCCCGCTCGCGGCTGGCCGCGCTGCTGGCGCGCGTGCAGGCCGAGCCTGGCTTGCCCTGGTCGACGGCATCGATGGCGCGCTTTGCCAACCTCAGCGTCAGTCGCCTGCACGCACTGTTCCGCGAAGAAATGGATGCCAGTCCGCATGCCTGGCTACAGCAGCAGCGGATAGGGCGGGCCTGCGACTTGCTCACCGCCAGCGACGCCAGCATTGCCGAGATCGCGCTGGCGGCCGGCTTTTCCGAGCAGAGCGCGCTGACGCGGGCCATGCGCGACAGCATCGACGCCACGCCAGCCGCTTACCGGCGCCAACGTCGCGAGAACCGGTCAAAAACGCAGTAGATGGCGCCAAGAACGGGCGCGCCGCAGCGGCCACAATCTCCTTTTCGGGAGATTGAATATGTTGCAAAAGAATAAGACCCGCCTGGGCATGCTGGCCGGTATCGCCGCGGGCGCGCTGTGGGGCCTGGTGTTCCTGGCGCCGGCGCTGCTGCCCGCGTTCCAGCCGCTGGAATTGTCGGTGGGCCGCTACCTGGCCTACGGCCTGATTGCGGCCGTGCTGGTCGCGCCGTCGTGGCGGCGCCTGCTGCGCAGCCTGGGCTGGCGCGAATGGCGGGGCTTGATCTGGCTCAGCCTGACCGGCAACATCATCTATTACGTGCTGCTGGCCAGCGCCGTGCAGACGGGCGGGGTGGCCATGACGTCGATGGTGATCGGCCTGCTGCCGCTGGTCGTCACCGTGGTCGGCAGCCGCGACCACGATGCCGTGCCGCTGCGCAAGCTGCTCCCTTCGTTGCTGCTCAGCGGTGCCGGCTTGTTGTGCATCAGCTGGCAGTCGCTCGTGCATCCCGGCCATGCATCGCTGCTGGGACTGTTGTGCGCGCTGGCGGCGCTGCTGTCGTGGACGGTGTATGCCGTCGGCAACAGCCGCTGGCTGGGGCGCTTGCGCGCGGTGTCGGCGCAGGAGTGGAATCTGCTGACGGGCGTGGTGACGGGCGCGGCCGCATTGCTGCTGGCGATTCCCGTCGCGCTTGCGGCACCGGCCGCGCATGGCGGCACGGCATGGCTGCAGTTCGCCGGCCTCGTCACGGGTGTGGCGCTGCTGTGTTCAGTCGTCGGCAACGGCTTGTGGAATTACGCCAGCCGCGTGCTGCCGCTGACCTTGATGGGGCAGATGATCGTCTTTGAATTTCTGTTTGCCCTGTTGTACGGCTATGCGTGGGAGCGGCGCTGGCCCACCGCGGCGGAATCTGCGGCGACGGCGCTGCTGCTGGCGGGCGTGCTGGCTTGCGCGGTGGCGCACCGGCCGCAGCGGGCGGCCAGCGCGGTGGCGGCCCGGGTCGCATAAGGCGCGGCGCGGGCCAGGTTCTTCAGTCGCGTTCCGGCACCGGCACGTTGAAGCCGTTCAGCGTCGTCGATACCAGTGCGTACAGGCCCACGAGGTAGATCAGCTCGTTGATGCCATGCTGGCCGAAGGTGGCCAGCGCCAGGCGGTACAGCGGCTCTGGCAGCGTGCCGCCACGGCTGAGCGCGTAGGCCAGGTCGTAGGCCACGCTTTCCTGCTTGTCCAGGTCGAGCGGCTTGACGTCCGCTACCAGCGTGGCGAGGCGCTCGGCAGGCATGCCTTCGCGCTCCGCGACGGCGATGTGGGCGTAGATTTCATAGGCGGCGTTGTAGCGCGCGCCAACCACCAGGATGGCAATCTGGCGCACCTTGTCGGGCAGCGTGGCGTTGGCCGTCATGGCCAGGGTCAGGTTCCAGATCGCCTTGCCGATGGCCGGTTCGTGCAGCCACGGATTCCACGGCCCCATCAGGGCGCCATCTTCGCGCACGGCGATGAAATCGTTGAAATTGCTGGTGATGCCTTTGCGCATATCGTCGTACAGCGGCTTTTGTTCTTGTGTCAGGTCTTTCGGAGCGATCAGGGGCAGGCGCATGGAAACTCCTTGCAGGGTAGGTGGGCGGTGGGCGGCGGGAGCCAGCAGCCAGTATAGCCATCTGGCTGGCGGCTGCCTTACGCTATCGCACACGTGCGCGGCCTGCGCCTACCTGCGCGGTTCGTGGATGCGGAATTTCTTGACGATGCCGGCCTGGTCGAACATGACGGCCACTTCGCGCGTGCCTTTTTCGCCCAGCAGGGGGATCAGCCGCGTCACGCTGGGCGTTTTCAGCTGGTTCTTGTAGACCCAGACTTCATAGCCGGGATCGAAGCTGACGACGGTGGCGTTGCCCAGGGCCGCGTCGAGGTCGAGGCGGGTGGTCTTGCCGACCTTGATGTTTTGATAGATGGCGCCATTGTCCGGCGCACGGTTGACCTTGTATTCACTGGCGGTGCACATGGCCACGGCCAGGCCCGCGAGGCAGGAAGCTGCCAGTTTTATCAATGTGTTCATATGGACTCCCAGTGTGCATCACTGCTTCCAATCTCAGAGGGGACGGGCGTGATGTCAGGAGGGAGTGTGCTTGTGTCGCCGCGAATGTGCTACAAGATTATACAAAGGTGCAAAATTTGATGCTGTCGGTACCGGCTGGCGGTACCTTCACCGATTTTGCAGCACGTCGGTCGACAGCGCCAGGGTTTCCTTGATTTCTTCCATCACCACATAGCTCTTCGATTGCGCGGCGCCCGGCAACTGCAGCAGCATGTCGCCCAGCAACTTGCGGTACTCGGCCATTTCATGGATGCGCGCCTTGATCAGGTAATCGAAGTCGCCCGACACCAGGTGGCATTCCTGCACTTCGGGAATCTGCAGCACTTCGCGGCGGAACTGCTCGAAGGCGGACGCGGATTTTTGATTCAGCGTAATCTCTACAAAGACGAGCAGCTTGGCGCCCAGCGCGGCCGGGTTCACCTTGGCGTGGTAGCCCGTGATGACGCCGTCGCGCTCCATGCGCTTGACCCGCTCGATGCAGGGCGTGATGGACAATCCCACCTGTTCGCCCAGGTCTTTCATCGAGATGCGGCCATCCTGTTGCAGGATGCGCAGGATGTGGCGATCCAGCTTGTCGAGGCCACGTGCCGATTCTTTAAGGATTCTCATGATTTATTGCTGAATATCTCGATTTATACGTGAACAAATACTGGCTCTTTCCCAATATGATAGCGGTTAATCTGGCGTCAGCCTAAAAAAATATAATGAGGAAACTATGCGTATTGTGATTCTGGGTAGCGGCGTCATCGGCGTCACCAGTGCTTACTATCTGGCCAAGGCAGGACATGAGGTGACCGTCATCGACCGCCAGCCGGGCCCGGCACTGGAAACCAGCTTCGCGAATGCGGGGCAAATCTCGCCCGGCTACGCTTCGCCATGGGCTGCGCCCGGCATTCCCCTGAAAGCCGTGAAGTGGATGATGCAGCGCCACGCGCCCCTGGCCATCTCGCTCGACGGCAGCGCCGCCCAGCTGAAATGGATGTGGCAGATGTTGCGTAATTGCACACCGGAAGCGTATGCCGTGAACAAGGAACGCATGGTGCGCCTGGCCGAATACAGCCGCGACTGCTTCAAGGTGCTGCGCGCCGAGGCCGGCATCACGTATGAAGGCCGCCAGCAAGGCACGATGCAATTGTTCCGTACCGAAAAACAATACAACGATGCCGCCAAGGATATCGAAGTATTGAAAGACGCGGGCGTGCCGTATGAAGTGCTGCAGCGCAACGAACTGTCGCGCGCCGAGCCGGCCCTGGAAGCGGTCAAGGATAAACTGTTCGGCGGCTTGCGCCTGCCCAACGATGAAACGGGCGATTGCCAGCTGTTTACCACCCGTCTGTCCGAGATGGCCGAGGCGCTGGGCGTGAAGTTCCGTTATGGCGTGTCCATCGATGCATTGCTGACCCAGGGCGACGAAATTGCTGGCGTGCAATGCGGCGCGGAAATCGTCAAGGCCGATTCCTATGTCGTGGCGCTCGGCTCCTACTCGACGGGCTTCATGAAGCCGCTGCTGGACATTCCCGTGTATCCATTGAAGGGCTATTCGATCACCGTACCTATCGTCAACGCGGCCAAGGCGCCCGTGTCGACCATCCTCGATGAAACCTACAAGATCGCCGTCACGCGTTTCGACGACCGCATCCGCGTGGGCGGCATGGCGGAAATCGCCGGCTACAACCTGAACCTGAACCCGCGCCGCCGCGAAACGCTGGAAATGGTCGTCAACGACCTGTTCCCCGGCGGCGGCAATACGGCTGAGGCTACCTTCTGGACGGGCTTGCGTCCGATGACGCCGGACGGCACGCCGATCGTCGGCCGCACGCCGCTGCGCAATCTGTTCCTGAATACGGGCCACGGCACCCTGGGCTGGACCATGTCCTGCGGTTCCGCGCAATTGCTGGCCGACCTGATGTCGTCGAAAAAGCCGGCCATCCTGGCCGACGACCTGTCCGTCAGCCGCTACAGCGGCGCGCAGGGCAATGGCAAACTGCAGCACGCGGTGGCTTGAGATGGGGGCCAGCATGCCTCCGAAAGAGCGTAGCGGCGCCATCCTGACGGTAGACCTCGATGCCGTGCGCGCCAACTACCGCTTGCTGCGCGACAAGGCGCACCCGGCCGCCTGTTCGGCCGTCGTCAAATCCGACGCGTATGGCCTGGGTGCCGCGCAAGTGGGCGCGGCCCTGTATGAAGAAGGTTGCCGCCATTTCTTCGTGGCCCACCTGGAAGAGGGCATCAGCCTGCGCCCCCACGTGGCGCCGGACGCGTCCATCTTCGTGCTGCACGGCCCGCCCGTCGGCACGGAAGGCGAATTCACGGCCCATGGCTTGACGCCCGTGCTCAACAGCGAGCCGCAGGTGGCGGGCTGGCGCGCGCATGCAAAAGCGCTGGGCAGCACCCTGGACGCCATCGTGCAAGTCGATACGGGCATGTCGCGCATGGGCTTGTCGCCGCAGGAAATCGACGCCTGGCTGCTGGACCCGCACTTTCTTGACGGCATCAAGGTGCGCTACCTGATGAGCCACCTGGCCTGCGCCGACGAGCGGAGCAACCCCATGAATGGCGAGCAGTTGGCCCGTTTCATCGCCATCCGCGCCCGTTTGCCGCAGTACCGCGCCAGCCTGGCCAATTCCTCGGGCATCTTTTTGTCGCCCGATTACCACTTCGACCTGGTGCGTCCGGGCGCGGCCCTGTACGGCATCGGACCGCAGGGCGGCGAGCCGAATCCCCTGCGCTCGGTCGTGCGCCTGCAAGGCAAGGTCTTGCAGACGCGCACGATTGCCGCTGGCGACCACGTGGGCTACAGCCGCCGCTACACGGCCAGCGAGCCGCGCCAGGTGGCGACGGTGTCCGTCGGCTACGCCGATGGCTGGCTGCGCAGCATGAGCAACCAGGGCCTGGCCATCGTCGACGGCGTGAAAGTGCCGCAGATCGGCGCCATCTCGATGGATTCCATCACCCTCGACGTGAGCGCCATCGCCGGCGACCGCGTCGCGCCGGGCAGCCTGGTCGACCTGATCTGCGCCGAACACCCGGTCGACGCCGTGGCGGCCATGGCCAATACCATCGGCTACGAGGTGCTGACGAACCTGGGCGGGCGCTATTACCGCGAGTACCGGGGCCTGGCTGGCGGCGCACGCTAAGCAGCGCAAACCCCATGATTGTGTGGCAAGATAGTCCTGCAGTGAAGTTCACTCCAGGGCTATTTTTTCACCATCATCGGGGATATATATGAGTCAATATAACGTTGCTATCATCGTCGGCAGCCTGCGCAAGGATTCCTTCAACCGCAAGCTGGCCGACGCCATCATCAAGCTGGCGCCGCCCGAGTTTTCCTTCAAGCACATCGAAATCGGCGACTTGCCGCTGTACGACCAGGATGACGATGGCGCGCAGTCCGAGCAGGTGCTGCGCCTGAAATCGGAAATTTCCGCATCGCAAGCCTTGCTGTTTCTCACCCCCGAATACAACCGCTCGATTCCCGGCGTGCTGAAAAACGCCCTCGACCAGGGCTCGCGCCCGTACGGCCAGAGCGTGTGGGGCGGCAAGCCGGGCGCCGTGCTCGGCGTTTCCGTCGGCGCCACGGGTACGGCCCTGGCGCAGCAGCATTTGCGCAATGTGCTCGCCTACCTGGACGTGCCGCTGCTGGGACAGCCTGAAATGTTTATCCAGGCCAAGGAAGGCCTGTTCGACGAGCATGGCGGCATCGGCCCGGCCAGCCTGGGTTTCTTCCAGGGCTGGATGCAGCGCTACGTGGACTGGGTCCGCAAACACGCCATCCACGCTTGATGCATGTCAAGGCGGCAACGCTCGGCGTTGCCGCTTGTACACATTCTTTGACCATTGATGCCAAGATTTCAATATTGGCACGGGTGTCTCGGTATAATGCGCCCTTTCTTTAGCGCAATACTTCTTCTTGTCGACCCCATGTGGACTAAACCTGTTCTGCGCATGAATTTGCGCCGCTTGATCGTGCTCGTGGCCTTTACCAGCGCCCTGGTGTCCCTGGCCAATACCTTCTACGCCAGCTACAGCGTGCAGCGCCAGCTGCTGATCGATACCACCCTGGAAGCGAACCACGCGTATGCGAGCAAGCTGGCCAGCACGGCCGAGGATTTCCTGCAGTCGGCGCGCCAGCAGCTGGCCTACAGTGCGGGCGGCCTGCCTTCGCGCATGGGCGACGAGCAATGGCTGACGGACGAGGCGCAACGCCTGCGCCTGCAAACGAACAGTTTCAATTCCGTGCTCATCGTCGATGCCCAGGGCAAGGTGCTGGGCGTGTCGCCGGAAACCCTGGCCCTGAAAAACCGCACGCTCGATTCGGCCGGCGCCATCCAGGCGCTGCGCGAGCGGCGCCCGCTGGTGACGCAGCCGTACGTGTCGTCGGCCGGCAACCTGGTCGTGTTCATTTCGCATCCCATCCTGGGCAAGGATGGCCGCTACCTGGGCTACGTGGGCGGCAGCATTTACCTGAAACAGAAAAACATCCTGTACACCATGCTGGGCCAGCATTACTACCGCGACGGTTCCTACCTGTACGTGGTCGACCAGAACCGGCGCCTGCTGTACCACCCGGACCCCGACCGCCTGGGCGACGTGGCCGGCAGCAACGACGTCATCGACGCCATCATCGCGCAGCAGGGCGGCGGCAACCGGCGCATGAACAACAGCCTGGGCGTGGACATGCTGGCCGGCTACGCCATCATGCCGTCGACGGGCTGGGGCATCGTGGCGCAGCGCCCGACGGCCATGACCCTGGCCCCGCTGAACCAGCTGATGGCCAACACGGTATGGCACTCGCTGCCCATCGCCTTGCTGAGCCTGCCATTCATCTGGTGGCTGGCCAGCCTGATTTCGCGGCCCCTGGTGCAGCTGGCCGAAGGCGCGCGGCGCATGGATGCGCCCGGCACGGCCGAGCACATCGCCGCCATCCGCTCGTGGTATGTGGAGGCGGCGCAAATCAAGAAAGCCCTGCTGAAAGGCTTGGCATTGTTGCAGAACAAGATCGGCAAGTTGAAGACCGATGTGCAGACGGACCCGCTGACGGGCCTGTCGAACCGGCGCGGCATGGCGGCGGCACTGGAAGGGTGGCAGGCGCAGGCGCGGCCGTTTTCCGTCATCGCCATCGACATCGACCATTTCAAGCAAGTCAACGACCGCTGGGGCCATGCCGTGGGCGACGAAGTCATCCTGCGACTGGCGCAGCTGATGCGCGCCTGTTCGCGCGATGCCGACGTGCTGTGCCGCAATGGCGGCGATGAATTCATCATGCTGCTGCCCGATGCCGACCTCGACGTAGCCATGCAGGTGGCCGAGCGCTTGCGCGCCAAGGTGGCCGCCGCCGTGATTCCCGGCGCGGGCCTGGTCACGATATCGCTGGGCGTCGTGTCGTCTGAACAGGAAGCGGACAGCACGGACGCCGTGCTGCGCGCCGCCGATGCGGCCCTGTACGTGGCCAAGGAAAACGGCCGCAATTGCGTGGGCATCACGGAGCCCGCCTGAGGCGGTTTTCCGTTGGACCGGCTTGATCTTGTCATTCGGCAAACGTCAAACTGATCCTATGTTTTCTCCCGTTTCTGAGTCTGTTATGTTTTACCCGGAAAGCCTAGAGTGGAGGCCTGGGTAAAACAGACGTCACACGTCGGGAAGGCAACACATGTTAGGGCTTACGGCACTGGAACTGGCGCGCGTCCAGTTCGGCTTCACCATCTCGTTCCACATCATTTTTCCTGCAATCACGATCGGCCTGGCCAGTTACCTGACGGTGCTGGAAGCGGCGTGGCTGCGCACGCAGGACGGCGTGTACCGCGACCTGTACCATTTCTGGTCGAAGATTTTCGCCGTCAACTTCGGCATGGGCGTCGTTTCCGGCCTCGTCATGGCGTACCAGTTCGGCACCAACTGGAGTTTCTTTTCCGATTACGCGGGCAGCATCACGGGGCCGCTGCTGGCCTATGAAGTGCTGACGGCCTTCTTCCTGGAAGCGGGCTTCCTCGGCGTGATGCTGTTCGGCTGGCACCGCGTGGGGCCCGGCCTGCACATGTTCGCCACGGCCATGGTGGCGCTGGGCACCTTGATTTCCGCCACGTGGATCATCGCCTCGAACAGCTGGATGCAGACGCCGCAGGGCCATGAAATCATCGACGGGCGGGTCGTGCCCGTGGACTGGCTGGCCGTCATCTTCAATCCCTCGTTCCCGTACCGGCTGCTGCACATGAGCGTGGCCGCCTTCCTCGCCACGGCCTTGCTGGTGGTGGCGTCGGCCGCCTGGCATTTGCTGCGCGGCAACGACAATGCGGCCATCCGCAAGATGATGACCATGGGCTTGTCCATGCTGCTGGTCGTCGCGCCCATCCAGGCCGTCATCGGCGACGTGCACGGCTTGAATACCCTCGAGCACCAGCCGGCCAAGCTGGCCGCCATGGAAGGCCACTGGGAAAACACGGGCAACGAAGGCACGCCGCTGATCCTGTTCGGCTGGCCCGACATGGCGCGCGAAGAAACCCTGTACAAGGTGGAAATTCCCCGCTTGGGCGGCCTGATCCTCGCGCACGACTGGAATGGCACGATTCCCGCCCTGAAGGAATTTGCGCCGCGCGACCGGCCCCCTTCCGCCGTCGTGTTCTGGTCGTTCCGCCTGATGGCGGGGCTGGGCATGCTGATGATCGCGCTGGGCATCTGGAGCGCATGGTTGCGCTGGCGCAATACCTTGTGGCGTTCGCGCCTGTTCCTGCGCTGCGCCCTGTGGATGGGACCGAGCGGACTGGTGGCCATGCTGGCCGGCTGGTACACGACGGAAATCGGCCGCCAGCCGTGGACCGTGTACGGCTTGCTGCGCACGGAGGATGCCGTCTCGGCCCACGGCGCCACGCAGCTGGGCATCACCTTGCTGTTGTTCATCGTCATCTATTTTGCCGTGTTCGGCACGGGCATCGGCTACCTGCTGCGCCTGATCCGGGTGGGGCCGCAGCCGCACGAAGGGGCGAGCGTCGAGCATGGCGGCCCCGGCCAGGAACGCACGCCTGCACGGCCGATGTCGGCCGCGCATCTGGAAGAGCAAGCGCAAGGAGGACATTCGCATGGGCATTGATCTACCGCTACTGTGGGCCATTATTATCCTGTTCAGCATCATGATGTATGTCGTGATGGATGGCTTCGACCTGGGCATCGGCATCCTGTATCCGTTTTTCCAGGACAAGAGCGAGCGCGACGTGATGATGAATACGGTGGCGCCCGTCTGGGATGGCAATGAAACCTGGCTGGTGCTGGGCGGCGCCGGCATGCTGGCGGCCTTTCCGCTCGCGTATTCCGTCGTGCTCAGCGCCTGCTATCTGCCGCTCAGCTTCATGCTGATGGGCCTGATCTTCCGCGGCGTGGCCTTCGAATTCCGCTTCAAGGCGCGCGAACACGAGCGCCACGTGTGGGACAAGGCCTTCATCGCCGGTTCGGTGGCGGCCGCCTTCTTCCAGGGGGTGACCCTGGGCGCCTACATCCAGGGCATGCCGGTGGTCAACCGCAGCTATGCGGGCGGCGCGCTGGACTGGCTCACGCCGTTTTCCCTGTTCACGGGCGCCGGGCTGGTGGCGGCGTATGCCTTGCTGGGCAGCACCTGGCTGATCATGAAGACGCAGGGCGGCCTGCAGGCGCGCGCCGTACGCCTCACGCGCGTGCTCGTCTGGCTGCTGCTGGGCGTGATCGCCGTCATCAGCGTCTGGACGCCGCTGGTCGACCCGGCCATCGCCGCGCGCTGGTTTGCGCTGCCGCAATTGTTCTGGTTTCTGCCCGTGCCGCTGCTGGTGCTGGGCGCGGGCTGGCTGCTGCTGCGCTCCCTGCGGCAGGGGCGGCAGGTGGCGCCGTTCCTGTGCACGCTGGCGCTCGTCTTCCTCGGCTATACGGGCCTGGGCATCAGCGTGTGGCCGCACATCATCCCGCCATCGGTCTCGATCTGGGAAGCGTCGTCGCCGCCGCAAAGCCAGGGCTTTACGCTGGTGGGCGCGCTGTTCATCATTCCCGTGATCCTGATGTATACGGTGTGGTCATATTATGTGTTTCGTGGCAAAGTCCTGCCGGAAGATGGCTATCACTGATGCAAGGACAACAGACATGGTGGAAACGACTGGCCTGGATGGCCGGCCTCTGGCTGGCCAGCGTGGCGACGCTGGGCTTGGCGGCTTGGGCGATGCGCCTGCTGATGCGGGCGGCGGGGATGGGCAGCTGATGGCGGACGGGCAAGCATCCGGCATCCGCTGCGAGGTCGGCGGCCGGCGCCATCCGCTGGCCTTCCTCGGCTGCCGCGGACTCAATTACGGCCAGCACAGCGCGCTGCCGCTGCATCCGTTCCGCCTGAGCGTGCCGGAAACGGCGCTGGCCGGCTTGCTCGACGAGCCGTTCAACAGTTTTCTCCAGACTTGCCGCGAAGACGATTTGCAGTACGAGGAAAGCGACTTGCCCGAGCTGATGCATGCCGGCTATCCCGACATCACGGCCATGCTGGCGGGCCACCGGCCGTTGCTGGCCGGAATGCTGCTCGACTTCATGATCGGCGATGTGATGGATGCGATCGGGCGCGCCAGCGGCTACCGGCCCCTGCACGCGCGCTACTGGGGCGATGTCGAGGCGGCGGACGCCCGCGCGTACTTCACCGTGAATCAAGTGCAGACCGTGTCGTTTGCCGATGGCCAGGTCATCTTCGAAGGGCAGGGCTACTACGGCGTGTACGTGATCTGGCTGACGCATGGCCGGCGAGCGTGAATAGGGACTTGACCTTCCTCATGTGGGAAGGTTTATAGTGGTGTCATGAACCGTGCCTTTTCCCGCTTTCTCGCCCGCTCGCTGCTCTGGCTGCTGGCCGTCACGCTGCCCATGCAGGGATTTGCGTCGGCCATGCGCAGCTGCTGCGTGGACGAGTTGGCGGCGGTGGTCACGGTTGCCGTCGAGGCGCTGCCAACGCCCCAGTGCCACAGTATGGCCGACATGGCCGACATGCTGGTGGCGGACCAGCCGATGAAAATGGCCATGGACGATGGCGGCGCCATGCACCATGGCCACGATTGCAGCAACCATGGCGCCTGCACCGTGGGCGCCGCGGCGCCGCCCGGCATGCCGCCCCTGCATGCCTTGACCCTGCGCGCGCCGCTCCCGGCGCTGGCGCCCGATTCCCTGTTCGCCGGGCATATCCCGTCCGGTCCCGAACGTCCCCCGAGAAGCACGCGCTCCGCCTGACCGCCCGTTGAACCTGGCGGTGCCGCCGTCGCACGTCCCTGCAGCTTGTATCGTGCACCTTGCTCCGGCCGCGCCAGCGTTCCAGTCGCGCGCCCGCCGCGCCATACCCTGCTCTTCAAGGAATACCATGAAATACCTGTTCAGCTTTGCGCTGGCTGTGCTGCCGCTGGCCGCCGCAGCGCAGTCCCAGCCCGCCCCGCAAGAGGCGCAAGCCTCCGTGCCGGCCACCACTTACCGCTCCGCCTTCGCCGGCTACCGTCCCGCCGCCGAGGAAGACGCCACGCCCGACCAGGCCTGGCGCGCCGTCAACGACAAGGTCGGCAAGGCCGGCGGCCACATGGGCATGATGAAGATGGAAGGCCACAAGATGGAAGGCCATGCCATGAAGGGCCACACGATGCCGATGGATAAGCCCAGCCCCAAGCCCGATGCCCAGCCGGCCCCGCAACATCAGCACGAAGGACACTGACATGCCACGTTTCACCAAATCAACTTGCCTCACGCCGCTGGCGCTGGCGGCCGTCCTGCTGCTCAGCGGCTGCGCCAGCTTCAGCGCCGATGGCGGCATGCAGGCCGTGTCCGCGCTGGCGGATGCCCGCACGGGCGCGCCCGAGGCGCTGGCCGACAAGGGCGGCGAGGAAAAACTGGCGACCTTGCTGGCCCAGCCCCTGGACGCGGACGGCGCCGTGCGCATCGCCCTGATGAACAACCACGGCATGAAAGTGGCGCTGGCCGAACTGGGCGCGTCCGAGGCGGACCTGGTGCAGGCGGGGCGCTTGCGCAATCCCGGCCTGTCGTTCGGCCGCTCGCATGGCAGTCACGGCAATGAAATCGACCGCGGCGTCAGCTTCGACCTGGCCGGCTTGCTGACCATGCCGATGCGCGTGAACATCGAACGGGGCCGTTTCGAGCAAGCCAAGCTGCAAGCGGCCGGCAGCGCCGTGCAACTGGCGTCGGATACGCGCCGCGCCTACTTCAACGCGGTGGCTGCCGTGCAGACGGAACAGTTCATGCAGCGGGCGCTGCTGTCGGCCGAGGCGGGCGCCGAACTGGCCACGCGCTTGCAGCAGGCGGGCAACTGGAGCCGCCTCGACCAGGCGCGCCAGCAAGTGTTTTACGCGGACGCCGTCGGCGACCTGGCCCGCGCGCGCCACCAGGCCACGGCCACGCGCGAGCACCTGACGCGCTTGCTGGGCCTGTGGGGCAAGCAGACGACGTTCACTTTGCCGTCGCGCTTGCCCGATTTGCCGGCCAAGCCAGCCGAGGCGGGCAATATCGAGGCGCAAGCCATGGAGCAGCGCCTCGACGTGCAGATGAGTAAACTCGACGCGCACGCGACGGCCAGCGCGCTGGGCCTGTCCAAGGTGACGGGTTTCATCAACGTGCTCGACGTGGGCTACACCAACAAGAGCACGAGCGAGGCGCCGCGCGAAAACGGCTACGAAGTGTCGCTGGAGCTGCCCCTGTTCGACTGGGGTTCGGCGCGCAATGCGAAGGCGCAAGCCTTGTATGAGCAGTCGCTGCAGCGCACGGCGGGCACGGCCGTACGGGCCCGCTCGGAAGTGCGCGAGGCGTATTCCAGCTACCGCACGGCCTACGACCTGGCGCGCCACTACTGCGATGAAGTCGTGCCGCTGCGCAAGACGATTTCGCATGAAGTATTGCTGCGCTACAACGGCATGCTGGCCAGCGTCTTCGAACTGCTGGCCGATGCGCGCGAGCAAGTTGCCAGCGTCAACGGCGCCATCGACACCCAGCGCGATTTCTGGATTGCGCAAACTGAACTGCAAGGCGCCATCAATGGCAGCGGTCTTGCCAACAAGGAATAATGATGATTACACGTAGAAACTTTTTCATGAATGCGGGCGCGGTCGCCCTGAGTGCGGCAGCGGTGAGCCGCGTGGGCGCGGCATCGTTGCCGGAAGCCGTCAGCATGGCCGGCGCGGAGACGAAGGCGCCGCCACCGCCGCCGAACGGGCGGCCGTACAACCCCGTCGTCACCCTGAATGGCTGGTCCTTGCCCTGGCGCATGAACAACAACGTCAAGGAATTCCACCTCGTGGCCGAACCCGTCGTGCGCGAACTGGCGCCCGGCATGATGGCCAATCTATGGGGCTACAACGGCCAGTCGCCCGGTCCCACCATCGAAGTGGTGGAGGGCGACCGCGTGCGCATTTTCGTCACCAACAAGTTGCCCGAACACACGAGCGTGCACTGGCATGGCCAGCGCTTGCCCAACGGCATGGACGGCGTCACGGGCCTGACCCAGCCGGGCATTCCTCCCGGCAAGACCTTCGTCTATGAATTCGTCGCCAAGCGGCCCGGCACCTTCATGTACCACCCGCACGCGGATGAAATGACGCAGATGGCCATGGGCATGATGGGTTTCTGGGTGACGCACCCGAAAGACCCGAATTTCATGAAGGTGGACCGCGATTTCGTCTTCTTGCTGAGCAATTACGACATCGACCCCGGCAGCTACACGCCGAAGATCATGACCATGACGGATTTCAATCTGTTCACCTTCAATAGCCGCGTCTTCCCCGGCATCGACCCCATGGTCGTGCGCCAGGGCGACAAGGTGCGCGTGCGCGTGGGCAATCTGACCATGACGAACCACCCGATCCACA
Organism: Janthinobacterium sp. SUN100; assembly: GCF_030397705.1. Lineage (NCBI taxonomy): Bacteria > Pseudomonadati > Pseudomonadota > Betaproteobacteria > Burkholderiales > Oxalobacteraceae > Janthinobacterium > Janthinobacterium sp. SUN100. The sequence continues at coordinate 1,477,421 of NZ_JAPUBU010000001.1, read as the reverse complement.
TGCATGGCCATGAATTCGAGGTGACGGGCACGGATGGCGGCTGGACGCGCCCCGAATCGCGCTGGCCCGAAGTGACGACGGATATCGCCGTCGGTCAGATGCGCGCCGTGGAGTTTACTGCCACGGACCTCGGCGACTGGGCTTTCCACTGCCACAAGTCGCACCACACGATGAATGCCATGGGGCACGACGTGCCCACCATGATCGGCGTCGACCACCAGGGCGTGGCGGCGAAGATCAATCAATTGGTGTCTGGCTACATGGTGATGGGCGAGCGGGGCATGGCCGACATGGGCGAGATGCAGATGCCGATTCCCGACAATACCTTGCCGATGATGGCGGGCGACGGTCCCTTCGGCGCCATCGGCATGGGCGGCATGTTTACCACGGTCAAGGTGCGCAAGGATCAAAAAACCGGCGACTACCGCGATCCTGGCTGGTACAAGCACCCGGCCGGCAGCGTGGCCTATGAATGGACGGGCGCTTTGCCGGAACCCGTGCGCGGCCAGGGTACGGGCAAGCTGCCGGCCAAGGGCAGCGTCGAGATGACGGTGCGCAAACCTGGCGCACACGCGGGCCATTAACGCGGGCCATTAACGGAGAGGCGCCAAGCCCATGCCCGAACGGCTTGCCTAGCATGGCAAGCCGTTTTGCATGTTGCTATAAATCAAGGAATTGTTGTTTGGTGACAATCCGAGCATTTTTTTCCGTGTTTTTTCTTTATATTCAAGCCAGTACGCTCCAGTTGCACCGAGTATCGGCCAGTCTATGGGAGAAATCATGTTGAACCGGATGAAGGTGGGAACGCGCTTGCTGGCGGCATTCTTTTGCGTCGCGCTGATGGGGGCCATCGTGGCCGGCATCGGCATCTTCAACATGGGCAAGATCGATACCATGGCGGGGCAGATGTACAACCATGAACTGTTGGGCTTGTCGTACATCAAGGAAGCCAACATCGCCTTGATCAAGGTGGGCCGCGCGCGCAGCAACTTCTTGCTGGCCACGACCGCCGAGGAGCGCGCCACGCGCCAGGCCGACATCGCCAAATTCCTCGACTTGAATAAAAGTTACCTTGCCAAGGCGGAGCCGCTGTTCGTCACGCCGGCCGCCAAGGAACTGTTTGCCCGCTTCGCCGCCGTCGAAGCGGAATATATCGCCACCATGCAGCAGGCGCTGACCCTGGCGGCAGCCGAACCGCTGGCCCAGCGCAGCGCGCAACTGACCGAACTGCTCAACAAGACGCGCCAGCATGCCGATGAACTCGACGGCGTGCTGGACAAGCTGTCGCAGCAGAAGGAAGAGCGCGCCAAGGCCGCTTCCGAGCAGGCGTCCGGCGTGTACCAGGCCAGCCGCAGCTTCATGATTGCGCTGGTGCTGGGCAGCGTGGCGGCGGGCTTGGCGCTGGGGGCGCTGATCACGCGCGGACTGACGCGCCAGCTCGGTGGCGAACCGGCGTATGCCGTCAAGATCGCCGGCGCCATCGCCGAGGGCGACCTCACCGTCGATATCCGCACGGCCAGCCACGACAGCGCCAGCCTGCTGTTTGCCATGAAAACCATGCGCGACAAGCTGGTGGGCATCGTCAGCCAGGTGCGCTCGGGTACGGACACCATCAACACGGCCTCGGGCGAAATTGCCCAGGGTAACCTCGACTTGTCGTCCCGCACGGAAGAGCAGGCCAGTTCGCTGGAAGAAACGGCGTCGTCGATGGAAGAGCTGACGTCTGCCGTGCGGCAGAATGCGGACAATGCGCGCCAGGCCAATGCGCTGGCCGGCGCCGCGTCCGACGTGGCGGGCAAGGGCGGCGCCGTGGTGGGGCAGGTGGTGCAGACGATGGAATCGATCAATGCGTCCTCGCGCAAGATCGTCGACATCATCAGCGTCATCGATAGCATCGCCTTCCAGACGAACATCCTGGCCTTGAACGCGGCCGTGGAAGCGGCCAGGGCGGGCGAGGAGGGGCGGGGATTTGCCGTCGTCGCGTCCGAAGTGCGCAACCTGGCGCAACGCTCGGCCAGTGCAGCCAAGGAAATCAAGATTCTGATCGGCGACTCCGTCGAGCAGGTGGAAATCGGCTCCAGACTCGTGCATGACGCGGGCAAGACGATGGATGAAGTGGTCACCAGCGTGCGCCAGGTGGCCGACATCATGCAGGAAATCACGGCCGCCAGCGCCGAGCAAAGCGCCGGCATCGAGCAAGTCAACCAGGCCGTGCTGCAGATGGACCAGGTGACGCAGCAAAACGCGGCCCTGGTGGAAGAGGCGGCCGCGGCCGCCGAATCGCTGCAAGACCAGGCGCAGACCCTGACGGAACTGGTGGGCGTGTTCCGCCTGCATGCCCAGGCGCAACAGATGGCCGTGCCGGCGTCCAGCAATGTCACGCCGCTGCGCCGGCCGGTGCAGGCCGCCAGGCAGGGCGTGCGGCGCCTGGCCTGAAATGGGGCGGGTCCGGGCGCAATCGGCGCGGCGGTGGTAGGCTGTCGTTATTGCGCGTTTGCCACTTCCGGGTTTCCCATGCCGTCTTCTTCCCTGCCGCTGTTGTGTTTCTCCATGTTATTGCTCTCCCTGCCGCCGCAGGCGCAGGCGCAGGACGGCGATCCCGTGCTGCCGTACCGGCCTTCCGTGGCCAGTCCCGCCCAGCTGCCCGTGCCGGGCCAGCTGGAATTCGAGGCGGGCGGCCTGCTGTCGAAAACGGACGACACGCGCCGCGCCAGCCTGCCGTACACGTTCAAACTGGCGTTCAGCCCGGAATGGGGCGTATTGCTCGAAGGCGAGGGCTTCGTGCGCGCGCGCGACGACACGGGGCGCCGCGAGACGGGCGTGGGCGACACGACGGTCGTGCTCAAGCGCGCCTTTTTGCTCGACAGCGCCACGGCGCTGGGCCTGGAACTGGGCTGGAAGTTGCCCACGGCCAAGGACAGCATCGGCAGCGGCAAGAGCGACGTGTCGCTGAACGGCATTTTCAGCCGCGACCTGGGCGCCGTGCACATGGACGCCAACCTGAACGCCACGCGCCTGGGCGCAGCCGACCCGCATACCGGCAGGGTGCAAACGGGCTGGGCGACCTCCTTTTCCACACCCGTCAGCGAGCGCTGGGGCGCCACGGCGGAAGTGTCGGGCACGCGCTTGCGCGGCGCGCCGGCCACGGCGCAGCTCTTGCTGGCCGCCACCTACAGTCCCACGCCGCGGCTGGTCATCGATATCGGCATGGCGCGCGGCTTGACGGCGGCGTCGCCGGACTGGTCGCTGTTCAGCGGCGTGGTCGTGCCTTTAGGCAAGGTGTGGTGAGATTGCCACGGCAATCCTTATGTGTCCTTGCGAACAAACAGTTGGTTGCACAAGGTCTACAATTGCGGCATAACTGATAAAAGGAGTGTCCCCATGAAAACCCTCATTCTTGCCGCCGTCTTGCTGTCGGCCGCTACCGCTGCCGTCGCTCAGGTGGGCGTCTCCGTCACCGTCGGCCAGCCGGGCTTTTACGGACGCATCGACATAGGCGACTATCCAGCGCCGCAATTGATCTATGCCCAGCCCGTCATCGTGCAGCGCCCGCAATACTATTCGGCGCGCCCCATCTATTTGCGCGTGCCGCCCGGCCATGCGAAACACTGGTCCAAGCACTGCCGCAAGTATAATGCCTGTAACCAAGAGGTATATTTCGTCCAAGATAGTTGGTATAACAACCAATATGTGCCCCGTTACCGCCAGCAGCATGGCGACCATGGCCGTCCCGACTACCGGGACCATGACCGTGATCGCGGCCACTATGACAAGCATGATGACAAGCGCGATAAACATGAAGGCAAGCGCGACAAGCATGATGACAAGCCAGGCAAGGGCCATGGCAACGGTCATGGCAATGGCAATGGCAACGGCAACGGCAACGGGCACAGGGATTAACAAGCAGGAGGATCTTTGCATAGTAAAATCGTTATCGTAGGGGGAGGTGCAGGCGGCCTGGAGCTGGCCTGTAAACTCAGCCGCAAGCTCGGCGCCGGCCAGGTCACCCTGGTCGACAGCCGCCTGTACCATATCTGGAAGCCGTCGCTGCATGAAGTGGCGGCCGGCACCCTGGACATTCATCAAGAGGGCCTGTCATACCAGATGCTGGCGCATGACAATGGTTTCACCTATGTCTATGGCCCCCTGATCGCACTCGACGCCGCGTCGAACAGCCTTACCGTGGGTGCCATCGCCACGGACAAGGATGAGCAACTCTTGCCGCAACGCACTGTCAGCTACGACCAGCTGGTGCTGGCCGTGGGCAGCACCTCGAATTACTTCGGCGTGCCCGGCGCCCAGGAAAACACGATTTCCCTGAATGCCACGGAAGACGCCGAACGTTTCCGGCTGACCCTGCTGAAACTGCTGGCCATGGCCGAACAGCGCCAGGGCGACGCGGGCCATCCCGGCGTCGACATCGTCATCATCGGCGGCGGCGCCACGGGCGTGGAACTGGCGGCCGAATTGCGCGAAGCGAGCGGCGTGTATGCCGCGTATGGTTTCCAGAATCTCAACGCCATCAAGGATGTGCGCATCACCCTGCTGGAAGGGGCGCCGCGCATCCTGGCGCCGCTGCCCGAGCGCGTCTCCATCGCCGCTTCGAAATTGCTGCACCAGCACGGCATCACCGTGGTGACCGATACGCGCGTCACCACCATCGAAGCCGACAAGGTGACGGTGGCCAGCGGCACCAGTTATGCGGCCGACATCTGCGTGTGGGCGGCCGGCATCCGCGCGCCGGAATTCCTGTCTACCCTGGGCTTGCCGACCAACCGCGCCGGCCAGCTGGAAGTGACGGGCATGCTCAACGTGCAGGGCCATGCGAATATCTTTGCGCTGGGCGACTGCGCCGCCTGCATGGGGCCGGATGGCAAGCTGGTGCCGCCGCGCGCCCAGGCTGCCCACCAGCAAGCCGATTACCTGCTGAAAACGTTCCTGCTGCAAGCCAAGGGCAAGCCGCCGCAAACCAAGCCGTATGAATACCTGGATTACGGTTCGCTCGTGTCCTTCGGCCGCACCACCTCCGTCGGTACGCTGATGGGTTCGCTCAAGGGCCTGAGCTGGTTCGTCGAAGGCTTTGTTGCACGCATGATGTATGTGAGCCTGCACCTGATGCACCACAATGCCGTGCTGGGCAGCGTGCGCACGGCCGTCATGGCCATGGGCCGCTTCCTGATCAAGCGCAGCACGCCGCAGGTCAAGCTGCACTGATCGCGCTGCAGTAAACGGTTTGCGCCGGATCAAACAAGGGGCCTTGCGGCCCCTTTTTATTTGCCGCGCGCGGCAGGCGCCGCTTCGCAACGGCCCCGCGTCATGGGAAAGTCGATGGTGGTGAATTTGCCCTTCAAGGTGCCAACGATGCTGGCATGCAAGATGCGCTCGCTGTCGTGGCGGTAGATGATGCGGCTCGGAAAATCGTTGTCCAGGTTGGCGAAGATGAACTCGTTCGGCTTGTCCTGGCGCAGCAAGTTGAAGATGACGGGCGGCTGTCCCGACGGCTGCACGATGTAGGCCAGCTGGCCCGGTTCCGTGAGGCGGATCTGCACGAATTCAAAGGCCGTCGTCTTGCCGCCCTTGACGGTGCGGCTGGTGCCGAGGATGGTGCCGCCGGCGGCCGTGCTCCATTGTTCGCCGGAACCGGGTTCGGCGCCGTCGACATTCCAGCAGCCGGCCAGCCAGGCCAGCTTGTCCACGGTTTCCGGCGGCGGCACGGTATTGTCGGCTGCCTGGGCGGCGCCCATGGCCAGCAGCGCTGCCAGCAAGGTCGTTGCGAGTCGTTGCATGCCATCTCCTGTCGTTGCGATGTTAGCGGTCACTGGGGCACGCCGGTGGCGCGCCTGCCCAGTGTAGCCGATGCTGGGCTGCGCACGGCAAACACTTTATACTCGGGAAAGATGCCGACCGTCACCACCATCACGCCAAGGACAATCATGCACGATACTTCCACGCAGCCGCGCGGCGCCGCCAGGCCGGGCCAGTTCGACGATCGCTACATCAGCTTGAAAAGCCTGGGCCTGGACCCGGAGCAGCTCGATTTTTACCAGCTGCTGCTGGCCTGCAGGGCCAGGGGGGATGCCGGGGAAAGCTTGCGGCAGGTCGTGCGTTTCCGCACGGATGGCTATGGCAAGTCCCGCTTCATCAGCAGCCTGGACGCGTTGCCGGCGCCGCTGGCCACGTTTCCCCGGTGGCGTGCCGAGCTTGACGGCTGGCCCGGCGAGCTGGCGTGCGAGGACTTGCTGGCGCGGGCCAGTGCAGCGCTGGAGCAGCCGGCCGGCGTCTTTCTCGCCTCGGCCGCCTGGCGCACGGCATTGCCCGACATTTGGCAAACCCTGCTGGCGCTGGGATGGCGGCAGGCGGGTTCCCCGGCCGATGCCGCCCTGACGGCCCAATTGACGGATGTGTTGCGTGTTGGACATTTCTTGCAGGTGCTGGAAGGCGATCGCACCAGCCTGGCCGGGCATGGCGCGCGCCGCGATGTGTTGGGGGCGCAACTGCTGTTGCCGGAAGAGGGCATGCCGCTGCCCCGTTGAGGCGGGCAGGGCGCCCGCTGCGGGAAATTATTCTTTTGGCGTAATGCGCGGCAAGACGACGGTCAGGGCCGTGCCGCCTTGCGGATTGGCCGTCAGGCTCAGGGTGCCGCCCAGGTAATGCACGCGCTCGCGCACGGAGCGCAGGCCGTGCTTGCTCATTTCGACGGGCTCGTTGGCCGGCAAGCCGCTGCCGTTATCCTTGACCGTCATCATCAGCGCCTCGTCATTGTCGTCGATGATGATGTCCACCTGCGTGGCGTGGGCGTGCGCGGCGATGTTGCCGAGCGCTTCTTCCAGGGTGCGCAGCAGAGCCACGCCCACGTTGCGCGGGCAAATCAATTCATCTTCGGGCAGGCTGCAGCGCACGGTGATCTTGTGCTGTTCGGCAAATTGCGCGGCCAGCTCACCCAGCGCGACATTTACGCCGAGAAACTCGAGCTTGTCGTTCCACAGCTTCATCTGCATCTGGCGGTTGGTCTCGATCACATTCAGCAGCAATTGCTTCATCGTCGCCGCGCGGTCGAGCAAGGCGGCTTCCTGCGGCATCTTTTGCGTCAGCAGCGACAGGTGCATGGTCAGCGCCGTCAGCGAGGAGCCGAGGCTGTCGTGCAGCTGGCGCGACAGGGCGCGCCGTTCATTGTCCCAGCTGGTGTTGACATGGCCGAGCAATTCGCTGAGGTCGGCGGCGCGTTCCGCATCGGCCTGGGACGCTTCCTTGTTCGGATCTGTTTGTGCGGACATAGCGCCCCGTGAATGGTGAAAGGTGAGGACCAAATTCAAGTTGTGGATCATACATGAGGATTTCATCGCGGGGCGCATGGATGAAAAATTTCTGTCTTTTCGGCAATTTTAATCTCCTTCCATCATTTTTATGTGATAGACAATATTATCGTTTACGCCAGCGGGCACCGTTCCCGTCGTTACGTACGGCTGCGCACATACCGGGGCGCGGCACGCTGCCATAGTGGGGCTGTCATTACCCCATGCGGCCTGGCGCCACTGCGGCGCGGGGCGCAGCACTGGCCCGCTTACCGAAACGAAAGGACATGCCATGAATATCGATACCATCGTCGACAAGGAATACCTCGACAAAAGCTTCCGCGACATCGTCAATGCGCCCATCAGCGCCCTGCGCGGCGTCAGCGCAAAAGACGCCAAGGCCTTGCAGCAGGCGTTTGGCGTGACCACCGTGCGCGAATTGTCCAACCTCAACTTCGTCAAATGGGCCAGCGCGCTGGCCATCCTGGCCGATGAAGAGGGCATGAGCGGCGAAGAGCGGGCCAAGGAAGAATTGCTCGACGACGCCGTGGAAATGACCTTTCCCGCCAGCGACCCGATCTCCGTCGATGCGGGCATCACGCGCATCGAAGTGTCGCCCGACACCGTCAATGCGCAAACGGACCACCAGCATGCGGGCCAGCATGAAGTGACGGCTGGCAAGAAATAAAGCCTGCAGGACATGAAAAAACCGGCTGGCCGCGAGGCTCGCCGGTTTTTTTACGCGCCTTTACGTGCCGCGCCGCGTCACCGTCAGGCGATCGATGGAATGCTGCTTTTCTGCATGTTGACCTGCGCCGCGATCACTTCGTGCGGCGTGCAGCAAAAGCGGTTCTTGCCGGCGCGCTTGGCTTCATACAGGGCCGTGTCGGCCGCGCCGAGCAGGGATTCGACGGTGCTGGCGTCGTCCGGGTAGATGGCGATGCCGATGCTGGTCGACAGGCGCAGGGTCAGGTCGTTGATGAAATACGGCTCGGAAATGACTTCGATCAGCTTGGCGGCCGGTTCGCGCGCGTCGCCCTTGCCGGCCAGGTTGCCCAGCACGATGACGAATTCATCGCCGCCGATGCGCGCTACCGTGTCTTCCTTGCGCGACGCGCCCACCAGGCGGGCCGCCACCATTTTCAGGATTTCGTCGCCATAGCCGTGGCCGTAACTGTCGTTGATGGCCTTGAAGCCGTCCAGGTCCAGGTACAGGATGGCCGACTTGCCGCGGCTGCGGGCCGATTGCTGCAGCGTATGCTCGATGCGGTCTTCCAGCAGGCGCCGGTTCGGCAAGCCCGTCAGCGGATCGTGCAGCGCCAGTTCCTGCTGCTGCTTGCTGTATTGCGCCAGTTCCTTGTACAGCAGGCGCACTTCCAGCATGTTGTGGATGCGCTTGTGCACTTCCATCAGGTCGAAGGGCTTGCTGATGAAGTCGCGCGCGCCCGCTTCCAGGGCGGCGATCTTGAAACTCGGTTGCGCCGTGAGGGCCAGCACGGGCAGGTAGCCGCCATGTTCGATTTCTTTCAAGCCTTTCATGACCTGGAAACCATTGAGTTCCGGCATTTGCAGGTCGAGCAGGATCAGGTCGTAGCAATGCTCCCGGTGCAGGGGGCAAACCTGGGCCGGACGCATGGTGGCCGTGACGTTGGTATAGCCGGCATCGCGCAGGATTTCCAGCATCAGGTCGACATTGTCGGGTGAATCGTCGACGACCAAAATTTTGGCTTTCAAAATCTCATCTTGGCTGGGCATGTAAGGTCTCGGTTATACGGTCTATGCAACGCTGGCTTCTACCGCAGATGATGGGCTGACGGCGGTGGAAAAGATAGTAGCTCCTTGCAACAAGATAGGGCGCACAACTGCGCATGAACTCGCTTCTGCCGTTCTCCCCGGCCAAGGTCGCCGCTTCCAGCCTGCCGTGCAGGTGTGCTTCTGCATTTCAGTGTAGCAAACTTCAGCTTAGTTGCTTGTAGGACAGTGCCGCGTCTGAAAGTAGGAAGGCTAACCCATGAAAATAGTCATTTTGTACTGCACTATTTATTTCTTTACATCATCTTTTTGAGATGGTGTTTTGCGTTCCCGCCCAGGGCGCGCAGCGGCCAGCTGCGCCACGGCCGCCACCAGTCCGGCCGGGTCGAGCGGCTTCGAGATCCAGGCCTGGAAGCCGCTGTCGAGCGCCCGCTGGCGATCTTGCGGCTGCGCAAACGCCGTCAGCGCCAGCGCCGGCAGCCGGGCCAACTCCGGGGCGGCATGCGCGCGCACTTGCGCCAGCAAGTCGAAACCGTCGGCGTAGGGCATGCCGATGTCACTGACCAGCACATCCGGGCGCACCTGCTCCAGCAGTTGCAGCGCTTGCGCCACGCCGCCGGCGCCGTGCACTTCGGCATTGTTGTCGCGCAAGATGCGTTCCGTCAGTTCGCGCGCGTCGGCGTCGTCATCGACCAGCAGCACCTTGACGCCGCGCAAGTCATGGCTGGAGGGCGGGGCGCTGCCCGCCTGGCGCGCGGCGGCCGGCGTGCCCAGCGGCAGGCGTACGGTAAAGCTGGCGCCCTGCATGTCGCCGGCGCTGCTGACGGTGACCGTGCCGCCATGCTGCTCCACCAGGTGCTTGACGATCGCCAGTCCCAGCCCCAGGCCGCCGTGCCGGCGCGTGGTGGAGGCATCGGCCTGGCGGAAGCGGTCGAACACGTGCGGCAGGAAATCCTTCTTGATGCCGACGCCGTTGTCGGCCACCGTGATGGCCAGGCGCGACGCCTCGCGGCGCACGCTGATATCGACCCGCCCCCCTTGCGGCGTGAACTTCAGGGCATTCGACAGCAGGTTCCAGATCACTTGCTGGATACGGCTGGGGTCGCCCGTGATGGTGCCCGCATCGCTGGCGATGTTGCAGTGGATGGCGATGTGCTTGGCGTCGGCCGCCGGGCGCAGGGTTTCGATGGCCGAGGCGATGATGCTGGCGGGCTCCAGGGTTTGCAGGTCGAGCAATACCTTGTCGGAGGTGATGCGGCTCATGTCGAGCAAGTCCTCGATCAGCTGCGCCTGCGCACGCGCATTGCGTTCGATGCTTTGCAGGCCGCGGTGCAGGTCGGCCTGGTCGCGCGTGCCGCGCCGCAGCACCTGGGCCCAGCCGAGGATGGCCGACAGGGGCGTGCGCAGTTCATGCGACAGGGTGGCGAGAAAATCGTCTTTCAGCTGGTTCGTGCGCTCGGCTTCGGCGCGCGCCTCGCGTTCGCTGTCGAGCAGTACCTTGCGCTCTTCGGCGGCGCGCGTGGCGGCCGCGTACAGGCGCGTATTGTCGAGCGCGACGGCGGCCTGGGCCGCGATGGCCGAGACGATGCGTTCGCTGCGCGCGCTGAACATGCCCGCCTGCGGATGGCCGAGCAGCAAGCGCCCCAGCAACAGGCCCGAGCGGGAGCTGACGGGCAGGCTCAGGCAGCTGCGCAGCGGCGGCGCGCCATCGGCGCTGGCATCGGGCGCGGCCAGCAAGTCGTTCTGGTGCATGGCCGGCCCCTGGCGCAGTTCGGTGGCAATCGCTTCGGCCTGGCGCAGGCTGATGCCGTTGACGGCGCGCGCCGAGGGCAGGGGCGCGGCGCTGTCGGGGATCTCGCCCGCATCGTCATAATAGAAGGCGCCGAAGCGCGCGCCGCTGATGCGCGTGGCCGCATCGACGGTTTCCTGCAGCAGGGCGGGCAAGTCGAGGGTGCCGGCCAGGGCCGCCCCTGTATTGTTGAGCAATTCGAGCACGCGCGTTTCATCGCGCAAGGCTTCCTGCGCGCGCTTGACCTGGTCGACGTCGGTGCTCGTGCCAAACCAGCGCAGCAACTGGCCGCCCCGGTCGCGCACGGGATTGGCGCGCGTCAGGAACCAGCGGTACTGGCCGTCAGCGCCGCGGATGGGAAATTCCATTTCGAAGGGCGTGCCGTCGCGCAAGGCGGCCTTCCACGCGTGCAGCATGGGCGGCAAATGCTGCGCGTGATAGGCGATGCTCCAGCCGTCGCCCGCCATCTGTTCGGCGCTGGTGCCCGTGTAGTCGTGCCAGCGCTGGTTGTACCAGGCAATGGTGCCGTCGAAGCTGGCGATCCAGGCCAGTTGCGGGATGGAATTGGCCAGCGCGCGCAAGTCTTCCTCGCTGTGGCGCAAGCTTTCCTCGGCCGCCTTGCGCTGGCTGATATCCTGGATGTACGTGGTCAAGCCATCGCTGGAAGGGAAGATGCGCACTTCCAGCCAGCGCCCCAGCGGCCGGTACAGCAGTTCGAAGCTGCTGCTGTGCTGCTGCGCCATGGCGCGCCGGTATTGCACTTCCAGTTCCGTCCCTTGCAGGGCGGGGCAGGCTTGCCACAGGCTGCTGCCCGCCAGGCTGGCGCCGGGCGGATGCTGCGGTGCGAGCATGTCGGCGCCGCGCGTATTGATATAGCGGATGGTCCAGTCGCGGTCGAGCAGGCAAAAGCCATCGGTGATGCTTTCCATTAAGTTTGCCAGGCGCTCGCCGGAGAGGCTCAGCGGCGCTGATGGGGGCAGCAGATCTTGCGTGCGGTCAGGCTTGGCCATCGGAAATCCTGCAACAATGAGTCTGCCGCACGGGCTCTTGCCCCGCCGGGCCGCCGCCGCTAAGCTCAGTTAAATGGGTCATGATGGTCAATGCCCGCGCCATGAATGAGGGGAGGCACAAGCGCCCCTGTCTGGCTGGTATTGTAGCCCCAAGCGGCGCAGCGCCACCGCACGCTTGCGCGTTGCCTGCAGATAGCACTGGACAGGCTGGAAAGCAGTCCCTATAATCCCGCTTCTTTCGAGACAGCAACTTCTCGATTCGCTGGAAGCTCCTGTGAAAGCAGAAGTGTCCATCGATAAAAAGGCGTCAGCTTTTTAGCAGTGAAAAGGTAGTCGATCATGCGGGGCGGTATTCTGCAAAATCAGCTAAGCGATTGAAAAATCGAACTTTTCAAAGCGAAATGAATACGCTATAATGTTTGCCTGCGCGGCTGTAGCTCAGCTGGATAGAGTACTTGGCTACGAACCAAGGGGTCGTGGGTTCAATTCCTGCCAGCCGCACCAGAATACTGAAAATCAGACTTTGCCTGGTTTTGTTGTAACAAGTTTCACCTCCATGTTGTTAATGGAATGTTGTAGAAGTTTTGCGGCTGTAGCTCAGCTGGATAGAGTACTTGGCTACGAACCAAGGGGTCGTGGGTTCAATTCCTGCCAGCCGCACCAGTATTGCCAGCATCGGGTTTTCCCGTGCTGATGAAAGTTTCAAGCTTCGCGTCGTCCGGCGAAGTGTGTCAGAGTTTGCGGCTGTAGCTCAGCTGGATAGAGTACTTGGCTACGAACCAAGGGGTCGTGGGTTCAATTCCTGCCAGCCGCACCAGTATTTGCAGTAGTGAAAAAACCCGGAAAGTTCGCTTTCCGGGTTTTTTTTCGTCCGGCGCAACTGCAGCGGGCCGCCGACGGCGCGGCCTGCCGCAGTTGCGCCAATGTCCCATCAATTCGGATACGGCTGGCCCGAGGACGCCTGGTTGCCCAGGACGATGGTGGTCACCCACAGCCCGCCATTCGTCACGGGGCCGGTGAACTTGAACAGCGAACCGCCCGACTGCGCGGGGTCCGCCACATTCGACGCCAGGCTATTCAATCCCGAGGTCGTGAAGGTGCACGCGGTTTCTTGCCCAACAGCATTTTGTTCCGCGTTCAGCACGGGCGTGACGCCATTGAACAGGTACAGGCCGCAATTGTCCATTTTCGATCCGTAGGTGGCGGACTGCGTGTAGTTGAAGGTCACCGCGCCATCGAGCAGGGCGGCGGCCGGGATGGACGACAGTTTCGCCGGCGTGATGCTGGTGATCGTGGCGAACAGGCTGGCCTGGTTTGCCCGGGCAAACGCTTTCGACAGCGGCACGGCATTGATCTGGAACGGGAAGGCGCTGACGGGGCCGTTCGCTGTCTTCAGGGTCCAGACATATACCTTGCCAGGCGCCACTTTCGTCTCGTCGATGCAGGCCGTGCCGGCGCCCAGGCCCGGCGTGCCGGCGGGCAAGCTGGCCAGGTCCTGGCAGCTCTGGATCGCTTCCGCGTTATTGTAGAAGGCGCTGGCAGCGCCATTGCTGTCGGCAATCCGCATGTGGGTGTAGCCCGTGGCTGGCAGGATCAGCTGCAATTTGCTGCCGGCCGTGCCCGGTGTCTGGAAGTCGCCGAATGTCGTCAGGCCCGGTCCCCGCACATCGATCTTGTTGATGGCCGGATTGTCCTGCAGCACGGTGTCGAGCTCGACGTGCGCGGCCCATTCGCGCGCAAAGGTGGCCGCGCCCGCACTGTCGAGGCTGCGCTGGATGCGCGCATTCATGTGCATGTCCAGGTGGCCGCTGCCGGCCAGCTTCCAGCCGCCGGCGCAGGCGCTGGTATCGCTCGTCTTGACCAGCTTCCAGTTGAGCATGCCCGCATCTGTTCCTATGCGCAACTGTACCCATGCGCTGCTCGGCTTGCCTGCGGTGAAGCCGATGGCTGTCGCCCCGGCGCCCAGGCGATTGTTGATGAAGTCGGCGACGCGCGATGTCGAAGTGCTGCTCGACGACGTCAGCGTGGCGATTTCATCCGTGCTTAACGGTTGCATGTTGACGCTGGCCAAGCCCAGCGCTTCGATGGTCAGCCCGGCATGAGCGGCCTGGTCGGTGCTGGTCAGGGCCGACACGATTTCCGCCTGGCCCACACCCGTCCCCATATTGAAGGAACTGTCGATGAACGGCGACACGGCCGCCGTCGACGGCGCGACGAAGCCCGTCTTCGGATACAGGGCGCTGAGCGAGGCCATGCAGGCGCGGATTTCCGGCAAGACGCTGGCCGCGGCGTTTGCCTTGAGCAAGTCGGCATCCGATGGCGGCGTCGCTGCGGGGATGGTGGCGGCGCCGCCGGCGGCGGCAGGCAAGGTCACGCTGCCCAGCGTGCTGTTGGTGGCAATCAGGGTGACCGTCGCCATGGCGCCTTGCGCTTCCGCGGGCGCGACGAGAATCTGGTCCAGCACGGCATCCATGCCCGTGCCGTTGGCAACAAAGGCGCCCGTCAGCGGATTGGTGTTGCTGGTGTTAATCGGTTTGATCATGGCGACGACAGCGGCGATGGCCGCATCGAGCCGTTGCTGGGTCGCGGCACTGGCCAGCGCCGCGGTGCAGGCGGCCGGGACGGCATTGGCGACGGGCGCGCAGGCGCTTGCCAGGGCGGCGCCGCCAGGCTGGCCCGACGCCGTGGAAACGATCAGGTCGGTCAGCGGCGTGATATTGACGGTTTGTCCCGCTGCCGTGGCGATGGAATTCATGGTCACTTGCTTGCCGCCGGCCGTGCCGGTGATGCTGAGGAGAAAGGGCGCCGTCATGCCGCCCACGTCGAGCGTGTATGCCCCGCCGGCGCCGGTACTGACGGCCACGGAAACTTTGCCCTTGCTATCGATGGCAATCACGCTGCCCGCGACGGGCGCGCCGACGGCGGCGGTGCCGCTGAGCGTCGTGGCTGGCGGCGGTACAACGGGCACGACGGGCACGACGGGAGGGATGGGCGCAACGGGTGCGACCGGGTCGGCGGGGGTGCTGCTGCCGCCGCCGCACGCGGCCAGCATGAGGGCGGCGGCGCAGGCGGCAGCCAGAGGCAATAATTTGTGCAAGTTCTTCTTCATGGTATCCCCTTAGTATTTTTATTAAAATTACTGCTAGTAAACATTCTCAAAGTTTTCCATGAATTGCAATTTATTTTTCTTGGATGCATTAATAATGAGCAACAAGTAACAAAGCTGTCGGTTTCGCGCCGCAGTCTGGAAAGAAATGTGATGAAATGAGCAAGAGTGCGGCGTGCGTGTGCCGCTGCAAGACAGGAGTGGCCGCCAATTGTGAAATATCGCCGCCACGGCTTTGCCATTCTGCAAAGCCCTGCTATAATCTTGTCTTAGGCGGCTGTAGCTCAGCTGGATAGAGTACTTGGCTACGAACCAAGGGGTCGTGGGTTCAATTCCTGCCAGCCGCACCAGAATATTGGGGGTCAGATTGTAAAATCTGATCCCCTTTTTCGTTTCCGAATGGATTTATGCTGCGCCTGTGGCGCCGCGCCGGTATTGCTGGCGAAACGCGCGCGGCGTCACCTGCCTGGCGGCGCGGAACTGGCGGTTGAAATGCGCGAGGTTGCGGTAGCCCGCCTCTTGCGCGATGACGGCGATGGCCAGATTGCTTTCGATCAGCTGTTGGCAGGCGCGGCCGATGCGCAGCCGTGCCAGGTACTCGCCGGGCGTGCAATGCGCGTGGCGCTTGAAACAGCGGTGGAAGGCGCCCAGCGACAGGGCCGCCCGCTGCGCCAGCGTTTCCAGTGCAATCTCTTCCCGGAAATGCGCGTGCATGAAGTCAAACACGATTTCCATGCGCTTTTGCTGCCCATCGGCATGCACCGGCGCCAGCGCTTCCGAGGCCAGCGGCTGCGCACCGCCATCGCCAGCCAGGTCCAGCAGCACGTCGAGCAACAGCGGCAGGCGCTGCGGCACGGGCAGCGCATTCAATTGCAGCAGTTTCTCTGCGCTGCGCGCGCTCGTTGCCGGCGAAAAATGCAGGGCAGGGCCGGCGCGGCGCGCCAGTTGCCGCACGCCGTGCAACTCCGGAAAACAGGCCGCCAGCTGTTCCACCCATTCCAGCGAAAACCACACGACGACGGCCAGCATCGGCCGCGTGCCGTCGATGCGTTCGCTGGCCGACCATGTGTGCGGCAAATTCGGCCCCAGCAGCACCAGGTCGCCCGGTTCGAAGTCGCCAAGGTGGTCGCCGATATAGCGTTGCCCCCGCGCATTGACCGTCAGGGTCAGCTCGAATTGCGGGTGGTAATGCCAGAGGAAGGGAATCGCATCGAGTTCGCGCCACAGCAAGCCCCAGGAGTGGCCCGTCGGAATCGTGACTTGTTCAAATAAAGGCGTCATTGTGACGTTTTAAGGAGGGTGATGGTCAGGATAGTATCAGTTTTGGTTGCTGCGCACGCATTTTACGCGGCACTGCCGGAGCACAATCTGTCCACACCAACACAGGAGACAGCGATGCAAAACCGATATCAGTACGGCGAAGACCGTCCCGGCAATCCATCCGTGGCTTACACGGAACAAACCCAGTTGCGCGACATACAAAAACAGTTGCCCCTGCGCGTGCTGTCCGACAGCGATTTCCTGCACTGGCAAACCTACGGTTACGTCATCGTCAAGGATGCCGTGACGCCGGAACAGGTGCGCCGCACGACCGATTTCCTGTGGGAATTCCAGGGGCTGGACCAGCACAACCCCGCCACCTGGAACCGGGACCAGTTGCGCGACCACGCGATGAAAGAGCTCAACGGTTCCGGCATGGTCGAGGCCTATCACAACCAGACCCTGTGGGATAACCGCCAGACCCAGCGCGTGTACGACGCCTTTGTCGACATCTGGGACCGTCAGGATTTGTGGGTGACCATCGACCGCGCCAACCTGAACACGCCGAACAATGGCAAGCGCAAGTTCGGCGGCTTCATCCACTGGGATGCCGACACCACGCTCGACCCGCTGCCCGTCAATGTGCAGGGCGTGCTGGCCCTGTCCGATACTTCGCCCGACAGCGGCGGCTTTCAATGCTATCCGGAATTGTTCAACAACTTGCTGGCGTGGCGCAAGACCGTGCCGCAAGACCGCAACCCGTGGCAGCCGGATCTGGCGACGGTGCCGTATCCGATGGAATTCATCGCCATGAAGAAAGGGGAGTTGTTGATTTTCAACAGCCTGCTGGCGCATGGCATCCGCCCGAACACATCGACGGACCAGGTGCGCCTGGCGCAATACATTTCCTTCACGCCAGCGCAGGAAGACAATCAAGCCTTGCGCGACTGGCGCGTGCAAAGCTGGCGCGAGCGCAGCGCGCCGCAAGGCTATGCGTTTCCTGGCGACCCCGAGGAAAAGGAACAGCTGCGCTATCCGCAGGCGCAGCTGACAGCGCTGGGCGAGAAGATCCTCGGCGCGCGCGGCTGGTAAGCGTGGCGCCACGTCCGATGGCATTGCCTGCCGGATAGACAATTGCCGGCAAATGCACGATCATGGCTTGACTTGCCATCGACCGAGGAAACGCATGAGTATCATCACCTGCATCGAAGACTTGCGCGTGCTGGCCCAGAAACGGGTGCCGCGCATGTTTTACGACTACGCCGATTCCGGTTCCTGGACGGAATCGACGTACCGCGCCAACAACAGCGATTTCGCCAAGATCAAGTTCCGCCAGCGCGTGGCCGTCAACCTGGAAAACCGCAGCCTGGCTTCGACCATGGTGGGCCAGCACGTATCGATGCCGGTAGCCCTGTCGCCCACGGGCTTGACGGGCATGCAGCATGCGGATGGCGAAATTCTCGCGGCTCAGGCGGCCGAGCAATTCGGCGTGCCGTTCACCCTGTCGACCATGAGCATTTGTTCGATCGAGGACGTGGCGGCGAACACGACGAAACCGTTCTGGTTCCAGCTGTACGTGATGAAAGACCGCGAATTCATCAACCGCCTGATCGACCGCGCCAAGGCGGCCAAGTGCGGCGCGCTGGTATTGACGCTGGACTTGCAGGTGCTGGGCCAGCGTCACAAGGACTTGCGCAACGGCCTGTCGGCGCCGCCGAAACTGACGATTCCGAATATCCTCAACATGGCCAGCAAGCCGCGCTGGGTGGCGGGCATGCTGGGCACGAAACGGCGCGGCTTCGGCAACATCGTCGGCCACGCCACGTCCGTGTCGGACATGTCGTCCCTGTCGGCCTGGACGCAGCAGCAGTTCGACCTGAGCCTGTCATGGGCGGACGTGGAATGGATCAAGCAGCGCTGGGGTGGAAAACTCATCATCAAGGGCATCATGGACCCGGAAGACGCGCGCCTGGCCGTGGAAAGCGGCGCCGACGCGCTGATCGTCTCGAACCACGGCGGACGCCAGCTCGATGGCGCGCAATCGTCGATCGAAGCCTTGCCCGCCATCGTCGACGCCGTCGGCAGCCAGATCGAAGTGCACATGGATGGCGGCATTCGCTCCGGCCAGGACGTGATCAAGGCCGTGGCCCTGGGCGCCAGGGGCGTGTACATCGGCCGCCCGTTCCTGTACGGCCTGGGCGCCATGGGCGGGCCGGGCGTCACCAAATGCCTGGACATCATCCGCAACGAACTGGACTTGACCATGGCGTTCTGCGGCTTGCGCGACCTGCAGCAGGTGGACAAGAAAATCCTGCTGCCGGGGACGTTTTAAGCGGCAATCCGCACGATTTCAAAACCTTCCGATGCCTGGGGCGGCACGAAGTGGCGCGTGATGTCATCAAATTGCGCGTCGCTGGTGGAAAACGGGTGCAGCCCGCTGGCATTGCGCTGGCGCAAGCGCGCCTTGCATTCCTCATCCGTCACGTCGAGGTAATGCAGCACGTGCGGCGTGCCTGCCTGCTGGAACAGGTCGCGCATCCAGGCGCGGCTGGCCGGCGTATTCGCGGGAAAATCGAGGACGACGGACACGCCCGCCTGCAGCATCTGCAGGCACAAGGGGGCGATGGCCGCGCGCAGCCGCGCCGCGCAAGCCGCGTAGTCGGCCAGGCTGGCGATCTGGTCCGGATACAGCTGCGCCAGCAAGCTGTCTTCGCTGATGCGCACGGTGTGCGGCGCCTGCGCAAGGCGGGCGGTCAGGGTGGATTTGCCCGAGGCAATCTTGCCGCACACGAGGTGCAGGGTGGGCGTGGTGGGAACGGTGGTACCGGAAGTGGTTTGCATGGTCGCTCGCTGAAAGTGAAAAATAGTCTGCGAGACGTCTTGACCAGTTGCTGCAAATCAAAGCCGCCTCTCAGGCGGCTTGGTCAATGTCATTCCTGTCCAGCCACCATGTGTGAAATGGCGGCAATAATCGATGGCAGGGGCGGGAATGGCGATTGCATGGTGCAACGATGCCATGCAACGGTTGACGTTGTCAATTGTCCTGTTCGAATAACTGCCGGTACTGTGCATAGGGTTCCATGCCCATGCTGGCGCGGCGCTGCTCCAGGCGCTGCGGATCGTCGATGGGGCAGGGGAACGTCTTGCCGGTGCTATCCGTGCGGAACTGGCTGCCGTACAGCTGCGGCTGATTGTTGCTGCACAGGTCGCGGTCGATCGCCAGTGCCAGCTTCGAAGGCGTGATCTCTCCCCGTGCCGCTGCTGCGCGCATCAGGACCAAGCTGCTTTTGAGGAAGGCACTTGATCCATGCTGGGCGATCAGCCAGGCGCTGCCCGCCGCCTTGTAGCCGACCATTGTTTGCGTGGGCCAGCCTTTGCTGGCGATGATTTGCCGCAAGCGTTGCTCACGTGCTTCATCCGTGGCCAGCATGCGCTGGCGTGTGGCCAGGTCCGGCCCCGTTGGCGGGAATCCCGCGCGCAGGGCCTGGTCTTCCTGTTCCATGGTCCGCAATTCGGCTGCCAGCGCCGCTTCGGGCAGCGCGGCCGGATACAGCAGGAAGTCCAGCGCGCCCGCCGTGGCCGCGCTGAAGATGAGCTTGGGCTCCGCTTCCCAGCCCGGCGATTGCAGGAGCAGTGCCAGTGTGCTGCCTGCCGGCACATCAATGCGGTAGCGGCCATTTTCTACCGTGCCATGTATCTGCGGCTCGCCGTGCATGCGCTCGGCAACGATGCTGATGGCTTGCGGCAGCGGCGGGCCGTTGCTGCGGATGGTGCCGCTCAGTTCGAAGGCGCCCGCATGGACGCTGCAGCACAGCAGGATGGAGAAGGTCAGGCGTAGCATGGGAGTCCGTTCATAAATGGGGGAGGTCGAGCAAGGTCCACTTTTCGCGGAACGTGGCGTCATCGAGCGGCTGCGCATGCGGGTCGTCTTGTCGGAACAGGCCGCCGATCAGCATATCCTGGATGGCGTCCGTGAAACCGCCGTATGGCGAGGCGCTACCCCACTGGCGTTGCGTGTGGGCAAAGAAGACGGCGTCTTGCTGCGCCGCCAGCTGCGTCAAGGCGTGCCGCAAGGCGGCGGCCGCTTCCAGACCCATGTCCGTGGCGATGGCGCACACCAGGCGCTGGCCAAATTGCAAGGGTTTTCCTGCCAGTCCCAGCAGCGATTCATTGGCCAGGGCGAGGAACATATCGGGCGCCTGGTCGTCCTTTTCACAAATGGTCCAGGTGGGCGCCCACGCTTCCAGGCTCATGAAGCGGGCGTCGCGTGTTTCCGGCGTATGCGTCCACTTCGCGTGCGACTTGTCGTCCCAGCCCAGGCGGCCAAAGGAAATCGGCTTGCCCTTGGGATTGTATTGATGGCTGCGCACGCCGGGCTTGCCCCTCGCGCTTGCCTGCGCCATGAGCCCATCGAGGCCGGCGGCGAACGGCGTCCATTGCGCCGCATCCCACAGCGGCGCCGCAGCGGGCGCGGCCAGCAGCAGGAATACCTCGTAATCACGTGAAAAAAACGCCATGCAGCTTCCTCGGCAAATGGATGGAAAATTATGTCGCAATATTATAGTGGCGCTTGCGATAGGACGGCGCGCTGGCTGGGGCGCAGCAGGTAGACGCCGTACAGGCACAGGGGCAGCACGGCCAGCAGGGCGATATACGGCAGGATAGACGCGCCGTCTTCGGCCGGGTTGGGCAAGGTGGCCGTCACCAGCGCGTAGTCCCACAAGCCATGCACGAGCACCATGGGCCAGATGGAGCGGGTGCGCAGGCGGATGGCCGCGTAGCCGACGCCTTGCAGGGTGGCGGCCACGGCTTGCCACAGGGCGCCGCTGACGTCGCCCGTGGCCAGGCCGTTGGCCGTATGGGCCAGGCCGAACAGTGCCGAGGACATCAGGACGGCGGGCCAGACGGCGTAGCGCTCCAGCATGCCTTGCAGCAAGATGGCGCGGAACATCAGCTCTTCCGAGACGGCCACCAGGGCCGCATTGCAAGCGACGATCAGCAGCACGCGCGGCTGCGGCCAGCCGCCGGCCCAGGCCAGCAACAGCATCAGCAGCGCATACAGCAGGGGCGGCGAGACGAGCCACAGCGTTTTCCATGGCTGCGGCGCGCACAGGCCCGCCGCGCGGCGCCGGCTTGAGGCCAGTAGCAGCGCTAGCGCGAACAGGGCGGCCAGCGCCCACGACAGGCCGATGCGGCCGGTGACGGCGGCGCCCGGCAAGGCGTAGCCGGCCGCTTCCAGCCAGCGGCCGCCCAGGCTCAAGCCCAGCCAGATGGCCAGTGCGATGAGGGTGACCGGCATGGTGAGGGTGATTCTTTTTCCTGGCATGGGCGGCGTCATGCTGCTGGCCCGCCGCCGCTGACGCGGTTGCGGCCCGTATTTTTCGACTGGTACAGCAGGGCATCGGCCTGGCGTATCAGCTCGCTGCTGTCGCTGCAGCGCTCCCGTGCGGGCTGCAGCGTGGCTGCGCCCAGGCTGACGGTCACGACACCGTTCGCGCTGGCTGCATGGGCAATCTGCAAGGCTTCCACGCCCGAGCGGATGGCTTCCGCCACGTCCAGCGCGCCCGCAGCGTTGGTGGCGGGCATGATCACGGCGAACTCTTCGCCGCCATAGCGTGCCGCCAGGTCTTCGGTCCGGCCGACGCTGCGGGCCACGGCGTTGGCAACTGCCTGCAGGCACTCGTCGCCCGCCACGTGGCCATACTGGTCGTTGAATTTCTTGAAGAAATCCACGTCGAGCATGATCAGCGACACTTCATGGCCGCTGCGCTGGGCGCGCTTCAATTCCTGTGCCAGCGTCTCGTCGAAACAGCGGCGGTTGGCCAGCCCCGTCAAGCCGTCTTGCGACGCCCGCGCCGCCAGGTCCGCATTCGCGTGCCGCAGCTCCGCCGTGGCCAGGCGCAGGCTGGCTTCGATGCGGTCGCGTACGGCAATCTGCCGCATCAGCTTGCGGAACAGGTAGATCAGCGCCGCTCCCGCCGCCAGCGACGCCAGCACGATTTGCATGCTCAGCCTTTGCCACTCGGCGAAGACGTCTTCCTTCGAGAGCCCCGCCGCCACGATGACGGGAAAGCGTTCCAGGTGGCGATAGCTGTACAGCCGTTCGATTTCGTCCACCTTCGCCGTCATCATGGCCGTGCCGACAGGTCCTTTTTCGCGGAAGGCGCGCAAGAGTGCGCCCGACGAAATATCCATGCCGATGACATTGGGCTGGAACGGCCGCCGGTAAATCAGCGTGCCGTCGTCGAGGGCAAAGAATGCCGTGCCCGTGTTGCCAAGGTTGAGGCTATCGTAGATGCGTTCGAAGGAGGCGAGCCCCAGGGTGACCAGCACCACGCCGGCAAAGGAACCGTCCGCCAACTCCACCCGGCGCGACACGGGCAAGACCCATTGCCCGCTGGATTTGCTGCGCACGGGTGCACTGATGCGGCTGCCCAGCTGCGCATGCGTCTTGTGATAGGTGAAATAGTCGCGGTCGGCGTTGTTGCCGTCCTGCCTGGCGCCGGACGAGGTGGCCAGCCAGTCCCCCTGGCTGTCAAAAATGAAGACGCCGGCAATTTCCACGATATTCCTCGACAGCTGCTGCAGGTGCGATTGCAAGCGCTCGCCCGTGGCGTCATTATTGCCTTCGTTGCGGATGTGTTCGACGATATCTTCCAGCATGACATCGGCGACTTCCAGTTCCATGTAGGCTTGCGTGGCAAGGGCGCGCGCCATGTTCTCCGTCGCCGCGCTGCTCTCGCGCAGGCGGACTTCGCGCGAAGACCAGACGATCCAGATGGTCATGCCCAGCAGCATGGCGCACATGCAGAAGAAGGCGATGCTGGCCCAGACGATCACTGGCCGCTTGTGCCTGCTCAAGACCTCGGGCTGCGCCGGCAGGGTGCCCGCCGCGTCCTTGTTTGTTGCATCCTTTACTGCATCCATAGGCGAATCATGAAGTTGCATCAATGATATGGTGGAAATATTGCCATACTACATTAAAAGCAGGCGTACAAAATTGCCACATCGTTATAGTTGCATGGAATAATAAGCCTTCGTCCGTTTGCAGCCAGACTGGAGAGCCATGACCTACAGCAAGACCATCACTACTGAACGATTGATCCTGCGCAAGCCGCAACCATCGGATGAGGCGGCGCAGTTCGCCATGCATTCCGATCCCGAAGTGATGCGTTATTTCAGCGAACCGCCCTGGGAAGACACGGGCCGCGCCGCGCGCCAGATTGCCGAGGACATCGCCGCTTTCGAGAAAGAGGAATTCTTCCGCTTCGCCGTCGAGCTGAAGGCGACGGGCGAATACCTGGGCAGCTGCAGCCTGTTTTCCGAGCACCGCCAGAACCGCCGCGCCGAGATCGGCTACGCGCTGGGCCGCCCGTACTGGGGCAAGGGCTATATGCACGAAGCGCTGTCGGCGCTGCTGGAATTCGCCTTCATCGAGCGCGACCTGAACCGCCTGGAAGCCGATATCGACCCGCACAACGCCGGTTCGGCCAGCGCCCTGGAACGCCAGGGTTTCAACAAGGAAGGTTTTCTGCCCGAACGCTGGATCGTCGGAGGCCAGGTCAGCGATTCGGCGCTGTATGGCTTGCTGCGCCGCGAATGGGAAGCGCGGCGCAAGGGCGCCGCGTGAGCGGACAGGTTGGCGACGCGTTCCAGCGATCGCCAGGCCGCAGCTGAGGAGGATGCCGGGCGATGATCGCTGTCGATCTACCCGCTTCAGGCCACCCGCTGGTGATCTTGCGCCCGCTGGAACGCAGCGACGCGTCCGCCTGGTATGCCTACCTGGCCGACCCTGCCGTCGTGGAGCACACGAGCTGGAACTTGCAGTGCGCCGACGATCTGCAGGCCAATTTCGATGACTATGCTTCGGCCCAGCCATCGTCGTCCCTTCGTCTGGCCGTCGTGCTGCGCGACGGGGGCCGGCTGGTGGGCACGGTCGGCTTCAATGCCATTTCCCCGCAGCACCGCACGGCCGAAATCGCCTACGATCTTGCTCCTGCCGTATGGGGGCAGGGCGTGGCCACGTCCGTCGTGAACGCTGTCGTGGACTGGGGCTTCCAGCGCCTCGGCTTCCTGCGCATCCAGGCAACCGTGCTGGAAAGCAATGAACGGTCGATGCGCGTGCTCGAACGCTGCGCTTTCGAGCGGGAAGGCTATCTGCGCTGCTACCGGCAAATTCGCGGAAGATCCGGCAATTTCTGGCTGTATGCGCGCATTGCCGGCGTGCGATGAATAAACTTCCCCTGAGTATCCTGCTGGTGGAAGACCACCTGGCCATCGCGCGCCAGGTGCTCGATTTCCTCGACGGCTTGCGCTGGCAGACGGACCATGCGGGCACGGGCGCGCTGGCCGTGCAATTGGCCACGCGCAACAGCTATGACGTGGTGCTGCTGGACCTGAACTTGCCCGACACGGATGGCTTGCAAGTATGCCGCGCCATCAAGGCGGCCGCGCCCAGCAATGTGCCGATTTTGATGCTGACGGCGCGCGACGCGTACGAAGACAAGGCGCGCGGCTTTCGCGACGGCGCCGACGATTACCTGACCAAGCCGTTCGACTTGCGCGAAGTGGCCTTGCGCTGCGAAGCGCTGGCGCGCCGGCAGCAGTTGCACGTGCATCAGGAAATGCGCGTGGGACCGTTTACCTTGCAGACGCGCGCAGGGCGCGCCCTGTATGGCGACGCACCGCTGCCATTGACGCAGACGGGTTTTAAAATTCTGTTGCTGCTGTGCCGCGAATACCCGCACGCCGTCTCGCGCTCGGCCTTGCTGCAGCAGCTGTGGGGCAGCCAGCCGCCCGACAGCGACGCCCTCAAATCGCACATCTACGCGCTGCGCAAGCAGCTGGAGTTGCTTGGCGGGGTTGGCGCGGCGGGCATGCTGGTGACCATACCGCAGCTAGGCTACCGCCTGGCCTTCGACGCTGCGGCATCGTCATGAGCCAGTCGATCCGGCAGCGCCTGTTTGCCGCCCTGGCCGGCTTCACCATCCTGCTGTGCCTATGCTACACGGGCCTGGCGCTGGTGATTGCCTACGTGACGGAAGACATGCTGGTGCAGCGCCTGCTCGAGCGCGAAGCGGCGGCCGTCAGCATGCGCTGGCAGCAGCACGGCAAGCTTACGCCTTCTGGCAGCGACCTCATCACGGTTTATGGCAGTTACCTTGACTTGCCTCAAGCGGTGCGTGCGCACGTGCCGCCGTCCGCCCCGCGCGTACCTGCTGGCCGACGTGGCGCCCGTGCTGGTCGTGTCGCGGCTGGCGCGGGAAGTGGGCGGCGTCGTGGCTGGCGTGGCGCTGGCGCTGATCGGCCTGGCCCTGCTGCTGGCGTACTGGCTGGCGCGGCGCCTCGTGCTGCCCTTGCAGAGATTAGCGCAGGAAGCGCGCCGGCTGGCGCCCGGCGGCGCCGTCCATTTCAGCGAGCGCGACCGCCCCGACGAGATCGGTTTCCTGGCGCGCCGGCTGGAAACCACCTTTGCCGAACTGCAGGCGGTGTTGCGGCGCGAACAGGCTTTTACCCGCGACGTCAGCCATGAATTGCGCACGCCGCTGACCCTCATGCACAACACCCTGGCGCTGGACTATGCGCAGCCGCTGGGCAGGCAGGAGCAGGCGCAGCTGCGGCAATCCACGGACGAGATGCGCGCCACCATCGACGCGCTGTTCGCGCTGGCGCGGGCCGAGCAATTGCCGGGCGACGTGGTCGAATTGCGCGGCTGCATCGAGCAATGCCTGCTGCGCCTGCTCGACGAACACCCTTGGGATGCCAGCCTGCTGACCCTGGACTTGCCGGAGCGGCTGGAGGCGGTCGGCAACCCGCAACTGGTCATGTTGCTCCTCAATAATTGCCTGGCAAATGCGCTGTTCCATGGCGGCCCCGATTGCCGCATCGATATTGCGTTTGCACAAGGTTGCCTGAGCATCCAGAATACCGTGCAGCCGGGGCAAGCGCCACGCATCCACGGTTTCGCGCATGGCCAGGACCTGCTGCTGCGCCTGGCAAAAGCCATGCACTGGGACATTGTTTTCCATCCGGGCGCGACGCAGTTCCGTGTCGCCATCGTGCCGGCCCGGGCGCAATAAAGTCGGCGGATTTCACCGCGATTTCACCTGCCCTTGCATATGCTGGCTGCTCTTTTACTTGAAGGGAAGCCCATGAAAATCGCCATCATCCTGTTCATCCTGTCCTGCCTGTCCATGCCCGTGCTGGCCCAGGTGCAATCGCTGCAGCTCAAGGATGACAAGCGCCGCTACATCGTCTACACGCCGGCTGCGTATCAAAGCCAGCCTCAGAAGACCTTTCCCGTCGTCTTCAATTTCCATGGCGGCGGCATGAGCATGGCGGAACAAATGCTGTACACGCAGATGAACAAGACGGCCGAGCGGCAGCAGTTCATCGTTGTGTATCCGCAAGGCATCAAGCAGGATTGGAACGTGGGCTTCGGCATGGATTACCTTGCGGGCACGGACGACGTCGGCTTTACGCAAGCGATGTTGAGCAAACTCAAGCAGGATTACCGCATCGACGAGCAGCGCGTGTATGCCACGGGCCTGTCGCGCGGCGGTTTCTTTGCCCTGCGCCTGGCAGCCGAATTGCCGCAACAGTTCGCCGCCGTCGCCTCGGTGGGGGCGCCCATGCCGGAACCGGTACGGCAGCATCACAAGAAGGCGGACAAGGTCGGCATGCTGCTGATACAGGGCACGGCCGACAAGGTCGTGCTGCTCGAGGGCAAGGCCGCCAGCTATCTGTCGGCCGAGGATACGTTCGATTACTGGCGCCAGCACAACGGCATCGAAGGTGCCAGGCCGCAGCCGCGCCTGCTTCCTGGCCCCGCTGGCGACGCCACGCAAGTGAGCTGGCTGGAGCAGGGCGCCGCTGGCGTCAGCGTGGCCTTGATCACCGTCAAGGAAGGCGGCCACACGTGGCCGGGCACCGATGCCTTCAACGTCGGCCTGCCCATCGGCAAGACCACGCGCGCCATCGATGCGAATGAGGTGATGTGGGAGTTTTTCAGCCGCCATCGCCGTTGACGCCATGCTAGGATGGCGGCGCATGGCGTAACCATCAGGCAACAGGAAAGGCAGGCACAGTGGCATTATCAACAGCAGGCATCGCGGCCATGGCCGCGGCAATCTTTGCCAAGCCCGGCGCGGCCGTGGCGCAGGCGTATTCGCAGATGGAAAGGGAAACGCTGTATTTCCGCTCGCCTGCCGAGCTGTGCGCGTATGCGGCCAGGCTGGAGGCTGAAGGGGCCGGCGAGGTGTTCCTTGCCGTGCATTACCCGGACATGGCCGGACACTTTGCCCCGCGCCGTATCGCCCTCGACCCGGCCAAGTGCGGCGGCCTCACCTACCGTTACGTGTGCGAAGGCTGGGGCGTCATCCGCGTCTACCTGCGCCTGTCCAGCGGCAAGGGACTGGCGTCGCATGTGAGCGCCAATTCGCAAAAGCGCGCGGAAAAATGGCAGCCCCTTTACCCGGACTTGGGCCAGACCGATGCCTGGGACTGGGCCGCCGTGGGCCGCCATGAACGCCGCCTGATCCGCGTGCTGAAGCAGGCCGTGGCGCACGATGCGGCGGCAGGAGGCTCGGCATGACAGGCGTGACGCCCATCCACCCGGCCGCCATCTTTTGCCGTTCCCTGGCGCAGCTTTCCGCCATGCTCGACAAGACCGGCACTGCGCCGCACATGCTGGCGGCGCGCCTGCACCCGGACATGCTGCCGTTCGCCCAGCAAGTGCGCGCGGCCGTGAGCTTTTCCCTGCGCGGCTGCTGTCCGCTGGCGGGGCTGGTCGTGGCCGATTTCAGCGCCGCCGCCAGCCTGCAGGAACAGATCGCACACACCATGCGCTACCTCAAGGACATTCCCGTGGAGCGTTTTGACGGGCCGCCAGACCGCATCTGCCGCGACCGCGCCGGCTTCGCCGACATCGCGCTGCCGGCCGATGAATTCTTGCATCTGTACATACTGCCGAATTTCTACTTTCACTTCAGCATGGCGTATGCGATTGCGCGCAGCGCCGGCGCGGCCATCGGCAAGGGCGATTTCGATGGCTATCACGCGTATGCGCCGGGGTTTTCCTTCGAGCGGCCTGCCGCGCCGTAGTTCCTACAAGCCCGCGTCTTTCCACGACGCCAGTCCCAGCCGCTTCAACAGCCGGCCCGACAGCCCGCAGCTCCAGCAACTGATCTGGATTTGCCGCTGCCGTGCCGGGTCCGCATGCCAGGCTTGCTCGGCGTAGGCGAGCAGGGCGTCGCTGAGGGCGGAGTCGTCGGCGACGGGCGGCAAGCGCGACATCAATTCAAGCACGCCGTGGGTGGCCTCCTTGATCTGCAGCAAACCGGCCAGCAGGGCGCGCAGCACGGCGCCGTCGATGTTGCTGCTTGCTTGGGTGAAACGCTGCTGCCAGCACGGGCTGCGCGCCCGCCACAGGGCCAGCAGCGGGGGTACGTCGGCGGACTGCAGTTGCCCGATCAGCTCGTCCGCCTCGAGAAACAGGTCGAGGCGGTCGTATTCATCGTCGTCGCTGCACAGCAGTTCATCCAGCTCGTTTAACAAACTCATGCCACCACGTTCGTCGGTGTACCCCGTTCGAACGCTTCCACATTGCCGATCAGGATATCGGCCAGCTTCTGCATGGCTTCGCCGCTGGCCCAGGCCGTGTGCGGCGTGAGGATGAAGTTGGGCAGGCGCAAATTGAGCAGCGGGTTGTCGGGCGGAGGCGGCTCCTTGGACAGCACGTCGAAACCGGCGCCGGCGATCACGCCGTTTTTCAAGGCCTCCGCCAGTGCCGCTTCATCGACGAGGCCGCCCCGCGCCGTGTTGATCAATAGCGAGGTCGGCTGCATGCGCGCCAGTTCCTTTGCTCCGATGATGTTGCGCGTGGTGTCCGTCAGCGGCAGGTGCAGGCTCAGCACGTCGGAACTGGCCAGCAATTCGTCGAAGCCCACTTCCTTCATGCCATCTTCATTGATGGGCGAACGGTTGTGCACGATCACCTGCATGCCGAAGGCGCGGCCCAGCTGGGCCACGGACTTGCCCAGCGCGCCATAGCCCAGCAAACCCAGACGGCTGCCGGCCAGGTCGCGGATCGGGTGGCCGAACAGGCAGAAGCGGTCGGACGCCTGCCACAGGCCCGCTTCCACGTCCGCGCGGTAAGCGATGAGCTGGCGGCGCAGGGCCAGCATCAGGGCCAGCGTGTGTTCGGGCACGGTGGCGCGCGCATAGTCGCGGATATTCGCCACGACGATGCCCCGTTCGCGGCAGGCGGCCAGGTCGAGGATATCCGTGCCGGTGGCGGCCACGGCGATCATTTGCAGGTCCGGCAATTGCGCCAGCTCGGCCGCGCGCAGCGGCACCTTGTTCGTGATGGCGATCGTGGCGCCTTGCAGGCGAGCCACCGTCTGTTCGCTACCCCTGGTGTGCGCATGTTCTTCCCAGCTGTGGGCGAAGGCGGGCGGGCGCACGGTGGCGATCAGGCTGTCGCGGTCGAGAAAGACGATGCGGTGCGGGTGCGGCGATGTGCTTGCTGCGGTCATGGCTGGGCCTCGGTCTGGGTGGCGCGCGCGCTGGGAAGGCTGCTCTTGCCTTTCAGTTGCGTGGCCGGGTGGTTGGTAAACATGTCGGCGACCCATTCGACAAACACGCGCACCTTGGCCGACAGATGGCGGTTGGGCGGATAGATCACGTGGATGGGCAGCGGGTCGGATTCCCATTCGCTGAGCAATTCCACCATTTTGCCTTGTTCTATCAGGGGCGCAAGCATGAAATGCGTCATTTGCACGATGCCCAGGCCCGCCAGTCCGGCGGCCGTGTAGGCGTTCGAGTCGTTCAGGGCGATATGGCTGGGCATGGCGATCTGGATGCGGTCGCCGGCGCGCGTGAAATCCCAGTCGAAGGTCTTGCCCGTCTTGGCGGAGAAAAAATTCACGCCCCGGTGCTGCGCCAGGTCGTCCGGATGCAGCGGCGTGCCGTGCTGCGCCAGGTAGCCGGGCGAGGCGCACGTCATGAAGTGCAGCACGCCGACCCGGCGCGCGATCAGGTTCAGGTCGCCCAATTCGCCGCCGCGCACGGCGCAATCGACGCCTTCCTCGATCAAGTCGACGGGGCGGTCGCTGCAGCCCAGTTCCAGCGAGATGTCCGGATAGCGGGCAAAGAAGTCGGGCAGGGCGGGGATGATCAGTTCGCTGGCCAGGGCCGTGGGCGCATCCACGCGCAGCCGCCCGCTGGGGCTCAAACGCGTGCGCGACAGCGATTCCTCCGCCTCGCGCACGTCCGACAGGATGCGCACGCAGCGCTCGTAATAGGCGGCGCCATCGGATGTGATGCTGACGTGGCGCGTGGTGCGGTTGAGCAACTTAACCGACAGGCTCGCTTCCAGCGACTGGATCAGGGTCGAGACGGTGGCTTTCGGCAGCTGCATGTTTTCCGCCGCGCGCGTAAAGCCGCCCGCATCGACGACTTGGATGAAAACTTCCATGGCTTGCAGCTTGTTCACTTGATTCCTTATCACTTTATGCTTGATTATTCATAATCCTGAACAATCAATTCGTCATTGCACTCTTTATCAGATTGTAGATCAAGTCTATAGTTGTTGTACTGCAGCATAAATGTGATTGCCGCAGGAAGTTCACAGGAGA
This sequence comes from Janthinobacterium sp. SUN100, assembly GCF_030397705.1. Classification (NCBI taxonomy): domain Bacteria; kingdom Pseudomonadati; phylum Pseudomonadota; class Betaproteobacteria; order Burkholderiales; family Oxalobacteraceae; genus Janthinobacterium; species Janthinobacterium sp. SUN100. The sequence continues at coordinate 1,446,576 of NZ_JAPUBU010000001.1, read as the reverse complement.
AAAATCATGGGTCATCGGAATGGAATCTTTGCAGTGCTCGCTCTCGCTATGAGCTCGCTCGCTTTGGCCGCGATGGTATCGACGGATGCATACTCGATGGCGGCGCAAAGCGAAGCCAGCGGTTATAGCGCCCTGACCCATGAAGTGGGCGGCGTCGCCCTGTTGTGCCTGAACGACACGGTGCTCGATGCTGCGGTGCAGCCGGTGGTGGCGCAATGAGTTTTGCCGACACCGCTGCCGAACTGGCACCTGGCCAGGCGCTGAAGATACGCGACATCCAGGTGCAGGGCGCGCAAGATGCGCTCGGCGCGCGTGTCTACACGGCCGGCGTGCCGGGCGCCAAGCAGCCGAACCTGATGGTCTTCTTTCATGGCGGCGGCTTTGTCGACGGCGACCTGGACGATGCAGACGACTTCCTGCGCTGCCTCGTGCTGAGCAATCCCGACCATGTGGTGCTGGCCGCGAACTACACCTTGGCCCGCGTGCGGCCATTCCCCGCCGCCGTGGAAGACGCGCATGCCGTGCTGCTGTGGGCAAAAAAGAACAAGTCCAAGCTGGGCTGGACGGGCAAGCAGATGGTGGTGTCGGGCATCGAGGCGGGCGCTAACCTGGCCGCCGTATGCGCCATGATGTCGCGCGACCGGGGCGGACCGCCCCTCGCGGGCCAGGTGCTGATCATGCCCATGCTCGATCCCGGCCTGTCGACCTGCTCGATGCGCTCCTTGCCGACCTGTCCCGACCTGGCCGAAGTGGCGGACCAGTGCGCCGCCGCCTACCGCGGCTACCTGCCGAATGCCGCTGACCGTACCCACCCGTACGCGTCGCCATTGCAGTCGAGCCGCCTGAAGAACCTGCCGCCAGCCTTGATATTGTCCAGCGAAGACGACCCATTGCGCGACGAGGCTGAACAATACGGCAGCAAACTGATCGCCTGCGGCATCAAGACGACCGTGCGGCGCATGGCCGCCGCGCCGCTGCAAGACGCCACCGCCCGCAATGAGTGCGCGTGCAAGGTACAGGTATTGAGCGAAATTAGCAGTTTCGTCGCCGGACTGGGGCAGGAGCCCGAGTCATGACGCCGCCATCCGCGGCACCGCAAAAAAACTTACACTAATCAGTTTACTTTTTGAGTTTTGGTTGCTACACTACGCAGTGTAGTTCCCTTCCTGCCTGAGTTGTGCGTTCGCACAGCCAGCTTCGTCGTCCCCGTCCGCTTTTAAGCAGCTGGCGGCCTGTTTACCTTTGATCGAGCGCCGTCGGGCGCCATGGCACCACCATTCACTTTTTAAGCTGGGTTGCTTCCTGCCGCCCATACCATTAGAAATTTTCATAAAACAGGGAAATAAAATGAAAAACGTTCAACAATTTTCCACTCTGCTGAAGCCCCTGGCTGCCTCGCTCGCGCTGGCAGGTCTGGTGGCCGTGAGCCTGGCCGGCTGCGATTCGGCCAATAGCAAGGTGCCCGACGCGCCAGCGGCCGGCGGCCCGCCCATCTCGGCCGCCGCCGTGGTGGAAAAACAGATCACGGAAACGCAGGAATTCTCGGGCCGCCTGGAAGCGATCGAGCGCGTGGAAATCCGCTCGCGAGTCGGCGGCTTCATCACGGCCGTCAACTTCAAGCCGGGCAGCGAAGTCAAAAAAGGCGATGTGCTGTTCGTCATCGATCCGCGCCCATTCCAGGCCGAAGTGTCGCGCGCCGAAGGCACGGCTGCCTCGGCCCGCGCCAAGGCGGAACTGGCCAAGCTGGAACTGTCGCGCGCTGAAAAGCTGCTGGCCGAAAAAGCCATCGCCCAGCGCGAATTCGATGAAAAGGCATCGGGCTTGAAAGAGCTGGACGCGAATGCCCGCTCGGCGCAAGCCGCATATGAAGCGGCCAGGCTGAACCTGTCGTACACGCAGGTGCAGGCTCCGATCAGCGGCCGCGTCAGCAAGGCGGAAATCACCGTCGGCAACCTGATCGACGCTTCCGCCATCCTCACTTCCGTGGTGTCGACGGACCGCATCTACGCCAGCTTCGACGGCGATGAAGATACGTATCTGCGCGTGGCCGGCACGGCGCAAAAGGGCACGCCCGTCACCGTCAAGGTGGGCCTGGCCAACGAAACGGGCTTCCCGCATGAAGGCAAGCTGGAATTCGTCGACAACCAGCTCGACCCGGCCACGGGCAGCGTGCGCATGCGCGCCACCTTCGCCAACGCCGAGCGCCAGCTGGTGCCGGGCCTGTTCGCGCGCATCCAGCTCGACGGCGGCAACGGCCCGCAGGCGCAAAGCACGGCGCTGTTGATCAGCGACCGCGCCGTCGGCACGGACCAGAGCCGCAAATATGTGTACGTGGTGGGCGCCGACAACAAGGCCGAATACCGCGCCGTCAAGCTGGGCCCGAATTCGGACGGCTTGCGCGTGGTGCGCGAAGGCTTGAAGGCGGGCGAAAAGATCGTCGTCAACGGCTTGCAGCGCGTGCGTCCAGGCGCACCCGTGACGCCGCAGATGGTGGCCATGGATTTCGACCCGACCGCGCCTGTCGCTCCCGCAAAACCTGAAGTAAAAGACGCCAAGATCGCCGCGAAAGCAGCATCGACTTCCAAGGAATAAACATGAATTTTTCCCGCTTTTTCATCGACAAGCCGATTTTCGCGGCGGTGCTGTCGATTGTCATATTCGTGGCCGGGCTGCTGTCGATTTTCGGCCTGCCCATCTCCGAATATCCCGACGTCGTGCCGCCATCCGTGGTGGTGCGCGCGCAATACCCGGGCGCCAACCCGAAAGTGATCGCCGAAACCGTGGCCGCGCCGCTCGAAGAGCAGATCAACGGCGTCGAGAACATGCTCTACATGTCCTCGCAAAACACGTCCGATGGCGCGATGATGCTGACCGTGACCTTCAAGATCGGCACCAACGTCGAGCAGGCCGAGACGCAGGTGCAGAACCGCGTGCAGCGCGCCTTGCCGCGCCTGCCCGAGGAAGTGCGCCAGATCGGCGTGACGACCGTCAAATCGTCGCCGAATCTGACCATGGTGGTGCACCTGGTCTCGCCGAACAAGCGCTATGACGACATGTATCTGCGTAACTACGCGGTGCTGAACGTCAAGGACCAACTGGCACGTCTGCCCGGTATGGGCGACATCCAGATCTTCGGCGCCGGCGACTATGCCATGCGCATCTGGCTCGACCCGCAAAAGGTAGCGGCGCGCGGCATGACGGCCAATGACGTCGTCGACGCCATCCGCGAGCAGAACGTGCAGGTGGCTGCCGGTGTCATCGGCGCTTCGCCGGCGAAAAACTCGGACTTCCAGCTGACCGTCAACACCCAGGGCCGTCTGCAGACGCCCGAGGAATTCGGCGCCATCATCGTGCGCACGAATGCCGACGGCGCCGTCACGCACCTGAAGGACGTGGCGCGCGTGGAAATGGGCGCCAACAGCTACTCGCTGCGTTCGCTGCTGAACAATAATCCTGCCGTCGGCATGGGTATTTTCGAAGCGCCGAACGCCAACGCGCTGCAATTGTCGTCCGACGTGCGCGCCAAGATGGACGAACTGAAGAAAGACTTCCCGCAAGGCGTGGAATACCGCATCGAGTACGACCCCACGCAGTTCGTGCGCTCGTCCATCGAAGCCGTGATCCATACCTTGCTGGAAGCCATCGCCCTGGTGGTGCTGGTGGTGATCATCTTCCTGCAAACCTGGCGCGCCTCGATCATTCCGCTGCTGGCCGTTCCCGTGTCGATTGTCGGTACCTTTGCCGTGATGCTGGGCTTTGGCTTCTCGATCAACACGCTGTCGCTGTTCGGCCTCGTGCTGGCCATCGGTATCGTCGTCGATGACGCCATCGTGGTGGTGGAAAACGTCGAGCGCAATATCGAGGAAGGCTTGTCGCCGCGCGACGCCACCATCCAGGCCATGAAAGAGGTCAGCGGTCCTATCGTCGCCATCGCCCTGGTGCTGTGCGCCGTGTTCGTGCCGATCGCCTTCGTGCCAGGCTTGTCCGGCGAGTTCTATCGCCAGTTCGCGCTGACGATCGCCATTTCGACCGTGATTTCCGCCTTCAGCTCGCTGACCCTGGCGCCAGCCCTGTCGGCCGCGCTGCTGAAACCGCACGATGCGCCGAAAGACGCGCTGACGCGCGGCATGGACATGGTCTTCGGCCGCTTCTTCGCCTGGTTCAACCGCTTCTTCGGCCGCGCTTCGCACCGCTATGAAGCGGGCGTGAAGGGCGTGTTGGGCCGCAAGAGCGCGTCGCTGGGTGTGTATGCGCTGCTGGTCGTTGCCGCCATCTTCACCTTCAAGTCCGTGCCGGCCGGCTTCGTGCCGGCGCAGGACAAGCAATACCTGGTGGGCTTTGCGCAATTGCCTGACGCCGCTTCGCTGGACCGCACGGAAGATGTCGTGCGCCGCATGTCCGACGTCATCAAGTCGGTGCCTGGCGTCGAATCGACCATCGCCTTCCCCGGCCTGTCGATCAACGACTTTACCAATGCGCCGAACGCCGGTATCGTGTTCGCCACCCTGAAACCGTTCGATGAGCGCAGCAGCAAGGAATTGTCGGGCGGCGCCATCGCGGCCGAGATCAACAAGCGCCTGGGCGGCATCCAGGACGCCTTCATCATGGTCTTCCCGCCGCCGCCCGTCAACGGCCTGGGCACCATCGGCGGCTTCAAGATGATGATCGAAGACCGCGGCAACCTCGGTTACGACGCGCTGTACAACGCCACCCAGTCGCTGGCCGCGAAAGCGTACCAGACGCCGGAACTGGCGGGCGTGTTCTCGGGCTACCAGATCAACGTGCCGCAGCTGTTCGCCGACGTCGACCGCGTGAAAGCCAAGCAGATGGGCGTGCAGCTGCAAACGATTTACCAGACCTTGCAGATCAACCTCGGTTCGCTGTACGTGAACGACTTCAACCAGTTTGGCCGCACCTACCAGGTGCGCGTGCAAGCCGATGCCGCGTTCCGTTCGCATGCCCAGGATATCGCGCAGCTGAAAGTGCGTAATGACAAAGGCGAAATGATCCCGCTGTCGTCGTTGATGCGCGTCAAGGATAGCTATGGTCCGGACCGCGTACAGCGCTACAACGCGTATGCTGCAGCCGATTTCAACGGCGGTGCCGCGCCTGGCGTGTCGAGCGGCCAGGCGCAAGCCGCGCTGGAACGCATCGCCAAGGAAGTGCTGCCGCAGGGGATTTCGTATGAGTGGACGGAGCTGACCTACCAGGACATCTTGTCCGGCAATACGATGATCTATGTCTTCCCGCTGTGCGTGCTGCTGGTGTTCCTCGTGCTGGCCGCACAGTACGAAAGCTGGACCCTGCCGCTGGCCGTGATTTTGATCGTGCCGATGTCCATCCTGTGCGCCTTGCTGGGCGTCAAATTGACCGGTGGCGACAACAACGTGTTTACCCAGATCGCGCTGTTCGTGCTGGTGGGGCTGGCGTCGAAGAATGCGATCCTGATCGTGGAATTTGCCCGCGAACTGGAAGAGCATGGCCGCACCGTCGTGCAAGCGGCGCTGGAAGCGTGCCGCCTGCGCCTGCGTCCGATTTTGATGACGTCGATCGCCTTCATCATGGGCGTGGTGCCCCTCGTGTTCTCGCACGGCGCCGGTTCGGAAATGCGCCATGCGATGGGTGTGGCGGTCTTTGCCGGCATGCTGGGCGTGACCTTCTTCGGCCTGTTCCTGACGCCCGTGTTCTACGTACTGCTGCGCACCCTGGCGCAGCGTTTTGAGAAAAAACCAGCCGATGCTGCCGCCAAGCCTGCCGCCGCGCCAGCATTGAACCTGGAAGGAGATATATATTGAAAACCAAGGAAATCATCTGGCGCGTCAAGCCTGTGCTGACCGCCATGGCCGCAGCCGTGCTGCTGGCCGCCTGCGCGGCGCCGGAGTTCAAGCAGCCGCAGATCGAGACGCCGACGGCGTTCAAGGAAGCGCAAGCCTTGCCCGCCGTGCAGACGGCGGCCGACGGCACGCGCTGGAAGCAGGGCGTGCCAGCCGAGCGCCAGGCGCGCGGCGAGTGGTGGCTGGCCTTCAATGATCCGGCCCTCACAAGCCTGATCAGCGAAGCCACGCAGGCCAATGCCAACCTGGCCGTCGCCGCCGCCCGCGTCAAGCAGGCGAGGGCGATTGCCGGCATCGCCGAAGCGGACCGCATCCCGCAAGTGGGCGTGAACGTGGGCGGCCAGCGCAACCGCGCTTCCGCCGTGTCGCTCGGCTTGCCGAACGGCGCGCCGGTGGCGGCGACCAACGTCTACCAGGCGAATCTGACGGCCAGCTACGAAGTCGACCTGTTCGGCCGGGTGGCATCGAATGTCAGCGCCTCGCGCAGCGATGCGCTGGCCGTGGAAGCGACCTATCGCTCGGTGCTGCTGTCCCTGCAGGCCGACGTGGCGCAAACCTACTTCCAGCTGCGCGCCACGGATGCGGAACTGGCGACCCTGGAGCAGACGGTGCGCCTGCGCGAGGAAAGCGTGCATGTGAACCAGCGCCGCTATGACCTGGGCGACATCGGCGAATTCGATCTGTCCCGTGCCCGCACGGAGCTGTCGACGACGCGCGCCGAAGCCATCGGCCTGCAGCGCCAGCGCGCGACCAGCGAACATGCGCTGGCCGTTCTGCTGGGTAAACCGGCCGCCAGCTTCACGGCGACCGTCAACCCGCTGCAGGACAGCGGCTTCCTGCCCGTGATCCCGGCCGGCATGCCGTCGTCCCTGCTGGAGCGCCGTCCCGACATCGCGTCGGCGCAGCGCACCATGGAAGCGTCGAATGCGCGCATCGGCGTGGCGAAATCGGCCATGTTCCCCGCGTTGACCTTGAACGCTTCCGGCGGCGGCGCGTCCGATACGTTCTCGGACATCTTCAAGTGGAGCAGCCGCTCCTGGCTGCTGGGCGCCCTGATGTCGATGCCGATCATCGATGGCGGACGCAATAAAGCTGCCGTGAGCCGCAGCGAAGCGCAGCTGGAAGAGTCGGTGGCGACGTATCGCCAGAGCGTGCTGGTGGCCTTCGCCGAGGTGGAAGACAACCTGGCCGGCCTGCGCATCCTGTCGGGCCAGACGCAGCAGATCGACGAAGCCGTCGTCTCGGCGCGCCGCTCGGCCGACCTGGCGCAAAAGCTGTACGACGCGGGCCGTTCCAGCTACCTCGATCTGCTGGACGCGCAGCGCAACCTGGCGGCCATCGAGCGCAATGCCGTGCAATTGCGCGGCAACCGCGCCGTCACCACGGTGGCGCTGATCCGTGCCCTGGGCGGCGGCTGGGGCGAGACGGAGCCGCAGGTGGCGGCCAACTGATTTCCGGCACCGCGAGCTGGCATGTCCGGCCCGCGGCAAGGAAAACATCGTCAAAACGGCGTCGTGCGCTTGCACGGCGCCGTTTTTTTGTGTTCAGCGAGTTGAATCCGTTTGCGGACAGGCCGCGTAAGTACTCCTGCAATCACGCAAACGCAGTCATCCAGGAGATACCATCATGCGCACCTTTGTTCCCGCAGCACTGTTTGTCACAGCCTTTACTTCCCTGCTGGCCGCCAGCGCCCCGTTTGCCGCCGACATGACGACCATGGTGGGCGGCCAGAGCATGTACCCGAGCAAGGACATCGTCGACAACGCCGTCAATTCGGCCGACCACACGACCCTGGTGGCTGCCGTCAAGGCGGCCGGCCTGGTCGATACCTTGAAAGGCAAGGGCCCGTTCACCGTGTTCGCGCCGACGAATGCGGCGTTTGGCAAGCTGCCGGCAGGTACCGTCGACACCCTGGTGAAACCGGAAAACAAGGCCACCCTGACGAAAATCCTCACCTACCACGTGGTACCGGGAAAATACGACTTCAAGGCGCTGGCGAAGGAGATCAAGATGCATGACGGCAAGGCGACCCTGCCCACGGCCAGCGGGGGCAAGCTGATGTTCGCCATGAACGGCATGCACAACATCGTCGTGATGGACGAGGGCGGCAATAGCGCCAACATCAGCACCTATGATGTGTATCAATCGAATGGCGTGATCAATGTCATTGACACGGTCTTGATGCCGAAATAAGCGGACGAAAAAAAAGACAGGGAAAACCCTGTCTTTTTTGCCTGCATGGCGCCGATTACTTGGCTGGCGCTGCTGCTGGTGCGGAAGCTGCCGCTGCGGCCGGAGCTGCTGGCGTTGCCGGTGCTGCTTTCTTCGCCTTGTGATGCTTGGCTTTCTTGTGCGCGGCCGGTTTGACGGCGGCTGGCGCTTCAGCCTTGGCTGCTGGTGCGACGGCGGCGGCAGAAGCTGCTGGAGCGGCCGGTGCTGCAGGTGCGGCTGGCGTCTGGGCGAAAGCGGCGGTGGCGAACAGGCTGGCGATCAGGGTGGCGATAACTTTTTTCATGATGAAATCCTATAAGGTAATGGTGCGAATAAAAATCGGGTGCTGATGGACTGGATTACTTGCTTGCTGCAGGCGCTGCTTCAGCGGTGGCCGACGCCAGTTTGGCATCTGCCTTGGCCTTGGTTTTTTTCGCAGTGTGATGCGCCTTGGCCTTGGTGGTGGCAGCTTCCGTTTTTGCGCTGGCGACTTCCGTTTTCGCGGCGACGACAGCTTTCGCTTCCTTGGCGTCCGCTTTCACGACGGCTTGCGCTTCCTTGGCGTCCGCCTTGACGACGGCCTTGGTGTGGGCTGCTTCCACTTTGGCGGGAACCGAGGCTGCGGGAGCTGCTGGCGTTTGGGCAAAGGCAGCGGTTGCGAACAGGCCGGCGATCAGGGTAGCAATTACTTTTTTCATGGTGCAGTCCTCAGTGGTGGTTTGTCTGGTATGTCTGTTGGTGCCGGGATGATTCCCGTGTCACTGAGCATAAAACGCGCCCCCGGACGCTTGCGTTGACGGTCATTACAATCGCTTACATCTGCGTGGCATCCGCGGCCAAAATGGCTTTCAGGATGTCTTCCGAACGGCGCTGCCCGTAGCCCTTGCCGTAGGCGCTCGATGCGATGCTCACCACCATGCGGCGCGCCGGTATCACGTAGATCTTGTTGCCGCCATTGCCCGAGGCGAAATGCACGGCGATCTTTTTCCCGGCCACGTCCTGCGTCTTCGCGTACCAGAAATAGCCGTAGCTGTCGGCGTAACGATCGACGGCGCCGATGGCCACGCGCGGCGCCAGCGCTGCCTTGATCCAGGCGGCGTCGATCACCCTCTTGTCGTCAAATACGCCGTCGTTCAGCACCATCTGGCCGATTTTTGCCGTGTCGCGTGCGCGCAGCGACAGGTTGCCCTGGCCTTTAGGGTGGCGTGCCACGTCGCGGCCCCAGCTCCAGCGCGTGATGCCCAGCGGCGCGAACAGCGCCTTGGCGGCGTAGTCTTCCAGGTCGGCGCCGCTGGCGTTTTCCACCACGCGCCCGGCAATGTACGAACCCAGCGAGTTGTAGCGGTAGATGCTGCCCGGCTTTGTTGCGGCCGGCACGCCGCGCACGAAGGCGGCGGGGTCGGGCGCTGCATCGAGCTTGTCTTCATTGCCGGGCGAGTGTTCGTCTTCATCGAACGCGGCCAGGCCCGAACGCATGGTCAGCAAGTCGTCGAGGACGACCTTGCCCGCCGGGCTGGCAGCGACTTCGGGCCAGTAGCCGCCCACCGTTTTTGTTGTCGCCAGCTGGCCGCGCGCCACGGCCGCACCGACCAGCAGCGCGGTGATGCTCTTGCCGGCCGAGCGGATGTCGTGCAGGGTGTCGGCCGTCTCGCCGTTGTAATAGCGCTCGGCGACGATGGCCCCGTCGCGCAGCACGACGACGGCGCGCAAGTCGCCATGGCTGTCGCCATCCTGAGCTTGCAGGACTTGATCGAGGGTGGCGGGGGCGCTGTCCTGCGCCAGGACAGGGCATGACAGGAAGAGGGCACTCAATAGTGAAAACGGCAGGCGGCGCATGGACAGCTTTCGTGGCGATGGTCGGATTGCCAGTGTCGCCCAATTGCGCCGTTTTGTCGCGCGCAAGCTGGCCTGTTCGATGAAGTTTGCGTGAAGGCGCGCCGGACGAGCACAATGCAAAAGGGACAGCCGAAGCTGTCCCTGGTACTGGAAGTGGCCACGCAAGCGCAGACCCGGCGGATGCGCTTGCGTGGCTACATTTGGCTTACTTTGCCGGTGTGGCAGCAACTGCGGCGTCCGCTTTTACCTTGGCTTTGCCGGCCTTGTGATGGGCCTTGGCCTTGGTGGCTTTGGCGTCGGCCTTGGCGCTGGCGACATCGGCTTTCGCATCGGCTGCGACGACCGCTTCCTTGGCGTCGGCTTTCACGACAGCCTTGGTTTCCTTGGCCTCTGCCTTGGCGACGGCTTTCGTGTGGGCCGCTTCCGCCTTGGCGGGAACCGACGCTGCCGGGGCGGCAGGGGTTTGGGCGAAGGCTGCGGTAGCGAACAGGCCGGCGATGAGGGTAGCGATAACTTTTTTCATTTTATTTTCCTGGCAAGTGGTAAGTGATGGTGTGTCGATGATTACTTGGCGGCTGCTGGCGCTGGTACAGACGCTGGCGCTGCAGCGGTGGCCGAAGCCAGTTTTGCGTCGGCCTTGGCCTTGGTTTTCTTGGCTTTGTGGTGCGCCTTGGCCTTGGTGGCAGTTGCTTCCGTTTTTGCGCTGGCCACTTCCGTTTTCGCGGCGACGACGGCTTTCGCTTCTTTTGCATCCGCTTTCACGACGGCTTGCGCTTCCTTGGCGTCGGCTTTGACGACAGCTTTGGTGTGCGCCGCTTCCACTTTGGCGGGGACCGACGCTGCCGGGGCGGCAGGGGTTTGGGCAAAGGCTGCGGTAGCGAACAGGCCGGCGATCAGGGTAACAATTGCTTTTTTCATGGTGCAGTCCTCTGTGGTGGTTTGTCTGGTATGTCTGTTGGTGCCGGGATGATTCCCGTGTCACTGAGCAGAAAACGTGCCCCGGAAGGTTATGGTTGACCTTGTTTACACTTTCTTACAATCAGGTGATTTAAGCGACGTTCATTGAGGAAGACGGCATGAAAATGCAAAAAGACAGCCGAAGCTGTCTTTTTGTGTGGCGCTGAAAATGCGCGGAGGTACTTACTTGGCTGCTGCTGCGGTCGCTTCAGTCTTGGCTTCGTCAGCCTTGGCTTTGGCTTTTTTCGCTTTGTGATGGGCTTTTGCCTTGGTGGCGGCTGCGTCGGCCTTGGCGCTGGCGACATCGGCCTTGGCATCGGCGGCGACGACTGCTTCTTTAGCATCGGCTTTGACTACGGCTTTGGTTTCCTTGGCTTCTGCTTTTGCCACTTCCTTGGTGTGCTTGGCTTCGGCCTTGGCAGGCACGGCTGGCGTTTGAGCAAAGGCTGCGGAAGCGAACAAGCCGGCGATCAGAGTAGCGATTACTTTTTTCATGGTGCAGTTCCTCGAGAAGTGGGGTTGTAGTTCAGGAGATGCATTTCCCCTGTCACTGAGCCAAAAACGCGCCGCACGGCAATCGCGTTGACAACGATTTGATCTAATTACAAACACTTACATTTGCCGGGGCGGGCGCTCTGTTAGCTGGCGTACCGCGCCAGGTGCCGCGGCGGCCTAGACTCAAGGCCACGCGCCGTTCCGGGGACGGTGTCAAGCTCAAATGCGGGCTGCGCCAGGAATTCGACACCGGCGGCGGCCCGATCGACAGGGAGAAGACGATGCAGAACACCTCCACGCCGGACGGCGCCTTGCCGGCCAGTTTCAGGGTCAGCCATGCGGACCGGGTGATCGACAGGGACAGCGGCGCCAGGAAGATCGACCTGGTGCGCTATTACGCGCTGGTGGGCAGGCTGATGCTCGTGCACCTGCGCGGCCGGCCCGTGTCGCTCGTGCGCGCGCCGTCCGGCGTGGGCGGCGAGCTGTTTTTCCAGAAACATGCGGAGTCGTCGGCCATGCCAGGCGTCAAACAGCTCGATGCCCGGCTGGACCCCGGACACCCGCCCACGCTGGCAGTGGACAGCCTGCAAGGCTTGCTGGCGGCGGCGCAGTGGAATGTGGTGGAATTCCACACGCAAAATGCGCTGGCCAGCGCCTACGACACGCCGAACCGCCTGGTGTTCGACCTGGACCCGGGCAAGGGCGTGGCCTGGCCAGCCATCCGGGAAGCGGCCGTGCTGCTGCGGGCCTTTTTGACGCAGCTGGGCTTGCCCGCGTTCCTGAAAACCAGCGGCGGCAAGGGGCTGCACGTGGTCGTGCCGATCCGCCCACAACACGACTGGGAGACGGTGAAGGCGTTTTCGCAAGCCATCGTGGCGCACATGGCGCAGCACATCCCGACGCGTTTTGTCGTCAAGAGCGGTCCCGCCAACCGGGTCGGCAAGATTTTCATCGATTATCTGCGCAATGGCCGGGGCGCCACCACCGTGTGCGCCTGGTCGGCCCGCACGCGTTCCGGGCTGGGCATCTCCGTGCCGCTGGCCTGGGAGGAACTCGACCAGCTGAAAGCGGGCGACCAATGGACCGTGGGCAATGTCCACAGCCGTCTCGACGTGGGCAACGCGCCGTGGGATGGTTATGCGCGCAGCGCGAAGGGACTCGATGCGGCGATGAAAAAGCTGGCCTTCAGTCCTCTTGCCTGAACGGCAGGACGGCGCGCGCCAGCTGCAGCGCTTCCTCGATGGCCGCATTGAGCAGGGTGATTTCGACGGGCTTGGTCAGGTAGCGGAAAAACCCCGCGGCCAGGCCATGCCGGATATCGCCCTTCATGGCATTCGCCGTCAAGGCGATGACGGGGATGTGCGCCGTGCGCGTATCGTTGCGCAGGATGCGCTGCGCCTGGTTTCCATTCATGCCGGGCAGGTTGATATCCATCAAGATCACGTCGGGGCGGCGTTCCAGCGCCAGCGCGATGCCCTGGCGCGCATCGGTGGCTGAGATCAAGCACAGGTGGGGCAGGAAGCTGACGATGTCTTCCACCAGGCGCAGGCTGGCCGGATTGTCTTCCACGTACAGCAGCAGCGCCTGGCCGCCGGCATCGTCCCCGGCGTCGACGGCATCGCCGGCGGCTACGGGCAGGCATTCCGTTTCCGCCTGCCCGGCGGGCGGCGCAGCCATCGTATCGAGTTCGATCCAGAACACGCTGCCCACGCCGAGGCAGCTGTGCACGCCCATGTTGCCGCCCATCAGCTCGACCAGGCGCTTGGTGACGACCAGGCCGATGCCCGTGCCTTCCTCGCTGCCCGCCTCCTGTCCCAGGCGGTTAAACGGCTGGAACAGCTCGGCCATCTGCGCATCGTCCAGTCCCTTGCCCGTGTCGCGGATGGCGATGCGCACGCGTTGTGCTTCGGGCTGCGAGACTTCCAGCTCCACCTTGCCGGCCGGACGGTTGTACTTGATGGCGTTTGACAGCAGGTTCAGCAGCACTTGCTTGAGGCGCGTATGGTCGGCCCTGAGCGTCAGCGCCTCGCAGGCCGGAAACACCAGGTGAATCTGGCGCTGCTGCGCCTGTTCTTCCACCATCACGCGCACTTCCTCGATCAGCGCGGGCAGCGTCACCGCTTCCATCGACAGGCTCAGGCTGCCTGATTCGATCTTCGCCAGGTCGAGGATTTCATTGATCAGGGTGAGCAGGTGGCGGCCCGAGGTGACGATGTTTTGCACGAAGGTGCGCTTTTGCAGCGCGGTCGCGGGCAGGGCTTCATTGGCCAGCAGCTGGGCGAAACCGAGGATGGCGTTCAGCGGCGTGCGCAATTCATGCGACATGCTGGTGAGAAAGCGGTCCTTCGCCTGGCTGGCCCGTTCCAGCTCGATTTTCTGTTCGTTCAGCGTGCGCTCGATGCGCTTGCGCTCCGTGATGTCGCGGATGGCCGACGAGACCAGCATGCCTTCCTCCGTTTCCAGGGGCGACAGGCTGATTTCGACGGGAAACTCGGTGCCATCGCGGCGCAAGCCGTACAGTTCCAGGCCCGCGCCCATGGAGCGGGCGCGCGGCGCCGTGGAAAAGGCCTGGCGGTGGCGCGGATGGTCGGTCGCGTAGCGGGCCGGGATCAGCACTTCCACATTGCGCCCGAGCAACTCCGCGCGCGAGTAGCCGAACAGGCGTTCCGTTTGCGAGTTGACGAGCACGATCTCGCCATCGCCGTTGACGATGACGATGGCGTCCGGCGCCGATTCGAGCAAGCCGCGGAACTTCTGCTCGGCCCGGCGGCGGTCGCTGACATCGCGGATGGCGCTGATGACGAAGGTGCCGATTTCCGTCTGGATGGGCGACAGGCTGATTTCCACGGGGAATTCGACGTTGTCCTTGCGCAAGCCCAGCAATTCCAGGTCGGCGCCCATGGTGCGCGTGCGCGGCTGGTCGAAATAGCGCGCGCGGTGCCCCACGTGGGCATGGCGCAGGCGCTGCGGCAGCAGGCTATCGATTTGCCTGCCGCTCAATTCGCCTTCTTCATAGCCGAACAGGTGTTGCGCCTGCTGGTTGGCCAGCACGATGGCGCCCGTCGCATTGACCATGATGACGCTGTCCGGCGTCGATTCGAACAGCACGCGGTAGCGCACGTCGACGAACTGGGCGTCGCGCGCCGCCTTCAGCAAGGTCGTGTCCTTCATGGTGGAAATCAGGTAGCGGGGGCCGTCCGGCGCGGTTTGCACGGCTTGGCAAGCCACGTCGACGTAGATGAGTTCGCCATCCTTGCGCCGCCGCAGCGATTCGCGGTCGTAGCTGCCGTGCAGGGCCAGCTGTTCGGCGATCAGCGGGCCTGCCTCGGCCTGTCCCGGCAGCGAGATCAGTTCCCACAGCGTGCGGCCCAGCGTTTCGTCGCTGGCATAGCCGAAAATGCGCTGCGCCCCGGCCGTCCAGCGTACGACGACATGGTCTTCGCTCGTGATGACAACGCCGCCAGGGGCGCCGCTGAGGATAAGCTGATCTAACTCGGCATCCATTTTTCCGCACGCATGACAGGGCTTGCCGGGTGGCAGGCTGTGTGCATAACGTAGCGAGAAGCCTGCTCAAAGTCAATGCATTTATCTTCCTGGCGATGCGCCCGCAGCGGGTGCATGGTTCAGGCCGTCTTGCGCAAGTTCCCGTGCGCCATCGCTCAATCCCCTGCGCTGCCGGTGACGGGCAGGACGATGCCGCTGATGTAGCTGGAACAGGCGGGCGAGGCCAGGAAGACGTAGGCGGGCGACAGTTCCTCGGGCTGGGCCGGGCGGCGCATGTCTGTGTCCGCGCCGAATTGCCGGATGTCCTCGGGCGACTTGTCGGCCGGGTTGAGCGGCGTCCACACGGGGCCGGGTGCGATGGCGTTGACGCGGATGCCCTTGTCCAGCAAATTGCCGGCCAGCGCCATGGTAAATGCGTGGATGGCGCCCTTGGTGGTGGAATAGTCGAGCAAGTGCTTCGAGCCGCGCAAGCCCGTCACGGAGCCCGTGTTGATGATGGACGCACCGCGCTGCAAGTGGGGCAGCACGGCCTTGGCCATGTGAAAGTAGCCGTAGACATTGGTTTTCATGGTGAGGTCGAAGCGTTCCTCGCTCAGCTCCAGCAGCGATTCGGCGTGTTCCTGGAAGGCGGCGTTATTGACCAGCACGTCGATATGGCTGAACTTGTCCAGTACCTGGCTGACGGCTTGCTGGCAAAAGCCCTGGTCGCGCACGTCGCCGGCAATCAACAGGCAGCTCTGGCCTTCCGCTTCCACGTAGCGCTTGGTTTCGTGGGCGTCCGCGTGTTCGTTCAGGTAAATGATGGCGACATCGGCCCCTTCGCGCGCATACAGCACGGCTACGGCGCGGCCGATGCCCGAATCGCCGCCCGTGACGATGGCCACCATGCCGGCCAACTTGCCGCTGCCGCAGTAGTCGGGGGCCAGGAAACGAGGTTGCAGCTGCATCTGTCCTTCGACGCCCGGCTTGTCCAGGTGCTGGGCGGGCAGGGGAGGCGCCGGCTGGCTGCGGCTCCCCGTCTGCACAGGGGATTTGCTGTCGCGTTTGTCTTGCCTGGCGGCATCGGGCTGTTTATCTTTCTGATCTTGCTCCTGCTGGATGCTGCGCTGCAAATTGCCGGCAGACTGATCCTTGTTCTCGTTCATGCTGGCCTCCCTGGAAACGACTATCCAGTATCGGCGCGGCACCCGCATCGCACGGTGCGCTTGCTAACAGAGTGGCGCAAACGGGCGCAAAGTTATATGATGGTTGACATAAATGTGGGAGGGCAGCATGAAAGTGAGCAGGGAGCAGGCGGCGCTGAACCGCGAGCGCATCGTGGAGGTGGCGGCAAGATTGTTCCGCGAAAAGGGTTACGACGGCATCGGCGTGGCCGACCTGATGAAGAACGCGGGCCTCACGCATGGCGGCTTCTATGGCCATTTCGCGTCCAAGGAAGACTTGATGATCGAGGCGTGCCAGCATGCCCTGAATAAGTCGCTGGAAGGCTGGCGGGCCAAGGTCGCCAGCGACCCGCAGCGGGCGCTGCCGGCGATTATCGACAACTACCTCACCCCGAAACACCGCGACCAGCCCGGCGGCGGCTGCCCGGCGGCAGCCATGGGCGTCGACGTGGCGCGCATGTCGCCCGGCGCGCGTCCCGCGTTTACCCAGGCCACGCAGCAGCAGTTCGCCTTGCTGCAGGGCTTGCTGCCTGACGGCGCGCCGGATTGCACGCAGGAGCGGCGACGCCAGCAGGCCATCGCCACGTTTGCCGCCATGGTGGGCGCCATGGTGCTGGCCCGTTCCGTCGATGACGAGTCCCTGTCGGGGGAAATCCTTGACGCCGTGAAGGCGCAATTGCTGCAAGACTGATCCCGTGCCCCCTGTCAGCCGGCCTCGTCGCATGATAGGCTTCGGTTTTCAGATTTCGGGATCATTCATGCTGCTCTGGCTCAGGCAATACCGGCGTCCTCTGTTGGCCGGAGACATCACCGCCGGTATCGTGGTCGCCATGATGATGGTGCCGCAAGGCATGGCTTACGCACTGGTAGCCGGCTTGCCGCCCGTGGTGGGCATCTACGCCAGCATCCTGCCGCCCGTGCTGTACGCCCTGTTCGGCAGCAGCATGACGCAATCGGTGGGTCCCATGGCCATCGTTTCCCTGATGACGGCCGCCGCCCTGGCGCCGCTGGCCGACCCCGGCTCCTCCCTGTATATCGTGCTGGCCGCCCAACTGGCCTTCATCAGCGGCCTCGTCCTGCTGCTGTGCGGCGTGCTGCGCCTGGGCTTCATGGCCAGTTTCCTGTCGCGCCCCGTGATCAGCGGTTTCAGCAATGGCGCCGCGATATTGATCATCTGGGGCCAGATCACGCCGCTCCTGGGCGCTACCTGGCCCCATTGGCACACGCCGAGCCTGGTACTTGGATTGTCCGGCCTGCTGTTCCTGTGGCTGGCCAAGCGGTACGCGTCGCGCCTGCTGCTGCGCTGCGGTCTGAACCCGGTGGCGGCCGACGTGGGCGCGCGCCTGGCGCCGATGGCGCTGGTGCTGGCCGGCATCGCGCTCGTCGCCTATGGCGGCCTGGAAGCGATGGGCGTGCAGACGACGGGCCACGTGCCCAGCGGCTTGCCGGGCCTGAACCTGGCCACCTCCGGCGCCCATTGGCGCACCTTGCTGTCGCCCGCGCTGCTGATCGCCTTCATCATCTTCCTGATGAGCATGTCCGCCGCCCAGACCCTGGCGCAAAAACGGGGCGAAAAGCTGCATACCAACCGCGAACTGCTGGGCCTGGGCGCGGCCAACGTGGCCAGCGCGCTGTCGGGCGGCTTTCCCGTCACGGGATCGATTTCGCGCTCGGCCGTCAATTTCCAGGCGGGCGCCAACACGCCGCTGGCCAGCATCATCACGGCCGGCTTGCTGGCGCTGGCGCTGGTGGCGCCCACGGGATGGCTGGCCCTGCTGCCGCTGCCCGTGCTGGCGGCCACCATCATCTTTGCCGTGTCCAGCCTGCTGGACTGGGATACCTTGAAACTGTCGTGGCGCTACGACCGCAGCGATGCGCTGGCCCTGCTGGCGACGACGGCCGGCGTGCTGGTGCTGGGCGTGGAAGCAGGCGTGGTGATCGGCGTGCTGTTGTCGATGGGCACCCTGATCTGGCGCGCCAGCCGCCCGCACATCGCCGTGCTGGGGCGTATCCCGAACAGTGAGCACTTCCGCAACGTGGAGCGCTATGAAGCGCAAACTCTGCCGGACGTCTTGCTGTTGCGCATAGATGCGGGCTTGTTCTTCGGCAATGTCGAGGCCGTGACGGAGAGGGTGGAAGACGAATTGCGCGGCCACCCGACGGCGCGCCACCTGGTGCTGGTGTTGTCAGCCGTCAACCAGATCGACAGCACGGCCTTGCTGGGCTTGATCGAACTCAACAGCGCGCTGGCCAAGCGCGGCATCAGCCTGAACCTGGCCGAAGTGAAGGGCCCCGTGATGGACCGCCTGCGCCAGAGCAGTTTATTGAAAGACTTGAGCGGCAAGCTGTACCTGAGCACGGCCCTGGCGACGAACGATTTGAGCGGGAAAAAGAGTGGAGAACCGGCATGACGATGGAATTGAATCTGCATGGCGAACCGCGCGCCGTTGACACCATCGCTGCGCTGGAACAGGCGCTGCAGGAGGCGCGCGCGCTGGCCCAGTGCGAACTGTGGCTGACCCTGGCCACGGATGCGGAACAGGGCCCGGCCCTGTGCATGCTGCGCAATGGCGGAAATGCCTGGCTGATGTATCTGTCGGGACAGGACGACCTGAGTTTTCACTCGCTGGGCGACGAGGAGGCGGACGGCGCCTGCAGCTACCTGCTGGCCAATGGCCAGGTGGACGAGTATCCGGAAGCGTGGTGCGTGGAGGTGGAAGAATGCCAGCACGCCTTCGCTGCGTTTTTCAGGACAGGCGGCGCGCGGCCGGCCGCCATCGCGTGGGAGGCCGATTGACATGCCGCAAACCATCATCGCCGACATCGACAAGGACTTGCTGGCCGCGCTGGACGCCAGGGCGGGGTTATTGACGCTGCACGCCATCCTGCTGCGCTACCGCGCCAGCGGCGTGACGGCGCAGCAAGTGGCCGCCTTGCTGCAGGAACTGCGCCCCGCCACTCAGGAAGGGCCGCTGGAAGACGTGATACTGGACGCCCTCGACATGGTGACGGGCTGGTGCACGCCGCAGCTGCGGGTATGGGACGAGGCAGGAGGCGAGCATGCATCCTGACAAGTTCAAGCAGGTGGCGGGGCTGCCGTCCGCCGAGCGTCATGCCTACTTTGTGCGCAAGGTGGCCGATACGCAAGAAGTGTGGGGTTTGCACCATGACGGCTGGGCCACGGCGCAGCTTGACGGCAAGGTGGCGATACCGTTCTGGCCGGAAGCGGCATTCGCGCAAGCGTGCGCCAGCGGCGACTGGGAACATTTCCAGGCGCGCGCCATCGGGCTCGATGATTTTCTGGCTAAATGGCTGCCCGGCATGGCGGAGAATAAACAGTTGGCTTTCGTGTTTCCCGTGCCGCAAGGCAGCGCCAGCATCGCGGCGCCGGGCGACTTGCTGGCCGACCTGCGAGAGGAAGCCAGACAATATGAATAATCAGGAAGAGCGCCTGGACGCCTGGTATGACGGCTCGGCCATCTGCCTGATCGCCGTCGGCGCGCAAGGCGACCCGCTGGACCTGGGCGGCGATGAAGTGCGCGCGCTGATCGCGAAACTGCAGCAATGCCTGGCCGAGTCCGAAGCCGGCCAGGACTGAAGGCTCAGGCGGCCGCCAGCGCCTTTTCCATCGCCACGCTGGCCAGGCTGATGCCGCTGGGGTGCGCATACGCTTCCTCGCGCAAGGAAATAAACCCTGCGGCCCGGTAAAACGGTACGGCGTTCAGCGACGCGGACAGGTGCAGGCATGTGATGTCGTGCCCGCGCGCCAGCTGCTCCAGCGCCGCCAGCAGCCGCTTGCCGATGCCGAGTCCCGCACGCGCCGGATCGACGAACACTGCCTCCACTTCCTGCTTGTCCGCATCGAGCATGGCGTAGCCGGCAATGGCTTCTCCCTGCATCGCCACGACGCCGCCACCCGCGGCCAGCATGGCGGCATACGCCGGCGGCACAGGCGTAGCCGTCCACGCAGTAATTTGCTCCGGCGCATAATGCGTGGCGCAACTGACGCGCACGGCCACCGTGCGCAGGGCCCACAGGGCGTCGATGTCGGAATCAAGGGCGGGGCGCAGGGTGATGGTCATGGACGCTTTCCGGGCAAAAGACCATGCTAGCGCAATGGCTTGCATGGCGCCAGCAAGAGTTCATGCCGCGCTCAGCCAGCAGATGACCGGCGGCGCCTGGGTCATATAGAAAGACATGGCAATCACCAAAAGATTGCCCTAAGGAATAGACTTGCCCCTGCAGTTGACGTTATCATGTTTTTGTAAGTGTCGGTGGCTGAGCAGTCAGCGCATAGTTGAAACATGGTGACAGGCGGGGGTGAGCATGGGCATGGCGAAGGATGCGTGAGTTGCCTGGCGGCGGGCTGGGCAGGGCAGCGGTGCGCCGCTGTGGCTGCGCATTGCTGCTGGTATGCTGTGTTGCCGCGGCCCCTGCCGCCGTGCCGGCCGCGACGCCGGCCTCGGCGGCGCTGCACCAGGGGCAGCGCGTGCTGTTTCTCAACGCTTACGATTACGGCCGCGCCGGCGTGGAATCGTACACGCGCACCTATGTGGCCGCCATGGCCGCCGCGGGCCTGGCCAGCGAAGACATCATGGTCGAGCACCTGAACCTGAATACCCAGGGCGACCCGGCGCTGCGCAATGAGATGCGCGATTTGTTGCTTTTAAGATACACCAAGATGATGGGCCGCAAGGCCGACCTGATCATCGCCATGCAGCAGCCGGCGCTCGATTTGTTGCTGTCGGACCTGGCGCCGCTGGCGCGCGGCGTGCCCGTGCTGGCGATCAATACCTCGGGCAAGGCCTTGCCGGCCGGCAGTCCGTCTTCCATCTGGCAGCAAAAGGCGAACGTCGATTTTGCCGGCACGCTGGCGCAAGCCATGGCGCTGTTCCCGGAGACCAAGACCATCGTCATGGCCGTCGGCGCCAGCGAGGCCGACCAGGCCCTGAAGCGCAACATGCAGCAGGCGGCGCAGGCGTGGCAGGGCAAGGTGACCATGCGCTACCTCGATGACCTGACCCTGGAACAGATGCGCGCGGCCGTGGCGCGCTTGCCCGCCGATACGCTGCTGGTGGCGGGCAATGTCAACCGCGACGTGGACGGCAATATCGCCACGCCGGTGCAGTTTGCCGCCCAGCTGGCGCGGCTGGCCAATGTGCCCGCCTTTGGCATGTATAACGCGACGGTCGGCAAGGGTATCCTGGGCGGCTCCATCCTGCACATCGAGCGGGCCGCGCAGCAGGTGGCGCAGATGTCGCTGGCCGTGTTGGCCGGCAAGGCGCCTGCCGCGCCGGGCGCCTTGCTGCCGCCGGCGCATCCGGTGCCCATGTATGACTGGGAACAGCTGCAGCGCTGGGATGCCGATATCAGCCGGCTGCCGCCGCACACCCTGTTCTTCAACCGTCCGCCGCAGCTGTGGCACGAGCACCGCGTCGCCGTGCTGTCGGCCGGCGCCGTATTTCTCGCCATGGCGTGCATGCTGAGCGCCTTGCTGCTGCAGCGCCGCCGCCTGCGCCGCGCCGAGAGCGATGCGCGCGAAAGCGAGCAGCGCTTCCGCATCCTCGTCGAGCATGCGCCCGAAGCCATCGTCGTGTATGACCTGGACCTGGACCGCTTCATCGACGCCAACAGCAGCGCGCAGCGCATGCTGGGGATGTCGCGCGAGGCGCTGCTGGCGCGCGGGCCGTTCGACCTGTACACGGGCGAGCAGCCCGATGGCCTGCCGCTGGGACTGATGATGGAAGAGCATCTGCGCCGCGCCATGCTGGGGGAACCCATCCTGGTCGAGCGCAATGTGCGGCGCGCCGACGGCAGCATCTTTCCCTGCGAAGTGCGGCTGGTGCGCTTGCCGATGGAAGGGCGGCGCCTGGTGCGCAGCGGCATCGTCGACATTTCCGAGCGCAAGCACAGCGAGCAGGAACTGCTCGGCTACCGCGACCACCTAGAAGAGCTGGTGCAGCAACGCACGGCGGCCCTGTCGGTGGCCGTCACCGAGGCCGAATCGGCGAACCGCGCGAAAAGCGTCTTCCTGGCCAACATGAGCCACGAATTGCGCACGCCCTTGAATTCCGTGATCGGCTTTTCGCAGATGATGGCCGATTCGAGCAGCATGTTCGAGGAAGAAAAGCATAACCTGGCCATCATCAACCGCGCCGGCCATCATTTGTTGACCTTGATCAACGATATTCTGGAATTGTCGAAAATCGAGGCGGGCCGCATGCAGCTGCAAGCGGGGCCCGTGGACTTGAACGGCTTGCTCGACGAGGTGCTCGAGATGGTGCGCATGCGCTCCGGCGACCAGGGCATCGCGCTGCGGCTGGAGCGTTCCGGCGTGCCGCCGCTGGTGCGCCTCGACGGCGCCAAGCTGCGCCAGGTGCTGCTCAATTTGCTGTCGAATGCGCTCAAGTTCATCGAGCAGGGCAGCGTGACCCTGTCGCTGGCCTGCCAGGCAGACAAGGATGGGCAAGTGGCGCTGGCGTTTGCCGTGCGCGATACGGGCAGCGGCATCGCGCAAGAGGACCTGGAACGCATCTTCGAACCGTTCGTGCAGGCCGACAGCGCCGTGGCGCAGGCCGGCACGGGACTGGGGCTGACCATTTCACGCGAATTCGTGCGCCTGATGGGCGGCGAGCTGCGCGTCGAGTCGACCTTGGGGGCCGGCTCCGTGTTCCACTTCGACTTGCGCGCCCCCTGCGTGCAGTGCCCTGCCGCCGCGCCGCTGGCGCCGGGCCGCGTGGCGCGCCTGCCGGCGGGCCAGCGCGGGCGCACGGTGCTGCTGGTCGACGATGACGACAACTGCCGCAAGCTGCTGGCCGGCTTGCTGGCGCCGCTGGGCTTCCAGCTGCAGGAGGCGGCGGGCGGCGTGCAGGCGCAAGCCATGCTGGCGGCGCAGCGCTACGACATCGTGCTCAGCGACTGGCGCATGCCGGACATGGACGGCCTGGCGCTGACGCGCTGGCTGCGCGCACAGCCGGCGCTGGTGCAGCCGCGCCTGGTGATCATGACCGCCTCCGCCTTCGAGGAAGAAAAGCAGGAGGCGCTGGCCGCCGGCGCCGACGGCTTCCTGCGCAAGCCGATCGAACAGGAACACCTGTTCGCCATGCTGGAGCAGCAACTGGGCGTGCGCTTCCAGCGCACCGCCGCCGCGCCGCCGCGCGTGCCGGCGGCCGCCTTCGACCTGCAGCAGGCGCTGGGCCAGCTGGGCGCGGCCGAACGGCAGGCGCTGCTCGAATCCGTTCGGGCCCTCGATTTGCGGCGCAGCGCCATCGTGCTGGCCGGCGTGGCGACCAGCCTGCCGCAGCTGGCCGCGCACATCGCCGCCATGCTGGAACAGCATCAGTACCAGCCGCTGTGCGCCTTGCTGGCGCAGCTGGCCAGCGAACCGCAGGGCGAAGACGCATGACGGTTCACGCATCCAAGGGCGCGCGCCTGGGCGGCGTCTCCATCGTGCTGGCCGTCAGCGTGGCGCTGACCTTTGTCGTCACCGCGCTGCTGCTGGTGTTTGCCGTGCTGTTTTACCAGTCCGAACGCGAGCAGCGCTGGCAGCAGCTGCACCGCAGCCTGGCCCTGAGCGCGGACCAGCTGGCCGTGGCCATCGAACTGCCCTTGTGGAATCTCGATGAAAAGCAGATGCAGGCCATCATGCGCAGCACGCTGGGCAAGCGCGATCTGGTGGCCAGCTCCCTGACGCCGGGCATCGGCAAGGAAGCGCTGGTGCTGCGCCGCACCGCGGCCGGCGCCATCGGCAGTTTTTCCTCGCTGTCCGCGGAACCCGGCTGGCTGGTGCAGCGGCGCCCCGTGACGATGGGCGGGCAAGTCATCGGCAATGTGGCCGTGTATGCGACGCCGGCCCTGCTGCACGCGCAGCTGCGGCAACGCGCGCTGGGCATCGGTGCCATGATCGTGGCGCTCGACGTGATCCTGGTGGCCAGCATCTGGCTGCTCATGTGGTGTCTGATGCTCAAGCCCTTGAAGGCGATCGGCCAGTATGCGGCCGGCGTCCAGGCAGGGCAGAGCGAAGCGGCCGGCACGCCGCCGAAAGCGTGGTTCCTGGGCGAGCTGCGCACGCTGTACCGTTCCATCCGCGACATGGTGGCGCTGCTCGACAGCCGCTACCGCGCCTTGCAGCGCAGCGAGGAGCGCGTGCAGATGGCCACCGGCGCGGCCAGCATCGGCATCTGGGACTGGAATGTCATCAACGATGCCTTGCAGTGGGACGAGCAGATGTATGCGCAGTTCAAGGCCGATGCGGACAGCACCATGGCGCCGGCGGCGATCTGGCGCGCGGCGCTGATGCCGGACGACGTGCCGGCCGCCAAGGAGGCCCTGCGCGCCGCGCTGGGCGCCGGCCAGGCCTTCACGCACGAGTACCGCATCCTGTGGCCCGATGGCGCCATCCGCTACATCAAGGCCGATGCCGTGATCTTCCGCGACGGGCAGGGGCGGCCCATGCGCCTGGTGGGTTCGAACTACGACATCACGGCGCACCGCGAGGCCGAACTGGAACTGCTGCGCCACCGCCATCACCTGGAAGAACTGGTGGCCGAGCGCACGAGCGCCCTGTCGGTGGCCGTCAGCCAGGCGCAGGCGGCGAACCGCGCCAAGAGCACCTTCCTGGCGAACATGAGCCACGAACTGCGCACGCCCTTGAATTCCGTGATCGGCTTTTCGCGCCTGATGGCCGCCTCGCCGAACATGCAGGACGATGAAAAGCGCAACCTGGCCATCATCCACCGCTCCGGCAATCACTTATTGACGTTGATCAATGAAATCCTCGAACTGTCGAAGGGCGAGGCGGGGCGCCTGCACGCGCAGACGGTCGTGGTGGCGCTGGCGCCCCTGCTGCAGGAAGTGATGGACATGCTGGGCATGCGCGCCGAGCAGCAGGGGCTGGCCTTGCGCCTCGATTGCGCCGACGTGCCGGCGGCCGTGCTGCTCGACGCGACGCGTTTGCGCCAGGTGCTGCTGAACCTGATGTCGAACGCCGTCAAGTTTGCCGGCGGCGGCGAGGTCGCCTTGCGCGTGCGCGGCGAGCGGCGCGATGACGCCACGTGGCGCCTGTCGTTCGCCGTCAGCGACACGGGCATCGGCATCGCCCCGGAAGACCAGCAGCGCATCTTCGAGCCCTTCGTGCAGGCCGACAGCGCGGGACCGAAGGATGGCACGGGCCTGGGCCTGGCCATCTCGCGCGAATTCGTGCAATTGATGAAAGGCGAACTGACGGTGGAATCCATGCCGGGGCAGGGCGCCACCTTCCGTTTCAGCATACCCGCGCAGGCGGCCGAGGCACCCGTGGCGGCGCCCGTGCCGCTGCCCGTGGCGCCGGCGCCCGAGGCGCCGCCGGCATTGCGGGCGCAAGACTTGCTGCTGCTGGCCGGGGAAGAGCGCGCCGCCTTGCTGGTGGCGCTGCGCGAATTGAACCTGGCCAGGGTGGCACTGTTGCTGGGCGCCTTGCCGCCGGCGGCCGCGCCCGTGCTGGCGCCGCTGCAGGCGATGCTTGACCAGCATCAATACCGTCAGCTGTGCGACTTGCTGGAGAATGAGGGCGCGCTGGCGCACGCTTGAAAAGTGTGGGCTGACAACATCGGATTCGCTGAAAAGACGGACTAAGTGCCGCCGATGGATGGTGCTAAATTGCAATAAAGATTATGATGATAGTACGTAGTTCATCGCAAAGAAATGTCTTGTCCAGCGCGGCAACGGATCGCCGCGCCTCATCCAAAGCTGAGAGAACTGCTACATGCACCGCGATTTTTCGGAAGTGAATTCGAAGGGCGAAGTACTGATCGTTGAAGATACGCCGGCTTCGCTGAAGCTGTTGAGCGATTTGCTGGGCGGCGCCGGCTATGCGGTGCGCCAGGCGCCGAACGGCGAACTGGCCCTGTGGACGGCCCAGGCGCGCCCGCCCGAGCTGATCCTGCTCGACGTGCGCATGCCCGGCCTCGACGGCTTTGAAGTGTGCCGCCGCCTGAAGGAGATACCGTCCCTGCGCCAGGTGCCGGTGATCTTCCTGTCGGCCCAGTACGACACGGACGACAAGGTGCGCGGCTTCGCGCTGGGTGCCGTCGATTTCATCGCCAAACCCTTCCAGGCCGAGGAAATCCTGGCCCGCACGGACGCCCACGTGCGCCTGGCGCGGGCGCAGCTGCAGCTGGCGCAGGAGCGCGCCAACCTGGAACGGCGCGTGGCCGAACGCACGGCCGAACTGGAGCAGGTGGCCAGCACCTTGGCGCGCGAAGTGCAGATCCGCCGCGCCAATGAAGAATTGCTGCGCCTGTCGGGCCAGGTCTTCGAAGCGACGCAGGACGCCATCCTGATCACCGATCCGGCCGGCGTTATCGTCACGGCCAATCCCGCCTTTACGCGCATCACCGGCTACGCGGCGCAGGAAGTGGTGGGCACGGACATTTTGCGCCTGCACGCCGAATACACGGGCGAGGCGGTGCTGCTGGCCCTGCGCCAGGGCTTGCGCAGCAGCGGCTGCTGGTCGGGCGAGGTGCAGACGCGGCGCAGGAGCGGCGACACCTATCCCTGCCTGCTCAGCGTCTCCACCGTGCACGGGCCCGACGGCGCCGTCGTCAACTACATCGGCGTCTTCCTCGACATCAGCGAGCGCAAGGCCGAGCAGCATCTGATCGATTTCCTCTCCTACCACGACGCGTTGACGGGCTTGCCGAACCGCGTTCTGCTGCGCGAGCGCTTCGAACAGGCGCGCGCGAACGCTCTGCGCGACGGCCAGCAGGTGGTGCTGATGTGCCTGGACCTGGACCGCTTCAAGAACATCAACGATTCGCACGGCCAGGCCGTGGGCGACAAGGCGCTGCAAGTGGTGGCGCGTTTCCTGTCCGGCTGCGTGCGCGAAGGCGACACGGTGGTGCGCCAGGGCGGCGACGAATTCCAGATCCTGCTGCAGGACGATGCCCTGCTGGGGCGCACGCTTGCGCTGGCGCAAACTATCCTGGCCGGCTTGCGCGAGGAACTCAGCGTCGATGGCGAGCGCCTGGCGCTGACGACCAGCATCGGCATCGCCATGTGTCCGGCCGACGGCGACAGCCTCGACGACGTGCTGCGCCACGCCGACACGGCCCTCGTGCGCGCCAAGGAAATGGGGCGCGACCATTACGCCTTCTTCACGGAGCGCATGGGCAGCGACATCCGCGCCCGCCTGGCGATGCAGCAGCAGCTGCGCGGCGCCATCGGCCGCGATGAATTCGAAGTGCACTACCAGCCGCAGATGTGCTTGCGCACGGGCGCCTTGCTGGGTGCGGAAGCCTTGCTGCGCTGGGATAACCCGGTGCTGGGCAAGGTGCCGCCCGGCCTGTTCATCGCGCTGGCCGAGGAATATGGCTCGATCACGGCCATCGGCGAATGGGTGCTCGAAAGCGTCTGCGCGCAAATCCGCGCCTGGCACGACGCGGGCCTGGGCAGCATCAAGGTGGCCGTCAACCTGTCCGGCAAGCAGTTCGCGCAAGACCGCACGGTGCCGTTCGTCGAGGCGGCCTTGCGCAAATACGCCATCGCGCCCGCCTGCCTGGGCATCGAAATCACGGAAAGCACGGTGATGGGCGACCCGGACAAGGCGGTGGCGGCCCTCACGCGCCTGAAGGATATCGGCGTGGGCATTTCGCTCGACGACTTCGGCACCGGCTATTCCAGCCTCGGCTACCTGAAACGCTTCCCCATCGACGTGCTGAAGATCGACAAATCGTTCGTCGACGACGTCACCACCAGCAGCAGCGATGCGGCCATCGCCCGTTCCGTCATTTCGCTGGCGCATAACCTGGACATGCGCGTCATCGCCGAAGGCGTGGAAACGCGCGAGCAGGTGGATTTTTTGACGGAACACGGCTGCGACGAAATGCAGGGCTATTATTTCAGCCGCCCCCTGGCCGCGGAAGCCTTCACGGCGCTGCTGCGCGAACGGCGTGTGCTGACGGTGGCGTCGGCAGCCGTGTCGGCATAAGCACACCCCGCGCCTGCACGATAACTGCACTGATATGGTGCGGGCGCCGCAATGCGGTGCATGATTCTCACGTTTCTTCCCTCTGACGCTGGCATGCATCCTGCTTTGTAGATCGTTATTTACACGATTGCAGTGCATGCCAGATAGCCCACATTTCGCAACGCCTTCTGCCGCCAGCGCGCACAGCGCCTGGCAGGCGCATTTGCGCCTGGGCTTTGCGCTGCACGATGGCGTCAGCCGTCTCGTCGAGCGCACGCACAGCGGCCCCCTGCGCGTGCAAAAGCCCCTGTATCCGGAAGGCGATGCCGTCTGCCACGCCATCATCATCCATCCGCCCGGCGGCGTGGTGGGCGGCGACCAGCTGGCCGTCGACGCCACGGTGGGCGAGGGCGCGCACGCCTTGCTCACGTCGCCGGGCGCCGCCAAGTGGTACCGCGCGAACGGCCATGTCTCGGGCCAGCACCTCGTGCTGCGCGCCGGCAGCGGCGCCGCCATCGAGTGGCTGCCGCAGGAAAGCATCTTCTTTGACCAGGCTTGCGTGCGCCTGCGCCACGAGGTGGAACTGGCGCCGGACGCCCGCTACATCGGCTGCGACATCGTCTGCCTGGGCCGCAGCGCCTCGGGCGAAATGTTCAACACGGGCAGCATCAGCCAGCAGGTGCAGATACGCCGCGGCGGCAAGCTGCTGTGGTGGGAGCAGGGCGTGCTGGCCGCCGGCGGCGCCCTGATGGTCAGCCCGCTGGGACTGGGGGGCCACACGGTGTGCGCCACCCTGATCGCCGTCGGCATGCCCGTTGCTCCCGCCGTGCTGGCGGCCGTGCGCGAGATCGCCGTGCCGGCCGGCGCCGCGTTTGGCGCCACGCACATGAAAGCGCTGGTGGTGGTGCGCCTGCTGTGCGGCGACAGCGAGGCGGCGCGCCGCATCATGCTGGCCGCCTGGCAGCTGCTGCGTCCCGCCATGCTGGGACGCGACGCCGTCGTGCCCCGCATCTGGAATACTTAATCAGGAAAGAAACGCAAGGAAAACCATGGACCTGACTCCCCGCGAAAAAGACAAGCTGCTCATTTTTACGGCCGCGCTGCTGGCCGAACGGCGCCTGGCGCGCGGCTTGAAGCTCAATTATCCGGAAGCGGTGGCCCTGATCAGTGCCGCCATCATGGAAGGCGCGCGCGACGGCAAGTCGGTGGCGCAGCTGATGTCGGACGGTACGAAGATTCTGTCGCGCGCCGACGTCATGGACGGCATCGCCGAGATGATCCCCGATATCCAGGTGGAAGCGACCTTCCCCGATGGCAGCAAGCTGGTGACCGTGCACCACCCGATACCGTAGTTTTGATTGCATGGCAGGGCGCCATCCGCGCCGTGCCTGTGTGGCGCCGGCGATCCGCCGGCCAGCGTAGAGCGCTTTGACGAAGGAAAATATCATGACCCCAGGCGAATACAAATTGGAAGAAGGCGAAATCAGCCTGAATGCGGGCCGCGCCACGGCTACCGTGGTGGTGGCCAACCGGGGTGACCGGCCGATCCAGGTGGGCTCGCATTTCCACTTTTTCGAAGTCAACCCGGCGCTGGCCTTCGAGCGCTGGCGCGCCTATGGCATGCGCCTCAATATCACGGCCGGCACGGCCGTGCGCTTCGAACCGGGCCAGCAGCGCACGGTGGAACTGGTGGCGCTGGCGGGCGAACGCAAGGTCTACGGCTTCAATGGCGCAGTGATGGGTGAACTGCAAGACACTCCACCGGGAAAGGATTGAGATGGCCAGCATTCCCCGCAGCGCGTATGCCGAAATGTTCGGCCCCACCAAGGGCGACCGCATCCGCCTGGCCGACACGGAACTGTTCATCGAGATCGAGCATGACTACGCGATCTACGGCGAAGAGGTGAAATTCGGCGGCGGCAAGGTGATCCGCGACGGCATGGGCCAGTCGCAGCGCTGCGCGGCCGAGGTGATGGACACCGTCATCACGAATGCCGTCATCCTCGACCACTGGGGCATCGTGAAGGCGGATATCGGCTTGAAAAACGGCCTGATCTTCGGCATCGGCAAGGCGGGCAATCCCGACATCCAGCCCGGCGTCACGCTCCCCATCGGCGGTGCGACGGAAATCATCGCCGGCGAAGGCATGATCGTCACGGCCGGCGGCGTCGACACGCACATCCACTTCATCTGCCCGCAGCAGATCGAGGAAGCGCTGATGAGCGGCGTGACCACCATGCTGGGCGGCGGCACGGGGCCGGCCGTGGGCACGGCCGCCACCACCTGCACGCCGGGGCCGTGGCATCTGCACGCCATGCTGGCCGCCGCCGACGCCTTCCCGATGAACCTGGGCTTCATGGGAAAAGGGAACGTCAGCTTGCCGCTGCCCCTGGAAGAGCAGGTGCGCGCGGGCGCCATCGGCTTGAAACTGCACGAAGACTGGGGCAGCACGCCGGCCGCCATCGACAATTGCCTGTCCGTGGCCGACCGCATGGATATCCAGGTGGCGCTGCACAGCGATACCCTCAACGAGGGCGGCTTCCTGGAACACACCTTGGCGGCCTTCAAGGACCGCACCATCCACACGTTTCACACGGAAGGGGCGGGCGGCGGCCATGCGCCCGACATCATCGCCGCCGTCGGGCAAGCCAACGTGCTGCCCTCGTCGACCAACCCCACGCGCCCGTTCACCGTCAACACGCTCGACGAGCACCTGGACATGCTGATGGTGTGCCACCACCTGGACCCGGCCATCGCCGAAGACGTGGCGTTCGCCGAGTCGCGCATCCGCCGCGAAACCATCGCCGCCGAAGACATCCTGCACGATATCGGCGCCATCTCGATGATGTCGTCCGACTCGCAAGCCATGGGGCGGGTCGGCGAAGTGATCATGCGCACCTGGCAGACGGCGCACAAGATGAAGGTGCAGCGGGGCGCGCTGGCGCCCGACACGGCGCGCAGCGACAATTTCCGCGCCAAGCGCTATATCGCCAAGTACACGATCAACCCGGCCATCACGCATGGCATTTCGCACGTGGTGGGCTCGATCGAGGCGGGCAAGATCGCCGACATCGTGCTGTGGAAGCCGGCCTTCTTCGGCGTCAAGCCATCGATGATCTTAAAAGGCGGCATGATCGCGGCCGCGCAGATGGGCGACCCGAACGCCTCGATTCCCACGCCCCAGCCCGTGCACTACCGCATGATGTTCGGCGCCTTCGGCGGCGGCCTGAAAAAGTCGTTTACGTTTGTCTCGCAGGCGGCCTACGAGCTCGATATCGGCCACCAGCTCAAACTCAATAAATCCGTCATCGCCGTGAAGAACATGCGCGGCTTGCGCAAGCACGACATGGTCCACAACAGCGCCACGCCGCACATGGAAGTGGACCCGGAAACCTACGCCGTGCGCGCCGACGGCCAGCTGCTCGTGTGCGAGGCGGCATCCGTGCTGCCGATGGCGCAGCGTTATTTTCTATTTTAGGCGGGAGACAAGCATGCTCACTTTGCATACCAAACTGACGGCTGACGACCATCGCGCCGCCGTCGCCCAACTGGTGCTGCCCTACGACCAGCGCGAAAAATGCCGGCTGCGCGCCGTGCTGTCGAATGGCGAGGATGTCGCCGTGTTCACCGTGCGCGGCACGGTGCTGCGCGACGGCGAACGCATGACGGGGCCGGAAGGAACGGTGGTGCAGATCGTCGCCGCGCGCGAACCGACCTATCTGGTGCAGTGTGCGGATGCGCATACCTTGCTGCGCTGCGCCTTCCACCTTGGGAACCGCCACACGCAGGCGCAGGTGGGCGACGGCTTTTTGCGCATCCGCAAGGACGTGGTGCTCAAGGAGATGCTGGAAGGCTTGCAAGCGACTGTGACGGAAGAAAGCGCGCCGTTCGAGCCGGAGGCGGGCGCGTATGGCGGCGGCCATGGCCACCACGACGGCCACGGCCAGCATTTGCTGGCACCCGTGCCGCTGCGGCAAAAGATCCACCGCCCCGGTGATACGCCGGGCGCGCCAGGCGCCGCATGATGCAGGCGTCGGCCCTGCTGCATTTGCTGCAGTTCGCCAGCCCGGCCTTGCCGATCGGCGCCTACAGCTATTCGCAGGGGCTGGAAGCGGCGCTGGAGTCAAACCTGGTGACGGATGCGGCCACGGCGCGCGAATGGATCGCCCAGCATCTGGCCCAGGTGGTGGCGCGCTGGGAGGCGCCCCTGTGCTGGCGCTTGATGCAAGCCTTCGAGGCGCAGGATCTGCACGCCGTGCAGTGCTGGAGCGAGCGATTCATCGCCTCGCGCGACACGGCGGAATTTCGCGCCGAAACCATCCAGATGGGATATTCGCTGACCAAATTGCTGGCCGAGCTGGGCGTGGCCGACGGCGTGCTGATAGACATGCTGCAGGGCCAGCCGGAGGTAGCCCTGCCCACGGCGTATGCGTGCGCCGTGGCGGCGCTGGCCATTCCGCGCGAAGAGGCGCTGCTGGCCATGCTGTTCGCGTGGGCGGAAAACCAGGTGCTTGTCTGCGTGAAATCCGTGCCGCTGGGGCAGGTGGCGGGCCAGCGGCTGCTGCTGTCGCTGCGGCCCGACCTGGAAGCGGCGGCCCTGACGGCGCAAACCTTGCAAGACGACGAGATGGGCAACTGGGCGCCTGGCCTGTCGCTGCTGTCGATGCGGCACGAAGTGCAGTACAGCCGGCTGTACCGCTCCTGAACACTACCACGAGAGACTACAACATGACATCGATTACCTCAAACCCCCTGCGCGTAGGCATCGGCGGCCCCGTCGGCTCGGGCAAGACGGCCCTGTGCGAAATGCTGTGCAAGGGCATGCGCGAGCGCTACGACATGGCCGTCATCACGAACGACATCTATACCAAGGAAGACATGGAAATCCTGCTGCGCGCCGATGCCTTGCCGGCCGAGCGCCTGATGGGTGTGGAAACGGGCGGCTGCCCGCACACGGCCATCCGCGAAGATGCGTCGATCAACCTGGAAGCCATTGCGCGCATGCAAGCAGACTTTCCGAATCTCGACTTGATCCTGGTCGAATCGGGCGGCGATAACCTGGCGGCCACCTTCAGCCCGGAATTGTCGGACTTGACGATTTACGTGATCGACGTGGCTGGCGGCGAAAAGATCCCGCGCAAGGGCGGGCCCGGCATCACGCGTTCCGATTTGCTGATCATCAACAAGACGGATCTGGCGCCCTACGTGGGCGCCAACCTGGACATCATGGCGCAGGACGCCAAACGCATGCGCGGCGAGCGTCCCTTCGTGTTCACCAACCTGCGCAGCGGCGACGGCGTGCAGATCGTTATCGATTTTATCCGCGAGCAAGGTTTGCTCGATCAACAAGGCAAGGAGTTGCAATGAGCGCAAGACTGATGAAGAAAACGGCCGCCGTGGCGGCGCTGTGCCTGCTGGCCTTGCCCGCCATGGCCCATCCCGGTCATGGCGAGAACGCCGGCTTCCTGGCCGGTTTCGCCCATCCGTTCACGGGCATCGACCATTTGCTGGCCATGCTGGGCGTGGGCATCTGGGGCGGCCCGCAGCGCGGCGGCCTGGCCCAGCCCGCCACTTTTCTCGGCATGATGCTGCTGGGCGCGCTGGCCGGCATGGTGGGATTGACGGTGCCGGGGCTGGAAACGGGCATCGCCGCCACGGTGGCGCTGGTGGGGCTGGCCATCGCGCTGGCGCTGGCCTTGCCGAACTGGCTCGGCATGGGCATGGTGGGCGTGTTTGCCTTGGCGCATGGCAATGCGCATGGCCAGGAATTGCCGGCCGCCTCGGCTGCGTGCGGCTTCATGCTGGCCTCGGCTGTCTTGCTGGGGGCGGGACGTTTCATGGGCCAGGTATTGGCCGAGCGCATGCTGCGCCTGGCCGGCGTGGCCTTGACGGCTGCCGGCGTGGTGTTGATGGGACTGAATTAAGAACCGGGACGGCGCTCCGACAGCACGATGGGCGCCGCCTTTTCCGGGTGCAAGCCCTGGTGGCCCGCATACACGGCGGCAATGGCGGCCATGTCGGCATCCTTGTCGCCCGTCAAATATAAATGGTCGACGACGCCCAGCACCTTGTTCGGGTAGTCGATATACACCAGCAACAGCGGTACCTTGGCCGCCACGGCCAGGTGATAAAAGCCGCTTTTCCAGTTCGGACGGTAGCTGCGCGTCGCTTCCGGCGTGATCGCCAGCCAATACCAGTCGGCCGCCAGCATGCGTTCGGCCTGGCGCTGAA
Organism: Janthinobacterium sp. SUN100; assembly: GCF_030397705.1. NCBI lineage: Bacteria > Pseudomonadati > Pseudomonadota > Betaproteobacteria > Burkholderiales > Oxalobacteraceae > Janthinobacterium > Janthinobacterium sp. SUN100. The sequence continues at coordinate 1,412,401 of NZ_JAPUBU010000001.1, read as the reverse complement.
TGGTGCCGCTGGTGGTGCTGCGGTCGACGGGTTCGCCGCCCAAGTAGCGCAGCACCTTGCCCATGGGGCCGCGGAACAGGGAATCCTTGGCCAGCCAGCGGAAAGGCAGCGACAGCGCCCATTTGCCGAACAGGCCCACCATGAAATCCCAGTTGGACGTGTGCGGGTAGACGACGGCGATGCCGCGCGGCCCCGGCAGGGGACGGAAGCGCATGCGCCAGCCAAACAGGTGCAGCACGCGCAGCGCGCAACGCTGGTGCCAGGTCGGCAAGTCGCCCGCTTGTACAAATAAATCGTCCATTGATACCCTTCAGTGACACTGTTCTTAATGGGATGGCGCTGGTGGCCATTTTCCTTGAAGCAAAATTCTGCGCAGGCATTCTATACGGGGCTGGCGATGGCGACAAGCAGCCGAGGCCGCTATTCATGCGGTGTCGGGGCCGTTGCTGCTGCTATTTTAACGATGCTTGACCTCCGTGTCGGGCACTAAATGCGCACAATGTGGTCAAAACCTCATGCAGTGTTGATCCACCCGACAGGGAGCCATGGCATGAAAAACAGCATCGACGAGGTGAATGGGGAGAATGTGCGAACGGATAAGGTGATGGCCGAGCTCGTCGAGCGGGGCGTTGCTTTTCACCACGCACTGGGGCGGACGGTGGCGACAGCGTATTTGCGCGAGCACGCGGTACCGGTCGAGGTGATACGCCGCGTCTTCAGCAGCGTGCAGGCGCGCCGTCCGGCCCGGCCGGCACGGCGCCGATGGCGCTGAAGGTGAGGGAACGGCGCGGCGGCGTCAATAAAAAAGCGGCGGACGCGGCGATCGTCACGCAGTCAGTGCGTTGGTATCGTCGCGTCCACCGCCAGGGGGAATGGGCGGCGCAGTGCCGCTCAGGGTGCTTTCAGGGTGCCGCTCAGCTTGCCGTTCAGGCTTGTGCCGCCAGCGCCGGGTAGTCCGTGTAGCCGGCAGCGTCCGGAGCGTACAGGGTGTCCGGGTTCAGCGGATTCAAGGGTGCGTCGCTGTGCAGGCGGGTGGGCAGGTCGGGGTTGGCGATGAACCACAGGCCAAAGGCGACGGCATCGGCTTCGCCCTTGGCCAGCAGGGCTTCGGCCGCCGCCTTGTCCATTTTTTCGTTGGCGATGTACACGCCGCCGAATTCCTGCTTCAGGTACGGGCCCAGGCGGTCTTCGCCCAGCGCTTCGCGGGCGCAGATGAAAGCGATGCCGCGCTTGCCCAGCTCGCGTGCCACGTAGCCGAAGGTGGCGCGCGGGTCCGAGTCGCCCATGTCGTGCGCATCGCGGCGCGGCGCCAGATGCATGCCTACCTTGTCGGCGCCCCAGACTTCGATGCACGCGTCCGTCACTTCCAGCATCAAACGGGCGCGGTTTTCAATCGAACCGCCGTAGTTGTCGGTGCGCAAGTTGGTGCTGTCTTGCAGGAACTGGTCGAGCAAATAACCATTGGCGCCATGGATTTCCACGCCGTCGAAACCCGCTTTTTTCGCATTTTCGGCGCCCAGGCGGTAGGCTGCCACGATGCCGGGAATTTCTTCCGTATCGAGCGCGCGCGGCGTGACGAACTCCTGTTTCGGACGCACCAGGCTGACGTGGCCGGCCGGCTTGACGGCGCTGGGCGCCACGGGCAAGTCGCCATCGAGGAAGACGGGGGCGGAAATGCGGCCCACATGCCACAGCTGCAGCACGATCAGGCCGCCAGCGTCATGCACGGCCCGGGTGATGTGTTTCCAGCCTTCCACCTGTTCCTCGGACCAGATGCCCGGCGTGTCGGCGTAGCCCACGCCCTGCGGCGTGACGGCCGTCGCTTCCGAGATGATCATGCCGGCCGAGGCGCGCTGCGTGTAGTACTCGGCCATCAGGGCGTTGGGCACGCGGCCCGGATTGCCGGCGCGCGAACGCGTCAGCGGCGCCATGATGATGCGGTTTTTCAGTTGCAGACTGCCAATGGTGATGGGGTCGAATAAAGTTGCCATGATTATCATTTCCTTGTTGGGGCCGGTCGAGCGGCGTTGAGACGGAGTGATCGAGATGAAAGCTGTGCTTACAAACCTTGCTGCATGTGATCGAGAAAGGCCTGGATGGTGGCTTCGTTGCGGCTGAAGAAAATCCATTGGCCCACCTTGGTTGCGGAAATCAGGCCCGCCTTTTGCAAGCTGGCCAGGTGCGCCGAGACCGTCGATTGCGACAGGTTCAGGCGGCGGTCGATCAGGCCGGCGCACACGCCCAGGTGCAGCGGGTGGTCCTGCTCCTGGAAATGCTGTTCCGGCTCCTTGAGCCATTGCAGAATCTGCCGGCGCACCGGATTGGCCAGCGCCTTGTGGATGGCGTCGATATCCATATTGTTTCTCCTGAACATACAATTCGCTTTTCAGCGATGTATATATCGTAGTTGTTCAATTCTAATATCGTTGTTTTGCGATATATCTATCTTACGATATAAATGAAAAGCGTGCTGGCGGCGCGCGTTTTTGAACGGATTCAGGCGGGAAGGGGATTGCGCTGCAGCACGGCCGGGCCCGTCAACACGATGCGCACCAGGTCCACCTGGCGCTGGGCGCCGGCCTTGGCGGTGGCGCTCTTGATCTGCGTGCGCGCCGTGTGAATGGAGATGCGCTGGCGCTCGGCATATTCCTGCAGGGAATAGCCGTTGACGAGCGCTTCCGTCAGGCGCGCCTCGGCCACCGTCATGCCATAGAAATTGCGCAGGGTGGCGGCCAGGGAGGTGATCAGGTCGCTGCTATCGCTGAGAAAGACGGCGATGGCGCTGGCCGAGCCGAAAGGACTGTGCCAGGAGGGCAGGGGCGTGACGCGCAGGCGCAGCTGTTCTCCCGTCAAGCCGCTCAGGTTGAGCACGCCGCCGGGGCCGCCTGCCGCCGTCGTGCCCGTTTGCGCCGCCTCATGCAGCATGCGCCGCAGCGCGCCGTTGTCCGCTTCTCGCGGGCAATACAGGGGCGCGCCTTCACGCAACTGCAGCAGCCGCGTCGCAGCCGTCATGGCCAGCGCCCGTTCGTTGGCGTACAGCAATTGCGACGTGGCGTCGAGCAGCAGCACGCCAAACGGCAGCAATTCCAGCACCTGGGTGGAACTCCGGGACAGCACTTCCAGCCGGCGCAGCTTGCGCTGCAGGGCAAAGGCCGTCTGCAAATGCGGCATCAGGCTGCGGATCAGCGCCAGCTCGCCCGCCTCGTAGGCGCCCGCCCGTTCGCGGCGCACCACGGTGACGTTGGTGGAGCGCTCGGCGCGCAATTCGACGATGGCCGCCGCCGTATAAAAGATGTCTTGCGGGCGCAGCCAGTCCGTCCAGTATTCGGTTTTCTTCAGGCAATGGTCGGGAAACAGCATGGAGCCGGTGACGACGGCGCCTTCGTGGTGCAGGGTGGCGTCTTCCAGCCAGACATTGCGCGCGCCGTAATAGCTGGCAAAGCTGGCCATGGCATCCGTTTCGAAGCCATAGGTGGCGGACAGGCCGCTGCCGGGCAGCTGGACGTCGACCGAGCGGTTGCTGAAATCATTGGCCCAGATCAAGCCCGCGTGCGATTTCAACTGGCGTGCAAAGGCGGCAAGGAAATCTTGCCATTGGATATGTTGTGTGGCCGCTTCATAGATCAGGGTAATCAGTGCCTGGCTGGCGACGGCGAGCGATGGCGTCATTGGCGATCCTCATGGCGGCAAGCGGTGGACAAGGCATGGCGCGGGCGGCCTTGGCAGCGGCCGCCCGGCTTCCCTAGCGCGACTCCAGCCAGCTTTTTCCGCCGGAAGTGCACGTGCTGAGGCTGGCGTACTGGCTCACATAGTTATAACCGCTGCCGCAGCCCCCTTCGCCGGATTTGACGGGGCCGTAGCAAGCGCCTTCATAGCTGAGCTTACCATTGACGGTGGTGCTTTTGACACAGAAATTGTAGCTGCTGGCCACGGTGTTGTTGGGCAAGGTAGTGCCGTTGTTTTGCCCGCAGCCGAGTTCCTTGCTCACGGAGCGCGCGTAGTCGACCATTTTCTGGTACGTGCCGCTGTAGTAGGTATCCGCCTTGGCCTTTTCGCCCTGCTTGCAGGCGGCGATCACACTGTCATAGCCGGAATCGGCCTGGGCGTAGTTGCCCGATACCTGGATGCCGCAGGCGCTGGCCTGCTTGCGTTCCGTATCGCTGATCAGATTGTTGTACTGGCAGGTGGGCGAGGTGCCGCCGCTGGCGCTGGTGGAGCCGCCGCCCGAGCCACTGTCGGCGCTGCTGCCGCCGCCGCAGGCGGACAGCATGAGGCAGCCGAGCAAAGTGACGGCAAAGGTAGTTGGATGTGCTTGCATGATTTTCCCTGGGAAGGTGACTTGCCACCATGTGTCTGGTGGTATCTTTGCTACAAGGAATTGTATCGGGCATGTTTTTTGGAAACATCACCCATTTGGGGTATGCGCCGGCGGCACGGAGTGGGGTAGGGCGGCCGGCTGGCCGCCCCGGCGAGGATCAGGCGAAGTGGAACAGCAGCAAGGCGATGACGGCAGGCACCGTTTGCAGGTAGAGGATGCGCGTCATGACGGTGGCCGCGCCCCATGCGCCGGCCACGGCGATGCACGCCAGGCCGAACACGGTAAACGCATGGGCGATGGCCGCGTCCGGGTGAAAAAAGCCCAGCGCCAGCGCCGCGACGAGAAAACCGTTGTAGCAACCCTGGTTCGACATGGCGGGACGCACGATCTCCGCTTTTTCCTTCGATAGGCCAAACACCTTGCGTCCGCGCGCATCGAACAGCACGGTTTCCAGCAGCACGATATACACGTGCAGCAGCAGGATGAGGGCGGTAAGGATTTGGGCCAGAAGTAGCATCATTGTTCCCGAAAGTGAATGGATGCGCCAATTATGCTGCCATCAGCATGTTTTTTGGCAACTTTCGATTGGAGCGGCCACACTAGAAAAATGTGCTGGCGGCAAGCCTTTTCACCCAATGGTATACTTTTCCTTTTGCTCCTGTGGGGACGACCCCGCTCGATGACGGGGCTGCATGGCGGGGACGACCCTGCCGCCTCAGGAGAGTACGATGGCGTGGATTATTTTGGTATTGGCTGGTTTGCTGGAAATCGGCTGGGCCATCGGCCTCAAATACAGTGCCGGCTTTACCCGCCTCGTGCCATCCGTGCTGACGGCTATTTCCATGCTGGGCAGCGTGGTGATGCTGGGCCTGGCCTTGCGCACCTTGCCGCTGGGCACGGCGTACGCCATCTGGACGGGCATCGGCACCGTCGGCACGGCCATCTTCGGCATCATGGTGCTGGGCGAACCGGCCAGCGCCGCGCGCATCGCCTGCATCGCCCTGATCGTGTCGGGCATCCTGGGCTTGAAATTACTCAGCCCCCAATAACGGACGCCAGCATGAGCCTCGCCATGACGTATTTCTACCTTGCCATCGCCATCATCGCCGAAGTGATCGCCACCAGCGCCTTGAAGGCGTCCGAGGGCTTCAGCCGCTTGTGGCCCAGCGTCATCACCGTGGTTGGCTACAGCATCGCTTTCTGGTGCCTGTCCCTGACCTTGAAGGTCATTCCCACCGGCATCGTGTACGCGATCTGGTCGGGCGTGGGCATCGTGCTCATTTCCGCCGTCGGCTGGTTCTGGTTCAAGCAAAGCCTCGACACGCCGGCCTTGATCGGCCTGGGGCTGATCATTGCCGGCGTGCTCGTCATTAACTTGTTCTCCAAGTCGGTCGGGCAGTAATCAAAAGCTGCTGGCCACGCGTGCCAGGTAATACCACTCGGCATTGGCTGCCGCATTGACGTCGGGGAACAGGATATAGGCGTCGAATTCGGCCGTCACGGGCGTGCCGTCTGCGCGCACGCCGATCTGCTCGCCCTGTTTGACCTTGTCAAAGCTGGACCAGGTCTTGATGAAACGGTCGCTTGCATGCAGCTTGTCGTGCACGACGACCATGTTCAGCGCTTCCATGTCGGCGTCGGCGATGGCTTCCGGTTGCGGCGCGTCAATGAAACCGAGGAAAGCCAAGGTGTTCATGATGGCGCGGTAAGCGACATCCGGCGCGGCCGGGTCCGCATGCTGGCCGCATTCCAGGGTGAGGGCGTAACCGCCCGTCGAGCGCATGTATTCCGTCGTGCCCACGCCGTAGCGCAAGACCAGGCCTACCTGGTCGCTATTGCCCAGGCGGCGCTGCACGCCCTGGCCATACGCATGCAGCCAGCCGTCGACGAAGCGGCGCACGCCCAGGCGGCGCGCCAGCGCGCGTTCCTTTTCTTCATGTTTAAAAGGTTGCAGCGGGCCGTCGTTGTTGCGCGGTCCCACCATGACGAAGGGTTGGCTGTCGGCATTGAACGAGTGCAAGTCGAGCAGCACGTCATGCTGGCCCAGCAGCGGACACAGCCAATTGGCGATGCGGTCTTCGAAATCTTGCGGATTGTCGTTCGGGAACAGGTTGCGGTTCAGGTTGCGGTCGCCGCTGCGCACGCCCTTGGCGTAAGCGAGCGGGTTGGTGATGGGCACGAACGTGACGCTGCCGGCCACGATGGACAGGGCGCCGCTGTCGAGTTCAGCCATCACGCGGTGGATGCCCTTGGTGCCGCAGGTTTCATTGCCGTGCACGGCGCCGGTGACGATCAGGCGCGGGCCGCTGCCCTGGCCCGTGTAGTTGATGGACTTGAAGTGGAGTGCGCTGCTCATGCTGGACATATCCTATTGGTATCAGGGAAGGGAAAGCGGGGTCGGCATATTTTAGCGGGATTCGCGGCAGGCACCCGTAAAAATGTCGCCAGGAATGTACCCATCGCCCATCCCGGCATGGCATGATCGGCGCCAATGTTGTTTTCCCTTGCCGATTCCATGACCAGTACGTCCCATCCTTCCCGCCTGTACGGCCTCGACACCTTGCGCGCGCTGGCCATCGTGCTGGTCTTCATGAACCATTATTCGTTGTTCGTCAGCGAGGGCGGGGCGTTTGGTTTCTGGGGAGAAATCGGCTGGACGGGCGTGGACCTGTTCTTTGCCCTCAGCGGCTACCTGATCGGCAACCAGATCTTTGCGGCCTTGCGCAGCGAGCAAGGCTTTTCCTTGCCGCACTTCTATGCGCGGCGCTTCCTGCGCACCTTGCCCAGTTTCTATGCCGTGCTGGCCCTGTATTATTTGTGGCCCGCGTTTCGCGGCGATAGCGCGCTACTTCCCCTGTGGAAATTCCTGACGTTTACGCAAAACATCAATCTGACGCCGGGCACGGCGTTTTCCCATGCGTGGTCCTTGTGCGTGGAAGAGCAGTTCTACGTGCTGCTGCCGGCCGTGGCGCTGGCGATCGCGGCTTGCCGCAAGTCCCTGCTGTGGGCGTGGGTGGCCGTGGCCGCCAGCTTTATCGTCGGCATGCTGCTGCGTGCTTATCTGTGGGATGAATACGTGCACGTGCCGCGAGGCGGCCTCGGCTATTACAAATACATTTATTACGCGTCGTGGTGCCGTTTCGACGAGCTGGTGGCGGGCGTGGCGCTGGCGCTGCTGAAAAACTACCACCCTGGCGCCTGGCTGCGCCTGACGTCTTATGGCAATCGCACCTTGCTGGCGGGAATCTTTGGCACGGCGCTGATGTTTTACGTGTTCGTCGCCGATCACTATGGTTATTGGGTGACGGTGTTCGGCTATCCGGCCCTGGCCGCCAGTTTTACCTTATTGCTGATCGCCGCGCTGAGTCCTGCCAGTGCTTTGTATCAATTGCGCGTGCCGGGCGCGGCCAGCCTGGCCCTGTGGTCGTATGCGATCTACCTGCTGCACAAGCAGCTGTGCATTCTGCTGCGGCCCTTGTTGCAAGACTTTGGCTACGGGCCGGATGGCCTCACCGCAATACTGGTCAGTATCGCTGTCAGCATCGTCACGGGCTGGCTCTTATATAGATTGGTGGAAACGCCGTTCATGCGATTGCGGGCGCGCTATGTGCCTGCCAATCACGCGTGACGATTACATGTCGATCACGTCCAGTCCCCGCGGCGTGCCCACCAGCAGTTCCAGGATGGCATGCACGCGCAGGTTCGTCTCTTCATGTGCAGTGTTGAAGATCAGGGCGCGCAGGCCAGGCACGGCTTCCATGATGTGCTCGCTGGCGTAGGCATTGATCAATAACAAGACCAGGTCCGTGGCGCCCGCGCCGGGCTGGCGCCGCAGCCGGTCGTGGATCACGTTCAGCAGCGCGCGCTGCATGCGCGGCGTGGGATTGGTGATGTAGGCGAAGACGCTCGGCGTGTTGGCGATGGCTGCGCAGAGGCGCCGTTCCATCTCGTCGGGTTTTACGTCGGAGGCGATATCGAAATACGCGGCTTCCCAGCGCGTGCGCGCATATGGGTGGCCGGGCGGGAAAGAGTCGGCCGTTTCAAAACCGCAGATGCGGCTCAGGGTTTTCAGCCAGGCGAATAGGGTGGAGTTCATGCCGCGATTCTAGCGGCATTCCGCGTGCGCCGGGCCCTCTCTATATAAAGGGGGCTGACGCCCCGAGAAATGATTAAAGTTTCCTGTAAAAGAGCCCTTGTCATTCTGGGAAAGCCTCTCTATAATGCTGGTCTTCGGGGCGGTTAGTTCAGCTGGTTAGAATACTTGGTCGACATCCAAGGGGTCGGGGATTCGAATTCCTCACCGCCCACCAGAATTTAGTAGTAAGCAGTTTTCAAGAGTTTTAAGCTGGCGCAAGCCGCAAGCGGTCATTTGAAATACAATGATCAACAAAAGTTTTACGGGCGGTTAGTTCAGCTGGTTAGAATACTTGGTCGACATCCAAGGGGTCGGGGATTCGAATTCCTCACCGCCCACCAGAATGCAGTTAGAGAGAAAGGTAAAACCGGTTATGACACCGCGAACTACTACCAAGCTTTGGGAGTGACGCTAGTCGAACGGGTTTCCTTTGTCTCAAGAAAGTGAAAAACGCGGCTAGTCCGCGTTTTTTTGCGTCTGCGTTTTCCTTTCAGTTATTTACCCATCACATTGCAGTTTTACCTGGCGCCAGCGCCGATATGGAGATCAATATGCTTACAATCCGACTTCCCGATGGTTCCGCCCGTCAATTTGACGGCCCGGTCACCGTGGCCCAGGTTGCGGCCAATATTGGTACCGGCCTGGCCAAGGCTGCCCTGGCCGGCAAGGTCGATGGCAAGCTGGTCGATACTTCCTATCTGATCGAGCAAGATGCGGAACTGGCGATTGTGACGGACAAGGACGCCGATGGCCTGGAAGTGATCCGCCACTCGACGGCCCACTTGCTGGCGTATGCCGTCAAGGAATTGTTCCCGGAAGCGCAAGTGACCATCGGTCCCGTGATCGATAACGGTTTTTACTATGACTTCGCCTACAAGCGCCCGTTCACGCCGGAAGACCTGGTCGCGATCGAAAAGAAAATGGCGGAACTGGCCAAGAAGGATGAGCAAGTCACGCGCAAGGTTGTCGCGCGCGACGAAGCCATCGAATACTTCAAGGGCATCGGCGAAGCCTACAAGGCTGAATTGATTGGTTCGATCCCGGCCGACCAGGAAGTGTCGCTGTATTCCGAAGGCAAGTTCACGGACTTGTGCCGCGGCCCCCACGTGCCATCGACGGGCAAGCTGAAAGTCTTCAAGCTGATGAAGCTGGCCGGCGCCTACTGGCGCGGCGACTCGAAAAACGAGATGCTGCAGCGTATCTACGGCACGGCCTGGGCCAAGAAGGAGGATCAGGAACTGTATCTGCACAACCTGGAAGAGGCGGAAAAGCGCGACCACCGCAAGCTGGGTAAACAGCTCGATTTCTTCCATTTCCAGGAAGAAGCGCCAGGCCTGATCTTCTGGCACCCGAAGGGCTGGTCGATCTGGCAGCAAGTCGAGCAATACATGCGCAATGTGTACCAGGTCAACGGTTACCAGGAAGTCAAGGCGCCGCAAATCCTCGACCGTGGCCTGTGGGAAAAAACCGGTCACTGGGATAATTACCGTGAAAACATGTTCATCACGGAATCGGAAAACCGCGCCTATGCGCTGAAACCGATGAATTGCCCTGGCCATATCCAGATTTTCAACAATGGCATGCGCAGCTACCGCGACTTGCCATTGCGCTACGGCGAATTCGGCCAATGCCACCGCAACGAACCGTCGGGCGCCTTGCACGGCATGATGCGCGTGCGCGGCTTTACGCAGGACGATGGCCACATTTTCTGCCTGGAAGAGCAGATCGCCGGAGAAGTGACGGCGTTCCACCAGCAGGCGATGGATGTGTACACGGCTTTCGGCTTTACGAATATCGACGTGAAACTGGCGCTGCGCCCGGATAACCGCATCGGTACGGAAGAGTCGTGGGATTTCGCCGAGGAATCCCTGCGTTCGGCCCTGCGCGCCTGCGGCGTGGAGTGGACGGAATTGCCGGGCGAGGGTGCATTCTATGGTCCGAAGATCGAATACCACCTGAAAGACAGCCTGGGCCGCGCATGGCAAGTGGGCACCGTGCAGATCGATCCGTCGATGCCGGGTCGCCTGGGCGCCGAATATGTGGCCGTGGATAACACGCGCCAGGTGCCCATCATGCTGCACCGCGCGATCGTCGGTTCGCTGGAACGTTTCATCGGCATCCTGATCGAACACTATGCGGGCGCCATGCCGCTGTGGTTGTCGCCAGTGCAAGTGTCGGTGTTGAATATTTCCGACGCTCAAGCTGATTATGTACAAGAAGTAACAACAAAACTGCGCAAAGCGGGGCTGCGCGTACAGGCTGATTTGCGTAACGAGAAGATTACCTATAAAATACGTGAACATTCCGTACAAAAATTGCCTTACATCTTAGTGATTGGCGACAAAGAGCGGGATGCGAATACAGTGGCCGTGCGGGCGCGGGGCAATGTCGATCTGGGCGTCATGTCCGTCGATGCCCTGATTGAGCGACTCAAACATGAAGTCGACACCAAGGCCTGACGAGGAAACTCGCTGCACGACCGTCTTACAAGATTTTTAAAGGAAATTACAATAGCTACTGACAAGTCACATCGCATCAATGGCGAAATCACTGCCCCTGAAATGCGTTTAAGCGGGGTCGATAACGAGCCACTCGGTATCGTAAGTTTGGCTGAAGCCTTCCGCCTGGCGGAAGAGGCAAACGTCGACCTGGTGGAAATTGCGCCTACCGCGCAGCCACCGGTGTGCCGTTTGATGGACTACGGCAAATTTAAGTATTCGGAGCAAAAGAAAGCTCACGAAGCCAAATTGAAGCAAAAGATCATCCTCGTGAAGGAAGTCAAATTCCGTCCGGGGACTGATGATGGTGACTACAATATCAAGTTGCGTAATCTCATCAAGTTCCTCGAAGATGGCGATAAAACCAAGATCACCTTGCGTTTCCGCGGTCGTGAGATGGCGCATCAGGATATTGGCTTCCGCATGCTGGAACGTCTGAAAGCCGATCTGGAGCCGTACGGCCAGGTCGAGCAGTTCCCGAAGATGGAAGGCCGCCAAATGATCATGGTTCTTTCGCCTAAGAAGAAGAAGTAAGATACAATAGCGTTTTACTGTGGGTGGAAACTGCTCGCGCCGGCATTGGCGCGGTGTCAAACCCCAGGCAGAATTTGCGCGGCCCGGTCAGCAATGTCCGGGCCGCGTGAACTGTAGTGGACTCGCATCCGCTGCACAACATGTGAAAGCAGGCATCTAAGCGCAGCGTCGTGTTGCCACCTGCAATCCTGTTATAAATGGAGCTGTCCGTAAGAGGACAGATTGCTATGCCTAAAATGAAGACCAAAAGCTCCGCGAAAAAACGTTTTCGCGTGCGTCCAGGTGGAACAGTCAAGTCGGGTCACGCGTTCAAACGCCACATCCTGACCAAGAAAACCACCAAAAACAAACGTCAGTTGCGCGGTACCCGTAACATCAACGCATCGGATGTCACATCCGTCATGCGCATGATGCCGACTGCTTAATCTCACACTCAATTTAAGGAGTTACTATGCCTAGAGTAAAACGTGGGGTTACAGCTCGTGCCCGTCATAAGAAGATTCTTGTTCAAGCTAAAGGCTACCGTGGTCGCCGCAGCCGTGTATACCGTGTTGCCAAGCAAGCAGTTATGCGCGCTGGCCAATACGCTTACCGCGATCGCCGCAACAAGAAGCGCGTTTTCCGCCGCCTGTGGATCGCCCGTATCAACGCCGCTTCCCGTGAGCATGGCGTAACGTACAGCGTATTCATGAACGGCTTGAAAAAAGCAAATATCGAACTGGACCGTAAAGTCCTGGCCGATATGGCTGTGATGGACAAGCCAGCATTCGCTGCGATTGTCAACGCAGTTAAAGCAAAAATCGCTGCGTAAGCATCGGTCATTGCACAACGTCATCCGTAGGGTGACGTCATAAAGAGCGGGGCAGGGGTTTTAACACCTTATGCCCCGTTTCCGTTTTTGATTGTTGGATTTTAGATAACTGAGTCCAGAATTGATGTCCAAAACAGGAAATGCCGCATGAACTCCCTAGAAGAACTCGTCGTCTCGGCCCAGGCTGACTTTATCGCCGCCGCAGACGCTGCCGCACTTGAAAACGCCAAAGCCCGCTACCTGGGCAAGACTGGCCAGATTACTGAAATGATGAAGGGCCTGGGCAAGCTGGACCCGGACGCGCGCAAGGCGCAAGGCGCCTTGATCAACGCCGTCAAAGTGCAGATCGAGGACGCGCTGACGGCGCGCCGTGATGCACTGGCCGATGCCCAGATGCAAGGCCGCCTGAACGCCGAAGCGATCGACGTGACCCTGCCAGGCCGTGGCCGCATGCCCGGCGGCATCCATCCCGTGATGCGCACGTGGGAGCGTGTCGAGGAAATCTTCCGCTCCATCGGTTTCGACGTGGCCGACGGCCCCGAAATCGAGAACGACTGGACCAACTTCACGGCGCTCAACAGCCCGGAAAACCATCCAGCCCGTTCCATGCAAGACACTTTCTACATCGACGGCAACGATACCGATGGCAAGCCCTTGCTGCTGCGCACGCACACGAGCCCGATGCAGGTGCGCTATGCGCGCACGCACACGCCGCCGATCAAGGTCATCGCGCCGGGCCGCACCTACCGCGTCGACAGCGACGCCACCCATTCGCCGATGTTCCACCAGGTCGAAGGCCTGTGGATCGCCGAAGACATCAGCTTTGCCGACCTGAAGGGCGTGTACCTGAACTTCGTCAAGGCATTCTTCGAGACGGACGACTTGCAAGTGCGCTTCCGCCCGTCGTACTTCCCGTTTACGGAACCGTCGGCCGAGATCGACATCGCCTTCGGTTCGGGCCCGCTGAAAGGCCGCTGGCTGGAAGTGTCGGGCGCCGGCCAGGTGCATCCGACCGTGGTGAAGAACTTCGGCCTCGATCCCGAGAAATTCATCGGTTTTGCTTTCGGCTCCGGCCTGGAACGCTTGACGATGTTGCGCTACGGCATCAACGACCTGCGCCTGTTCTATGAGGGCGACTTGCGTTTCCTGAAGCAGTTCAACTAAGCATTGTTCCGTTTGATTCATGGCGCTTGAGTGCCTGTGCGCTCGCGCTGTGAGCTTTGACCCTTTGAAGGCTTGATTATGCAATTTTCCGAAAACTGGCTCCGTACCATGGTCGATCCGAAGATGACTTCGGACGAACTGGCCCATCTGCTGACCATGTCCGGTCTCGAAGTCGAGGACGTCGATCCTGTCGCGCCCCCGTTCTCGAACGTGGTGGTGGGCCTGGTCCTGGAGATGGAAAAACATCCGAACGCGGACCGCCTGAATGTGTGCCAGGTCGACGTCGGCACGGGCACCATGCTCAACATCGTCTGTGGCGCGCCGAACGTGCGCCCGGGCTTGAAAGTCGTGTGCGCCATGGCCGGCGCCGTGCTGCCGCCTGGCGCCGATGGCAAGCCGTTTGAAATCAAGGTAGGCCAGCTGCGCGGCGTCGAGTCGCAAGGCATGCTGTGCTCCGCGCGCGAATTGAAATTGTCGGAAGAAAACGCCGGCTTGCTGGAATTGCCGGACGACGCGCCGATCGGCCAGAATTTCCGCGATTACTTTGCGCTCAACGACTTGAAATTCACTATCAAGTTGACGCCGAACAAGGCGGACTGCCTGTCCGTGCTGGGCGTGGCGCGCGAAGTGTCGGCCTTGACGGGCGTGCCCCTGAATGCGCCGCAGTTCCGCACCGTGCCTGTCACCAGCGATGAAGTGTTGCCAGTGAAAGTCAGCGCGCCGGATCTGTGCGGCCGTTTCACGGGCCGCGTCATCCGCGGCTTGAATGCCCGTGCCGCCACGCCGGACTGGATGAAGCAGCGCCTCGAGCGCAGCGGCCAGCGTCCGCTGTCGGCCCTGGTCGACATTTCCAACTATGTCATGCTGGAACTGGGCCGTCCCAGCCACGTGTTCGACCTGGCAAAGATCCACGGCAGCCTCGACGTGCGTTGGGGCAAGGCGGGCGAATCCGTCAAGCTGTTGAACGGCAACACCATCGCCGTCGACGAGTGGCTCGGCGTCATTGCCGATGAGCAGGAAATCGAATCCTTGGCCGGCATCATGGGCGGCGACGCCAGCTCCGTATCGGATGATACGGACAGCATCTACCTGGAAGCGGCCTTCTGGTGGCCGAACGCCATTCAAGGCCGCGCCCGCCGCCTGAATTTCTCGACCGATGCGGCGCACCGCTTCGAGCGCGGCGTCGATTTCGCCACCACCGTCGAGCACATCGAGCGCATCACGGCCCTGATCGTGGAAATCTGCGGTACGCCAGCCACGACCGTCGGCCCCGTCGACGACCACGTGGTGAACTTGCCGCAACGCCAGCCTGTGTCGATGCGCACGGCGCGCGCGCAAAAAGTCATCGGCGTGCCGCTCAACGATGAGCTGATCGCCGATATCTTCACGCGCCTGGCCCTGCCATTCACCCTGGCGGACGGCGTGTTTTCCGTGACCTCGCCCAGCTACCGTTTCGACATCGAGATCGAGGAAGACTTGATCGAGGAAGTGGCGCGCGTGTACGGCTTTGAAAACATCCCGACCTTGCCGCCCGTGGCCGCGAACGTGATGCAGATTGCACCAGAAAATACCCGCTCCTTGTTTGCGGTACGTCATGAGCTGGCCGACCTGGGCTTCCAGGAAGTGGTTAACATGAGCTTTGTCGATACGGCATGGGAGCGCGATTTCTCGGGCAACACGAATCCGATCAAATTGCAGAACCCGATCGCCAGCCAGATGAGCGTGATGCGCTCCTCGCTGATTGGCAGCCTGATCGCCAATGTGCGCTACAACCTGAACCGCAAGACGAACCGCGTGCGCATCTTCGAAGTGGGCGCCATCTACCAGCGCGACGACAGCGTGGAAAACGGTCCCCTGTCGGTGGCCGGTTACGCACAGCCGAAGCGCGTGGCGGCCATGGCCTACGGCGCGGTGGCCGACGAGCAATGGGGCCAGGCTGCGCGCACGGTCGACTTCTTCGACGTGAAGGCGGACCTGGAAGCGCTGTTCGCGCCGCTGGTCTTGCGTTTCAGCAAGGCGGAGCATCCGGCCCTGCATCCGGGCCGTTCGGCCAACGTGGAGCTCGATGGCAAGGTCATCGGTTTCATCGGCGAACTGCACCCGCGCTGGATGCAAAAGTATGACTTGCCGCTGGCGCCCGTGCTGTTCGAAGTCGACGCCGCTGCCCTGACGCAACGAGTCGTGCCCGTGTACCAGGAAATCTCGAAATTCCCTGGCGCCAGCCGCGACCTGGCCGTGGTCGTCAAGCAATCGGTGGCCGTGCAGGATCTGCTCGACAGCTTCCACGCCGCCGCCAAGTCGAGCCCGGCAGCGCGTATCGTGCAAGCCATTGTTTTATTTGATGAATATCGTGGAAAAGGGCTGGAAGCGGATGAAAAAAGCCTTGCTTTCCGGATTAGCTTGCAAGATACTCAAAACACCCTGCAAGACGATGTTGTCGATGGCCTGATGGCTGTCCTCATCGATGCGGCCAAGCAGGGCCACGACGCGAAACTGCGTTCGTAATTACCGGACTGGCCGTCGCCTTGCGTGACGGCCTTTCCGTCGTCAACCGTAGACGAGCTTGCCATGTGGCGAGCTCGGGCGCACAGAAAAGGCAGGGCAGGAAAATTAATAACAGCGACGTTGATTCCGCCGTACTGCAGTCCGCACTGGCCGCAGATCTGCATCGGGCCATGCTGGTTGCCAAAGTGCGCCAGGAAGCGGAAAAAGATTTACCCACCTTGACCAAGGCGGAACTGGCCGAACTGTTGTTCGAGCAGGTGGGCCTGAACAAGCGCGAAGCGAAGGATATGGTCGAGACCTTTTTCGACGAGATCCGCAATGCGCTCGAACGGGGCGAGGCCGTCAAGCTGTCCGGTTTCGGCAACTTCCAGTTGCGCGACAAGCCGCAGCGGCCGGGCCGCAATCCGAAGACGGGCGAAGAGATTCCCATCACGGCGCGCCGCGTCGTGACCTTCCATGCGAGCCAGAAGCTGAAAAGCATGGTCGAAGAGACCAGTCCGCTGGCACGTGCTGCCTGAGTGAGTGGCGATGAACGAGCGCATCAGTAAAACCGAGTTGATCGCCTTGCCGCCCATTCCGGCGAAACGCTATTTCACGATCGGCGAGGTGAGCGAGTTGTGCGGCGTCAAACCGCATGTATTGCGCTACTGGGAGCAGGAGTTTTCCCAGCTCAAGCCGGTCAAACGACGTGGTAACCGCCGTTATTATCAGCACCATGAGGTGCTGTTGATACGCCGCATCCGCGAATTGCTGTACGAGCAGGGCTTTACCATCAGCGGTGCCCGCAACAAGCTCGATAGTCGTGGCGCTTCGCATGCCATCGCCGACGAGCTGCCAGTGCTGCCGGCCGTGCCCGTCGCGCCGCAGGAAGCGCCGCTGGACCGCGTGTGGATACGCAATGAATTAATTGCGATTTTAAACTTGCTAAAATAAGATTTGTACCAATATAGGTGGGGTTGTCCGGTAGCAGTTGACTAAGTTGACTATACTGCATGGGCGCTCGGCCTTGGCGCTGACGCTACCGTACGGCGCGCCATATTTTGAATATAATGTTAATGTTGCGTTTTTGTTAGTGACGCTGAACCGGAGCAGCGTTCAGGTTCCGGTAGTCTTTCCCAGGCCAGGAAAATTTAAGGGGAAACAATGATACGCGTTGCCATTTGTGATGATCACCAAATAGTACGAGCTGGATTCAAACAGATTTTTTCGTCGTCGAGCGATTTCAGTGTGGTGGCGGAAGCCGGTACGGGGCGCGAAGCGCTCGATATCGCCCGCCGCGAAATTTGCGATGTATTGCTGCTCGATATAGCCATGCCCGATCAGAGCGGCATCGATACCCTGCGCACGATCCGCCAGGGCCAGCCGGAATTGCCCGTGCTGATACTCAGCGGCTATCCCGCGCAGCAATACGCGTTGAACCTGTTCAAGATGGGCGCGAATGGCTATCTGAACAAGGAATGCGAAGCCGACGAGCTGATGACGGCCGTGCGCACCGTGTTCCAGGGCCGCCGTTATGTCAGCTCCACCGTCGGCGAATTGCTGGCGCAATCGTTCGACCGCGATACGAATGCCGCTTTGCACACGGAATTGTCGGACCGCGAATTCCAGGTCTTCCTGCGCCTGGCGCGCGGCGCCACCGTGTCCGATATCGGTGTCGCCTTGTCGCTGAGCATCAAGACGGTGAGTACTTACCGTACGCGCATCATGGAAAAAATGGGCTTGCAATCCAACAGCGACTTGACCTATTACGCAATGAAAAACAATTTGCTTGACTAGCGCTGCGGTGCGATCATGGAAACATGATCGCTCAGCCAGCCAGCCGGCACGACTTGTGCAGTGCAGCAGTTTGTGGCGAGGACTATAATTGGCCGGCGCCGGCGCTTTTTCCCGCGCCGAACCTTGCTAAGGATGCACATCAGGATGTATTTCACCGCTGAACCGGCCCCGAATCACCGCCTGCCCCTCTACAAGACGATCCTGTGCGTGACTTGCGCCTTGCTGCTTGTACTCAATGGTTTCAGTCTCTATCATAATCTGCAGTCGCTGAAGGGCACGAACGCCCTGCTCAGCCAGAGCGCCCGCGTGGCGGACCGCCTGCAGTATTTGAACGTGCTCGTGCTCGATGCGGAAAGCAGCTTGCGCGGCTATTTCATTTCCGGCTCCGAAACCTATCTGGGACCGTCGAAGACGGCGACCACGGAAATCGAAAACGAATTCAACGAGCTGCAAACCTTGCTCGCGGGCAGTCCTACCCAGTTGAAAAACCTGGGCCAGCTGAAAAGCTTGATCCGTCGCAAGATGTCGATGCTGCAACAGTCGATCGATGTCTACAAGCAGGGCGGGCTGGCCGAGATCGTCAACATTTCCCGCGTGACCGATGACCGCGCCACCATGGACGAGATCCGCCTGCAAGTGGTGATCATGACGCGCGAGCAGAATGAAGCGCTGTCGTCCGGCAGCGCCGCCTTTTATCATGAGTACCAGAAAGCCGTGCTGCTCGGCATCGGCATCAATGCCCTGGCCATCCTCGTGCTGATCATGTTTTACCAGCTGGTGCGGCGCAGTTTCCAGAATCGCGCCGCCGTCGAGTATGCGCTGCAAAATGCCAACGACACCCTGGAATCGACGGTCAGCAAGCGTACGGAGCAGTTATCCGTGCTGTCGCGCCATTTGATCAGCGTCAATGAAGTGGAAAAGGCGCGCCTGGCGCGCGAATTGCACGATGAGCTGGGCGCCAATCTGACGTCGATCAGCATGGACCTGGGCGCCGTCACGCAGCAACTGGCGCACACGCAGCCGGAACTGGCCGCGCAATTGCGCCGCGCCAAGGCCACCTTGCTGGAAACGGTGGAACTGAAGCGCCGCATCGTCGAAGACCTGCGCCCCAGCCTGCTGGACAACCTGGGCCTGTGCGCCGCCATCGAAAGCTATTGCGAGGATTTTGCGCGCATGAGTTCGGTGCGCTGCGAAACGGACGTGGCCATCAATATCGACAACCGCGAAGCCACCCTGACGATTGCCCTGTTCCGTATCGTGCAGGAATCGCTGACCAATATCCTGAAATATGCGCGCGCCGGCATGGTCAGCGTGACCTTGAAGCGCAATGAGCACGGCCTGGTGCTGCGCGTGATCGACGATGGCATCGGCATCACGGAAGATGCGCTGCAAAAACCCATGTCGCACGGCTTGCTGGGCATGCGCGAGCGGGCCTTGCTGCTGGGCGGTACTCTTACCGTGCGCCAAGGGCCGGAAGGCAAGGGCACGTGTGTGGAAGCCGTGATTCCCCTGCCGCTGACGCCGGAGCCGGAAGACATCGATGCGGATGCCGAAGCGTAATGGACGTTGATGTAAGAAAAATGGCCGGGCATGCAGCCCGGCCATTTTTTTATCTGTCTTGCCTGATCAGCAGCGGATCAGCAGCGTGATACGTCGCGCAGCAAACGGTCGTATTCCGTCTTGGCCACTTTGTAGCACTCGCCCGCATAGCATTCCAGGCCGGCACGGTCCAGCACCGTGATATTGCCGCGGCGATAGTGGATCAAGCCTTCTTCCTGCAGCTTGCCGGCGGCGGCCGTGATGCTTTCGCGGCGCACGCCCAGCATGATCGAGATCAGCTCTTGCGTCACCTTCAATTCGTTCGATGGCGAGCGATCCAGGCGGTCCAGCAGCCAGCGGCACAGCTTTTGCTCGATCGAGCTGTGACGGCCGCCGACGGCGTTCTGCGCCATTTGCGCAAACAGGGCGTTGGTGTAGCGCATCAACAGCTGGGGCAGGGCACCGCCCTGGTTGAAGGCGTCGCGCAAGCTTTGCGTTTTCAGGCGGTAGCCGTAGCCGGCACTTTGCACGACGGCCGTGCACATGGCGCGTTCGCCTGCCAGCAGCGAGGCACCGGCCACGCCTTCATGGCCGACGACGGCGATTTCCGTCGTGGCGCCGTCTTCCATGACATACAGCAAGGAAATGATGGCGGTGGTGGGGAAGTAGCTGTATTCCAGGTTGTTACCGTAGGCATACAATTCCTTGCCGAAAGGCAGTTCCACCAGTTCCAGGTCTTCGAACAGCGATTCGAGCGCGGCGCGCGGCAGGGCGGCCAGCAATTCATTTTGTTGGGCACTGCTGAGGCTAACCCGCGACGCAAGCTTGATTTCCCGACCGGCCGCCGGCATGGCGCGCGGCAGCAACTGGTTCTTCTGGACCGGGGCGATAAGTTGAGTATGGCTCATAGTATTCCTCACAGGCTTTTTACATCGGAGTGCGACTGCCGCGTTGCTGGTCAAAAAAGTTGCTGCATCCCTCTGGGAACAGCGTTTTTTTTCGACCGCGCGGTGCAGATCGCGATGTAGCTACTTTAAAAGCTTATGTAAGTGGCGAACATAAGATTAGCAGTCGCCACTTTGTAGTCTCTTTTGAGGCGAAATTGTAGTCCTTGTCCTACGTGCACACTTTTGACTAGCTAGCCTTGCGCCGTTCTGCGCGATTTTGTGATATGACGCGCGGCTTGTTGGCGCTCCACAGGCCGGCCGGACGCACGCTGGGCAAGCCGTCGCGCATGGTCGCGGCGCTCGCCTGGCGCGCGGCAGGCGCCTCGTGCTCCCCCAGGCGGAAGCGGCTGACGGCCTGCGTCAGCGCCTCGCCTTCCTGGTGCAGGCGCTGCGAACCGGCGCGCGCCTCGTCGACCAGGCTCGCATTCTGGCGTGTCATGTCGTCGATTTGCGCCAGTGCGCCGTTGATGCGGGCGATTTCGCCATTCTGCTCGGCGCCCGCGCTGCTGATGCGCCCGATGACGACGGACACTTGCTGCACTGCATCGACGACTTGCCGCATGGTGCTGCCGGCCGCGTTGACCAGGTCGCCGCCCGCGTCCACGGTGGCCACGGAGTCGCCGATCAGGCGCTTGATCTGCTGCGCCGCCTCGCTGGAACGCTGCGCCAGGCTGCGCACTTCGGACGCCACGACGGCAAAGCCGCGCCCCTGTTCGCCCGCGCGCGCCGCTTCCACGGCCGCGTTCAGGGCGAGGATATTCGTCTGGAAGGCGATACCGTTGATCACGCCGATGATGTCGACGATCTTGTGCGAGCTGGCCTTGATCGAGGCCATGGTCTCGACCACGGCGCTGACGGTCTCGCCGCCGCGCAGGGCCACTTCGGCGGCTGATGCCACCAGGGTGCGTCCCTGTCCTACGTGGGCTTCGTTGCGGCCCACGGTGGCCGTCAGCTCGCGCATCGAGTCCACGGTGGCGCCCAGCGCGTCCGCTTGCGTGGCCGTGTGGCCGGACAGGGCGGCGTTGCCCTGGGCGATATCGGCGCCGGCGGCCGCGATGACGGCCGCGCCGCCGCGGATTTCCTGCACCAGGGTGGCCAGGCCGTGCGTCATGGCGCCGAAGTCGCGTACCAGGTCGCCGATTTCGTCGTGTGCCTGCGATGTGATGCGCTGCGACAGGTCGCCCGCCGCCGCGGCGCCCACGGCCACGCGCAATTGCTGCACGTCGCGCGCGAACGCGGCATAAAAGCCCGCGCACAGGTAGGCGGCGGCCAGCAGCACCAGCAGCATGGCCGCCAGGATCAGGGCGCGGCGCGCCTCGTCGCGCGCGATGCGCTGCGCCAGCAAGCCGTCCAGCGCGGTGGCGGAGGCGCCGGAGAGCGCGTGCAGGGCGTCGATGGCTTGCATGCCGGCCGCGTGGAATTGCGCGCCCGACGTCTGATCGTAGGAATTCGTCACTTCATTCTTCGTGCGTTCGAGGAAGGCCAGCGCGGCCGGCACGGCTTTCAGGGCTGGCTGCAGGCTGGCGCGCAATTCCGGCTTGGCCGCGATGATTTCGTCGAAGCGGGCCGGCAGGCGTTCCAGTTCGTGGCGCGCGATCAGGGCGTTGGCGTTGACGAGTTGATCTTCATTCGCCTCGAACAGGCCCGTGTCGATGTAGGCGGCGCCGCGCCCGCCGATGTCGGACAGGCTCTCGGCCAGGTCGGGCAGGGTGGCGGTGAAGGCGGCGCTCAGGTGGTTGGCGCCCGCGTCCGGGTCCAGGCTCAGGTGCGAGCGGTCGGCCACCAGCTGGCCCAGCTTGGCCGCCTGGCGCAGCAGCGCCGTGTGCGCCGCGTAGCTGTCGCGCGCCGCGAGGCCCGCCTGGCGGCCCAGCAGGGCTTGCCACTGTTTCGTCAGTTCGGCCGCCTGGGGCAGGCCGGCGCCCGCCGGCAAGCGCGCCAGGGCGGCCAGCGCGGCCGTGATGCGCGCATTCAGGGCCGTGTTGTCCATGCCCGCCTTGCCGCTCAGGCGCAAGTGCTCGAGGCCGCGCCGCTGTTGCAGCAGCCGCGTGCCTTCCTGCAACTGGCGCACATAGGCCACGCCCCGCTGCGCATCCTGCGCCTGGGCCAGCGACTTGCCCAGTTCCGAGATCAGCAGGGTGGTCGCCAGCGCCAGCGGCAGCAGGAAGACCAGGCAGACAAGCATGAATTTGGGCAGCAGGCGCAAGCGCTGCATGAGGCGGATGGCGGGGGTGAGGAGCATTTTCATCGGGTTTCCGGGGTAGGGTGACAACATTTCTGCAGTGCAATGTTGCCTGCGGATTGTGACCCCTTGATGAAGTGCGCCGCGATGCGGTCAGTTTTGCCGTTCGCCAGAGTGAAGCAGTTCACACGGAAGGCCGATCCTTCTGTAAAATCGAGGGTTTTTTGCGAGGGCCATATTATGGTCACCAATATGGCCAACGAGAACGACATCAACACCCCCGATTCCAGCGACAGCGCGGACAACGCCGCAGCGCCGGTGAGCAGCAAGGCGCCGGCCGTGATCGCGCGCGAAGTGCAGCGCCGCCGCACCTTCGGCATCATTTCCCACCCGGATGCCGGTAAAACCACCCTGACGGAAAAACTGCTGCTGTTCTCGGGCGCGATCCAGATGGCCGGTACCGTCAAGGCGCGTAAATCGGGCCGCCACGCGACGTCGGACTGGATGGAGATCGAGAAGCAGCGCGGCATTTCCGTCGCTTCCTCGGTGATGCAGTTCGAATTCCGCGACCACGTCGTCAACCTGCTCGACACCCCGGGCCACCAGGACTTCTCGGAAGATACCTACCGCGTGCTGACGGCGGTCGACTCGGCGCTGATGGTGATCGATGCGGCCAAGGGCGTGGAAGCGCAGACGATCAAGCTGCTGGCCGTGTGCCGCATGCGCAATACGCCGATCGTCACCTTCATGAACAAGATGGACCGCGAGACGCGCGATCCGCTGGACCTGCTCGACGAGCTGGAATCGGTGCTGAAGATCCAGTGCGCGCCCGTCACCTGGCCTATCGGCATGGGCAAGAACTTCCGCGGCGTGTACCACCTGCTGAACGACGAAATCATGCTGTTCAAGGCCGGTGAAGAGAAGGCCGACGGCGCCTTCGAAATCATCAAGGGCATCGACAACCCGCGCCTGCAGGAGATGTTCCCGCTTGAGATGGATCAATTGCGCATGGAAGTGGAACTGGTGCACGGCGCGTCGAACCCGTTCAACCTGGAAGAATTCCTCTCCGGCGTGCAGACGCCCGTGTTCTTCGGTTCGGCCATCAACAACTTCGGCGTGCGCGAGATCCTGTCCGCGCTGGTCGACTGGGCGCCGGCGCCGCGCGAGCGCGACGCGACCGTGCGTTCGGTGGCGCCGTCCGAGCAGCCATTTACCGGTTTCGTCTTCAAGATCCAGGCCAACATGGACCCGGCCCACCGCGACCGCATCGCCTTCCTGCGCGTGTGCTCGGGACGTTTCGAGCGCGGCATGAAGGTCAAGCACTTGCGCCTGGGGCGCGAGATCAAGGTGTCGAACGTGGTGACCTTCATGGCTTCCTCGCGCGAACAGGTGGAAGAGGCGTACGCGGGCGACATCATCGGCTTGCCGAACCACGGCAACATGCAGATCGGCGACAGTTTTTCCGAAGGCGAGATGCTGACCTTTACGGGCATCCCGTACTTCGCGCCGGACTTCTTCCGCTCGGTGCGCATCCGTAATCCCTTGAAAATCAAGCAGTTGCACAAGGGCTTGCAGCAGCTGGGCGAAGAGGGCGCGGTGCAGGTCTTCAAACCGGTGCAGGGCGGCGAGCTGGTACTGGGCGCAGTCGGCGTGCTGCAGTTCGAAGTGGTGGCCAGCCGTTTGCTCAACGAGTATGGCGTGGACGCCGTGTTCGAAGGCACCAGTATCAGCAGCGCCCGCTGGGTCAGCTGCGACGACAAGCGCATCCTGCAGGATTTCGAAAATGCGCTGGGCCACAACGTGGCCTACGATGCGGCCGGCAACATGGCCTATTTGGCGACATCCGGCGTGAACCTGCGCCTGACGGAAGAGCGCTGGCCGAAGCTGACATTCCACGCCACGCGCGAGCATTCGGCCAAGCTGGCCTGATGACTCTGAGGTAGCGACGAGGGGCAGAACCACTGGTTCTGCCTTTTTTTACGCCGGCAGGATCGTGCGCGTACTCCAGTCGCGCCGTTCCAGCAGCAATGCCGTCAACTGCGCCGCCGTCATCGGACGCGCGAAGAAGAAGCCCTGCACATTGTCGCAGCCCGCTTTGCGCAAGAACTCCACCTGCTGCAGCGTTTCCACCCCTTCGGCCACCACTTTCAGGTGCAGGCTGTGCGCCATGGCGATGATGGCCGTGACGATGGCTTCGCCCTCGCCGGGCAGGTCGTGCACGAAGCTGCGGTCGATCTTCAGCTGGTCGATGGGCAGGCGTTTCAAGTACGACATCGAGGAATAGCCGGTGCCGAAATCGTCGATCGACAGGTGGATGCCCGTTTCCTGCAGGCGCCGCATCAATTCCACATTGGCGTGGACATTGTCCATCAGGACGCCTTCCGTGATTTCCAGCTCCAGCAAGCCATGCGGCAGCTGCGTTTCGTCCAGGATGGCGCGGATATCGTCCATCAGGCCCGGATCGCGCGCCTGGCAAGCCGACAGGTTGACGGCCACGTGTTCCAGTGAGTCGAGCAGACCCGCCTTGCACCAGGCAGCTGCCTGGCGGCAGGCGCTTTGCAGCACCCAGCGTCCCAGGTCGACGATGATGCCGCTTTCCTCGGCCACGGGGATGAATTCGGCGGGGCTCAGCTGGCCCATGTCGCGGCAATGCCAGCGTATCAGCGCTTCCACGCCGACGATGCGCCCGCTGCGCAAGTCGATCTGCGGCTGGTAGTGCAAATACAGTTCCTCGTTCTGCAGGGCGCGGCGCAGGTTCGCTTCCATGCGCAGGCGGCGCTGCGCGCGTAACTCCATTTCGGCCTTGAACACGGCGTAGCGGTTCTTGCCCTGGTGCTTGGCGTGGTACATGGCCGTATCGGCATTACGCGTCAGGGTGGCCACGTCCTGCGCGTCGAACGGATACAGGCTCACGCCGATGCTGGCGCTGACGTACAGCTGGTGGCCTTCGAGGGCGAACGGCGCGGCCAGCACGGCGAGGATCTTGCGCGCCACGCTGGCCATCTCCGAGGCGTCGTCGGCCGGTTCCACGATGACGACGAATTCGTCGCCGCCGATGCGGCAGATGATGTCGGTGCCGCGCAGGATGGCCACCAGGCGCTCGGACACGAGCTTGAGCAGCTGGTCGCCGCAGTGGTGGCCCAGCGTATCGTTGACGATCTTGAAGTTGTCCAGGTCCAGCAGCAGCAGGCCCACGCTGCTGTCCTGGCGGTCGGCGCGCGCCAGCGCATAGGCCAGCGCATCGTTGAATTCATGGCGGTTCGGCAGCTGCGTGACCGGGTCGACGTGGGCCAGGTAGTGCAGATGGCGCTCCGCATGCAGGGCGGCGGTGCGCGTGCGGCGCACCATCAGGAAGGTCAGGCCGAACGCGCACAGGCAGACCAGCAGGGTGAAGGCGGCAAATTGCGCCAGGCTGGCGTACAGCGGCGCCAGGCTGGCGCGCAGGTACAGCGCGCCGCCGCCGGGCAAGGCCGTCAGGATGGCAGCGCTGCCGTCCAGGTAATCGATCTGCAGGCCGCTGCGCGGCGCCGAGGGTGCGGTATCGCTGCCGCTGCGCGCATAGCGGGCAAACGGCGTGCCATAGGGGCTGTAGAGCAGTGCTTGCCGGATATGCGGGGCGGCGGCGAGGGGAGCGAGGAGTTGTTGCGCTGCAAGACGATTGTCCTGGCGCATGGCCTGCGTGGCGGCGGGCGCCAGCATGTCGGCCTGGATGCGCAGCGTGCGCTGGAAGGATGCCTGGAGGGAAAACAACTGGAAGAGGATCAACAGCAGGCTGGCCATGGCCAGCATGGCCGCCGCGGCCAGCAAGTTCAGCCTGGCTATGCGGTCGCCGCGCAATTGCGCCGACGGCAGCATCAATGGCGCCATCATGACGCTTTCTCCTGCCGGCCCCGCTTGCCGCCGCCCCGTGTGATCCCGCCTCGCCCTGCCATACTTTACGTTCCAGTCTGATGAAAACCGAAGTGAGCCGGAACTCTCGACGTGTTGTTAAGGCCGACATATTGTCATTTTGCAGCGTGAAAGTACAGGGCGCGCGGCAATTTTGTCTGCATGCCACAGGCCGGTGGCAACAGGCTAAGTAGGCCGTAATAAATTATTGTGATTTCTGACTTCCATAACCGGCGCTCTGCGGCGTTACCCGCTGCTAGCAGTGCCTGCACTGCGTCGCAACGGGCGCCTTGCAGCGCATCCGGTTCTGTTCGTCATAACTTCACAATAATTTCCCACGACCTACTTAGGCGACAAGTCAGGCGGAAAAGGTGGGGCGTGTCTTTCTAATAATAATCCAAGCTGAATTTTAATCCTTTTTTTGCCGGCTGTTTTTTTCCTTTAAAAACATGCTGACAATAAACAAAATGCCATCAAGAATAACTTCAATGGCCCCGGCATCGCGGCGCGGATTAACTTTTTGCCTGCATAGGCCATTGCAAGTCATTGATTTTAATAAATTTTAATGAAGAATGCGAGAACGCTATGGCCTTGCTCCGCGAGTTCGTCCATAATCCGCAGATGATGGACGTCCTGATGCTGTTTGTTTTGTCTGCCGCGGCCAAGCAAGCTGCCGCCAGCAAACCCGGACGTCGCCCTAATGATCAATAGTGAGGATATCTTGGAAAAAAAACCAAAAATTATTTTGTCGTCACAAGACCTGGAACGACTGGAAGCGTTGTTGTATGCCTTGGGTAATAATCTGTCGCCGGACAAGGCCGCCTTGCTCGACGAACTGGGCCGCGCCGAGGTGCTCGAGCCGCAAGAGATTCCCCCGACCGTCGTGACGATGAATTCCACCGTGCGCTTCACGGTGGAAAACAAGGAGGAATTCTGCCTGACGCTCGTGTATCCGAAGGATGTGGAAGGCCAGGCCGACCGCATTTCCGTGCTGGCGCCCGTCGGCAGCGCGCTGCTGGGCCTATCCGTGGGCGACAGCATCGCCTGGCCCATGCCGGGCGGCGTGGTGAAGGTCAAGATCGAGGAAATCGTTTACCAGCCTGAACGGGCTGGCGAGTACCACCGCTAAGCGTAGCCAGCAGTAATGGCGGACGGCGCCCGCCGTTCGCTTGCCAGGCCGTGCCGGGAGCGGAGCTAACTGTTCCTCTGCACGCGCACCACCAGCCATCCCGCCACCACCGTGAACGTAACGATGATGGCGACGATGATCCAGAAGCCCTGCGGATGCTGGGCCAGCGGAATTCCCCCCACATTCATGCCCAGCATGCCGGCGATGATATTGATCGGCAAGGCCAGCACGGTGACGATGGTCAGCACGAACAGGCTGCGGCTGTTTTCCTCGTTGACGCTGGCGGCAATCTCTTCCTGCAGCAGCTTGATGCGTTCTTGTAGCGAAGACATATCGCTGAGGACCACCGAAAATTCCTCTGTCGACTGGCGCAATTCCAGGCTGTCCAGCTCCGACACCCACGCGGGCGGCCGTTGCAGCAGGCGGAACAGGGCGGCCGGTTCCGGCGCCAGCAGGCGCTGCAGCCGCACCAGCACGCGCCGCATGGCGCCCAGATCTTCGCGTTTCGGCACCAGGCGCCCGGCCAGCAAGTGGTCTTCGATATCGTCGACCCGCGCCACGGCGTCGCGCACGATGTTGACCAGCACGTCCGCCTGATCGCGCAGCAGGTGGATCAGCAGCTCCACCGACGAGCGGATCGGCTCGTGGTTCTTGATGACGGCCTGGCGCAGGCGTTCGATCGACTGCAGCGGCGCGCGGCGCGCCGTGATGACGAGGTTTTGCGCCACGCTGGCCCACATGGTGGAAATGTCAGATGCCTCGAACGAAAAATTGTGCACCACATCGTTGACCACGGCGATCAGGGTGTTTTCCGCCTGTTCGATGCGCGTCGAGCGTGAGCCCTGGTGCAGGGTTTCATAGAATTCGTCGGCCAGCTGCGTGTGCGTCATCAGCCATTTTTCGCTGGCCGCATGCGACAGGTTGAAATGCAGCCAGACGAATTCCTGCGCCGGGCGCGCCGCGCCATCGGCCAGCCAGGCCAGGGCGGCCGTCGAGTCGAGCGCCAGCGGCTGCGCCTCGCGGCCAAACAGGAAGCCCCAGACCAGGCCCGAGGTGTCCGAGCCGTAGGTAAAACCGGCAGTTTCCATCGCCATCGTGAATCTTTCTCGTGCAGTGTGATTGATCGTCGCGCGATTTTAATACACGGATGTGTCGGGAAAATGACAAGGCCACCGCGAGGGGTGGCCTTGGTGCGACTTGGTGCTGACTACAGCCGAGTATTAGCTGCGGTTCGGGTTGTCCGGACGCCGGTCGTCGCGGTTCGGCACGCCGTCATGGTCGTGGTCGTGGCGGTTGCCATTGTCGCGGTCATAGCGGTTGGGGATGCCGTCGCGGTCGCGGTCGCCGTTCGGGCCCCGTGGCGACCAGCGGCCTTGCTCCATCTGCCAGCGGCCGTCGCGCTGGTTCCAGGCGGGCGGCGCATACGCATAGCCGGGGCGTTCGGCGATCCATACGCCTGGCGTCCAGGCGTAGCGCTGGCTGCGCCATTCCCAGTGGCCGGGCGCCCAGATGTAGCCGTGGCGGGCGCGCGGGATGGCTTCGCGGCGCGGTGGCGGCGGGGCGATGCGGATCTCGTCGTAGCGCACGGGCTGCACTTGCGCGGCGACCCAGCCGCCACGGTCCAGGCGCCAGCGGTTGTTTTCCTGTATCCAGGCGGCGCGGCGGTACTGGTTGCCGCCCCGTTCGCGCAGCCATTCGCCATTGTTCCAGACATGGCGCTGGCCATCCCAGTTCCAGTAGCCGGGTGCCCAGACATAGCCGGCGCGCGGCGCTGGCACGCTTTCAAACCGTGGCGGAGGCGGGGCGTTGCCGACGACAATGCTGACGCCGAGCTGATTCTGGGCCATGGCCTGCGCGGGCAGGAAAGCCGCGGCGCTGATGGCAAGCATGGCTGCTGCGTAGAGTGTGATGGGTTTCATGGGTTGCTCCATTTCGGTGATTGCGTGAAATGGACTATAGGCGCTTGCCGGCGATTTTTCGCCTTTGATTCAACTTATTACAATTGACACAATGCTGTGTGTCCGTGTATCCGTTGCGGATACAAATCAGATGCCTATGGCGGCCTGGCGCGGCGACTGTCCGCAGTGCGCCAGGCGGCGTGGTGTCAGCATCGGCGGCTCACAGAGTGCTGGCGCTGGCGTTGCCCAGCAAGGCTTGCCGCTCCTCGATCAGCGAGATTTTCTTTTCCTGTTCCGTCAGGCGCTTGGCGCTGACCACCACGACGGGGATGGCGCCCGCTTGCGCCACATCGGCGGCCTTGGCGGCCGATGGCTGCATGAAGCTGGCATAGCTGGCACCGCAGGCGATGGCGACGGCGACGGTGAAGATGGCTTCCATGTTTTTCAAGGCTTTCATGATGTTTCCTTTCGGGTGGCGGGTGGGTATGCATGCACTGTAGCCAGGCGCGGGCCGCTGCGCCATGCGGATGCGACCAGCCGTGGTTTTGGCGGGATGGCCTGCAAAAAAACGGCGCTGAAATGCCTGCGCACGGGGCTGGCAAGCCGACTGCTTGAATTGAGGCCTAAATTGCCCTGTATCCGGGCATATGAATGTAATTGCCGCGTGGCATTATTTGACGCTGCACACTGCCGCGCGCGGCAAGTGCAGGGCCAGCTGTCCTGCTAGAATCGACATGGCGGCCCCGTCGCGTGGATAAAAATATCATCAGGAGTCACACATGTTCCAATTGTTTGGTTTTGGCGGCGCCCGCTGCCCGCGCTGCGAGCACAAGAACGGCGCTGCCGCCGGCTATTGCGCGCAATGCGGCTTGTCGCTGGGGGCACCCGACAGCGACGCGGTGCTGCATGCCAATCAATGGCATCTTGCTGATGGGCAACTGGCCCTGTTCTTCGGCGTGCGCGAACTGTCCTCGCTGTTCGGCAGCGCGGCGCGCCGCCTGCAGGTACCGGCCGAGTCGCGCGCCTGGATCGTGCAATCGGACGCTTTCACCTTGATACCGGCCGGCGACTACGACAGCGCTGCCTTCTTTGCGCGCCTGCCCGCGCTGCTGCCGGCGCGTCCGGCCGAAGTGCTGATCGCGCGCGCCGACGCCGTCAGCCTGGAATTCGACTTGCCCGGC
Source organism: Janthinobacterium sp. SUN100 (assembly GCF_030397705.1). Taxonomy (NCBI): domain Bacteria; kingdom Pseudomonadati; phylum Pseudomonadota; class Betaproteobacteria; order Burkholderiales; family Oxalobacteraceae; genus Janthinobacterium; species Janthinobacterium sp. SUN100. The sequence goes on along the minus strand of NZ_JAPUBU010000001.1, from coordinate 1,381,899 downwards.
CTGGCCAGCACGGAGTTGCTGAACGTCGCCGCGTCCCTGCGCGTGGACATCGCCCTGGGCCAGCCCGACGCGTTCGCGCGCCAGTTCATGCGCGCGCCGGGCGCCGTCACCCGCGCCCACCTGCACGCCTTGCTGCTGCCATCCGTGCGCCAGATCGCGCTGGAATTCATCGGCAGCCGCGCGCTGGGCGAGATGGACGCGAATGCGGACCTGCGCCCGGAATTGAACGAGCGCCTGCAATCGGCCTTGACGCAGCGCCTGGCGCCCAGCGGCCTGGCCGTGGCGCGCGTGGAAACCCTGGCGCTGCGCCACGACAAGCGCGAAGGCGACGCTGGCGCCAGCATCGGCACCCTGTGGCTGGGCGGCTTGCCGGCGCAGGAACTCGAGCAGCACAGCCTGGAACGCATGAAGCAGCTCGACCAGCTGTATGACGAGGAAGAGTGGCAGCGCATCCGCCGCGAGGAACTGGCGGCGCGCCATGCGCACCGCCGCGCCGAACTGACGCAGGATGCGACGGTGGAAAAGGCGGAGCTGAGCCACCAGGAAGCGGAGCGCCTGCAGGCGCTGCGCGGGCGCCAGATCGACCTGTATGGCCGCATCCTGGAAGCGAAATCGCGGCGCCAGGCGCTCGACCATGGCGCCGCGCTGGCGCTGGGCGAGCTGGAACAGGAACTGGCGCAGAAGGGCGCGCAGCGCGCCGACGAAACGGCCAGCTGGGAACACGTGCGGGCGCTGGCCGCCATCAAGATGCGCAGCGAGCTGGAATTGTCGCAGCTGCATGGGCGCGAACAGATCCAGCTGGCGCAGCAGCGCTTTACGCATCAGGTGCACTTGCAGTCGATCGCGCAGCAGGTGGAAAGCGCGCTGCTGATCGATGACGAAACGGGGCGCCGCACCCAACTGGCGCGCCTGCGCCAGGCGGAAGCGGATGCGGCCCAGCGCGAAGCGCAGCTGGAGGCGGAGCAGCACCAGGCCGCCTGGCAGGGCCTGATGCTGGCGAATGCGGCGCGCAAGCGCGAGGCGGAGCGGGTGCAGGAGTGGGAAGAGCAGATGCAGCTGGCGCGCCAGCGCGAATTGCTGCGCGCCGAGGCGCACAAGGATGAAGCGGCCCAGGTGCAGGCGGCGGAAATCGCGGGAAAAGTGGCAGCGCTGCGGCGCGGCGGCGCGCGCGAAGACGCCATCGCGCAGCAGGAAAAGCTGCTGCGCACCATCGAGGCCGACGGCGTGCACGCGCGCCAGCTGCAGCAGCAAGCGCAGCTGGCACAGCTCGACGCGCTGGCCATCGAGGAACAGCGCCAGCAACTGCGCCAGCTGGAACAGGAAGCGCAATGGCAGCGCGACTTGCTGGCCATGGCGCAGCAGCGCGAAAGTGATTACGCGCGCTGGAAGGGCGAGTACGAAGCCCTGCTGGCGCAGCAGGCGCATGCGGCCGAACTGGCGCGCATCGACATCGACCGCATCGAGAAAATCGGCTCCCTGAGCGACACGGGCAAGGTGGCCATGGCCGCCGGACAGAACGCGGCCGCGCTGGCGCAGGTGCTGAAAGTGCAGCTGCAGGCGGGCATGAGCGCCGAGCAGATCCACGCGCTGGCGGCGCTGGCGGCGGCCGAGAACAGCGTTTCTCCTGCCGAGGCACTGCGCATGGCGCAGGACAGCGCGGCGCAGGAGCGCAGCTACCAGGAAGGCCAGGCGGAACGCGAACGGCGCCAGCAGCTGGACTTGCTCAACCTGCAGAACGCGGCGCACGCGCATGGCCTGTCGGCGCAGGCGCAGCTGGGCGTGGCCGTGGCGCAGGCGCTGCAGCCAAGTGGCGGACCGGGCGCCGCTGCGCCGGCCCGCTGCAAGAACGGCCATGCGCAGCGCGCGGGCCATCCGGAAGATAAATTCTGCGCCGCCTGCGGCGTCGCCCTGCAGCCTTGATGGAAGCGTTTCACCCCAGATGATGCAAAAAGCACGAGACAAACTGCGGGAACTGCGCGCCCTCCACGACGACGGGCTGCTCAGCGAGCAGGAATTTGAACGCCGCAAGAACGCCATCCTCGACGCCGAGTACGCGCCGCCCGGCGCCGCACCCGTGGCCGCGCCGCTGCCCGTGCGCCAGGGGACGGAGCTGGGCTTCATGACGGGCCAGGAAATCGGCCCGCAAAACCGCCGCTACCGGCTCGAACGCCTGATCGGCACGGGCGGCATGGGGCAGGTGTGGCAAGCCACCGACCTGGCCACGCACGCGGAGCTGGGCAGCAGCGAAATGGTGGCGCTGAAGATCTTGCCGCCGCAGCTGACGCAAAGCGCCACGCACGCGAAACTGCTGATCGAGGAAGCGACCCAGGCGAGAAAACTCGCGCATGAAAACATCGTGCGCGTCTACGAGTGGGCGCAGGACCCGGCCACGGCCAGCTATTTCATCATCATGGAATGCCTCGATGGCGAAGACCTCGAACACTATCTGGGCCGCCAGGGCGCGCTGCCGCTGGCCGCCGTGCAGCAGCTGCTGCACCCGGTGGCCGAAGCCCTGGCGTATGCGTGGGAGAAGCACAAGCTGGTGCACCGCGATATCAAGCCGGGCAATGTCTTCCTGACGGCGAAGGGCGATGTCAAATTGCTCGACTACGGCATCGCGTCGCGCGTGCGCAATGCGGACAGCAGCCTGGCGCTGGAGATGCCGAATGCGGGCACGCACGGCTACCGGGCGCCCGAGGCCGGCGCCAACCAGCGCCAGCCCAGCCCGCGCCTGGACGTGTATGCCGTGGCCGTGATGATCTACCAGATGCTGGAAGGGCGCATGCCGTTCGACGACATGCGCAGCGCCAGCCACCTGCCGTCCGCGCCGCAGGCGCTCAACGCGCAGCAGTGGCAAGTGCTGCAGAACGGTTTTTCGCTGACGGCGGAATTGCGGCCGCTATCCGTGCAAGCCTTGCTCGAAGGGCTGGAGCGGGCTGCCGGGCCGTCGCCCGAAGAACTGGCGGAACAGGCGCGCCAGCAGCAGGCGCGCCTGGCAGAGCAACAGCAGCAGGCGGCGCTGGCGGCGGAACAGGCCCGCGAAGCGGCGCTCAAGGAGGCGCGTGCGCGCCAGGAAGAACTGGACCAGCGCCGCAAGGCGGAAATCCAGGCGGCCGCGCTGGAAAAGCAGCGGCAGGATAAACTGCGCCGCGAGCAGGAGGCGCAGCGCCATTTCGAAGCGGAAGAGGCGCGCAAGCTGCGCAAGGAAGCGCTGCGCGGCCAGCTGCGCGCGCGCCGCGAAGCCGATGCCGCCACGGCCTTGCAGGAACACCAGGAATTGCAGCGCAAGGCCATCGTCGCCAAGGCGGAGGCGGCGTATCGGGCCGAGCAGGAACGCGCGCGCCGCGAAGAGGCCAGCCGCGCCGCGACCGCCGCCATCCCAGCGCCGGCATCCGCGCCGGCGCCGGAACTGGAGCCGGAACACGCGGAACCGGTGGCCAATGCCGAAGGCATCTTGCGCGATGATTGGCTCGATGGCTCGGGACAGGGGCCGGAACTGGTGCTCATTCCCAGCGGCCGCTTCCAGATGGGCGCGCACGAGACGGAGCACAAGGCGGCCATCCAGGTCGGTTCGCAGCAGTCATGGCTGGACCGCGAAACGCCGCAGCACTGGGTCGGCATCGAGCGCCCGTTCGCGCTGGCCCGGCACCCCGTCAGCGTGGGCGAATGGCGCGCCTTCGTCAAGGCGACGGGATGGGCGGGCGGGTCGGAAACGGACTGGGATAATCCCGGCTTCGTGCAGAACGACCAGCACCCGGTGGTCGGCGTGAGCTGGAATGACGCGCAGTTGTACCTGGCGTGGCTGTGCGAGCGCACGGGCCGGCAGTACCGCCTGCCCAGCGAAGCGGAATGGGAATACGCGTGCCGCGCCGGCACGCGCACGGCGTTCAACGTGGGCGACACCATCAGCACCGAGCAAGCCAATTACGACGGCTTGTACGTGTACAACGGCGGCCCGCGCGGGGTGTACCGGGGCGGCACCACGCCCCTGGGTACCTTCGCGCCGAATTCCTGGGGCCTGTTCGACATGCACGGCAATGTGTGGGAATGGGTGCAGGACGTGGTGCACGACAATTACGAGGGCGCGCCCGTCGACGGCAGCGCGTGGGAAGAGGGCAGCGACAGCAGCCGGCGCATCCTGCGCGGCGGCTCCTGGCTGTATCACCCGCGCTATCTGCGCTCGGCCCTGCGCAACGGCTTTTCCACCGTGCTGTCGAACGACATCGTGGGCTTCCGGGTGGCGCGCACGCTGGACCAGGCCGGGTAGGCCGGGATTGCCATATTGATTATCTTGACGGATACTTCATGCACCTTAACCGTGCCGGAGTGTCCGTGTTCAAACGCCGCCTGCTGTCCATCGTGTTCGCCTGCCTGCCCATCGCCGCCCTGGCCGGCGATTTTCCCTCCTATCCCTTCATCCATGCGACGGGCACGGCGTACAGCTTGGTCATGCCGGATCTGGGCGAGATCGACTTCGACGTCAGCGTCTTCGACCCGGCGCCGGACGTGGCCACCGCGCTGGTCCAGACGCGCATCGCGGAAATCAGGGCGCTGCTGGTGGAGCAGGGCTTGCCCGAGGCGGCCGCCGGCATCGAGGTGCGCGACGTGCGCAAGGAAATCCGCAAGGGCGCGGAACAGGACCCGGCCAATCCGCAATACCTGATCAAGGCGAGCGTGCATGTCAACGTGGCGGATTTGTCGAAATGGCCCGCCGTCATGCGTCCGCTGCTGGCCATGCCCAACCTCGATGCGTTTGCCGTCACCTTCGGCGCCACGGAGCGCATCCGCCTGGAAGAGGAACTGGTGGGCGAAGCCGTCAAGGACGCGCAGCGCAAGGCCGATGCCATGGCGCGCGGCTTCGGCAAGCGCGCGGGCGCCGTGGCCGGCATCTCGTCTGACCAGCTGAAAAACCTGGGCAATGCCGTGGGCCTGGTGCCGTCCGACCGCTACAACCGCGCGAATAGCCGCCAGCGGCAAAATCCCGACGACATGCTGATGGTCACCAGCCTCAAAATGGCGCAGACGGTCGACGCCCTGTTCCGTATCAAATGACCAGGTAGCAGGGGCGCAGGCTGCGCAAAGCGGGCAAACGGTGTAAATTGTGGCTTTCCAAACGCACCAAGGAACGCCATGACCATCAAAGCCATCCGCGACCAGTCGCAACCCATGCGCCACATCGTGCACGTGCGCGACCACATCATTTCCGCCGACGCTTCGGTGGCGGAAGGGGGCGGCGATGCCGGCCCGTCGCCGCACGACCTGTATGACGCGGCCCTGTCGGCCTGCAAGGCGCTCACCGTCGTCTGGTACGCCAAACACAAGGGCATCCCGCTGGAACACGTGGAAGTGTCGACCGAGCGCGATGCCAGCGAAGAGCGCAGGGGCGTGTACCGCCTGGCCGCCACCCTGCACCTGACGGGTGAGCTGACGGATGTGCAGCGCGAGGAATTGCTGGCCGCGGCCGGCAAATGCCCGCTGCATAAATTGATGACGGCGGTGACCACCGAAGTGACGACGGTGCTGGCATGAGCGCGGCCATCCTGAAAAGCCACGAAAAAGACCTGGGCGGCGGCTTTGTCGTGCGGCGCCTGCTGCCTTCGGCAGTAAAACAGGCCGTCGGCCCCTTCATTTTCTTTGACCATTTCGGCCCCATCGACGTGGCGCCCGACGCCAACCACGACGTGCGTCCCCACCCGCACATCGGCCTGGCCACCGTCACCTATCTGTTCGAGGGCGCGATCGACCACCGCGACAGCATCGGTTCGTACCAGCGCATCGAACCGGGCGCCATCAACTGGATGACGGCCGGGCGCGGCATCGTGCATTCGGAACGCACGCCGCACGACCTGGCGGGCCAGCCGCACCGCACGCACGGCTTGCAACTGTGGGCGGCGCTGCCGAAGGCGCACGAGGAAGACGAACCGAGTTTCACGCACACGCCGCAGGCCGACATTCCCGTCGTGCCGCTCGATGGCGCCGTGGTGAAGGTCTTGATCGGCACCGCGTTTGGCCAGACTTCGCCCGTGCGCACCTACATGCAGACGCTGTACCTGGACGTGGCGCTGGAGGCAGGCAAGGAGCTGCGGCTGGACGGCTTGCCGGCGGAAGCGGCGATTTACCCGATCAGCGGGGACGTGCTGCTCGATGGCGTGGCGCTGGTGCCGCACACCATGGCCTTGCTGGAAGCGGGCGCCGTGCGAGCGGGCGCCGTACCGGTGGTGACGGCGGGCAGCGGCCCGGTGCAGTTCGTCGTCATCGGCGGCGAGCCGCTGGACGGCCACCGCTTCCTGTTCTGGAATTTCGTCTCGTCGAGCAAGGAACGCCTGTCGCAGGCAGCCGACGACTGGAGCGCCCAGCGCATGGGACAGGTGCCGGGCGAGACGGAATTCATCCCGTTGCCGAAGGCGCCCCTGCGCCCGGCGACCTGAGTCCCCCTTAGAAACGCGCGCGCAAGGTCAGTTGCGCCTTGCGCGGCTCGCCGTAGAAATTGCCCCACGCAGGTGCGCTCACCGTCTGGTAGTAGCGTTTGTCGAGCACGTTCGTCACGGACAGCGACGCCGTCCAGTTACGGTCGATCTGGTAGGCGGCGCGCGCGCTCCACAAGGCGTACGCGCCTTGCGCCACCTTCACGTCGCGCGTGGTGCGCGAGCTCTCCGTCTGGAAGTTCACGCCGCCGCCCACGCTCCACTTCTGCAGGGCGCCGGGCAGGCGGTAGTCGCTCCACGCGCGCAGCATGTGGCGCGGCGAGTAGGTGCTGGCGAACATCACGCCCGCATTCGACGTCTGCTCCAGGTACTTGAAGTTGTTCAGGGTATAGCCGGCGAACAGTTGCCAGCCCGGCGCCACCTCGCCGCTGATTTCCGCATCGACGCCTTCGCTGCGCACCTTGCCCGTCGAGAAATAGCATTCCGTGCCGGACGAGCAGGTATTCACCAGGTCGAGTTCCGCGCGGTTGCGCTGCTCGATGCGGAACAGCGCCAGCGAGGTATTCACCTTGCCGTCGAACAGTTCGCCTTTCACGCCCACTTCCAGGTTGCGGCCCTTGAGCGGGTCGAGCAGGGCGCCATCGGCCGTGCGCTGGTTCTGCGGCTGGAAGATGTCGGAGATGCTGGCATAGCCGGACCAGCGCGGGTCGAATGCGTAGATCACGCCGCCATACGGCGTGACGACGCCGTTTTCACGGTAGGGGTCGATATACACTTCGCCCGTGTCGCGGTACACGCTGCTCGACTTGTAGTTCGACACGCGCGCGCCGGCTACCACGGTGAGCGGATCGCTGACGCTGAAACGGGCCACGCCGTAGGCGCCCGTCTGCGTCATGCTCGTCACGCTGGGATCGCCGCGGTAGCTGTTTGCACGGAACCAGGCGTCGCTGGGTTCGGCCACGCCGTGGTTCGGCTGCAGCGGGTTGTTCGGCTGCTGCAGCAGGGCCAGGCTGTAATCGCTGTCGCTTTCCAGGCGGTTCGTGCTGATGCCGGCGCTGAAGCCGTGGCGCCGGCCGAAGGCGTTGAACTTGCCATCGAGCGACAGGTCGATGCCCTTGTTGGTGCTGCCGTAGTCGAACACGCCGCCGTACATCATCATGCCGGCCAGGGTGGCGGGATCGATCGCGCCCTGGCTGAACATGTATTTCACGTCATGCCGCTCGCGCGTGTAGTTGGCGCTGGCCTTGAACAGCCAGTCGGCGTCGAAGCGGTGCTCGAATTCGGCGAAGACGGCCGTCTGCTTGCTATTCCAGCGGTTCCAGTCGGCGCCCAGGAAGGTGGAACGGGGCAGGTGCGGGTCGCTGCCATCGCGGTAGCGCGGCATGCCGGAAAAGAACGGCGTCGCGTGCAGTTTTTCGTAGCTGGCGCCCGTCGTCAGCTTGCTGCCCGGCGCCAGGTCGAATTCCAGCACGCCATACAGCACGTCCGTGCGGCTGTCGGCCACGTCATAAAAATAATCGCGCTGGTCATGCGCGGCCACGGCGCGGCCGCGGATGCTGCCCGACTCGTTCAAGGGGCCGGTGACATCGACTTCGCCGCGCACGTCATTCCAGCGTCCCGCGCTGAGTGCCAGCTGCACCTGCTTTTCCGCCAGTGGGCGCTTGCGCACCATGTTGATGGCGGCGCCCGGCGAACCCGTGCCCTGCAGCAGTCCCGTGGCGCCGCGTACGATTTCCACCCGGTCCAGCATGGCCGTATTGCTGGTAAAGCTGTTCGCCTGCGGGTAAAACATGGCGCGGTTGACGCCGTCGAACTGGTACGTTTCGACCATGAAGCCGCGCGAATACACGTAGCGCCCGCCCATGGGGCTGTCGTACATGGTGATGCCGGTGGTATTGGCCAGCACGGCGTCGATGGTATTGAGGTTCTGGTCGTCCATCTTTTGCCGCGTGACGACGCTGACGGATTGCGGAATCTCGCGCAGGGTTTGCACGCCCTTGCCGACGGTGACGGCGCGCGCCGCGTACGAGTTGCTGTGTTCACTGACGGGATCGCGCTCCATGCTGGCGCTGACCGTCACGGGCGCCATGGTCTTTTCCGCGCCGGCCGCCGAGGCGGAAGGCACGGCCGCCAGGCGCAGCACATAGGCGCCGTTCGGCAGCTGCACGGCTTCCATGCCGCTGCCGGCCAGCACCTGGGCAAACCCCTGCGTGATGTTGAAGCTGCCGCGCACGCCGGGCGAGCGCAGTCCCCGCGTCTGCGCGGGATCGGTCGACAGGCTGACGCCGGCGGCGACGGCGAAGTCGTTCAGGGCAGTGGCCAGCGGGCCGGCTGGCACGGCGTAGGCTTGCGGCGCCGTGGCGGCGGCCTGGCCTTGCGCCAGGGCGGGCGCGGCGATGAAGGCGGCGGGGGCGGCGCAAGCCATGGCGAGGACGGCCAGGCGGATGGCGCGCGCGGCGGGATGGAGGACAGGGGTGGTCAGCTGCATGCTCGGTCTTTCTGCTCAGAGGGATAAGAAAATGGCCAATGAATCGGCTTCTTACTTGTCAAGCCGAAGCAGCGCATCGAAACACCAACCCCAAACGCAAAAAAACTGAAAATATTTATGCCGGCCGGGCCGATACCGTGGCCCAGTAGCGCGTGAAGTACGTCACTTGCAGCCCGTGCGAGGCGCACAGGCTTTCCAGCACGGCGTCGATATCGTCGAGGCGGTAGGTGCCCGTGACGGGGCGCAGCGCCACGGCGGCATCGCAGGCGAGACGCCCGCGCCGGTAGCGCGCCAGCTCCTGCACCAGCTGTTGCAGCGGCCAGTCGGCGGCCACCAGCATGCCGCGCAGCCAGCTATCCTGGTGCGCGGGCATGCTCAATACCTCATCCGCGCCGGTGGCGCCGAAGCGCAGCTGCTGCCCCGCCTCCAGGCGGCGCACGGCGTCCGGACGCGCCGCGCAGCGCACTTCCACGGCGTGCTCGAAGACGCTGACGGTGCTGCCATCGTCGTCGCAGCGTATGCCGAAGCGCGTGCCCAGCGCGCGGATCACGCCGTGCGGCGTGTCGACGAGGAAGGGGCGCGGGTCGGGCGCCGTCGTGATCATGATTTCGCCACGGTGCAGGCGGATGCGGCGGTGCGTGGCGCTGTAAGCGACATCCAGGGCGCTGGCCGTATTCATCTCCAGGCGCCCGCCATCAGCCAGCGTCACGTGGCGGCGCTGGCCCGGCGCCGTGCGCAGGGACGCCGTCAGGGCTTGCCATGGGCCGGATTGCAAGCCCGCCTGGCCCAACGCGATGCCGCCGCCGGCCGCCACCAGCAGGGCGAGTATCTTGGCGGCCGCGCGCCGGCGCTGCTGCGCCGCCTGCAGCGCCGGCATCGCCAGCGCTGCCGGTATCGCGCCCAGCTGGCCGTCCATGCGCCGCAGCAGGTCCCAGGCCCGTTCATGCTCGGCGCTGGCGTCGCGCCATGCCTGCAGGGCGGCCGGGTCGGCGCTGCCGCACAGGAGTTCCACATGCCAGTGGGCGGCGGCGGCCAGCACCTTGCGGGCGATGGGGGCGGAAGGTGAGGTCGCGGTGCCGAACATCAGGCGGCCGCCAGCATCAGGCATTCCGTGTAGGCGCGCACCAGGTGTTTTTTCACGGTCGGCAGCGAGATGCCGAGGCGCCGGCTGATGTCCACGTAGCTGAGTTCTTCGATTTGCGCCAGCAGGAAGATGGCCCGCGTGCGCGCTCCCAGGCCGTCAAGCAGGCGGTCGACGGCGAGCAGGGTTTCGATGATGATGGCGTGCGTTTCGGCGCACATCGATGCTGGCTCGGCTTGCTGCGCCAGCGCTTCCAGGTAGGCCTGCTCCAGCGCCTGGCGGCGGTAGCGGTCGATCAGCAAGCCGCGCGCGATCGTCGCCAGGTAGCCGCGCGGTTCGCGCAGGGGCGCCAGCGGTGTCACCTCGCGCTTGCCCAGCAGGCGCAAAAAGGTGTCCTGCGCCAGGTCGGCCGCTTCGGCGCGGTTGCCCAGCTTGCCGCGCAGCCAGCCATACAGCCAGCCGTGGTGCTCGCAGTACAGGGTGCTCAGGTGGTTGGCATGGACGGGACTGACGGTGCTCACTGCGTTCTCCAGACAAGGGAAGGGCTGGGCTGACGGAACGCGGGGTGCCGGCTGGCTGGGCTGTTTGAGAATGATACTCATTATCACATTGCCACGCCGCCTGCGTCAATTGGCGTCGCCGCCCAGGCGCCAGCGCAGCTGCCATTGTTGCAGATTTGCCCAGGCCGTCTGCAGTGCCCCAGCGGACCAGTGCAGCAGGCCCTCAAGCGCCAGCACGGTGCGGCGCAGGTGGATGCCGTCGAAAAACACGTGGTCGGCCACGACGGTGGCGGCCAGCCAGGCGGCGATGATGACGATGATGTCGTGGCGGCCGCTTTTCCACCAGCGCAGCGAGTGGCGGCGGAAGATCCACGGCACGCCCAGCGGATTGGGCCAGTCGGCCAGCAAATGCATGATGCCGCCGGCCGCAAAGCCGAACAGGGGCGGCGCCCACAGGTGGTGCGGCAATTGCAGGTACGTGTAGACGAGCAGGGCGATCCACGCCAAGCCCCAGTGCGTCCACGTGCGGTGCGTGATCCACAGCCGGTGCGTGCGTGCCCACCAGGCCACTTCCAGCCAGTCCGGCGCCGTACCGCCCAGCGCGCCCATGACAAAGGCGAGCATGCTCAGCACTTGATAGGGGCCGCCGGCGCCAGCGTGCGCGACCAGGGCCGCGGCGATCACGCCGGCAGCCCAACCGGTCGCGTGATGCGCTTTGTTGGAAGCCATAGGAAATGTAAAACGCCGTGCGGGCGCTGTATGAAGTGCAGGGAAATATTAACTGGATGAATATACAGTATGCAAGGGCGGGAAGGGGTGCTATTTGCAGAATATCTGCGATTGAATTGTTAAATTGTGTGTCGGAATAGCCTGGCCAGCGAACTCGGCAACTCATGCCGACCGGTCAAGTATGTTGTGTAGATGATAATGCAATCGGCGCAGGGCGCGCTATGCTGAAAGCAGTCCTGCGTTTTGAAGAGGTTTCGCCATGAAAATTCCACGCGAATTACAGATTCCCGCCATCGTGTTCACGCTGGAAGCGGTGTTCATACTCGGCCTGTCGATGATTTTTCTCGTGCTGGTGCCACGCTAGCGTCCGAAAAAAGGCCATAGCTGCGTTGCACTGCCTTGCCGTACATTCGTACTGTCTTCGGCAGCGCGCCTTGCTCTGACCATTTTTCAGACGCTAGCGGTCAGGTGGCGGGAGGCGTTGTATCAGGCAGTTTGCATGGTGCTATCGCACAGGGCCGCGGCTTCGGTGCGGATGATCCAGCATTCCGGATACGGTTCGCTGGCGAAGCGGTTGTGCCGCGCGAAGCCGCTGAGCTTGTCGAGCGCGGTGGCGGGCGCCAGCGCGGTTTCCTTGCCGCTGGCCGTGTCCAGGTGCCAGAAACCGCCGTTGCGGTGGAATAGCACGGGCAGGCAGCTGGCTTGCGGCGTGGCAAGGTGGCTGGCCGGCGCAGGCTGGGCTTCCGGCAGCAGCAGGTAAAAACACTCGGCGCGGGCGCCGTGGTCGATGCGGTGCAGGATCACGCCGTGCGCGAGCAGTGCCGTGACGCTGAGCACGACGATGCCCTTGATGCTGGCAGACAATTCGATGCGCATGCCCAGGCGCAGGGCGACGGGCTTGTGCTTGCCGGGCCACACGCCATCGAGCAGCACGCCGTAACGCGACACGTCCTCGATTTCAAAGCCTTGCTGGCCGCGCCGGATGATGGCGTGGCGGCCCGACAGGCGGCGCGTCAAGCCATTGTTGTCCTGGCCGTCGGGGCTGAAATGGCTGAGCAGCACATCGGCTTCCGGGTCCACCAGCTCAAAACGCCCCAGCATGCATTCTTCCAGCGCGAACAGGCGGATCTGGCGCTGTTCGCCCGCTTCCGGCGCCGCATTGACGAGGCAGGCGGCCTGGCTCGGGTGCGGATGGCAGTGGCTGGCGGCGGGCAGGTCGACCTCGATCAATTCCTCGTCCCAGGCGATAGTGGTAAAACCCATGTCGATCTTGCCCTGCGGCGCAGACAGATCCACATGGGCGATGCCGGCATTGCGCGCCGTCACGTCGAGGTTGCAGCCGTCGCCACCCGTCACGCGGGCGATCGAGGCGTCGTCGGCCATCACGCGCACATTCTTGTGCGTGCTGAGGAAGATCTGATGGATTTCCGTCAGGGTCGCGTCGCGGCGCGGCACGAGGATGACAAAGGTGCACACCCATTTCTGCGCCACGGCGCCATCGACGTGGCTGTGCACCTCGACTTCGATCTGGTATTGCCCGTGTTCCTTGTTGCGTGAGGAAAACTCGACAATCACGGGACGCCAGTCGCCGCGCGTGGTGCGCACGAAATCATGCTGCACCTGGCCGCGGGGGATCAGGTCCGAGCGCAGGCGCAAGGTCAGCTGCGGCGCGCAGGCGGCGCTCATGCCGCGCAATTCCATCTTCAGGGTTTGCCGTCCGCCTGCCGCGCGGGGATCGAAGCCGCTGATGTGCAGGTGGGCTTGCACGGGCTGGTAGGCGGCGTGGGCGGCGGCGGTAACGACGGCAGGCGAGGCCGCTGGCGTGGAGGCCGGCATAGTCGCAGGAATGCGGGTGGGCAGCGCTGGCGCGGTTGTGCCCGTCAGCGGTGCGGTAACAGCGTCAGCAGCAGGGGCGTGCGGAAGCGCCGTTGCCGATGGCTCGGAACGGGCGCTGCGCAGTGCGGTCAACAGGTCGTAGCTGCTGGGGGCAGTCGTCGCTTGCGGGTGGTTGCCCGCGCAGACTGTTTCCCCAGGCAAGACCCAGAACGTACAGTGCGGGTGCTCCGGGTTGCTGCATTTTTTCATGACATTCTGACTCGAATCGAGCGGGGACATTTTGCCCTCTGTTATACATGAGAGCTTACGCGCTTTTGCGCTTGCTTGGCAACTTTCACGGCAGCGGAATGCGCTCTTTTTGTCCAAATTCATGTCCCTGGTCACACCTCGCAATACATGTCATGGAAACTATTGCTCAAAAACACATTTTATATCTTTCTGGATATGTTATTTTGATATTGTATGGACAGGTTTTCCAGCCATGCGTGTGGACGCCGGTCGCGCATGGTGATGCCTGCGGCAAGAGCTGGAAGGCGTTTTGTATTATGCTGGCACAGCCGTTCCCCCGATGCCGCCCGACTTCGAAAGACGACCATGCCTGCCCAACGCCCGCTCCAGCTTGCCATAGCCTATGGCGCCACCCTGTGCGTATTCCTGGCCATCGATGCCCTGTGGCTGGCGGTGCTGATGAAGCCGGTGTACGCCGCAGCGCTGGGGCCGCTGCTGGCGGAGTCTCCCCGCTGGGCGCCGGCGACGCTGTTTTATCTGCTGTACGTGGCGGGATTGCTGGTTTTCGCCATTTTGCCGGGCTTGCGCGCGCGCCGCGGGCGCACGGCGGCAGTGCTGGGCGCGCTGCTGGGCCTGCTGGCCTACGGCACCTATGATTTGAGCAACTATGCGACCTTGCGCGACTGGCCGCTGGCCTTGACGGCGATCGACATGGCCTGGGGCGCCGTGCTGTCGTCCGTGTCGGCGACGGCCGGCTACCTGGCCGCTAGCCGGCTGGGGCGGTGAATTCCGCATCGAAGCGCAGCGCCAGCACGGTAATGTTGTCGCTATGCAAGCCTTTGGGTGGATGCGAGAGGAAGTCGTCGAACAGGGCGCTGACGGCCTGTGCCGCAGTCTTGCCGGCGCACAAGGCGGGCCAGCGGGCCGTGAGGGCCAGCGGGTCCTCGCAGGCCCAGAAGCCGTCGCTGGCCAGCAGATAGTGGGCGCCGGGGCGCACGCGCAGCACGCGGCGGTCGCCCAGGTGTGCGAGGAAGGGCGGCAAGATGGCCGCATCGAGGCCGCGCAAAGGCTTGTCGAGCTGCAAGCTGTCGCCGATGGCATTGCCTAAAATGAATGCCTGCGAGATTTGCGGGTGGTGTTCGCCGTGCACGGCGGCACGCCAGCGCGCCTCGTCGAGCGCGCCGCGCATGGCGTACACGGTGGCCGGCACGTGGTCCACGGTGAGGATGTTGGCTGTCCCGTCGGCAATTTCGTACAGGCGCGAATCGCCCACGTGATACAGCAGCGGCGCTTCGCCGGGCGGCACTTCCAGCAGGGTCAGGGTGGTGCCGGGCGGACGCGCCTGGACTGGCGCGGCCTCGGCAAAACTGTCCTGCAGCCGCGTGTGCAGCGCGTCGAGCCTGGCCGCCAGGCTGGCCGTGTCAAGGCAGGCGGGCATGGCCAGCAAGCCTTGCACGGCCGCTTCCGCCGCTTCGCGCCCGTGGCCGTGGCCGCCCATGCCGTCGAGCACGGCAGCGCGCACGTGGCCGCGCGGCCAGCCCGGCACCTGGCAGTGGAACGGCGCCTGCCGCGACAGGCAGACGGCGTGGCCGCTGGCATCGATCAGCAGGAAATTGTCCTGGTTTTCGCGGCGCGGCAGGGGGCCGGCGCCCACGCTGGTGCCGGCGGCGGCGTCGAGCCAGGGGCCGAAATCGAGCTCGTCTTTGATTAAATGCATCGGTTGGTGCGGTCCAGGCGGCCAGCAATGTTGATCATAGGACACAGCTTAGCCGATATTGTGCAGGGGCGATACCTTGCCTTTCACGCAAAAAAACCCGCGGCAGCAGGCTGGCGCAGGTTTTTCATGGTGCAGGTGCAGGGCGCTGCTTAACGGCGATGGCCCCAGCCGTGACCGCGGCCATGGTCATGGTAGTCTCCGCGGTCATAGTAGTCGCGGCGGCCATGGTCGCGGTAGTAGCCGCGGCCCGGTTGCACGTAGACGACAGCCGGCGGGCCGTAGTAGCGCGGTGGCGGGGCGTAATACACGGGCTGCGGGGCAGGGGCGTAGTACACGGGCTGCGGCGCCGGCGCATAATAGGTTTCGCGGTAACCGCCGCGATAGCCGCCACGGTCGTAATAACGGTCATTCGTGCTGATGCTGTTGCCGACGGCGGCGCCAAGCACGCCACCGACGATCGCGCCATTGCGGCCGCCGGTGCTGTTGCCAATGGCCGCTCCGACAACGGCGCCTGCAACGGTATTGAAGTCGCGGTCACCGGCGACTGCGGCCGAAGACACAGCCACTGCCGCTACCATTACCGCACCCAGGAGTTTCTTGTTCAACATGGCATTTCCTTCCATTCCGGCGAGATCACAATGATCTGCATGGACTGGACTATATCTGCTGTCGCAACCGTGTTCCATGTCTAATACAACTTATTACAATCCTGCCCCAGCCGTAACAAGTCAGCGCAGGCGCGCCTGCCATTCGGGACGCAGCAGGCTGTACATTTTGACATCGCGCATCACGCCATTGATAAAGAAGGCCTGGCGCAGCAAGCCTTCCTGGGTAAAGCCGTTCTTTTGCGCGATGCGCTCGGAACCGATGTTCAGCGGGTCCATCAGCAGCTCCAGCCGGTGATACGGATAGGCGTTGAACAGGTAGTCGACCAGCAGGCGCGTCGCTTCGCTGATGTAGCCGCGTCCATCCCGCTGCCGGTCGAACAGGCGGTAGCCGATCTCGCGCGAGGCTGGCGTGCGGCTCTTGAAGTGCGTGATCGTGCCGATGATGTGCTGGGCGTGATCTTCGATGAGGAACAATTCGCTGTCCTCGGTCACGAAGCCCGATTGCAGGAAGTCGCGACGCATGGCTTCGGGCGACTTGAATTGCATCGAGAAAAACTCGCCGCGCGAGGGCAGGTCGTTGACGAGGGAAATATAGGTATTCAGGTCGGCGGCCTGCAAATGCCGGACGGTACAGAGTGTTCCCTTGAGCATGGCGGTTTCCGGTAGCGATCACGATTCTGATGGTAATCGACTATGGGGGGCGAGGCAATCGATCCCGTAAAAGTTGCTGCAATGACAGAATAAATACGCTATCGTAGAAAAAGTCGCGCCTTGCCCATGGCCACGGCGTACCCGCTTCGACCTCGTTGACTGGATTTGAACACATGCATAGCATCCTGACTGGCGCGCCATTGCGCCGTTCCGCCATATCCCTTGCCCTTGGCTGCATCGTCAGCGCCGGCGCCTTTGCCGCCGCGCCGGGCAATGCGCCGCAAGCGCTGGCGCAGGTGCGCGACACCGCGCTGCAAAGCGACTGGGCGTACGCCCGCCTGGCCGACATGACGGATCTGATCGGCCCGCGCCTGTCCGGTTCCGCCGGCGCGGCCGCCGCCGTGCAGCAGGTGGCCGACACCATGCGCCGGCTGGGCGCGACCGTCACCTTGCAGCCCGTGAAAGTGCCGCACTGGGTGCGCGGCGTGGAAACGGCGGAAATCGTCGATTACGCGGGGCGTCCGCAAGGCGTGTCGCAGCGCGTGGTGCTCACCGCCCTGGGCGGCTCCGGCGCCACGCCGGCCGCCGGCCTGACGGCGCCCGTGATCATCGTCAGGAGCCTGGATGAGCTCAAGGCCCGCGCGGCGGAAGTGAAGGGCGCCATCGTCCTGATCGACACGCCGTTCGACCAGGAGATGGCCGAGCGCGGCCTGGCCGGCGTCACCTATGGCCAGGGTTCGCGCGCGCGCTTCCTCGGGCCGAAGGCTGCGGCCGACCTGGGCGCGGCTGCCGCGCTGGTGCGCTCGGTGGGCGGCGCCGATTTCCGCATCCCGCACGCGGGCGCCACGGGCCTGGACGAGAATAAACGCATTCCCGCCGCCGCCGTCACCGTGGAAGACGCCTTGCTGATGGGCCGCCTGGCCGCGCGCGGCCCCCTGAAAATGCACCTGACCCTGACGCCGCAAAACCTGCCGGAAGCGGACAGCTACAACGTCATCGCCGACTGGCCGGGCACGGACAAGGCCGACGAAGTGGTGGTGGTTTCGGGCCACCTCGATTCCTGGGACCTGGCGACGGGCGCGCACGACGACGGCGCCGGCGTCGTGGCAGCCATGGGCGTGGTGGAAACCCTGAAAAAGCTCGACTATCGTCCGCGCCGCACCATCCGCGTGATCGCCTGGATGAACGAGGAAAACGGCGGGCGCGGCGGCCAGGCCTATTTCGAGGCCCACAAGCAGGCGCTCGGTAAACAATACGCGGCCATCGAGATGGATAGCGGCGCCGGCCGCCCGTTCGGCATCCTCGCCAGCGTGGGGCCGAAGTCGGAAAAACTGTTCGCGCCCCTGCGCGCGGCCCTGTTGCCGATGGGCGCGCACGCCTTCACGCGCCGCGACGCGCTGGGCACGGGCGATTTGCACCGCCTGGAAACGGGCGGCGTACCGAGTTTCGAGCCGCTGGTGGACAGCCACAGTTACTTTCACTACCACCACACGGCGGCCGACACGCTGGACAAGGTCGACCCGGAAAACCTGAAGCGCAACGTGGCGCTGATGTCGTCGCTGGCCTGGTTCCTGGCCAATATCGACGGCGAGATCGGCCGCGCGCCGGAGCAGGGCGAGTAAGCGCCAGTGCTGGCGCCGGCAACTTGGCGCCAGCAATGCATGCCAAGGTAAACACCATGTCGCTACCCGATCTGAATCTGTTGATCACCCTCGATGTCCTGCTGGCCGAAGGCAGCGTCACGCGCGCGGCGCGGCGCTTGCGTTTGAGTCCATCGGCCATGAGCCGCGCCCTGGCGCGCCTGCGCGAGACGACGGGCGATCCGCTGCTGGTGCGCGCCGGGCGTGAACTGGTGCCCACGCCGCGCGCGCTGGAGCTGCGCGCAAGAGTCGCCCCCCTGCTGGGCGAAGTGCTGGCCGTACTGGGACCGGCGCAGCAGCTGGATCCGCGCCAGCTGGCGCAAACGTTTACGCTGCGTTCGAGCGACGGTTTCGTGGAAAATTTCGGCCCGGCGCTGCTCGCGCATATCGGCGCGCAAGCGCCAGGCGTGCGTCTGCGTTTCGTGCAAAAGCTCGACCGCGAAAGCGTGCAGCTGCGCGAGGGCAGCATCGACCTGGAAACGGGCGTGATCGGCAGCCTCACCAGCCCGGAAGTGCGCACGCGCAGGCTGTTCGGCGACCGTTTCGTGGGCGTGGTGCGCAGCGGCCATCCACTGGCGCAGGGCGACATCAGCGCCGAGCGCTATGCGACCGGCCGGCATGTGCTGGTGGCGCGGCGCGACCAGGAGACGGGGCCGATGGACGACGCGCTGGCCGCGCTGGGATTGCAGCGCACGATCGCCAGCATCGTCGGCGGCTTCACGGCGGCGCTGGCGCTGGCCGCCGGCTCCGACCTGATCGCCACTGTGCCGGAACGGCATACGGGCAATCTGCGCGCCGGCATGTTCAGCTTTGCGCTGCCGCTGCGCATGCCCGACCTGACCGTGTCGCTGATGTGGCATCCGCGCATGGATGCCGACCCCGCCCACCGCTGGCTGCGCGGCTGCGTGGTCGACGCTTGCGCGGCCCGGATCAACGCCGGCTGACGCCGCCGGCGCGCCAGCTCAGGGCCAGCAGCAACCGGACAGGGTGGCGCCGCAGGCCAGGGCCAGCAGCAACAGAGGGACAGGCAGGGATGGGATTGCACGGGTGCGTATCATGCGGGGTCTCCAGTTTTGCTCAGGGTGCGGCCAAGCACGAAAATGACCAGCGCGGCGAGTATCAGCGCGCTGGCCACGCCAAAGGTGGCGTGCATGCTGCCGATCATGGCGGCTGGCCGGGCGCTGGCGATATCGCCGGCGCCGGCAGCGAAGACGGCGCCCATCACGGAGGCGCCCGTGACGAGTCCCAGATTGCGCGACAGATTGAGCATGCCGGAAATGACGCCGCGCTGCTCGGCAGCGATATCGCCCATGACTGCCGTATTGTTGGCTGCCTGGAACAGCGCATAGCTGGCCGTGAGCAGCATGATGGGCGCGACGTAGCCGGGAATGCCCAGGCTGGCGGGCAGCAGGGCCAGCGCCAGGCAGGCGGCCGCCGCGCCGCACAGGCCCGCGCCGCCCATGCGCTGCGCGCCGTAGCGGTCCACCAGCCAGCCGGACGGCACGCCGCAGAACGCCGCCACCAGCGGCCCCGCCGCCAGCACCATGCCGGTAACGGCCGTGCCTAAACCTAGGCCGCGTGCCAGGTAGAAGGGGCCGACTACCAGGGTGGACATCATCACCGTCGCGACCAGCATGCTGGTCGCCAGGCCGGCGCTGAGCATGGGCGCGCGCAGCATGGCCAGGCGTATCAGCGGCGCCGGCGCCTTCAGCTCGACCCGGACGAACAGGATGGCGCCGACGCAGGCGGCCAGCAGCAGCGCTGCGTTGCGCACGCCGAAATGGCCGCGGCCCAGGGTCATGGCCAGCGCATAGGCACCCAGGGTCAGCGCCAGCAGCGCAGTGCCGCGGTGGTCGAAGACGGGCCGTTTGGCGTGCGCGTCGCGCTGGTCCGCCGGCAGGTAGCGCCAGGCCAGCAGCAGCGCCAGGCCGGCCAGCGGCACGTTGACGAGGAAAATGGCTTGCCAGCCGAAGCGCGCGATCAGCAGGCCGCCCAGCGCGGGGCCCAGCGTGGTGCCGACGGCGGACATGGTGCCGAGCAGGCCCATGGCACTGCCCGTCCTGGCCTTGGGGACGGTGCTGCCGACCAGGGCCATGGTCAGCGCCATCATGACGGACGCGCCCAGGCCTTGCAGGGCGCGCGCGGCAACCAGCAGCCACAAGGTGGGCGCCAGCGCGCACAGGATGGAAGCTAGGGCAAACAGCGCGATGCCGGCCAGCAGCAGGCGGCGCCGGCCGACCATGTCGCCGAGGCGCCCCACGCTGACGATCAGGGCGGTGATGGCCAGCAGATAGGCGAGCACGATCCATTGCACGTCCTGGAACGGTGCCTGCAGGGCCCTGGCCATGTCGGGCAGGCCGACGTTGGCGATGCTGGTGCCCAGCGCGGGCAGCAGCATCGCCAGGGACAGGCTGGCAAGCGCGCCGCGCACGGGCATCGTGGCGTTGCCGGCCTGGGACGCCTGCTGGTTGGGTGGAGCGGGTTTTGACGGTGCATGCATGGCGTGGCTGATCCTCGAATGGGGTCATTACATGGTATCGAGGGATCTGGTATGGCGGAAGGCGCATCATTTGCATTGTGTTGTTGCGTTGGACGCCATGTATGCGGCGCGGCCGGGCCGCCGGGAAGGTCGCTGCGCGCCGGTGGCCAGTACTTGGACTTTATTTCGAGTAACCCTGCAAACTGTCCGCCGTGTCATGCCGGATGCCCCACCACGGCAAATACGCATTGTTTTCGCCGCGCGCGCGGAACCACGGTTTGTCGTGGGCGATGGGCCGCACCGTCGCTGGCGGCAAGACCAGCACGCCCGTGACGCCGTCAGGATCGCTGGTGCCCGCCACCAGCACGGGCTTGCCGACGTGGTTCGCATGGGCGATACCCAGGGCGACATTGGTCAGCGCCGTGCCTGCGCCCATTTCCCCCAGCAGGGCCGGCGTATTGAAGGTCTGCGGCAGGAAGTCGAATCCCGATACTTCCAGGGTCAGCGCTTGCGCCAGCTGGCCCAGACGGTCGGATGACGAGGGCAGGGTCTTGCTGGCGTCGTGGATGACGTAGCCGATGTCTTCTTCCGTCTTGCCGCCATGGCGCGACGCTTCGGCAAACACGGCCTGCCATGCCTGCACGGCGCGCGGCGGCTTGTCCTTGCCCGCTTCAAAATCGGCCACCTTGCGCGTGGCCGGATAAGCTATCCACGCCAGCGCCGCGCGCTCCGTCTTGTAATCGGGGCCGGCCAGCACCAGCAGCACCAGGTTTTCATTGATCTGCATGGTCTTCGGCCGGCTCGGCGCATCCCAGTTCATCACCCACACGGTTTCCTTCGGATGCGTTTCCAGGTAGGCCAGCGCGGCTTTCAGGGCGGTAAAACCCGCGTTGTTGCCGCCCAGGGTGATGCGCACGTCGGGCGGGGTGGCGCGGGTCCAGAGGGTGGGGAAGTGGGTGTTGCCGATGCTGAAGGTGTCGGTGATGGTTTGTTGCGTGAATTGGTGTACTTCTGCCGGATCGAATTTTCCGTCAGGCAGGGCATATTCCACGCGGATGCCTGCCAGTTCGCGCCAGTTCTGTTTTTGATCCTTGGGGTAGACGTGGTAGAAGTAGGTGGGGCTGGAATAATAAATATCGTGAAAATTGGTCATCAGTTCGAGTAGATATTTATGGTGATAGCCCTTGAACGTTTCCCTTCCATTGATATCGTGGGCAATGGGGGCGACTGCCTGCAAGGTACTGAAACCCCTGGGATCCGTCCTGACCATATCGTCATTCTTGTTGGGTTTGGCCAGGCCAAGCGTCCAGAGCAGTTGCCACTCGGTGGGATAGTCGCGTCGTTGCAGAGGGTTGAGCCACTGCAGGCCCACGACCTGTGCCCGGAAGGGAGCTTGGACAGTGGTTGTTGGGAGACCGTCTTCTTTCTGCGCCGGCTTCACGGCGCAGGCTGTCAATAGCGCAAACATGGAGAAGGCGGCGAGCGTGGGCAGCGCGAGGAACTGTTTCATGAAGTCTCCAGGTGAATGGACATGCTGGTGATCGGCATAGCCCGACCAGATGGACCAACATGTCAGGAAAATGACGCAGAGAAACGTGGCGAAGGCCCAGGCCAGTCGCTGGCGCGGCGTGGCAATGAACTTATGCACCGTCAGTCCTCGGCGCAAAGTTGGTGGATGCAGGAAGGTGGTGGCGTTGCGCTTGGGATTGAGGAAGCCGTCATCCGTCAATTCGCGCGCGTAGGTGGCGGCCTGCATCTGTCCGGCCGCCGGGCCCGGGATCGCCAGATCCTCGTCGCGTCGCTTCAGGCGCGCCTTCAGACCGGCGCACAGCCCTTGTTCGGCCTGCTCATACCATTCGCCGTCGGAATTGACGCCATGCACGAAGATGACGATGCTGGGACGGGGCAGGCGCGTGACGGCCTGGAGCAGCGCATGGCTGAACAAGGTTGTGCCTTCGGCTTCGGCGAGCAGGATGCAATTGCCAGCTAGCGTAGGGTCGGGCGACATGCGGGCGCTCCGTCAACGTTAAAGATGAAAAGCGGCGCCCAAGCGAACTCAGGCAATCTGCACTGTATGCGGATTGCCTGAGGTGGGAATTGCGTGGTGTCAAGAAAGGAAGCGCGGCGGGCGGGGAATGCCGGGGAAATCAGATCGCGTTCAGCGGTATTTTGAGGTAGCGCACGCCATTGTCTTCCGGCTCGGGCAGCTTGCCCGCGTTGATGTTGACCTGGATGGCGGGCAGGATCAATGTCGGCATGTCCAGGGTGGCGTCGCGGCTGGTGCGCATGGCCACGAATTGTTCTTCCGTGATGCCGTCGCGCAAGTGGATGTTGCCTGCGCGCTGTTCGGCCACCGTCACTTCCCAGCGCGGCGCGCGGCCATTGGGCGGGTAGTCGTGACACATGAACAGCCGTGTCTGCGGCGGCAGCGAAAGCAAACGCTGCGCGGAGCGGTACAGCAGCGCAGCGGAGCCGCCGGGAAAGTCGCAGCGGGCCGAGCCCACGTCCGGCATGAACAGGGTGTCGCCGACAAACACGGCGTCGCCGATCTGGTATGCCAGGTCGGCCGGCGTGTGGCCGGGCACGTGCAGCGCGCGCACTTCCAATGCGCCGATATGGAATACCTGGTCGGGCGCGAACAGCTGGTCGAACTGCGAGCCGTCGGCCTTGGCCGCACCCTGGTGGTAGACGGCGGCGAAGGCCTGCTGCACCGTCTGGATGGCGGCACCGATGGCCACGTCGCCGCCCAGCTGCTGCTGCAGGTAGGGCGCGGCGGACAGGTGATCGGCATGTGCATGGGTTTCCAGCAGCCAGCGGCACTGCAAGCCGTGTTCGCGCACGAAGGCGATCACCTTGTCGGCCGAAGCGGTGGAGGTGCGGCCCGCCTTGGGATCGTAGTCGAGCACGGAATCGATGATGGCGCAGTCCCGCCCGTCGGCCTCATACACGATATAGGTGACGGTGGCGGTGGCGGGATCGAAGAAAGCTTGGATTTGTGGAGTCATCACGGCGGCAAGGGACGGACAGGGAATGGCATTATATCGCCAGAGTTCGCTAAAAAAATGCTGTAAATTCACATTTAACATGCGAAAAACAGATAAGGGAGCAGGCATGCGGCCGTTACAGCCGTGCGCACCCCGGCGCTTGCAGCATGGTAACCTCATTCTTCCAAGGAGGAATTCATGAACGATATCACTGCACGCAGCGAACAGTACCGCGGTTTTACGATTTCCGTGACCCCGCAAAAGGATAACGACGATTTATGGGATTTTACCTACCGCCTGCAGCGCGAAGGCGAGCCGGAAGCGCAGGCGATCACGCGCAGCCGCACCCTGGGCGGCTACGCGGCCCCCGAAACGGCTTGCACGGCGGGCCTGCAAGTGGCCAGGACGGAAGTCGATAATCTGCTGCGCCCTTGAGCCAGCGTAAATCGTTTAGCCCGAAAGTGAGCCTGACTACGGCTGGCGCGTGAAACACGTCGCTGCCAGCCGCGCTTCATGCTACGATTTCCACTATTGAGTCAGTCACGAAGGAGGCACCCATGGATAGCAGTTCTAAAATTCACTATAAAGGCTGGGAAATCGTTCCCTTGGCCGTGCCCACCACCGACGGCAAATGGTCGGCCAGTTGCGACATCGAGCGCGCCACGGCCGAAGGCCTGGAAGTATTCGAAGGCTCGACCATGCAATTCGTGCGCGACGACGAGGAGGGCGCCATTGCCGCCGCCTGCGAAGAAGCCGTGCGCCAGATCGACAACATCATCGCCAACCCGCTGGTGCGGCTGGCCTAGTTCTTTACTCTTTCAGTGTTCCCGCAGCCGGCATCCGCCGGCTGTTTTTTTTTGCGCGCGACCGGCGGCGCGTGTGCCTGCCCCCATCTTTTCATCTAGCGGTGTTGCATGTTTCAATGCTATGTTTCAAAATGAAATTATGAAACGATAATGAAACATCGAATAGGACAAACGTGACATCGTTGTTCCCTCGCGTCACAGCCCCGGAGCAGTGCTGGCTGGCCCCTTGTCGCTTGTTTTCGCTCTGCCGTCACGTGTTGTTCGCCGCGCCGCGCCGGCCTGGCACGGCATTTGCAATACTGATGCTCATAGCCACTCCGTGAAACATTCGGGACCATCCGAAACCCATAAGGTGAACACATGACTCAATACTCCGCAGGTGCCGCATTCCGCAAGGCCGTCCAGGAAGAATCCCCGTTGCAAGTCGTCGGCGCCATCAACGCCAACCACGCCTTGCTGGCCAAGCGCGCCGGTTACAAGGCCATTTACCTGTCCGGCGGCGGCGTCGCGGCCGGCTCGCTGGGCTTGCCCGACCTGGGCATTTCCAGCCTGGACGACGTGCTGACCGACATCCGCCGCATCACCGACGTGTGCGACCTGCCGCTGCTGGTCGATGCCGACACGGGCTTCGGTTCGTCCGCCTTCAACGTGGCGCGCACGGTGAAATCGATGATCAAGTTCGGCGCGGCCGGCCTGCACATCGAAGACCAGGTGGGCGCCAAGCGCTGCGGCCACCGTCCGGGCAAGGAAATCGTGAGCAAGGAAGAAATGGTCGACCGCATCAAGGCGGCCGTCGATGCGCGCACGGACCCGAACTTCGTCATCATGGCGCGCACCGATGCGCTGGCCGTCGATGGCCTGGAAGCGGCGCTGGAACGCGCCGTCGCCTGCGTCGAAGCGGGCGCCGACATGATCTTCCCGGAAGCCATCACGGACCTGGACATGTACGCCACCTTCGCCAAGGCCGTCAACGTGCCGATTTTGGCCAACATCACGGAATTCGGTTCCACGCCGCTGTTCACCCTGGACGAACTGCGAAGCGCCCACGTGGGCCTGGCCCTGTATCCGCTGTCGGCCTTCCGCGCCATGAACAAGGCGGCGGAAAACGTCTACCAGGCGCTGCGCCGCGACGGCACGCAAAAGAACGTCGTCGACACTATGCAGACGCGCATGGAGCTGTACGAATCGATCAATTACCACGATTTCGAGCAAAAGCTCGATGCGCTGTTCGCCGCGCAAAAGAAATAAGTAAAGAAAAGAGAAGCAGGGGCCGCATGCCGGCCCCGCAGTGATGCAACCGAGACTAGTCAATTTTTGGAGAAATCAATGAACGCACCGCAAGCCGCCACTTTCAAGCCTAAAAAATCCGTCGCCCTGTCCGGCGTCACCGCCGGCAACACGGCGCTGTGCTCGGTCGGCAAGACCGGCAACGATTTGCACTACCGCGGCTATGACATCCTGGACGTGGCCGACAGCTGCGAGTTCGAGGAGATCGCCTACCTGCTGGTGCACGGCAAGCTGCCGACAGCCGCCGAACTGAAAGGCTACAAGGCCAAGTTGAAATCCCTGCGCGGCTTGCCGTCGGCAGTGAAACTGGCGCTGGAAGCGCTGCCGGCCGCCGCCCACCCGATGGACGTGATGCGCACGGGCGTGTCCGTGCTGGGCTGCACCCTGCCGGAGAAGGACGACCATAACGCCCCGGGCGCGCGCGACATCGCCGACCGCCTGATGGCGTCGTTCGGTTCCATGCTGCTGTACTGGTACCACTACAGCCATAACGGCAAGCGCATCGAAGTGGAAACGGACGACGACTCGATCGGCGGCCACTTCCTGCACCTGCTGCACGGCGAAAAACCGTCGGCGTCGTGGGAAAAAGCCATGCACACGTCGCTGATCCTGTACGCGGAACACGAATTCAACGCCTCGACCTTCACCAGTCGCGTGATCGCCGGCACGGGTTCGGACATCCATTCCGCCATCACGGGCGCCATCGGCGCGCTGCGCGGCCCGAAACACGGCGGCGCGAACGAAGTGGCGCTGGATATCCAGAAACGCTACGACAACGCCGACGAAGCGGAAGCGGACATCCGCGAACGCGTGGCCAACAAGGAAGTGGTGATCGGCTTCGGCCACCCCGTCTACACGATTTCGGACCCGCGCAATAAAGTCATCAAGGAAGTGGCCCGTTCGCTGTCGCAGGAAGCCGGTTCCACGAAAATGTTCGACATCGCCGAGCGCCTGGAGACGGTCATGTGGGAAATCAAGAACATGTTCCCGAACCTGGACTGGTTCTCGGCCGTGTCGTACCACATGATGGGCGTGCCGACGGCGATGTTTACGCCGCTGTTCGTCATCTCGCGTACCTCGGGCTGGGCTGCCCACATCATCGAGCAGCGCATCGACAACAAGATCATCCGCCCGAGCGCCAATTACGTGGGCCCGGAAGACCTGGAATTCGTGCCGATCAAGGACCGCAAATAATGAACTCCAACATGAATACGCTTTACCGCAAGCCCTTGCCAGGCACCCAGCTAGACTACTTCGACACGCGTGCCGCCGTCGATGCGATCCAGCCAGGCGCCTACGCCACCTTGCCCTACACCTCGCGCGTGCTGGCCGAAAACCTGGTGCGCCGCTGCGATCCGGCCACCCTGAACGCGTCCCTGAGCCAATTCATCGAACGCCGCCGCGACCTCGATTTCCCATGGTTCCCCGCGCGCGTCGTCTGCCATGACATCCTGGGCCAGACGGCCCTGGTCGACCTGGCCGGCCTGCGCGACGCCATCGCGGCCCAGGGCGGCGACCCGGCCCTCGTCAACCCCGTCGTGCCGACACAGCTGGTGGTCGACCACTCGCTGGCCGTCGAATGCGGCGGTTTCGACCCCGACGCCTTCGCCAAGAACCGCGCCATCGAAGACCGCCGCAACGAAGACCGTTTCGACTTCATCGACTGGACCAAGAAGGCCTTCAAGAACGTCGACGTGATTCCGCCGGGCAACGGCATCTTGCACCAGATCAATCTTGAGCGCATGTCGCCCGTGATCCAGGTGCAAAATGGTGTAGCCTATCCCGATACGCTGGTGGGCACGGATTCGCACACGCCGATGGTCGATGCGCTGGGCGTGATCGCCATCGGCGTGGGCGGCCTGGAAGCGGAAAGCGTGATGCTGGGCCGCGCCTCGTGGATGCGCCTGCCGGACATCATCGGCGTCAAGCTGACGGGAAAACCGCAGCCGGGCATCACGGCCACCGACACGGTGCTGGCGCTGACGGAATTTTTGCGCAAGCAGAAGGTCGTCTCGTCCTACCTGGAATTCTTTGGCGAAGGCGCGTCGCATCTGACCCTGGGCGACCGCGCCACGATTTCCAACATGGCGCCGGAGTTTGGCGCCACGGCCGCCATGTTCTACATCGACGCGCAAACCATCAAGTATTTGAAACTGACGGGCCGCGACGACGAACTGGTGAAACTGGTGGAGCTGTACGCCAAAGAGACGGGCTTGTGGGCCGACAGCCTGGTGGACGCGCAGTACGAGCGCGTCTTGAGCTTCGACCTGTCGTCCGTCGTGCGCAATATTGCCGGTCCGTCGAATCCGCACAACCGCGTGCCGACGTCGGAGCTGGCCGCGCGCGGGATTTCCTGCGTAGTGGAAAACGAACCGGGCAAGATGCCGGACGGCGCCGTCATCATCGCGGCCATCACCAGCTGCACCAACACGAACAATCCGCGCAACATGATCGCCGCCGGTTTGATCGCGCGCAATGCGAACCGCCTGGGCTTGACCCGCAAGCCGTGGGTGAAATCGTCGCTGGCACCCGGCTCGAAAACCGTGGAGCTGTATCTGCAGGAAGCGGGCCTGATGCCGGAGCTTGAAACATTGGGCTTCGGTGTGGTGGCATTCGCTTGTACCTCGTGCAACGGCATGTCGGGCGCGCTCGACCCCGTGATCCAGGACGAAGTGGTGTCGCGCGACCTGTACGCCACGGCCGTCTTGTCGGGCAACCGCAACTTCGACGGCCGCATCCACCCGTACGCGAAACAGGCGTTCCTCGCTTCGCCGCCTCTGGTGGTGGCTTACGCGATCGCCGGCACCATCCGCTTCGATATCGAGAAGGATGTGCTGGGCCATGATGCGGATGGCAAGCCGATTCTGCTCAAGGATATCTGGCCGTCGGACGAGGAAATCGACGCCATCGTCGCTGCCAGCGTCAAGCCGGAGCAGTTCCGCAAGGTGTACATTCCGATGTTCGCCGCGCAGGCGGACGATGGCATCAAGGTCAGCCCCCTGTACGACTGGCGTCCGCAGACGACATACATCCGCCGCCCGCCGTACTGGGAAGGCGCGCTGGCTGGCGCGCGCCCCTTGAAAGGCATGCGTCCGCTGGCCGTCCTGGGCGACAACATCACCACCGACCACCTGTCGCCATCGAACGCCATCATGCTCGACAGCGCGGCCGGAGAATACCTGGCGAAGATGGGCTTGCCCGAGGAAGACTTCAATTCCTACGCCACGCACCGGGGCGACCACCTGACGGCGCAGCGCGCCACGTTTGCCAATCCGACCCTGAAAAACGAGATGGTAATCGAGGACGGCAAGGTGAAAGCGGGTTCGCTCACGCGCATCGAGCCGGAAGGCAAGATCTCGCGCATGTGGGAAGCCATCGAGGTGTACATGGAGCGCAAGCAGCCATTGATCATCATCGCCGGCGCCGACTATGGCCAGGGCTCCTCGCGCGACTGGGCCGCCAAGGGCGTACGCCTGGCCGGTGTGGAAGCCATCGTGGCCGAAGGTTTCGAACGCATCCACCGTACCAACCTGGTGGGCATGGGCGTCTTGCCGCTGGAATTTTTGGCTGGCGTGAACCGCAAGACCCTGGGCCTGGACGGCAGCGAAACCTATGACGTCGTCGGCGAGCGCACGCCGCGCTCCACCTTGACCTTGCTGATCCACCGCAAGAACGGCGAAACGGTCGAAGTGCCTGTCACCTGCCGCCTCGATACGGCGGAAGAGGTGTCGATCTACGAGGCGGGCGGCGTTCTTCAGCGCTTCGCGCAGGATTTCCTCGAGTCGACCAAGGCAGCGTAAGCAGTTCGTCATTCACCGGGTGGCGCGCAGGCGCGCTGCCCGGCTTTTCAGGAAACCTTATGACCCACGTACCCCAAATCAAAATCCCCGCCACCTACATGCGCGGCGGCACCAGCAAGGGCGTGTTTTTCCGCCTGCAGGATTTGCCGGCCAGCGCGCAAGTGCCGGGCGCCGCGCGCGATGCGCTGCTGCTGCGCGTGATCGGCAGCCCCGACCCGTATGGCAAGCAGATTGACGGCATGGGCGGCGCCACGTCCAGCACCAGCAAGACGGTGATCCTGGCAAAAAGCGCCAAGCTTGACCACGACGTCGACTACCTGTTCGGCCAGGTCTCCATCGACAAGCCATTTGTCGACTGGAGCGGCAATTGCGGCAACCTGTCGGCCGCCGTCGGCTCGTTCGCCATCGCCAGCGGCCTGGTGGATCCCGCGCGCGTGCCTGCAAACGGCATCGCCACGGTGCGCATCTGGCAAGCCAATATCGGCAAGACCATCATCGCCCACGTGCCCATGACGCATGGCGAAGTGCAGGAAACGGGCGACTTCGAACTCGATGGCGTGACTTTCCCGGCCGCCGAAGTGAAACTGGAATTCCTCGATCCGGCGGCAGACGAGGAGGGCGGCGATGGGGCCAGCTCGGCTATGTTTCCTACCGGCAACCTTGTCGATGACCTGGACGTACCCGGCATCGGTGTTTTAAAGGTCACGATGATCAACGCCGGCATCCCGACGATTTTTGTCGATGCGGACGCCATCGGCTACACGGGCACGGAACTGCAGGACGCCATCAATGGCGATCCGGTGGCGCTGGCCCGCTTCGAAACCATCCGCGCGCATGGCGCCTTGCGCATGGGACTCATCGCGCATCTCGATGAAGCGGCGAAACGCCAGCACACGCCGAAGGTGGCCTTTGTCGCCAGGCCTGCCGGCTATGTCTCGTCCAGCGGCAAGCAGGTGGCAGCGGGCGAGATCGACTTGCTGGTGCGCGCCATGTCGATGGGTAAATTACATCACGCCATGATGGGCACGGCCGCTGTCGCCATCGGCACGGCGGCGGCCATTCCCGGCACCCTGGTCAACCTGGCGGCGGGCGGCGGTCCCCGCAATTCGGTGCGCTTCGGCCACCCGTCCGGCACCCTGATGGTGGGCGCGGAAGCGGCGTTGGCCGATGGCGTGTGGAGCGTCACCAAGGCCATCATGAGCCGCAGCGCGCGCGTGCTGATGGAAGGGACTGTGCGCATTCCTGGCGACGCCTCTAGCGCATAACCCGCCCAGGCCGGACCGCAACTGGTCCGGCCGATACCTGCCCTGCAAGTGGCGGCACGGAGCGGAGGGTGCTTGCGCGAACAGATCACCAGAACAGGAACGAGCAGCAACTACAACAGATTGCAAGCCTACCGGAGGAGACATGAATTTCGCAGCATTTTATCAACGCTCGATCGACACGCCTGACGTTTTCTGGCGCGAGGAAGCGGACAAGATAGCCTGGCATGCCCCGTTTTCGCAAGTGCTCGATTATTCCCGCCCGCCGTTCGCCAAGTGGTTTGTCGGCGGCACCACCAATCTGTGTCATAACGCCGTCGACCGCTGGGTGGAAAGCCAGGGCGATGCGGCCGCGCTGATCGCCATTTCCACCGAAACGAATACCGAGCGCAGCTACAGCTTTCGCGAACTGCAGCGCGAAGTGGAGCGCTGCGCCGCCATCCTGCTGTCGCTGGGCGTGGTCAAGGGCGACCGCGTCCTGATCTACATGCCGATGATCGCCGAGGCGGCGTTCGCCATGCTCGCTTGCGCGCGCATCGGCGCCGTGCATTCCGTGGTGTTCGGCGGCTTTGCCGCCAATAGCCTGGCCAGCCGCATCGACGATGCGCAGCCCAAATTGGTGTTTTCCGCCGATGCCGGTTCGCGCAATGGCAAGGCGATTGCCTACAAACCGCTGCTCGACGAAGCCATCCGCATCGCCGCGCACAAGCCGCAGCGGGTGTTGCTGGTCGACCGCCAACTGGTGCCGATGGAACTGACGCCGGGCCGGGACGTCGATTACGCTGCCCTGCGCGAGCAGCACCTGGATGCGCAGGTGCCCGTCACCTGGCTCGAATCGAACGAACCGTCGTATGTGCTCTACACCTCGGGCACGACGGGCAAGCCGAAAGGCGTGCAGCGCGACGTGGGCGGCTATGCGGTGGCGCTGGCGTCGTCGATGCAGTACACATTTTGCGGCAAGCCCGGCGAAACCTTCTTTGCCACCTCGGATATCGGCTGGGTGGTGGGCCATTCCTACATCGTGTATGGCCCGCTGATCGCCGGCATGGCCACCATCCTGTACGAGGGTTTGCCCATCTGTCCCGATGCGGGCATCTGGTGGAGCATCGTTGAAAAATACAAGGTCACGCGCATGTTCTCGGCGCCGACGGCCATCCGCGTGCTGCGCAAGCACCCGGTGGAACTGATGCGTAAATACGACCTGTCGTCATTGAAGGCGCTGTACCTGGCGGGCGAGCCGCTCGATGAAACCACGTCGCAATGGATCGCCGACGAACTGAAAGTGGACATCATCGACAACTACTGGCAGACGGAGACGGGCTGGCCGATCCTCTCGGTGGCCAAGGGTGTTGCCAACACGCCCACGCGCCTGGGCAGCCCCGGCCTGGCCATGTACGGTTACCAGGTCAAGCTGCTCAACGAGGCGACGGGCGAAGAGTGCGGCGCCAACGAGAAGGGCGTGCTGGTGCTGGAAGGCCCGTTGCCGCCCGGTTGCATGCAGACGGTCTACGGCGACGATGCGCGCTTCGTCGACACCTACTGGTCCACCTTCAGCGAACGGCAAGTGTATTCCACCTTCGACTGGGGCGTGCGCGACGCGGATGGCTATTACTTCATTTTGGGCCGCACCGACGACGTGATCAACGTGGCTGGCCATCGCCTGGGTACGCGCGAAATCGAGGAAAGCATCACCAGTCACCCGAACGTGTCGGAAGTGGCGGTGGTGGGCGTGGAAGACAAGCTCAAAGGCCAGGTGGCGATGGCTTTCGTGATCCTGAAGGACCCGCGGGGCTTCGACAGCGTCGAGGCGAAAGCGCTGCTGGAGCGTGAAGTGATGGCCGTCGTCGACCGCCAGCTGGGCGCCGTGGCGCGGCCGGCGCGCGTGCTGTTCGTGCAGCAGTTGCCGAAGACGCGCTCGGGCAAATTGCTGCGCCGTTCGATCCAGGCCATCTGCGAAGGCCGCAGCCCGGGCGACCTGACGTCGATGGACGATCCGGCATCGCTGCAGCAGATCCAGGCGGCGCTGGCGTAAGCGCCCTGCCGTGAGCGAAGTTTATCGTTTGATAAACTTCGCTTTCAAATCCGGTCGCTTTCCTTGCGCACGACCCTGCCGACGATCAGGCATTCATTGCCGCGGCACAGCTTGCGGTGGTATTTGCGCTGGTCCGGGTTGTCCGACGTCAGCCACCATTCGCCGATATCGCGCGCCATGCGCTTGACCACCGGTTCGCCTTCGTAATTGATGGCAAACACGATGCCATCTGCCGGCCGGTTGTCGGCCGTATTGATGATCACCACGTCGTCCTCGTACAGGGCCGGTTCCATGCTCTCGCCCTTGACCTTGATCGCCACCAGTTTTTCCGGATGGTAGCCATTGCGCTCGACCCAGCTGCGCGGCACGCTGATGGTGCTGCCGTCGTGCGTTTCCGGTTCGATGGCAAAGCCCGTGATGCCGGCCGACAGGCGCAGTTTTACCTTGCGGATCGGATAAAAGCGTTCATCCTCGCCATCTTCCACGACCACCGGCTGCACGCCGGCCAGCGCGCGTGCCGTCAGCGCCGCCTGATCGGGCGCCGCGCCCTGATCGAAATACATGCTGTCCAGTTGCAGGTCCGCTTCCAGCTTGCGCGCGATCTTTTCGCTGAAGGCGCGCCCCTCGCGGTAGGTGGGCGAGAGGATTTGCGAGATGCGCGCCTCGCTCCAGCCGCTGACGTCGGAAATCTTCTTGCGCGTGTTGTCGTAGTGCTCGCGGATCAGGGCCAGCAGGCGGTCGCGTCTGTATTGATACATATTCATCTCCACATTAAACCTGAAATTTACCGTTTGATAAATTACCAAATGCTTGACTTTAACATTAGCGATTGATAAAGTCCACTCGTTGCCTGTCGCAAACGCACTACAGCGTTTGCCGGCGGGCAGCACCACGGGAGGTCAGGCAGATGTTGAACAGCAGTCAGTTGGTTGAAAGCAGGACGGCGCCACGGCAGGGGCGCCAATTACAGGGACGCAGCAAGAAGTCGCAGCTGCATATCGCCCGCATCGCGCAGTACATCCGCGAGCAGGGCCAGGCCAGCGCGGCGCAATTGTCCGCCTTGCTGGGACTCGATGCGGGCACCATGAGCCGCTATCTGCGCCACATGTGCGGCCTGGGACAGATCCACCTGGCGCAGCGCCATTGCACGGAGCCGGGGCGCCAGCGGCCCGCCCTGTACGCGCTGGGGGAACAGGACGACGACGTCGATGGCTGGGCCGAATTGCCGCCGCAAGTGCGCCGCACGGCCAGCTGGGTACGCGGCGCGGCGCGCCGCGATCCGCTGGTGGCGGCCCTGTTTGGCCCGGCGGGTAACTGAAACAAGAATCAACGAGGAGAAATCATGGGGTTTGCAGAAAAATTCATCGCATCGCTGTCGTCGCAGAACCTGCGCGACGATGCCGTCCACCACGACCTGGACGTGATCGCGGCCGCCGCGCTGGCCGGCGACATGGGCGCCTTGCTGTGCCGCGTCAAATACGCGGACGGCACCGTCAGCCGTCTGTTCGAAGGCAATGCGGGCAACCTGGCCCAATTGCTGCGCGCCTGGACGGCGGCCGTGACGCAGAAGGGCCGCGCGCGGCGCTGGGTCAAGGCGCAGACGGCCTGGGATGCGCAGGCGGCCAACACCTTGTACCGCCGCGTGGCCGAAGCGTCGCTCGCGCATTGGCTCGACAGCAAATGCAAGGTCTGCCACGGCACTGGCGTCGTCGCTGCCATGCAGGCCGGCGCGCCGCTCGTCTGCCAGGCTTGCCGCGGCGCCGGCGAAGCGGCCATCAGCTGCTCCGGCGGCTTCGAGCTCGAACGCATCAAGGACATGGTCAGCGAACTGGAAGCCATCTTCCAGTCGCACGGCGCCCGCGCCATGCGCCGCCTCGGCCACTGACAAATTTTTTGCAATATGCCTGGCGCTGAAAAAAACGCCCCTACAATAGAGTCTCGATCACGCAGCAACGGCAACACAGCTAACACCCGCAGTACATCACATGCTTCTCCACTCGTAATAGACGCGCTTTCGGCGCGACACCGATAGGGGAAATCAGCGCAGCGAACGGCCTTCATGGCCCCTTCGCCCACCTTCCGTCCGGCATGGCCCCGCGCCATCCGGACGCCAGCCCGCCGCCTCACCGCGTGCGGGCTTTTTCGTTTCACCTTCCATTTTTCAGTTTCTTCCACAAGGCCGCCCCGGCGGTTTTCACCCCACGAAAGGTTTTACAACTATGGCATCGACAGCAAACGGCATCGACAGCTTGATCGTTATCAGCAAACAAAGCGCCGAAGGCAGCAAGGCCGCCGCCGGCGGCGGCCAGATTTACCCCCGCGTCACGGCCACTTTCGACACGGAAGCGGACAAATACGCAAGCGCCGAAATCGACGCCAGCCAGCAGCAGGGCGATACCCGCCTGGGCAACTTCCGCACCACGGGCGCCATCAAGGCCGAAGCGGCGTGCGGCACGTATGCGCCGCTGATGGCTGCGCTGCTGCGCCGCGACTTCACGGCCGGCGGCGTGGCTGCCGCGCAAACCACGATCGCCGCCGCCGCCACCGGCCTGACGCGCAGCGCCGGTTCCTGGCTGGCGGAAGGTTTCCGTGCCGGCAGCGTGGTGCGCATCACCGGTATGACGGCGCCCGCCGCTGCCAACAACGCGAAGAATTTCTTCGTCACGTCGGTGACGGCCACCAACCTGAATGGCCAGTTCATGGACGGCTCGGCGATGATCGTCAAGGCGGCCGGCGACTCGGTCGGCGTGACGGCGGTCGGCAAGCGCAGTTTCACCCCGTTGACGGGCCACACCACCGACTGGTTCACGGCCGAAGTGCAGGATCCGAAGATCGGCGTGCACCGCAGCTTCGTCGACCAGCTGGTCAGCAAGATGGATATCGCCGTGCAGCCGAACGGCATCACCAGCCTGGACTTCACCCTGATGGGCAAGGCGGAAGGCCCGACCACGGCCGTGCCGTACTTCCCCACGCCGCTGGCCGCGCCGGGCACCGGTAAATTTTCGGGCGCCACGGCGATGCTGTCCGTGAACGGCATCCCGTCGCAGATCTGCACCGGCATGTCCGTCTCGCTGGACGGCCAGGTCAAGGTCGACCCGGTGATCGGCTCGAAGTATGCCACGGCCGCCTCGCGCGGCAAGGTAATGGGTTCGGGCCAGTTCACGGTGCTGCTGCAGGATGCCACCTACCTCGACTACTTCAAGTCCGAGACGGAAATCCCGCTGGCCTACGCCATGGCGTCGGGCACGGCGCCCACCGCCGACGTGCTGGCACTGGCCATGGGCCGCATCAAGATCACCTCGGCCAAGATCGACGACGGCGAGAAGAACAAGATCGTCACCTGCGCCTTCGACGTCCTGCGCTACAAGGGCGCCGACGCGCAGCACGAAGCGACCACCTTGAGCATCCAGGACAGCGCGCTGTAATCGGCTGACGCTTGCACCGGGGCCGCCATCGTGGCGGCCCTTTTACTTTTTATCTTGATCAAGAAAGCAGCACACATGAACAACGCACAAAAAATCCAGGCAGGTTTCGACATTGGAAATATCCACGCGGCTGCCACTCCCGTCACCTTCGACGTGCCCGTCATCTTCGACGCGGATGGCGAAGCGGTGGCCGGCCTGACCATCGTCGGCAAGAACAGCGAGCAATATCGCCTGGCCAACAACGCCGTGCGCGCCGAAGGCTATAAAAAATCGGCGCGTCGCAAGACGGCCATCGACGCCTCCACCGACGAAGGCGCGGAACTGCTGGTGCAAGCCATCGATGGCAACCAGAAGCGCCTGGCCCTGGCCGTGGTCACGGGCTGGTACGGCTTCACCAGCAACGGTGCGCCCGCGCCGCTCGATGCCGCGCTGCTGGAAGCGGCCTTTGAAAAATACCCGACCTGGCAGGAAAAGGTCACCACGGCGCTGGAAAACGAGTCGAATTTTTTGAAACTCTGACGGCCAGCCTGCTGCGCTACGCCGGGCACCAGTTCGAGCGCGGCGCGAGGGCGGCCGATGGGCATGCCAAGGGCGAGCATATCGACGCGGCCCGGCGCCATCCGCTGTACCGCGCGCCGCCCGAGGAGGCGGTGCCACCCATGCCGTTCGAACTGACCCACGTGTGGGAGTGGTTCGCGCAATTGAACCGCAAGCGCCAGAACGGCATGGCCGTCAACCCCATCGCCAGCACGGAAATCCTCGCCTGGCAGGCGCGCCACGGCATCGCCATCGAACCGTTCGAGCACCAACTGCTGGACCAACTCGACGCGCTGTTCCTGTCGCACCAGCATGCGGCGGGCTGACCCGCATTTTTCAACCCGGCCGCCATGCGCGGCTTTTTTTATGGGCCAATCATGCCAGAGATAACAGAATTGAAACTTGTCATTGACTTGACGAAGGCGACCGACACCGCGCAGGTACTGAAAGCAATCAGCGAGGCCAGCCTGGCTGCGGCCGAGGGCATGAAGGCGAGCAATACGGAGGCGGAATCGTCGGCGCTGTTGCTGCGCGCCCTGGCGGAGCAGGCACGCGATGCCACCGCCGCCTCGAATGCCCTGGGGACATGGAATGCCGGCGAGGCGAAGTCGCTGGCCGATGCCTTCAAGGTGGTCAATGGCCTTGGCAATGCCTATACGCGGCTGGCGGCTTTCCGTGCCGCGGGGAGCGCCGCCACCGCCGGCGCAGGCGCCAAATATGGCGCTTTTGCGATTGAAGAGCAGCGCCAGGACAAGCTGGATACGGCAGGCAAAGAGGCCGCCGATGCCAAGGCAAAGGCAGCACCGGCAACTCCGGCAGCCCCTGCACGCAAATATAGCGAGGCGGAATGGAAGGAGGCGGGTGAATTTGCCAAGACGTTCGGTGAAAAGCTGGAGCACGCGTTTGGCAAGGTCGGTGGCACCATCGGAAAAATGACCACTGCCTTGCTGGGCTTCAGGAAGGCGCAGGACGATATCGATTTTAACTTCGCCAAGGAAGTGAAGGAAGACCCGTCCGAAAAAGGGCAGGAAAAGGCGCAGGAAAACAAGAAAAGGGCCACGGTCAAGCAGTATCACGACATGGCGACTGCCGCGAAAGGCTTTTTCAAAGAGAAGTCGGCCGGCTATGAACTCATGGAAAAGGTGGAAAAAGGCTTCCGTGCCTATGAATTTGCCATGAATGCCAAGTCGCTGTTTGAAAAGCTGACGAATATCAGCCTGGTGACGACGGCGAAAACAGCAGCGACGACTGCGGAAGTTACAAGTACTGCTGCATCTGTCGCTCCGGTGGCTGCCGCGGAAGCGGCCAAGTCCAGCGCCTACGGAACGTCGGCCCTTGCCGCTTCGCTGGCTGCGCCATTTCCAGCCAATATCGGCGCATTCGCCATGGTGGCTGGCATGCTGATGGCCATCGGCGTCGCCGTTTCCGGCGGCGGTGGTGGCGATACCACTGCCAAGGACAGGCAGGCGGCAACCGGCACGGGCACGGTATTGGGAGACAGCAGCGCAAAGAGTAATTCGATCGCGAATTCGCTGGAAATCATGGAGAAAAACTCTGGACTCGGGCTCGCGTACTCCGCCTCGATGGCTTACTCGCTGCGCCAGGTGGTGGCGGGCATAGGTGGCTTGGGTGGACTGTTGGTGCGCAATTCCGGCGTGACGGGCGCCATGGCGCCGGATACCAAGGGCAGTGCGGCGACGTTTGGCTCTTCCGCACTTGGCGTTGCCATCACGGGCGGCGTCATTGGCCTGACACTCGATAAGCTGACAGGTGGGCTGGTAGGAAAAATCACGGGCGGCATCCTTGGCTCTATCTTCGGCGGTAAAACGACGACGATCGACACGGGCCTGATGTTGAACAAGACTACGCTGGACAGCATTCAGGCGGGAGGCGTATCGGCCAGTCAGTACACGGATACCAAGACGTCGGGTGGCTGGTTTTCCCGTGACAAGAAACGTACGGCATTGAATGGCCTCGACCGCGAAGCGAACGATCAATTCAGCAAAGTCATTCTCGGCCTGTCCGACACCGTCAAGGCGGCGGCCGGCATGCTGGGAATGGGCGGTGATGCATTCAACGCACGGTTGAAGTCCTTCGTGGTCGATCTGGGCAAGATCTCGCTGAAAGACCTGAAGGGTGACGAGATTCAGAAAGCGCTGGAAGCCGCATTCTCCAAGCTGGGCGACGATATGGCCAAGTTTGGTGTGGGTGGCCTGGAACAGTACCAGAAGGTTGGCGAGGGTTATCTGGAAACCTTGGCGCGCGTTGCGAATGACTACATGCAAGTGACGGATGTGCTGGCCGTACTGGGCAAGTCGTTCAATACGACAGGCCTGGGCGCCGTGAAGTTGAGCGAACATCTGATCGACGCGGCTGGTGGAATCGACAAACTGACAAGTGGTACGGGTTTTTTCGTGGAAAACTTCCTGACCGAGGCGGAACGTCTGGCGCCGATTACCAGGTCGGTCAATGAAGCCATGGGCAAACTGGGCCTGGCTGGAGTGACGACGATGGATGGCTTCAAGGCTGCCGTCCTGTCGGCTGCCGATGGCGTGGCAACGGGCCAGGATGGAGCTGCGGAGCTGTACGCATCCCTGTTGGCCCTTGCCGAGCCGTTCAAGACCGCTGCCGACTATGCCGCCGACCTCAGCGCCGCCACGGGCGAGCTGGCCGCAGTGAGCAAGACGGCCAGCGACATCGCCAGCGAACGGCGCGACTTGCAACAGCAGTTGAACCAGCTGACGCAAAGCGAAGCGCAGTTGCTGGCTGCCCAGCGCGCCAGCGTCGCTGAAGCGAATCGGGGGCTGTTCGACCAGATCCAGGCCGTCAAGGCGGTAACCAGCGCGAAGGATGCGCTGGCCAAGGCCTACGAGACGGAATCGGCGGCGGCCAAGTCGGCACTGGAGAAGTCGAAATCGTGGGTGACGACCTTGAACGGGCTCAATGCCAGCATGGCGTTGGGGGCCCAGTCGACGCTGACGCCGGAGCAGAAGTATGCGGAAGCACGGGCCCAGTTCGAGAAAACCCTGGCGGCTGCGAATGCGGGTGATTCGACGGCGCAATCGGGTTTGTCCGCCGCCGAACAGGCGTTTTTGACGGCATCGCAGGTGGTCAACGCCTCCGATGCCCGTTATGCGGCGGATTATGCCCGCGTGGTGGAAGCGAACAAGGAAGCGTTGAAATGGGCTGCCGAACAGGTCGATGTGCAGCAGGCCAGCCTCGATGCGCTCAATGCCCAGGTATCGGGATTGATCAAGATCAATGACAGCGTGCTGACGGTGGCGCAAGCCATTGCCGGTTTGCGGGCAGCGATGGGCGGTGCGGCAGATCTTGGCGTCCAGTTCAGCAATCCACCCGTGATCGCTGCACTGGCGGCGATGACAACCCCGGTCGCGGCGGCAGTCTTCGACCCCGTGCGCTACTCGTCGGCCGCGAACGTCGGTTCCGATGTTCTCGTCGCCGAAATCCGTGGCCTGCGCGAAGACAACCAGGCCATGCGAGCCGAATTGGAAGGCTTGCGCGCCGACCAGCGGGCGCAGACGGGCGCCACCATCCAGGCCACCTTTGAATCGAACGCCAATGCCGCCAGGACGGTGGTCGATGGCGTGGACAAATCGTCCCGGGCATCCGCCTGGGCCAATGCAGTGAAAGGAGAATACGCATGACCGATGCGCAATTTCAGGATTGGCTGCAAAGCCCGTCGGCCATCCGCATGGTGCTGATCGAGGCGCAAGTGAATGTGGATGGCAGCGAGGTGACGCGGTATATCTCTTCCCGACCCTACATCACCGGGCCGGTTGAGGTGCCGGCGAATACCGCGTACCAGCCGCTGGCCAAGGGTGGCCTGGCCTTCACGGAACAGGTCAGCCTGTCCGGCGAGGCGGGGCTGTCGGGCGGCGATATCGAACTCGATAACGCCGATGGCGCGCTCGATGGCTGGCTGGACGACGTCTGGATGAACCGGCCGATCAAGGCCTGGGCCGGCGATGCATCGTGGCCGCGCGCCGCCTTCCAGCTGGTCTTCGACGGCATCATCGCCGACGTGGCCAGTGCGGGGCGCGAGTCGGTCAACCTGGTACTGCGCGACAAGCTGCAGCGCCTGAATACGCCGATCTCCGAGGCGAAGCTGGGAGGCACGACGCCGAACAAGGACGCCATCCTGCCGATACCGTTTGGCGAGTGCCACAACGTGGCGCCCTTGCTGACCAATCCGGCCACCCTGGAGTACGGTTTTCTTGGCGCGGTCGAATCGACGTTCGAGGTGCGCACCAACGGCAAGCCGATCGCCGTGGCCTTGAATGACCAGGCGGGACGCTTCAACCTGACCACGGATCCGTTTTCCACCACGATCACGGCCAGCGTGCAGGGCGACAAGGGCGGCGGCTATGCGCCGCGCATCGCCCCGCTGGTGCAGCGCATCGCCACCGCCTACGGCAAGGCGGCCGACCGTTTTACCCCGGACGACCTGGACCTGGACAACCTGGCCGCCTTCGACGCGGCCCATCCGCAGCCGGTGGGCTTGTATGTTGCGGACCGCACGAACCAGGCGCAAGCCATCCAGCAACTGGCGGCCAGCGTGGGCGCCCAGGCGATCATGTCGCGCACCGGCCAGCTGCGCCTGGTGCAGATCGCGCTGCCGGCCGCCGGCGTGCCGGTGGAAATCGGTCCGGAACAGATGCGCGAGCGCTCACTGCGTCCCGCGCAGCGTGTGCCCGTGACGGCCGCCGTGAAGATCGGCTTCGACCGCAACTACACGCTGCAGGCGGGTCTGACGACCAGCATTCCGCCCGCGCATGCGGATTTGTACGCCACGGAATGGCTGACGGAGACGGCCGTCGACGCGGCGGTGCGCACCCGTTACCGACTGAGCGACGATCCGGTGCAGATCGATACGTGCCTGAAGACGCGGGCCGACGCCCGTGCGGAAGCGCAGCGGCGCCTGGCCTTGAACAAGGTGCCACGCACCATTTACGAATTCGATGGAGAACCCGAGATGATGATGCTGGAACTGGGGCAGCCCGTACAACTGCGCGCTGAACGCTTTGGCTTGCAGGATGGCATACCGGGCGTGGTGGTGCTGCTGTCGCGCTTCTGGCTGACGGGCAGAGTGACGGTGGGGGTGCTGGCATGAGCGCGATTGTGGGGGAACGCGACAGGCTGATCATGAATACCGTGCCGCGCTTCGCGCCGGCCAACGATCGCGTGCTGCTGCTGGCTGCTACGGCACAGGCGTTCAAGGTGGCGGCCACGACAATTGCCGCTCCTGCCAGCATCGATTTCACGGCGGGCCTGGTGAACATGCAGGGTCAGGTGACATTCACCACCAGCAACGCCAGCGTGCTGACGCGCGTCGGCAATGTTGCCAGCATGGCGTATGCCGGTATGGTGGGCGACAGCGTGACGGTCACGGCGACCATCGTGGTCGACGGCCTGACCTACACGGCCAGCCAGACGGTGAGCAAGATCTTCGACGGCGTTACGGGCAATTCGGCGCGCGTCTGCTACAGCAAAACCAGTCTGCTGTCCCTGGGAAGCACGCCGGCGACGCTCAGCACGGAGGGGGCAACATCCTATCCGCCGATTGATACCTGGGGCGCCGGCACCGTGTGGGAGGGTTCGCCGCCGCTGTTTGGCGCCGGCGAATCGCTGTACCGTTCGGATGGCATTTTTAATCCGGCCAGCGGCACCACCAAGTGGGCAGCACCGTATCTCAACGCACTTAAAGTAGGTCAGTTGAGTGCAATCAGCGCTGATCTTGGCAAGGTCACGGCGGGCGATATCTACAGCGCGACGCTGCACGGCGGTAATGGTTATCCCACCAGTGCCTATGCATGGCCAAGCAATGGCGGTAGCGGTTTTCATCTGAGCGACAAAGGATTGCTTATTGGCAATATTAATGTGCCAGGTGGTTTTTTTCAGCTGTCGAGTACGGGCTATTTTGAGATGCCAGGACTTACCGTGACGCCTGGATCTGCGGTAGCTCCCCCGGTTGCAAAGTTCTCCGGCGTACTGTCGGGCGTTGTCGGCTCCTTTCAGTTGATCCAGAGTCCCAATCGCGTTGCCGGTAACAATGAAGGGTACGACCAGACAGGAACTGGGCTGTATTTTTACAACTCCGATGGCAGCATCGCCATGGCTTGTGGGAAGTGGCCGCGATGATCGGCCTTTGGACCTTTAAAACCGACGGCACGCCGGTCATCACCCCCACTGTTGCTGGCGGTGTCTTCCTGGGCATGCACGAGCAAAAGGTCGGCGATCCGCTGGTACGGACCTTCTACGGCGCTGCAGGCCTGGCGCTGCGTATCTACCAAGTACACGGCGGCAGCTTTACCTGGGTTGTTGGTCAGGACGGCGCTGGTAACCCCCAGCTTATTTTTACCGTTCAACCCGCAACTTTTAACGGCGGTCCCATTCTTTTATTGGTATTTGCCGTATGAGCCTCTTTTTCAACACGGATGCTGGCCATCGCTTGATCGACAACGTCAATCTGGTGCCCGAGTTTATCGGCAAGGTGACACTTAATCCGACGCCCATCATTTCGAATGACGGTGGCGAATCCGGCTTTCTTTCGCATGGGTATAGCGGTGTCTTACCGGCAACGAACGGTCGGGGATTCATGGTCTTCTGGACGCTGCCAGTCTCCGACGAAAATATCTGGTGGTGGCCGCAGAATCAGTATGGCTTTGCGGGAGTTACCTATGTCCACACGGGAGTTCATGCATTCTTTCCCCCCTCCGTTGCGTTGCCGCCCGTTCTTCCCGAGGCGTATGTATTCTCATTGAGCCCAGTCGAGATATCAACTGCCCGGATGGCTACTCGCCTGTGGGATACCTCCGGGCGCTTGCTATTCGACAGCGGAAAGGTGCATTTGGCGATACAGCAAATTGCGGCAGGAATCAACGTCAGCAGCACAGAATCAAGCCTGGCACTGCCATCGTTGCCGAGGAAGCCCGCTTTTCTAGTGCCGTCAATTATGCGTAACAGGGAGTCCTACAGTACTAGAGGCTCGTCTGCGCGCTTCACCGAGTGGCTTGCCTGTTATCGGCGAACTGACGGGAACGTCAAAGCGAGAATGGTCGAGACGAGTAATTCCAATGTTCCACCTAGAAACACCCATGGTTATTTTGAAGACCAGACCTACGGCAATACCAGCGGCCTGGTGTTGCCGGTCATAGATGCTTCACTTTACGAATAGGATTGACATGACCAACCTCCGCATCATCTACGACAACGCCGGCGACCGGGCTGTGCTGACCGCATCGAGCCAGGCCGACGCGCTGGGGCCGGCCAATCTGCAGCGCGAAGGCAAGTTTTCCGTGCTGCGCTCGCTCGGCCTGGCCCTAACCATCACCGCTACCTGGCCCACGCCCGAGATTATTGGGTGCGTGGCCCTGCCATTTTGCAACCTGACGCCGACGGCGACGATCCGTGTACGCGGCTACGTCGAGCCAGGTGACGCCGTGCCTGATTTCGATACGGGCATCGTATCGGCATGCGAATACGCTGTGCTGGGTATGTGGGATTGGGGCGCGCTGCCGCTCGGTGTGAACGCCTTCAGCTACGGCGGCGGCACGTATGCGCGCTGCTGGCTGCCGATGGTCAGCGTTAAGAAACTGGTGATCGAGCTTGCTGATCCGGACAATCCGGCAGGCTATATCGAGGCGGCGCGCTTGGTGGCCGGCCCCTACTGGAGCCCGGAGCAGAACGCGTCATATGGTGCCGGTGTCACGTCGGTCGACACCAGCACCCACAACCGGGACGGCGCTGGCGGCCAGACTGTGGCGCGCGGCGCACTGTACCGCAAGTTGTCTTTGGCGCTCGACCATATGACGCCATTGGACCGGGCCGAGGTGTGGCGCATCGTGCGCGGTAACGGCTTGTCGCGCCCGCTGCTGGTCAGTCTCTATCCAGAGAGCGACGACGGCGAGCTCGAGCAGGCGCATCAGGTGTATGGTCGCATTGCCAGCAATTCCGCCATCACCACACCGTATTACCTGGCATATGCCACTAACATCGAAATCGAGGAAATGTAATGGGTGACTTTTTCTACTATGGCCAGAAGGATACGATCCAGCGCCTGAATGAGCTGGCCGGGCGCGG
Source organism: Janthinobacterium sp. SUN100 (assembly GCF_030397705.1). NCBI lineage: Bacteria > Pseudomonadati > Pseudomonadota > Betaproteobacteria > Burkholderiales > Oxalobacteraceae > Janthinobacterium > Janthinobacterium sp. SUN100. Next base: position 1,337,284 of record NZ_JAPUBU010000001.1, on the reverse strand, counting down.
CGCCGTGGTGGCGTCGTATGCTGCAGCAGTGGGGCGGTCGCCACTGGGCGGGCCGAATGGCTATATGAGTCCGGCGTGGCTTGATCCGGGCATCCCAATTGCAACGGCCTTTCCTGTGGCGGTGGGCATAACCAATAAGTACGGTTATAGCTACGTTGGCCAAAATCCCCCGACGGGTATCTGGTATCGGATCGCTACATTTGCAGCTGACGGCGGCAGCAATGCACAGCACCTGCGAATTGATGGTGTAGTCAACAGCGATTGGGCTGCAAGCGCCAGTACCCCGTTCGTCCTCATGCTGGGTGTGCGGAACGGCTTTTATTACGATGCGACGTTTAATGGCGCCGTTTCGATAAACGCGCGAATACAGGTTTTTCAGCAAGTGAACGGAACTTTTGAGGTGTACTTGCATTTCCGAGCCGGGACGTTTGGTTCGGCATCATTTAGTCTGCTGGGCTATACCACTACGACATACGCACAGCCAGTATCAGTGACAGCAACTCCTGCTGGAGCAGTTGTCTATGACTCAGGAAATGCTGCTGTATATCCACCGCGCATGCGCGGTATATCCAATTCAGGCACGTACGCAGGCCTGCACAGTGCAGTACAGGTCAACAACGGGTTATTCTTCGGGGATTGGACTACGGGGGGCGGGTATATTAGACCCTGCTCTGCAGGGGCGGCAGCGGGCGTAGTAAATGACGTACTTTCACTGGGTGTAGGCGGGCTTGCCGGCAGCTACTCGACTGGACAGTTTGTCTGGTATGTTTCAGGCGGTGCAAACTCCCTGGCTGGGAAGGAGGGGTTCCGTCTTATTCTCCGGGCATATGACAAAAATTCCAATACAACTTCCGCAGATTTGGCGAGATTTCAGGGCAATGGCCAAGTGTATGTGCCCTTGCTGAAAGCAGGCAGCACCAATACTGGCCTTCAGCATAGCATCAGTCGCGGCGCTGCCGAGGGCGATCCGATTTTGTACGTTGGCACCGATGCCGCCGCCTATCCCTCTGTATGGGTGGTTGCGTCGAATGGCCAGGCGGGATGGTCGTTTTCGCCCGCAGTATTGACTGTTGGAAAGAACAGTACGACAAGCCGTAGTATTAATGTCACCGGCACGGTGAACACAAATGGCAATGATTATGCCGAGTATATTTTCAAAAGCTCGATGTGCGGCATCGTAGCTCCTGGCCAGATTGTCGGTATCACCGCGGAGAATAAGGTCACCGACATGTGGGCCGACGCCGTGATGTTTTCGATCAAATCAACGGCCCCGTCGTTCGTGGGCGGTGATACCTGGGGCCATGAGGTTGGGCCGCGCCCGTCGGCCCAGGCCGGGGTAGCGCCGACCCGGCCCGTGCGCCGTGCAGATGTAGTCACGTCGCAGGCAGTTCCAGGTATTGAGCCACCGGAATTCGAGGACGTCATAGCCGAACCCGGCGACACCGATGACGAGTGGGCAGCAAAGCAGGCCATCTACGCCGCCGCACTGGCCGCCCACAACACCGCCGTGCTGCAGGATGCCGAAGCCATGGCCGCCTTCGACGCGGCGCTGGAAGTCGAGCGCCAGAAGGTCGACCGCATCGCCATCGCCGGCCGCGTGCCGGTCAACGTACTGGGTACCCAGCCTGGTGATTACATCGTGCCGGTGCAGGACGGCGCCGGCATCAAGGGCATCGCCGTGCATGAGGACGATCTCAGCATGAAGCAGTACCTCCATGCAGTCGGCCGCGTGATCTCGGCCGAGCCCGATGGCAGGGCTTACGTGATGGTCAAGGCCGTGTAGCAAATCAGTTGTCCACCTTAAACCCGCTTCGGCGGGTTTTTTCATTTCCACCACCTGAAAGGCAATCATGGCCCTCGAAACCACCGCCGCCGGCGGCGCATTGATCAAACTGTTTGGCGTGCCCGTGCTGGCCGGCGCCGCCGCCACGTCGCTGGGCTTCATGTTCATGTGGCCCCAGTCCACCAAGGAGGCATTCATTCGTTTTTGTTCCAGCATCATCATTTCCACCTTTCTCGGCCCCGTGCTCGTGGCCGCCGTGCTGTCGTGGTGGCCCAGCCTGTTTGACAGCGCGAAGACCGTGGCGGGGCTGTATGGCGGCGATCCGGCAACGGGTTTTTTGTTCATCGCCGCGCCGCTGATGGTGGCGGCCGGCTTGCCAGCCTGGTGGGTGCTGGGCGCCTGCGTGCGCTGGTTCGACAAGCGGCGTGGCAAGGATATCGGCGAACTGGTGGCCGATGCCGCCGCGACCGTCAAGGATGTGCGGGGCATGTTGTGACAGGCGCCCAATTGATGCAGATCATGCCGTTGGCCGGCCGCCGCGCTATGCTGTTCCTGGCGCCCTTGAATGCGGCGATGGCCGAATTCGGTATTGATACGCCGCTGCGTCAGGCAGCGTTCCTGGCACAGGTGGGCCACGAATCGGGACAGCTGCGCTATGTGCGCGAGCTGGCCAGCGGCGCGGCTTATGAGGGGAGGGCGGATCTGGGCAATGTGATTGCCGGCGACGGCGTGCGCTTCAAGGGGCGCGGCTTGCTGCAGGTGACGGGGCGCGCCAATTATGCGGCATGCGGCGTGTCGCTGGGCCTGGACTTGCTGGCGGCGCCGCAGTTGCTGGAGCAAACGATGTTCGCGTGTCGCTCGGCGGGCTGGTTCTGGCAATCGCGCGGCTTGAACCGCCTGGCCGACGCGGGCGACCAGGAAAGGGTGACGCGCCGCATCAACGGCGGCGTGAACGGCTTGGCCGAACGCTTGGCCATGTACGCGGCAGCGCGCAAGGTGCTGGCATGAAGCCGTCGTTGAGCATCCTGGCCATGTTGCTGTTGCTGGGGGCAGCCGTGTTTTGCGCGCAGCGCTGGGGACGCGAAGCCGGTCGCGCCGCGTGCGCGGCGCAAGTGCAGGAGGTGCAGGGCCTGTTGGGGCGCCAGACCCAGGCGCTGAATGCGATGCGGGAAGAGGGCGCACGCCGGTCGGCGCGGGTGCGGCAGGCGCTGGCCACGGCGCAGGCCGGGCAGGCAGACGCCCAAGCTGCAGCGGCGCGCATCCTGGCGCTGCAGCCCGAAGGTGACGCCTGCCGTGCCGCAGAGGCGCTGATCGCCAGCGAAATGCCATGAGGCCGCCGCGTGCGAGTGCGGGGTGGCGGGCCGGGAGGACGGCAGGGTGGTGGTGTGCCAGGTGCGCCGCCGCGGTGTTGCTGATGAGTTTCTTGACCGGTTGTGCGGCATGGGTGCCGGCATCGAAGGGGGAAACTTGGCCGGTCAGCGTGCCATGCATTGCCACGCGCCCCGCCGCTCCCGTCTTGCCGGCGGTGCCATCCCACGGCATCTTCGAGCAAGTGCAAGCCTTGCTGGCGCGCGAGCAATTGCGTGCCGCCCATGTGCGCCAGCTGGAAACGCTGCTTGATGCCTGCTCCGGTGGCTAAGCGCCTATCCTGGCAGGGAGCGTCTTCTGCTGGCAGCGCATCAGGACCGCGGACAAGGTGTTAGGGGGACGCGTGGCGAGCCACGCGACGAAGATCAATGCAGTCTTCGCTTCCGAGAGGCACCAGCAGGGGATGTATGCCTCTACTGGGATAGGCTCTCAGCACCAGTCGCCAGGTTCCAGCTTCAGACTCCAGTTCCCAACTCCAACTCCAACTCCAACTCCAACTCCAACTCCAACTCCAACTCCAACTCCAACTCCAACTCCAACTCCAACTCCAACTCCACCTCCACCTCCACCCATCTGCCATCTGCCAACCTCCATCAGCCATCAGCGACCTGTCAGCCCCGTCGCCTTGTGCCGCCTTCTGGTGCAGGTGCGGGGCGGCATGCGAGAAAACGGTGCATCCACCGTCAAATTGCCTGATCTCTGGCGATTTTCGGCACGATTCCTGTATACAATCGGTGCTGGCACGATGCGTGCATGGCATACCTTGGTCATCCCATCCAAGGAGCTTCGCATGTCTCATCCGCCGCCAGTGTCTTCCTGTCGTCCCGTTTCTCTCTTGCTTTTCCCTTTCACCTGCACCCATCCGGGCCGCGGTAACCCAGGAAATGGAGCGTAAATGGCCACTCCCCGTCTGAAATCCATCCACCGCAGCGTGCCCGGCACGGTGCCTGCCGCGCCATCGCCCGTCGATGAAATCCTGCCGACCGGCAAACTGTTTACGCTGGGCTTGCAGCACGTGCTCGTCATGTATGCGGGCGCTATCGCCGTGCCGCTGATCGTTGGCCGCGCCCTCAAGCTGCCGCCCGAGCAGGTGGCGGCATTGATCAGTGCCGACCTGTTCTGCTGCGGCCTCGTCACCCTGATCCAGTCCCTGGGCATCGGCAAGTACTTCGGCATCCGCCTGCCCGTCATGATGGGCGTGACCTTTGCCGCCGTCAGCCCCATGCTGGCCATGGCGAACACCCCTGCCCTGGGCATCACCGGCATCTTTGGCGCCGTGATCGGCGCAGGCGTCGTTTCCATGCTGATCGCTCCCTTCATCAGCCGCCTGCTGGCCCTGTTTCCACCCGTGGTCACCGGCAGCATCATCGCCGTGATCGGCGTGTCGCTGATGCGCGTGGGCGTGAACTGGGCCATGGGCGGGCCGCCCGCCATGGCGCAAATCGTCGATCCTGCCTTCCTCAAGATGACCGCTGCCGCCACGGCGGCCGGCTTGCCCGCGCCAGCCGGTCCTGTGCCCCTGATCGCCAATCCCGGCTACGGGGCGCTGGATAACATGGGCATCGCCTTCTTCGTGCTGGCCGTCATCTTGCTGGTGGCCAAATATGGCCGCGGTTTCCTGTCGAATATCGCGGTATTGATCGGCATCATCGCCGGCACGGCCCTGTCGTTTGCGCTGGGCAAGGCCGATTTCGCCAAAGTGGCCGGCGCCAAGGCCTTTGCCATCGTCACGCCGTTCCAGTTCGGCATGCCGACCTTCGACGTGGTCGCCATCGTCACCATGAGCCTGGTGATGATCGTCGTCATGATTGAGTCCTTGGGCATGTTTCTGGCGCTGGGAGAGATGACGGACAAGCGCATCACGCAGGATGACATCAGCCGCGGCTTGCGCGTCGATGGCCTGGGCACCCTGATCGGTGGCATCTTCAATACCTTTCCCTACACCTCGTTTTCGCAAAACGTGGGCCTGGTGGGGGTGACGGGCGTGCGCAGCCGCTGGGTCTGCGTGGCGGCCGGCCTCATCCTGCTCGTCATGGGCGTGATTCCGAAGATCGCGCAGACGGCCGAAGCCGTGCCGGCGTTCGTGCTGGGCGGGGCAGGGCTGGTGATGTTCGGCATGGTCGCCGCCACCGGCATCCGCATCCTGGCCGGCGTCGATTACAAGAGCAACCGCAACAACCTGTTCATCGTGGCTCTGGCTATCGGCTTCGGCATGCTGCCGCTGGTGGCGGAACAGTCCGCGCAGCACATGCCGAAGGCCCTGTCACCGCTGCTGCACAGCGGCATCCTGCTGGCCGCCATCGTCGCCGTGCTGCTCAATCTGTTCTTCAACGGCTTGGCATCGCAGGAAAAGGCACGGGAGCAGGCGCGCGAGCACACCCATGGCAGCGAGTGAGGCGCCGCCCCGCGTCGTGAAAAAGGGCGTGGGGCGCATGCGTCAGCCAGGCGGCAGAATCCTCAGCACCACGCAATTGCGCCCCGCATCCTTGGCCTGGTACAGCGCGGCATCGGCCAGCCGCAACAGGGCGTCAGGATCGGCGGCGCCCGGCGCCGACTGGACCGCGATGCCGACGCTGATCGTCACCTGCTGCGCTTCCGTACTCGCGTGGACGATGTCCAGGTCTGCGATGGCGCGCCGCAGCGCTTCGCCGATCTGGCGCGCTTCGTCCGCGCCCGTGTTCGGCAACACGATCGAAAACTCTTCGCCGCCGTAGCGCGCCGTCAGGTCGCCTGCGCGCCGCATGCCGGCCGCCAGCGCCTGCGCGACCCGGATCAGGCATGCGTCACCGGCCTGGTGGCCGTGGCGGTCGTTAAAGAGCTTGAAGTAGTCGACATCGAGCATGACGACGGCAAGCGGCTGGCCGACGCGCGTGGCACGCGCGCATTCGGTGCGCAGCACGTCGTCGAAATGGCGCCGGTTCGACAGCCCCGTCAGGCCGTCGGTGATGGATAGGGTCGCCAGCTTGCGGTTGGCCTCTTCCAGTTGCCCGGTGCGCTCGGCAACGCGCCGTTCCAGGCTGTCATGCAGCCTGGCGCTGGAGATCGAGATCATCGCCTGCGCACCGAGCATGCGCAGGAATGCGACGCGTTCTTCCGTAAACGAGGCGTCGGCCAGCCGGTTCTCGAAGTACAGGATGCCGTCGATCCGGCCGCCGTGCCGGATCGGCAGGCACATGACGGCGCGCGGCAGGTTCAGCTGCACGTACGGGTCGGCGGCAAAGCGAGAACCGCCCGTGATGCAGTCTTCGATCACCTCCGCGCCAGTGCGGATGACGTAGCGCAGCAGCGACAGCGGGAATTGCGGGTCGCTGGCGGCGTTCAGGTCCAGCGGGCGCGCCTGCAGGACGGTGACGCCATCGCCGTCGATATTGGCCTCCAGCTGGTAGCTGCCTTCGGACAGCAGCAGCAGGCGCGCTACCTGCCCGCCGGCGTTTTCGCACACGATGGCAATGAGGCGTGTCAGCACATTGCGCAGGCCGACTTCGTTCGACAGGATTTGTGCCGCCTTCAGCAGCGACACCAGGTCGAGCGCGGAACTGCCGTGCGTGTGGGAGACGGAATGCCGCTGCGTGCCGCGGCCATCCATCCTTGACAGCAGCGCGGCATGGCGCTCCCGCAGCTGCGCCACCTTGCCCTCTGCACCCCACTGGCCGTAGTGCGCGATGGCGTCCCCGATGAAGACGGCTGCCACGCGCGGCTGCCCCTGGTCGCACCAGCATTCGCCGCACAGTTCATTGCCCAGCGCTTGCATGTTGACGTAGCCTGCCAGGCCAGCCGCGTCGATCGCCTGCTGGTAAAGGCGCGTGGCCAGCTGCAGATCGTCCCGGTAGCGTGCCATCTCGGCCATCACCAGCAGGTGCTTGGCCGCGCTATTGTCCGAGCCTTGCCTGGCCCACTCGGCGAGACTCGCTTGCAGCGTGCCGATCACGGCCCGCAGATCGCCCGCATCGGCGCGCGCGGGAGCGCGCTGCAAGGCGCGGATCAGGATCAGCGCGGCATAGAAGCTGCACTCGGCCACCTTGGCCTGGCCGCGCATGATCTGCGTGACGATGCCGAGCTGGCCGGCCAGCTGTTCGGCATCGGCGTTGTCGAACAGGTAGGCGTTGCGGATCTTCCCTTGCAAGAAGTAGGCGCGGTACAGGTGCGAGTCGCCATACCGTGCGAGGAAGCCTGCCTCGCTGAAGGCCGCATCGTCGTAGCTGTCATGGCGCGGCAAGAGGCCCGTCAGGCACTTGATCGGCTGGACCGCGGCGGCGACGCAGCAATCGGCCATCGCCTGCTGGCCATTGGCGCGCATCAGCGCCAGGTCGTGCTCGATGTCGTGCATCAGGTGCGGCAGGTAGTCGCCGAGGATGATCCGGTCGGTGGCGCGCACGGCGGCCACCACGCCGACCTGCACGAAATCGGCGATTTCCAGCGCCCAGCCAAACGCTTCCTCGTACAGGGCGTCGGAGCTGCGCAGCGGCTGCGTCCAGTGGTTGCTGAGCGCGCCGAACATCAGCCCCGTGAGCGTGCGCGTCTGCAGGTTGGTACGGCGCCTGGCCAGCGCCATCGCCATCGCGCCGAAGTGGTAGCCGCGCGCGATGTCGCCGCTGTACAGCGCCAGCATCATCGCGTAGCCGACATACGCGACAGCGCTGAAATCGCTGTTCCCCCGCTGCATGGACAGGCGCGTCATCGACACCACTATCAGCGCGCTGAGATCCTGCTGGCCGGCGTAGTAGCTGGCCATCCACAGGCCCTGCATCATCTGCATCGCGGCCACCGCGTCCGGCTCGCACATGTCGGCGGCCGCCAGCAAGGTCTCGGGCGCATGCGCGCCAGGCTGCCGCCCGATGTCGGCGAGAATGTCGGCGAAGCGCGCCTTCATGTGCGCCACATCGTGCGGAATGTCGATGTCCAGCTGTGCCAGGCCGTCGCGCTGCACGGCGATGGCGTCGAGCAGGCGGCCCTGCAACTGATACTGGTGCGCCTGGATGGCGATGCAGCGTACCTGCTGCAAGGGGCTCAAGGCGCGGGCGCGCACCAGTGGATAGATCGCCTCGGCGGCATCGAACTGGCCACACAGGTAGGCCGCTTCGGCGGCGCCCAGCTGCAGCTCGAGCCAGAGGCCGGCTTGGGCGTTCCATGCGTCCGCCGGCAGCAGCTCGAGACCGATGCGCATGTGCTCCAGGGTGGACTGGAACGCGGCGGAGCGCCGCGCCTTGACGCCGGCCTGGAGATTGAGCGTCGCCAGATGCACGCGCTCGCCCGTCTCGTCGATCAGCGCGCGGCCGGCGTTGAGCTGCTCGACGATGTCGAACAGCGTCTCGTCCTGGCGCTCCGGCGGCGTATGCCGCAGGAGCAGGCGGCCGATGAGAAGATGGTTGGCCGCGCGCGCGCCGGCATCGGCGACCAGGTAGGCTGCCTGCTGCACCCGGTCGTGCAGGAAGCGGTAACTGACGCCGCTGTTGCCCGCGGCGGTGTCGCCATTGACGTATTTGTAGCGTGCGTCGAGCGGCTGGATCAAGCCTGCCCTGAGCGCCGGCCACAGGTCCTGCTGCGTTTGCCGGGGAGCGCGGTCCACTGCCAGGGTGAGCGTGTCGAGCGTGAAGCGGTTGCCGCTGGAGGCGGCCAGTTGCAGCAGGTGCTGCGTCACGCCGGGCAGGCGGCGGATTTTCTCCAGCAGCACCTCGACCACGTTGTCGGCGTATCCGGCCTGTTCTATCGCGGGCAGGTCCCAGTCCCAGCAATCGTCGGCGGGCCGGTAGCGCAGGTGACCCGCCTCGTTGAGCGCGGCGAGGAACTGGTTGAGGAAGAAGGGATTGCCGGCCGTCTTGCGGTAGCAAATGCTGGTCAGTGGCGCGCAGTAAGGCGCCGTCACGCGCACGGTGGCCGAGACCATTTGCGCCACCTGCGGCTCGGTCAGTGCGCTCAGTAACAGCGTCGACAGGCGCACGTCACGGGCGAGCAGCTTGTCGCGCAGCGCGCTGAGCGGATGCGCGGGGCCCACTTCATTATCGCGGTACGCGCCGATGAACAGCATGCAGCTCTTGTCGCAGGAGACCATCAGCAGCTCGATCATCCGCAGCGTGGCCGCATCGGCCCATTGCAGGTCGTCGAGGAACAGCACCAGCGGATGCCCGGCGCAGGCGAAGACTTCGACGAAGCGGGGGAAGAGGCGGTCCAGGCGCAGCTGGGCCTGTGCCGGCGGCGCCGCGGGCAGCGGGTCGCTGGGGCCGACGATCAAGGCCAGTTGGGGAATCAGCTCGACGATCACGCCCACGCCGCTGCCCAGGGCTTCGTGCAGTTTTGCGGACCATTGCCGCAGGGTTTCTTCCGGCTGGTCCAGCAACTGGCGCACCAGCCCCTGGAAGGCCTGGATCAACGAGGCATACGGCACGTCGCGCTGGAGCTGGTCAAATTTGCCGGACAGGAAGCGGCCGCGCCGGGCGATGATGGGCTTTTGCACTTCGTTGACGACCGCCGACTTGCCGATACCCGAATGGCCGGCCACCAGCAGCATCTCGCATGTGCCGGCGGCACTGCGCTCAAACGCCGCCAGCAGCGTGGCGATGGCATCTTCGCGCCCGTGCAACGTTTGTGGCACGAGGAAGCGGCCGTCGTGGTCGGACAGCTTGAGCGCCTGCGCCGGCTTGTTCGCGCGGCAGGCTTCGAGGTCGCTGCGCAAGCCTTGCAGGCTCTGGTAGCGCTGATCGGCATTTTTTTCCAGCAGCCGCTGGATGATCGGCAGCAGCTGGCCAGGCAAGCTGGCCAGCGCCGGGTGCGACCAGTCCGGGCTGCGCGCAATGTGGCAATGCACGAGTTCCATCTCGTCGCCCGTCTCGAACGGCGCCTGGCCGGTCAGCATTTCGTACAAGGTGACGCCGAGCGCATAGAAATCGGCGCGCCAATCGACCCGCCGGTTCATGCGCCCCGTCTGCTCCGGCGCCATGTAGCGCAGCGTGCCTTCCAGGGTCTGGAGATTGACGATGCCATGGCTTTCGCAGGGCAGTTCACAGGCGATGCCGAAATCGATCAGCTGCAGCAGGCGCCGTTCGGCATTCCACACCAGATTGGAAGGATTGACGTCCTTGTGGATCACGCCCTGACGATGGACCTCGTCCAGCGTCGCGCACAGTTGCAGCGCGATGTCGAAAAAATCGTCCAGCGCCAATGCGGGCTGCGACGGAGTACTGCGCCTCGCCACCTGCGCGCGCAACACCTGGTCGAGCGCCAGGCCGCCGGTATCTTCCAGGATCATCGTCCAGCGCCCGCCGTGCAGCTGCAGCGCCAGCGGATGCGCCACGCCCGGATGGCGGCAGCGGCGAGCAATCGCATACTCGCGCTTGAATTGTGCCAGTTGCTGAAAGGAGGGGAACTGCTGATTCGGCATCTTGACGATCAGCGCAGTGCCATCGGCGGCCCGGGCGCGATAAACCCGCGAGCGCGTACCGCTGTGCAGCTGTTTGATGATCTCGTGGTCGAAAAGGGAGCGCATGGGCAGGGCTTAGCGGTACACAGACGGTTGCGGGAGCCTTGAGGCGCACATCTCGGAGTACTAGTTGATTGCTAGTATTATATCAGTAGGGAGTTGCGGGGGAGGGCGCGGGGCGATGGGGGCTGTTGTAAAAACGTCAGCGGGGGGGCACTGAGGGGGAGCGATGAGGGGATGCGGCACCAGCGCAACCTGGAAACTGGATAACGGGCATGATGGCATACCGACGTACGCCATCGGAAAAAGAATGTACAGGCTAATTGGCAGAAGCAAACGGTGCGGCTTCCTTTTTTCATGCGTGTTCTGACTCAGCGTGCTCGCGCCCCGCTTACCGGTAAATAGTCAGGTATTTCGCGGGAATATCGAGCGGGTGGAGCATGCCAGCCAGCGCCAGGTTGATCAGCAGGGCGACCACCAGGCCGACTCCTGCCGGAACGCCGATGGCGAGCCTGCGCACCATTGGCGAGTGCGCTTCGACTTGCCAATATGCGGCACAGCCCAGGTGCGTGAATAGCGCATACACTGCGAAGAAATAATACGGTGCAAAGAACAATTCATATGGCATCAGCACAAAACCGGCTGCGGCATAGTAAAAATTGGTGTCGAGCTTGAGCGCGGCGCGGCCAAACAGGACCGCGCCGACATGAAAAAGCAGGAACAGGGCCAGATAGATCCCTGAGCCGGCCTGCAGCCACGCTACGAACCCGCAGCGTTTTTTCCATCCCCGCAGCACCATCCATATTCCGCTGCCACATTGAAACAGCACGCACGCCAACAACACCGACTCGACGACGGCATGTCGATAGAGTGGCCGTGTCGCCTCCATGAAGGCGATGTGCGCATGGGCGCCGGCAATGGCCATCAGGTGATTGACAAGATGCAGCAATATATAGGCCGCCAGGACGCATGCCGACAGGCGGTGAAATTTACGAATTGACATATGAATCCATGAGTGAGTGTGATTTTCCCTGTGTTGCGCTGGAGCTCCATACCTCATCGAGGGCTACAGATATTGCACCGAAAATTCTCATTTATTAATAAATAGGCAATATCATGCAAGGCGGACATGGCAGCGGTATTCATCAGACTCCCTCGGTTGGCATCAGATGGAGGTAGTATCGTTTGGTTGCTTAAGCAGGTCTTGAACGTTTGCGACACGCTGCAATACAGGCGCTCTTGCGCGCTGGAACAGCCGAAGTAGGCCGCAGCGCACGAATGGTAGGCTGTCGCGTACGTATTTGGACCGGGCCTCCCTTGAGTGTGCTGCGCCGCTAGGCACGGGCCGTGGAATCGCTAGTGGCTGCGACGCGGGAGCGGCGGCGGGGGAATACGTAGCTGTCCGATCTGGCGACCCTTTTAGGCTACGTAGATCAGACTCATCTGAAGGCGAGCGAGGGTCAGATACCGCCTTGCATGGTGCGATGAGCGGTGTTGTATAAAAGCCGGCCGGGCTGCGAAGGTTACGTGCTGGTCTTCCCGGAGCTGGCTGACCAGATGTTCATTGCGCGCTGCGACGATGGTTTCGAGGTCCGACACTGCCACCACGCAGGGCACCGGCAACTGGCGAGATCGATGGGGGCGCGTGCGATGCTTACTTAGTTTACGGGCACGGGCACGGTCAGGGTGATGGCTTGGTCGGACAGGTCGGCGTTCATGCAATGCATGACGCCGAAATTCGCTTATGGATGCACGCGGCAGTGGGGTGATTCAGTTCTTTATCATTTTTATGAAGCTGATCAGGACAATGAAAAAGACAATAAGGCTGATCCAGATAGAGACGTTATTGGTTTTTGTAGCGTTATCTAAAAGTTGATTGGCAGTTTGTGAATTAATCTCCATGGTCTTGTCGATCGACGCTTGGGTAGCTGCATTCAACTCTTGTTCGTAGAGAGTAGAGAATTTTGACCTATCTTCAGACGGCAAAGTTTTGATGAAGTCCTCTATTTCGTCGCTCTGGTCAAGGGCTAGTTGGTGAGTATTCTTCCCAGCAATGGCGGCTGCCTGTAGCGCCTCAAAGTTTTTAACAGCCAGGTTTCTGACAAATGCTCTATCTACAGCGGGAGCCGTACTGTCATCGGCGGATGATGGCATTTCTTTTTCTAAGTTCATACTTTCCTCAGCTTGCTATTGTGAAAAATGATTATGTTTTTCGGCGTCTTGTTTTCCGACCATGCTTCTCCATACCACCTACAGCGACCAGGAGCTTTCATCGTTTCGGAGGGTAGGATAATCTTCATTGAGCGGAATCAAAAAAAAAGACTTCGCCGGTAGCAACTATGCCACGTTGTCTGTCTTTTTTGAAGCAGGCTTCTCCCATCCCCTTTTTTTGCGACCAAATACTCGCGCGTCTGTGGTTTCCATTCGGGTGCGATAAAGGACGCAAAATCATCAGACGGAAATAGGAAGTTGCAATACTGAAGGACAAAGGCCTGATTTTGTGAGGCCATAAAATCGAATCGGTCGACGAGGACGCTAGGTCAGCGGGCGGCGCTTCCTGGATGCGCAGGCGATAGGCGTCATTGTCTTCCATGACGGCGGCCACGGGCGGCATGGCGTTGGGATTGGCCGGGGTGATGACCAGGCGCGCCACGTTGACGTTGGCGCCCAGCTGGTCCAGGTCGCCGTCCAGGGCAAACGCGAGCATGATGGCCTTGCCCGCTTCGTTGACGCAGTCGCGCAGGATGGTTTCCTGATACGCGTTTTCTTCCCGCAGCTTGGTGGCCGGCACCGATTCCAGTTTCAGCAGGGCCGTGACGGCGGCGCGCTCGGCTTCCGGCAGCAGGCTGACCAGGTGCGCTTTGCGCGTGGCGAGGATGGCTTCAAAGTCCAGCACCTCGATCACGCTGGGCGCCGGCAACTGGGCCAGGTCGATGGGCGTGCTCATACGCTGCCGCCTTGTTTGACGGGCACGGACAGGGTGATGCCCTGGCCATTCGCCGTGCCATCGAGCAGCAATGCGATGGCGCCGTCCGTGTCGCGCGTGAGCTGCACGCTGGCGAGCTGCAGGCGCGGTTCCCAGCGGCGCAGGGCAAAGGCGGTGGCCGCATAGATGCGCAACTGCGTGGCGCTGTTCAGGGGCTTATCGATCAGCTCGGGCACTTCGGAGCCATAGCGGCGGAGCTGGATGCGCGAGCCGATGGGCGTCGTGATGATGTCGGCAACCGACTGGCGCAGGTGGCCCAGGCCCGTCAGGCTGCGCCCGGTGGCGGCGTGCATGCCCATCATGGCAGCGGCCCGCCCGACTGCTCCTCGCCGGTTTTGACGTTGGCGTGCGGATGTTTGAGCAAGCTGATGGCGCTGGCCAGCACGTCCTCGCTTGCCGTGATTGTCCCTTGCATGGTTATGGCCAAGCTGTCAGCGGCGCCGGCCTTGGCGTTCACGCCACCGTTCAGGGCGGTGGCGCCGCTGACGGTGGCCGATTGCATGACGATCAGGTTGCCCGTGCAGATGGTGCTCGGTGCGTTCGACGTGACCTTGTCGGCGGTGATGGTGGTCGTGCCGTCGGGGAGAAGTGCAGTCAGGGCGTGGGTCGCGTGGTCGTATTGCACCACGGCGCCGTCGGGGTAGTGCGTGGTGTGGATGCTGTCGCTAGTTTCGGGTGCGTCAAATTCTTGCGAGTACAGCGCGGGCACGATGATGCCACGCGTCAGGTCGCCGCCCGGGGAAAAGACGATCACTTGTTCGCCCACGGTGGGCGCCGACCAGGTGCGGGTGCTGCCGGCGCGTCGGGTGGCCCATTTCAGCCATTCGGTGGTGAGAGTCGGCCCGAGCCGCACGCGCGCCTTGGCCCCTTCGACCTCGGCAATGGTGCCCAGGCGGATGAGGTTTTGCAGCAGGCGGGAGAGGTCGGACAGGTCGGCGTTCATGCAGTGCATGTTGCCGAAGTCCGCGTGCGGATGCACGCGGGGGCGGGTTGATATGCTGCTTAGTGGCTACGGTTATTGATGACGCGCTGATTTAGATAGCTGATATGTTAGTGTTTCACAAAATGGCTAATCGTCTCTATTAACTGAAGTATCCTGATGCTCGATTTCTTCCTTTAGATGTTAACTTGGTATAGAGACGTGAATTTTCCGGGCCGGGTTTTTCGTGTCAGTTTCTGCGACCATTGTAAAATAGAAGCCATATGAAAAAATTTCATTAGAATCATCTTTCCTTCAGCGCTTGATTTGCTAGGAAAATTGGGCTCTTGAGAACGAATGTGGTGTGGAACTCATCGCCAACAATGTAGCCAATGATGACGCTATGGATGGGGGTGTTGAATAACATATTTAAAATGTCATTAGCATATCTATCTAGCGCCCGCTCATCGAGGTCAACAAATTCCTGTGCCGAAAATGCCACGACGATTGATATATTGTCAATGGGTACTTCTTTTGAACGCGTAGATACATCTCGAATTAGCTCTTGGACTACCCTTCGCTTTAATCCGCGCGGGGAAATAATCTCATACCCGTGCAAGCCATCTTTCCCTTCTATGACAATGTCTGGGAAAATCATATTAATTAATTTATCTGATCGATGAAAGGTTTTTGCCCAACGGGTTACTATACTTTCTACGTACAGCATCCAAGATCTTGAATCACGTCGAAGATTATTTTTTTCTCCTGATTTTATTAATCGCTCATCGAAGATTGTATATCCTTCTTCTTGCGGTCTAAGTTGAAAATTCCGAAGATTTTCCCATGTAAGGCTTTGCTCGGACGCTTCGCTTTGTTGGTACTCTGCCGTCTCTTTTACCTGCGCGATAGTCTCTTCTGTGACTTCCTTGGCTTTCAAGTATTGCTCTGCATTTTTTAGGAACTGATCTGCTCGGTAAATCCAAAATCGCTCTGCTCCGGAAAGGGTTAGAAATTCTTGTATCAGTTCGGGTGCTGGACCAAGAGTTTTTCCTTCGTGAGAGGACCACCAATCATCTTTGCCATCGCCTGTGATAAATACGACGTCCTTATTGCCATTCTTTGCGACAAATGCCGTTGTCTGGCGCCATAAAATTAAGTCGCCGAACATTCCTGCGTATGTAATTCCACGATCTCGATAGTGTAGGTCACGTTTATCTTTGGCATCTTTGTATCCTGGTGGAATTCTCTTGTCATAGCGGTCCTGGCCATCCTTCACGAGTATGTCTAGAGCCTCTTGATCGGCTGGAGGCTCACCGACGCGACCGGAAAATAGCTCTGCAATCCTATTTCCAATTGGGTCATCTAAGCTTACGCTTGGCAAACGAACACAAGCGAGGTCGATTGCTTCTGCTAGCTTTATATTCGAATCACGTACAGCGCTAAGTCTGTCGTGTAGGTCGACAATTCCTGTATTTCTCTTCTCAAATTCTATTTTTAAGAATTCGGCTTCCAAGCTTGCACTATTTTCTCTGATGCGGTCGCGTAAATCCAAGAGGGGCTCGTTGGATTTCTTAATCCTTGTGAATTTATTTCGATGAAATTCTAATGCAACTTGGTAAGGAATCCATGAGCGTTCTGCTACTCTATTTAGTACGGAAAAGAAAATTTCCCGTGCCGCCTCAGGGTATGAGTACAAGTTGAGCAAAACATTGGTATCGAAGACAAATAGACCATTCGTCCATAAAGATTTGAATGCTTCTTCGGAAGGGCGATAGTGACCGGGAAATAGTTTTTTCATTGGGAATTTTATATTAATAATTTTTCTAATAACACATGTTGGGTGTTTTTATATTTTACTTTTTTTAATTTCAACGGTTATTTATGGTAAGGCGTCAACTTCCACATTAAGATTATGCTTCGCTACGTTAAAATTGTACATAATCGGAAGCTATCGGGAGGTACAATTGTCTCCGGAAAATGTAGTATATTGCCATAATGATATTTTATGCATTTTAATGCAAATTTAGTAACTTTGTGCGATTTCTTTCGCCCCTGACTGAGGCTTCGACGCCACTCTAACTCAAATGACAACTTTAGTCAGTTGAAGTTCGAAGCAGGCCATCTAGAATTGCTCCAGATGCTGCAGCAGAGATTCGCGAATTAACGTCCGATCAGTTTCACTGAGACCCAGGAGCGGCCGGGCCGGGTAGCTGTATTTTGGCCCCTTCTTGGAGACGCTATCCGTTAAGCCCTCTTGATGCACCCGTGCGACGTGCATCACCTTACCCACGAAGCCGACAGTCAACTGGCCAGGATCTGCCTGCACCTTGATGTATTTTGCGGTACGAATCTTGGCGAACATGGCCGCCTTCTGCCGCTTGATGCGCCCATTCTTTCCCTTGAAATCCTTGCGCCGCTTGCGCGCGGGGTACGCGGCGCCATCCGGCCCCTGCTGCGCCTTGATGCGTTGCACCTGGCTGCGGCGCAGGTCGATGGCCACCTTGTGATTGATGGCGCGGCGCCGGGCAGGCTGCAGCATGGCCAGCAGAGCGCCGGCCCAGGCTTCCAGCGCGTGCAGGTCGTCGCTCATGGCGTGGCCTCGGGCGTGCGCCATTCGGCAAGCAGGGTCTCGCCGTCATATAGCTTCCAAAACTCGTCCGCGTAGGCCGGCATGTGTTGTATCTCGGCCAGGTGCTTGATGTCCAGGCGGCCCGCTTCGCCGGCCTTGACGGTCACGCGCTCGGTCAGGTCCAGCTTGATGGAAATGTCGACCGTTTCATGGTTATTAAAATCCACCTCGAAGGCCATGCCATGCTTGCGCGTTTCCTCGTTGGCCATCAGGTCAATGATGGCGTCGGGGTCGCTCGCGTAATCACGGCGTAAATCTGGCGTAATCGCTACCGGTTTTTGTCGGGTTTAATCTGTATCAAGGGAAATGTCGGGACGTAAAAAAAGCCACTAACCCGTTGATTGTATTGGGTTTAATGGCTTTTTTGATGTTTCTGAATTCTGTGCGCTGGTGCCCGGAGCCGGAATCGAACCGGCACGCCCTTACAGGCGGGAGATTTTAAGTCTCCAGTGTCTACCAGTTTCACCATCCGGGCAGCGCGGCGAGATTCTAGCACAGGTGATGCCCATAATGCCATCTTGTGCCTGAGCCATGCTGTCCGGTTTGCGCCGGACAGCCTGGTTTCATCTGCCTGCCGTCAGAACGTCGCCTTGAACTGCACCCCGTACGTGCGCGGTTCGTTGATGATGCCCGTCAGGTTGTCAAAATCGATGGCGCCCAGCGACTGGATCTGGTTGGTGATGTTGCGGCCGTAGGCGGAGATTTCGTATTTGTCCCATTTGTAGCCGACGCGCAAGCCGCCTTCCAGCAGTTCCTTGGCCTTGTATTCCTTCGCTTCATACAGGAAGAAGTTGTAGCTGGTGCGATAGGCCCAGTCCGTGTAGGCGTAGAACTCGCCATTGGCGAGGGGAATGCTGTATTTCAGGGTGAAGTTGGTCTGCCACTCCGGCGCGCGGGGCAGCGGGTTGCCGTCGATGTAGGCCGTACCCTTGAACGGACCGACGGGATCGGTGACGGTGCAGCCGCTGGCCGGGTTGTTTTGCGCGTTGCCGCAGCTTTGCACGAACAGTTTCTTGTCCTGGATTTCCGTGTGGTTGTAGCTGCCGCCCAGGGTCATGCTGAGCGAATCGCTGAGATTCGCCTGGAAATCGAGTTCCACGCCACGGCCCGTGGCCTTGTCGGCGTTGATCAGCTGGTTCATGTTGACGGCGCCGCTGCCGGCCGTCAGCTGCTTGTCCTTGACGCGGTACTGGAACACGGCCACGCTCAGGCGCGCGCGCTTGTCGAACAGGTCTTGCTTGATGCCCGCCTCGACGGACAGCGCTTTCTCAGCGCCCGCAAACGAAGGGCGGTCGGCCAGGCCGTTCAGGCGGCCCTGCATCGACGGCGCGCGGTAGCCGGTGGCGATGCGCGCGTAGGCATTGGTTTCCGGTGTGAGCACATAGGTGCCGCTCAAGTCCCAGCTGACGTTGTGCGAGGTGTCGTGCAAGTTGAATGGGCCGGCCGTGGTCGCTTCCACGCGCTTGGCTGAGAAATCCTTCTTGTCGCTCGTGTAGCGCAGGCCGGCGCGCAGTTTCAGGGCGTCCGAGACCGTGTAGTTGAGCGAGCCGAAGGCCGCATACGATTTCGAGCTCTGGTTTTGCGTGGCGTAGGCGCTGTTTTGCGGATTGCCGGGCGCCAGGCTGTCAAAGCTGATGCTGTCGATCTGGATATCTTCCTTGAAGTAGAACAAGCCGCCTATCCATTGCAGCGGGCCGCGGGCAGACGATTCGGCGCGGAATTCCTGCGAAATCTGCTTGTGGTTGGGGATCACGTCGGCCGTTTCCACGACGAAGGGGATGAAGCCGGGGCCCATGGGCGGGGCGTACACGGCGCCATAGCCGCCGTCGACGTCGGCGCGGCTGAAGAAATCGAGTTTTTCGTAGCCGGTGATCGAATGCAGGGTGACGCCGGGCAAGTCCCATTTCAGGCGCATGCTGCCGCCCTTGGTTTTCAGGTGCTGGCGGTTGATGCCGTCGGTCGGGTAGGAGCCGTAATCGAAGTTGTCGACCAGGTCGTTGGTGCCCTGTTTCAGGATGTTGGCGCGGAACAAAGTGGCTGTGCCGTCGAGGTTACGCGCATGCACGTTGAACAGCGCGGTGAAGTCGCGCGTGGGCTTGACCAGTACCTGCAGGCGGGCGGCGCTGTCTTCATAGCCTTCGAAGTCGCGCGTGCCGGTGGGGCGCGGGTTGTGCACGCGGTCGTCGCGGCGCTGCGTCTGGCCGGAAAAGCGCAGGGCCACCGTGTCGCTGACGGGCACGTTGAAGGCGCCTTCCAGGTTCTTCATGCCATCCTTGCCGAAACCGCCGCTCAGGTAGCCTTCCGTCTTGAAAACGGGTTTGGCGGAGTCGAACTTGATCACGCCGGCCGGCGAGTTGCGGCCAAATAGGGTGCCTTGCGGGCCGCGCAGCACCTCGACCTGATCCACGTCAAACACGGGAAAACCCTTCAACATGGCGTTTTCCTGCACCACGTCGTCCATCACCAGGCCCACCGGTTGCGAGGCGTTCAGGTCGAAGTCGGTATTGCCCAGGCCGCGAATGTAGAAACGGGGGAAGGTGCGGCCGTAATCCGATTCGACGGAGACGCTGGGCGAACGGCTGTTGAGGAAGCGGATGTCGGCGCCGCCGGCCGTCAGGGTGTCGAGCTTATCGCCCTTCAGGGTGGCGATGGACATGGGCACGTCCTTGATGTTTTCCGCGCGCCGTTGCGCCGTCACGATCACCGTTTCCAGCTGGCCGGGGCCGGCTTGCGCCACCGGAGCGGCCGGCGCGTCGGTGGCTGGCGGCGGGACGCTGTCCTGCGCCATCGCCTGCAGGGGGAAGGCGGCAGTGATTGCCAGGGCAATCAGGGTGTGGCGTATTGTGCTGGCGCGTGTGCTGGCATGCGGTGTCATCATGAAACGGCTCCTGTCGGTGAAGGTTGTTGGGGCGCTGCAAGCTGGCGCTGGTCAGCTGGACGAAAAATCATGCTAGCACGGAAAGTTTTGGTATTCATGCCATTTTTCAGGCGCGCTCATTCATATGTTTTTCGACTGAATACGCGAATAAAATCGTATTTGTCGTCAATATTGGGCGGGTGCATAGTGGAGTGCCGGCAGGCTTGCGCGAGCGCAAAGTGGCCTGGCATGGCGATGGCGGTTTCCTGCGGAAACGCAAACAGAGGGAGGGCTGTTGCCGCGCGGCCCGCGCCCGGGCACTGGAAATACAACAGCTGCCGCGGATTTTTTTCGGCAGGGGCGTGTTGTTGCTGCGCGACAGGGGACGGTGCCGGTGGCGGCCATCCCCTGTGCGGATCAGCCGGGAATCGGCGTGCCCTGGTGAAAAATCATTTGCCAGCGGCCATCGCGCCACTTCCACAGCGAACTGCGCAAGCTGGCGCTGGCAGGCAGGGCGCCGCTGGCGTGGCGTTGCGAGCGGTAGGTCACCAAGGCCACATCGTCGGCCAGCAGGCGGGCTTGAAAATCGCTGATGCTGCGCGGACAAAAATCTTCTGCCGGCAAGTCCGCCAGGGTCGCGGCGCGTGTCCAGAGCTTGCCCGAGCTGCCGAATTCGACGAACTCGTCGGCTAGCAGCGCTGCCAGCCTGGCGCTGTCGGCGCGCACGGCCCGGCTTTGCAGCGCCGCTTCCAGCGCCTGCAGCTGCGCCGCCAGGCGTGCGCCGTCCTGCGTCTGATCCTGCGCGTGGTCCATTGCCAAGGTCTTCAGATGGGAAACGCGCCCGCGCCCGACACATTCAGGCAGGCGACCTTATCGCTGGAAAAATACTTGATTTGCCCCAGACCGATGGCGTAGCAGCCGTCGCTGAGCGGGGAAATGGGGCCGGTGAGTTTTTCACCGCTGATCAGGGTCACCACCCAGGGCGTGGTGGCCGGTTTGCCCGCGTGGGCCAGTGCGTGTTGTACCAAGTCTGACATGGAGCCTCCGATGGAAATCAAAGCTCGATGATAGCAGTGCCGCGCAGGCTTGGGCGATGCCGTGCCGGCCTGGCGCGCGGGCTGCGCCATGGCCGCCGCGGAAGGCATGACCGGGCGTCATTATTTATTTGCATAATGGCAATCAAGTGATATAGTTGACAAGCACTCCTGGCGAAAAAGCTTGGCAAGGCAATGTTGATTGATCCTTTTCTGCCGTGCTGCGTTTGTTCCGCCGGCGCCGCGCGCACTACTTTTGAAAGCCGCACCATGTCCAGCCAGTACCCTGACGCCCCGCCCCGCTTTTCCATGCCCTCGCCGCCAGTCACCAATACGCCGCTGGAATTCATGCCCACGCACGATCTGTCCTTTTGGGACAGCGATGTGACGTCGGGTTGCATGGTGTCGCTCGATGCCGCCGTGTCGTTCAAGGATGGCTACCCCTCCTTGCGCATCGACCTGCCAGCCGGCTTGCCTGCAGGTACCGTCGTGAAAGTGGGCACGACAGGCGCTGCCGGCAAGGGCCAGCCGCGCATCCCGTTCAACTGGGACTTGCAACGCTTTTCCTTCGCGCTGCGCTCGACGAATGCCGCCATCATGCAGACGGGGGGCATGATTTACCTGGGCAACAGCGATTACAGCAGTTTCTGGTCCGGCTTCCTGAATGCCTTGCATTACGGCGGTTCCGCCGCCGCCGACACCTTGATGTTCGTCAACAATGAGTGGTGGGTGCCCAAGCTGGCCACGCCGCTCGATAGCGAGGGCACGCCCACGGCACAAAACCTGTCGCGCGGGAAATTTACCGTGCAGCTGACCGCCGCCACGACGCAGCCGGAAACCATCTGGCTGGGCATGCTTGCGGCGTTGCCGAAGCGTAAATTGCCCACCGTCATCTTGTCCTTTGACGATGGTTATGCCTCCTGGGATACGTATCTGATGGAGCGGCTGAAATACTATGATTTGCCGGCCTCGTTTGCCATCGTCACGTCCCTGCTGGGGCAGCCCGATTACATGTCGGCTGAGCGCATGAAGGCGCGCTTCGACGATCCGTCGCGCCTGTTCGACTTTACCTTGCACCAGAGCGTGCACGACAATGTGGCGGTACAGGGTTCGGCCCAGTACGTCACTGCGCTGCAGGTGGGGCGGGACAAGATGCGCGCCGCCGGTATCGGCGGCGATGGGCCATCGCACCATGCGTGGGTCGAATCGCTGTGGACGAATACGGCCATCAACGCCATGCGCGCCGCCGGTTTCCTGTCGGCGCGCGGCGCCGGCTATACGGCCGAGCGCGGCTTTGACCAGATGTTTTTCACTGGCAACGACAAGGATGCCTACATCCTCAACACTTCCACGGTCAACCTGACAAACGACGCCAGCTTTGCGCAAGTCCAGGCGGCGATCCAGACGGCGGTGGGCGACGACAGCTTTGTGTTTGTCAACGGCCACGATATCGTCAGGACGCCAACGTCCGACTACCAGACCTCGTATGCGGTCATCGATGAATTGCTGGCATGGCTGGCGGGGCAAGTGGCTGCCGGCGCGCTGCAAGTGGTGTCGCATAGCCGCTGGTTTGCCGATACGACGGGCAGGGTGACGGACCGGCGCTGATCGCCTCGGGAGCAGAATTGCGCCGGCGCCTCAGGCGTCGGCCAGCAAGTTCTTCGGCAGGGCCACCGACACCAGCTTCCAGTGCCACAGGCCGTCGCGCGCCAGGGTCAGTTCGCCGATATGGCTTTTGCTGTGGGCGCGCTGCACCACGACGCTGTCCCAGGAGGTGTAGCGCAGTTTGTAGTCGGGCTTGGTATTGCGCTTGCGGCCGCTGATGTCGCTGACCTTGGCGAGCGGTTTTTCGTAGCGGTCATTGAGCTTCATCAAGGCGACGATGCCTTCGGGCATCAGCATGGTATCGAGCAAGGGGTCGATGACGTCGGGACTGATGTCGTCGGCCACTTCGGGCGCCGAAAACAGGGTGTGCAGTTGTTGCCCGAGGCTGCCGCGCAGCTGGGGCAGGTCGATATGCGCAGCGAGGGCCTGGGTATCCTCGTCCATCGTTGCCGTGCGAATCTTATTCATGGTGAAATACGGGCTGCCATAGAAGACGCCGGCCAGCGCGACCAGTGCCACTACAGCGAGAAGCATCATTCTTTTCATCGTGCGATCTCTCGGATGCCTGGCGACCCGGTGCGCCTGAAGTGTTGGCATTCTACATAATATTTCCCAAAATCAATATAGAGGTTTAAGTAAGTGTTGTTTTAGATCAAGTTTCTTTAAAGTAATTCCGGCGGCAAGGTGATGTCCGTCAGTTTCCAGTCCCAGATGCCATGGCGGCGCAGCAAAAACTGGCTGGCGGCGGGCCCGGCGCCGCTGCGCCGCAGCACCACTTCGTTCCATGAACGGTACGCCATGCCGAAGTCGTGGCGCTTGCCGTCCACCCCGTGCTTGCCATGCAGGATCAATACCGTGATGCCGGGCGGCGAGACGATGGTGTCAAGCATTTCCTTGAAATCGTCCTCATTGGCCGTTTCGCCGGCCGCCCGCAGCTGGCGCGCCACGCTGGCGCGCACGGCGGGCAGGTCGGCCTGCTGCGCCAGGTTTTCCAGGCGCACGGATTTCGCCGCGATGCTGATGCGGTACATGGCGATATAGGGGCTGACCCAGGTGAAGCCGATGGCGGCGACGGCAAAAATGATCGCGGTGGCGTACTTTCTTTTCATGCTATGGCTCGTTGGGTCGCAGCTTGCACGCGGGGGTCAATAGCCGCCAAGGATCTGGTATTCCAAACCTTGATTTCCTGCGCTGCGTATCTGGATCCGGATTTTCCGGAAGGTGACTTCCGCGGGAAAACTGGTGATCTCAAACGACAAGTCTTGCGAAAACGACGGCCGTGCCAGGTCGCCTGCATATTCTCTGTAGGCAATGCGCAAGGTGTGATTGCTGTAGCCCTGGTATAGCAACTGCGAATTGATGGACCTGTCGATAGGCGCGGTTTCCACTCCCGGGCCGAATTTGATGCCGGGGTTGACATCTTCGTGCCACCACATCAGATCGCTGGCGACCATCACCTGGTCCAGCAGGCCATCATTGTTGCGGTCGGCAAAACAGGCATTCCTGGTCATCCCGGGCAGCAGCATGTTGAAGACCTGGCGTTCGGTGCAGTAAGCGGGCTTGCCTTCAATATCGGCGCGGTACAGGAAGTCGCCCTCGATGACGGCAACGCGGCCGCCGCCGATGGACACGGCGCGTCCATCGTAGATCTGATAGCCCGTTTTGCTTGTGTATTGGAATGTGGACAATAGCGCTTCACCAGCAGTGACCTTTGAAACGATGTTCAGTTGCGGATCATGGCCGATGCGCTCCATCGTGCGGGTCGTCTCGCGGACTTCCATGGTGGCACATCCGCTGAGTAGCAGCGCAGCGATGGCGACGCGGTATAACTTTTTCATTGATTTCCTTGTTTGTCTTGGGCGCGCTCATGCACAAGCCGGCGCGATTAAGGGGAAGGGTAGCTAAATATTGCCAAATGATAAGTTCAGTTGCCTATGAAAGAAAGGGAAAATGCGCTTTTTTCCATTGTGACGGACGATGGCGGACCTCGATCAGCTGCATGGGCGGCGGATGGTGTAGCATTCGTGCCGGCGCGGACCATCGCGCCGCAATATTGAGGACAACCATGAATATCACTATCAATCAGGTGCTGCAGTCGTATATCGACCCGCTCACCGCCAGCGAGTACGCGGCGCTCGAGCGCAGCCTGCTGGCCGAAGGCTGCCGCGATGCGCTGGTGCTGTGGAACGACGTGCTGATCGACGGGCATAACCGCTACGCCATCTGCCGCCAGCACGGCATCGAATTCAAGACCATCCAGAACACCAGCTTTACCTCGCTCGACGATGTCATGCTGTGGATGATCGACAATCACCTGGCGCGCCGCAGCGTGTCTGACTTCCAGCGCGGCGTGCTGGCCCTGCGCAAGAAGGAAATCGTCGCCGCGCGCAGCCCGGCGCCCGTCAGCGCTCAGGATGCGCCGGACGGCGAAAACGCGCCGAAGGCACCCATGAGCACGCGCGAAGAGGTGGCCAAGGCGGCGAGATTGAGCAGCAACCAGATCAGCCAGATCGAGAAGATCCAGAAGGCGGCGTCGCCGGAACTGGTGGAAGCCG
Organism: Janthinobacterium sp. SUN100; assembly: GCF_030397705.1. Lineage (NCBI taxonomy): Bacteria > Pseudomonadati > Pseudomonadota > Betaproteobacteria > Burkholderiales > Oxalobacteraceae > Janthinobacterium > Janthinobacterium sp. SUN100. The sequence goes on along the minus strand of NZ_JAPUBU010000001.1, from coordinate 1,312,134 downwards.
TCCGTTCGGGCACGATTTCCATCAATGCGGCGGCCACCGTGGCATCCCTGCCGCCGGAAGAGCAGGTGGCGGCCGTCGCCGGCGGCAAAAAACTGCTGCGCCAGGCGGCCAAGGAAATCCGCGAACAGCGCGCCGCCACGCGTACGCCGCGCGAGCCGAAGGTGCATGTATCGCAGGATACGCCGGAAACGGGCAACGAGCCGTGGGCCGAGAACGCGGCGCAGGCGCCGTCCGAAACGGAACGCTTGCGCGGCGAGATCGCCAGCCTGAAACAGAAGGTGGCGCAGCTGCAGGCGGAAAATGTGGAGTTGAACCAGCGCATCGCGGCCCTGATTGACGCATCCTGATCTGGAGTTTTGGCATGTTACATCGCAGTGCCCTGTTTGCCGCAGTTGCTGTCGCCAGTATTCCCGTGCTGGCCGCACCCGCTGTTTCTGTCAAGGACATGGCCCGCTGGCAGGCGCAGGCGGCCAATGTCAGCATCGCGCGCGATACGTGGGGCATTCCCCACGTGACGGGCAAGACGGATGCGGATGCCGTATTTGGCCTGATGTATGCGCAGGCCGAAGACGATTTCCCCCGCGTGGAACTCAATTACATCAACGCCATGGGGCGCCTGGCGGAAGTGGAGGGCGAACGGGAGCTGTACCGCGACCTGCGCATGAAGCTCTTCATCGACCCGCTTGAGCTGCAGGCGCAGTACCGTGCCAGCCCGGCGTGGCTGCGCAAGTTGATGGACGCCTTTGCCGATGGCCTGAATTTTTACCTGGCCATGCATCCGCAGGTCAAACCGCGGCTGATCGCGCATTTCGAGCCGTGGATGGCCTTGAGCTTCAGCGAGGGCAGCATCGGCGGCGATATCGAATCGATCAACCTGGCGCAGCTCGAAGCGTTTTACGGCCAGCAGGCCAGTCCTGCCGCCGTGGCGCTGGCCAGCATCGAGACCGGGTTGGATCCCGAGCCGAGCGGCTCGAACGGTTTCGCCATCGCGCCGGCCATCACCAAAAATGGCCATGCGCTCTTGATGATCAACCCGCACACCTCGTTCTACTTCCGTCCCGAAGTGCAGGTCACCAGCGGCGAAGGCTTGAACGCGTATGGCGCCGTCACCTGGGGCCAGTTCTTCGTCTACCAGGGTTTTAACGAGCGTCTGGGCTGGATGCACACCTCGGGCGGCGGCGACGTCATCGACGAATACCTGGAAAGCATCGTCGACCACGATGGCGCCTGGTTCTACCGCTATGACGGCGGCTTGCGGCCCTTGAAAACCGTGCCCATCACCTTGCCCTACAAACTGGCCGATGGCGGCATGGGGTCGAAGACCATCACCGTCCACTACAGCCACCACGGCCCCATCGTGCGTGCGCAGGACGGTAAATGGGTGGCCGTGCGCCTGATGCAGGAACCGTTGAAGGCTTTGATGCAGTCGTACACGCGCACCAAGGCGCGCGATTATGCTGCGTTTTATCAAACGATGGAATTGCGCACGAATTCGTCGAACAATACGGTGTATGCGGATGCGGATGGCAATATCGCTTACTTTCACGGCAATTTCATCCCCGTGCGCGACCCGCGCTTCAACTGGAAGCAGCCAGTCGACGGCAGCGACCCGGCCACGGAATGGCAAGGGCTGCACACGGTGGCGCAAACCATCACCCTGTTCAATCCGAAGAATGGCTGGATCCAGAATACGAACAACTGGCCGTATTCGGCGGCTGGCGCCCACAGCCCGCGCCAGAGCGACTATCCCGCCTACATGTCCGTGTACGGCGAAAACGCGCGCGGCCTGCATGCCGTCAAGGTTTTCCAGAACAGGACGGGTTTTACCTTGGGCAGCCTGATCGCCGCGTCCTACGACAGCGAACTGACGGCGTTCGAAGCGCTGTTGCCGCCCCTGTTCGCGGCATACGATGCGCTGCCGGCGGGCGACGCGCACAAGCTGGCGCTGGCCGACAAGGTGGCCTTGCTGCGGGCCTGGGACTGGCGCTATGCGCTGGACTCCACCGCCACCTCGCTGGCCGTGTTCTGGGGCCAGGAGCTGGCCGAGCTGGCAGGAAAACAGGCGCGCGAGCAGGGCGTGCCCGTCGTCGATTTTCTGGCGACGGACAAGGTCACGGCGGCGCAGCGCCTGGCTGCACTGGCGACGGCGGCCGATAAACTGCAGCGCGATTTCGGCAACTGGCAAACGCCGTGGGGCGAGATCAACCGCTTCCAGCGCCTGACGGGCGACATCGTGCAGCCGTTTGACGATGCGCAAGCCAGCCTGCCCGTGCCTTACGCGTCGGGCAACTGGGGCGCGCTGGCCGCGTATGGACAGAGCAGCAAGAGCACCACGCGCAGGATCTACGGCGAGCGTGGCAACAGCTTTGTGGCGGCCGTGGAATTCGGCCCCCGCATCAAGGCGAAAAGCATCCTCGCCGGCGGCCAGAGCGGCGACCCGAAGTCGCCCCACTTCCGGGACCAGGCGGCCATGTATGCGCGGTGCGAATTCAAGGATGTGCTGTTTTATCCCGAGGACGTGGCGAAGCACCTGGAGCGCAGGTACCACCCCGGAAAATAGCCGCCGGGCGTATCAAATCGCGTCGAGCGCCGTGCGCAGGTCATGGCGCAAATCCTCGATGTCCTCGATCCCCACCGACAGGCGGATCAGGCCATCGCCGATGCCCAGCTTGGCCCGCTGCTCGGCCGGGATGCTGGCATGCGTCATCAGGGCAGGGTGCTCGATCAGGCTTTCCACGCCGCCCAGGCTTTCGGCCAGGGCGAACACCTCGCAGCGTTCGAGGAAGCGCCGCGCGCCCGCCAAATCCGTATCGAGGTCGATCGAGATGATGCCGCCGAAGCCATCCATCTGGCGCTGCGCCAGCGCGTGCTGCGGGTGCGAGGCCAGGCCCGGATAAAACACCTTGCGCACTTCCTTTTGCTGTTCCAGCCACTGCGCCAGGGCCAGGGCGCTTTCGCAATGGCGCTGCATGCGGATGGCCAGGGTCTTCACGCCGCGCAGGGCCAAAAAGCTGTCGAACGGCCCGGCAATCGCGCCCACCGAGTTTTGCAAGAAGCCCAGCTGCTCGCGCCATTCCGTCTGGCGTTCTTCCGCGCCCACGATGGCGATGCCGCCGATGATGTCCGAGTGGCCGTTCAAATACTTGGTGGTCGAATGCACGACGATGTCGAAGCCATGTTCCAGGGGGCGCTGCACCAGCGGGCTGGCAAACGTGTTGTCGGCCACGGCGATGATGCCCCGTTCGCGGCAGATGTCGGCGATCGCCCGCAAATCCGCCAGTTTCAGCATGGGGTTGGTGGGCGTTTCCACCCATACCATCTTCGTTTCCGGGCGCAGCGCGGCCAGCAGGTTTTCCGGATTGGTCAGGTCGACATACGTGAATTCATGACCGGCCGAGCGGCGGCGCACGCGCTCAAATAAACGGTAGGTGCCGCCGTACATGTCGTCTCCGGCGACGATATGGCTGCCCGCATCCAGCAATTCCAGCACGGACGAGATGGCGGCCAGGCCCGAGGCGAAGGCGAAGGCTGCGCTGCCGCCTTCCAGGTCGGCCACGCAGCGCTCCAGCGCCCAGCGCGTGGGATTGTGCGAGCGGCCGTAGTCCAGGCCTTTGTGCACGCCGGGGCTGTCCTGCACGAAGGTGGAGGTGGCGTAAATGGGCGGCATGATGGCGCCCGTCGACGGGTCGGGCGACTGGCCGGCGTGGATGACGCGGGTGGCGAGGCGGCTCTTGCGGGGAATGTGCTGGCTCAAGATAGTGTCCTGCGTAAGTGGTTGAGAAGGTCGAAGCGGGTGATCAGGCCATAGAAGGCGCTGTCGTCGGCGACGACGGCCGTCAAGCCCCGGTCCAGGGTGGCGCGCAGGGCGGGCAAGCCGCTGGTGGGCGCCAGGGTTTCGATCTGCGTCGTCATGGTGGCGCCCACCAGACCCGCGAAATGCGCGGCGTCGCCGGAGACGTGCAGCAGCAAGTCCGATTCGTCGAGGATGCCGACCAATTGGCCGCCGTCGATCACGGGCAGCTGCGCCAGGTCGCTGGCACGCATGCGGTTGAAGGCCGTGAGCAGGGTGTCGCCCGACGCCACGCTGACCACGTCGCCCTCGTCGTAGCGGCGTCCGATCAGGTCGCGCAAGTCGCCGGACAAGGCCCGTTGCAACAAACCCTGGTCGCGCATCCAGCCGTCGTTGTAGACCTTCGACAGATAGCGCGTCCCCGTGTCGCACACGAAGGTGACGACGCGTTTGGGCGTGGTCTGTTCGCGGCAGTATTTGAGCGCGGCGGCCAGCAGGGTGCCCGTTGACGAGCCCCCTAAAATGCCTTCGGCGCGCAAGAGGGCGCGCGCGGAATCAAAACTTTCCTGGTCGCTGATGGTGTAGGCCTTGGTGACGCTGTCCATGTCGGCGATCGACGGGATAAAATCTTCGCCGATGCCTTCGACGGCCCACGAGCCGCTCGTGTCCGACACCTTGCCCGTGTCGATGTATTCGGTGAGGATGGAGCCTTGCGGGTCGGCCAGCACGAATTCCAGCTTCGGCTGCGCCTTGCGGAAGTAGCGCGTCAGGCCCGTCAGGGTGCCTGAGGAACCGACGCCGACGACAATGGCGTCCACGTCATGGCCGCTTTGCTCCCAGATTTCGGGCGCCGTCGTCGTTTCGTGGGCCAGCGGATTGGCGGGATTGTTGAACTGGTCGGCAAAGAAGGCGCCCGGCAGTTCGCGCGCCAGGCGCGCCGCGTAATCCTGGTAGTACTCGGGATGGCCCTTGCCCACGTCCGAGCGCGTGGTGTGCACTTCGGCGCCCAGGGCTTTCAGGTGCAGTACTTTTTCCGTCGACATCTTGTCGGGCACGACAAGGATCACGCGGTAGCCCTTGATGCGGCCCACCAGCGCCAGGCCGATGCCGGTATTGCCGGCCGTCGCCTCGACGATGGTGCCGCCCGGCTGCAAACGGCCGTCGGCTTCGGCCGCTTCGATGATGGACAGGCCGATGCGGTCCTTGATGGAACCGCCGGGATTTTGCGATTCCAGTTTCAGGAACAGCTGGCACAGGCCCGTGTCGAGCCTGGTCACTTCGACCAGTGGGGTGTTGCCGATCAGCTTGTATAGCGCTGGCGGCTGGGATGGGGATGGCATTCGATCATTCATGGTGGCTCCTGTCAGAGAAACAGCCGCTCCGGATTGTGTCCCGAGCCGCCTTCCGTGCCGCGCAGTGTAGGCGGGTGCACGGGTGCGGCGAACGAATGTTTGCATGCTTGCATATGCGGCTTTCGCATATCAGCAGCAGCGCGGCTACAGCGTGCGCGCTTCGAGTATGCGCCGTTTTTTGCCCGCTTGCCGCGCCAACGGCACGACTATTAAGCTGCCGCAAGCCCGCCATTGCGATTTATAATCACGCCTCGAAAAGGAACTAAACAGTATCCTGAAAACCAGACGAACAGGGCAGGCGGCAGTGGCAAAACTTTATTTCCGGTATTCCGCGATGAACGCGGGCAAGTCGACGGCCTTGTTGCAGGTCGCGCACAACTATGAAGAGCAGGGCCAGCAGGTGCGCCTGTACACGGCCGCCATCGACAGCCGCTACGGCGTGGGAAGGGTCACTTCGCGCCTGGGCCCGCAGCGCCAGGTCGATATCTTCCATGCCGACACGAATTTCCTCGACGCAATTCCCCAGGTCGCTTGCCTGCTGGTTGACGAAGCGCAATTTCTTAGCACGGCACAAGTGCAACAATTGCACCAGCTGGCGCAAGTGAAGGGCGTGCCCGTCATCTGCTACGGCTTGCGCACGGATTTCAAGGGCGAACCGTTCCCCGGCTCGGCCTATCTGCTGGCGCTGGCCGACGATATCGAGGAATTGAAGAATATCTGCACTTGCGGCAAGAAGGCCACGATGAACATCCGCGTGGATGAGCAGGGCCGCCGCATCAAGGAAGGCGAGCAGATCAGTATTGGCGGCAACGAAAGTTACCGCCAGGCTTGCGGGCGCTGTTTCTATGCCTGATTTACAACGCCTAGCAAAACCGTAGCGAGCGGAAGGAAGTTGTGCTTGAGAAGCGCAACTGTACGAAGGTACAGTGAGCATCGCAGACCGCAAATTACGACGCGCAGTAGGTTTTGACAGGTGTTCTTATTCGGCGACAGGCGCGCCTACATCGGCATCGTCCGCCAGCGCCAGGTCGCCCCGCTCGAAGGCGGCAAGGATGTCATTCGCGCGCGCCACGTCGTGTTCGCGCACCAGCACGCGGGCGCCGCCGATGGCGGCCGCCAGCAGCATGTCGGCCTGCATGTGCTGGTCATCCGTCAGCAGCACGTCGATGCCGGCGGCGGCCAGGCAGCCGCGGATGACGTGCGCATCCGTGGGGATCATCAGCCGGGCAATTAAAACGTAGTCGTCATGCATGGTGCCTCCTGGCAAGGTAGATTCATCCCCATCTTAGCACCGGGCTAGTCCTTACAGCTTGAACACGCCCACCACCTGGTTCAGTTCCTGCGCCTGCTCCTGCAAGGCGTCGGCCGCCGCGGCCGCTTCTTCCACCAGGGCCGCGTTCTGCTGGGTCACCTGGTCCATCTGGGCGATGGCCTGGTTGACTTGCTCGATGCCGCTGCGCTGCTCTTCGCTCGCCTGGGCGATTTCGGCCATGATGGTGCTCACTTGCTGCACGCTGGCCACCACCGTGTCCATGGTGGCGCTGGCCTGGCTCACTTGCGCATGGCCCAGGTCCACCGTGCTGGCGGACGCCTGGATCAAATCCTTGATGTCTTTCGCCGCTGCCGTCGAGCGCTGCGCCAGGGTGCGCACTTCCGTGGCGACGACGGCAAAGCCCCGTCCCTGTTCACCGGCACGTGCCGCTTCCACGGCCGCGTTCAAGGCCAGGATATTCGTCTGGAAGGCGATGCCGTCGATGACGCCGATGATGTCGGCGATCTTGCCCGAGGAGCTGCGGATGGCGTCCATGGTGCTGGCCACTTGCGCCACGGCCGCGCCGCCTTCCGCTGCCAGGCTGGACGAGTCATGCGCCAGTCGGCTTGCCTGTTGCGCGTGATCAACGTTCTGGCGCACGGTGGAGCTCAGTTCTTCCATCGAGGCGGCCGTTTCTTCCAGCGAGCTGGCTTGCTGTTCCGTGCGGCTCGACAAATCCAGGTTGCCGCTGGCGATCTCACCGGACGCCGTAGCGATCTGCCCGGCGCTGCCGCGTACATTGCTGACCACTTGCGACAGGTTGTCGCTGATGCGGTTCATGGCGAGCAGCAGGCGGCCGATTTCGTCCAGGCTGCTGGTATCGAGGTGCACCGTCAGGTCGCCGGCGGCGATTTGCGCGGCGGCCGTTTCGGCGGCGGCCAGCGGGCGCGACACGAGGGTGCGCACCAGCCAGTACAGCAGCAGGGCGAAGACGAGCAGGGCGATGAAGCCGGAAATGGCCAGCTGGTTGCGCATCTGGCGCGCTTCCAGGGTGATCTCATCCGTGAACGTGCCGCCCGCGATGATCCATTGCCAATCCTTGAATTGACGGTAAAACAGCTGCTTTTCGCGCGCGCTGGCACTCGTTTCGCCCGGCGCCGTCCACGTGTAGCGCATGGCGCCATCCTTTTGCGCCAGCATTTCCTGGATGAACAATCGGCCGTCGCTGGCCTTGAACTCGAGCGCGCTCTTGCCTTCGCTGTTCGGGTGCAGCACCAGGTGGCCGTAATTGGCGCCGGGCGCCGTGTCGACGATATAGATGTAACCCGTCTGGCCGATCTTGACCTGGCGAATCTTCTCTTTCAGCATGGCCAGATTCTTGCTGATATCGAGGCCGATGAACAGCACGCCCACCACCTTGCCGCCCGCATCGCGCACGGGGTCATATTGCGTGATGTATTGCTTGCCAAACAGTGTTGCCATGCCAACGAAGCGCTGGCCTGCGCGCAGCGGCGCATAGCTGGGGTGGTTGTGGTCGAGCTGGGTGCCGACGGCCCGTTCGCCATCCTGTTTTTTCAGCGAAGTGCTGATGCGCACGAATTCATCGCCGTTGGCGGCAAAAATGGTGGCGATCACGCCCGTCTGGGCCGTGTAGCGGTCGACCAGGGACGTGTCGAGGTTGAGCACCCTGTTGCCGTTGGCCAGGGCCGGCGTGGCCTTGCCGGCCACGGCCACCATGGCGCCCGTATCGACCGAGAACGGGCCGGGAAATTCGGCCGCGAACAGGCGGGCAAAGCTGGCCGCCTCGTTGACCATGGCGGTATGAAATACTTCCGTGGTCGTCATGACGCTATTGAGTTCGCTGGTGACGGCCGCTTCGGCGCGCTGTTCCAGCGCATTGGAGGTGCGGATGCTGGTCAAGGCCGTCAGGCTGGCGAGGATCAGGCTGACCAGCGCAAACGTGAAAATGGTGATCTTGCCGCCGACACTCCAGTGGCGGGGGGAGAAGGAAATTGTAGGCATAGTGTGAGTCTGGCAAAGGGTAATCAGCTCGGCCATTCCTGGTCATGACATGACACGCGGGGAGGGGATCTGGTGGGGAATGCGCTTGAAACGGAGGCGCGCAGGCTGTCGGGCCGCGCACAGGCAAGCTGAATTTCAGGGCGCGATGATAGCATGTTGCTTGTCTTTTGTTACTAAGTGTTTCCCGCAGGAATCTTTTCTTTTGCGTAAAAACATCATCTGCATCAAGGATTGCAAAGACTGGCTATTGACTTTTTTGATTTCAATAATGAATGTTGCTGTTCGTCACTGGCGGGTGATGCGATTTTTGTCACGAATGTTTCACTTTGTAATGAATGACACGCTGCCTTTAATCCGCGTTTAAGCTTCCAGGAAGAAACTGATATTCCATGGGAGACTGCCAGGCCGTATCCTGTAGAATAATATGCAGACCAGTCGTGTATTCCCCTTACTGTCTTGCTGGCTGGCGCATGCCTATCTGCGCCGCCTGGAATTGATTCAACTAATTTTCGGAGAAGCCGATGAAGAAGCAAATGATGCTGGTCACCCTGGTGCTTGCCCTGTCAGCCCACGCTGGCGCAGCCCAGACGGACAAGAGCGCCGCTCCTCCGCTACCCATGAAGCCGCTGGCCCAGCAAACGCAGGCCGCCTTGTGGGCATCGCGCGTATTGACACGCGTCCATTACAAGGCCATGCCGCTCGACGACGCCATGTCGGAGAAAATCTTCGATCGCTACTTCAAGTCCCTGGACGCGGAAAAACTGTTTTTCGTGCAAGCCGACGTCGACCGTTTCGCGCCGCTGCGCACCAAGCTCGATGACGCCATCATCAATGAAGACTTGACGGCGCCGTTTGCCATCTACAACCTGTACCAGCAGCGTTTCGACGAGCGCATGGCGTATGCGCGTGAATTGCTGAAAACCAAGTTCGACTTCACGGCCGACGAGAGCTACCAGCTCGACCGCGAAAAGGCTGCCTGGCCGAAGAACGACGAGGAAGTGCGCGACCTGTGGCGCAAGCGCGTCAAGAACGACTGGCTGCGCCTGAAACTGGCGGGCAAGGAAGACAAGGCCATCCGCGAGACCCTGGACAAGCGCTATGAAAGCTATACGACCCGTTCGCGCAAGCTCAACAGCGAAGACGTGTTCCAGATTTTCATGAATTCGTATGCCATGTCGATCGAGCCGCATACCAATTACCTGGGCCCGCGCGCGTCGGACAACTTCGACATCGCCATGCGGCTGTCGCTCGAAGGCATCGGCGCCGTGCTGCAGACGCGCGACGAATACACGGTGGTGCGCGAAGTCGTGCCGGGCAGCCCGGCCGGCCTGTCGGGCAAGCTGAAAGTGGGCGACCGCATCGTCGGCGTGGGGCAGGGCGAAAGCGGCCCCATCACCGAAGTGCTGGGCATGCGCATCGACGACGTGGTGCAGCTGATCCGCGGCGCCAAGGATTCCGTGGTGCGCCTCGACATCCTGCCGGCCGACGCCGGCCCGGACGCCAAGCACGTGGTCTTGCCGCTGGTGCGCAAGAAAATCAGCATGGAAGAGCAGGCGGCGAAGAAATCGATCATCGAAGTGCGCGACAACGGCGTCAAGCGCCGCATCGGCGTCATTTCCCTGCCGACGTTCTACCAGGACTTCGAAGCGCGCCGCCGCGGCGACAAGGACTTCAAAAGCGCCACGCGCGACGTCAGCCGCTTGCTGGCCGAGTTGAAGAAAGACAAGGTCGACAACGTCCTGATCGACTTGCGCAACAACGGCGGCGGTTCGCTGAACGAAGCCGTCGAACTGACAGGCCTGTTCATCGACAAGGGCCCTGTCGTGATGCAGCGCAATGCCGAAGGCAAGGTCGAAGTGGAAAGCGATACGAATGCCGGCCTGGCCTGGGATGGCCCGATGGGCGTGCTGATCAACCGCGGCTCGGCTTCCGCTTCCGAGATTTTCGCCGCCGCCGTGCAGGACTATGGCCGTGGCGTCATCATCGGCGAAGGCAGCTTCGGCAAGGGCACGGTGCAAACCTTGTTCAACCTCGACCGTTTCGGCGGCAGCGAAAAAGCCCGTTTCGGCGAGCTGAAAATGACCATCGCGCAATTCTTCCGCATCAATGGCGGCACCACGCAGTTGCGCGGCGTCACGCCAGACATCAAGCTGCCAGCCATGTCGGACGCGGAAAACTTCGGCGAGTCGAGCTATGACAATGCCCTGCCATGGGTCGCGATCAAGCCGGCGCCCTACATACCGACGGGCGACCTGAAGGAGATCGTGCCGCTGCTGGACAAGAAACATGATGCGCGCGTGGCCAAGGACAAGGATTTCCAGTACTTGCTCGATGACATAGCCCTCGTCGTCAAGCAGCGCAAGGAAAACCAGATTTCGCTCAATGAAACCGTGCGCCGCAAGGAGCGCGATGCCCAGGAAGCGCGCGCCAAGGCCCGTGAAAAACGCCTGATCGCGCAGATTTCGAACCCTGCCGACGACCTGGTGGTGATTCCGGATCCGAAAGACGTGCTGAAGGGCGCGAAAGCGGCCAACAAGACGGCCAAGCAGATCGCCGCCGTGAAGGGCGCCTTGCGCACGGACGACGGCTTGCAGGGTGACGAACGGGCCCTGAGTGCCGAACTGGACGCTGAAACGGCCGCGAAGAGCGCCAAGGACGTGCTGCTGAACGAAGCGGCGCGCATCCTGGCCGACGAAGTGGCGCTGATCAAGGCCGATAGCCGCATGGCGTCGAAGGTCTTGCCATATGGCGCGGACGGCAAGGCGACGCCGGTGACGGCAGCGAAATAAGGCTTGTTGTCCCATAAGAGGCCGGTTCCTTGCGGAGCCGGCTTTTTTTGTGCCATCAGTTATCTGTCTGGCGTATTTCTATCATTCCAACAATCAATTGGATTGATATGCCGCGACGCAGCATAATGCACTTGTCTCCTCTATTCTCCTCCAAGAAAATAGATTCAGCCCGCTCCCGCAGCGGGCTTTTTTTTGTCTTGCTTTTTGCGTGGCGCCCGCCGCATTCCCCAAGTTCCCTCATCTTCATGCCGCTGCGAGCCGCAAATCCCGACTGAATTTGTCGGGAATCGCTCAGATTTGCTCCGTTATACATTTTCCATTCTTGTTATATTCCCACAAAGAAATTTTCTTTGGCTTTCTGTAATGGCAGCGCGGTCAAGCGCGGCAGCAAAGCGCGTTATCCGCCACGCAGTGCGCCGTCCCATGGCTGCCTGCGCCTGATGCATAGCGCCCGATGCCGGCACCGCATGCTTTTTCCTTCTTTATTCATTCCGTCATGCCGCCAGCGGCGACCGAGAGGCTTATCTTGCGTTGTAAACTTCTTCCCCTGACCCTGCTGCCCTTGCTGGCGCTGATACAGACCGCCTGGGCCGTCGATCCTCCCGGTGCCGGCAGCCAGCTGCAGCAGATTCCCGTGGCGCCCCCGCTGCCGAAAGCGCCGCCCGCCATCCGCGTGCAGCAGGGCAATGTACCCGCCACCACGGTGGGCGACACGACGCGCATCGCCGTGCAGCGCCTGCAGATCACGGCGCCGCCAGTCTTCACCGAGAGCGAACTGGTGGCCGCCTCGGGATTTACTGCGGGAAGCGAGCTGACCCTGGGCGAATTGCGCGCCATGGCGTCCAACATCGCCAGCTATTACCAGAACCGCGGCTATTTCCTCGCGCAAGCCTATCTGCCCGCGCAAGATATCAAGGATGGCGTCGTTACGATCAGCGTGTTGCCAGGCCAGTATGGCCAGGTGCAACTGCGCAACCAGAGCAATCTGTCCGACGGCCTGGCCGGCACCGTGCTGGCGGGCCTGGACGGGCAGGTGATCGCCACGGCGCCGCTGGAACGCCGCTTGCTGCTGCTGTCGGACTTGCCGGGCGTGCAGGTCAGCTCGACGCTGGCGCCGGGGGCGTCCTTGGGCGCGTCCGACCTGATCGTCGACGTGCAGCCGGGCTCGCGTTTCAACGGCAGCATCGACCTAGACAACCAGGGCAACCGTTACACGGGCCGCAACCGCATCGGCGCCACCCTGAACATCAATGAACTGGCCGGCATCGGCGACGTGGCCACCGTGCGCGCGTTCACCTCGGCCGACGGCCTGAACTATGGCCGCCTGGCCTACCAGGGGCAGGCGGGCTTGCTGCGCCTGGGCGGCGCCTACACCTATATGGACTACAAGCTGGGCAAGGAATTTGCCGTGCTCGACGCCAAGGGCACGGCGAAGATCGCCAGCGCCTACGGCAGTTATCCGCTGATCCGCTCGCGCAGCAACAACCTGTATGCACAGGTCAGCTATGACGACAAGACCTTCCAGGACCGCACGGAATCGACGGGCAGCGTCAACGACAAGAAGGCCAAGGTGTGGATGCTGAATCTGAATGGCGACAGCAAGGATGGCTGGGGCGGTGGCGGCGCCAGCACCTATTCGTTGACATTTGCCACGGGCAAGATCGATATCGAGACGCCGGCAACCTTGGCGCTCGACCGCGCGACGGTGAACAGCAACGGCCACTTCAACAAGCTGGCCTTCAATGGCGCGCGCGTGCAGAGCCTGGGCGGCGAGACGAGCTTGTTCGGCACCGTCAGCGGCCAGGCGGCGTCGAAAAACCTCGATGTGTCGGAAAAGATGGGCATCGGCGGCGTGGGCGGCGTGCGCGCCTATCCGGGCGGCGAGGCGTATGGCGACCAGGGCTATGTGCTGAATGTGGAGCTGCGCCAGAACGTGACGGCGTTCACGGCCTTTCCCGGCCAGCTGCAAGTGCTGGCGTTTGCCGACACGGGCACCGTCAAGCTGAACCGCGATTCCTGGAGCGCCGGCGACAACCGCCGCACCCTGAGCGGCGCGGGCGTGGGCGTGACGTGGACGGGCGCCAACGCGCTCGTGCTGAAGGCGTATTACGCGCACAAGCTGGGCAATGCCAAGGCGACCTCGGCACCGGATGCGGCAGGCCGCTTCTGGTTGCAAGCCGTCAAGTATTTCTAAATTACTACATCAATAAAAACATCAGGACACTGCCATGAACCGCATCTACCGCTCCATCTGGAACCAGGCCACCGGCGCCTACGCCGCCGTTTCCGAAAACGTCAAATCCGCCGGCAAGCGCTCAATGCCGGGCAGCAGCGGGGGCGGCGCGCATTTCGCCCTGACCGGCATGGCGGCGGCGCTGATGCTCGGTTATGGCTCCCTGGCCTTGGCGGGGCCGGCGGGCGGCACGGTGGTGGCGGGCCAGGCTTCCATCAATGGCGCGCCGGGCAATACCGTGATCCAGCAGGGCAGCCAGCATGCCGTCATCAACTGGGCCAGTTTCAATATCGGCAAGGGCGAATCGGTGCAGTTCCAGCAGCCCAACAGCAATGCGGTAGCCTTGAACCGCGTGCTGGGCAGCGACGGCACGACCATCCTGGGCAAGCTGTCGGCCAACGGCAAGGTGTTCATCGTCAATCCGAACGGCGTGCTGTTCGGCCACGGCGCGTCCGTGAACACGGCCGGCCTGGTGGCATCCACGCTGGATATCAGCAATGCCGACTTCATGGCGGGCAAGTACCAGTTTTCCGGCAATGGCAGCGGTAAAGTCTTGAATCAGGGCAACATCAGCGCGCCGGGCGGCTATGTGGCCTTGCTGGGCGCGAACGTATCGAACGAAGGCACGATCCAGGCGCGCCTGGGCTCGGTGGCCCTGGCGGCGGGCCGCGCCATCACGCTGGACGTGGCGGGCGACGGCTTGCTGAACGTGGCGGTGGACCGGGGCGCCGTGGGCGCTCTCGTGAATAACGGCGGCTTGATCCAGGCCGATGGCGGCAGCGTCGTCCTGACGGCGCAAGCGGCGGGCGACTTGCTGAAAACCGTCGTCAACAACACGGGCGTGATCGAGGCGCACAGCATCGACACGCGCGGCGGCACGATCAAGTTGCTGGGCGACATGCAAAGCGGCACGGTGAACGCGGCCGGCACCCTGGACGCCAGCGCGCCTGCGGGCGGCAATGGCGGCTTCATCGACACCTCGGCCGCGCACGTGAAGATCGACGATGGTTTGAAGGTGAGCACGGCCGCGGCGAAGGGCGCGACGGGCATGTGGCTGATCGATCCGACCGACTTCACGATTGCGGCATCGGGCGGCAACCAGACCGGTGCGTTTTACAGCAATGCGCTCAAGTCCAGCAATGTCACCATTGCAACGGTCGCCAGCGGCGGCGCGGCAGGCGATATCCATGTCAACGACACGATCAGCTGGTCGGCCAACAAGCTGACCTTGACGGCGCACAATAATATCAATATCAATGCACCGCTGCGCGGTGTCGGCACGGCCAGCCTGGCGCTCGAGTATGGACAGCGCGGTGTGGCAGCCGGCAATTTGTCCACCTACAACGTGAAGGCGGAAGTGGACTTGCCATCGGGTAATAACTTCAGCACCAGGCAGGGCACGGATGGCGCAGTCATCAGCTATACGGTGATCAACAGCGCAGGTGCGGCTGGCAGCCTGAGCGCAGCCGATTTGCAGGGTATGAATGCCAACCTGGGAGGCAACTACGCGCTGGGCCGCCATATCGACGCCAGTGCCACGCTCAACTGGGACGGCGGCAAGGGCTTCGTGCCTATCGGTGGCACAGGCACGCCATTCACGGGCAGGCTTGACGGCCTTGGCCATGACGTCACGGGATTGTCCCTCACCCGGCTGACGGACTATGCCGATGTCGGCATGTTCGGCGCCATCGGCGCGTCGGGGGTGGTGCGCAACCTCAATCTGGTCAATACCCGGATACAGGCGCCGGAAGGCAAGTACGGGCAGATCCGGATGGGCATGCTGGCGGCAAGAAACGCGGGCTTGATCGATAACGTCAGTGCGTACGGCGAGCTGAAGCTGACAGGGTCGATTTATGCAGGGGGCCTGGTGGGCGTGAATAGCGGCGTGGTCAATAATAGCCGCAGCAGCGGCAGTATCGAACACACTCCCAATTACGGTGGCGGAGCTGCCGGGCTGGTTGCCCAAAATGAACGTGGCGGCAGCGTCAGCAACAGTAGCAGCAGCATGAAAGTGACCGTTGTCAAGGGCAGGGCCGGCGGGCTGGTGCTTGAAAACGCTGGCGCCATCGCGAAGAGCTTTGCCACGGGCGACGTCGCGGGCGATACCTTTACGGGCGGCCTGGCGGCATTCACGTCTGGCAATATCAGCGACAGCTATGCGACGGGCAGCGTGACCAGCAATTCCATCGCCGGGGGATTGGCTGGCCGCATGAGCGGGACGATCAGCAACAGCTATGCGACAGGCAATGTCTACTCTTCCGGCGATGCGCAGTCCGAGCAAGGCTTTGGGGGCCTCGTCGGTGACGTTTATGCGGGCAGGATCAGCAACAGCTATGCCACTGGCAGCGTCAATGCGGGCAACTATGCGGGCGGCATCGTCGGCCGGAACCAGGGGATTGTGGACAATGTCTATTCCGTCGGCGCGGTCAATGCGCAGCACGACAACCGGGGCGGCATCGTTGGCTACAATGATTCCAGCGGCAACGTGAGCAATGCCTATTACAACAGCAGCGCCAACCACGGCCTGACGGGCCTGGGCCAAGGCAATGGCAGAACGAGCAATATCGTCGGCTTGACGGACCTTGCGATGGGTGATCCTGCAAGTTATCCAACATTCAATTTCACGACGACGGCTGGCGCCACGGGCAACAATTGGGTGACGGTGGGATCGAACGGCGGCATGAACGGCAAGGGCGGCACCTTGCCGATGTTCAGCGGCGAGTACTCGACCACCATCAATTCCGCGCACCAGCTGCAGCTGATGGCGATGGACAAGGCGGCTGCCTATACCCTGGGCAGCAGCTTCAGCGCGGGGGCGACGGCCGGCGGCGATATCTGGGGCGGCAAAGGCTTCGTGCCTGTCGGTGACGCCGCGTCGCCGTTCACGGGGAGCCTCAATGGCGCCGGCCACATCATTTCCGACTTGCGCATCTTCCGGCAGGGGAGCGCTGCAATCGGCCTGATCGGCAGTCTCGGCAAAAATGGCAGTATCTCGGACCTGGGCTTGAGCGACGCCCGGATCACCGGCGGCAGCGATGTGGGCGCGCTCGCCGGCGCGAACGCGGGAAAAATCAGCGGCAGTTTCGTTACCGGCAATGTCACGGGCGATGCGCAGGTCGGCGCCCTCGTGGGCAGCAATACGGGTGAAATTGTCGACAGTTACGCGCTGGGCAGCGCGACGGGCGGCGTGAATGTGGGCGGCCTGGCTGGCGACAGCCGCGGCGGCAGCATCCGTAACAGCTATGCGGCCGTTGCCGTCAGCGGCGCAGCGGGGCTGGGCGGGCTGGCAGGCGGCGCCTCCGCCGCCGATGCCACGGGCAGTTACTGGGATACGCAGATCAGCGGGCAGGCGGGCAGCCAGGGCGGCACGGGCTTGAGTTCGGCCGATTTGAAAAAACTGGCCAACTATAACGGCAGCAACGGCGCGGGCAGCCCGGCGTGGGACTTGAACAATACCTGGGTGATTTACGAAGGACAGAGCACGCCATTGCTGCGTTCCTTCCTGACGCCCCTGGTGGTGACGGTGTCGCATAGCAGCAAGGTCTATGATGGCCTCGCCAGCGATCCGGTCACCGTAAGCTATTCCAGGGTGGGCGATCCTTCCCTGCTGCAAGGCTCGTTGACATATGATAATGCGTCCGGCAGCCCGGTCAATGCCGGCAACTATGTGGTGCGGGCCAGCGGCATGTATTCCACGGCCCAGAATGGCTACCTGATTAGCTATGTCGATGGCGGCGTGACCATTACGCCGCGCCAGATCAGCCTGAATGGCGTTTCGGCGGGCAACAAGGTGTATGACGGCAACACCTCTGCCGTGCTGGCTGGCGGCAGCCTCAGTGGCGTGCTGGGCGATGACGTGGCCAAGCTGAGCTTTTTGCTGTCCGGCGCTTATGCCAGCAAGAATGTCGGCAACAATCTCGCCATTACGGCCAGCGCCACGCTGGGCGGCAGTGCCGCCGGCAACTACACGCTGGCGCCAATCGGCGACTTCAGCGGCGCGATCACCAAGGCCACCATCAGCAGCGTGACGGGAATCAAGGCCGATGACAAGGTGTATGACGGCGGCCTGGGGGCCAGCCTGAGCGGCGCTTCGGCCGTCTTGCACGGCATGGTGAGCGGCGACAGTCTTGCCGTGGTCACTGCCAGAGGCAATTTCGCGGACAAGAATGCGGGCAGCGGCAAAACGGTGTATGTCAGCGATATCGTGCTGGCTGGCGCCGACAGCGGCAACTATATCCTGGCCGCCACGGACGCCGTCATCACGGGCACCATCCGGCCCAAGGCGCTGACGCTCGGCGGCGTCGCGGCGCAAGATAAAGTCTACGATGGCAATGCCGACGCGCGCGTGACGGGCGGCACATTGAGCGGTTTCGTCGGCTCGGAAAACGTGATCTTGTCTGGCCTGAGCGGCTATTTTTCGGACAAGAACGCCGGCAACGGCAAGGCCGTGACGGTGGGCGCCGTGCTGGCCAGCGATACGGGGCTGGCCAGCAACTACACGGTGGCCAACCCGGTCGGCTTGACGGCCAGCATCACGCCCAAGGCCCTGACGGTGACGGGCGCGGTGGCGGGCGACAAGGTCTATGACGGCACGCGCCTGGCCAGCGTCAGCGGCGGCGTGCTGTCCGGCCTGGTGGAAGGCGAACGCCTGGACATCGCAGGGATGGCGGGCAGCTTCGGCGACAAGAACGCGGGCAAGGCCAAGGCGGTGACGGTGACGGGCACGACCCTGGCCGACACGGCCAGCGGCTTGGCCAGCAACTACACGGTGGCCAACCCGGACGGCTTGACGGCCAGCATCACGCCGAAGGCCCTGACGGTGACGGGCGCGGTGGCGCTCGACAAGGTCTACGATGGCACGCGCCTGGCCAGCGTCAGCGGCGGCGTGCTGTCCGGCCTGGTGGACGGCGAACGCCTGGACATCGCCGGCATGACGGCCAGTTTCGGCGACCAGAACGCGGGCAAGGCCAAGGCGGTGACGGTGACGGGCACGGCCCTGGCTGACACGGCCAGCGGCTTGGCCGGCAATTACACGGTGGCCGATCCGAACGGCCTGACGGCCAGCATCACGCCCAAAGCCTTGACGGTGACGGGGGCGGCGGCGCTCGACAAGGTGTATGACGGCACGCGCCTGGCCAGCGTCAGCGGCGGTGTGCTGTCCGGCCTGGTCGAAGGCGAACGCCTGGACATCGCCGGGATGATGGCCAGCTTCGGCGACAAGAACGCGGGCAAGGGCAAGGTAGTGACGGTGACGGGCACGACCCTGGCCGACACGGCCAGCGGCTTGGCCGGCAACTACACGGTGACCAGCCCAGGCGGCTTGACGGCCAGCATCACGCCCAAGGCCCTGACGGTGTCGGGCGTGGTGGCGGGCGACAAGGTGTATGACGGCACGCGCCAGGCCAGCGTCAGCGGCGGCGTGCTGTCCGGCCTGGTGGAAGGCGAACGCCTGGACATCGCCGGCATGGCGGGCAGTTTCGACGACAAGAACGCGGGCAAGGCCAAGGCGGTGACGGTGACGGGCACGACCCTGGCCGATACGGCCAGCGGCTTGGCCGGCAACTACACAGTGGCCAACCCGAGCGGCTTGACGGCCAGCATCACGCCCAAAGCCTTGACGGTGACGGGCGCGGTGGCGCTCGACAAGGTCTACGATGGCACGCGCCAGGCCAGCGTCAGCGGCGGCGTGCTGTCCGGCCTGATCGAAGGCGAACGCCTGGACATCGCCGGGATGACGGCCAGCTTCGGCGACAAGAACGCGGGCAAGGGCAAGGTAGTGACGGTGACGGGCACGACCCTGGCCGGCACGGCCAGCGGCTTGGCCGGCAATTACACGGTGGCCGACCCGAATGGCTTGACGGCCAGCATCACGCCCAAGGCCTTGACGGTGACGGGGGCGGTGGCGCTCGACAAGGTCTACGACGGCACGCGCCAGGCCAGCGTCAGCGGCGGCGTGCTGTCCGGCCTGGTCGAAGGCGAACGCCTGGGCGTGACCGGGATGACGGCCAGCTTCGGCGACAAGAACGCGGGCAAGGCCAAGGCGGTGACGGTGACGGGCACGGCCCTGGCTGACACGGCCAGCGGCTTGGCCAGCAATTACACGGTGGCCGACCCGAACGGCTTGACGGCCAGCATCACGCCGGCGGCGCTGACGGTGGGTATCACGGGTGTCAACAAGGTCTACGATGCGAGCGTCGCTGCCAGCGTGAACTGGCGCGACGACCGTCTTGCCGGCGACCAGCTGAGCATCAGCAGCAATGCTGCCCAGTTTGCCGACAAGAATGCGGGACAGGGCAAGACGGTGCGCGTGGATGGCATACGCTTGAGCGGGCTGGACGCCGGCAATTATGTGGTCAACACGGCGGCGTCGGCGCGGGCCGATATTACGCAGGCGAAATTGACCGTGACGGTGAACAATGCCGAGAAAGACCAGGGGCGCCCTAATCCCGTCTTTGACGTCGGCTATGCGGGCTTGCTGGGGGGCGACAGCGTGGCATCGGAACTGCGCGGCGAACTGCTGTTCAGCACGGAGGCAGGCGCGGGTTCGCCGGCCGGCAACTACAAGGTTGCCGCCGCAGGGCAGACGTCGAACAACTATGCGATCGGCTATGTGGCCGGCAGCTTGAAGGTGAAGCCGGCCGAAGCCTTGCGCAATGCGCTGACGGCAGCGGCCGCTTCCGTCGCCGCCGTGCCGTTGGCGGGCAATATGGTGGTCGCGGAGCATGCCCATAGCGGCAAAGCGGCGGCCGGCCCTGCCGTGCCTGTCGTGGCCGGCGTGGCCGGCCAAGCATCCCGCCAGGTGCTGCCGGGCTTGCAATTGAGCGTGCTCGACGGCGGCATCCTGTTGCCGGCCGGCATGACCAGCGGCCCGGCCATGCCGTAACAGCCAGGGCCGTGCTTGCCCCGGCTAGCCGGCCCGTGCGGCAGCCTCCCTGGCAAGCGGCTGCAGATCCATATTGGCTTCGAACAGGGCCGTGATCCAGCCCGCAAACGCCTGCAGCTTGGGCGTGGCCAGCCGGCCTTGCGGCGTCAGCAGCGACATGGGCATCGGCGTCGGCGGGTGATCCGCCAGCACGGCCACCAGGGCGCCGCTGTCGAGGTGCGCGCGCACCTGGTACACGGCCGCCTGCGCCAGTCCCAGTCCCTGCAGCGCGCAAGCGACGCTGGCGTCGGCATCGTTGACGGCGATGGGGCCGGCCATCGGCACGCGCACCACCTCCTTGCCTTGCAGGAAATCCCAGTCGAAGGCGCGTCCCGTGCGGCCCGAGTAATGCATGATGCCCCGGTGCGCGGCCAGGTCCGCCAGGGTGTGCGGCGTGCCGTGCCGCGCCAGGTAGGCGGGCGAGGCGCACGTGACGAAGCGCATCAGGCCGACCTGTTTGCCGATGAAGGCGGAATCTTGCAAGGTGCCCACGCGCAAGGCGCAATCGATGCCTTCCTGCGTCAGGTCGACCAGGCGGTCAGTCAGGCTCAGCTGCAGTTGCACGTCCGGCCAGGCGGCGTGGAATTGCGCGATATGGGGCATGACGAGGCGCCGGCCCACCGTGTTGGGCAGGTTGATGCGCAACAAGCCGCGGGGTTTTTTCGCGTCCGGGCCACGGAACGCCAGTTCCGCCGTGTCGACGGCTTTCAAAATATCGAGGCAATGGCGGAAATACTCGGCTCCTTCCGGCGTCAGCGACAAACGGCGCGTGGTGCGCTGCAGCAGTTGCGTGCCCAGGTAGGCTTCCAGCTTTTGCAGGGTGGCCGTCAGCGCGGCGCGCGGCAAATTCAAGGTTTCGGCCGCCTTGGAAAAGCTGTTGGCCTCGACGATGCGCACGAAGGTCTGCATGGCCTTGATCTTGTCCATGGGATAGCTTTCATTGTTCATATTATGTGAAAAGTATAGGGTGATTATGCCCTAATTATCTTTTCCCCGGCTTTGCCTAGAATAGCGACATCCCTATCGAACCGAGGAAACAACATGAACAAGGCCTCACCTTCTGCTCCCCACGACATTTCGCCCGCCATGGTGCTGCTGCTGGCCATCGCTTCCGGCCTGATTGTCGCCAATCTGTATTACGCACAAACCCTTGTCGGGCCGATCAGCGCTTCGACTGGCCTGTCGGCCAAGGCGGCCGGGCTGATCGTCACCCTGACGCAAGTGGGCTATACCCTGGGCCTGCTGTTTGTCGTGCCCCTGGGCGACTTGCTGGAAAACCGCCGCCTGATCATCACGGCCCTGCTGGTGACGGCCACGGCCCTCGTCGTGGCGGCCCTTTCCACGGGCGCCATCGTGTTCCTGGCCGCCGCGTTGGCCATCGGCCTCGGTTCCGTGGCGGCGCAAGTGATCGTGCCGTTTGCCGCCCACCTGTCGCAGGAAGCGACGCGTGGGCAGACGGTGGGCAAGGTGGTCAGCGGCTTGTTGCTGGGCATTATGCTGGCCCGTCCCGTGGCCTCGCTGGTGGCGGCCCATGCGAGCTGGCATGTGGTGTTTGGTGGCGCCGCCGTGCTGATGGTGCTGCTGGCGCTGGTGCTGCGCCGCGCCTTGCCCGTGCGCCGGCCCGTGTCGAACATGCGTTATCCGGCCTTGATGGCGTCCTTGTGGCATTTGCTGCTGGGCACGCCCGTGCTGCGCCGCCGCGCCGCCTATCACGCTGGCCTGTTCGGCGCCTTCAGCCTGTTCTGGACCGTCACGCCGCTGGTGCTGTCCAGCCCCGCGTTCGGCCTGTCGCAAACGGGTATCGCCATCTTTGCCCTGGTGGGCATGGCAGGCGCAGTCGCTTCGCCCATCGCCGGCCGTCTGGCCGATGCTGGCCACACCTTGCCAGCCACGGCCGCCGCGCTGGCGCTGGGCATCGTCGCCTTTGCCTTGCCGATGCTGGCGCCAGAGTCGAAACATGTGGCGCTGGGGCTGCTGGTGGTCGCCTCCATCGTGCTCGACATGGGCGTGGCGGCCAACCTGGTGCTGGGACAGCGCGCCATCTTCAGCCTGGGCGCGGAAGTGCGGGGCCGCCTGAACGGCCTGTATTTCGCGCTGTTCTTCGCCGGCGGCGCGGCCGGCTCGGCCATCGGCGCCTGGGTGTATGCCAGCTATGGCTGGCAAGCAACCTTGCTGACCGGCATGGCGTTTCCGGGCCTGGCCCTGCTGGTATGGATGGGAGAATTTCTGCCGCTGGCCGCGCGCCGCACGGCTTGAAACCCTGATGGCGGCTCGTTATCACTGACGGCTATTTCTATCATCATGAAGATAAAGTGGCGTGATATGCCGCGATGCCGCAAGATGCACTTGTCTCCTCTATCTCCTCCAAGGAAATAGATTCAGCCCGCTTCCGTAGCGGGCTTTTTTTTGTCATTGCAGATTAAATCACCACCAGATCGAGCGCGCGCATGAAGTTCGCCGCCTGCGCATGCGTGATGACGGCGCCTTTCAGCAAGGACGCTTCGCTCAATTTGAACCCGTCGATATCGGCGCCGCGCAAGTCCGCGCCCTGGAACTTCGCCAGTTTGATGGTGGCGTTGCGCAGGCTGCCCCCTTCGAAGACGGCGTCGCGGAAGTCGCAGCCGGCCAGGTAGGCGTCGGAAAAGTCCAGCTGCTTTAATATTGCCTTGCGAAACGAGAAGCCGCGCAGGTCGGCGCCCACCAGCAGGCTGTCTTCGAAGGTGAGGCCCAGGTGGGCCACTTCCTCGAACGAGGCGCCCGTCAGCTTGCAGCCGCGGTAGGTGGCCGAGGCCAGCTTGGCGCGCCGCCATTTTGTGTTGTTCAGGTCGCAGCCTTCAAACGTGGCGTCGACGGCGTCGACGGATTCGAAATCGGCGCTGCCCGCGCGGCAGCGGCGCCAGGTGCTGCGCGCCAGCTTGCTGGCGAACAAATTGGTTTCGGCAAAGGTGCAGCGCTCGAAGGTACAGCCCTGCAGATCGAGGCGCGACAAGTCTTCGCCGTCGAACGCACAATCGATGAAGTGGCGCACGGGCAGGGCCAGCTGCTGCTCGATGCCGGCGCGGTCCAGGGTCATGTTGCTTACTGCGGTGTCGTGTGTTGCCATCCGTTTTTATTCCTAATCAGAGCAGGGGAGGGATGGCGCGGCGGAAAGATGCACGAACCAGAACACCTCCCCGGCTGGTGTAACAGCCAAGGGTCAGCGCCGTGGGTCCGTGTGGGCGGGAGCATGCTGGACTGTGCCAGGCACTTACCGGGTTACCAACCGGTGCGCTCATTTTCGATCAGCGCGTATTGTAGCTTGTCCGAATCGGCCTTGCCAGTTCTTGCGAAGACGGGTTAGTATCGTTGCAGGCGCAGCTACTGCGCCAACGTCGCTCGGACGGATCCGGGCGCTTACGTACAGAGATAACCATGACCGACAGCCAAGCTCCGCGCAGCTTTTCGCGCATCAATCGCCTTCCCCCCTACGTTTTCAATATCACCGCCGAACTCAAGATGGCCGCGCGCCGCCGTGGCGAGGACATCATCGACATGTCGATGGGCAATCCCGATGGCGCCACGCCGGCCCACATCGTGGACAAGCTGGTCGAGACGGTGAAACGCCCCGACACGCACGGCTACTCCGCCTCCAAGGGCATTCCGCGGCTGCGCCGCGCGATTGCCCACTGGTACAAGAAGCGCTACGAGGTCGACATCGACCCGGACAGCGAAGCCATCGTCACCATCGGCTCGAAAGAGGGCCTGGCGCACTTGATGCTGGCGACCCTGGACCGTGGCGACACGGTGCTGGTGCCCAATCCCAGCTACCCGATCCACATCTGGGGCGCCGTCATTGCGGGCGCCGACATCCGCTCCGTGCGCATGGGGCCGGGCGTGGATTTCTTTGCCGAACTGGAACGGGCCATCCGCGAAAGCTACCCGAAACCGAAGATGATGGTGCTGGGCTTCCCGTCCAACCCCACGGCGCAATGCGTGGAGCTGGAGTTTTTCGAACGGGTCGTCGCGCTGGCGAAACAGCACAATATCCTGGTGGTGCATGACCTGGCGTATGCCGACATCACCTTCGATGGCTGGAAGGCGCCGTCCATCATGCAGGTGCCGGGCGCGCGCGACGTGGCCGTGGAATTCTTTACCATGTCGAAAAGCTACAACATGGCGGGCTGGCGCATCGGCTTCATGGTCGGCAATGCGGAACTGGTGGCCGCTTTGGCGCGCATCAAGAGCTACCACGACTACGGCAGTTTTACGCCCGTGCAAGTGGCGGCCATTGCCGCGCTGGAAGGCGACCAAAGTTGCGTGACGGAAATCTGCACCCAGTACCAGCGCCGCCGCGACGTGCTGGTGAAAGGCTTGCATGAGGCGGGCTGGATGGTGGAAAAACCGAAGGCCTCGATGTATATCTGGGCGCATATCCCGCAAGCGTATCGCCACCTGGGTTCGCTGGAATTTGCCAAGCTGCTGCTGCAAAAAGCCAAGGTGAGCGTGTCGCCCGGCATCGGTTTCGGCGAATACGGCGATGAATACGTGCGTTTCGCCCTAATCGAAAACGAGGCGCGCGTCCGGCAAGCCTTGCGCGGCATCAAGAATATGTTGCGTTCCGGCGACGTAAAAACGGAAACGGCAACGTAAAAGTTGCCGTATGGAATTGTCTGTTGCCCCTAATATCACTGCTGCGTATTTCTGACATCACGAATATAAAGTGGTTTTATATGCTGCAACGCGGCATCATTCACTTGTCTCCTCTATCTCCTCCAAGGAAATAGATTCAGCCCGCTCCCGCAGCGGGCTTTTTTTTTGCCTGTCATTCCGCACGACTATGCGTCGCCGGCACCCGTAAACCGCCGCACCGCCACCTCCCACTGCTGCATCAGGCTGGCCGCCTGGTCGCGGCCGATGGTGGGCAGAAACGTCCTGTCGGCGCGCCAGTGCGATGCCAGCTCGTCGACGCCACGGTACTGGCCGATGGCCAGGCCCGCCAGGCAGGCCGCGCCCAGGGCCGTCGTTTCGATCACTTGCGGGCGCACGACGGGGATGCCCAGCAAGTCGGCCTGGAATTGCAGCAGCAGGTTGTTGGCGCAGGCGCCGCCGTCCACGCGCAGCTCGGTGATGGGCGCTTGCGCGTCGCGCGTCATCGCGCCCAGCAGGGCGGCGCTCTGGAAGGCGATCGCTTCGAGCGCCGCGCGGGCGATGTGGCCCACCGTGCTGCCCCGGCTCAGGCCCAGGATGGCGCCTTTCGCCGAGGGCACCCAGTACGGCGCTCCCAGGCCTGTAAACGAGGGCACGAAGACGACGCCGCCGGAATCGGGCACGGAGGCGGCCAGGCCTTCCGCTTCGCCCGCGTGGCCGATGGCGCCCAGGCCGTCGCGCAGCCACTGCACCACGGCGCCGCCGATGAAGACGCTGCCTTCGAGCGCATACGCGGGCTGCGCGCCCACCTGGCAGGCGGCCGTGCTGATCAAGCCATGCTGCGATTGCGCGCACTGTTCGCCCGTGTTGAGCAGCAAGAAGCAGCCCGTGCCATAGGTATTCTTGGCCATGCCCGGCGTAAAACAGGTCTGGCCGAACAGCGCCGCCTGCTGGTCGCCGGCGATGCCGCCGATGATGACGGGGCTGCCCAGCACCGCCGCATCCGTTTCGCCATACACGTGGCTCGAAGGGTGGACGGTCGGCAGCAGGCTGGCGGGAATGCCCAGCCAGTCGAGCAGCTGGGCGTCCCAGCAGCCTTCATGCAGGTTCCACAACATGGTGCGCGAAGCGTTGGTGACGTCGCTCACGTGCAGCCTGCCGCCCGTCATCTGCCATGCGAGCCAGGTATCGATGGTGCCGAAGGCCAGTTCGCCGCGCATGGCCCGCGCGCGGACGCCGGGCACGGCGTCGAGTATCCAGCGCAGCTTGGTGCCGGAAAAATACGGGTCGAGCACCAGGCCCGTCTTCGCATGGATGGCGCCTGCCAGGCCCCGCGCGCGCAAGTCCTCGCACAGCGCTTCCGTGCGGCGGTCTTGCCAGACGATGGCGTTGTAGACGGGTTCGCCCGTGGCGCGGTCCCATACCACCGTCGTTTCGCGCTGGTTGGTGATGCCCAGCGCACCGAGGGCGTCGGCCTGCAAGCCCGTCTTGGCCAGCACTTCGCGGCAGGTAGCCAGCTGGCTGTGCCAGATTTCCATCGGGTCGTGCTCGATCCAGCCCGGCTGCGGGAAGATCTGGCGAAATTCGCGCTGCGCCACGGCCACGATGGCGCCCGTTTCATCGAAGACCATGCTGCGCGAGCTGGAGGTGCCCTGGTCGAGGGCCAGCAAATACGTCATGCCGCCACCTCTTGCGCCGGATGGGCGGCCAGCCACTGCTGCAGGCGCGCCACGTCGGCCGGCGCGCAGCGCAACCCCAGTTTGCTGCGGCGCCACAGGATGTCGTCGCAGCTCCTGGCCCATTCCACCTCGACCAGATAGCACGCTTCGGCCTCGTACAGGCCGGGCGCCAGTTGCGCGCCCAGGTCGGCCATCGACGTGGCGCCCGTCAGCAGGCGCGCGGCGCGGCTGCCATAGGCGCGCGCATAGCGGCGCGCCAGCGCGGGCGGCAGCCAGGCGTGGTCGCGCTGGAAGCGGGCGAGGAAACCGTCGAAATCATGGCTGTCCACGAGTTGATTCACCTGCTGCAGGTCGCCGCCGGGCAGGGGCGCATGGGCCGTCCAGGCCGGGGAAGCATTGTCCAGCAGGGGCGCCAGCAGGCCCAGCGCCTCTTCGGCCAGCTTGCGGTAGGTGGTGATCTTGCCTCCCCAGATATTGAGCAGGGGCGCGCCCGTCGCCGCTGCGCCGCGTGCCACTTCCAGCAGGTAGTCGCGCGTGACGGCCGACGCGTTCTGCGCGCTGTCGTCGAGCAGGGGGCGCACGCCGGAATACGTCCACACGACGTCGGCGGGGCCGATTTCGCGCTTGAAATAGCGGTTCGCCGCCTGGCACAGGTAATCGATCTCCGCCTGGCTGATCTTCACCTGGCTCACGTCCCCCTTGTATTCATCGTCGGTGGTGCCGATCAGGGTAAAGTCATCCTGGTAGGGGATGGCGAAGATGATGCGCTGGTCCGGGTTCTGGAAGATGTAGGCGTTCGGATGGTCGAACAGGCGCGGCACGATGATGTGGCTGCCCTTGATCAGGCGCAACCCCTGCGTCTTGCCGCCGCCGGCCACGCCTGCAAATTGCGCCGTCCACGGTCCCGCCGCGTTGACGATGGCGCGCGCGCGCAAGGTCTTGCGCTGGCCCCCCTCGGCTTGCAGGGTGGCTTGCCAGGCGTCGCCGTCGCGGCGCGCGTCGACGCAGGCCGTGCGCGTGAGGATATGCGCGCCATGCTCCTGCGCGTCGAGCGCGTTGAGCACCACCAGGCGCGCATCGTCGACCCAGCCGTCGGAATACACGAAGCCCTTGCGGTAGCCGGCCTTCAGCGGCGCGCCTGCCGCATGGCGGTCCAGCGCGATGCCTTGCGAGGCGGGCAGGAAGGCCCGTTTGGCCAGGTGGTCGTACAGGAACAGGCCCGCGCGTATCATCCAGGCGGGGCGCTGGGCGGCGTCGTGCGGCATGACGAAGCGCATCGGCCACATGATGTGCGGCGCGGCGCGCAGCAGCACTTCGCGTTCCTGCAGCGCCTTGCGCACCAGCTTGAATTCATAGTATTCGAGGTAGCGCAGGCCGCCGTGTATCAGCTTGGTGGAGGCGGACGAGGTGTGCTGCGCCAGGTCGTGCTGTTCGCACAGCACCACGCGCAAGCCGCGGCCGGCCGCGTCGCGCGCGATGCCGGCGCCATTGATGCCGCCGCCGACGACCAGCAGGTCGCAGTCGGCGGGCAGGGAGGAAAAGCGGGAAGCGGACATGGAAGGTTCGTCTCGTAAAAAAGGGTAAACAGTGAAAAGGCGCCGCCTCAGGCGGCCAGGGCCAGCACGGGCGGCAGCACCAGGGCCAGGCCGGCGATCAGCAGCAGCACGAAGACGGCGCGGCGCACGTGTTCGATGGGCAGGCGCGAAGGGTGGCGGCGCGCCAGCCACGTCAGCCCCGTCACCAGCGGCAAGGCTTCCAGGGTCAGCCACAGTGCCGTCAGGCTGAACTGGCCGTGCGCCAGCACGAGGGCCAGGCGCAGCACGGCATTCGCGGCAAACAGCACGATCAGCGAATGGCGGATCATGTCGGCCGGCCATGGCTGGCGGTACAGGTGGTACACCATGGGCGGGCCGGCGCTGGCGAACAGGCCGCCCATCACGCCGGACACGCCGCTGAAGAACAGGAAGGCGGGCAGGCCGGATTGCCGCCGGCGCGTGCTGGCGCGCAGCACCAGCATGCATGCGCAGACGACGATGGCGCAGCCGAGCAGGAAGCGCAGCAGGGTCACCTGTTGCGCGCTGAACCAGCCCAACAGGGCCACGCCAGCGCCCACGCCCAGCAGGCTGACGGCCAGCGAAGGGCCGAACACGGGCCAGGCCAGCTGCGGGCGCGTGCGGCCAAAGGTGATGGCGGCATTCACCAGCACCAGCACGCTGACCACGTTGGCCACGTCGCCCAGGCTGGCCAGGTGCAGCACGGCCGTCAGGCCCAGCAGGATCAGGCCGAAAGCAAAGCCCGTCAGGTTCTGCGCGACGCTGGCCAGCGCCACGCAGGCCAGGAACAGCAAGTGCGACGCCACGCTCATGCCAGGCTCATTTCGCCAGCGACAGGAAGAAATCCTGCTGTGCGCAACCGCGCCGCACGAAGACGGGCGGCTGGCCCAGGGGGGCGTCGACTTCCACGCGCTGGCCGCCTTCGAAGACGGCGCCGCTCCACAGGTGGATCCAGGCGTCGCCCTGCGGCAGGTAGGCGCTCCAGCGCGCAGCACCCGCCGCATGCACGGGCGCCACCAGCAGGTCGGGGCCGAACAGGTACTGGTCCTGGATGGCGTAGGTGGCGCGGTCGTGTTCATAGTGCAGGAACAGGGGGCGCTGCAGCGGCAGGCCGCGCGCCACTGCATCGTCGGCCAGCGCGCGGATGGTGGGCGCCAGCGCCACGTGCAGCCGCGTCATGCGGGCGAAGTGCTGGAACACCTGTTCATCCTGGTAAAACTGGAAGTTTTCGTCCGGGCGGTTGCCTTCGTGCGTGCGCATCATCGACGTGAAGACGGCCATCTCCGTCCAGCGCTGGAACAGTTCCGCCGTGCGCAGGTTGCCGAACAGGCTGGTATAGCCGCCGATGTCGCTGTGGTGGTAGGCGTTGCCCAGAAGGCCGGACGACAGGGCGCCGCAGATCACCGTCTGCAAGCCGTCGTGGCGGCTGAAGTCGACCGACTGGTCGCCGGCCCACAGCAGCGGGCAGTGCGCCTGCACGCCCGTGTAGCCGGCGCGCATGAAGAAGGTGGCGTCGCCCGTCTTGCCGGCCGCCTCGATGGCGCGCGCATTGACTTCGGCCCACAGGGTCGGCCAGGCGTTGTGCATCAGGCGCGCATCGACGCCATTGTGCAGGCGCAGGTCGATCGGCAGGTATTCGCCGAAATCGGCCATCCAGCCGGACAGGCCGAAGTCGAGCATTTCCTGGCGCAGGATGCGTTCCTCGAACCACAGCGCGGCTGCCGGGTTGGTGAAGTCGACGACGCCGCAATCGAATTCGCCGAAGTCCACCAGGTAGGCGCCGCCATCGGTGGCCGTGGCCAAAAAGCCCTGCTGCAGCGCTTCCTGGTACAGGGTGCCGTCGTTGCATAAATACGGATTGACGTAGCCGAGGAAGCGGATGTCCTGCCTGGCCAGGTCCGTGATCCAGCTTTTCAGGTCCGGATAGCGCTGCGGCTGCCAGCGCCAGTCCCAGAACAAACGCTTGCCGAACGACGTCTGGCGCAAGCCCACCCAGTCTTCGCACCACAGGGCGCTGACGGGCAAGCCGTGTTCCTGCGCCTGCGCGAGGATGGTGCGCGCATGCTCTTCGCCCCCTTTCAGGCCCAGCATGGCGCCATTTTGCAGCCAGGCAGGCAATTGCGGCTGGCGGCCGAAGCGTTGCGAGACGACGCCGACCAGGTCGACGAAGGAGTCGGCCAGCATGAATTCCAGGCGCTCGGGCATGGCCCAGAATTGCAGCTCGTGGAAGTCCGGCTGGCGGAAATCGAAGTCCGCATACGCCGTCGTCTCGGCATGCAGGCAGTAGCGCTGCGACGAGATGAAGCTCGGTTGCGGATAATTCGTGTGATAGTAGTCGCCGCCCGATTTCGACGTCACGTCCGCCTGCCACGTCAAATGGGTCGACTTGTCGCGGCCCACGCCCGGCTCCGACGTCCACAGGGGGAAGTGGCGGCCGCGCAGGTCGAAGTACGACATTTGCTCGCCGCAGCCCCATACATGCTCGTCCTGTTCCGCGGGCAGGCGCAGCCACAGCCGGTTCCAGCCCGGCGCCGCGTAGCGCACCACCAGGTGCACGCCATGCGGCGCCGCTTGCACGGCCAGCACCAGCTGCGGCGTGTCGCCGGCATGGCGCGCAAAGCTCAGGGTGGCGCCGTCGCCGTCCTGCGTGACGGCCAGCGCGCGCAGGGCGCTGCGCTCTTCGACGTAATCTTCGATGGCGAAGTTACCGCGGTACATTTCCATGCTTTCGCGGCCCTGGCCAACGAACACGCATGGCGCATCGGCGCCGTGGCGCAGCAGCAAGCGGCCGGCGCAGCGCAGGGCGACGCTGTCATTTTCCTGGTGTAGTGTGTACTGCATGACGATCAACTCCTGTGAAAACCGGCCGCCCGCATGGTGGCGTGGGGCGGGCCGGCGGTGCATCAACAAAGAAGCACTAAATTAAAAGACGAGGAACATGCCGGCGGTCAGCTCGACGGGGCTGTAGCCGAAGTAGTTATTGTCCCCCCGGAACTGCAATACGCCCAGCTTGGCATGGCTGTTGTTGGCGATGCGCGTGGCGTACGCGTAGAACGACAGGGTCGGCTGGAAGTTGTACAGGTAGCCCAGCGAGTAGGCCGTCGACGTGGGCTTGCCCACGCCATCGCCCGTGTTGGTGCCGAAAGCGCCTTTGGCGTTGGCGCCGTCATAGCTGATGTGCGCCAGGCTGCCCTCGATGCGGTGTTTGCCGAGGTCGTAGGCGCCCGACACGCCAAAGGCGTCGGCCGCATAGCCGCCCGCGTTCGACACGCGGTAGGAGGTGTAGGAGCCGCCCAAGGTGAAATCGTTCCACTTGTAGCGCGCGCCGACGATGTCCGTGACCTGGTTGCGCTTGAGGAAGTTCGGCGTGCCCCCCGTGCTGATGTCGTTGCTCTGCTGGTAATCCATGTGCGCGTAGCCGAGGAACAGGTCGCCCTTCTTGTACAGCACGTTGGCGGCCCAGCTGCGGCCATCGTTTTCCAGGTCGGTGGCGGAAGACGCCTGCTGGCCGGCCGAATACGACACTTCCGCAGAAATGTTGTTCCAGGTGGGGCTGCGGTAGCGCAGCGCATTGCCGTAGAACAAGGCCGTGCCCGAGTTGTTGCCGGCCAAACTCGTCGTCTTGCTGGCGTTGTTTGTCACGGGGTCTTTCAGGTAGCGGCCCAGCGACTCCGGGCGGGTGAGCGAGAACAGGGCGCTGAAGTCGTTGGCGCCGTAATTGTGCGCCGAGGCCAGATCGGCGCCCAGCGAGACCCAGAACGGCGCCATGTACATGGTGCCGCCTTCGATCGAGCCCCAGGTGGTCGAGGCAAAGCCGACGGTGGAACCCCGGTTGAACAGCACGGACGAGGTGGTGTTGTTTTGCGTGCCGCCGCCCGCATTGCCGTTAAACAAGTTCAAGCCCGTCTCGACGCCGAAGATGGCCTTGTACTCGTCGCTGAAGACCCAGGCGCCCGTGAGGCCCAGGCGGCTGGCCATCTCGCCCTGATTCAGGCGGTGGTTGGTCAGCTGGCGCCCGCTGGCATCCTTGCCGCGCGACACCGTATAGCCGATATCGCCACGGCCGTACAGTTTCCAGTTGAAGCCGGTGGCGGGCTGCATGGGGGCCGCCGCCGACGTTGCCGGTGCGGCCGCAATCGCTGGCGCAGGCACCGCAGGTGCTGGTTGCGCCGCTTTCGCTTCCATCTGCGCCACCCGGTCCTGCAACTGCGCCAGCATGGCCTTCATGTCGCTGAGCTCGTCAGCGCGTGCGTTAGCGCTAACAAATGGCGTCGCGAGAAGCACGCCGGTGATGGCCGCGGCCAGGGTGGTCTTGCGGAATGTCGTTTGCATGATCTTGTCTCCTGTGTTTTTTATGAGTATGGTTGCTGATCCCTGCCTTGCTTACATTGAAATAATCAAATTCCTCCCATGCACAAGTATTTGATATCGAGGAAGTCGTCCATGCCGTAGTGCGAGCCTTCGCGGCCCATGCCCGAATGCTTTACGCCGCCGAACGGCGCCATTTCATTGGCGATCATGCCCGTGTTGATGCCGACCATGCCCACTTCCAGTTCTTCCGCCACGCGCCAGACGCGGCCCAGGTCGCGGCTGTAGAAATAGCCGGCCAGGCCGAACTGCGTGGCGTTGGCCATGGCGACGACTTCCTCTTCGCTGCCGAAGCGGAACAGCGGCGCCAGCGGGGCGAAGGTTTCCTCGGTGGCCACCAGCATGTCGCTGTTTGCCTCGAGTACCACGCTGGGCTCGAAAAAGCTGCCGCCCAGCGCGTGGCGCTTGCCGCCGATGGCCAGCTTGCCGCCCTTGGCCAGCGCGTCGGCGATGTGCTGCTCGATCTTGCGCACGGCGTTTTCATCGATCAGCGGGCCTTGCGTGACGCCCGCGTCCAGGCCATTGCCCAGTTTCAGCTCGGCCACCTTGGCCACCAGGCGGGCGGCGAAGTCGTCGTAGATGCTGTCCTGCACGTAGATGCGGTTGGCGCAGACGCAGGTCTGGCCGCTGTTGCGGTATTTCGACATCAGCACGCCTTCGACGGCCGCGTCGATGTCGGCATCCTCGAAGACGATGAAGGGCGCGTTGCCGCCCAATTCCAGCGACAGCTTCTTGATCGTGCCGGCCGCCTCGCGCGACAGCCAGGCGCCCACTTCGGTCGACCCCGTAAACGTGATCTTGCGCACCAGGTCGTTGTGGCACAGTTCCGTGCCGATCGCCTGCGCCGCGCCCGTAACCACATTGAAGACGCCGGGCGGCACGCCGGCGCGCAGCGCCAGTTCGCCCAAGGCCAGGGCCGACAGCGGCGTTTGCGACGCCGGTTTCAGGACCATGCTGCAGCCGGCCGCCAGGGCCGGGCCGGCCTTGCGCGTGATCATGCCGTTCGGGAAATTCCACGGCGTGATGGCCGCGCACACGCCAATCGGCTGCTTGATGACGACGATGCGCTTGTCATTCGACGGCGGCGCGATCACGTCGCCATACGCGCGCTTGCCTTCCTCGGCGAACCATTCCAGGTAGGCCGCGTTCGAAACGATCTCGCCCTTCGCTTCGGCCAGCGACTTGCCCTGTTCCGTGGTGAGTATCAGCGCCA
This sequence comes from Janthinobacterium sp. SUN100, assembly GCF_030397705.1. NCBI lineage: Bacteria > Pseudomonadati > Pseudomonadota > Betaproteobacteria > Burkholderiales > Oxalobacteraceae > Janthinobacterium > Janthinobacterium sp. SUN100. The sequence goes on along the minus strand of NZ_JAPUBU010000001.1, from coordinate 1,278,335 downwards.
GGTCGTCCGCGTGCTGCAAAATCAAGGCATGCCAGGCGCGCAGCACCGTGGCGCGCGCCTTGACGGTCTGCTTGCGCCACAGCCGGAAGGCCGCATGCGAGGCGGCGATGGCGCGCCGCGTCTCGGCCGCGCCCATGCGCGGCACCGTGGCGATCACTTCGCCGGTGGCGGGATTGGTGACGGCGATGGTGGCGCCGTCATCGGCGTCGCACCAGGCGCCGTCGATCAGGCATTGTTGTTTCAACAGGCTTGCGTCTTGCAGGTTCAACATGAGGGTTCTCCTTGAATGGGGGCTTAGCCAGCTACAGATACTTGCGCGAGGCCGGCATCGACGATGATGTTCTGTCCCGTGATGCCGTCCGAATCGTCGGCTGCCAGGAACAGGGCCGTGCGCGCCACGTGGCCCGCGTCGAGCCGGTATTTCAGGCATTGCAGTTCGATGAAGCGGCGGTCTTCTTCCGGGTCGCGCCACAGCGCGGCCTGGCGGTCCGTGGCGATGGCGCCCGGCGCGATGGCGTTGACGCGGATATTCTGTTCGCCCAATTCGCGCGCCAGGGTGCGCGACAGGCCCGCGATGCCCGCCTTGGACGTCGTGTAGCCGACCAGGTTGGGGCGTCCGCGCATCCATGAAATGGAGCCGAGGTTGATGATGGAACCGCCGCCGGCGGCCGCCATGCCGGGCGCCACCTGCTGGATGGCGAACACGTGGTGCTTGAGGTTCAGTGCCAGGCAGTTGTCCCAGTACTCAGGCGTCAGTTCGGCCAGCGAATGGCGGTCGTCGCGGCCCGCGTTATTGAGCAGCACGCGGATGGCGCCGAAGCGCGCCTCGACGTCGGCCAGGCTGGCCTGGTAGGCGGCGATGTCGCGGATGTCGCTGTAGAAAAAACAGGGCGCATGGCGGCACAGGGGCGCCAGGCGCGCGGCCAGGGCGGCGCTGGCGTCGCGGTCGATGTCGCAAAAAGCCACTTGCGCGCCTTGCAGGGCGAAGTGTTCGACCAGGGCGGCGCCGATGCCGGAGCCGCCACCGGAAACGAAGACCACGCGGTCCTGCAGGCTGGGGTAGAGAGTGATGTTGGCGTTCATGCTGTCCTCAAGGTGAAGATCCGGGTATCAATCCCGGTACAGGGGTTCGGGGCGGCCGGCCACGTCCAGGCGCACGGCAAAGAGGCCGCCGGCCTGCGGCTGGCGCGCCAGTTCGTCGTCGCTGGCGCCTTCGCGCGCGCTGGTGATGTACAGGGTGCGCAGGTCGGCACCGCCAAAGGCGATCATGGTGGGGCGCGTGACGGGCACGCGCACGATGCCGATGATTTCGCCTTGCGGCGAAAAGCGCAGCACCCGGCCGCCTTCGTATTGCGCGCTCCAGTAGCAGCCTTCCGCATCGAGCGCCGCGCCATCGGGGCGGCCGCCATACACGGCTTCTTCTCCCTTGGCAGGCAGGCGGGCAAACACCTTGCGCTCGCCCGCCTGGCCGCTGGCCGCGTCAAACGCGAAACGGTAGATCACGTGGTTCGGCGTGTCGGACTGGAACAGGGCTTGGCCATCCGCGGCGAAGGCAAGGCCGTTGCTGACTTTTACGCCGAAGCCCTGCTGCGGCCCCCAGCCCAGGCGCGTGGCGCCCCGTTCCAGGCAAAACATGGCAGCCAGTTCCTCCGTGCGCGGCTCGTACATGGCGCCGGCCCAGAAGCGCCCGGCGCTGTCGCAGCGGCCATCGTTGAAACGCATGTCGGCGCTGTCGTAGGGCGCATCGGCCAGCTTGTCGAGCAAGCCTTCCTGCGGATAGAAACGGTAGAAACCGTCGCGCAGGGCCGCCACCAGGCCGCCTTTTTCAGCCAGGGCGATGCAGCCCGGTTCGCACGGCACCCACCAGACGCGGTCGAGACCGGTCGCCGGATCGTAGCGGTGCAGGCGGCGTCCGGCGATATCGATCCAGTACAAACACTGTTCGGCCACGCTCCACAGCGGGCATTCGCCCAGCTGGGCGCGCGCGTCGAGGGCCAGTTCGGCTTGCCATTCACGCATGGGCCTCCTCCGCATTTTCCTGCATGGCCAGGCGCATGGCCATGTGCAGCGTTTCGCCGGGCGCCAGCAGGCGCATGCCCGTGTCGTGCGCGCCGCGCGCGGCCAGCGCAAACGCGTTATTGGCGTGCGTGACGGGTTCGATGGCGATGAAGCTGCGTTCGTCGTTGGGCGCGAAGCACACGAGGTGGCGGCAATTGTCGGTGGCCGACAGCAGCACGCTGTAGTCGCCGTAATCGAGGCTGGCGCGGCCCGTCCAGCCGCTGTAGCAATGGTCGCTGCGCCAGCCGGCCACCGGCTGCGGCGTGGCGAATGGCGACGCTTGCGCCACGGGCGCCAAGCCGGCCGGCAGGTGGTCGGCGCCCATGCTCCACACGCCATCCCATTGCGTTTGCAGGCGCAGGCCGGGCGCCAGCGGAAAGTAGGGGTGAAAACCCAGGCCGGCGGGCATGGCGCGCGTGTCGTCATTGCGCACCGATAAGGTCAGGCGCAGGCCGGCAGCGTCGAGCAGCACGGTTTGCCGCGCTTCGCAGGCGAACGGCCAGTCGGCGTCGCCGGCATGGATCAGCAGCAGTTCGGCGCTGTCGGCCGTGCGCGCAGCCACGTGCCAGGCGCGCTGCCAGCCGAAGCCGTGGATGCTGTGCGGCTCGGGCGTGAAGTTGGCGCGCAGCGCATGCGTCTGTTCCTGCGCCTGCAGCAGGGCGCCGCCGATGCGGTTCGAATACGGCACCAAAGGATAGCAGGCCATTTGCCGCACGTTGGCAGCGGCGGGCGCGGCGCGCAGGATGTCGCGCCCGCGCCAGCGGAAAGCCGCCAGCGCGCCGCCCGTGGCCGGGTGGAAGTCGGCGCGGCAGTCGCCGTGCGCCAGGGTGAAGGGAGACTGGTGGTCCATTTTCAGCCCTTCAAGCCGCCCGAGGTCAGGCCGCTGACGACCTTTTCCTGGAAAATCACGATCAGCACGACGATGGGGACGATGGCCACCACCAGCGCCGCCGAAATGATCGGCCACGGGAAGGCGAACTCGCCCTGGTACAGCTGGATGCCGACGGGCAGGGTGCGGTAAGCCACGGCTGAATTCATCGACAGCGCCAGCAGGAACTCGTCCCAGGAATTCACAAATGCGAGGATGGCGGCCGTCGCCACGCCCGGCGCGGCCAGCGGCAGCACGATGCGCCACAGGGCGCTCAGGCGGGTGCAGCCGTCGAGCATGGCCGCGTTTTCGATGTCGCGCGGGATATCCTGGAAAAAGCTCACCATCATCAGGGTGCAGATGGGCAGGTTCAGCACCGTGTACGGCAGCACCAGCGCCCAGTAGGAGTTCAGCAAGCCCAGGCTGCGCATGATCTCGAACAGCGGCACCATCAGGGTCACCAGCGGGAACATCGACACGCCGATGATGGCCGTCAGGATCAGGCCGCGGAAGCGCAGGCGCAAGCGGGCGATCGCATACGCGGCCAGCGCGCTGATGAACAGGCTGAGCAGGGTCGACAGGCCGGCCACGATCAGGCTATTCGTCAGGAATGTCAGCAGCGGCTGGTCCTGGAAAGCGGAGATGAAATTGCCGATGGTCGGTTCGTGCGGCCAGTAGGTGATCGGCTTTTGCGTCAGTTCGCTCTCGGTCTTGAGCGAGGTAAACAGGATCCACAGGGCGGGGAAGACGCCGTTGAGGATGACGATCGCGGCGGCGAACCAGCGCAGGCGCTTCGATGAAAACAGGCCGCTCATTCTTTGTCTCCTCTTACATATTTCAGATACACAAACGTGGTGGCCATCGACAGCAGGAACATGAACACCGCCAGGGTCGAGCCGTAGCCCACGTCCAGGTAATCGACGGTATTGGACTGGATGTACATGGCCAGGGTCTTGGTTTCGTCGCCAGGGCCGGGCATGTTGTACGGAATATCGAAGGACTGGATGGCCGTCAGGGTGCGGAAGATCAGCGCCACCAGCATCGATGGCACCAGCAGCGGCAGGGTCACTTCCGTAAATTGCTTCCATTTGCTGGCGCCGTCCACTTCGGCCGCCTCATACAGCGAGGCGGGGATGGTTTGCAGGCCGGCCAATAAAATCAGGGCCATGAACGACGAGGTTTTCCAGATGGTCGTGATGCAGATGGCGGCCATGGTCAGCGCGGGCGAATTGAACCAGATTTGCGGCTCCCAGCCCAGGCCGGGGATCAAGAGGTCGATGCGGCGGATGATGTCGTTCACCAGGCCGTATTCGCTGTGGAAGAACCAGGCGAAGATCAGGCCGACGAAGGCCAGCGGCAGTGCCCACGGCAGCAGCAGCGCCAGGCGCACGGGCCAGCGGTACTTGAACGGCATGTTGGCCAGCATGGCCAGGCCCAGGCCCGCTACCAGCGCGCCCGGCACGGTGACGACGGTGATGATGACGGTGTTTTTCAGCGACTTCCAGAACAGCGCGTCTTCCAGCGCCATCTTGTAGTTGTCCAGGCCCACGAAACTGGGCAGGCTGCCGCCGGACAGGCGGATGTCGAAAAAGCTGTTGTAGATCAATTTGCTGACCGGGTAGGCCACGATCAGCAGTAAAAAAAGAATCGCCGGCGTCAGCAGGACCCAGGCCAGCGTTGTTTCGCTGGGGTCCGTGATGCGGCTTTTCAGGGTGCGTTGCCTCATGATTTCCTCGTCTGTTGCGGTGTGCGTATGCGTGTGCCGCCCGCGCCGCCGTCGTGGCGGCACGGGCGTGATCCCCTTAGCGCAGGATGCGCTTGACGCGGTTTTCGATCTCGCCCACGGCCGCCGCCGGCGTCTTCACGCCCGCCATCACGGCATTCGTGTTGACGCGCACGGCTTCGGACACTTCGCTGTAGCGCGGCGTGACGGGGCGCGAGCGGGCGCTTTGCACCACCGGCAGGGCATCGGCGAACCAGCCATTGGCGGCCAGCACTTCCTTGTCCTGGTAGACGGACGGGTAGACGGGCAGGTTGGACGCCTTGAGGGCCAGCTGCTTAGACACTTCCGGGCTCGACAGCCAGCGCACCAGCTTGGCGGACGCCTCCTTGTTCTTCGAGAACGAGGACACGGCCCACTGCCAGCCGCCGATGCACGAGGCCGGTTTGCCGCCCGCCATGGCCGGCAGGCTGACGACGCCGACTTTATCTTTCACGCTGCTGTCGGCGCCATCCTGGAAGTGGTTCCAGGCATAGCCCCAGTTGACGGCGAACAAGACATTGCCTGCCTGGAACTCCTTGCGCGTATCGTCGGTGGCCACTTCGGCAATGTTTTTCTTTGCCACGCCCTGGTCGACGAGCTTGCGCCACATGGCCAGGCCCGCTTCCGCCTTGGGCTTGTCCAGGGTCAGCTTGCCGTTTGTGACCAGTTCGCCGCCCTGGCTCCAGTACGGCAACAGGAAGGTGCAGACGGCGCCTTCGATGGCCTTGCCCTGGAAGCTGATGCCTTGCAATTCCGGATTCTTTTCGCCGGCCTGGATGGTGCGCGCCACGGTGGCCAGCTCATCCCAGGTTTTCGGCGCCGCCAGCTTGTACTTGGCCAGCAAGTCCTTGCGGTAGTAGAGGAACATGGCGTCTGCAAAGGCGGGCAGGGCCACGACCTTGTTGTCGACCATATTCGCTTGCTTGTAGGCGGGCAGGTACTGGCCCATGATCTTGTCGCGGTCGGCGCCCAGGTATTTGTCCAGGCTTTCGATCCAGCCGGCCGACGCGTACTGGGCCGGGCGGATGATGTCGATCAGGAACACGTCCAGGGTGGTGTCGCCGGCCGACAGCACCGTGTTCAGGTATTTCTGCTGCAATTCCGACGTGGCGCCGCCCGTTTCCAGGTCGATCTTGACGCCGGGATTGGCGGCCATGAATTTGGCGAACAGTTCGCGCATGACTTCGGGGCGCTCTTGGCCGCCGACGAACACCTTGACTGTTTGCGCGTGGGCGCTGGTGGCCAAGCCGGTGGCAAGGACGAAAGTGGCGCCGAGCGCCAGGACGAGGGATTTGATACGCATGATGTTGTCTCCTGTTTTTTTGGAATGGGTATGCCGGTCGTTCGCGGCTTATCGGGAGGGCAGTACCGCGCCCCCTTGCGGATCGAACAGATGGAATTTTTCCATGTCCAGCTGTACCGTCACTTGCTGTCCCGGCGCCAGGGCGAAGGTAGGCGGCAGGCGCGCCGTCAATTCGCCCCCTTCGCACTGGAAGATGACCAGGGTTTCCGCGCCCAGCGGTTCGACCACCACGACTGTCGCGGCCAGGGCGGCGCTGGCGGGACTGGCCGCTTCCAGCGTGATGTCTTCCGGGCGGATGCCGAATTCCACCGCGCGGCCGTCGAGCTTGCCGCACGCGGCCTGGCGCTCCGGCGGCAGGGCCAGGCGCGCCGCGCCTAGCACGATCTCGGCCTGGCCGGCGCCGTTGCGCGCCACCTTGGCGCCGAGGAAGTTCATCGGCGGCGAGCCCGTGAAGCCGGCGACGAATTTCGAAACGGGTTCGTTGTAGATCTGGTCCGGCGTGCCGACCTGCATGATGTTGCCGCCTGACAGCACGACGATGCGCTCGGCCAGGGTCATCGCTTCGACCTGGTCATGCGTGACGTAAATGGTGGTGGCGCCTATGCGCTGGTGCAGTTTCTTGATTTCCGTGCGCATTTCCGAGCGCAGCAGGGCGTCCAAGTTCGACAGCGGCTCATCGAACAGGAACAGCTTGGCCTGGCGCACGATGGCGCGGCCCATGGCCACGCGCTGGCGCTGGCCGCCGGACAGGGCGCGCGGCTTGCGGTCGAGCAAGTGGTCGATTTTCAGGATGGTGGCGGCAGCGCGCACGCGCTGTTCGATTTCCGCCTTCGGGAACTTGCGCAGTTTCAAGCCAAAGCCCAGGTTGTCGAACACGGACTTGTGCGGGTACAGCGCATAGTCCTGGAACACCATGGCGATGTCGCGCTCGCGCGGCGGCAAGTCGTTGACGACCTGTCCCTCGATGGAGATGGTGCCGCCCGTGATCGATTCCAGGCCCGCGACCATGCGCATCAGTGTTGATTTTCCGCAACCCGAAGGGCCCACGAAGACGACGAATTCGCCTTGCTTGATTTCCAGGTCGATGCCATGAATGACTTCGACGCCGTTGTCGTACTTCTTGACAACCTTTTCCAGTTTTACACCTGACATGCTTGTCTCCAAAAGATGCGAATGACGCGTCTGAGCGCGTTACGTGCGTTGCAACAATGTGTTGCAACAGAACAATTAGTAGGCGCCCGTGTCGAGGGCTTTCGCCAGCGACGGTTTCAGGGCCGTGATGAAGGCGTTGGCCTGGCGCATCATCATGCCCATGTCCGAAGCGATGGCCACGTAGTCATAGCCGTAATGGATGAAAGTGTGCACCATTTCCGGCGAGGGGCCGACAATGCCGATGGGTTTGCCGATGGCGCGGGCGCGGCGGGCCGCGTCGGCGATCGCCGCCTGCACGTCCGGGTGGCCGATATTGCCGATATGGCCCATGGCGGCCGACAGGTCGCCCGGCCCCACGAACAGGGCGTCGACGCCATCGACGGCGGCGATCTCTTCCAGCTGCGCCAGCGCGGCCGGGGTTTCCAGCTGGATAATCGAGAAGACGGCGCCGTTGGCGCGCGTGGCGTAGTCGGGCACGGTGCCGTAGCGGCTGGCGCGGTGCATGGCGGCAAAACCGCGCGTGCCGGGTACGGCCTGGCCCGGCTGCGGATAGCGGGTGGCGGCCACGGCACTGCGCGCTTCGGCGGCGTTTTCCACGAACGGGAACATCAGGGTTTGCGCGCCGATGTCGAGCGCGCGCTTGATCTGCACCAGGTCGTTCCAGGCCAGGCGCACGACGGGGCAGGCCGGCGTGCCGCCCAAGGCTTGCAGGATCTGGTAGGCATCCTGGTAATCGATGGGCACGTGTTCCATGTCCAGCACCAGCCAGTCGAAGCCGGCGCAGCCCATGGCTTCGGCCGTGACGGGCGTGCCGGCCATCAGCCAGCTGCCCAGCGGTACTGCGTTGTCCGCCAGCAAGGCGCGGAAAGGGTTGTCCAGGATATCCATAGTTGTGCTCTCTATATAGGTAGGGAAGGCGGCGGCATCAGAAAATCGGCGGCTCCGGCGTGGCGGCGTTGCCCAGCAAGAAGTCCAGGTCGCAGCCCTGGTCCGCCTGTGTCACGTGCTCCATGTACAGCTTGGTGTAGCCGCGCGCATATTTCTGCGCCGGCGCCTGCCATTCGGCGCGGCGGCGCGCTAGTTCCTCGTCCGTCACATCCATGTTCAGGGTGCGCGCGGCGATGTCCAGTTCGATCATGTCGCCGTTGCACACGAGGGCCAGGGGGCCGCCGACGGCCGCTTCCGGCGTGACGTGCAGCACGCAGGTGCCGTAATGGGTGCCGCTCATGCGCGCGTCGGAGATGCGTACCATGTCGCGGATGCCTTGCTGCAGCAGCTTTTTCGGCACGGGCAGATTGCCCCATTCCGGCATGCCGGGCGCGCCGATGGGGCCGCCATTGCGCAGGATCAAGACCGTGTTTTCATCGATGTCCAGGTCGGGCGCGTGGATCTGCGCCAGCATTTCCGCGTTCGAGTCGAACACGAGGGCGCGTCCGCGGTGTTTGGCGAACTTCGGATTGGCGGCCGACGGCTTGATGACGGCGCCGCCAGGACACAGGTTGCCGCGCAGCACGGCCAGCGCCGCGCCGTCGGCCACCGGCTGCGACACCTTGCGGATGACGCTGTCGTCCAGGCAGACGGCGTCGGCGATGTTCTCGCCCAGGGTACGGCCCGTCACCGTCAAGGCCGTCAAGTCCAGCTGCGGCATGATTTCCTTGAGCAGGGCCGGCATGCCGCCCGCATAGAAGAAATCTTCCATCAGCTTGTCGCCGGATGGGAACAGGTTGGCGATGACGGGCACTTTTTGCGCCATCGCATCCATTTCATCGAGCGACAGGGCCAGGCCGGCGCGCCCGGCGATGGCGACCAGGTGGATGGCCGCGTTGGTCGAGCCGCCGAGCGCCATATAGGCGGCCACGCCATTCGACAGCGCGGCGCGGGTGAAGAAGCGCGACGGCTTCAAGTCTTCCCACACCATGCCGACGATGCGCTCGCCGCACTGCGAAGCCATGCGCACGTGATTGGCATCCATGGCGGGAATGCTGGTGGCGCCCGGCAAGGTAAAGCCCATGGCTTCGACGATGGACGTCATGGTGGACGCCGTGCCCATGGTGTTGCAGGTGCCGGGCGAGCGCGTCATTTTCGCTTCCAGCTTGATCCATTCGGGCTTGGCGATATCGCCGGCCACGTAATCGTCCCAGAATTTCTTGGTATGCGTGCCCGCGCCCACGCTCTGGCCACGGTAGCGGTCGTTGAGCATGGGGCCGGCGGGGCAGAAGATGGCGGGGATGTCCATGCTGATGGCGCCCATCAGCATGCCGGGCGTCGTCTTGTCGCAGCCGCCGAGCAGCACGGCGCCGTCGATGGGTAGCGAGCGCAGCAGTTCTTCCGTTTCCATGGCGAGGAAGTTGCGGTAGATCATGGTGGTGGGCTTGACCATCACTTCGCCCAGCGACAGGGCCGGCAGTTCGACGGGGAAGCCGCCGGCCAGCAGGATGCCCCGTTTGACGGCTTCGGCCCGTTCGCGCAGGTGCGAGTGGCACGGCGACAGGTCGCTCCAGGTATTGATGATGGCGATGACGGGGCGGTCGAGGAATTCCTCGCGGCGCAGGCCCATCTGCTGCAGGCGCTGGCGGTGGGCGAACGAGCGCATGTCGTCTGGGGCCAGCCAGCGCTGGCTGCGCAGGGATTCCAGCGTGCGGCGGGAGGTAGCGGAGCTCAATGTGTGTCCTTTTTGGTTGCCTGGCGCGCTGCGTATGGCGTTCCAGTGCGGCTGTCTCGGGTCTTGCCTGCCGCCTTTGTTAGCGCTAACATTGCAAGTACAGCGAAATATAATTTGAATCGCAGGGGGCTGTCAACAGATTTAATGCAGGGAGATTGCGCGCCGGCTGGCATCTTGCCGCGCACAGCCATTACACTATCGGCATGATTTCAATGGCACTAATTTCCAAGGTGGAACTTCTGCGGCCCGGCCGGCATGCATCGCGGCACGCCGCGACGCAGCGGCGCCACGCTGGCATCCCCTGTGCCGCCGGCCATGGCATGATGCATGGTGATCACCGATTTTTGAGAAGGCAGTACCCATGAACGACCCAGTACGCAAGCGGCGTGGCCTTGGCCGCAGCACCGTATTCGATGTGGCCAAATTGGCACAGACCTCGGCCATTTCCGTGTCGCGCTATTTCAAGGAGCCGGACCGCGTGTCGCAGGAAACACGCGAGCGCATCAAGAGCGCCATCGACCAGCTCGGCTACATCCGCAACGAGGCGGCCGGCGGCCTCGCGTCGACCCAGGGCCGCATCGTGGGCGCCATCGTGCCCAGCGTGTCGAACTCCATCTTTGCGGAAACCATCCAGGGCTTGTCGACCACCTTGTCGCAGCACAATTACCAGTTGCTGCTGGCCACCCACGATTACTCGATCGAGACGGAAGAGAAGGTGGTGCGCGCCTTTCTCGGCTGGTCGCCGCGCGCGCTGGTGCTGACGGGCGCCGACCACAGCGCCGCCACGGAAACCTTGCTGGCCGGCTTGCAGATTCCCGTCATCGAAACGTGGGATATCCGCCCCGAGCGGCCGTATCCGCAAATCGGTTTTTCGCACATCGCCACGGGGCGCGACATGACCTTGTATTTGCACGCGCAAGGCTACCGGCGCATCGTCTACGTCGACAGCGGCATCGGCAGCGATTTCCGCGCGCGCAAGCGGGCCCAGGGCTATGAGGAAACCATGCAGCAGCTGGGTTTGCGCCCGGAAATCGTGCAAGCGTCGGTGACGGCGCCGCTCGACGCGGGCGGGCAGGTATTCAGCGAGCAAATGGCGCGCGCCGAGCGTCCCGACGCCCTGTTTTTTGCCAACGACAACATGGCTGCCGGCGCCATCTATGAAGCGGCGCGCCTGGGCATCAGCATTCCCGAGCAATGCGCGGTGGCGGGCTTTGGCGACTTCCCGTTCTCGGAAAAACTCATGCCGGCGCTGACGACGATCCGCGTGCCCCGCTATGACATCGGCCGGCTGGCCGCGCAAGCCATCCTGCAGCGCCTGGGCGAAGTGGACGAGGGCGCGGCGCCGCCAGCCCTGGCGCCGCTGGCCTACCAGCTGATCGCGCGGGCCAGCGCCTGAGATGCCCTGGCTGCGACAGATATTGATGAATCATATTTCCATCATCACAACATGCAATTGGCTTGATATGCTGCGATGCGGCATCATTCATCTGTCTCCTCTACTTCCTCACAGGAATTAGATTCAGCCCGCTCCCGCAGCGGGCTTTTTTTTGCCCCGCCTGTATTCGAACATGTATTCACATGAGTGGCAATAATGGATGTATGAAGTTTTACCATTATTTTTCATGGATGAAAGCCTCTATGATGTATTCATACTTCACTAGGAGGCACTACCGCCATGACCGTCACGACACACAATCTGGGCTACCCGCGCATCGGCGCCAAACGCGAATTGAAATTCGCCCTGGAAGATTACTGGAAGGGCGGCAGCACCTTGGCCGCGCTGGAAGGCCAGGGCGCCGAATTGCGCCAGCGCCACTGGCAAGACCAGAACGCGCTGGACCTGGCGCCCGTCGGCGACTTTTCCTTCTACGACCAGGTGCTGGACTTGAGCTTTACCCTGGGCAACCTGCCGCAGCGCGTGCGCCACCTGACTGGCGCGGCGCTCGATAACTATTTCCGCGTGGCCCGTGGCCGCTCGGCCAGCGACAGCGATTGCAGCTGCGTCCACGCCGGCGAAATGACGAAATGGTTCGACACCAATTACCATTACATCGTGCCGGAATTCGCGGCCGGCACGCAATTCAAGCTCGACAGCAGCCGCCTGCTGCAGCAACTGGCGCAAGCGCGGCAGCTCGGTGTGAAAGCCAAGCCCGTGCTGATCGGTCCCGTCACCTATTTGTGGCTGGGCAAGGCCAAGGACGATTCCGACAAGCTGGCGCTGCTGCAAGGCTTGCTGCCCGTCTACGTGCAACTGTTGCAGGAACTGGCCGCGCAGGGCGTGGAGTGGGTGCAGATCGATGAGCCGATACTCGTCACTGAACTCGACGGCGCCTGGCAGCAGGCGCTCGTCACGGCTTACGCTGCCTTGAGCAAGGTCAACAGCGTCAAACTGCTGCTGGCCACGTACTTCGGCAAGCTGCAAGACAACCTGGAACTGGCGTGCACGCTGCCCGTGCAGGGCTTGCACCTGGACGCCGTCAATGCCCGCGAGGAAGTCGAGCAAGTGATCGCGCAATTGCCAAGTTCCAGCGTCCTGTCGCTGGGTGTGGTGAATGGCCGCAATATCTGGAAGACGGATTTGAACGAGGTGCTGGCGTGGCTGGAACCCGTGCACGCCAGGCTGCAGTCGCGCCTGTGGATCGCGCCGTCGTGCTCCCTGCTGCACGTGCCCGTCGACCTGGACAGCGAACAAAAGCTCGACACCGATATCCAATCCTGGCTGGCCTTTGCCCGTCAAAAGCTCGATGAAGTGCACACCATCGCCAGCGCCCTGAACCAGGGCCGCGCCTGCGTGCAAGCGGCGCTGGATGCTAATCATGCGGCCGTGCAAGCGCGCCGCCAGTCGCCGCGCGTGCATAATCCCCAAGTCAAGGCGGCCGTGGCCCGCATCGACGCCAGCCTGGGCCAGCGTGCCAGCGGCTATGCCGAGCGCGCCGCCAAGCAAGCCGCGCTGCTGCAACTGCCGCTGTACCCGACGACGACCATCGGCTCGTTTCCGCAGACGGCGCCAATCCGCCAGGCCCGCAGCCAGTTCCGCAGCGGCCAGCTGGACGAAGCCGGCTATAAAAAGCTGATGCAGGCGGAAATCGCCCATTGCGTGCAGGAACAGGAAAGCCTGGGCCTGGACGTCTTCGTGCATGGCGAGGCGGAACGCAACGACATGGTGGAGTACTTCGGCGAACAGCTGGACGGCTACGCCTTCAGCCAGTTCGGCTGGGTGCAATCGTACGGTTCGCGCTGCGTGAAACCGCCCATTTTGTTCGGCGACATCAGCCGCCCGCGCGCCATGACGGTGGAGTGGAGCACCTATGCCCAGTCGCTGACGGACAAGCCGATGAAAGGCATGCTGACGGGGCCCGTCACCATCCTGAACTGGTCTTTCGTGCGCGACGACCAGCCCCGTTCCGTGTCGTGCCACCAGCTGGCGCTGGCCATGCGCGCCGAAGTGCAGGACCTGGAACAGGCCGGCATCCGCGTGATACAGATCGATGAAGCGGCATTGCGCGAAGGCTTGCCGCTGCGCAAATCGCAATGGGCCGAGTATCTGCGCTGGGCCGTCGAATCGTTCCGCATCACGGCCAATGGCGTGGCCGACGAAACGCAGATCCACACGCACATGTGCTATTCGGAATTCAACGACATCATCGCGCAGATCGCCGACATGGATGCGGACGTCATCACGATCGAAACGTCGCGCTCCGACATGGAATTGCTGGACGCCTTCGATGATTTTAACTACCCGAACGAAATCGGCCCCGGCGTCTACGATATCCACTCGCCCAACATTCCGAGCCAGGAACAGATGGTGACGCTGATGCGCAAGGCGGCCGAACGCATCCCCGCGCACCGCCTGTGGGTCAACCCCGATTGCGGCCTCAAGACGCGCGGCTGGAAAGAGGTCATTCCCGCGCTGGCCAATATGGTGGCGGCGGCGAAAACCTTGCGCGGCGACAAGGTCTGAGGATGGCGGGGCAGGGGAGGCCTGTTGAGATATAGCGGGATCGTATTTCTATCATCACAACATGCAATTGGAGAATGATGCTGCGATGCGGCATCATTCTCCTGTCTCCTCTATCTCCTCCAAGGAAATAGATTCAGCCCGCTTCCGTAGCGGGCTTTTTTTTGCCCGTTTCCATCGGCTTATCGCTTACCATACCTTCACGTAATCCTACCCTCCAGAAGGAAACCAACGGATGATTGCTCTGTTACGCGCCGCCGGCATGCTCGCGCTGATGGCGCTCGGCGCCTGTTCGGCGGAAAAGCACCCGTTCGACCGCCATCTGGCCCAGTTGCGCCCGGTCACGGTCGCAGCGTTGCCCGACATGGGATGGCCGGCCGGCACGGCGCTGTGCCCGCTGGGTATTTATCAGAGCGAGCTGAGCGAATCGGCGCCCCATGCAGACCGCGTCAACGTCTTCCTGAAGCAAAAGCAGTTTCTGGGGGATGAAGGCCATTGGTCGCTCATCGTCGTCAAGCCGTTGCCGGCGAGGGGTGCTGGTATCGAGCAACTGTTTTTCAAGCGTGCAGACTATGACGTGCTCAATGATCCGCAAGTCATCGCGCGAGATGCGCAGACCGTGCCGGCAGGGTTTGCGCCGCAGACTTGCGTAAGCGTGGAGCAAGCCCGCGTGCTGGTGACGCGCGAACAACGATCGCAGCGAAAACTCCTCATTTTTGGAACGGCTTAGGTCAGATATTGATGAAACATATTTCCATCATCACAACATGCAATTGGATTTATATGTTGCCATGCGGCATCATGCATTTGTCTCCTCTACTTCCTCACAGGAATTAGATTCAGCCCGCTCCCGCAGCGGGCTTTTTTTTGCCCGTTTTACATGCACAAAGCTGCGCACGCTTGCTTGCCATCATCGCCATCGTGTTGCTTTTGTGCATGCTAAACTGGGCCTTCCCCAGACCAAGGTTGCCTGATGCTTCAATTATTTCGCCACACGCTGGAGTCCACGCCCATCCTCGCCCTGTTTCTCGTCATCGGCGCCGGTTATGCGCTGGGGCGCATCAGCGTGTTCGGCTTTTCGCTGGGCGTGGGCGGCGTGCTGTTCGCGGGGCTGGCGCTGGGCGCGTTTGCTCCCGGTGCCGTGCCGCCGCCGATGGTCGGCTCCATCGGCTTGCTGCTGTTTCTGTATGGCATAGGCGTGCAGTATGGCGTGCAGTTTTTCGCCGGCTTGCGCGGCGCGGGGCAGAAACATAACCTGATCGCCTTTGCCGCCGTCATGGGCGGCCTGGCCGTGTCCGTCTGGGGCGGGCAGTGGATCGATATCTCGCTGCGCATGGCCAGCGGCGTGTTTGCCGGCGCCATGACCAGCACGGCTGCCCTGCAGGCGGCGCTGGAAGCGTCGCACGGTAATGGCGACGCGGCCGTCGGCTATGCCGTCGCGTATCCGTTCGGCGTCGTCGGCCCCATGCTGGGCCTGTACCTGGCGGGGCGCATATTAAAACCCGTGCTGACGCCGCCGCCGGCACCCATCGTCGTGTCCGAAATTACCATCGATGAAGCCAAATTGGCGGGTGCGGCCCTGTCCGAACTGGCCGATGGCCCCCTGGCGGGCGTGCAGGTGATCGGCGTGCGCCAGGGCCACCAGAACCGCTTGCCCGATCCGGGCCTCGTGCTCGGCGTGGGCGATGCGCTGATGGTGTCGGGCACGGTGGCGGGCGTGGAAGCGGCGCGCACGGCGCTGGGCCACCTGGATCCGGGCCGCCTGATGAAGGACCGCAGCGCGTTTGATGGCACGGAAGTGTTCGTGTCGGATGCGGAAATCGTCGGCGTGCCGCTCGGAGAATTGAACTTGGGCAAGGATTTTCCCCTGCAGATCGCGTTCATACGGCGCGGCGACGCCATGATCCTGCCGCACCCGTTCCTGACTTTGGAATTCGGCGACAGGGTGATGGCCATTGCACCGGCGAAACATGCGGCCGATGTGCGCAAGCTGTTCGGCAATTCCATCACGGCCACGGCCGAGTTCAGTTATGTGTCGCTGGGCATGGGCATGGTGCTGGGCGTTCTGCTGGGCCTGGTACCTATCCCCTTGCCGTGGATAGGTTCGTTCAGCCTGGGCCTGGCGGGCGGTCCGCTGGTGATGGCGCTGATCCTGGGGCGCCTGGGCAGGGTCGGCAAGATCAGCTGGCGCTTGCCGCTGTCGGCCAACCTGGTGATGCGCAACTATGGCTTGACGATTTTCCTCGCCTCCGTCGGCATGGCGTCCGGCTTGCCCTTCGTGCAGCAGGTGGGCGCCGATGGCTTGCCCATGCTGGCGCTGGGAGCCGTGACGGTGCTGGTGGTGGTGGCCCTCGTCGTGATCCTGGGCAAGATCTTCCTGCGCCTGCCGTTTCCTGAATTGCTGGGCATCGCGGCCGGCGCCACGGGCAACCCGGCCGTGCTGGTGTTCGCCAACCGCCTGGCCAAGTCCGACCGCCCGAACCTGGGCTATGCCATGATTTTCCCCAGCATGACCATCGTCAAGATCGTGGCCGTGCAGGTGTTGCTGCATCTGTACGGGTGATGGCGGCCAGCGTCAATCGCTTGCAGGGCGAAGTTGCTTGTTGGCTTCAATAAAACGGATGCCAAAAGACAGCAGCAAGGCAGCTGCGGCACATCCTGCGGCAAGCCACAGGTTGGCTGAGAGGCCCAGCCTGTCCACGGCCTGGCCACCGGTCCACGCCCCGAGCGCAATGCCGATATTGAAGACGCCCACATACAGCGCGGCGACGATCTCCACGGCCCGGGGCGCCGCCTTCAGCATCAAGGTCATCAGGCCGACCGATACGCCGCCGTAGGCCAGTCCCCAGGCCAGCAATACCATGCCGCCGCCGATGCCGGAATCGCCGATCGCCAGGAACAGCAGCGGCGTGAGCAGCAGGCCGCCCGAGATGGCGATGATGGTAGTCGCCGTGCGCCGCACGGCAACCACGCCTACCAGGAAGTTTCCAATGATGCCCGCGCAGCCATAGGCAAACAGCAGCGCGCCCAGCCATTGCGCATCAAACCCCGACACGGACAGCAGTAGCGGGCGCACGAAGGTAAAGGCCATGAAATGGCTGCTCACCAGCAACAGAGTCAGAAGCAGCCCCGCCTGCAACTGCCTGTTGCGCAGCTGTTTGCCGAATTGGCGCCAGGTCGCCGCACCGGCAGCGGGCAGTGCGGGAATGACAGCCAGATGCAGCGCCAGTACCAGGCTGCTGAACAGCGCCATGACGCCGAAGGCCCAGCGCCATCCTGCAACGTCGCCGATTTGTGCGCCTAGCGGCACGCCCAGCACGGAAGCGGCCGCTACGCCACCGAAGATGATCGACGTTGCCAGGCCGGTCGAGCGGGCAGGAACCAGGCGGGAAGCGAGGCCGCCGGCGATGGCCCAGATGCCGCCCATGCAAAAACCGACGAGCACACGGGTGGCCAGCATCCACGCCATGTTTTGCGCCAGGGCCGAGGCAATGTTCGCGATCACCAATAGTGTCAGCAAACCACAGAGAATCTTGCGCCTGTCCAGGCTGCCCGATGCGACCACGACCAGCGGCGCGAACAAGGCCGCCAGCAATGCTGGCAGCGAGATCATCAGGCCGGCGGTTCCCGTGGAGGTGTCCAGCGTGTCTGCAATCGGCGTCAACAGGCCGACCGGGAGCATTTCCGTCGTCACGACCGAAAAGGTGGCCATGCCGACCGCGCCGACCGCCAGCCATGGGTGGCGGACAGTGGTTTCTGTGGCAACGTGGGGAGACGTACTCATGGTTCATTTCCTTCATGTGATCATGTGATATACGGCGCCCTGCTTGCAACGAAGGGGCATCAAAGTGATAATACATACAGCGCGTATGAATAGTATATATACATACGCAATGAATGTAAATAATCATACGTTGCGTATGTAAGGAGAGAGCAATGGTTCGCCGCACCCGTGTGGAAATGGAAGAAACCCGTGCATCGTTGCTGGCCACGGCCCGCAAAGTGTTCAGCGAGCGCGGCTATGCCGACACATCGATGGACGACCTGACCGCGCAGGCAGGCCTGACGCGTGGCGCCCTGTATCATCACTTCGGCGACAAGAAGGGCTTGCTGCTGGCCGTGGTGGAGCAGATCGATGCGGAAATGGATGGCCGCCTGCAAGCCATCTCCGACAGCGCCGCAGACTCGTGGGAAGGCTTTCGCCAGCGCTGCCGTGCCTATCTGGAGATGGCCCTGGAGCCGGAAATTCAGCGCATCGTCTTGCGCGATGCCAGGGCGGTACTGGGCGGCGCCTCACCGGATTCGCAGCGCCATTGCCTCGAATCGATGCAAGGGCTGATCCAGCAGCTGATTCAGCAAGGCATCGTGGTCGACGCTTGCCCACAGGCATTGGCTTCGTTGATCTACGGCAGCCTGGCAGAAGCGGCGTTCTGGATCGCAGACGGTGACGAAGGCAATGCGCGCCTGATAAAAGCAATCGCGGCTTTGGAATTGCTGCTGCGGGGGATGTTGCTTCAAAGGTAATTGTGTACAGTGGAAATCTCGCCAGAAGCGGACACGTCTGGAGACGTGGATGACGATATTGAGCAGGGTTGGACTTATATAGTAGACATGGAGGAAAAATATGCAAGTCAAGCGTATCGTTGCAAATTTCCCGGCGTCGGATCCGGGCCTGGCGCGGACTTTTTACGAGGACGTGCTGGGTCTGAGCCTGTTGATGGACCATGGCTGGATCATGACGTATGGTTCGCAAAGCGAGATGAGCGTGCAAGTGAGCTTCGCGACGCAAGGCGGCTCGAACACCGCTGTGCCCGACCTTTCCATAGAAGTCGATGACGTGGATGCCGCATTGGCACGCATGCGTGTGGCGGGGTTTCCCATTGAATATGGTACTGTCGATGAACCTTGGGGTGTCAGGCGGTTTTTCGTGCGCGACCCTTTCGGCAAGCTCATTAATATCCTGTCGCACATATAGGCGAAGTGCCTGCGGCAGCAGGCAATCAATTCCGCCCGCTTCCCTTGCGCGCCAGCCTTTGTAAAACCCCTGGCGCCGCTCCCAATCTGTTGTACAATCCTTGAGAACGGTCGTGCTTTTTTGTGCGCTGAGCTTCCTTGCGTGCAGTCATCACGGCAACCGATAAGAACAAGGAGACAGACATGGACCTGCATTACACGGCCGAGGAGACGGCGTTCCGCGACACGGTGCGCGCCTTCCTCGACACCCATCTGCCGGCGGACTTGCAGCGCAAGGTGCGCCAGCATCTGCGCCTGAACCGCGACGATTATGTGCGCTGGCACAAGATTGTTGCAAAGCAAGGCTGGGCCGCGCCGGCCTGGCCCGTCGAACATGGCGGCACGGGCTGGACGGCCGTGCAGCGCCACATCTGGGAAGACGAGTGCGCGCGCGCCGCCACGCCGCCCATCCTGCCCTTCGGCGTCAACATGGTGGCGCCCGTCATCATGGCCTTCGCCAACGCCGAACAAAAAGCATATTATCTGCCGCGCATCCTCAACTGCGACGACTGGTGGTGCCAGGGCTACTCCGAGCCGGGCGCCGGTTCCGACCTCGCTTCCCTGAAAACCACGGCCCAGCGCGACGGCGACCATTACATCGTGAATGGCCAGAAAACCTGGACGACCCTGGGCCAGCACGCGGACATGATCTTTTGCCTGGTGCGCACGGATAGCACGGTGCGCAAGCAGGAAGGCATCAGTTTCCTGTTGATCGACATGAAAACGCCGGGCATCACCGTGCGTCCCATCATCATGCTCGATGAAGAACATGAAGTGAACGAAGTCTTTTTCGACAACGTGCGCGTGCCCGTCAGCAACCTGGTGGGCCAGGAAAACAAGGGCTGGACCTATGCCAAGTATTTGCTGGGGCACGAGCGCACGGGCATCGCCGCCGTCGGCCGCTCCAAGCGCGAATTGACTTTCCTCAAGCAGCTTGCCATGCAGCAAACCAAGCGCGGCGCGCCGCTGCTGCACGATCCCGCCTTTGCGGCCAAGGTCGCTACCCTGGAAATCGAATTGATGGCGCTGGAAATGACGGTCTTGCGCGTCATCAGCGATGAAGGCAAGGGGCCGGGACCGCAGGCGTCGATGCTGAAGGTGCGCGGTTCGGAACTGCAGCAGCAGCTGACGGAACTGATGGTGGAAGCCATCGGCCCGCAAGCCTTGCCGTTCGATCCCGCTTTCCTCGATGGCGGCGCGCCGCACAGTGCCGCCGGCGACGACCTGGCAGCGCCCTTGGCCGCGTATTACTTCAATTACCGCAAGACATCGATCTATGGCGGCTCGAATGAAATCCAGAAAAATATCATCACGCAGATGATCCTGGGCCTGTAAGCCAGAAGGAGACGACATGGACTTCCAATTCAATCAGGAACAGCAGCAATTCGCCGATGCGCTCAGGCGCTGGGTCGACAAGGATTACTCGTTTGAAACGCGCAAGCAGATCATCCACTCGGCCACGGGCGTCTCAAGCGCTGCCTGGGCCACCCTGGCCGAACTGGGCATGACGGCCTTGCCGCTGCCGGCCGCGGCGGGCGGCTTCGACGGCACGGCCGTGGACATGCTGCTGGTGATGCAGGAACTGGGGCGCGGCCTCGTGGTCGAACCGTATTTCGCCACCGTGCTGGGCGCGCGCTTCCTGACCCTGGCGGGCGGTCATGACGCCGTGCTGGAGCAGGTGGCCAGCGGCAGCCTGAAGCTCGCGTGCGCGCTGGGCGAACGCCAGTCGCGCCATGATCTGCATGACATCGCCACCACGGCAACCGCCAGCGGCGATGGTTTCGTGCTGGACGGCGAGAAAACCGTCGTCATCCACGGCGCACAGGCGGATTCCCTGATCGTTTCCGCGCGCAGCGGCGGCGGCCAGGACGGCACTGACGGCATTTCGCTGTTCCTCGTGCCTGTGGATGCGCCGGGCGTGACCGTGCGCGACTGCCGCACCATCGACGGCCAGCGTGCCGCCACCGTCACCCTCGTGCAAGTGGTGCTGGGGCATGACGCGCTGATCGGTCAGGCGGGGCAGGGCTGGGCCGTGCTGGACGCGGCCGTCGATTACGGCGCGGCCCTGCTGTGCGCGGAAGCCGTGGGCGCCATGGACGCCATCTTCGCCGCCACGCTCGAGTATCTGAAAACGCGCCAGCAGTTCGGCGCGCCGATCGGCAAGTTCCAGGCCCTGCAGCACCGCATGGCCGACATGTTCATCCACCTGGAGCAGGCGCGCTCGATGGCCATGCTGGCCGCCGCCAAGGTCGATAGTGCCGACGCGGCCGAGCGGCGCCGCACGGTGTCCGCCGCCAAGGCGAGGGTGGGCCTGGCCGCCACCTTTGTCGGCCAGCAAGCCGTGCAGTTGCATGGCGGCATGGGCGTGACGGACGAATTGCCTGCCGCCCACCATTTCAAGCGCCTCTCCATGATCGCCCTGACCCTGGGCGACGTGGAGCACCACATCGAACGCTTTATCGCCCAGCCGGGCTTCTTGCCGACGGAGACCGCATGACCGCATTGACTGGAATCAAACCCAAGCACTGGTATTTTGAAGATTTTACGCAAGGCCTGGAAATCGACCTGGGCCAGCGCCACGTGACGGAACGGGAAATCATCGCCTTCGCCACGGATTTCGATCCGCAGCCGTTCCACGTCGACCATGCGGCCGCCGAAAAAACCATCTTCAAGGGCGTCATCGCCAGCGGCTGGCACACGTGCGGCATGATGATGCGCCTGGTGGTGGATAACCTGCTCAAGCACTCGTCCAGTATGGGCTCGCCCGGCCTGGACAGCATCCGCTGGCTCAAGCCCGTGCGCGCGGGCGACACCTTGCAGCTGACTTACCAAGTCAAGGAAGTGCGCCCATCCACGTCGAAACCGGACCGCGGCATCGTCATTTCCGTATGGAGCGTGCGCAACCAGCACGGCGAAGTGGTGACGACGGTGGAGGGCATGGGCATGTTCGGCCGCCGCCCGGCGGAGCCAGCGGAGCAACACCATGCGTGATATCGCCGGCATCGCCGGTTTCCAGGCCCTGGCGGGACAGCACGTGGCCGTTTCCGACTGGCTGACCATTACCCAGCAGCGCATCGACACCTTTGCCGACGCGACGGACGACCATCAGTGGATCCACGTCGACGCGGAGCGCTGCGCGCGCGAGTCGCCCTACGGCTGCACCGTGGCGCACGGTTTCTTGACCTTGTCCCTGTTGCCCGCCATGCTGCAGGGTGCCTTGCACATGGCCGGCATCCGCATGGCCATCAACTATGGACTCAACAAGGTGCGCTTCCCCGCGCCCGTACCCGTGAACAGCCGCCTGCGCGCGCGCCTCGACATCCTCTCCGTCGACGACTTGCCGGAAGGGGCGCAAGTCAACTGGGCCGTCACCATGGAGCGGGAAGGCGACACGAAACCTGTGTGCGTGGCGGAGTTTTTGATGCGGTGTTATCCCTGAGCAGCAAGTTGAACCCGCTTCGCCGGCCGGCAGGCAGTCGTGCGCTTCTGCGCGTGCGCCGGGTGTACGCTGGTGGCGCGCCGGCGTTTTCCGGCGAAGGAGGCGATGATGTCCAACAAGGCAAACAGTGGAAATAGCGGCGCTGGCAAGGGCGCCACGGGCAGCGGCAAGGCGGCCGCCGGGGGCAGCGGCGCTACGGACAGAGGTCCTGGCCCGGGAAATGCGGGCGGCTGGCCCAGCACGACGGGACGGCCATCGGGGACCAATCGTTCCAATGCCGCGCCGGCAAGGAGCCGCTAGCCTGCCAGCTCACTCCTCTTCCCTCACTCCTCTTCCGACGCGCAATACCTGTCCCGCCCCGTATGCTTGGCGCGGTACAGCAGGGCGTCGGCGGCGCGGATCAGGGTGCTGGGGTCCATGCCTTCCGTGGGCATGACGCTGGCCATGCCCAGGCTGACGGTGACGTGCGGGCCGACGCTCGATTTGGCGTGGGGAATGTCCAGCGCGCGCACTTCGTCGAGGATGCGCTGGGCCACCACCTCGGCGCCGTCGCGCGTTTCCTGCGGCAGCAGGATGATGAATTCCTCGCCGCCGTAGCGCGCCAGCAGGTCGGGCGGGCGCACGGCGCAGCGGCGCAGGGCGGCGCTCACCTGCTGCAGGCACAGGTCGCCCGCCTGATGGCCATACGTATCGTTGTAATCCTTGAAATGGTCGATATCGGCCATGATGATGGCCATCGGCACGCCGTCGCGCGCGCAGCGCCGCCATTCGCTGTCCATCGTGTCGTTGAAGCTGCGCCGGTTGGCCACGCCCGTGAGCGAATCCGTCAGCGACAGTTCGCGCATGGCGTCGGCCTGCCGCTTGATGGTCAGCTGGCTGCGCACGCGGGCGCGCACGACGGCCGCGTTGAACGGTTTCGTGATGAAATCGACGGCGCCCGCTTCCAGCGCCCGCGTCTCGTCCTCGGGCTGGTTCAGGGCCGTGACGAAGATGACGGGAATGGCGCTCAGCAGGGCCGATTCGCGCAGCGCACTGCACACGGCATAGCCATCCATGCCGGGCATGACGGCGTCGAGCAGGATCAGGTCCGGCAGTTGATTATGCGCAATTTCCAGCGCCTTCACACCGCTCAGGGCGAACAGCACGTCGTGCTCCTCGCGCAGCAGCTGGTGCAGGATCTGGATGTTTTCCATGGCGTCATCGACGATGAGGATGCGCCCGTTCATGGCAAGGTTGGTCCAGCTCACTTGTTTTCCTCTCGTTTCAGCTGATCGAGCACGAGTTCTTCCGCCTCGGCAAAATTCAGCGTGTCAATTGCATGTGCCATCGCCAGCGCCGCTTCCCGGTCTGACTGTTGCAGGGCGGGGTGCAGCGCGTGAAATTGCGCCAGCGCTTTCAGGTTGTTGTTGCGGATCAAGACCAGCAATTCGGCCAGGCCGGCGTGCAGGTCGACGGGCCCGCTGCCGGACGCAGCCGCTGCCGGCTGGCTGCGCCGCAGGGGCGAAGGCAGGGTGCGCGCCGCTTCGATGACTTCGGCCATCGCCTGTTCCAGGCGGCCCAGCATGGCGGCCGTGGCGTGCGATTGCCCCGTTTTCAGCGTTTTCTCCGTCTCGGCGGCCAGGCTGGCGATCTGCGTGGCGCCCAGGTTGGCCGCCACGCCGCACACGCGGTGCAACAGCTGCGCCGCCTGCTGCGCCTGGCCGGCGGCCAGCAGGCGCCGCGTTTCCTCGACGGCGTCTCCTTGCGAATTCTCAAAGCGCTTGAGCAGGGCCAGGAAGGCGCCATAGTCGCCGCCGAAGCGGTGCAGGGCCGCCGCCAGGTCGATGCCGGGCACCGTGGCGGGCAAGTCCAGCGTCCGCGCGACGGCATCGGCTGCCTGCACGGCGCTGTCGCCGCCAGCGCCGGCCGGGAGCGCCGGTACCAGCCGGGTCAGTGTCTGTATCATCTCGTCGACATCGATGGGCTTGGCCACATGCGCATTCATGCCGCTGGCGATGGCGCGCAGGCGGTCTTCGTCCATGGCATTGGCCGTCATGGCGATGATGGGCAAGTCCGGCAAGCCCAGGGCGCGGATGGCCAGGGTGGCGTCGTAGCCGTTCATGACGGGCATCTGCAAATCCATCAGCAGCACGTCCCAGGCGTCCGGCGTGCTGGTGAGCAAGTCGACGGCCAGTCGGCCGTTGGCGGCCACGGTCACGCGCGCGCCCGAGTGCAGCAGGATGTACTGCGCCACTTCCTGGTTGATTTCATTGTCTTCCACCAGCAGCACGCGCATGCCGGTGAGCAAACCCGACAAGGGCGTGGACACGGGCAGCGCCGAAGGGGTGCTGCGGCCTTCGCGCACGGCCGTCACGGCCGCCAGCAGGCGCGCCGGGGTGGCCGGCTTTGAAACGATGCCGGCCAGCATCAGGCTGTCGGCCAGGCGTTCGAGGTTTTCGCTATCCTGGTCGGCCACCAGCATGATCACGGGCGGCAGCACCAGGCGTTCGTCGGCGCGCGCCTCGGTGAGCATGGAAATGCCATCGATGCCGGGCATGGCCGCGTCGAGCAGCACCAGGTCCGCCGCCGGCCCGCCGCTGGCGTGGGCGCGCAGCAGGGCCAGGCCGGCCGCGCCGCTGTCGGCGCTGCGGCTGTGCCAGCCCTGCGCCGCGCACCACTCTTCCAGCATGGCGCGCACGCTGGCGTTGTCGTCGATGATCAGCAGCGACTGGACCCTGGGCGCGCTCTTGCCGGGCGGTTCGGGCGGCGGCGCCACCTTGTCGAAGCGGCAGCGGAAGCGGAAGTCGGAGCCCTTGCCCAGCGTGCTTTTCACGCTGAGGGTGCCGCCCATCAATTCCACCATGCGCCGGCAGATGGCCAGCCCCAGTCCCGTGCCCCCATATTTGCGGCTGGTGCCGCTGTCGCCCTGGGAAAACGCGTCGAAGATGCGTTCCTGCTCGGCCGCGCCGATGCCGATGCCCGTGTCGCGCACGGAAAATTCGAGGGTGGCGCTGGCCGCATCCTCGGCCACCTTGTCGATCGACAACACCACTTCGCCATGCGAGGTGAACTTGACGGCGTTGCCCATCAGGTTGATGAGGATTTGCTCCACGCGCAGGGCGTCGCCGATCAGTTCGTCCGGCACGCCGGGGGCTAGCACGAACACGGGCTCCACGCCGCGCGCCCAGGCGCTGCTGGCCAGCAACACGCCCACGCTGCCCAACATGCGTTCGAGCTGGAAGCGGCGCTGTTCCAGCACCATCTGTCCCGCCTCGATCTTGGAAAAATCGAGCACGTCATTGACGATATTGAGCAGCGACTGCGTCGCCATCTGGATCTTGCCTACATAGCTGCGCTCGCGCCTTTCCAGCGGCGACTCTTCCAGCAGGCGCGCCAGGCCGATGATGGCGTTCATCGGCGTGCGGATTTCATGGCTCATGTTGGCGACGAATTCGCTTTTCGCGACGCTGGCGGCCTCGGCCTTGTCGCGCGCGCGCACCATCTGCTCGTTGAGTTCATGCAGGCGCAATTCCGTGCGCTTGAGTTCGGAAACGTCCGAGGCCAGCACGAAGAAGCCGCGCACGCCGCCGCCGTCGTCGAAATCGGGGATGTAGTTGGTCCACGTGTGGCACACCTGGCCGCCGGGATCGAGCAGGTCGCGCTCGAAGCTTTGCGGCCGGCCCGCCAGCACGCCCTCCACGTGGGGCGCATACACGTCGAACAGTTCCTGCCCCAGCAATTCGCTCATGTGGATGCCGGCCAGCTCGGCGCTGCTGCGGCCAAACCATTCGTTATAGAATTTATTTGCAAATCGGCAACGTAAATCGGCGCCCCAGTACGACACCATGCCGGGCAGGTTGTCGGTGACGGTGCGGATGAAGCGTTCGTTCTGTTCCAGGCGCCACGTGGTGGCGTGCAGCACCTCGGTGGCGCGCTTGCGTTCCGTGATGTCGATCGATACCCCCAGCACATGGCTGGCGCGCCCCGCATCGTCGCGCAAGACCACCTTGCGCGTGGTGAAGTGGCGCGTGGTGCCGTCGGCCGTATTGATCGCTTCCTGTTCGATTTCCACCATCTGCCCCGTGGCCAGCAGCTTGCGGTCGGCGCTGACGAAGGCGGACGCCTGCTGCGGCGGGAAGAAATCGTGGTCCGTCTTGCCCAGCAATTGCTCGCGCGAGCGCCCCAGGGTCAGTTCCGCGTGGCGGTTGACCATTTCAAAGCTCAGCTTGTCGGCGCGCTTGACGAAGACCATGGCCGGGATGTTTTCGATAATGGTGCCAAACAGGTGTTTCGAGCGGCGAAATTCCGCTTCGCTGCGCTTGCGCTCGCTAATGTCCAGCCACAGGCCCGATACGCCCAGCAATTGCTGTTCCGGGCCGAAGATCGGGTGGTACGAGACGATCCAGTGGCTCAGCTGCTCGCGCTGCTGGCCGCTATGGCCCTTCAATTCGATGTCGACGATGGGTTGTCCCGTCCCCAGCACCTGGCGCACGCAGCGTTCCACCTCCGCCCGCACGGCGTCGTCGAACAGCATGGCGCCCACGGGACGGCCCAGGTGCTGCGCCACGCTGGCCCCGTTGATGGCGGCCAGGTAGTGGTTGATCATGACAATGCGCAAGTCCAGGTCCACGAACAGCATGCCGATCGGCGCCGTCGCGTACACGGTTTCCAGCAGGCGCGTGGATTTCCCCAGGGCCAGCGTGCGCTCGGCCACCAGGCTTTCGAGCTGCGTGCGGTGACGCCGCAGGTCGCGTTCCAGCGCGCCCAGGGCGCTGGCCATGTCGGCCGATTCGCGGTCCGCGTGCCGGTTCGAGAGCAGGGGTTTGCCTTGCGCCAGCGCATGGATCTGCTGCGTCAGTTCCTGCAGGGTGCTGGCCAGGCGGCCGCCCACGCGCCAGGCCAGGGCGAAGCCGGCGCCCAGCAGCAGCGCCAGGATGAGGGAACCCGTGACTACCGAGCGCAGCAGGGCTTGCGCCACCGTGCTGGTGCGCATGGTGACGGCCACCGTCCAGGCGGCGTCCGGGGCGCGGCGAAAGCCCGTATAGACGTCGATGCCTTCCAGCGTGGCATGGCGCAGCACGCCTTCGCGCGCCTGGCGTATCTGTTCCAGCAGGGGCGCCGCGCTGCGCTGGCCCACATAGCGCTGCGGCGCCAGCGTGCGCGCCACGTTGATGCCGTCGGCATTGATGATGGCCGCGCCCAGGTAGGCTGGCAGGTGCAGCTCGCGCAGCAGCACGGCCAGGTAGTCGGGCGGGTACAGGGCCGTCAGCACGTAGGCGCTACCCTGGCTGCGCGGCAAGGGCAGGTTCAGGGCCAGCTGCGGCAGGCTGTCGGGCGCCTTGGTCAGGCTGGTCAGCCGCGGCTTGCCGGAGTCGCGCGTGCGCTCCATGCTGGCGGCCCATTTTTGCGGCAGGGGAGGCGGCGCCTGGCTGGCGGGCAGGGTCGTATTGATCAGCTGGCGGCCCTTGGCGTCGGAGACGATGAAGGCGCTGACGGCCAGGCCAGGCTGCAGCAGGCCGGCGGCCAGGGCCCGCAGGGCGCCGATGTCGTCCGCTTGCAGGGCGGGCGAGCCGGCCAGGATGCGCGCGGCCATCTGGGCGCCGTTCAAGTCGCGTTCGACGGCGGCGGCCACCGCGCGCGCCGCCTGCGCCGTTTCGCTGACGACATGGTCGCGTTCGCGCGTGTAACTTTGCGCCACGAGCAGGAGAAACACGAGCGCCGTCGGAATGACCCAGGCGAGCACCAGCCATGAAATTCTTGAGCGTATCGAAGGCAAATCTTGCACCCGGAAAGCTCCCAGAATGGATGAGTCGATAGGCAGGCTCACGCTGGCGCTGGCTGACCTTGAATGAAAAGATGCTAGACGAAATTGATTCTTCTGACAAGCCTAGTTTCTGGAATGGAAAAAAGGTTGCGCAAGGCATACAGAGGAGGGGGAACGCCCATCCCGCCGTGGCGGCGGGATGGCAAGGCGGCTTTACGGCACCACGGTCAGCACGTCGACATCGATTTCCGGGCTCTCCATGAAATCCTTCTCCACTTCGCCGCGGATTTCCACTTGTGTCTTGGCGTCGATCTTGCGGTTCATGAAGACCTTGTCGTCGATGTCCACGCGGATCTCCGCCGTGCCGTCGGAGAACGTGTATTTCTCCTTGCCCACTTTGCGCAGCAAATGGCCGCGCAGCACGACGGCCTGGTCGTCGACGGGGTTTTTCAGGATGGCGGCCACGCTGCTGGGCGCGGCCGGGCCGGCCGTCGGGCCCACGTATTGGGCGTGCGCGCTGCCGGCCAGCAAGGCGCAGGCGGCCAGGGAGATAATGAATTTGCGGTGCAGTGGCATGGTATTCCTTTGATAGTGACTGACGGCTCAGAAGAAGACGGCGGTGCGGGGGATGATAGCACCGGTATTGCCATAGGGCATGTTCGCCCGGACGCTGCCCGTGCTGGCCACGCCATCGTCGAGTTTGCTGTCGATCTGTTCCGCGTAACTCTCGGGCAAGTTGTCGAAACGGATGCCGTTGCCGGCGCGCCCGCCCACTTCGTCGTTGTACAGGTAGACGGCGCCGCCCTGGGCGCTGGTCATGAATTGCGAGGTGCCGTTGTAGGAACCGGTAATAAAGCCGCCCAGCGCCAGGTGCTGCGGCGCCAGCGTGAATTCGCGCGGCTGGCCGTCGCCGATCTGGCCGTCGCCATTGCCGTTGCCGGCCGAATTGGGCACGTGCAGGGTGCCCTGCAGGTCGTCGCCGGGCAGGGCGCGGAACTTGTCCTGGTAGGCGTTGACGGCGGCCGTCAGCGCATTCGATTGCTGGATGATGTTTTTCACCTTGGCGCTGTCGATCAAGCCTTGTCCCTTGAGCACGCCGCCGAGCAGCAAGCCGATGATGACCAGGACGATGGCGATTTCTACGAGCGTAAAGCCGTGCTGGCGGCGTGGGAGCATGGGATTTCCTTGGAAAAAAAGTGCGACAGCTTGGGTTGGCAGTTTACTGCATTTGATGCCGGGCGCGCAGGGCAGGGTCATGGCGTGGCCTTTGCTTTCTTCTTGGCAAGTTCGTCGAGCCGGCGCGCGAGGAAGGCCAGCTCGTGCGGATCGCTGATCTGGCCGCTGGCGAGCAGGCCGCCGATCACCAGGCGGGCGCTGTCGAGCTGGTCCATGTCTTCCAGGATGAACGCTTCCATCTCGCGCACCCAGGATGGCACTTGCGGCCCCGTCGCCAGCCGCCGCAGTTCACGCGCATACGACAGGGCCAGCGGCAGGTCGTGCAGCTGGTGCTTCGCCACCAGCGCCGCCTGCGCCATGGCGGGCCAGCGGCGCTGCGGGTCGGCCGCGAAGCTGGCGGCGACAAAGGCCAGCATGCGCCGCACGCGCTGCGGGTCGGCCACGCCCGCGTACACTTCGCTGGCGGCCACCAGCGCATACTGGCTGCGCGGATCGAGCGTTTGCGCCGTTTCCAGCCAGCCGGCCAGGCGGTCATAGTCGAGTTCGCGCCACGGCAGGCTGACGCCGGCCTGGTCTTCGAACGACTGCAGGTACAGCAGCATGGCTTTGGACATGGCCAGCGGCTCGCCCAGGCTGGCCAGGCGCGCCACGCCCGCCGGCGGCGCGGCGGGCAGGGGCCGCGCCTGCGCCGGCGCTTGCTGCTGCGCCAGGCGCCAGCCCAGCTGCAGTAGCAGGCATGCCGCCAGCAGCCAGCACAGGGGGCGCGGCACGCTGCTCCAGGGGCGCTGGGCGGCGGCCATCAGATGTTCCTGCGGTAAAAGTCGCACAGCGCGCAGCTGGCCAGCAAGGCCACGTAGATGCCGGTTTGCGCCGCCACATTGGCCAGGGCTGGCCAGTCGCCGGTGGCGTACAGCAGCCATTCCGTGCGCGCAAAGGCGTCCAGGCGGGGCAGCAGCAGGGCCAGCACGTCGATGGCGCCGGCCGTGGCCCGTTGCGCCAGCGAGTCGCCCGCCTGCGGGCCGTGCGCCAGCAGTTGCAGGCTGCCCAGCATGCGCGCCAGCACATAGAAACCGCCAGTCGCGGCCAGCGCCGGCAGGGCCTGCTGCAGGCTGGCCGCGCACAGCAGGCTGAAGGCGGCGACGATCCACAATTCGCCCAGCAGCGACAGCGCCCACAGCGCGCTTTGCGCGGGCGCGGCGAACAGGGCCATCAACAGGCCGAACAGCACGGCGGGCACGGCCGCCAGCGCCCCGTAGCCCAGCAGTTTGCCCAGCAGGTAGGCGGCGCGCGGCATGGGCAGCGCCAGCAGCAGTTCCAGGCCCCGGTCGGCCGCTTCGCGCGCCATGCTGGTGATGATGAAGGTGGCCAGCAGGAAGACGCCGGCCAGGCGCAAGGCGGCCGCCAGCAACGCCGCCTGCACGGCGCCGCTTTCCGTCAGCGCCAGTTGCTGCAGGAAGCCGGCCAGGGCGGCGGCGCCGCAGGCGGCCAGCAGGAACAGCCACGGCAGGCGGCTGCGCAGCGCTTCGAGCAAGGTGTAGCGGGCGATGGTGGCGGCGGGCGAGAGCATGGGCATCAGCGGGGCAGCCTTTGCGCGGCCACCATGCGGTTGAACAGGATGTTCGGCGACAGCCAGGCGACGATATCGTCGAACTCGCCGCCGGGCTGCTGCGGGCCGCTGGCGGCGCGGCTGATGACGGTGGTAGCGTTCGTAGCATTGTTGCGCTCGTCGACATTGTTGCCGAAAGGCACAGCCTGGCGCTGGCCCTGCACGCCCGTGGCGCCGAAACCGTTCTTGCCGTGCGACATGATCATGGCTGGGATGTCGTTCAAGGCCGTCGCCTGCAGCAGCGCGCCGCCATTGCGCGTGACGATGCTGATGTCGCGCGGCGTCGACAGGCTGAAAAGCTGGCCGCTGTCGCTGAAGGCCGGCGTCACGCTGTAGCGGAACAGATTGTTCCAGCTGTCGCCCTGGCGCAGCCCCAGGGTGGCCCAGGGCAGGAAACCGGCGCGCTTTTCGCCCGTGCAGCGGGTGCCGCGCCGGTCTTCCAGGCCGCTCATGGCGGAGATGGCGGGACAGGGCAGGTAGCCGTAGCGCAGCGCGTAGCCCGTCAGCGCTTCCTTCGCTTCATTCAGCGCCTGTTGCGTCTCGGCCACCTTGCGCTGTTCCAGCTGCACCGTCAAGGGCGTGACCAGGCCGCCTATCATCAAGCCCACGATGACGAGCACGATGGCGATCTCGATCAGGGAAAAGCCGCCCTGGCGGCGCGATGGATGCGGGCGGGGGCTCATGGCAGGTTGCGCGCGGCGCGCATGCGTTGGTACAGGGTGGGCAAGGTAATCCAGGTGAGCATGTCGTCGAAGGCGCCGCCGGGCAGCGCGGCATTGTCGGTGGCTGGGCGGGCGATGAAACTGCGGCTGGCGCGGTCGTTGGCGGCTTCGTCGACATTGCCGCGTGCCGTATTGATCTGCGTCACGCCGCTGGCGGCCGTGCCGTAGTGGTCCTTGCCTTGCGAGAACAGCACGACGGGCAGGCATTCGACGCTGACGTCGCACAGTGCCTGGCCCGCGACGTAGGCGAATTCGCCGCGCGCGTCGCGCTCGAGCACGACCCGGTTGGCGACGGCGGAAAACGAGACGATGGGCGCGCGCGCCATTTCCGGCGTGACGCTGTAGCGCAGCAGCTTGCCCCAGGCGTCGCTGCCCGCCACGCCCAGCGCCACCCACGGCAGGAAGCCGCTGCAGGCGGCATCGTCGGCGCAGTCGGCGGCCCGTTCGCGCCCGTCGAGGGCGGAGGCGGCCGGACGGGGCAGGCGGCCATTGACCGCCGCAAAGCCCAGCAAGGCTTCGCGCGCCTGCGCCAGGGTGTCCAGCGTGCGCTGCTGGCGTTCGGCCTCGCCCGTCTTGCGGCCAAAGGCGCTGATCAGCAGGCTGGCCGCGCCCAGGCCCAGCACGGCCACCAGCAGCAACAGGGCGGCGCCGCGCTGGCGACGAGGTTGCCAACGAGCTTGCCGATGAGGTTGACAATGAGCTTGCCGTGGCGTCATGGCGGCGTCTCCTGCGCCTCGGTGACCGTGCCGCTGGCCGGGTCGTAGCGCTGGCCAGGTTTCAGCAGCACCGCCTGGCCATTCGACAGGCGCAGGGTCAGGGTGCCGGGCTTGTCGCGGGCAAGGCGGTTGTGCGGCTCGTTTTGCGCTTCCTGGTTCAGCCAGACGGTGGAGCGGCCGCTGCTGCGCTGCACCACGCCATTCAATTCCACGGGCGGCGCGGGCGGCGGCGGTGGCGGGGGCGTGGGGGCAGCCAGGGCGGGATCGGGTGGCGGCGGCCCGTAGCGCTGCGCATCGAGCTGGGCGCGCTGCTGGGGCGACAGGAACAAACGTCCCAGCGGCTGCGCCTGTGCCGTGAGCGCGGCGCCGGCCAGCAGCGCGCACAGGATGCGGGCGGACCTCATGGCCGCCCCGGCACGGGCACGCTGTTGACGGTCAGCCACAGCAGTTCGCATTCGGCGCCCAGGGTCGGCACCGCCTCGCCGCCGGCCGCGCCATGGCGCTTGAGCGTGCAATCCTGCACGGCGAAATAGCCGGCCTGGCGCAAATCGTCAAACAGGTTCAGCAAGTCCATTTCGTGCAGCAAATCCATCTGCAGGCGCATGCGGCTGCCGCGCAGGTGATATTGCCCCATCACCATGGGCAATGGCACGGGCAGCGCTTGCTGCGGGCTGATGTCATAGCTGATCGGCAGCAATTTGCGCTGTTCCTGGCTGCGGCGGATGGCGTCGATCCAGGCCAGGCGGTTTTCCTCGCCGATCAGGCCGCGCTGGCGCAGGGCCAAAAATTGCGGTTCGTAGGCGCGGATTTCCTGTTTTTCCGCTTCCGCGTGGTTGAACAGGGTGGCCGCCGCCGCGCGCGTGTGCTGGGCCAGGTATAGCTGTTGCGCTTCGCGCATGCGATAGGCGGCGGTTAGGCTCAGCAGCAGCAGGCTGGCCAGCAAGGTCAGCGCAAAGCACAGCAGGGCGGCGCGCACCAGGTGCAGTTCGCCCAGCCAGGCGGGCAGGGTGCGCATGGGCGTGCCTGCCCGCTGCATGCCGGGCAGGGGTGGCTGCTTCACGGGGCCGCTCATGGCTGCCACTCCAGCAAGAGGGTAAAGCGGGCCTGGCTGTCCTGCGCCGGCGCTGCGCTCTTGCCGGACAGGGCCGCGCTGGGACGCAGGTCGAGCGGCGTTTCCTCGATCGTCACCTGCATGCCCGGCTGGCGCGCCAGGGTTTGCGCGAAGGCCGTGATGGCGGCCAGGGCGGCGCGGTAGTCATTGTTCGGCATGGCTACGTCCGCTTCCAGGCGCAGCGCCTGCGGCGGCGCGACAGGGATGCCGGCCAGGGCGCTGTGGGGCGGCGCAGTCTGCTGCGGCGGCGGCTGGCCAGCGGCCGTGCGCGCGGGCGCCTGGCCCGCATGCCAGTGCAGCTGGCCCAGCGCGACCTGCGGCGCCTGGTCCAGCGCGGCGCTCAGCATGCCCAGCAGGCGGCCCGGCTCCGGCGCCTGGCTGGCGATCATCTGGCCCAGGGTGACGGCCACTTTCATGTTCTGCGTCTTGGCCGGCGCCGGCGGCTGGGTCGACATGACGCTGCGGTAGCGCTCCTGGTAGGACGCCGTTTCCTGCGCCAGCCGCTGCGTGCTGGCCCCGTCGGCGATGCCGCCAAGCAAATTGATCACGCACCACAGGGCGGCCGACGCGCCGATCAGGGCGCTGGCGCCGTACAGCGTCTTGCGCGCGCGCTGGAAGTGGTAATAGCGGGCCAGCGCGCCGGGCGGATAGTGGCTGGACGGCGGATGCTTGCCCAGCAAGGTCAGCAGCAATTCGTCGGCCAGCGCCGGCGTCTGGCGCAAGCCCACCCGTTCGCCGGCCAACTGCAGGTCGATGAAGTGGTAAGCCACTTCGACGCCGTTGTCGCACA
This sequence comes from Janthinobacterium sp. SUN100, assembly GCF_030397705.1. Taxonomy (NCBI): domain Bacteria; kingdom Pseudomonadati; phylum Pseudomonadota; class Betaproteobacteria; order Burkholderiales; family Oxalobacteraceae; genus Janthinobacterium; species Janthinobacterium sp. SUN100. The sequence goes on along the minus strand of NZ_JAPUBU010000001.1, from coordinate 1,244,256 downwards.
GCAGTTCGAGCTTGGCGATCTGTGCGGCCGGCGCCAGGATGACGGTATTCAGGACGTCGCCGCGCGCCAGCATGCGCGTGCTGGTGAGAAATTGCCGTGTCTTTTCCGTTTCCAGCGCGATATTCACAGCCACGCCGTCGAGCGCGATGGTCGCCGTCTGGCGCGAAAAGCGCAGCTGGCCCTTTTCATAGTAACTTTGCCGCAAGCCGCCCGATTGCTGCGTCACCAGCAGCAAGTGTTCATGCGCGATCGACAACTTTTTGACCAGCGCGATACTGAGCAGGCTGGTCGAATAGATGCCGGCCACGGGCACGCGCAAGTGTTCGAGCGCCTCCGTCCACGGTTGCAGCAAGGTGGGATTGGTGAGGGCGAAAAACAGTACCTGGTCGTCGTGGCGTCCCGTGCTTTCGCGCCCCAGCAGGGTGCTGCCCCGGTAGGGCGTGTCGCGGTGTAATTGCTGCTTGCGCCGCTCCAGCAGGGCGCGGCCCGCCTTGCCGCGCACGTGGGGCACGAGCTGATGCTGGAAATCTTCCTCGATCAAGTCCGTCAGCAGGTAGGCGGGCACGTCGAGCCTGCGCTCCTGCGGATCTTCCAGCCACGCGGCGAAGCCGTCCAGCCCGGCCGCGCTGGCGGGGAAGGCCTGGCCGGGGCCCAGCACGCCGTGGTTCCAGTCGTAGGCGCACAGGGCGTCGCTGGTGAGGTAGAGTAATTGTTTGCGGAACACGGCGGCCTCAGGTTTTGATCGTGCTGATGGCGTCGTAGATCGGCCCCAGCACCGATAGCATGATCCAGCCCAGCAGCAGGCCCAGGATGACCGTCATGGCCGGTTCGATCATGGCTTGCACTTTTTCAATCAATTCCTTCACTTCCCGGTTATAAAAGTAACTGACATTGCGCAAGGCCGTGTCCAGCGAACCCGTGGACTCGCCCACCTTCAGCATGCGGATCACCAGCGGCGGGAAGATGCCCGTGTGCTGGAAGGCGGCGGTGACGCCGTAACCTTCGCTGATCAGCTGGGCGGCGCGGCGCAGGCCGGCCGCCACCACCTGGTTGCCGGCGATGCCCTCGGACAGGCGGATGCATTCGAGGATGGTGATGCCGGAGGCATACATCAGGGCAAAAAACGTGGCGAAGCGGGCCAGGATGATCTTGTGCAGCACGGGACCGATCAGCCACAACCGCAGTTTCAAGCCATCCCAGGCGTAGCGGGCCGCCCCGCTGCGGCGGATGAGCGTGCGCAAGCCGAAAAACAGCAGCACGGGCAGGGCCAGCAGCAGATACCAGTAATCGATGAAGACATTCGACACGGCAATGAGCACGCGCGTGTGCAGCGGCAATTCGCCGCCCATGTTGCGGATGAACGCCGTCAGCTGGGGCACCAGGTAAATCATCAGGAAAAACGTCACGGCCGCCACGACGATGGCGACGACGACGGGGTACATGACGATCTTGCGCGTCTGCGAGGCCAGCTCGTCCTGCCATTTCAGGCTTTCCGACAGGTTCTTGAAGACGTCGGCGATCCGGCCGCTCTGTTCTCCCGCCAGTATCAGGCTGGTGAACGTGGCGTCGAAGATGTCGCCATGCTGGGCCAGCGCGCCCGAAAGGGGCAGGCCGCCCTCGATGCTTTCGATCAGGTCCGTGACGACTTCGCGCAGGCGCGGGTGGTCCGTGCTTTCGCGCAAGTCGTTCAAGCCTTCCAGGATGGGCACGCCCGCGCCCGTCAACTGTTCCATGTGGAAGCAGAAATTGATTAGGTCGCGGCGGTGGATGATGCGCTTGCCCAGCAGCACCAGGTACTGGCCCGTGATCTTGCAGTCGATCAAGTCGAGCTGCATGCGGTGCAGGCGCGCTTCCAGGTCCGGCACGTTGGCCGCCTCCATGCTGCCGGGAATCAGGGCGCCGGCCGCATCCATTGCGCGGTAGACATATTGCGCCATCAGGCCAGCCTTTCCGTCAGGTCGACCACGCGGCCCACTTCTTCCAGGGTGGTGACGCCTTCCAGCACGCGGCGCATGCCGTCGTCGACGATACCCTTGAAGCCGGCCGCGCGCGCCGCGGCCTTGAGCTCGCGCAAACTGGCGCGGCGCGCCGTCAATTCATCGAGTTCGGCCGTCATCTTGAGGATTTCCATGATGGCCAAGCGGCCCTTGTAGCCCTGGTGCGCGCAGCGTTCGCAGCCGGCGGCGCGGCAGATGCTGACGGCGGGCGCTTCGGACGCAAGGCCCAGCAGGCGCCGTTCGATGGCATCGGCAATGACGGTTTCCTTGCAATGTGGGCACAAACGGCGCACCAGGCGCTGCGCCACGATGCCGATGATGTTGCCGGCCATGATGTCGGGCAAGATGCCGATGTCGAGCAGGCGCGCCACGGAACCGATGGCCGAGCTCGTATGCAGGGTGGAATACACCTGGTGGCCCGTCATGGCGGCGGCAAACGCCATTTCCGCCGTTTCGCGGTCGCGGATCTCGCCCACGAGGATGATGTCGGGGTCTTGCCGCATCATCGAGCGGATGCCGTCGGCAAAGCCCAGCTTGACGGATTCGTTGACGGAGGTCTGGCGTATCATGTTCATCGGATACTCGACCGGGTCCTCCAGGGTCATGATGTTGACGCTTTCCGTATTGATATGGTTGAGTATCGAATACAGGGTGGTGGTCTTCCCGCTGCCCGTCGGGCCCGTCACGAGGATCACGCCGTCGGGGCGCGCGATCATGAGTTTCAACAAGTTCAATTCCGCCTCGGCCAGGCCCAGGGCGTCCAGCGGCACGATGCCCTTTTGCCGGTCCAGCACGCGCAGCACGACGTTTTCGCCATGCGTGGTGGGCTGCGCCGACGCGCGGAAGTCGATTTGCCGCCCGGAAAACTTGATGCTGATGCGCCCATCCTGCGGCGCGCGCGCCTCGGCGATATTCATGTTCGACATCACCTTCAGGCGCACGGCCATGGCCGGCCAGTACGATTTGTGCAGGCTGCGGATTTGCCGCAGGATGCCGTCGATGCGGTAGCGGATGCGCAGGAACGACTGTTCCGGCTCGAAATGGATGTCCGAGGCGCCGTTCTGCACGGCGTCGGCCAGCAGCGCGTCGATCAGGCGCACCATGGGCTGGCTGTATTCGTCCGACGGCGAGGCCATGCTTTGATAGCTGACTTCGCCCGTCTCGATTTCGTGCAGGATGCCGTCGATCGACAGTTCGAAGCCATAGTACTGGTCGATGGCGCGCGAAATGTCCGATTCGTTGACGAGCACGGTGGAAATCGTGATGCCCTTGACCAGCATGGCGCTGATTTGATCGAGCGCAACGATGTTGCTCGTGTCGGCCATGGCCAGGATCAGGTTATCCGCCTGCCGCTCGTAGACGATGGGAAAGACGCGGTAGCGCTTGGCCACGTCCTTCGGGATCAATTTCAGGGCGATGGCGTCGACCACCAGGCTGGACAGGTCCGCGCTGACCTGTTTCAGGTTTTCGCTGAGCGCCTCGCGCACGGTCGCTTCCGTGACAAAACCCAGGGTGATCAGCAGCTTGCCCAGCGGTTCGCTGCTGCGTCGCTGCTCGATCAGGGCGATGCGCAGCTGGTCTTCGCTGATCACGCCTTTCTGGATCAGCAGCTTGCCGAGGGGAAGTTTTGCCTGTTCTGCCATGTGATGCTTATTCCTGACGGGGTGTGATGACGGCCGGCTCGGCCGGGGCTGCAGGGGCCGCCAGTTCGCGCAAGCGCGTTTGCACGACGGCCTGGTCGAAGGCGGCGGGCGTCGTCTGCGCCAGGGTCAAGGCGCGCTGGTAATACGTGGCGGCCAGCCGGGGCTGGTTCAGCCGGTCCAGGCCCACGGCCAGGTTGAAGGCATAGTCGGGGTTGCCCGGCGCGGCGCCGTAGGCGCGGAAGAATTGCTGCTGCGCTTCGTTCCAGCGGCGCTGCTTGGCGTACACATTGCCCAGTGCAAACAGCACGGGGGCACTGTCGGGGTTGCGCGCCAGGATGGCTTTCAATTTTGCCTCGCTCTGCGCCACGTCGCCCTGGCGCAGCCCGATCAGGCCGGCCAGCGCCTCGCCATCGTCGGGATTGATTTCCAGCAAACGCACGTACAGGGCTGCCGCCTGCGCGCCCTGGTTTTCGCGCAGGGCCACGGCCGCCAGGCCCAGCAGCGCATCGCGGTTGGTCGCATCCTGCCGCAGCACCGTTTCATATTGCTGACGAGCAAGACCCAACTGGCCTCCGTTGAAGGCTTGATAGGCTTGCTGCACGTCGGGGTTGATTTGCGGCGCGGCCACGCTGCGCTGCACCTGGATCTGGCTGTTGTCGGGCGCGGCCACCGGTGGCAGGCTGGGCGCTACGGGCGGCGCCATGTGCGCCAGCTGCGCCGCTACGGCGGCCTGGGCCGCCGCCTGTATCATCGCTTGCTGGTCCTGTGCTGACTCTGGCTGGCGCGCGTCGCGCGGGGTGTCGGGCGGCAGCGCCGCGGGCGTCATGGCGTCCGGCGGCGCGGCACCCGTCGCCGGCACCACCACGACGGGGCCGGCGACGCCGGCCGTGCCAGGGGCATCCGTCAGCGGCATGGGCACGCCGGGCAAGTTGGCGCCCGCGCCGGGGCTGGTGCTGGCGCGCCAGTACCAGTACGCCATGGAGCCGACCACCAGCAGCAGGATCGCCAGCAGCACGGCCAGGCGCACGGTGACCGGGTCGACGCTGATGGGGCCCGTGGGGCCTTTCGGCGGCGGATTGCTGCGGCTGGCGCGTGGCCGGGCGGGCGGCGCTTCCGGACGGGCGCGCGGCGGCTCGGGCGGCGGGCCTGACTGCGCGCCTTGCTGCGACCCTGGCTGTGGCTCAGGCTGGGAGGCACTCTGTGCCGGCTGCGGCGCGGGCGCGTCCGTCAGCGGTTCCAGGCGCAAGGTGCTTGCCGGCTGCACGGGCGCTGGCGCTGGTGCGGGACGGGGCGGCAGGGCGTCGGCCGGCGCCAGTTCCAGCACCTGGTCGTAGGCTTCGGACGGCTTTTCCAGTTCTTCGTCGGAAAGGCTGTTCTGCTTGGCGCGCTCGGCTTTCTTGAGCGCCTGCATCAGCAAGCTCATGGGAAGTCTCCCTGCAAGCGCGCCTGCGGCCGGACGGGCGCCGCTGGCGGGCCATCCGTGTAGGGCTGGGTGTTGAGCGGCGCCTGGCCGGGCAGCAGGTAGCGGTAATCGCGGTAATCGCCCTCGACGCTGGCATCCTTGACGACGACGGGGCGCATGAAGATCACCAGCTCCGTCTTGCTGCTTGCCTCATTGCGGTAGGTAAACAGATTACCCACCAAGGGCAGGCTGGACAGGCCCGGCACGCCATCCTTGGCATTGTCGATGGAGTCTTGCATCAGGCCGCCCATCACGGCGATCTGGCCATTGCCCACTTTCATGATCGATTCCAGCTCGCGCGCCTGGATCACGGGCACGCGGCTTTGCACGTTGGCCGTGGCCAGGGCCGGATTCGGGTCTTGCACGTAGCCGACGATGCGCGTGATGGTGGGGCGCACGTTGAGGGTCACTTCATCGCTGTCGGAAATCTGCGGCGTGACGCTCATGACGAAGCCGACGGGCACCGTTTCCAGCTTCGATTCATAGGTGGCCGGCGTGGTGATGGTGCCCGTCGAGCTGATCACGGCGGGCGTCACCTTGATGGTAAAGAAGACATTGTTGTCGACCACCTTCAGCATGGCCGTCTGGTTGTTCAGCACGCTGATCTTCGGACTGGACAGCACTTTCACCTTGCCGAACGATTCGAGCAGCTGGATGGTGGTGGAAAAGCTGTCCTTCAGATAATTGAGCAGGAAGATGCCGGGCGTGGCGTTCGGCGTGACGCCGCTGGACAGGCCCGCCGTGCCCACTTGTCCCTGGCGCAATTGCAGGCTGCCCGTCAGGCGCGACCAGTTGATGCCTTGCTGATATTCATTGCTTAGGCGCACTTCGATGATGGTTGCCTCGATCAGCACTTGCCGCTTGGCGCTGTGCAATACCGCGTCGAGGAATTCGGCGATCTTTTCATGCTGGCGGCCTGTGGCGCGCACGGCGATCAGGCCGCCCTCGACGTTGACGACGACGGACGAGGGACTGCCCTTGTTGGCCAGTTTGAGCAGCGGCATGCCGTTCGCGTCCAGCGGCTGGCCGGGAGCTGCATTCTGGCCGGGCGCCTGCTGTCCCGGCGTATTCTGGCTCCCGTTCGGGTTGCCATACTGCATCGGCGGCTGGGCGCCATACTGGCCCGCCGCACCGGCGGCAGGGTAGGCGCCGGCCTGGTTCTGCTGCTGGCCTTGCTGTCCCTGTTGGCCTGGCATGCTCGTCAATTGCTGGTTCAGCTGCGCCAGCGGGTCCACCTGCACGTCGTTGAGCGTGGTTTCGCGCAGCAGGTCGCGGATATTCTTTTCCAGGCTGTACCAGAAATTATTTTCCGAACGATTTACGACGAGGGTGGTCGAATTGTTATTGCCGTTGCCGCCGCTGCCTTGCGTGCTGCCCACGGGGTTGCTGGCGTTGTTCGACCCGCCGCCCGCCGTGGAGATTTGCGTGGCGATATTCACGCTGCTGTTGGTGCTGCGCGCCATGTTGACGTAATCGACCTTGTAAGTGCGCCAGACGGGCGCGTCGGGCAGCACCGTCAGGTTCTTGCCATCGATTTCGTAGCGCATATCGACTTGCTTGCCGATACGCGCCAGCAATTGCGGCAGGGTCTGGTTCAGCGCATTCAGGGTGACGCTGCCTTCGATCTGCGGGTGGATGTCGATATTCATGCCCGCGTCGCGCGCCAGCGCAAACAGCAGCGATTGCACGGGCACCTTGTGCACGGTGACGCTGTAGGTTTCCACCTTGGGCGCGGGCAGGGGCGCGGCCAGCGCGCTGCTTTGCTGCACCGGTTCGGGAATGACGCCGGCGGCGACGGGCGCGGCATTGAGGTGGGCCGGCGACAGCGGCGTTTGATGCGTGGCGCAGCCGGCCAGCATGGTGCTGCAGGCGAGGGCGACCCAAGAGGTCAGCACAGGAATAGGGTGTTGAGTCATGAAAAGTTCGCCCTTGAAGTCGTGTTGTGCTTTTGTAATTTTACCCAGCATGATCGCTTAAAAGCAATCGGCTGTGCAGGCTTGGGAGGCAATATGCTGAAATAAAGTCAGGGGGCGCCACGCCCCGGTTTTTCCGGTGTCAGGGCTTTTATTTCTGTGCGGATACTGTCTATGTCGCTCAGCAATATTTTCTGCGACGACGCCGGGGCCAGCCTGGCCCACACGGCTTCGGCGCTGGCCTGGTCGGCAAAGCTGCCATAGACGATGAGCAGGCGCGCGGCGGAGGTCGCGGGCGGCGTATTTGCGGGCGCGGACGCGGTTGCGGGCATGGCACCGGGCAGGCGAAACACGTGGAGGTCGTGCAGGCCGGTGGCTTGCTGCGCCTGCCGCAGGAAGGTTTCCGCCGCAACTGTCTCGGTGGCGGGCAAGCTGGCGATGTGCAGCACCAGTTGCCGCGGCCCTTGCCGCGCCAGCCAGTCGCGCGATTCGGCCAGCTTGCTGTCGAGCAGCGTCGACGGGGCGGGCTGCGGTGCGCGCATAAGCGCTGCCTTGAGCGTGCCTGGGGCCGCGTCGGCGGGCGCGGCGGAGCGTGCCTGGGATGCGTGGGATGCCTGGCTTGCCGGCGTCGCCATGCTGGCTGTCGCCGCTGTCCGATCCTCGCTGCCCGCCCGCCATTGCCACAGCAGAGCAAAGGCCAGCAGCAGCATCAGCGCGCTCAAGGCGCCTGCCAGCAGCTTGCCCGCATGCCAGGGCGGGCGGTAAAAGGGGCTGTCGGCGATGGCCAGGCGCACGTGGCGCGCGCTGACTTCCTGCGCATCGTCGGCAAACGCGGCCAGCAAGGCTTTGTCGGCCAGGATATTGATCCTGCGCACGATGCCCTGCGCCGCGCGCGCCAGCCGGCGCCGCGCGGCCGGCGTGAAAACGAGCGGCGCCGGGCGGCCGGCGGCGGCCAGGCGGCATGCCAGATAGTCGTCCAGCAAGGCTGGCGGCAGGCGCGGCACGCTGAAACTGTGGGTGATGCGTTCCTTCAACTGGCGGAACTGGGGCAAGTCCAGGGTGTCCTGCAATTCCGGCTGGCCAAACAGGACGATCTGCAGCAGCTTGTGGCTGGCCGTCTCCAGGTTCGTCAGCAGGCGCAGCGCTTCCAGGGTGGCGCCCGGCATCGCTTGTGCTTCTTCGGCCAGCAACACCACCTGGCGTCCCGCCGTATGCCTGGCGATCAGCTCGCCGTGCAGGGCGCGCAGGACGGCGTCGGCGCGGCAGCCGTCCAGTTCCAGACCCAGTTCGGCGGCGATGGCGTGCAGGACTTCGTCCGGTTCCAGGCGGGGATTGAGCAGGTACAGCACGTCGACCCGGGGCGGCAGGCGGTCGGCCAGCATGCGGCACAGCATGGTCTTGCCGCTGCCCACTTCGCCCGTCAGCTTGATGATACCTTCGCCTTGCGTGACGGCATACAGCAGCGCAGCGAGCAGCTCGCCCCGAGTATTGCCCGTATAAAAGAAGGCCGGGTCCGGCGTGATGCTGAACGGCGCCGTGCGCAAGCCGAAATGGCGCAGATACATGCCGTGCGGCGAGGGCGCATACGGCCGTCCGGGCGGCGTGGAGAGCGGGACGTGCGTGTCGGCGTTCATGCCGCGATGCAATTGAGGAAAGCCTGTTCCAGGCTGGCGTCTTGCGCGCCGCCGTGACGCGCGCGGCATTCGGCGGGCGTGCCCGTAAACACGATGCGGCCCCCATGCAGGATGGCCATGCGGTCGCACAATTCTTCCACGTCGGCCAGCGCATGCGAGGTGAGCAGGGCGCCGCGGCCTTGCGCGCGCGCTTGCCGCAAGACTTGCTTGAATTGCGCGCGCGCCTTCGGGTCGAGTCCGCTCATCGGTTCATCTAGCAACAGTTGCGGCTTGCCCGATAGCAAGCATGCGGCCAGCCCCAGTTTCTGCATCATGCCTTTCGAATACTCGCGCGCGGGGCGCAGCAGGGCGTCCGGCGCCAGGTCCAGCGCGTCCAGGGTTTGCTGCAGCGCTTGCGCATCGGGGCGCACCTTGTGCAGGCGCGCCAGGTAGCGCAGGAAGTCGCCGCCCGTCAGGTAATACGGCGCCTGGAAGCGCTCCGGCAGAAACGACAGGGGCTGGCGCGCCGCGCCATGCCGGTGCGGCTGGCCGAAGATGGCGATCTCGCCCCGCTCCGGCGTACAGAAGTCCAGCAGGCATTTCAGCAGGGAAGTCTTGCCCGCGCCATTCACGCCAACCAGACCGAACAGTTCTCCCGCGCGCACCTGCAGGTCGACGCCGCGCAGCACGATGCTGCCCGCCAGCTGCAGATGCACGTTGTGGAACTCGATGGCGCAGGCGTTCATAGTGGCAATGGTCGGCAGGCAAGACGGGGTACGACCGCCATTATTGCCATGGGTGCCGGCGGGCGGCAAGTGTTTACTTGCTGAGTGTTGAAATGCGCAAAAATCAAATGATGGAATGTATTTTCTTTAAGAAACAACAGGTTCTGGAATAAAATACCCCCGCGCGCCGCTGGCGTGCATCGTCTGATGAATCTGTCGAGGAGCAAGCATGGCAAGGCCAGAGAAAGTCCGGCTCGGTGAAATTTTGGTGCAGCAGAAATTGCTGACGGAAGAACAGTTGGGCCAGGCCTTGACGGAACAGAAGCGTTCGGGACGCAAGCTGGGCCGCGTTTTTGTCGAGCACGGCTTCGTCACGGAAGAGCAGATTTCGGGCGCCCTGGCGCGCCAGCTCGACATTCCCTACATCAACCTGAAGTTTTTCAACATCAACCCCGAACTGGTGCGGCTGCTGCCGGAAACCCAGGCGCGGCGCTTCCGCGCACTGGTGCTGGAAGACCGCCGCGAGGGTTTGCTGGTCGGCATGTCCGATCCCACGGACCTGTTCGCGTACGATGAAATCTCGCGCCTGGTCAAGCGCCATATCGAGCTGGCCGTCGTCAACGAGACGGAAGTGCTGGCCGCCATCGACCGCATCTACCGCCGCACGGAAGACATTTCCACCCTGACGCGCGAGCTGGAGCAGGACCTGGGCGACGTTTCCGTCGACTTCGGCGCGCTGGCCGCCAATCCGGGCCTGGAAGAGGCGCCCATCGTCAAGCTGCTGCAATCCGTGTTCGAGGATGCCACCCAGGTGCGCGCCTCGGATATCCACATCGAGCCGCAGGAAGGCCGGCTGCAGATCCGCTTCCGCATCGACGGCGTGCTGCACCTGCAGACGGAAGCGGACAGCAAGATCGCCAGTTCGCTGGCGCTGCGCCTGAAACTGATGTCGGACCTCGATATTTCCGAGAAGCGCCTGCCGCAGGATGGCCGTTTCGCCATCCGCGTGAAAAACCAGCGCATCGACGTGCGTATTTCCACCATGCCGACGCAATACGGCGAATCGGTGGTGATGCGGCTCCTGAACCAGGGCGGCACGACCTTGCGCCTGGACGCCATCGGCATGCCGCCTGCGCTGGTGGCGCAATTCCGCGCCATCGTCAGCCGCCCGAACGGCCTCGTGCTGGTGACGGGGCCGACCGGCAGCGGCAAGACGACGACCTTGTATTGCGCCTTGTCCGAACTCAATTCCGTGGAAAAAAAGCTCATCACGGTGGAAGACCCCGTCGAGTACCGCTTGCCGGGCATTAACCAAGTGCAAGTCAACGACAAGATCGAGCTGAATTTCGCCAGGGTGCTGCGCTCGGCCCTGCGGCAAGATCCCGACATCGTGCTGGTGGGCGAGATGCGCGACCAGGAAACGGCGCAAATCGGCTTGCGCGCCGCCATGACGGGTCACTTGGTGCTGTCTACCCTGCATACGAACGACGCCATCAGCACGCCGCTGCGCCTGATGGACATGGGCGTGCCGCGCTACATGGTGGGCAGCTCGCTGCAAGCCGTGCTGGCGCAGCGCCTGGTGCGCGTGATCTGCGAAAGTTGCAGCACGCCGTACGCGCCCACGCCGAACGAATACGAATGGCTGCGCCTGGAACTGGGTGAGCTGGTCGAACGCAACCAGTATTTCCACGGCAAGGGCTGTTCGCATTGCAACGGCATGGGTTACCGGGGCCGCACGGGCGTGTACGAATTGCTGGAAATCACGCGCGCCGTGGCCGATGCCGCCAACCATGCCGATCCGTCCCACTTCATGAAGGTGGCGACGGCGCAGATGGCGGGCGAGACCCTGCGCCGCCACGCCGTGCAGCTGGTGGTCCAGGGCCGCACGACGGTGATGGAAGCGATGCGCATCAGCAACCAGAGCGAGGATTGAGGTGCCGTTTTTCTCCTACAAGGCGCGCAGCGCCAGCGGCGAACTGTTGACCGGCGTGATGGAAGGCGCCGATAGCGGCGCCGTGGCCGATCAATTGATGGCGGGCGGCAGCACGCCCGTCGATATTAGCGCCACGAAACAGACGGTGACGAAGGCGGGCGCCAACCAACTGGGCTGGTGGGACAAGCTGACCGAGAAAAAGGTCACGCCCATGGACGTGCAATTGTTCAGCCGCCAGCTGTACACGCTGCTCAAGGCGGGCGTGCCCATCATGCGCGGCCTGGCCGGCTTGCAGGAGTCGGCCATCAGCCCCGCATTCGGGCGCATCATCAAGGACGTGCGCGAATCGCTCGACGCGGGCCGCGAACTGTCGGCCGCCATGGCGCGCCATCCCGCCATCTTCACGCCGTTCTACCTGTCGATGGTGCGCGTGGGCGAAATGACGGGGCGCCTCGATGAAGTGTTTTTGCGCCTGTTCGACCACCTGGAATTCGACCGCGACATGCGCGCACGCGTGAAAACGGCGACGCGCTACCCGACCTTTGTCGTCTTCGCCATGCTGGCCGCCATGATCGTGGTGAATATCTTCGTCATTCCCCAGTTCGAGAAGGTGTTTGCCAGTTTCCATGCGGAACTGCCCCTGATGACGCGCATCCTGATCGGTATCTCGCGCTTTACGGTGACGTACTGGCCCATCTTGCTGATGCTGGGCGTGGGCGGCTTTTTCGGCTGGCGCGCCTGGCTGCGCACGAAAGAGGGCTTATATAAGTGGGACCGCGCCAAGCTGCGCCTGCCGATCGCCGGCAAGATCATCCTGAAGGGCACGATGGCCCGCTTCGCGCGCAGTTTCGCCCTGTCGAGCACGAGCGGCGTGCCCATCGTGCAGGCGCTGACGGTGGTGTCGCAAACGGTCGACAACACGTATCTGAGCGCGCGCGTGGAACAGATGCGCGACGGCGTCGAGCGGGGCGAAAGCATCTTGCGCACCTCGGTGGCGGCCGGCGTGTTCACGCCCGTGGTGCTGCAGATGATCGCCGTGGGCGAGGAATCCGGTTCGCTCGACGACCTGATGGACGAGATCGCGGACATGTACGAGCGCGAAGTCGATTACGAGCTGAAAACCCTGTCGGCGCAGATCGAGCCGATTTTGATCGTCTTCCTCGGCGCCATGGTGCTGGTGCTGGCGCTGGGCATCTTCCTGCCGATCTGGGACCTGGGCCGGGCGGCCCTGCACTGATGGCAACACCGTTGCGCCAGCGCGGTTTCACCCTGTTCGAGCTGGCGGTGGTGGCGGGCGTGTTCGCCATCCTGACGGCCGTGTTCCTGAACCGCGTCGGCTATTACCAGCAGCAGGCGCAGCAGGTGGCCGTGGCGCAGATGCTGGGCGTGCTGCGCACCAGCTTGCGGGTGCAGGTGCTGCACCTGTACCTGGCGGACCGGCGCGACCAGTTGCCGGCGCTGGCGCGGCAAAACCCGTTCGACTGGCTGATGGATAAGCCGGCCAACTACCTGGGCGAGTTCGCGCAGCCGGAGCTTGCAAAATTACCTGCGGGGAATTGGCTGTACGATAAAAAAGAACAAAAAATCATCTATTTGTTTAGTAATGGCAATATTTTTCCCAGTAAAAGGGTTGATTTAGTGAAATTTAAGGTAACCTTGCCACGTGCGGATGCCGATCTTGACAAGCTCGCCCAGGAACCCGATATCGTGGTGTGGCAATCGCCGGACCCGGCGGCAAACTGACGCGCTTCCTGGTCCGGTGCAGCGACGGTGTCATGGCGTTGGTTTTGAAGTTTTTTTATTTGATTTTGGAGAAAGCAAGAATGAACAAGTCTTTACGTAGTATGAAAAGCGGCGCCCAGGCAGGTTTTACCCTGATCGAATTGATCGTCGTCATCGTGATCCTCGGCATCCTGGCCGCCACGGCGATTCCTAAATTCATCGACATGTCGACCGAGGCGCGCGTGGCCAAGATGCAGGCGGCCGCTGGCGCCTTGAAGTCTGGTTCGGCCCTGTTCCACGCACAATGGTTGGTCAAGGGTTCGCCTGCGGACAGCGTTGCCATCACCATGGAAGGCACGGACGTCAAGGGCGTCAGCGGCTATCCGGGTATCGCTTCGCCTGGCATCGCCGCGGCGGCAGGTGGTCTGCTTGACTACGATACCACCACCACTCCTGCAACGGGGACCGTGTTGACTGTATTGCCTGACAGTAAACATCCAAATTGCAAGGTGACCTATACGGCTGCCGTGGTTGCAGCAGGCACCACACCGGTCCAGCCGCCGGTGGTTGACGCGACGGCCCTGGGCACGCCGGCCAACTGCAGTTAATACAGGCGTGCAGATGCCGTGCCGGCAAACCGGCACGGCCGCGCCATGTTTCCGCCCGCCCAACGCCAGGCTATGCCGGTTGGGCTTTTTTACGGGTATCTCCATTGTCCTTGCCATCGATCATCTTGCCGCAACGTCTGGCGCTACCGCGTGCTAGGCGGCAGTGCCGCCCACGCGGCTTCACCTTGATCGAGCTGGTGGCCGTGCTGGTGCTGGCGGGTTTGCTGGCGACCTTTGCCGTTAACCGGTTTTTCCAGCGCGACACTTTTGACGCGCGCGGTTTTGCCGACCAGGTGACGAATATCGTGCGCTACGGGCAAAAACTTGCGGTGGCGCAAAACCGTGCCGTGTTTGTGCGCATCGATGCCAACAGCGTGGCCCTGTGCTTCGATGCCGTTTGCAGCGCTGACCAGAAAGTGGTGCCGCCCGCGGGCAAGAACAGCGGCAGCAAGGAGACGCTGCAGTATTGCCTGGGAAGCAATTGGCTGTGCGAAGGCCGTCCGTCCAACGTCTCCATGGCCACCGCTCCCCTCAATACGGCGGGTTTTTATTTCGATGCGCTGGGCCAGCCGTATGCGCAGAACGATGTGTTCCCGGCGCTATCGGGTTTCCCGGCGCGGCTGAACATCAGCATCCTGGGTGACGGCACGGAGCGCGTCGTCACGGTCGAGGGGGAGACCGGCTATGTCCATTAGCCAGCGGCGCCGGCGTGAACGCGGCGTGACCCTGATCGAACTGGTGCTGTTCATCGTCATCGTCGGCCTGGCCTCGGCCGCCATCCTGGGCGTGATGAGCCTGACGACGCAACACAGCGCCGATCCGCAGCTGCGCAAGCAGGCGCTGGCGATTGCCGAAGGCATGCTGGAAGAAATCCAGCTGGCGCGGTTTACCTATTGCGATCCGCAAGACCCGGCCGCGCAAACGGCGACCAGCCCGGCCGGCTGCGCCATCCCGGAAGGGCCGGGGGAAGAGGCGAACGGCGCGGGGCGGCCGTTCGACAACGTCAACGATTACGTGAGCGCGTATGGCACAGCCACGGAGTACAAGGCGGATGCCCAGGGTAATGCCTGGGCTGCCAGCCCCACCCAGAATTACACTGCCTTGGTGACGATCACCGAGCAAGCCCTGAACGGCTTGCCTGCCACGGAAAGCCTGCATATCCAGGTGGTCGTGCCGTATGCCGACCAGCAGATCGTGCTCGACGGCTATCGCGTGCGCTATGCGCCGAATAGTATCCCATGAGTATCCCATGAGAAATTTCTATAACGCCAGGCGCCGCCCGCGCGGCTTTACCCTCGTCGAGATGGTCATCGTGATCGTCATCACGGGCATCATCGGTGCCATGGTCGCCGTCTTCATCCGCGTGCCCGTGCAAGGCTATATCGACACCACCGCGCGCGCCGCGTTGGCCGACACGGCCGACACGGCAGCGCGCCGCCTGACGCGCGATGTGCGCCTGGCCCTGCCCAACAGCGTGCGCGTGGGCGGCAATGGCCTGTACCTGGAATTGTTGCTGACCAAGACGGGCGGGCGCTACCTGAGCGACAGCGACCCGGCCGGTCTGGGCAATGTGCTGAGCTTCGAGACCCCTCCCGACCCCAGCCTGCCCCTGAACTTTACCGTCGTCGGCGCCATGCCCGTCAATGCGCTGGGCGCGCGCCAGGCGATCAGCGTGGGCGACCAGATCGTCGTCTACAACCTGGGCGGGGACGACGCGCCGAACAATGCGTATGCCTGCAGCGCGGCGAATGGCTGCAACCGCGCGCCCGTGACGGCAGTGTCCGGCACTGTCGTCACCTTGGGCAGCTATCCCTTCACGACGGCGCCCGCGCCGCTGCCATCGCCATCGAACCGTTTCCAGGTGGTATCGACGCCCGTTACCTATGCGTGCGATCTGGCGACCGGCACCCTGACCCGTTACGCGGGCTATGTCATCCAGGCTACCCAGCCGGTTGTGGAAAACACGGCGCCGCTGGAGGCGAAGAAGGGAGCACTGCTGGCGCGCCAGGTGACGGCTTGCCGTTTCAGCTATGGCATTTTGGCCAACGTGCAGCGGGGTCTGGTGAATATCGACCTGAGTCTTGGGGCGGCGAACAGCAATACGGGCGTGCTGCGCCTGGTGCAACAGGTACAGGCGAGGAATACGCCATGAGGCGCTTGCTGCGCTATCGCGCTGGCCGCACGCGCGGTTTCAGCCTCGTCACGGCCATTTTCCTGCTGGTGGTGCTGGCCGCGCTGGCGGCCGTGATGGTGAATATCTCCACTTTCCAGCAGACGGAATCGGCCATGGACGTGCAGGGCGTGCGCGCCGAACAGGCCGCGCGCGCCGGTCTCGAATGGGGGCTGCAGCAGCAGATCGGCGCCGGCCTGACCACCGGCGCGGCGTGCATCGGTCCGGCCGATTTCAACTTGCCGGCAGGCACGACGCTGTCGTCGTTCAGCGTCAGCGTGCAATGCAGCACGGCCAAGGGGCCCGGCACCTTGACCAGCTGGACCATCACGGCCACGGCGTGCAACCAGCCTGGCGCCTCTGGCTGTCCGAATGCGGGCAATAACGCCGATTACGTCCAGCGCCGCCTGCAAGCCGTGCTGTCGCAGTAAGGTCAACTGCATGAAAAAAAGATCGCTAATTTATTGTTTTTACACAATAAAGTTGGCTTCATGAATTAAAATTGGCTGGATGCATTAACTGCGCGACAAGATCGGGCAGGCACTTACACTGGATAGGTCGCATGGGTTTATTCGCAAGAGCAAGGAAGTATGAGGGTTGGCTGGCCACGGCGTTTGGCCGGGAAGGCGTCAGCGCTGTCGTTGTCGAACGTCCCGCCGACGGCATGCCGCGCGTGCTGGGCGCCAGTTACCAGGCGGCCGCGCGGCCGGCGCCGGCCGAGGTGCTGGAAAAACTGGGCAAGGACGTGCAGGCGGCAGCGCGCCACTGCACCACCGTGCTGGCCGGCGGCGAGTACCAGTTGCTGTCGCTGGAAGCGCCTGCCGTGCCGCGCGAGGAGCTGAAGACGGCCGTGGGCTGGCGCCTGAAGGACATGCTGGACTTTCCCCTGGCCGAAGCCACCATCGACGTGTTCGACATCCCCGGCGACCCGAACGGCACCCAGCGCGGCAGCAGCGTGTTTGCCGTCGCCGCGCGCAACAGCGCCGTGTCGCGGCGCCAGGCGCTGTACGCCGAATGCAAGATCGGCCTGTCCGTGATCGATATCCCCGAGATGGCGCAGCGTAATATCGCCACCTTGCTGGAAACGCCGGGACGCGGCATCGCCGTGCTGTATTTCGATGGCGACGGCGGCTTGCTGACCATGAGTTTCAATGGCGAGCTGTACCAGGCGCGCCGCATCGACGTGACCCTGACGCAATTGCAGTCGCCCGACGCGAGCCAGTATTACGACCGCGTCACCCTGGAACTGCAGCGCTCGTTCGACCACTTCGACCGCCAGTTTCATTTCATTTCGTTGGCCCGCTTGATGCTGATGACGGGCGCGGCCGATGGCTTGCACGCCTATCTGGCCGACAATCTCTACATGCCGGTCGAGCAGCTGGACCTGGCCACGGTGCTGGATTTTTCCCAAGCCGCCGAATTGCGCGAGCCCGCCATGCAGGCACGCTACTTCCTGGCCATCGGCGCCGGCTTGCGCGAGGTTGGCCTGCACCCGGGCAAGCATGAAGGGAAGGGCGCATGAGCCAGCAGATCAATCTGTTCAATCCCCAGTTTGAACTGCAAAAACACCATATGTCGGCGCGCACGGCCGGGCTGGCCCTGGGCGGCCTGGCGCTGGCCCTGCTGGCCGTGGGCGTGTTGGCCCAGCAAGCCTTGACCGGCCTGGAACAGCGCGAAGCGGGCGTCAAGGCGGCGCTGGCGCAAGGCGAGGCGAAGCGCGACCAGGCTTTGCGCGATTTTCCTCCACGCAAGAAAGATCCGGCCCTGGCGCAGGAACTGGCGGCCGTCGAGGCGCAACGCCAGTTGCTGCAGGATGCGTCGAACGTGCTGGAAAGCGGCAAGCTGGGCAATACCCTCGGCTATGCCGGCTATTTCCGCGCGCTGGCGCAGGCCAGGGTCGAGGGTGTATGGCTGACGGGCGTGGATATCGCCGGCGCCGGCAAGGACTTCGGCTTGCAGGGCCGCGCCTTGCACGCGTCGCTGCTGCCCGCGTACATCACGCGCCTGGGCCAGCAGGAGGTACTGCGAGGCAAAACCTTCGCCAGCCTCGACATTAGCCAGTCCGGGCAGCCGGCGGTGGCCGAGGGCAAGGCGCCTGGCCTGCCGTATGTCGCGTTCAGCCTGCAGTCGGCCGACCGCGCTGCCGGGCCGGCCACGCCGCCGAAACCTGTTACGGAAGGAACACGCTGATGCTGCCCTTGCTGAAGAAATGGGCCGCCGCCTTCGACGCCCTCAGCCTGCGCGAGCGGCTGATGGTGTTCGGCGCCGGTGCGGCCGCCGTCCTGTTCGTGTTTTATTTCATGAGCTTCAATCCCCTGTTGGCGAAACGCGCCGCGCTGGAGGCGAGCATTGCGCAAAAACAAAGCCTCCTGAGCGCCACCGACAAGGAAATCGAGCTGACCATGCTGGCCCATGCCACCGATCCCGACCAGGAAGCGCGCACGCGCCTGGCGGCCTTGCAGGCGGAAACGGCGTCCCTGGCGCAGGCGCTGCGCGAGAAGCAGCATGGCCTGGTGGCGCCCGAGCGCATGGTCACCCTGCTCGAACACTTGCTGCGCCGGCACGCCGGACTGCGCGTGGTGTCGCTGAAAACCCTGCCCGCCAGCGCCGTGGGCGCGCGCCAGGCCGACAGCGCGAACGGCGATGCGGCGGCCAGGGCGCCAGCCCCGGCCCCCTTGCTGCACCAGCATGGCGTGGAAGTGGTGCTGCAAGGCAGTTATGCCGACATGGTGCAATACATGCAGGCGCTGCAAGCGATGCCGACGCGCGTCTTCTGGGGCGCCGCCCACCTCGACGCTGCCAGTTACCCGGGCGCCACCCTGACCCTGACCTTACATACCCTCAGCATGGACGATACATGGATCGCACTCTGACCCTGGGTTCCGCGTTGCTGGCGCCCTTCCTGATCCTGAGCCTGGCATCGCCGGGTGCGCAGGCGCAGGCGCTCGACGACCCGACGCGCCCGCCCGCGGCCCTGTGGGCGCCCGCCGACGCCGCGCCCGTCGTCGCTGCCCGGCCGCAGCTGCAATCGGTGCTCGTTTCCACCCAGCCGGGCGGACGCCGCCTGGCCGTCATCGATGGCCAGACGGTCAAGGTGGGCGGCAAGGTGGGCGACGCCGTGGTGGTGGAAATCCGCGACACGGCCGTATTGTTGCGGCGTGGCAAATCACTGGAAACCTTCAAGCTGTATCCCAGCAGCAAGACCAACAACAAGGCCGATCGCAAGACCGATAGCAAGACCGACCGCAAGCAGGAGTAGAAGAAGTGGCCAAGCAACTCAATCAACACAAGGCGAGCATGTTCAAGATCAGTACGATGGCGGCTGTCATCAGCGTCAGCCTGGGCCTGGGCGGCTGCAATGTCGCGCCCGTCAAGCGCGACACCTATAATGCGATCACCGATGCCGTCAAGGGCGCGGCAGCCACCACGGCGCCAGCGGCCCAGCCGGACGCCGTGGAGGCGGCGTTGCTGCCGCCCGTGGCGGCCCTGGCCCAGCAATTGCCGAAGGCCCGCGCCGCGCTCGACGAGCGCTTCAACGTGGCGTTCAACAATGTGCCGGCGCGCCAGTTCTTCACTTCCATCGTGGCCGGCACGCGCTACAACATGCTGGTCCATCCCGACATCGGCGGCACGATTTCCGCCAATCTGAAGGACGTGACCCTGTTCCAGGCGCTCGACGCCGTGCGCGAACTGTATGGCTACGATTACAAGGTCGAGGGCACGCAGATCTACATCAAGCCCCTGACCATGCAGACGCGTTTGTTCCACGTCAATTACCTGACGGGCGCGCGCCGCGGCAGTTCCAACTTGCGCGTGTCGTCGACGTCGGTCGGTTCCGTGGGCTCGACCAACTCGGGCGGCTCCGGCAACAGCGGAAATGGCGGCAATAACAATCAGGGCAACAACAACGAGCAGAACCAGCAAACGAATGGCGGCCAGGGCGGCCGTACCCTGGACAGCAGCAACCTGACCACCTCGTCGACGGCCGATTTCTGGCCGGAACTGAAGGCGGCGCTGGAAGCCATCGTCGGCAGCAGCGACGGCGGCCGGCAAGTGGTGCTGAGCCCGCAATCGGGCGTGATCGTCATCCGCGCCATGCCGGAAGAGTTGCGCAATGTCGACATGTACCTGAAGGCCACGCAATTGTCCGTCGACCGCCAGGTGATCCTGGAAGCGAAAATCCTCGAAGTCGAACTCAACGACAACACGCAGACTGGCATCAACTGGGCCTCGTTTGCCTCGATCAAGAGCGGCCACACGAACCGCATCTCGACGGGCTTCATCCAGCCGGGCGGCACCCTGGCGCCGCTGCCCTTCAACGGCGGCCAGCCGCCCAACATGACGAATGGCAGCGGCTTGACGGCCAGCAGCGGCTTCGGCCTCAGCTCGGCGGCGACCTCGGCCGGTTCCATGTTCGGCCTGGCCTTCCAGACGGCCAATTTCGCGGCGATGATTTCCTTCCTGGAATCGCAAGGCTCCGTGCACGTGCTGTCGAGCCCGCGCATCGCCACCATGAACAACCAGAAGGCCGTGCTGAAGATTGGCACGGACGAGTTTTACGTGACGGGCGTGTCGACCACGACGAATACGACGGCCAGCGGCGCGACGACCAGCCCCAACGTGACCTTGCAGCCCTTCTTTTCCGGCGTGGTGCTGGACGTGACGCCGCAGATCGACGCGGATGGCAACATCATCCTGCACGTGCACCCGTCCGTCAGCCAGGTGTCGACCATCAGCAAGGAAATCGACCTGGGCAGCGCCGGTTCCCTGAAACTGCCGCTGGCGGCATCGAGCACGTCGGAGATGGACAGCATGGTGCGCAGCCAGGATGGCCGCATCGTCGCCATCGGCGGCCTGATGCGCCAGGCCACGACGTCGGACCGCTCGCAAGTACCGGGCGCGGGCGATATCCCCGTGCTGGGCGCGCTGTTCCGCAACACGGGGCAGGTGATCCAGAAGCGCGAGCTGGTGGTGCTGATCAAGCCGACCATCGTCGATGGCGCCAATAGCTGGAACGAGGACTTGCTCGATTCGGGCAAGCGCATCGAGGCGCTCGACCCGCGCCGTCCGTCGGAGCGGCGCTAAATGTACCAGGCCCATTTCGGCTTGCGCGAGGCGCCGTTCGGCCTCACGCCCGATACCAGTTTCTTCTTTAACGGCCCGCAGTCGCAAAAGGCGCTCAACACCTTGCTGGTGGCGGCGCGCAATGGCGAGGGCTTCATCAAGATCACTGGCGAAGTGGGCACAGGCAAGACTTTTCTTTGCCGCAAGTTCATGCAGTCCTTGGGGCCGGACTTCGTCACGGCCTACATCCCGAATCCGAACTTGTCGCCCCGTTCGCTGATCCTGGCGCTGGCCGAGGACCTCGATGTCTTGCTGGAAAAGGATATTGAGCAGCATCAGTTGCTGCGCGCACTCAACTTGCGCCTGCTCAACCTGGCGGCGCAAGGCAAGCGCGTGCTGCTGTGCCTGGACGAAGCGCAGGCGATTCCCGTCGACAGCCTCGAAGCGCTGCGCCTGCTGACGAATCTGGAAACGGAAAAGCGCAAGCTGCTGCAGATCGTGCTGTTCGGCCAGCCGGAACTGGACGTCAAGCTGGCTTTGCCGGAAATCCGCCAGCTGGCGCAGCGCATCACCTTTCACTATCACCTGGGGCCCTTGTCGCGCGACGACGTGGATTTCTATGTGGCGCACCGCCTGCGCGTGGCCGGTTTCGATGGCGCGCGCCTGTTCAGCCGCGGCGGCGTGGGCAAGCTGTACAAGGCGTCCGGCGGCATCCCGCGCCTGATCAATATCATGGCGCACAAGGCGCTGATGGTGGCGTATGGCGAAGGGCGGCAGCAGGTCGGCGGCCGCCACGTGGCGCTGGCCGCCAGCGACACCCTGGCCAGCAAGCCGCACCGCTTTTGGCGCAGGCCGTGGCCATGGCTGGCCGGTGCCGGCGTGCTGGCCGCCGCCTGCGGCGCGAGCTGGACTTTATTGAACCGATGACGAAGATGAGCCTGTAGATGAGCCTGATTAACAAGATGTTGCAAGACCTCGATGCCCGCGGCACCCCCGATGGACGCGGCGACGCGGCCGGTATCCGCTCCGTGCCCGAACGCGAGCGGGGCGTCTCGCGCGCGCTGGTCTTCGGCGGCGCCGCAGGCTTGACGGCCGCCGCCATCGCCCTGGGCTGGGTCTACCTGAAGCGCCCGGCCGTGCCGCCCGTGCTGGTCAGCGTGGCCAGCACGCCGGTCCTGGTTCCAGTGCCGGCACCGGCGCCTGCCGTCGTTGCACCCGCGCCCGCGCCCGTACCCGTTGTGGCGGCGGAACCCGAGCCCGTATTTCAGGCCGAGGAAGCCACGCCCGCGCCCGCCAAGCTGCGTGCCGCCGACATGCGCCGCATCACGGAACAAGCCGCCAAGCCTGCCGCTGCGCCCGTGGTAAAGACGGCAGCGTCCGCTGTGAGTGAACGCATCATTGACGGAAAACAAGTCACGCCGCAGCAGCGCGTGGAGAATGAATACCGGCGCGCGCTGGCCCAGTTGCAGGATGGCCGCGTCTCCGACGCCATGCTGGCCTTGCAGCAGACCCTGCAGCTGGATCCGCGCCACCAGGGCGCGCGCGAAACCCTGGTGCGCCTGCTGCTGGAAGCGCAGCGTCCCGACGAGGCGGCGCGCCAGTTGCAGCTGAGTCTGGCGCTGGACCCGAAACAGCCGGCGCAAGCGATGATGCTGGCCCGTTTGCAGCTGGACAAGGCCAATGGCGGCGCGGCGGCCCTCGATACCCTCATGCGCAGCCTGCCGTACGCCGCCGACAACGGTGAATACCACGCCTTCCTGGCCGGCGTGCTGCAGCGCGAGCAGCGCTACCGCGAAGCGGCCGAACACTACCAATTGGCCCTGCAGGCGGCGCCCGACAACAGCGTCTGGTGGATGGGCCTCGGCATCGCCTTGCAAGCCGACAACCACCCGGCCCAGGCGCGCCAGGCGTTCGAGCGGGCCAAGGGCTTGCAAACCCTGTCGCCCCAGCTGCAGGCGTTTGTCGAGCGCAAGCTGGTGCAGCTGACGGCGGCTGCGGCGAAGTAACTATTACCTCAATGAAAGAAACAGCTTGAAGCCTCTGAATCTGCTCATCGTCCTTTGCTGCCTGGCCAACAGCGCGCTGGCCGCCCCCGCCAGCGCCCCCGCCAGCTACGTTCTTGAGAATACGGAAGTGCGCGACCTCCGCGCGCAAGCGTTGAAGCGCGATTACCAGCTGTATGTCGCCTTGCCCGATTCCTATCGGCAGGGCAACAAGCGCTATCCGGTACTGTTCGTCGTCGACGCCAATTATGCATTTCCCGTCGTGCGCAATATCGCGCAGCGCCTGAACAAGCATGCGGGGATGGAAGAAGTCATCGTGGTCGGCTTGTCGTACGCGAATGGCGACGGCGGGGTGTACAGCCGGCGCCGCGACTACACTCCCACCACGCCGCGCAAGCACGATTACCGCTCGGACATGCCGGGGCGGCAGCCCGCGTTCGGCGAAGCGAAGGCGTATGGCCAGTTCATCTCGGGCGAGGTATTTCCCTTTATTGCGCAGCACTATCGCGCGAACATGCAGCGCAAGGTGTTCATCGGCCATTCCTACGGCAGCCTGCTGGGCCTGCAATTCCTGCTGACGGAACCGCGCACCTTCGAGCACTACGTCCTCGGCAGCCCGTCGCTGTGGTACGACGCCGGCGTCATGTTCGACCGCGAGCAGGCGTACGCGGCCAGCCACAAGGATTTGCCGGCATCCGTGTTCTTCGGCATCGGCGGCCTGGAAAAGTTGGCAGCGGGCAAGAAGCGTTCGCGTTCGGAAGAGGACGCCGACATGGTGGCCGACTTGCGCGAATTCGATGGGAAGTTGACATCGCGCAAGTTCCCCGGCCTGAAGACGCGCTTGCGCGTCTTCGCGGATGAAGATCACGCGAGCGTGTTTCCTTTCGTGCTCACGCATGGCTTGCGGGCGTATCTGACGTCCGCAAAATGAAGGGCGCTTACGGGCGCATCAATGTCGGCAGGATCAGCTTGGTCAGCAATTTTTCGCTGATGCCATGGGCGTCGCGCACCTGGAAGTTGGTCGTGGTGATGACGACCACGGCATCGAGTTCCGGCAGGACGAGCACTTTATTGCCGCCGGAACCCGCCATGCCATAGCTTTGCACCGTGCGGCCATTGGCCGTGAACGGTTGCAGCCACCACAGGTAGCCGTAGTCCATGCCTTCGCGCGCGTTGGCGTGGGGCGCGATCGAGCGCTTGACCCATTCGGCCGGCATCACCTGCTTGCCATGCCAGCGCCCGCCGTCGAGGTAGAGCTGGCCAAGCTTCATCAGATCCACGCTGCGCAGCTGCAAGCCTCCGCCCGTCATGGCGCTGCCCTTGGGCTGGAATTGCCATTTCACCTTGTCGATGCCAAGCGGCTTGAACAGATTGGCGGCGGCGAAGTCCGGCACGCCCTGGCCGCTCACCTTTTCAAGCAGCGGTCCCAGCAGGGTTACGCCGGCCGTGCAATAGCTCCAGGCGCGGCCGTACGGCGATTGCTCGGGGCGGGGCTGCCATTCGGGAAAGCCGCGGATCGGCAGGTCCGCCACGAAGCGGCTCCAGTCTTCCACCAGATACATGCGCTCTTCGTTGCCGCGCGAATGCTGGTTGTCGTCGTCGCACTCGAGCAGTGAGCTCATGGTCAGGAAGTCCTCGACCGTGATCTTGTCCTTGCGCGGGTCGGCATGGGCCAGCGGGCGCAGTTCCGGAAAGTAGGGCAGGACGGGGGTGTCGGTGCGCAAGAGCTTGCGCTCGATGGCCAGGCCGACCAGCATGCCGGCCACCGTCTTGCCCACCGAGCGCGTGTTGCGCAGGCTTTCGGCGCCATCCTTGTCGAAGTAGTGTTCGTAAAGCAGCTTGCCATGCTGCGCCACCACGACGCTGGTGACCTGCTTGAAGTCGCCCGCTTCGATG
Organism: Janthinobacterium sp. SUN100; assembly: GCF_030397705.1. Taxonomy (NCBI): domain Bacteria; kingdom Pseudomonadati; phylum Pseudomonadota; class Betaproteobacteria; order Burkholderiales; family Oxalobacteraceae; genus Janthinobacterium; species Janthinobacterium sp. SUN100. The sequence continues at coordinate 1,219,507 of NZ_JAPUBU010000001.1, read as the reverse complement.
GCGGTGGTGACGCCGTCCAGTTCGCCTGCGTGGACGCTGCTGCCGAAGGCGAGAAGAAGGGGGAGGTATCGCAACATGGTGTACTCCTGAGTTGGAAAAGTGCAGTCTAGTCTTGCAAATTGGGCATTGTCTTGGACGTTTGAAACATTTGGCGGCGATAGTTGCTGGGCGTCATGCCGTAACGGGCCTGGAAGGCGCGCGTCATGTGGCTCTGGTCGGCAAAGCCCACGCTCAGCGCCACGTCGGCCATGCTCAGTTCCGGGCGGCGCAGCAGGCCGCTGGCCTGGTCGACGCGGCGCCAGCGCAGCAGGTCGCCCGGCGAACAGCCCCAGGCCTGGCGGAACACGCGGGCCAGGTGCACGGGATGCACATCCAGGGCGGCGGCCACGTCGGCGATGCGCAGATGCGTGTCATTGGCCAGGTCCATCACGGCTTCATACGCCTGGTGGGCCCAGCCGGGCAGGGCGGGGCGCGCCTGCCGGGGCGCCTTGTGCAGGCTGGCCAGCATCTCCCACGCGCCCGCTTCGAGCAGGGCGCCGTCGCCGCCGCGGCCCACTTCGCGCGCGAGCCGGAACGCGGCCGCCGCGCTGGCCGTATCGCGCAACACGGTGGCGCACTCCTGGGCCGCATGCAATTCCTCGGCGCCCGACAGCAGGGCAGGGTCGAGCGATACCGTCATGAAACTGCCCTTGCCATCGACGAAGCGGTCGCGGTGCGTCGTGCCGGCAGGATTGAAGACGAGGGTGGGCGAAGGCGCGCGCGGCGGGGCGTGCAGGGCGCTGGAAATATACGTGCCGGACAAAACGAAGACGAAGTGGGCATCGTCATGCCGGTGCGTTTCGACTTCATCTTCGCCACGCGTGGCCTTCAGGCGGCGGATGTCGAAAATGCTGCCGCGCGCGCCGTGATGCACGTCGCCATAGAATTGGCCGGACTTGAACTGGAGTGGAGTGGTCATATCGGCATGGTATGTGCGGCCGCCCTGACGGGCGAGCGCAGGACGACGAATGGCGCCAGGCGCAGGATGAACGGTCGATTCGGGGGAATGCACGGGATGTGGGACGGCGGCTCAGGCCGGTTTTGCGTGGCTGCTGGCAGGCGTGCAGGGGTGCCGGGGCGGCTATGTGTAAAATTTGCGCAGCGTCCAGATGTCGCCATCGATACTGGATCGCGCCAGGGGCGAGCCGCTGGAATGCCGGGCGCCGCCCGCCTGGCAGTGCCAGCGTCGTCATGAACTCTCCGACCGCCGGAAGCGGTCATCGATAAGGTCAGGTGCAATGCGTACATTGAATGAATTATTGGATAGTGAAGACCCGGCGTTTCCGCTGATCCGGCAATGGGCCAGCGAGGCCGACATCCCGGTGGAATTGCTGCCGCCCTCGGCCGGCAGGGAAGATGTGCTGCTGAGCCTGCAGGTCACCACGCGTTCCCCCCTCGGCGCCATCGCCTATGAAACCGGGGGCATTCTGGTGGATGACGGCTGGCTGCGGATATTGGGCTCGGGACATGGCAAGCTGGAGCGGAACATTGCAACGTGGAACGAAGGAAAGGCCGACGGCTTTCTGTTGGTGGCCGACGACGTGCTCGGCGGCTTCTTTGCCATCAACGGCGGCGCACTCGGGGCCGACCAGGGCAAGATGTATTACCTGGCGCCCGAGACGCTGGCGTGGGAAGCGCTGGAGATCGGCTACACGGCGTTCGTCGAATGGGCTTTTACTCGCCAGTTGCGGCAGTTTTACGGCCGGCAGCCCGGCGATGGGCAGGAGTTTGACGAATTGCCCGAATTGCCCGAATTGCCTTTGCCCGGCGACCTCTGCCTGAATTTTTATCCGTTTCTGTGGACGCAAGAAGGTTCCCTCAAGACCAGCTCGCGGCGCGCCATTCCAGTGGAAGAGCAGTGGGCGCTCAACCTTGATCTGCAACAAAAGTTGCTGGACGCTCCTGCGGGCGCGAACTGAGGCATGGCTTGCGGGCGTCTTTGACGGCATCGCCCTGCGCATCCCGGGCCGGCGAAATGGCGTTTCAACCCCCGATTCAAGCGCTTTGTCGCAATGGCATGCGCCAGAAAAGGGCAAGGGGATAGCATACGGTGGGCTTTCTCGCGATGCGCCGCCCGCCAGCGAGTGTCCGATACTGCCGCGGCAGGCATCGGACGCTTCTCAACGACCTCGATCAGGATGAATACGCATGAAATTGACCCTTCCACATGTCCTCTCCACTTGTCTGCTGGGCGCCTTGGGCGTTATCGGCAGCGCGCACGCGGCTCCCGCCGATGCCGAACTGGTCGCCTTGGTGCAGCGCCATGCGCAGGCGCAGAGCAACTTTGATCAAGTGGCCTTGAACGCCATCACGGCGGAGAATTATGTGGAAATATCGCCGGTCGGCGAGGTGGACGGGCGTGAAAAAATGCTCGCCTTCTATGCGCCGGAGCAGAAGCGGCCGAGTCCCCAACTGCAGGTCGATGAACCGGTGGTGCGTCAGTTTGGCGATACGGCGCTCATCTCGGCGCGGCTGTCCTACCGTCTCAACCAGGATGGGATAGCCCGCAATTTCGCCCTGCGCGCCGGCTATGTCGCTCGGCTTGTCGACAAGCAATGGCTGCTGGTCAGCGCACAGTACACGGGCATCCGCCCGCCGAAACCGTGAAGTGAGCCGTGCCTGGTGCCCGGCCAGTCTACAGCCGCGCCTCGTCGCCCCACACGTGCCGCATGCTGAAATGCATGCCGGCATCGTCTTCGTGCAGCGACGAGACGATGGCGAACTGGCTGTCGCCCGTGTCGCGCGGCGTCATCTGCGATAGCTCGGCGGCGGCCAGCGGCGCGCCCAGCGGGTCGCTGAGCGGATGCACATGGCCGGCGCCCCGTTGCGTCACCACTCCCAGTTCGCCGCTGCGCAGGCGTACCAGGGTTCCGGGCGGATACTTGCCCAGCAGATTGACGAATTGCTCGCCCAGCAGCGGGTCGATGGGCACGCCCTGGTCGAGGAAGATGTGCTGCAGCGCCTGGTCGGGGACGATGGAGCGGCGGTAGTTGCGCGCCGAGACGCGGGCGCAATAGCGGTCGGCCAGGCCGATCAGCTTGGCATTTTGCAGGATTTCATCGGCCGTGCGCCCCTGCGGGTAGCCGCTGCCGTCGTCGTTTTCATGGTGCAAGAGTACACAGCTCAGCCATTCCTCGTCATCGACGCCGGCGCAGCGCAGCAATTCCGTGCTTTCCTGCGGATGCTGGCGCACGATGCGCATTTCGTCGTCGTTCAGGGGGCCGCGCCGGTCCTGGAAGCTGTCGTGGTGGCGCAGCATGCCCACGTTCATCGTCAGCGCGGCCGCGCCGATCAACAGCAGTTCATCGTGCGACTTGTGCATGCCGCGGCCCACCAGCATGGCCAGCAAGGCTGTTTCGATGCAGTGGCGCACGGCGTAGCTGCCGGCGATCTGGTTGAGCAGGATACTGGCCAGGGCGATATCGGCATCGTGTTCGAGCGCGCGCAGCAGTTCGCGGGCGATGTCGCGCACGTCGCGCTCGGCATTGCTTTCGCTGCGCAAGTCCAGCAGCAGCCGTTCCAGGCGTTGCGCCGCCTCATTGAGCAAGCGCAAGACGGACGGCTGGTCCGGTGCGCCCACGTACAGGCCCAGCTGCAGCAAACGGCCCAGCTGCGTGCCGTCCGTGATGATCTGCCCCTTGCGTAGTTGCGGGCCAGCACTATGGTCCGCCAGAAAAAGATCCCAGGGCAGGGGTTCGCCGGGAACCAGGTCGGCCGGGCCGATGCGACGCTGTACCATCTGTCATCCTTTGCCCCGCCGCAGCGAAGCCATGTTCAGTGCTCGGTTATATGCTGCGCAGGCGCTCCAGCGCCAGGCGCAAGGTCTCGTCTTTCTTGGCAAAGCAGAAGCGCACGATGCCCGACTCCTTGCCCTGCACGTAAAACGCGGAGACGGGAATGGCCGCCACCTTGATTTCCGTCGTCAGCCATTCGGCGAACTGCGCTTCGGTCTCTTGCGAAATGGCATCGTAGCGCACGCACTGGAAATACGTGCCGTCGGCCGGCAGCAGGGTAAAGCGGCTGCCCGCCAGGCCGTCGCGGAACAGGTCGCGCTTGCGCTGGTAAAACGCGGGCAAGTCCAGGTAGGGCTGCGGGTCTGCCATGTAGCCGGCGATGCCGTGCTGCATCGGCGTGTTGACGGTAAACACGTTGTACTGGTGCACCTTGCGAAATTCCGCCGTCAGGGCTGCTGGCGCCGCCACGTAGCCGACTTTCCAGCCCGTCACGTGATACGTCTTGCCGAAGCTGGAGACGATGAAGCTGCGCGCCGCCAGTTCCGGGTTGCGCGAAAGCGAGGCGTGCGGCACGCCGTCGTACACCATGTGCTCGTACACTTCGTCGGACAATATCAATATTTGCGTGCCGCGCACGATGTCGGCCAGCGCGGCGATGTCGGCCGGGCGCAAGATCGTGCCCGTCGGATTGTGCGGCGTATTGATGATGATCAAGCGCGTCTTGCTGCTGACGGCGGCGGCCAGCTTGTCCCACGGCACGCTGTAGCCGGACTCGCCCACTTGCATGGACACCAGCACGGGCACGCCGCCGGCCAGCGCGATGGCGGGTAAATAACTGTCGTAGGCCGGTTCGATGACGATGACTTCGTCGCCCGGGTGCACGCAGCACAGGATGGCGGTGGTGAGCGCCTGCGTGGCGCCGGCCGTGACGGTGATTTCCGTGCCGGCATCATAACCGTGGCCGTACAAGCTGGCGATTTTCGCGGCGATCGCCTCGCGCAGGGGCGCGGCGCCCGTCATCATCGGATACTGGTTGTGGCCGGCGCGCATGGCGTCGCCGACGAGATCGACCAGGGCCGGGTCGCAATCGAAGTCGGGAAAGCCCTGGCCCAGGTTGACGGCGCCATGCTGGGCCGCCAGGCTGGACATGCGGGTGAACACGGTGGTGCCCACGAGAGGCAAGCGGGTGGTCAGGGTGGGAGTCGTGCAGGGCAGGGACGGGCTGTTCATGAGCGGTAGGGGCGCGGTGCGGAAAGTGGAATCGTTTCCCATTCTAGCGCAGCGCGTGGCGTTCCGTGCAGCCCTCGATGGCTCAGCCTGGCAAGGCCCAGCCTTCCGGCACCATGATCTTGAACATGCCGGCCTTGGCCGTCTTGCGGGCCAGTTTCAGCAGGGCCTTGTCCTTGGTGATGAGGATGTCGGCGTTGGCGTCGCGCGCCAGTTCGAGGAATTTCTGGTCATCCTTGTCCGTGCAGACGGGCAGGCGCACGCCGGAGACGGGCGGCGCCACCACGCTGATATGCGCGTCGAAGCGGGCGGCGGCGACGGCGCGGCTGGCTTCGTCGAGCGGCAAATGTTTGTAATGCAACACGACAAGATATTCCGCGCGGCAATCTTCGCGCGTGATGGCATGCACGGCGCCGCTTTCCATGGCCGCCAGCAGGGGCGCCCAGCGCGGGTCGTTGAAGACGAACAGGTCGAGGCAAACGTTGGTGTCGAGGACGAGTTTTTGTGGAGCAGGTATCATGTCGGCAATTCTATTCTGTAGTGATAATTTATGTTGATCGTGCTTTCGCCCGCCAAGAGTCTCGACCTGGAGACGCCGCCAACAACCTCGTTGCACAGCACCCCCGATTTTCTCGACCATTCCGCCCAGCTCATAGCCCGCATGCGCCAGTTTTCGCCCGCCGAAGTGGGCAGCCTGATGGGCATTTCCGACGCCTTGTCGGCCCTCAACGTGGCCCGCTATGCTTCCTGGACGCCCAAGCTGGCGGAAGCGCGCCAGGCCATCATGGCCTTCAATGGCGACGTGTATGCCGGTTTCGAGGCGCGCAGCCTGCAGCCGGCCCAGCTCGACTATGCCCAGTCGCGCGTGCGCATCCTGTCGGGCCTGTACGGCTTGCTGCGCCCGCTGGACTTGATCCACCCGCACCGCCTGGAAATGGGCACGCGGCTGTCGACCACGCGCGGCAAGGATCTGTACGCGTTCTGGGGCGACACCATTACCAACGGCTTGAACCGCACGGCAAAAGAGCAGGGCGCCAAGGTGCTGGTCAACCTTGCTTCCGAGGAATATTTCAAATCCGTCAAGCCGCGCCAGCTGGACGTGCCCGTCATCGCGCCCGTGTTCGAGGACTGGAAGAACGGCAAATATAAAATCATCTCGTTCTACGCCAAGCGCGCGCGCGGCATGCTGGCCCGCTATGCGGCCGTCAACGCCATCCGCGACCCGCAGCAGCTGAAGGAGTTCGACGTCGACGGCTACGGTTTCGTGCCGGAAGCGTCGAACGATACCAGCTGGGTGTTCCGGCGCAAAGTGGGTGTATAAGTAAAAAAACCGGGCGAGCCCGGTTTTTTCTTATCTTACTGCCAGAATTTCCACCACTTGCGTTCCTTGTTCACCCCTTCCGGGCTGAGGAATGCCGTGTTCGGGTAGTTCTTGGTCAGCACGCGCAAGGCATCGTCGCGCAAGTCGGTCAAGCCCAGCTTGTCATACGAGCGGTACATGATGAACAGCGCTTCTTCGATGGCCGGCGAAGCGGCAAAGTCGCTGACCGTCGTTTGCGCGCGGTTGGCGGCGGCCAGGTAGGCGCCGCGGCGGTAGTAATAGCGCGCCACGTGCACTTCGTATTTCGCCATGGCATCGATCAAATAGTTCATGCGGGCCAGCGAATCGGGCGCGTATTTGCTATTTGGAAACTTGTCGACCAGTTGCTTGAAGGCGGCAAACGCTTCGCGCGTGGCTTTCGGATCGCGCTCGGTCGGATCTTGCTCGTACAGGAAGTTCAGGAAGCTGATCTGGTCGTTAAAGCTGATCAGGCCCCGCAAGTAGTACATATAGTCCACATTGGCGTGGTTCGGATGCAACTTGATGAAGCGTTCGACGGCAGCCAGTGCCTGAGCCTGGTCTCCCGACTTATAATACGCGTAAGCGATCTCCATCTGCGCTTGCAGAGCATAGTTGCCGAAAGGATAGTTAGCCTCCAGCTTCTGGAACAGGCCGATTGCAGCTTCATAGTGCTGCCCGGCCATTTCTTCACGCGCCTCCGAGTATAATTTCGTAACGGACCAGTTTTTGGTCTCATCCACTTTTTCAGGCAACAAGCTGCAAGCGGACATGCCGAGCAGAACGACTGAAGCGACTACCAACGATAATTTTTTTTGCATGACGTTTTGCAAGAAGGTTTTAACCAAGATTTTACAATAGGCTGATTATAGCCGATGGGAATGCTGTGATATTAACTCCGAAGCCTAATTTGGCTGACCCCGCGTTTGACTCCCTTTCTGACCATGTTGCCGAAGAGGCGTTTGACGGCGATTTTGCCGCCGACGACGTCTTCGAGGAAATGGCCCCGATTACATTGGAACTGACGCCGGACGCCTGCGGCCACCGCCTCGATAAAGTCATCGCCCAGCTGGTGCCGCAATACTCGCGCAGCCGCTTGCAATTGTGGCTGGAAGCCGGTTTCGTGACCGTCGATGGAAAAGTTGCCAAACGCAACATGACCGCCTACGGCGACGAGAAGATCGTCATTCTGCCGCAAAGCGCGCCGGAAGACGAGGCTTTTAAGCCGGAAGCGATGGAATTGAACATCGTGCACGAAGATGAGCATATCATCGTCATCAACAAACCGGCCGGACTGGTCGTGCATCCGGGCCCCGGCAACTGGTCGGGCACCCTGCTCAACGGCTTGCTGCACCACTGCCCGCAACTGGCGGGCGTGCCGCGCGCCGGCATCGTGCACCGCCTGGACAAGGATACGAGCGGTTTGATGGTGGTCGGCAAGACCCTCGCTTCGCAAACGGACTTGGTGCGCCAGTTGCAGGCGCGCACCGTCAAGCGCGAATATTTCGCGCTCGTGTGGGGCACGCCGAAGGCGGCGGGCACCATCGATGCGTCCATCGCGCGCCACCCGCGCGACCGGGTCAAGATGGCCGTGTCGGAAAACTTCACGGCCAAGCCCGCCATCACGCACTATGAATTGATCGGCAGCGGCGAACTCGACCGCCGTCCCGTGAGCCTGATGCAATGCCGCCTGGAAACAGGCCGCACGCACCAGATCCGCGTGCACATGCAGCATCTGGGCTTTGCGCTGGTCGGTGATTATGTGTACGGCAAGCAGCACCTGGTGTCCGTCTTCTCGCGCCAGGCGCTGCAGGCGCGCCGCCTGGGCCTCGTGCATCCGGGCACCCTGGAAGCGTGCGAGTGGATCGTGCCGCTGGCCGATGATTTCGCGCAACTGATCGCCACGGCCGGCATTCCCGAGCCGGAACAGGTCTGATGACGGCTGCCTTGCCTTATATCACTCCCCATTGGCCCGGCTTGCCCGCGAATGTGGGCGCGCTGGCGACCGTGCGCGCGGGCGGCGTCAGCCAGGGCCCGTATGGTGACGGGCAGGGCGGCGGTGGCTTGAACCTGGGTACGCACGTGGGCGACGAGGCCGCGCACGTGGCGGCCAACCGAGCGCGGCTGGCGGGCGCCTTGCCATCCGAGCCTGCCTGGCTGTCGCAGGTGCACGGCGTGGCCGTGGCCGATGCCGGCAAGCTGGACGGTTGCGTGCCCGATGCCGACGCCAGCGTGGCAACGCAGCCTGGCGCCGTGTGCGTGGTGATGACGGCCGATTGCTTGCCGGTATTGTTTTGTTCGACGGATGGCCGCGTCGTCGGCGCGGCCCACGCGGGCTGGCGCGGCCTGGCCAACGGCGTCTTGCAGCGCACGGTGGACAGCATGCGCGCGCAAGGGGCGACGGATATCCTCGCCTGGCTGGGGCCGGCCATCGGTCCACAGCAATTCGAAGTGGGACACGATGTATTGCAAGCGTTCCGCGACGGCGCGCGCGATGATGCCGAGCGGCAAGTGTTGAGCGCTTCCTTCGTCGCCATCGCTGGCAAGCCGGGCAAGTATCTGGCCGACATCTATGCGCTGGCGCGCACCATGCTGCTGCGCGACGGCGTGGCGCAAGTGGCGGGCGGGGAATATTGCACCGTCAGCGATGCGGCGCAGTTTTACTCGTACCGGCGCGATGGCGTCACGGGAAGACAGGCCAGCTTGATCTGGCGCAAATAATCTGCACGGCAGACACTTATGTGTCTGCCGTTTTTGTTTTATCGTCTGCTGAGGCCAGCGCGCGGGCTTGCAGTTCCGCGATGCGCGCCGCCTTGCGTTTGCGTCTCCTTGAGCCCGTCAGATAGAATAGGATGGACAGCGGGATGACGCAGTACAGCACGAAGGTCATCACCCCGGCGACGATGGACGGTTCCGTCAGCGCCATGAGGCCGACGACATAGATCCAGGCAACAGCGGTCATGAGCATCATTGGTATTGGCAGTCAGTAAGAGTTTGCATGCAGGTGGCCCGGAAGTAATTATTTATCAATTCTTGAATGGATTTATATAGCTATGAACATGCCCGATCCTCAAATGATGACCAAGGAATGGATGGCGCAGATCAGCAATCCTGAACAGTGGAAGACGTGGTTCAACATGGTACCGCAGCCGGCCGGCAATCCGATTGCCGGCATTTTGCAGGATGCGGGTGCCAGCATCAAGCCGGAAGCGATCGAGCAACTGAAAAATGCCTACGTGGCCAAGCTGACGGGCTTGTGGGCAGACTTTATGGCCGGCAAGGCGCCGGAATTGAAAGACCGCCGTTTCTCCGCGCCCGCCTGGCACGCCAGCCCCCTGTCGGCCTTCAATGCGGCCGCCTACCTGCTGAACGCCGAGTTTCTCAGCGCCATGGCCGACGCCGTGGAAGCGACGCCGCACCAGAAGCAAAAGATTGCGTTTGCCGTGCAGCAAATCGTCGACGCCATGTCGCCCGCCAATTTTCTTGCCACCAATCCCGACGCGCAGCAAACCCTGATCGAGACCAAGGGTGAAAGCCTGGCCAAGGGCTTGAGCAACATGCTGGCCGACATGGGCAAGGGCCGCATTTCGCAGTCCGACGAATCGGCCTTCGAAGTGGGCCGCAACGTGGCCACCACGCCGGGCACGGTGGTGTTCGAAAACGCGCTGTTCCAGCTGATCCAGTACACGCCGACGACGGCCACGGTACACCAGCGGCCGCTGCTGATGGTGCCGCCGTGCATCAATAAATTCTATATCCTTGACTTGCAGCCAGAAAACTCGCTCGTGCGCTATGCGGTGGAGCAGGGCAATACCGTGTTCCTGATGTCCTGGCGCAATCCGGACCTGAGCATGCAGCACCTGACGTGGGACGATTACGTCGAGCAAGGCGTGATCGAAGCGATTCGGGTCACGCAGGACATTTCCGGCCAGGACAAGCTCAATATGTTCGGCTTTTGCGTGGGCGGCACCATCGTCTCGACGGCGCTGGCCGTGCTCAAGGCGCGGGGCGAGAATCCGGCCGCCAGCCTGACCTTGCTGACCACTTTCCTCGATTTCTGCGACACGGGCGCGCTCGACGTCTTTATCGACGAGCCGCAAGTGGCGCTGCGCGAGCAGACGCTGGCCAAGGGCGGCCTGATGTCGGGCCGCGACCTGGGCAGCACTTTTTCGAGCCTGCGACCGAACGACCTCGTGTGGAACTACGTGCAGTCGAATTACCTGAAGGGCAAGGAACCGCCCGCGTTCGACTTGCTGTACTGGAATGGCGACGGCACGGGCTTGCCGGGCCCCATGTTCTGCTGGTATCTGCGAAACACCTACCTGGAAAACAGCCTGAAAGTGCCGGGCAAGCTGACGGTGGCCGGTGAAAAGGTCGACTTGAGCAGCATCGACGCGCCCGCCTTCATCTACGGTTCGCGCGAAGACCATATCGTGCCCTGGGGCGCGGCGTATGCCAGCATGGCCGTGCTGAACCCGAAAAAGCCGAAAGCCAACCGCTTCATCCTCGGCGCTTCGGGCCATATCGCCGGCGTGATCAATCCTGCCTCGAAGAAAAAGCGCAGTTACTGGAGCAATGACGCGGGCAAAGGCGCACGCGCGGCGAAAGCCAAGCCCTTGACGGCCGAACAGTGGATGGAAGGCGCGACCGAGCACGTGGGCAGCTGGTGGCCCGAATGGGCGGCTTTCCTGGCCGAACACGGCGGCGCGCAGGTGAAGGCGCCGGGCAAGCCGGGCAACAAACGCCACGCGGCAATCGAGCCGGCGCCGGGGCGGTATGTTAAAGTCAGGGCGGACTAGTTTACAAAAGCTTCTGGCCCGGCAAGACCGGCGTAATCTCCGGTCTTGTCAGGAATCTACTTTTAGTTGCGTTGCAATAAATGCGGGAATCTACTACCCTGATGTGCAATGGAGCCGTTTTCCACTCTATAATGGAAAACGTAGGCAGGTGCGAAAGCGGACCCACGTTCGCTTTTTTTTCGGATTAACTCAGTATGCGCTGCGGCGCAATAAGTGGAACTTGTGATGAGTAGTGCAAAAAAAAGTATAGACCGCCTGATTAAAAAATATCCCAACCGCCGTCTGTATGACACGCAAACCAGTTCCTACATCACCTTGACGGACGTCAAGCAGCTGGTGTTGGACAATGAGGTGTTTACCGTCGTCGATGCCAAATCCAATGAAGATTTGACGCGCAGCATCTTGCTGCAAATCATTTTGGAAGAGGAAGCGAATGGCGCGCCCATGTTCTCGAGCAGCGTGTTGTCGCAGATCATCCGCTACTATGGCCACGCCATGCAGGGTATGATGGGATCCTACCTGGAAAAGAACGTGCAAGCGTTCACCGATATCCAGCACAAATTCACAGGCACGTCGGCCGGCAGTTTCGAAGGCAAGCCCTTCAGCCCTGAAATGTGGACCCAGTTCATGAATGTCCAGGGCCCGATGATGCAAGGCATGATGAACAACTACATTGACCAGAGCAAGAGCCTGTTCGTGCAGATGCAGGAACAGATGCAGAGCCAGAGCAAGAATCTGTTCGGTACCTTCCCGTTCGTGCCGCCGGTACCTCCAACCGACAAAAAGTAATCGATTCGACACACTCACCGGGCGATTCGCTTGCCCGGGAGTTGTATTGGCGTCATCAAAACAGCATAGTTCTGCCAGCAAGGGGCGGCTCGGGGTACAATAGCCGATTCGCCTCACCATTTTACTAGCTGCCAACTATGTCTGAAATTCACCGTATTCCCGTTCCTTCCGCCCAGCCCGAGGCCATGCTGGCCATGCCAGGTGCGGCGCCGAAAGTGGGCTTTGTCTCGCTCGGCTGCCCGAAAGCGCTGGTCGACTCCGAACAAATCCTGACCCAACTGCGCGCCGAAGGTTACGAAACGGCGAAATCCTACGCTGGCGCCGATCTGGTGATCGTCAATACCTGCGGTTTTATCGATGCTGCCGTGCAAGAGTCGCTCGACGCCATCGGCGAAGCGCTGGCTGAAAACGGCAAAGTGATCGTGACCGGCTGCCTGGGCGCCAAGAAAGATGCTGCCGGCGACGACATCATCATGAAGGTGCACCCGAAGGTGCTGTCCGTCACGGGTCCGCATGCGCTGGCCGAGGTGATGGATTCCGTCCACTTCCACCTGCCGAAACCGCATGCGCCATTCCTCGACCTGGTGCCGCCGCAAGGCGTCAAGCTGACGCCGAAGCATTACGCCTACCTGAAAATTTCCGAAGGCTGCAACCACCGCTGCAGCTTCTGCATCATCCCGTCCATGCGCGGCGACCTCGTCTCGCGCCCGATCGGCGAACTGATGATCGAAGCGGAAAACCTGTTCAAGGCCGGCGTCAAGGAATTGCTGGTCATTTCGCAAGACACCTCGGCGTATGGCGTGGACGTGAAATTCCGTTCCGGCTTCTGGAATGGCCGTCCCGTGAAGACCCACATGACGCAGCTGACGGAAGCGCTGGGCGAACTGGCCAAGTCCTACGGCGCCTGGGTGCGCTTGCACTACGTGTATCCATATCCGCACGTGGACCAGATCATCCCGATGATGAGCGGCGGCCACATCCTGCCATACCTGGACATTCCGATGCAGCATGCGCACCCTGACGTGCTGAAACGCATGAAGCGTCCGGCCAGCGGCGAGAAAAACCTGGACCGCATCCAGGCCTGGCGCGCGATCAACCCGGACCTGACCATCCGCTCGACCTTCATCGCCGGTTTCCCTGGCGAAACGGAAGCGGAATTCGAGTACTTGCTGGACTTCCTCAAGGAAGCGCAGATCGACCGCCTCGGCTGCTTCGCGTATTCGCCTGTCGAAGGCGCGACGGCGAACGCCATCGACAATCCCGTGCCGGAAGAGCTGCGCGAAGAGCGCCGCGGCCGCGTCATGCTGCTGCAGGAAGAAATTTCCAAGAAACGCCTGCAAGCCAAGGTCGGCAAGACCGTGCGCGTGCTGATCGATGAAGTCACCCGCTCCGGCGGCGTGGGCCGCTCGTCCGCCGACGCGCCGGAAATCGATGGCGTCGTCTACGTCAAGCCGCCATTCGAACCGCACCGCAAGCTGGCCGTCGGTCAGTTCGTCGATGTGACCATCACCTCGGCCGACGCGCACGACCTGTGGGGTGCTGCCGAGTAAAAAACGTCCATGCCGGCGTTGCGCTGCCTTGCCGTACGGCAAGGTACTGCCTGCGGCAGCGCGCCTTGGCCTGAACGTTTTTACGCGGTGAAGATGATATTTGACAAGGTGTAACACTCTGTCATACGTACGGCATTGACGGGCTAAAGCCCTTACAATCAAGGCGGACCAGCACAGACTGGCCCGCCTTTTTTATTTGCCGACGACGCCATGACCACACCCAAATCCCCCCAGACGGCGCTGATCCACAGCGATTACCAGGCGCCGCAAGGCTTTGCGGCGTTTCCCAACGCCATCCATCACGCATCGACCGTGCTGTTCAAGGACGTGGCGGCCATGCGCTCGGGCGACTGGAAGGAGAAGAACGCCTACACCTACGGCTTGCACGGCACGCCCACCACCTTCACCCTGGAAGCGCGGCTGGCCGAGATCGAAGGGGGCAAATACTGCCTGCTGGCGCCGTCCGGCCTGGCGGCCATCGCCATGGCGGACTTTGCCCTGCTGAAAACGGGCGATGACGTTTTATTGCCGGAAAACATCTACAACCCGAACCGCGAACTGGGACGCTGGCTGGCGCAGGATTTCGGCATCACTGCCCGCTATTACGATCCGCTCATCGGCGCCGGCATCGCGGGCTTGATCCAGCACAATACCAAGCTGATCTGGACGGAAGCGCCAGGCTCCGTGACGATGGAAGTGCCGGACTTGCCCGCCATTTGCGCGGCCGCCCATGCGCGCGGCGTGCTCGTCGCCCTTGACAACACCTGGTCGGCGGGCCTGGCCCTGCGCGGCTTTGAGCTGGGCGTGGACATCATCATGCAGGCGCTGACGAAATACCAGTCGGGCGGCTCGGACGTGCTGATGGGCGCGCTGATCACGCGCGAGCGGGCGCTGCACGACCGCCTGGCGCAGGCGCACATGCGTCTGGGCATGGGCGTGGGGGCGGACGACGCCTACCTGGTGCTGCGCGGCTTGCCCACCATGAAGCTGCGCTTCGACGCCCACGACCAGGGCGCGCGCACGGTGGCCGCCTGGCTCAAGGGGCGCAGCGAGATCGCCACGGTGCTGCATCCGGCCTTCGAGGATTGCCCGGGCCACGCCATCTGGCAGCGCGATTTCACGGGCGCGGGCGGCCTGTTTTCCGTGCTGTTCGATGCCCGCTACACGGAGGCGCAGACGGACCGCTTCGTCGATGCCTTGCAGTTGTTCAAGATTGGCTACAGCTGGGGTGGCGCGAACAGCCTGGTGATGCCGTACCGCATCGCCGCCATGCGCAAGGGCTGGCAATTGCCGGGCCAGCTGGTGCGTCTGAACGTGGGACTGGAAGATCCGCAGGATCTGATCGCCGATATCGAACGGGCGTTCGCGGCAATGTAGCGGCAAGCGGGCAAGCACGATAGCTTGCCCACAAGCAATTTACAGGGGCACGGGCTTGTTGTTGTCCAAGTCGAGGAAGCCGCGCAGCAGGCGGTAGGCTTTCCACAGCCAGGCCACGCCCCACACGAGGAAGGCCAGCGGGATGCCGATCAGCGTGATCCACAGGATGGCGCCGACGACGATCCAGGCCACGTACCACCAGAAGGAACGGATCATCCAGCTGTGATGGCTGTACACGAAGGTCCCGGCCGCCTCGTCCCGCTTCACATAATTGATGATGAGCGGAATGAAGGAAAACGCGCCCAGCGAAAACACGAAGCTGGCGCCATGTATCAGGTACAACCACCAGGCCAGGTTCTTGGTCTGCTGGAGTTGGGTATCCAAAATAATATCTTGTGACATGAAGGCTCCCGTCGTTGCTCAATTTTTAATTGTAACAAGCAAAGCGGCGCAGGAGCGCAGTCCATGGAAAAAGGCAGAATACATTGTTGAAACGAAATCGCTATCCCACCCTGGCCGCGCGCGCCAGGTCATGGCTGCGCCAGGCTTTGCCGGCCTTGCTGCTGTGCGTCACGGCTGCCCATGCCGCCGGCGCCCCGCTGGAGGCGGAGTTTGCCGCCGGCTTGAAGGACGAGGGCCTGGCGGGCGCCGTCTGGAGTGAAGTCTTGCCTGACGGAACAGTCAAAGTCGGCGCGTCCGGCCTGCGCGATGCCGCCAGGCGCATGCCCATGCAGGCGGATACGCGCATGCAGGTGGGTTCCGTGGGCAAGGTGGCGCTGGCGCTGGGCGTCTTGCGCCTGGTCAGCGAAGACCGGCTCACGCTCGACACGCCCCTGCAGCAGGTGCTGCCGGAACTGGCGCTGAAAAACCCGTGGCAAGCCAGCGACCCCGTGCGCATCCGCCACCTGCTGGCGCATACGTCCGGCCTCGACAATGTGCGCTTCTGGCAGGCGTTCAGCCTGAACCCGGCGCCGCAGACGCCGCTGGCCGACGCTTTTGACGGCGACCGCAACCTGCTGCGCGTGCGCGCCCGGCCCGGCAGCCGCTATGCGTATTCGAACATGGGCTATGGCTTGCTGGGCATGGTGATCGAGAAAATCACGGGCCAGCCGTACGAGCGCTATCTCGACGCGCAGCTGCTGCAGCCGCTGGGCATGGCGGACAGCACGTTCGCCTTCGTTACGCAAGTGAGCACGCAAATGAGTACGCAAATGAGTACGCAGGCGGGTGCGCAGGCTGATCCGCGCCTGGCTATGGGCTACTTCGAGCATGGCGTGGCGCAGCCGGCCGTGCCCCAGTATCTGCGTCCGGCCGCGCAATTTACCACCACGGCGGCCGACATGGGCAAGCTGGCGCAATTCCTGATGGGCGACGGCAAGCTGCAGGGCAAGCGCTTCATCGACCTGGCGCTGATGGGCGCCTTGTCCGAGCCGTCCGGCACGGATGCGGCGCAGGCGGGCCTGGCCACGGGCCACGGCCTGGCGCTGGCCATGCGCGACCGCCACAATGTGGTGGGCGCTTGCCATCCGGGCACGGCCGTGGGTTTCCGCGCCATGCTGTGCCTGTATCCGGAGCAGGACAGCGCCTTCTTCGTGGCCTTCAATACGGATGCGGAGCAGGCCGACTATGAACGCTTCAACCGCCTGCTGCTGCGCGACCTGGAACTGCCGCTGCGCGCGCCGGCCCCGCGCGGCACGCCCGCGCCCACGGTGGAAAACTGGCAGGGCGTCTACGTGCCGTCGCCCAGTCCCATGGCCAGCATGGCCTGGGTCGACGCCGTCTTCGGCTTTACGCGCGTCAAATGGGATGGCGAATCGCTGTTCCTGATCCCGTTCCAGGGCGAGCCGAAGGAGCTGGAACCGGTGGGCGGCTTGCTGTTCCGCGCCAGCGACCGCAGCACGCCGTCGCACGTGCTGATGCAGGAGGATGGCAAGCATGTGCTCAGCGACGGTTTGCGCAGCTATGAACGCGCGTCGATGCTGCGCATGCTGGTGCTGTGGGGCAGCCTGGCCCTGGGCGCGGCTGGCATGCTGTACGTGCTGGTGGTCGGCGTCTGGCGCGCCGCGCTGCGCAGCCTGGAGCGGGGCGACCACCTGTTCGCGCCCTTGCTGTCGCTGCTGGCGCTGCTCCTGCCGCTGCCGTTCTTCTATTTCCAGTCCTACCTGCGCCTGGGCGACGTCACCATCGCCAGCGTGCTGCTGGCGCTGACGACGGGAGCGCTGCCGCTGGCGACGGCGTTCGGTCTGGCGCGCTGCTGGCGCAGCCGCGGCACGGCGGCCGAGGCGGGTTCGTGGGCGAAATGGGATTGGGTGGCCTTGCTGGCGGCCTTGCAACTGCTGCTGGTGCTGGCCTGGTGGGGATTGCTGCCGCTGCGCCTGTGGCACCTGTAGCCGGCGCTCAGCGCCAGGCGTGCAGCAGCCGGCGCCACCAGCGTTGCGCTGGCCTGGGCTGGCTGCCATGCCCGGCGCGCCCGGCCCGCTTGGCGCGATAGCTGGCCGCCGCCATGTGCAGGCCGATGCGGTCCATCGCCGCCATCGCGTCCGCCTCCTGCTGCGACAAGCCATGCCGCAACGCTTGCGCACGGGGTTCCAGCAGGAAGGCGGCACGCAGGGCGTCGTCCGTGTACAGCCTTGCCAGATAGGTTTCCAGTGCGGGGGAACTCATGCGTTTCGCCCCGCGCGCAAGGCCGCGCGCGCCAGCTCCAGCTGGTCCAGCACGTGCTCGAACGACGGGTAATTGCCGTCGCGCTCGACGATCACCGTCAACGGTTGCGGCGCCTGGCGCGCCAGCACGGTCAACAGGGCGAAGACGGCGGGCGGCACGTCGTGCAGATGGTCGTCCAGCAGGCGCTGGCCGCCGCTAGGCGCGTCGATCCAGTGGCCGCCGCTCAGGTGCACCGCGCCGACCCGGGCCAGGGGCAGGCGCAGCAGCAGTTGCTCCGGGTCATGCCCGAAATTGACGGCGTTCGCATACAGATTATGCAGGTCCAGCAGCAGCGGCACTTGCGCGCCGTCAAGGATGTGCGTCAGCCATTCGGCTTCGTCCAGCGTGCTGGCGGGCGGCTGGACCAGGGTGGCGATGTTTTCCATCAGCGGCGCGCTGCCGACGATGCGCGTGGCCAGCGCGATATTGGCGATGGCGCCGGCGGCGCTGTGCGGCGTGCGCGGCGGCGCTGCCAGGTGACCGATTTCCACGCCGCCGGCGCGCACGAAACTCAGGTGCTCGGACCACGATTCCGCTTGCACCTCCTTCATCAGGCGCGCCATCGCATGCAGGCGGCGCGGATCGGCGGGAATCGTCGACGCCAGCCCCATGCCCACGCCGTGCAGGCTGACGGGCACCTGGCGCGCCAGGCTGCGCAAGGCGGCGATGCCGGCGCGCGCGGCGTGGTAATAATCGTCGGCGATTACTTCCAGCACGTCGATGTGCGCCAGGTTGGACAGGATGCCGGCTGCCAGTTCGCCGCGCCAGCCCAGGCCGACGCGGTCGCGCGCGGTCTCCTGGCTAGCTGCCACAGCCGCCACCACCGCCGCAACCGCCACAGCCGCTGCCGCAGGAAGAACCGTCGCCGCCGCCCGACGAGCCGCCGCCGGAGTCGCCCGAGCTGCCGGACGACGAGTCGCCGCCGCCGTTTTGCCGCGGCACCGGGTACAGCTGGGTGACATACGCGTACGCCGACGGCGGCAGGGCGCCGAGGCCGAAGATGGCCGCCAGCAGGGCCATGTCGGCGCTGCTGCTGCCCGCCTGCAGGCGCGATGAACGCATGTTCAGCCGGCCAAACAGCATGCGCAGGTCGGTCAGCAGCCGCTGCGCGCTCCAGCTGGTCGCTTGGGTGCGCAAGCCGCGCAGCATGAGCAGGAAGATCGCCAGCAGCAGCGCCAGGAACAGCAGGTTGTAGTGCTGGCGGCTGATGGCGATGACGGCCTTGACGGCGGCCACCGTCAGCAGCAGCCAGTGCGCCGTCCAGGTGATGCGTTCGCGCCGGCGCAGCAGCGGCGGGCCGACCAGCAATTGCTGCTGCGTCAAGGTTTCCTGGTAGGCGCGGCACGACGGCAGCATCTCGGCTTGCACGGCCAGTTCCTTGCTGTTGCCCTGGCGGCCCAGATACAGCTGCAGCACGTCGCGTTCGATGTCATGGCTGGCGAAGCGCAGGCTGTCTGCGCTGGCCGTTTCCAGCAGCGGGCCGTCGGCGCGCAGCAAGCCGCGGTCGACCAGCACGATGGCGGCGACTTTCACGGCTTCGAGGGCGCCGCCGCGCAGGAAGGCGATGCGGTAGGGGTCATCGGCCAGCGACAGCTGGGCATGCGGATTGCGCAATTCCATGCGTATCAGCAGCTCGCGCGCGAGGTAGTACACGAGCATGCCAAAGACCAGGTAGGCGAGCAGGAACCAGGGGCCGCTCCAGTCGAACGGATTGGCGCCGTTCACCGCATCTGCTCCGCGTGTTCGCGCAAGTGTTCGGTAATCGTCATCAAGCCCGCAAAGGCGGGCAAGGCTTGCCCCGGCGCCAGGCGCGCCGTTTCGCGCGCCGCCGACATGGCTTGCAGGGCCGTGTGCAGGGCAGGCTCGCCCAGTTGGTCGACAAACGCTTCGAGCGCCTGCTTGCCGGACAGCCCGGACTTGCCTTCCAGCTGCGCCAGCGACGCCGCGGACGAGCGCAGGGGGCCGGCTGCGTCGGCGATGGCGCCGGCCAGCTGTTCTTCATTCAGGCTCAATAGCAGATACCGTTCGCGCATGCGCACCTGCTGGTTCAGCAGCACTTGCCGCAAGCGCCGCAGCACGGCGTCGCGGTTCGTGCGCAGGCTGGCGAAAGGGTCGGCGCCATGCAGCACCTGGTGGCGCGCGATGATGTCGGCGAACTTGACGGCGAAGGCGTCGGCGGCCTGCGTCAATTCGCCCTCGAGCAGGAACATCACCTGCAAATCGATGGCGGCGTGCGCCAGGCGCAAGGGCCCGCGCAGCGCATCGGCCGCCTGCGGCGCAAAGCGCTTGAGCAGCAACAGCAGGTTGACGTCGGAGGTGGCGCGCACCTGGCCATCGGCGGCCGAGCCAAACAGCACGGCGGCGGCAAGGTCGTCACCAAAGGTGTTTTGCGCGGCGGCGACAAACACATCCAGGTGGCGTTGTATCTCTTCTGGCAGCGGTGGCGGCATGCGGTGTTCTTTCACGATGGGTTGGCAGGATGCGCATAAGTTTGCAATATAGCAAACTTATGCCATCGTGCGCGCACCGTCCGCCAGATGGCGCCGACTCAAGTCAATACGTTGAGCAAGCCATCGAGTCCCACGAAGTTCAGCGCCACGTCCGCCTGCGAGCGCACCACGGGCTTGGCGCGGAAGGCCACGGACAGGCCGGCGATGCCCATCATTTTCAAGTCGTTGGCGCCGTCGCCCATGACGATGGCCTCGGACGGGGAAATGCCCAGCTCCGCGCACACGCGTTCCACCGTACGCTGCTTTTCCTCGGCGTCGACGATGCCGCCTAACACCTTGCCCGTCAGCTTGCCGTCGACGATTTCCAGTTCGTTCGCATGCGTGTAATCGAGGCCCAGGCGCTCCTTCAGGCGTTCGGTGAAGAAGGTGAAGCCGCCCGACACCAGCAGGGTTTTCAGGCCCGCCTTCTGCACGGCCGCCAGCATGGCTTCCGCGCCCGGCGACAGTTTTAAGCGTTCATCGTAGACGCGCTGCAGGGCCGACGCGTCGAGACCCTCGAGCAGGGCCACGCGCTGTTTCAGGCTGGAGCTGAAATCGAGTTCGCCCCGCATGGCCGCTTCCGTGATGGCCGCCACCTGCGGTTTGAGACCCTGCATGTCGGCGATTTCATCGATGCACTCGATGGTGATCAGGGTCGAATCCATGTCCATCGCCACCAGCTTGAATTCGCCGAGCTCGCGCTGGCCCATCATGTAGGTGGCGTCCAGCTGCGCCGCCTGGGCCGCCACTTCGATGGTGGGACGCAGCGCGGGCGAGTAGGCGATCTGCTCGCAGCGCACGGCGTTCGGGCCCAGGCGCGTGATGGACGTGGGCGCGGCCAGCGCGGCGATGCGCTCGAGGCGGGCGCTATCGCCGTCCAGGCCCTGCAGGATCAGATTCATGGTGATGGTCTTGGTATTGGTCATGGGTCAGCCCTGCATAAATGATAGGAATAGTCTAAACCGTCAATTGCTTGATGGTGGTCTTGATCTGCGTCACGCGCGCGGCCAGGTCCGGCATGGCGGCCGTGATTTTCAGCTTGTCCTGGCCATGCAGCTTGATATGGCGGTTCTTCTGGATCAAGTCGATGATGCGCATCGGGTCGATGGGCGGCTTGGCCATGAATTGCAGGGTGGCCGCCTCGCCATGCACGTCGATCTTGACGATGCCCACGGTTTTCGCGGCGATGCGCAGGCGGTGCGTCTCGACCAGGGCCTTGACGGCGTCGGGCAGCTTGCCGAAGCGGTCGATCAGCTCTTCCTGGATATCGTCGATCTTCTCCTGCGTGGCGCAGTTGGCCAGGCGCTTGTAGATCGACAGGCGCTCGTGCACGTCGCCGCAGAAATCGGCCGGCAGCAGGGCCGGCACGTGCAGGTTGATCTCCGTCGTCGACGCCAGCGGCGCGGCCAGGTCCGGCTCCTTGCCCGCTTTCAGCGAGCGCACGGCTTCGTTGAGCATGTCCGAATACAGCTGGAAGCCGATTTCCGTCATCTCGCCGGACTGGCTCTCGCCCAGCACTTCGCCGGCGCCGCGGATTTCCAGGTCGTGCATGGCCAGGTAAAAGCCGCTGCCCAGTTCTTCCATCTGCTGGATGGCGTCCAGGCGGCGCTGCGCCAGCTTGGTGAGGCCCTGCACGTCGTGCACCAGCAGGTAGGCGTAGGCCTGGTGATGCGAACGGCCGACCCGGCCGCGCAGCTGGTGCAGCTGCGCCAGGCCGAACTTGTCGGCGCGGTGCATGATGATGGTGTTCGCCGTCGGCACGTCGATGCCCGTTTCGATGATCGTCGTGCACAGCAAAATATTGAAACGCTGGGCGACGAAGTCGCGCATGACCTTTTCCAGGTCGCGCTCGTGCATCTGGCCGTGCGCCACGGCGATGCGCGCCTCGGGCAGCAATTCCGTCAGCATGGCCAGGCGGTTCTGGATGGTTTCCACCTCGTTGTGCAGGAAGTAGATCTGGCCGCCCCGTTTGAGTTCGCGCAAACACGCTTCGCGGATGATGGCTTCGCCTTCGCTGCGCACGAACGTCTTGATGGCCAGGCGCTTTTGCGGCGCCGTGGCGATGATGGAAAAGTCGCGCAAGCCTTCCAGCGCCATGCCCAAGGTGCGCGGGATCGGCGTGGCCGTCAGGGTCAGCACGTCCACTTCCGCGCGCAGGGCTTTCAAGGCTTCCTTCTGGCGCACGCCGAACCTGTGTTCTTCGTCAATGATGACCAGGCCCAAACGGGTAAACTTCACGTCGTCGGACAGCAGCTTGTGCGTGCCGATGACGATGTCGATGGTGCCGTCGGCCATGCCCTTGAACGCTTGCGTGATCTCCTTGCCGCTGCGGAAGCGCGACAATTCCGCGATGCGCACGGGCCAGTCGGCGAAGCGGTCGGCGAAGGTTTGCGCATGCTGTTCCGCCAGCAGGGTGGTGGGCGCCAGGATGGCCACCTGCTTGCCGCCCATGACGGCGATGAAGGCGGCGCGCAGCGCCACTTCCGTCTTGCCGAAGCCGACGTCGCCGCACACGAGGCGGTCCATCGGTTTGCCGGAAGTCATGTCCTTGATGACGTTGTGGATGGCTTCGGCCTGGTCCGGCGTCTCGTCGAAGCCGAAGCTGTCGGCGAAGCGCTGGTAGTCGTGCGACGAGAATTCGAACGAATGGCCCTGGCGCAGCGCGCGCCGGGCGTACAGGTTGAGCAGCTCGGCGGCCGTGTCGCGCACCTGTTCGGCCGCGCGTTTTTTTGCTTTTTCCCACTGGCCCGAGCCGAGCGAGTGCAAGGGCGCGTCTTCCGGCGACGCGCCCGAATAGCGGGAAATGACGTGCAGCTGCGATACGGGCACGTACAGCTTGGTGTCCTTCGCGTATTCCAGGTGCAGGAATTCCGTCTCGCCTTCGCCCAGGTCCATGCTGGTCAGGCCCATGTAGCGCCCGATGCCGTGGTTGATGTGCACGACGGGGTCGCCGATCTTCAGCTCCGACAGGTCGCGCACCATCGATTCCACCTGCGTCACGCCTTCCTGCTTCTTGGTGCCGACGCGGCGGCCGGAACCGGCGTACAGTTCCGTCTCGGTGATGAAAGCCAGGTTGCCTTCCGGCGTGAACAGTTCGAAGCCCGCGTGCAGCGGCGCCACGCCCAGCATCAGCTTGGCGTCGGACTGCAGGAATCCGTCGCTGCCTTCCACGGGCGTCAGGTGCAGGTCGTATTCGGTGAAGTACTGCTGCAGGGTTTCGCGGCGGCCGTTCGATTCGGCGCAGATCATCACGCGGCGGCCCGCTTGCAGCAAATAGCTGCGCAGGTTGGCCAGCGGGTCGTCGGCGCGGCGGTTGACAGCGATGTTCGGCACGGGGGCCGACAGTTCGGACGCCAGAGCATCGTTCGATTTGGCGATCGCCAGGCGCGGATACGGCTTGGCCAGGCCGAAGAACTGTTCGTCGGACAGGAACAGCGATTCGGGCGGCAAAATCGGCCGCTCGCGGTCGGCTTTTAAGAAGCGGTAGCGCGACTGCGTATCGGTCCAGAAGCGGCCGATGGCGGCGTCGATCTCGCCCACCAGGGCCAGGGAGGCGTCGGGCGGCAGGTAGTCGAACAGGGTGGCCGTCTGTTCGAAGAACAGGGGCAGGTAGTATTCGATGCCGGCCGAGGCGATGCCGCTGCTGATGTCCTTGTAGACGACCGAGCGCGACGGGTCGCCCTCGAACTGTTCGCGCCAGCGGTTGCGGAAGGTGGTGCGCGCAGCTTCATCCATGGGGAATTCGCGCCCCGGCAGCAAGCGTACCTCGTGCACGGGGTACAGCGAGCGCTGGGTGTCGGCGTCAAACGTGCGGATGGTTTCGATGGTGTCGCCGAACAGGTCCAGGCGGTAGGGCAGGGCGGAACCCATGGGGAACAGGTCGAGCAGGCCGCCGCGCACCGAGTATTCGCCGGGCGACATCACTTGCGACACATGGCTGTAGCCGGCCAGGGTCAGCTGCGACTTCAATCGCGCTTCGTCGAGCTTTTCGCCCTTCTTGAAGAAGAAGGTGTAGGCGGCCAGGAAGGATGGCGGCGCCAGGCGCACCAACGCCGTGGTGGCCGGCACGATCAGCACGTCGCACTGGCGCGTCTGGATTTCGTGCAGGGTGGCCAGGCGCTCGGAGACCAGGTCCTGGTGCGGCGAAAAGGCGTCGTAGGGCAGGGTTTCCCAGTCCGGCAGCAGGTGGCAGCGCAAGTCCTTGCCGCCAAACCACGGGATTTCATCGAGCAGGCGCTGGCCGTCGCTGGCCTGCGCCACCACCACGGCCAGCATCTGGCCCCGCGCTTTTAATTCCAGCGCGGCCAGCGCCAGGGCATAGGCGTCGGATGAACCATACAGGGCGGGCAGCGCGTAGCGGTTGCCGGGCTTGGGGAGGGCTTTTGTTAAGTCTAAGGACATGCAGGCGATGACACTAGTGGCAGAGGCAGTTGAGTGGGACAGCTGTGGTGCGCGCAGCGCCGCCAGTGACGGCGCTGACAGGCGAGATTATAGACCATCACTTATATCTTCGCGCTTGAGAAAACCGTCGCGAGCGGCAGTGATTTGTGGCTAAGAAGCGCAACCGTACTTTAGTACGGTGAGCATCGCAGGCCGCAAAGCACGACGCGACGCGCAGCAGGTTTTATCCTGCGCGGACATTGGCGATGCCGAACGGTACATGCACCATCGGGATGGTGCCGCCCGCCGATTTGAGGTGGCTCAATTGATCGTCGAAGAAGATATGCGGCTTGAATACGGCCAGCACGCGCGATTTGTCCATGCCGCCGAGGAAAAATGTCTCGTCGGCCGCCACGCCCCAGCTTTTCAGGGTCGTCACGACGCGCTCGTGCGAGGGCGCGTTGCGCGCCGTGATGATGGCGATGCGCAGGATCTTTTTATAGCCGGGGTCGCGCCGCTGGGCCCTTTCCTCCAGGCGTTGCATGGTGGCCAGCTTCTGGAACAGGCCGGCCAGCGGGCCGGGGCGGTGTGGCGTGCCCACGTTCAGGGTTTCATGGGCGTGGAATTCATCGACGTCATTGTTGCGCTTGAAGACGGTTTCCGCTTCGTCGTCGGCGATCACGCCGTCGAAATCGAAGGCCACGCGCAATTCCTCGTCGTTTTCGTCGTCTTCCGTGCGCGACGGCAGCACCAGGCCGGCCGGATAGTCGCAGGCCAGGGCGCTGCGCACGTCGCCTTCGTTCGCGCTGAGGAACAGCGAGGCATTGAAGGCGGGCAGGTAGGGATACGGCGACTTGCCCGTCATGAAGGCGGCGCGCGAGATGTCCAGACCGTAGTGGGCGATCGAATGCATCACGCGCAAGCCCGTTTCCGGCGAATTGCGCGAAAACAGCACCACTTCCACGGGCGACTGGCGCGGATAGTGCTTGTTGATGTTCAGGAAGCGGCGGATGAAGGGGAAGGCCACGCCGCGCGGCAGGACCGTGTCGATGTGCGTCTCCTGGTACTTGCGGTATTCCTCGGGGCCGTTGTCGAGGTAGATCTGGTGCGATTCGGCCAGGTCGAACAGGGCGCTGGAAGCGACCCCGATCACCAGTTTGTGTTCGATAGGATAAGCCATGCTGTACCTGTGGTGTGCGTGTTGACCATCTTATACGACTATTAACTGCGTAGCCAATAGCGGCGCGTGGGGATTTTTTGCACCAAAGCAGGGCATCGGATGGCTTTTCGATGCCACTGTGCAAGGCGCGCCACAGTCAGGAAATAAATATTGATTTGTATCAAGTATGTAGCAGTCAGCGTCCCCGTTTTCCACTATGCTCCTATTATCAAATCTCGCCAATTGTAACGAAGCGTACGCCCCATCCCCGCCACCTTTATACAAGTGTCAGCTGTTTTACTCGAACATGCCAGCCTCAACCTCGCCAGCAAAAATCGTGATTATATAAAGGGCCTAGCCATGTTTAAGAATTTACTGATCAAATGGAAGTTGGCGACGCTCGTCGCCGTGATGATGGCGGCCTTGCTGGTGGTGGGCATCAGCGGTTACACGGGCATCGCCACTGTCGGCCGCGCCGTCAATGAAATCGGCGTCGTGCGCCTGCCGTCGATCCAGGGTTTGATGATGATCAGCGAAGGCCAGACGGCCGTCGCCGCCGCCACTCTGACGGCTGCCATCTATGAAAATAATTATCAGGCACAGGACAAGTTCGCGGAAGCGCTGCAGCTGCGCACGCGCGCCTGGAACAACATCGAGGCCGGCCGCAAGCTGTACGAACCGCTGCCGCAAACGCCCGAGGAAGCCGTGCTGTGGCAGCGCTTCCAGGGCGAGTGGACGGCCTGGAAGGCGGACGACGACAAGGTGCGCGCCATCCTGCGCCAGCTGGCCGACAACCGCGACGAAGCGCGGCAGAAAGAGCTGTTCGTGGGCTTTTACAAGCAGTACCAGGATTCGCGCGCGCTGTTCGGCAAGGCCGAAGGCACGCTCAACGACATCATCAAGCTCAATAACGGCGTGGCCGACGCCAGCGTCAAGGATGGCAGCGCGGCCGTGATCCGCTCGGAAAGCCTGATGGTCATCCTCGGCTTGCTGGCCTCCGCACTGGGCATCGGCTGCGCCGCCTACATCACGCGCGCCATCACGCAGCCGATCAATTCGGCCGTGAAAGTGGCGCAGACGGTGGCCTCGGGCGACCTGACGAGCCAGATCGAGGTGCACACGACGGAAGAAACGGGCCAGCTGCTGCAGGCGCTGAAGGACATGAATTCCAGCCTGGTCAGCATCGTCGGCCAGGTGCGCAGCGGCACGGAGACCATCGCCACGGCGTCGTCGCAGATTGCCAGCGGCAACCTGGACCTGTCTTCGCGTACGGAAGAGCAAGCCAGTTCGCTGGAAGAGACGGCGTCGTCGATGGAAGAGCTGACGTCCACCGTGCGGCAGAACGC
Source organism: Janthinobacterium sp. SUN100 (assembly GCF_030397705.1). Classification (NCBI taxonomy): domain Bacteria; kingdom Pseudomonadati; phylum Pseudomonadota; class Betaproteobacteria; order Burkholderiales; family Oxalobacteraceae; genus Janthinobacterium; species Janthinobacterium sp. SUN100. The sequence continues at coordinate 1,192,576 of NZ_JAPUBU010000001.1, read as the reverse complement.
CGACAATGCCCAGCAGGCGAACCAGCTGGCGCTGAGCGCCTCGGGCGTGGCCGTTAAGGGCGGCGCCGTGGTGGGCAAGGTGGTCGAGACCATGGACGCCATCAACGATTCGTCGCGCAAGATCGTCGACATCATTTCCGTCATCGACGGCATCGCCTTCCAGACGAATATCCTGGCGCTGAACGCGGCCGTGGAAGCGGCGCGCGCGGGCGAGCAGGGACGCGGTTTCGCCGTGGTGGCGACGGAAGTGCGCAATCTGGCCCAACGATCGGCTGGCGCAGCGAAAGAAATCAAGACCCTGATCGGCGACTCCGTGGTGGCCGTCGACGCGGGCAGCAAGCTGGTGGCCGAGGCGGGCAGCACGATGGCCGAAATCGTCTCCAGCGTGCAGCGCGTGACGGATATCATGGCGGAAATCAGCCTGGCCACGCAGGAGCAAAGCTCGGGCATCGACCAGATCAACCAGGCCATCGGCCAGATGGACCAGGTGACGCAGCAAAACGCGGCCCTGGTGGAAGAGGCGGCCGCCGCTGCCGAATCGCTGCAGGAGCAATCGGGCCAGCTGGCCGAGGTGGTCAGCGTCTTCAAGCTCGATGGTGCCCAGGCGCCTGCCGCGCGCGCAAACGCGAACGCAAAGCCTGCCGCGCCGCGCGCCGCGGTGGCCAGCGCGGCGCTGAAGCGGCCCGCACCGCGTCCCGCTTCCCGTCCCGCCGCGGGCCGCCCGGCCTTGCACGCCGTGCCTTCCCAGCGCCAGAGCGCGCCGCGCGACGACGAGTGGGAAGTGTTCTGATGGCTTGACGGCGCCAGCATGCGCTTACGGACGGCCGCCTTGCGCGGCCGTTTCTACATGCGCGCACAGGTTCGCACTGCGGTTACTACTTACTAAAAAAACAGCGTTATAAAAATAGCTGTTTTGCCATCTAAGCAAATCTTTTCAAAACTTAACGCGACATTGCTTGTGAGATAACTCACACTGCCTGCCGTACCACCCTTGTTCCCGCCTCGGCCACATCCCGGCTGACCCCTCCGCCTGCTGCGTCCAGCCATTCGTGGCAGGCGGCAGCCATTGCCGTCAGCCTTGCATGCGAGCCCGGCGCAATGACCGATGCACCACACTGAAGGATGCGAATGAAGATGGCAAATATGAAAATCGGCACGCGCCTGCGCTGCTCCTTTGCGTTGTTGACCTTGCTGCTGCTGGCGACCGCCGTGCTGGGCATGCTGCGCCTGTCCAGCCTGGAACTGCGCATGCGCGATGTGATCGACGACAAATATCCGAAAACCGTGCTGGCCAACGACATCATCAAGAATGTCAACATCATCGCGCGCTCCTCGCGCAACCTGCTGCTGATGACGGAGCCGCAGCAGCTGGCGCAGGAACGGGCCACCATCGCCAGGGCGGGCGCAGAAACGGAAAAGGGCCTGGCGCAGCTGGACAAGGTGGTGCTGTCGCCGCAGGGGCGCCAGCAGATGGCGGCCGTGACGCAGGCGCGCGCCACCTTCAACGGCGGGCGCGACAAGGTGCTGGCCCTGCTGGAACAGGGGGCGCGCGAGGAAGCGACCAGTTTGCTGCTCGGCACGGTGCGCGGCGACCAGCTGCGCTACATGGCGGCGCTGGAAAGCCTGATCGCGCTCCAGCATGACCTGATGGAGGAGGCGGGCGCCCAGGTCAGCCACGAATACGCGACGGCGCGCAACATGATGCTGGCGCTGAGCGCGCTGGCCGTGCTGTTTTCGCTCGTCACCGCCTGGCTGGTCACGCGTAGCATCGTCAACCCGCTGCGCCATGCCTTGACGGTGGCGCAGACCGTGGCCGCCGGCGACCTGACGTCGACCTTCGGCCGCCACGCCGGCGATGAAACGGGCAAGCTGCTCGATGCGCTGTGCATCATGAACGGCAACCTGCTCGACATCGTGCAGCAGGTGCGCAGCGGCACCGATACCATCGCCACGGCGTCGTCGCAGATCGCGGCCGGCAATATCGACCTGTCGTCGCGCACGGAGGAGCAGGCCAGCTCGCTCGAACAGACGGCGTCGGCCATGGAGGAACTCAGCTCCACCGTGCAACAGAACGCGGACAATGCCCGCCATGCCAGCGTGCTGGCCGTCGAGGCGGCGAACATCGCCGGCGCCGGCGGGCAAGCCGTGGGACAGGTGATCCATACGATGGACGCCATCAGCGCGTCGTCGGCGCAGATCGCCGACATCATCGGCGTGATCGACATGCTGGCATTCCAGACGAATATCCTGGCCCTGAACGCGGCCGTGGAAGCGGCGCGCGCGGGCGAGCAGGGGCGCGGCTTTGCCGTCGTGGCGACGGAAGTGCGCAACCTGGCGCAGCGCAGCGCGGCGGCGGCGCGCGATATCCGCGCCCTGATCGCCAATTCCACGCAGCAGGTGGACGCGGGCGCGGCCCTCGTCGCGCAGGCCGGCGCCACGATGCGGGACGTGGTGGCGGTCGTGGGACGCGTGAGCCAGATGGTGGCCGACATCACGGCCGCCAGCGCCGAGCAAAGCACGGGCATCGGCCAGGTCAGCCAGGCCGTCGTGCAGATGGATGAAGTGACGCAGCAGAACGCCGCCCTGGTGGAAGAGGCGGCGGCCGCGTCGCAATCGCTGGAAGGCGAGGCGGCGAAGCTGCTGCAGGTGGTCAGCGTGTTCCGCCTGCAGCAGGGGCCGGCGCACACCTTGCCGCGCCGGAGCGCGCCGGCCGTGCCGCGCCTGCTGGCCTAGTGGCGCGCCTGGCAAGGTTCTGGCGCGGCCGCGTCGTGCTGTGGCGGGCGCGGCGCCAGGCGCAAGAGGGGCAGGGCGGCAAGCCGGTGGCGTCGGCGCGCAGCCGGGAGTTGCAGGCGCGCCTGGACGGCGCCATCGGCGACGGCGAATTCCGCTTTCACTACCAGGGCAAGTTCGACACGGCGCAGCTGCGCCTGGTCGGCCTGGAAGCGCTGCTGCGCTGGGACCATCCGCGCCACGGCCTGGTCTACCCGAACGAATTCATCGGCCTGGCCGAGCAGACGCAGGCCATCGCCGCGCTGGGCAACTGGGGCATCGATGCGGCTTGCCGCCAGCTGGCGCAGTGGCGCGCGGCGGGCCTGCCTCTGGTGCCGGTCGCGGTGAATGTCTCGGCGCGCCAGCTGTGCCAGCCGCAGTTGCCCGACTTCGTGCTGGACTGCCTGCGGCGCCACGCCATTCCTGCCCGCCTGCTGGAGCTGGAAGTGACGGAAAGCTGCCGCATCGACGACATGGCGCAGGCGGCGCAGGGCTTGCGCCGCCTGCGCGCGCTGGGGCTGGCCCTTTCGCTCGACGATTACGGCACCGGTTATTCGGGCTTGAGCCATGTCCGGATGCTGCCGATTAACACCATCAAGATCGACCGTTCCTTCATCCGCGACGTGGATAGCTGCGGTAGCGACGCCGTGATCGTCGCCTCGACCCTTGCGCTGGCGCGCGGCCTGGGCTTGCAGGCGCTGGCCGAGGGCGTGGAAAACGGTGCACAGCTGGCGCAGTTGCGGCGGCTGGGCTGCCCGCAGGTACAGGGCTTCTATTTGCACCGCCCGGCGCCCGCGGCCGAGGTGGCCGCGCTGCTGTCCGCTGGCCTTGTAACGGTGCCGCAACATGGCGCCATGCGGCATGGCGCGGATGCTCAGTAGAATATGGCCACTGCAAGCCGCGTGCTTTAACACCTACACCCCCACGCAAGAATGATAAACAGTCCCGTCCCGGCCTATGTCTTTGGCCCGTTTCGCCTTTTGCCGCTAGAACGCCTGCTGTTCGAGGGCGACCGCGCGCTGCGCCTGGGCAGCAGGGCCATGGACTTGCTGCTGGCACTGCTGGAGCGCGCCGGCGACATCGTCGACAAGCATGAACTGGTGGCCATCGTCTGGCCCAATGCCGTGGTCGACGACGCGACCTTGCGCGTGCACCTGGCGGCGTTGCGCAAGGCGCTCGGCGACGGCCGCGATGGCCAGCGCTACATCACCACCATTCCCGGGCGCGGCTACGGCTTCCTGGCGCCGCTGGCGCACACGGGCCGGCCGGCGTCCGGTGCGGCGGGCGCCGAGCCGCGGCATAACCTGCCCGTCATGCTGACGCGCATGCTGGGCCGCGCCGAGGTGCTGCAAACGATGGCCAACCAGCTGCTGCAATTGCGCCTGCTGTGCATTGCCGGCCCGGGCGGCATCGGCAAGACCACCCTGGCCGTCGGCCTGGCCACGCGCGTGCTGCGCCGCTATGCCGACGGCGTGTGTTTCGTCGACCTGTCGCCGCTGGACGAGGGCCGCCTGGTGCCGCTGGCGCTGGCCACGGCGCTGGGGGTGGCGGTGCCGGCCGGCGACGCCATGCCGGTCCTGCTGGCCTACCTGCGCCCGCGCCACATGCTGCTCGTGCTCGATAACTGCGAGCACGTGATCGGCGCGGCCGCCACGCTGGCCGACGCCTTGCTCAAGGGCGCGCCGCTGCTGCACGTGCTGGCCACCAGCCGCGAGCCGCTGCGCCTCACCAGCGAACAGCTGCAGCGCCTGCCCGCGCTGGAATTGCCGCCTGCCGATGCCGTGCCCGATGCGGCGGCCGCCCGGCATTTCTCCGCGGTGCAGCTGTTTTGCGAACGCTGCGCGGCCGTCGACGATGCCTTCGTGCTGGCCGACGCCGACGTGCCCGTGGTGGTGGACATCTGCCGGCGCCTCGACGGCATCCCGCTGGCGCTGGAACTGGCGGCCGGGCGTATCGGCCATTTCGGCCTGCACGAACTGCGCCGCCAGCTCGACGACCGCTTTCGCCTGCTCACGCGCGGCGCGCGCAACATGCCCTTGCGCCACCAGACCCTGCGGGCCACGCTGGACTGGAGCTACGGCCTGCTCGACGCGCGCGAGCGCCAGGCGCTGCAGGCGCTGAGCGTGTTCAGGAGCCGCTTCCGCCTGGAGTCGGCCAGCGCCGTGGCGGGATGCGACGTGTTCGACACGCTGGCCGACCTGGCGGCCAAGTCCCTCGTCAGCATCGAGTTTTGCCGCCAGCACGTGTATTACCGGCTGCTCGACACGACGCGCGCCTATGCTGGCGCGCAGCTGTCGGCGGGCGGTGGCGCGGGCGCCGTGCTGCTGCGCCATGCGTGCCATTGCCTGGGACTGGCCGCACGCATTGCCGCCGACTGGGGCTGCATGCCGCCGGCCCACTGGAGCGCGCGCTACGGCCGCCATGTCGATGACCTGCGGGCCGCCATCGACTGGGCTTTCGGCGAGGAGGGCGACGTGGCGCTGGGCGTGGCCCTGACCCTGGCCGCGCAAACCCTGTTCTACCAGCTGTCGCTGATGGATGAATACCGCGTGCGCGTCGAGCGGGCGCTCGAGCGCATGGCCACGCACGCGGTGGACGACCCTGACAGCGAGATGCAGCTGCATGTCTCGCAGGCGCACCTGCTGCTGCATACGCAGGGCATCACCGGCACCATGCTGCGCTCGTTCCAGCGCGGCTATGCGCTGGCCATGCGCACGGACGATGGCAGCCGCCGCGCCGAAGCGATTTGCGGCATGTGGATCTGCAGCCTGAAGCTGGCCGATTTCCAGCGCGCCGACAGTTACGTCATAGAGCTTGCCGTCCTGTGCGCAACGCGCGACGACACGGCGATGCGCCTGGTGCTGGCGCGCATGCGCTCCGTGGGCGAGTATGTGCAGGGCCGCTACGCGCAGTCGGCGGCGCTGGCGCGCATGGTGCTCGCGCATCCCGATGGCGCAGCGCAGCTCGGCTTCAACAATGCCTTGCTGGCCGATCACCAGGTGTGCCTGCGCGGCACGCTGGCCCGCTGCCTGTGGATGCAGGGCAGTCCCGACGACGCACTGTCGCTGGCGCGCGAGGCGGTGACGGTGGGCTTCGAGCACAATGGCGTCACGCTGTGCGTGGCGCTGGCCATCCATGCCATTCCCGTCGCCCTGTGGTGCGGGCGGCGGGAACTGGCGCAGGCGTGGACTTGCCTGTTGTGCGAGCACGCGGCCCGCTACGGCTTGCTGTATTGGAGCGCCTGGGGCGCCGCCTACCAGCGCCTGCTCGACGGGGGCGAGGCGATGACGCCATTCCCCTGGCCTTCGGTGCGCAGCTGGCCGATACAGGTCGATTTGATGGCCACCCTGCACGACGCGGCAGCCGATAGCCAGGCGCTGCGGCGCGCGCGCACGGGCCTGGCGCCGTGGAGCGCGCCGGAAGTGCTGCGCCGCGACGCGCACCACCGCTGGCGGGCGCTGGCGCACGACGATGCGGCCGGCCTGGAAGCGGTGCGGGCGCAGCTGGAAGAAGCGCTGCAGCTGGCCAGGGGCCAGCAGGCGCCGGGCTGGGAACTGCGCTGCGCCACCAGCCTGGCGGCCGTGCTGCTGGCGCAAGGTCGCGGCGCCGCCGCGCACGCCGTGCTGGCCCCTGTACATGCGCTCTATAGCCAGGGGCGCGACACGACGGACGTGATGGCGGCGGCAGCGTTGCTGGCGCAGCTGGGCTGAAGGCTATTCGTAGGCGCCCAGCCGGCGCTGCTCGTCCGGCGTGAAACTGGCGTCGCGCAGCTGCTGCAGGGCCGCCGCATCCTGCGCGCCGCCGGGCAGGCTGTGTTTTTGCGCCTGGTAGGCGATGATGCGCTGCTGCCATTGCGATTCCTCGCGGTCCAGCTCCGCCAGACGGGCCGCCGCCGCCGGCGTGAAGGTGCTGGCGCGCAGGCGGTAGACTTCATTGTCGCCGCCGCCCTGTGCCCGCAAGGCCTTGACCGATTCATCCAGCCTGGCCACCTGCAGCGGCGCATCGCGCGCGGCGCGCTGGGCCGGCGACATCTTCTGGTCCAGCGCCGTCAGCTGCGCCTGGCGCTGGGCCTCATCGAGCGTCGTGTTGCCGAGGATATCCATGCGTGCCACGGCGTCGTCGTCATACGCGTCGCTGGCGCCGAACAGGCCGGCGCTTTCCCCTGGCGTAAAATAATTGCCGCGCAGGGCGCGCATGGCTTGCAGGCGCGCGCGCGCCGCCACGGCGGGATCGGCTTGCGCCGGCAAGGCCTGTTCCGCGCCGGCCAGCGCCTGCTTGTAGGCCAGATAGGCGCCCAGCAGGCGCTTCGCTTCGCGCGCGGGCACGGGCGCCAGGCGCTTGTCCAGCTCCGCCTCGATCTGGCTGCGGATGGCGGCCAGCGGCTTTTCGCCGAGGCCCGCCAGGTAGTAGTCGAACAGGTGGCCCAGTTCCGCGTCGACCACCAGCTTGTCGCCGGCAGCCACCGTCACGTCGCCGTCGGGCCGCGTGCCTTGCATCGAGCGCACGAACGCGAACAGGTCCGGTTCCGCCTTTTCCGGCGGCGGGGCGGGCGGCTCGCCCGGGCGCAGCACCAGGTACAGGGCCAGGGCTGCCAGGCTGCCGCCGATGATCCATTTCGCGTGCATGCGCTTCTCCTTACAGTCCGAGGCCTTGCAGGCGGTTGGCTTGCTGGCGGAAGACGGTGACGGGGTTCGTCTCGAACAGGTTGACGATGCCGACGAACTGGTTGACTTCATCGAGGTGGTTCATGGCGTAGTCGTCGCGGATCACCTTGCCCAGGTGGCTGGAGCAGCTGCTCACCAGGCCATCGTTCTTGACGCCGCCGAAGGCCAGGCTGATGGCCGCCAGGGCAGGGTCGCCCACGTCGAGCACGTTCGTGTACGGTTGCGCGCCGCTCCACGAGAAGTAGTACACGCCTTGTACCTGGTAGGCGCCTTCGCCGCAGGCCGAGGTCGGGATGCCCTGTGGGTGGCGGCTGTTGAAGGCCAGCGAGCCGGCCGTGGACAGGGAGGTGAGCGAGGCACCCGCGTTTTGCGGCAAGCCCTTGTTGCCCGACAAAATGCCGATCAGGGAGGCGAGCGCGTTGCCCAGCGCGCCGCTGGTGTTGGGAATGGCGCCGCTGAGGATATCGGCCACCTTCGAGCCCTTGTTGACGCCGGCCACGCTGGTGACGGACGCCACCAGGTCGGGCCGCACGGAAGCGACATAGCGGGCCGTGGGGCCGCCGTGGCTATGGCCGATCAAATTGACTTTGGCGGCGCCCGTGGCGGCGAGGATTTGTCGCACCTGCGACAGCAGCTGCTCGCCGCGCACTTCCGTGCTGTTGGCGGCCGACACGGTGGTCACATACACTTGCGCGCCGCCGCTGCGCAGGGCGGCGGGAACGCCATAAAAATATTCGACGGGACCGAGCTTGTCGAAGCCGAACAGGCCGTGCACGAGCACGATCGGGTACTTGGTTTGCGTGTAGCCGGCGGCGCTGGCGCTGCCGGGCAGGATGGCGAGGGAAAACAGCAGGGTGGAAAGCAGTTGCCAGAAGCGAGTCTTCATTTTGTCTCCGTTATGTATTATTAATAGTGGAAATGAGTGGAAATGTCGATGCTGTAGCGATGAACCGTGCACTCCTGTACATTCTCGATGCATTAAAAATAGCGAGCGCTCGGTTTTTTGAATGTAGCACCGCTGGATTTAAATTGCATTTGAATTGCATGATGCAGCGCAATAACTGTGGGAATTTGGCGTTGCGTATGCGCCCATTGCATAGTTGAAAAGTCAAATAGTTGTTTTCCTGAGCTATAATCGGCCCGGCATCAGCCGTCCCGCCATCTTGCAATGCCGCGTCCCGGCATGGCATGGATATCGCTCCTACACCGTTACTTGGGAATGCACTTGTCGACCCATTTTAATTTTGAACAGTTTCAGCAGATGACGCCTTTAAATGGCGAAAACATCTGGGAATATATTCTTGACCGCCACGCGGAGCGCATCGGCGTCAAGCGCCGCAAGCCGGCGCTGGAAAATCTTGAACGCATCTTCGTCGCCACCTTCCGCCTGGCCAATGACGTGGGTTTCCGCGCCATGAGCTTGCGCGATTTGTGCCGCGAGACCGGCTTGTCGATGGGCGGCCTGTATGGCTACATCACCAGCAAGGATCAACTGGCCGAAATGATCGAGGACGTGGTGCGCCACGCCACGCAAGCCTTGCCCTTGCTGTTTGCCGACGTGAAGTCGCCGCTGGACCGCCTGGAAGCGATGATACGCTCGTCGATCTACCTGTCCGAAGTGCTGCAGCCGTGGTTTTATTTTGTCTTCATGGATTCGCGCGTGCTGCAGGTGGAGCAGCGCAGCATGGCGAAGAATTCGGAACTGTATGTGCAGACCCTGATCGCCGCCACCATCGGGGAAATCGAACCGAAGCCGCAGGGCGATCCCACCTTGCTGGCCGCGCACTGCCTGGCCCTGTTTCAGGACTGGTACGTGAAACGCTGGAAGTACCGCGCCGCGAAGGTCAACGTCGACGATTTCGCCGATAGCGTCGTCAGTACGGTGCGCGGCTACCTGAGCATGGTCAAGGCGCCGTAAGAAGGCCGCCGAAAAAAAAGCCAGGATCGCTCCTGGCTTTTTCACTAGTTCGTCTCTACCGGCACCGTCTCCGGCACTGCCGCCGGATCCGTCGGCGTCTCCGCCTCCATATCCAGCGTCCTGATCCCGTTCATGTCGATGAATTCGTCGTACAGCCACTCGCCGTCGACCTGGCTCAGGCCCGCCGGCACGGCGCGCGTGACTTGCGGGCGCGTCGACAGGGCCGTGCGCATGTAGTCGATCCAGATCGGCATGGCCAGCGAGGAACCGAATTCGCGTCCGCCCAGGGACTTGGGTTCGTCATAGCCCATCCACGCCACGGCCACGATGCCGCCGCCATAACCGGCGAACCAGCCGTCGACGGCGTCGCTGGTGGTGCCCGTCTTGCCGGCGATATCGCTGCGGCCCAGTTTTTTCGTCGCCGCCGCGCCCGTGCCGGTGCGCGTGACTTCGCGCAGCATGCTGTCCATCACGAAGGCGTTGCGCGGGTCCAGCGCCAGGGTCTTCTCGTCGTTCGGCGCGGGCGGCTTGGTCTGCATCAGCACCGCGCCCTTGGCGTCGACGATGCGGTCGATCAAATACGGTTCCACCTGGTGGCCGCCATTGGCGAACAGGGCGTAGGCGCCCGCCATCTGCACGGGCGTGACGGAACCCGTGCCCAGCGCCATCGTCAGGTTGCTGGGCTGGCGGGCCGGGTCGAAGCCGAATTTTTCCATGAAGTCGTGCGTGTACGACACGCCCAGCGCGCGCAGGATGCGCACCGAGGCTACGTTCTTCGATTGCGCAAGCGCGTAGCGCATGGTGATCGGGCCGTCGAACTTGAAGTCGTCATTCTGCGGCGCCCATACCTTGCCGCCCGCCTGCATTTCCAGTGGCACGTCGTTGATCAGGGTGGCCGGCGAAAAGCCTTTTTCCAGCGCCGCCGAATACACGAAGGGCTTCATGGCCGAACCGGGCTGGCGCCAGGCTTGCGTCACGTGGTTGAATTTTTGCAGGTTGTAGTCGAAGCCGCCCACCATGGCGTGGTAGGCGCCCGTTTCCGCGTCCAGCGAGACGAAGGCGGCGGCCACCAGCGGCACTTGCGTGATGGCCCAGTTGCCCTTGGCGTCCTGGGTGATGCGGATCACGGCGCCCGGACGCAGCTTGATGCCGGCGCCCGCCTTGGCGGACAAGGCGGGGGCGGCAAAGCGCAAGCCTTCGCCCGTGATGGCCTTGGCGTCGCCGTCGCCGATGTCGGCCACCACCTTGCCGCTAGAGACCTCCGTGACGACGGCGGCGATCAGGCCGTCGCTGTCCGGGCGTTTTTGCAGCGCAGCATCGATGGCGTCGTCGCGCTGCTCGGCCTCAAGCGGCATGTCGATGAAGGTTTCCGGGCCGCGGTAGCCGTGGCGCAGGTCGTAGGCGATGACGTTGCGGCGCGTCGAGGCGTAGGCCGCATCCTGGTCCGCCTTCAAAATCGTCGTGTAGACGCTGATGCCCCTGGTGTAGCTGTCTTCCTTGTACTGCGCATACACGGCCTGGCGCGCCAGTTCGGCCACGTATTCGGCGTGCGTGTCGAAACCCTGCTTGCCGCGGCTGTTGATATGCAGCGGCTGCGCCAGCGCCTGCTGGTACTGGCCTTCGCTGATGTAATCGAGGTCGCGCATGCGCTTCAACACCAGTTGCTGGCGCGCGTGCGCCTTTTTCGGATTGCTGATCGGGTTGTGGCGCGAGGGGTTTTGCGGCAGGCCTGCCAGCATGGCCATTTCCGCGATCGACAGTTCGGACAAGGGCTTGCCGAAATACGTCTGCGCCGCGCTGCCGAAGCCGAACGAGCGCTGGCCTAGGTACATCTGGTTCATGTACAGCTCGAGAATCTGGTCTTTCGACAGGGCCGACTCGATCTTCAGGGCCAGCATGATTTCATTGAGCTTGCGCGAAGCGACTTTTTCGCGCGTCAGGAAGAAGTTGCGCGCCACCTGCATGGTGATGGTGGAGCCGCCGCCGTGGCCGAAGCCGTGGCGCAGATTCGACAGTACGGCGCCGCCGGCGCGCACGAAGTCGATGCCGTGGTGTTCGTAGAAGCGGCCATCCTCGATGGCCAGCAGGGCCTTTTTCATCATTTCCGGCACTTGCGCAATCGGCACGAAATCGCGGTGTTCTTCGCCGAATTCGCCGATCAGCACATTGTCGGCCGTGTACACGCGCAGCGGGATCTTCGGCTGGTAGTCCGTAATGACGTCCAGCTCGGGCAGGCGCGGGCGCACATACAGGAACAGGTAGGCGGCCAGCAGCAGGGCGGCGGCCAGCGCGGCGCAGCCGGCGAGGATGAAACCGCGCACGGTGGCGCGGCGGGAAGGCCAGGGGAATCCGGTTCGTTTGGCAGTCAAGGCAGTCTCACGTGAGCGTGCAAGGCACGGTGGCAGCGATTATAGACCAATGCGCCGGCGCTTCCCGCGCGGGCAGGGCGGCGGGCTGGCCTCGGGGACCGGGAGCAAAAAACCTTTTCATCGAAACGCGGCTGTGCGATAGTCTCGGCTTCAAGAAAATAGCCCGGGCGTCAATCCGGGCTGTTTATTTTTAAAAATTAAGGAAATATCCATGGCAAAAGATGCAACACCGAGCGTCGTGAGGCCCTACATCCCGGCCGATGCGAAGCTGCCCGAGATGACCTTCCGCGCCCTGTTCATGGGCGTCATCCTGGGGATGGTCTTCGGCGCTTCCTCGCTCTACCTGGTGCTGAAAGTGGGCCTGACCGTCAGCGCCTCGATTCCCGTCGCCGTGATCGCCATCACCCTGTTCGGCCTGGCCAAGAAGGTGGGCGGCAAGGATTCGTCGATCCTGGAAAACAGCATCACGCAAACGGCCGGTTCTGCCGGCGAATCGCTGGCCTTCGGCCTGGGCGTCACCATGCCCGCCATCCTGATTCTTGGCTTCGACCTGGAAATCTCTAGAGTCATGCTGGTCGGCGTCCTCGGCGGCCTGCTGGGCATCCTGATGATGATCCCCATGCGCCGCACCATGATCGTCGACCAGCACAAGGAACTCAAATTCCCCGAAGGCACGGCGTGCGCCGAAGTGCTGAAGGCGGCCGCCACGGAAGAATCGCGCATCGCCGCGGGCGAAAGCATCGAGAAGGATTCGGCTGCCGCGCTGGACGCCAAGCGCCGCGCGAAGATCATCTTCGGCGGTTTTGCCGTCGGCTTGCTGTATAAAGTGTTCAATATCTCGTTCAAGGGCTGGAAGGATACGCCGGGCGTGGAATTTGCCGCGCCGCTGAAGGGCGGCTCCATCGGCGCCGAGATTTCGCCTGAATTGCTGGGCGTGGGCTACATCATCGGCCCGCGCATCGCCGCCACCATGGCGGCCGGCGGCGTGCTGTCGTACCTGCTGTTGATCCCGATGATCAAGTTCTTCGGCGACAGCCTGACCACCGTGCTCTCGCCGGGCACCAAATTGATCAGTGAAATGGGCGCCGACGACGTGCGCAGCGCCTACGTGCTGTACATCGGCGCGGGCGCCGTGGCCGCCGGCGGCCTGATTTCCCTGGTGCGCGCCATGCCCATGATCTGGCGCAGCCTGTCGGCCGGCCTGAAAGGCATCGGCAAGGGCGTCAAGACCAACTCCACCTTGCGCACGGACCAGGACATCCCCCTGAAATGGGTCGTCATCGGTTGCCTGTCCATCATCGCCGTGATCACCTTCGCCACGCCGCTGCACATGAATTTCCTCGGCGCGCTGCTGATCCTCGTCTTCGGCTTCCTGTTCGCCACCGTGTCGTCGCGCCTGACGGGCGAAATCGGCTCGTCGTCGAACCCGATTTCCGGCATGGCCGTGGCCACCTTGCTGTTCACTTGCCTGATCTTCCTCATCATGGGCTGGACGGGCGGACGTTACTATGTGACTGCCCTGTCGGTGGGCGCCATCGTCTGCATCGCCGCCAGCAATGCGGGCACCACGTCGCAAGACTTGAAAACGGGCTACCTGGTGGGCGCCACGCCGCGCCTGCAGCAGTATGCGATCCTGGCGGGCGCCTTGTCGTCCGCGCTGATCCTTGGTCCGATTCTGCTCAAATTGAACGAGGCGAGCACCGTCTACGTGCCTGCCGCGCAAGTGGCGCCTGGCCTGACAGTCGATGCGTCGAAGCTGACGGTGACGGGCGAGCTGCATGGTCCGCAAGCCGAGACGGACCACAATACGTATAAAGTCTGGCAAAAGACGGATACCGTGGGCGGCCCGGCCGGCAAGTATTTTGTCAAGGATGATGGCCAGCTGGCTTACCTGGTCGATCCGGGCATCAATGGCCATTACAGCAAGCGTCCCGACGGTTCGGAAGTGAAGAAATACGATGCGCCGAAGGCCGTGCTGATGTCCTACATCATCAAGGGCATCCTCGACCAGCAGCTGCCGTGGACCCTGGTGCTGTTTGGCGTGATGATCGCCGTGGTGCTGGAAATGGCCGGCATCCCGTCGCTGGCGTTCTCCGTGGGCGTGTATTTGCCCCTGTCGTCCACCTTGCCGATCTTCGTCGGCGGCCTGGTGCGCTGGCTGGCGGACCGCCGCAACAACAAGCTGGAACACAACGCCAAGCTCAATGAAGAAGAGCGCCAGCTGGCGGGCGACCGCAGCTCGGGCGTGCTGCTGGCGTCCGGCTACATCGCCGGCGGCGCGCTGGCCGGCATCATCATCGCGATCACGGCCGGCGTGCTGACGCACTTCGACCAGATGATGGCCGACTGGGCCGAGCACGGCAACCCGTTCTACGCGGGCCTGCATTCGGATGCGTTGTCGCTGCTGCCGTATGCGCTCATCATCGTGCTGCTGTATATCGTGGCGCGCGAGAAGAAAGCGGGCAGTTCGCAGGCTTGATGTCATAGTCACTCCAAGGAAAACCGCCCGGTTCGCACCGGGCGGTTTTTTTATGCGCGCGCATGAGACGATGGCTGCGATACGGGCCGCGTCGCCAGCTGCGCCGCGCTCGCGTAGATCGTTACGTGCTCGGACGCCATGTGGCGCAGGTGGTCATAAAACGCCTGCCCGGGTATGCACCACGACGCCGCGTCGCCCACTTGCCCGTTGACGCGCAGGCCGGCGGCATCGAATTCCCGCTGAAAGTACTCGCGCAAATCCTCCCGGCCGGGATGGTCGATGCGGCGCTGTGCGACTGCCGGATCGAAAGGGCGCACGGGCACGTCCCAGCGCCGGCCGGCGTGGTCCAGGCAAGCGAGCAGCCTTGTCTCTTCCTCCCACACGGGCACGGGAAAGGCCTCGCCCATGGCGTCTTCCAGCGCGTGATAGAACGTCACCGGCCCCATGGAAATGCCCAGGCCCAGCACCTTCGCATGGTCGCAGCCGATGAAGCGCTGCCAGGGAGAACCCATGCCGAAGATCGAGGGCGCGCGGTGGTGCGCTTCGGTGAGGTCGGCGGCATGGCGGCCCCACGCGGACACGGAGTGCGTCGGGTGGATGCTGCGCCGGACACCGGGGCTGGCAAGGAAGGCTTCCGGCAGGCGTCCCATGTGCGTGCCGTGGCGGCGCGGGTCGAATACATAATCGGGCATGGCGCAGGCGGCGCGCACGGTGCCGCCCGGCAGATAGTAGGCGGGTAGCAGCAGGGCGCCTTGCGGGCCGACGGCGTCCTGCAGGGCGGCTATCACGGCTGGCGCGCCGCCTTCCACATAGCCCAGGCTTTTCAGCGAGGAATGCACGAACAGCGTATCGCCTGGCGCGATGCCCAGCCGCGCCAGGCCGGCGGCCAGCCCGGTGCGCGTCACGTGGGGGGCATTCTGGCGCACATGCCGGGCGCCGGCGGCGCGGCGCCACGCTTCCAGCGCGGCCCGGGCGGCGCGTCTGGCCTCGTCAAGCATGGCCTACTAACTCCAATTCCAGCAGGTTGGCATCGATGCAGAACTTGGCTGCCCAGTTCAGGTAAGCCCAGGTGCCGTAGTCGCCATCGACGGGAAACGAGCCCTTGACGCCGCCGCGCGCGTGCGCGGGACCGTCGATGCTGACCGCGCGCCGCACGTAGCGGTTCAGGCGGCGCCCCGCGTCGAGGTAGGGCCGCTCGCCCGTGAGCCGATACAGCAGGAACAGACAATGCGCGTTTTGCGCCGAACCCGTGAGGCAGGCGTAGTTCGCTCCCGGCTGGAAGTCCGGGCCGAGGCGGCCGGCCAGGTAGCCATCGGCCGCCACGGCCCTGGCGACGCTCGCTCCCGTGCGCGCGGCGGCGTCGAGCAGGTCGGCGCGCGCCGAAAAGCGGTGCGCTTCGAGCAGGCCGCGCAAGGCGTAGCCGATGGTATGGGTCAGGGGCAGGAGCGGGTTGTCCAGGCAGTTCGCCGCGAACCAGCCATTGGAGCGCTGTTTGGTCAACGCCCAGTCGACCTGGCGCAAGCCGGCCGCGCCATAGCCGTGGCCCGGCGCGACGCGGTCCGCTTCGAACAGGCCCCATGCGACGTGCGTTTCGTAGGCCTTGTCGCCGGCGCTGGCGAACGGCGTCGGATGGCGGCGCCAGCAGCCGTCCGCATCCTGGCTGTCGCGCAGCCAGCTTGCCGCGCGATGCATGGCGTCTGCGTAGGCCGCGCCGTACGCCGCCACGCCGGCGGCCAGGCCGAGCAGGATCTGGCCCGTATTGAAGGTGACGGGCACGCGCGGCGTCGAATCGATCTTCCCGCCCTGGAATCCGCCTTGCGCGAACTGGATGGCCAGGCACCAGTCGAGCATGCGCCGCGCGCGCCCGTGCAGCGCCTCATCCCCAGCCTCGTCGCCCGTGCGCTGCGCCAGGGCGATGAGGGTGGGGATGATGTAGCCGGTGGTCTCCGGGTAGGAACTCGACCACCCTGTGAGCAGGCTGTAGTCGCGCGCGACGCCGCCGTCGTTTGAGCTGGAATGGTCCTGCGCCGCGCATAGCCAGGCCGTGCAGGCCTTGACGACGGCTTGCGGGCCGGGGTCGAAGGCGGGCAGGCCGCGCCGGTCCGACAGCCGCTCCATGCGCGCCGCCGCCGGCAGGCTCGCCTGCGGCGACAGCGTGTTCCTGATCTTCGTGAGCAAGGTGCGCATGGCAGTCATGGTCGTAATGGCAGCAGTGGCGTGCTGGTTGGCACAGGTTACTGTAGCGCCGGCAGGCGGCAGGGTTATTGACTTGCCGCAAGGATTGGCCGTCGCATCGCTGCCGCCGGAATTGACGCATAATAGACACTTCACCCTTGTCGACGAGGCCCGCCATGAACAGCGTCACGCTTGAATACACAGTCGTCACCAATCCCGACGCGTTCGTCGGCTTCAAGTATTACGTGAAGGCGGGGCAGGCATTCGATGCCGATGATTTCGCCTACTCCTACAAGCTGAAACGCTCCGACCTGGACCCGGACAGCGTGCTGGCCACGCGCGAGGCGGCGGCGAATTTGCAGCCGGGCGAGTGGCTGAGCGTGTCGCATTCGATTGCGGCGTAGCGATACGCCCGCGTGTTTCTACTCTAACTTTACCGGCCCGCCAGGGATATATGCACCTGACTCTTTCAGCATTTCCTGATATTTCCATTGTTCCAACCTTGCCTGAACACGCCCAGGCGCTCGCCACGTTGGTGGCGGAAAACCGCGAACACCTGCAAGCCTACCTGCCCGTCGTGGTTCAGCTGGACTCGTTCGGCGAGGCGCAGGGGTATCTGCTGGCCGCCTGCGCGCGTGCGGCCAGCGGCGAAGTGCTGGAGTGGCATGTCTTCTCCGGCACGGCCTTGTGCGGCAGCATCCGTCTGAAAGACATCGATACAGAGGACCGCAAGGCGAAAATCGGCTATTACCTCGGACGCCAGTTCCAGGGCAGGGGCATCGCCAGCGCGGCGGTGCGCGCCGTTCTTGCGCATGCGTTTGGCGCGCTGCAATTGCACCGCATCGAATTGCAGTGCGCGGCCGGTAACGGGGCCAGCATGGCGCTGGCCGAACGGCTGGGGTTTGCGCACGAAGGCGTGCTGCGGCAGGCGGAACTGTTAAACGGCGTGTTTGTCGACCTGCATGTCTTCGGTTTGCTGCAGGCTGACTGCAGGCCGGATTGAGTTTCCTGCCATGGCTGCGGCGGCCGCGGATCTTGCCTGGGTGCGCACTTCTGCCTATAATTGAGAATAATTCTCATTAAGTTTGCGCTGCCCGCCAGACCCGCCGCTCCATGTCCGCCGACCACGTCTCCCTGCATGATTTCGATGACATCGCCATCCTGTATCGCCAGCACCATGGCTGGCTGCGCGGCTGGCTGCAGCGCAAGGTGGGCAACGCCTTCGACGCGGCCGACCTGGCGCAGGCCACCTTCCTGCGCGTGCTCGCGCCGCAGGGCATGCAGGGCGTGCAGGAGCCGCGCGCCTACCTGACGACGATCGCCCGCAACCTGCTGATCAACCATGTGCGCCGGCGCGCCATCGAGCAAGCCTACCTCGACGCTCTTGCCCTGATGCCGGAGCCGGTGGCGCCGCCGCCCGAAGTGCGCCTGATGTTCCTCGAACGGCTGGTGGAGCTGGACCGGCGCCTGGCCGGGCTGCCGGCGCAGGCGCGGCAAGCCTTCTTGCTGGTGCAGCTCGACGGCCTGGGGCAGCAGGAGGTCGCCACCGAACTGGGCATTTCCCTGTCCACCGTCAAGCGCCATCTGGTCAGGGCGGCCCTGCGCTGCTTTTTCCCGGAGCAGCATGATGGATGAAGAGGCAAGCCTCGCCCTGGACGGAACGGGTGTCGCCGCAAGCGTGGCGCCCGCCGTGGCGCGGCGGGCCGTGCAGTGGTGGCTGGCGCTGCAGGGCGGCGACGCCACTGCCGCACAGCTGCAGGCATGGCAGCGCTGGCGCGCCGAGGAAGCCGAACATGAGCGGGCCTGGCAGCGCATCGAAGCGGTCAGCGGCCAGCTGGCCGGCATTCCGCCGCCGCTGGCCAGCGCCGCCCTGGCCGCACCCGCAGGCGCGCAGCGGCGCCGCGCGGTGCGCCTGCTCACGGCGCTGGTGGTGGCGGGCGGCAGCGCCGCCATGCTGCGCCAGACACCGGCGTGGCAGTCGTGGAACGCCGATGCCAGCACGGCCACGGGCGAGCGGCGCACGGTGCGCCTGCCGGACGGCGGCACGCTGGTGCTCAATACCGATAGCGCCATCCAGCTGCGCTATGACGCCAGCGAGCGCGCGGTGCAGCTGCTGCGCGGCGAGGTGCTGCTGCAGACGGCGCCCGATGCGCAGCAGCGGCCCTTCCGCGTGTACACCGCCGACGGCACGGCGCGCGCGCTGGGCACGCGATTCATCGTGCGCCGGCACGCGGGCTTCGTGCAGGTGGGCGTGCTGGAGGGGGCCGTCGAGTTGCGGCCTGCGGCGGCCGACGGCCAGCTACGCGTGCTGCGGGCGGGCGAGGAGGGCAGTTTTACGCGCGACGGCGTGGGCGCGGCGCATGCGCTTGATGCCGGCGCCGGTGCCTGGGCGGACGGCATGCTGGTCGCCGCGCACATGCGCCTGGATGATTTCCTGCTGGAGTTGTCGCGCCACCGGCGCGGCCACCTGGGATGCGATCCTGCGCTCGCGCACATGCTGGTGTCGGGCGCCTATCCGCTGGCCGATACCGACAGGGTGCTGTTGGCGCTGGTGGAAGCCTTGCCCGTCGAGCTGCACTACCTGACGCGCTACTGGGTCACCTTGCGGCCGCGCGCGGCGAAAAAATAAACTGAAAATACATGGACTGTTTTTGCACGCTGCCTTGTCAAGGGAAGTGAGGGCGCAGGTATTGGCCCGTTCCACCCATCCCATGATACGAAGGCATGCCATGAACGACCGCAGTACATTCCCCCCATCCACGCGCTTGCTGGCCATGACGCCGCTGGCCCACCTGGTGCACGCCCTGTGCCTGGGCGCACTGGCCGGCCTGGCCGGCGCGCCGGCGCAGGCGCAAACGGCCGGACAGGCCGAGTCCTTGCGCCATTACGCCATCCCGGCGGGGCCGCTGGAAGCGACGTTGAACCGGCTGGGGCGTGAAGCGGGCTTGCTGATCGCCTTTGGCTCGGCCGCGACGGAAGGGCTGCGCAGCGGCGGCGTCACTGGCAGCTACACGGTGGACGACGCGCTGGCGCGGGCGCTGGCCGGCACCGGGCTCGCTGCCGTGCGCACGGCCGGCGGCGGCTATGCGCTGCGTGCCGCCACCACATCCGCTGCCGGCGCGGCGGCGGATGGCGTGCAGATGATGGCTCCCGTGACCGTCAGCGCGCAGGCGGAAGAGGAAAACCCGTGGGGCAAGGCCAGCGGCTATGTGGCGCGGCGGGCCAGCACGGCCACCAAGACCGACGCTTCCCTGCTGGAAGTGCCGCAATCGGTCTCCGTCATCACGCGCGACCGCATGGATGACCAGGGCGTGCGCACCCTGAACGACGCCATCCAGTACACGGCCGGCTTGCGCAGCAACACGGCAGGCGCCAATCCTGCCGACGACAGCCTGTCGGTACGGGGCTTCAGCCAGTTCTCGGGCGCGTTCTACCTGGACGGCATGCGCCTGATGCCGATGGGGACGCTGGGCTTTTTCGGCGTGGAGCCGTACGGTGCCGAGCGCGTGGAAGTGCTGAAGGGGCCTTCGTCCGTGTTGTACGGCCAGAATGCGCCGGGCGGCATCGTCAATTTCGTCGCCAAGCGCCCCGCGGCGGACCAGGTAAACCAGGTCGAATTGTCGCTCGGCAGCTACGAGCGCAAGCAGCTGGCCCTCGACGTGGGCGGCAAGCTGGCCGACGACGGCAGCCTGCAGTACCGGCTGGTGGGGCTGGCGCGCCAGGCGGACCAGCAGATCGATTACATGCAGGACGACCGCTACTATCTGGCACCCAGCCTGACGTGGGCGCCGAGGGCCCGCACCAGCATCACCTTATTGGGCTTTTTCCAGCAGAATCGCGCCATGCAATCGTCGAACGTGCAGTGGGAAGCCTTGAACGGCAGCAATCCCAACGGCCGCCTGCCGCTGACGCGATTCCTGGGCGAGCCCGGCTTCGACCACGAGGAAACGCGCGTCGCGTCGGCGGGCTACGCGGCGCGCCATACGTTCGACAGCGGGTGGACGCTCCGGCAGAACTTCCGCTTCCTGCACGCGAATAACCATGAACAGTACATGTTTCGTTACGGTAACTTAATCGACCATGCGGTCACCAACCGCGAGATCGATACGCGCGACGGCAAGGGCAGCGTGTACTCGCTCGACACCAGCGTGACGGGCCAGGTGGCGACGGGCGCGCTGCGCCATGAGGTGGTTGCCGGCATCGATTACAGCCGCAGCAGTACTTCGTTCAGCTCGTATATCGCCGACGGTCCGCAGATCGATATCTACCGCCCCGTCTACGGCGGCGCGCTTGACCTGGCGGCGCTGGCGCCCGATGCCCTGCGCCGCGAGCATAACCGGCAGCTGGGCGCCTACCTGCAAGACCGCATGCAGTACCGTAACTGGGTCTTCACCGTGGGCGGGCGCCAGGACTGGACGCGCCAGGAACAGCGCAATCTGCTGGTATCGCCGTCGGCCACGACGGTGCGCAAACCCACGGCATTCACGGGCCGCGCCGGCATCACTTACCTGGCGGCGAACGGCCTGGCGCCTTACGCCAGCTACAGCGAATCGTTCTCGCCCGTCTCCGGCGCCGACCGCCATGACCGTCCGTTCGAGCCGGAAACGGCGCGGCAAGTGGAGGTCGGCGTGAAATACGCGCCTGGCGCGCACCTGTCCGTGACGGCCGCCGCATTCGAACTGCGCCGCCAGAACGTGCTGACGACGGACCCGGACGCACCGAATTTCTCCATCCAGCAGGGGGAGGTGCGCTCGCGCGGCATCGAACTGGAAGTGGCGGCGCAGCCCGGCAGCCAGCTGAAACTGCTGGCGTCCCTCACCTACAACCCCCTGAAGGTGACGAGGGCGAATCCGGATATGTGGGGCACGAACGTGCAGGGCAAGTCGCCGTATGAAGTGCCCCGGCAGATGGCTTCCGCGTGGGCCGATTACGCCTTCGTTGGCGGCTTGCGCGGCCTGTCGGCCGGCGCCGGCGTGCGCCACGTGGGCGCCAGCTGGGGCGATGCGGAGAACACCTTCCAAGTGCCGGCGTTCACCCTGGCCGACCTGTCGCTGCGCTATGACCTGGGGCAGGCGCGCAGCGACTGGCGCGGCCTGAGCGTGAGCATGACGGTGAAGAACCTGTTCGACAAATACCATGTCGCCTCGTGTTTCTCTGCGCGGGCCTGCAATTACGGCGAACAGCGCAATGTCGGCGTGCGCGTGGCCTACCTCTGGTAGCGCGCAGCCTTACGCAGGCGCAAACCAGGCGCGCAATTCCGCCTCGGCCCTCTGCGCCGTCGCCTGCGTCAGGGTCAGCACGATGATTTTTTCCTGCGCCGGGCGGTGCCCGTCGTCGCCGGTCAGCTCGATGGCTTGTTCGAAGCTCGTGTAGCCGTGGCCGCATTCATGCGGGCATTGCTGCACGATGCGGGCCGCCTTGCCGGCGTGCCGGTCCGCCAGGTTGACGATGGGATTGCCGTCATAAAACGGCTGACCATTGGCGAATGCGGTGCGCAGATACGGCGCGCATTGGCCGTCGAGGAAGGCCAGGCGCGCCTGCCACCAGGCCTCTGCCGCCGCATACGCGGCATGGTCCTCGAGAAAATCGGTAAACAGGAAGTCGTCCATCGTATTTTCGCGGCTAGATGCCGAACACTTTCAATATGGCGTCGGTGAAACCCTCGAACCAGCTGCCCGCCTTGCCCGGCTGCTTGCCGTGGCGCGGAGTTTCTTCGTACAGGTAGACGCCGTTGTCGCCGTCGAAGCGGTCGTTGAGCAGCGCTTGCTGGCCGCGCAGGTAGGGGATGAAGGTTTCGCTGCGCATCGTCGAGTACAGCACGTCGGTGGTGAAACCCAGGGTGGCGGACTGGCTGATGGAGCGTCCCTGGCCGGCCCGTTCCAGGCGTACGCCGCGGCAGCCGCGCACGAGCAGCGTGACGGGGCCGCGAAAGACGATGAAGCGCAGCTGCAGGGTGAGCCAGGCATGCAGGCTGCCCAGGCGCCAGTGGCTCGATATCGCCAGCGGCTGATTCGAGTCGCAGACCAGGCCGACGAGTCCCCGCGGCTGAAACACGAGGGCGCTGCCGGCCGGCAGCCGGACGACGGCCACTTCCAGCAGCGGGTCGTCGCTGGCCGATATCGTCACGCACGCTTCCTCGTCGCTGTGCAGGCGGGTCAGCGCCACCATGCCGGCGGCCAGGCTGGTGAACGGGAAGCGCCAGTCCAGCAGCCATTGCGTGCGCTTGTGCGTGCTGACGGGCGACGATTGCAGGTATTCGGGATGAATCAGCATCTGCTGGCCGGGCTGCAGCAGCAAACCTTGCGAGACGGCGGAGATGCGCGATTCGCCATGCGGCGGCAGTGGCAGTGAACTGCCCGCGACTTGCAGTTCGC
Organism: Janthinobacterium sp. SUN100; assembly: GCF_030397705.1. Taxonomy (NCBI): domain Bacteria; kingdom Pseudomonadati; phylum Pseudomonadota; class Betaproteobacteria; order Burkholderiales; family Oxalobacteraceae; genus Janthinobacterium; species Janthinobacterium sp. SUN100. Next base: position 1,169,828 of record NZ_JAPUBU010000001.1, on the reverse strand, counting down.
GCGCGATCGACAGCGGCGGCAAACGGGAAGCGACGGGCGCCAGCACGAAGTAAAAGAAGGCTTTGATGGCGGCGGGCAGCAGGATGGCCGACAGTACCAGCAGGGCGGCCGTGGGCGCCACGTTCATGACGGGCGCGCGCCAGCGCCCTATCCAGTTGCGCGCCAATTGTCCTTCACCGGCCGCGATGGCCTTTTGTACGGGTGCCAGGGCGCCCCTCAAGGCTTGCTCGTCGATGGCAAATGGGGCGGGATGGGCGGCATGCGCGGCATCGCCGGTACGGGCGCGTTGCGCCGCCCAGGCCTGATACGCTTGCAGATTGATGTCGCGCAAACGCTGCCCCTGCGCTTCCAGCTGCGACAGCTGTGCGTAGGCGTCGCTGCCGGGCAGGCGTGCCGCCAGCGGGTGCTGCGCTTCCAGTTGCCGGCGCTGGCGCAGATTATTTTGCAGCGCAGCATACGCGCCCACGTGTTCCGCGTGCAGGCGCGCCAGCGTGTGCCGCGCATCTTCGCCGCTGATCGCCGCTTGCAGGGCGGTCAGATAGCGGGCTTCCTGCGCCAGCACTTCGATCTCCACGCGGCGCGCCGCTTCTTCCTGCGCGTGCCGGGCCAGGGTGTTCGCGTCGGGCAGGGGAAGGGTGAACAGCGACGCTTGCTGCCGCGCGCGCAAGGCCGTCAATTGCGCCTGTACTTGCGCCAGGCGCGCGGCGATGGCCGTGTGCGAGGCCGTTTGCAGCGCGTTGACCCGCACCGTGGCGGCAGCGGCCAGGCCGGCGCCATGATGATCGGCGCCATCGGCGGCCAGCCTGAGCACGGCCACGGCCTCGCTGCCGGCGCTATAGGCGCGCCATTCGGCCAGCAGCAGGCGTCCGGCCAGCAGGATGACGATGAACAGCGCGAACTGCAGCGCGTGGCGCAGCAGGAAGCGCAGGATGGCCGTCAGCAGCTGGCGCAAGGAGGGATCGCCTTAGGTGGCCGCACTATCGGCGTCGGCGCAGCATTTTTTGTATTTCTTGCCGCTGCCGCAGTGGCACGGGTCGTTGCGGCCCGTTTTCGGCACTTCGCGCAGCACGGTGGCGCCGGGCTGGCTTTGGGCCTGGCTTTTCAGGTGGCGCTGGCGCGCCCAGGCCGCGTTGATGGCGATCACGGACGGAATCACGCCATCCATGGCCGTTTCGGCCGCATCGTCGTCGAGCTCGCCGGCCGTGGCCAGGTACTGGAACGGCGCCAGGTACTCCGGGTGGCTGACGGCCAGGGCCGCCCACTGGGGCTTGTCCAGGCTCGTGCCAAGGACAAAGCCGGCGCACCAGGCGGGTACGCTCCATTCGGGGCCGCACACATAGATGGGCTCGAAGCTGTCCGGGTCCTTCGCCAGCCATTCGACCATGTAGGCGTGGTGGCGTTGCGCCAGGCTGGCCGCCCGTTCGCTGGCCTCGTCCTGTGCCGGCAAGGCGCTGCCGGCCGCCTTGTCCCAGACCCAGGGCAGCCATTGTTCCGGCGCGATCTGTTTCGGGCTCAGGGCGACGGCCGTGAGAAAACCTTCCAGCATCGACACATCCATGGCGCGGCTGTCCAGCGCGGGCGCGGCCAGCAGGGTGTCGAGTTCGGCGTATTCGTCGTCGGAGAGGGGCGTGGTGGTGGAGATGCTGGACATGGAATTTTTCAGTAATGTGGGTGGATGGCCGCTGGCCCTGGCGGTATTGTACCGTCCGGCAAGGGGGAAACGGCTGCCGAATGAAAAACGGCGGCCCGCAGGCCGCCGTTTTGATCTACAACAAGACGCTTACTTCACGCCGTGCATCAGTTTGTTGATCAGCGGTGCGATCAGGAACAGGATCACGCCGGCGCCCAGCAGGGACCAGAAGCCGAAGGTGTAGCCGGACAGGGCCGACTGCACCGACATGCCGCTTTCGCCGCTGACGTGGCTGGCGAAGATGCCGGACAGGTTGTTGCCGATACCGGTCGACAGGAACCAGCCGCCCATGCCCAGGCCGACCAGGCGTACTGGCGCCAGCTTGGTGACCATCGACAGGCCGATAGGCGACAGGCACAGCTCGCCGATCGATTGCAGCATGTACACGGTCGCCAGGGTCCAGAACGGGATCTTGTTGTCGGCGCCAACCAGGCTCGACAGTGCGAAGATCAGCAGGCCGAAGGCCAGCGCATTGCCCAGCAAGCCCAGGCCGAACTTGCGCGGGATCGATGGATTGACGTTGTGGCGCGCCAGGAAGACCCAGACGGCGGCGATGATCGGCGCGAAGACGATGATGGCGACCGAATTGACGGTCTGGAAGTAGGCGGTCGGGAAGATGGCAAAGCCCAGGTCGCGGTTGACGATCTTGTCGGCCAGGAAGGTAAACGAGCTGCCTGCCTGTTCGAAGAACATCCAGAACAGGATGTTGAAGACGAAGATCAGCAGCATTGCGATGACGCGGTCGCGCGCCACTTTACCGTTGCGTATGCCTTCGATCATCAGCATCACGGCCAGGCCGACGAACAGCACGGTCAAGACGATTTGCAGCTTTTCAGCGCCGACGGTCAGCAGGAAGTACATCAGCGGGATCACGCACAGGGAGCCGACGGCCACCCAGACGACGCGCATCGGGCTGCCGGCACCGGCTTCCGGTGCGCCGATGCCCTTCAGGGCGCGGCGGCCGATGGCGAACCATACCAGGCTGATCAGCATGCCGAAACCGGACGCCATGAAGACCATCTTGTACGCAGGCATGTCGCTGGTGCCGAAGATCGACCCGGCCAGCCATTGCGTAAAGACAGGGGCGACCATGGCGCCCATGTTGATACCCATGTAGAAGATCGTGAAGCCACTGTCGCGGCGCGGATCGGCCGTCGTGTACAGCTTGCCGACCATGGTCGAGATGTTCGGCTTGAACATGCCGTTACCGACGATCATGGTGGCCAGGCCCAGGTTGAAGATGTCCTGGTTCGGTACCGAGATGCAGAACAGGCCGGCAGCCATGAAGACGGCGCCCAGCAGGATGGAGCGCTGGTAACCGATGACCCGGTCGGCGATGTAGCCGCCGAACAGGGCGCCGGCGTACACCAGCGCGAGGAAGGAACCGTAGGTAAGGTTGGCCGCTGCCTGTCCCGAACCGTCGCCGCCGTGGAACTGGGCCACGATGTACAGTACCAGCGCCCAGCGAACTCCGTAGAACGCGAAGCGTTCCCAGAATTCAGTCATGAACAACATCCACAATGGGCTTGGATGGCCCATAATCTGCTTGAACTCGGGAATAACGGCTTCCTTGTTGGGCGTAGTCGCACCGCTCATGCGGTTCCTCCTGAAAAATTATTATAGTCAATCGATACAACGAACTTATGGAAGCCTGCGGGCGGCGGGGACTCTCATGAAGAACCTCACGCACGGGAATTCCAATAGGCTGGCATTCTAATCTACAAATTGCGCTGAGCGAAGATTTCGATTCGCATTAGCAAGAATGACTGTTTCATATTGGTCAAACCGGTTTGCAGGCAAGGGCGGCCCCGGCGATTTTGCGGCGGCACAGCACAACTTGCCTGACTTGTCGTATATTGAGGCTGCAAGACCTTCGAGCATCGATTTTTAAAGGGATTTTTCGCATTATGGAACACGACGTTATCGATACTCTGGTTTCACCGGAAGGCCGCCTGGACGTGCTCTCCAAGACTGAAGTCAACAAACTGCTCGACACCAGCCAGGGCGGCCTGTACAACACTTTCCGCCGCTGCGCGCTGGCGGTCTTGAATTGCGGCAGCACCATCGACGATGGCCGCGCCCTGCTGGAGCGCTACCAATCGTTTGAAATCTCCATCATCCAGCGCGAGCGCGGCATCAAGCTCGACATCAAGGGCGCGCCGGCCATCGCCTTTGTCGACGGCAAGATGATCAAGGGCATCCACGAGCACCTGTTTGCCGTGCTGCGCGACATCATCTTCGTCAGCGATGAAGTGACGGGCAACCCGAAATTCGACTTGCAGAGCACGGAAGGCGTGACGGACGCCGTTTTCCACATCCTGCGCAACGCCAACGTGCTGCAAACCCAGCTCAACCCGAACCTGGTCGTGTGCTGGGGCGGCCACTCGATCAACCGTGCCGAATACAATTATTCGAAGGAAGTGGGCTACCAGCTGGGCTTGCGCGGCCTCGACATCTGCACCGGCTGCGGCCCCGGCGCCATGAAGGGCCCCATGAAGGGCGCCACCATCGGCCATGCCAAGCAGCGCCTGCACAATGGACGGTATCTCGGCATCACCGAGCCGGGCATCATCGCGGCCGAGTCGCCGAACCCCATCGTCAATGACCTCGTCATCATGCCGGACATCGAAAAGCGCCTGGAAGCGTTCGTGCGCGCGGGCCACGGCATCGTCGTGTTCCCCGGCGGCGCCGGCACGGCCGAAGAGATTCTGTACATCCTCGGTATTTTGTTGCACCCAGACAATGCCGAGATTCCATTCCCGCTGATCTTCACGGGTCCGGAAACGTCGCGCGAGTACTTCGTGCAGATCAATCAGTTCATCAGCGATACCCTGGGTCCGGAAGCGCAGCAGCGCTACAAGATCATCATCGACGACCCGGAACTGGTGGCGCGCGAAATGCTCGAAGGCATCCGCCAGGTGCGCGAATTCCGCAAGGCGCACAGCGACGCGTATTACTTCAATTGGCTGCTGAAGATCGACCACGAATTCCAGAAGCCGTTCCAGCCCACGCATGAAAACATGCGCAACCTGAGCCTGCACAAGAACCAGCCCACGCACTTGCTGGCGGCCCAGCTGCGCCGCGCGTTTTCGGGCGTGGTGGCGGGCAACGTCAAGGATGACGGCATCCGCTCGATCGAAAAGCACGGCAACTTCGAAATCCACGGCGACAAATCCATCGCCGGCCCCATGGATGCGCTGCTGGCCTCGTTTGTTGCGCAGCACCGCATGAAATTGGCGGGCACGGCGTACGTGCCTTGCTATACCGTGGTCCAGTAAGTCGTTTTCAAGCAGCGCCGCCCGCCCCTGCGTTTGCCGGGGGAGGGCGGCGCCTTTTCATCCGCGTTCCCAGCCATGCCCCCATCGTGTTCCTTCGCCGCCACAGGCAATCAAATCGCTTGCGTCATCGATTCGTGGGTGCTATCTTTGGAACCGGTTCCAAAATAAAAATATGCATATCAACAGGTAGTGGAGAGCAACCTTGGATTCAGTACGCGGCAATAAAAAGACAGTCTCCGGCGAGCCGGCACGGCCCGTGACCATCGCCCAGGTAGCGCGCGAGGCGGGCGTGTCGAAGACGAGCGTGTCGCGCTTTCTCGGCGGTGAACTGGACGCCCTGTCCGAAAACATCCGCCAGCAGATCACCAGCACCATCGCGCGCCTCGGCTACCAGCCGAACCAGATGGCGCGCGGCCTCAAGCGCGGCCGCACGCGCCTGATCGGCATGGTCGTGGCGGACATGCTGAACCCCTACACGGTGGCCGTGCTGCAAGGCGTGGAAGCGGCTTGCCAGCAACATGGCTATACCTTGATCTTGTGCAATACCGGCAATGACGAACAGCGGGAGCGCCAGTCGCTTGCCGCGCTGCGCTCGTACAGTGTGGAAGGGCTGATCGTCAACACGCAGGGGCGCAACATCCAGTCGTCCGACTTGCAGCAGGCGGGCATGCCCATCGTGCTGGTCGACCGCCGCATCGAGGGTAGCGATTTCGACCTGGTGGGCCTGGACAATGTGCAGGCGGGCCGGCTCGCCACCGCGCATCTGATCGAACAGGGTTTCGACGCCATCGCCTTCGTCGCGCCGCCCTTGACGGGCGTCAGTTCGCGGCTGATGCGCGCCGAGGGTTTCCAGGCCGTGATGGCCGAGCATCCCGGTTGCGTGGGCGAAGTGCTGGCGGTGGACCTGGACGACCGGCCCTCCATCGACGCGCAGGTGCGTCTATGCCTGGCGCAGTGGCGCGGCCGCCGCGTGGCGCTGCTGGCGTCGAACGGCATGGTGGCGCTGGAACTGGCGCTGATGCTGCAGCGCCTGGCCTTGCGCATGCCGCAAGACGTGGGCTTGCTGGGCTTTGACGAATTGCCGTGGTCGCCGCTGGCGGGCCTGAGCACGATCGAGCAGCAGACCTATGAAATCGGCTTTTCGGCGATGACGTGCATGCTGTCGCGCCTACAGGGCGATCAGTGCCCGCCGCGCGAGGTGCTGTTGCCAGGCAAATTGATTGTGCGCAATTCCACCCGGAGCGGGGAAGTGCGCAAGGACGGCGATTGACGAAAAGAGGGCGTACGCCCTTTTTTTTGGGAAGGTAATGGAACCGGTTTCATGAATTGTATTCACACTGGAAAGGGGCGTGGATAGTCAGGCAGGGCAATGGCAGGAGGTTGGTACGACACGGCAAGAGACGATCTGAATCGTCCATTTGACAATATTCCCGGAAGCGCCTCGACGAGGCCGGTACCGGGATCACAGGAGACGGAAACATGAAGATGACCACACTGTTCTATTCGAAAATACTGGCTTGCGCACTGGCAGCCACGTGTGCCCTCGGCGCGGTGGCCGATGCCGGCGCCCAGACGCTTGGCGACTTGATCAAGAAAGGCAAGCTGACCATCGGCGTGGTCAGCGGCACGCCGCCGTTTGGCAGCATCGACGCCAAGGGCGCGCCCGTTGGCTATGACGTCGACGTCGCCAACCTGATCGGCAAATACCTGAATCTGCCCGTGGAAGTGGTGCCGTTGACGGCGCCGTCGCGCGTGCCGTCGCTGGAATCGGGCAAGGTCGATTTCCTCGTGGCCACCCTGGCGCCCACGCCGGAACGGGCCAAGACCCTGATGTTCACCATGCCCTACAGCGCGTTCGAACTGGCCATCGTCGCGCCGGTCGGCGGCAAACTCAAGGCCCTGGCGGACTTGAAGGGCAAGAAGGTGGGCGTGACGCGCGGCACCACGAATGACACGGCGCTGAGCCGCATGGCCCCGGCCGGCACCAGCATCGTGCGTTTCGAGGATGACGCCACCGTCACCCAGGCCTTGCTCAGCAAGCAGGTCGACGCCGTCTCGATTCCCAGCACGATGGCGCTGGACATCATCAAGACGCGCGGCGCGGGCAAGATCGAAGTCCGCTTCGCCTACTCGCTGCAGCCCAACTCGATGGCGGTGCGCCGCGGCGACTTCGAACTGCACCAGTGGCTCAACAACTTCATCTACTACGTCAAGCTGAATGGCGAACTCGACGCCATCGCGCGCAAGTGGAGCGGCGCGCCGCTGCCGGCGCTGCCGACCTTCTGATACCGCGACCCGCACAGGGAGAGTGTTCGTCCGCACGGCGCGCCGCCATGGTGGCGCGGCCGGGGATGCGCACGTAGACAAGGAGTTGAGTATGCCGTATGAATTTCATTTCGAACTCGTCATGCAATCGCTGGACCGCCTGCTGTGGGGCGCGGCGCTGACGATACGCCTGAGCGCCCTGTCCATGGTGCTGGGGCTGGCGGTGGGCGTGTGCGCCGCCGTCATCCTGAAGAATGGTCCCGCCTATGCCCGCGCGGCGGTGCGCGCGTATGTCGAGGTGATCCGCAGCACGCCGTTCCTAGTGCAGCTGTTCATCATCTACTTTGGCTTGCCGTCGCTGGGCTTGCAGCTCGACGCGAACGGCGCCGCCCTGGTCGCCATGACGGTCAACCTGGGCGCCTACGCGGCGGAAATCGTGCGCGCCGGCATCGGCGCCGTGCATCCGTCGCAGCTGGAAGCGGCGCAGGCGCTGGGCATGACGCGCTGGCAGGTGATGCGCCACGTGGTGCTGCTGCCGGCGCTGGAAAAGGTGTATCCGGCGCTGGCCAGCCAGTTCACGCTGATGATGCTCGCCTCGAGCGTCGTGTCGGCCATTTCCGCCGAAGAGCTGACCGCCGCCGCCCACCTGCTCGATGCGGAAACCTTCCGCAGCTTCGAGATCTACATCGTCGTGATGGTGCTGTACATCCTGCTGGCCCTGCTGTTCCGCTTCGGCTTCTGGGTGCTGGGCCAGATCGTCTTCAAACGCCGCCGCCGTCTGGGCGCGGTGCGCATGGGAGCATGACATGATCAGTGACTTTTCCTGGGATAACCTGCAATTCCTGCTCGAGGCCACGCGCTGGACCATCGGCCTGTCGCTGATCGTCTTTATCACGGGCGGCATCGCCGGCTTCGCGGTGGCGCTGCTGCGCACGGCGCGCAGCCGATTCCTGCGCTGCATCAGCGCCCTGTACATCCAGCTGGTCCAGGGCACGCCCGTGCTGATCGTGCTGTTTTTGACCTATTACGGGCTGGCCCTGTTCGGCTACAAGCTGTCGCCGGTCATCGCGGCCGGCGCGGCGATGACGATCTTTGCCAGTGCCTACCTGGGCGAGATCTGGCGCGGCTGCATCGAAGGCGTGCAGCGGCAGCAGTGGGAGGCGTCCGCCGCGCTGGCGCTGAACCGCTACCAGCAGCTGCGCTACGTCATCCTGCCGCAGGCGCTGCGCCATTCGCTGCCGCCGACGGTGGGCTTCATGGTGCAGATCATCAAGAACACTTCGATCACCTCGATCATCGGCGTGGTGGAACTGACGCGGGCAGGGCAACTGGTCAGCAATGCGACCTTCCTGCCTTTCATTGTCTTCCCCATCGTCGCCCTGATCTACTTCGCGCTGTGCTATCCGCTGTCGCGCTACAGCCATTCACTGGAAAGGAAATTCCATGCCCATCGTTGAAATCGACCATATCAGCAAGAGCTTCGGCGCCAACCACGTGCTCAAGGGCGTGTCGTTCGCCGTCGAGCGTGGCCAGGTGATCGCCGTGATCGGCCGCAGCGGCTCCGGCAAGAGCACCATGTTGCGCTGTATCAATGGCCTGGAAACCATCGACAGCGGCAGCATCGTCGTGGCCGGCCACACGCTGACGGCGCGCCAGGAGCATCTGCTCGACTTGCGCAAGGATGTCGGCATGGTCTTCCAGAGCTACAACCTGTTCCCCCACCTGACCGTGGAAGAAAACGTCATGCTGGCGCCGCGCATCGTCAAGAAGGTGCCCGACGCCCAGGGCCGCGCCACGGCGCTGCGCGTGCTCAAGCAGGTGGGCCTGGACCACAAGCGCGAGGCCTATCCCGAGCAGCTGTCGGGCGGCCAGCAGCAGCGCGTGGCGATCGCCCGCTCGCTGGCGATGGAGCCGCAGGTGATGCTGTTCGACGAAGTGACGTCGGCGCTCGATCCGGAATTGACGCAGGAAGTGCTGAAGGTGATGGAAGAGCTGGCGCAGGCGGGCATGACGATGCTGCTGGTGACGCACGAGATGGAGTTCGCGCGGCGCATGGCCGACGTCACCGTCTTCATGCACCAGGGATTGGTGTGGGAGAGCGGGCCGTCGGAAGCCTTTTTCAGCAATCCGCAAACGCCCGAAGCGCGCCAGTTCGTCGGCGCGGGAGCGATCAAGTGAGCCCCGTCCTGGTGGCCGCGTCGGCCTACGGCGCAAGCAGGGTAAGGCAGCTGGGGCAAAGCCAGTTCATCGACGTGGTGGCCGATGCGGGCGGCGCCGGCATCGAGATCCGCCGCGAACTGTTTACTTCCGACTTGCCAGACCTGGCGCGCATGGGCGCGGCGGTGGCCGCGCGCGGCCTGTACTGCGTGTATTCCACGCCCATCGAATTGTGGGGGGCGGACGGCTTGCCGCAGCACGCGCTGCTGCAGCAGATGCTGGACGAGGCGGCGCGGCTGGGCGCGCGCTACCTGAAGGTGTCGCTCGGCCACTACCCGGCCGCGCCGGAGCTGGCGGCCTTGCGCGCCCAACTGGCGGCGGCGCCCGTGGCGCTGCTGGTGGAAAACGACCAGACGGCCCATGGCGGCAAGCTGGCGACTATGGCGCGCTTCCTGGCGGCGGCGGACGAAGCGGGGCTGCCGGTGGGGCTGACCTTCGACATCGGCAACTGGCGCTGGGTGGGCGAGGATGCGCAGCAGGCGGCGCGCCTGCTGGCGCCGTACGTGCGCTATGTGCATTGCAAGGCTGTCCTTGACGACGGCGGAAGGCTGTCCGCCTGCGCCGTTTCCGACGCCGATCCGGCCTGGCGCGCCGTCTTCGCGCATTTTGCGCCGGGCGTGCAGCGGGCCATCGAATTCCCGCTCGAGGGCGCCGACCTGGTGGCCGAAACGGGCCGCTACATTCAGATGCTGGAGGCCGCATGATGGCGCAGGAATCGAATCAAGGGGCGCACGCGCTCGACGTCGTCACCTATGGCGAGGCGATGGCGATGTTCGTTGCCGAGCAAACGGGCGACCTGGCGGCCGTGGCGCACTTCACGCGCCGCCTGGCCGGCGCCGAGACGAATGTCGCCATCGGCCTGGCGCGCCTGGGCTTGCGGGTCGGCTGGCTGAGCCGGGTGGGCGACGATTCCTTCGGCCGCTTCATCCGCGCCAGCGTGCAGGCCGAAGGCGTCGATTGCAGCCGGGTCGTCACCGTCGCCGGCCAGTCCAGCGCCTTCCTGCTCAAGGAAAAGGCCGAGAACGGCGCCGATCCGCTGGTCGAATACTTCCGCAAGGGTTCCGCCGCCAGCCGGCTGGCGCCCGAGCACTTCGACCCCGCCTATTTCCTGTCCGCGCGCCACCTGCACGCCACGGGCGTGGCCGCGGCGCTGTCCGAGACCAGCCTGGCGTTCGCCGGCCAGGCACTCGACTTCATGCGCGCTCATGGCCGGAGCGTGTCGTTCGACCCGAACCTGCGGCCCTCGCTGTGGCCGTCGCAAGCCGTCATGGTCGAACAGATCAACCGCCTGGCCGCCAAGGCGGACTGGGTGCTGCCCGGCCTGGGGGAGGGAAAAATCCTCACCGGCCACGACCTGCCGCACGACGTCGCCGGCTTTTACCTGCAGCGGGGCGCGCGGCTGGTGGTCGTCAAGCTGGGCGCCGACGGCGCCTATTACCGCACGGCCGAGGGCGACAGCGGCATGGTGCCGGGCGAGCGCGTGGCCAACGTGGTCGACACGGTGGGCGCCGGCGACGGCTTCGCGGCCGGCCTGGTCAGCGCCTTGCTGGAAGGCTTGCCGCTGGCGCAGGCGGTGGGGCGCGGCAACCGGGTCGGCGCCTTCGCCATCCAGGTGGCCGGCGACATGGAAGGCTTGCCGACCCGCGCCCAGCTCGACGCGCTGGTCCCATCTTGAACCATACAGGGGAAACACTCGTGAAAAAACATGTGGTTGTGTATAAAAAGCTGGCCGAGCCGCTGCTGGCGCGCCTGCGCGCCGAATGCGAGGTGACGTATTTCGAGGCGATCGATGCGGGCAACCGCGCCGCATTCGCCGCCGCCATCCGCGGCGCGCACGGCTTGCTGGGCGCCAGCGTGCGCCTGGACCGCGAATTGCTGGACCCGGCGGAAGGGCTGCGCATCATCTCCACCATTTCGGTGGGCGTCGACCAGTTCGACGTCGATTATTTGCGCGAACGGGGCATCCTGCTGGCCAATACGCCGGACGTGCTGACGGAAACGACGGCCGACACGATCTTCGCGCTGATCCTCGCCAGCGCGCGGCGCGTCGTCGAACTGGCCGAATTCGTCAAGGCGGGACGCTGGACGCGCAGCGTGGGTGAAAGCCAGTACGGCATCAACGTGCATGGCAAGACCATCGGCATGCTGGGCATGGGCCGCATCGGCCGCGCCGTCGCCCGCCGCGCCGCGCTGGGCTTCGGCATGCAGGTGCTGTATGTGAACGGCGAAGCCGTGCCCGAGGTGGAGGCGGCGCTGGGCGCGCGCCAGGTAGCGCTCGACGACTTGCTGGCCGGGTCGGACTTCGTCTGCGTGGTGCTGCCGCTGACGGCGCAGACGGAACGCATGATGGGCCGGCGCGAGTTCGCGCTGATGCGCCCCGGCGCCATCTTCATCAACGGTTCGCGCGGGCGCATCGTCGACGAGGCGGCGCTGATCGAGGCGCTGCAGCAGGGCACCATCCACGGCGCCGGTCTCGACGTGTTCGAGCGCGAACCGCTGGCGCCGGACAATCCGCTGCCGCACATGGCGAACGTGGTGGCGCTGCCGCATATCGGCTCGGCCACGCACGAAACGCGCTACGCCATGGCGCAGCAGGCCGTGGACAACCTGCTGGCCGGTTTGCGCGGCGAGCGTCCGCGCCACCTGGTGAGCCAGGGACAGTTTTCACAAGAAGATAGACAGGGCAAGACATGAAGAAGGTAGTAGGGGCAATGATCATCGGCGCCGGCAGCGGCTTGTGCTGCGCGCAGTCGAACTTGGCCGTGTACGGCATCATGGACATGGGCGTGGTGTCCGAGAGCGGCGGCGCCGGCGGCAGGGTGCTCAAGGTGACGAGCGGCATCGCCAATGGCTCGCGGCTGGGTTTCAAGGGCAGCGAAGACCTGGGCGGCGGCATGACGGCGCTGTTTACGATGGATGCGGGCATACTGGCCGACACGGGCGCTTCGGCCCAGGGCGGCCTGCTGTTCGGGCGCCAGGCCTTCGTCGGCCTGGGCGGCGCGGCGGGCACGCTGCGGCTGGGGCGCCAGTACACGTTCATCGACAGCAGCCTGGGGGCGCTGGACCCGTTCTACCTGGGTTTTGCGGGCAGGATGAGCAACGTCTTCACGGCCGGCTACATCAGCCGCGTCGACAACAGCATCACCTACAGCTCGCCCGTGCGCGGCGGCCTTTCCGGCGAACTGGCGTACGGTTTCGGCGAAGTGCCCGGTGATGCTTCGGCCAGGCGCTACACGGGCGCGGCAGCCACCTATGCCAGCGGGCCTCTGTATGTGCGCCTGGCGCACCAGGATGCCAACACCCTGTCAAACGCGCTGGTGGCGGGCAGGGCGCGCAACACGGTGCTGGGCGCCACCTGGGACTTCGGCGTGGTCAAGGCGCATGGCGCCGTCGCCGTCAGCAAGAGCACGGCGGGCGCCGCCACCACGGTCGACAGCGCGGACCTGATGCTGGGCGCCACCGTGCCTTTTGGCCCGCACCGCGTCCTGTTCTCGTACGTGCGGCGCGACGACCGGCGCGCCGCCAACGGCGACGCTTCCCAGGTCGGCATCGGCTACACCTACGCGCTGTCGAAGCGCAGCACCTTGTACGCGGCATACGCGCATATCGACAACCGCAACGGCGCCGCCTACGTGGTGGGCAACGCCACCGACAACGGCACCGGCAACCAGGCCTGGAACCTCGGCCTGCGCCACACTTTTTAACGGGAGAATCGAATGAAGAAAATCGGATGGATACTGGTCGGCGCCAGCACCGTGGCGCGCGAATGGATGGTCGACGCGATCCGCCAGCAGGGCGATGCTGAGGTGCTGGCCGTGGTCAGCCGGGACGCCGCGCGCGGCGCCGCCTTTGCCGAGCAGTTCGGCATCGCCGCCAGCTATACGGACCTCGATGCGGCGCTGGCGCATCCGGGCGCGGACGCCGTGTACATCAGCACCACCAACGAATGGCACATGGCGCAGACCTTGCAGGCGGCGCGCGCCGGCAAGCACGTGCTGTGCGAAAAGCCGCTGGCGCTGAACCTGGACGACGCCCGCCGCATGGTCGACGGCTGCGCCGAAGCGGGCGTGGTGCTGGGGATTAACCACCACCTGCGCAACGCCGCCAGCCACGGCAAGGTACGCGAGCTGATACGCGCCGGCGAGATCGGCCAGCCCCTGTATTGCCGTGTGCTGCACGCGAATAACCTGCCGCAGCACCTGCGCGGCTGGCGCCTGGACGCGCCGGAGTCGGGCGGCGTCACGCTCGACATGTTCGTGCACGACGTCGACACCCTGCGCTTCCTGCTGGATGCGGAGCCGCGCCACGTCACAGCCTGCGCCACCAGCGGCGGCATGACGGTGGCCGGGCTGGAAGAGGGCCTGATGGCCGTCATCGAGTTCGACAACGGCACCCTGGTGCAGGTGCACGACGCGTTCAACGCGCCGCATTCGCTGTCCGGCGTGGAAATCATCGGCACCAAGGGCACCATCTTTGCCACCGGCGTGATGACGCAGCGCCCCGTCGGCAGCATTACCCTGACGCGCGACAGCGGCAGCGTCGACATCTACGTCGAGCATGAAAACCTGTACGTGCGCTCGGTACGCGCCTTCCAGCGCGCCATGCGCGGCGAAGGGCAGCCTGCCGCCACCGGCGACGACGGCATGCGCGCGCTCGCCACCGCATTGGCGGCGCAGCAGGCCAGCCGCAGCCACCAGCGCGTAACCCTGGCCGGCTGACGGACTGCGGCAGGCGTAAAAAAACCGCCTGATCGCGAGACCAGGCGGCTTTTTTTTGCCTTGAAGCATCGAACGCCTGAAAAATCGTAGCGAGCGGATGGGAGTTACGGCTAAGAAGCGCAACTGTGCTAGGCACGGGGCCGCCGAGGCAGTGAGCATCGCAGGCCGCAAATCGCGACGCGCAGTAGATTTTTCAGGTGTTCATCACTCTTCGCGGCGCAGGTGAGGGAACAGCAGCACGTCGCGGATGTTCGACGAATCCGTGATGATCATCATCAGGCGGTCGATGCCGATGCCGCAGCCGCCGGCTGGCGGCATGCCGTATTCCAGCGCGCGGATGTAGTCGGCGTCGTAGAACATCGCCTCTTCATCGCCGGCGTCCTTGGCGGCGACTTGCGCCAGGAAGCGGGCCGACTGGTCTTCCGCGTCGTTCAACTCGGAGAAGCCGTTGGCGATTTCGCGGCCCACCATGAACAGCTCGAAGCGTTCCGTGATGCCGGCCACCGTGTCGGAAGCGCGCGCCAGTGGCGACACTTCGACCGGGTAGTCGATGATATAGGTCGGTTCCCACAGCTGCGCTTCAGCCGTTTCTTCGAACAGCGCCAGTTGCAGCGCGCCCAGGCCGGCCGTGGCGAATGGCTTGACGCCGAATTTTTTCAGCTCTTCCTTGATGAATTCGGCATCGTTCAACTGCTCGGCGGTGTAGCCTGGAGCATATTTGTTGATCGCTTCGACGATGGTCAGGCGATGGAACGGTTTTGCCAGATCCAGTTCGCGGCCGCCGTAGGTCAGGGTGGCGGTGCCGTGCGCATCGATGGCGGCCTGGCGGATGACGGCTTCCGTGAAGTCCATCAGCCATTTGTAGTCGGTGTAGGCCGCGTAGAATTCCATCATCGTGAATTCGGGGTTGTGACGGATCGACACGCCTTCGTTGCGGAAGTTGCGGTTGATCTCGAACACGCGGTCGAAGCCGCCCACGACCAGGCGCTTCAGGTACAGCTCGGGCGCGATGCGCAGGAACATCTGCATGTCCAGCGCATTGTGGTGCGTGATGAACGGTTTTGCCGCGGCGCCGCCCGGGATCGTGTGCAGCATCGGCGTTTCCACTTCCATGAACTCGTTCTTTTCCATGAAGCGGCGGATCGACGAGATGGCGGCGGTACGCGCCTTGAAGGTGCGGCGTGTCTCTTCGTTCATGATCAGGTCGACGTAGCGCTGGCGGTACTTCGTTTCCTGGTCGGCCAGGCCGTGGAATTTGTCCGGCAGCGGGCGCAGCGACTTGGTGATCAGGCGCAGTTCCGTGACCTTGATGGTCAGTTCGTCCGTCTTGGTCTTGAACAGGGTGCCCGTCACGCCCAGGATATCGCCCAGGTCATAGTGGTGCAGGGCGGCCATGGCCGCTTCGCCGGTCAGGTCCAAGGTGGCGTAGATCTGGATGCGGCCGTCGGCCTTCGGGCCGGAGGCGTCTTGCAGGGTGGCGAAAGCGGCTTTCTTGCCCGCTTCGCGCTTGAGCATCATGCGGCCAGCCAGCACCACGGTGACAGGTTCGGCTTCCAGCTCTTCGCGCGTTTTGCCGCCGTATTGCGCGTGCAGGTGGGCCGCCTTGTGCTCGGGGCGGAAATCGTTCGGGAAGGCGACGCCTTGTTCGCGCAGTGCTGCCAGCTTGACGCGGCGCTCGGCGATGATCTTGTTTTCATCGGGGGCGGCGGCTTGTTCTTGGATATCCGTAGTCATGGTGTTCTTCGTTGGTGATTATTGATGATGTGGCGCCAGCGCTGGCGCCACGCTGGCAAACAGTGCGTCGACGTCGAGTGCGGAGAAATCCGGCACGATGGCAATGACGTTGTCGAAGGCGGAAAACGCCTCGGCCGGCAGGGTGGTGGTGAGCACCACGACGCGCATGCCGGCGCGGCGCGCCGCTTCCACGCCCAGGGGCGCGTCTTCGAAGACGATGCAGTCTTGCGGCAGCGCGCCGGCCAGCAGCGCGCCTTTCAGGAAAACGTCCGGGTGCGGCTTGCCCCGTTCCACGTCGGCGGCGCCGACGATGGCGTCGAAGCGGTGGCGCAGGTCCAGGCCATCGAGTGTGAACGCGATGTTCTCGTCCGGCGCTGCCGTGCCCACCACCAGCCCGACGCCAGCCTGGCGCGCGCTGGCGATCAGCCGGTCGAAGCCAAGCACCGTGGCCAGGTGCGGGCCATACAGTTCGCGGTAGACGACTTCCTTTTCCGCCAGCAGGGTGACGTGGTCGGCATCCGCGCCCAGGTACTTGGCGATGATTTCGTGCCCCTGCCGTCCCGCCGTGTCGCGGAAGAATGCATCCGCGTCCAGCGCATGGCCGTGGCGTTCAAAGAACGCCAGCCACGACGTCGTGTGGAAGGCCATGTTGTCGACGATCGTGCCATCCATGTCGAACAGGAAGGCGCGCTGCACCGGAGCAGATGCGTTCATCCTTACACGCCTTGCTTGAGCGAGGCGGAGATGAAGTCGTCGATGTCGCCATCGAGCACGCCCTTGGTATTGCCCGTCTCGAAACCGGTGCGCAAGTCCTTGATGCGGGACTGGTCCAGCACGTAGGAGCGGATCTGGTGACCCCAGCCCACGTCCGTCTTCGAGTCTTCCAGCTTCTGCTGCTCGCTCATGCGCTTGCGCAGTTCATGCTCGTACAGCTTCGCTTTCAGCATTTCCATCGCTTCGGCGCGATTGCGGTGCTGCGAACGGTCGTTCTGGCACTGCACCACGATGCCGGTCGGCGCATGGGTCATGCGGACGGCGGAGTCGGTCTTGTTGATGTGCTGACCACCGGCGCCCGACGCGCGGTAGGTGTCGACGCGGATATCGGCCGGGTTGACGTCGATTTCGATCGAATCGTCGACTTCCGGATACACGAACAGCGACGTAAACGAGGTGTGGCGGCCGTTGGCCGAGTCGAATGGCGACTTGCGCACCAGTCGGTGCACGCCCGTTTCCGTGCGCAGGAAGCCGTAGGCGTGATCGCCCTCGACCTTCAGGGTGGCCGTCTTGATGCCGGCGACCTCGCCGTCGGACTGCTCCAGGATTTCGACCTTGAAGCCCTTGCGTTCGCAATAGCGCAGGTACTGGCGCAGCAACATCGAGGCCCAGTCCTGGGCTTCCGTGCCGCCGGCGCCGGCCTGGATGTCGATGAAGCAGTTGTTCGGGTCCATCGGATTGTTGAACATCCGGCGGAATTCCATGCTTTCGATGACCTTGCGGATTTCCTGCACGTCCTGCTCGATCGCTTCGAGCGTCTCGTCGTCGCCTTCTTCGCGGGCCATGTCGAACAGGTCGCGGGTGTCGCGCAGGTCGGCATCGGCCTTGGCGAGCGTGAAGACGATGGCTTCCAGCGCCTTCTTCTCTTTACCGAGGTCCTGGGCGCGCTTCGGATCGTTCCAGACGGTGGGATCTTCCAGCTCTTCGTTGACTTGCTCTAGTTTCTCCGACTTGACAGTGAAGTCAAAGATACCTCCGAAGTTCGGCTTCGCGGACCGTCAGGTCGTTGAGCAGGGCGGAGATGATATTGATGCGTTCGGCTTCCATAATGTTCTGGTCTTCTATGGTGAAATCAAACCCTGAATTATACGCGAGCGCGGCGCGTTTCCGCTGCCGCCGCGGCGCAATTGCTGCCGCACGGGGCAATAAAATGACGATTTTGCTGTATTTGCGACAATATTTTGCCTTGATAGGGGCTGCCGTGCTGCGTATGATGCTGGCGATATTGTCTTTCCACAGGAGTACATCATGCTTCAACTTCCCCGTCTCGCCCTGTTACCGCTGCTGCTGGCCGGCTGCGGCGCCTTGCCGCCCACCGCCACGGGACCCGTCCGGTCGCCATCGGCCGCGCCGGCCGGCAGCAGCGCCACCCTGGCCCTGCTGGAGACGACGGACTTGCACGCGAATGTGCTCAGTTATGATTACTACAAGCTGCAGGCGGAACCGTCGATCGGCCTGGAACGCACGGCGGCCTTGATCGCCCAGGCGCGTGCCGAATTCCCGAACAATCTCTTGCTCGACAACGGCGACACCATCCAGGGCACGGCCCTGGCCGACTACCAGGCATTGGTCAAGCCGCTGGCTTGCGACCAGACCCTGGCCATCTACAAGGCCATGAATTTGCTGAAAGTGGACGGCGGCGGCATCGGCAACCACGAATTCAACTACGGCCTGGCGTTTTTGAGCCAGGTGACGGGCAACCGCTTCGACGTCGACAGCGTCGACGCCAGCAAACCGCGCTGCGCCGGTCCCGCATTCCCGCAAGTGCTGGCCAACGTCTACAGCGTCAAGACGGGCCAGCCCCTGTTTGCGCCATATCACATCATCGACAAGCAGATCACGGCGACCGGCCCCGATGGCAAACCGGTGACGAGCACCGTGAAGGTGGGCATCATCAGCTTTGCGCCGCCCACCATCATGGCCTGGGATAAGCGCTGGCTGGAAGGCCGGGTCTACACGCAGGGCGTGCGCGAGACGGCGGAAAAATTCATCCCCGAGATGCGCGCCAGGGGCGCCGAACTGGTGGTGGCCATTTCGCACGGCGGCCTCGATGACAGCCCGTATTCGCCTACCATGGAAAATGGCAATTACTACCTGTCGCAAGTGCCGGGCGTGGACGCCATGCTGATCGGCCACTCGCACCAGCTGTTCCCGAACGCGGCCAGCACGGTGCCGCAGTTTAATTTGCCCGGCGTCGACAAGGTCAAAGGGCTGGTCAATGGCGTGCCCACCGTGATGGCCAATTTGTGGGGCAAGCACCTGGGCGTGATCGGTCTGCGCCTGCGCCACGACGGCAAGCAGTGGGTGGTCGACAAGAGCGCCACGACGGTGGAAGCGCGCGGCATCCAGAACGCGGACAAGAGTTACGTCCAGCCCGACGCAGCCATCGCCGCACTGGTGGCCGAGGAGCACGCAGCGACGATCGCCTACGTGCAGACACCGGTCGGCGCCACGGATTTCCGCATGTCGACGTATTTTGCCGACGTGGGCGACGTCAGCGCCATCGAAGTGGTGAACCAGGCGCAATCGGGCTACCTGGCCGCCTACGTGAAGGCGAACCTGCCGCAATATGCCAATCTGCCCGTGCTGTCGATGTCGTCGCCGTTCAAGAGCGGCTCGGCCGGCGTGTCCGACTACACGGACGTTAAGGCGGGTAACGTGGCGCTGAACAACGCGGCCGACCTGTATTTGTATCCGAACGCGCTGTACGGCGTGAAGATGAATGGCGCGGAGCTGAAAGCCTGGCTGGAACAGTCGGCGCAGCGCTTCAATACCATCGATCCGAACAAACTGGAAGCGCAGGAATTGGTCAACACGGCCCATCCGAGCTACAACTTCGACGCCATCACCAGCGCGGACGTGCGCTACCAGATCGACGTCACGCAGCCGCCGGGCCGTCGCATCCAGGGCCTGACGTACCAGGGCAAGCCGGTGGACGCGGGCCAGGAATTTTTGATTGCGACGAATAACTACCGCGCCAGCGGTGGCGGCAATTTCCCTGGCCTCGACGGCAGCAAGACGGTGGTGGCCTCGCCCGACAACAACCGCGAACTGCTGATCGCCTATGTCACGCAGCAGAAAAACCTGACGCGCGCGAAAAACGGCTCGGCGCGCAGCTGGCGCTTTGCCAAGGTTGCCACGCAAGGCCCGGTGGTCTTCCATTCGGCGCCGAACGTGATCGAGCTGGCGAAGGCGGCCGGCATCGATAACGTCACGCAGTTGAAGCTTGATGATGGCGTCGGCAAGGGCTTTGCGCTGTATCAGCTCGACCTGTCGAAATGAAGGCATGGGTGTTTGCCGTCGCCCTGGCCGTATCGCCGCTGGCATCGGCAGGGCCGGACCTCACGGCCCAGGGCAAGGTCTTGATGCGCGCGGGCGAGGCGAGCCAGCCGCAGGCGCGCGCCCTGTTCGAGCACGCGGCGGGGCAGGGCGGCGGTCCTGCAGCGTATTACCTGGGCTTGATGCACAAGAACGGCATGGGCGGCCCGCAGGACAGCGCCGCCGCGTTGCGCTGGCTGGAACTGGCCGCGCAACGCGGCGTGGCGCCAGCCATGTTCATCGTGGTAAACATGCTGCAGGAGACTGATCAGGAACAGGCACGTCACTGGCTGGATGCCGCCTGCGACCTGGAATACCCGGAAGCGCTGCAGCAGAAATCCGTCGCCCTGGGCGAAGGGCGCATGGGCTATGCGCACAGCGAGGAACAGGCGAACCTGTACCTGAAAATGGCCACGCACGCGATGGGGCACAGGGCCGCAGAGCCGTGATTGTCCGCCAGGTCAGGTTCGCAGGCTATTTGCAGCCTCGGCAATGGCCAGCGGGTTGCGCGACAGCAGGGCGGCGGCCAGGTCCAGCAAGCCTGCCGCCGCCTTGATGGCCGCGTGCGTGTGCCCGATGTCGGCCACGGTTTTCCTGCCTTGGTCGATGGCCGTGTTCACATTGGTTAATGCCTGCTGCGCACTCTGGTTGATCAGGTAGATGCCGTGGGCGCGGAAAAAGGACACCATCTGATCCAGGTGGCTTTCATATTGCTTGAGATCATGCAGCACGGCTGACGGCGTCGGCGGCGTGCGGTCGGTCAGCGCGATGCGCAGCTCCAGTACCTGGTTCGAGGCCTGTGCCAGCTTGTCGGCGATTTCCGTGGTTTGTTTTTCATCGAGTGCGATAACGTTGCCCATGTCCGACTCCTACCAGGGGGATGGTGAATAATTGGCGGCCTGTTTTTGCAGGGTATCGACTTGCTTGGCAAAAGTGTCCAGTTGACGCTCCAATGCCGGGTCTTGCATGGACTTGGCGCGCAAGGTGCTGAGACTGTTTTGCAATTCCGTCATGGCGGCAAGATAGGCGTCGATGACCTTGCCACGCTCCTGCAGCTGCCGCCCGTCAAGGTAGAGCTTGGCCTTCAGATAGTTGCTGGTCACGGGTTCCCTGGCGGCAGCGTTGTCGAGCGAGCGATTCAGGGATGCCAGCGTCAGGCTCTCGTCGTGCAGATTGGCCTGGTAGTTTTGCTGCGCATATTTTTTCAGCGCATTGCTGATGATATAAATATCGTCTTCGCGCGCCAGCAGTTCGTTGATTCCCGACTGCTGTCTTTGCTGCGTGACAATCTGGCTGATCAGCGCGCTCAGGCGTGTGACTTTGTCCAGCTGGTCGGCGTCGAGCACCGGCGCCGTGCCGCCGGACTGCTGCAAGGCGCCCAGCGAACCGCCAAGGGCGCCGATCTCCTCCTTGTAGTTCGCCAGCTTGTCGTTGGCCAGCGCGGCAAGTACTTCCGCATAGCGTTTCAATACATCGTTCAGTTCGGCTGTGCCCGCCAACTGCGCCGCATAGTCCTTGCAGCGCCGGAGCAGGTCCTGTTCCGTTTCCTGCGCAACGTAGGGGCGGTCGGTGATGATGCTGTTGCGCCGTACATTATTGGTGCAACTGCTCATGGAGTGGGTCAGCATGGGTTTGAATACTTCCGTTATCGCCACCGTCTGTCCCGCGAACTTGTCGACCGGCGTGAAGTTCTTGCAGGCGCTACTCATGCCGGCGATCAGCAGGCAGGCGCAGATGCTTGTCATGGGCTGGCGCATAGGGTCTCCATGGTAGGGAAGGGATTGCCGCCATGGACGGTTGACCCTGGTTCAATGACCATATCACCATTGCATCACCATACTTTTGACGCAGATCAGACATATGCATCGTGTGTCATGGTGTAGCACCTGTGTCAATTTGCGCCATATTTTCCTTACAAAAGACTGACAACAGGCCTGCAATTGCGGCTTTTCCGCATGTTGCGACGCGTCATATGTAGTTGTTGCTGGTGCATGTTTACTCACCTACAATGATTTATCGATGGGGCGGTTATCCAGCGTACGACTATAAAAATAAGTGGCATTAAAAACGTTGTATCAGAGGAGATGACAATGAATTTGAAACAGAAATTGCTCGTGGCAAGTTTGGTTTTGGGTTTCTCGCAGGCGGCAGTCGCAGCCGACCCCATCAAGATCGGCGTGTCCGGACCGTTTACGGGCGGTTCCGCGCCGATGGGCGTGTCGATGCGCGACGGCGTCAAGCTGGCCGTCGCTGAAATCAATGCCAAAGGCGGCGTGCTGGGTCGTTCCCTGCTGCTCATCGAGCGCGATGACGAAGCGAAGAACGAACGCGGCGTGCAGATCGCCCAGGAACTGATCAACAAGGAAAAGGTCGCCGCCACCGTCGGCTACATCAACACGGGCGTGGCCCTCGCTTCGCAGCGCTTCTACCAGGAAGCGAAGATTCCCGTCATGAACAATGTGGCGACGGGTTCCATCGTCACCAAGCAATTTGCCGACCAGCCGGAAAACTACATTTTCCGCAATGCGGCCAATGACACCATCCAGTCCGGCATGATCGTGCACGAGGCGATCGAAAACCGCAAGTTCAAGAAAGTGGCGATCCTGGCCGATTCCACCAACTATGGCCAACTGGGCCGCGAAGACCTGGAAAAGGCGCTCGACAAGAAGGGCATCAAGCCCGTCGTCGTGGAAAAATACAACATCAAGGACGTCGACATGACGGCCCAGTTGCTGAAAGCCAAGCAGGCGGGGGCGGAAGTCGTGCTGACCTACGGCATCGGCCCGGAACTGGCGCAGATCGCCAACGGCATGGAAAAACTGGGCTGGAAAGTGCCGCTGATCGGCAGCTGGACCCTGGCCATGGGTAACTTCATCGACAACGCGGGCAAGAACGGCAACGGCACGCGCATGCCGCAAACCTTCATCCAGGACGCCAGCACGCCGAAGCGCAAGGCCTTCATCGATGCCTACGTGGCCGCCTACAAGCCATCGGGCGGACGCATGCCGTCGGCCGTCTCGGCCGCGCAAGGCTACGATTCCATCTACCTGCTGGCCGCGGCCATCACGCAGGCGGGCGGCACGGACGGCCCGAAAGTGCGCGCCGCGCTGGAAAACCTGAACGAGAAGGTGGAAGGCGCCGTCACCACCTACAACAAACCGTTCAGCAAGACCAACCATGAAGCGATCACGGCCGACCTGACCGTGTTTGGCGAAGTCAAGGACGGCAAGGTCGTCCTCGCGAAATAAGCCTGGCGGACAGTCGCCGCGCAGTGGCCAGCCTTGAGGAATCAGGACTGGCCATTTTTTCATCTTTCGTCTTCCGGGGAATACCATGGAAATCTTCCTGCAGCTCGTCTTCAGCGGCATCGCGCTGGGCATGATCTATGCCGTCATCGCTTTCGGCTACCAGCTGACCTTTGCCACTTCCGGCACCCTCAATTTCGGCCAGGGCGAATCCCTGATGCTGGGCGCGCTCGTGGGCCTCTCCCTGGTGGGCACCATCCATGGCGGGCCGTACATGAGCTATCTGCTGATGATCCCCATCGTCATCGTCTTCGGCGCCTTGCAGGGCGTATTCGTCGAATGGATAGGCGTGCGGCCCGCCATCAAGATCAAGTCCGAATTCGGCTGGATCATGTCGACCATCGCGCTGGCCATCATTTTCAAGAACGTGGCGGAAAATATCTGGGGCAAGGATGACCTGATGTTCCCGTCGCCGCTGTCGGCCGCGCCGTTCCAGGTATTCGGCGCCAACGTGCAGCAGATGCAGGTGGCCGTCATCGTCGGCGCGCTGGCCATCATGCTGGCCGTGGAAGTATTCAACCGCAAGTCGATCTATGGCAAGGCCGTCGTGGCGACGGCCAACGACCGCGACGCGGCCGGTTTGATGGGCATCAACACGGGCATGGTCATCACGTTTTCCTACGCGCTGTCGTCGGCCACGGCAGCGTTCGCGGGCGTGCTGGTGGCGCCGCTGACCCTGACGGGAGCGACTATGGGCGCTTCGCTGGGCTTGAAAGCGTTTGCCGTGGCCATCATCGGCGGCCTGACCTCGGGCGTGGGCGCCATCGTCGGCGGGCTGATCCTGGGCATCGCCGAGACGACCACCGGCTACTACATCTCCACCGGCTACAAGGAAGTGCCAGGCCTGCTGCTTCTGCTGCTGGTGCTGGCCATCAAGCCGTCCGGCCTGTTCGGCAAAGCCGCGATCAAGAAAGTCTGAGGACGACATGAACAAGAAAATCACCATGCTGGCGTTGAGCGCGGCGGGACTGGCCGTGCTCGCGCTGTTCCCCATCGTCATCCCGAACCCATATTACATCCACCTGGCCGAGACCATATTGATCTATGCCATCCTGCTGTTCGGTCTCGATATCGTCGTCGGCTACACGGGGCAGGTGTCGCTGGGCCACGCGGGACTGTTCGGCATCGGCTCGTACGCCACGGGCGTGCTGGTGTTCAAGCTGGGCGCGCCGTTCTGGCTGGCCATCCCCGCCAGCATCCTGGGCGCGGCCGTCTTCGGCGCCATCCTGGCCTTGCCGGCCCTGCGCGTGACTGGGCCCTACCTGGCGATGGTGACCCTGGCCTTCGGCACCATCGTGCAAATCCTGATCAATGAAATGAGCTTCCTGACGGAAGGGCCGATGGGCATCAAGATCCACAAGCCCGTCCTGTTCGGCCACAAGCTTTCCGAGGTCGAGTACTACTACATGGTCGCCGCGCTGCTGGTGATCTCGCTGGTGGTGGTGCACCGCATTCTGAAATCGAACCTGGGCCGGGCGTTCGAAGCCTTGCGCGACAGCCCCATCGCCTCGGACTGCATGGGCGTGTCCGTGTACCGCTACAAGGTCTACGCCTTCGTCATCAGCGCCGGTTTCGCGGGCCTGGCCGGCAGCCTGTATGCATATTCGGAAGAATACATTTCGCCCAATACCTACAACTTCGAGCTGACGATATTGTTCCTGCTGGCCGTCATCATGGGCGGACGCAAGACGCGTTCGGGCGCCCTGATCGGCGCCCTGATCGTCGTCATGCTGCCCAGCCTGCTGTCGGATATCGAATTGTTCCGCAAGATCGCCGTCGGCGCCGCCGTGCTGGGCGTGATCGGTTCCATCGTCATGCTGGCGAAGAAGCGCTCCACCGTGCGCGGCGTGCTCGTGCCCCTGGTGGCCACCATCGGCCTGGCCGCGTATTCGTACAAGCTGGAAAACATGGTCGACTGGCGCCTGACCATCTTCGGCCTGATGACCTTATTTGTCGTGTACTACCTGCAGGACGGCATCGTCGGCTTCCTGATGAGCTTTATCGGCAAGGGCCGGCGCCATGTGGAGGCCGTCGCTTCGCACGGCGTGGCGCCGTTCGACCACGCCCAGGGCGGGCAGCAGGGCGCGACCCTGCTGCGCGTGGACCAGGCCCTGATGCAGTTCGGCGGCCTGAAAGCGCTGAACCAGGTGGACTTGAACGTCACGCAAGGTTCCGTGCACGGCTTGATCGGGCCGAACGGCTCGGGCAAGAGCACGATGATGAACGTGCTGACTGGGATCTACAAGCCGACGGCGGGCAAGGTGGAATTTGCCGGCGTGGTGATCTCCGGCCGCACGCCGTCCGAAATCGCCCTGGGCGGCGTGGCGCGCACCTTCCAGAACGTGCAGCTGTTCGGCGAGATGACGGCGACGGAAAACGTGCTGGTGGGCTTGCACAACACGTTCAAATCGAACGTGCTGGACGTGATGCTGCATACGCCCCGCTACAAGCGCGAAGAGAAGGCGGCGCGCGAGCGGGCCGCCAGCATCCTCGAATTCGTCGGCCTGGCCGACCTGGCCAACGAAGAGGCGCGCAATCTGCCGTACGGCAAGCAGCGGCTGCTGGAAATCGGCCGCGCGCTGGGCCTGAACCCGCGCCTGCTGCTGCTCGACGAGCCGGCGGCGGGCCTGACGGCGCCCGACATCAAGGAACTGATGGCCATCATCCGCAAGATCCGCGAGCACGGCATCACCATCATCCTGATCGAGCATCACATGGACGTGGTGATGGCCCTGTCGGACGTGGTGACGGTGCTGGACTTCGGCCAGAAGATCGCCGAAGGCGTGCCCGCGCTTGTCCAGAGCGACCCGAAAGTGATCGAAGCCTACCTGGGCGGCAGCGCCGAAACCCTGGCGCCAGCGGCGTACTGAGAGGAAGACCATGCTGACCATTAACAATCTGCACGCCGCCTACGGCAAAGTCGAAGTCTTGCACGGCATTTCGCTCGACGTCCCGAAGGGCAAGCTGGTGACCCTGATCGGTTCGAACGGGGCCGGCAAGACCACCACCATGCGCGCCATTTCCGGCATGCTCAAACCGAAATCCGGCACTGTCACCCTGGGCGGCAAGGATGTCACGGGGCTCGATTCGCACCGCATCGCGCGCGCGGGACTGGCCCATTCGCCGGAAGGCAGGAGGGTGTTCGCCTCGATGTCGGTGACGGACAACCTGCTGCTGGGCGCCTTCCCCCGTTTTACGCGGGCGCGCCCGAAAGGCGACATCAAGGGCGACCTGGACAAGGCGCTGGAACTGTTCCCCCGCCTGAAGGAGCGGCGCGACCAGCTGGCCGGCACCTTGTCGGGCGGCGAGCAGCAAATGCTGGCCATGGCCCGCGCCGTGATGCTGAACCCGGAAGTGATCCTGCTGGACGAGCCGTCGATGGGCCTGGCGCCGATTCTGGTGGAAGAAGTCTTCCGCATCATCACGCGCTTGAAGGCGGAAGGCGTGACCATGCTGCTGGTCGAACAATTCGCCGCCGCCGCCCTGAACGTGGCCGATTACGGCTATGTGCTGGAAAACGGCAGCATTTCCGTGCACGGGCCGGCGGAAAGCCTGAAAAATGATCCGAAGGTGATCGCGGCCTATCTGGGCGGCGGGCATTGAGCATGGCTGGACAATGCGCTTGCTGCGCATTGTCAAATCCTCTACACTGCGCTTCCCAACCCGCAGTGTAGAAAAAGGCATCATGCGCAGCGCCAGCCCGTTTTCCCCGCTTTTTCCTTCGCTTTTATCCCCGCTTTTTTTCCTGCTCTTGCCCGCCGCGGCCTGCGCCGACGATGCGCCGCTGCAAAAGGTTGAAATTACCGCCGCCAGCGGCGTACAGCAGCGGCGTGACGACACGGCTGCAAAGATCATCGTCAGCCGCGACGACCTGGCCCAATATGGCGACAGCAGCCTGGCCGCGACGTTGAAACGCCAGCCCGGCGTCTCCGTCGTCGGCGGCGAGGTGCGCATGCGGGGCCTGGGGGGCGGCTACACGCAGATGCTGATCAACGGCGACCCCGCGCCACCAGGGTTTTCCATCGAATCGATCGCACCCGAGATGATCGAGCGCATCGAGATTTTGCGCAGCGCGACGGCCGAATACAGCATGCAGGCCGTCGCCGGCAGCATCAACGTGGTCTTGCGCAAGGGCGCCAGCGGCGCCGAGCGCGAAGGGAAGCTGGGCGCGGGCCGGCAGGAGGGCCGCTGGCAGCCTGCCGCGTCGCTGCGCGTGGCGGACAAGCTGCCCGGTTTCGCCTATGCGCTGACGGGCGCGCTCGAGCGCACTGCCGACGACGTGGCGGGAAGGATGACTGAAACAAGCGCCGATGCCACCGGCACGCTGCTGGCGCAGCGCACAACGCGCACGCGCAATGCTTCGTCCGTCAACAAGGCCAGCCTGACGCCGCGCCTGCACTGGACCCTGGACAAGGGCGACACCATCACCTGGCAAAGCCTGCTGGACTGGTACCGCACGGGGTTTGACGGCGTGGCGCGCGAAGCGACCTTGCTGGGGGCGGCCTCCAGCTATCCGCGCAATGGCGCCACCTCGCAAGCCAGCGTGTTTTCAGCGCGCAGCGATGTGAGCTGGGCGCACGCGCTGGCGGCGGGCAAGCTGACGGCCAGGCTGGGCGTCAACCACAACCGGCGCGACACGGATTATCTTTTCCATGGCGAGGCGGCCGCCGGCGCACCCCTGCTGCTGCGCGGCGTGGTTTCCGACGCCGTCGACGACAGCGTCAACAGCAGCGGCAAGTACCTGGGCCGGCTCGGTGGCGGCCACGCCCTGAGCCTGGGCTGGGATGGCAGCCTGATACGCCGCAGCGAGTCGCGCCGCCAGCGCGACACGTATCTTGCTGGCGGTGCGCCGTATGCGCTCGATGAAGACTATATGGCCGACGTGCGGCGCCTGGCCCTGTATGCGCAGGATGAATGGGAGGTGACGGCCCGGCTGCAAATGTATGCGGGCGTGCGCTGGGAAGGCTTGCAGACGGCGACCGAGGGCCGCACTTTGCGCGAAGTGCGCACGCGGGCCAGCGTCTGGAGTCCCGTGGCGCAGCTGCTGTGGAAGTTGCCGCAGCAGGAACGCGACCAGCTGCGGCTGGCGCTGGCGCGCACCTACAAGGCGCCCACCACGCGCAACCTGGTGCCGCGCCGCTATACCGTCAACAATGGCAACAGCGCCAACAATCCCGATTTCCAGGGCAATCCCGACCTGCGCCCGGAATTGGCGTGGGGGCTGGACGCGGCGTATGAAAGCTATTTTGGCAAGAGCGGCGTGGCCAGCCTGTCGGCATTCACGCGGCGCATCAGCGACGTCACCGTGCAGCGCCTGGTCCTGCACGACGGCGTCTGGACGGCCAGCCCGTTCAACAATGGCGCGGCCACGGTGCGCGGCATCGAGTTGGATGTGAAATTTCCCGTGCGGACCTGGTGGGCGCAGGCGCCCGACGTCGACGTGCGCGCCAATGCGGGGCGCAACTGGTCCAAGGTCGCCGCCGTGCCGGGTCCCGGCAACCGCCTGGCCAGCCAGGTGCCGGCCACGCTCAACCTGGGACTCGATTACCGGCGCTCGCCGGGGATGAGCATGGGCGGCAATCTGAACGTGCAGACGGGCGGCCTGGCGCGGCTCGATGCGCACGCCAGCAGCCATGCGGGTGTGCGGCGCACCCTCGACGCGTATGCGCTGTGGCAGCCGGACGCGAAAACGCGCGTGCGCCTGTCGGCGGCCAACCTGCTGCACCAGCAGCAGGTGCAGGGGCAATCCTGGGGGGATGGCGAAGGCCGCAGCGACAGCGTGACGACCCTCGATGGCAGCGTTGCGCTGCGCCTGATGCTCGAGCGCAGCCTGTAGGCATCAGTGTTTGGTGGGCTTTTCCTGCTGCACCAGAATGAACGGGCTGACGACGACGGCCCACAGCGCGGCATCGGCTGCCTGCCAGTCCAGCGCCTGCTGGTCCGACACCTTGGCGACCTTGCCATCGACCATCCATTGCGTGATGGTGGCCTTGTCGTCGTGCGAGATGCGCACGGCCACTTCGACCAGGTCCAGTTCATTGGCGACCCAGACGACGTTGCCTTGGGCGAAATGCTTTTCCAGCTCGCTCCAGGCCAGGCGGGCCGTTTCGCTGTTCACTTTGAGGCGCAGTTCGGTGTCTTTTTCAGGATTGGTTTGCATGCGAAATATCAGGTTGCGGTGAGTCGGGTGCCGGTGCGCGCGGTTTATTTGCCTGGCAAGGCTTCCACCTGCGGCGTCGGCGTACCCCGCCATGTTAACCGATAGGCGGCGCCTTTGCGAACATTGCCGACCAGGGCAGGGCGGAAGCAGGCCAGGTTGGTGCCGCTGGCGTGACGCACGCTGGGGAAGATCACGCCCATGGAGCCGGCTTCGAGCAGGATGGCGGCCAGGTCTTGCGAGGCGATGTAGCTGGCCGGGTCCAGGCAAGCCTGGTAGCGCTGCTGGCCGCGCAAGTCGTGGAAACTGGCGGAAAAATCGGCCAGCAGCGACTGGTAGTTGACGCTGTCGTCGAAATAGTCGATTTCCTGGTATTCCACGGTTTTATGGAAAATGATCTCGGCCAGCGCCGTTGGCATGTCGAAGGCGCAATACCAGGCGCCCCGTTCGCCATCGTTGAAGCGCGCCCCTTCCGGGCGGGCATACGTGTAGGCGGCGTTGATGATGCGAAAGTGCGGCACGCCAAAAACCAGCTCGTCCACGCCAATTCCTGGCGCGCCGCCGTACTCGGCCACCAGGCGCGCGTTGGTCGCGTTGTCGAGCTCGAACAGCTCGCGCAGGTGATCGTCGTTCTCGGCCAGAGGCGCCAGCACGGAGTCTTCCATGTCGGCGAAGCGCGAGGGAATCAGGCGGCAAGTGTCGATCTGGCGCAAGGCGGCCAGCGGCGGCAGGTGCTCATTCGGGGCGGCTCGCACGATCACAGCCCTCCGCGGCGCGCATCGAGCAGCTTGCGCACCGTCTGCATGGCCAGCAAGCCGCCGGCCAGCATCTGCGACAGGGGCGTGCGGCCGCCGAAGATGGGATTCTTGTTGGGCAAACTCACCCATTCGTCGGCCAGCTTGTCGCCGTACAGGATGTGCAAGGCCTTGTAGATGCCCAGCAAATAGGAAATGCGCGTGATGCGGTCCACTTCCAGCACGCGGTCCGGGTGCTTCTTCCACTCGTACCAGGCGCTGCTGGACAGGCCGCCCAGCAATTCGCGCGCATCGTCGTCGCGCAGCTTCCAGGCGGCGGCCAGCTTGAAAAACCCTTTCAAGGCCGCCTGCGACAATCGCTCGCGCTCGGCTTTGGCATTCAGGTCGACGAGCACGGCCGGCTCGAAGCGGCTCTTGGGGTAGGCGTAGGCGAGATTCATGGCAAGTCCTTCGTTAAAACTCTGTATGTGGACTATTTATACTCCTTTTCTGGATTTGCTGCAACGGCCGCGCGCATGCAAAACGGGGCGCACCAGGACGGGAGTCCCGGTGCGCCCCGTTGGCGGGCCCCGTTCGCTTATCTGGCCGTGACGGTGACGGGCACGGTGAGCTGCGCCGTCAAGCCGTTACTGTCCAGCGCCACGACCTTCAGCGCATAGCTGCCGGCCACCGGTTGCGGCCAGGTGGCCGTGATGGTCATGCCGCTCATGGAAAACTGCATGCCCAGCGGCGCGCCGATGATGGAGATCCACAGGGCGTTCGCGCCCGGTGCCGTCAGCACGATGCTGCCGCTCATGGCCTTGCCGGCCACGCCCGTCATGGCGGCGGCGCTGATCGTGGGGCCGGCGGCGGCGACTTTCACCGTGGCCACGGCCTGGCCCGTCAAGCCCGTCCTGGTATCTTTGGCGATGACGGTCACGCTGTAGCTGCCCAGCACGGGGCTGGCCCAGCTGACGACGCCGGCGGCACTGACGGTCATGCCGGACGGCGCGCCCGACAGGCTGTAGGTGACGGGGTTGGGCGCCACCGTCGTGGCGGCGAACGACAGGGCCACGCCCGGCTTGCCGTTCACGCTGGTCACCGTGACGACGGGGGGCAGCGGGGCGGCGATGGCCACCGTATAGATGCCTTTGCCGCTCAGGCCAGTCTTGCTGTCCGTGGCGGTCACGGTGACGACATAGGTGCCGGCCACGGGCGCGGCCCAGCTCACCAGTCCGGCGCTGCTGATGGTCATGCCGGCCGGCGCGCCGGCGAGCGTGTAGCTGACGGGATTGGGGGCGGAGACGCTGACATTGAACGCCAGGGCCGTGCCAACCTTGCCCGTGATGGCACCGGCGCCGACGACGGGCGGCGCGACGGGGGTAATGACGATGGCGTACACGCCCTGGCCACTGAGGCCGCTGACGGTATCCTTGGCCACCATGGTCACGGCATACGTGCCCGCGACGGGGGCGGCCCAGCTGACCACGCCCGTGGCGGCGATGCTCATGCCGGCCGGCGCGCCCAGCATGCTGTAGCTGAGGGGATTGGCAGCGGTGGCCGAGACGGTGAACGACAGCGGCTTGCCGGCCGCGCCGCTGATGCTGGCCGGCGCCACCACGGGCGCGGCGGGGGCGGTCTGCGTGCCCGACAGGCCGGCCAGCAGGCTTTTCACGTTCGGCGTGCCCAGGCCGCCCAGCGGGTCATAGCCGACCCTGGCCGTGCACACGCTGCAGGTGCCGTTGCTGCCGCGCGTGATGTCGGCAAAGCTGCTGGCGAAGGTGCCGGGCACGCTGGCGATCTGGCCGTACAAGATGTTGTGCGGCAAGCCGAGCGCCGCCTTCGCCTGCAGCGCGCGGCTGGCGTTGGCGATGGCGACCAGGCCGGCCCATTGCGGCGTGGACAGGCTGGTGCCGCCGATGCTGAGCCAGCTGGCGGTGCTGCTGCCTGGCGTCATCACGGCCGTGTACTGGCCTGTGGCGGGGTCGGCATTGAAGGCCACGTCGGCCACGTTGCGGCGCAGCAAGTTGGTCAGGCCAGGCACGCTGGCCGTCTGGTAGGCGGGCAGTGCCGTATAGGCGCTGATGCCGCCGCCCGTGCCGGACCAGGCCGTTTCGCTGCGCACGCCGCTGCCGCTGTAGCTGAGCGTGGTGCCGCCCACGGCCAGCACGTTGGACGACACGGACGGCCAGGACACGCCGCTGCCCGAATCGCCCGTGGCGGCCAGGTAGCTCATGTTCTTGCCCGTGAAAGCGCTGTCGACGGATGCTGTCCAGTTGCCTTCGGCGGCGCCAAAGCTCATCGACACGACGCCAGGCCCCATTTGGTTGGCCAGGCGTACGGCGCCCAGCAGGCTGTTGATGGAAGCGTCGGGCGCCTCGATCAGCACGATGCGCGCCAGCGGCGCCGTGGCATGCGCCCACTGCACGTCGAGCGCGATTTCCATGGCCCAGCCCGAGTTATAGGCGGGCGCCGTGGCCGTCATGGTGCTCGATGGCGTGTTGTAGACAACAGAAAATTCACAGCCACTGGCTGGGGCGGGCGGCAGGGGCAGGGTGGCATTCGTGGCGATAGCCTTGGTGGTGCAGCCGGGCAAGCCGAATTTCTGGTTGAAGATGGCCAGTTCGGCCGCCGCATTCGGGTTGTGCATGGCGTCGACGATGTAGATCGTCTGTCCCGCGCCCAGCTGGGCCGCCTGGGCTGGCGTCAGCGCCGTGCCGGCCGCCGGCAGGGCGGGCAAGTCGTAGGCGGCGCGGATTTGCGCGGGAGAATAGGTCGCCACCACGCTGCTGCCAGCCATGGGCGCGGCGATGTCGCCCGCGCCGCCGTCCAGCAAGGGGGCGATATCCTGTGCCGCCTGTTCCGAGGCGGCGATTCTTTGCGCCGTCAGGCGGCGCGTGGTCATTTCCCGCATGGCGCCGGGCACGTTTTGCAAGTGCGGCCGCCAGCGGGCCGAGCCGCTGCTGTTGGTGCTGTCGCGCCCGTCGGGCGCATCGAGCAGGGCCGGGGCCGCATGGAACATCGGTTGCACCACCAGCGCGCCGACGGCGGCGGGGACGACGGGCACCTCGACAGCGAACTGTGTCGCGGCCGTGGCGATGGCGGCAGGCGGTGTCGAGGTCTCCTGGCCGGGGCCGCAAGCGGCCAGCAGGAGGGCGGCTGTGGCGCCCAGCAGCAGGCGCCCGTGACGGTGATGCGGGGGAATGATTTTTTTCATGGCGAAACTCTCCGAGTTGGGCGAGGGCCACATCTCGACAATGCTTCCAGGCTGGCGCCGCGTGCTGGCGGTCCCGGCCCTGCATTGGCAGCCCCGCTGCCGTGGCGCTTGCGCGCGGTAGGCCGGTGGCTTTGCGTCCCCGCCTTTCGACGGGTTTGCCCTCAAAACTGATCATGCATCATTGGGAATTTCCTGATGCGTCATCGATTTTAGTGAATTTGCCAAATAAGTGTTAACTATTTTCAATCAATATTTTTATTTATGCAATAAAATGTGGCAAATTTGCCTATTAATAGATGGAATCTTGTCAGGCTGATTAAGTCTTAAAAGCAAGGTTATCAAGGGCATACCGAGGCGTGACAGTGTTTTTTCACGGCAACGGCGCTTGCATTTTTCGTTTTCTAATGAATCTAACGAATTTAATAAATATGCGATCTTGCCGGTCTCAATCCTCGAACACCATGCCCTGATACGGCGCTGCGCGGCAGGCCGCCAGCCGCTGCGCCAGGCTGCCAGCATGGGCTTCCAGCTGGTGGCCGTCCGGGTCGAGAAAATACAGGGAATCGCCGGCGCTGCGGTTTTGCTGCCATTCGGGCACGCCGGCGGCGCGCAGGCGGGCGGCAAAGGCGGCGAAGTCTTCCGTGGAAATGGAAAACGCGTAGTGCGTGTAAGCCGGGCTGGTCAGCGCGGCCGTGCCCTGTCCATCCAGCGACAGGCACAGCCACAAATCCCCGGCCGACAGATACGCGCCCCTGTCCCAGCGCGCATGCAGGTGCAGACCCAAGGTATCGCGGTAAAAGGCCACGCTGCGCGCCAGGTCGCGCACGGACAGGGTGAGGTGGTTCAGGCCGGTCAACATGGGGCTGGATAGCTTTCAGGTGGGGGAGGCCTGTGTCGGCTATCGCCATGATTTGATATCACTTTGTTCCACAGAAGTTTGAGATACAGCAACAAGGCCACAAACCTCACGGCACCTGACCAAACCGTAGCGAGCGGCAGTGATTTGTGGTCGAGAAGCGCAACCGTACTTCCAGTACGGTGAGCATCGCCGGCCGCAAAGCGCGACGCGCAGTAGGTTTGGGCAGGTGCCATCAGACAGGCTCGGCGTGCTCTACCATGAGTTGTACTTTGGTCGTGCCATTGTATTCATTCGCATCGAGCCGGAAGGCGACCCGCGTGCGCTCGCCCAGGGCGTCCGTGTGGCCGAACCAGATGGCGTCGAAGCGCACGCCGTTCTTTTCCAGCAACAGTTTCAAATGGCGCTCTTTTAATATGCGCTGGCTGACGACGCGGAATTCGTCGCAAAAGACGGGCGGGGCGAAGCCCTGGCCCCACACTTGCTCATCCATCAGCTCGATGAAGGCCGTCGTGTAATACGCGTCTTCCAGCGGGCCGTCCGTTTCCACCACCCGTTCCAGCTGTTGCTGGCTGAGCCAGGCCTGGCCCACGGCTTCGAAGGCCTGGGAAAAGGCGTCGAAGGCGTCGGCGCGGATGGTCAAGCCGGCCGCCATGGCGTGGCCGCCGAACTTGTCGATCAGGCTGGGCGCCCGTTTCGACACGAGGTCGAGCGCGTCGCGCAAGTGAAAGCCGGGGATCGAGCGGCCGGAACCCTTGATCCAGCCGTCGGCGCCCGGCGCGAACGTGATGGTCGGACGATAAAACTTTTCCTTCAGGCGCGAAGCGACGATGCCGATCACGCCCTGGTGCCAGGATTCATCGAAGACGCTGATGGTGCTGCTGTTGGCCGGCTCGAAAGCATCGAGGTGCAGCAAGGCCGTATCCTGCATTTCTGCCTCGATTTCGCGGCGCTTCAGGTTGATGTCGTTGAGTTGCTGGGCCAGCGCCCAGGCGCGGCCTTCGTCGTCCGTGATCAGGCATTCGATGCCCAGGGACATGTCTTGCAGGCGGCCGGCCGCATTCAGGCGCGGTCCCAGGGCAAAACCGAGGTCGAACGGCGTGGCGCTGCGCGCTTCGCGGCCCGCCACGCGGAACAGGGCGGCCACGCCCGCATGCATATTGCCCTTGCGCATGCGCTTGAGGCCTTGCGCGACGAGGATGCGGTTGTTGGTATCGAGGCGCACCACGTCGGCCACCGTGCCCAGCGCCACCAGGTCGAGCAGGTTGTCGAGCTTGGGTTGCGTTTGCGCATCAAAGATGCCGCGCCGGCGCAGCTCGGCGCGCAAGGCCAGCAAGACGTAGAACACGACGCCCACGCCCGCCAGGTGTTTACTGGGGAAACCGCAGGCGGGCTGGTTCGGGTTGACGATGACGGCTGCGTCGGGCAGGGTGTCGGCCGGCAAATGGTGGTCGGTGACAACCACCTGGATGCCGCGCCGGTTGGCCTCGGCCACGCCGTCGATGCTGGCGATGCCGTTGTCGACGGTGATGATGATGTCGGGCGACTTTTCGCGCGCGGTGAGCTCGACGATTTCCGGCGTCAGGCCGTAACCGTATTCAAAACGGTTGGGCACGATGAAGTCGACGTCGGCGCCCATGGCGCGCAAGCCGCGGATGGCCACGGCGCAGGCGGTGGCGCCGTCGCAATCGTAGTCGGCCACGATGACCATGCGTTTCTTGGCGGCAATGGCGTCGGCCAGGAAGACGCCGGCCGCGCCGATGTGCAGCAAGCCGGACGGCGGTATCAAGTCCTTCGGCTCGATCGAGAGCTCTTTCGCGTCGGACAGGCCGCGCGACGCATACAAGCGGGCCAGCACGGGGTGGATGCCGCCCTGGCGCAGCAATTCGGATTCGCGGTAAGGGCAGGGACGGGTGGCGATGCGGGTACGGGTCATGATGCTTTCAACTTGTTCAGGGTAATCGCGCGCCAGAATTTGCGCTGCGCATGCTTGCTAGTGGTGCAGTCCAGCCAGGCGTCGCGGTGGCTCAGCACCAGGCGCAACTGGCCCAGGCGGCCATCCTTGAGGGTCGCCAGCAGGGGCGCGAACCAGTCCGCCTCCAGCGCTTGCAACTGTTGCAGCCACATGCCCCATTCCTGCGCCTGCGCCGCTTCGGTCAATCCGCCCAGCACGACGATGGCATCGGCCTGGTCCGCCAGCACACTGCTTGGACTGGCATCGCGCCGCGCCGGTTCCGCCAACGCGGCCAGCCAGCCGGGCGCGTCCTTCGTATGCAGGCTGGCCGCGCAGCGCGCAGGCGCAGATGCAGCCAGGCTGCCGCCCCAGATCCAGAAGGAATTGATGGCTTTCAAGCCCCGTTCTTCGCGCGCCGCGTTGACGGGATGTTCATGCCACAGCATCTGCACTTCATTCTGCAGGCGGCGCGCGGCGCGCGCATGCTCGCCTTCCGGCATCCACACGGACAGGTCTTGCGTGGTGGCGGCGTCCGGCGTGGCGCACTGCAAGTCGTTCCAGCGATCGGCGCGCATGAACCAGGTGTCCGCGTCGCCATACGCCAGGGGCTGGCCGATTTCGTCGAAATACGGACGCGCCGTCTCGAACAGCGTGCGGCCATCGGCCTCGCTCAGCTTGAGCTGGCGCAAGTCTTCCAGGCTGATATGGCTGCGGGCGATGGCCAGGTGGGCCGGCTGCAGCAGGAAGTAGCGCGCGCCCGGTTCCGGCGCCAGGCCGTAGCCGCGCATGGCCTGGGCCGCAAAGGCCGCCTGCGCCGTCTCGCCGTTGGGCGCGGGCGACAGGGTCAAGGCATGCGCCAGCCACGCTTCGTGCGGCAGCAGGCGGTTGGCGTTGTCAAAAGTTTCCAAATTGCAAGTGGAGGTGCGTGACAGCAGGGCCGCCAGGGCGGGTGCCTGCAAGACCTTGAGCAGGTCGGCAGCCAGTTCGGCATTGGGCAAGGCGAAGGGCAGGACGAGGGTAAGTTGATTCATCCCGAGATTGTAGGCGATTGTGGCGGTAGGGGAGTAGTTCCCGCGCTTTTTCCCTTGACGGCGGGCGCGGGAAAAGTCGCGCCACGGTGATGTGTTTCACGCATGAGTGTCATTTGTGTGGCACACTGCGCGCTCGCATATTACGTTGTCGCGGGAGCGCATGAGCATCATCAAACAATTTCCTTTTGAGTGGCAGGTTGGCGTGCGCTATACGCGTGCCGGGAAGCGCAGCGGCCGCAACAGCTTCATTTCCTTCATCTCCCTCATTTCCGTGGCCGGCATCGGCCTGGGCGTGGCCGCCCTGATCGTCGTCCTCTCCGTCATGAACGGCTTCCAGAAGGAAGTCACCGACCGGCTGATGTCGGTGCTGGCCCACGTCGAGGTGTTCGATACCAGCGGCTCCATGCCGAATTGGCAGGCGCAGGAGCGCGCCGCCTACGCCAACCCGCAAGTAAAAGCCGTGTCGCCGTTCGTGGAAACCCAGGGCATGCTGCTCAACGACGAAACCATGCGCCCGTCCGTCGTGCGCGGCGTGCTGCCGCAGCAGGAAGCCACCGTCTCCAGCGTGGCGAGCCAGATGAAGCAGGGCAGTTTCAAGGACCTCACGCCCGGCTCGTACAACATCGTGCTGGGCATCGACCTGGCCAAGGCGCTGGGCGTGCAGGTGGGGCAGAACGTTACCTTGATGCTGGAACGCGAGCCACGGGCAGGCGATCCGGCCAACGGCATCGTCATGCCGCGCATGCGCGCGCTGAAAGTCGCCGGCATCTTCGAGGCAGGCCACAATGAACTCGATGGCAGCCTGGCGTTTGTGAACATGCAGGATGCGGAGCAGCTGCTGCAGCTCGACGGCCCGTCCGGCCTGCGCCTGCGCCTGCACGACATGAACCGGGCGCCGCAGGTGGCGCGCGAATTGAAAGCGTCGATGCCGGGCCAGCTGTGGATGCGCGACTGGTCGCGCGCCAGCGCCAGCTGGTATGCGCTGGTGCAAAGCCAGAAGAACATGATGTTCATCATCCTCAGCATGATCATCGCCGTGGCCGCGTTCAACCTCGTCTCGACGCTGGTCATGTCGGTCACCGACAAGCAGGCCGACATCGCCATTTTGCGCACGCTGGGCGCTTCGCCGTTCTCGATCATGAAGATATTCATGATCCAGGGCGCGCTGGTCGGCTTGCTGGGGAGTGCCTTGGGCGTGATCGGCGGCGTCGTGCTGGCGCTGAACGTGGGCGTCATCGTGCCCTTCATCGAAGGCATCTTCGGCCTGCACTTCATCTCGAAGGAAATCTACCAGATCAGCGCCGTGCCGTCGGACGTGCACTGGCTGGACGTGGCGCAGATCGGCCTGATCGCCTTCGGCCTGGCGCTGGTGGCGACCATCTACCCGAGCTGGCGCGCCGCGCGCGTCAAGCCGGCCGAGGCGCTGCGCTACGAATAACACATCAAGAAACGATAAAGACCGCCTGAATAATGAGTATTTTCAAGAATTTGCCCTTCGAATGGCTGGTTGGCCTGCGCTACACGCGGGCCGGCAAGCGCAGTGGCCGTAACAGTTTTATCTCCTTCATCTCGCTCATTTCCATGGCCGGCATCGGCCTGGGCGTGGCGGCGCTGATCGTCGTGCTGTCCGTGATGAACGGCTTCCAGAAGGAAGTGACGGACCGCATGCTGTCCGTGCTGGCCCACGTGGAAGTGTTCGACAACAGCGGCAGCATGCCGGACTGGCGCGCCGAAGCGGTGCAGGCGTTCAAGAATCCGGCCGTGAAAGGCGCCGCGCCGTTTGTGGAAACGCAAGGCATGCTGCTGCGCGACGATGCGCTGCGCCCGGCCATCGTGCGCGGCGTGCTGCCCGAGGAAGAGCCGAACGTCTCCGACGTGGCCGGCCAGACGCGCATGGGCAGCTTCAAGGCCCTGCAGCCGGGCACCTTCAATATCGTGCTGGGCATCGAGCTGGCGCGCGCGCTGCGCGTCAACCTGGGCGAAAAAGTCACGCTGATGCTGGCGCAGGGCCAGGTCACGCCGGCCGGCGTGCTGCCGCGCATGCGCAGCTTTACCGTCAGCGGCATCTTCCAGGCGGGCCACAATGAATTCGACGCGGGTTTGGCCTTCATCAATATCGAAGACGGCCAGCGCTTGCTGCGCCTGGACGGCCCGTCCGGCCTGCGTTTGCGCCTGGCCGACATGAACCAGGCGCCGCAAGTGGCGGCGGAGCTGAAAAAATCCATGCCGGGCGACCTGTGGCTGCGCGACTGGTCCAAGCTGAACGCCAACTGGTTTGCCGCCGTGCAGACGGAAAAGCGCATGATGTTCATCATTCTGACCCTGATCATCGCGGTGGCCGCCTTCAACCTGGTCTCGACACTGGTGATGACGGTGACGGACAAGCAGGCCGATATCGCGATTTTGCGCACCCTGGGCGCATCGCCCCGTTCCATCATGAAGATTTTCATGATCCAGGGCGCGCTGGTGGGCATCCTGGGCACCATCCTGGGCGTGGGCGGCGGCGTGCTGGTGGCCATGAACATCGACGTCATCGTGCCCTTCATCGAGCACCTGCTGGGCGTGCAGTTCCTCTCCAAGGACATTTACTTCATCAGCACCGTGCCGTCCGACCTGCGCTGGCCCGACGTCACCAAGATCGGCGTGCTGGCCGTGATCCTCGCCTTCCTGGCGACCCTGTACCCAAGCTGGTGGGCCGCCCGCGTGAAACCTGCGGAAGCCCTGCGCTATGAATAAACCACTGACTATGACCATGACCGATCTGAACAAACCTGCCTCCAACGGCGCTTCCGCCGATTCCGCCGTCCTCAGCTGCCGCGGCCTGGGCAAGACTTTCACGCAGGGCAGCTACAAGGTGCAGGTCCTGGCCGGCATCGACATCGACGTCCACCGCGGCGAGCGCGTCGCCATCGTCGGCGCTTCCGGCTCCGGCAAATCGACCCTGCTGCACCTGCTGGGCGGGCTCGATACGCCCACCAGCGGCAAGGTGACCCTGCTGGGCAAGGATTTCGCCACCCTCAGCGAAAAGGCGCGCGGCGACTTGCGCAACGCCTCGCTGGGCTTCGTCTACCAGTTCCACCACCTGCTGCCCGAGTTTTCCGCGCTGTACAACGTCGCCATGCCGCTGATGATACGGCGCATGAAGCGCGCGCCCGCCACCGAACTGGCGCAGCAGATCCTCACGCGCGTGAACCTGGCCAAGCGCGTCACGCACACGCCGGGCGAATTGTCGGGCGGCGAGCGCCAGCGCGTGGCCCTGGCCCGCGCCCTCGTCACGCAGCCGGCCTGCGTGCTGGCCGATGAGCCGACGGGCAACCTCGATCACGCCACGGCCGAACAGATTTTCGACCTGATGCTGGAATTGTCGCGCACCCTGGGCACGGCCTTCGTCATCGTCACGCACGATATCGAGCTGGCCAAACGCTGCGACCGCGTGCTGCGCCTGACGGACGAAGGGCTGCAGCCGTACCAATACTAGGAATTCGCCATGTGGATCGACACGCACTGCCACCTCGACGCGCATGAATTCGGCAGCGAATCGCTGCAGCTGGCGGCGCGCGCGCAGCAGCAGGGCGTGGGCATGATCGTCATTCCCGCCGTCGAACGGGCCAATTTCAGCATCGTGCGCGATCTGGCGGCAACGGCGCCCAACGCCTGCTATTCCCTTGGTATACACCCGATCTACGTGCCGCACGCCACGGACGACGATTTGATCGCCCTGCGCGAGGCCGTGCAAGCCGCCATGGCCGACCCGCGTTTTGTCGCCATCGGCGAAATCGGCCTCGATTTCTTCATCCCCATGCTGTGCGAACCGGCCATGCGCGTCAAGCAGGAGCATTTCCTGCGCGAGCAGCTGAAGATTGCCCGCGACTTCGACTTGCCCGTGCTGACCCACGTGCGCCGCTCGCAGGACATCGTCCTCAAGCACGCGCGCCAGATCCGCCCGAACGGCGGCATCGCGCATGCGTTCAACGGCAGCTTCCAGCAGGCGCAAGGTTATATCGACCTCGGTTTCAAGCTGGGGTTTGGCGGCGCCATGACGTTTACGCGCGCACTGCAGATACGCCGCATGGCGGCCGACCTGCCTTTGGAAGCCATCGTCCTGGAGACGGACGCGCCCGACATTTCCCCCAGCTGGATCCACCCTGGCCGCAACAGCCCCGAAGAATTGCCGCGCATCGGCGCCGTGCTGGCCGAACTGCGCGGCCTTGATATCGCGCAAGTGGCGCTTGCCACCAGCGCCAACGCGCGCGCCGTGATGCCCCGATTACCCCTGATGGAGTGAGACCATGAACAAGAAAATGCTTGCGGGTGCCCTGGCAGCCTGCCTTACCGGCGCGTTTGCGCCTGCCCAGGCGGCGACCGGCGCCCAGTGCGACGGCATGCCGCGCCTTGACGTCACCACGCCGGCCGGCTTTTGCGTGGCCGTGCTGGCCGACGGCCTGAAATTCCCGCGCGGCGTGCTGCCGCTGACGAATGGCGACATCGTCGTCACGGACATGGCGGGATGGGCGCCGAAACAGGGTAAATTATGGCTGTTGCAGCCCAAGGCGGCCGGTGGCGGCTACGAGCGCAAGCTGCTGCTCGACAAGCTCGATCGCCCGAACGGCATCGTGCAGGGACCGGACGGCATGGTCTACGTGGGCGAGGTGGGGCGCATCTTCCGCTTCGACTTGCGCGATCCGGCCCGCGCCATCACCGACGTGATCGGCGGCACGGCCAAGACGCCGCGCCTGCCGGGCCTCGGTTTGCACCTGCTGACGAACATGCGCTTCAGCCCCAAGGGCGACCTGTATGTGAACGTGGGGTCGAGTACCGACCATTGCGAGAACGACGGCAAGGCGCCCGATCCGGCCAAGGCTTGTCCATCGGCGGAAGGCCTTGACGCGCTGGGCGCCATCCGCGAATACACGATGGCGTGGCCGGCCGGCACGGTGACGAGCTGGCGCACGCATGCGCGCGGCTTGCGCAATTCGATGGCGCTGGCCTTCCATCCGGCCACGGGCGAGCTGTGGCAGGCGGAAAACTCGCGCGATGCCATCCAGGCCGCCATGCCGCAGCTGAAAAGCGACGAAAACCTGCCGCATGAAGAACTCAATTTGATCAAGGCCGACCAGCACTATGGCTGGCCGTACTGCTACGACGACAATGTGGCCAGTCCCGAGTATCCGAAGACGGCTTGCGACGCCCAGTATGCGGCGCCGCAGCGCCTGCTGCCCGGCCACGCCGCTCCGCTGGGCATGACCTTTTACACGGCCAGCCGCTACCCGGCACTGTACAAGAATAGCCTGATCATCGGCTACCACGGCTACCGCAGCAATGGCCACCGCCTGGTGGCCCTGCTGCCCGACAAGGCCGGCGCGCCGCTGGGCAAGTCCGTCGAGTTGATCGGCAACTGGGAGCGCAAGGGCAAGCAGGGCAGGGGCGCTCCCGTCGACGTGAAGCAGGGGCAGGACGGCGATATCTATATGGCCGATGACCATAATGGGCTGGTGTTGAAACTGCATTACGAGGCGGGCAAACCGTAATGCATGTCGCTTGACCTCGCTCAGTGCGGGGGCTGCCGCATCCTCCTACAATCGGCCTGAGGTTCCCTATCGTCCAGGGGCAACGGGAGGCCGGCGTGAAACCCGCATTCATCAATCTGCGTGAAAATTACTCGAGCGTGACGGCCGTCGACCAGGCGGCCTTGTTCGGCGAAATCGGCTGGGAAGACTTGATCGGCAAGGACAGCTTTGCCAATACCTGCGCCATCCGCGTCAGCCTGGCCCTGATCAAGGCCGGCGTCCAGGTCAGGGGCCGCATGGCCATCCGCAAGGGGCCGTTCAAGGGCGCGCTGATCGAGCCGGGGCAGGCCAAGCTGGCGCACATGCTGGCCAGCCCGTCGATGTTCGGCGCGCCCGAAAAATTCGCCAGGAATGCAGCCATCGCCGGCATCGGCCAGCGCCAGGGCCTCGTCGCCTTCTTCCGCATTCCCGGCTACCTGGGCGGCGCGGGCGGGCATATCGATATCCTGCTGCCATCCATCGGAGTCAAGGAGTGCGGCACCGAATGCTACTGGGAGTGTGGCGAGGTCTGGTTCTGGCCACTCCATTGACGCTTGCTTTCTACGCTTGTTTGAACTTCTTCGAGCGTCCGCGCGAAGCCGCATTGTGCGCGCGCAGGATGGAGTCGACGCGCTCGGACGCATCGCGCGACAGGTTTTGCGCCACGGCGATATCGGGGAAGAATTCGGGCAGGCGGTAGCTGAGCCACGCATACGCGGAATAGTAGCGGCACGTGTCTTCCACCTGCTGCAGATTCTGCGTGCCGCCGCCGTACGCGTGCTGCCGCAAGGTAGACGTCTTGCCCTGCGACAGATTCTTCGCCCAGTGTTC
Organism: Janthinobacterium sp. SUN100; assembly: GCF_030397705.1. Taxonomy (NCBI): domain Bacteria; kingdom Pseudomonadati; phylum Pseudomonadota; class Betaproteobacteria; order Burkholderiales; family Oxalobacteraceae; genus Janthinobacterium; species Janthinobacterium sp. SUN100. Next base: position 1,126,203 of record NZ_JAPUBU010000001.1, on the reverse strand, counting down.
CCACGCCGTTTGCAGGGATGGCACCTTGCTGGAAATCGGCACCAGCGACAGGGTGAACTTGTCGGCCACGGACAGGGGCAGGGTGTCGAGCCAGATGGCGCGCTCCTTCTGGTCTTCCGTGATGCGGGGGAAGAAAAAGCCGTCCGGCACGTCGATATTGTGGATGAAGCGGCGCAGCAGTTTCGACAGCGACAGTTCGCCCGTCACCGACGAAATGCGGTGCAGGTGTTCCAGCGACGGCGCCACGGCAAAGCCGCTGGTGTTCAGCGGATGCAGTTTTTCCTTCAGCAGGGCGCGCATCACTTCATGCGTCTCGTTGTCGTAGCCGGCCACCAGTCCCTCTTCATGCACGCCGTAGCGGCCAGCGCGTCCGGCGATCTGGCGCGCCAGCGCGGCCGAAATCTCTTCCTCCTCGCGGCCATTGTATTTGACGCAGGTGGTCATGACGATGCGCGCGATCGGCATGTTCAGGCCCATCGCCAGCGCGTCCGTGCCGACGACGATATCGGCCGTGCCGTCGCGGAAGCGCTGCGCCTGCGCGCGCCGCACTTCCGGCGACAGGTTGCCGTAGACGGTGGCCACCGACAACCCCGTTTCCGTGATCATGTCGCGCCACATCAGCACTTCGCGGCGCGAAAAGGCGATGACGGCGTCGCCGCGGCGCAGGTTGCGCACCTTGCGCACGGCCGTCGGCTCCATCGACAGGGGCGCCATGCGTTTCAAAACATGCACTTCCAGCGGGCAGTCCAGGCGCTCGGCCAGCGCCTCGATGGCGCGCCGCGCTTCGGGCGCCCCCACCAGGTAGACGGTGTGGGCGGGCGCGCCGCAGACGGCCGCCGTCCATGCGGCGCCCCGGTCCGGGTCGGCCAGCATCTGGATTTCATCGATGACGGCCACTTCGACGACGGTTTTCGTGTCCAGCATTTCCACCGTGCTGGCCACGTGCGTGGCGCCGTCGACGACCCGGCGCTCCTCGCCCGTGATCAGGCTCACGGCCAGCGGCTTGCCGTGCGGCGCGGCTTCCTGCAGGCGTTCATAGTTTTCCAGGGCCAGCAGGCGCAAGGGGGCCAGGTAGATGCCGCTCTTGGCCTTGACCAGCGCTTCCATGGCGCGGTGCGTCTTGCCGGAATTCGTGGGTCCGAGCAGGGCGACGAAGCGGCGCGGCAGGCGGCGCGCCATCTCGAACGAGGCGGGATATTCGGCCAGGTTGATGCTCTGGCGCGTACGCGCCGCGTGCTGTTCTTCCTGCTGGCGCTCGATGGCGTGATTGAAGCGCTGGCGGATGCGGTCGAACACCATGCCGGCCGGCTCCGACGTCTGCATGTCGGCCAAGGTGTGCAGGAAGACCATCGGGTCCGTGTCCACGTCCTCGCTCAAGCCCGCGATATCGGCGACGAAATCGATCACATGCTGGCGCAGCTCCTCGAAGACGGCCGCGCTGGCCCGTTCGCGCACCAGGGCCAGCTTGGTCTCGCGGTCCATCTTGCGCCACTTGGCCGGCCGCGCCAGCACGCCCTGGCTTGGTACCAGCGCATACGGCACCACCAGGTGGCCCGCCTTGACGACGCCGGAAAAACGCACGAAGACGCGGCCTTCCATCTTGACGAGGCGGATATGCTCAGCCAGTTCCCCCAGTTCCGCGACCAGGGTGGCGTCGTTATTGTCTTCGCTGCTGTCGGAAATGTCGGTGGAAGTATCGGGAGGAAGTGCGGAGGAAGTCATGTCGTGCCTGGGTGTTGAAGTAAGCGAGGCCGATTATACCGTCGATGGGGGCGGGCGGTGGTGACCAGCCTTGGTGTTTGCATGTTCAGGCGGCACGCGCGCGTACCAGGCGCACGCCAGGTCGAGCACGCTCAATGGCGTGTCCGCGGCCGGTATCAGGCTGGTCAGCGTGTCGTAGGACGAGGTCCAGGTGCCGGTGGCGGAACTGGCTGGCAGATGGGCAAACGCGGCGCTGGTCACGCCCGCTTGCCTGTGATGAACGTCCTGCAAATAGGTTCCGGCCGCTGTCCGTGGGGGCATGCAAGGTTCGCAAGTCATGGCGCCTTGGCGCCGGATGGCGTGCAGGGCCGCGTTTATCCACGCCACCATTGCGCCAGATCAGATGGCAAATAGTGGGAAAGGGGCACAGTAGCTGAATCCCTTTCGCGTCGAGTTCCCATGCGCACCCTGATACTCGGCTTTGCCGCTGGCGCCGCCTGGTTGCAGACGCAGGCAAGCTTGCCGCCGCATGCGGACGTGCTGCTGTGGGGGATCGCGGGCGCAGGGTTGGCGGCGAGCGTGGCGCTGCGCCGTCATGCGCGCTGGGGTTCCGGCTGGCGCTGCTTTGTTGCGCTTGCCGCTGGCGTAGGACTGGGCTTTTATTGGGCGGCCTGGCTGGCACAGGCCGCCATGGCGCCGCAACTGGCGCTGGCCGATGAAGGGCAGGATATTGTTGTCACGGGCACCGTCGCCAGCCTGCCGTACCGCTTCGAGCAGGGCGTGCGTTTTAACTTTGCCGTGGAGAAGGCGGTTGGTGCGCAGGTTCCTCCCTTGATCGCCTTGTCCTGGTACGCAGGTTTTCGCGATGAGGTGACGAACGAGGTGGGCGACGTGCAGCCGGGCGAACGCTGGCGCCTCACCGTGCGGCTGCAGCGTCCGCACGGCAACGCGAATCCCATGGGTTTCGACTACGAGGCCTGGCTGCTGGAGCAGGGCGTGCGCGCCACGGGCTATGTGCGGCCGCAGCCGCGCGCCGATACGCCGAACGTGCGCCTGGCTGCCTTCGTGCCCGGCTTTGGCAACGTGGTGGAAGCGAGCCGCGCGGCCTTGCGCGCACGCATACTGCGCAGCCTGGAAGATAGGCAGTATGCGGGCGTGATCGTGGCGCTGGTGGTGGGCGACCAGCGCGCCATCCCCCAGTCGGACTGGCAAGTATTCAACCGCACGGGCGTGAGCCACTTGATCTCCATCTCGGGTTTGCACATCACGATGATCGCGGGACTGTTCGCGCTGGGCGCGGGCACGCTGTGGCGGCGCTCGTTTTTTACCGACTGGCAACTGCCCTTGCGGCTGCCGGCGCAAAAGGTGGCGGCCCTGGCCGGCGCGCTGGCAGCGTTCCTGTATGTGCTGTTGGCCGGCTTCGGCGTGCCCGCGCAACGTACCTTGTATATGTTGCTGGTGGTGGCGCTGGCCCTGTGGCTGGGGCGCATTACCAGCATCGGCCACGTACTGTGCCTGGCGCTGGGCGTGGTGGTGCTGCTCGACCCGTGGGCCGTGCTATGGCCTGGTTTCTGGCTGTCGTTCGGCGCCGTCGTCGCCATGCTGTATGCGACGGCAGGCCGCACCACGGTGCCCTTGCCGCAGCAGGCGGGACGCTGGCGCCGCCTGCGCGCGGCCGTGGCGCTCGGTGCGCACACGCAGTATGTGGTGACGGTGGGGCTGGTACCGTTGACGATGCTGCTGTTTTCGCAAGTCTCACTGGTTTCTCCCGTCGCCAATGCGCTGGCCATTCCCGTCATCAGCCTGGTCGTCACGCCCTTGTCTCTGGCTGGCAGCCTGCTGCCGGCGCCCCTGTCCGATGGACTATTGCTGCTGGCGCACGCCATTGTGCAGATGCTGGCACAGGTGCTGGACTGGCTGGGCGCGCGCCGCTTTGCCGTGTGGACGGCGCCCGCGCCGCCAATGTGGAGTTTTTGCTGGGCATTGTTCGGCACGGCATGGCTGCTGGCACCACGGGGATGGCCGCACCGCTGGGCGGGCATGCTGGGCTGGTTGCCGTTGCTGACGGCCTTGCCGTCCAGCCCGCCGCCGGGCCAGCTATGGGTGACTGCCTTTGACGTGGGACAAGGCATGGCCGTGCTGGTGGAAACGCACGGCCACCGCCTGCTGTACGACACGGGCCCCGCCTACAGTCTCGATTCCGATGGCGCCAGCCGGGTCATCGTGCCTTACTTGCGCGCGCGCGGCATCGCCAGGCTCGACGGCGTGATCATTTCCCACAGCGACCTCGATCACGCGGGCGGCGCTGTATCCTTGCTGGAAAACGTGCAAGTCGGCTGGCTGGCCTCGTCCCTGTTCGACGGCCACCCGGCCATCGAGGCCCGGCGCCAGGCCCGGCTCCCGCATCTGCATTGCGTGGCGGGCCAGAGCTGGACCTGGGAAGGCGTGCATTTCGCCATGTTGCACCCGCTGCCCGCCAGCCATACGGACATCAGCCTGACGCCGAACGCCCGCAGCTGCACCGTGAAAATCACGGCAGGTAAGCATGCCATCTTGCTGGCCGGCGACATCGAAGCGGCACAGGAAGCGCAGTTGCTGGCGCGCTCGATGGAGGGCGACTTGGCGGCCGACGTGCTGCTGGCGCCGCACCACGGCAGCGGCACGTCATCGACGCCGGCGTTTTTGAGCGCCGTGCATCCGGCCCTGGCCATTTTCCAGGTGGGGCACAGAAACCGTTATAAACATCCGAAGGCGCAGGTGTATGCGCGCTATGGCGACATGGGCATTACCCGCTTGCGCACGGATGTGGAGGGGGCGGTGGTGCTGGCGTTTGGGGACAATATTGATGTGACGCAGTACCGCGCCAGCCGGCCGCGGTACTGGCATGGTATGTGAGTGGAATTAATGACTGGAGTCTTCTAAAACGTACTGTATGGCTTGTATAAATTCACAGTTTTAGGAGTTATTTTTTCGTCGGAATGCTTGGGCGGGCATTGTTGGTAGGTGTATTTTTGCAATATTTTTTGATAATTCTCATCCCTGCGCGCTATTGAATACACATAGGGAGATTTATGTTGCCCTTGTCAAAAAGTTGGATTTTTCCCTAACAATAAATTATCTATCTGTCGCATGCTTAATTTCTTTTTATGGTTCTTCATCAGTGAATTTTTCAATATGAGGCATCTAATGAAAAATTTTGCATAGCTTTCTTCGCAATTTTTGTATTCAAATTTTTTCCCGGTGCTCGAGGTAAATTTACTTATATTTTTTCGTGAATATTTGTCATATATGGGGTAGAGATCGGGTAGATGAAAATGCAGGTATTTTGACGAAAGCGAAACCTTTCCTATCTCCGCTGCTTGGCTGAGTACGCGTGAAAGATAGGCGTGCGGGGCCAATATTTTAGAGATGGCATTCAGATCGACGCTGGAAAATTCCAGAGAGATTGGAAGTTTTACCATCCTGGCTTCATTGATGAGAGCATCAAGTTCGCCATCCTTGATTATTTTTGAAATGGCCGTTGAAAATATGATATTGCTCTTCTTTTCTTTTTTCGAGGTCCGTTCTAGTGCTGCAGCATAAGTGCGTCCAATAATGGATAGCTTTGCATAGATAACACCAATATCAGTATGTTTCGGGGATTTTTTGCACATCTCATATAAAACATTGTTCAGGTAGTCATCTTTTTGAGGTGACGTGGCCTGGGCTATCATCGCATTGATAATATCCGAACTGTATTTTTTCATTGACGGCATAAGATTTATTATTTATTTAAATATTAATGCTATCAATATTGTTGATTTTCTGCAAGATTTTTTATGGGGAACTTAATGGTTGTACATGCGGTACACGTATTTCACGAAGAACTGACTGCTATTAAAAAGCAATAGTGGTGAAATGTCGCTATATCTGCATGCAGCCGACGAAGCGTGCGATAGCATATGAAGTGAAAAGTTTTTTTTGCACGCCTATTTTGAAAATAGACATCACGCTACGCGCTCATCCGGTATCTCCATCCCCCTTTTCTTTACATATTCGAGGAACAACCGCGCCCCCTTGGCCATCCTCGACGTGCCGTACACGGCATGAATGCTGGGGTCCAGCTCCTTCGATGACGTCAGCCGGTACGCCGTGCAGACCCTGCGCAGGGTGCCGTTGGCCACGGCCGGTTCCGCCAGCCAGCTGGCCAGGCGCACGATGCCAGCGCCTTCCAGGGCCGCCTGGAAGGTGGCGATGCCGGAAGTGAAGCGGAAACGGGGCTGCACCTGGTAGCGCACGTTGCGCTCGCCGGAAACGAAATGCCAGTCGCGCAGGATGCGGGGGGCCGAATGCATGATGATGTCGTGGCCGGCCAGCTCTTCCGGTTCCCCGGGCGCGCCCATGCGTTCTATATAGTCGGGCGAGGCGTACATGTAGCGCCGGTAATTCCACAGGGGGTAGCCGATCAGTTCGCTGGACTGGGGAAAGGCGCCGCGGATGGCGAAGTCCAGCTTTTCCTGGATGGGGTCGATGGATTTGTCCGAGAAATGGATGTCCACCGACACGTTCGGGTAGTCGCGCGAGAATTGCGCCACCACTTTCGGCAGAAAGCCCAGCGACAGGATTTCCGGCGCCGACAGACGCACCCAGCCTTGCGGCGAATTGCTCAATTCCGCCAATTGGTCTTCCGCCTCGGCCTGTGTTTCCAGCAAGTGCTTGGCCGACGCGTAATACGTTTCGCCAGCCGTCGTCAGGGTGAACTGCTTTTGCGTGCGCAGGATCAGCTCGGCGCCGATGGCGTCTTCGAGGAACTGGATGGCGCGCGTGACGGCCGACGGCGAGCGCCCCAGCATGCGCGCCGCGTGGATGAAGCTGCGCTTTTCCACCACGGTGCAAAAGGCGCGGATCTCCCACATCAGTTTCATCGACATCGCGTGACTCCCGGCAAAAGAGGCCAGTAGACCGCACGGAGCGCATTCCGTCAAGCGTTACGCCTGATTGCGTTTTCCGCAATATGAAGTTGCATCCGGAAAAATCCATGGCGCCTATACTGCCGCTGTCGCCCATTCCTCATTGCCTATCATGCTGACCATCTCGCTGCTGTGTTTATTTGCCTTCTTTGCCGGCCTGATCGATGCCGCCGTGGGCGGGGGCGGGCTGATACAGCTGCCGGCCCTGTTCAACCTGATGCCGAACATGGCCTCGACCTCCTTGCTGGGCACGAACAAGCTGGCGTCCGCCTGCGGCACCACGTTTGCCGCCCGCTCGTTTGTCGGCAAGGTGCACATCCCCTGGCTGCTGGTGCTGCCGGCCGTGGCCAGCGCCTTTGTCATGTCCTTCATCGGCGCGGCCGCCGTGTCGTATGTGCCGCAGCAGGTGGTGCGCCCCATGGTGCTCGTGTTGATCATCATCATGGCCATCTACACCTTCATCAAGAAGGATTTCGGCACGACGCGCGAGGCGCGCCCCATCGGTCCGCGCGAACGCATCCTCGCCATCGTCATCGGCGGCGCCATCGGCTTCTATGACGGCCTGTTCGGGCCGGGCACGGGCAGTTTCCTGATTTTCCTGTTCATCCGCGTCTTCGGCTTCGATTTCATCCTCGCCTCGGCTTGCTCGAAACTGGTGAATATCGCCACCAACGTGGCCGCGCTGGCCTTCTTCATTCCCGCCGGTCACGTGGTGTATGCCGTGGCTGCACCGATGGCTGTGTGCAACATCCTGGGCGCCCTGACGGGCACCTGGATCGCCGTGCGCCGCGGCGCCGCCTTCGTGCGCATTCTGTTCCTCGTGCTGCTGGTGCTGCTGATCGTCAAGTTGTCCTACGACATTTTCTTCAAGTAAGTTTCTGAACGACAACAAGCCATGAAAACCATCCAGGGCGTGCTGTGGGACAACGATGGCGTGCTGGTCAACACCGAGCAGCTGTTTTATGAAAGCAACCGCGACTTGCTCTTGCCCTACGGCATAGACCTGACGCCGAAGCAATTCTTTGACTGGTTCCTGGACAATAACTACGGCGCCTGGCATGTGCTGCTGGGGCAGGGCCACGCCATCGAGCTGGTCGAGCGCCTGCGGGCCGAGCGCACCGTGCTGTTTGCGCAACGCCTGCGCCAGGCGCCCCAGCTGGCCATGCCCGGCATCGGGCAGGTGCTGGCGGCGCTGCGCCCGCATGTGGCGATGGGTGTGGTCACCAGTGCCTACGAGCAGCATTTCCGGATCAGCCATGCGGCCACGGGCTTGTTGCGCCACTTCGATTTCGTGCTCACGCGTGAAATGTATGGCGAAAGCAAGCCGGCGCCCGACGGCTACCAGCTGGGTTTGCAGCGCCTTGGCCTGGCCGCCGCCGACTGCGTGGCCGTGGAAGACTCGCCGCGCGGCTTGCGCGCCGCCAATGCGGCCGGACTGGAATGCATTATCGTGCGCAATCCCATGAACCGTCATCACGCGTTCGACGATGCTTTTTGCGTCGTGGATTCCAACGCCGAGCTGGGCGAAGTGCTGGCGGCGTTCGTGCCCGGCATGGCCCATGCGCCCCGGCAATTAGAGTCCTTCCTCTGATACGTCTTGCCGGCATGCCATTACAATTGTTTATCGCATTCACCGGCACCGACCCACGATGACCCTCCCGCAACTGCACTTTGCCCATGCCAACAGTTATCCAGCCGGCACTTACCGCAAGCTGTTTGGCTTGCTGGGACAGCATTACACCGTGCAGGCGCTCGACATGCATGCGCACGATCCCGAATACCCCGTCAGCACGGGCTGGCCCGAGCTGGTGCGCGAGTATGTCGACGACCTGGAGCGCCGCTACAGCGCGCCCGTGATCCTCGTCGGCCATTCGCTGGGCGGCATGCTCAGCGTCATGGTGGCCAAGCAGCGTCCCGACCTGGTGCGCTGCGTGGTCTTGCTCGATTCGCCCGTGGTGGCGGGCTGGCGCGCCTTGCTGGTGCGGCTGGCGCGCAACACGGCACTGGGCGAGCGTTACTCTCCCGCCCGTTTTTCCGCCCGGCGGCGCAAGCTGTGGCCCGATGCGCAAGCCGCGTATGAGCATTTTGCCGCCAAGGACATGTTCGCCATCTGGGCGCCGCAAGTCTTGCGCGATTACATCGACAGCGGCCTGGCGCCGCATCCGGACGGGGTGCAGTTGCGCTTTACGCGCGAAGTGGAAACGCAGGTCTACCGCAGCTTGCCGCACCACATCGGCGGCCTCGTCAAGGATGGTTTTCCAGTGCCCATCGGTTTTATCGGCGGCACGGAATCGGTGGAATGCCGCCAGGCGGGCTTGACTGCTACGCGCAAGCTGGTCGGCAAATTTTTCCGCCAGGTGCCGGGCGGGCATCTGTTTCCCATGGAAAACCCGGAACTGACGGCGCAAGTGGTGCGCGAGATGATCACCTCGCTGTTGGCTAAACACTAGCCGACTGGCAAGGATTTTCAGCGGGCAAGGGCCAAAAGTGGCGGTTTTTCGCGTAAAATCCTGCCATCCGGGCCACGCCTGCAGCAGGCGTGCGGCCCCAGCCATTCCGATATTCTAGAAAGATACCCCTGCGATGACGATTAAAAGCGATAAATGGATACGCCGCATGGCGGAAACAACGGGCATGATCGAGCCGTTCGAACCGGGCCAGGTCAAGGAACGCGACGGCAACCGCATCGTTTCCTACGGCACGTCCAGCTATGGCTATGACATCCGTTGCGCCGACGAGTTCAAGTTGTTTACCAACATCAACACCACCATCGTCGACCCGAAGGATTTCGACGCGAACAACTTCGTCGACGTGTCGGGCAAGGGCTATTGCATCATCCCGCCAAATTCGTTCGCGCTGGCCCGTACCGTCGAGTATTTCCGCATTCCCCGCAATGTGCTGACGATTTGCCTGGGCAAGAGCACGTATGCGCGCTGCGGCATCATCGTCAACGTCACCCCGTTCGAACCGGAATGGGAAGGCTATGTGACCCTGGAGTTTTCCAACACGACACCGCTGCCGGCGAAAATCTACGCCAACGAAGGCGTGGCGCAAGTGCTGTTCTTCGAATCCGATGAAGTGTGCGAAACGTCGTACAAGGACCGCGGCGGCAAATACCAGGGCCAGGTCGGCGTAACGCTACCCAAGACCTGATTGGGGTGAAGGGAGGGGCGCCAGCCGTCTTTACCTGCCTTTACACCTGCGGCACTACATCCGCGCCCATGCTTGCCGTTAACCTTGGTATCGAAACACTGAGGAGGCATCATGGTAGCGGCAATCGGTTCAGGCAGCGCGGTCAGCGCGGCGGGGAGCGCCAGTTCGGGCAGCAGTTCGCAGATCGCGGCGCTGCAAAAGCAGATCACGGCGGCGCAAAAGCAGTTGACGGAGTCGCAGAAGGGCGAGCAGACGGAGGCGTCGCAAAAGCTGCAACAGCAGCTGGCGCAGCAAATCCAGGCCTTGCAGGCGCAAATTGCCCAGTTGCAAGCTGCCGCCGCGCAGAAAGCGGCGCAGCAAGATGCTCAGCCGGCCAGCAGCGCCGATACGGCGACGAGCCCGGCCAAATCGACCTCGTCCACCCTGGGCAGCATCATCGATACGCAGGCGTAACAGCATTTTCCGCGCGTAAAAGACGCCAGGCTCGCCGACAGGTCAGCCTGGCGTTTTGACGGGCAACAACATTTCCACGCACAGTCCGCCACCGCTGCGCAAGCTGGCCCCGATGCGGCCGCCATGGGCGTTGATGACGTGCTGGGCGATGGCCAGGCCCAGGCCATGGCCGTCCGTGCTGTGCTGGGTATTGGCGGCGCGGAAGAACGGTTCAAAAATGCGGGCCAGGTCGGCGCTGGCCACGCCAGGCCCCCGGTCCAGCACGGCGATGCGCAGGCAATCATGCTGGCGCGACAGTTCGACATCGACCGTGCCGCCGTCGGGGCTGTGCTTGACAGCATTGCGCACCACGTTTTCCACGGCGCGCGCCAGCAGTTCGGGCTGGCCCGTGACGCTGGCGTCGGCCATGGCCGCGTCGACCGCCAGGTCGATGCCCATCAGGCGCGCCCTGGCTTCATAGCGGGCGTCGTCCACGATGTCGTGCACGAGGTCGGCGATGCCGACGTCTTCGCTGTGCGCGTGCCCCGCGCCCGCTTGCACGGCGCCCGCTTCCAGCCGCGACAGGGTCAGCAGTTCACCGATTAGTTTATCCATGCGCTCGCTTTCGCGTTCGATGCGCTGCATCGAGGCGGCCATCTTTTCCGGCTGCTGGTGCGCCAGGCCGATGGCGGCCTGCAAGCGCGCCAGCGGCGAGCGCAGCTCATGCGAGACATCATGCAGCAAGCGCCTCTGGCTGTCCATGAGGCTGCGCAAACGGCCCGTCATGCGGTCGAAATCGCGTCCCAGGTCCGTCAATTCATCGCCGCGCTTGCCGCTGGCGTGGAAGCGCGGCGCCAGGTTGCCGTGCGAGGCGGCCTCGAACGCCTGCCGCAGGTCGCGGATGGGGCGCGCAAAATACCAGGCCAGCAAAAAAGCGAACAGCAGGCTGGCGGCGATGGCGGCGGCCAGGGGAATGAAGGTGCGGTAGGGGCTGTCCATGCGCGGGCCGGGCGGCATGCCGCGGCCGAATTCGCCGCGTGGCGGCGGGGCGCCCGCTTCGCTGGGGCGTGGACCGGGTCCCATGGCGCGCGGGCCGCTCAGGGTGACGGCGTTGAGCGTGTCGCGCGCGGCGCCCGCCTCGGCATTGCGGAAGCGTTCCGACGAGGGCAGGAACAGCAGGTAGCGCTTGCCGTCGCTGCCGGCCACGTCGCGCACGACGGGATGGGCCTGGCTTTGTTGCAGCATGGCGCGCGCCTTGGCCAGCATGGCGGGATGCACCGTGCGGCCCATCAATTCTTGCCCTTTGGCATCGACAGCAAACACGCGCATGCGTTCGAGCTTGCCCAGGAATTGCCGCAAGGCCTGGCTGCCGCCTGCTTCCACGGTGGCGCTGGCGGCCTCGATGATCATTTGCGCGGGCGGGCTGGTGTCGATGTCGAGGGCCCGTTCCTGCTGCGCGGCCCGGTTTTTCAGCCAGAAGGTGCCGCCGATGCCGATGGTGGCCGTCACTTGCGCCAGCATGATGCACAGAAAAAACTTCCAGAACAGACGGCCCACGCTTACTCCTTGATCAGCTGGTAGCCGAGACGGTACACGGTTTGCAGGCAGGAACGGCCATCGGCCAGGCTGCCCAGCTTGCGGCGCAGGCTGCTCAAGTGCACGTCGATATTGCGGTCGAAGCGGGCCATGGGCCGGCCCAGGCCCAGTTCGGACAGCTGATTCTTGCTCACGGGCTTGCCCGCATGGCGCACCAGCACTTCCAGCAGGTTGAATTCCGTGCTCGTCAGCTCCAGGTGTGCGCCGGCCCAGGCAACGCGGCGCTGTTCTGGCCACATCGTCAACTGGCCCACGGTCAGCGGCGCCAGGCCCGACGTGTCCTGCGGCGCCGCTTGCGCACGGCGCAGGATGGCGCGGATGCGCGCCGTCAGCTCGCGCGGCGTGCACGGTTTTGTCACGTAATCGTCGGCGCCCAGCTCCAGGCCCACGATGCGGTCCGTATCGTCTCCGCGCGCCGTCAGCATCAGGATGGGCAGGTTGCTGCCGGCGCGGATGCGGCGCAGGGTTTCCAGTCCATTCATGCGCGGCATCATGACGTCGAGGATGGCGATGGCGTAGAGGCCCGTCAGCGCCTCGGCCGCGCCGCTTTCGCCGTCATGCACGGCGCGCGCGTCAAAACCTTCCTGCGTCAGGTATTCCTGGAACATGCCGACCAGTTCCACGTCGTCATCGATTAACAAAACCTTGCTCATGCCTGTGCTTTTTTCGGGTGAATATCGCCCGATGATAGCAGTCAAAGGGGGCCGTTCAGGGCGGTTTTACCCGCTTTTACATACGTCCGCTTACATTTGCGCACCTTCCTTTACACGCTTTTACGCCGCCCTAACGTTGCTTTACATGCCAGACGCCCACAATCAGGGCTGATCGCCACGAAAGGAAAGCCCGATGAAATACCTGAGTATTGCCGTATCCCTGTTGCTGTTGTCCGCCTGCAGCATGCCGCTGCTGGCGCTGGCCCAGCAAGGAGCTGCGCCCATGGAAGGGCCGCCGCCCGGCCTGGTTCACGGACCCGGCGGACCCGGCGGACCCGGTGCGCCGGGCTTGCCGCCATTCCTGCGCGGCATCGACTTGAGCGAAGCGCAGCAGGACAAGATTTTCGCCGCCACCTACGCCCAGGCGCCCTTGCTGCGGGAACAGGAAAAAATCGCCTTCAAGGCCCATGCGCAACTGCGCGCGCTTGCCGGGTCCAGCGCCTACGACGATGCGAAGGCCAGTGCGCTGGCCAGCACGGCGGCGCAAGCCATGGCGCAGATCAGCCTGCAGCAGGCACGGCTGGAGCAGCAATTGCTGGCCGTGCTGACGCCGGAACAGCGCAAGCAGGCGCAGCAGCGGGGCGACAGCCGCTCCGGTCCGCGCCGCCCCCAATAAGCACAGGAGAGTGAGATGAGCATCAGTGCATTGAGTTCGACCAGCGCCGCCAGCCAGCTGAGCGCGTTCAGCCGCCTGGGCGGCGGCAGCAATACCGGCAGTACCAGCGGCGCGGGCGGCACGCGGCCGTCAAAACCCGACGATGGCGCATTTCTCGACGCTATTTCCAGCGCCTTGTCATCGATCGGCGTGACGGTCGATGCCACTGATGGCGAAAGCGCGACGGACGGCACCAGCGCCGCCGGCAGCGGCGACGTGGGGCAGGCGCTGGGCGCCTTCCTGCACCAGCTGATGGGCAGCCTGCATGCGCAGAGCGGTGGCGGTGCCGGCGGGCAAGAAGGGGGGGGCGAGCCGCCTTCGGGGCCGCCACCCGGTGGTGGTGCGCGCGGCGGTCCCGGCAATATCGAGTCGGATTTGCAAAGCCTGCTGCAAAAACTCTCGTCGTCCGGCAGCGATGGCAGCGACAGCGCGCAGAGCGCGGACGGCAGCGTGACGGACTTGCAGTCCAGCTTTGCCAGCCTGCTCAGCGCCCTGGGTGGCGATGAGGGCGGCACGAGCAGCAGCAGTAGCAAACTGAACAGTTTCCTGCAGGCATTGTCGGGCAGCCTGGGCGCGGCGAGTGCGGGCGGCAGCCTGTCCGCCAGCGGCAACCTGGTCAATACAACGGCTTGAGCCATGGAACGCAAGCTCGCCATTGCCGCCAGGAAGGCGCTCGCGCAACGGGCCACGCAGGCGCTGTTCCTGTGCGCGAGCCTGAGCCCTGCCTTGGCGAGCTTGCCCTACTTGATGGAATACATATGGACTTACATGATCACGGTCTGGCATCCGACCTCGAAATGATGCGGCAACAGGCGTTTGAACGGCGGCAAGTCCTGCGCTGGCTGCTGGCGGGCGCCGCCACCTTGCCGTTGATGAGCTGCGGCGGCGGTTCGGACGCCGGCGGCACGGCCGCGAGCGGCGGCGTCACAGGCACGTCCGGCGGCGCCGGCAGCGTCACGATACCGGCGGCGGGCGCCTGCACGGTGATTCCCGAGGAAACGGGCGGGCCGTATCCGGCCGATGGCACGAACACGAATGGCGGCAGCATCATCAACGTGCTGAACCAGTCGGGCGTCGTGCGCAGCGATATCCGCGCCAGTTTCAATGGCGCCACGGGCGTGGCGGCAGGCGTGCCCTTGACCATCAATTTGCAGTTGCTCAACGCCAGCGGCGGCTGCGCCAGCCTGGCCGGCTACGCCGTCTATCTGTGGCATTGCGACCGCGACGGCCTGTATTCGCTGTATTCGAGCGGCGTGACGGCGCAAAATTACCTGCGCGGCGTGCAGGAAACGGACAGCGCGGGCAAGCTGGCGTTTACGACCATCTTTCCCGGCTGCTACGCAGGGCGCATGCCGCACGTGCATTTCGAGGTGTATCCCAGCCTGGCCAAGGCGGCCAGCGCCATGAACCGCATCAAGACGTCGCAGTTCACGTTCCCGATGGCAACGCTGAACGAGGCTTACACGGCCAGCGGCTACACGGCCAGCGTGCGCAACCTGGCGCAGATCAGCTATGCCACCGACAATGTCTTTGCCGACGGCACCAGCTTGCAGATGGCGACGGTGACGGGCAATGCCACCGATGGTTATGTCGTCACCCTGACGGTGGCCGTGAACGGTTAAGTTGCCGTCATGAAACCGAGGTCGCGCCGGCTGAAGTTGCCGATGTTCGGGAACACGTCGGCCAGCTGGCTGTCGGCCACGCCGAACCATTTAGCCAGGGTGGCGCCATACTGGTCGACGGAGGTGGTCGGCAGCAGGGAGCCGGAACCGACGTCCAGCTCATGGCCCAGGCCCGTGGCGGGGAAGGCGCCGTAGATGTCGCGGCCCTTCACGGCGCCGCCCACGACAAAGTGGTGCGCGCCCCAGCCGTGATCCGTGCCGTCGCCGTTGCTGCTGAAGGTGCGGCCGAAGTCCGATGCCGTAAACGTCGTCACCTGGCGCCGCACATCGGCGCCCTGCAGGGTGGCCAGGGTCGCGTCGAAATACGCGAGCGCGTGCGCCAGACGCGCCATCAGGTCGCCGTGCAATTCCTTTTGGCGGTCATGCGTGTCGAAGCTGCCCAGGGTCACATAAAATACTTGCCGTTTCGCCCCCAGGGGACCGCGCCCGCCGATGATGCGCGCCACCGTCTGCAATTGCACGGCCAGCTGGTTGACGCTGGACGCGCCCGTGTTCGGGTTGATGTAGGGCGGCGGATTGGGCACGCCGCCCGCGCCGGCCGCCAGCATGGCGCCGCTCAGCACGCTCTGGCTGGAAATGGCGCGCTGCACCGTCGCCACGTGTTCCTGCTCCATCATGTCGTCGCCCGCCGTGCTGATGATGTCGCGCAAGGCCGTCTCGCCCTGGGTGGTGCCGAACAGGTAGCCGCCGCCGATATTGCGGATCGGCACGGCGCCCGCCTGGCCCACCTGGAACTGGCGCACCTGGCGCCCGCTGAGGAACAGCGCGTTTGACGCGGCCGAGATGGCCGTAAACGTCGCATTCGCGTTACCCGTGCCGAGCAGGTCGCCCAGGCGTCCGCCCCAGCCGATGCTGGCGCCTTCCGGCAAGCCCGATTGCCAGGTCGATTGCTGGTCGTTATGCGAAAACAGTTTCGGCGGCAGCGCCACATTGCCCGCCTTGTATTGCGCCAGGGTCAGGGGCTGGATCAGGGTGCCCACATTGGCAACGATGGCGGCGCGGCCGCCGTCGAACAGGTCTTTCACGGGAGCGAGGGCGGGATGCAGGGCAAAGCTGCGGCCCGTTTGCGCCGTGGCGGGCGTGATCGGCAGCACGCCGCCCGTTTCGCCGACGCCGGGCAGGTGGATCGAATCGTTGCTGCCCGTGTTGCGCAGGCGCAGGTATTCGCTCCACGATGGCGTGTCCGTGGCCAGCACCGTGTTGAAGGAATCGTTGCCGCCGGTCATGAACAGGCAGACGAGGGCCTTGTAGTCGTCGGCGGACTGGGCCGCGGCCTGGCCCATGGCGGCCAGGTTGAGGGCGAATGGCGTGGCCGCGCTGCCGGCCAGGCCCAGCATGGAGCCGAGGAAGCGGCGGCGCGAGAAATGAGAGGTGATAGTCATGCTGCTTCCTTATTTTTGAACCAGGTATTCAGGCGAGGCCATGGCCAGGAAAATGGCCAGGTGCACGCGGTAGGTTTTTGCCGTCGTCACTTGCGCGGCATTGCTGCCGCTGGCGGCGGGAATCGCGATGCTCGTGACGGCCGCCAGGATCTTGCCGCGCAGCCGGGACGACATATTGCCGGACATTAACAGTAAGTTGACCCGGTCCAGCAAGGCGGCGGGCTGGTCGGCCAGGGCCACTTCGGCCGAGTAGTCGGCTTGCACGGCGCTGTTTTCCGCCACGCCGCCGCGGATGGCGTCCTGCATGAAGTTCAGGTAACCGGTGACGGATGGCTCCGATGTGATCTGCATTTCCGGCGCCACCAGGCCCGCCGTCGCCAGCGCCGAATTGGGCGGCACGTACGAGGGGCGGAAGTAGTTGAAGACGGATGGCGCGTTCATGGGATTCTGCCCCAGTCCCGACAGCGGATCGCTCAGGTAATAGATGCGGTACTGCAAGGCCGCATCTTTGGCGTGAAAGGCGCGCATCCAGTTGCCCAGACGCACAAGCGGTTCGCGCAATTTGCCCGTGCGCAGGCTGCTGCCGGCTGGCGCCAGCGCGTCGGGGTCGAGCAGCACGGCGCGGATCACGGCCTGCATGTCGCCGCGCACGCCCGAACCATTGTTGGCGAAGGCGGCCGCAACCCTGCCCACATAGGCCGGGCTGGGGTTGCTGGTCACCAGGCGCTGGATCAGCTGGCGGCCGAAGAAGGGGCCGGCATTCGGATGGTTGAACAGGGTGTCGAGGGCCAGCGCCATGTCCGCTTCACCGCCGGCGGCGCCCGCCGCGCTCACGCCCAGGAAACGCTTTTCGCTGGTGGAGTGGTACGCCGCATAGTTCTGCATCGGTTTCCAGTCGCGGTCCGGATCGGCCACGCTGCCAAAGAAACGGTTCGCGCCCTGGTCCGGGCCGGCCCAGCTCCAGCCCGTAAACACTTTCGCCAGGCCGCCCACATCGTCGCGCGTGTAGGTGTCGATGGGCTTGCCGCCGGACAATTTCAATGAACCATCCGCATTCAGCTGGTACAGGCCGATGGTAAACAGCTGCATCACTTCGCGCGCGAAATTCTCGTCGGGCGTACGCGTGGCCGATTCCTTCTGGTTGCGCAGGTGCGACAGGTACAGCCCCATCATCGGATGGGTGGCCACGCCCTGCAGCAGGGTGCGGAAGTTGCCGAACGCATGTTGCCCCAGCATGTCGTAATAGCTGGCGACGCCCCGCGTTTGCGTCCATACGCTCTCGTTTTGCGTGGACACGACGAAGATTTCCGACAGGGCAAAGGCCACGCGCTGGCGCAACTGGTCGTCGCCGCGCACGGCTTGCTGCCAGAACGACTCGTAAAAGTCGTTCGGCACAGCCTTGGTGGCCGCCGTGCCCGCCACGGGATACTTGGCGTCGATATATTTGCGGTGCAAGGTTTGCGGCTTGGAAAACTGCGCGCGGAACCACGCGTCGCTGTCGCTGGCGGCGAGGGCGTCGATGGCCGCCATGTCCGGCCCGAACGTGGCGCGGCCCAGGAAACGCGACGCTTCCGCGCGCGTGAAGGTGGCTGTCTGGTTGGCCGGCGGCGTGGTCAGGGGCGGCGGCGGGATCGTGTCGCCCGGCTTGGTACCGGGGGTGGCCGGATCGCCGGGGGCGGTGGTCGCGGGCGGCACGACCGATATGTCCGGGTTCTGGGTGGCGCCGGTCTTGCTGTCGCCGCCACCGCCGCAGGCGGCAAGCAGGCTGAGTAATGTGATGGCCAATAAACGGCGCAAGGTAGGGTCTATCATTTAGTTTCTTTCAGGCAATCAAATTCTGGCCCATTAATTGTAGGGCTTGCCTACCAAAATCCTGTTTCCAATTAACTATTTACGTGTTGGCCACGTTTATTTTTATCGTCCGTTGGTATGGTATTGGTGGTGTTTTTGGCGGGGTAGCGCGAAGTTTTCTTTTTGAAAATGAAAAATATTTTTTGCCGATAGCGAGCACTGTGGCGGATAGGCGACGTAATCATTCCTGCCAATTAAGCTTGTTTGAAAGCTCATCTTGACAACGAAACCCGCTTCGCCGGAAACCATGGTTTTTACGCTATCGGCGAAACGCCGTTCGCCATCCTGTCCCATTCTTCCCCTGCGCCGGACTGGCATGCCCCTTGCGTCAGGGAGGCATGGGCCATCCGCCCGCCTTTCAACGGAGCCTGTCATGACCAGCCGCCTGCTCGCCTATCGTCCCGAAATGGAATTGCCTGAAACGCCGGGCGTGCTGCCGCTCCAGGAAGATGCGCTGGCGCTGGCGGCGCAGTTGCTGGAATTGCAGGGGCCGGCCCAATTCGATGCTTTCCTGGCGCACCAGCTGGGCGCCACCGCGGCGGGCCAGCAAGTGCGCGGCACGCCGCTGGAAGGGCCGCTGCGCCAGTTGCTGGGCAAGGTGCTGGCGCCCTTGCTGCCCCTGCATGGTGGCTCGCCGCAGGCGCTCAAGCGGCGCGCTGCGGCCATCTTCGGCATGGAACTGGAAGGATTGAGCCCGGAAGACAAGGAATTCGAACTGGCGCGCCAGGTCGTGCACCTGATCGATGCCGTCAACACGGCGCTGGCGCAGGACGGCGTCCTGGGCGCGCGCGACCCCAGGACGCGGGTGGACACCACCCTGCTGCAAGTGGCACGCCGCGTGGCGCCAGGTTTGCTCAGGCAGGCGGCGCAAACGCCGGGACGGGATGCTGGCCATTGGCGCCGCGAGGGCGGGCACATCGTCGTGCTCGATTGTTAGCCGGACGGCTGCTGCGTCCGGCACTGTTATGTCAACCGAGGTGCTAACTTTGAGGAGTTCATCATGCATGACTTGGATCGTACGACCCTGGAATACGGACAGGAAATGTCCGGCTTTGAAGCGGAACAGTTCGAGTTTGGCCAGGGCGAGTGGAGCGGCGAGGGCGGCGCGAGCGCCATGTTTTCCGAGGCCGAGGAGATGGAGCTGGCGAATGAACTGTTGTCGGTCAGCAATGAGGCCGAACTGGAACAGTTTCTCGGCAATTTCCTGCGCAAGGCCGCCTCCGTGGCGGGCGGCATCATCAAGTCGCCTGTGGGACAAGCGATCGGCGGCGTGCTCAAGGGCGTGGCGAAGAAGGCCATTCCCCTGGCGGGCGGCGCCATCGGCGGCTATTTCGGCGGCCCGCTGGGCGCCAAGATCGGCAGCGGCCTGGCCTCGGCCGCCGGCAGCGCCCTGGGGCTGGAAGCGGAAGCGTCGTCGAACGAAGACCGCGAATTCGAGGGCGCCAAGCAGTTCGTGCGCCTGGCGGCCGATACCGTCAACCGCGCCGCGCAAGCGCGCGGCAATGGCGACCCGCGCGCCATCGCCCAGGCGGCGGCCAGCGCGGCGGCGCGCCAGTTCGCGCCAGGCCTGCTGGGCCGGCCGGGCGGCCAGGCCGCCACGCAGAACGGCAGCGGCGCAGCTGCGGGGGGCGTGGCGCCGGCCGGCGTGCGCAGCGGCGCCGGCATGCGGCCATCCAGCGGCCGGTGGGCGCGCCAGGGCCACAAGATCGTCCTGTACGGCGTCTGACATCATGGCCATCGGCGCTTATGCAGCCTGGATGCTGGAGCAGGAGGCGCGCTCGCTGCTGACGCGGCTGGCGCGGCTGGAACCGTTTGCGCTGATCGAGCCGACGGTGCTGGCGGCGTCCCTGATGCCCAGCGCCCAGTCGGCCATCGAAAGCCAGCTGGTGCAGGGCCGGCGCGCCTTGCGGCGCATGGTGGCCCAGTTCCAGTGGTGGCTGCGGCGCGAGCACGCCGACGGCGCCAGCATGGCCACGGCCGCCGAGGCCCAGCGCCGCTTCACTTTCCTGCGCCTGAAGTTCAATGCCGCGCTGACCCAGTTCGACCTGTTCAACGAAGTCATCACGCAGCGCAGCGAGCACAAGACGGGCGTGTGGCTGGCCGGCCTGGACATCGTTGCCGCCGATGCGCTGGCGCTGCCCAGCGATGTCTACCAGGCGCCGCCCGTGATCTGCTACCTGGACCGGGGGCCGGGCGCGGCCATCCGTCGCGCGCGCACGCGCCTGCCGGGCGGCGGCGACAATCCCGTCGCCATCATCCGCCTGCCGCGCGAACGCATGATCGGCAGCGGCATCGCCTCGTCGCTGGTGCACGAGATCGGCCACCAGGGCGCGGCGCTGCTGGACCTGGTGGCATCCTTGCGGCCCGTGCTGCAAGCCATGCAGCACGGCGGCAGCGGCCTGGTGCACGTGTGGCAGTTGTGGGAGCGGTGGATT
This sequence comes from Janthinobacterium sp. SUN100, assembly GCF_030397705.1. NCBI lineage: Bacteria > Pseudomonadati > Pseudomonadota > Betaproteobacteria > Burkholderiales > Oxalobacteraceae > Janthinobacterium > Janthinobacterium sp. SUN100. The sequence goes on along the minus strand of NZ_JAPUBU010000001.1, from coordinate 1,105,654 downwards.
TCCGAGATCGTGGCCGACTTCTGGTCGCTGGCGCGGGTCGGCGTGGCCGCCACCTTGGGCCTGATCGGCGTAGTGAGCCTGCCGCGCGTGTTTGTCTTCCGCCTGAATATCGACGATCCCCATCCGGTGCCATGGCTGCGGGTGCGCCTGAGCTGCGCCATGGGACGGGCCTTGTATCCGCATCCGCAGTGGGACCGCCTGGAGCAGTTGTGGCTATCGTACTACCCGCTGGCCGGCCTGCCGCCGGCCCGGCAGCGGCTGCTGGAACAGTTGCAGGCCAGCATGGACGCCCTGGTGGGCTTGCTGGTGCAGCACCGGCCGCCGGCCTTGCGCGGCGGCTCGCTGGTCGAAGCCATGGCCGTGCACGCGCGCCAGCCGACCATGCTGGCGCAGCTGTTTCGCAGCTGGACCCTGGCGCCGGCGCAGATGTACCAGGCGACGCCGACCCTGGTGTTCGCCGTGCTGGGCCAGGCGCGCGCCAGCGGCACCTTGAACCCGGAAGACGAAAGCGAGCTGCTGGGGCGTTTGCTGACCCACTGGGCCCTGCGCAGCACCCTGGACACATCGGAGCTGTGTGCGGATGTCGTGCGGCATGGCCGCCCGTCCGGCAAGCCGTTTGATTATCCATTGAGGAGAATGACATGAGCAGCAAGATGAGCAGCAATATGGGCAGCAGGAGCGGGGCGGCGGGCCAGGCGGGCCCGAAACAGCAGGGCGGCAGCATCGTCGTCACCGTGCACGAGCAGGACAGCGGGGCCATGGTCGTCAATGCCGCGATCAGCCTGTACCGGGGAGCCGACGCCGACTGCCATGATTTCAATGCCGCCGCCTGGCAAGCCGACCCCGCCATGCTGGTCGGCGTGCGCTGGACGGATGGCCGTGGCGGCACCGTGTTTGCCGACCTGGCGACGGGCAGCTACGTGGGCGTGTACGGCAATTTCCCCGCCACGGCGCCCCAGTGCGTGACGGTGCAGGCCGGCTGCAGCGCCGTGCTGTGCTTCAAGCCGCAGCTCAACCCGCAGGTGGGGCTGGCCTTCGAAACGCCGGACTGCCATCCCAGCGACTGCAATTTCGGCAGGGTGGGCGACCGCGCCGTGGCCACCGTCTCGTTTGACGGCGATCAAAGCGCGGACGGGCGCGACCAGGTGCAGGTGCTGGCCGCCGCGCCATGGGTACCCCTGCGCGGCACGCCGAACGCCTTTTCCACACCCGTGCGGCGCGCCGGCATGCACCGTTTCATGGCGCAGATGATGCTGTCGCAGCGGCCCGACCTGCGCGGCGCCTTGCCCGTGCCGGAAGGGCTGAGTCCGAACGCCATGCTGGCCGTGGATGCGGAATACGAGACGGAAGAGCGCCAGCCGCAGCCCATCTCGGGCAATGTGGGCGTGTCGCTGACGCGCACGGAAACGGAACCGACGGAAGACTTGCCCCTGTGGACCCTGATACGCAACAGCACCGAGGCGATGTCGTTTACAAATTACCTGCATTTCATGGACAGCCTGTTTTGCGGCGACCTGGCCGCTGTGCGCGGCTTCGAGCAGGAGCGCTTCGTCAAGAAGGCCGACATGTTCCAGCAGCTCAAGCAGCGCCGCGCGCTGCCGTTCTCCGATTCGGACTCCTACCGCGTGCTGAAAGTGGCGACGGAAGCGTTCGTGATGGTCAATTGCGGCGTGCTGAACCAGCCGCTGGCCTTCAATCCGGCCGAAGACAACGCCTATCTGGACCGGCGCGACATCCCCCAGGGGCGCGACCTGGAAACCGTGCTGCGCAACGATTACCTGGAAAACATCGACGGCTTCCAGACCTTGCCCTACCTGGCCGTGATCCGGCGCAAATTGCCCGACATCCCCATCAGCATCCCGCGCGGCCAGGAGGGGGAAGTGGACCTGTGCTTTGGCATCATCCAGGAAAAGCTGGCGAACCCTTGCCTGCTGGAACTGATCTGGTCGTACTGGCACGAAGAGGGCATGCTGGTTCAGACCATGAACGCCATCGCGCAACGCTTCCAGAACCTGCGCGCCCCCGGCGGCGGCCTCGACCCCTTGTCGAACACGGAAATCGACATGCTGCGGCCCCTGAATAACTTGCTCTGGGGCTACACCCAGGATGAGCAGCACCGGTTGACCGTGGTGCGCCGCAACTATGAGTATGACCATCACTACGGCGTGCGCCTGGACGGCAAGGCAGTGCAGCACTTCCGGCCTGCCGATAGCCGCTCGAAATTTCTGGAAGCATTCCACCACCTGCTGCGCCTGCTCACTTCCTTCTACAAGCAGGATGACGACACCACCGTGAAGGCGGACGCCTTCCCCGTGCTGAATGCCTTGAAGGAAATTCATTTGATCCTGTCGCAGGGCGCGCACAACCAGTTCGGCGACTTGCCGTCGACGGCGCGCATCGAAATGCTGATGCAGCAATGGATGCTGGCGCGCCCCGAATTCCGCGAATTCCTACCGACGCGCGTGATGGTGGCGTATCCGGAACCGTGGATGGACAGGGTCGATGCCATGAAGAAACTGCAGGGTTGGACGGATACGAGTGTGATGCATTTCCGTAACCTGGCCATCTTTGGCGAGCAATTGCTGCTTTCCGTGCGCTATGGCAACTGGAGCGACATCTACGAACCCACGCAGGCATTCAACTGGGCGCGCTTCTGGCGTCCGCAAGTGCAGGGCTATATCCACGGCTACCGCGCCGCCACCGGGGTCGACCTGTCCGTCGACAGCAGCGACCCGGCGATCGAAGCGACGATGCCCTCGGTATTGCTGCGCCAGCGCCTGAGCCAGCAGCTGCGCAGCGTCTAGGACGGGAGCGGGGCGCGTGCATGCTCGATTTTACCAGTGCGCTGTACCTGGGCATGCGCCATCCGGCGGCTACGCTGGCGCCGTGGAACAGCCTGACCCAGGGACAGCCGGCCGCGCTGCAGGAGCCGCCCGGCGCGCAAGCCCTGGCAGCAAGCCTGGCTGCGCTGCAAGGCTGCGAGGCCGCTTGCGTGCTGCCGTCGACCCTGCACCTGTTCTGGGACCTGTTCGGCATGCTCGCTGCCGAGCGGCTGGTGATCCTCGTCGATGGCGGCAGCTACGCCATCGCGCGCTGGGGCGCCGAGCGGGCGCAGGCGCTGGGCTTGCCCCTGCGGATGTTTCCCAGCGGCGAGATGGCGGTGCTGCGGCGCCTGGCGGCGGACTGGGGCCGGCAGGGACGGCGTCCCCTGATCCTGGCCGATGGCTATGTGCCGGGCAGCGAACAGGTCTTGCCGCTGGCCAGCTACGCGGCCCTGGCGCGCCAGGGGGGCGGCTATCTGCTGCTCGACGACACGCAGGTGCTGGGTGTGGCGGGCACGGCTGGTGGCGGCTCGGCGCGGCTGCATGGCTTGCCGGGCGGCTACGACAAGGGGGGCAGCCACCTGATCGTCGGCGCCTCGCTGGCCAAGGGCTTTGGCGTGCCGCTGGCCGTGCTGGCCGGCAGCGGAAACTTGCTGCGGCGCTTCGCGGCGCACAGCCAGACGCGCGTGCATGCCAGTCCGCCTTCGGCAGCCGTGCTGGCGGCGGCGCGGCGTGCGCTGGCGCTCAATGCGCGCCATGGCGACGCCCTGCGCGCCAGGCTGGCGGACCGGGTGGCGCAATGGAGGGCGGGGATGGCGGCGGCCGGCATCGCCTGCCAGGGTGGCAGCTTTCCCGTGCAGCGCCTGCCCGGCCGCGCCCATTTGCAACAGGTCTTGCGCGCAGCGGGCGTGCTGTCGCTGGCGCAAGCGGGGGACGGTCCCGGCGCGCTGACTTTTCTGCTGCGGGCCGACCAGACGTCGCGGCAACTGGAGCAGGCGATGGGCTTGCTTGAACATCACATCAGGAGGCGATATGAACGAAGCGTTTGAAATGCTGCCCTTTGCGGGGCAGCCGGGAGCGGCCGGCGAGCAGGAATGGCAGGGGGAGTGGTCGCCAGAGTGGTCGCAGGAGTGGCAGGGGGAGGAAGAGGGCGAGGCCGAATGGGAGGGCGAGCGCTGGCCCCCCGGTGGCGCGCGCGGCGGCATGCGCGGCGGCGGGCTGCGCGCGCGGCCGCCCCTGCGCGGACAGCGCCGTCCCGCGCCGCCGCGCTACCAGGCGAATCCGGCGCGCAGGCCGCCGCGTCCCGCGCCGCCGCCCTTGCCCTATCTGCCGCCGCGCTACCGAGGCTGGGGCGGCTATGTGCCCCTCTACCCGACCCTCTATCCGCAGGCCTATCCCGTGGCGGAGCCGACCTTTGGCGACCAGCAGGAACCGGAGCCGGGCATCGATGCGGGCCAGGGACAGGATCAAGGGCAGGACCAGGGGCAGGACGATGACCAGCAGCAAGGTGAAGTCCCGCCCACCCTGGCCGGCACCATGGGCCGGGTGCCGGAAGCGGCCGCCTTGACCTACCAGGCGCTGGGGCCGCTGGCCAATGCCTTGCGCGACCCGAATGGCCGCGGTCCGGGCCTGTACGTGGTCGAATTCGATGCGGGCGGACGGCGCCGCGCCTACAGCGGCCAGACGGACGATCTGCACCGCCGTTTGCTGCAGCACCGGCTGTGCGGCCAGATGATGGGCGTCGACTTGAGCGGTCACCAGGTGTACGTGGCGGCCCTGTCCTCGGCGGCGCAGCGGCGCCGCATCGAGCAGCGCATCCACGACGACATGTTCGCCAACCAGCGCGGCGTGCTGACCAACCAGCGGCGCGAACTGGAACTGGCCGTGCTGGGTGAAATGTGGAATTGACGACAGCGCCTTGACGACTGCGAAGGAGTACATCATGCATCAACTCGAATGTGAATGCGCGCAATGCCGCCAGCGGGCCGGCGCCGCGTTTGAAGTGCTGGAGTTTGGCGAAACCTGGTCCGGCAAGGGGAGCGCCCCCGCCCTGTTCAGCGAAGAGGAAGAGTTGCAGTTGGCCATGGAATTGCTGGAAGTGTCCAGCGAGGAGGAGCTGGAACAGTTTCTCGGCAATGTCTTCAAGAGCGTGTGGAAGGGCGTCAAGAAGGTGGGTGCTACCATCGCCAAGGTGACCAAGCCCCTGGGCGGCGCCTTGAAGGCCGTGGCCAAGACGGCCTTGCCCTTTGTCGGCGGCGCCCTCGGTTCGATGATCCCGATACCGGGCGTGGGCACGGCGCTCGGTTCGGCCCTGGGGAGCGCCGCCAGCAATGCGCTGGAACTGGAGATGGAGGCCGCAGCGCCGGCCGACCGCGAACTGGAGCTGGCGCGCCGCTTCGTGCGCATCGCGGGGCAGGCGGCGCGCCTGGCGGCCGACGGCGACGGCAGCGCGCGCGCCGTGGAAAGCGCGCTGACGCGGGCCCTGCACCAGCAACTGCCGCACTTTCGTTCGGCCGCGCCGCAGGGCGAGGAGGAGAGCGGGCGCTGGCGCCGGCGCGGCAACCGCATCGTCGTCATGGGCGACTGGCAATAGCGCGGCAAGATGATCATCGACTGCCATTGCCATGCGGGACCGGGCGACGGCTTGAGCGGCCCGTGGGACAGCGATGCGCCGCTGCAAGCCTATCTGCGCCGCGCGCAAGCGGCTGGCATTGCCCGCAGCGTGCTGTTCGCCACCTTCCACTCCGATTACGCCATCGCCAACCATGGCGTGGCGCGGCTGGTCGCCTCCGATCCGCAGCGTTTCTACGGCTTTGCCTTCGTGCATGCGCGGCGCGACCGGGGCCGCATCCAGAACCTGGTGCGCACGGCCGTCGAGCGCTATGGCTTTGTCGGCATCAAGGCGCACCGCCTGGATGCGCGCATCAGCGGCGAAGTGTGCGACGCGGCCCGCTTCTTTGGCTTGCCCGTGCTGTACGACCCGGCCGGCGAGGTGGCCGTGGCCGAGCTGCTGGCGCAGCAGTATCCGGACGTCGATTTCATCCTGCCTCATCTGGGCAGCTTCGGCGACGACTGGGCGGCGCAGCTGGCGCTGGTCGACCATCTGGCGCGCCACCGCAACATCCATGCGGATACCTCGGGCGTGCGCCGCTTCGACTTGCTGCAGCAGGCCGTGCGCCGCGCGGGGCCGCACAAAGTCTTGTTCGGCTCGGATGGCCCCTGGCTGCATCCGGGTCTGGAATTGCACAAGATTCAGCTGCTGGGCTTGCCGCCGGCCGATGCGGCTTTGATCACGGGTGGCAATTTCTTGCGGCTGGCGCGGCTGGCTTGAGGCAGATCAAGGCGCGGCCGGCGTGGCCGGCGGTGTCGCAATACTGGCGGCAGTCGCGGCTGGCGTCGCGCAGGCGGCCGCCTTGCGGCGTATCTGCAGGGCGCGGTCCGTCACGCCCAGGCGCGCGGCGGCGCGCTGGTTGTTGCCGTGTTCCTCGGCCAGCACGAGGCGGATGGCCATGTCGGTGGCGCAGCGCGCGATGTGCGACAGCTTGCAGCCCTGGGCCAGAGCCCGACGTACGGCCGCTTCGAAGTACTGGTCGGGCCAGGGCGGCGCCAGCAGCCGTTCTTCGGGAGGCAGGGCGCCGATGGTGATGGGGCCGGGGCCGCAATGGCGGTGCCAGATGCGCGTGACGGTCTGGCGCAGCTCGCGCACATTGCCCGGATAGTCGCGCAGCAGCAGGTATTCGCGCACGGCGGCGTCCAGCGGGGGCGGCGGCTGCTGGGCCAGCTCGGCGAGGAAATGCCGGGCCAGCGGCAAAATGTCGTCCTGGCGTTCGCGCAGGGGCGGCGTCTGGCAACGCCAGCCGGCGATGCGGTAATACAGGTCGGCGCGGAAGGCGCCGCGCGCCACCTCGTCTTCCAGTGCGCGGTTGGTGGCGCAGACGAGGCGAAATTGCGTCGGTTGCCAGGTATTGCCGCCTACGCGCTTGTATTTGCGTTCCTGGATGGCGCGCAGCAGCTGCGCCTGCAGGGGCAGCTGCAGTTCGCCCACTTCGTCGAGGAAGAGCACGCCGCCGTCGGCCAGGGCGAAAGCGCCGTCGCGCGGTGCCGCCGCGCCCGTAAACGCGCCCCGTTCATGGCCGAACAGTTCGCTGCCCGCCAGTTCCGGCGACAGGGTGGTGCAGTCGAGGATGGTGAAGTCGCCCCGGCAGTTGCCCAGGCGGTGGACCAGTTGCGCCAGTAAATCCTTGCCCGTGCCCGTCTCACCCGTGATCAGCATCGGGGCCTGGCTGAAGGCGGCCATTTCCACCACCTGGTGCAGCAAGGCGGTCCAGGCAGCGCTGCCGCCCACCAGTTGCTGGCGCACGGCGCTGGACGCCAGCAACTGCGCCACGGCTTGCCAGCGCTGCAGGCGCGCCAGCACCTGGCCCGCGTCGACGGCGCCGCCAGGCCACAGCAGCACATCGAGCGCGCCGGCCGCCAGCAGGGCCCGCTGTTGCGCACAGCTGAGGGCCTGGCCGCAGGCGGCGATGGCCAGCACGCGGGCATGGCTGCACAGCGCCGGCAGCGCCTGCAGCAGTGCCGTATTGGCTTCGGCGAACAGCACGATGCCCGTTCCATCTGCTTCGCCATCGTGCCGCCGGGCTATAGTTACCTGAGCCTGCTTCAAGGCCGCCGCCAGCAAGGCGCCACTGCCAGCCGCCGCCTGCTGCATGATTTCCAGCCACACCTTGAGCGTCATAGGCCTGCCGTCACGAGGGCACGAGTCGCCCATCTTAGAAGCCCGATACCCCGGTCGTTTGATCTGGCGCAAGCGTGCGCGCTGGCCCACAATGAAAAACGCCGCCTGATTTGCATCAGGCGGCGCCATGTAAGCAGCGTTCTTTAACGAACGTCACGACGGTTCATCCAATCGTAGCGAGCGGCAGTGATTTGTGGCCGAGAAGCGCAACCGTACTCTGGTACGGTGAGCATCGCCGGCCGCAAAGCGCGCCAAGCGAGATTGGATGAGCCGTCACTAATCGTCCAGTTTGACGCAGTCGACGAAGTATCCGCGTTTGCCATCGACTTCGCGTTTCACGAGGCCATGCACATCCGTCTCGAAGCCGGGGAAGCGCTCGTTGAAGTCGCGTGCGAAGCGCAGGTAGTCGACGATGGTCTTGTTGAAGCGCTCGCCCGGGATCAAGAGCGGAATGCCCGGTGGATACGGCGTCAGCAGGATGGACGTGATGCGGCCTTCCAGTTCGTCGATGGCCACGCGTTCGATTTCGCGGTGCGCCATCTTGGCGAACGCGTCCGACGGCTTCATGGCCGGGATCATGTCCGACAGATACATTTCCGTCGTCAAACGGGCCACGTCGTAAGCCTTGTAGAAATCGTGGATCTGCTGGCACAGGTCGCGCAAGCCCATTTTTTCGTAGCGTGGGTTGGCCGCCGCAAATTCCGGCAGGATGCGCCACATCGGCTGGTTCTTGTCGTAGTCATCCTTGAATTGTTGCAAGGCCGTCAACAGGGTATTCCAGCGGCCCTTGGTGATGCCGATGGTAAACATGATGAAGAACGAGTACAGGCCGCATTTTTCAATGATGACGCCGTGCTCGGCCAGGTATTTGGTGACGATGGACGCGGGGATGCCCGTGTCGCCGAACTGGCCGTCCAGCGACAGGCCCGGGTTGACGATGGTCGCCTTGATCGGGTCGAGCATGTTGAAGCCGGGAGCGAGGTCGCCGAAACCGTGCCAGTCATCCTCGGCGCGTATCATCCAGTCTTCCTGCTGGCCCATGCCTTCGTCGTTGAAGCTGGCCGGACCCCACACCTGGAACCACCAGTCCTGGCCCCATTCCTGGTCGATCTTCTTCATGGCGCGGCGGAAATCGAGCGCTTCCATGATCGATTCTTCCACCAGGGCCGTGCCGCCCGGCGCTTCCATCATGGCCGCGGCCACGTCGCACGAGGCGATGATGGAATACTGCGGCGAGGTCGAGGTGTGCATCAGGTAAGCCTCGTTGAAGGCGTCCTGGTCCAGCTTGACCGTGTCCGATTCGCGCACGAGGATTTGCGAGGCCTGCGACAGGCCGGCCAGCAATTTGTGCGTGGACTGGGTCGAGAAGATCATCGATTCCTTGGCGCGCGGACGGTCCTTGCCGATGGCGTGCATATTCTTGTAGAAATCGTGGAAGGTGGCGTGTGGCAGCCACGCTTCATCGAAGTGCAGGGTGTCGATCTTGCCGTCCAGCATTTCGCGCAGGGTTTCCACGTTGTAGATCACGCCATCGTAGGTCGATTGTGTGATGGTCAGGATGCGCGGCTTCTTGTTCTTCGCTTCGCGCGCGAACGGATTCGCTTCGATCTTGCGGGCAATGCTTTCCGGCGTGAATTCATGCAGCGGGATGGGGCCGATGATGCCCAGGTGATTGCGCGTTGGCATCAGGAACACGGGAATGGCGCCGCACATGATGATCGAATGCAAGATTGACTTGTGGCAATTGCGGTCGACGACGACGATGTCGCCTGGCGCCACGGTCGAATGCCACACCATCTTGTTCGAGGTCGAGGTGCCGTTAGTGACGAAATAGCAATGGTCGGCATTGAAGATGCGCGCCGCATTGCGTTCGGACGCGGCGACGGGGCCGGTATGGTCGAGCAGCTGGCCCAGTTCCTCGACGGCGTTGCAGACGTCGGCGCGCAACATGTTTTCACCGAAGAACTGGTGGAACATCTGGCCGATCGGCGACTTCAGGAAGGCCACGCCGCCCGAGTGGCCGGGGCAGTGCCACGAGTAGGAACCGTCGTTGGCGTAGTGCACCAGGGCGCGGAAGAACGGCGGCGACAGGCCGTCCAGGTAGGATTTCGCTTCGCGGATGATGTGGCGCGCGACGAATTCCGGCGTATCTTCGAACATGTGGATGAAACCATGCAGTTCGCGCAGGATATCGTTGGGAATATGGCGCGAGGTGCGCGTTTCGCCGTACAGGTAAATAGGGATGTCGGCGTTCTTGTAGCGGATTTCCTCGACGAAGGCGCGCAGCGACTTCAAGGCGTGATCGGTTTCCTCGATGGAACCGGCGCCGAACTCTTCATCGTCGATCGACAGCACGAAGGCTGACGCGCGCGATTGCTGCTGGGCAAATTGCGACAAATCGCCGTAGCTGGTCACGCCCAGCACTTCCATGCCTTCTTTTTCCATTGCGGCGGCAAGGGCGCGAATGCCCAGGCCGGACGTATTTTCAGAACGGAAATCCTCGTCAATGATGACGATGGGGAAACGAAATTTCATGCATGTCTCCAAAAAAGCAAGCCGCCCCTGACAGATGTGAAGGGGCGGACTAGGGCGCGACGGTCAGGCGGTAGTGCAACCCGGCAGCCGCATAAAAAAAATAAGAACGGGATTCTCGCAGAAATGCGGCCTCTGCGGGAAAAAAATATCACCCCCCGGCGTCCCAGGCATGCGCTAGCGTGACGCACGGGTGTGACAGGGGTATTACAGCAACATTCTGCTAGTCAATATAACCTTATCAGGCTTTGCGTTGCAGCGTGACAAAGGCGTAAGGCAGGCCGGATTTCTCCGAGACATGCGCTTCGCGCGCGGTTTCTTGCCACACGGCATGATCCACGGCGGGGAAAAACGCGTCGCAATCGAACGTCTGGCCAATTTCCGTGACGATCAGGCGCTGCGCCAGGGCCAGCGACTGTTTATAGATGTCGGCGCCGCCGATGACATAGCCTTCGGCGCCGTCCAGCAGGGCGATGGCCGCTTCCAGCGACGGCGCCGCTTCCACGCCTTCGTGGCGCCAGTCCGGATTGCGCGTGATGACGATGTTGCGGCGGTTCGGCAGCGGGCGGCCGATGGAATCGAAGGTCTTGCGGCCCATGAGGATGGGGTGGCCCGTCGTCAAGCGCTTGAAATGCGCCAGGTCTTCCGGCAACTTCCACGGCAGGGTGTTGTCGATGCCGATGCCGCCTTGCTGGTCGGTGGCGACGATGATGGTCAGTAAGCTCATTGGTTCTGTGAAAAAGGTGGGGGCGATGCCCGATGCCCGTCATTATCGTTGAAATTGCCGGCAGCCTCCAGATGCGCACGCATGGCTTGCGCCAGCGCGCCTGGCGCTTCCAGCGGAATCATGTGGCCGGTATCGTCTTTGAGTATGTGCAAGGTGGCTTGCGGCAGGCGGGCGGCCATGGTGCGCAGGTCGTCGGGATTGACGAGCTTGTCGTCCTCGGCACCCACGATCAGCACGGGGAAATCGAGTTCCGGCAAGCGCGCCATCAGGTCGGGGCGGTCTATCGTGGTGAGAAATTGCGCCAGCAGCACCTCCTTGCCCAGGTCCAACCCCATCTGCTGGATCAGACCCGTGATGGCGCCGTCCTGCAAGTGCGACGGGTGCAGCAATTCGCGCAGGCGCTGGCGCGTGATGCCCGTATAGGCATTGCGCTCGAGCATGGCGACGATGCGCTGGCGCGCTTCGACCTCCGCCGGCAGCAAACCTTTGGCCGAATTGGCGATCAAAGTGAGGGATTTCACACGCTGCGGGTGCGCCAGCGCGTGTTCGAGCGTCAGGTAGGCGCCCAGCGAAAAGCCCACCAGATGGGCTTGCGGAGCGCTGTGGCTGGCGATCATCTGCTGCATCTGCGGGCGCGTGCGCGCCTGGTGCAGGGGTACGTGCCGCAGTTCAAAGGCGTCGCCCAGGGCAGGCGCCAGGCGCGACCACAGGCGTGCGTCGCACAGGGTGCCAGGAATGCAGTCGAGTCGTATATTGATCAAGGACAAACCTAGTGTGAAAAATTTTTGTCGAGCGGCATTATCCGTCATTTTGCGCATGGGGACAGCGGCACGATTTTTCCGTATGGCATTATTTTCAATAGTGCGCGGCTGGCAAGCAGGAACTTTATGGTAGGCTCATGGCTCATCAAGCCGGCGTGCCGGCGACGTGACCTGAAACACCGAATGCAACCCCCACATTAAAGAGGAATTACCATGGCGATCAGTTTGCAAAAAGGCGGCAATGTCAACCTGAGCAAGGAAGCTCCCGGCTTGAAGAAAATCGTGATTGGCCTGGGCTGGGACCCGCGCGCCACCGATGGCGCCGCTTTTGACCTGGACGGCAGCGCCTTCCTGCTGAAAACGGATGGCAAGGCCCGTTCCGATGCCGATTTCATTTTTTATAACAACCTGAAGTCGGCTGACGGCTCCATCGTCCACGCGGGCGACAACACGACCGGCGGCGGCGACGGCGACGACGAGAAAGTGGCCGTCGACCTGGCCAGCGTGCCCGCCGACATCGACAAGATCGCCATCGCCGTGACTATCCACGACGCGGAAAACCGCAAGCAGAACTTCGGCATGGTCGGCAAGGCCTACATCCGCTGCCTGAACGGCGACAACGGGGCGGAAATCGCCCGCTACGACCTGTCGGAAGACGGCTCGACGGAAGCGGCCATGATCTTCGGCGAAATCTACCGCGCCGGCAGCGAATGGAAATTCAAGGCCATCGGCCAAGGATTCAAGGGCGGCCTGGGACCACTGGCACGCTCGTTCGGCGTCAACGCCTAAGAGCTCCGGAAAACGGCCCATGGCGGCGTTGCGTCACCTCGCCGTACTATTCGTACTGTCTTCGGTGACGCGCCTTGCCCTGAACCGTTGTCCGAAGCTCTTTTAGCTTTGTATAGAACCCAAAACGGCAGTCCATGGCGGCGTTGCGCCGCCATGGACTGACTGTACATTCGTACTGTCTTCGGACGACGCGCCTTGCCTTGAGCCGTTGTCCGAAGCTCCCACACCTGAATAAATAATCGCATGGAAAACCTGATCAAGGGGCAGCGCCTGGCGCTGTCCGGCCTCGTCACGGGCAACGTCGTGCAACTGGGACTCGCCAGCGCTGGCGTGCCGCTGGACTTTGCCTGTTTCGGCCTCGATGCCAACGGCAAGCTGTCCGACGACCGCTACATGACTTTCTTTAACCAGCCGCGCACGCCGTGCGGCGGCGTGGAAGCGGCGGCGCCGTCCGGCGATGCGGCTGGTTTCAGCTACCAGCTGGACCGTTTGCCTGCCTCCATCGAGCGCCTCGTCGTCACGGCCGCCATCGATGGCGCGGCCACCATGGCGCAGCTGGGCAGCGGCTACCTGCGCTTGCTGGACGGCGGGCGCGAGCTGGCCCGCTACACGTATGCGGGATCTGATTTTGCGCAAGAAAAAGCCGTCATGCTGGGCGAGTTCTACCGCAAGGACGGCGGCTGGCGCTTCATGGCCGTGGGCCAGGGTTTCAATGGCGGCCTGGACGCTCTGGTCGCCCATTTCGGCGGCGAAGTGGCGCAGGCGGCAGCGGAGCCGGTGCCGCCGCCCAAAATTTCCCTGTCGAAAATCTCGCTGACCAAGGCGGGCCAGACGCACAAGGTGTCGCTGCAAAAGGGCGCGGGCGCGCCGGGCAAGCTCACCGTCAAGGCCACCTGGGTCGATAACGGCGATGGCGACGACGATAACGACGACCTCGATTTAAGAGTCGGCATCCTCTTGCCGAACGGCCAGATGCGCTTCATCCAGGCGCCCGATACGCCGGGCAGCTTCGACGTCATGCCGTATGTACGCCACCTGGGCGACGTGGCGGGCGCATCGGGCAAGGAACCGGCCACGGAAACGGTGGAAGTCAATCCCGCGCTGGCGCAACAGTACGGCGGCACGGTGGGCCTCGTCTTCAGCGTGTATTCGGCGCTGGCCAATGGCGCCGTGTCGGTCGCTTCCATGCGGCCGAAGATGGTCATGCAATATGGCGAGCAGATCGTCGAGTGCGCGTTCGACTTCCGCCTGTCCAAGGCGGCCGAGGACGATTCCGTCTACACCTATGTGATCGGCATGGCGCGCATCACGCCCGACAGTATCATCCTCGAACCGTCCGGCAAGACGTCGGAGCCGGGCAGCGAAGCGACGCCGTGGCTGAGCTGGCAGGGCGAGAGCCTGCAACTGGCCTTCAACGGTCCCGTCGTCTTCAAGGGCGAGGACAAGGAAGACGAAGATGATTTCAACGCGGACAATCCGCGCCGCTATATCGCCTAGGAGGCACTGATGGAAACCTTGTCCAAGGGACAGCGCTTGCCGCTGGCCAATCTCGTTCCCGACGGCGTGCTGCAGGTGGGCGTCGCCGCGCAGGGGCTGGCGCTCGACGTGGCCTGTTTCGGCCTCGATGCGGCAGGAAAACTGGCCGACGAGCGCTACATGACCTTTTTCAACCAGCCGCGTACGCCGTGCGGCGGCGTGGAAGCGCGCCCCGGCAGCGGCGGCGACATGGCCGAGTTTGCCTTGCAACTGGCGCGCTTGCCGGCCGGCATAGACCGCCTCGTCGTGACGGCGTCCATCGATGGCGGCGGGGTGATGTCGCAGCTGCAAGCCGGCCACGTGCGCCTGCAGGCGGGCGGACGCGAGCTGGCCCGCTTCGCCTTCGCGGGTAGTGATTTTGCACAGGAAAAAGCCGTCATGCTGGCGGAAATCTACCGCAAGGATGGCGGCTGGCGCTGCATGGCCGTGGGACAAGGTTTTAATGGCGGACTGGACGCGCTGGTGCGCCACTTCGGCGGCGAAGTCGACCAGGCCGCTTCTGCTGCCCCTGCGGCGGTTTCGGCCGTCATGCAGGCAAAGATCAACCTGGAAAAACGGGTCGAACGGGAAGCGCCGCAACTGGTCAGCCTCGTCAAGCAGGCGGGCGTGTCGCTGCAGAAAGTGGGTTTGCTTGACCACCGCGCCAAGGTGTGTTTGTGCCTGGATATTTCCGGCTCCATGGGCCGACTATATAAAGAGGGGCTGGTGCAGCGCTTTGCCGAACGCATCCTGGCCCTGGGCTGCAAGTTCGACGACGATGGCGAGATCGATGTTTTCCTGTTCGGCAAGAACGTCCACCATCCGGCGCCCATGGCCTTGAGCAACTGCAATACCTACGTGGGCCAGGCCATACAGCGCCATCCGCTGGAAGGCGACACGCGCTATGGCGCCGCCATGCAGGCGATACGCGCATTTTATTTCCCCGATGGCGCCGGCGGCGAGCGCACGCGGCCCGTCGCCGCGGAATTGCCCGTGTACGTGATGTTCGTCACGGACGGCGGCACGAGCGACCAGGCGACGACGGAGAAACAATTGCGCTGGGCCAGCCATGAGCCGATCTTCTGGCAATTCATGGGCATCGGCAAGGGGCGCAAATCGAAAAGCAAGTTTCTCGCCGCCTTTGCCGATTCCGACTTCCCCTTCCTGGAAAAGCTCGACGAATTGCAGGGCCGCCTGGTCGACAATGCCAATTACTTTTCCGTCAGCTCGCCCGACGAGCACAGCGATGCGGAGCTGTATGACTTATTGATGACGGAATATCCGGGCTGGCTGAAGCTGGCGCGCGGCAAGGGCTTGTTGAGGTAGCGCAAAGGTAGCGCAAAGGTCATCGGATGAGGCTATGCGACCACAAGTGCGAGAGATTTGTAAATTGAAGTAAATAACAATGGTTCGCATTTGCTTTGCTCCTTGCAATCGTGGCATGCTTTGAGAATGTGCTCTCACGCTGCGGCGTAGTGCCTCATCCGTAGCGTCTCGATTATTTTTTAAGCAAATGCATAAAATCCTCTTTCACTGCCTGGCGGGCGGCAGCCTGCTCGTGTCCGGCGCCGCTGTCCAGGCGCAAACCGTCACCGGCGATACCGTCGTCAAGCCCGCACCGGCCAAGGCGCCCGCCGTCGATGCTCCCGCTACCGTCAGCGTGACGGCCGAACGTCCCACGGGCCGCATCGACCGGCAAGTCTACGACGTCAAGTCCGACGTGGGCAGCACCAACGGCACGGCGGCCGATGCCTTGAACAATGTGCCTTCGGTGGCCGTCGACCCCGACGGTTCGGTGTCCTTGCGCGGCAGCAGCAATGTGCAGATATTGATCGATGGCAAACCATCGGCCATGCTGCAGGGCGATTCACGGGGCGCCACGTTGAACGCCATGGCGGCCGACGATATCGAATCCGTGGAAGTGATCAACAATCCCGGCGCCCAGTTTGGCAACGAAGCCGGTGGCGGCCCGATCCTGAACCTGGTGATGCGGCGCAACCGCAAGCCGGGCGGCTTTGCCACCGTCAACGCGAATGCGGGCATCGCCGGGCGCTACAACAGCTCCGTCTCCGGCACCTACAATGAAGGTCCGTGGGGCTACCAGGGCGGCATCAATGTGCGCCATGACGGCCGCAATTCCGTGGGCGATGTCAGCCGCGAGCGCCTGGACCGCGGCACGGGCGCCTTCGCCCCCAGCAGCCAGAGCTCCACGAACAATGGCTTGAACGATTCGCTGGGCTTGCACGGCACCGTCAATTACAACCTGAATGCGAACGACACCCTGGCCGCCAGCGTGTCGTACAACGGGCGCAGCAACGACCAGCGCTCGCTGGACCGTTACATCAACGGCGACAGCACGGGCAGCACCATCGGCGACTATGTGCGCAGCACCGTGCGCAACGGCGACAGCCGCAACTACAGCTGGGGCGGGCGCTACGACCACAAGGGCGAGTTGCCTGGCGAAACCCTGAAAATCGACTTGCGCGTGTCGTCGTCCACCAACGAGAGCGACAGCGATTACGCGAATGCCTATGCGATCGCGCCCGTCAACGCGTTTGACAGCCGCGCACGCCAGCACAGCGAGACGGGCAACCGCATCGTCGACTTCAGCGGCGACTACGAGCGTCCGCTGGCGGGCGGCACGGCCAAGCTGGGCTACAAGGTGGCCGACAACAAGAGCAGTTTCGACACTTTATATACGGACATCAATCCCGCCAGCCTGGCCGAGACCGTCAATCCCATGCGCAGCAACCGTTTCGAGCTCGACGAGCGCACCATCGCGCTGTACGGCTCTTACCAGATGCGCCTGAGCGAACGCTGGGGCGCCCTGGCCGGCTTGCGCGCCGAATACACGGACTTGAACGTACGCCAGATCACCAGTGGCGTTGAGGCTGGCAACAATTACGTCAACTATATTCCCAGCCTGTTCGCCACCTATAAAGTCAGCGACGAGAGCAATTTGCGCTTCAGCTACGCGCACCGCATCCGCCGCCCGAATGCGGGCGATCTGAACCCCTACGTGATCTACCGCGACGAGTTCAATGTGGCGGCCGGCAATCCCAAGCTGAAACCCACGCAGACGGATTCCTTCGAAATCGGCTATGAAACGAAGATCGTGGGCCTGGAAAGCAGCTTGCGCGCCTACCACCGGCGCGACACGGACGCCATCGTCGATTACCGCTATTTTATTAGCGACAATGTGCTGCTGACTACGCGGGAAAACGGCGAAGGCAGCCATTCGAGCGGCCTGGAATTCAGCGTCAGCGGCAAGCTGACGCCATCCCTGACCCTGAACACGAGCGGCAACCTGGCGCGCAGCCAGCAGACGAGTTCCGACGACCTGGGCAACCGCAGCACGCGCACGGCCAACGCACTGAGCGGCCGCGCGCGCCTCAATTACCAGATCAATGCGGATAACCAGCTGCAACTGGCCCTGCAAATGCAAGGCAAGATGCTGTCGGGACAGGGCTACCGCTCGCCGAACAACACGCTGAACCTCAGTTTACGCCACACCGTGACACCGCAATTGAGCCTGGTCATGAATGTGACCGATGTGTTCAGCAGCAACAAGATGGAAACCGTCATCAACAGCGCCTCGCTGCGCGAAACGAGCACGCGCCGCTTTGACGGCCGCATGATTTATGTGGGCTTGTCGTACCGCCTGGGCGGCGCCACGTCGGCGGCCAAGGAGGGCGAACGGGAGCCGCGCTTCGGTCCGCCGGGCGGACGGGGGCCAGGCGGACCCGGTCCCGGTCCCGGTCCCGGCGAAGCAGGCTAGGCCGCCCATGCGATTTCGTGCAGGAAGTCGATGAAATCGTCCATATGGAGCTCGAAGCGCCATTCGCCTGCGCCATGTCTGGCGCGATACACGGGCAAGTCGCCGTCGATGCTTCTTTCTTCCAGGTGTACGCAGTACGGGTCGCCGCCCGCATCGGCAATCACCACGAGCTTCGACTGCCAGCTCGCGATGTTGTGATTATGCACGGCATGGACGGCGTAGCCGTGCTGGGCCTCCACCAGCTCCGCCGCGCCGTACAGATGCAGGCCCTGCGGGAAGCGCTTGCCGTCGACATGCACGCGCAGCGGCGAATAGAATTGCAGGAAATGGCGGTAGATTTCCGGCAAGACCCATTGCGCGTCGATCTCGGCCATGTCCTTGGCGCTGGCCATGGTCAGCCAGTTCGACGGTTGCGCCAGGTCTTGCTCGCGCTGGCGCCGCAGCGCCAGTTTCCGCTCTAGGAGGGCGGCAGCTACTTGCAGGCGCGACCGCGGCTTGGCCAGCGTCTCATGCTTGGCGGGCGCCTTGTAGCCTGCACCGTCAGGGTAGCCGTCCGCTTGCCAGGCCAGCACGGCGCTTAGTCGCAGCTGCTCTGCCTTCCAGTGGCCGGGATCGGACGGCAAGTCCTGGTCAAACGGCTGGCGGCTGAACACGGCCAGGCTCTTGATCGCCTTGGCGCGCACTTCCAGCCTGGTGGCGCCAGACGCTGCCAGCGCCACCAGGGGCGCATACGCGTCCACGCCTATACTTTTCAGCAAGCCATCGATGCCCCAGTACGCCAGTGCGGGCTGCTCCAGTGCCCAGGCGAAAAAGGCCGCATGTTGACTGCCTTCCACCAGATGCACGATATCCGTCATCAAAAAGGTGCGCCAGTGCAGCAGTTGTCCATCGCGCGCATACGCCGTCAGGATGTCGAGCACGGCCAGCCTGTCGTCCGCGGCATGCTTTTTCAGCAGCCGCTCTTTCAGCCGGGCGAACTTGCTGCCATCCGTTTCATCAAACAGCTTGCGGTGCAGGGCGGCGAGTGCTGTGACCGCCATCAGACGGCCATCGCCGCCTTGATGGGCGCGTGGTGTTCATAGCCTTCCAGCGAGAAATCCGACGGCTCGATCTTTTCCAGCCATTCCGGCTCGTACTTGCCCGTCTTCGCGTAGTCGGGCACGCGGTCGGAAATGACGAAACGGGGCGCCGGGAACGGCGTGCGCTTCAATTGTTCTTCCACCATGTCGAGGTGGTTTTCATAGATGTGCGCGTCGCCGATGAAGTAGGTGAACCAGCGCGGCGTGTAGCCCGTCAGGCGCGCCACCAGGTGCAGCAGGGCGGCGCCTTCGGCGATGTTGAACGGCGTGCCCAGGCCGATATCGTTGCTGCGCACATATAAACACAGCGAAATTTCGCGCGTGCTGGCGTTCGGGATGAACTGGTACAGCAAATGGCAGGCGGGCAGGGCGACGGCGTCCAGCACGGCCGGGTTCCAGCCGTGAAACAGGATGCGCCGGCTGCCCGGGTTGCTCATGATGGTGTCCAGGCATTCGCGCAACTGGTCGACGGCCTTGTACAGCAGCACTTTTTGCACGCCGCCCTCGACGATGGGGGCGACCAAGGTAAAGCCGTTGGCTTGCGCGTCGGCGATCTGTGCGGGCTGGTCGGCGTCGAGCAGCTTATATGCTGGCCATTGGCGCCATTGCACGCCGTACACGGGGCCCAGGTCATCCTCGCCTTCGCGGTAGGGGTTGGCCAGCCATTGCGCGTTTTCATTGGCGTTCTGGTCCCAGACCTTGCAGCCCAGGGCGCGGAATTCGGCCGCGTTGCGCGAGGCGCGCAGGAAGGCGCACAATTCGCCGATCACGGATTTGAAAGCCAGTTTCTTGGTTGTCACGGCAGGGAAGTTGCCGTTGGCCAAGTCGAAACGCATCATGGCGCCCGGCACGCTCAGGGTGCGGATGCCCGTGCGGTTGTCTTGCCAGCTGCCCGTTTCGAGCACGGTCTTGATCAAATCTTGATATTGCTGCATGTATTTCTCCAACGGTAAGGATGGTGATTGTAACGCAGGCGCGACAGGCGGGCCGCGGCCCACGCACATAATTACGCTGCCGTCTTACCTGCAAACATGACTCTGTGGTAATTTGTGTGTCCTTGAAGAAATACATAGAAACGGCAGATGCTGCACCATGTTCTTGCGACAATTTGTAAATAATAATAACGCCGCCGTGGTGGAGATGAGCAGGGCCGATTTTCTCAAGGCTAACCTGCGCCTGATCCTGGCCTGGCCCTTGCTGGGCCTGATCCTGTGCGCGGTATTGTGGACGGCCACCTTGCTGCAGCTGGAAGCGGAAAAGAAGGTGGCGCAGCAGCAGGCGCTCGACAGCGTGTCTTCCTTGTCGAAAGCATATGGCCAGTACCTGCTGCGCACCCTGGAGCAGATGGACCAGCTGACCTTGCAGCTCAAGTATGAATGGGAAAACTCGCGCGGCCAGTTGCGCCTCGATCAATTGAAGACGCAGGGCATGTATGCCTTGCCGCAATTTGCCATCGTCGCCATCCTCGACCGCAAGGGCCATCCCGTGACGGCCACGGCGCCGCTGCAGCGGCTGCGCGTCAACGAGCGCAGCGATTTCCTGTTGCGCCACTGGCGCAGCAACTCCAGCGCGCTGCGCATCGCGCTGGGGAGGGCCAGCGAGGCGGCCCCGTCAGCGCCGGGCGCCGGCGAAAGCCTCGTGCATTTCACGCGCCGGCTGGAAGACGAGGATGGCAACTTCGACGGCGTGCTGCTCATTTCCATCCATTCCAGCTATTTTTCCGAATTCTATAACAGTGTCAATTTTGGCAAGTTCGGCATGTCGGCCATGGTGGGCGAAGAGGGAGAGCTGTTCAGCACGCGCCTGGGCTCGCGCGTGCTGCCGACCCAGAGCGGCCAGGGCACGCCGTTTCTCGACACCAGCTTCCTGGAAACGGAGAGCGGCGCCCTGCATTCGGGCGGCAGGATAGCTTTTTCCGACAAGCAAAATCGCTATGTGGGCTGGCAGGCGCTGAAAGCCTATCCGTTTACGGCCGTGGTCGGACTGTCGGACGGTGAAATGCTGCATCCCTACGAGGAAACGCGCACGATTTATCTCGGCATCGCCCTGGCCGTCACCGTGCTGCTGCTGGCCTTTGCCGCCGTCGCCACCGTGCTGTCGCTGCGCCTGGCGTGGCGCCACCACCAGTCCGAAGGCGTGCGCAACGCCTACCGCATGGCCACCGAAGGCACGAGCGACGGCTTTTATATCATCGCCGCCCTGCGCGGCGCGGATGGCAGCATCCTCGACTTCGAGATCGTCGACTGCAACGAGCCGGGCGCCGGCTACTTTGGCGTGCGCCGCGAACAGTTGCTGGGCATGCGCCTGCAGTCGCGCGCCCACGAGCCGTATTTCCGCGACTTGATCCATAATTACCGGGCCGCCATGGTCTCCGGCTTTTCCGAGGAAGAGATCGAGTTGCCGGAAGGCAACCCCTTCAAGCTGCGCTGGATACGCCGGCGCCTGGTGCGCAGCGGCGACCGCCTGGCCGTCACCCTGCAAGACATCAGCACGGCCAAGGAGCACGAGCGCGACTTGCGCCGCCTGGCCAATGAAGACGGCTTGACGGGCTTGCCCAACCGCTACTGGCTGCAGCAATTCCTGCCCGGCGCCCTGGGCCGCGCCGCCATCGCGCGGCACATGCTGGCGCTGCTGTTCATCGACCTGGACGGCTTCAAGGATATCAACGACACGCAGGGCCACGCGGAGGGCGACAAGGTGCTGCGCGCCGCCTCCTTGCGCTTGAAGGCCGTGCTGCGGCCGGGCGACCACGTGGTGCGCCTGGGCGGCGACGAATTCGTCGTCGTGCTCGACCCGGTGGAGGACGACAGCCGCGCCGAGCAGGTGGCGCAGCGCATCGCCATCGCCTTCGACGAGCCGTTTTACCTGGGCAGCGAACGCCACAAGATGGGCGCCTCGATCGGCATCAGCCTGTATCCGCGCGATGGGGCCGAGACGGAAGTGCTGCTGAAGAACGCCGACATCGCCATGTATGCCGTGAAAGTGGCGGGCAAGGGCCATCACCGCTTCTTCCAGCCGGAATTGTTCGAAACCATCCGCAACCGGCGCGAACTGGAGCAAAGCCTGGTGGCGGCGCTGGAGCAGGATCAGTTCCTCGTCGTCTACCAGCCGAGGGTCGACGCCATGAGCGGGCAGCTGTGCAGCATGGAGGCGCTGGTGCGCTGGCACCATCCGCAGCACGGCATGGTGCCGCCGCTGGAATTCATCCCCGTGGCCGAGAGCAGCGGCCTGATTTCCCAGCTGGGCGAAGTCGTCATCGAAAAGGTGTGCCTGCAGATGGCGCGCTGGCAAGCCAGCGGACTGGAACTGGTGCCAGTCTCCATCAACGTCTCGGCGCGCCAGTTCGGCCGCGGCGACGTGCACCAGGTGCTGGCGTCTGCGCTGACGCGTCACCGCATCGATGCGCGCCTGATCGAGGTGGAAATCACGGAATCGGCCATGATGGATGAACAGAACCGCGCCGTGGAGCAGTTGTCCGCCATCCGCGCGCTGGGCGTGCGCCTGCTGGTCGACGATTTTGGCACCGGCTATTCCTCGCTGTCGCAGCTGCAGAAGTTCGCCATGGATGGCTTGAAGATCGACCGCGCCTTCACCATGGAGCTGGGCCGCTCGGAGCAGGGCGAAGTGTTCGTGCGCGCCATCCTGTCGATGGCGCATGCGCTGGGCATGAGCGTGGTGGCCGAAGGGGTGGAGACGCGCGAGCAGCTCGACATCCTGCGCACCCTGCAATGCAATGAGGTGCAGGGCTATTTCATCTCGCGTCCCGTGCCGGCGGAACAGATGCTGTCGCTGATGCATCAGCGCTTTCTGATACCGCTTCCAGCCCCTGCATTGGCACTGTAGAAGGTCGTATGCGCAGGAAAAACAACGCCGTTTCATAAAAAGAGCGAACGTTCGCTTTTTTCTAAAAAATATTATATGCTTCGCTCATGCCGTCAGTGAATTGGAGTTCACGGCGGCAAGAAAAGTGCAAGACGGGGCAGCTGGATATGCCCGCGATAGTGTGCCGAAGACAATTTCATATAATAAAGAGAGACCAACTTGAAACATAAATATCTGCCCCTCCTGATCGTTGCCGCATTCGCCGGCATTTCCTCCACCGCACAAGCATCGGGCTATCGTTT
The DNA here is from genome assembly GCF_030397705.1 of Janthinobacterium sp. SUN100. Classification (NCBI taxonomy): domain Bacteria; kingdom Pseudomonadati; phylum Pseudomonadota; class Betaproteobacteria; order Burkholderiales; family Oxalobacteraceae; genus Janthinobacterium; species Janthinobacterium sp. SUN100. Next base: position 1,082,792 of record NZ_JAPUBU010000001.1, on the reverse strand, counting down.
CGGCTCGCAAAGCGTTTCCGCCCAGGGCACGGCCGATGCCAGCGGCGCCGAAGCGGCCGACGCATCGACCATTTTCTACAACCCGGCCGGCCTGTCGCGCCTGGAAGGCACACAATTCGTTGGCGGCGGCACCATCGTCGTGCCGCATTCGACCTACACGGATTCGGGTTCGAAGCCTTTCTTTACTGCCGTTCCTGACAATCGCAAGCCTTTCAGCGCAACCAAGGACTATGCGCCGGACGCCGTATTCGCACCTGCGCTGTACGCCAGCAAGAAAATCAATGACCAGTGGACGGTCGGTGCCGGCCTGTTCGTACCTTATGGTGCCAAGCTCGACTACGGCAATGACTGGTATGGCCGCTACGCGATCACCAACATCAAGCTCGAAGCCATCGCCCTGAATCCTTCCGTATCGTTCAAGCTGGACCAGCACCACTCGTTCGGTTTCGGCATCACGGCCGAATACATGAAGGCGGAACTGGGCCAGGGCGTGGACGTGCCAGGTTCGGTAGCCTTCCTGCGCAAGAATGCGCCGGCCGCATCGCAGGCTTTCGTGAACAATATTGCCAAGACGCAAGGCTTGGCTGCGGCACAAGCCGCTGGTGCCGCGCTGCTGGGTCCCATCAAGGATGGCCACGCGTCGATGGACGGTCATGACTGGGGCTTTGGCTTCAATCTCGGCTATCTGTACCAGTTGAACGAAGGCACGCGTTTCGGTATCGCTTACCGTTCGTCGATTTCGCACAAGCTCAAAGGCAGCACCATCTGGGACTTCTCGCAAGTGACGAGCAATGCCGCCGTGAACGGCTTTATCGCCGCCGCATCGAACAAGGTCAATTCCAAGGCGCTGGTCGAACTGCGCACGCCGGAAACCCTGTCGGTCAATGCCTTCCACCAGATGGATGACAAGTGGGCTTTGATGGGCGACGTCACCTGGACCCGCACTTCGCGCCTGGAAAACCTGGATATCCAGTTCCCGCCGACGGCCGAAGGCCCGGAACGCATCCGCCAGAACTGGAAAGACACTTACCGTGTTTCGCTGGGTACCAACTACAAGTACAACGAAAACCTGCTGCTGCGCGCCGGTATTGCGCATGACCAGGCACCAGTGCGCAGCGCGGAACTGCGTCACCCAGCCTTGCCGGACAGCGACCGCATGCAGTACTCGATCGGCGCAAACTGGAAGCTGAACGCGAACTCCTCGCTGGATCTGGCGTACAGCTATATCGACTTCAAGGATGCCAGTGTCAACTATACGAATAACTGCTCGCCGGTGACCGCTGGCTGCACCGGCAACGGTGAAACCACCAAAGGCCTGTTCAAGACCCGCATGCAGTTGATCGGTCTCGCTTATAACTACAAGTTCTAAGCAGGTAGTGGCGGCCAACCCGGCCGCCATGAAAGAAAAAAAGCGCCTTCGGGCGCTTTTTTTTTGGGTGTCACGATTGTCAATTAATCCCTGGCGCGCATGGCCTCGTCCAGCAGGGTCAAGGCCAGCCGCACGCTGTCGTCCGGCAGTTCCAGCAACTGGTCTCCCACATACCATTCCACCACGCTGTATCCGGGGAGGGCTGCGTGGCTGGCGCGGCTGAATAGCCAGATGCCGTGGTCGGCGGCCACCCGGTTGCGGATGGCGACGGCCCGTTCGCGCGAGACGGGCAAGTGCAGGTGCAGCATGTTCGCTTGCGGACTGGCGGGGTTGACGGCAATGGCCGGGAAGTCGCGCAGCAGCGCGTACAGCCACTGCGTGCGCGCAAAATACCGCGGCATGGCGGCGAGGCGCGCGTCGAACTGCATGGCGGCGGCCACCACCCAGGGCGTGCGGTGCACGATATTGCCGCCCTGGCGGCGGAACCATTCGCGCGCCCGTTCGACGAACGGCCGGCTGCCGGCCAGCATGGCGCCACCGAGGCCGCCGATGCCTTTGTACAGCGACACATACACGGAATCGAATCCGTCGCAGATGGCGGGCAGGGACTGGCCGAAACCCGCTTGCGCTTCCCACAGGCGCGCGCCATCCATGTGCAGGTGAATATTGTGCTCGCGGCAGTGCTGTTTGATCTGGCTCAAGTCTTCCCTGGAAGGGCACTGGCCGCCGATTTCGCGCATCGGCAGTTCCAGCTGCGCGGCGCCCAGATGATCGGGCACGGCGCGCAAGTCGTCCACCGTCCACGGGCGGTGCGGGTCGCCGATCATCAAACCCTTGAAGTGATCGAGCAATTCATGGTTGCCCCGCTCGTGGCGCAGGATGTGCGAGGTGGGATGCAGCGCCACCAGGCGCGAGCCGCGGTCCTGGCACGCCAGGCGCAGGGCCGTGACCTGCGTCATGGTGCCCGTGATGCAGAACACGGCCGCCTCGAAACCGAGCAGGCTGGCGACCTTGTTCTCGAACTGTTCGATCAGCGCGCCTTCGCCATAGGTATCGTGCGCAACATCGTTGGCGTCGCACCAGGCGGCCATGGCGGCGAAGGTGGCGCTTGGGGCGGGCTGGCGGTGGCCCGGCAGGACGGTGTGGCAGCGCTGGCGCAGTTCGAGTTCGGTCACGGTGGTTTCCTTACAGGGTGGCCGTGGCCAGTTTCGCGCCGAAGCCGATGAACATGGCGCCCACGCCGCCGCCCATGCCGGCCGACAGGCGGCGACGGCGGCGGAAGGTCTCGGCCAGGCGCGCGCCGACAAAAATGATGGCCGTCAGGTAGGTAAAGCTGATCACCTGGCAGATCAGGCCCAGGCCGATGAAGGACAGCACGGGATTCGGGAAGGCCGGGTCGACGAACTGGATGAAAAACGAAATGAAGAACAAAATGGCCTTCGGGTTCATCAGGCTGATGATCAGCGCTTTGCGGAACGGGTCGCTTTCCTTGACGGGGGCAGGGATGGCCGCCGCTTCGCCTTCGGCAGCGCTTGGTGCGCGCAGCTTGCGCCAGCAGCCAATCAGCATCTGCAGGCCGATCCAGCCCAGGTAAGCGGCGCCGATGTATTTCACAACGTAGAACAGGGCCGGGCTGGCTTTCAGCAGGGAGGCCACGCCGCAGGCCGACAGCACCATCAGTATCAGGTCGCCGGCGAAGATGCCGAAGGCGCCCTGGTAGGCGGGCCGCACGCCGCGCTGGGCGGCGACCGACAGCACATACATGGAATTGGGGCCGGGCAGGATGACGATGAAGATGGTCCCCAATAAAAAGGTCCAGAAATCGGTGATGCCCAGGTTGGCGTGGAAAAGTGCGTTCATGGCTGTTTTTGCTTAGTTGATCTGTACGTTGTGAAATTGCAGTGCGGCAAGGTTCGCATAGATGCCTTTCATTGCGACCAGCGACGCATGCGTGCCCGTCTCGACGATCTTGCCGTCTTCCATGACGATGATGCGGTCGGCGCGCTGCACGGTGGCCAGGCGGTGGGCGATGATGACCGTGGTGCGGCCCACCATGGCCGCTTCCAGCGCCTTTTGCACCAGGCGTTCCGATTCCGCGTCCAGCGCGCTGGTGGCTTCATCGAGCAGCAGCAGCGGCGGGTTTTTCAGCAGGGCGCGGGCGATGGCGATGCGCTGGCGCTGGCCGCCGGACAGGCGCACGCCCCGTTCGCCGAGGAAGGATTTGTAGCCGTTCGGCAGGCGCTCGATGAATTCGTGGGCGGCCGCCATCTTCGCGGCGGCGATCACTTCCTCGTCGCTGGCGCCGGCGCGGCCGTAGCGGATGTTTTCCATGGCGTCGGCCGAGAAAATCACGGTATCCTGCGGCACGATGCCGATTGCGTCGCGCAGGGTGTGCAGGTCCAGCTGCTTGATATCCACGCCATCGAGGCGGATGCTGCCGCTTTGCGGGTCATAGAAGCGCAGGAACAGCTGGAACAGGGTGGTCTTGCCGGCGCCGGAAGGGCCGACGACGGCCACCGTTTCGCCGGCGCGGATGTCGAGGCTGACGTGATCCAGCGCGTGGGTGTCCGGGCGCGACGGGTAGGAGAACATGACATTGTCCAATGTCAAGGCGGCGCCGGTGGCGGCGCGCGCGGGCAGCGGCAGCGGCGTGGCCGGCGAGGCGATTTCCGATTTGACGGCCATCAGTTCCAGCAGGCGCTCGGTGGCGCCGGCGGCGCGCTGCGCTTCGCCCATGACTTCGGACAGGGCGCCGATGGCGCCGGCCACGATGGAGGCGTACAGGATGAACTGGCCCAGGTCGCCGCCCGTCATCGAGCCTTCCAGCACGGCGCGCGCGCCCAGCCACAAGACAAACACGATGGTGCCGAAGACCAGCAAAATCGCGATCATGGTCAAGAGGGCGCGGGCGCGGATGCGGCGCATGGCCGTCATGAAAGCGCCTTCGACGGAGTCGCCAAAGCGTTTCGATTCGATTTTCTCGTGCGTGAACGCTTGCACGGTGGGCATGGCGTTGAGGATTTCGCCGGCCATGGCCGACGCGTCGGCGATGCGGTCCTGCGAGTCGCGCGACAGCTTGCGCACCTTGCGGCCAAACACGATGATGGGCACGACGACGAGGATCAACAGGCCGATGATGATGCCCGCCAGCTTGGCGCTGGTGACGAACAGCATCACCAGGCCGCCCAGGAACAGCAGCACGTTGCGCAGCGCCATCGAGATGCTGGTGCCGACGACGGCCTGTATCAGGGTCGTGTCGGTGGTGATGCGCGACAGGACTTCGCCCGTCTGCGTGGTTTCAAAGAATTCGGGACTTTGCGTGACGACGTGGCGGTACACGGCGCTGCGGATGTCGGCCGTGACGCGCTCGCCCAGCCACGACACCGTGTAAAAGCGCGCGGCCGTGGCCAGCGCCAGGATGGACGCCACGCCGAACAGGGCCAGGAAGACCAGGTCGACGTGCTGGATGCTCTTCGAGCCGGCCGCGCCGCCGAAACCGAGGTCGATCATCTGCTTGAAGGCGGCGGGAATGGCCAGGGTGGAGGCGGCGGCCACCACCAGCGCGATACCGGCCAGGAAGAACTGCTTGCGGTACGGCGTCAAAAAGGGCATCAAGCCCTTGAAGGCGGCCAGGCTGCCTTTTTTCAGTTCGCGGCTGGTGCCGGTGTCGGGAGTCGATGCGGTGCTTGCTGTACTGGTACTGCCTGTTTCTGTGCTGGTTGTCATTGTTTTTCGCTTTGATTTACATATTCGGTAGTGCTTACAACTTCATCGGCTGGACGTAGCCCGTCATTTCCAGGTAGGCGCGGCCCACGGGCTGGCCGTCGCGCTCCACCGTCACGGCGCCTTCCCAGTACACGGCGCCCGTCGAGCGGCGCGAATCGAGTTCCTGGTCCGCTTGCAGCGGCTTGATCTGCCAGCGCGTCGCGCCCGTGCGGATCTCGGTGGCGACCGGGTATTCGGCCTGCGTGCGGGGCGAGCGCCACATCTGCGTGGGTGTGAAATCGACGTCGCCTGGGGCGAACTGCGTCATCTTACCGGACGCGTCGCGCCATGTCGCGTGCGCCCATAGTTTAGCACCTGTCTTGCTGCGGATCTGGAAGGCCATCAGGGCGCCGCCGTCGTCGAGGTTGGCGCCTATCCAGTTCCAGCCGCTGGCGTCCGCATCGAGCACCTGGCTGGACCACTCGTGATCGAGCCAGGTGGCGCCCGTTACGGCTTCCGGCTTGCCGCCCGCGCGCGCGATCGTGCCCGTCGTGCGCAGCTGCGGCTTGCTGTAGTAGTAACTCGATTGCGCGGGCCGGGCGCCCTTGCGCGAATAGCCGCCAACGCCTTGCAGCAGCACGGGCTGGGTGGGCGCGAGGGTCAGCTGCAGGTTGAATTCGCGCGCGGCCAGGCTGATCCGGTAGCTGCCGTCCGCTTGCCGCTGCATGCGCCAGTCGTCGAGTTTCACGTCCGTGTCGCCCACCTTGGCGTAGGCCAGGCCGAAACCCTCGCGCGCGCTTTTCTCGTCGTGCAGCAGCTTGCCGACCTTCGGGTCGGACAGGGCCGCATGGCCGATGATCAGCTGTTTCGGCGCAAACGCGCTGGGGTTGTCCGTATCGGTGGCCGTGGCGCTGCGAAAGAAGGTCACCTGGTAGCCCAGCTGCTCGCCGCCGGCCGTTTTGACCCATCCCGTGGCGTACCACCATTCCGTTTTATACGCGGGATGGGCGCCGAAGTCGTGCGGCAGGCGCAGGGTCTGGCCGGCCGGCAGCGGCGTGACGGGGGCGAAGGCGGGCGGCGCGGCCAGCGCAGGTAGCGCCAGCGCCAATGACAAGATGAAAACACGACGCATTACCAGTCCTCCCTGACGGCGCGGATGGGGCCAGCGGACAAGGCTTGTCTGCCCGCGATCAGCGCCGTGGCGGCGGCCGCCGTCAGCAGGGCGCCGGCCACGGTGGCGATCAATGGCCACGGCAAGTGCAGCTGCATGGTCCAGTGGAACGATTGCGGATTGACGATGAAGACGAGCACAAAGCTGATCAGCAGGCCCAAAATAAAACCGGTGGCGATGCCCAGCGCCGTCAGCGCGCCGCCTTCGAGCGCCAGGATGGACAAAATCTGCCCGCGCGTCACGCCCACGTGGCGCAGCATGCCGAATTCGCGGGCGCGCGCCAGCGTTTGCGCGGAAAACGTGGCGGCCACGCCGAACAGGCCGATGACGATGGCGATGGCTTCCAGCAGATACGTGACGGCGAAACTGCGGTCGAAGATCTGCAGGCTCAGGGCGCGGATGGCCGACGGATTCGACACTTCCAGGCTGGCGCCGAACGGCAGCGCTTTCAGCCGCTGTTGCAGCGCGTCGCCCGTGGCGTCCTTGGCCAGCCACAGGGCGGCGTCGCTGACATCGAGGTCGCCCGTCAGCGCGCGGTAGTCGTCCAGCGGCATCTGGATGGCGCCGGAAGAGCGTGCATAGTCGCGCCAGATGCCGGCGATGAAGAACTTGTGCAAGCCGCCTGCCAGCGGCACGGCTATCTGCTGGCCCGGTTTGACGTTGTACAGGTCGGCCGCCGCCTCCGACAGCCACACGGGTTTCTCCCCCACCGGCACGGGTAAGGTTTCACCCACCAGCACCATGCTCTTGCCCGGATCGGACAGCAGGATCGGGCGCGCCAGCAGCACCACATTCGGACGGTCGGGCGCCAGCGACAGCGAGCGCAGGCGCTGGAAATCCACCCTGGCCACCTCGGGCAGGGCGGTGATGCTGGCCTGTTCGCGCGGGTTCAAACCCGCCGTGCCGCCGCTGGCGGCCGTGCGCGCGTACACGTCGGCCGGCAAGATCTGCAGCAGCCAGTCGTCGACGGAAACGCGGAAACTCGACACCATGATGGCCATCGCCACCATCAGGCTAAAGCTCGACAGCACGCCGCCGAGGGCGATGCCGGCCTGGCCCGAGGCGTTCGCCAGGCGGGCCAGGGTCAGGCTGCGCACGGGCGCATGCAGGCTGGTCTCTGTGCGCAGCCAGGCGCGCTGCAGGAAGCGGAAGACGACGGCGGCCAGTTGCGGCATCAGCGCGATGGCGCCGATCAGCAGCAGTGCGATGGACAGATAGCCGAACAGGGGCAGCTCGAACACGGGCGGCAGGAAGGTCAGGGCGCCGGCCAGCAGCAGGCAGACCAGCGCGGGCCAGGTTTTCGCCAGGCGCGTCGTCACGACTTCCTCGCTGCCCGATTTCAGGGCGATGGCGGGCGCCGCGCGCGCCGCTTCCAGCGCGGGCGCGGCGCAGCCCAGCAAGGCGACGCCGAGGCCGAGGATGAAGTAGACGAAGGCGGCGACGGGCGTGAATTGCACCTGCGGCTGCACGCCCGCGAAATAGCCGGCGCCCAGGTCGCCGCCGAAGAAGCGCAGGGCCACGGCCGCCATGGCGTAACCGCCAGCGATGCCCAGGCCGGCGCCGACGATGCCGAGGCTGGCGCCTTCCAGCAGCACCTGGCGCAGCAGCCGGCCCCGTTCCATACCCAGCACGCGCAGCAGCGCGAACTGGCCGCGGCGGCGGATGACGGACAGCGCCTGCGTGGAAAACACGAGGAACGCCCCCGTAAACAGGGCGACGAGGGCCAGCACCGTCAGGTTGACCCGGTAGGCGCGGCTGAGGTTATTGTTGCGGCTATTCTGGTTCTCGTCGTTGGGCTGGCCCACCTGGAAACGCCCCGGGGACTGCGCTTCCAGCGCCCGCGCCAACTCGGCCTGGAAGGCGTCGCGGTTGACGCCCTGGCGCAGTTTCAAGTCGATGCGCGACAGCTTGCCCAGCTTGTTGAAGCGCCATTGCGCCGCGCCGATATCCATCACGGCGATGCGCTGGCCGGCGCGCGCGCGCTGCAGCGAACCGGCCACGCGCAGCGGCACCGTGCCCGTGCCCGATTGCAGGGCGACCTGGCCGCCTTGGGCGACAGCCAGCCAGCGCAGGGCGGCCGGCGATAAAAAGAGGGCGTCGTCGGCCAGGGTGTCGAAAGGCTGGCCTTCGGCCGGTGCGCCGATCAGGTCGGGCGAGATGAAGCCGGCGCGGAAGACGTCGAGCGCCAGGATGTGCAGCGGGCCGCCGTCCTTCTTGCCCGCCACCGTGGCCTGCAGTTCCAGCACGGGCGAAGCGACAGCCACGCCGTCGCGCTGCGCCAGCCATGGGTAGATGGCTTCGTCGAACAGCGCTTCGCGCCCGGCCACCTGCACGTCGGCCTGGCCGGACAGGCTTTTGACGGCCGTGGAAAATTCATTGAAGGCGGCCGCGTTGATCAGGTGGATGGCAAAGCCCAGCGATACGCCGATGGCGATGGCCAGGATGGCGACGAGGGCGCGCACGGGATGCGCGCGCCATTCGCCCAGCAGCAGCCAGCGAGACAGCAGGCGCGTGCCCGCAGGATCGGCTGCCGGCGCACTCAATGCAGGCATTCGACGGCCAGGCGTTCGCCGGCGCGCCGTGCTTTCAATTGCGCCGCATCGCGGTTCTTGTCGCCCGCGCCGACGGCGTCCTGCGCCGCCCATTTCTGCTCCAGGCGCAGCTGCGCGCAGTGCTTCTCGTGCACTTCCTGCTGCCTGGCGCCCCGTTCGCGCGCCTGGTCTTCCAGCTGCTCCTGCTTCTTGCGCGCCGCTTCCATCTGGCTGGCCACCCGTTCCTGGCGCGTGGCCGCACCCTTGTCGACGGCGGGCGGCGGCGGGGGGATTTCCAGGATTTGCAACTGGCCGGCCGTGCAGGGCGTGGCGCTATAGCTGCTCTGGCCATCCTTCACGCACTTGTAGACGTCCTGCGCACTGGCGGAACCGGCCAGCAAGGCCATGGCGCATAGCAGGAGGGTTGAGGGCTTCACAATATCTTCCCCGGATTCATGATGTTCTGCGGGTCCAGCGCCTGCTTCACGGCGCGCATCAGCTGCAATTCCAGCGGCGACTTGTAGCGGGCGAGATCCGCCTTTTTCAGCGCGCCGATGCCGTGTTCGGCCGAAATCGAACCCCCAAAAGCGTGCACCTGGTCATGCACGATGCGGTTGATCGCATCTTGGTTGGCGAGGAAATCCCGGTCCGTCATGCCGGCTGGCGGCGCCACGTTGTAATGCAGGTTGCCGTCGCCCAGGTGGCCGAAGCACACGAGCTGGCAGCCGGGGAAGGCTGACTCGAGGGCCGTATCCGTGATGGCGATGAAGTCGGCGATGCAGGAAATCGGCAGCGAGATGTCGTGCTTGATGTTCTTGCCCGCCTGCGCCTGCGCCAGCGGGATGTGCTCGCGCAGCTGCCACAGTCCCTCGGACTGCGCCACGGAACTGGCGACGACGGCGTCTTCGATCAATTCGTCTTCCAGGGCCGCACCGATGCTCGCTTCCAGCAATTCCACGGCGTGCGCCTCGGACTGGCTGCTGGACAATTCGAGCAGCACATATTGGCCGTGCGCGTCGGCGAATGGGCGCGGCAGCTGCGGGAATTGCTCCGCCACCAGCTGCAGGCAATACTGCGACATCAGCTCGAAACCCGTCAGGCTGGCGCCGCAATGGTCCTGCATCAGCGAGAGCAGGCGCAGCGCGTGGGCGGGCGAGGGCATGGCGGCCAGCGCCGTGATGCAGGCTTTCGGCTGCGGGTACAACTTCATGACCGCGCCGGTGATAATTCCCAGGGTGCCTTCGGCGCCGATGTACAGGTCGCGCAAATCGTAGCCCGTATTGTCCTTGCGCAAGCCGCGCAAGCCGCTCCAGATCTCGCCCTGCGGCGTGACCACTTCCAGGCCCAGGCACAGCTCGCGCGTGTTGCCGTAGCGCAGCACGGCCGTGCCGCCCGCATTCGTCGCCAGGTTGCCGCCGATGGTGCAACTGCCTTCGGCCGCCAGCGACAGGGGGAACAGGCAACCGGCGGCGCTGGCCGCTTCCTGGATGGTTTGCAGGATGCAGCCCGCGTCCACCGTGATGGTGCGGTTGACGGGATCGAGCGCGCGGATGCCGTTCAGGCGCGCCAGCGACAGCACGATGGCCGTGCCGGCGGCGTCTGGGATGCTGCCCAGGACCAGGCCCGTGTTGCCGCCTTGCGGCACGACGGGGACGCGCCATTGCGCGCAGGCGCGCAGGATTGCTGCCACTTGTTCCACGGTGGCGGGGCGCAGCACGGCCAGGGCCTTGCCCGTGAAACGGTCGCGCCAGTCGGTGAGGAAGGGCGCCGTGTCGGCGTCCAGGGTGAGGACGTAGGCGTCGCCCAGCAGGTCGCGACAGGCGGCGAGGAAGTCGGCTTGGTCAGTCATGGGCTTGTCGTTCATTTCTTGATGCTCACTTTAGTCACTTTTTCCAGCAATTCCCTGGCCATGCGCTTGGCCGCCTTTTTATATGGGCGCAGATACAGCACGGCGCAGGCAAAATAGATGCAGACGATGGCCGCTTCGCCCCAGGCCATCCGGGCCGAGACGGGGTTCGTGTCGCTGTAGCCGCGCACCACGCCTTCCGTGAAGTACAGCAGGATCACCATCGACGACCATTGCAGGGTGTACACGTCGCGCTTGATGACGCCATACAGGGGTATGAGCAGGGGCGCCGCCTTCAGGACGACCCAGGAGCCGCCCGGCTGCAGCGGCGCGACGACGGTTTCCCACAGCACGCACCAGACGATCAGGGTGACGAGGCTGGCGATGGCGCCCCAGTGAAAATACTTGTGCAGTGCGCCGTGCATCACGCGCCCGCCAGTTTCGCGGCGTTTTCCGCCAGGCGCCGGCCCAGGGCGATGGCCAGGCGCTTTTCATCGTCGCTCAGGGCCTTGTCGCCGTCTATGCCAGACCAGTGCGTGGCGCCATACGGCGAGCCGCCCGTGGACGTCGTCATCAGTTCCGGATGCGTGTAGGGCAAGCCCATGACCAGCATGCCGTGGTGGAAGAGGGGGATCATCATCGACAGCAGGGTCGATTCCTGGCCGCCGTGCAGGCTGCCCGTGGACGTGAACACGCAGGCGGGCTTGCCGGACAGGCTGCCGGCCAGCCAGTCGCTGGCCGTGCCGTCCCAGAAGTACTTCATGGCGGCGGCCATGTTGCCGAAGCGCGTGGGCGAGCCCAGGGCCAGGCCCGCGCACTCCTGCAAGTCGTCCAGTTCCACGTAGGGCGCGCCGTCAAGCGGCACTTCGGGCGCCGTCGCTTCCGTCACCGTCGAGACGGCGGGCACGGTGCGCAGGCGGGCGTCGCAACCGGGCACGCTTTCCACTCCCTGGGCTATCAACTCGGCCAACTGGCGCGTGGCGCCATGGCGTGAATAAAACAATACGAGAATAATCAGATTGGTTGGCTTCATCATTGGTATTATAGGGCGCTTTACAGCCTGATACGACTGCTGTCATGGCGCCGTTCTGATTTTGCACATGTTTTCAAAATATATATTCCCGTTCTTCCAATACCTGTGGCGCGCCCTGAGCATCGGGCTGGCCGTCGTGCGCGGCCTGACCTGGGCCGAAACGCGCGACCTGCTGCAGTTCGCGCGCCGCCGCGTGCGCGAGGAAAGCCTGCCGCAGGTGGCCGGCAGCCTGACGTTCGCCACCGTGTTTGCGCTGGTGCCGCTGCTGACCCTGGCCCTGGCGATCTTCACCACTTTCCCGCTATTCAATACCTTCCGCCATGCGCTGGAAGATTATTTCGTGCAAAGCGTGATGCCCAAGGGCATATCGAACACCATCCTCGATTATTTGACCACGTTTGCCTCGAAGGCCACGCGCCTGTCTGCCATCGGCGCGGGCGCCCTGATCGTCACGTCGGTGGGCATGATGGGTTTGATCGAGCGCGTCTTCAACCGCATCTGGCGCGTGCGCCAGGAACGCCGCTGGACCAAGCGCTTGCTTGTCTACTGGGCCATCGTCACCCTGGGGCCGCTGCTGGTGGGCGTGTCGCTGACGGTGACGTCGCGCCTCTTCATGGCCACCAGCGGCGTGGTGGGCGCCGTGCCTTTCCTGGGCGCCGTGTTTTATACGCTGGTGTCGATCGGCCTGACCATGCTGGCGTTTACCCTGCTGTACATCGCCGTGCCGAACCGCGACGTGGATTGGCGCGACGCGGCCTGGGGCGGCTTGCTGGCGGCGCTGGCGTTCGAGGTGGCCAAGCGGGGCTTCGGCGAATTCATCCAGGAATTTCCCACCTATTCGCGCATCTACGGCGCACTGGCCGCCTTGCCGCTGTTCCTCGTGTGGATTTACCTGAGCTGGATGATCACCCTCGTGGGCGCCTTGCTGGTGGCCGCCTTGCCCGTCGTGAAATACGAGCGTTGGTGGTATGAGGCGGCGCCGGGCAGCGAATTCGTCGACGCCGTCGCCATCTTGAAAGTGCTGCACCAGGCTTGCCACTGCGGCGATTCTGCCCTGGTGGGCGCCGCCGAGATCCGCCGCAGCACGCGCCTGGGCTTCGAGGAAATGGAAACCCTGCTCGACAAGATGGTGCAGCAGGGCTGGGTGGGACGAGTCAACGTGGAGGGCGCCGTGCGGGTGCAGTGGGGCAAGCGCGTGGCCGACAGTTCCGACCACTGGGTCTTGCTGGGCAATGTCAACCGCATCAGCCTGGCCGATGTCTACCGGCTGTTCGTCTTCGGCGGCATGCGCGTGAACTCCGGCTATCCGGCCGGTTCCACCAATGAACGCGATATCCAGGCGGCCGAAGAAGCGGCAGCCCTGGCGGCGCAGGTGGAAAACGCCGTGGAGCAGGGACTGGGCCTGACTTTGGCGCAGCATTTCGGCGCCGTCAAATGCAATTGAGCGGTCTTAACTGAGCGGTCTTAGTACACCACGGGCCGCAAGGCCGCCAGCAGCGCCGCAGCCTTGAACGCGGCCGCATCCTGCGCCCGCACCACACCCAGATAATACGTGTCTTCGCCGCCGTGCATGTTGATCAGGCGCAGCTGATGCGGCGCCAGGTGGGCGGCGATGGCGGCCAGGCCCTCGGCCATCGCGTCGCCATCCTCGCGCTCCGCCCACGAAAAATCGCGCAGCGCGGGCAGGCCGATATACTGGACCAGGCGCGGTACTTCATCGACGGCTTTCCAGTCCAGGGTGGTGCCGTGGCCCAGCGTGTGGGCGGCCGTGGACCAGAGCAGGAAGAAACAGGCCGCTGCGGGCGTGTCGCCTTCGTATTCTTCTTCCGGGTCGTCCTCCGCCAGCTCGTCGAGCGTGATGTCCACGCAGCGCGCGGCCAGATCCGCGTCGCCTTGCAAGAACAGGGCGGCCATGGCGCGCAACTGCGCGCGGTCGGCCTTTGCCAGGATTTGCGCGGGCGTAAAGCTGCGGCGCCTGACGGGCTTTTTCTTGCCCAGGCCCATGGCCTCGCTCAATTGGGCCGTGATGGCCGCCTTGAAGTTTTCCACGGTGTCGAACTGTTCCAACAGCTGGCCCGTGAAATCCATGCTCCAGGCCATGCCATCCTTGACGACATATAAAAAGTCGCTTTGCACGGCCACGCCGCGCAGATGGTGGGCGGGCGGATACAGGGGCGTGAAGGCCTGTTTTCCATCCAGGGTCAGCATGCAAGCCAGTCCTTGCGCGTCGATGGCGAAGATCAGGTTCTTGCGCAGCCTGGGCGGCGATGACGTCGTGGCGCAATCGATGGCTTCGTACTGGCAGGGCGCCAGCAGCTCGCCCTGGCTATTCACCAGGCCAAACAGGAAGCGCCCGGCGATGCGCTGGCTGACGACGGCGATTTTTTTCTTCGTGCCGAAATCCTGCACGGAGCTGTAGGCGGGCGGCACCACGACCTTGCCGATCTTGTCGAGCACGCCGCAGACATTGCGCTTCCCGTCATCGTCCGTCTGATCCGTCTGGCGTTCGATGTCGATCAAGCCGTCTTCGCGCTGGCACATGTTGTCCACCCTGTCGATGAGCAGCGCGCCATCTGGCAGGCGCAGCAGGCGGCTGGCGCCGTCTGCATCGATCTGTTGCAACAGATGGGGGGTAATCACATACAGGGCGCCGGGGGCGGGTGGCAGCACCACCGTGCCGTTGAGGTCCAGCACGCCGTGCGCATCGGGCGCATCCGCCGTGGCAAAGGTGATCCAGCCATCGTCCGCGTAGTAAACGCCCAGGTCGACATAGCGCTGCGACAGCGGCACGATCCAGCGGCCATAGGGCGTGACCAGGCCGGTGACTGCCGGTTCGCCGGCGGCGCTCACTTCATAGCACAGCGCGTCTTCCTCCCATCCCACCACTTCCAGGCCTTGCAGGAAAGGCAGCTCGTCCGCACCGAGTTCCTCGACATCGGCCAGCTGCGCATCGGCCGTGGCCGACCAGTAGCCAATGGCGGGCGATGCGGCGCCGGCGGCCAGCAGGGGCGCCAGCGCTTCCTTGTCGCCGCGCTGCAGGGCAGAGTGCAGGGCTTGCGCCTCGGCGCGCAGCGCTTCGAGCCCGGCCGCGTATTGCGGCGTGTCGATATCGTGCGGGATCAGCTGCACGCAATCGAGGATCAGCCACGCCTGGCCCCCCGCCAGCAGGGCGCTGATGCCGGCGCGCGCGACGATGGCGGCCGCGTCGCGCGGCCTGTCCATCAGGGCGGACAAGGCTTGCCAGCTGGCCTGCGCCTGCGCCATCGGCGCGGCCAGCACGCAGGGGCAGTCTTCGCCATCGCCGTAGATGGGCCAGGCGACGGCTTGCGTGCCGGCGCCGATGAGCAGCTTGAACAGCATGGGGGTAGCGAGCCGCCATTCGGCCAGGCCCGTGATCGTATCGGTGTCGAAGCCGGCCTGGCCGGGCAGGAAGGCGGTGCTGAACAGGGCTGCGGTATTGATCATTGATATTTGTCTAAAAGTGTACGGGGTATTCAGGGCGCTGGCGGCATGACCCAGTGCGCCAGGGCGCCGCGCTCCAGCCCCAGGCGTTGCGCCACGGCGGCCGCTTCGAAGGCCCACAGGCCGTAGTAGCCGCCCAGTCCCTGCGCGCGCAAATGGCCGTTGAACCAGTCTTCGCGCACCAGCGCGCCGTGCCAGCCGGCCAGGTAGCGTTGCAGGTGCTCGAGCTGCTGCGCGCGTTCGTCCGCGTCGAGGCAGTCGTACAGGGCCGTATAGGGTTCGGCGAAATACCATTCGTCGACGGCGGGACGCTGCGGATCGATGGCGGACAGCAGCGCTTCGTACACGCCATCTTCGCCATCGAAGGCCGTCTGCAGGGCGGCGAGGCGCGTGGCCAGGTCGTGGCGGCCGAACAGCAGGCTTGCGCCCAGCAGCTGCAAGGTGCGCGCGTAATCCGTCAATTGTTCGAAATCAAAGGCGGGCAAGCCATCGTCATCGTAGGCCGCGGCCAGGGCTGCGCGCGCCGTTTCGCAGGCGGCGATGGCCGCTTCCAGTGCCGTTTCCACGTCAGGCAAGGGCATGCCTGCCGTGTAGCGCAGCGAGAAGACCTGGTAAGCCGTGCTGGCGGCCGCGCAAGCCCAGTAGGCGTCGTCGCCGCCATCGTTTTCCGCCTGCGCCTGCGCGCGGACATAGGCAGCCAGCAGGGCGTCGAGGTAGGCGAGGTTGCGGGCAAAATCGAACGCAGTGTCGTACGTCTCGGGCGGCGTCTGGCGCGGTGCATGGGGCCAGGGCGCGGACGCCGGCGGACAGGCATCGGCGCAATCGCGCTGGATGGCCCAGTCGGCGAAGACTTGCTGCAGATATTCCGCTGTCTCGTCGTCGTGCGCGATGGCGCCCGCGCCCACCAGGGTCGTGCCCAGCAGGGTGTAGCCGGGAAAGCGGCTGCTCTCGTAGGCGATGGTGGTCACGCTCTGGATGGCCTTGCCGTCGCTCAGGTCGCGCACGCGGAAGTACACGTCGTCCCAGCCGGCCAGCGGCGGCGCCGGCAGGCCTGCCGCCACGGTGCTCCAGCTGCCGTCGGCCTGTTCTTCATAGGCGTCGAGCAGTTCGTCGATGCCGCCGGGGCGGTCGATACGGTTGTTGGCGTCGTATTGCAGGCCCAGTTCGGCCGCGAAAGCTGCCGCGTGGCGGCCCGCGAACACCAGGTACTGGGCGTTCAGGGTGCCGACCAGCAGGTCGGATTCTTGTCCGGCGACGCCGAGCGCCTGCGGCAGCCGGTACCAGTGGTGGCCAGGGATGCCGGCCATGGGACCGCCTTCGGCCGCCTGCGGATTGGCGCAGCGCAGCTGTTCCAGCCATTCATAGCGTTCGCGCCGCGCCGCTTCCGTGCCGCTGCCGCGGCCTGTCAATTCGTCAAACAGGGTATTCAACAACATGGTGCATCTATCCTAAAAAAACACGTGCGTGGCGTGGCGTCATGCCGGCGTGCTTTGCGCAAACGTAAACAGCGCGTCGAGCACGGCGTCCGGTTGTTCGGCCATCAATTCGTGCCCGCTGTCGACCTGCACCACGGTGCCATGCGCGATGCTTGAAGTAAGCAAGCGGGTCGATTTGGGCGGCGTCATCATGTCGCGCGCGCCGAAAATGAATAAAGTGGGGCAGTGTACCGAAGCGGCGGCGATTTCGCCGTTCGCGTAGGCATTGCAGGCGAAAAAATCCGTGTGAAACACGTGATCGGGGTTGAGGGCGGCGATGCGCTGCTTCAGGCGCCGCGCGCCGCCCATGGCATAAAAGCCCGGGCCGGGAAACGACGGCTTTTGCGCGATCGACGAGTGCGACCAGATATTGACCATGTCGATGGCCGCCTGTTCATCCTTGAGCGACGTTTCCAGCAGCGCGGGCGAGACCTTCATCGGGTAGGTGGACCCCAGCATGGCCAGGTGGCTGATCCGCCCGGGCGCCAGGAATGCCGCTTCCAGCGCGATCAATGAACCCATGCTGTGGCCGACCAGCATGGCCTTGGGCGCGCCGGCCGCGTCCAGCACGGCCAGGATCCAGCGCGCCAGGTCGGCCACATTGTCCTTGGCCTTGCCCCCGCTGCGGCCATGTCCCGGCAAGTCGACGGCCAGCACGTTCCAGCCGTGGTGGGCAAAGTAGCGCGTCTGCAGGGCCCACACGGAATGGTCGTTCTGCGCGCCGTGGATGAAGACGGCCGTGGGTTGATTCGGGTCAAAAGCTTTGCCGCCCGTGTAGCAGTAGGCGGTGGTATTGTCGATGGTGAACAGCATCTCAGGCGCCTTTCTGCGACAGTTTCAGGCCACGGGCCAGGTCTTCGATCAAATCGTCCGCGTCTTCCAGCCCCACCGATAGACGCATGGTGCCCTGCGTGATGCCCGCCTGCGCCAGCTGATCGTCGGGCACGCGGAAATGCGTGGTGGAAGCGGGGTGGATGACGAGCGACTTGGCGTCGCCCACGTTGGCCAGGTGCGAAAAGATCTTCAGGCTGTCGACAAAGCGCTGGCCGGCCGCGCGGTCGCCGCGCAGACGGAAGGTGAACACGCCTCCCGCGCCTTTCGGCAGCAGGGTTTTCGCCAGTTCGTAATCGGGATGCGACGGCAGCTCGGGGTAGGACACGGATTCCACGGCCGGATTGGCCAGCAGGAAGTCGATGATCTTGCGCGTGTTGGCCACGTGGCGGTCCATGCGTAAACCCAGGGTTTCGACGCCTTGCAGGATAGCGAAGGCATTGTGCGGGCTCATGACGGCGCCGAAATCGCGCAAGCCTTCGCGCCGCGCGCGCAGGGCGAACGGCGCCACCGTCGATTCCTCGGCGAAGACCATGCCGTGGAAGCCGTCATACGGCTCGCACAGTTCGGCGAAACGCCCCGTCTTGTCGTAGGCCGCCTGCCAGTCGAAGGTGCCGCCATCGACGAGCAAGCCGCCGATGGCCGTGCCGTGGCCGCACAGGAACTTGGTGGCCGAGTGGAAGACCAGGTCGGCGCCATGCTCGAAAGGGCGCAGCAGATACGGCGTGGTGAAGGTCGAATCGAGCATCAGCGGCAGGTGGTGTTCGTGCGCCAGGGCGGCAATCCGGGGGATGTCCAGCACGTCGAGGCCGGGATTGCCCAGGGTTTCGGCGAACAGCACCTTGGTATTCGGGCGGATGGCGGCGCGCCAGGCGTCCACGTCGCGCGGGTCGACGAACGTCGTGGCTATGCCGAAGCGTTTCAAGGTGTAGGCCAGCAGGTTCTGCGAGCCGCCGTACAGGGCACGCGACGCGACGATGTGCGATCCCGCGCCCGCGATGGTGCATAAACCCAGGTGCATGGCGGCCTGGCCGCTGGCCGTGGCGATGCCGGCCACGCCCCCTTCAAGGGCGGCGATGCGCTCTTCCAGCACGGCGTTGGTGGGATTCGAGATGCGCGAGTACACGTGGCCGGCCCGCTCCATATTGAACAGCGAAGCCGCATGTTCCGAACTCTTGAAGGCAAACGAGGACGTGAAATGGATGGGCGTGGCGCGCGCGCCCGTGGCCGGGTCGGGCGCTGCGCCCGCATGCAGGGATAAAGTGTCGAAACCGGGGTATTTCGGGCCGCTCATGGTGTCTCCGCCAAGTTTTATAGTGGCAAGATCGTAACCTGATTTGCATCTGAGCAAAAGGGCTCGTGTGCAGGGCGCATGGCGCCGTGCTGGCGGGTGGCGCGTGTAACCTGCAGTGTAAAAAAAGTGACCGCTGCGGTGCGGCGGTGGTAGGATACCGGATCAGCGATATTCGAGCTGTTTGACCTGTGCGCGTGCGCCGCGCCGCAGGGAAGGCTGCTACGTGCCAGCGAAATCCTGGGCTTCAGGCGAACTCTCATCGCATGTCCACCAGGAAAGATTTTATGCCCGCAATATCGTTCGACGGCGCCCTTGCCGTACCCGGACCTTCTATCGTCGACGGCCTGTGCCACGCAGGCTGGCTCATGCAAGAGCATTTTATCTCCCCTGAACTGAGCCGCCAGCTGGCCGCCGAATGCGTGCAATCCATGCTCAGCGGCAAGATGAAGGGCGCCGGCGTGGGCAGCGGCCATGCGCCGCTGCTGCAGCCGGACATCCGCGGCGACCATATCGAATGGCTGGAAACGGGCCGCTCAGCCGCTTGCGACCGCTACCTGGAACACATGGAAGCGCTGCGCTGCATGCTCAACCGCGAGCTGTTCCTGGGGCTGGACGAGTATGAAAGCCATTTCGCCCTGTACGCGCCGGGCGCCTTTTACCGGGCCCATCTGGACCGTTTCCGCGACGACGACAAGCGCACGGTGTCCGTCGTGCTGTACCTCAACGATGACTGGCAGCCCGAGCACGGCGGCGCGCTGCGCCTGCACCCGCAGGGCGGCGAGCACGTCGATATCGCGCCGCAAGCGGGCCGCATGGCCATGTTCATGTCGGGCGAGATGCTGCACGAAGTGTTGCCGACGGCGCGCGAGCGCCTGTCGATCGCCGGCTGGTTCCGCCGCAGGGCGTGAGAAAAACTACTGCGCGTCGCGGGGCGCGGCCGGCGATGCTCACGGTACTCGCGTACCGCTGCGCTTCTCGGCCGCGCCGCGCATCCGCTCGCTACGTTTTTCTTGCCCGGCAATCCCCGTCGATTTGATTGCGCGCAAGGCTGGATTTTTCCGCAGGCATAGGCTACAGTCGCAGTAAGGGCTAGAATAACTAAAATACCAATCACGCGGACAGGACGGCCAATATGAAAGTATCTGAAATTCTCCAAGTCAAGGGCAATATCCTCTATACGGTCACGCCTGACCAGCCCCTGCTTGACGCGGCCAATACCATGGCTGAAAAGGACATCGGTTCGCTGGTGGTCATGGAGTTTGGCGACCTGGTCGGCATGCTGACCTTCCGCGAAGTGTTGAACGCGCTGCATGAAAACGCGGGCCAGATCGGCGGCGGCACCGTGCGCAAGCACATGGACGACCACCCGATCACCGTGACGCCTGACACGGAAGTCAACGAAGTGCGCCGCATCATGCTGGAAAAGCATGCGCGCTACCTGCCCGTCATGAATGCCAAGACCTTGCTGGGCGTCATTTCCTTCTACGACGTGGCGCGCGCCGTGCTCGAAGCGCAAAGCTTTGAAAACCAGATGCTCAAGGCCTACATCCGCGACTGGCCGGCCGAAACCACCGACTAAGCCTCACTCATGCAGTAAAAACAACGCCGGCAACTGCCGGCGTTTTGCATTGTCTATCCAGGGTGGCGTCTATGCGGCGCCCTGCAGCGCTTCATTGTTGAGCCAGCTGCCCAGCGCCGTGGCCGTCATGGGGCGGGCGAACAGGAAACCTTGCGCCATGGGGCAGCCCAGCGCCTGCAGTATCTGCGCCTGGCGCTCGTCTTCCACGCCTTCCGCGATGACTGCCAGGCCCAGGTTGCGGCCCAGCTGGATGACCATTTCGGCGATGCTGCTGCCGCGCGCGGAACCCGTGATTTCCGTCACGAAGGCGCGGTCGATCTTCAGGCGGTCCACTTGCAGGCGCTGCAAATAGGATAGGGAGGAAAAACCCGTGCCGAAGTCGTCGATGGCGATGCTCACGCCCGTTTGCTTGATCTGCCACAACATCTTGATCAATAAATCGGGCTCTTCCATGGCCATCGATTCCGTGATTTCCAGCTCGATGAACTCGGGCGGCGCCTGCGTTTCTTCCAGCGCGGCGCGCAGCATTTCCAAAAACAGGGGGTGGCGGAATTGCACTTGCGACACGTTGACGGACATGACGAAGTTGCGGTGGCCCTGCTCGCGCAGCAGCACCAGTTCGCGGCACGCCGTGCGCAGCACCCATTCGCCCAGGTCGATGATGATGCCGGAATACTCGGCGATGGGAATAAAACGGTCGGGCGAGATGAACTTGCCGTCCGGCGTCTGCCAGCGCAGCAGCGCTTCGGCTCCCACGGGGCGGCGCGTGGTCAGGTCGATCTGCGGTTGATACACGACAAACAGCTGGCCCTGGCTGAAAGCCCTGCGCAGCGCGTGCATCATGCGCACCCGTTCGCGGATTTCGATGCCCATGCTGCGCGAGAAATAGAAATGCCCGGCGCGCTGCTGGCTTTTCGCCCGTTTCAGGGCGATATCGGCATCTTTCAGCGCATCGGCGCCCGTGCCCGCATGTTCGCCCAGGCGCACCAGGCCCAGGGTGGCGGACAATTGCACGTCCTGGCCATCGATGCTGAACGGCGCCTGGAACAGGGCCAGGATCTTGGTCGGATTGACTTGCGACGAGTCGCCCAGCACGCAAAAGATGTCGCCGCCCAGGCGCGCCACGGTCAGCTGCGGGCCCAGCTGGGTCTGCAGGCGTCCCGCCACGGCCACGAGCAGCATGTCGCCGAACTGGTGGCCCAGCGCGTCGTTGGTCTCGGCAAAATGGTCGAGGTCCACCAGCGACAGGGTGGCGTCGTCGCGCGCGGGACCGGCCAGGGTGGCGTCGAGGATTTCCACCAGGCGCGTGCGGTTGGGCAGCTTCGACAACTGGTCGTAGAAGGCGGCATTGTGCAGGTGTGACACCAGTTCGACGTTGTCCAGGCCCACGGCGACGTTGCTGCAGAATACTTCCAGCAGGCTTTCATCGATGGCGGACAGGGGGCGCGGCAGCACCAGGTAGGCGGCCGCGTCGCGGCTGGCCTTGCCCGCGAAGTACAGGGTGGCGTAGTCGTGCGCGTACACATTGCGCCGCTGCGCCAGCGTGTGCTCGACGGCGGCCATCACGCGCGGGTTTTGCAGGCCGCACAGGGCGCTGTGCGGCAAGCTGGAAAAGCTGCCCGTGCAGGCCGAGACGAGCAATTCCCGCGCACCGTTGTCCTGCAAGTCCTGCACGCACAGCACGCCGTCGGCGCGGATGCCCAGCAGGTCGGCGATCTGCGCCAGCACGCCGGCCGAGAAGTTTTGCACGCCGTGCAGCGCCATCAGCTGCGTGCTGGCGTGGACGATGCGGTCCAGGCCGCGCCGGCTGCTGCTGATCGAACGGATCTGCTCGTACGAGCGGATGGCTGCCGTCACCGTGGTAAACAGCTTGATGCGCGTCAACTCGGACTTGGTCTTGTAGTCGTTGATGTCGAAATCGCGGATGGCGTCGATTTCCGGCGCATAGCCGGGCTGGCCCGTGCGCAGGATGATGCGCACATCCGTCATCTTGAGGGTTTCGCGGATATAGCGCACCAGGTGCAGGCCCGCGTCATCCTGTTCCATCACCACGTCGAGCAGGATGACGGCGATGTCGTCTTCATGCTTGAGCAGTTCGCGCGCCTGGCCGGCCGAATACGCATGCACGAATTCCAGCGGGCGGTGCTGCATTTCCAGGTTGCCCAGGGCGAAAGTGGTGGTGGAGTGGACGTCTTCATCGTCATCGATGATCATCACCCGCCAGACGCTGCGCGGTGCGACGGCCAGCGGCGCCGCTGGTTGCTCATCGAGGAATACCAGGTCGTCGTGATCGTCCTTGTTGGCGTCAAGGGGGATGATCGGTGCGGGCATGTATAGCTTCTCCAGGATGACTCGATATTTTTACGAGCGCGTCACAAAAAGCCCATGGCGTTGTTGCGTTGCCTCGCCGTACTTGCGTACTGTCTTCGGCAACGCGCCTAGCCCTGGGCATTTTGTGACGTGCTCTCGGCGCAGCCCAAATGCGGTTTGGTAACCTGTATTGTGTAGCGCGCTTTGATCCAAGTATATAGCTATTTAATAAGCAAAATGTTTTTTTAAGTCTATTCTGTGGAGCAATATTTCTTGAATTGCATGATTGCAACTCATATTTGGTGTTTTTTATATGAAAAAAAACACGGTATTTGAAAATGGCGATTTTGGCGGGGCAATATCGGCCTTGCTGAGGCATTAGCGGCATGGCATGCCCCGCAGGCTGGTAGAATTGAGTTTTCCAGTCCTCACAATTCCTACTATGTCCGGCAATTCTTTTGGCAAGCTGTTTACTGTTACCACTTTCGGCGAATCGCATGGCCCGGCCATCGGCTGCGTGATCGATGGCTGTCCTCCGGGATTGATCCTGTCGGAAGCCGATATCCAGCCCGAGCTGGACCGCCGCAAGCCCGGCACGTCGCGCCATGTGACGCAGCGCCAGGAATCGGATACGGTGGAAATCCTCTCCGGCGTGTACCAGGGCGTGACGACGGGCACGCCGATTGCCCTGCTGATCCGCAATGAAGACCAGCGCAGCAAGGATTACGGCAATATCGCGGAAAGCTTCCGCCCCGGCCACGCCGACTACACCTACTGGCACAAGTATGGCGTGCGCGATCCGCGCGGCGGCGGACGCTCGTCGGCGCGCCTGACGGCGCCCGTCGTGGGCGCGGCGGCGATCGCCAAGAAATGGCTGCTGCAGCAGTACGGCACCACGTTCAAGGGCTGCATGAGCCAGCTGGGTGACATTCCCGTGCCGTTCCAGTCGTGGGAGCACGTGCATGCGAATCCGTTCTTTGCCGCCAGCGGCGATGCGGACCTGATCGCGCGCATGGAAGACGCCATGGACCAGTTGCGCCGCGACGGCGATTCCATCGGCGCGCGCATCGACGTGATTGCGCAAAACGTGCCGGTGGGACTGGGCCAGCCCATCTACGACAAGCTGGATGCCGACATCGCCTACGCCATGATGGGCATCAATGCCGTCAAGGGCGTGGAAATCGGCGCCGGTTTCGATTCGGTGGCGCAAAAGGGTTCCGAGCACGGAGACGAACTGACGCCGGAAGGTTTTATCGGCAATAACGCCGGCGGCGTCCTGGGCGGCATTTCGACGGGGCAGGATATCAGCGTCTCGATCGCCATCAAGCCGACTTCGTCGATCCGCACGCCGCGCCGCTCGATCGACAAGGAGGGCAATCCCGTGATGGTGGAAACGTTCGGCCGCCACGACCCGTGCGTGGGCATCCGCGCCACGCCGATCGCCGAAGCCATGCTGGCGCTGGTGCTGATCGACCACGCCCTGATGCACCGCGCGCAGTGCGGCGATGTCAGCGTGAATACGCCGAAGTTGAAATAAGCTGAATGTTGTCGGATGACGGGCCTGCGGCCCTGATCCGACCTGCGACCTGGATGGTCGTTTTCTCGTTTAACAACGACACTTGCGACACCTGACAAAACCGTAGCGAGCGGAAGGGAGAGGTGGCTAAGAAGCGCAACCGTACTCTAGTACGGTGAGCATCGCAGGCCGCCTATGCCGACGCGCAGTAGGTTTGGTCAGGTGTTCTCATGCCACCTTATTCGCCACCAATTCCAATTGGTGGCGCATCTCCACCGACTGCACCAACAACGCCCGGATATCGTTGATCAGGTTGAACTCCGTCTGGTTCAACTGGATCGGCGGGAAGCTGTCGTCCCAGTCGCCATATAAAAATCCCGTGGGGTGGCCGTTGGCCGACAGGGGCAGCACGACGAAGCTGCGCGCTTCCGACAGCGTCGCTTTCCACCATTGCGGCAGCTTGGCGGCAAATTTCGGGTCGCGCGCGTTGTCGATGAAGATCACGCGGTCGCTGTTGAGGGCCGCGTGGAAGACGTTCGGTTCATACGCGTCGCCAAACACCATCAGGTCCTGCAGGTCGGCCATGCCTTCGCCCATGCTGATGCGCGCCGAATACAGATGATCCCTGTGGTTGCGCACGAACGCCACCGAGCGCGAAAAATCGAAGCCCTGGTGCAGCGTTTCGAGCGCCATCGAGACCATCTGGCCCGGGCTGGCGCTGCCGATAGCGCCGCGCAGGTCGGCCAGGCCGCCGATCAGCACGCGGTTGCCTTCGGCGCGCATGCGCGTCGACGCCAGCTGGCGCGCGCGCCGCTCGGCCGGTTTCGACAGGGGCGCGATCGACAGGTCGGCCGCCGCCATCGCCTTGGCCTTGTCCACGGCCACTACGAGGTCGGTCGCGGTGATGCCCAGGGTGCCCGCATAATCGTCGATCAGCGCGTGCACCTGCGCCGCGCCGGCCGCGTCGTCATGCCACAGCGAGTCGGCGCAGCGCGCCGCCATCGTCGACAGGCCCGCCATCCAGTCGGCGCCGCTGACGGGCGCATTGTCCGGCGACGGGTCCATCGGACGCATGCCGTTGATCAGGTGCTGCGGCAAGCCCCAGTGGGCGGCCGTGGCATAGCCCACTTCCGGCAGCGAGAGGCCGAGGATTTCGCGCGCGGCGGCCGCCTCGTTGCCGGGACCCGCATGCGCCTGCATGCGTGCCCAGAAGTCCGTCATGTAGAACGTCACCATCATGCGGCCCAGGGTGTGCAGCATCGAGCAGACGACGGCTTGCTCCGCCTGCAGGCTGCCGGCGCTGGTGGCCACCTGCTGCGCCACCATCCCGGCCAGCACGGCCTTTTCCATTTCCACGTGGGCGCTGACGGAATCGGGTGACGCCTGCGACAGTTCCTCGATCAGTTTCAGTCCCAGCGCCAGGTGGCCGATGGCGTCGATGCCCAGCACCAGCACGGCCTTCGAGACCGTGTTGACGCGCTGGCCGAAGGCGGAATACATGCCGCTGTTGGCCAGCCGCAGCACCTTGTGCGTGAGGACGGGGTCGGACAGCACCGTTTGCGTGATGTCGAATTCGTGGTCATCCTCGCCGCGCATGGCGCCGAGGATGGCGCTGATGGCCTTCGCGAAGCCGGGCATGTCGCCCTGCTGGCGTGTGCGCGCCCACAGCAGGTCCAGGGTGTTTTTGCCGAGCTGTGTCGGCGCCGTGAAATGACCTGGATTCATTGCACCCCTCCGCGCGGTTCATTGGCAGACGGCGCAGGCACCAGCGCCGCATAGGTTTTGTCGCTCAAGGCCGATAGCGCGGCGTGGGCCGGCATCGGTTTGCCCGTCAGGTAGCCTTGCACATACTGGCAGCCGCGCGATTCCATGAAGTGCATCTGCTCCTCGGTTTCCACGCCCTCGGCCACCACGGACAGGTTCAAATGCTTGGCCAGGTCGAGAATGGTGTTGCAGATGGCCGCATCCTTGCTCGATTCTGGCAAGTCCTTGATGAAGGTGCGGTCGATCTTCAGCACGGAAATGGGGAAGCGCTTCAGATACGCGAGCGAGGAATAGCCGGTGCCGAAATCGTCGATGGCGATGCGCGCGCGGCGCTCCGTCATCTTGACGAGGATTGTTTCCGCATGCACGGGGTCGATCATCAGGGTGCCTTCCGTAATTTCCAGCACCAGGTGTTCGCCGGACAGCCCCGAAAACGCGATGGCGTCGTCGAGGATATCGAGGAATTTGTCGTTGCGGAACTGGCGCGGGCTGATGTTGACGGAGATGTACAGCGGTCGTTTGGCCACTTCCTGGAACTGCTTGAGCTGTACGCAGGCCGCCTTCAGCGCCCAGGCGCCCAGCAGGTTGATCAACCCATTGGCTTCGGCAATCGGGATGAAGCGCACGGGCGGCACCAGGCCCAGGGTCGGGTGCTTCCAGCGCATCAGGGTTTCGAAACCCTGGATTTGCCGCGTGTGCGCATCGACGATGGGCTGGTAAAAGAGTAAAAACTCGCCTTCGCGCACGGCGTGGAACATGGCCGCTTCCAGCGAAATATCGTGTTCCGACGGGCCGTTCAGGCGCGGGCTGTAGACCAGGCAGCGGGCCTTGCCCGTTTCCTTTGCGCGCGACATGGCCGCATCGGCCAGCGCCACCAGGCGCACTTCATCTTCCGCATGCAGCGGATAGATCGATACGCCGACCGAGGCGCCGACATAGATCGTGTGGCCATCGACTTCGAACGGCGCCTGCAGGGTCGCCAGCAGGCGGCCCGTCACCAGCTTGATCTGCGCGTCCGTGGCGCTGCCGGGCAGTACGGCGACGAATTCATCGCCGCCCACGCGCGCCAGGGTGTCGCTGTCGCGCAGCGTCTTGCGCAGGCGCGCCGCGGCCAGGCGCAGCACGGCGTCGCCGACGGGGTGGCCCAGGCCATCGTTGACCTTTTTAAAGCCATCGAGACCGATCGTGGCGACGGAAAACCCCTGGCCCGAACGGGCGGCCTGGGCGATCACCATGCGGATGCGGTCCGACAGCAGCAAACGGTTCGGCAAGCCCGTGAGCGCATCGTGCGTGGCCATGTGGCGCAGCCGTTCTTCCGTATTGTGCTGGGCCGACGTGTCGCGCCCGACCACCAGCAATTCGGCCACGCCGGCCGCGTTCATATATGAGGACAGGCGCAGCTCGAACCAGATTTCCTGGTCCGGCGTCTGCAGCCGCACTTCCAGGCGGCCCGGTTCTTCCAGGGCGTCTTCCAGCGCGGCTTGCAGCGCCGCGCGCGACGCTTCGGCGGCCAGCGGCAGCAGCAAATGGCCGGACAGGCCCGCAGGTGCGCCAAACAGGGTGGCCGCGCGCTTGCTGGCGAACAGGATCAGGCCGTCCGTATCGAGCCGGAACACGACGTCGCCTGCCTCTTCCATGAGGTTGTCCAACTCGTGGCGAGCCTCGCGGTGGGCGGCGGATGGGGTACTGGAAAACATCGTGCTGGCTTTTACCTTTTTGTTATCAGTGCCGGCGCTCGCTGCAGGGCAGGGCGCCAACGGAAAGAATGCATCGTGCGTGACGCGTGCCATAGTGGCCGGAAGGCGGCTATCGGAACGCGATCCACACGAAATGTATCATTGAAAAGCACCCGATTACATGAAATAGAGCAACATTGCTTCAGGTTTTGTAAATATTCCTGCCTTCCATGAAAAAAATCATGCCGCGCGACACACGCAGGCATTTTCGTTCCACATGGAAACATTTATCTGCGCTTGCTTCCACTGGCGCGCTTGCCCCGCCATGCGCTTTGCGCTAGTCTGGCTGGCAGACGGTGTTGACGGTGCGCCAGCGACGGCAAGGGCGCCATGATAACAAATCGCGGGAGACCTCCATGAATGCCTTTGACACGCATGAAGTTTTCAACCAGGCCACGCCCTTTGAAAACGTCAATCTGTTCGCCTGCGACCCGGCGCTGATCGAGGCGCTGCTGCGCGAGGGCGGCGGCGCGGCGTTGCAGGAGCTCGACGCGCTGGGCGACAGGCTGGGGCGCGCCGAGACCTATGCGCTGGCGCGCCTGGCCAATATCCACACGCCCGAGCTGCAGCAGTTCGACCGGGCCGGGCGCCGCATCGACGAGGTGCTGTTCCATCCGGCCTGGCATGAGCTGATGGCCATCCTCGTGGGCGCCGGCGCGCACGCTTCGCCGTGGGCGTCGCCCGGTCCCGGCGCCCAGGTGGCGCGCGCGGCCGCCTATCTATTAGTGGGGCAGGTGGAAAACGGCACGCAATGTCCCGTGACGATGACGTATGCCTCGGTGCCGGCCTTGCGCCAGGCGCTTGATCTGCCGCAAATCGCGCAGCGCTGGCTGCCGAAAATCCTGTCGCGCGACTACGATCCCCGCTCCCTGCCCGTGGAGCAGAAACGCGGCGCCCTGATCGGCATGGGCATGACGGAAAAGCAGGGCGGCTCCGACGTGCGCAGCAACACCACGCGCGCTACGCAGGTGCCGCCGGCCGAGGCGCAGGCGCTGTTCGGCGACGAGGCCGCCGGCGCCTGGCGCATCGTCGGCCACAAGTGGTTTTTCTCGGCGCCGCAGTGCGATGCGCATCTGATCCTGGCGCAGGCGGACGAGGGGGGATTGTCGTGCTTTTTCCTGCCCCGCTACCTGCCCGACGGCAGCCGCAACGCCATCCGCGTGCAGCGCCTGAAGGATAAGCTGGGCAACCGCTCGAATGCCTCGTCGGAAGTGGAGTTCACGAATGCCTACGGCTGGCTCGTGGGACAGCCGGGGCGGGGCATCCCCACCATCCTGGAAATGGCCAGCCATACGCGCCTCGACTGCGTGCTGGGCAGCGCAGGCATCATGCGCGCCGCCTTGACGCAGGCGTTGCACCATGCGCGC
The DNA here is from genome assembly GCF_030397705.1 of Janthinobacterium sp. SUN100. Lineage (NCBI taxonomy): Bacteria > Pseudomonadati > Pseudomonadota > Betaproteobacteria > Burkholderiales > Oxalobacteraceae > Janthinobacterium > Janthinobacterium sp. SUN100. The sequence continues at coordinate 1,053,803 of NZ_JAPUBU010000001.1, read as the reverse complement.
CAGCGGGCCGTGTTCGGCAAGCCGGTGGCCGAACAGCCACTGATGCAAAACGTGCTGGCCGACCTGGCGCTGGAATCGGAAGCCGCCACGGCGTTTGCGCTGCGCCTGGCCCGCTGTTTCGATGAAAAAGATGATGCAGGGCAAGCCATGCTGGCGCGCGTGCTCACGCCGGCCGGCAAGTACTGGATTTGCAAGCGGGGTCCCGGTTTCGGCTTCGAAGCGATGGAAGTGCTGGGCGGCACCGGTTATGTGGAAGAGGCGCCGCTGGCGCGCTTGTACCGCGAATTGCCCGTCAATTCGATCTGGGAAGGCTCGGGCAACGTCATGTGCCTCGACGTCTTGCGCGCCTTCGGCAAGTCGCCGGCCGCGCGCGACGCCCTGGCGGCCGAGCTGGCGCTGGCCGGCGATGACGATGCCATTTTCACCGGCTACCGCGCGCGCCTGCTGGCCGACCTGGATGGGCCGCAAACGGATGAATTCGGCGCGCGGCAATTGGCGGAGCGCATCGTGCTGGCCGTGCAGGCCGGCTTGCTGCAGCGCCACGCGCCGCCGTTCGTCGCGCAAGCGTTCCTGCAGTCGCGGCTGGTGCAGGCGCCGGGCGGGGCGTATGGCCGCTTGCCGACAGGCACCGATTGCGCGGCCATCCTGGCGCGCGCGCTGCGCGAGTACTGAGTTTGCCTCCGCTTGGGTACGCAATTATTTCGAAAATTCCGGCCACAGGCGGGCTGGGGGCTGGGATAATGCTGCAATCCATCATTTTATCGATACACAGCGCGCTTGCGGCCCAGGCTTGCCGCCGCGCCAGCTAGCATAGAAAGAAAAACAATATGAAACAAGACCCGCGCTTCCCGAATTTGTTCATTACCGATCACCCTTTGATCCAGCACAAACTGAGCCACATGCGCGAGCACGACACGTCGACGCGCACCTTCCGCGAATTGCTCAAGGAAATCACCTTGCTGATGGGCTATGAAATCACGCGCGACTTGCCGCTGACGACGCGCGAAATCAAGACGCCGCTGGTGACCATCGACGCGCCCGTCATCGCCGGCAAGAAACTGGCCATCGTGCCCATCCTGCGCGCCGGCATCGGCATGAGCGATGGCTTGCTGAACCTGGTGCCATCGGCGCGCGTGGGCCACATCGGCGTGTACCGCGACCCGGCCACCCACATGCCCGTGGAATACCTGGTGCGCCTGCCGGACTTGAACGAGCGCACCTTCATCTTGTGCGACCCGATGGTGGCGACCGGCAATTCGGCCGTGTATGCCGTCGACGTGTTGAAAAAACGGGGCGTGACGGACGAGCAGATCATCTTCCTGGCCCTGGTTGCCGCACCGGAAGGCGTGACCGTGTTCCAGAATGCGCATCCGAACGTCAAGATGTTCTGCGCTTCGCTCGATTCGCACCTCGACGACCACGCCTACATCGTGCCGGGCTTGGGCGACGCCGGCGACCGCATCTTCGGCACCAAGTAAACCGGTTCAGGCGAGTATTGCGATGGCAACCTTGATCGACCCGGATTTTCGCGCGCGTTTGCGCGCCCTGAATGAAAAATATGCGGCTGGCGTGCCGGCCCTGATGCAGACGATCACGCAGGCAAGCGGCCGCTGCGACAGCGAAGGCCCCCGTCTGGAACCGTTGACGGAGCTGCACCGCGCGCTGCATGCGGTGGCCGGCTCGGCCGCCACCTTCGGTTTTGCCGCGCTGGGGCAGGAGTGCCGGCGCCTCGAACAGCTGGTGCGCGCCATGCTCAATGCCCCTGCGCAAGCGGTGGCGGATTGGCCTGGCGTGCGGGCGCAAGTGGTGGCGCTACTGGACTGGGCGGGACGCGATGCGGCGGCCACCCATTTCACCGCCTAGGTGACCTCGCACATAGTCATGTGGTTGCAATGATTCATTTGATACAACGCAAAGCACCCGCGTCGCAGATTAGGATATAGTGTGTCCATGCCGCTGGTACAGGGCGCCGCAAGACGGGGATTTGGCTATTAAAGTAGTGTTCGCAAGTTTATTTTGCGAAAGAATGGTTTTTCTCAGTTTTGTTGGTATAATTGGGCATCGTTGGATTCGAGGTAGTAGTGCAGTTTGTCTGTCATTTCTTTCTTGCTTCAAACGATATAACGGGCGCAAGCCCAACTTAACTGAAATAGGAAATTGTAATGGCAACTGGCATCGTAAAATGGTTCAATGATTCGAAGGGTTTCGGCTTTATTACCCCTGACGAAGGCGGCGAAGATCTGTTCGCTCACTTCTCGGCTATCCAGTCGAACGGCTTCAAGTCCCTGCAAGAGAACCAACGCGTTTCTTTTGAAGTGACCGCTGGCCCTAAAGGCAAGCAAGCTTCGAACATTCAGCCAATCTAATACGCTGGATCAAACGAAATAAAGAAATCCTCGGTCTCCGAGGATTTTTTTTCGCCTGAATTTCCGTGAGGCATGGGTTTTGTGTGGGCTAAGTGGCTCTTTTGTCATGCGGCAGGTTTGGTCCCGCGTCCTCAGATAGCGCGTTCGCGCCAGTAATCTGGTTGTGAATAGCTATGCCTTAAAAAATCCACGAACGCCCGTATGCGCAGCGGCAAGTGGCGGCGCTGGGCGAACACGGCGTAGATATCGTTGCCCGGGGCGGCGAACTGGTCCAGCACCGTCGCCAGCTGGCCCGAGGCGATCTCGGCGCCCACTTCCCACATCGAGCGCCACGCCAGGCCCTTGCCGGCCAGCGCCCAGTCGTGCAGCACTTCGCCATCGTTGCAGACCATATTGCCGGCCACCTTTAAAATCACATTCTTGCCGTTTTCGCGGAAAGTCCAGCCCCGCTGGCTGCCTTCGCTGCTGATCGCCAGGCAATTGTGCTTCGCCAAGTCGGCCGGGATGCGCGGCGTGCCCGCCCGTTTCAGATAGGCGGGCGAGCCGACCAGTACGCGCTGGTTGTCCGCCAGCTTGGTGCTCACGAGCGAGGAATCGGACAGGCTGGCGATGCGGATGGCCACGTCGATGCCTTCGCCGATCAGGTCGACGAGGCGGTCGTTCAGGTTCAGCGACACCGTCACGTCGCGGTGTTCGGCGACAAACGAGGGGATCAGGGGCGCCACATGCTGGCGGCCGAAGCCGGCCGGCGCGGAAATGAGCAAATGGCCGCTGGCCTTCACGCTGCGCTCGGCCACGGCCGCTTCCGCCTCTTCCAGTTCGCCCAGGATGCGCTGGCAATCTTCCAGGAAGGCGGCGCCTTCATTCGTCAAGGCCAGCTTGCGCGTCGTGCGCTGGAGTAATTTGACGCCCAGGCGCTGCTCCAGCGCATCGAGGCGCCGGCCTATCATGGCTGGCGCGATGCCTTCCGCGCGCGCGGCAGCCGACAGGCTGCCCTTGGCCACCACTTCCACGAACGTTGATATTTGTCTGAACTGGCCCATGTTGTGCTCCCGCAATGCCATCACTTGTGATAAAAACGCATAGATGAAGTGATTTTTAATCTCGTTTCCATGCCTTATAGTGCAATACTATAGAACAAATGCGCCGCCCGGCAGAGTGTTTTTGCGCCTCTATCCAGCTTGCCTGCGCAGTCGTTCGGCTTATACTTGGATCACCAGATTACCTTTGATTATATTTACTAAAAACCGGAGAACTTCATGACGCAGAACACGATCGCACTTCCCGAAGGCATGCAAATCACGGGTGCCATTGCACCCGGCTACGAACAGATCCTGACGCCGGCCGCGCTGGCCCTGGTGGCCAAGCTGACGCGCGCCTTCGAGCCGCGCCGCCAGGAATTGCTGGCTGTGCGCGTGGAGCGGGCCAAGCGCCTCGACGCGGGCGAGCGTCCTGATTTCTTGCCAGAAACCGCACACATCCGCGACGGCGACTGGAAGATCGCGCCGATTCCGAAGGCGCTGGAATGCCGCCGCGTGGAAATCACCGGTCCCGTCGAGCGCAAGATGGTCATCAACGCCTTCAATTCCGGCGCGGACAGCTACATGACGGACTTCGAAGATTCGAACACGCCGAACTGGGATAACCAGCTGACGGGCCAGATCAATATGTTCGACGCCGTGCGCAAGACGATTTCGCTGGAGCAAAATGGCAAGTCCTACAAGCTGAACGACAAGATCGCGACACTCGTCGTGCGTCCGCGCGGCTGGCACCTCGATGAAAAGCACGTGCTGGTCGACGGCAAGCGCATTTCCGGCGGCATTTTCGATTTCGCGCTGTTCATGTTCCATAACGCCAAGGAACAACTGGCGCGCGGCGCCGGCCCGTACTTCTACCTGCCGAAGATGGAATCGCACCTGGAAGCGCGCCTGTGGAACGATATCTTCGTCATGACGCAAAACGAGTTGGGCTTGCCACAAGGCACGATCAAGGCGACCGTGCTGATCGAAACCATCCTGGCCGCCTTCGAGATGGATGAAATCCTGTACGAGCTGAAAGAGCACAGCTCGGGCTTGAACGCGGGCCGCTGGGATTACATCTTCTCGTGCATCAAGAAATTCAAGCTGGACAAGGATTTCTGCCTGGCCGACCGCGCGAAAGTCACGATGACGGCGCCGTTCATGCGCGCCTACGCCTTGCTGCTGCTGAAAACCTGTCATAAGCGTGGCGCACCGGCCATCGGCGGCATGGCAGCCTTGATCCCGATCAAGAACGATCCGGAAAAGAACGACATCGCCATGGGCGGCGTGCGCAACGACAAGGCGCGCGACGCCACCGACGGCTATGACGGCGGCTGGGTCGCTCATCCGGGCCTGGTGGAACTGGCCATGGGCGAGTTCACGAAAGTGCTGGGCGACAAGCCGAACCAGATCGAGAAACAGCGTCCCGACATCGACGTGAAAGCGTCGGACTTGCTGAACTTCCAGCCGGAAGCGCCGATCACGGAAGCGGGCTTGCGCTACAACATCAACGTGGGCATCCACTACCTGGGCAGCTGGCTGGCCGGCAACGGTTGCGTGCCCATCCACAACCTGATGGAAGACGCCGCCACGGCCGAGATCAGCCGTTCGCAAGTGTGGCAATGGATTCGTTCGAGCAAGGGTGTGCTGGAAGATGGCCGCAAGGTGACGGCCGAGATGGTGCGCGCCATGATTCCGGAAGAGCTGGCCAAAGTGCAGCGCGATGCGCCGGGCGGCAACGGCCCGACCTATGTGCGCGCAGGACAAATCTTCGAGGAAATGTCGACGTCGGAATCGTTCGCCGAATTCCTGACCTTGCCGCTGTACGAAGAAATCTGATCCTGATCAACTAGATCGATAAAAAAATCCCGGCGATGCATACAAGCATCTGCCGGGATTTTTTATGGCGGTAGGGCGGACTTAAAAGCTGTTTTTCCACATCCGCAAGGCGGCAAATGCTTCCACTGGCGAGGCATCGGTGGCCAGCTTGCCTTCCACCTTCAGACTGGTCAGGATCGCCGGTTCGCGGTAGCGCAGGAAGGGATTCGTGGCCTTCTCCAGGGCAATGGTCGACGGCACGGTGGACAAGCCTTGCTGGCGCTTTTCCGTGTCGATGGCGATGCGTTCCTGCAAGGCCACATTGCCCGGTTCGACGGCGTTGGCGAAGCGCAGATTGGACAAGGTGTACTCATGCGCGCAAAATACCTCGGTATCGTCGGGCAGGGCGGCCAGCTTGCCCAGCGAGTCGGCCATCTGGCCAGGCGTGCCTTCGAACAGGCGGCCGCAGCCGCCCGCAAACAGGGTGTCGCCGGAAAACAGCCAGGGTGCGCCGCTGCGCTCGTCGCGCTGGCGCACGTAGGCAATATGGCCCTTCGTATGGCCGGGCACGTCGATGACGGCCAGTTGCAAGCCCAGCTCGGGCACGTGGGCGACATCGCCTTCGGCAAGCGGTTCCGTGATGGCTGTGATAGCCTCATTGCGCGGGCCGAAGACGGGGACGGCGAAATGCTGCAACAATTCAGGTACGCCGCCCGTGTGGTCGGCGTGGTGATGCGTGAGTAAAATGGCGGACAAGGTCAACTGATGGGCTTGCAGCGCATCGAGGATGGCCGTCGCATCGCCGGGGTCGACCACGGCGGCATGGCGGCCGTCATGGATCAGCCACAGGTAATTGTCGGCAAAGGCGGGCACGGCAAGTACCGATAAAGCGTGTTCAGGGGAGTGTGTCATGAGCAAAAGAGAAAACTGAATGGACAGTGTGGCATCCGAAAAATCCATTATAGCGCTTGACGGCTGGCTGCAGACACCGGCCGGTCTGTACGTGCGTGCCTGGGAGCAGCAATGCCTCGACAGTTTGACTGTCGATATCTTCGGTTTTAATGCCGTGCAGATCGGCTTGCCCCAGCTCGATGCGCTGGCGGCCAACCGCATGCCGAACAAATGGCTGCTCGATGCGCGCCTGCCGTCGCGTCCGCCGCAGGAAAGCCGGTTGACCCTCGTGTCGGCCTTCGACGAGTTGCCGTTCGACTCGCAAAGCCTGGACCTGGTGGTCTTGCCGCACGTCCTCGAGTTTGCCGCCGAGCCGCACCAGGTCTTGCGCGAAGTCGAGCGCGTGCTGATCCCGGAAGGGCGCGTGATCGTCTGCGGCTTCAATCCGGCCAGCCTGTGGGGCATGCGCCAGGGAGTGGGGCGGGTCACGGGCCGGCATTACTTGCCGCAGGCGGGCGAGCTGATCTCTATGCCGCGCATGAAAGACTGGTTAAAATTGCTGAACATGGGCGTGAGCCAAAGCTATTTCGGCTGCTACGCGCCTGCTTGCAGGACGGAAAAATGGCTGCGCCGCAACGCCTTCATGGACAAGGCCGGTGCGCGCTGGTGGCCATATCTTGGCGCAGTGTATATAGTGCAGGCGATCAAGCGCGTCAAAGGGATGCGTTTGATCGGTCCGGCGTGGACCAAAAAACCGGCGACGGCGCCCGCAGGCGCACCGGTCACGAATAAAAGGCGGGAACAGCAAGATGGATAAGGTTGAGATTTACGCCGATGGCGCATGCAAGGGCAATCCCGGCACGGGCGGCTGGGGCGCGCTGATGGTGGCCGATGGCGCCAAGAAAGAAATTTACGGCGGGGAACTGAATACGACGAATAACCGCATGGAATTGAAGGCCGTGATCGAAGCCTTGACGGCGCTCAAACGTCCCTGCCAAGTGGTGCTGTATACCGATAGCCAGTATGTGCAAAAGGGTATCAGCGAATGGATCCACGGCTGGAAAGCACGCGGCTGGAAAACGGCCGCCAAGGCACCAGTGAAAAACGTCGACTTGTGGCAGGCGCTCGATACGGCCCAGGCCGTGCATGAAGTGGAATGGCGCTGGGTGCGCGGCCATAACGGCCATCCGGGCAATGAGCGGGCCGATCAGCTGGCCAACCTGGGCGTGGAAACCGTACGCGCCTGAGAACTGAAATTTCCTGCCATGCAGCTGCGGGCAGGGCGTAACCGAAGGGCACAGGTTTGCTATACTGTGCCCTTCGCTTTTTGCTTTTAAGACTGAATCTGCCATGCGTCAAATTGTCCTCGATACTGAAACCACCGGCCTGAACCCGCGCACGGGCGACCGCATCCTGGAGATCGGGGCGGTCGAACTGAACAACCGCATGTTGACGGGGAATAATTTTCACCATTACATCAATCCCGAACGCGACTCGGAAGAGGGCGCGCTGGCCGTCCACGGATTGACGACGGAATTCCTCAGCGACAAGCCGAAATTCGCGGAAATCGCCGACGAGTTTCGTGCCTACATCGCCGACGCCGAACTGATCATCCACAACGCCCCGTTCGATATCGGCTTCCTGAACGCGGAATTCAAGCGCTTGAACTTGCCGCCAGTCCACGAGCAAGTACATGGCGTGATCGACACCCTGGTGCAGGCGAAGGAAATGCACCCAGGCAAGCGCAACTCGCTCGACGCCCTGTGCGACCGCTACGGCGTCTCGAACGCCCACCGCAAGCTGCACGGCGCGCTGCTTGACTCCGAATTGCTGGCTGACGTCTACCTGGCCATGACGCGCGGCCAGAACAGCCTGAGCATGGAAGAAGAGGTGGAAGTGGCCGCCGACGGCGCCGCCCTGGAAATCGTGCCCCTGGCCGAAGTCATCTTCCAGAGCGCCAGCGCCGACGAACTGGCCGCCCACGAAGCCACCATCGCCGGCCTCGACAAGGCCGCCAAAGGCCAGTGCATCTGGACCGCCGTCACGTCGCCGCCAGCGGCCGCGTGAGAAAGAAGCGGGGCACGATAAATTTCCTCTCGCCAGCCCTTGCAGATGCCGCAACACCTATGCGATAATTCGCCTCGCTTCGGGAGGTTAGCTCAGGGGTAGAGCACTGCATTCACACTGCAGGGGTCGCAAGTTCGAAACTTGCACTTCCCACCAAGAATTCGTTTGATATCAAAGGCTTACACTGATCCAGTGTAGGCCTTTTTTGTTTGGTACGGGAAAAGTACGGGAAACAGACTCGGACCTATGCGGACGATGCTGGACAGCGAGAGGATCGCTGCGCTGGCGTTGCGATTCTGAAGGCGGCGTGTTCAGCAGAGTTTAGGCGCGCGCGGTAACAGTAGACCGATCTGGAAGCGGCGCTGCGGACGATTCCAGCGCAGCGCATGAAGGTCGGCAGGGAGCATCACGTGCCGCTGTCTGGTGAGGCGTTTGCGCTGCTGCGCGCATTGCCGCGTCAGGGGCACGTCATCTTTTCAGGTCGCAAGCGTGGCGCGCAGTTGTCGGAAATCAGTTTGACGACATTACCGTACATGGTTACCGTTCTTCGTTCCGCGACTGGTGCGCCGAGGCGGCAGCCAATACCTTTTCGAGCGAGGTATGCGAGCATGCGCTGGCACACCGCTTGCCAGACAGGAAGCCCCCCCCCAATCCACCCAAGTTAAGGAGCAAGCCCGCGCAATTGCTGGCAAATCAATGAAATAGTGCTTGACGTGGCACTGGCTTTGCGCGGCCGCCGCCTTGCTGACATCTCTTTTTTCGACAGCGGCAAGGCGGCGGCCAATGAAGGTCTTTTGATCTTCATTGGCCTTTCATGTCGCTCGCTTCCTTGCTGTCCGATTTCTCCGACCATCTTCAATCCGACCAGTCCCGTCTTACCGCCCGCCATCCTGATCATCCGACAGCGTTTCAACGGCGCCGCAAACTGCCGCTACCGTCCTTGGTGGCGCTCATGCTCACCGGCATGCGCAAGAGCGTGCAAACCGAACTTGATGAATTCTTTGGTCATCTGCAACAGCAGGCGCAACTGACGCACCAGGTGGGCGCCCAGGCTTTCGCTCAGGCACGCTCGAAACTTGCTACCACGGCCATGCCAGAGCTTAACGACTGGCTCATTGCACAAGTACAGCAGCATGGCTACCTGCCGCGCTGGCACGGTTTCAGGCTGGTCGCCGCTGACGCCTCGACCGTTCGCTTTGGCTTGCGCGCCAGCCATGTCAAACGTGCCGCCGTGGCCGATCAACTGGTGTTTGGCTTGTTTCTGCCCGGTGCCGAATTGATGCTCTCGGCCTCGCTATACAGCACCGATGTCGGTGAACGCCAGATGCTGTTCGAACAGCTCGACCGGCTTGGCAAGGATGATCTGCTGTTGCTCGACCGAGGCTACCCGTGCTATTGGATGCCTGCCGTATTGAACCAGCGCCACATTGCCTTCTGCATGCGTGTCGAACAGGCGCGCGGTGGCGGCTTTCCCTGCGTCAATCAGTTTCTGAAGTCGGGGCTGCAGGAGCAGATCGTCACGCTGCAGGCGCCGGATCGACGCGATGCGCTTGACTATGAATGTCCCATTGCGCCGCAGACCGTGCGCCTGATACGCCACGTTGCCTCGACCGGCAAGGTGCGTGTTCTGATGACCAATTTACTGGAGGTTGAACAATTCCCTGCCGCATTGTTCGAAGACCTCTACCACCAACGCTGGCGCATCGAGGAAGCCTTCAAGCGCCTCAAACACCGCCTCCATCTGGAGCACGTGACGGGACTGTCACAGCAGGCCCTGATGCAGGATCTGGCCGCCAAGGTACTATGCGATAACCTGCAGGCGTTGGCGAGCTGTGCCGCCGGCCAGCAAGATGCATTGCCGACGGACAGACGCATCAACCGCGCCTATGTCCATTCGGTACTCAAGCCGCTCTTGCCATCGTTGCTGCGTGGGCTGGCGGCAGCCCACTTGCTTGCCGACGCGCTGGCTCTGATCGCCAAGCGAACGTTTTTACATCGCCCAGGACAATCAAGGTCACGGTAAACCAACGCCTACAAGCCCCATAAATACATGGCCTACAAGGCTGCTTGATGGCAGCCTGTTGCTTAACTTGGGTGGATTGGCTTATCTCCTCCTCAAAACATTTATCGCAAACCGCTGAAACTAGCCATATACAGCAGCCTGATTGGACACTACACCCACGATCACTGCAGGGTAGAGTTCGCCTATATCCCACGACACGCCTTCAGCGACCAAACTGTGCTCGCTATCGTTTTCCATCAGCGGCAACTCTGCCACTTTCGCTAAAAGGGTGGCAGCGTCCCATGCGGTGCCGTCGGCAAACTCAACTCGTTCGATGCGGCTATCACTGCTCCAATATTCGACTGTGACGCTGTCGTCCGTACCTTCGACCGCCAGCACAACATCGCCTCCAGAGCGCGACAGGGTGACATCGGAGGCCTCGATGTTCGGGCCAAACCGGATTATATCGATATCACCACTGCTGTAGTCAAACTCTGTAATCGTGTCATTTCCGTCACCGCGCCCGAACACATATATGTCGCTGCCGGTAGAACCGCTCAAGTGATCATCCCCTTTTCCACCAATGAAGACATTAGCGCCTTTATCACCATTGATCCAGTCGTCGGCATCAGTGCCAGCGAAAGGCAGGAGCGCGACTTTCGCCATCAGAACGGACGCGTCCCATACTGTTGCATCAGCGAATTCGACGCGCTCAATACGATAGGAGCTACCGCCGTTCCAGTTGCTAATCGTAATGGTGTCGTCTGAATCTGCAATTGTTAGCACGACGTCGTTTCCTGAACGAGATAAAGTGATATCTGCGGCGCTAATATTGCTACCGAAGCGGATCGTATCGACGTCGTCGTCGCTATAGCCGAATTCGTGAATCGTATCTCTGCCATCACCGCGGTCAAACAAATAGGTATCGCTGCCTGCCCAGCCACTAAGGTTGTCGTTACCTTTTTTGCCGGTAATAAGATTCGCACCTTTATCTCCATCAAGCCAGTCATCGCCATTGCTTCCAGTGAAGGGCGCCGTACCAAACTTCGCCATCAGTGTGGCTACATCCCATACCGTTCCATCAGCAAACTTCGTTTGTTCGATTTGATAATAGCTACCAACGTTCCAATTATTGATGGTAATGCTGTCGTCGGTGCCAAAGATCGACAGCGTGATATTATTCCCCGACCTAAAGACGGCGATATCGTTCGCGGTGATACTCGCGCCGAATTGGATAGTGTCGATATCGTCACTGCTAAAGCCGAACTCCTTAATCGTGTCCCGGCCGTCGCCACGTCCGAAGAGATAAATATCGCTTCCGGTCGATCCTGTGAGCAGATCATCGCCTTTTCCGCCATTGAAGACATTGGCGCCATCGTCGCCATTCAGGATGTCATCCCCATCAGTTCCCACATAGGGCAGCAACCCGATTTTGGCCATCAGCAGGGAATGATCCCATACGGTACCATCAGAAAATTCGACTCGTTCAATGCTCTCGTTGTTCCAGTTACTGATGGAGATGCTATCTCCGGTATCAATTATCGTTAAGACCACACTACTTCCAGAGCGTGCTAGGACAACGTCAGTGGCACTGACACCGGCTCCGAAGCGAATTGTATCGACATCGCTGCCCGTGCCATCGTCGCTAATCGAGTCCTTGCCATCGCTGCGACCAAATACATAGGTGTCGCTTCCGCTGGAGCCGATTAGTTGGTCATCGCCTTTCCCCCCGATGAAGACATCGTTATCCTGGCCCCCTTCGAGCACGTCATTACCATCCGTTCCCACGAACGGCACCGCTGCTACTTTTCCCCGCACGGTAGGCACATCCCAAGCGGAACCGTCAGCAAATTCAGCCCGGATTTTACAGAGGCTATTCCAATTATTAATGGTGACACTTTCCCCCGAACCAGAAATTGTCAATACAACACCATCTTTCGAACGTGAAAAAATGATGTCGGAAGCAGTAATACCCGCACCGAAGATGATCGCATCGACGCCGTTATAGCTACGACCAAAATTTGCTAACGAGTCATGCCCCCCACCGCGTTCAAACAAATAAGTATCACTTCCTCCTGTACCGTTTAACTCGTCGTCGCCCGCTCCGGAAGGGAGGACGGTTTCATCCCTAGGATCTGGAATGATCACCACTAATGGCGGCAATTGAGAGAATTTATCTGACAGCGCGCGAGCGTCCCATACGGTCCCATCAGCAAATTCGACTCGCGCTGGACGAAATTGGCTACCGACACCACCGTTAATGAATGTGATTTTTCCCTCACCCATCGACATAACAAGATCTGACTCTGACCTCGAGAAAGTGATTGAACTTGGCGTAATTCCCGCACCCAGTTTTAGGGTATCGAATCCGGTGCCGTTTGATCCATATTCCTGAATCCAGTCATCGCCATCACCTTGATTGTAGACATAGGTATCAGCGAACTCGCTACCGTACAGTACATCATTTCCTCTCCCCCCGTTTAACGTCGTCGATACCCCATCACTAAATAAAAAATCATCGTCGCCAGTTGGGCGGTTTCCGACCCAAGGTGCGCCGTCCAATCGAGCTAACATTGCTAGAACACCGGGCTTATACATTGAATTTTCTCCATCTAACCAGCCTATCTCGCTTGCGCGTGGGTCAAGATGAATTCCAAAGTCCCCGTTTTTCCAATTCTTGACAATCGTCGAACCGTTGATGACCAAGTCAGGACCATAAATCCCGTATTGATTTCCATAATCATCTCCGAAGAGGTAATAACTTCCATCGTATCTCTTTCCGCCATGCAAAACATAGCCGTCGTCGATAATCGATCCTAAACTATCACTATCGATAATAGTATGTCCATAATTTCTGGAGGATATGTAATAGGTGTCCTCTCCCTCGCCTCCATTTAATACGCTGCCTCCCAGCTCACCATGAAGAACATCATTACCTTTACCTCCGACGAGTATATCTAAGCCAGCTCCACCGATTAAAGTATCACTATCATTTCCACCAACAATATAATCATTCATATCGGTCCCGACTAATTTGTCGTTGCCGCCGCCACCTATTAAAACCAATCCTTTTTTACCACTTTCAATGTAATATCTAGCCATGGGATCGACAATAGTTAAGGCGTCAATCCTTGCTTCACTCAACACATCACTGCCAGCCGTGCCATACAGTATTACACGGCCATCGGCATCAACTGTATTTGTTGTTCCTTCGTTCCAAAGATTGGTAACAAACGATGGAAATTCTGAAATTAATTTCACAACATTCAATTCATTCCGAATTACAAGATTACTCACGGAAGTATTATAGTCAGATTGTGAAAAATTCTTCACCGGTATCTGATCGTCGCTGAATGACAGTATGACTGTCCTCCCTATACCAGAAGGATCAATCGCTGGTTCAAGCGCCAAGTTCGCGAGTTTGCCCACCCCATCACCGGCCTTAAAGTCAAAGTTTTCTGGCGAGCCGTCTTTGACGCGAGGGATTATCGCAAAATTCTCGATTGATCTGTTGCCGTTCTGATCAACGATGAAGCGAGCACGTGGATCGATTTGAAATTGGGTAGTGTTCCAAATGTACGCCCTTTCAACCATATCGTCTAAACCATCGTCATAGAGCCATTGCTGAAGTACCAAACCACCACTTACGATACCGAATGCAGAAAAGAGATCGGCCTTTTGGTAAGAGCCTGCTTGCAGCATGGACGATGCATCAGTTCCTGTCGGATTAAAAAACTTGTCGATTACCTCAAATAAGACAGGATTGGCGAACCGCCCAGGCCCTGTGGACATATACTCAACTGTATTAATCGAAACAGTCGACGTTTCATCAACGGGCCGGATCATCAATGCGGTGTCGATCGTTGCTGGTTTATTTGAACTACCGTAAAGATAATAATTTGTAACTTCTTGCGCAGTAATCATAGTTCTCTCTTTTATATACCATTCCAAACAATCCCGCAGTTTGTTATCGCGTACATTGTTTCCCTTTGCAACATCTTGCGTTTACCAGTGGAATCGATATAAAGTATGAAATATCGAATTTCGACAAAAGAAGATTTAGTTCCCATGGCGCGATCGAAAAGTGTCGCGCGCGCATCCTCAATATCACTCGGTTGTTGCGTTACGCGACAACAATTTTTGTTCAAATCTTTAAATTCACTAATATTTTTATATGGTACAGGGTAATTTTCTCCTGCCATCTCAGTAGATAACGGTGATGCATTGCGATCAAATCGTCGGCGAAGCTCCGAATTTGTTTTTGGATAATATTTAAAAAGCTCAATGATTGCTAAATCAATTTTTTTTTCGTCTGAAATTAACGCATTCGTTTCCGAGCAATATCCTTGAAAATTACGATATCCAAGATGTAAGTAGTGGACCAGCATCCCAATAATAATTATTAAGATGACTGAGAAAAAAAATTTTGAGAATGTCGGTTTCATCTGGCTGAATAAATTACCGTAGGACACGGCGGTTTTATAGAAGGATTACGTATAAGCGAGGGAAATTGCATATTTTGATGCCACGTCACATAGCCTAGAAACGTTTTCTTGTCGAGTTTATTGAGGTGTAGCACGTGGATACCCGTTTTTCTGATATTAACCTGACGGCAGTAACAGTAATTCTGCCACCTAATGGCAGGTTGAACTGACGGCACTGTTCGCAGATAGAAAAAAAGGCGGGGAAGCTGATAGCTATGAAGTTGCAAACGATTATTGTGCCTGAACGTCATACACTCATCTAATGAATTACTCTAGCTGATAGAATATACCAATTACGTTTTGGCAAATCTATTCAATTCTCACATGATGGCTGTTTTCTCTCGAATAGCTAAGAATGAAACCTCTGGATTGACAATCGGGAGTCGAGTTCTATTACACGCCGAATTGACCCACTCCGTTTGACACACCTCGTTACCCTGAAAGCCAAGTGGCGCGGGCGCATGGTTTTCCAGGCCGCGTTGCAGCGGGTTAGCAAATTTCGCCAGGCCCGACCCCTGGTTGTGGCGATGACTATGCACTGGTCGGCGCTGTCGCCTTATCTGACCAATGGCCAATTGCCTTGAACTGCTTAATCCAACGTAGCGCGTTCTTCTTCGCACTCATGGCTTGGTAGTCGATCTGCGGGTCGTGATTGCGACCTTACGGTTCAGTAGCAGGAGGATCGAGCGGATCATCTTGTGGCCGATCGCGATAATCGCTTTGTTGAGGGATTTGCGCACCATCAGACTCTTGTACTTGGCGGCCAGCAGCCACAACAACGAAGGGTCGGGCCTGGAGGCATTTGAACTCGTCACGGGACCCAATCTCTTGAGAATCACAACACACACCAAACCTGAGAACACATTCCGGGGCAAATTCAGCAATGTGAGAATTGGAGAGTTTTCTCGAGAAAATAACACGTAACATTGTCAGCTTGACTAAAATTCCGGTTGGTTGCAAAAATTACTCAAGATATTAAAGTCGGTAAAAATTATAATTTGGTGTTTAAATTTTGATGAAAATATTGCGTGCAATGAGACTGTATAGGAGCAGATATCGGTCCGAGAATAGGACAAGCATAACTACCGTACTACTATGCCTTACTCTAATAGTTAGGAAATCGCTGATTAATTTTTTTCCGTAGCCCAGGTGTCGGCCAGCCAGCGGGCGAAAAAAGATGGCAGCAAGAGTTGCGGATTTTTGAAGCCGGGCAATGAGTTTTTCAGCCGAATTGATGCCGTATTTTGGGCCTTTCGGCGATCAGGACGCCGGTATTCTGGCGCGCGACATGGAATTTAGTACGGATGGTTCACTGCTCGCCGTAAAGGATGTGGATGAGACGATTCGTATTATTAATCCTAAAAATGGCGCCACCATCAGTATTTCATTAAAACCCCAGGCGCAAATGGCAGCCTTGCATCTGATTCAATACATTTCAATCCAAGTGTGGAATTATTCATAGCATGTCAGGAAAAGGCCAGTGGAGACGTCATTGCCCGAATATGGAATGCAAAAACGTGGGCAGTATTGCGGGATATCGTGGATCCGCTACCAATCAAACGCAGTCCATTGATACTTTTAAAAGCATCGCAATCTATCGAAATTCCATCTAGCCGAGATTTAGGTGATTGTTCATTCAGATGGGGCAGTCAAAATACCTGAGAGATTTTCTAGGCTAGGCTGCCTCATTTTTGGCGAGCTCAGATAGTATGATAGTGGCAGTGGTCATTGTGAATGCTACAGTGGTTTTTGTTAAGGTCTTCACAAACCTAATATTACCTCAAGAATCACAATGGCCGCCGCTCGAGATGCCATCTTAAACACCGATCCGGGCGAAGTCTTTATACACCATTATATCGGTTCCTCCTTTGGCACAGAAAGTTAATGCAGCTTTCAATTTGGTGCAGATGCTGTTCTCTTCCGCAACGGGCCGCTTGCCGCTTGCTTCGCTCACTCCCTCTACCTTTGATGTAGCATCAAGCTGGAAGCGTCCATTTCATTCACTCCTACTGACGCAGGTTTCACCGCGCACTTTGAAACAACAATGAAAAAAAGTCTCGATCCCAAGAACGAAATTCAAAAAGTGCTGATGTCATTTCGCAGCACCTTTTACACGGTGGGAGCATTCAGCGCGTTCAGTAATCTGCTGATGCTGGTGCCGTCCCTATACATGCTGCAGGTCTATGATCGCGTGCTAGGCAGCCGCAATGAGATTACGCTGATGATGTTGACGCTGATGATGCTAGGCGCGTATGCGGTGATGGCCGGGCTGGAACTGATTCGCAGCTTTGTGCTCGTTCGCGTCGGTGCCAAGTTCGATATGCAACTGAACAAGCGCGTTTACACGGCCGCTTTTGAGCAGAACCTGAAGGCCTTCGGCGGCAATGCCGGCCAGTCTTTGATGGACTTGACCAATATTCGCCAGTTCTTGACTGGCAACGCCTTGTTCGCATTCTTTGACGCGCCATGGTTCCCGATTTATCTGATCGTGATCTTCTTCTTTGAGCCGAGCTTGGGCTTCTTTGCGCTGGGTGGCACCATTGTGCTGGTCGTGCTGGCGGTGGTCAATGAACGCGTGACGCGCAAGCCGCTGGCCGAGGCTAACAGCATGGCGATTGCCGCGAGTAGCCTGGCGACCAACAACCTGCGCAACGCCGAAGTGATCGAGGCGATGGGCATGCTGCCGAACCTGCTGAACCGCTGGTTCAAAATGCACGGCAAGTTCTTGCACCTTCAGGCCGAAGCCAGCGAGAAGGCATCGACGATTGGCTCGATGACGAAGTTCGTGCAGACCTCGCTGCAGTCGCTGGTGCTGGGATTCGGTGCATTGCTGGTGCTGGAAAACAAAATTACCCCTGGAATGATGATTGCCGCATCCATCCTGGTCGGGCGCGCTTTGGCGCCGGTGCAGCAGGTGATCGGCGTATGGAAGAGCTGGAGCAGCACCCGCAGCGCCTACGAGCGTTTGAACGGTCTGTTGAGCGCCAACCCAGTACGCGACGCGGGCATGGCTTTGCCTAAGCCACAAGGGCACCTCTCGGTGGAAGGTGTGACCGCCGCCCCGCCTGGCGTGGCGACGCCGGTGCTTAAGAGTTTGAACTTTGCGATTCAGTCGGGTGACGTGCTCGGGGTGATCGGACCTAGCGGCTCGGGCAAATCGACTTTAGCTCGCCTGCTGATCGGCGTGTGGCCGGCGGTGATGGGCAAGGTTCGACTTGACGGCGCCGATATTTATCAGTGGAACAAGGGTGAACTCGGCCCCAACGTCGGTTACCTGCCACAGGATATTGAACTGTTTAGCGGCACCATCAGCGAGAATATCGCTCGCTTCGGCGAAGTCGATGCGGAGAAAGTTGTTCTGGCGGCCAAGCGCGCCGGTGTGCACGAGCTGATCCTGCACTTCCAGAAAGGCTATGACACGCCGCTCGGTGTCGGTGGCGTGGGCTTGTCCGGCGGACAGAAACAGCGCCTCGGCCTGGCACGCGCCATGTACGGCGATCCTTCGCTGATCGTGCTCGACGAGCCTAACTCGAATCTGGACGATGTCGGTGAGTTGGCCTTGGTCCAGGCAGTGAGCGATCTGCGTCGGCGGGGAAAAACCATCGTGCTGATTACGCATCGCACCAGCACCATATCGATCACCAACAAACTGCTGTTGTTGCGCGATGGCGTACTGACAAAGTTTGGCCCGACCAACCAAGTGCTAGCGGCGTTGCGCGAGCCAAACCAGAAGCACCTTGGAGCGCAGCAGGCTGTGCATCAAAGTGCGGCGAATCAGGACCGGACGGCTGCGAGCACTTCTCCGGCTGCAGCGGAACAGGAGTAATAAAAAGTGAACAACATTAAGAAACGATCGGAAGCGGCTGCGGAAATCGTTACCCACGACGTCATTCCACTGACCGTCAATACCGATGCGAGCAATTACGTGCGGGTTGGCTGGATTATCATTCTGGTCGGTATTTTAGGCTTCGTCACGTGGGCCATGCTGGCGCCGCTCGACAAGGGGGTGCCGATGCAAGGCTATGTGGCGAAGGAAACTAATCGCAAGACCGTGCAGTATCTTTCCGGCGGTACAGTGCAGGATATTCTAGTAAAGGATGGTGACATCGTTAAGGCTGGCCAGGTGTTGGTCCGGATGAACGACGTGCAGGTTAAATCCATCGAACAGGTTACGCGTACGCAGTACTTCACGGCCCGTACCACCGAAGCCCGCTTAATGGCCGAACTGAGCGGCGCCAAGACGATCGCTTTCCCGAAGGAGTTGGAAGGCTTTAAAGGCGACCCGCGCCTCAAGGAAAACGTCGAGTTGCAGAGTCAGCTATTCAGCTCGCGCCAGATGGCACTGCAGAGCGAGCTGGCTGCCGCGCAGGAAAATATCGCCGGGCTCAATGCGCAGGCGCAAGGCCTAGACGAGTCGCTCACGAGCAAGAAAGTGCAACTGGGTATCATCATGGAACAGATGGAAAATAGTCGCGACCTGGCAAAGGATGGCTATATTCCACGCAGCCGTTTGTTGGAACTGGAACGTACCTACGCCCAGATCGGTGGTGCCATATCTGAAGATGTCGGCAATATCGCCCGTGCGCGCCGCCAAGTAGCGGAATTGAAGCTGCGCAGTGATCAACGGGTCCAGGAGTATCAGAAGGAAGTACGTACCCTGTTGACGGATGTCCAGAAGGAAGCCGAAGCGCTGGCCAGCCGTTTGACCGCGCAAACCTATGACGCGGGCAATGTCGAGGTGAAGGCACCTGTCGCTGGCGTTATTGTTGGCAGCAATGTCTTTACACGCGGCGGCGTCGTCGGCCCTGGCGCGAAGATGATGGAGATCGTGCCGGCGGACGATGCACTTGTGGTGGAAGGCCAATTGCCGGTGCACCTGGTCGACAAGATCCATGTCGGCCTGCCGGTCGAGCTGATCTTCTCGGCGTTCAACGCCAATAAGACGCCGCATTTTCCGGGTGTCGTCACCGATGTTGCCGCTGACCGCACGGTGGATGAGCGAACTGGCGCGGCGACGTACAAGGTCCGCGCACGTGTCTCACCTGCAGGCGCGAAGATCATTGCCAACCAAAATCTGGCAATTGTGTCAGGTATGCCGGTCGAGTTGTTCGTCAAGACGGGCGAGCGCACAATGATGAGCTACCTGCTGAAGCCGGTGATGGACCGCGCGAAGACCTCGATGACGGAGGAATAAGCGTGGCTCTGACTCTGAAAAAAGCAGCCCTCATGGTTGGCGCTGCCTTGCTGCTGCATGGCGGTACTGTATCCGCACTGGGCCTGATGCAGGCTTACGACGCCGCAGTCAAGAACGACCCGGTATACCGCGCCGCGTTTTATTCCGCCGAAAGCGGTAAAGAAAGCCGCGCCCTGGGACGTTCGAACTTGTTGCCCAACGTTGCCGCAAGCTATTCCGCCAGTAGGGCGGACAGTACGATCACTGTCGGCTCGCGCTCCATTCCGCGGGACTATATCTCGCGATCGACTGTGATACAGGTACGCCAACCGCTGTTCAATATGGACTCTTGGGCGCGCTACAAGCAAGGCATTGCCCAAAGCGAGTACAGCGCCGCGCAGTTCGACAGCCAGACCCAGGAAGTGATCCTGCGCGTGACCAGCGCCTATTTTGAGGTGCTGTTAAAGATCGACCAGTTGGCCCTGGCCAAGGTCGAACGCGACACTTACGCCGAGCAAAAGAACGTCAACGAGCAGCTGTTCCGCAAGGGCGAGGGTACCCGTACCGACGTGCTGGAAACCGAGGCCAGGCTGGATTTGTCAGAAGCGCAGTTGCTGGAAGCGCAGGACGCGCTGACGCAGGCGAAAGATACGCTGGCCGGCACCATCGGTGTTGACGAGGTTGATGCTCTCGATCAGCTGCGGCCCGGGTTCCGCGTGCTACCGGGCGATACGCTCAGTTTCGACGCCTGGAAGAAGATTGCGCTCGAGCGTAACCCTGACATCAAAACTGCAAGCCTTGCCATTGAGATCGCGAGCCAGGAAGTGAACAAGGCGCGCGCAGGCCACGCGCCGCGTTTGGAGTTTGTCGCCGTCTATCAGAAGAGCGCCTCGGAGACGACCACCACGATTGGCCAGGATACGACCACGCGCAGCGTTGGTATTCAGCTCAACGTGCCATTGTATTCAGGCGGATCGGTCAACGCGACCTCGCGGCAGGCTGTGGCTAATCGCGAGAAGGCCAGGGCAGACTTGGAAGGGCAGCAAGACAAGGTCGCGGTCGAGTTGCGCAAGGATTACAACCAGGTGGCCAGCAGCATCCCGCGTATCAACGCCTTGATCAAGGCGGTCGATTCGGCGCAGCTGCTGATCACGGCGACCGAGCAGAGTATCAAGGGCGGAGTGCGGATCAATTTGGATCTGCTGAACGCCCGGCGCCAGCTCTATACGGCGCAGAGGGACCTGGCACAGGGGCGCTACGGCTACATGCTGGCTTCTCTGCGCATGCGCGCGGCGGCCGGTATCTTGTCGGCCGAAGACGTGCGCTTGCTGGCGGCGCACTTCCAGTAATCGTGGCGGGGGCGCGATGCCCCCCGTTTTCGGCGGTTTAACTTGAACGTGCTGATAACCTGTGCTCACTCATGGAGCAATCAAGCCAGTGAATACTCCAATTTGAAGCGTTGTACCGCCAGCGCTTCATTGACGAGCAACGATCAACACTGCCCAGACCCGCGCAGGACTATATCATTGATTTTCCAGCAATTGTACGAGCTTGCTCCTTAACTTGGGTGGATTGCCCTCCCCCGATGGCGCGACGATCTTTTCGATTAATGTGGCTTGCTGATGCAGACACGGACTTGTTTTTGCGCCAGCGGCACACCTACTGTCGCGCGATGGGATGTTTGTACGGGACATCCTTACGCAGGCTGACGCCTGGTGCGCGTGTTTAAACCAGTCGCTGTCACTGTTTTCATGGACGTCGCCTGTATTGCAACCGGGACAGGATGCCGTGCGGCAACGCACGCCTGCATCCAGTGCAAGATTTCACTCTTTAGCCAGGCCGATGAGCGGCCTTTGAGTTTTACAGGGGCAGGGAAGGTGCCATCCTTGATGCCTTCATAAACGCTGCTGCGCGATTTCCCGCAGGTGGCCAGCACTTCAGCCAAGCGGATGAAGCGCTCTTCATTGAGAGTTGGTGCTGCTGGTGGCTTTGGGGTGGAAGGAAATGTGACTTGGGTCATCGTACGCTCCTTTTGCTCCTTTTGCTCCTCAGCGAGTGAGACAGGTTCGGTGCCAGCATGGCGGCAAAGACTCTGATCCGATCGTTGAGGTCGTATCGCCAATGGCGGTCTGTCGACATTGCATTACAATCATTATTCCGAAAATACGCAGTCAGTATCTATGGCGCATACGTCCAATGCAACTGGAATCGGACGGGTATATCGACTAGATCAAAGGTGTTTGCAAGTGCTGCTGCCACAGGGGCATTTGATGGTCGGTGCAGTTTTAGCGGCTAAAAATAGGTGCACAAAGGTATTTCTAAAATCTAAAAAATGCGTAGCACCGCGAACCGTATGCCTCCGGAAATAGGCTTTCAACGACAGTAGCAGCGGCCTACGTTTTTATATCGGCTAACTATGTTTAAAAAAATTCTTCGTGCGGCAGTTAAAAATGTGAAGCGCTTTTTTGGCGTTTGGCTCGTCACTTTGATTGCCAACCAATTGTTAATATTCGGCGCCTGTTTCGCTCCGCATTGTCTTGCTGCAGCCGTGCCTCATACCTTGGCAATTGCGCTTCTCATCAATCTCTTCGGGTTCAGGCAGGATAGAAGTGTTAGCCATTCGGCAAGCGCTCCTGCTGGGTCGAACGCGAGAATGACGGCCGACCTAAAGAAGACGTTCGGATCGTCGCATTCTGTGCAGCGCGAACAACTAAAACACCGTGCCCGTCTCCCCGCCATTCTAGCGATGATATCGATTGGAGTTATTGGCGCTCTTCTTCTGGTTGCATCTGACTCGCCCTGGAAGTCCGATTCGACGTCGATTGCGGCGTTTGAAACTGCGGGAGAGAAGGTAACAAGTACGGAAGATCCTCATGAGCGTTTGCAGTCGGAGGAATTGCATGCGGAAAGCAGGCATTACGATGCAAGGCAGGCTGAGGTACAAAATCACCCTATTAGTCATCCCCTGGAAGAGGAGAATGGCGATGAATTCGATGTCAACGACATTCAAAGGTATGAACGAGTAACGAAAAAGAAATACCTCGGTACTACCGTCTACAACAGGGATCAATTAGACGTCATAGAAAATTTTCCTAGCGTGAAAGATGTCGGATCAGGTGTAAATGCTGCTCGAATGCAAGCGAGCAAGATCGAGAATCAACCTGAACAGCGAGCAATGTTGCAACAGGCTTACGAATGCTCAAACTCTGCCGGCAAGGTTGGCGTTGGCACTGGAAGACTTTCCCAGGCAAGGGAGTATTCATCGTTCCTTAAAAGAGAAGTTCGTGCAGGGGAATTCGTTCTATTCAAATATCAAGGCTCCGGAAAAGAATACTGGTTCAAGGTTTCAAGCTGCACGCAACTCTGAGCGATGACATTCTGTCTGCAAGAGAACGCCTGCTGCTGGATCGGCACGGCGAATCTGAAGGTGTCGACCCCGAAGCCTGGTTACGCCATTTGCTGGCACACATCGCCGATTATCCCTTCAACCGGATTGATGAATTCGTGTCTTGGAGTTGGAACCCGCCAGCAGCCTTCTGAGAGGACGCTACTTCCCAGCGGTGTAATGCTAGTTTTTGCTGGCGCGCGGCAGGAGTCGCTGCAGGGCTGGGGGGGGGGATAGACAGATCCAGATCCGATCTCGTCGTTGGATCCGGCAACTATGATATTGCACATCAGGAGTCTGGCAGAGACCCAGACCTCTAATACGACCCTTCGGTTTCTCATCTTTCATGAGCTATGGATCAGAAGAGTCTAAGCTACTGGTGGCGACTCAGTGGATCAATGTAGCGTGCATGCTTACGTGTTCTGTCCCCGAAGACTGCGTTCCATCCGTTTTAGCTGCTAAAAATTACGCTGATGGCAGTATCAGTCATTGTTCTGGATCAAAGTCGTCGACAGCATGCGGAGCGACGATAGCCTTTGCCGGCATGTCAGTTGCATTGGGGCAGCGCAGTTGGCGGGAGGGAGAAAAAGCATGGCAGACATCATTCAGTTTCCACCGGTACCAAGCAAGGAGAAAGCGCCACCGCTGCCGGCCGCGCTTGTTCCGCCGCCGGGCCGAACCAGCCTGCGCTCCATCTTGTGGGTCATCGTCACACTATGCTGGCCAGTGCTGCGCTTCATCATGGTGTGTGATGTGCTGTTCCAGTTGCTGCGCGCGCTGGTGTTGTGGGATACGCCTGGCGCGCATGCCGGATGGACCTTGCTGCTGCACTATGGTTTCTTCTGCTACCTGACCTGGTTCGTGGCGTATGGCAAGCCGGACCAGGCGCGATGAAGAAGGCATCCGCGCCGCCAGGCGCCGCCAGCGGCCGCGCGCCGGAGGGCAGGCCGCTGGCGCTGCCGCTTGAACATATCGACGAAGACCCGCTGCAGCCACGCTCGGCCGAGAATCCGGGCTTTACGGCGAACAGCCTGGCCGAACTCGCCGCCTCGATCCGCCTGCGCGGCATCAAGACGCCGATCTCCGTGCGCCATCATCCCGAACGGCCCGGCCGCTACATCATCAATCACGGCGCGCGCCGCTATCGCGCATCGCGGCTGGTACAGCTGGCGACCATCCCCGGCTTTATCGACGACGACTACAGCGAGACCGACCAGGTGGTGGAAAACCTGCAGCGCAACGAGCTGACGGCGCGCGAGATCGCCAATTACATCGGCCGCGAACTGTCGAAGGGGCTGAAGCGTGGCCAGATCGCCAGCAACATCAGCAAGTCCGCCGCCTTCGTGACGCAGCATGCGGCCCTGCTGGACTTGCCGGAACCGATCGCCCTGGCGTTCAACGAGGGAAGGGTGCGCGACGTGACGACCGTGAATGAACTGGTGACGGCCTACAAGTCGCACCCGGGCGAGGTCGCGGCCTGGCTGCGCGAGGGCGAGCCGGAGATCACGCGCAGCGCCGTCAAGCTGCTGCGCGCATTTCTCGGGGCGAAGTTTGGCGAGGAGGAAGCGGTTACCCCCGGTAGCGGCGACGCCACAGCCGTGGCATCGGCTGCCGGTCCGCCGGCATCTCCGCAGGCCACTCCTGTCGCGCAGGCTGGCGCCAGCCGCTGGCGCTGCACCGGCCTCCTAGTGCGCCATGGCCAGGGCGAAGGCGTGCTGGTGCTGGGGCGCCGGCCTGGCGGGGACGGGCTGGCCTGGCTGCGGCGCGCCGATGGCGTCGAAGTGGAGGTGGCACTCGCCGGGCTTGTGCCGCTCAGGCTGCTCGGTGCCGGGGATTGACGCAACCATGCCCTATGGCGCGTGTCGCGCGGATCAGGGCTGGTGCTACACTTTGCCTCTTGCGCGTTCCTGCAGCTGCCGCCAGCGTGTCTCGAAGTGCAGACGGAACCGTCCAATTATTTGCCACATGACCATGAATGACTTGTTCACCTACATCGGTGCCATTTTCAAGCTGCCTAGCCAGGCCGTGATCGAGCGGCGCGACGTCGCGCAATCCTCCTGGCAGGAGGACGGCTTCGAAGTACGGCAGGAAGTGGCGACCTATTATTTCAGCAATGGCGTGGTGGTGCGGCGCACGTCCGAGGAAGACAGCTTTCCATCGCAGGCGGCCTGCGCGGAGTGCTGGATCACCTATGAAGTGCCATCGAACGGGCAGGCGCCGGTCGAGGTGCTGCCAGCGGTCAGGCGCTTTGACAGTCGCTGCCGCGAAGCATTCTGGCTGAAATTCCACAGCGCTAACTGAGCCACTGGATTACTGGCCGTGCCGCCCAGCAATCAATTGGAACTCCGGAAATACAGTT
The DNA here is from genome assembly GCF_030397705.1 of Janthinobacterium sp. SUN100. Lineage (NCBI taxonomy): Bacteria > Pseudomonadati > Pseudomonadota > Betaproteobacteria > Burkholderiales > Oxalobacteraceae > Janthinobacterium > Janthinobacterium sp. SUN100. Next base: position 1,028,239 of record NZ_JAPUBU010000001.1, on the reverse strand, counting down.
TATGGGCTGTAAAATGGAATTACAGTCTGGTTCTTGTAATTGCGTTTCACAGTTCCTATACTGTAAATACACACCCCAGGACACGCCATGGACTATCCGATCCGATCTTTGCAGCAGTTGCGGCCGATTCTCGTCGGCTTCCGCAAGCAGGCTGGCCTGTCGCAGCAGGCACTGGCGGAGCAGCTGGGCATCACGCAGCAAAGTTATGCGCAGATCGAAGCCAATCCTGCTTCCACCAGCGTCGAGCGCCTGTACACGGTGCTGCGGCTGTTGGGGGCCGAACTGCTGCTCTCGCCAGCCGGGCAGCCATCCCCGGATGCCGCCATCGCGCAGGTGGCAACCGATGCGGGGCCGCCGACTGCCCGCCTCGCGCGCCAGCGTGCGCCCGGTCCCGCACGGCCGGAAGCGCCGGCAAGGCAGGAACCTCCACCATCGGCCAGGGAGCGCTGGTGAGCCATGGGCCGGCGAGCGTATGCGCAGCGCCTCAACCTGTGGCTGAACGGCACGCCGGTCGCCTACTGGGATGCGTTCGCTGGCACCTCTGCGCTGACCTACTTTGACGCCTGGATCGAGGATGAGGCCGGGCGGCCGCTGTCGCTGTCGATGCCTTTCAAGCCGCAGGGCAGCTCCTATCGCGGCCCGCTGGTGCAGAATTATTTCGACAACCTGCTGCCTGACAGCGAACCGATCCGCCGCCGCATGGCCCAGCACTTCCAGACCGGCGGCATCGCGCCGTACCAGCTCCTCGCTGCGGCAGGGCGTGACTGCGTCGGCGCCATCCAGCTATTGCCGCCCGGCGAGGTTCCCACGGACCTGTTTAGCATCACGGGCGAGGCGCTCGACGAGGCTGGCGTGGCGAGGATACTGCGCAACACGGTCGCGGAAGCCCCGTTCGGGCATACTGGCAAAGAGCCGGACCTGCGCCTGTCGATTGCAGGCGCGCAGGAAAAGACGGCCTTGCTATGGCATCGCGGCCAGTGGCATCGTCCCACCGGTAGCACGCCGACGACGCACATACTGAAGCTGCCCATGGGGCTGGTGGGCAATATGCGGGCGGACATGCGCACCTCGGTGGAAAACGAATGGCTGTGTTCGCAGATCATGCACGCGTTCGGACTGCCCACGGCGCCATGCCGCATCGCCACTTTCGAGGACCTGAAGACGCTGGTGGTGGAGCGCTTCGACCGCAGGCTGTCTGGCGACGGCAGTTGGATCGTCCGGCTGCCGCAGGAGGATTTTTGCCAGGCGACCGGTACGCCGCCCCTGCACAAGTATCAGGCAGATGGCGGGCCGGGCATCTGCCGCATCATGGATATCCTGCTGGGCTCTGCACAGGCCGAGGCAGACCGCCGCCGCTTCTTCAAGACCCAGCTGGTGTTCTGGCTGCTGGCAGCGACCGATGGCCACGCGAAGAACTTCAGCATTTTCCATTTGCCGCACAGCCGTTTCCAGTTGACGCCGCTCTACGACGTGCTGTCCGCCCATCCCATCATCGGCCCCGGCGCACACCAGCTGCCGCGCCAGAATGCCCGGCTGGCGATGGCCGTGCGCGGCGCCAGCAACCATTACCATCTGGAACAGATCCAGCGGCGCCACTGGCTGAGCCAGGCCCGCCAGGCCAGTTTCGGCGCGGCCGCGGCGCAGGACGTGATGGACGAGGTGCTAGGGCATGCCGATGCGGTGGTGGCCGCCATGTATGGCTTGCTGCCACCCGGCTTTCCCGCTGATCTTGCCGATGCGATCCTGCAGGGCATATCGCGCCAGGCGCGGCGGATCAGGGACATGCCGGATGGCGAAGCAGGCGCCGGGCCAGTTTGATGTGTACCACATCGCAGGCATTTAGCTGCCCGGCGGCAAGTATCGCGTCTTAAAATGGCCCATCGCCGAACGATTCGGCCGCTGTCACGTCCTACCGATAAACAGGAGCGTATTGATGAAGCAAAGAGTCTTGGTCATGAACGGGCAGCGCCTGCTGCAAAACGAGCAGGGCGGACAGTGGGCCACCAGCAAGGTGGACAAGGCCGGGGCGATCAAGCCCGGCATCTACGATATTTATCTTGCGGGTGACGCCGACAAGGCCAAGACGTATGCCGGCGTCATCGTGCACGCCGATGGCGCCAGCGTGTATCAGCAGGTCGGCAAGACATTGATCAAGCACGCCGCCGGCGATTTCGCTAAAGTACCTGGGACGGGTATCGATACCAGTGTCAGCTACGAGGACGGCCAGGCGCACTGCAGCAGCGCAAGCGTCAAACAGGGACGCAAGCTGAGCCGGTAGAGCACTGCCTGCAGACACCGGAGGCGGATCATGAAATTATCGATGGAGCGGCCGCAGCAAGGCAGGACTACTAGCGCAGGCGCGCGGGGCGGCGCCGAGATGCAGGCCGATGCGCAGCTGTACCAGGCAGTGGACGAGCAGCTGGAGCAGGCGGCAATGCTGGATGCCGCCCCGCTGGACACACAGTATGGCGCGGCATTGGCGGCGCAGGTCGAGGCCAAGCACGAGCAGGTCGAGCGCATCGAGGACAGGCTGGAAAACCTGATCGAATCGCAGGCATCGCGCCTGCAGCGCACGCAGATGCAGCAGCCGGGCTTGCTGGCATTTCCCGCCACGCGCGCGCAGTGGCAGCAGCAGGTGCAGCAGCAACAGAAAACCATGCAGCGCCTGCTGGGCCGCCTGGAACTGGTGCGAGAGGTGCGCGACAGCATGGGCGTGCACGCGCCGCGCATCGAGGAATTGGCCGCGCGCAAGCTGCGTACCCGGTATCCCGGGTTGGCCAGCGAGTGGGATGCGCAGCAGCAGGCGCAGCGTCTGGAAAAGCTACTGCAGCGGCAGCAGACGCAGCAGGGGCCCGAGCGCAGCCATGTGCTGCAAGCTGGACGCGGCTCGCGGCTGGGCCTATCGCAGCACGGCCCATGAGGCCACGGCCGCCGCCAGCATGGCCAGGCAGCCGGCGGCAACATTCAATACCGCGATGGCATGCGCGGCGCGCACGGAACGGGCGAGTTGCTGCAGGGTGCCGTCGATTTCCTGGCGTGCGGCCCTTGCCGCTTGCTGGCCTCCTTCCTGCATGGCGGCGGCCATGGCTTCCCGGGCGGCGGCCAGCGCCGCATTGACGATGCGTTCGGCCTTTTCCCTGGCGTCCGTGCTCCAGCGCCGCGACAGCTCCTCCATTTCCTCCTTGAACCGATCCAGCTGGACCTGTTGGGCCCTGGCGCTGTCCTGCATCAGGCAGCTGTTGATGGTCTGCAAAACCAGGATGGGGTCGTCGCGCGCGACGGCGATGCCATGCTTCGCGGCAATTTCCCGCAGCAGCTCCTCTGTCTGGTCGCCCATCACAGCACCATCGCGGCATCGAGTTCGCCGTACACCAGGCGCCGGATGATGCTCAGGCGCTGGCGCGTCATGATCGGCAGCGCGGGCATGGCCAGCGCCTCGTCGAAGGTCAGGCGCTGCTGCAGCATGCCGGCCAGGTCGCGTCCGAAGGTTTCCTTTTTCAAGACGGGCAGCCGGACGATGGCGGACAGGCGTTCCCTGTTGGCCAGATAGGTTTTCATCTGCTCGAAACCATTGCCCTCGTGCTCGACCGGCCCCCAGTAGGGATTGAGCCAGGCGATGAAGCGGGTTTCCGGCGGAAACTGGCTGGCCAGGTGGGCAAAGCCGCTGATGGTATCGAGCAGGGCCTGGCCGCCCGTGATCACCGTGTGCACCACCAGCAGGTGGTCGAGTTCCACCAGCAGGGCCGGGATCTGGTTGCTGATCAGGTAGTGCGACAGCGGCACGAAGGAACTGGCGCCGTTGTCGATGATGGCGTCCCCCTGGGCTTGCGCCACCAGGTCGATCAGGGCGTCGAAGCCGCGCGGATTGATTTCCTCCTCTTCCATCAGGTCGATGCGCCGGACCTGCAGCGCCTGGTAGCCATGGAAGGTGGCATTCACGGGATCGGTGTCGATGCACAGCGGCGTGCGGGCCTTGCTGAGCATGTACTGGGCGAGTAGGGCGGCGATCAGCGACTTGCCGACTCCGCCTTTACCCTGCAGCATCATATGGTATGGGCCATTACAGTAGCTCCTTTTTGTCCGGGATCGGGTTGAAATGGAAGCCGGCCGGCGCTGGCGCCGGGCGGGGTGTCTCGGCGTCCGGTTTCCCGGATGCCGCGCGGGCCTGGCGGGATGCCAGCCGCTGCGGCGCCACGCCTTGTCCAGCCGTCTCCTCTGCCGGTGCGGTGGCTTTCAGCATGCGGTGCACGTGCTTCAGGAACGTGTCGTAGCCGAACGGTACGCGTCCCGAAGCATACATATGGCGCCAGATGGTATTCATGGGAAAGCCCGCCGCCAGTGCGGCGCGTACATCGTCGCTGACGGCAAGGAAGGCGACCAGGTACTGGTCGCGCTTGGCCGGCTTGCTGCATTTGATCCAGTCACTCAGTTGTTCGGCATAGGGTTTCTCCATGGTATTTATTCCCCTTCACGTTATGCGGAAGATGCACGGTTACACCACAAAACTGGCACGGTTGAACCACCAATCTGACAAGGTTGAAGCCTGATATGCCACGGTTGGAGGCAAATAAGGCCTTTAAAGGCCTTTTCGGAATAGTGACCGATAAAATCCGCTCCGTTTTGTGCCAGAACAAGGGTTAAATCGAAAGCCTGTCCTACGATTAAATGGCTCGGTCGCCGTGCGGGCCGGGGCAGGATAGGTGAAGTTAGCTAACCGGCGGGCCGGTTATCTCTCTTCACGGTGCCTTATTCGCGCCTGCGGCGCTCAACGGGCATCCTGCTCTGCGAGGCCTGCGCGTGCCGCGCCAACCGCGAGGACGCCATGCAAGAACCAGTACACGCCACCACCCGCAAGGCCCGGCAGCTGCGCGTGCCGGTACTGCCCGATGAAGAAGCGCAGATCAAGCGGCTGGCAGCCGCGGCCGGGCTGCCGGTGGCGGCCTACCTGCGCAGGGTCGGGCTGGGCTACCGGCTGCCGGGCATCCTCGATCACCGGCGCGTCGAGGAACTGGCGCGCATCAATGGCGACCTGGGGCGGCTGGGCGGCCTGCTGAAGCTGTGGCTGACCAACGACGAGCGCACTGCCGCGTTCGGCGAGGCGACGATCCGCGCCGTGCTGGCCAAGATCGCCGATACCCAGGATGAAATGCATGCCGTCATGCGCGCCGTGGTCTTGCCGCAGCAGGGGCGCGGACTTTAGCCGCTAAAAAAATGGCTGCACCGACCGGTCAACGGCAGTCGCAGCCCAGCAGGGGGAGAGCAGCATGATCGCCAAGCATGTTCCCATGAAGGTCGCGCGGAAAAGCGGCTTTGCCAGCCTGCTGGCCTACCTGGCCGATGCGCAGGCCAAGCGGGAACGCGTCGGCAGCGTGACGGTCACGAATTGCCAGTCGGACCAGCCCGCAGTGGCCGTCACCGAGATCCTCAACACGCAGGCGCAGAACCAGCGCGCGCTGTCGGACAAGACCTATCACCTGATCCTCAGCTTTCCGGCCGGCGAGGAACCGCCCCCGGCCGTGCTGCAGGCTGTGGAAGCGCGCATCTGCCACGGGCTGGGCTATGGGGCGCACCAGCGCATCAGCGTCGTGCACCACGATACGGACAACCTGCACGTGCATATCGCCATCAACAAGATCCATCCCAGCCGCTACACGATCCACCAGCCTTACCGCGACCATGCCACGCTGGGCCAGCTGTGCGCGGCGCTGGAGGACGAGTTCGGTTTGCAGCGCGACAACCACCAGGCACGGCAAACGGGCGCCGCCAGCCGCGCCATGGACATGGAGCGCCACGCCGGCACCGAGAGCCTGCTGGGACTGGTGCGCCGCGCATGCCATGCGCAGATGCGGGAAGCGGCCTCGTGGCAGGAACTGCATGGCGTGCTGCTGTCGCACGGGCTGGCGCTGCGCGAACGCGGCAATGGCCTGGTGATCCTGGCCGAAGACGGCACGGCCGTGAAGGCCAGCTCCGTGCACCGTGACTGTTCGAGGGCGCGCCTGGAAGCGCGGCTGGGTCCATTCACTCCCGGGGCGGCCGGGACAGGCGGCTGCCATGTTAGCCAAGCGAGCCAAATTCGCCAGCCGCTGCGCCTGCGCGTGGCGACGGCCGCACTGTATGCGCTTTACCAGGAGCAGCAGCAGGACGCCGTCCAGGTGCGCGCTGGCGCCCTGGCGGGCGCGCGCGCACAGCACCAGCGCCTGATTGCCGAGGCGAAGCGCCGGGGCAGGCTCAAGCGGTCGGCCATCCGCATGCTTGCCTGCGGCCCGTTTGCCAAACGCATCCTGCATGCGGCAGCCGCGAAGACGCTCATGGCGGACATCGAACGCATCAATAGCGGCTACCTTGCCGAGCGCCGCGCCATCCGCAGCCAGCACGGCCGCCTTGCCTGGGCGGACTGGCTGCGCACCCGTGCCGGGGCTGGCGACGCGCAGGCGCTGGCCGCCCTGCGCGCACGCGGCGGCAAGCAGGGCCTGGCAGGCAACACGCTGGCCGGCAGCGAGCTGGCAAGTGAGGCAGGCGGGGCGCAAGCGCCGAATGGTTTGCGGCAGGACAGCGTCACCAAGCATGGCACGCTCATCTATTGCGCTGGCGCGACCACGATCCGCGACGACGGGCATAAGCTGAAAATCACGCGCGGCGCCACGCAGGCGGGCCTGCTGCTGGCGCTGGACATGGCGGTATCGCGCTATGGCCGCTGCCTGCATGTCGATGGCAGCGCCGCGTTCCAGGACCAGGTCATCCAGGCGGCGGCTGCCGCGCACCTGGCGGTCACGTTCGACGACGCCGTGCTGGAGCGGCGCCGGCGGGACCTGTTGCGTGCCGTGGGCACGAAGGAGAAGCAGGATGAACAGGCAAGGCAACCGCGCCGGGGCGGACAGCCCGGTGAAGGCGCAGCGCGACGCGCTGCTGGAGCAGGCGCTGGAGTCGCTGGAGCGTGCGCCGCCACCACGTCCGGCGAGCCCCGCGCCGGACCCCGGCGCGGCTCCCACTCCCAGCCCGACCCTGGCGGCGTTGGAGGCCATCCGCCGCCCGCAGCCAGGAACCGTCTGCGAAAGCTGTCCCAACTCGGTATGGTTCGCATCGGCAGTGGAACTGAAGTGCTATTGCCGCGTGATGTACCTGGTCACATGGAGCAGCAAGGAGCCGCAGCAGATCAGCGCATGCGACGGCATGTTCCTGGGCGGGGAGGCGTAGCGGACAGGCGGGATACCGGCTCGGCGGCAGTGGATGCCTTCCTCCTTGAGCAGGAACAAACAAGGCCGCGATTGTCCGATATACCGAAATTTGAACGATATGATGGTGTCAAGGGGCCGGTTGTCTTTGCCGGGCTGCGCGAGGCGGGCGGCCAGGTGCTGGCGCTGCTGGAGCGGGGCGCTGCAACGATGGTCCTGCCGGTGAGCGGCGCCGCAGCAAGGCGCTTGCGCCAGCTGGCCCCTGGTGATGCCGTCACCGTGACGCTTGACGGCGTCATCAAGACGAAAGGACGGACCAGATGAAAGACAGGTTCAACAATGCCGTCGGCCCCCAAGTGCGCAGCGCGCGGCGGGGCGCCCGCAAGGCCATCCCGGCGCTGGCCGCGCTCACCCTCGTTGGCGGTTTCCAGGCGGCTACCCAGTTCTTTGCCCACGCCTTCCACTACCAGAGCGCACTGGGCTGGCATGCCAGCCAGGTGTATCCGCCATGGGCCATCGTCGGCTGGGCTGCCAGATGGCGCGGCCAGTATCCGGATGCGCTGATGCAGGCGGGCAGCGTGGGTATCAGCGTCGCGGGCGTCGGCCTGATCGGGCTGCTGGTAGCCCGGATGATCTCGGTGAATTCGGCCCGCGCCAGCGAGTACCTGCACGGCTCGGCGCGCTGGGCGAACATCACGGACATCCGGGCCGCCGGCCTGCTGCCTGCGACACGCTCGCTGTGGCAGCTGCTGGCCGGAAGGGCGCAGCCGGCCAGCGCCGGCGTGTACGTGGGGGCCTGGCTGGACCGGGCGGGCAGGCAGCACTACCTGCGCCACGACGGGCCGGAGCACGTGCTGACGTACGCGCCGACCCGCTCCGGCAAGGGTGTCGGCCTGGTGGTGCCGACCCTGCTCGCTTGGCCGCACAGCGCCGTCGTCACCGACCTGAAAAGCGAGCTGTGGGCGCTGACCTCGGGCTGGCGCCAGAAGCATGCAGGGAACAAGGTGCTGTACTTCGAGCCGGCCGCCGCCAAGGGCAGCGTGTGCTGGAATGCGCTCGACGAGATCCGCCTGGATACGGAGCACGAGGTGGGCGACGTGCAGAATCTCGCCACCCTGATCGTCGACCCGGACGGCAAGGGGCTGGAGACGCACTGGCAAAAGACCAGCCAGGCGCTGATCGTCGGCGTGATCCTGCATGCGCTGTACAAGGCGCGCGCCGAAGGATCGACGGCCACCTTGTCGGTGGTCGACGCCATGATGGCGGACCCGAACCGCGGCATCGGCGAGCTGTGGATGGAAATGATCACCTACAGCCATGCAGACGGACGCAATCATCCGGTGGTGGGTTCGGCCGCGCGCGACATGCTCGACCGGCCCGAGGAGGAAGCCGGTTCCGTGCTGTCGACGGCCAAGTCCTACCTGTCGCTGTACCGCGACCCTATCGTCGCGCGCAACGTGAGCCGCTCGGAATTCCGCATCCGTGACCTGATGCACCACGACAGCCCGGTGAGCCTGTACATCGTCACGCAGCCGACGGACAAGGCGCGCCTGCGCCCGCTGGTGCGCGTGCTGGTCAACATGATCGTGCGCCAGCTGGCTGACCGCGTCAGCTTCGAGAACGGGCGTCCCGTGGCGCGCTACCGGCACCGCCTCCTGATGATGCTCGACGAGTTTCCCAGCCTGGGCAAGCTGGACATCATGCAGGAGTCCTTGGGCTTCCTGGCCGGCTACGGCATCAAGTGCTACCTGATCTGCCAGGACATCAACCAGCTCAAGAGCCGCGAAACGGGCTATGGTCCCGATGAAAGCATCACTTCGAGCTGCCATATCCAGAATGCCTATCCGCCGAACCGGCTGGAGACGGCTGAGCACCTGTCCAAGCTGACGGGCCAGACCACGGTGGCGAAGGAACAGGTCACGACGAGCGGGCGCCGCACCAGCGCCTTGCTGGCCCAGGTGTCGCGCACCATCCAGGAGACGCAGCGCCCGCTGCTCACGCCGGACGAGTGCCTGCGCATGCCCGGTCCCGTCAAGTCGGCCAGCGGCGACATCGAGAAGGCGGGCGACATGGTCGTCTATGTAGCAGGCTATCCGGCGATCTACGGCCGCCAGCCGCTGTACTTCCAGGATGCGGTCTTCCAGGCGCGTGCCGCCATCCCCGCGCCCACGAAAAGCGACAAGCTGCATCACGCGCACCGGCCTGCGAACGGGGAGGGCATACGGCTATGAACCGGACCTGCGTGAAACTCGGCGCCTGGAGCGCCTCGCTGGGCGCCGCGCTGCTGGTGCTGGGCGTGGCAGCCCACCTGGCTGGCGCGCGCATCAACAGCAGCCATAGCATTCCGCGCGGCTTGTACTGGACCAGTTCAGCCCCGGTGGCGCCCGGGCGCTACGTGGTGTTCTGTCCGCCCCAGCTGGGGGTGTTCGAGGAGGCACGCCGGCGCGGCTACATCAGCGCGGGTTTCTGTCCCGGCGGCTATGGCTACATGATGAAGAAAGTGCTTGGCGCGGGCAATGACGCGGTCAGCGTGGCGCCGGACGGCGTGCGCGTCAACGGACGCCTGCTTGCGCACAGCGCGCCGCTGGCCGCCGACGGCAATGGCCGTCCCATGGCGCGCTTCCAGGCTGACCAATACATCCTCAGCGAATTCCAGTTGCTGCTGATGGCGGACGCCAATCCCCGGTCTTTCGACGCGCGCTACTTTGGCCCCGTCCAGCGCATGCAGGTCCGCACGGTGATCGTCCCGGTGCTGACCTGGTAGCACGTCCGATTTTCAACCGCGTAAAAGAGGAGGAAACCGATGAAGAATGCACGAGACAGGCAGACCGGTGGCGCGATGGCTGAAGAACAGGTCATGGCAGCCGTCCTGCGCGAAAAGCTGGGCGACGCCGCCATACCTGGCAGCCGGGCCGAGTTTGCGCCGGATGAAGCCGAACAGGCCGGCTCCTTTGCCGAGGATGCCGTGGATGAACACGATGCGGCGGCAGGCGTCATCGACCTGGCCGATGCCAGCGCGCCGCTGTCCCTGACAGGGAGCACGAACCATGAACGACCTGCCCAAGTCACTGATTGAAACGATTGCCGAGAAGCTGGTGGCGCAGCTCAGGGAAGGCACGGCCCCCTGGCAGAAGCCGTGGCAGCCTGGCGAGCCGGGAGCATTCCTGCCATTTAATCCCACCACGGGCAAGCGCTACAAGGGCATCAATGCCTTGCACCTGATGAGCGAAGGCCATGCGGACCAGCGCTGGATGACCTACAAGCAGGCTGCTTCCGCCGGTGCGCAGGTGCGCCAGGGAGAGAAGGGCACGCCCATCCAGTACTGGAAATTCAGCGAGGAGCAGGGCCAGACGGATGCCGACGGCAAGCCGGTGCTGGGCAGCGACGGCCGCCAGGCGCGGCAGTCTGTCAGGCTGGAGCGGCCGCAGATGTTTTTTTCCACGGTGTTCAATGCGTCGCAGATCGACGGCCTGGCGCCGCTGGCACCACGGCCAGCTGCTGCCTGGGCGCCGGCCGAGCGGGCGGAGCGGATACTGCAGGCATCAGGCGCCAGCATCGAGCATGGCGGTCGCGAGGGCCGCGACAGCGCGTTCTACCGGCCGTCCACCGACACCATCCACCTGCCGGGCAGGGAGCAGTTCCCCACGGCGGACAATTACTATGCGACGGCGCTGCATGAACTGGGGCACTGGACCGGGCATGCCAGCCGGCTGGGCCGCGACCTTGGCCATCCGTTCGGCAGCGAGGAATATGCACGAGAAGAGCTGCGCGCGGAAATCGCCAGCATGCTGCTGGGCGACGAGCTGGGCATCGGCCACGATCCCGGCCAGCACGCGGCCTATGTCGGATCATGGATACGCGCGCTGCAGTCCGATCCGCTGGAGATTTTCCGCGCCGCGTCCGGGGCCGAGAAGATCCAGGCCTACGTGCTGGGACTGGAACAGGTGCAAATGCTGGGGCAGGCTGCGTCGCCGCAGCAGGTGCCTGTTGCAGCAGATGCCGCGCCCTTCATAGTCCGCGAACGGGTGGGTGGCAAGGATCTGTTTTCGCAGTCCTTCGCCACGCTGGACGAAGCGGCACGCTGCTACGTGGGGAAGTCGCAGGCCGCCAACCGCAGCATGGAGGCGCCGGACGGGCGGGAACTCGCTGGCGTCGTGTGGGGGCCGGACGGCGATTTCGCATGCGAGCGCTTTGCATCGCCGGAAGTGGAGCAGGCCGTGGCAGCGGCCCAGGAACAACACTGGCAGGGGTTCGACGCCGCCAAGGTGGAGAAGCGCGCGGAACAGGAGGAAGGGGAGGCTATCGTGAAGGTCGATATGGAAAATGCGGGCGACAGCGAGGTGGCCCTGGCGCGGCTGCAGGTATTGCGCGGTGGCGGCAGCGAGGCCGGTGCCGTTCTGGACGCAGCCGCCATGCGACATCTGGGCTTTGCCTTGCCGCACGACTGGAACGGCCGCGTGATGGTGCAGGGCATGGCCACTGGCGAGGTGGATGGGGAGCAGCAGGAAGCATCGGCCGAGCAGCTTGGCCTCAGGCCGGAATTCTGGAGCGTCTACGCGCAGCAGGGCGATGGCCGCCACCAGTGGCTGGCCGATCGCGGTACCCAGCGCGAAGCGGCGCAGCTGGCGGGCAGGCTGGCGCTGATCGACGCGCACTCCGAAACGGATGAACGCGAGAAGGCCGTGAAGCTGGCCCGCCTTCACGAAGAACACGTGCGGCGCGATCCTGCCAGCGCTGCGGAAGACCTGGTTGCGGCCCGCGAAGCGCGCAAAAGCGCGGAACTGGCCTCCGTCACCGGCAGCGCGGACCTGCAGCGCCGGGTGGCGCAGCTTGAACAGGACAGCGGCCAGGCCGCAGCTAGCGCAAGTGTGCTGCTTGCCGTGCCGTTCAGGGAAAAGGACGAAGCCAAGGCCCTGGGTGCGCGCTGGGACAGGGCGGCGCAATCGTGGATGGTGCCGCCTGGGGCCGATCCCGCCGTGTTCGGGAAGTGGTACCGGCAACCCGCAGCCGAGGGGGCTGGCGGACAGGAGCCGCGTGACGGCGCGCCAGCCACACCGCGCCAGCCGCGCCAGTACCTGGCCGTGCCATACGGTGAACGCAAGCTTGCCAAGGCGGCGGGCGCGGCATGGGACAAGGTGGCGAAATCCTGGTATGCGGGAGCGAAGGCGAACATGGCGCGGCTGGCACGCTGGATGCCCGGCAAGGCAGGTCCCCAGCAGGGGCCCGCCATGACGGCGCAGGAGGAGTTTGCCGACGCGCTGCGCAGCCTGCGCTGCGTGGTGAGCGGCGAGCACCCCGTGGTGGATGGACAGAAGCACCGCATCACCGTGGAAGGCGAAAAGCACAGCGAGCATTCCGGTTCCGGCTTCTATGTCGCTCACCTCGATGGCCATCCGGCAGGCCATATCAAGAACAACAAGACGGGCGAGGCGATGGACTGGAAGTACAAGGGCTATGCGCTCGACCCGGAACAGAAGGCCCGGCTGCAGGCCGAAGCGGCTACCAGGCTGCAGGAACGGCAGGCCGCCCAGGCGCAGCTGCAGGAGGAGGCGGCGAGCCGCGTCGTGCGGCAGATGGCCAGCCTGCTGCCGATGGCGGAACCGACGCCGTACCTGGTGTCGAAGGGGCTGCAGCCTACCCCGGGCATTTTCACCGACAAGGCAGGCAAGACCAGCTACATTCCCGCGACCGACGCCGATGGCAAGCAATGGAGCATGCAGTACATCGGCGAGGATGGCAGCAAGCGCTTCGCACGCGACAGCCGCAAGACGGGCTGCTTCCACGCCGTCGGCGGCCTCGAGGCGCTGGCCCGGGCGCCTGTACTGCTCATCGCCGAAGGCTACGCAACCGCGGCCAGCCTGTCAAAGTCAGTCGGCTTCGCCACGGTGGCCGCTTTTGACTCCGGCAACCTGCCACTGGTGGCGAAGGCGCTGCACGGCCGTTTCCCGGGCAAGCCGGTGATCATCGCCGGGGACAACGACCAGCACCTGGAAGCAACGCAGGGTATCAACCCCGGCAAGGCCAAGGCGCAGGAAGCTGCCCGCCTGACTGGCGGCCGCGTGCTGCTGCCCATCTTTGCCCCGGGCGAGCAGGCGGCCGATCCGAAGGGATACACCGACTTCAATGACCTGGCCAGCAAGAGCCGGCTGGGCATGGAAGGGCTGGACCGGCAGGTGCGTCCGGCCGTGCAGTCCGAAATTGAAAGCATGCTGGCGAATGCCAATCAGAATGCCTTGTCTCTTGTGCGGGAACCGCTGCAGCGCCGGCTGGTCAGATCCGGACCGCAGTGACAGCATGCGGTTTGCAGCCCATGCTGACGGTAGCAGGAAACAGGAACAGGAAACGATGGAACGGAGATCAGAAAATGAATGTTTTGCCGATTAAGGCCGCGCCGCTGCTCTTGCATGCAGGCGGCGCCCGCAGCCATCCAGATCTGCCCTTCTTTGACGATGACGATCTAGAATCATGGGACAACTGGTTGCGAGCGCACCGCTTGGAGGTGATGCGGGTGTGGATGGAAGATGACGCACTGGCGGTGGATAGTTACAGGAAGTTCCTGGCTGGCGATATTACCGAGGCATTGTCTGCATGGCAGCCCTGCAAGCCGGATGGTGACTATGCCTGGTTCCTTCTAGCTGTTTTTGATGGAAGGGAGGGGCCTTGCGCCTATTTTGTACGGAGCGCATCGCTTTTTTTTTGATGGTTCCGATACTAAATGGGGGGCTGCGATAATGGTGGCGATTCATGCAGTACGTTAGCTCCGCACAGCGTTACGCCGGTGAGGATCATGTGATTCTGAAAGCGAGGCACGCCGTTTACTTGGCCGTGCAGCAGCACAACCCGGCGCGCTGGTCCGAGAACTCGCAACTGGACAAACGCACGCCCAGTGACCCTCAAGCCTGAACGAGACAGCGTTGTGGATTTGGCTGCCAGCATAGAAGGAGTAAGCCAAAAAGCTGCATGAGTCGGGCGACCACTACCATGGCATGCACAGATATCTTGCAGGTGGTCGCGATTAAGCGTATTCTTATGGTAAATAAATATAGTTAATATTGCATTTAACTATGGATAATTTTATGAAATATACGCCGAATTTATTATGTATTTATGGCCATCGATGAAAATATATGCCAAAGTTCGCGGCTGTTAATGGCGCGCAGCTGATGCGCATCGTGGCGTTATTTAGGTGCGTGTATGGCACGGAATCATCTTCACCAAGTTAAATTGGTTAGCTCCGCGCTAATGCTTGAATTTTGATGGATCATTTATGGATGAATCTGCCGTACCTACCTATATTGCCTATAATGGCCGCTGAAACTACCGTACATGTTCAATGCCAATTTTGTCGCGGGTTTCGAAAGGTGCTATGCATATTTCGTTGGAGCATGTTCAACGGAGTGCGATGCGCACTGCGACTTACAAAAGCGCTGATCTCGACGTGCCAATTTTCTCACGTACGGAGGCCTCCGTTATAAGCTTACCCAACGTCGCACCGGCACAGGTGTTATTGCTACAGTCTAAGCGAATTCCTCCTTTATTTCCACTTGCGGGCGAGGTTGATGGGATGAACACGCTGTCGGACCGGCGCACATTTGCGGTTCGCCTAAATAATAGTATCGACTTCAAGCAACGTAGGTTTTTTTGAACTACAGAAAACAATATAGAGAATGTGGTAATAAATTAACGCTAGCCTGGAAGTGCTCAGTGTGATCTCCATAAGCATGTCTTTTGTTGTCGGCATAACTTTCATAATTTTCTCGATTTCTTATAATGGCGAGCTGATCACCGCCATGTGTGCATACCTACTCTATCGCTTTGTTAAATTCAATTTTCCATGTTCAACCAAACAACTTACACCGGCGTGCCGATCAATGTCTTTCTGCAGGATTTTATAGACGCTTTACAAGAAGAGGGCTTTACGGTCTCACTTTCCGAAATGTCGCCACGTCTAGGTCAGCATAAGACATTTAGAATCACTTATCGAGGAGCTTATGTCGCGTCGACAAATCCAAGACTCTGGGCCAGAAAAGTTCGGCCGTTTTGTTGCGAATATAGATTTCCGGATGAGAATTTAAAGGCACACGCGAAAGTACCTGCAGACTTCGATCTCAATGAATTTTCAAGATATCATGGTTGCAATCCGAATCGTTTACGTATAGAAGATCAAAAGAAAGAAGGTCGGTATTTATGGATAGAAGATACGGAGACTGCTCTTCACCTTTTACGCGACTGGAAACGGCGCATTAATGAGGAATCCTTCTCGGCGGCAAGCAGTTCTGCGGAGCAGATTGTGGAAGATCTAAATACTATCCTGGCCGATGTTGCTATTTCTGAGACTGATCGTCTCGCACAGATAAAGATCCGTTTAGGACAAGGTACATTCCGAAAAATGCTCGACGACGAATTTTCAACTAGTTGCGCGGTAACGGGAATCGATGTTCCGGAAGCGCTGAGGGCTTCGCACATTGTTCCATGGCGGAGTTCTACCTCCGAACAGCGCCTGAACCCGATGAATGGGTTGCTGCTGTCTGCAAATATCGATTCGCTGTTTGACCGGTATATGATTACTTTTCGCCAAAATGGCGAACTGGAATGCTCACGGACACTGACGCAGCAACAGTGGGACCGACTTGGCGCCATAGGCGATCTTCGAGTCAAACCTACCAAAGCGCGGGCCGAATTTCTAAAGTTACATAACGCAGAATTTGAAAAATGTGAACGAATGCGGTTGGCCAAGTGACTTAGAAAAATATCGCACCGTGGAGTTCGTAGCAAGTTGGCATCGAAAAAGGGATATGCGAGAGATCAAAACATGATCGATGAAAATGCAATACACATTATAAAATTTTTTCGTATTTCCCCAGCCGCGCTAGTAGAAGACTCCAACGATGAGGAAAATTTGATCACAGGGCCGGTGGATTTCGTCACAGTCCTTAAACCCTGCTACGGTGTGGTAGTGGCGTCGTGGGATCAGAGCAACCTGTTTGGGGTTGTGACGCGCCTTGGAGTAATTTTACGCGTGGGGCCAAAAGGTGCTGTAGTTCAATGGGTCCCGGCTGATCTGCACTATCGGCCAAATTCTTCGGGTCGACGCTTCTGGACGCAGGCTACGCCATTTTTTGGATTCGCCCCCGCGGTGGCCGAGCGCTACATGCTAGTATCAACATTTGCGGAGCACTTTCAGGACCTAAGTATATCTGGTTCTCGAACTAGCCTGTACGGTACAGCGCAACCTCGCCCTTTGGACAGTCCGACCGGAGGGTACGTATATCTCGTACGCTCACCCTACGGCGTAAAGATTGGCAAGAGTGTGAACGTGAAGAAGAGGGCCCGGCTTTTCGAAGTGAAATTACCGTTCCCTATAACGGTTGAGCACTACGCATGGTTTGAGGATTACTCATTGGCGGAGCGCAACCTGCATCGGCAATATCATGCGAAGCAGCTTGAAGGTGAGTGGTTTGATCTTTCTTCCGCTGACGTTGAAATGATCAAATCGCTAGGGAAACCAGTCCCAGTGAAGGATTTGTAGAGCGTTGATTCGCTTGAATTAATAGTGTTCACTTGGGAATAGCAAGCGCTACGAAAGGAGTATTGCATTCTAGCCAATTTGCCCATTTAATTCCTTTTTTGATCAGATCAGCTCGATACAGTAAGTTGTATTGGGCTGTTCTCGAATGGTAGTTGGCCGCTCTGGTCCACAAATTTCCAGTGTCGTACAACAAGTGTCGTCTCAACCGCCAAGCGGCTAGGTCATACGGATAGCAACCTTTAACCGCGACATGGGCTGGGACGATTCCATATTTCCGTAGCTCATGTAAATAGGCGGAATTGAACTGCATCGGCCCGATGTCATAGGTACCATTTTTATTGATGTTGACCATCCCGGGCATGCCGCCTTCTTTCTCGGCGATTGCCAGCAAAATATTGGCGGGCACCTGGTATTTGATGGCGGCCGTGATCGAGCACACGATGCGCTCCTGCTGCAAGGGAGGGAGATCGAGCATGCTGTTTCTCCTTTGTTCAGTATGCGCGTAGAGAGCTATTCTGGCTTGCGGTCGCGGAATGCCGCCACCTCCGCAGTCGGATCTGCGGAAGTGCTGTCTCCTGCAGAGAGACTGCCGTCTTCCGTCGCCGATGCCCCGGTATCTGGCGCTCCATCCTGATCTCGGGACTTGATAGCGGCAGCAATCTGGCCGCCGATGGTTTTGCCGACGCGGTCACCGGCCGCAGCAAGGCCTTGCCTGACCTTTGCCTTGCCAACATCCCAGCTTCCCTGCACCAGATTGCCCGCAGCACCTGCCGCAATCCTGCCCGTTTTCGCCGCCAGTGCCGCTGCGGCGGCTGGGCTACCCATTCCGGGCGCCGTTTTTTCTGCACGTTGGCCCGTTTTGCCTTCGCTGCCAGCGTTGGCTGGTCCGTTTGCACTTTGCTGATTGGCGGGTGAGGCGGGAGGCTGCGATTGCTGTGGTGCGCTGCCAGTAGGCTGTGTTTCTGCGCTACCACTTCCAGCGTCCGCGCTGCTGCTTGCCGCCTGCGCAGTGTCGCCCATGGCTGCAGCGAGCGCGCCGCTGCCGCTGCCTGGATCGGGTCCGGTTCCTCTGCCGCCTCCTACGGCCGAGGCCATGAAGTCGCGGGTGCCGCTTCCTGCGCTTTCTGCAGCATTTGCCTTGGAGACGGCCGCCATCAGTGCCTGAACTCCGCCGGCGATGTTCGCAGTACCTGCGACAGCCGCGGCACCGGCGGTTGCTGCGGCCGTCGCGGCCATGGCGGCTGCACCCAGTGCCGTTCCTGCACCGAGGCCGCTGCCAAGAGCACCGGTGCCACCGCCCATTGCCAGGCCGCCCACCAGCGACGGGACTTTGTTGACCAGGGCGAGCAGAACGATGGCGACAACCATGACGACTGCCAGTTCATTCATCTTGTAGGCAGAACTCATATTGTTATAAAACTGGTCGATGAATGACTTCCCTATGCCGACAAGTAGTACCATCGTAAAGAGCTGGGCGCCAATGCTCAGCACGGTTTTGTAGTAGTTGATGGCCATGTCCGATGTCCAGCGCGAACCGCCAAAGCCGAGAAAGAAGATACCTGCATAGGCCAGTATCCACCCGCTGATCAGGAGCAGTAGCATGTTCACGCCGATCAGGGCAAGGGAAATGAGCGTGATCAGGCTGATTGTTACGCCAACGGCGCTGCTCAAGGGGGACCAGAGCGAGGATTTTTCGAGGACATTGGCGAAGAGCCCGAATCCGATGTCAACGATCCCCGACGGGGATAGGCCCGTACCGGTACCAGCGGCTCCAGCGCCTATCGCGCGCATCGAGTCGATGATGGACGTGGCAAAACTTGGACCATTGCGCAGCAGCCACCAGTAGAACCCGGTAAAAATGGTGAAGCGCACGAACTCGGCAAAGAACTCACCGATATCGGATTTTCGCAAGGCCATCATGCCAAACGTCCATACCATGCTGATTGTCGCCAGGGTCCAGAACAGGCGCGTGGCATGTGTGGTGATCGTCGCCGCCCATGTTGCTGCGATGGCAGAGTAGCGAGCAAGGACGTTGTCCAGCACACCTGTGTTGTTGATCTCCGCCCAAGCCGTGTAGGGCAGCAATGCCAAACACAGGAGAAGCGCGGCACAAAACGCCACCTTAATGAATGGGCTGGGTGCCAGAGGATTGGCTTTCATCAGATTGCCTCACCATTCACGCTTGGGACTTGGACGGAAGGTATTGCGCCGCACGCACAGGTCCGTGAACTGGCTGCGTGCCGTCCGGTCCTTGATCTTCGCGATGGCCTCCGGCTCGCAGTTCTCTGCCGTCACGGGCGGCAGGGAGTCCGCCGGATCGCCAGGCGTGCAGGCCCCCAGCTGGACTAGTAAGGCGAAGAGTATGATTGAGTGGCGCATTGCTGCCTCCCTACCAGCCGCGCACGGGGCTGGGACGATAGGTGTTGCTCAGCACAACCTCGTCCGAGGCGCGCTGCATTGCCTCGCGGTCGGCCAAGCTCTGGTAGCGCGTGGCGATGACGTTTTGCTGGGAAATCAGCAGGCCGCGTATCTGCAGCAGCTGCGTGGCTTGCTGGCTTGCCAGCTGATTGGCGTAGCCGATGGCCTGCATCTGGCCGCTGGCGCCTTGCGCCGCCGCCTGCAGCTTCATCAACTGGCGCGCGTCGGCCTCCATGGCGTCCTGCTGGCGGTCCAGTCCCCGGAAGAGGGCATCGGTCGAGCGCTTCTGCGCATCCGAACCGAGGCGCTGGGCGTCGCTCATCGCATTCCACTCCGCCTGCGTGCAGCCGCGCACCGAGAAGCAAGGTGATCCGCGATAGTCGCTGGCGCTGCGGTACTTGCGCAGATAGGCGTCAATGCTGCCCAAGCTGCTCTTGTAGTAGCCGAGGGTATCGATTTCGCGCCGCAGCAGGTTCATCGTCTGGCTGGCCTGGTCCCAGATGAAGGCGGGCGGCGCGGCAGTATTTTGCAGCATGTTCTGGTACTGCTGCAGCTGCGTGCGGTACTGCTGGATCTGCTTGAGCGTATGCGCCACGTTTTCCAGGGCGCTCACACTGTTCTGCGACAGGTTGCTGGCATCGATGACCGGCAGCCCCGCGCGTGCCGGCTGCACGGCAATCGGAATGCAGAGCGCCATGCCCGCCATGATTTTAGCCGCTAAAGATTTGTCCATGATTGCTGCTCCTTGCCGTCAGTAGTCGAATGCCTTGTAGGGGCGGGAAAAGGTCAGGTCCTTGGTGACGATCACGTTGAAGCGGTAGCCGGGCCGGATTTCCAGCGTCGGTGCGATGTTCATGTTCCGGGCGATCAGCTGGGCCGTCACCTGCCCAAGCTGCTGCCCCAGCGCCTCGCTCATGGCGCTGCTGGCGCTCTGGCGCGTGCCCAGGCTCAGTGTCTGCGGCTGGCTCATGGCGATGCCCGCCGTGATGCCTGACATCAGGAAGGCCGAGGAAAACAGGCGGAAGTAGTGGTTGTTGACCTGGTCGCGGAAGCCCGCATAGCCAGCGCTGTCCGCGCCGGGCATGCTGCCGATGTCCATGGCCTTGCCATCGGGGAAGACGATGCGCTGCCACGCGACCAGCACGCGCGACTGGCCGTAGGCAATGTCGCTGGAGTACTGGCCCAGCAAGCGCGAACCCTGCGGGATCAGCCGCCATTTTCCTGTTGCGGTGTCGAACACGTCCTGGCTGACCTGGGCGACGATCTGGCCCGGCAGGTCGGAATTGACGCCGGAAATGAGCACGGCCGGGACGATGAAGCCGGCGCGCAGCTCGTATGGCGAGCGGGGCGCTTCCGCACGGGAGTCGAGACGCCAGCGGTCGCCTTGGCCCTGTACGTCGAACTGGCGGTAGTCCCTGCTGCCCGCCGGTGGTTCGACAGACGGCACGGTGCGGGACACGGTGTCGCCCAGGCTTGCCGCCTGCAGCTGCTGCAGCCGGGCCAGGTAGGCGGCGGTAGGGTTGTCGCGACCCTGCGCATCGGCCTGCTGCTGCAGGGCCGCCATTTGCGTCAGGGCTTCCTCTCTGCTGAGCGGGATGCCAACAGGCGCGGAACCGGCGCTGCGCGGTGCAGCGGCTTGCACCGTGGTGCGCGAGCGGACCGCTTCGTCGAGCTGGCGCAGCTTGTCCATGCGGCTGCGTTCGCGTTCTTCCATGCCGCGCTGCTCTTCCAGCGGCAGCGCGCCGCCGGGCGGCCGCGGCGGAGCTTCGAGTTCATCGGGGCGCGCCACGATGATGGCGCCGGGCGGGGGGATCTCTGGCATTGGCGGGGCCGCTGCCTTTGCTGGCGCGACGAAACCGTCCTTTTCGCTGCCCGCGATCTCGCTGGCGAACATGCTGGTGCTGCCTGCCTTGGCTTCCAGCTGGTCCGCCGGGCGGTTTTGCTGCGCCGAGCGGTCCCAGGCTACCAGGGCCATCACCAGCAGGAAGATGCCCATGGCGCCGCCAACCAGGTAGACGGGCAGGTTGTTGACCCTGCGCACGCCGGATTTCCTGCGGACGCTGCCGGGCGAAGCGTCCGGCGACATATCTTCATCGCCGCTCATTGCGCAGCCTCCCTGCGAATCCATGCGCTTGCCGGGCGGGCCGCGCCGCCTTGCAGCAGGTAGGCGCGCGTCAGCGACTCGCTTCCCGCATACAGGGTCAGGCGGACCAGGTCCGGCTCGGTAGCCATGTCCAGTACGTAGCGCAGCGCGGTGTCGCCGGCCGCCGGTGGCAGCGGCGGTACGGCGGGCGGCGTCTGGCTGCTGAATTCCCCGATGGCGTAGCCTTGCGACCGCAGCCGCTCCAGCAGTTCCCTGCCGAAGCCGTCCTGCGCCGCATGCTGCAGCGCAAAGCGCGTGCGCGCTGGCGGATAGCTGGCGATGAGCCGCGCGGCGGCGTCGGCGGCGATGCCGTTTTCCTGCGCTGGCACCGGCGCGGCCAGCTGGTTGCCGTAGGCGGGCGCGTCAGCCATGCGGTTTGCGGCGCAGCCCGCAAGGCAGGCCAGCAGGAGGTGTGTAAAAATCAGGCGTGCAAGCATCAGGGCGCGCATGCTATTTCTCCCGCGTGATGGTGATCTTGTCCTGCGTGCGGCCGGCGCCGGCTATCAGGATGGCCTTGTCGAAGACCGTGTCGACGATGTAGCGGTCGCCCTGCAGACGGTAGTTCACCATGGCCGTTTCATCTTCGCTGAACAGGCCGCCGTCCCTGCGCACCACCAGCAGGGTGGGCGCTTCCGTCTGCGCCATCGCCTGCGGCATCTGGATGATGGTCTTGCTGCCGTTGTTGTACACGCGAACGGGCTTCCAGGGGGCGGAGCCCGTCACGGCATAGGCGAAACTGAGGTCGCCCAGGTACTCGCCGGTCTGCGCGATGGTGCGTTCCTGCTTTTCCCTGCTATCGCGGGTCTTGATGGCGTCCCACTTGGCGGCTGCGTCTTCGGCATAGGTGAAGGCGATGCGCGGCATGAACTCGCTGCGGTGGGAGCGCAGGCGGAAGTGGTAGGTACGCCTGCTGGTGGTGACGATCAGCGAGGTTTCCAGCCCCACGTCGAGCGGCTTGATGATGAGGTGCTGGACTTCGGCGGGGCCGCTGCCCGTGATGGCCGGTTCGACAGTCCAGCGCGCCGTGTCGCCGAGGTGGATGGAATTGACCTGTTCACCCGCCTGCAGCTCGATATCGCATACCTGCAGCACGGCGCACACGATGCCGGGCTGCTGTGCACCAAACAGGAAGCGGATTGCGCCGTCTTCCCCCGGGACGGGCTGCATGCCGGTGCCGCTGCCGGTGCGCCAGCGCTGCGCGATGGCGATCGCATCTTTTTCCTGCCTGGTCAGTACCAGGTCCTTGCCCGAGAAATAGCTGTCTGCGACGCTCTTGCCGTCTGGCGCGGCCTGGGCCGCAGCCTGGACGACGGCGAGTGCCAGCATCAGCAGAAAGGGGATGGGTTGCATGGCTGGCCTCCTCAGAGCTGTCTTGCCCAAGAAAAATCGCGGACATAGATGCCCAGCGGGTTGTTGCGCAGCTGTTCTTCCGTGGTCTGGGGCGTGGCGGCCACGGAGTACACGGTGAGCAGCGCGCGCATGCGGAATGGCGGCGCCTTCAATACGCCCTGGCGGTCGCGCACCGTTTCCGTCCAGTCCACCTGCCAGGTATCGGCCGTTTGCGGCAGGGCGGAAATGATCTCGGTGCTGACGGTTTCCCTGGCGGCCCGCTTGAGCGGGCTGCTTTCATCGGTGCCGTTCAACCATTCGTTGGCCTTGGCCGTCGCCGGGTCATTGGCCGCCAGCATCGAATACAGGCGGTAGACGGCCTTGCGCTGCAGTGCGATGTCCGGCGTGACCAGGCGCGCGTCGCCCACGAAAGAGGCGACGGCGGCGCGCACCACGCGCTGGTCGGCTGTCGCTGCCTGCTGCGCCGGGGCCACTGCCACGGGCTGGCCCAGCTTGTCGACCTCGACCACATAGGGCACGAAACGGGACTGGCTGGCGACATGGACCATGCCGCCGACGGCAGCGAGGGCGACCAGCAGTGACAGCACGGCCAGCAGCTGCCAGGCCTGGCGCGAGGACGCGGCCTGGGCTGCGTGGTCGTTCCAGGTGCGCCGCGCGGAAAGGTAGGGATTGTCGCTTTCGCCGCTGCGCCGCCCGCCGTCAAGGAATCCGTCCTGTGCGGGCGCCTTGCGGCTTCCTGCCGTGCGCAGCGATCTGAATATGCGGGCAAGGTTCATGCTGCGCCTCCGTAGTCGTCCAGGTTCAGACCTCGGCTGGCCAGCCAAGCGCCGGTCCACGCAGCGCCGTGCCTGGCCTCCAGCGCCTTGACAGCCGCCACCGACTCCTTGTCCGTGGCACCGACGAAGGCCATGGCCAGCGGCCCGAGCGCCAGGTCGTACAGGCGGCGTCCGTGCTCGGAGACATAGTAGTACTGCCGCTTCGGGATGGCCGTGGCGAGAATGTCGATCTGGCGCGCGTTCAGGCCCATGCGGCGGTACAGCGCCGCCGTGTCTTCGTCGCGCGCATACACGTTGGGCAGGAAAATCTTGGTGGCCGTCGATTCCACCATGACGTCGAGGATGCCCGAGCTGGCCGCGTCGGACAGGCTTTGCGTGGCCATCAGCACCAGGCAATTGGCCTTGGCCAGCACTTTCAGCCAGACCCGGATGCGGGAGCGGAAGGCCGGGTGGCCCAGAGCGAGCCATGCCTCGTCGAGGATGATGGCGGCGGGCTGGCCCAGCAGGCTGCGCTCGATGCGGCGGAACAGGTACAGCAGGGTGGGGAGCGCATATTTTTCGCCCATGCCCATCAACTCCTCGATCTCGAACACGGTGAAGTCGGACAACGACAGGCCATCCTCCTCGGCGTCGAGCAGGTGCCCCATGCTGCCGTCAACCGTGTAGGGGCGTATCGCCTGGCGCACGGTTTCATCCTGGATCGTCAGCGCGAATTCGGACACGGTCTTCGCGCCGCTGGCATGCATGCTCATGATGGCGTTGCCGATTTCGTTGCGCTGGGCGGGCGTGGTGTCGACATTGTTCAGGGCCAGGATGGTGTCGATCCATTCCATGGCCCAGGCGCGGTCGCTGCGCGTGGCGAGGAATTGCAGCGGGCAGAAGGCGAGGCTGTCGCCGTCGCCCGCCACCGTGTAGTGGCTGCCGCCCATGGCTTTGGCCAGCGGATACATGGCCATGCCCTTGTCGAACACATACACCGACATGCGCTGGTAGCGGCGCAGCTGCGTGGCGATCAGGCCGAGGTGCGCCGATTTCCCGCTGCGTGTCGGACCAAACATCAATGTGTGGCCCAGGTCGCGCACATGCAGGTTCAGGCGGAACGGCGTGTCGCCATGCGTCACGCAGTGCATCAGGGCGGGCGCCAGCGGCGGATACAGGGGACAGGGCGCCTTGTCCAGTCCTGTCCAGATGGTGCTCGTGGGGAGCAGGTCGGCCAGGTTCATGGTGTTGATCAGCGGGCGCCGCACGTTTTCCACGCCGTGCCCGGGCAGGCTGCCCAGGTAGGCGTCCATGGTATTGACCGATTCCACCCTCGCCGCGAAGCCGGTGCGGTTGATGGCTTTCTCGACCTGGCGCGCGGCTGCGTCGAGCTTGTCCCGGTCCTCGTCCATCAGGATTACCACGCTGGTGTAGTAGCCCTGCGCCACCAGGCCGCTGTTGACCTCTGCGATGGCCGCCTCCGCATCAGCCACCATCGACAGCGCATCCTGGTCGACGGGGCCGGTGCTGGTGTTGAATACCTGGTCGAAGAAGCCGCGTATCTTCTGCCGCCACTTCTTGCGGAACTTGTCGAGGTGCCTGACCGCTTCGTGGGCGTCCATGAAGATGAAGCGCGAGGACCAGCGGTACTCGCATGCCAGCTCGCCCAGCGCGGTGAGGATGCCGGGCGTGGACTCCAGCGGGAAGCCCTCGATGGCAACGGCCTGGATGAACTTGCGGCCAATCCGGGGAACGACGCCGCCGAACAGTTCCTGGCCGCCGATGACGGCATCCAGGTACATGGGATTGCGGGGCAGGACGACGGGGTGGTTGATGCCGGTGACGCAGAACTGCAGCCAGCGCAGCAGGGCGTCATGGGTGGCGCTGCTACCATCCTCGCCAGTGACCTGCGTGCCGCCTAGACGCTCGAGCGCCACTGCCGACGACAGGCGCGACTCGATACTGGCGCACTCGCGGCTGAAGTAGTCGATCAGGCCCTGAGTGCGCGCCCTGTGGCCGGGCGTGGCCGCTTCGTCGTCGAACATCAGTTCGACGAACCTGCTCTGTGCCAGCAGCGGCGGCAGATAGGTGGCGCTGAGGACGAAGTAGCCTTCATACATGGTGCCCATGCTTTCGAACAGGCGGCGGCGCTCTTCATCGATGGCGGCGGACACCGGGTCCGGGAAGTGGGACAGGCCTGCTGGCGCATAGCCGGGCGCGGGCCGCCGCACCGCGTCGACGTGGATCATCCAGCCGCTGCCCAGCCCCGACAGGGCCTGGTTGATGCGGAAGGAGACCAGTTCGCGCTGTTCTTCCGTGCTGCTGGCGTTGTCCCCGCCGCGGTAGATCCAGGCCGCCATGAAGGCGCCGTTCTTGCCGACGATGATGCCATCGTCGACCATGGCGGCATAGTTCAGCAGGTCGGCCAGCCCTGCATCGCGCGAGCGGTGCTTTTTCAGCCGCATGCCGGCGCCAGCCGCACGGATGCGCGCGTACAGGATGGACAGCATCAGGCAGCCGCACGCCGCCATGGCGATGGAAATCGTCTCGGTCATTTGTACTGCCTCCCCTGGCTGCCCGTATTGACGCGGAAGGGCGTGCTGCGCGCGGCATAGTAGCGCCGGTAGCGGCGGTGGCGCAGGTACACCTGGCGCAGCCGCGGATCGTGTGCCGCCATCAGCCGGCAGGCGAAGAGGGCGCCCGTCCACAACAGCAGCCCCACCACCGATGCCCGCAGTTCCTGCGCGCTGAAAATGAGCGCGAAGGCCAGGAGGCCGGAAAACATGACGAGTTCCCGGTCTCCGCCCATGAACAGGTTATGCCGGTTGCCTGCCCGGCGGATGGGGATGGCGCGCAGGGCCATGGCTAGGCCATCCGCGTGCCGGTGCAAAGTGCGGCATGGCGGATGCCACCGCACAGCATGTCGCCTGCCGCAGCGATTTCTGCGCCGCGCCCGAAGAAGGTGCTCATCACGTTTTGCGCACCCACCAGCAGCGCCATCACCAGCACGATGAAGATCAGGGTACGGAAGAAGCCATTCAGGTCGCCGCCGAAAATGAGCACGCCGCCGGCGATGACGATGCCGATGATGGACAGCGCAAAGGCCACGGGGCCGGTGACGGAGTTGCGCAGGTTTTCCAGCCAGCTTTCATAGGGCAGCGAGCCGCCGGTACCAGCAGCGGCATGGGCCTGGTGCGGCAGGGACAGGAACAGCAGGATAATGACGGCAGCGCACAGCCAGACCTGCGCCTTGGCGTGCATGGGGCCCGGCGGGCCAGGCAGGTATGTAAGCATCGGGAGCTCCTCAGAGTAGGTGGGTGAGATAGCGGCCGTCCGCGTAGCCGGAAACCTCGAGGATTTCCTGCACGCGGCGGCCAACGGGGGTACGGGCGATATGCACGACCATGTGGACCACCTCGCCGATCAGTGGCTCAATGTCGGCCGGGGCCGATGCGTTGCGGGTAATGAGGGACTTGAGGCGCACCAGGCCAGCCGCCGGATTGTTCGCATGCAGGGTGGCGGCGCCGCCCTCATGGCCCGTATTCCAGGCGTCGAGCAGGTCCAGCGCCTCGGGGCCGCGTACCTCGCCGACCAGGATGCGGTCAGGACGCATGCGCAGGGCGGCCTTCAGCAGCGCCGTCATGGAGACGTCGAAGGAGGTGTGGTACTGCACGAAGTTCTCGGCGGCGCACTGGATTTCCCCCGTGTCTTCGATGATGAAGACGCGTTCGCCGGGATCGCAGGCCACCATTTCGTTGATGATGGCGTTGACCAGCGTGGTCTTGCCGGAGCCGGTGCCGCCCGTGACGAGGATGTTGCGGTGGCCGGCCACCGCCTGCCGCAGGACGTCGCAATGGTGCGCGGTCATGGTGCCGGCAGCGGCATACTCGTCCAGCGTGTAGATTGCCACGGCCTTCTTGCGGATGGCAAAGGTGGGCGAGGGGACGACGGGCGGCAACTGGCCTGCAAAGCGAGAGCCATCGAGCGGCAGTTCGCCTTCCAGCAGGGGCTTGCCGCGCGTGACTTCCTTGCCATGGTAGCCCGCTACGGTCTTGACGATGGCCTCGGCCTGCGCCGCGCGCAGGGTGCCGATGCACTGCATCCGTTCGCCGAGCCGCTCCTGCCACAGCCTGCCATCGGCATTGAGCATGACTTCCACCGTGCGCGGATCGTTCAGCGCGGCCATCAGGAGGGGACCCATGTCGCGTTCCAGTTTGCGCCGTGCCCGCTCCTTCAGTGTGGAAAAGTCTTCGGTTTCAGCCATGATCGGTATACCCCTGTTGCATTTATGCCATGCCGCATATGCAAAGGATATATCGTAAAAAATCGGCTGAATTAGACTTAGCGCAAACCCTATCGGCAAATTTCTTGATGAGTTCGGTGTTTAGTGCGCGTATTGCTTGACTATTTCACGCAGGATATGGATTTCCGGCGCATTTTGCGCCATGGGCGCTAACTGGCGTCAGCCGTCTTCCGGTTTGGCGTCAGCGATATGCTTGCGGTTCGCATCATTCCACTGGCGTACCTGGAACGCCTGGTATTCCGTGAGCACGGCTGCCACGCGCACATAGCCGGAAGGCAGGCTGCTCGGCGCCTTGCCGCCGGCGAGCATGTCCAGCGATTCCTGGTCCAGGTCGGTAATTTCCAGCAGGGCAGGAAGCGCGACGTCGAGGGCCCTGGCGATCGACTCCATGATCTTGAGCGAGGGATTGGCCTTGCCGTTGGTCAGGTCGGACAGGAACGACACCGACATGCCCGCACGGTCGGACAGTTCGTTCTTGGAGATGCCCAGTTCGTCGAGCACGCGCAGGACGTTGGTGAAGAAGATTTGGTTGTACACGGTGGCTGATATCTTGGATTTATACTCTTGGATTATGCAAACAGTGTCAGGTTGGGTATTTTCTCGTGCACCTGATGACGTTTTCATTGACAGGTCACATTGAAACAGCTTTCATACAAGATGTGTTTGCGCATGGCTGTGCATCAAAAAACTGGCAGGTTATTGTGGGCTGTCAGTAAGTGAAGGTTTCGCGGTACTGGTTTTTTTCGCGACAGGTTTGAGTACCAAGTTGTTGAGCGACGCGATTTCAATCCTGTAGCCTGGACGCTTATCTTTAGCTTTAATCATACCCCAGCAATATACCTTGAGATAGTAATCTGGTTGTTGCGCCTGAGTGAGCTTGTGCAGCATGACGGCTCCACCGCGGTGCTGATTTATACGTGCTAATGGGAGGTCAATATCAAGCGACTGGTTGCCGAGATGCTCTGGGAATTGCTCGCAATCATCAAGAAAATTAAGGTAAAGCCTAGTTGGCTTGGCTGGTGGCCACAGGCTGATACGGGCGGCACCATACAGAATCCGGTGACCGTTTTGTTCTTCTGTGATCCAAGCCGGATTAGTCACAGCTTGACGATAGCTCAATGTTTTTCCTGAAATGGCTACTTGCTGAACCTTTAATTGATCAGCGTCAAATTGCAGCCAGCAGTCGATGAATCGCTCCAACCGAGACGTGCTGTTGTAGCCATCTCTGATTCTATTACGTTCCTTTTGCGTAGCTTGGTCTGCGGCAGTTGGTACAGGCGTAAGAATGTTAGTTCCGGACTTCCGTTGTTCTGGACTCCCCCGCAATGTGTCGGACTCGGCGGGCAGGAATATGTCTACGACATTAGTTTTCTTGGCATGTGCAACGCGTTGCTGAGACTCGTCCGTTGTTGGCTCTGCTAGAGACAGGCCAGTTTTTTCCTCAGACCAAATGCAAGTTTCCAAGTGTGCGTTTGCCTTAGGAGCACGAAAGTGTGGTTGGCGGTACTTTTCCGTTTCCTCTGCAAGCCGGTGGTAGTTGACGCCAGAAACTAATGGATTTTTGAGGCGGCGGCATTCTTCATCGGAACAGCGGAATGTAAATCGTTTGCGACTGCTCGGGGGGTATCGAAATAGGCACTCTGAGCTTCATAAATATCGACTGTGTCGTCCAATTCGACGCAATAGGCTTGCAATATTTCCATTTCTCTTTCCTTGATTGACGGGCAAAAAACGGCCTTAAAAATAATGAATGTTGTTATAGGGAGCGACGATATTCTATTATTGTATGCTGGAGAAGTACTATGTGAAATAGCTCCTTGATTCACCAGACGCAGCCCGACCAGTCTCGCATTTCAAACCAACCAAATTCGACCGGAACCTACGATGGACTTGCTCATCTACCCTAAAAACTCAACTATTGTGTACTTGACCGCCGGGTCCGCCTTGTTCACCACTGGCTCTTTGGGATTAGTTTTTTTCGGTGACCTCGGCTTGTTTAAGCAAGCGGCGCTTATGGCGGGTTTTCTGTTTTTCGGTCTGTGCACCTATTTCTGGGGTAAGAAGGCGCTCAATTCCAGACCTTCCATGGTGATCGGCGACACCGGCATTGTCGATCACGCATCCTCGATTGCAGTTGGACCTATACCTTGGCGCGACGTCGTCGCGCTACAGGTGCTGCTGGTCGAGGGACAGCGGTTCCTTGGTATTGATGTGTGCGATCCGCAACGTTATGCACAGCGAGCCGGTGGCGCATTGGCCCGCTTGGCCGTGCAATCCAACTTGAAGAAAACGGCTTACGTGGTGCTGGTGCCGCAGATTTCCCTGGCGATGCCCTTAGAGGAAGTCATCGGCCACATCGAAACCCAGCTCGGCCGCACCGCTGCGCGCGATGCATTTACCTGTCAAAAAGGCATTGCTCAGTCCATCCTGGAGCTCGTCCTGTAAGTAGCCGGGGCCGTACATTCCTGGTACCTGTGCCTTGTGCCGCGGACTGGCATACGAACGCTGGTATTTTTACGTCAAAAAAAACCGGCCGCGCCAGAATAGGAGTGCCTGAACCTTGCGATCGGGTCGGCAACGGAAGCAAGAACGTGTATTCATACGGGCACCAACTGGCCGCAGGCAAAGCGTAGTGGAAAAAATATAGCTGTAGCATTTCGTTGATGGAGAGAGATATGGCAGTATTTCGAGCTCGTATAGCGGCACGATGATTCAGCCATACGGAACGCTGTGGGCGCTGGACTGGCGCGTGTCCCGATCGTGCGTAAGTCGTTCGATAGAAAAAAGTGGGTGACTGCGGTGCAAGAATCTGACGGCGCTGGTTAGGGATAAAGGCATTGCTAACCTGATTGACTGGCTATCCGCCGGTGGGCGCAGGTGTGGAAACTGACAAGCCATAGCCACAGCGGCATGGGGCGCGTTCTGATCCCTTCGGACAAGGGCGGCAACGTCGAGTGTGCGATCAACCGGCTAAACAACTTCCGCGCTATCGCAACGCGTTACGATAAACGCGGCCATAACTTCTTTACTACCGTGCTGGTAGCACCAATTATATTGTGGCTTGCCTGACATCAGTCAGATAGACCCTGGAAGGTCGAGTTCCCAGCCTGCCAGGTGTGATTTCACGATAATCATATCGCTGGTGGTTGCGCGGAATCGAAAGCGCAACCGCTAGCCAAGAAGAACCGTGTCCGACGTGTGCAAACCAGTATTTAAATTGATCAAACGCATATTTGGTGAGAATTCACGCATACTCATTGGAATATAATTGCTGTGGTGAAATCTTTAACTCTTTGCCACCATTGCACCTGAGCGAGAATTAAACGACCTTAACAGCGGTACGACTGCTTAGTCCGACTAGAGAAGTTGGTCCCATCGGCCAATAGCCGACAGCTCGCGGACGTGCCCGACATGTGGCGAACTTACGCGCCATCTTATCCATCCACAATTGGCCTCAACATGATCTTGCAAACCCCTGAACTGCTGCTTTCTGAAATCAACCAGGCAATGCGCGAACTGCGCGGCGCCGCTAGGGTACTGGACAACGCCGACATCGACGCCCAACTGCTGCCCGTCATGCGCCGGCTGACCCTCGCGGAAGTGATGAACGATCGCTGGCTGATTGCAATCGGCGGTACCCAGAGCGCGGGTAAGACTACCTTGGTTCGCACCTTGTATGGCCTGACCAATGACAATCCCTGGCTGCCTCCGAACGAGGGCCAGGGTGAGACACTACCGGTACTGGTCGAGGAAAGCGGCACGCACGATGCGCCCCAGGGCTACGCGTTGGTGCTGGTACCCGCCACCGATGGTTCCCGCCATTTTGCTATGGGGGAGAAGGAACTGGCGGCTCGGGACTTCGTCGAAGCATGTCGGGGAGGATTGCCCGAGGTACTGCTGCCCGTGTTGCGCGTACCGCGGCGCTACTTCCAGAATGACGGGCAGGCGCTGCTGCTCCTGCCGGGCTACGAAAAGCGAACGACCACCAACGGTCCTTGGCAGGACTTGATGCGTCAAGCCCTGGTGGGAGCAGCCGGTTGCGTTATCGTTACCGACGCTACGCGCCTAGCCAGCCAGGTGCAACAGGAGGTCGTCACGGACATGCTGGCCAATGAGCTGCGCACCGTGCGGCCACTGGTCGTGATCGCTAAGACCGAGTCGTTTGGTAACGACGAAGTGCGTCTGGAAGAACTGCGCCAGACGGCTGTCACAGGATTTGCGCTAAACGGAAAGGATGCTGCGCGACAGGTATTTTGCGCTGGTACCGCGCCCGATTGCCTTCCGCGCTGGCTTCCCGCATTTACCGCTGCCCTGCGCGACATGTCCGTTTCCGGCACCGCGTCGCGCCAGGTTCAGCTGGCCAGGCTGGAGCAGACACTGTCTGAGGACCTCACGGGCGTGCTGAAAGAAATACGTACGCATGCGACCCTGTTCTTCCGCCACTCAGGGGGAGATGACGGAGGCCAGGAAATGTTGAAAAACTGCCTGGACGCGTTCGACGAGGCCTGCGCCAGTCTGCGAGTCCAACACCAGGAGATGGTCAAGAACCTGTCCGGAGCTCATTACGGCAAGGCGTGGAAGGACATGCAGGGTCGCCTCGTACGCGACCACGAAGGAATTATGAACAAGATTGTGAATACCTTCGACACCGTCACCGAAACCCAGAGCAGGCTCGAAAACAACGTGCTCGGTGCCTGGAGCGCGGTGGGTTCGGTGCTTGAGCAGTACACTGAAGGCCTTGGCAAGCTGACCGCAAAGGCGGCTGGGCCGGCACTTCCCCAAGGCGCGTTGCTGCCGTCGCCATCGCCGTTGCAGCGCCTTGGCTACCTAGACGACAATAACGATGCCGTACCTGCCCCGTTCACGAATGAAAAGGTGCACTCGAACCTGCGCGCCCTGATGCAAAGCCGCGCCGGAGAGATCGGTTCGGGTGCGACTAACCGAGACCTTGAGAAAACCGCGTCGCTATTGCCCGTGATGGTACTGGAATACACGAGGATTGCTTCCGTCTTACCGCAACTCGTGCAAGTCAGCGGAACCACGTTTGAGAAGATGCCCCAGGCCGACCTTGGAAAATCGGTCGAGAACGTGAACAAGCAGTTTTCCGACTTTTCCGAGTCGTCGCGTGGCATCCTGAAGGGTATCGCCGCAGTCATGGCGGTGGATGTTGTCACAGATGGACATGCGGACATCATCGCTAATCTGCTAGCGGCGCTGGGCATGGGCGGTGGGGGAGCTGCCCTGACAGTGGGTGGCGCGGTCGCGGCGGTCATCGCAATCGGCTTTGTGGCGCACAGTGCGGTGCAGGAGGTGAAACGTTACGACGGGCAGGTCAGTGCGCTGGCCAACAACATGCTGCAGAACACGCGAGACCATCACCTGATCCATTTCGGCGCGCGTTACGATGAGCTGATGGCCACGTTGCGCACCCACCTTAAGCATGGCCTGCGCCGTCGCTACGGCCTCGATCAGCGCCTGATGGAGCAGGATCGCCTAGCCAAGGCCCTTGCCGACGTGCGCATATTGCAGCGAGATCTGCTGTCACAACTGTCCAATTCGGGCCAGACGCTGGTGCTCTTCGAGCAAGTTGCGGCATGACCGCAGGTATTTCGGCACCGGAGGCGCTGTGGACGGGACTGGAGGCCGACAAGCTTGAATGGGCCTACCGTGCCTACCGTCGTTTCATTGCACAGCTGAGCCCGGACGTAGGCGCGCACCTGACGAACGGCGCCGTCGATGAAGAACCCTACGTTGTGGTCTTCGGCAGGACCCAAGTGGGCAAGACTACTCTCCTTCTTGAACTGATGGGATTGGACGCGCCGGCCCAGGTACGCGTCGGCAAGGTGTTGCGCGGAGGCCGCGAACAGGGCAAATCGGCCACCGCCACCACGATGGAATATCGCCGTTCACCCGATCGCGACTGGTATCTCGATGACGGTGCCGGAAAGCGGCACATCGCCACGGACGAGGAGATGTGCGCCGTGCTGGGAGAGCTGCGCCTGAAGATGAGCAAACGGCAACTGCCGGCAGAAAGGCCGGTCGTGGTATCGATTCCGGAGGACTGTTTTGCCGGGTGTACGCATGGCGGCATCGGCACCCGGATGCTGGACCTGCCCGGCGATAGTCCGGCGGACCCGGTAGAACAGGAGCACGTCTCGCGTATGGCGAAACGCTACGTGCCGTACGCCGACCTGATCCTGCTTGTAGGGCAAGGTGACGACTTGACCTTCCTCAATCCCGAGGCGCTGACGCTCCCCGGCATCGAGGACTGGCAATTCGTTCCAAACCGCTTCCGCATTGTCACCACGTTTTCCTACACTCCAGACACGGTGCGCGACTTCGCGCGCGATCATCCTGGCACACTGTGCCCTGAACATGTCCGCGGACGGCTGCTCGCGCAGATCGGGACTTTCACGCGCCCGCTGGCGCCCGAAGCAGCGAAGCCGGAGCGTTTCTTTCCCCTCGAATTTGGCCGTTCATGGCAAACCATGCTGAGCAACGACAGTCGGTTTGCTGCTCGAGTACTACCCGTCGTCGAGACGTTGAAGGCGCAGCTGCACCAGGATATTCGTACTTCAGCCAGCGAAGCGGCGCGATTTCGCAATGCGCTCGATGTGAACTTTGTAGCCAAGCGCAAGCGGGCTGCCTGCATTGCACGGGGCAAAGCGGAACTGGCCGAACTTGCCGAACGCGCTGCAAAGGCCGAAGCGATTGCCCTGCAGGCCGGCGAGAGCGAGCGCAAAGCTGCCCAGCAGTGCGAGGCATTACAGTCGGTGCTTGACTTTCGTGACGCGGCGCAGGAAGAACTGCTATCTGCGTTCGCCTTCGATCCGGCCGAGCATATCGATCGGGTGGGCGGCGTCGCAACGAACACCAGTGCCTTGTTCAGCCGAATCAATGATTTCACGTCATGGCTGCGACAGCAGTTCCTTGATAAGGTACCGTCCGGCGGCAATGCCAGGAAATTCTGGGGTCATTCCCGTCCTGACATGGGTGCCCATATTGCCAAGGTCAACAGCATTGCAGGAGACGAGTTCGCCGCTCTTCGCGCGCGCATGAGCGACTACTGGCGTGACGAGTATTACCCCAGCGTGTCGGACAGCTTCGCCACCGACAAGTCCCGGCTGAAGCAGGATATGCGCGACGCCGCAGAAAAGACGGCCAAGCTTGCTGAAAAGCTGTGGCGCAAGCAGATCGCCACCCGTGTCGCGGAACTCGAGGCGCAAGCCGCAGAAGCGGACAGCGAACGCGTCGGCATGCACCAGATTGCAACGCGACAGCGTGCCACCCTGAAAAAGCTCGAGATGCAGAGGATCAAGGTACAGGACGAGATGTGTGAAGCGGTGACGCGTCTCGACAGAGACGCTGACACCGCGGCACAGTTCGCCATGATGCTCGATGAGGAATACCTTGCTGAACTTCGAAGCAGGCAAGCGCGGATAGCGGCCGCCGCCGACCCTGCCGACGCTTTGTTCACCCTGCTGTCGGCACACGGCCTCGCCGAAGAACATAGAAAAATTACGCTTTCCTAAGGTCCAATCATGAAACGCGACGCACACAAACAACACGAAGAAATCCAGCGCAGCATCAAGGAGCAGGAGCAGGCCATGGCGGAACTCCTGACACGCGTGATGAAATACCCGCTCGATCCGCTGCACAAGACGCTCGGCGAGCTCAAGATGCAGCTTGACGCCGTCCAGCAGGCCAATGCGAAAGCGGCACAAGCCGTGGAGGCTGGGCTAATCGACGCACTGGAAGGGCAGGGCACGCGCATGAACCGGCGTTTCGGTGAAGTCAGGGACGGGATGGACGTGTTGAGAGAAGATCTGGGCCGGCACACTGCGGGTCAGGCGGAACGCGACGGGACCATGCAGGAATTTCTGCTGCGGGCTGACGGCATGCTTGCGCAACTGGACACGAAGGCTGATGCAGCAGGTACGGCCATTATCGAGATGGGACGCGACTTTACCCGCGTCGAGGATGGACTCGGCGCAGTGCGTGTACAACAGCAGGCAGTCGCCAATCAGCTGAGTCAGGAACTGGACGACGTGGGCGTAAGGATCGAGCAGGGGCAGGCACATCTCGACGAAGGCCTGGCAAAAACGGCGACGATGCTTGAGCAGATTGACATCAATACGCGTGCTACCTGCGACAATCTCGCGGCAGCCGCACAGGTCGTTGCCAAGGTTGACACCGACCTGGGCATCATACGCGACCAGAAACACGCGGCGGCTGACCAACTCAACCGGGAATTGAACGGACTGACGCAAAAACTCGACCATCAGCGGACCCAACTATGCGAACGGATCGATACCTTGCACCCGGGGCTCATGCCGCATTTCGAGTCGCTCGCCGCCGTGATCGACGGGGCGGCCAAAGAAGTCGCTCGTCAGCACCAAGCCATGTCTGAAGCCCAGCAGGCACTGGTCACAGCCATCGTCCAGCAGCAACTCGCACTCCAGCTTGCTCCGTTCCAGGCCCGAACAAAGTGGCTGACCGCGGTATGCGTCCTGAGCTTCGCTTCTACATTGGCTCTCTTGGGAATGCAGCTGTTCCGATAGGCGTATCTTGCGTGATTCGTTAGAAGACTGACTGCTGGCCTCACCCCTGCATACAAATCTTCAGCCCGACGGCTAGTTGTACGCTTAAAGATTAACTTCTTTAACAGAGAGTGCGCCTTGGGGCCCTCTAATTACCGGCGATTGGAGGCACGCACTAAAGATATGGGGTTCCAAGGCGAGGCGGTATCGTCAACCGAGTTGCTTTGGTGCTTTTTGCAATCCAAATCTGCCCGTTTTCGGCAGTCCTGACCGACTGCGGCCGCTGAGGCGACCGCGCGGGCGGGAGTGCAGGTCGACTACGTCGAGTCGGCGCGGGCGGCATTATCATATCCCGATGGTAATAGTATCCAGGCCTTCGTCGTTATGGATGTGCGGAGATGGCTACATTTAGTCTGTTGCGCCGGCGGGGCGACCGCTTTATTCTCTTCAATGGCATCGACTTGGCCAGGCCGCGCTACAAAGCGACTTAGCAGCAGGTATCCCGCAGTTCAGGCCGGCCCGTAGACTGTATGTAGTGTGATACTGGGTTAATATACAGTACAATGTCTGCTTGTCGGCTGAATTTTCCCTCGTTGGCTTTTTAGGCCACGATCGGTAGAATGCTTGATTGGTTGTTATACAGATTTCCGAGAAGAGAACACATGGAACACAAGAGTGAAGATCTGGCGCTGCTGTCGCAGGTGTTGGAAAGCTATGACCTGAAAAGAGTTGCCGAGGAGCTTAATCAAATTTCTCCAGGGACTTGGTCCAGAGATTCGCTCAAGCTTCTGATGAGCGGTAAGACTGATCAGGCGTTGAGTGAGGCAGAGTTCCGGCAGGTACGCAGCCTGTTGCCGCAGCCGCCATCACGCCGTAAACCTGCAGAATTTGACTTTATCGATCTTTTCGCAGGCATCGGTGGCATTCGGCGCGGCTTTGAAGATGCGGGCGGGCGCTGTGTTTTTACCAGTGAGTGGAATCCCTATGCTGTCAGGACTTATAAGGCGAATCACTACAGTGATCCAGCCTGCCACAAGTTTAACGCTGATATCCGGGAAGTTACGCTCAGTGATAAAGAGGATGTTTCTGAAGATGAGGCTTATCGTCATATTGATTTGGAAATTCCTGATCATGATGTGCTTCTTGCCGGATTCCCGTGTCAGCCCTTTTCAATTGCCGGTGTTTCGAAGAAGAATTCGCTGGGCCGCAAGCATGGTTTTGAATGTGATACGCAGGGCACATTGTTTTTTGATGTGGCGCGTATTATCGCTGCCAAGCGACCTGTTGCCTTTGTTCTGGAGAACGTAAAAAATCTGAAGAGCCATGATAAAGGTAATACATTCCGTGTGATTATGAAGGCACTTGATGAACTGGGCTATTCGGTTGCCGACGCTGATAGTATGGGTGCTGATGATCCGAAGATTATTGATGGTAGCCATTTTGTTCCCCAGCATCGTGAACGTATTGTGCTGGTTGGTTTTCGCAGGGATCTCGATGTCCACAGTGGGTTTACGCTGCGCGATGTGGCCAGGCATTATCCAAAGAGGCGCCCGGCGTTAGGCGACATACTTGATGCCAAATATGATGAAAAATATGTCCTGACCCCAAAATTGTGGGAATACCTCTTTAATTATTCTATTAAGCATAAGGCAAAGGGTAATGGTTTCGGATATGGCCTGGTCAGGCCACACGAGATTACCCGCACGTTGTCTGCGCGATATTATAAAGATGGATCTGAAATTCTGATCGATCGTGGATTTGATCCTGAACTTGATTTCAATCATCCGTTAAATCAGAAAAATCGTCCTCGCCGGCTTACTCCGCGCGAATGTGCCCGCCTGATGGGGTATGATGCGCCTGGCGAATCTGCCTTCCGTATGCCGGCTTCGGATATGCAGACTTATAAGCAGTTTGGAAATTCTGTTGTTGTTCCGGTATTCCGGGCGGTGGCAATGCTGATGAGAGACAGGGTCATCAAGGGAAAGGTGGCTGCTGAGAAGTTAAAGAGCGGTCGTTTAGCAGCCTGAAATGACCGATGTTCATAGTCCGGAACGCCGCAGTAGAAATATGCGGTCTATCCGAAGTAAGAACACTGTGCCGGAGATGATGTTGCGAAAGCTGCTGTTTTCCCGCGGCTTTCGTTTTCGTCTGCATGTGGCAGATATGCCAGGCAAGCCGGATATTGTGCTGCCTAAGTATCGCGTTGCTGTGTTCATGCATGGTTGCTTCTGGCATGGACATGGCTGTTATCTGTTTAAACTCCCACAGGCAAGGAGGGAGTTCTGGGCTGAGAAGATCAGGCAGAATCTTGAGCGGGATTTACGTGCAATGCAGCAGCTTCGCGTGGGAGGCTGGCGTGTTCTGGTTGTATGGGAGTGTGCCCTCAAGGGGCGACTGAAGCAGGCCCCGGTTGCTCTTGGTGACCAGCTCGAAGCATGGATAAGGGATAATTCCCCAGCGCCGGAAAGTCAATTCCTGAGTGTATCTCATATTGAGGTTGCACCGCCCTGATCTGAGAAATGCCGATGCGGAATTGACAGGCTCTGCCGACTGAGTCACCTGACCGTCAGCCAGAAATTATCGCGAGAAAGGGCAGTTGACCCTTGAAATGTAACCCGTTTGAATTATAGTTCTGATAATTGCTGCATGAATGAAAAGCATGAATTAATCCGGGGAATTCTGGACCTTGAACGAAAAACAAAAAAGCGCGTTCCGGGATTATTGTTTGAGATATGTTTTTCGACCAGCTTATTTTTTTCAACTCGAAAGCAGGCACAAACTTGGATCTCCCGAGTTTGGCTGGCTCTACATAAAGGCCGCTTCGAAAGACCAGGCGCGACACTGGTTCAAGGTATATAAGTCTCAGCCGGTGCTTTCGGCGACTGCGCAAAAGTTTATTGATAGCCGTCCGGCTGAGCATCGGTATTTTTCCATTCAAATTATTGATGTCCGGATACCAGGTCAGTTCGAGGCAGGAGCATTAAGCGTCGATACCATGGAATTTTCTCTAGGAGGCCAGATACCGGAGAAAACAGAGCTGGCCCGGAAGTATGAGACAGAGATTGTGGCTGCAGTAAGACAGGGCCTGAGGCCGCGGGGCTCCAAGGCACGCCGTTATACACAAGTCCAGACCGTCGACCGCTTGGCTGAAAAAGCCTTTTACATTCAATGAGTTGCGGCGGCCGATCCGATAGCGAACATTCCGAAGGCCAGCCTAGGCTGGAGTGAGACGGTGGCGGCGTATCGCTTCTTCGACAACGACAGCGTCGACTGGCGCGCGCTGATGGAGCCGCACTGGCAACAGACGCAGCAGCGCATTGAAAGCCTGCGCTGGATCGAGGGCTACGAGCGAATTGTCGAGATGGCGCACGCGCTTCCCGACACGCGTCTGGTGTACGTGGCCGACCGCGAAGCCGATCTGATGCAGTTGATGGCTCTAGCCCAGCAACTGGGCACGCCGGCAGACTGGCTGGTGCGCGCCAAGCACAACCGTTGTCTGTCCGACGGCAACCAGCTCTGGGCGCATATCATAGAGGGGCTGCCGTTGGGTGAAATCCCCTTCCAGATGCCGGCACGCAAAGGCGTGAAGGTCCGTCCAGTGCGCCAGCAACTGTGCGCACGACTGTGTCGGCCACGTGTATCGTTGCGCGCGAAATCGGCGCAACGCCTGACGCCACACCGGTCGAATGGCGCTTGCTGACGAACCGAACGGTAGCCAATGACCTCGAAGTGGTCGCTTTGATCGACTGCTACTGTGCCCGTTGGGAATTCGAAACTGTGCTTTAGGCACACAGAAGGAAGTTCGCATGAGCTGGCGGACTATGGCAAAGCTCTGTGGCAGGGTGGCGGGTGCTGGTCGTGTTGGAATGTTCTCTGAAAGGGGGCCTGAGCTGGAGCCCACGACTTTTAGGGGGCAACATCGAAAGCTGGATTCGGGTTCAGGACGCTGGCGCACTCGTCGCTGAGATACGTCACCTCAACCCAGCTTCCGACTAAACAAGTCATCGTATGAAACCCTAACGGCTTCACCGATAGTCCCGTGAGTCACAAGCTTGACCAAGTCAGCGGAAGCCTTGCGACTCAGTCTGATGCCTTCGTTCAGCAGATAAATTTTCTCCCATTTGATACTTCCTTGGTCGCGTTCTGCTTTTCGCTGGCCGCTGTCTTCGCCTGAGGTGTGCATGCAGTTTGCGTCCTCTGGAAAGTCCTCGCCTTTTAGGCAGGCAGCCACCCATGTCCAGTTCGGATAGAGCGACTTTTCGCTGAGCCAGGTTACCGGTGACTCGTTCTTGTTCCATACAGGGCTGACCAGCATGATATGAAGGTTTCTGATGCCTAGCTGATCCATTGTCCTGACTGTGCGGACATGAGGAAATTCGTCGAGTCCGAAAACTTGTCGCCCCACTGATGGATATTTCCGTTTGAATTCAACGGCGCACAGTTGCCCGTCTGCCGTCAGTATTACAGCATCGAGATCGGTTCCATCGCGCCCAAGATGCGGACGTAGTACGCAGTTCATGAACCGGCGCTGAATTGAAAGTGCAATGAGCTCATGGCGGAATTCTTCTTTGGCGAGCCATGCGAATGCAGCAATGGCGCGCTCGGGTGAGGTGTTGTCCATTGGCTTAGGCGCCACAGGCGCGCCGCGCGAAGGCAGGCGATCGAGCACGGCGGTAAGCGGCTTCCAGTTAACCCATTGCATCCCTGCTCTGCTTGATGCTACTAACGCGCCTGAAGGCTCGTCATACTTCACCCGAATAACATTAACTGGGTTATCGTATCGCCCGATTCGGAATGCGGCTAACCTTGCAAGCATCGCGTCATCGCAGCTGTTCCAGTCGCCATCCTCATCCAGCAGTCTGAACCAGTACGCGGGTAAGCCGTATTTGTTGTAGCCGAGATGCCATCCAAAAGACACAGTCAGGCCCGGAGTATTCCCAACAATTTTGTTCAGTCGCCTGCGGAACATCAGTTCGAATACAAAGGCGTCGATCCGTCTGGTACCTTCTGCGGAGAGCTGCCTGAACACATGTGCGGGGTCGTAGTGTGTCATTCGACGCTCGGCAAAGTGATTGCATATAGACTCTATGATTTTGTTCCTTTCTTCTGTTTCGGGCGGTTGAGGCTACTGCCGCTGATGCAGCAGTTGAATAAAGGACGACAGACTCATCAGACTCTCGCGCTGCGCTAGACTATAAGACTGATGAAGCTGCTCCGGGATAATCAACTGCAGATTTTTGCTTGCCATCTCGTCAGTTTGCTGTTGCGAGATCGCTGGTTCAAGGGTTATCAGATGTTTTTGTTGGACGCGATCAGCCTCGGCCAGCACTTGCCGCCAGCGATCCTTGCAGGTGGACTTCACTCCCAGCATCGTCAGCCTGTCACTGGCGAAATCATGGTCGTGATATTCGGATGCCCCAGGGAAAAGAAAGTCGGGCTTCGCTTTGTTTTCAGTTACGGCCGTGCGTGAATACCTGAGCCCGTTCTCGACGAAAAGCAGTTCCAGATGGTTCTCGAACGCAAGGCCGACACGGCTTTTTCTCCTGTTCTGCACCGATAGAGAGAACTTCAGGAATCCTTCGACGTCCACTCCCGTAGCAATCTTGCCGAAGCCGCCTGTGAGTCGCTCCGATATCAGATGTGCCTCAAGAGTACGGAACAAAATCTCCTCCTGCTCCATCCATGCCATCAATACATCGTCCGGACAGCCCTTAGGGTCGATGTGGGGGAGGGTGGACCGAGCGTAAGTGGAGAATTCCCGCGTGGTGGGGAACTTTCCACCGAATTTCTGGAGCATAGTTTCGAGATAAGCTGGGGCGGTGGTTTCGACCACGAAACCAATGCTTTCCAGAATAATGCGCGATGTAAACTCAATGCGATCACGCTGCTCTTCCATTCCTGATTTGACGAAGAAACCCGGCTGGTCGAGATTCGAGGTCCCAAACAACCATTCAATCTGTCGTCCAATGCCGGATCCCTTTTCTGCGACTATGACAAGAAGTTTGCCGTTGCGCTGTTTCGCGATAACTAGCAGGTCACCGGTGGCGGCGAGGCCAGATGCACGGCTTGTCGGAAAGTAAAGTCGGTATTCCCAGCGTTGCACACCCCTTGCCAGCCGCGCTTTTTGGCGTGAGTCGTACCAAGTGAACACTGCTTCCTCAAGTATAACTTGCTCTTCCTCATCGCTGAGGTACATTATATCTGCGGGATAGCGAACTTTTCCTTCAGGTTCCCCCAGAAGTGAGCGAAGACCTTCAACGCCGTTAAATTCATGCTGATTCGAGCACAGAATATCCGCCTCGACCTTGCTTAGACGCTTAAGCGCGACGCCCTGGAAGTACTCTGAGAGGTAGCCGGGCTTCATGTGAGAGCTTTGGCAGCGACCTCTATTTGGAGGCGGGACCGAAGGGCATTTTGTTCAAAGCCATGATGTAACTCACGATGGCAGCTAGGGCAGACCGCTGCAGCGTTTTCAATACTGTCGTTGCCTCCCTCACTGAGCGGAATAATATGGTGAACCTCTAGGTAGGTAGTGTGGTCGGTTTTTTTGAACAGCTTGATAGTACAGTCCGGCGTTTCACATTTTCCGTTCGCGCGTAACAGCGCCGCTCTCACGATGAAAGGATTCCTGACGAACTCTTCCCGGGTTGAAATGCGCTTTGACGGGCGGCCTTTTGCCTTCAGAGCCTGAGAAAATAATGCGCTACGGTTGCAATACTTAGCGATTTCGAACGCGATTTGTTCGTCTGTCGAAGGAAGGTCCGCCAGTTTAAGGGCAAAGAGCTGCTCGCCGATGTTGCCGATGAGTATTTCATCATGCTCATTCATCCAATCAGTGATCAGATCCAAGCCCATCCTTGCCTCTGGGGCGCGCCCGGGTTCCTTTCGGTCGGAGTGATAGAAGTTGCTCGTAACAACGTTGCGGGTAAGATCAAAGAGTACGGAAAGGCTGAACGGAACGGCAGGTCGACTAGGGGCTGGAGTTATACCAGCGCCGGCAATCGCCAGTTTCTGGCCAATATTTGGGACATATGCATTTTTTTTCTTGTCTGTAAAGCCGACTGCCTTGATGCCAAAATTGTCGAACCATGATTCCCACTTCCCGGTCATGCATTTCCCCTTGATATTAAGTGCCCAAAACACCGTATTTTCGCCTAGCAGCGTAACGATCAAAATAGTTTCCGTCAAGGCACGAACGTTAAGGCAACGAAGATTCAGCGTACCCACGGCCCTTGTTGGGTCATTTTTTAATGTCCTGTCGGCATACGTTGCAATGCCAGTTTGGTTAATGCTCGTGGTCGACTTGTGCCTGTTGCGGGTTAAGCATCGAGGCCGGAGCGTGTTAATGTATTTGAAAAGACCTTACTGAGTCTGTGAGAGTCTAACTCTCATGCTCAGGTGTTTTTTCTCTTTCGGTCGCGGGTTAATCAAGGCAGCCGTAGGCAGCTGCTACGGTTGCGGTATGCGGTGCTTTACGCGGTTCAGCCTTCGCTGAAAGGCGTCGGCCAATTGGGCTTGTCTCTGCTTGTTGATTTCAACTGCACGACTGGTGTACACGCTGTCAGGCGTCATCATGCCGATGCCCGAATGGCGGTGCTGCTGGTTGTGCCATGCGAAGTGCTGAACGCAGCGTGCGCGCGCGTCGGTAAAAACGAGCCAAAGCGCGCCGGGAAGCCCTGCGGGTATTTTAAGATCTTTAACTGTGCCTCCGGGTACGGGTTGTTGCGGGAAAAACAATGCCCGCTCTGAGAGTTGACGACACTGAAGCCGCACAGCAACGTGGCCACCGGCTTGGCTCGCATGTTGCTGCCACGGTCGGCATGCAAGGGCAGCACGTCCGGCGCGATGTGCTCCTTGGTGGCGGTACCGGAGATGAGCTACTCGGCCATTTGAGCCTTTTCCTGTTGGATCACCATTCAGCCAACGACATAACGGCTGAATATATCCAGGATGGAATACAGGTGGAAACACCTGCCCTTGAACGGTTTCTTCAATTTCGTGATGTCCCAACTCGCGGCTTGAGTGGGCGCCACGGCCGGCGGTTTCGGTT
Organism: Janthinobacterium sp. SUN100; assembly: GCF_030397705.1. Lineage (NCBI taxonomy): Bacteria > Pseudomonadati > Pseudomonadota > Betaproteobacteria > Burkholderiales > Oxalobacteraceae > Janthinobacterium > Janthinobacterium sp. SUN100. The sequence continues at coordinate 983,979 of NZ_JAPUBU010000001.1, read as the reverse complement.
TTGCGTACTTGGGATGACGCAGTTGATTGCGACGCTCGCATACGGCGGCGCAGACTTGCAGTAAGCGATACATGGTGCGCACCGAGGTCACTGCAGCGTCCTTCGTCGAGCAGCAGGGCGTGGATGGTTACCGGCGCACAACTGGCGAAGCGCGTGCTGTTGAGGCCGTTGAGCACAAAGCGAAGTTCCAGTTCCGACGGGCGCCAACGATGGGTGCCTAGTCGGCGCCGAAGTTGCCGAAGGGGGCAATGACAGGCGTTGCACGCGGTACGAGCCGGGTATAGCACGCTGCGCGCCGGACGCAAGGCACGACAGGCGGCGCAGACCTCGTCGGTCAAGCTGCTGGCGACGGTGATCAGTTCGGCTTGCTCGGCAAATCGGCGGTGCTCAGCCCCAGCAAAGTGGAAGTTTTTTTTGAGGTCGATGATCAAGTCCGCCTTGACCAGCTTGGCACGAAGACGCTTGACTTCGCTTTCCAGTTCCAGTACCCGGCGTGCCGGGACTGCGACGGGATCAACTTTCGTTCCGCGCTTGCGTTCCAATGCCCGCCGTCGCAGTATGTTGACGCTGTTAGCGCCACGTCGCCAAGTATGACGAATAAATGCCTTTACGGAGTTGCAAGGCGCCGATATTGCCCGGTGACACTCAGGCGTCGGCGGCAGTGAGAATGCGCAGGCTCTCAGCTTTGGAGGACACGCACCGTTTAGCTGTCGGGACGACCGGGGGGGGGGGCTTCGGCTGATTCAAATCATCACCTGTTCAGCGGCTAAAGGCCGGATTGCTATAGATTTTATTGTGGCCGAATCAGCTCTTGGTGAAAGAAAGTTTTTTACTGCCTGAGCATTCTTAAATTCAGGCCTATGAATTATCCAGATCTAGATGCAACCGTTCGCCATGGTATATGGCTTGGTGCTCTCGTCTAATCAGTGAACCTGCTTTTCTAGTCGCTAATCTTGAGTCTAGGAAGATAACGAACCGTCACGCCGCTTTCTCGTAAAATCTTCAACGCTGCTCGCTGGGATTCCAGCCAGCGCTGTTCTCCGGCGAATCCACCCGCAAAGACGGCTCGCTTGATACCGGACCATACTATGGCCCTAGCACAATCGCTACACGGAAATCGGGTGCAATAGATCGTCGCCCCAGAAAGATCCACTCCTGCTGCAAAGCCCTTGAATATTGCGGCACGCTCGGCATGCTCTATGAGGTGATAGCGACCTTGTTCAGTGATGGGTTCGCAATTTTCTTCCATTGTATTTTTGAGCGGCGGGGGCAGTACGTTTGCCGACTTGGCAAGTAAAGAATTGCCTTTTGTTATAACAGCCCCAACAGAAGACTGTTGTACAATCTTGCCTTTTGGATCATCAGTGCTTGCCCGTTCAGCTAGCGCTTCGGCCATGAAAAAGTCATCAGCTTCGGCTTTATTTGCGAATTTTATTTGTTTCACTTGTCAGGGAGATAGTTTTGCTTGTAGACAGTCAAATTACGTCAGCTGGTATTGTACAGTATTCGCAAGCGCAGAAAGACGCAGTTGAGCGCGCTCGAAGTCAGACTCCACTGGAACCGCCACCGCGTTTCGGCAAACGTGAGTCCACATACGATGCCACAGTCGGTACTATCATCAGCAACGGCGTTGAGGTAGGTTCTACCTATATTTTGCCTCCTCGAGGAGTGATTTGGGTAGTTTCAGAGGAAGAATTTCACCTTCCACTGAGTGTTACGGCACTAGCTGCTCTTAGAACTACGTGGGCCCACAAGGGGATTTTTGCGCTTAACGTAGGAGTGGTGGATCCTGGGTGGAAAGGTCCTGTTGCTACAGCGCTTGTAAACTTTAGCACCGAAGATTTCACTGTGAGTCATGGCGACGGCTTCATGCGACTTCTGTTTTTTTCGCACCAGACGAATTCTTCGAACTCACCAGCCGTGCCTAGAGATTATCTTCGGCAGGTAAAGAAAAATTCACGAGATTTCTCTAAATCCTTCCTGAACATGGAGGCACTGGTTGATGACGTTTCTAGAAAGATTTTCGCATTGCCTAAATTAGGTGTGGTCGCCGCGTGGGGAGCCATAGTTGTAGGTATCTTGGCAATTATTATTCCCGTGGCATATTCATTGATTGCAGGTATTTATGACGATAAAATTTCAATGGTGAAGATTGAGCAGCGGTTGATTGCTTTGGAGAAAATGACACCTGAAGTTGTGAGTGCATCAGACGAAGCGACTCACAGGAGTAATAAACCGGCGGAAACAAGTGTAGTGGCAAATGACAAAGATGCTGACTCGAAAAAGCCGGCCATTAAATAAATTGTGATTACTTAGTTTGGGGGTACACTTCACAAATAATTGGCCAACTAAGGTCACCTCTAGAGACCTAGCCTGATATGCGCGGGTTCTGTAAAATCCCGCATCTGCCAGCGCCCAAGGAGTAGGACGGTGATGAGCCCCCGGACCAGCCTGTTTGCAAAATATGAACGCGAAGTACTGCGCACGACTATCGGTGATCCGCGGGTAGGGCTGACGAAGCACGTGGACTTCAAGGCGCGGGCCGCCAGCATAGACGTCGCCGTGCCAAAGGCGGCCGTCCGCTGTATCCGACCGTGTTGATAGACGAGATACTGGTACACCAGGAGCTCTGCAATCTGGTCGACGACGCGCTGGAATATCCACTAATGGATCTTCGCAGCTTCCTGCAACTTCTAGATCTGACCGACAGCAGCAGTTTCCCCGACGCCAAGACGAACTGGTTATTCTGCGACCGCCTAGCGCAAGCGGCGCGGGCACGCTCGTGTTCGAGCAAGTCCAATAACAATGACAGCAGCACGTCTACAAGGCGCGTTGCGGCCGAATCTTCGATGCATCGCTGGTCCAGGCGCCCGTCCAACGCAACAAGCGCGAAGAAGCCGAGGTCGGAAAGTAAGGCACCATGCCGTTGGGCTGGAAAACGTACAAACGCACGCAAAAAGACGTCGACGCATGCTGGACCAAGAAGTATGGCAAGAGCTACTTCGGCTATAACCTGCACGTCGGTGTTGACAAGCGCTACAAGCTGCTCCGCAAAACGGTCGTCACCAATGCCGCCGTGGCAGACACCACGGTATTCGAACCGCTTCTTGAGAGCAGCAACGCCAGCCGCGATCTATATTTTGATCGTGGTTACTCCACCGCCGAACGGGAAGCGACTCTGAAGCAAGGCGGCCGGCGCGTCCACATCTAGCGCAAATGCAGAGCTACCAAGGGTATTTTAGATGCACAAAAAAAGCGCAACTGCTGTATCGCCACATCGCGCGCTCGAGTTAAGCACGTTTCCACTGCGTTGGCGAAAATGGGCGGAAAGCTTGTACGCTGCGCGGGCGTAGTCCGTGTCAACTGCGCCTTGCATTTGAAAGTGGCAAGCTACCACCTGAAGCGATTGGTATATTTGAAGGAAGATGGCCTGGCGCCGTTCTGAACGGCAGGGCGAGCCTAGGCAGCCATAAATTGTGCCGCATTTCCCTGCACACGCCGGTCCTCTACCTTGCCGCTCCGGCTGATGCGATCATTAAATCCAAACTGAAATTCTTCGAACCCGACTTGCGCAATATCGCAAACCACCAAAACTGCGTTATTCGAGCTGGCCTTGGGATACGTTCCAATGCGCTGGCTAGCGAATGTAATGGATCGAGGCGATTAAGCATCGCGGTACCTGACGAGGTTTGGATGGTGCCAGCGTGCGGATCGGCACGCTTACGGTCGGCGAATAGTCAATTCTTATTCCAGATGGCGATAGGCGGAATTACGGTTTCGACCGGGTTATTGGCGATCGGTAACGTGCCGGTGTTCACATAATGCATCAAGGCCTGCAAAGTCTTGGATGAATGTAAGATGGCCTTATCTGTGCCTGTGCTAATGGCCGTGCTCTGCTGCGTCGGTCTAAATGTGATTGTCCCAGGAGTGAAAATGTCGTCAACGGATTGAATTGCTCAACGGTATTATATTTGTCATAATGAGCAGCGCATCGTTCGTTGATCATCATGGCAACTGATATATATACCTTCAGGTCTTGTTGCCAGGTCGTTCAATGCGGATTTTCCCTGAAGGTTACTTTAACCTTCTCATGCAGCCGGTCAGGGTTCCACCAATACGTTTGTCATAAGCGGGGAGTTGGCGGGGCAGGCCGAAAATATTTGTATTCTGGAACAGGACCCCATGCCCGACTCTATCACCGACCCAAAATATGATTGCTACCGCGGATATATTGAACTAGCTCGAAGAAATGGCAGGGACTGGGAATTTCTCGAACACCTGAAGCGCACGCCCGACGAACTGGATAGATGGTTCATTGATCAGGAGGAGACGCATTTCTGGCCGTCACTCGGCATCAATGCAGTCGAACGGCTTGAACAGTGGCATGCGATCCTCGGTGCCAAGAAGTCTGCCGAAGAAATGTCCGTGGCGGCCACACGTCCGCTCGTGATTGTCGGTGCCGAAGAGGTCGAGCAGAACATCCAGGTTCCGTCCGTTGAAAGGAGTGCCTGGCAGATGTACCGTGCTCACCTGCAACGCCAGGACTGGAAGCAGGCTACCGTCGACAGCATCGAAAATTCGGTCCTTCATATTCTCCGCCGGATGCGCCTGAATACGAAGGGCAAGAGCGCGGTGAAGGGGCTTGTCGTTGGTCACGTGCAATCGGGAAAAACCGCCAATATGGCAGGTCTTATTTCGATGGCTGCGGATTACCGATGGAATCTTTTCATTGTTTTGAGCGGGACACTGGAAAATCTTCGTATCCAAACGCGAAACCGTTTGGTAAAGGATCTTAGCCACCCTGGAAATCTGAGCTGGAAAGTCATCGATCATCCATCGGCGGGAAGCTCGAACGGCGCGAGAGCACAGGACATGCAATTCCACGCAGCCGGTCATGATCGTCACTTGATCGTCAGCCTGAAGAACGCGTCGCGCTTGGAGGCGCTCGTTGGCTGGATCAGTAAATACAAGCTTGGCATGGAGCAGATGAGAATCCTGATCATCGATGATGAGGCCGACCAGGGTGGCATCAATACCGCGAACGTTTCAAAAGAAGAGCGTTCGCGGATCAACAAATTGATCGTCGATCTGGTCGGGCTTCCGGTACAGAGCGTAAACTATGTGGCCTACACAGCCACGCCGGCAGCAAATTTTCTCAACGAAGGTCCTGGGGAATCGCTGTACCCCGAAGATTTCATCGTTGCATTGCCACAGTCGGACGAGCATTTTGGACCGGTTCAGATCTTCGGTTTGCCTGAAGCAGGGAGATCTGCGCTGGGTATTGTGCAGGTTGTCCCGCCGAATGACCTGGAGGTACTCGACGCCCTTCACAAGGGAGAGGGAACCATATTGCCGGCCTCACTGCGCGATGCCGTGCTGTGGTTCCTGTGCTGCGTGGCAGCAATGCGACACAAGAAATTCCGGAAGCCCGTCAGCATGCTGGTGCATACCAGCGCTGCGCAGCGACACCATGCGGCCGTGGAGGCGGCGCTGCGCGAGTTCCTGGCTACCTGCAGTGCGGATCTGCCTTCCTTTATTTCACGCTGCCGGAAGGTCTGGGATGAGCGCACCACCGACCTGGACGCCGACAGTCTCGCTGAGCGGTACCCATCGTACGGCCGGTTGGCCGGAGTGGAAGAGTACCCTGTGTTTGCGGATTTCTCGAAAGGACTTGCACCACTGGTGTCGACGGTCACTGCAATTCAGCTTGACGAGGACCATGAGCGTACGTACCACGATGGCCTCCACGTATGCGTCGACAACTGTGCCAATAATGGCATTTCCAATGAAAACGAGGTTCGGCGGCTTTTCTACCCGGATCCCGAGCAAGCTCGTGTTCCAGATACCGCAACTGCATTCATCGTTATCGGGGGAGGTACGCTGTCTCGAGGGCTGACCATCGAAAACCTCGTCAGCACCTTCTTCCTGCGTGCGTCGGCACAGGCTGATTCTCTGATGCAGATGGGCCGCTGGTTCGGTTACCGGAAGGGATATGAACTGCTTCCGCGTATCTGGATGCCAGAAGCGACACGCGAGAAATTTGCTTTCATGACTGTTGCGGAAGAAGACCTGCGGGATGACCTGCAGCGGTTCATGTATCGAGGCGCACGTCCTTCCGAGTTTGGCCCGCGGGTCCGTGTTCACCCCAGGGCTTCGTGGCTGAAGCCGACGGCGAAGAACCGGATGCAGCGGACCGTGGTTGCGGACTACGATTTTTCGGGGATCAACAGGCAGACTACGTTGTTCCACGACGGGGCGGGCGCGCGAGAAATTCATCTGGAAAATCTTGCCCGCACGGAGTCCTTCTTGGCCGCTGCCGGCATTTCAGAGAAGGGTCGGGGCAACAGCATTGTCTGGCGCGATGTCGGCGTCTCGGCAGTGAGCGCATTCCTCGGCGAGTATCGCTTTCACGGTGCCAGTCAGTTCTTTTCCGAGATCGGCCCTTTTCTGGAGTGGATTGGTAGCCAGTCAGCCGATGCTGGGTACAGTTTATGGAATGTGGTTGTGGCCGGAAGTGCGCCTGAACCGGGGGCGGCATGGGAACTGCCGGGTGGCTCAGTGGGACCAGTCACGCGTACCCGCATTTTATCCAACCGGAGCGACGGGGCACTCTCAATCGGTGCACTGCGAGACCCGCGAGACTTGCTCGCGGACGCTGGCACCGCGATGCCGGGCGAGCCTAAGGTCCCTCTTAACAACATTCAGGTCGATCTTCTGCGGGAAAAAGGTGGCGTAGGCCGGATTCCCCAGCTGCTTATTTACCGTATTGACAGGAACAGCGAGCTCCGGCCTGCCACACGGGATGCACAGAACAAGAAAAGTCGTCCACGCGCAAAGCTCGAGTCAGACGCCGACATCGTCGGCTTGAGTCTCTGGCTGCCGGGAGTCACTGATCGCAAGACCAGCTTCGCCGTCCATCTGACGGTCAACATTCCGCCTGTACTTTTGGCGTTCGATGACGACCTGCCGGGCACTGGCGAAGAGGTTTGCGCATGAGGTATCACGGACTGCCGCTCCGACCGATGCAGGAGTCCGGTGCGTTTCTTCTGCGCGCGATGCAGAACGAGGAGATGCCCCGGCTGGATCTGCTGGTCCGGGAGTCGGTGCAGAACGCGCTGGATGCGGCGCTTGACCGGCGGTCTGGCGGCGAGGTCAGGATCGGTTTCCATTTGCGTGAGCACGCCACTGAAACGATTACTTCGCTGCTTTCCGAAGGTATTGATCGCAAGGTATTGATGGCACGGCACCCGAAAGGCGGTCAGCTTCTCGAGATCCGCGATTCGTTGACGGAAGGACTCACAGGCCCGCTGTGTTTTGAGGATATAGGCCCGGATGGAGTACATGGCAACCTTCTTAAGCTTGTCTACGAAATCGGCCGCACGCGCAGCGACATCGGCGCTGGCGGCTCCTGGGGGTTGGGAAAGACATGCTACTTCCGTATGGGACTCGGTCTTGTCTTCTATTACAGCCGGATCAAGCTGAATGACGGTTACCAAGAACGCCTGGTGGCCAGTCTAGTCGAGGATGAAACTAGATCCGACAGGCTCCAGCGCGAAACACGAACCGGTATCGGCTGGTGGGGGACGGAGGCGGGTCTCAGGCCAATCACTCGAGCGACGGAGATCCACCGCGCGCTAGACATGCTTCGGGTGCAGCACTTTACCGGTACCGAAACCGGCACCTCGATCATTATTCCATTTCTTCGTGACGACCTCGTGCCGGGTGCGCATGCGGATGAGGAGGGCGCGGTGCTAGGGCGCCCGTGGTGGTACGAAACTTACGATGCCTACGTCGCCATTGCACTCGAACGATGGTTCTGCGCACGACTCGACAACCGCCATTTTGCTACGGGTCCGCGACTTACCGCATCTGTGAATGGCAAGATCATCACTTCAGGGAAGATGCTTCCGGTATTTCAGGCCACGCAGGCGCTGTACAACAGGGCAATCGGTGTACCGATCGATGGCGGTGACTATCTGACACGAGCCGGCGTCGACGCGGACGCGGTCATGCAGCATCTAGTAGCGCCTCGCAACCTGTTCAAACCAAGCGGGCCGGCAGGGGACGTGGCCGCTGCTCTGCTGACTCCGGAACAGCTGGGAATGGGCGCACCTCTCAATCATTTTGATCCAGGGCTTTGCGTTTTCGGTATTTCGGATGCTACTCCGCCCTATCGTCCCCTCGTAACCTTCATGCGCAAGCCGGGGATGTGCGTGTGCTGGGATGACAGCACCGAAAGCCGCGGTTGGGCAGGAGGGGCGCCGGAGCGAGTCGACAGTCGTTACCTTGTGGCAGTATTTGTGCCAAAGCAGGATCGGGTTCTCGCGGATGCCGGACGCGGGATCCGCAGCGATTCACAGGTTACGCTGGAGTCATATTTACGAGGTTGCGAACGCGCGGACCATGCAGCCTGGTATGACGCTGCCGGATTGAAAATAATCGAGAAGATTCGCGCAAACTGTGGCCGGATTCTACGCGATTTCGGCAGCAAACGGACGGTAGCTCCTGTTGCTGCACCGTCTATCCGGTTGGCGCGTAACCTCGCCGGCTTGCTTCTCCCCGAACGAGGTATGGGTACCGATGGTGTTCCCGGGCTTCCATCGCCGCCACCGAAGGTTCCGGGGCAGGGCGGGGCTGGTGACGGCGGCACAGGTCGAGTAGGAGGTGGTGAAAGCGGTGGCGCTGGTGGACGCCGCCGCCGATCCATGCCCGCTGCCCCGGTTCTCGAACTTCTGGACGTTGCCTACTCAGAACGAGGCATCGCGGTACGATGGTGCCTCCGGTGGGGCAGCGCTGACCGTGGTCTTCCCCGAAAAATCTCGCTGAATGTCGATTCGGAAAGCGGGCCGATCACCCTGCAGAATTGGGGCGAGGATGGACTTGGAGCGTTCCCGTTCCTGCTGGATGGTCTGGAGATCGACTCGAAAAGTAAGGGCGCCTCCGGCGCTTGTGCGGAAGCCACCCGTGATTGCAGCGGAGATATTCTTGTACGTGCTGTCGGCGACGGTGTGATCGATGAAGTCCGCGGATTGCTCCGAATTGTTATCGTCGGCGGCGGTGCCGGGATGTTGCGCCCGGTTCTTGTCGCGGGTCTCGTCCACATCGACGCGGAGAATCCATGAGCAGGACGGTACTCAATCCCTACCGCACGCTGTCCACAGAGCTTTCCGACATGCCTCGTCCCAGCATGCGGTATGTCTTCGGCTCGGAAGGCCCGAACCCGGGCGCACTCGATCTGGGCGGCGGCGAATTCTCGCTTGGAACCGATAGTGACTGGAACGCCGATTTTCACGGCCTGACTGTCAGCTGCACATTGCAGAACGTGTCCATGCTGCGTGCCCTGTTCGGCACCAGTGGGGTGGCCGCCGACGACGCTGTTCTGTTGCTTTCTCTGGAATGGACGTCGCCGGCTTCGGGATGGCGCTGCCTCGGTCTGCCTGTACGCATGACGCTGGACCAGTTGCCTGCGATCGATGGAACGATCAACTTGTTACTAGTGTTGCCTGCCGGCAGCATACGGGGCACCGGTATGCTTACTGCAGAAGTGTTCTTGGGGAGCCCCGGCAGCATGCATGCTGGCGATGCCGGCCTGGCGCGCCAGAAAGGCGCCCGTCTGGGGCCGCTTTCGAACGCTGCCCGCATTGTGATCGACGGGGACGGCTCACTGTTTCCGGTTCTGGAGGAGTCGCTGGGCCCGGAGGAAGCTCTCTGGGAAATGCGCGCTGCCTGGAGCGATCCGCAGGAAGAGCCCTTCACGAGCGAATACGTATCGCTGGTCCTGAACACTGATCACGAGTTGTTCTCGCAGTTACGGGAACGGCAGGGAGCGCAACGTGGCCAGACACCACTGATGCGGCATGTACTTGCATCCTGGGTAGCCTTGCTGGTGCATTCTGTAAGTGCGGAGCTGGAGGCTGATTTCGACGAAATTGTCTGCGGACCGGTGCCGTTCGCTGACTTTGCTACCATTGCCGAAGCTGCGGCCCTCTTTGTGCGTAATGGCGGACTGGACACCAGCTCCCCTCGCACACTTTTCGCTTCCGCACAACGTTGGCTGGACCGCCGCGTGCGTGCAGTGTCTGCAGCGGAAACGGTAGCAGAAACGAAAAACGAGGGTGAACAATGAGATGGTCGAAATTGACTCCGACCATGGCCTACCGATGCCATGAAGAGATGATCACGACAGGCGGCTTTGCGCCAGCCGGATTGTCGGCCGACAATGCGGCCCTTCGGGAGCGGATACTACAGGAAATTCTCGTCTTTGATGGAAGTGTTGGTGCCGGCGCATACGACGTCGCGGCGGGACTGGCCCTCTATCGCATCTTGGGTGAAGCAGGCATGGACGTGCGGACTGCCGCGGATGACAGCGTATGGCGGTTCCTGTCGCTCAGGGTGGTACCTGATTTGGTCGAAGCAAGATGGCCGAACGCACCGGCTGTAAGGTTCTGGCGCAGCCGCAGCCGTATCTGGCTGCGCGTTATCTGGTGGCTTGTTCATCTGACGTGGCAGGAGAACGAAGAGCAAACGCGTGCCGTTCTGGCCGACGTGACGACCGATACAATCGCTCAGTTGGTCGAGCGTCCCGGAAGAGGCGGGTTTCGAGTCGAGTTGATGCGCGCACTATTCCGCGAGCGCATTCGAAGGCATTTTTCGCAGGACGAATTCCGCGCTCTCATGAAACTGAACACTGCACGTGTGGTGGTAACCGAGCCGTGGTTCTGCGACGGCGGAATCGGGGGATACGCGCGCGAGCTGCACGATTACGTGGCCAGCGTGCGTTGATCACCCCGAACGGACGAAAGGATACTTGAATGGATGTACTGGAAGAGATCCGGCGCGGACTTGCCAATCTTGATGACAGTGGACGCATGCTTCCGATTATGGCCATGCCGGCAACCGCACCGGCGTGGGTATTCAGGGAGCATGGGACCTTCGGTGTAGCCATCGAGCTTCGGAATGATCGACTGGTTGCCGAGGGTTTTGTCGGTGCACGGCTTGCTACCGTCGAACGTATGGTCGATGATGTGCCGCGCAGGCTGTTGCGCCTTGAGTCATCGATATTGTCGCTACGCAACGAGTTCGCGGTGGTGTGTGCACAGATGGTTGACGCTGGGGACAACGGCGCGACACGAGCGGTATTGCTTGCCGATCCCGTAGCGTGGTGGGACCGCTGGCGCCATCTGCTCGGCAACGCAGTGATCACCCAAAGCAGTTACGCTACTCTTGCTGAGTTGCTTGCGCTCGAGCGCCTAGTGAAGGATGGGCAGGACGTGGACTGGCGCGGACCGCTGGGCGGTACAGTTGATCTTGTTACCTTCGATGCGGGGTATGAGATCAAGTCGACGGTGAGTCGGTACGAATCGCGCGTCCATGTGTCCGGCCAGTTCCAACTTGCGATGGCCGAGACAAGAAAGCTCGCGCTGGTACACTATCGTTTCGAGCCATCGGTGTCAGGCGAGTCGATCAACGGTGTATGTCGGCGGCTCGGCGCCGCCGGCGTTTCCGCTGCATTGCTCGATGACCTTCTGACACGATGCGGTCTCGAAGACGGTTGCTCTGCTCGTAACGAAACATTTGCCGTGCTGGAGTCCAGACTTTACCCTGTGGACGCAGATTTCCCCCGTATTGTCCCATCCAGCTTCAAGAACGATACGCTGCCGGCGGGAATTGTACATATTGAATACCAGATTGACCTGTCCGGGCTGACGAGTGTGGTTTTCTGACTAGATCCCGCTCACCCGGCGGACGCTGGAAGTGCTACAGCCGGAATACGGCTTCTCCGAACTGTCCCGCAAGGGCGGCTCGACCGAATGAACTTAATGGGGAATCCATTGATCACAAAACCTGTAAACGAACTGCATTTTGTCCAGTCACGCCAACCGACACCAACAGTCGAAATCGACATCGGGACGTTGCCCGACCAGGCTGGCGGTTATGCACTGCTCGTCGAAGCTGCCATCGCGCCGCTTGCTGCCGCGGAAAACGACCTTCGTGCAACGATATACGTTACCCACGGTCCTAGTGTCAGTTTTGGAAACTATGGCCACTCAGCGTTCTTCAGCGTTGCCGGCGACTGTCGGGTTCTTGCCGCGTTGCAAACGTCGTTCGGGTCAGCCCCGGGTCTCAAGGTCCGTTCGGGGGATCAGTTCGATCAGTCGCATGCCCTTCGTCAGTATCATATCGAGGACGGTTTTCTGTGGCGGCCGGATGAAGAGCATGTCTGGTATGCAAATGCTCATAACTTCGACTGCGAAATTTCCGGTGACGATATGGACAATTGCGAGGATAGCGAGGGCAACATAGATGATACGGGGGAGAGTGATGGAGGCTCTGCAAGAGTTGAACTGCCGGTGCGTTTTCGCGCTGCACGCTCGGATGCCAGCGTCGGCAGTATCGCCCGCAGCATCGAGTCGGTGTTCGGATTGCCAGAAGGATCCGTTACCCTGCGGGGACCGGACAAGAGGCCTCTCCGGTCAGATGCAACGATCCGTACGTTGCGCAAGCGTTGGGAATAAATTGAGTGGAATTACTGAAATTAAGCTCTGTTGAAGTTTCGCCGATGTTCAAGTCTGTGAGATTTTCTGAATCGCACTAATTCTGATGAGAAACATGAGCAGTCGATGTCTGAAATGGAAATGCTGAAAAATTGTTAAAATATCTCTGTTTTTCACTTATTTTATCTTCATATGGTTGTGATACTTTCGGTAAAACTTGGGGCAATGGAAGATGAAGTCAGATCACTTTAACGCAAAAGATACCGGAAGTTACCCATTTTCCCCCGGCGCTGTCGTAGGCTATTGTGATCTGTGGTTACTTTGTTTCTAATTTGAAACTTGCACTGTAAAGATCAGGCAGCCCTTAGGAGGCAGGGGGGCGAGACAGGGGGAGTGCTCATGAGTCGCATTTCATAGAGGTGTTCTACGGGGGCAAGACCATCGACTCCATATCCCTCCGCACATACTTTAATTCAAAAGTGCCACAAGCGATGTTGCATTGAGCGAGAAGGTCGTGACAAGTAGTAACTATAAAACGAGTTTGGCCAGCGCGACAGCCGCGACGTCACTACGTAAATGACCGTAATGCTTCTCGATCATTGCGACTGATGTGCCGCTAATTTGCGCAACGGTTAGAAGATCTAGCCCCCCATGGACAAGATCGCTGATAACACTGTGACGCAATGTGTACGCACTTGTTTCTGCTGGCAGAGCTGCGTTTTTTGCTGCGTTTTTGATGGGATCTTTCCAGGAGTCCTTGTTCCAGGCTTGTCCGTCGGCACGCGCCAGTAGGGGGGCGGTCGCTGTTTTGTTTGCGGCGGCCATCTCGAATAGCTGAGAAATTTCCGAAGGAAGTTTAATTTTCCTGTCCTTGCCGCCCTTGTCTTTGCCAATTTTCAGTACGCTTAGGCGCTGCTCAAAATCCGCCACGGTGAGGGCAGCAAGAGCCCCCGGGCGAAGTGGCAGTATGGATAATCCTCGCAGGAATGCTGCGAGATCCTCTGGCGCATGTCTGATGAGATTTCGCCGCTGCTCGCGATCCAGATATAAATCCCTTCGTTTGGCGACGTTCTTGAATGCTTTCAGAGTTTCGCTCCAGGAAAAGTTCGAATTGACCTTGCCGTCAGCGAATGCACAATTGAGGGCTGCGCGTACCGCCGCAATATCGCGATTGACGCTGTCCTTGGAACGCTCCCGGACATCACCAGCCTTGTTAATGGTGACGGGTTTAGCTACTATGCGACGACGAAAGTCGTTCATGTGGTCCCGGGTCAGTTTCATCAGTTCTATCTTGTGTATAGGATCCTGCGTGATCCATCGGCGATAACGTGCGGCGAGGTCTTGTGCTGGCTTGGTACCCTTCAGCTCCTGGATCCGCTTCACATACGCGTTACAGGCATCCAATACAGTTGTCGGTTGATGAATGGCACCAGCGTCGCCTGTGGCCGCGTGAGAAAACCATTCACGTGCGACTGCTACAGCCCTGTCAAAACGTTCATGATGCATATGTTCATCTAACGTGCCGAGACTACTTTCGACTTCCTTTCCTGTCTCATCACGATGTCGAAGTAGCCACGTTCCGCTTGAGCTATCTGACATTTTGCGAAACCCGATATAGAAGCCTTTGCTGATTCTGTGCCAATACGGTTCACGCCGAGTTTTCAGCTTGTTGCGCGCTGTAACTGTATCGATTTTGTTGGCCATGCCATCCTCCGTAACGTGCAAGAATGTTGTAGGTGTTCAACCGTAGAATCAGTGCTCAATGTACGGGAAAAGTACGGGAAACAGTAGCACATTTCGGCGGACGTTAGCAGATCAAGATGATGCTTTCTCCTATGAAGGAATAGTCCAGTGACATCCAAGCAGATGCACGTTTTCGTCATTCACACTGCAGGGGTCGCAAGTTCGAAACTTGCACTTCCCACCAAGAATTCGCTGTAAAATCAAGTACTTACATTAAAGCCGACACATTGCGTGATCGGCTTTTTTTGTGCTTGTGCAATTAGCCTGTGTAATTTTATTTTTTGTTTTGTACTAGCACCGATAGCTTATCCAACGCAGCACGCTGCGCATCGACCTGGAGGTGCGCATAGCGCTGGGTCGTCTGCACATTGCTGTGACCGAGAATCTTGCTAATAGTATAAAGATCGCCCCCCAAGCCAAGCATGATGCTGGCACAAGAATGCCGTAGGTCATGAAAGTTCACATGCTCCATACGCGCCTTCACGCGCGCTCGGCGCCAAGCGGATGCCAGGCCTGTTCGACAGCGCGCGCGCCGTCGCCGTGCTGTACGGCAGCGACCCGGCCCTGGGCTTCCTGTTCATCGCCGCTCCGCTGATGGTGGCCGCCGGCTTGCCTGCCTGGTGGGTGCTGGGCGCCACGGTGCGCTGGTTCGACAAGCGCCGCGACAAGGACATTGGCGAGCTGGCGCGCGATGCGGCCGCCACCGTCAAGGATGTGCGGGGTGGCCTGTGAGCGCCGTCACGCTGGTCCAGCTGCTGGCGATCATGCCGCGGCGCGTACGCGCGCGGTTGCCTTCCTGGCGCCGCTGAACGCGGCCATGCTGGAGTTTGGTATTACGACCCCGGTGCGCCAAGCATCGTTCTTGTCCCAGGTCGGGCACGAGTCCGGCCAGCTGCGCTATGTGCGTGAGCTGGCCAGCGGCCAAGCCTACGAAGGGCGCGCCGGCCTGGGCAACACGCAACGCGGCGACGGCGTGCGCTTTCGTGGGCGCGGCCTGCTGCAGGTGACCGGCCGTGTCAACTACGCCGCCTGTGGCAAGGCGCTGGGCCTGGATCTGCTGGCTCAGCCTGAGCTGCTGGAGCAGACCATCAACGCCTGCCGTTCGGCCAGCTGGTTCTGGCAGACGCGCGGCTTGAACGCGTTGGCCGATGCCGGCGACCAGGTGAAGGTGACGCGGCGGATCAATGGCGGCACGAATGGCCTGGCCGAGCGCCTGGCGCTGGTCGCTGTGGCGCAGCGGGTGCTGGCATGATCGCGCTGGCGGGCGCCGCCCTCAGCGGCATCTGGAAGGCCTCGGCCATACTGCTGGCCGGCGTGCTGCTGGTGGCGGCCAGCTCCATTGGCACCGGCTGGCCGCCAGCGACCGCGATGTGGCGCGCGCGGCGCTGGTGAAAGAGCAGGGCGTCAGTGCAGCGCTGCGCACGTCGATCAGCGAACAAAATCGCGCCATTGATGGGATGGCCAAGGCAACGCTGGCTGCGCAGGAGCGTGGTGTCGCAGCGCAGGCTGCGGCTGCCGTCAAGGGGAGGAAGTACGACGCGGCCCTGGCGCACATCGTAGGCGTGCGCGCCACGACCTGCGACGAGGCCATGCCGGCGGTCAGGCTGCTGCTGCAGGGCGTACGATGAACCGGGCAATCGTCCACTTGAACAAATTGGCAAGTTCGGCCATGGCCGTGCTGCTGTGCGGCTGCGTCAGCGCGCCGCCGTCGGCGCCAGTTCGTATCAATGTGCCAGTGATGGTACCGTGCCTCGGCGAGATACCGCCGCGCCCCGACTACGAGTTCGACAAGATCCCGTCGATGGCAACGGACGGTGAGATTATCCTAGTGCTCGCGCGGGACTGGGTGCGGGGGAGGTTATATGAAGGTAAGTTAGGGGCTGCAATCGAAGGTTGCCAACTTCGCAATTGAGCATATACAATAAGGAAGTATTTATTTGCAGTAATTCCCATATTGATCTGAGCTTCAAAAAACGAAATTTTAAAGGTGAAAATTTTGTCTAAAAAGAGAAAAATGAAGATCAGTTTTCAGTTTATAAAAAATATTTACCGTTTTTTTCTGCTTATGCAATTTGCGTTAATGGCTTGTATTTGTGGGGTTTTTGGTCATCCTTTAATGTTAATGTTTTGCAGTATATAGATATTCCGGGGGTAGTTAAAAATTCTTTGTTTCCGCTTTTATTTAGCATGTCAAGTTTTGTTGTTGGTTTAGTTATCGGTCATTTTGTGCAGCCACTGCGAAATTCTGAAATGGATAATGATGCTTATAATTCAAGTTTTGGGCGGCGGTGCGTCAACACTGGAGAAAAATATTGTTTTTTTTGGATTGTTTTTTCATGTGTTGTGTTGCTGTTTGGCAGAGAAAATAAATGGGATATTCTGTCTGTGTTGATTGCTCTTCCGGTTTCCATATTTTTAACGGGTAAAAATGTACTAGATGATATTTTTCCTGAACGTAGCATTAGGGTTACAGCAGTTTTCTTTTTCACTGTTGCAATCCCGTTTTCTTACTCATTGGGTTTGCGAGACGCTGAAAAAATAATAAGCGGAAAAAATTACCTTTATGTGGTTTCTACGATTGGTTTGCATGATCAAGTTGTTCCAGCTGTCCCCGATAGTAATATCCGGTATTTGGGGCAGGTTTCTGACTTTGGATTTTTTTATAATCCATTAAATGAGGTTGTTAGTGTTTCAAAGTTAAAGCCAGGTGATTTTTTAAGTTTTAAGCATCATAAGAAATATCAGAAAAATATTATAGAGGTTTTTAAATGGGCTTGGGATGGATTATGGGGCCGCTTCACAGGGGTATTTGATCGAGATTGATGGTCTGAGCAAAACTGAGTAGGTTGTAGCACTTCTAGCTTTTCTCCCAGCGCTGCCCGGGCCGCTCGCTTCTCGTCCGCATAATCGTGCAGCATGTGATGCCTGAGCACCGTGTTGCCCGGCAGCACATGCTCTTGGCAACAGTGATCAGCCTTAGCGAATTGCTCAGCGCCTGATCCTCGTTGTAAGGGTGCGGCACAGTGTGCCGCGAAGAATCTAGCGGAAACGCGACAACAGGCAGCCAAAAATACTGCCAAATTTAGGCATTGATATCAATGTCGTTAGATAAATAAAGAAGACTTTTCACTATACATATCTAATTTTATTGTTTCTAATTTATCAGGACTGTTGAGAAATTTAATTCTATCAAATTCATCGTTTGTTTGATGGTTGAAATCAAAATCCATAACCCTATTAATTAGGTCAATTGCGCAAAATGCCTCAATAAATACAAACATAAAATCTCCATGTGGCACCTTGAGTGTTTTGTCTTTCAGTCTGGCGAATTCATAAGTGTCATAATCTATATTTATGAAATTCTTACTTTTGAAATCTTTTGTTTTTGTATGGGCATTCAGGATTCCATCCTTAACTACATTCATATCATTGCTGAACAGTGTAGGGTAGGTTTCAAGGATAAATTTTGTAAAGGAATTTATGCTATTTGTATATTCAAGGGATGGTTTAAAATTCCCGGAGTTTGATTTTGGATATATCCTCCTATACAGCGATCTATATTGATTTGTGTCTATGTGTGGGCCAAGTAGTTCTGAGTGTGCCAAGGTATCAAATTTTCTGTCTTTTTTATAGCGCTCCTTTTTTTGCTCCAAGATTTCCTGCTCTTTTTCATGAATTATTTTAAGAAAATTTTCAAATTCTTCAAGGTGCTTGTAGTGGTTTGAGAATGTGTTTTGCTCGGATGTTAATTTTATTTGTGCTTTGGACTGTTCCGACCTATGATTTGCCGCACACAATCCAATGAAAGCTGCCATGATCGCAAGAAATGTCGCAGGAACCTTAAAATGATTTGCGAATTTTTCGAATCCATTTGAATTGAATTCAAATGGTATGTGCCGCAAATCGTAAGCAATTAGAATAGAGCTAATTATTGCGATAAAAAAAATAAACCCGCCGCCCCATCGAACAATAGGCAGGGAGAATAAATTTTTTTGTGGGGAGAAATCAATATTCATGGAATTGGTGAAATAATTATCGGTGTTGCAAGATACGTTGACGAGGAGTAATTGTCAACAGCATGCATGCCACGATCTCATTTCTTCCCTCCCCGAAATTTTCCGTCATAGTTTGATACCTCTCTAAAATATATCCAATGTGTTGGCTCGCTTTTGATCCGAGCGTATGCTAAAAATCCCCGGGCGCCGAATGGCTGAACTTCCAGTTGATCTTGCCAAAACGATAGAACGGCCTCAAGGTATTTCATTTGGCTAAATTGCATCCCAATACAGCCCTAAGACGTCCCCATAGCCACACATGCTGCCCACTTTTCGTCTGTATCGTCGTGCAAGATTTAGCACGTGGCCTTTGCGGCACGGCAGAAGTGATTTATATGGTTTGTGTTGGTGAAGTTGTCGCAGGATCGATAATGCACTATAGTAATCACATATCACATGTGCGCCGACTACACTCTCAGTCGTAAAGAGCAAATCGAAGACCGCTTCGGCGTTCGATCGCTACAGCTCGACCTCCCGCCAGAGGCATGGCCCTGCTATATAGCGCCCATCCTGCGCGGCTCTCACGGGGTACTAGGCCAGCTGGGAATCGCGCCGGCCATGTTTGGCATGGTGCCTCACTGGGCCGATTGCATGCCCGGCCAAGGCCACCGAAGCTACAACGCCCGCTTTGCTTGGTAGGCCAGCAGACTGCCCTTCTGTGTCGTCGCGTGAGGCGCAGCAGCCGATCCCGCCAGTGGGCTACTTACTGACGCGGTGGCGCGAGATATTCAAGCCTTGATCCTGCATACGGAGGAAGTGGCCGCGACCGGACGCGCGTGCCAGGCGTTTGTGCAGGATAGTAGCATAGGGCTGTAGTGCTGATTCGGAGTGTTTGTGCAGGTAGACAGTAGGGGAGTGAGCTAGTCGATTGAGTCTTGAGACCTTCAGATCAATGCAAGTTTAGTGCCACAGGTGTCTTTGTGCAGTCGAGCGTCCATCTCTCCAGCACGGCGGGGCCGGATAGAGTAAATGCTGTCTAAGTTGATAACTTCGGCTCTTGGTATACACTCAATAGAAGGAAATTGGACGTTAGAAGAGGAGTCTTACCATGAGGCATATCTCTACACTGGCCGTGATCGGTACTGTTCTTTTTATCACGGGAATAGCTGCATCTGCAGGGAATGGCGGCGTTAAGGCCGGTCCGCATTTAGGAACCCCGATCGCAACAACAATGCACACGACGACAACGCACGCAACGACAACTGCACCAGCTTTACCTACCCCATCGCATTCGGGGCAACCAAATCAAAGCTGCGGCAGTGCCACTGCTCCCAATACTCCTGGTAATTCAGCTTCTGCACCTGGGTCAGCTTTCAATCCAGATGGCCAGGCTGGAACAGTATATGCTGGACAGCAGCCACAAAATTCGCGCAATCCTATGAGTGTGTCACAGTATGATGTTGCTTGCGCGAAACAGCCATCTAAGTAAGGTGCAAGCGTAAAGCCGATGCCGCACCGGCCAACCTACGAGTTTGACCAGCTGGCGCCAGCGGCAACGGACGGCGAGATCGTCCTGGCGCTGGCGCGGGACTGGCCGCGCGGGCGGAAATATGTGGAGCTACTGGAGGCGGCTATTGCTGGATGCCCCTCATTGAGTGATAGTGGCTCAGTTTCTTATCGTGCAAATCCTTCAGAAAACTAACACGGTCCCAACCATGTAGTGCGGCTTCCGGTGATCCTAAGTCATATTTTCTGCGAAGCAAATCAGCTAGTTGTGATGCCCTATAGCCACAAAGACCTGCTTGTTCGCTTGGTTCTTCAGTGCCATCGTCTGCTGAATCGTAATCAATTGCGAAGGAGATAGAAGCGTTGGCATCACGGATGTCATTCTCAAATGAAAGAACTGTGTTGGTTAGATGTAATGGAAATAAATTCCACTCGACTCCGGCAATTCAAACGTTGGCAATGTGGAAAATGGCGAGCCTGTCGACCCATGTGAATTGATGAAAGCTATCTGGTCGTGAATTAAGCCAGCGCAATCAATTGCAAATCGTTCAAGCTTTAAGGCAAGCCGTAGGCCTTGATATTTTCTCTTTTCACTTCTGTTATATATTTCTTTTCCTATCGAAACCAGTTGATTTAATACAAAGGTAAGGACAGCAGCGGTAGCCGAAAATGAAAGTAAGTCTGAGAAATTCATAGTTATTTTATTTTGTGGTGAGCTGACACATAGGTTGTAAATAATTATCTAATGTTCCGCGCGTTGTTAAATTAACACATTGAGGGTAATTTTGTTGAGAATTTTGCACGGCTTTAGCCTCTGAGGCATCCAGTAATTGTGGGATATATGAACGCTGAGTGCCGATTGTCGCTGCGTCCACAATGACAATCGGCTTCAGCGCTGGCCAGGCCAGTGAACCAAGTAGGCTCGTGTTACCTCGGGAAGGTAATTTGACTCTAACATTAGGAGGTTCACATTTTGGCTTTTCCCATCATCCCCTGGATCGGCGGCAAACGACGCCTGGCCGACCGCATCATCCCGCAATTTCCGCCGCACACCTGCTACGTCGAGGTTTTTTCTGGCGGCGCCGCGCTGTACTTCATGCGGCCGCCGGCCGAGGTGGAAGTGCTCAACGACGTCAACGGCGAGCTGATCAACCTGTACCGCGTGGTGAAGAATCACCTGGAGGAATTCGTTCGCCAGTTCAAATGGGCGCTGTCGAGTCGCGAGGTGTTCAAGTGGCTGCAGGACACGCCGCCGCATACCCTGACGGACCTGCAGCGCGCGGCCCGCTTCTTCTACCTGCAGCAGCATGCCTTCGGCGGTAAGGTCGACGGCCAGACGTGGGGCACGGCCACGACCGCGCCCCCGCTTAACCTGCTGCGGATCGAGGAGAACTTGTCGGCCGCGCACCTGCGCCTTTCTGGTGCCTACATCGAGAACCTGGACTGGTACAAATGTATGCAGCGCTACGACCGGCCGCACACGCTGTTTTACCTGGACCCGCCGTACTGGGAGACGGCCGGTTATGGCGTGGAGTTTGAATTCGCTCAGTACGAGAAGATGCCCGAGCTGATGGGCAGGCTGAAGGGTAAAGCCATCTTGAGCCTGAACGATCACCCGGATATCCGACGCGTGTTCGCACGCTTCCAGATGGATACGACTGGCATCCAGTACAACGTGGGCGGCGGTGGCAAGGCTGTCGAGCGCAGGGAACTGATTATTTATAGTTGGGATAGAGCGTCCGAACCGGCAGGGCTTTTCTAAGTAGTCCAACAAGCCTGCACCTGTGGCAACAGACGAAGAGATCGTGCTAACGCTTGGTGCGGCTTGTCTAATTGGTTTAGCTACGGGGACGAGTGAGGAGACGCTTTTGCACATTGCACGTGTTTTTTATTTCAGATCGAAACTGCATTGCAGTCAAGGTATAATTGTATGATACAGTTTTTTAAGTCGCCCAAAAAATTGGCATTTCAAATCATATTTCTATGTTTTGTTTTTTATTTGTAAAAGAAGTGTAATTTAAGTTTTTTATGAATTTCTCAATTCGAACGAATTTAAGTGGGGGTGGGATGGGAGCGGGGATACGAATAGATGGGGGTTCTGATATATCAATTATTGACTGTAAGTTTGATAATTTGGATATTGGTGTGAGTGCAAAAGATGTGAAAAATTTACTTCTGGAAGGGAGTGACTTTAATGCCTGCAGGACTGCAGTTGAAGCTGATGGGATTGATGGACTAATAGCACGTAAAAACACTAATAATGCTAATCATTCGATACGTGAAACGAAAGGAAAATCATTTCCTGTCACCAAATATGGTAACGATACTCGAAAAATTCTTAGTGCTGAGGCATTGAGATTCTGTATTAATCGTCTAAGAGAGAGCTCAGATTAACTATGATGTTCGACATAAAAAACTCAAAGAATGTTGTTCTTGATGACAATAAAAACAAGGGGGCGGATTTTGCAAAAATTGAAAATGTGGAAAATTTCTCCGCAAGGAGTAATGTGTCCGAAGAGGTGCAAAATATAGATGCGGGAGGATGGCGAAAGTGGTTTTCAAGCACTCTCTCCCAATTATTGGCTTCGTTACTTTTATTAATTATTATTTATTTTGTTTATAGATATTATCCCGAAATAAAGAACGTGATGACTTGATGCTTTGTATCAATGCTGTGCTAGTTGATTGGACGGGTTCGTAACGTGTGTGTCGACTACCGCCCCCCAGCCGCAAAGAGAAAATCGAAGAATGGTCGGCGTACGCTCGCTTCAAATCGACCTATCTCCCGAGGCATGGAGCGGGTACATGGCCCCCATCCTGCGCGGCTCTCACGAGGCGCCCGGCGAGCTGGAAATCGCCCCCGCCATGTTCGGCATGGTACCCCACTGGGCTGACCACAAACTGGCCCGCCAGACCTACAATGCCCGCACCGAAGCGGTAGCCAGAAAGCCATCCTTCCGCAGCGCCTGGAAGCGCAAGCAGTTCTGCATCATCCCGGCCGCCAACTTCTTCGAACCCAACTACGAAATGGCAAGCCTTTGCGCTGGCGCATCGAGCGCACGGACGGCGGCCCGGTGGCCATTGCCAGGATATGGGAGTACCGCCCGGGGATCAGTTGCTGTCGTTCTCGATGCTGACGATCAACGCAGACGGGCATCCGCTGATGCAGCGCTTCCACCAGCCCGATGACGAAAAGCGCATGGTGATGAGCCTTGATCCTGATCAGTGCCTAAGTTGGTTGGACGGTTCTCTGGTGGCGGAGACGAGTGGGGAAGGGTGCGCTCCGGTTTGGCAATGGCCGCGCTGGATATCACAAGCAAACGTAATTGCCGTAATACGGTGCGTCTGGATTCGGCAGACCTGACGCGGCGGTGGGCTATGCTTTCAGAAAATAGAGCGCCTCGCTACGCAGCGAGCTGGAGTTGCCGAGAATTATAACCAAGTAGCTGCACTAGATTTTGATGTCTCGGTGCAACTTTTAACGAGCATGGTACTGTCGACGTCCGTGCCCTCTTAGATCGTGCCCTGTCTACCGCCTGTCTTGCCAGGAATGACAACATCCTCCAAATCATTGTTCAGGTGCTCGAACAAGGCTTTGGAGGTTTGGGTGATGGCCTTTTGACGTTGGCATCCCGGTACTGTGCAATACTTACCGTCAGCCAATTCAATATAAGCGGGACAATTCTTGTATTCATGATCAATGCAAGGCATATATCCTCCCAGGTTGTGGATGTTTGCATACTGCCTATATGTACAGATTACACCGCAGCCAGCGGTTTGTTGGAAATATTACATTTATCTTGCGGCATATCGGGGAGGGAGGGGCATGCTTGGGGGAGGCTGTTCATTTGGATTTTTCGGCAATTAAGGCAGGATATCCCGCGCCCCCATCCTCGTGTCGGTATAGTCGTGGTGCCAGCCAGTGCTGGCATACCCTTCCTTGTTTCGCCCAATAGCCATATCTGGAATTGCAGGTCGATGTAACTCCCTTGCTTTTGAGCATTTCAGCCCTGTGTAATTTCCTGTGTAATTTGGTGCAATTTAGCGACTTCTCTTGATAGTCATGACGAAACACTCCCTGTGAGAACCCTGCAAATTGGCGCTTTCAATGGCATTCACACTGCAGGGGTCGCAAGTTCGAAACTTGCACTTCCCACAAAATTTTTCTTTTGTATTCAATGACTTAGGATTTTTCATCCTGCAAAAATACGAACTTGGGGCAAACTTGGGGCAATGGGATTTTTATTCCGCTGCCCAGCCTCAACGATACGGCCGCTTTCTGCGGCCGTTTTCACGTCAAGCTGGCTTAGAACGCCTGACAATCCTCTTCCTTGCTTTCAAAGCAACAAGTTCGTACACTAAGGACGCCTAACAAAACCGCTGAATGTATCTCCAGCAGATGAGTATGCAGGCAAGCGAGAGAAGCGCCTGGCGGATATCGGCACGGCGTTCATAGCGGACGCGTAATCGGCGGAAGCGGTGCAATCAGCCCAGTGTGCGCTCAACCACCCAGCGCCATTTACCCAGGCGTTCGCGCGACTCGATGTGATTGCACAACAACGCTTTATCCGCACCCTGCCTCACACACATAAGCGATAGCAAACGATTCGTATGGCTGCAGGCTGAGGTGGTCGGTCCAGCTGTCACGCTGGGCATAGTTGCTGATCAAGCCTTGCCCGGCAATGCCGTGCAGCGTTGCCGGCAGATCCAGTTCGACGTGTTCGCCGGAGAAGTTGTTGACGACAACCAGCTGTTGGCTTCCCAAGCTGCGCCGGTAGGCGAATACCTGCGGGTGCTGCTCCAGTAACGGCAGGTAATTTCCGTAAACCATGACGTCCCAGTGCTTGCGCAGTTCGATCAGCTTCTGGTAGTGGAAGAAGACCGAATCGGGTTGTTCCAGTGCGGCCGCGACGTTGATCTCCGGGTAGTTGGGATTCAGCTTGAGCCATGGCGTGCCAGTACTGAAGCCGGCGTTGTGTGTGCTGTTCCACTGCATTGGGGTGCGTGCATTGTCCCGCCCGTTGGCGTGGATGCCGGCCATCATCGTCTCCGGTGGTACACCGGCGGCCGTGCGTTCGTGGTAGAGGTTGAGCGATTCGATGTCGCGATAGTCGTCAATGGAATCGAAACGTACATTCGTCATGCCTATTTCCTCGCCTTGATAGACGTAGGGGGTACCCTTGAGAAAATGTAGCGCGGTGGCCAGCATCTTGGCCGACTCGACCCGGTAACGGCCGGGGTCGCCGTATTTGGATACGGCGCGCGGCAGGTCGTGATTATTCCAGAACAGCGAATTCCAGCCGGCATCGGCCAGCTCGGTCTGCCACTTACCGATGATCTGCTTGAATTCGATCAGATCGAACGGCCGCGGCTTCCATTTCCCCTCCTTGGTATCGTGGGTCATTGTGATGTGCTCAAACTGGAAGACCATCGACAGCTCCTGACGCGCCGGGTCGGAATACAGCTTGGCTGTCTCCGGGGTGGCGCTCCAAGTCTCGCCCACCGACAATACATCGCGTGCGGCCAAGGTCGCTTGGTGCATTTGCTGCAGTAGCGGGTGCAGTCGTGTGCCGTTGGCGATGATCTGCTGGTCGACCTGTTTGCCGATGAGATCGATCACATCCATGCGGAAGCCGCCGATGCCCTTGTCCAACCACCAGTTCATCATGCGATACACCTCTGCCTGCACCTGAGGATTTTCCCAGTTCAGGTCCGGCTGTCGTTTCGAGAACAGATGGAAGTAATATTCACCGCTGGCGGAATCGTACTCCCATGCACTCCCGCCAAAATACGAACGTTGCTGGTCGGGCGGGGAGCCATCGGCGCCTGCATTGCGCCAGATGTAGTAGTCACGGTAGGGGCTATCCCTGGATTTCTTCGCCTCGACGAACCAGGCATGTTCGTCAGAGGTGTGGTTGACCACAAGATCCATCAAAATACGGATGTCGCGCCTGGCCGCTTCTGCGATCAACTGCTCCATCTCGGCCAATGTGCCGAATTCGGCGGCGATATCCTGATAGTCGGAGATGTCATAGCCGTTATCGTCCATCGGCGACCGGTACACTGGCGACAGCCAGATCAGGTTGATTCCCAGATGTTGCAGGTAGTCCAGTCTGCCAATGATGCCGGCCAGATCACCGACCCCATCGTGATTGCTGTCTTGAAAACTACGTGGGTAGATCTGATACACGACGGCGTTATGCCACCATTTCTTATCCAACATGATTATCTTTCTCGCTTATTGATTGACGGCACTGTCTTGCAACGTGCCAAGGGATCGCCAGGGGTAGGGCAGATCCGATCTCGTCTTTGAATCAGGCAGCTATGAGATCGTACACCTGGCGTCTGTCAGGACACTCAGGCTACCAACACGATCCACCGGTTTTTCCTCTTTCAAGAACTGTGGATCAGAATAGTCTAAGCTACCGATAGCAACTCATGGCGATTCAGTGTTGATGTAACAACACCGTCACATTTGAATGCCACTATGCACCATTTCAGAATGGTGCAGCTACCTTGCCGACTCGATCCGTCATCCTGCCATGCCCCATGCAGCACCGCTGCTGGCTTGACGACGCTCGCGGCAATGCGCGGTGGCGGGATCGACAGGGGCGCGTATGTACGTCGGCGGCTTGAGCTGCAACGGGCTGGCGCTCTTCTGGGTACTGAGTGGGTTTATCGGATTAACAGGGGACGCCCATGGCGCGCCTCCCGATTTGCCGCCTACAGGTGCTGCACGTGTCAATCCCGTTTCGGATGCGGCTATTTCTCTCCTTGCTTTCAGTATCCCGGCGCAGCCGCTCAATGCGGCGCTGAACCAATATGCGGACATCACAGGACAGCCTGCATTGTTTTCCAGTGATATCGCGCATGCCCGTACCTCCACGGCGGTATACGGCCATTATTCAGCCGAAGCGGCATTGCGCATCCTGCTCGAAGGTACCGGACTGGTTGCTGACAGGCGCAGTTCTGGCCTGGGCCAGACCTTCATTCTGAGAGAGGCCGCCGTGGCATCCGCCGCACCGGCATCCACCTTGCCGCGCAATGGCATGGCGGAGCTGTTCAGCGAGGATGGCTATGCCGGACTGGTTCAGATGCGTATCTGGCAGGCGCTGTGCTCGGATGCGCGTACCCGGCCGGGCAACTACACGTCCTTGCTGCGGTTTTACCTGGAAACGGATGGCCGCATCGGCGGCGCACGCCTGCTCGGCAGCAGTGGCGATCCCCGTCGCGATGCCGCGTTGCTGCACGCGGTGCGCGGCGTGCGCGTCGGCCGCCTGCCACCTGCGGCAATCGCGCGCCAGCCTCTGACCATGATGGTTGCGCCCAGCGCCCCTGGAGTGGGGCCGCAGTGCGGCCAGCAGCAGGGGGAGGGCTAGCCATGTCCGAAGGCACGCAGCTTTTCCTGCTGAACTACCTGGGCAAGCACTACGCCACCATCAAGCAGCGCCTGACGCGCAAGCTGGGCAATGCTGAAGATGCCGGCGATGCGCTGCACGACACCTGGCTGCGCCTCAAGGGCGGCGAAGACCTTGGGCCCGTCCAGAACCCCGGTGCCTACCTGTCCCGGATGGCGGTCAATATCGCGGTGGACGTGCAGCGCCGGCATAGCCGCCTGCTGTCCGGCGATAATATCGATGCATTGCTGGAGGAACTGGTGGACCCGGCCCCCGGACCGGCGCGCACGGCCGAGATACGCTCGGACCTGGATGCCCTGTTGCAGCTGCTCGACCGCATGCCCGAGCGCCGCCGGGCCGTCGCGCTGCTCGTGCATGCGGAAGGCGTGACGCAAAAAGAGGCGGCCCAGCGGCTGGGCGTGTCGTTGCGGACGGTCGAATACGAATTGAAGCGCGTCCATGAGCGCCTGGACACCTATCTGGCGGCGGAGCATAAATAATGCGGGTTTTCCGGGGCGCCATTCGTCATCAAGTATGAGAGAGCAAAAAACATATGCAAGCAGCACGCAGCAGCCCGCAGGTTTCCTGCCTTGCGGCCCGGCCTGGCCGCTGGACCTGACACGATGATGAAGACGCCGCCGCCCAAGGACAGCCGCGCCGCTTCGTCCGCCGAGCTGGAAGCCCAGGCGTGGAACTGGTTGCGCCTGCTCACCTCGGGAGACGCGCGCGAAGTGGATGCGCAGCGGTTCCGGCGCTGGGTCAAGTCCAGTCCCTCGCATCAGGCCGCGTACAACGACGTGAAGCGGCGCTGGGATGCGCTTGAGGCCCCGGCCCGCGAGTTGCTGCGCGCCAGGCCGGAAGCCGTGCCGGCGCGCGCGCGCCGTCCCCTGCTTGCGCCCGGCGGACGGCGGGCTTTTCTCGGCGCTGCCATCGGCGCGGCGGCCGTCGCCGGCGTGGCCGTGGTCCATCCGCCCCTGGGCTTGTGGCCGGGACCGGACGAGTGGGCTGCAGACGAGCGCACCGCCCCTGGCGAACAGCGCACGCTGGCGCTGTCCCAGAGTGTCGACGTCATCCTCAATACGCGCACCAGCATACGCCGCCAGACCGATGGCGGCAGGCTGGTTGGCCTGGACTTGCTCACGGGCGAGGCGTCCATCGATTTGAGGGGGGCGGGGCCGGCCTTTGCCGTCGTGGCCGGCGTTGGCCGCAGCCTGCTCGAATCCGGACGGGTCGAAGTGCGCCACCTCGATGGCAAGGTTTGCGTCACCTGTATCGAGGGCGCCGTCCGCGTGGAGCATCCGGCCGGCGCGCGTCAGCTGCATGCGCGCCAGCAATTGGTTTATGGCGCCAGTTCGCTGGGCGACATCGCCGGCATCGACCCGAAAACAGTGTCGGCCTGGCGCCAGGGGATGCTGGTGTTTGACCAGGCCCCTCTGGCCGACGTGCTCGACGAAATCAATCGTTACCGCGCCGGCCGCGTGGTGCTGATGAACGATGCCGTGCGCAACAAGCCCGTCAGCGGGCGTTTCTTCACGGCCTCGCTGGACCTGGCGCTGTGGCAGTTGCAGGAATCGTTTCAGCTGCAGGCACGGTCGCTGCCGGCGGGATTGCTGCTCTTGAGCTGAACGGCTCGCTCCATCGTGTTGCACGGCAAGTCCCGGCACGTTGGCGCGCGTGTCGCCGGCGCTGTGCGCAGAGGTTACAAAAATAGTTTCAAAAAAGTTTGCGGTATTTGCGTGGTGCGGTTCGTCACCCTTGCATAGGGGCTCTTCCTGTCGCCGGCGCTACTCGGCTGCGATGGGGAAAGCCTTCATGAATGTGGCTGGCCGGGGCGAGACGGGCAGCCGGACGGCATCGACTCAATGACCAGGCGGATACTTACATGAACACACGCGGGCGCAGTGGCAGGGAAAATCAAACGATACGCAAACAGGATCGGGTATTCAGGCTGGCGCCGCTGGCGCGGGCCATCGCGCTGACGCTGGCCGCCGGCGCGGTGACGGTGCCGGCTCATGCGCAGCGCGCGTTCAGTCCGGCATGGTTTGCCGACAAGGGCGCGGTCCGGGACACGGCGTCGCAAACGGGCCGGCTGCCCAACGGCTTGCCCGCATCCAACCTGACGAGCCCGCTTGGACAGCAGCAGAAGGCCAACGAGCAACTGCAGCGCTCCATCAGCAACCTGAACCTGGCCGCGCGCGGCATCGCGGCGCAGCAGTCGGCCCAGGCCGCCGCCCGCCTGGCGGCAGCGAGCGGGGCATCCATTCCCGACGGCATGACCGTGGGTGGCTTGAAAATCGACACCAATTCGCTGAGCGCAGGCTGGCACAACGCCAATGCCCCGACGCTTACCCAGGTCGACGGCCGCAGCAACGTCGCCATCGAACAGACGGCCGACAAGGCTATCCTGAACTGGGAGACGTTCAATGTCGGTCGCAACACGACGGTCGAATTCAGGCAGCAAAAGGAGTGGGCCGTTCTCAACCGCGTCAATGACCCGAACGCGCGGCCCTCGCAAATCCAGGGCCAGATCAAGGCCGATGGCACGGTACTCATTGTCAACCGCAACGGCATCGTCTTTAATGGCAGCAGCCAGGTCAATACGCGCAACCTCGTCGCCGCCGCCGCCCAGATCGACGACGGCCAGTTCAAGACCAGCGGCATCTACACGGCCAATGCCAGCCAGCCCAGCTTTACCAATGCCCAGGGCAAGGTAGAGATACAGGCCGGTGCGCGGATCGCCACGCTGGCCCCGAAGACTTCCACCGAAGGGGGCGGCTATGTCTTGTTGCTCGGCAAGGAGGTGCACAACGGGGGAGACATCGCCACGCAGAAAGGCCAGACTGCGCTTGCGGCCGGCGACAACTTCATCATCAAGAAGGGTGTCGGCACCGATGGCAACCAGGCGTCGACCACGCGCGGCAACGAGATCACCCCTCAGTTCAGTACCGACAGCCTGTCGGGCAAGGTGAGCAATACCGGCCTGATCCAGGCTCGCGAGGGCGACGTGACCCTGGTGGGGCGTGACGTCCAGCAAAACGGCATCGTCCTTGCCACCACCAGCGTCACCACGCGCGGCACCGTGCATCTGAACGCCATCGGCGCGGATGGCAAGGTCGCCCTCGGCCAGGGTGCAGCCACTGCCGTGGTGATCGAGGACGACGGCAAGAGGGCCCTGGACAGCCAGCGCGACAGCCTGCGAGGACCGGCAATCAGCACTCCCGAGAACATCGTGGCCATCACTGATCGCCGCGACCAGTCCCGCATCGAGATCAGCAGCAGCGGCGCGGCCGACTTCCAGAGCGACTCCCTGACCTTGGCTACCGGCGGTCAGATCGTCATCAATGCAGCCCAGCGCAGCCTGGTGCGTGAGCGCGCGCGGATCGACGTTTCCGGCGCCGTGGGCGTAAACCTGGCCATGGAATCGAACAACGTCAAGGTCAACGTCCAGGGCAATGAACAGCGCGATGCGCCGGTCAACCGGGATGGCAAGACCCTCAACAGCAACGACATGTGGATCGACCGCCGCAGCCTGGTGTTCGTACCCAAGGGCACGAACGGCTACGCCACCGAGCGCTGGTACACGGCGGGCGGCCTGCTGGAGGTGGGCGGCTATCTTGGCACCGCGGGCCACACCGTGGGCGAATGGATGGCGCAGGGCGGCACGGTGAGCTTTGGCGGCAACGATGTGGTCACGCAGGCCGGCTCCAGCATCAATCTCTCGGGCGGCACGGTCAATGTGCAGAGCGGTTTCATCAATCAGACCTGGCTCAAGGGGACCGATGGGCGGCTGTACGAAGTGAACAAGGCCCCGGGCGACCAACGCTACACGGGCGTCTACAAGGGCTACGAAGACAAGCACGAACGCTGGGGCGAGAAGGCGACCGGCTATTACTACAACCCGCTGATCGGACAGCAGCGCAGGCTGGAAAGCGGCTACACGGTGGGCCGCGATGCGGGCGTGCTGGTGGTCGGGACGAAGAACGCGGTGCTCGAGGGCGACATCGCGGGGGACACCTTCCGGGGAAGCGGCCAGACGCAGGCGGCGCAGGCCGGACTCGACGGGTATGACCAGTCGCAGATGGCGGTGGCGCGCGGCGGGCAGTTGGTGGTCGGCACCTACGGTACCCTCTACGACAAGAATACCGGCCTGATGCACCGCCGGCTCGACACCGCGGGCGTGAAGAACGTGGTGCTGAGCGACACGGCCGAACGCATCGCAACCGGGCTCGACCTCACGGCGGCGTTACCAGCCGCGCGTCAGGACACGTTGACCCTCGACACCACGTTGCTCAACGGCTTCTCGCTGGGGGCAGTGCGCATTGCGGCCGAGAACTCGATCACGGTGGACTCGGCGCTGACGCTGGGCAATGGCGGCGACATCGCGCTCTACGGCCCGAAAGTCGGTGTGAACGCGGACCTCACGACGCACGGCGGCAGCATCCGCCTGGGCGACACGCTCGCGCAAGCCAGCACCAACCGCCTCGATGACACCACGCAGACCACCACGCCGGAAGGCGTGCGCGCGGGCGTGACGGTGGCCCGGGGCGTGGCACTGGACACGCGCGGCCTGTGGAGCAACCTGTGGCTCGATCCTGCCGATACCGGCAACATGGCGTGGCGCAACGGCGGCAGCGTGTCGATCCGCAGCAGCGGAGACGTGCTGCTGGCCCAGGGCAGCGTCATCGACGTGTCCTCGGGTGCGGCCTTGCTGGCCAACGGTACCTCGCAGCGAGGCGGCAAGGGCGGCGACGTCCGGCTGCAGGCGAATGCGCAGACCGGCGGTGGCGAGGGCGTGCTGGCGACCGATGGCGCGCTGCGTGGCTGGGGCACCTCGGGTGGCGGCACGCTGAGCTTGCAGACCGGGCGCATGCTCGTCACGGACGGTCGAGGGGGGGCAGACACTTCGGCCGAGCCAGGCACATTGCTCCTCTCAGGCAACTTCTTCGACAAGGGCTTCAGCCGCTATGCACTCATCGGCGACCGCGGCGTCACGGTGACCGACGGCACGCAGGTCGAGGTGACGATGCCGGTGCTGCGCGTAACGCCCGAAGCCAGGAATGTCGCGAGCACCGCCGTTTTGGGCAAAGCACTGCAAGCCTGGACGCCGCTGCTCTACACCGAGGATGCCGCCAAGGGCGTGCTCACGCAGCGTGCCGGTGCGAGCCTGAGCCTGCAGGCGGGCACGGTGCAGACCCTGGCAGCCGACCTGCCGACGGTGGCTGCGGTCATTGGTCGGGATGCGCAGATCACGGTCGATCCCGGCCAGGCCATCGACGTGCGCAGCGTCGGCCAGCTCACGCTGCAAGGCCGGCTGCTGGCGCACGGCGGCAGTATTTCGTTGAAGAACCTTGACCTCACGCGCATGGAGCAGGAGCATGCCGTGGATGGGGCGCACAGCCGCTCGATCTGGCTCGGCGAGCAGGCGCTGATCGACGTGTCCGCCACGCCCGCGACCGCGCTC
This sequence comes from Janthinobacterium sp. SUN100, assembly GCF_030397705.1. Taxonomy (NCBI): domain Bacteria; kingdom Pseudomonadati; phylum Pseudomonadota; class Betaproteobacteria; order Burkholderiales; family Oxalobacteraceae; genus Janthinobacterium; species Janthinobacterium sp. SUN100. Next base: position 951,383 of record NZ_JAPUBU010000001.1, on the reverse strand, counting down.
GATGCGCACGGCCGGCGCTACGGCATCGTGCGCGACGGTGGCAGCATCGTGATCGGCGGCGAGATCAAGGAAAGCGACGGTTCGGCCACGGCCGCCAACGGCTTCATCGTCGTGCGCGAGGGTGCCGTGCTCGATGCCTCGGGTACCGCCGCCGTGTTCGACATGGGCGCTGCCGGCCCGGTCGCGGTAGCGAGCCGCGGCGGGCATATCGCGCTGGCCTCGAACAACGGCCTCTACCTGGACGGCGAACTGCGGGCCCGCTCGGGCGGCGCGGGCGCCGCTGGCGGCACGCTGCAAGTCGCGCTGGAATCGCCCGAAGTGCGCACGAGTTCCGGCCCGGCGCAGTACACGCTGGCCGAGAACGCGGTGCGCAACTACCGCGACCTGGTGATCGGCGGGCTGCAGGGTCCGTCGGACCTGCCGGCCGGACTGGCCCCCGGCGCGGCCGATGCGGCGCTGGTCTATGGCCACGGCCGGCTGGGCGTCGACACGGTCACACGGGGCGGCTTCGATAAGCTCGCGCTGCTCAGCGCGGGCGGCATCAGCCTGGAAGACAACGCCAGCCTGCGGCTCGGCCAGAGCCTGTCGACCTACGGCGCGCTGATGCTGGCCGACAACGCGCGCAACGATGCGCACATTACGCTGGAAGCACCCTACGTGCGGCTGGCCAGCATCACGCAGAGCTTGGGGGTGGACGTGACCCGAGGTCGCTTCGGCGTCATCGGCACCGGCGACTGGCTACCCTCCGAGGCACATCTGGAGGTGCATGCCGGCCTCATCGACGTGCGCTCGTCGGTTCGAATGTCTGGTGTCAACGGCGATATACCGATATCGTCCGACAGCGACACGCCGGAGATCCCGGGCAGCATCAGGGTGGAGCGGCGCGGCTTCGGCCAGACCACGTTGCAAAGCGACAGCGACTTGCGCTTTCTGTCCGACGTGCCGGCCTTGACCAACGGCGTGCCGACGACCAGCCTGGCCACCCCTGGCGACCTCACACTGCGGGCTGCGCAAATCTACCCGGCCATCGGCGTCTCGGCTTCGATCCAGGCGGGTGTGTTGCCCGACGGCACTTATGCACCGGATCGCGTGCTGCGCATCGAAGGCAAGGGGCAAGCCGCGCCGGCGGTGCCTTATGCGGCCTTCGGCGGCCTGACGCTCGGCGCCGCGACCATCAAGCAGGGCGGCGTGCTGCGCGTGCCGCTGGGCAGCCTGCGCATCGGCGACGCAAACACCACGCGGGTCGACTTCCTGCCTGGGAGCCTGACCTCGGTAAGTGGCAACGGCCTGCTGATGCCTTATGGCGGCACGGTTGACGGCATCAACTACCTCTACGACGGCACGAAGGTGGAGTTGATCGGCGTGGGCGGCGCAGATTCGCGCGGACAGGCGCTGACGGTCGGCCTCACGCTGGGCGGAGCGAGCGTCAATGTGCAGCCTGGCGCGGTACTGGACCTCTCGGGCGGCGGCGAACTCAAGGGCTTTGGCTTTATCGGTGGCCGGGGCGGCTCGACCGATGCGCGCTACCACCCGCTGGTGCGCACTGCGGTCGATGGCAGCTTCAGCCTGCCCGGTCTTGCGGGCAACCCGGTGTATGCCGTCGTGCCCGGGGTGCAAGCCCCGGTCGCCCCGGCGGGCGGCGAACGTGGCGCGGTCGACCCGCTGATCGGCCAGCAGATCACGCTGGGTGCCGGCGTGCCGGGCTTACCCGCGGGCACTTACACGCTGATGCCTTCCACTTATGCCCTGATGCCCGGTGCCTTCCGCGTCGAGCTTAACGACAGCGCCGGCCAAGGCGCGGCGCAGCCCGGCAGCGCGATGCGCAACGGCTCGTGGTCGGCCGCCGCGCGGCTCGGCATCGCCAATACCGCCATCGGCGATACGCTGTTCCGTCAGGCGATCCTTACACCGGCCGAGGTGCTGCGTACCTACTCGCAGTACAACGAGACCTCGTTCAACCAGTTCATCGTCAGCGACGCCGCGCGCATCGGCGTGCCGCGCGCGATGGCACCCGCGGACGCGCGCACGCTGCTGCTGGCCCTCATGCCGAACACTGGCGCCGACGCCGGCGCCGACGCTTTCCATTTCGGGGGCATCGGCCGCTTCGACGCGGCCAAGGGCGGCTACGGCGGCGCGGTGGCTGTTTTTGCGGGATATGGGGGGCCTGAAAGCCAGATCGAGGTCGTACGCGGCGGTGCGAAGGCTACCGCCGGCTTCGAGGGCGTGACGCTGAACGCTGATGCGCTCAATGCAATGGGCGCCTCGCGGCTCATGCTCGGCGGTCTGCAGTATGTGGAATACGGCTCGGGCGGCAACATTGTGAGGTTCAACCCAGGGACGAACGGACTCACCTTGCGCCAGGGCGCGGTGCTGTCGGCTCCCGAGGTGTTTCTGCTGGCCGATGCCACCAACACCGATAACCCGAGCCACCTCGTGATCGAGCAGGGCGCGGGTGTCAACACACTGGGCAAGGGCCGCGCGGCCTATGACTCGGCCGATGGATTTTTCTACGCGGGTACGGCCGGCAATCTGGTGGCCGTGTCCAACGGCGTGCTTAGCATGCTGCCGGGTCTGCCGAGCGTGGACTTGCTGGGGAACCGCAGCCTGCAGATCGGCACATGCACCGTCTCGCCCTGCGCGGGCCAGACCGAGCTGTATTCCCAGGGCACCATTGCGCTGTCCACGCCCGACCGTTTCGTACTCGACGACACGGTGCGCTACGGCACGCGCAACCTCACGCTGGCGGTGCAGGGCATCAACGTCGGCGACAGCGTGGCGCTGGCTGACGCGGCCGCGCGCAGCACGCTACCGTCCGGCCTGGTGTTGAACCAGAGCTTGCTCGACCGCCTGCTGCGCGGCGACACGCGGTACGGCGCCCCGGCGCTCGAGACGTTGCAGCTCAACGCCAGCGGCGGCCTGCGATTCTTTGGCAGCGCCTCGCTCGACACCATCGACCCGGCCACCGGCAAATCCACGCTCGCGCGCCTGGTGCTGGGCACGCCCGCCATCTACGGCGCGGGTGCGGCCGGCGATGTGGCGACCATCCGCACCGGCCACCTGATCTGGACCGGATCGACCGTGGCGCCCGGCGCCGTAGTCACGGGCGGCGCCGGCACCGGCAGCGGCACGCTGGCCATCGAGGCAGGGACCATCGAATTTGGCTATGGCCCAGGCACGCAAGCCGCGGGCACCAGCGATGACGCGCGTCTGGCGCTGGGCTTCGCTGACGTGCGGCTCAAGGCCGGCGAGCGGATTACCGCCAACAACAAGGGCAGCCTCTCGGTCTACCAGTCGCAAGGCGCGTATGAAGCCGGCAAGGGTTATGCCTACAGCGGCGGCAACCTCGGCATCGACGCGCCGCTGGTGACAGGCGCGGCGGGCTCGGTCAACCGCATCACCGCGGGCGGCGACCTGCGCGTGAGCGCTTCCGTGCCTTTGACTACACCGGTCGCCGATGCCGCACTCGGCGCGGAACTGCGCCTTGCGGGCCGCGACGTGATCATCGACACCATGCTGGCACTGCCCACTGGCAAGCTCGTGGTCACCGCCGACAAGGACCTCACGCTGACCGGGCGCGCGCAGCTCGACCTGGCCGGCCGCAAGATCGATTTCAACGACGTGTCCAAGTACAGCTGGGGCGGCGACGTCACGCTCGAAAGCCTGGCCGGCAATGTGCGCCAGGCCGCTGGCTCGGTGATCGATGTGTCGGCGCGGAACAACCGCGCCGGCACGCTCAAGGCGCTGGCGCTGGGCGACCAGGCCGGCGTGGTCGACATGCAGGGCGCGATCCGCGGCGGCAGCACGGGGCGCTACGGCGCAGGTGGCACGCTCGTGCCCTACCTGGCTGGCGGCGTGGAAGTGCGCGCACAGCATCTCGGTGATGGCGTAGCGTCCGACAGCCAGTTCGCAGCCCTCAACCAGCGGCTCAACGAAGGCGGCGTGTCCGGCACGCGCACCTTCCAGCTCAAGCAGGGCGACCTCGCCATCGGCGACGGCTTGAAGGCCGGCGAGGTCAACGTGTCGGTCGACAACGGCAGCCTGACGGTCAACGGCACCGTCGACGCCAGCGGCGAGCGCGCGGGCCGCATCTACCTCGCGGCGAAGAACGCCCTGACGGTGGCGGGCTCGGCCGTGCTCGATGCGCACGGCACGCTGCTGCGCGTGGATAGCTACGGCAAGATCATCGATTCGCCCAACCGCGCGATCGTCGACCTGAGTACGCAGGGCGGCGTGCTGACGCTGGCCGACGGCGCACGCGTCGACCTGCGCCACGGCACAGCCGCGACCCTGGGCACGCAGCCGGGGCAGAACGACGGCCGCGCACGCGGCACGCTCGAACTCTCGGCGCCGCGCATCGGCGCCAACGGCTTGCCGGGCATCAACGGGGCGGCCGATGCGGCGGTCCACGGCGACATCGCCATCGACGCGCGCGGTGCGCTCGACATCCGCGGCGCTCGCTCCATCGCGGTCAACGCCATGCAACGCTACGACGACGCCCCGCTGGTCAGCACGCCGGCTGCCAGCGGACGACCCTACCAGGAGATCACCCAGACCTGGCTGAAGGACAAGCACGACGACAACAACGATTTCATCGATGCCGCACTGGCGCGCGCCAGCCTCATGACCGGCAAGCTTGCCGGCCTGCGCAACCCGGCCTATGCCGACGCCTTCCATCTGCGTCCCGGCATCGAGATCACTAGCAATGCGTTGAGCAACCCGGGTGGCGACATCGTCGTGTCGGGCGACCTGGACCTGTCGGACTATCGCTACGCCAGCGTCAACCCGCACACGCAAAAGACCGGCGTCTATGGCTCGGGCGAAGTCGGCACCTTGCGCATTCGCGCAGCCGGCAACCTCGATATCTATGGCAGCATCAACGACGGCTTCGCGCCGCCGCCCGCCACGCAGGACGACAAAGGCTGGTTGTTGCTTTCGGGAAATAATTTCTTCGGCGCCGACACGGTGATCCCGCGTGCCGGCGTCGTGCTGGCCGATGGCACGGCGTTCGAAGGCGGCAACGCGCTCAATTTTGACCTGCCGATCCAGTCGAGTGACTTTGCCGCCGGCACGCTGATCCCCGTGTCCAGCGAATTGACGGCTGAGATGCTGCTGCCCGCCGGGACCGTGCTCGCTGCCAACGTGCGCGATGCCTCGGGACAGATTATTCACGCGGCCGGCAGCATCGCCGGCGAAACCGTGACGCTGCCACAAGGCACGCGCCTGGACGCGGGCACGCGCCTGTCGGGCGCCACCATGCTGGACGCGCTGGTCTGGCCCAAGGGCGTCGCGCTGCCGGCCGTGGGCGTGAAGTACCTGATGCATGGCGACACGACCTTGCCCGTGGGGGCGCTGCTGCCTTCTTCGACCGACATCAGGTTGCCGGGCGACGCCAAGTCGGTCGAGCTTCGTCCTGGCGGCGCGGGCCGGCTGTGGGGCGTGGCCGCGATGCTGCCGGAAGGCTCGCAGTCGTGGTCGCTGCAGCTGGCGGGCGGCGCCGACCTCGGTGCGGCCGACCCGCGCACGCCGCAGCAGAACCCCGCAGCGGGCGGCCTGCGCATGGCCGACACCCACTACGGTCTGTTCGCCAAGGCGCTGCCGTTCAAAGGCGCGTTTGCATGGACATCGCTCGCGGCTGCCGATCTGGGCTTGAAGGCAGGCGTAGAAATCACCGACGAAGTCGCCCGCCAACTCATGGGCGGCAGATACCAGACCGCTGCGGCGCTGTGCGGGGCGAACGGGTCCTATTGCACGCCCGTCTACGCGTTCAATTGGTCGGCGTCCGCAGCCCGGAGATTCAAGGATCCTGCGCTTGCGGATACGCCGATACTCGATGCCGATGTCGCGCGGTTGACCGGAGGCTCGTTCAAGACGGCTGAGGCGCTATGTAAGGGAAGCTCCAGTTATTGCGTCTCGCTACCCGTGAACATCTACTACGAATACCTGCCCGGCAGCACCCGCTTCAGCGTGCTGCGCACCGGCGCCGCCGACCTTGACCTGCGCGCGGCCGGCAACCTGGGCATGAACTCGCTCTACGGCGTCTATACGGCCGGCGCCTCGTCGCAGGCCACGCAGGCCGGCGACCCGTATAACCTGCCGCGCGTGGTGGGCAGCAGCGGCACGGTGCTGAGCGACAAGAACAAGGGCTACGAGAAGTTCGTCGATGGCGGGGCCGAGAGCCTGGCACGCGCCTGGTACCCGGCCGGCGGCGGCAACCTCACGCTGCAGGCCGGCGGCAACCTGACCGGCGAGGCGGCGCAGGCCATCGCCTCGACCGGCGTCGGCCGCCCCAACCCGGCCGATAAGGGCGTGACGACCAACGACACCGCCAACTGGCTGTGGCGCCAGGGCAGCGGCAGCACGCTGGGGGAAGGCAACGATCAGGCTGCGGCCTGGTGGATCAACTTTGGCAGCTACGCCACGCGCGGCACGACCGACACGCTGCTGGGTTTCACCGGTTACGGCACGCTGGGCGGCGGCGACCTGCGCGTGGACGTGGGCGGCGACGCGGGCCTTGTGTCCCAGCGGGGTGCGGCCGTTCGCACCGGCACGGACAACCTGCGCAGCGACGGCCTGGTGCTGGCCGTGGGCGGCACCGGCCGCGTACTGGCCGATGGCAGCCTGGCGCTCACCGGCGGGGGCGATCTGAGCCTGCGCGTCGGCGGCGCACTCAATCCCTTGGCGCTCGATCCCTTGAACGACATCCAGACCAACGCCGTGCTGAATGGCGCCGTCGTCAACCTGCGCGGCGACGTGCAGATGCAAGCCGGCGCGATGGGCACCCAGTCGCTGCGCTACGCGCAGTACACCGGCCAGCTGTCCGAACGCGACCCCCAGGCCATTGATCCGTTCTCGGCCGGGCGCGCGGTGGCGCAGGGCGGCATGCTGCTGGTGCCGGGCGATGCGAGCTACCAGCTGAACACGCGCGGCGACCTGGTCGTGACGGATGCCAACGACGCGGGCCGTGCCGTGCTGCCGAAGGCCACGCCCTTCAACGTCGGCGCGGCCAAGGGCAGCGGCGACAGCTGGTTCACGCTGTGGACGCCGAACACCGCCATCCGCCTGTTCTCGGCCGGCGGCGACCTGACGCCGCAGATGGCCAACCTTGGCGCACTCCCGACCGACATGGCGAACGTCTACCCGTCGATCCTGAGCGCGGTTGCGGCCAGCGGCAGCCTCTACTATGGCAGCATGGCCACGGACAGGACGACAGAGGCGACCGGCGCGCTGGTGCTGGCGCCATCGGCCAACAGCCTGCTGGAGTTTCTTGCCAGCGATTCGATCCATGGCGGCGGCTACACCGTGAGCCCCTCGGGCGCAGCCGAGAGTGCCATGGCCACGCCCTTCCATCCGGCTTTCCGGGGCACGCTGGCGAACGGCACAGTTGTGAGCAATCTCGCCGAGGCCGGCAACCTCATCGAAAATGGCAGGCCATTGTTCGCACTGGGCGCCAACACTGTTTCGGCAGGCGGCAAACATGGCAGCGAACCGGCGCGCTTCTATGCCCTGCACGGCGACCTCGTGGGTGTGGCCACGGGCCGCATCAACGTCTTTACGTCCAACGATCCGACACGCGCTGGCCAGACTTATTACGAGGCCGGGCAGCCGGTGTGGATGATGGCCGGGCGCGACATCGTCGGCAGCGGCACGCCTATCGGCCAGGCCCTGCCCACTGACGCAGGCCTGGGTGCGCGCTATGAAAGCTCGGGCAACCTGTTCGCGCACGGCGCCCCGACCGACGTGTCGGTAGTCTCGGCCGGTCGCGACATCGTCTACAGCAGTTTTAACGTGGCGGGCCCCGGCACGCTGGAGATCACCGCAGGGCGCCACATCCAGATGGAAGACCGCGCGGGCGTGACCAGCCTGGGGCCTGTGGTGTCGGGCGACAGCCGGCCCGGCGCGAGCATCTCGATGCTGGCCGGCGTAGGCGTGAACGGCCCCGACTACAAGGGCTTCCTGGCGCGTTACCTCGGCGAAGGCAAGCGCGCCCAGGCTGGCATGCCGCTGGCTGAGCAGCCGGGCAAGGTCGTCAAGACCTACGAGGCCGAGCTGGCCACCTGGCTGGCCGAACCGGCCCACGGCCTGGGCTTCACCGGCACGGCCGGCGAGGCGCAGGCTTTCTTCGACGCGCTGCCGGCAACGCAGCAACGCATCTTTGCGCGCCAGGTGTATTTCGCCGAACTCAAGGCAGGCGGGCGCGAGTACAACGACGCGGACGGCGCGCGCTTCGGCAGCTACCTGCGCGGGCGCAATGCCATCGCGGCGCTGTTTCCAAAGGGGAGGGCGGACGGAACGCCGATCAACTACAGCGGCGACATCACGATGTTCCGCGGGAGGGCCGGCGCCACGCCGCGCAGCGGCTTCGTACGCACGTTGTTCGGTGGCAATATCGAGCTCATGACGCCGGGCGGCCGCCAGGTCTACGGCATCGAGGGCGAGGCGCCGCCGTCCGAGTCGGGCGTACTGACCCAGGGCGCGGGCGACATCGCGATCTACTCGCTCGGCAGCATCCTGCTGGGCCAGAGCCGCATCATGACCACGTTCGGCGGCGGCATCATGAGCTGGTCGGCCGAGGGCGACATCAATGCTGGCCGGGGTTCGAAGACCACCGTGGTTTACACGCCTCCCAAGCGTGCGTACGACCAGTGGGGCAACGTCACGCTGTCATCGGACGTGCCGAGCACCGGTGCCGGTATCGCCACGCTGGCGCCGATTCCCGAAGTGCCGGCCGGCGATATCGACCTGATCGCGCCCCTGGGCACCATCGACGCGGGTGAAGCGGGTATCCGCGTGTCGGGCAATGTGAACCTGGCGGCCCTGCAAGTGGTCAATGCGGCCAATATCGCCGTCAAGGGCGAGTCGACGGGCATGCCGGCCATGGCGGCGGTGAACGTCGGCGCATTGAGCAATGCCAGTGCGGCAGCCTCGCAGGCGACGGCCGCCGCGCAGGACGTGCTGCAGCGCGAACGCGCGACGACGCGCCAGAACCTGCCGTCGATCTTCACGGTGCGCCTGCTCGGCTTTGGCAACGAGCCGATGGAGGGGGAGGTGGAAGCACCGCCGCCGCCACCGCGGGCCGGCTTGCAGTCATCGCGCGGCGTTCCCTACGATCCTGCCAGTCCCGTGCAGTTCCTTGGCGTGGGGCGGGATTTTGACGCCAAGCAGCTTGCGCGCCTGAGCCCGGAGCAACTGCGCCAGTTGCAGCAGGAGCGCCAGTCCAGCGGCATGTAGCGCGTGCCCGCCTGTTTCCTGCCCTGTGCAGGGAACAGGCGGGGCCGCTCCCCCATTCTTGCAGCCGAACACCGAGGTAGACGTCATGAACCCGAGTACCCTGGATGGCCTGGAGGCCTCCAATATTGCCGATGCGCTCGTAGCAGAACCGTTCGGCGAGCATGCCCCGGGCATCGTGCTGCGCGATTTCCTGGCGGCGAACTATGCCCGCCTGCACCGCCGGTTGCTGCGCAATCTCGGTTGCGCGGACCTGGCCAGCGATTGCCTGCACGACGCCTGGCTGCGGCTGGCGGATACCAGCACCCCGGTATCCGTGCAAAACCCGAACGCCTATGTCTACCGGGTGGCGTGCAATGTCGCGATGGACGAGCTGCGTGGCAGGCGGTCCGCGCAATACGACGATGCCGCGGCAATCGAGCATCTGACGGATCCAGCGCCCGGCCCGGACCTGATTGCGCTGGCCCGCTCCGACCTGGCCGAGGTCGAGCGCGCGATGCAGCGCATGCCGTACCGGCACCGTTCCGTGCTGGTCGCCCTGAGGATCGAAGAAAAAACACGCCAGGAGGTTGCGGACGAGTATCAGGTTTCCCTGACCAATATCGATACGATGCTGCGCCAGGCCCTGGATCACTGTGCCCGGGAAACCGGGCAGAATGTGCTCGGCGGCATTAACCAGTCCCGGCGAGGATTCTCGCGCCGCTGGCAGGCCAAGGTGCTCGCCGCCGAGTCCACTGCGCTGGCGCGGCAACGCCCAGCTGCCGACCTGTTCCGTTTTGTCCAACAAACCCAGTCCCTTGGCGAAATCCCTCGCATGACACGGATTGATCACCGTCACAGGAGCAGCAGTAGCCAGTAACGCAGCGGCTTCAAAGGTGTCATCACGATGGTTCTGTCGCGTTGTTGATCGGTAGGTGAAATTTTCCCGGCATGGCACTTGAACTCTCAAACTGGACGGACCTGTCCTGCCAGCGCATAAAATTGGTCGGCGAACGGCATCATCACCGTGCGAGCCGTTGCGAACTGACCTTCGCCGATCATCTGCATGAGTTTGACGCAAGCAACTATGTCTTGAAGCAAACGGCAATGTCGTTGTCCAGGATGGCAAGCCAGTCTACGTACATGACGACGGGAAGGAGGTTCCGTTCGATGCGGCCGCTTCTGCGCCCGCGAAGTTGCGCGTGCTGTCCTTGGCTGAAGGTGCTGCAACGCGAGCTGGCGGCCGAAAAAGATCGCGTTGCCGAGCAAGCGCGCGAAAACGAGGCGGCCGTCATCCACGTCGCCAAGCAGGCCGCCGCCAACGAAGCCGAAGCGAAGCGCCTGAGCGACGAAGCTGCCACCTTCCAGGCAGCGACAGATGCCGGCGCCGCGTTGTTACAAGCAATCGCCGCGCCGGCTGCATCGGCCCAGAGGTCGGCCAAAGCGGCCAAGACTTGAGTCTTGGCCGTCACCATCAAGCCGATTTAAATCTGCGTCGGCCAGCGAAACCGACTATGCCCAAGCCGGCCAGTAACATGGCGTAGGTTTCTGGCTCAGGAACAGGAATGGTGTTATTTGTGAAATTTGCCGTAAATCTCATGTAATACGTCTTATCCACACCCCACGGCTGACTTGCGTTAAGGGGATCCACGGCATTCGAATAAACGTGGTTCCCTGTTAATTCGCCATTGTTGTTGGATCCTTGCATCCTAACGAAATAAACTGGATTTTGGATGCCTGCAACTGTTAAGTATGCTACGTATTCTTTATTAAGTGGCAATGCCAGATTGAGTCCGGTTGCTTCAAATGCTTTAGTTTTGCCACTGTATGGGATTGGAGCACTCGTGTACAAGGCGGGACCGACGGCTTTGGTTCCGTCCCATGCAGCAATCCCGAATCCGACATAGCCGGTGCCATAATTTGAAGTGCCATAACCGGAAGACGCATAGAGGGTGAAATCGTTCAGCACTCCGCCTGGAGAAGTAAAGGTTTCTCCATAAGTAGTCGAACCTGTTGCGCCCAAGTAACCTAGTTCGCCACCGTTGAACTCGTTGGAAAAGGTTGTTGCTTGTACATGGAAGGAAGCGCACAAAATAATGCTCGGCAGTGCAACTTTGACAGCTGTGTATAAGTTCATCATTTTCCCTATTTTGATGTTAAAAAGATACCGAAATTAATTATACGACAATTTTATTGAAAAATTTCACCAATTAAATTTTTATTAAGAATGAAGGATTTCCTATGCTTACGATTGAAGCTGGCGCCGGCCTGCCCGATGCCGAATCGTATGCCAGCGTCGTCGCGGCAGATATCGGAGCAGGGTGGCTTTCCCCATGGTCACGGAGACTATCCATCGTGCTGGTTGGGCGCCGCGCTCAACGAGCGCGGTGTCGGCATCTGCGTGCGCCTCGAGAAAGGCGGTAACGCCGGCTTTGCGTGCGTGCGACTTCCTGCGCTCAGACGATGACGAGCGGATAGTCTCGCTGGCCGCCCCGACCGGTGCGACCGGAACGGCACTGCGCGAGGTGGTGCTGCCGCCGGCGTGGCGCATCAACCGCACAGCCGCCACTCCATCCTCAAGCCGCTACTGCTTGCACTGCTGCTCGGCGCCGACATCGCCAAGCGTCTGCTCGACGCACTACGATTGATTGCCTACCGCAACTACTCGCACCTCCCTGGCATCATCAAATCGAAGCCTCGAGTCCCACGTCCGAAATCGCACAAATCACTAAGTCAGAAGCCGTGCTGAGGCGCGGCGCTGCTAAGTTCGATGGATTGCAGTATGAACCCATGCTTTTAATTCATCTTCCTTTTTATTAAGCAATGCTCATTGACTACTCAATGGAAGTGCATTACATTGCTTTAATCGATAGTAAATATCGTATATTGATGTCGCAGTGCAGGGCATGAGGTAATACCAGGGGGTATGGCAAATATGAATGAATATTTTGTGGCTGCAGTGGCAACGATCGGCCTGGTCGCTATGATTCACTCCGTTTGGGGAGAAAAACGCATCTTCAATCGACTCCGGTGCGGCAAACTGGCGCCAAGCAATGCTGGCGGCGTGCTCCTTGAGTGGCACGTACGCATACACGGGTCCCGCCGGCATGTGCTGACCGTCTTCGGCCTCTGTATTACCGCCGTTCTGCTGCAGTTGGCATTCCCTTCGGTGAGCAGCCGCTTGGCCGGATTCATTGTGCAGGCATGCGCCGTCGCCATGCTGGCCGGGGCGGCCTTGGTATTTTTTGGTTCCAGGGTACGGTATTCCGGCTGAGTCTGCCTGCTCGCCGTCGCACTTCTTACATGGTGGGGCCAGACTTGATTGTTTTGCCTCCGACACTCCACTCTTCTTCAAATTTCGATCATGCGTACTTCCAAAGCCCAACAAGCCAAAAACCATCGGCTGATCATTCAGACCGCAGTAGACCTGATGACCCAGCATGGGTTTGAGGGCACCACGATGAAGCAGATCGCGCGTGCCGCCGACGTGGGTGATGCCACCATCTACAAATACTTCCCTACCAAGGAGAAACTGGTAACCGCCTATTTTGAGCAAGCAATTGCAGACGCAGTGGCGCAGGCCGACAAGACGGAGGGACAGAACGAATTTTCGCTGCAGGAACGTCTGCAACTGGTAGTCAACAGTCTGCTGGAAGGTTTGCTGGCCGACCGTGAATTTGTGGGTCTGGCGCGCGGCATGGTGGAGCGCACTCCCACGCTGCTGTTGGGCGAGCAACTACCCGGCAAGCCTTTGCTCCGGCAAACCTTCGTCCAGATGCTGGAGCAGGCCGAGGCGAGCGGTGAAATCGTGCCTTGCGGCTTCAAGCCCAGTCTGGCTGGACTGTTGGCCGACTATGTGTACGGCGTCATTGCGTACTGGCTACGCGACACCTCCGACCAATTTACCAACACCACGCAAATGGTCGATTTGAGCTTGGGCGTGCTGGTATTAGCCTTGCGCAGCGGCCTGGTGGACAAGCTGCTGGAACTGGGAGGTTTCATGGTGCGCAGCCAGCTTGCACGCCTGATGCAAGACGGCAATGGCTTGCTGGATCTGCTGCAATTGGCCCGTCGCGGCTTGGGAGGGGTACGCTCATGACGCCCACGACCAAGACGAACACAGTTTCGCAGTTGCCGCGTACCGGGCGTCTTTCGCGTGGGGCGATTGTCGGCATGGCAGTGGCGCGGGCCGGGCTGACCCACCTGGGCCATAAGGCCAAGTCGATCACGTGCGACGAGGCGAAAATGGATCAGGCCCGTATGGCACATGAGGCGGAACTCGGGCGCATCCTGTTCGCCGCGTTGAATCAGCTCAAGGGCACGGCACTCAAAGCCTCGCAACTGCTCAGCATGGAACTGGGCTTTTTACCCGAGGGCATGCGCCAGGAACTGGCTCGCGCCCACTATCAGGTCACGCCGCTGAACCGCGCGTTGGTGATCAAAGTGATGCGCCAGGAGTTTGGCCAGGATCCGCAAGCCTTGTTCCAGCAATTCGAGCCTGTCGCCTTTGCTGCCGCCAGTCTGGGGCAGGTCCACGCCGCCATCATGGCGGACGGCCTGGCAGTGGCCGTCAAGCTCCAATACCCCGGAATGGCGGACTCCATTGGCAGCGACATGCGTATGCTACGCAGCCTGCTGCAAGCCTTGGGGGAACGCTCGGATATGTTGCTCAAAGCCGATATCATCGCGCGCATGATGGATGACATCGAACAGAAACTGGCCGAGGAGCTGGACTATTTGCATGAGGCACAGACCATGCAATGGTTTGCACAGCATCTCACGCTGCCGGGCCTGGTGATCCCCCAGCCGGTAATGGGCCGCACCACACGCCGCGTGCTGACGATGCAACGCTTGCCGGGATTGCATCTCAACGAATGGTTGCTGACCGAACCCGATCAAAGCGCACGTGATCAGGCGGGTCAGTTGCTGTTTGATACTTTCTTTCATTGCACCTTTGTGCTGCACCGCTTGCAAGCCGACCCGCATCCGGGCAACTATCTGTTCATGCCGGACGGCCGACTGGGCCTGCTGGACTTTGGCTGCACCCGCGCGCTGGACGCTGACTTCTGCCAAGCGCTCAGCGCGCTCTGGTCGGCCCAGTTGCGCGACCCGGCGGACCACCGTGCCATGCAGCAGGCCTATCGGGACCTGGGCCTGATTGGGCCGCATCTGAATGAGCAGGACTTTTGCCAGCAACTGCTGCCGGCAATGGCCGAGCGGCATGCCTGGCAGAAGTTGCCGTTTACCGTGGAGGTGTATGACTTTACGCACCACCCGCCATACCCACGTCCATCAGCGGCACATCATCGCCAGGCACTTCGGCATCTGCAGTCCTTGCCGGAGGAACTGCCCTATGTCGACCGGGCCTATTTAGGTCTGATCCAGCTTCTCAAAACCCTCGGTGCACGTGTGCGCACCACCAACCCCTGGATTCGTTGAATGAATACGACGTTTCTGCTTCCGGGATGCGCGGTCTTCATCATGCGTGGCAGCAGCCACGCCGCGTCGGCGCAATTCCTGGCGGGCCAGCACTGAAGCCCGTCCAATCAGGAAAAGAAGTACTTCTTAAACAGAGATTTGGTGGATTAATTCTCAACTGCGGACTCAAAAAAGTGTTGTTCGTCCGTGGTCTCATTTTGAATCGACGCAAATGGCGGAGCGCAACATGAAAAAAATAGTCATCGTGATTTTTGACCATTTCACCGATTTGGATTTGTTCTTGATGTGGGACGTCCTCGGACGGAATAAGACGGACTGGCAAGTGAAGATATTGGGAACAAAGGAAGAACACCAATCCGCAAACGGCCTTGTTATCAAGACCCACGGGTGCATCAGCGAAGCGAATGACGCAGACGTTGTATTGTTTTCCAGCGGTAAAGTTGGAGTGAAAGGCGCTATCGCCAGTCCGGATTTCATGCGTGCATTTTCGCTGAATCCAAACACGCAGCTCATTGGATCGATCTGTGCCGGCTCGTTCATTCTTGCCAAGTTGGGTCTGCTGGCAATGGGGCCGGCCACGACTCATCCCGATGCCAAAGAGGAATTGCAATCCCTGGGAATTGACGTGCTCGATTTGCCCCTGGTATGCAAAGGGAATGTTGCGACTGCAGGTGGCTGTTTGTCTGCTGTGTATCTAATCGGTTGGGTCGTTGAGGCCTTGTTCGGCCGGGACAAACGTCAAGAAACACTCAGAGAACTTATTCCTGCCGGCCAAAGCGCAATCTATGAGCGACTAATTGATACGAGTATCCGGGACGCCATCTCCCCGAAAGTAGGCGTTGGCGCAATATTGGAAAACCGCTTGCAAGCTCCGTCAAGAAGCATGCCAATCGAGGACGATCTCGTATGAATCTACGTTTCTTTCACCGCACCGCAGCCGTTGTCATTGCTGCATTTGCCTGTTTCACAGGACAAACCATCTGATATCGCTATGGAGCATTCCGGCCTATGTGACCACGATGAAAGAATTCCCTCCGCCAGAGCACGTTTGCAAACTTGAATGCGTGCCAATCAAGACAACCGCAGTCCGACCATCACTCACTTTACAGAGAGAGTTTTATTCATGACAAACGAAGCAAACAAAGTCTTCCTCATTTCCGCACCGGCAGCAGCCATGTCGGCGTCAGGATTGACGCACATTGATTTCTCCGACGGCTATTCCGGTCAGGGGGATCGAACCTACGTTGACGCCGAGCAAGCGGGGCGCGCCGTTTTCGCTGAGCCGCATCGCATGCTTTCCTTGCTCATAATTTTGCGCAACGGAATCGTCGCACCGCTCGGACTAAAGAAAAGTATTAGCTTTGGTGATCGCGGGCTGGGGAAGATTGGCATGTTTCCGATTATTTCAAGTACGGAGACTGAAGTCGTCGTCGGTGGTGACGACAAGCATCTGGACTTCCGGATCTGGATAAGCATTCAACCGGGTCTGAAGGGATCGGAAGTGACGGTTTCAACCTTGGTTAAAATAAACAATCTCTTTGGAAGAGTGTATTTGTTTATCATCATGCCGTTTCATAAGCTCCTGACGCGCTCGCTGATGGAGCGCGCGGTCAACCGGCGCGACAAGGTGCACCTTAAGCCAGAAAGGTGACCTCATTGTTGCCGCTAACCGAATATTGACCTATATAAAGGCAGCGTAGGCCATGGGATATTTTCACAGGTCCGACGTTGCGCTCCCATCGGGAATGACCAGTACAAAATCGTAGCCCTGAATCATGCCTTGGACACTGCTGTTTCCATTCGCCAGGGTTTTAGCCGATCCCAGCAAGGGGCGCACGTCGAACAATGACCATTCCTTATGCTCGCTCGCCGCGGCGAAGAAGGGCAATACGCCAGCCATGGCGGACTTGATATCGGTTTTTTCGATTTCTGTTGAGGCCGACGCGCGTCCAATTCCAGCAAATTGCGCCTGCTGGCCCTTGGACGCCAGCACTAATACATGCAGCGATTTTTGCCCGCGGCCTTCCGCATATTCAGCCAAATAATTGCCGATCTCCCGGCTACCGGCACTCAGCGGGTTATAACCTCGGAATACATGAACTGCACCGGCTTTCAGCAACATCCGCTGTGCCGGCGCAAGCGTCAAATGGCTGGCCACATTCCGCTTCATTAGTTTGGCACGCTGTGTATTGGATGCATATCCCTGTCCCGGAGTTATGTTTTTGCTATAAATGCTGCGGCTTTCGATCAACGAATTTAACATCGCCAAGGCGGGCATGTCCTTGGGGGCCGTGAGCAGCTTCTGTAGCGCGAACAATTCCTCTTCTTTGACTTTCAACATGAAAAGATCACGCGGGTCTCCGCTCGCCGACGCCCGGCCATAGTCGTCGCTCTCAAGCTTGCGGAAGGCCTCGATTTTTGATTTCGCCAAAGGACCAAGCGGTTGCCCGGCCATTTGCTCGAGCAAATATTTCGAAGCGCCCATGAGTTCCTGATCCATTCCCACTAATTGGAACGATGGTCCGGCAGCTTTGGCGAAACGGGCCAGGAATTGCGCCTCAGCTTGCCAATTGTAGAAAGCAGTAGCGACCGGATAGGCCTTATTAAATGCGGCTATGCCAGCAACGCCAGTATTGGCTTTCAAGGTCTTTGCCAAAGCATCAGCAACAGCCGGCCCATTTTCGACAATCAGTGTCGTAAATCCTTGACTTGCCAATTCTTCAAAATATGCCGCCGAAAAATTTGCAATTTCTGCAATGCCATGGTCCTCGCCGATGAGTACGAATTGGCTCTCCCGACCTGCATCTATCAATGTTGCCGCGCCGGAACCAACCATCTTTCCATGATCGATTGCGATCGTCGTGCGAAGGGCGGCCAAACGGTCTGGCAGGGATGGTGGCTGATCCGCCGACAATGCAGGCATGGCCAAGCCGGCCAAAATGATAGAAATAATTATGGAATGAGTTTTTCGCATTATTTTTCGCAAGAATTGTGTTCTGGTCGGCGATTTCAGTCGCGGGGTATTGGGACGCAGGATGTCAAGCCTCCAGCGCAGGATGTCCTGCTTGTTTGGTAAACGATCGCGCTCAATCGGTATGCTATATGTGATCAGGGTAGGTTGATCTTGAAGGATATTTCCTTTTATAGATTTTCGGCGGGAAGGAGAAATCTGATCATGCTACGGTAAATCAGGTGACGCGACAACTATCCTGACATGGGAGGAAGTTAATAATTTTTTGCAAACGATCATTGGACAGGACCCTGCCGCCATTAAAGTGGCGGGCGGTTGGCAATGCCAACCGCCGCCAGCCGCTAATGCGACAGCACCGAATCGCGCGACCTGTGCCCGAGGTAAGGCAGCAAGCTGAGGAGGCCAAGCACAGCCAGCGCGACGCCGACCCACAGCGGGGAGCGCAGGCCGTAGCCGGCGGCGATGCCGAGGCCGCCGAGCCAGGAACCGGCGCCCAGGCCGATGTTGATGACGGACGTGTGCACCGTGTTGACCAGCGGTCCCGGATGGGCCGTTTTCATCACGCGGGCGATGATGGCTGGATTCATCGACATGCCGACCAGGCCCGTGACGACCAACAAGGCGACGCTGATGCTCTTGTCGTGCGCAAAGACGGCGAACAGCGCCAGGCTGATGCCCAGGATGACCATGCCCCAGACCATGATGACGGTGGTGTAGCGGTCCGCATAGCGGCCGACCACGGCATTGCCCACCACGTTGGCGACGCCGTAGACGCCCAGCAGCCAGGGGATGGCGGAGGCTGGAAAGCCGGTAATTTCCGTCAGGATGGCCGCGAAGTAGCTGAACGCCGCGAAAATCGCTCCAATGATGAGGCCGCTGCTGGCATACGCTGCCCACAGGTGGCGATTGCGGAATTCCCCCAGTTCATTGCCGAGGCTGACAACCTCCGACGGCTTGGCGCGCGGCACCAGCACGGTGATGAGCGCCAGGCACAAGAGCGCCAGCAGTACCACCAGCCAGAAGCTGGCGCGCCATCCCAGGTGCTGGTCGATGAGCGTGGCGACCGGCACGCCCACCACGGAAGCGAGCATGAGGCCGCCGATCACGACGGCGGCGGCGCGTCCGCGCGCGTTGGGCGCGACGATGTCGGCACAGATCGCCAGGGACAGGCCAAAGCAGGTGGCGGCGGCCACGCCCGTGACTACCCGCGCGATGGCCAGGATGTCATAGCTGGTGGCGGACGCGGCGACTGATTGGGCAAGGACATAAAAGCACAGCAGCCACAGCAGTCCCTTCTTGTTCGGCACGCGCAGCTTGAGCAGGATGATGGTGCTCAGCGGTCCGCCGATGACCATGCCCATGGCATAGAGCGAGATCAGATAGCCGATCCGCGTCACCGGTTCGTCCATGGCCAGGGCCAGCGACGGCATCATGCCCGCCACCATGAATTCGGATGTCGTCAACGAAAAGATCGTCAACCCCAGAATGTAAACAACCAGCGGCATAGCAATATCCTTCGAAAGTAATCACTAAAACACTCGCCAGGCGTGGCACGCACCCCGGCCGCATGCGGCCCTTGCGCGCGCCACGTCGTGGTTAGGTGTTGCAAGACGTAAAGACGCTGTCCGGAATGTCACCGACAAACAGGTTGGGGAAGTCGCGTACCGAAAGGTGCTGCGGGTCGTTGCCAGTGACCATGCGCAGCAGGCGGTTGCCGCCGGCCTCCAGGTAAAAGACCGATGACGGCTTGCCCGTCCGCTCCACTACCCAGGCGTCCGCCTCCCGGCCCAGCACGGTGTGGCGGCCGTCGTGGCGGGCGCCGCCGCCCAGCAGCACCGCTTGCGGCAGGAACAGCTCATGGAACGGGGTCACCTCATCGGCCAACGCCGTGCCCTGCAGCTGCTCGCCGGTGGCTTGCGCTTGCCTCGCGTAGGACACTTTCTGCTTGCGGCTTTGTTCACGCCTGGCGTCGCCGATTTCCGACATCCACAGCAAGTGCCCATGTTCCTTTTCCGACCAGGGGTTGAACAGGCCATCGATGCGACAGATGTTGCGCGCATAGTCGAACCAGCAATAGCCGGACGTGACCTGGTCGTCCTCCTGCATCGGCGTCCAGTAGGAAATATAAGCGCTGCTCCATTGCATCGGCAGCAGCGGCGGGGAGACGTGTGTCGGCATGGCAGCTCCCTAGCGGCCCAGCGCGTAGCCGAGGCTGGCCATCAGCGCTTCTTGTAGCGACGGCAAGTCCTTGCGGCGGGCGTCGAAGCTGGCGGTCAGCTCTGCATTGCTCAGTCCGATACGTTCGCCCACGCTTTCAAACCACAGGCGGCTGCTGTTGGCGTGCTCCTTGAACAATTGCATCAGGGGCACGGCGCGGGCATTGAAACTGTCCAGGGCGGCGGCCGTGCTGGCTTCGGTATCGAGGATTTTCACCAGCAGCAAGGCCGCCACTACCGCCATGGTGGTGCCGTGGCCGATGGAAAAATGCCCCGATTGCAGCGCATCGCCCAGCAGGACGAACTTGCCGTCGCAGGCCCGGTCACGGCTGAGGGTCATGAAGTTGCGCCAGCCCTGGCCTGGTTGGCTCTGCAGCCTGTGCTCGCCGAGTTCGGCTTTGAACGTCCTGGCGATATACGCGGCGGCATCGCGCTCGGAAAGCGCTTCCAGCCCGGCCTTGGCGTACGTTTCTTCGCCGCATTCGACGATGAAGGTGCTCATCGTGTCCGAGTATTTGTAGGCATGGCCGATGAAAATGCCTTGTTCATTGCTGCGGAATACCAGGTTCATCTGGTCGAACAGCTGGGTGGTGCCGTACCAGATGTATTTGTTGCGGCCGAAATCGATGTGCGGCGCCAGCGCTGGCGGCAAGTCCAGCGATTTGTAGTTGACGCCATTCGAGACCACCACCAGGTCGTACTCGGCTTCCAGTTGCGCCTTGTCGTCTGGCGGCGTTTCGTAGCGGATGGCGATGCCGGCCGCCACGCACTTGGCGCGCAGGGCTTGCACCAGGGCCTGGCGTCCGACGCCGCACAGGGTAACACCCGTGCTCATCAGGTTGGGCTGGTCGTGATGCACGAGTTTGAATTCTTCCAGGAACTGCGGATTGAGCCGTTCCGGCTGCTCCAGGTAAGAGAGTGGATTGGCGGGATGGCGCGGCGGCCGTCCCGGCAGCACCACGCCCCAGCCCAGCACTTCCTCAGGGGTATTTTTTTCCGTAATGCTGATATTCCAGCCGGGCTGGGCCTGTTTCATCTGGCTGGCGAAGAGCAGGCCTGCGGGGCCTGCGCCGATGACGAGAATGTTCATTAATTTACCCTTCCAAGTTTGTACCAAACGTTTTGTTTCTTCTGGATTTGCTGCAATTCATCGTAAGGAACCGATGTGAAGTACAGTTTCTCCGCCATGTCCGGCGGATAAACACGGGGGAATTTCTTGTGCATGTAGCGCGTGTAGCGCGTCTGCAGGAAGAAAATCAGATTCGGATTGCTCAGCGCTTCATAGTTGGCGATCGCCATGTCCTGCATGGCGTCCGCCTGCACCTTGCGCTGCTGCGTGAATTCGGATAGGGCAGGGCCTAGCGCATTGCCGTGCTTTTCCAGCAGGGAAACGAAGACGTGGACGTCTTCCAGCGCCATGTTCATGCCTTGTCCGAGGAACGGGGCGGTGGCATGCGCCGCATCGCCGATCAGCAGGATATTGGCCTTGTAGTGGAAGGTGCTGGAGCGGACATTGATGAGGTCGTTGCTGGGCAGCGCCATGAACTGGTCGAGCATCTCCTTGCGGCGCTCCGGCGGCAGGCTGCCGAAGTAGCGGTTGAAGAAGTCGGCCATGGCTTCGCGGTTGAGCGTGCCCAGGCTGGGCGTGCCGGTGTAGGGCAGGCACAGGGCAAAGCTGATGCTGCCGTCCGGGATGGTGGCCGCGCGGCCGGCAAACAGGCCCTTGGAATCCATGCCGAAAAAATACAGCAAATCCTTGCGGAAACCGAGATCTGCCGCGTCAGGCAACACCAGCGTCTTGTAGCCGTGGCGGAAGTAGCTCTGCTTGAACTCGAAACGGCGCATGCCGCTTTGCATGGCGCGCCGCACGGCCGAGTGGGCGCCGTCGGCACCAATGACCAGGTCGCCATACAACTGCTGTACGGCGCCGTCCGGGCCCTGGACCAGCACGATCTTTCTTTCCAGGTCGACATCCAGGCATTTATGCTCAAAGTAATACTTCACCTCGTGCTTGACGGCATGCCGGTTCAGCAGGCGCTGGAAGGCCGTGCGGTCCAGCGACAGGGGAAACAGGCCTTCGAGCGGGGTCAGCTCGCGTATCCGGTGCCGGCCGCCCACGCTGAAGGCCATGCCGACGATGGGTTCGCCGCACTGATCGAGCTCCTGTTTGCTGATGCCAGCTCCCAGGACGGCCTTGATGCCGCGCACCGTCATGCTCACGCCGATGGCGCGCGAGTTGACCGGGTCGGCGTTGGCGGTATTCTCCAGCAGCGGATCGCCGCGTTTTTCGATGACGTGGACATCGTGCCCCCGCTGCGCCAGATAAATGGCGCTGAGGCTACCTGCCAGGCCTCCGCCGACGATAATGATTTTATGCATTTCAGGCCTCTCTTGACATCTTTCCCCGAGATAAATCGGTAAGTTGCTGATTAAAAAACTCCAACATTTCTATCGGCGCCATGCCGATGACATCGCTCTTCAGGCTGCGCGCGTACTGCGCCAGCGCCAGGCACTTCTGCGCCAGCATGTCGCAGCCCAGGCTGTAGTCGCTGCTGACCTTGCTGCTGACCGATTCGGGCACGGGCGGTCCCGCGTGGCGGCCGGGCACGCCCGATGGCATGTTCATCAGGGCCGCCGACAGGGGGCGCAACAGGCCGGTCATGATGTCGATGGAGGCGTTCATCAGGCGCGAGCGGCGCAGACTGCCCAGCGGCCGCTGCGCGAAATGGTGCGCCATCAGCAGGAAGGTCAGTTCGTAGCAGCCTTGATACAGCTGCATCAGCGCGCGCGCCGTTTGATCCGTCACTACCGTGCAGTCCGCCCGCGCTTCCAGCACCGGATTCTTCAGCGCCGGCCGCGCCGGCTCGAACGGCTTGCCGCAGGCGGAGAACTTGCCGGCGACGGTGCGCAGCCGCTGGAAGTGCGACGAGGCGAAATGCGGCGAATCGACGGCCACGCCTTCGCCCTGCTCGGTGACGAAGTCGATGGCGAACAGCGCGCTGTCGCGGTCGGACACTTCCAGCTGGTAGCCGGGATAGGCGCGGTTGGTCAGTTCTTTCAGGAACAAATGATGTTCGCCGCCGCGCTTGCCGCCGCCGCTCTCGAACAGGCCGGGCAGCTCGGCCACGGCCCGGCGGATCGCGATATAGAAGGTGGCAATGGATTTGCCCGGCGTGGGAATGTAGTCGGGCCATTCGAAACGCACGAAACGGGCCAGCACGTGTTCGGAAAATGGCTCGAATGCAAATTCCGTGTCCAGGCCGAAACGTTGGCGCGCCTGCTGGCCCAGCACCGGGGTGCCTCTGTGGAACGGTTCGCCGAGCGCCATCAGTACATTGTTGACTAATAAATAATGAATCATTTCTTCGTGGGCGATTTCCAGCAACATGCCGCGCGTGCCGCTGTTGCGGCGCCGGTCTTCGGCGCCGCAGGCCAGCTCCAGCTCGGCCGGCAGCCAGCGGCCCGCCTGCACCAGCGCCGCCCCCTGCGCATAATTGGGAATGGAATACGCGGCATACAGGTATTGCAGCATGAGCGACAGTTCCAGGTCGATGGCCTTTTTCAGCTCGTCGATCAGTTCCGCCTTGCTGCCGATGGCGTGCGGCGTGGCCGGTGCCGGCAGCGCCGCCTTGGCCTTTGCCTCGACCTGCGTCAGGTATTTCAGGAACAGGCGCGATTTTGGCAACGACAGTTCGCGCGTGCTGGGCATGTAGTAGCTCTTGTCGCGGTTCTGCGGATCGCACATCTGCCACATCAGGCGCGCATACGTTTCGCACTTGCACTGGTCCGCCAGGCTGAAGACCTTGTCCGACATGAAGGGATACACGAGCTCGTAGTAACTCATCACATGCCGGTAGAGGAAGGCGTAGTCGACCTGTTCTGCCGGTACGTCGTCCAGATGCCAGTCGTCGGGCAGTACCCGCACGCCAAGGTATTGTTTGTGCTTGCCCGTCCCCAGCACGATGCGGGTCGCGCCCGGCTGGCGCCCCGTCAGGGTCAGCGCCGTGTAGCCATGCCCGAGCGGCGACGGCTGCTGCTCCACGGCCAGCAGCGCGCCGTCTTCCGCTTCCGCCGCCAGGGCCGCAGGCACCGCCAGTTCGCCGCGGTAGCGGCTTTGCACGGTGATGGCCTGCGGAAATTGCTCGTGCTTGTTGCGGTTCGGCGCTTCCAGGTACAGCTGGTTGCTGTCCGATTGCGATACCCAGTCGGCCTCGTCCCACTGCGCCTGCGCGCTGCCCAGGTTGAGCGAACCTGCGGCGGGGGCATGTTGCAGCGGCACGTCGAAGACGCCGTGATGGCGCCAGTGGTCGCGGTACAACTGCTCGGGAATCCGCGCCAGCAAGGCGCCGGAGTCATCCTGCAGCAGCAGGTCGCCGAGCGCCTGCTTGCCGCCCAGGGCATGCGTGGGATGCTGTTCCGAGACGGCGTCCGCGTCGCGCGTGGTGAAGGGAATGGCGGTCGGCATGTTGAACGAGACGCGGTCCGCATGCAGTTTCACCAGCACCGGTCCCAGGCTGGCCTGGCGCGGCTGCAGCAGGCGGCCTGTCGGATAGGTGGCCAGCTCGTCGCGCCGCCACAGGCCGATGCTGCCGGCCAGGTCGTAGAACACGGGCGAGTCCGGTTTTGGCGGCGTCGACATATTGAACAGGCAATACTGCACCGTCAGGCCCAGCACCTCGTCGTCGGCCAGGGCTTGCTGCAAGGCATGCATACTGGCCGGCCACGGCAGCTCCGCATTGAACAGGAAATGCGGGTCTTGCTTGGACACGGAGAACTGGAACAGCCTGGAGCGGCCGATTTCCTCATCGAGGAAATGCCCGCTGCGTTCCGTGATATGGCCGCTGCCGAGCCAGCGCACCGAGTGCGCCTGCGCGATGTCGGCGGTAAACAGCGTGGGTGTGCTGGGCGTGGCCAGCTTGTCGCTCAAGGTGAACTGGCCGGCGTAGATCAGCGTGGTGTCCGGCTGGGCCGGGTTGTTGTCGATCCACCTGGCGCGGTTGAAGGTCGTGCGCAGGTACTCGTTGTAGTGGCCCCACAGGCCCAGCCTGGCGCCCACCAGCGGGTCTTGCGTATCGACCTCGCCATCGCGCAGCTGGACGCCCGTGATCCTCGCGTTTTCCCACGAAAAATGATTGTTCCCGCAAAAATTGTGGCCTGCCGCCAGGCTGAAGATGCCGTCCGGATCCGGCTTGCCCTTGGCGTTGAAGCGGGGGGCAAGCTGTTTCAGGTGCGCATGGAATTCAGCCGGCGGCCGGCTCAGGTCGACAGGCTCGCCCGCCATCGATACCGTATTCGTGGCGATATCGATGTTGCCGTGCGTATTGCGATTCCCCGTCGGCACATTGGCGCGGGCAAAACCCCGAAAATGCAGACGGGGGAAGTCAAGTAGGCTCATGCGCGCTCGGTCGAGGAAGTGATGAAGGTATCGTTGGCGGCGGCGACGTCTTCCCGTTGATCTAGCCGCTGCAGCAACAGGCCGCTGGCGTGCTGGGCACTGATCAGGCTGCCTTCCATCCAGCCGCAATGCGCGGTATAGGCATCCGAGCAAGAGATGATGCCGTCCCGGTGCAGCAGGACGGCCGGGTGCTCGGCTTCCGGTTCCACGCAAAACTCGACGCCATGCGGCCAGAACTTGTGGAAGTGCGCCTTGATCGGCGGCAGCGGCTGGCCATCGAGCGGCAGGACGTCTTCCAGGTGGCGGCGGACGCGCTCCAGGTACACGTCTTCACCGAGTTCCAGGCTGTCCCGCCAGTAGGTGGCGCTCTTGCTGTCGGTGTAGAACAGCACATACTTGTCGCTCTTGAAGTAGACCTTGCGCAGGGGATTGGCCGCCATCAGCACCTTGTCGGTCAGCCCCAGCTCTTCCCACCAGGCCGTGTCGAACGTGAGGAAGCCCTTGAACAGGGGCAGCGAGTCGTACTGGAACGGGCTCCAGGCGTTCGGGAAATCCAGGTTCAGGCGCGGCATGGCGGACGGCGGGATGGCCATCACCAGGTGGCGCGTGCGGTGCATCTGCGTGTCGCCCTGGTGGCTGAAGGCGAGCACATGGTCGGCGCCGGATTTTTCAACGGACAGCAAGCGGTGTTCCAGGCGGAATTCCACCCCGGCGGCCTGGGCCTGGTACTGCAACTGGCACAGCAACGCGTGGTAGCCGTCGGTGGCATAGCGCCACTGGTTGGCGGCGTTTTCCGTAAAGTGCTGCGTTTCCGGGTGTTTCTTGATGATGTCGTAGGCCATGGCCGCCGACACCATCGGCAGCAGCAGGGCGTCATAGCCGGTCGCCTTGATGATGTGGGTGGCCTTGGCGGCGCCCAGGTAATGGCTGAAGAATTCGAGGAAGGAGTCGTTCGGATGCTCCTTGAGCATCGGGCTCAGGCCATGCAGCGTTGCCTTCAGCTCTTCCAGCACGCTGTCGTGGGAGATGACCTCGGTGAACGGGTAGACGGCATGCGGCAGTCCGCTGCCCTGCATCAGCTGCTGGAAATGCGGATGCAGCTGCGGCGAGTAGCGGGCGGCGCCGAGTTCGGCGATTTCCTCGCCATCTATTTTCCGCGACTGGATGCGGCCGCCGACGGTGGCATTCAGGTCGAAGACCCGGATGCGCAGTTTCCTGCTGGCGGCGGTGTCGATCAGGCGGTTGGCGCAAGTCAAACCGCCTATGCCGGCGCCTACGATGCAAATGTCAGAATACGTGCTCATACGAAATTCCTTTTTAACGTTCATTAATCAAAAAGCTGCAAAATCGCTAGCAAAAGTTTCCCCTGCACGTGTAGGCAAGGGAGGTGGGACGCTGGGTGTTACCGCACTTGGCGAGCGTTATCGGCTGGGGAATGAAGAGCCTGGCGAGAACTGGCGTTGTTTCTGGAATGGTCGATTCTTGGCTGCAGAGTTTCTGTTTCAAATCAAAGATGGCACCGACAGTAGCCCAGGCATCGGGCAGTCAATTTGATAAATATCAATGTAGTTGTCGTTCGGTGTTGCGTCCTTGTCGACGCAGCGAGGCAGGCGGGATGGCGGCGGCAGTCCGCCGGGCGGTGGCAGGGAGGTATGGAATGCGGTGCGGTGCGGCGTATCGAGCCGCTGCGGGAGTGTCGCCGTTTGCCGATGGCGGCAGGACCAGCGGTGGGTCCTGGCGCCATCGGCGGTGGCTTGGTCTGCTTCTTGCTATTTTTATTGTTTCTGACTTTGCGGCTGGCGCGCAGTGCACGCGCCAGCCGGGCGATGCCCGATGCCGGCGTCCGTCAAAAATCCACGGCGGCCGACAGTTGCACGCTGCGGGGCGCCGATTGCGAGACGGTGCCATACGAGGCCACGCCGGCCCAGTAATGGCGGTCGAACGCGTTCATCAGCCCGCCGCGCAAGGTGGTCGCCTTGCCGGCGATGGCCGTGCGGTAGCGCAAGCCCAGGTCCACCTTGGTCCATGACGGCACCGACTGCAGATTCGTCTGGTCGACAAACTGCTTGCCGGTGTAGCTGACGGCGCCCGTGGCCGTCAGGCCGGGCCAGTACGGCACATCCCATTCGCCGCCCAGATTGGCCATGGACGTGGGCACGCCCACGGGGCGCTTGCCCATGGTGGCGGCGTTGTTGGTCTTCACCAGGCGCCCGTCGAGCAAGGTGATGCCGGCCAGCAGGCGCACGGCCTTGCTGGCGGCGCCCGACAGGTTCAGTTCCAGGCCCCGGTTGCGCTGCTCGCTGTCCATGCTGTAGACCTTGCCATACAGCTGGCCGCTGGGTTTAGTCACCTGGAACACGGCCAGGGTCGCCAGCACCACGCCGAAATCGGCCTTCGTGCCCACTTCGTACTGCTTGCTCTTGTAGGGCGCGAAGACCTGGCCCGCGTTGTCGGCGATGTTCGGCGCAATATCGCCCTTGCTCAAGCCCTCGATATAGTTTGCGTACAGTGACACGTGGCGCAATGGCTTGACGACGATGCCGGCCAGCGGCGTCAGGGCGCCCTGCTTGTAGTGCGTGGTCAGCGCGCCCGTCGTCGCATGGTAGTTTTTCGCTTCGACCAGCTGGCGGCGCACGCCCAGGGTCAGTTGCACGCGCTGGTCCAGCATGTCCAGGGTGTCGGCCACGGCCAGGCTGGACAGGGTGGAGGCGGACAGCTTCGGCGCGCGGGCCGGGACGGCGATGCCGGGGTCGGCCACGGCGACAGGGTGGTAGATATTCGAGGCGATCAGCTTGCCGGAATTGCTGACGCTGCCAAATTCGTCCTGGTAGACATTGCCCATCACAACCAGCGCATGCTCGACGTCGCCCGTGCGAAAGCGCGCGCGCACGCCCGTGTCCGCACTGGCGCGCCGCACGCGGAATTTCCAGTTCATGGGCGTGACCGTCATGTCGCCGGCCGCGCTGGTGATGGTCGGCGTCTGGTCCGAATAGCGCGACACGTCGGAGCGCGTGCCGCCCACGTCGGCAAACACGGTGACGTTGTCGTTCAAGTCATATTCGACCTTGCCCAGGGTGGCCAGGTCGTTGGATTTCCACCAGCCCCAGGATTGGGCGATGTTGCGGCGGCCGTCGGGCGCTGCCGGCACGGGCAGGCGGGCGGCCACGAGGAAGGGGCGCGTGGGTGCGTCGATCCACTGGTATTGCTCGATCACGTCGAGCGAGGCGCGCAGGCGCTGGCCATGGTAATCGAGGGCGATGGCCGCCACTTCCGCGCGCGACGTCTGGTGGTCGAGCGGCGTGTGGCCCTGGCGGTGCAAGCCATTGAAGCGGATGCCGAAGCGCCGTTCCTCGCCGAAGCGGCGGCTGACGTCGATGGCCGCGCCTGCCTGCGAGCCCGCGCC
This sequence comes from Janthinobacterium sp. SUN100, assembly GCF_030397705.1. NCBI lineage: Bacteria > Pseudomonadati > Pseudomonadota > Betaproteobacteria > Burkholderiales > Oxalobacteraceae > Janthinobacterium > Janthinobacterium sp. SUN100. Next base: position 922,755 of record NZ_JAPUBU010000001.1, on the reverse strand, counting down.
GTAATCAACGGTCAGGCGCGTCAGGTCGCGCGGCAAGGAACGTTTCGGCACGGCATTGACGACGCCGCCCACGCCGCCGTTCGGCGACATGCCGTACAGCAAGGCGGCCGGCCCCTTGAGCACTTCCACGCTCTGCAGATACTCCGTAAATAAATGGTAGTTGGGCGAGACGCCATACACGCCGTCGAATGCCACTTCGCTCAGATTGCCCTCGTTGAGGGGAAAGCCGCGGATGAAGAAGGAATCCGTGACGCCGCCGATCTGGCCCGTGAAGCGGGTGGACGGGTCGCCGCCCAGCACCTCGGCCAGGGTCAGCGCCTGCTGGTCCAGCATGCGCTGGCTGGTGTAGCTGTTGACGCTGAACGGCGTATCGAGCAAGTCTTTTTCGCCCAGCATGCCGGCGCGCGCGCTCTTGGCGATCTGTCCGCCGGCGTCCGCTTCGGCTTGTCCGTTGACCAGCACGGTGGCGAGCGGGGCGGATGCATCGGCCGTCGCCTGGGCGATCGCCTGCGGCGTCACGCTGGCGACGAGCAGGCCGGCGAGGATCAATCGGGTGGTGAGGTGGGGGTGGGCGAGTCGGGAATATGGAATGGGCATCAGGGGCAAGCGTATAAAGTTGATAGGGAGGAATTGCACACAGGATATTATAAATGAGAATCATTACGATTTATAATGATTAATATATTCATTGCCGCCACGGCCGCATACATGCCGCGCGCATGCCTGGAGGGCATTTCAGCGCGGAAAATGACCATCCTGGGCCTTCAGATCCGGATATTTGCTGTCTTATATAAGATTCGTCGCCATCTGATACACAAACAGCGGCAGGACAGTCTAAAATACGTGGTGGGCAAGCACGGCGTCACCGCCGGCACACTAGCCGTCCAAAGCAAGGCTAACCGTCCTGTGTTTGGAATGAAGAAAGTTAACCACCAGGCATCACCGCATACAAGGGAATGAACATGGCAACACAAAAATCCAAAATCATCTACACGCTGACTGACGAGGCGCCGCTGCTCGCGACGTATTCCCTGCTGCCAATTATCAAAAAATTCACCGCGCCGGCTGGCGTGGACGTGGTCGCCAGCGATATTTCGGTGGCGGCCCGTGTACTGGCTGAATTTCCCGAATTCCTGACGGACGCGCAAAAAGTCCCGAATACCCTGGCTGAACTGGGCAAATTGACCCAGAGTCCGGACACCAACATCATCAAACTGCCGAACATCAGCGCCTCGCAAGGCCAGCTGATCGCCTGCGTGCGCGAATTGCAAGGCCGTGGCTACAAGCTGCCGGATTACCCGGAAGATGCGAAGACGGACGAAGAAAAAGCCCTGAAAGCCCGCTACGGCAAGTGCATCGGCAGCTCGGTCAACCCGGTCTTGCGCGAAGGCAATTCCGACCGCCGCGCACCGAAGGCCGTCAAAGAGTATGCTCGCAAGCACCCGCATTCGATGGGCGAGTGGAGCCAGTCGTCGCAAACGCACGTGTCGCACATGCACCATGGCGACTTCTACCACGGCGAAAAATCGCTGACGCTGGAAAAGGCGCGCGACGTCAAGATGGAACTGGTCACGGCCTCGGGCAAGACCATCGTGCTGAAACCGAAGGTTTCCCTGCAAGCGGGCGAAATCATCGACAGCATGTTCATGAGCAAGAAAGCGCTGCTGGAGTTCTACGAGAAGGAAATCGACGACGCCTTCAAGACGGGCGTGATGTTCTCGCTGCACGTCAAGGCGACCATGATGAAGGTGTCGCACCCTATCGTTTTCGGCCACTGCGTGCGCATCTTCTACAAGGACGCGTTCGCCAAGCACGCCGCGCTGTTCGACAAGCTGGGCGTGAATGTCAACAATGGCATGAGCAACCTGTACGACAAGATCGAAACCCTGCCAGCGTCGCAAAAAGATGAAGTGCTGAAAGATTTGCACGCCTGCCACGCCAACCGTCCGGAACTGGCCATGGTCGATTCGGCCAAGGGCATCACCAACTTCCATTCGCCGAACGACATCATCGTCGACGCGTCGATGCCAGCCATGATCCGTATCGGCGGCAAGATGTGGGGCGCCGATGGCCGTCCGAAGGACGTCAAGGCCGTCATGCCGGAATCGACTTTCGCGCGCATCTACCAGGAAATGATCGGCTTCTGCAAATGGCATGGCAACTTCGATCCGAAGACCATGGGCACCGTGCCGAACGTGGGTCTGATGGCGCAGCAAGCGGAAGAGTACGGTTCGCACGACAAGACGTTTGAAGTGCCGGAAGGCGGCATCGCCAACATCACCGACCTGGAAACGGGCGAAGTGCTGCTGACGCAAACGGTGGAAGAGGGCGATATCTGGCGCATGTGCCAGGTCAAGGACGCACCGATCCGCGACTGGGTCAAGCTGGCCGTCACGCGCGCGCGCAATTCGGGCATGCCTGCCGTGTTCTGGCTCGATTCCTACCGTCCGCACGAGAACGAAGTCATCAAGAAGGTACAGGTTTACCTGAAGGAGCACGACACCAAGGGCCTGGACATCCAGATCATGTCGCAGACGCGCGCCATGCGTTACACCCTGGAACGCGCCTTCCGCGGCCTGGACACCATCTCGGTGACCGGCAACATCCTGCGCGATTACCTGACCGACCTGTTCCCGATCCTGGAACTGGGCACGTCCGCCAAGATGTTGTCGATCGTGCCATTGATGGCCGGTGGCGGCATGTACGAAACGGGCGCCGGCGGTTCGGCACCGAAACACGTCAAGCAACTGGTGGAAGAAAACCATTTGCGCTGGGATTCGCTGGGCGAGTTCCTGGCCCTGGCCGTGTCGCTGGAAGACATGGGCATCAAGACGGGCAATGCGAAGGCCAAAATCCTCGCGAAAACCCTGGATGAAGCCACCGGCAAGCTGCTGGACAACAACAAGTCGCCATCGCCACGTACCGGCGAGCTGGACAACCGCGGCAGCCATTTCTACCTGGCCATGTACTGGGCGCAAGCCCTGGCTGCGCAGAAGGACGATGCGGAACTGGCAGCGCATTTTGCGCCGGTGGCCAAGGCCCTGGCCGACAACGAAGAAAAGATCGTTGCCGAGCTGAAAGCAGTACAAGGCAAGGAAACGGATATCGGCGGCTACTACCTGCCAGATCCGGCGAAGACGGAAGCCGTCATGCGTCCTAGCGCCAGCCTGAATGCGGTGCTGGACAGCATCTGATGCAGTCTTGACAGGCAGTAAGTTCTTAACTGCTGCCTGATAAAAAAACGCCGCCGGAAGCGATTCCGGCGGCGTTTTTCATTTCCGTGCAGGTTTACTTGTAGTGCTTGTAGACCTCGGTGCTGCCATTGTTCTTGACCAGCAAGACGTCATACGCATCCTTGCGCGGTCCTTCCATGCCTGGCGAGCCCATCGGCATTGCCGGCACGGCCAGGCCTTTCGCCTTGGGTTTGTCACGCAGCAACTGCTTGATCTCGCTGGCCGGTACATGGCCTTCGATGGCGTAGCCGTTGACGAGGCCAGTGTGGCAGGAGCCGAGCGCGTCGGGAATGCCGGCCAGCTTGCGGTATTGCGCCGGCATCTCGACATTTTTCGCGCGGACCGTAAAGCCGTTCGCTTCCAGGTGCTTGATCCAGTCGGCACAGCAGCCGCACGAGGCGCTCTTGTAGACTTCGATGACGGGCAGGGCCGCCATGGCGAACGTGGGCAGGCCCAGCATGGCGGCGAAGGCGCCGCGCAATAAGAAATGTTTGATCATGTGTTGCTTTCAGACGGAATAGGGCTATCGTGGCCACCTTGGTGGCTTGCTTGGGACGAGCTTGGAATTTAAGCGGAAAGCGGCCGCGGCGGCCGGCGCGGGCCGTCGGGAATGAATCCCGTCAGCAAGGTGGCCGTTGCGATGGTGACTTGTTGTGCGCCGCTGCAGGCGGCGGCAGGCAGGGCGAGGCCAGGCGGCATCAGCGCGCCCAGGCAAAAGCTGGCGCAGGCGCCGCACGCGGGGTGCTTGGCAGGGGTCTTGTCGTTTTCCGGCGTGCCGGCGCTGTCCGCGACAGCGGATGAGCGCGCAGCGTGATGCTGGCAAGCCGCTGTCATCGCGACGGCAGGCTCGTCAGCGAGCGGCGCGCATAGCCGCGTGGCGCCCGCAGCGGCCGCTTGCAGCGGCACCGCCGCGATCAGCAGCAGGATCAGCCATGTTTTGAAGAGTCTTAGCATCGCCGGAAAGTATAGCATAGGGGCAACTGCCGTCAGGAGCGGGCGTCCGCTAGCGCGAGGCGGCGGCCAGCATTTTCGACGCGTACATGGCGCGGTCCGCATGGCGCAGCAGCAGTTGCATGGTATCGCCGTCTTCCGGATAGTGGGCCACGCCGATGCTGACGGCGATCTGCAAATGCTGTCCGTTGCCCAGGTGCAGCGGCGCAGCCAGGGCCGCGTGGATCTTTTGCTCGATCAGGCTGACGTCGGCGGGCGCGGCATTGCTTTCCAAAAGCACGACGAATTCATCGCCGCCCATCCTGGCCAGGGTGTCGGTTTCGCGCATGCAATCGCGCAGGCGGCTCGCCACCGTTTGCAGCAGCAGGTCGCCGCAGGCATGGCCGTGGTCGTCGTTGACCCGCTTGAAGTTGTCGAGGTCGAGGAACAGCAGCGACAGCCGGCCTTCCTGGCGGTGCGCGCGCGCGAAGGCCGTGTGCAGGCGGTCGTGGAACAGGCGGCGGTTCGGCAGGCGGGTCAGTTCGTCGTGCATGGCCATGAATTGCATCTGCGTCTGCAACTGCCGGCGCTCGATGGCGGTGGCAAGTTGCTTGGCGACAAATTGCAGCAAATCCTGGTCCTGCTCCGTGCCGATGACGGCATCCTGGCCGCCTTGCAAGGCCAGCGCGCCGATGCTGCCCAGGGAAGAATACAGCGGCACGGCCAGCCAGCACGAGGACAGGGCGCAGGCCGCCGTTTGCAGCGCCGCCGGCAGGCCGGCCAGTTGTCCCGTCTGCAGCAGCAGGGGGCGGCCGCTGCGCAGGACTTCGTCGCACAGCAGGCTGGCCAGCGATGACGTGGGCTGCGGCGCGCTGTCGTCGGCATGCGAGGTCATGGGAGGCTGGGCGCCGTGTTCGTCATGCAGCAGCAAGGTCAGGCTGCGCGTGGGCAAGTGTTCGCCGATGATGTGCTGGATGCGGTGCAGCAAGGCGGACAAGTCTTGCGTCGCCTGCATGGCTTCGGAGATGGCGTACAGCGCGGCCTGCTTTGCCTGCGCCTGTTTCAGCAGGGTGACGTCGCGCGCCACGGCCACGCGCAGCTGGTCGGCGGCGGACCAGCGGGCGGACCACATGATGTGCGCCAGGCTGCCATCCTTGCGCAGGTAGCGGTTCTCGAAGTGCGTCTGGGCATGGCCATCCATGATGGCGCGCGCGGCCGCCAGGGTGCGCGCGCGGTCGGCCGGGGCAACCATGTCGAGCATGAGCTTGCCGATCATTTCCTGCTGCGTATAGCCGAAGATGCGTTCGCAGGCGGCGCTGACGAAAACAAAGCGCCCCTCCACGTCGACCATGCACACGGCATCGAGCAACAAGTCGGTAAAGCTGGCCAGCGGCGCGCGCAGAATCTTGTGTTCCATGGTGGCATTTTAATGGACATTCACGGCAGTGATTCAACTTGTTGGGGGTAGGCGAGGTCGGCGGCATGAAAATGTTTCATTTCCCCGACGCTCATGCTTTTCCGTTTCTTGCCGTTAATGCAGTATTGCCATGCAGTACTTGCCATCACGCCAGAAACGTGACGCAAGGTTTGCCTGGCGCCAGGTAATTGCAAAATACTTAACCATATCGAACTTTTATGATGCATCTTCTCTCTATTTGCAAGGTGACAGCGCCATGACCTCCATTTCTCCACTGTCCAGCTGGAACAGCGCCCCGTCGCGGGCTGCCGCCGCCACGTCGAACCGCGCGGAGGCGGCAGCGCCGTCGCCCGTATCGACGCCATCGTCCATCGTTGCTCTCAGCCCGGAAAGCGTGAACGACGGCAAGCCGGCGGCGCTCGTCAAACCACCGATGGTGTGGGAAAGCGCGACGCGCGACAAGGTGAGCGAGGCGATGACGAAGAGTTTTTCTTCGTATGCGTTTGGCGGCCGCTTCAGCGGCCTGGGCGCGGCCATGCTGGGACAGGCCAAGCTGGGAAACTACAATTTCTCGCAGGCGATGCGGCAGCCGCCGCCGAGCACCACGCCGAACATCTATGCGGCGTCCGGCATCGCGCCCGGCAGCCTGCATGGCAATGGCGAAGACCGGGTTTCCCTCAGCATCACGACGAAGAGCGGCGTGGAAGTCAAGCTGTCGCTCGACAGCCAGGGCGACGGCCTGGCCGTGAACATGACGACCAGCGGCGACCTCAGCGACGCTGAAGCGAGCGCCCTGGGCGAGCTGGCGAAAGGTTTTCAGGAGGCCATCGACGGCATGGGACAAAGCACGCCGAAAATCAAGCTGGAAGGCTTGATGCAGTTCGACCAGCAAGTGCTCGAGTCGGTGAAGCTGCATGCGGAAGTCAAGGTGCGCGGCGAAACGGAAAGTACCCAAACCCTGGATTTCCAGGCCGATGGCGCGCAGCGCAAGGTCAGCTTCAGCGGCGAGGCCGGCAGCCTGGACCTGAAGGTCGATGCCAGCGCGCTCAATACCCTGGGCAGCCCCGAGCGGCAAGCCAAGGCGCTGGGCAGCTATATGAAGCAATTCGACCAGGCGGCGTCGCGCGGCCATGGCGACGCGGGCTTGATGGCCATGCTCAAGGATAGCTTCACTGCCTTGCACAGCAATACCGCCGCACCGCAAGTGGCCACGGACAATCCCGAGACAGGCAAGTGGCGCCTGGCGGCCGAGGACAAGTCCATCCTGACGGGGCTGGCCGATTTCAGCGCCTCCGTGTCGCAGACCGTGAAATTCAGCAATCCCATGCGCAGCGCGGAAAAGGATGGCTTCAATTATGAAGTGTCGCAAAAGACGGAGCAGGCCGGCGCCAGCCAGGACGCGCGTTCGATCAGGCAGCAGCAGCAATCGAAGCTCAGCGCCAGCTACCACCAGACGCTGGTCCCCGGCGTGCCGCTGCGCCTGCTGGACAACACGGAATCGCAGAACTATACCTACCACCAGATCGAGGATACGGCCAGCAGCGAGGCGCAAGTGGCCTACAAGGATGGCAAGATGGTGAAGGCGAGCTTGCGGCAGGAGGGCAGCCAGTCCGAACACGTCATGAAGTATTTCCTGGGCAAGCTGCAATCGGACAAGACCACGCCGGGCAATTTCTCCGTGCTGCGCGACTTGCTGCCCGTGCTGGGGCCATACAAGTCGGGCGAGAAGGAGATGACGCCCGAAGCGCGGCTGGAACAGCGCAAGCAGGCGCTGCTGACCTTGAGCGACGACGTGCTGCTGCAGTCGTATGCGGGCCAGACCATCAGCCTGTGGCAAGCCGATGTGCCGCCCGAGGAGGCGGTCCGTTAATTGCCCCTTGCCTCATATTAAAAAAAGCCCGTTTTCCTGCGAAGACGGGCTTTTTGTTTGATGCGGCGCAAATAGCTTACGCTTTGGCCTTGCTTTGCTTGATCCAGTAGCCGACGCCCAGCGCGGCGAGCCACACGGGAATCAGGTAGACGGAAATGCGCAGGCCTGGCGTCAGGTACATGATCACCAGGATGCCGGCCAGGAACGCCAGGCACAGGTAGTTGGTGAACGGGTAGCCCAGACTCTGGAACAGGGTCGTCTTGCCTTCGATTTTTTTCTGCGCGCGGAAGCGCAGGTGGATCCAGCTGATCATGGCCCAGTTGATGATCAGCGCCGACACCACGAGTCCCATCAGCACTTCGAACGCTTCGCCCGGCATGAAGTAATTGACCACCACGCAGGCGCCCGTCGCCAGGGCCGACACGCCCAGGGCGACCAGCGGCACGCCGCGGCGGTTCAGGTGCAGCAGCGCGCGCGGCGCATTGCCTTGCTTGGCCAGGCCGAACAGCATGCGCGTGTTGCAGTACACGCCGCTGTTGTAGACGGACAGGGCGGCCGTCAGCACCACCACGTTCAGGGCCGTGGCCACCAGATTGCTGTCGAGCGCATGGAAGATCAGCACGAAGGGGCTGCCGCCGGTGACGACGTTTTGCCACGGGTACAGCGACAGCAGGATGCCGAGTGCGCCGATATAAAAGATCAGGATGCGGTAGATGGCCTGGTTGGTGGCGCGCGGGATCGTCGTGCTCGGGTCATCCGCCTCTGCCGCCGTGATGCCGACCAGTTCCAGGCCGCCGAACGAGAACATGATGACGGCCATGGCCATCACCAGTCCCTGCCAGCCATTCGGGAAGAAGCCGCCGTGCTGCCACAGGTTGGCCACCGACGCCTGCGGGCCCGCGTCGCCGGAGGCCAGCAGGTACGCGCCGAAGACGATCATGCCGATGATGGCGACCACCTTGATGAGGGCGAACCAGAATTCCATCTCGCCGAAGGCTTTGACATTCAACAAGCTGATGGCGTTAATCACGCAAAAGAAGACGAGCGCCGACACCCAGGTGGGCACGCCCGGCCACCAGTACTGCACGTAGATGCCGACGGCCGTCAGTTCGGCCATGCTGACGAGCACATACAGCACCCAGTAATTCCAGCCCGACAGGAAGCCGGGCAGGTGGCCGCAGTATTTGTCGGCAAAGTAGCTGAAGGAGCCGGCGACGGGCTCGTCGACCACCATCTCGCCCAGCTGGCGCATGATCAGGAAGGCGATGACGCCGGCGATGCCATAACCCAGCAGCACTGAAGGGCCGGCCATCTTGATGGTTTGCGCGATGCCCAGAAACAGGCCGGTGCCGATGGCGCCGCCCAGGGCGATGAGCTGGATGTGGCGGCTTTTCAGGCCGCGCTTGAGCTCTTGTGGTTCGGTAATCCCGACTGCCGTCATATGTTTTATCCTGTTTTTACGGGGCTGAGGTCGCTGATTCTAAAGCATGAATGGGCAAATCAGGAGCGAAATGCATGTTGCACTGCGGAGGCGCAAGAAAAGCCCCGCATCTTCGCCGAACGGCGCGCAAAACGGCGGCCCAGGCGTCCGCTTTTACGCGCCGGCCGCGACGATGGCCGGTTCGTAGGTGGCCAGGAACTCGGGCGGCAGGCGGCGCGCGCGGCCGCTGCTCAATTCGATGCAGATCAAGTCCCAGCGTCCGCGCACGACGGTGGTGCCGTCGCTGTCGCGGACCAGCTGGAAGCGCCGCTCCATGCTGGAACGGCCATCGCTGGCGCACAGCCAGGTGGCCAGGGTCAGCGCTTCGCCGGCCCGCGTCGGCAGCAAATAGTCGTATTCGCCGCGGCGTATCGCCATGGCCCGGTCCAGGCGCCGGTAATCGTCCAGGTCCAGCCCCAGGGTGGCCGAATGGTGCCAGGCGATGTGCTCGCACCAGCGCACGTAGACGGCGTTATTCGTGTGCTGCAAGCCGTCGATGTCGCCCGGTTCGGGCGTGACGGGCAGGGTATGGGCGTGCGGATAATCCCAGTTCAAGAGCATTCCTTTCGATACGGTGGCGGCTGATTGTACGGTCTCGCGGCGCTTCCTGTCTGCGGCACACGCGTGGAAAAACACTGTTTTCCCATTGATGTATGATGCATCATAATTTATCAGCGATCAGAAACACGCATGAACCATTCATTGGACACTCTGCTGCACGTCAATCTGGGCAAGTCCGTGTACGCCATGCTGCGCGAAGCGCTGGCGGCCGGGCGCTTCCAGCCGAATGACCGGCTGCGCATCCGCGAACTGGCGCAGCAGCTGGGCACCAGCGTCACGCCCGTGCGCGACGCCATGTTGCAGCTGGTGCAGGAAGAGGCGCTGGTGCTGCGCTCGCCGCGCGACTTCCGCGTGCCCGTGCTGAGCGTGGCGCGCTACCTGGAAATCCGCGCGCTGCGCCTGGAGCTGGAAGGCCTGGGCGCGGCGGAGGCGGCGCAGCGCATCGACGCCGCCACCCTGGCCGACCTGGAGCGCCTGCTGCAGGCGAATGAAGAGGCCATCGCGCGGCACGACCTGGCCGCGGCGCTGCAATGCAACCAGGCGTTTCACCTGGGCCTGGCGCAGGCGGCCGGCATGCCGACCTTGAAACGCTTCGTCGACCATCTGTGGATGCAGACGGCGCCCCTGATCGCCGCCGGCTACGCCAGCTTTTCGCCCGACATGCGGGTGGGCCACCACCACGCCATCATCAGCGCGCTGCGCCAGCGCGACAGCGGGGCCGCGCGGCGCGCCATCGAGCAGGACATCCTCGACGGCGGCACGCAGATGCTGGCCTACGTGATGCGCCAGGAGCGCCTCCACGCCGGCGCAACCGAAGAAGACAAGGAAGAACATGACGCACATCAAGCACAAGATTGAACAGAACATGGAACAGAAAACCGCCATCGTCACGGGCGCCAGCCGCGGCATCGGCCATGCCGTCGCGGAACGCTTCCGCAGCCTGGGCTGGAGGGTCATCACCGTCTCGCGCAGCCCGATTCCCGGCGGCTGCCCGCGCAGCCAGGAGCACAACACGCATGTGTGCATGGATTTGTCGGACCTGAGCCAGATCGGGCAGATGGTCGAGACGCTGCGCCCCATGCTGGGCGACGCCAAACTGCACGCGCTGGTCAACAATGCGGGCGTGTCGCCGAAGGGGCCGGGCGGTTCGCGCGTCAATTCGCTCACCACCGACATGCAGACGTGGCAGGAAATGTACAACACGAATTTCTTTGCGCCGCTGGCGCTGACGCGCGGCTTTGCGCAGGAATTGTCGAACGCGCGCGGCTCCGTGGTGAATCTGTGCTCGATCGCCGGCTACCGCGTGCATCCTTTTGCCGGTTCGGCCTACGCCAGTTCGAAGGCGGCGCTGGCGTCGCTGACGCGCGAAATGGCCAACGACATGGCGCCGCTGAACGTGCGCGTGAACGCCATCGCGCCGGGCGAGATCGACACGGCCATCCTGTCGCCGGGCACTTCGCACATCGTCGACACGCAAATCCCCCTGCGCCGCCTGGGCACGACGGCCGAAGTGGCGGACCTGGTGGAGTTCCTGTGCAGCGAGCGCGCCTCGTACATCACGGGCGCCGAAATCCCCATCGACGGCGGCCAGCGTATTTAATTGAAAAGGAAGATCGCATGACACAACATATCGGCATCGTCGGCTGCTCGGCCGAAGGCGCGGCCCTGTGCTACCGCACGATCTGCGAAGAGGGCGCGCATGCGCTGGGGCCATATGAACACCCGGAAGTATCGATGCACACGCCGTCGCTGGCGCGTTACGTGGATTGCCTGAACGGGGGCGACCTGGCAGGCGTGGCTGAACTGATGCTGGCGTCGGCGCGCAAGCTGGCCGCCGCCGGCGCCGATTTCCTGATCTGCCCCGACAACACCATCCACCAGGCATTCGAGCTGATGGCGCCCCGTTCGCCGCTGCCATGGCTGCATATCGTCGACGTCGTGGCCGCCGAAGCGGCGGCGCGCGGTGTCCAACGGGTGGGCTTGACGGGTACGCGCTGGCTGGTCGACAGTGCCGTGTATCCGGACAGGCTGGCCGCGCGCGGCATCGCTTGCGTGCGGCCCGGCGAGGACGAACGCAGCGAGATCAACCGCATCATCATGGAAGAGCTGGTGCCGGGCGTGGTCAAGGGGGACAGCGTGGCGCGCTTCCAGGCCATCATCGCCGGCCTGCGGGAGCAGGGCTGCGATGCCGTCATCCTCGGCTGCACGGAGATCCCGCTGATCATCAGCGACGCCAATTCGCCGCTGCCGACGCTCGATTCCACGCGCTTGCTGGCGCGCGCCGCCCTGCGCCGGGCGCTGGAAACCTAGCGTTCCAGCTGCGCCTGCAGCGCGGCCACCACCAGCGCGTGGTCGTCCGCCTGCGCCAGGCCGGAAACGGTGACCGTGCCGACCAGTCCCACGCCGCGTATCAGCAGGGGGAACGCGCCGCCGTGGCCCGCGTACTCGATGTCATCGAGGTATTTCACGTCTTCGAAGGTGCTGCCGCGGCTCTTGTACGAGATGCCCATGTAATAGGAGCTGCGGCAAAAGCGCTGCACCGTGTTGTTCTTGCGGCGTATCCAGTCCGCCTGGTCCGCCGTGGCGCCCGTCATGGCGTGGTGGAACAGGATCTGACCGTTGCGCGTGATGTTGACGGTGACGGCCTTGCCCCGCTTGCGCACTTCCTCGACGATCCACAGGCCCACGGCCAGCGCGGCGTCGTTGTCGAAGCGTTCGAATTGCAGGGATTCTTCCTGTTGCGCCAGGGTTTGCAGCAAATCGGCGTAATGATCCATCGTGGAGGAGGGCGGTAGTGGCTGGAAGCGCTACTGTAGCGCACCATGGGCCGGCCGCGCGCGCTTTTTCCGTGGCGCGGCTAAAATAAGCGGCATGAACCTGTCCCTGTTTGCCGATGAAGACCAGATCCCGGCCGGCCCGGTGCCGCTGGTGCCAGGCTCGCGCGCGTCGGTCCTGCTGCGCGGTTTTGCGCTGCCGTACCTGCACGAGATGCTGCCGGCGCTGGACGCCGTCGTGCTGGCGGCGCCCCTGCGCCACATGGCCACGCCGGGCGGCTTGCGCATGTCGGTTGCCATGAGCAATTGCGGCCCCCTGGGCTGGGTCACGGATGGGCGCGGCTACCGCTACGCGCGGCACGATCCGGTCAGCGGCCTTCCCTGGCCGCCCATGCCGCCCGTGTTCCTGCGCCTGGCGCGGCAGGCGGCGCTGGAGGCCGGCTATCCGGACTTCACGCCCGACGCCTGCCTCGTCAACCGTTATGCCCCCGGTGCGCGCATGGCCCTGCACCAGGACCGCGATGAATGCGACTTCACCGCGCCCATCGTTTCCGTTTCGCTGGGGCTGCCCGCCACTTTCCTGTTCGGCGGCGCGGAGCGGGCCGACAAGGCAGCGCGCATCGTCTTGCTGCATGGCGACGTGGTGGTGTGGGGCGGCGCCGACCGCCTGCGCTTCCACGGCGTGGCGCCCCTGAAGGAAGGCGAACACGCGCTGCTGGGCGCGCAGCGCATCAATTTGACGTTTCGCAAGGCCAGCTGATCCGTCAATACGTCCCATTAATGCAAGATACTTGCAAATGTGGCCGTTTTTCTCCATGATATGCAACTTGTTTGCATATGGAGTGTTCAGCATGAAGCGCGATCCGATTTCCTCGCCCCTGCCCGACGTGGCGGCCGGCCCCCATCTGGGCCACCCCTTGCCGCTCGAGTGGGTCGGCATGCAGGGCATCGCCTTGCCCCTGTGGCTGGAAGAGGGCGGGCAGGCGCAGCAAGTGCATGCCTGGGCCGACGTGCAGGTCGACTTGCCCGACCCGCACGTGAAGGGCATCCACATGTCGCGCCTGTATCTGCTGCTCGACGCGTTCGCCGCCGCGCAGCCGCTCGATGCGGGCGCGCTGGCCGCCGTGCTGCGGCGCATGGTGGACAGCCATGCCGATTGCGGCAGCACGCAGGCGAGGCTGGCGCTGGCGTTCCCCCTGCTGCGGCGCCAGCCGGCGCTACTGACGGCGGGGCTGTCCGGCTGGAAATCGTATCCCGTGCGCCTGCAGGCCAGTGTTTCGCCGCAGGGCTTTGCCCTGTCCTTGACGGTGGAGGTCGGCTACTCGTCCACCTGCCCGTGCTCGGCGGCGCTGGCGCGGCAATTGCTGGCCGACGCCTTCGCGGCGCAGTTCGGCACGGGCCCCATCGATGGCGCGGCTGCGCGTGAATGGCTGCGGGAACACGCGAGCCTGGCCACGCCGCACAGCCAGCGCAGCACGGCGACGGTCACCGTGCCCTTGACGGAACAGGCGGAACTGGACCTGTTTCCCCTGATCGACGTGGTGGAAGCGGCGCTGGCGACACCGCTGCAGACGGCCGTGAAACGGGCCGACGAGCAGGCGTTCGCACGCCTCAATGGTGCTAACCTGATGTATGTGGAGGATGCGGCCCGCCGCGTGCAGGCGGCGCTGGCGCCATTGGTGCCACCGTATGTGCAGGCGCGTGTTACCGTACGGCATATGGAAAGCCTGCATCCGCACGATGCCATGGCGCAGGCGGGCAAGCTTGCCGGAGATTGGTAGTCAACCACCGTGGAGGAGGGCAACATGCCGGAGAAAATCGAGCGGGACGTCAACGATGACAGCCTGGAAGAGGAACTGGAGCGCGAACGGCGCGAACATGCGCTGATCGACGAGGAAAAGCTGGGCATGGACGAGCTGGAAGAGGAGCACCTGAAGCGGGAACGCCAGCCCGGCGGGCCGGCTGGGCGCTAGCGTCAGGCGCGGGAGTCAAGGCGGCGCGATCATCGCTGGCATCGCGCGGCGCTGCCCGGTACAATTTCGCTTTGTCCTGCTCCCCCAACCCCGGAGGCCCATGAAATATCGCGCATTTTTCTCGTTCATCCTCGGCCTGACAGGCGCCGTCCTGGCCGCCTCGCAAGCCCAGGCCGCCACCATCTGCACCGCCATGGCGGACGCCAAAACGGGCACCGTCCTGCTGCAAGAGGGTAATTGCCTCGACCGCGTCACCCCCGCCTCCACGTTCAAGATCGCACTCAGCCTGATGGGCTATGACGCCGGCTTCCTCAAGGACGAGCACAAGCCGACCCTGCCGTACCGCCAGGGCTACGTGGACTGGGGCGGCGAAGCGTGGCGCCAGGATACGGACCCGTCGCGCTGGATGCAGTATTCCGTCGTCTGGTATTCGCAGCAGATCACGCAGGCGCTGGGCGCCGAGCGCTTCCAGAAATATGCGAAGGCTTTGCGCTACGGCAATGCGGACGTCTCGGGCGATCCGGGCAAGGACAATAGCCTGGAGCGCTCGTGGATCAGTTCTTCGCTGAAGATCTCTCCGCTGGAACAGCTGGGCTTTTTGCGCAAGCTGGTCAACGATCAGTTGCCCGTCACCAAGCAGGCGATGGAGCAGACGCGCCGCCTGACCCGCCTGGCGGACGTGGGCGGCTGGCAAGTGCATGGCAAGACGGGCGCGGCCTTCCCGCGCAAGGCCGACGGCAGCTTTGACGAAGCGCATGGCTACGGCTGGTTCGTGGGCTGGGCCAGCAAGGGCGAGCGCAGCATCGTGTTTGCGCGCCTGGTGCAGGACGAACAGAAGGGCCAGCAATCCGCCGGCTTGCGCACGCGCGACGCCATGCTGAAGGAATTGCCGGCCCTGCTGGAGCAGGCACAGAAGTGACGGCCAGCATCGTCGCCGCCACCTTCATCGCTTCCGACGGCGAGTACCTGGAAGCCGTCATCGAGGTGGAGGGCCAGCGCCTGCACGTGATGGACGAGTTCGGCGGCGGGCAACTGGCCGCCGGCACGCAAGTCCGGCTCGAATTGTGGCCCATGACCAGCGAGCAGGACGACTGGGACGCCATCTTCGGCGCCAACCCCGGCTGCGTAAAGGGCGTGCGCCGGCTCGATGGCTGGCGCTACCTGGCGCTGGGCGTCGTGACCCAGGTCGATCCCGTCATCTGCGATTGCGGCTTGCTGCAGCTGGAAAACCCGTTTACGACGCATGATGCGCGCTGCGTGGGCGCGTATGTCGGCGTTACGCTGGCGCGCCTGGATGCTTGCCTGGCGTAAAATCCGGCCCGCTTTGTTGCCCGCCCTATATACTTGCTGAAACGGATCATCCGGTATCAGACAAGGTTACAAGCATGGCATCAGGCATGGAGCAGTTTCAGGAAAAAGCACGGCAGGCATGGACATGGACGCGCGCGCAAGCCGTGCGCGTGGCGGGAGTGGCGTGGACAAAGGCGGTGGCGCTGTACCGGCGCGGCCACGCGCACCTGATGACCTTGCCGCCCGTGCGGCGCGCGCTGGTGCTGGGGCTATGGTCGTTCCTGGCCGTGCTGGCGCTGGTGATCCTGTACATGCTGCTGCTGATCCCCCTGACGCCAAGCATCCACGACTTGCGCCAGGCGCGCGCGGCCGCGCCCAGCACCATGGTCAGCGCGGATGGCGAGGAACTGGCCCGCTTCGACCAGGGCTTGCAGGAACGGGTCACGTTAAAACAGATTTCGCCGAACGTGATCAGCGCGCTGATCTCGACGGAAGACCACCGTTTCTATGAACACCACGGCATCGATTTCACGCGTACGGCGGGCGCCGTCCTGCATACGGCGGGAGGCAACCCCCAGGGCGGCTCCACCATCACGCAGCAGTTGGCGCGTAATATGTTCCCCGAGGAAATCGGCCGCTCGCGCAACCTGAACCGCAAGCTGAAGGAACTCATCACGGCCCTCAAAATCGAGGCCACCTACAGCAAGACGGAAATCCTGGAAGCCTACCTGAACACGGTACCCTTCCTGTACAACACCTACGGCATCGAAATGGCGGCGCGCACCTACTTCGACAAGCCTGCGTCGCGCCTCGACATCCTGGAAAGCGCCACCCTGGTCGGCATGCTCAAGGGCACGAATTACTACAATCCCGTCGGTAATCCCGAACGATCCTTGCAGCGGCGCAATGTGGTGCTGGGGCAAATGCGCAAACATGATGTCATCGACGAGGCGCGTTACAGGCAGTTGATCAAGCGTCCCCTGCGCCTGCATTTCGAGCGCCAGAGCGAGCGGGCGCAATCGGACAGCCATTTCACGGCGTATGTGCGCAAGTGGCTGATCGACTGGGCCGACGAGAACGATTACAACCTGGAGCGCGACGGCTTGATCGTGCACACCACGCTGGACCAGGATTTGCAGCAGGCGGCCGAGCGTGCCGTCGAGCGCCAGGCGAATGCCTTGCAGGCGATCGCCGACGTGGAATGGAGCCGCGCCGGCGTGCCGTCATCCACGTCGACAGGCATGTATGCGGGCATGCAGGGCGGCAGCGTGCCATTCGATTATTTCTGGAAATCGCATCCGGCCCTGCTCGACGCCTTCGTGCGCGAGTCGGGCGACTACCGCAAGCTGACGGCGGCCGGCGCCACGCCGGACGATGCGCTGGCGCAACTGAAGGGCGACCGCGCCTTCATGGCGGCCTTGCGCAAGTCGAAGACGCGCCTGGAAGCGGGCTTTGCGGCCATGGACCCGGCCACGGGCGCCGTGCGCGCCTGGGTGGGCAGCCGCGACTTTGCGCGCGAACAATTCGACCACGTGTCGCAGGCGGCGCGCCAGCCCGGCTCCACCTTCAAGCCCATCGTGTATGGCGCGGCGCTGGAAAAGGGCCTCAGCCCCGAGCACGTCTACCGCGATGCCGTGATGGATATCAAGGCGTCCGACGGCACGATATGGCGCCCGACGGACATGAGCGGCACCACGGGGCGCGACATGACCATGCGCGACGGCCTCGTGTACTCGAAAAACACCATCACGGCGCAAGTGATGCAGGACGTCGGCTTGCCGCCGATCATCAAGCTGGCGCGCGCGCTGGGCATCCGCGACAGCAAGCTGGAAAAAGTGCCGTCGCTGGCGCTGGGCACCAGTCCCGTCACTTTATTGGAAATGGTCAACGCCTACGCCAGCATCGCGGCCCAGGGCGAGGCGCGCCTGCCGTTCGTCGTCACCCACATCACGGACCGCGAAGGCAAGGTCATCGCCCGCTTCGGCGAAGACAAGCCCAAGCGCGCCATGCAGCAGGCATCGGCCGCCACCCTGACGGACATGATGCGCGGCGTGATCGACCGCGGCACGGGCACGGCCATCCGCAGCCGCTTCGGCATCCGCTCCGACGTGGCCGGCAAGAGCGGCACGACGCAAAACAATGCGGACGGCTGGTTCATCCTGATGCATCCGGAACTGGTGGGCGGCGCCTGGGTCGGTTTCAATGACGCCAGGGTCACCATGCGCAGCAATTACTGGGGCCAGGGCGGCCACAATGCCGTGCTGGTGGTGGGCGACTTCTTCAAGACGGCGCTCGACACGGGAAAACTGTCGCGCGACGCCATCTTCCCTGGCGGCAAGCCGCCACCGCCGCTGCGCCACGTGGAGCCGGTCGACGAGCCCGCGGACGAACCCGTGGAAGAGCCGGGCGATTTGCTGCAGGAAGGCGCACCGGCCGCGCCGCTGGCCATGCCGGCCGAAGGCGAGGGCGGACAGGAATCGCATGGCAAGGCGGTGCCGGAGGCGGCTCCCGCACCGCAGCCCGCTCCGGCACCCGTTCCTGTGCCGCAGGGATAACAGAAGCAGTTGGCTTGGCCAGTTGAACGGATGCCCGATTGACGTTAGTCCCAAAATGGGACTAAAATCAAGTCATGCGCATTTTGGCCAAGCCGACCTTGATTGCCTTTTATGAGCAGGCGATCTACGCAGATTCGAAGGCACCTTTGTTGTCATGGTATGGCCATGTGCTCAGGGCGTCATGGCCGGGCCCGGCGGCCGTGAAAGCGGACTTTGCTACGGCGAGCATCCTGAAAGAGGGGCGGGTTGTGTTCAATATTGGAGGTAATAAATACCGTCTTGTTACGTCGATCAACTATGCCTATGGCATTGTGTACATCAAATTTGTTGGTACGCACCGCCACTATGACGCTATCGATGCACAAACAATTTAGGACAATATGATGCACATCAAACCTATTCGCACCGAAGACGACTATCGCGCCGCGTTGCGGGAAGTCGAGTCTTTAATGTCTGCCAAGTTCGGTTCGCCTGAAGGTGATCGCCTGGATGTGCTCGCTACGCTCGTCGATGCCTATGAGGCGTGCCATTTTGTCATGGAATTTCCAGATCCCATCGATGCCATTAAATTCAGCATGGAGCAAAAGTCACTGGCGCCCAAGGATCTTGAACCGATGATAGGGCACCTGAATCGCGTGTACGAGATTCTCAATGGCAAGCGCCAGCTTACTCTGCCGATGATCCGCCGCCTGCATAAGGAGCTGGGTATTCCGGCCGAAGTGCTGATACGGCAGGCGGCGGCTCAGGCATAGTAGGCCAGCCTGTTTTTTTGCGTTTCTTTTTATACCGTATTGCGCCGCAAGCCCGCCTGCCGCACAAACACTTGCAGCGCGGCCATGGTTTGCTCGTGCAGCGCTTGCAGTTTCGCTTCCAGTGCTGGCGTGACGGCCAGGCTGCCGTTCGCTTGCCGGCGCACGGGGAGGTCCAGCGCTTGCGCCATTTCTACCGGGTAATTCGTGAAGTTGCCATACGGCCGCTTGCCGTCCACGGACGGGGTGGGCCAATAGCCTTCTGCCAGGTAGTCTTCCGCCGCCATGCCCAGCATTTCCAGCGGCATCCACGCCTGTTGCCGCAGCAGCGTCAGGTGCCGCGCGGTCAAGGTGAACGGCGTTTTGGCGTTGGCATAGCCGCCAGGCTTCAGGTCGGCCATCTGCACGAAGTGGGGCAGCAGCAGCGATGCTTCCGTCAGGCGCTGCGCGGCCAGGGCCGCATCCTTGCCGGCGATCGCTTGCATGGCCAGTTGCAGGGTATCGCCATTGCCCAGCGGGTGCTCCGGATTGAGCATGGGCGCGCCGCTTTCCACGGGCGACCAGCCGATGTTGAAACGCCGTATCAGCGCCAGGTGGTGCACATTGAGCACCTTGGGCAGCGGAGCGTCGAGGGTGGCCAGGATGCGCTGGCGCACGGCGCGCGGCAGGCCGCCGTCGGCCGCGCGCGCGAGCATGGGCGAGCACAGCAGGGCGCCGGCGAGGCGCAGCAGCTGGCGCCGCAGGGGCTGGACCAGGTCCGGCATCACGGCGCCGTCAAGTCCTGGCGCTGGAATTCGATGCGGTTTTCTTGATAAGCCCACTTGGTGTAGGGCCCGAACACGCGCCGGTTTTCCTTGCTGTCGGCATTCGACACTTCGCGCTTCATGCGCCGCACGAGGGCGGGGTCCGTGAGCGGCGCCGTCGTGGCGGCGAACACGTCGTGCCGCACGCTCTGTTTCGCGTCCGCGCCGCGCGAGATGATGGTGAGCTTGCGCGAGGCGGGATCGAAGTACACGCGCATGGCGAAGGTATTCATGTCCTGCAGATACAGGCCGTCGTCGCGCTGCTGGGCATAGAAATAGTCGCCGCAGACGGCTTTCGGCTCGCGTTTCCACTCGCAGGACAGGACGATCATCAGATGCTGGTCATCGAGTTGCTTGACCGAAATGCGTCCCTTGGAATAGCCCCAGGTGCTGGCTGGCACGGTCGCCGACGAGGCCAGGTTGTATTCGCCCACGAGTTTGGTCAGGGGAGCTTGCGCCGAGGCGCCCGCGCAGAAAGTAAAGGCGGCGGCCGCAAGGGCGCCTTGTATCTTGGAAAAGGATGTCATGATGGCCATAAAGAAAAGTTGCCATATTATAGATGGCAACTTGCCAAGATGGCCGCGCGCTTGAACGGCGCGCCGGCCGTTACTTCAGCTTGCTCAATTCCGCCACGTCGATCTTGACGGTCTTGCCGTCAGTGGCGGCCACCAGGGTCAGGAAGTGGGGCGTCGCGTAGTGCGCCGTCAGGGCCGCCTTGTCGGTCCATTCTTCCAGCATGATGAAGCGCGTGGGAATCTGGTTGTCGAGGTGCAATTCGTAGCGCAGGCAGCCGCTTTCGGCGCGGCTCGGCGTCACGACGGCTTCCAGGGCGGCGCGCACGGCGTCGGTATGGTCGGCTTGGGCATCGATGGTGGCGACGACGGTCAGGGTCATGGTGGTCCTTGTGTAGTGGTGGGGCGGATGCAGCTTAGCGCATCCTGGACTTTCATGCCTGTCATGTCCAGTCTGGCTGCGCCGAAACAGTTTCCGTCGCAGCCAGAAAATCCGCCGCCGCTTACGCTGCCAGCAGCGCGCCGATCTGTTCAAACGCGGCCGTCAACGCCTGCGCCCTGGCAGCGTCGCTGACCTTGACGCCTTCGGCGCGCACGATTTCGATCTGCGTGACGCCGAGGAAGCCAAAGAAGGCGCGCAGATGGCTTTCCTGGTGTTCCAGGGCGGCCATCGGCGTGTCGGCGCCGTAATAGCCGCCGCGCGTCGAGGCGATGATCACGCGCTTGCTGCCCAGCAAGCCTTCGGGGCCGTTGGCGCCATACTGGAACGTTTTGCCGGGCACGGCCAGCGCATCGAGCCACGATTTGAGCTGGCTGGGGATGGCGAAATTGTACATGGGCGCGCCGATGACGATGACGTCGGCCGCCAGCACCTGCTCCAGCGCGCCAGACAAGGCGGCAGCGTCGGCGGCGCCGGGCGCGGCCGTAAATTGCGGCAACGGTTGCGCGGCCAGGTCGCGGTAGTGGGCGGCGGCGCCCGGCGCGGCCGCTTGCAGGCGGGCGACGATGGCGGCGGACAATTGGCGGCTGAGGGAATGCTCGCCGAGGATGCTCGAATCGATGTGCAGGATGTTCATGTGGGCCTTCTTGGGTGGTATGATCGGGTGGTATGTTTTTGTAACCGAGTTAAATATAGTGACTATCAAATGAACGCACAAGAAGGCACTTTTTCCACACTGGGGCACACGGATGTGACTATTGGCGACGCCGCCGCGCAAGGAGCGGAGCTGGAACGGCGCATGCGCGACGAGGGCGGCCATGCGGGCGTGGCCGCTTCCTGTCGCCCGATCACGGATATCCTGACCCGCGTGGGCGACAAATGGAGCGTGATGGTGGTGATATTGCTGGGCAATGGCACCAAGCGCTTCAACGAGATGCGCCGCCTGATCGGCGGCATCTCGCAGCGCATGCTGACCCTGACCCTGCGCGGGCTGGAACGCGACGGCCTGGTGACGCGCACCGTATTTCCCACCGTGCCGCCGCGCGTCGACTACGCCTTGACGGACCTGGGCCGCTCGCTGTTGATCCCCATCAGCGCGCTGGGCGCCTGGGCCCATGGCCACCGCGACGCCATCGATGCGGCGCGGCTGGCGTTCGATGCCAAAGGCGCAGTCGAGCCGCCTTCGGGCGACTAGCCCCGTTCAGACGGCGGTACGGGCACCTTGCATGTCTTGCCGGTAGCGCGCCGGCGGAAGTTCGAACTGGGTCTTGAAGAAGCGGGTGAACGCGCTTTGCGAGGAAAAGCCCAGGCGTTCGCTGATTTCCACCACGCTCAGGCTCGTTTCGCGCAGCAAACGGCGCGATTCGCGGCTCTTGGCGCGCAGTTCCAGCGCGCGGAACGACGTTTTCTCCTGCTGCAGCTGGCGCTGCAGGGTCCAGCGGTTCATCGCCAGGCCGTCGCACAGGGCCGGCAGCAGCGCGGCGCCATCGGCGTCGGCTTGCTGGCCCAGCAAATCGATGATGGCTTGCTCCACGCGGGCCGAAAACAGCTGCGCACCCTGCAACTGCTGCAATTGTCCCTGCGCGTGCCGCAGCGCGTGCGGCGCCAGCATGGCGTTGAACTGGGCGAAAGGCCGGTCCAGCGCGGGCGCGTCAAACGTCAGCGTGTTGCGCGCCTGGCCGAAGGTGGCGGCGGCGCCGAAGCACTCGCCAATGGCTGGCGCGAACCACGGCGCCTTGCCCTGGAAGCCGGCATGGAAGGCCGTGGCCGCGCCATCGTCGTAGGCGCGCGCCACCAGCGACAGCATGCGGAAATTGGCCAGCGCCTGCATGGCGCCCCCCAGCGGGCAAAACTCGGACAGGTATTCGATCTCGATGCGCGTCCCATTCTCACTCATCAGCATGAAGTCGAATTCGCCGATCAGGCCCCGCAAGTGCAGCAGCTCGTGCAGGGCGCTGCGCAGGGTGGGGCGGTTGAAGCAGACGTGGGCGATGCCCGAGTAATGCGCGAACCAGTGCGTCACGTCGAGGTCGAGCAAGCCGCGGTGCTGCGGCAGCTGCTGGGCGTAGGCCGTCATGCGGCGGTGCCGCTCGGCGTTGATGCGCCCGCCAGGTTCCTCGAGCTGCGCCGGCGTGATGCCCGTTTGCCGGAAAAAGTCGGCGGGGTCGTGCCCATCGGCTTGCATGGCGCGCGCGCATTGCTGCGCGATCCGGTTCGAAACCGTGCGCGTATCGGGTTTGTGCAAGGGTGTCTCCTGCTTGTTGTAGTAATTTTTCACAAATATTAGCACTTTGTAGGAGATTGTTGGTTGTCGTGCCGTCTAACCAAAAATTGTTCTCGCGGGTATAAAACGCGTGCTGTGCGGTCAAGAAACTCACGCATTCTCACGCTATATTGATTTCGGGCTGGCCCTGATGCCACCCGGATACCTACAAAAACAGTCTTGGAGATAATGATGAATTGCACTATGAAACCGATGGCCCGCATGGTCGCCGGCTGCGTCGCCACGCTTGCCCTGGCCGCCTGCGGCAACGACACCGTCAGCGAGGAATACACGCAGCCCGTGTTCGGCGCCACCACCTATAGCCAGCTCAAGGTCGACGGCTATACCTTCAAGGACATGAATCGCAACGGCAAGATCGACCCGTACGAAGACTGGCGCCTGTCCGCCGAGGCGCGCGCCGACGACCTGCTGTCGCGCATGAGCCTCGACGAGAAGGCGGGCCTGATGATGCACGGCACGGCGCCCACCGTGTCCGACCCTTCCGGCATCGGCCTCGGTGGCGCGTATGACTTGACGGCCCTGCAAGACCTGATCGTCAAGCAGTACGTCAACACCTTCATCACGCGCATGGCCGGCGATACGGCCAACATGGCGTCCCAGTACAACAAGGTGCAGGAAATCAGCGAAACGTCGCGCCACGGCATTCCCGTGTCTATCAGCACGGACCCGCGCCACCATTTCCAGTACACGGTGGGCGCCAGCGCCGGCACCAAGGGATTTTCCCAGTGGCCGGAAACCCTGGGCCTGGCCGCCATCGGCGACGATGCGCTGGTGCGCCGTTTCGGCGATATCGCGCGCCAGGAATACCTGGCCGTCGGCATCACGCAAGCGCTGTCGCCGCAGGCGGACCTGGCCACCGAGCCGCGCTGGTCGCGCATCAACGGCACCTTCGGCGAAGATGCGGATCTGGCCAAGCGCATGGTGCAGCACTATATCGAAGGCTTCCAGGACGGCAATACGGGCTTGCACGACGGCAGCGTGGTGGCCGTCGTCAAGCACTGGGTCGGCTACGGCGCCACGAAAGAGGGGTTCGACGGCCACAATTACTATGGTCGCTACATGACCTATCCGGGCAACAACTTCGCCTACCACGTGAAGCCGTTCGAGGGCGCCTTCACGGCCAAGGCGGCCTCCGTCATGCCTACCTACGCGTTGCCGGATGGCAATATCACCATCGACGGCATCGCCCTGGAGCAGGTGGCGGCCGGTTTCAGCAAGACCATGCTGACGGACTTGCTGCGCGGTAAATACGGTTTCGAAGGCGTGATCCTGTCCGACTGGGGCATCACTTCCGATTGCGACGCCAATTGCCGCAACGGCACGCCGGCCGGCGTGGCGCCTTCCTTCATCGGCTTCGGCACGCCGTGGGGCATGGAAAACGCCACCAAGGCCGAGCGTTACGTGAAAGCCGTCACGGCCGGGATGGACCAGTTTGGCGGCGTGACGGAAGCGCCGTACCTGACGCAAGCCGTGCAGCGGGGCCAGTTGACGGAAGCGCGCATCAACGCGTCGGCGCGGCGCATCCTGATCCAGAAATTCAAGCAAGGCCTGTTCGAACACCCGTTCGTCGATGCGGCCAAGGCGGCCACCACGGTGGGCAAGGCGGACTTCATCGAGGCGGGCCTGGAAGCCCAGCGCCGCTCGCTGGTCTTGCTGGAAAACAAGGACAAGGTCTTGCCGCTGGCGGCCACCGTCAAGAAGGTCTACCTGTACGGCATCGATGCGGCCGTGGCGAAGCAGTATGGCTACACGGTGGTCGCCACGCCCCAGGAAGCGGACGTGGCCCTGCTGCGCGTGGCCGCGCCGTATGAAATCCTGCACCCGAACTACATCTTCGGCAGCATGCAGCACGAAGGACGCCTGAATTATGTCGATGGCGACGCCGACTACGAAGCCATCAAGAACGCGGCGAAGTTCGCGCCGAAGACGGTGGTGACCGTCTACCTGGACCGCCCGGCCATCCTCGGCAACGTGCAGGACAAGGCCAGCGCCATCCTCGCCAACTTCGGCGTCAGCGACGGCGCGCTGTTCGATGTCTTGACGGGCAAGGCCAAACCGCAAGGCAAGCTGCCGTTCGAACTTCCATCGTCGATGGCCGAAGTGCAGGTGCAGAAATCGGACGTGCCATATGACACGGCCCATCCGCTGTACAAGTTCGGTTACGGCCTGGCGTACTGATAACGCCCCTGTCGTCAGCGCAAGGTAATCCAGCTGCGCTCCTGCACGGAGCGCAGCGCTGCATCGATCAGCCGGTCCACTTCGTAGCCGTCGCGGAAGGTGGGCCAGACCGGCTGGCCGCCGGCGATCGCCTGCAGAAAATCGCGCGCCTCGATGACGATTTGCTCGTTGTAGCCCGTGCCGTGCCCGGCTCCCTGGCTGAACGCCAGGTAGTCGGGGTGGGCGGGGCCCATCAGCAGGCGCTGGAAACCCTGGCGCTGTGCCGGGCGGCTGGCGTCGTACAGCCACAGCTCATTCTGGTTTTCCTGATCAAACGCAATGGCGCCTTTCGTGCCCGTGATACGGTAGGTGTAGCCCATCTTGCGTCCGGCCGCCACTCGGCTGAAGGTCAGCGCGCCCAGCGCGCCGCTGGCAAAGCGCAGCAGCACACTCCCCTGGTCGTCGTTGTCCACCGCTTCCATGCCGTGCGGGCCTTCGCGCCGCGCATGCACGGTATTCATGTCGGCCACCAGCGAGTCGACGGGGCCGCCCAAACGCAGGGCCAGATTGAGCAGGTGCGAACCCACGTCGGCCAGTGCGCCGGCGCGCGTTGCCGTGGCTTCCCGCGTGCGCCAGGAGGCGGGCGCGCGCGGGTCGTGCAGGTAGTCTTCCACGTGCTCGGCGGCGACGTGGATGATGTCGCCGATTTCGCCCGATTCGATGATCTGTCGCGCCAGCTGGCTGGCGTGCGGATGTAGTTGTAGCCGACCATGTTGGCCACGCCCGCGCTTTCCGCCGCCTGCGCCAGCAGCAAGGATTCGGCGGCCGTCATGCCCAGCGGCTTTTCGCAAAACACGGGTTTGCCCAGGGCCAGCGCCGTCAGCACGATGTCCTTGTGCGTGGCGGGCGGCGTGGCGACGACGATGGCGTCGATGGCGGGGTCATTGACCAGCGCGCGCCAGTCGCCGGTGGACCTGTTCCAGCCCAGTTCCCGCGCGCTGCGCGCCGCGCCTTCTTCGCTGCTGGTGGCGATGCAGGCGCAGACGGGGTTGCGGGCCGCGGGAAAGATGCTGCGCACGGTCTTGTAGGCGATGGTGTGGGCCTTGCCCATGTAGCCGGCACCGATCAGGCCGATGTGGATGTCTTGCATAGGGAGTCTCCGAGGGTGGCGCGTAGGGGGTTCAGGCTTGCTGGCGCCAGGCGTGGCTGTCCAGGGCGTCGAGGAAGCGGGCCGCGGGCCAGTCCTGCGCCAGCGCTTCGCGCATGAGCTGCTGCTGCGTGGGCGGCGCCATGCCGTCGATGGGCTGGTCGCGATCGAGGTTGCTGGGAAAGGCATAGCCTTCGGCGCAGGCGGCGATCGCGTGGCCGACGCCAGCGTCATCCAGGGCGCCCTGCGCGCGCAGCGCCTGCAAGGCTGGGTATAGGGCTGCGCTCATGGCGCGGCGGTCCAGCGTTTCCATGGCGCGCCCGAACGGCGACGACACTTGCAGCAGGTTGGCCATGCGGCGGATGTCGGGCGAACGGTTATGCCCGGCCGCGTGGAACAGGGCCGGGTTGAAGAACACGGCGTCGCCTTTCGACAGCGGCAGCTGCACGCAATGCCGGGCGAAATGGTCGCGGAACGGCCGCTGCTGCCAGGCGAGAAACCCGGCCCGGTAACGCTGCGAATAAGGCAGGTACAGGGTGGGACCGGATTCCAGCGGCATGTCGCAATGGGCGACGGCGCCCTGCAGGGTCAGGAGGGCAGACATCTGGTGCACGGGCGCGGGATAGGCGGCGCAGGCGGCGGCGCTTTGGAAGCCCAGGTGATAGTCGCGGTGCGGCGCCTGGGCGGCCCCGCCGGGATTGACGACGTTTACTTGCGCCGTCATCTGGTAGGCGGGCCCCAGCCAGGCCTCGGATATCCAGGCGAAGACGGGGTTGGCGTAGTAGCGCGCGAACGTTACGGGCGCGCGCAGGCAAAGCTTTTGCTGGGCGTTCCAGATGCGGTCATTCGCGCCCGGCCTGGCGAAATGGTCGCCGCCCGCCTGTCCGCTGGCATGCTGCCCGGCGATCAGGTCGCGGAACACGCGATTCGCCTGTTCCAGCGTCTCCGTGTCGGTGACGGCCCGTTTGAGCACGATGACGCCGGGACCGTCCATCAGCGCCTTGCCCCATTCGGCCTGCAGCGCGCGCAGCGAGGCCGGATTGGCAGCCAGTTCGCGCACCGCATCGCAGTCGTAGACGAGGATATTTTCCTGCACCGCGGCGGCGTGCGGATAGTCGGCCAGCGCCGTGCGGCAACTGACGGTGCCGATGAAGTCTTGCAGGTCGCAGCTTTCCGGCGTCAGCCAATACGGGACGGGCGGCTGGGCGCCGGCGTTGGTGATGTGCATGCGGTGTCTCCTGATTATTTAAGTTGTAGAATCAGTATAGGGATGAAAATCCGCATTTTTCATCAGAAAATCCATCAAAAAACCATCAATCCGAAATGGAGAGCACGTGACGCATCCTTTCCCCGTCAAGGTCGTGGCGCTGCAGGCCGGCGTCAGCGTGGCCACGGTCGACCGCGTGATCAAGCAGCGCGGCGGCGTGCACGCCAATACGGTGCGCCGCGTGATGCAGGCGCTCGACGAGCTGGCGCGGCAAAGCACGCAGGTGGGCCTGTCCGGCAGAAAATTCATGCTCGACGTGCTGATGGTGGCGCCGCGCCGCTTTACGGATGCCGTGCGCGCCGCGCTGGAGGCGGAGCTGCCGTCGCTGCATCCGGCCGTGCTGCGTTCGCGCTTTCACCTGCATGAAACCCTGGAAGCGGACGGGATCGTCGACCTGCTGGAGCGCATCCGCAAGAACGGCAGCCACGGCGTGCTGCTCAAGGCGCCGGATGTGCCGCCAGTGGCCGAGGCGGTGAACCGGCTGGCGGCGGCCGGCATCCCCGTGGTGACCTTGGTGACGGACTTGCCGGCTTCCGCGCGCCGCAGCTATGTGGGCATGGATAACCGGGCGGCGGGCGAGACGGCCGCTTACCTGGTCGGCCAGTGGCTGGGCAGCGTGAGAAAAAAACAGCAGGTGCTGGTGACCCTGAGCAGCAACCGCTTTCATGGCGAGGAAGAGCGCGAGATCGGCTTTCGCCGCGCGCTGCGCGAACGGCATCGGCACTTGAGCGTCGTCGAAGTGAGCGAAGGCCACGGCATCGACGGCGCCACGGGTGCGCTGGTGCGGCAGGCGCTGGCCGACCATCCGGGCATCGCCGCCGTGTATTCCATCGGCGGCGGCAATGCCGCCATCGTGCAGGCGTTCGCCAAAGCGGGCCGGCCGTGCCAGGTCTTCATCGGCCATGACCTCGACGCGGACAACCTGGCGCTGCTCAAGTCGGGCGCCATCCACGCCGTGCTGCACCACGACCTGGGCCAGGACATGCGCCGCGCCTGCCAGGAAATCCTGCGTGCGCAGGGCGCGCTGCCGGCATTGGCGCAGCCGGCCTGCCTGTCCGCCATCCAGATCGTCACGCCGTGGAACCTGCCCGCCCTGAATGGCCTGAATTGACAGGCATGCGAGGCTGGCCGATACTCGCCGCTTCGCTCATCGCTCACCTTTGAAGGAATCCCCCGATGTCCGTCATCCCGAAATTGCATCAGACCGTGCTTGCCGCCTTGCTCTCCACCGCGTTTGCCATGCCGGCCATGGCCGCCGCCCCCGCATCTGCGGCAGCTGCTGCCGCCCCATCGGCCTGGGTCGAGGCCAGCAACCGTAACGCGGCCATCGTGCTGGCTGCGCAGGCGCAGTTCTCGCCTGAAAACGCTTCCGACACGGGCCTGGTGCAGTACGACGGCCTGGCTGCCGACCTGGGACCCAATATTGTCGAACGCCAGGTGGCGGCCATGCAGCAGGCGCGCGCGCAATTGCAGCAAAAGCTGGAACTTGAACGCGACGAACGCATTCACCAGGACCTGGAGATTTTGATCGGCGCCGTCGACCAGGAAATCGCTGGCACCCAGCTGGAAGCCAAGTACGCCTTGCCGTGGGTTGATGTGCCGCAAATGGTCTTTGGCAGCATGCAAAGCCTGCTGCAGGAACAGCGCCCGGCCGCGCGCCGCGCCAAGGCGCTGGAACGGCTGCAGCGCTATGTCGGGCAATACCCGGGCAGCACGCCGATCACGCAGCAGGCGAAGGCGCGCTTCACGGAGCAAATCGGCAAGCCCGGCCTGGCGGGACCCGTGCGCCTGCAGGTGGAGCAGTCGCTGGAAAATGTGCCGACGTATGTCGCCGGCATCCGCAAGCTGTTCGCCGACATGCAGATCGCGGGCGCGGAGAGCGCGTTGGCGGCCATGGAACAGCAGCTGACCGAGTATGCGGCGTGGGAAAAGCAGGTGGTGCTGCCCCTGTCGCGCACGGATTTCCGCATGGCGCCCGAGCTGTATGCGTTTCGCCTGAAGCAGGTGGGCATCGACATCGAGCCGCGCGCGCTGGTCGAACGGGCGCAGGTGGCTTACCTGGAAACGCGCGCCGCCATGCAGGCGCTGGCGCCCGTCGTGGCGGAGAGAATGTCGCTCAAGGGTGTCGACGGCAGCGATTACCGCCAGGTGCTGCGCGCGCTGAAGGCCGAGTCCATCCCGAACGAGCAGCTCGAGGCGCATTACAAGGGCGTCAATACGCAGCTGGAACAGCGCATCGCCCGGCAGCGCGTGGTCGATATTCCTGCGCGCGCCATGACCATGCGCCTGGCGTCAGCCGCCGAATCGGCGGCCCAGCCGGCGCCGCATATGCGTCCGCCTCCGCTGATCGGCAATACGGGAGAACACGGCCAGTTCGTCCTCCCCGTCAGCAATCCGGCCGCCAGCGGCAAGGGCGAGGCGTATGACGATTTCAATTTCGCGGGCGCCGCCTGGACCCTGAGCGCGCACGAGGGCCGTCCTGGCCACGAGCTGCAGTTCAGCGCCATGGTGGAGCGGGGCGTGTCGCAGGCGCGCAGCCTGTACGCGTTCAACAGCGTCAACGTGGAAGGCTGGGCGCTGTACGCGGAAGCAGAGATGATTCCCTACGAGCCGGCCGAAGGCCAGTTCATCGCGCTGCAGTTCCGCATGCTGCGCGCGGCGCGCGCCATGCTGGACCCGATGCTGAACCTGGGGCAGGTCACGCGCGAAGAGGCGGGCCGCATCCTGACGGACGAGGTGATGCTGTCGACACCGATGGCCCGCCAGGAACTGGACCGCTACACCTTCAATATGCCGGGCCAGGCGGGCAGCTATTTCTATGGCTACACGCGCATCCTGCAGCTGCGCGCGGAAACGGAGCTGGCGCTGGGAGACAGATTCGACCGCCTGGCCTTCAATAACTTCCTGCTGGGCCAGGGTTTGCTGCCGCCGGACTTGCTGGCCAGGGCCGTGCGCGAACACTTCATCCCCGCGCAGAGAAAAGCCAGGGGCTGACGGCGGTCTCCTGCGCATGCCATACTGGCGCCCTTGAATGAAAACGTGAGAGTGGCAGGCATGTGGCGTGGGATCGTATGTGGTGTGCTGGCCGGCGCCTTTTGGGGCGCCGTTTTCATTGTGCCCGTCTTGCTGCCGGACTTTTCCCCGGTCGAGCTGATGGTGGGGCGCTACATCTGCTATGGCGCGGTGGCGGCCGGCCTGATGCTGCCGCGCCTTGTGCCCCTGCTGCGACGCTTGCGGCGCAGCGACTGGCTGGCCATGCTGCGCCAGGCACTGGCCGGCAATGTCGTGTATTACCTGCTGCTGGCCTACGGCGTCAAGCTGGCCGGCGTGGCGCCCACTTCCCTGATCATCGGCTTGCTGCCCCTGAGCGTCACCATCCTGGGCCGCAAGGACCACGGCGCGCTGCCGCTGCGCCAGCTGACCTGGCCGCTGCTGGTGGTAGCGCTGGGCATCGCCTGTATCAATGTCGATATTTTCAATCTCGATATTGTCAGCCATGCAGGCGGCGCGGGTGGCGCCGGTCTGGCGCACAAGCTGGCCGGCGTGCTGTGCGCCGTTGGCGCGCTCGCCTGCTGGACCTGGTATGCGCTCGACAATGCCCGTTTCCTCAAGCGCCACGCGCATTTCAGTTCCGTGGAATGGGCCATGCTGTATGGCCTGGCCAGCGGCGTCATCGCCCTGGCCGTTGGCGCCGCGATGCTGGCGCTGCAGCAGGCAGGCGGCGCCGACGACGCGCCGGCGCGCGACTGGCACCGCTACTGGCTCGTGTGTTTGCTGCTGGCGCTGGGTGCTTCCGTGATCGGTAACTACCTGTGGAATCTGGCGTCGCGCCTGGTGCCGGTCACCTTGTCGGGCCAGCTGATCCTGTCGGAAACCCTGTTCGCGCTGCTGTACGGCTTCGTCTACGCGCAGCGCATGCCGCGCCCCCTGGAATGGGCCGCCATGGTCTTGCTGACGGCGGGCGTGCTGTGGTCCGTGCGGCGGCATGCGCAGGAGGAGGGAGCAGGGCAGGAGGCAGGGCGGACGTAGCGAAAAATACATCGTTGCCGGCCTGCCGTTTGCAGTGGCCGGGCCGTATAATTACGCTAATTTTCCGCCCACCCAGGGAGTTCCGCTTGCAGCTACCGATCCGTTATCCGAACATGCCGCAACTGCTGCTGAAGGCCCGCGACAGCCTGCTCCAGCATTTCCGCCCCATCCTCAACCACTTCGGCGTGACGGAGCAGCAGTGGCGCATCATGCGCGCGCTGAACGAAAGCCCGACCCTGGAACCGCGCGAACTGTGCGAGATCTGCCAGATTTCCAGCCCCAGCATGAGCGGCATCCTGGCGCGCATGGAAGAAATCGGCTTGATCGGGCGCAGCAAGTTCGAAGGCGACCAGCGCCGCCGCAAGGTGCACCTGTCGGAAGCGGGCGCCAGCCTGCTGCTGCAGATGGGCAAGCTGATCGACCTGCAATATGAACACCTGGAAGCGGCCTACGGCAAGCAAGTGTTCGAAGACATGCGCCGCACCCTGGAAGCCTTCATTGCCCTCGAAACCCTGCCGGTGGCGCCCGCCATCCTGCGCTGACCATCCCGCTTTCCCCGTTTTCCCGCCTGCCTGACTAGCCACCGGGCGCGTGTTTTTCGACACGCGCCGTCGCTGCTTTCCCCATGCCTGTTCCGCGTATTTCCGCATCCTGCCGGGCTTGTGTCCGCATGCCTGACGGTTTTGCTATAAGACACAAGAAAGTTTTGCTATAAGACTACGCCTTACAGTCAATTACTTACATGTGAGTAAATAAGCGTATAATTTGCTCCACTTGATCCAAATCAAGAAGAAAAGCGGACGCCCCACGCGCTGTATGGGGCCGCAACGCGGCGCCTCGCCAGTATGTCGCCATCACGGAGGCAATGCCGGCCGGGCGTACTATAAAACAGGAAAGTCAGGAAAAAATGAACACTACATGCATGCGCGCTGCGGCGCT
The DNA here is from genome assembly GCF_030397705.1 of Janthinobacterium sp. SUN100. NCBI lineage: Bacteria > Pseudomonadati > Pseudomonadota > Betaproteobacteria > Burkholderiales > Oxalobacteraceae > Janthinobacterium > Janthinobacterium sp. SUN100. Next base: position 890,346 of record NZ_JAPUBU010000001.1, on the reverse strand, counting down.
GGCCGTCTCCACGCTCATCGGCGCAAACGTTTGCGCCCAGAGCAATGTCAGCATTTATGGCGTGGTCGACGCGGCCATGGCGTACACCAGCAACCAGGGCGGCAATTCGAACACTTACATGCGCAGCGGCAACTTGTCCGCCAGCAAGATCGGCTTCCAGGGCGTGGAAGACCTGGGCGGCGACCTGAAGGCGCTGTTCCTGCTGGAAAACGGCTTTGAAAGCGACACGGGCGCGCAAAGTTCGGCCAGCTCCCTGTTCAACCGCCAGGCTTACGTGGGCTTGCAATCGACAGCCTACGGTACCGTCACGGCCGGCCGCCAGTACACGCCATACTATCTGCTGGTGGGTTCGCTGGCGTCGAGCAACGTGTTGACGGGCGCCACCGGCGCCCATCCTGGCGATATCGACGGCCTCGATACGACCGTGCGCATCAGCAATTCCGTCACCTACAGCATGCCGGCCTGGCGCGGCCTGCAGGCCAGCGCGCAGTACGGCTTTGGCGAAGCGGCCGACGGCAACGCCGTGGGCAGCAGCTTCAGTGCCGCCGTCAAGTACAGCACCTCGCCAGCCGAATTCGCGCTCGGCTACCTGAAACTGAAAAACGGCCAGAACAATGCCAGCGCCATGGCCATGAGCACCCAGGGCGGCTGGAACAGCAATGCTTCGGGCAGCTTCGGCATTTCCGCCATCAACCAGGGCTACGCCTCGGCAGAAAGCGTGCAATTCATCGCCGCCAGCGCGCGCTACACCATGGGCAAGTGGATGGTGGGCGCCAACGCCAGCAACGTGCAATACGAGGCGGGCAGCCGCTCGGCCTTCCGCGACACGGCCATCTTCAACACGGCCGGCCTGATCTCCAGCTACCAGTTGACGCCGCAGTGGTTCCTGGCCGCCGGCTACAGCGACACCTTCGCCAGCCACGCCAACGGCATCGCCGACCGCGCGCGCTACCGCCAACTGTCGTTCGAACAGACGTATGCGCTGTCGAAGCGCACCGCCATCTACCTGATCGAGGCGCGCCAGCTGGCGCGCGGCCAGACCCTGGGCCAGGACGGCGCCATCGTCAACGCCGTCGCCTCGGTCGGCGATTCGCAAAACGGCACGCCGTCGTCGACCGGCGGCCAGTCGGTGGTCATGGTCGGTCTCAAGCATTCTTTCTGAACGGTTGCTGAACTCACGGGAGCTTCAAGTGGACGCTACACATCACAAGGAGGGCCGCGGCCCTCTCAATCCCGGCCGCCGCATGGTGCTGGCCGGCTTGCTGTCGGCTTCGGCCGCGGCGCTGATTCCCTGGGCGCTGGCCGAACCGGTCGCCAATGCGGAGCAGGGCGCCTTCCTGGGCGTGTCGGCCATGCTGGTGGGGCGGCAAGTGCTCGACCCCGTGCTGGCCAGGCGCCTGTATGACGCGCTGGTGGCGCAGGATACGGCCTTCCCGGCGAAGGTGCGCGCGCTGCTGGCGCTGATCAATGCGCAGGGTTTGCAGGCGGCCGGCCTGCAGGAAGCGCTCGACGGGCTCGACCCGGCCCAGTCGCCGCTGGCCGCCTTGCCGCGCCAGATCGCCAGCGCCTGGTACCTGGGCATCGTCGGCACGGGCGAGGCGGCCGTCTGCGTCGCCTACGAGCAGGCGCTCAACGCGGCCGTCGTGGCCGACGTGCTGAAACCTCCCACGTATTCCTACGGCGCCTACGGCAGCTGGGCCAGAAAACCAATTTAAGGAGCCATCATGGCTGAAGAACTCTCTGCCGATTACCTCGTGATCGGTTCCGGCATCATCGGCTCCCTGGCTGCGCGCAAGCTGGCGCTGGCCGGCGCCTCGGTGCTGATCCTGGAAGCGGGACCGCGCGTGTCGCGCGGCGAAATCGTCGCCCGTTTCCGCAATACGACGCGCCGCAGCGACTGGATGTCGCCGTATCCGTCCGTCGCCACGGCGCCGCACCCGATCTACCAGCCGACCGATAACGGCTACCTGGTGCAGGCCGGCCCGTATCCGTACCCGGCCGAATACATCCGCCAGTTCGGCGGCACGTCGTGGCACTGGGCCGCGCAGGCCTGGCGCAATGTGCCGAACGATTTCCGCATCCATACCCTGTATGGCGTGGGCGTCGACTGGCCGATCAGCTATGCAGACCTGGAGCCGTTTTACCAGGAAGCGGAAGAGATCATGGGCGTCTCGGGCGCCGAGAACACGGGTTCGCCGCGCAAGCAGGCGTTTCCGATGGACCCCGTGACGGAGCCGTACGCCATGCGCCGCATCCGCGAGCGCCTCGACCCTGCGTTCAAGGTCGTCGGCAACACGGTGGCGCGCAACAGCGTCAGCTACGATGGCCGCCCGGCCTGCTGCGGCAACAACAGCTGCCAGCCGATCTGCCCCATCGACGCGCAATACCACGGCGGCATCGCCGCGCTGCAGGCGGAAGACGCGGGCGTCAAGATCGTCTGCAACGCCAACGTCTACAAGCTGGAACACGACGCGCAGGGCCGCATCACGGCCGCGCTGTACTGCGACGTCGACAAGAAAAGCCACCGGGTCACGGCCAAGACTTTTATCCTCGCCGCCAACGGCATCGAAAGCCCGCGTCTGCTGCTCGTTTCCGCCTCGGACAAATACCCGAACGGCCTTGCCAACAGCAGCGACATGGTGGGCCGCAACCTGATGGACCATCCGAGCACCTCGATCACCTTCGACGCTGATGAAGACTTGTGGCTGGGCCGGGGCCCGCAAAGCCCCAATTCCATCAACACCATGCGCGACGGCGACTTCCGCAGCGAGCACTCGCCGTACCGCCTGGATTTCACGAACATTTCGCGCGTCGACGGCGCCACCAGGGAATTGATCGGCAAGGGCGTGTTCGGCGAAGCATTCGAGCAGCAACTGCGTTTCCGCTCGGCCCGCGAAATGAGCCTGAAAAACGTGCTGGAAGTGCTGCCGAACCCGGAAAACCGCATTGCCCTGAGCAGCGAAAAAGACGCCATGGGCATCCCCAAGCCGCAGGCGCACTATTCGATCGACGAGTACACGAAGCGGGGCCACGAGCGTTCGAAGCAGGATTTCGAACAGATCGCCAAGCTGATGGGCGGCACCAATCTGCGCCACAGCAAGGAAGGCGTGTTTGCCAACAACCAGCACATCTGCGGCACCCTGTCGATGGGTTCCGACCCCGCCAAGGCCGTGTGCGACCAGTGGGGCCGCACCTTCGACCACGCCAACCTGTTCCTGTGCAGTACCGGCGTGCTGCCCACGTCCGGCACCTGCAATTCGACGGAAAACGGCCTGGCCGTTGCGCTGCGCACCGTCAAGCACATCCTCGACGAACAACAGGGAGGCACAGCATGATGGCGGCCTTCAGACTGACGGCGGGCGCCGTCTTGCTGTCCCTCGCGGCCATGCCCGTGCTGGCGGCCGACAAGGCCGTGCCCGATGCGGCGGCGATCGAACGCGGCCGCTACCTGGCCACGGCCGGCGACTGCATCGCCTGCCATAGCGTGCCTGGCGGTAAACCGATGGCGGGCGGGCTGTCCCTGGCGACGCCATTGGGCGCCATTGTCGCCACCAATATCACGCCGTCGACAACGCATGGCATCGGCAATTACACGCTCAAGCAGTTTTCCGACGCCGTGCGCCATGGCGTGCGGGCCGACGGCGCCAACCTGTACCCGGCCATGCCCTACACGGCCTACGCCAAGGTGACGGACGAGGACACGGCGGCCCTGTATGACTACTTCATGCACGGCGTGGCGGCCGTGGACTCTGCGCCGGCGCAAGCGACGGACTTGCCGTTCCCGTTCAACATCCGCCTGTCGATGGCCGGCTGGAACATGCTCTTCCTCGACAAGAAGCCCTTCGTCGCCGATACGGCGAAAAGCATGGAGTGGAACCGGGGCGCCTACCTGGCGCAAGGCCTGGCCCACTGCACCACCTGCCATACGCCGCGCAATGCGCTGATGGCCGAGCAGCTGTCGAAGGAGCTGGGCGGCGCCGACCTGGGTACCTGGCATGCGCCGAACATCACGTCGGATATCAACAGCGGCGTGGGCGGCTGGAGCCAGCAGGAACTGGTCGATTACCTGCGCACGGGCCGCACCGCGAACAAGGCGCAAGCCGCGGGACCGATGGCCGAAGCCATCGACCATAGCCTGAAGCACCTGAGCGACGCGGACTTGCACGCCATCGCGCACTACGTCAAGAGCGTGCCGGCCATCCGCGACAAGGCAGATACGCAGCCGGTGACGCAATGGGGCAAGGCGGGCGACGAGCTGGTCAGCATCCGCGGCGTGCCGCTGCCGCAAAACCTGAACAAGATGTCGGGTGCGCAGCTGTACGATGCGCAGTGCGCCAGCTGCCACCAGGCCAGGGGCGAGGGCAGTTTCGACGGCAGCTTGCCGCCGCTGTTCCACAATTCGGTGACGGGCCGCAGCAACAGCAACAACCTGGTGATGGCCATCCTCGACGGCGTGGAGCGGCAGGATGGCGAGGGGAATCATGCTGCGGGACACCTGATGCCAGCCTTCCGCCAGACCTTGTCGGACGAGCAGATCGTCACCCTGGGCAATTACGTGCAGAAGATGTACGGCAATCCCGCCATCAAGGTGACGGCAGAGCAGGTGACGACCCTGCGCAACGGCGGCGCGCCGTCCAACCTGATCGGCCTGGCCCGCGCGGGCATCATCGTCGGCGTGCTGGTGTTGCTGGCATTGCTGCTGTGGTGGCGGGGACGCCGGCGCAAGCAGGCGTAGAAGCAGCCGCGAATAACAGGCGCTGAAGTACAGACGCTGAAGTACAGGCAGGGGCCAGGCTGAATAGTCTGGCCCTTTTTTACGCCTTGATGTTGCAACTGGTTTGCATCTATGGAAATTATGTACTATCATTAGTTACATGAGACGCGACAGCAAACTATCATCGATCCTCCATGTGTTGCTGCACATGGCCCATGCGGGACGCCCGATGACGTCCGAGGAACTCTCCGCTTACCTGGATACCAATCCCGTGCTGGTGCGGCGCGTGATGGCCGGCTTGCGCGAGCGGGGTTACGTGGCTTCGGTCAAGGGCCACGGCGGCGGCTGGCACATCGTCTGCGACCTGCACCGCGTTACGCTGCACGACATTTACGTGGCCGTGGGGTCGCCCACCGTCTTCGCCATGGGCAACCGCGTCGATCAGCCGGGCTGCCTGGTCGAGCAGGTGGTCAACCAGTCGCTGGCCGGCGCCTTCGACGAAGCCGAGGCGCTGCTGATCCGGCGCTTTGGCGCCGTCACCCTGGCCGACCTGGCCGAACGTTTCAGCCAACAATACGCCACACACCAAGGAGCACCGCATGACCATTCCTGAATCCCAGGGCGGGGGCAGCGCCACGCCTGCCGCCGCATTCGACGCCCCGTTCGAGGCCATCATCATCGGCGGCAGCTACGCGGGCCTGTCGGCCGCCACGCAACTGGCGCGCGCCCGCCGCCGCGTACTTGTGGTCGACGGCGGCCAGCGCCGCAACCGCTACGCCAGCCATTCCCACGGCTTCCTGACCCAGGACGGCAGCGGGACCGCTGCCATCGCGGCCGAGGGCAAGGCGCAGCTGCTGGCGTATGCCACCGTCACTTGGCTGGATGGCACGGCCGTGCAGGCAGCGGCCAGCAGCGCTGGCGATGGCTACGACGTGACCCTGGCGGACGGCACGCTCGTGCGGGGCCGCCGGCTGGTGCTGGCCACCGGGGTGATCGACGAATTGCCGCCCGTCGATGGCCTGGCAGAGCGCTGGGGCCGCAGCGTCTTTCACTGCCCGTATTGCCACGGCTATGAACTGGAGCAGGGGGCCATCGGCGTGCTGGCCACCGGCCCCCTCTCCATGCACCATGCGCTGATGCTGCCCGATTGGGGCACGGTCACTTTTTTCCTGAATGGCGCGTTCGAACCCGATGGCGCGCAGCTGGAGCAGCTGGCCGCGCGCGGCGTCACGGTGGTGCGCGCGCCCGTGGCGCGGATCGCCGGCGTGGCCGACGTGGTCATGCAGGATGGCAGCCGCCATGCGATGGCCGGCCTGTTCGTGGCGACCCGCACCCGCCTGGCCAGTTCCCTGGCTGCTGAGCTTGGCTGCGTGCTGGAAGAGGGGGCCATGGGCCCGTTCGTGCGCACCGACGAGCAAAAGGCCAGCAGCGTGCCTGGCGTCTTTTGCTGCGGCGATGCGGGCCGCATGGCCGGCAGCGTGGCGTTCGCGGTGGCCGATGGCGCCATGGCTGGCGTGGCAGCGCACCGCTCGCTGATGTTCGGACTGGCCCCGGCGGCCTAATGCCGGGGCCGTGGTGCGTGCTGGCGCTCAGGCGGCAAAACCGCCATCGATCTTCAGCCCTGCACCCGTGACGAACGCCGCTTCCGGGCTGGCCAGGTAAGCGACCATGCCGGCGATTTCATCGGCCGTGCCGTGGCGGGGCAGGGCCATCAGACCGTGCATCAGGTCGGCGAAGTCGCCTGTCGGCGGGTTCATGTCCGTGGCGACGGGGCCAGGTTCCACGTTGTTGATGGTGATGCCGCGCGGACCCAGGTCGCGCGACAGGCCTTGCGTCAGGCCGCTCAGCGCCGATTTGCTCATGGCGTAGGCAGCCGCGCCGCCGAACGGCATGCGGTGCGCATTCGTGCTGCCGATGTTGATGATGCGCCCGCCCGTCTGCATGTGGGCCACGGCTGCCTTGATGGCCACGAACACGGCGCGCACGTTGACGGCCACGGTCTTGTCGAAGTCTGCCAGCGAAAAGTCGTCGATGGCGCCGGGCAGGAATACGCCGGCGTTGTTGACGAGGATATCGACGCGGCCAAATTGCGCCGCCACCTTGTCGATGGCCGCCGTCAGGGCGGTGGCGTCAGCCGCATCGGCTTGCACGCCCAGGGCCTTGCCGCCGCTTGCTTCCACCGTGGCGGCCAGCGCCTGCGCTTCGGCGGCCGAGCTTTGATACGTGAAGACGACGTTGGCGCCCTGGCTGGCCAGGCGGCGCACGATGGCGGCGCCGATGCCGCGCGAGCCGCCCGTCACAAACGCGATCTTGTCTTGCAGTGGCAGGGAGGTGCTGGTGGTGGTTTGGGTTTGCATGATGTGCTTTCTAAGTGAGGAATCGAGGAGTTCAGTATCTGCCTTTCATTCCTGCCGCGCTAGCCATGAATCGCTACAATCACTTTCAACCATTGGTATCAGATGAGCGGGTAGAATAGGCGCATGGACGCCCTCAATCACTTGCAATCCTTCGTGCTGTCTGCCGAGCTGGGCAGCTTTTCCGCCGCCGCGCGCCGCCTGGGCCTGACGCCGGCCGCCGTCAGCAAGAACGTGGCGCGCCTGGAAGCGAGCCTGGGATTGCGGCTGTTCCAGCGCAGCACGCGGCGCCTGACCCTGACGGAAGGGGGCGAGCGTTTCCTGCAGCAGATAGGCGGCGCCTTGTCCACCCTGCGCGAAGCGATCGCTGGCGTGGCGGAAGAGGGCGGCCAGCCGGCCGGCATCCTGAAAATCAGCATGGCGCCGTCGTTCGGGCGCAGCTACGTGGTGCCACTGCTGGGCGACTTCATCGCGCGCCACCCGGGCGTGGTGCCCGACTGCCATTTCGACAACCGGCAAGTCGACTTGATCGGCGAAGGCTTCGATGTCGCCATCGGCGGCGGCATCGAGCTGACGCCGGGCGTGGTGGCGCGCGAACTGGGGCACGCCCACATCGTCGCCACGGCGTCGCCCGCCTTCATGCAGGGCAAGGCCATGCCCAGGCATCCGTCGGACCTGGCGCAATTCGATGGCGTGGCGCGCCGTTCTGCCGGCAGCGGCAGGCTGCGCAGCTGGATATTGCGCGATGGATCGGGCGGCGAAGGCGTGGCCGAATGCCGGCCGCGCGCCATCTTCGACGACCCGGAAGCGATGGCGCAGGCAGCCATCCTGGGCGTCGGCGTGGCACTGCTGCCCATGCCGCACGCGCTGGCCCACTTGCGCAGCGGCGCGCTGGTACGCCTGCTGCCAGGCTGGCACGCCGATTCCGGCTCCCTGTCCGTGTACTATCCCAGCAAGAAACTCTTGCCCGCGAAGACGCGTGTGTTCGTCGATTTCCTGCTGGAGCAGTTCCGCCAGCGCGATTTCGCCGCGCAGATGCGGCCCGATTAATGCATGGCGATGGCCCTTGCCGCCAGTGCAGCCTGGGCTAGCCGCCGCGTTGTTGTAAATATACTTTCTTTTCAAAAATAACATGGCATGGCGGGCGGTAGCGACACGATCTGTCGCTATGCTTGTGTAAGATGAAAACATTCTGAAAAGAAAGTTTTTGTCTGTGCCGTCCATTCCTGACAGACCCCATCCACGAATCGCCGCATGCGCTGGCCGCGCGACTACGGGCATGGGATCAACACCGCCTGGAGCACAGTTATTTAAACCGTTGTTGATAGAAAGTCCTCACGATGCATTCTCCGGAAATTTTGCTGCAAGATTTGAACGCCGCCTTACGCGAATTGCATGGCGCCAGTCAGTTGATTGACGATGAGCGCCTGCGTACCGACATGCCGCTGATCATGCGCCGCCTGTTGCTTGCCGAAGTGCTGGGCACGACGTCGATCCTGGCGATCGGCGGCTCGCAAGGGGCGGGAAAAACGACGCTGTTGCGCTCGCTGTATGCGCTGGACGGCGAGTCGGCGCAATGGCTGCAGCCTAACGAAGGCCGGGGCGAGAAGCTGCCTGTGCTGGTGCTGGAAGATGCGTCGCACTCCGAAGTGCAGGGCGCGCTGCGCTGCCTGCGCCAGCAGGACGGGCAATACGTGCTGGTGGAGGACGATGTCGATGTCGCCACCTTCCAGAAAGCCGTATGCGACCCGGAAATGGATGTGCTGCTGCCCGTGCTGAAGGTGCCGCAGCGCTATTTCAACCGGGCGAATCAGGCCTGGCTGTTGCTGCCTGGCTACGAGACGCAGGACCGCGAGAACAAATCATGGCAGGAACTGATGCGCCAGGCCTTGGTCGGGGCGGTCGGCTGCATCGTCGTCACGGACGAGACGCGTATGGCCAACCAGCAGCAGGTCGACATCGTCACGGACATGCTGCAAGGCGAATTGGGCGGCGCGCAAACCCTGGTGGTGATCAGTAAGACGGAGGCCGCACGCGGCAAGCCGGAGCGTCTGCAGGCGTTGCGCGATACGGCGGCCCAAGTGTTCAAGGTGCCGGCCGCCTTGGCCGGGACAAGAATCATCTGCGTCGGCGCGGATGACCAGGACTACCGCCAAGACTGGCTGCCAGCTTTGACCAAGGCGATCCAGGACCTGTCCTGCTCGGGCGGCGGCGACCGCAAGGCGCAACTGAACCGTCTGGCGGGTGTTCTGAGTCGTGACCTGACCTCGGTCCTGGGACTGGTGCACACCAAAACCAAGCTGCTTTTTCATGAACGCGAGAGCGGCAATGAGGGCTTGCAGGCGGTGCGCAGTTACCTGGAGGCCTTCGACGACGCCAGGGATGGCCTGCGCGAGGAGTATCTGGATGGCATCGATAGCCTGCTGCAAGCGCATCTGGGTGCAGCCTGGAAGACGCTCGAAGGCAGCTTGATCAGCGATCACGAGGGTGTCGTCAACAAAATCAAGGACTTCGCCAGGACCGCCACGCAAAGCCACCAGCACATAGCACAGAGCGTCAGCGCATCGTGGGGCGAGCAGGCCGACGTGCTGGAAAAGCACACTGCCATGATCGGCGGGCTGACGCAGAAGAAACTGCGCGGTGAGCAGGGCCCGCAGGTTCTCGCCATCGCGCAGGAAAGCGACGCGACACCGATGCAAAAACTGGGCTATGTCGACGCAAACCAGCAAGTGCTTGCCTGGCAGCGCCCGGACGAGGACGACCAGCGAAATCTGCGGGTGATCTTGGGTGTGAAGGGGGCGCCGGAAGGACAAGCCGAACTGGTGACCAAGGATGTCGTCAGCGCGGTCAAGCTCTTGCCGGCCCTGACGCTGGAATATGCGCGCCTGGCCAGCATGATGCCCGCGCTGGTGGGCCTGACGCCGGAATTGACGGCGGCAAAGGAGTCCGATCAAGCCGACATGATGAAAAAAGCGGTGCAGCAATTGGGCGACGGCGTGACCTTGGGCAAGACGGTCTTGCGCAGCATTGCCACCGTCTTTGCCGTCGATGTGCTCAGCGATGGCGATGTCGACGTGATTCCAGCCCTGATGAGCATGTTCAATCCGGCGTCCGCCTCGGCCGCGGCTGCCGGCACAGGTACCGGCGGAACGGCGGCGGCCGGTGCCGCCATCGGCGGCGTTGGCGCCGCCGTGGTCGGCGCGGTGGCGGTGGGGTATCTGGCGTATTCCGCCATGCAGGCCACGCGCATCCATGACGAGAAGGCACGGCTCGTGTCGCAATCGATGTTGCAGAGCATTCAAGAACACCATCACAAGCATTTCATTCACCATTTTAATCAGATGATGGGCCAGATGCGGGGCCGGCTGGAACAGTCGCTGCGCACGCGTTATCGCCTGGATGAAGCGCTGATGGAAAAAGACCGCCTGGCGAAGGCCTTGGCCGATGTGCGTTCACTGCAGCGTGACCTGCTGTTTGAACTGGGCCGGTCCGGGCATACGATGGCGCTGTTCCAAGTGGATCAGGCCGCGTGAGCCGGGGCAGCATGGCGCCGGAGCAAGCGTCCGGCGTGCGCGCAGCATGGGCACAGCATGACCAGGAACGGCTGGGCTGGGCCTTCCGCGCGTATACGCGCTTTGCCGAATCGCTGAGTCCTGAAATCCGCGACCGCCTGGCCAGCAAGGATCAGCAGGCGGAAGCCTACGTGGTCGTTTTCGGCAAGACCCAGGTCGGCAAAACCACCTTGCTGATGGAGTTGATGGGGGTGCTGGCGACGCAGATGCCGCGCGTGGCGCGGGTCTTGCGGGGGGGGCGCGCAGCCGGGCAATCGGCCACCGCCACCACGATGGAATACCGCCGTTCGCAGGATCAGCGCTGGGGACTGAAAGTCAATGACGCGGCCGCCGCATGGTATGACGATGACCTCGCCATGGAGGCGGAACTTGGCCGGCTGCGAACGGCGATGGAAATGCGCCAGCTGGTCGCGCATGCGCCGTGCGTCGTGTTTGTCCCGCAGGAATGCTTTGATGCGCACGCCGTGCAGTCGGGTGTGCGCATGCTCGATCTTCCTGGCGACAAACCGGCAAACGCGGCCGAGCAGGAGCATGTGCATGCGATGGCGCGCAAATATGTGCCGCTGGCCGACCTGATCCTGCTGGTGGGACGCGGTGATGACTTGTCGTTCCTGCAAGGGGGCGGCCTGACGCTGCCGGGCATCGAGGACTGGCAAAGCGCCCCGCGGCGTTTTCGGATTGTCACCACCTACTCCTTCACGGCGCAGTCGGTGCGCGACATGGTGCACGAGCATGCGGGCGAGGCCGAAGTGCCGCTCTACCGGCGGCGCCTGGTCGAACAGATTGAACGCTCGATACCGCTGAGTGAGGATGTCAAGCGCGCGGCGAACTTTTTTCCGCTCGAGTTCGGGCAGTCGTGGCTCGATGCCCGCGAAGCCGAGCCCCTCCTGTATGAGCGGGTACAGCCGATGATGCTGACACTCAAGCAGCAGTTGCTGAGCGATATACAGGCGTCGACCACGCCATTGGCGCGTCTGCGCGTTGCCGTCGACGCGCACGTGGTGATTGCCAGGGTGAAGGAAAAACGCCAGGAAGTGCTGCGTTGTGAGAGCGATGCGCTGCAGGCGGCGTTGCGGCGGGCGCGGGAGGAACAACAACAGGCGCAACTTGCGGCCGAGAATATTGGCGAACAATGCGCCAGCCTGGCGCAGGCGCAGGAAGCATTGACGGACGAGGTTTTGTCGAAAGACATCGCGCGGCATTTTGTTTTTGCCGCGACGGCGCCTGGCGATCCATATGAAAGTGTCGACGGCTTCAAGGCCGTGATCCGGCGCGCGAAGACATCCCTGCGGCAGGCATTGCTGTCCAGTCATCCAGACACGGCACGGATGTCAGGCACGCAGCTGTTCTGGCGCCGTGTGGCGTTGAAGGATGGCGTCAGCGGCAGCGACGACATACTGGACGATGCGTTCAGCAGTTTGCTCTCCACTCTCAATGCGTACTGGGTGGACAAATACTGGAGCACCGGCGAGGGCAGCGACTATGCCAGGGATCTCAGAACCTTCAGGCGCTGTATCGACGAAGCCCAGGCAGAGCTCAAGGCGCTTGCCCGCAAACGCTGGCTGGCCGCCGCTCACGCCTGGCGGGAAGGCTTGCTGGAGGAACTGGAGGAACAACGCTACAAACGCGACGACTTTCAACGGCTGGTAGACGGCGGCATCGCGCCGATCAGGCTGCTGGAGGAGAAACTGGCGCAGCATACGCAGGCGCGCGAGTTGTTTGAACAGCGGATGGAAAACGATCTGGTGGAGAGTCGCCGCTTTGCGGCGCTGCTCGACGCGGAATATGTCGCTGAGCTGGAACAGCGGCGGCAGGCGATATGCACCGCCGGCAACCGCGTTACCGCCTTTCTGGGCTTGCTGGCTGCCGTGCGGCTTGCTGATATACGCAAGCAAGTCCTGTTGCACATCGAACCCGCTGCCATTTAATTTACATTTACCTCATATTGACCAAGACCATGAACAATCAACACGATATCGTACGCCAGGAACACGAATTTCAGGAACTATTGCAAAAGGTAATGCAGGAACCGCTGGCGCCTGTGACGAAGTCGGTCCGCGAACTGGACAAACGGCTGGACCAGTTTGAATCGCTGCTGGGAGATTTACAGGCGATTATCCAGGGCACCAATATGAGTGCGGATGACGCGCTCACGCAGATTCGCTCGCTCAAATCGCTGGCCGAAGAGACGCCGCGAGAAATTCGCCTGTCGTTGCAACCCATGCTGCACCAGGTCCAGAATACGCTGGAACAGGGCACGGTAACTGCCCACCGCGACTCAGTGGAGAAATTGTCGGGACAGCTGGTGCAGCAAGGCGAGTCCGGCAAGCAATCCTTCGTTCAGCTACAGGAACTGATGGCGCAGCAGCGCCATGAGCTGGGTACGCAGGCGGCGGCATCGCTCATGGAGGTTGCGCGTCTTAACGAGGCCGAGCTGGCGCCGCTGGTGCAGTCCGTGGCGCAGATGCAATTGGCGTTTGCCGAGCAGCAAATGCAATTGACCGCGCTGGCGATGCAGCAGGAGGCGTGGGCAAGCACATGGGCGGAACAGCTGGCGGCCTCGACACAATCTGTGCGGCGCTGGCTGATTGCCACCCTGGTTGTGGCGAGCGCGGGCTGTGCCGCCGGAATTGCCTTGTTTGCCGGCAGGCTCTGACTGCGGCAGCGATGAGGGAACTGGCCACGCCCCAGGCCTGGTCAGCCGTTGTGCGCCACCAGCCTGAGCCTCGTAATCTCCGCCGGCGCGCCGATGCGTTTCGGCGGACCCCAGTAGCCCGTGCCGCGGCTGACGTAAATCCACAGGCGGCCTTGCCGGTGCAGTCCGGCCACGTAGGGCTGCTGCAGCGGCACGAACAGATTCCACGGCCAGAATTGGCCGCCGTGCGTGTGGCCGGACAATTGCAGGTCGTAGCCGGCCGCTTCCGCTTCGGGCGCGCTGCGCGGCTGGTGCGCCAGCAGGATGCGGGGGATATCGGCCGGCGCGCCGGCGATGGCCGCTTGCGGGTCGCTTTTCTGCTCCGGATCGAAGGCGGCGGCGTTGAAGTCGGTGACGCCGGCCAGCGCCAGGCGCGCGTCGTCGCGGTCGAGGACGACATGTTCATTCATCAGCACGCGCAAGCCCAGGCGGCGAAATTCCGCCACCCACGGCGCGGCGCCCGAATAGTATTCGTGGTTGCCCGTCACCAGAAACACGCCATGGCGCGCGCGCAGCTCGCCCAGCGGCGCCGTGTGGCTGCCCAGTTGCGCCACCGTGCCGTCGACCACGTCGCCCGTGATGGCGATGAGGTCCGCCTGCAAGCCGTTGGCGCGCGCGACGATGGCCTGCACGTAGGCGCGCTTGATGGTGGCGCCCACGTGGATGTCGCTCAGTTGCACGATGGTGTAGCCCAGCAGGGCGGCCGGCAGGCCCGCGATGGGCACGTCGACCTCGCGCACGCGCGCCACCCGGCGGGCGTTGATGAAGCCGACGACGGTGGCCAGCAGCGCCAGGAGCAGCACAAGCACGGCGGATGCCTGCGCGTGCGGGCGGGTGGCGGGAATCAGCATCAGCAGTGCGCGCAGCGCGGTCAGCACGAACAGCGAGGAAAAAAAGCCCATGCACAGCGAACCGGCCCAGCTCAGACGGTCGGCCAGGCGTGCATCGTTGGTGACGGCGCGGGCGAAGATGGTCATCGGCATGAGCATGGTCGACGCCAGCAGGACCAGGCCGCCCAGCAGCCAGCCGGCCAGGCCGACAGGCAGCGACGGCAGCAGCAGCCAGCCCAGGAGGGCGTGCAGGGCGCCCAGTATCATGGTGATGCGCAGCAGCGGCGTGCGGGTTGTCATGTCATGCTTCCAGAGGTGAGGCGGCCGCCGATTATAGCCGACGCCTTGGCCGCAGGCAGTCGCCACCCCGCTCAGGGGGCGATATGCAATCCCAGCATGGCCAGCTTGCCGAAATCGACGGGTTTGGCGAAGTGTTCGTTGAAACCGGCCTGCAGGGCCGCCTGGCGGTCGTGTTCCTGGCCGTAGCCGGTCAGCGCGACGAGCAGGAATTGCTGCGGTATCGGCAGCTGGCGCATTTTGACGGCCACGTCGTAGCCGCTCGTGTCGGGCAGGCCGATGTCGAGAAAGACGATGTCGGGCTTGAATTCCAGCGTGCGCTCGGTGGCTTGCGCGCCCGTGTAGGCCGTGCGCACCGTGTGGCCGTACATTTCCAGCAGTTCGGCCAGGGTATCGGCCGCATCGCGGTTGTCGTCGACGACGAGGATGCGCTGGCTGCCGCCGGTGGCGGCCTGCGGCGCTGGCGCGGCCGGCAGCGGCACGTTGGCGTCGAGCGGCAGCAGGACTTCGAAGGTGCTGCCCAGGCCTACGCCGGGGCTGCGCACGCTGACCTGGCCGCCGTGCAGGGTCACCAGGTTGCGCACCAGCGACAGGCCGATGCCCAGGCCATCCTGCACCCGGTCGGGCGAGTGGCCGCTCTGCTCGAACAGGCCGAAGATGCTGTCGATGCTGGCCGCGGCGATGCCGATGCCGTTGTCGCTGAGGCGGATGCGCACATTGTCGCCTTCGCGCACGGCGGTAATGGCGATGCGCCCGCCCGGCGCCGTGAACTTGGCCGCGTTGAGCAGCAGGTTGGCGACGATCTGCGACAGGCGCACGGCGTCGCCGCAGACCCACAGTTCTTCCCGGGGCAGGTTCACGTCCAGCGCATGGCCGCGCGCCTCGATGCTGTGCGAACTCGTCTCCAGCGCGCTGCGGATGACGCTGGCCAGGCTTACGCTTTCCCATTGCAGCGAGATTTTGCCCTGCGAAATGCGTGACACGTCGAGCAGGTCGTCCACCAGGCGCACCAGGTGATCGGTATGGCGGCCGATGGTGCGGCGCGCATTGTCCTGCGCGGCCGGCACGACGGGGTCGAGCTTGCACAGCAGGGCCAGCGCCGTGCGGATGGGGCCCAGCGGATTGCGCAATTCGTGCGCCAGGGTGGCCAGGAATTCATCCTTGCGGCGATCCACGTCGCGCAGCGCGCGCTCGACGCGGCCCAGGCGCAGCAGGGCCTTGACGTTGGCGATCAGTTCATCGGCCTCGATGGGCTCGACCAGGTAATTGTCGGCGCCGCCGTCCAGGGCGCGGATCTTGTCCGCCGTGCCGATGCAGGAAGCCGACGTTTGCAGCACCAGGATGGTGTTCGTCTCGGCGCCGCCCTTCAACTGGCGGCACACCTCCAGGCCGTTGATGTCGGGCAGCTTGACGTCGAGCAGGATCAGGTTGGGGCGGTCATGGCGGGCGCGCAGCAGCGCGTCGCCCCCGTTCGACGCTTCGATGACCTTGAAACCGGCGCGTTGGAGGATGCGCGACTTGGCGTAGCGGGCGCCATCGCTGTCATCGACGTTCAGGATCAGAGCATCGCTGTTGTTATCCGGTAGCATGCGCATTGTCCCAGGTGGTTGTGCCTTGCGGCGGAACCGGCTCTTGCCGGTGGTGTGGATTGCCGATCAGCGCGCGCAGGGTCGCCAGTAATTGCTGGCGCGGCAGCGGCTTGACGTAGTAGGCGTCGGCGCCCAGGGCCAGGCCCTTGCGCACGTCGTCGATCTCGGTGGCGACGATGACGGGCACCTGGCGCCGCAGCGGGTCGTTTTTCAGCTCGGCCAGCCAGTGCCAGGCCGTTTCACCGTGCAGCAGGATATCGAGGATGACGGCGGCGGGGCGCTGCTGTTCCCAGCGCTCCTGCGCCTCGCGCACGCTGCGTGCGGGGACGACGCGAAATTCGCTGCCGGCCAGGAATTTTTCATACAGCAGGCGCACGGGCGGATTGTCTTCCACCACCAGCACGGCGATGCGCTGGTCGTTGCCATTGTCGTTGGCTGGCGCGCACGGGGGCAGGCTGCCTTCGGGCGCGTGGTAGCTGGCGGGCAGGACGACGGAAAACAGCGAACCGTGGCCCGGCGTGCTTTCCACGCTCACCGTGCCATTGAGCAGGGTGGCCAGGTTGCGGCACAGGGGCAAGCCCAGACCCGTGCCCTTGACCTTGCGCTGCATGTGGTTTTCCACCTGGCTGAATTCCTCGAAGATCATCTGCACGTCTTCGGCGGCGATGCCCAGGCCCGTGTCGGAGACGGAAAAGCGGATCGCGTCCTGTTCCGGCAAGGGCGTGGCGCTGACGATGATGGCGCCCGCTTCCGTGAACTTGAGGGCGTTGGAAATGAAGTTGCGCAGGATTTGCGACAGCTTGCGTTCATCCGTGTGGATGTGCAGCGCCGGATCGGGGTCGATGAAGGTCAAGGTGAGCGCATCGGACACCAGCAGCGGGCGCAGCATGCCGCGCAGGGCGCTGAACAGGTCGGCGACCTGGAAACTGTTGGCGTGCACATCGACCTTGCCCGCCTCGATCTTGGCCAGGTCCAGCAAGTCGTTCACCAGGTCGCTCAGGCTGACGGCGCTTTGCAGGATGAACAGCACCTGCTTTTCCTGCTCTTCCGACAGATCGCCGTCGATGCGGTCGAGCAGCAGCTTGGACAGGGCGCGGATGGAGCTGAGCGGCGTGCGGAATTCATGGCTCATGTTCGACAGGAAGCGCGATTTCATCTGGTCGGCGCGGCGCAGGTGGTCGGCTTTTTCGTCCAGTTCCGCGAACAGCGCCACCACGCCGCGGTTGGTGTCTTCCAGTTCGCGCGTCAGCTGCAGCAGGTCGTCCTGCCGCGTCTTCAGTTCTGCCAGGGTGGTCAGCAGCTCGCGGTTCTGCTGCTGCACTTCCGACAGTGTGATGTCCGGGGGCAGCGCCTGCAGGCTGCCGGACAGCGTGCCGATCTTGCCGCCGTCGAGCAGGGGCGCGTCGCGCGGGAACAGCTTGTGCAGGGTGATCTGCGTGCCGTCGCCCGGCGCGCTGCGGATATGGCAGCGGTCCATCAGGCGCTGGGCGCCCAGGATGCCCAGGCCCATGCCCGTCGGCGAGCGGTAGGTGCCGGCCAGTATCTGTTCCAGCTGCGCGATGCCGGGGCCCTGGTCCTCGATGCGGATGCTGAGCACCTGCGGCGCCGTCTGGCCATCGATGGCGAAATGCACCTTGCCGCTGCCGGCGTAGTTGTAGACGTTGCGCGCCAGTTCCGATACGGCCGTGGCGATGCGCACCTGGTCCTGCACGCCGAAGCCGCACAGGGCGGCGATCTGCCGCGCGCGCTGGCGTGCGCCCACCACATCGAGTTCGCTGCCGATATGGGCCGTCAATATGCGTCGTGTCATGTCGTTTCGCTCCTTTCCCCCGTCACGGCCTGCTGTTCCTCATGTTCGCGCAGCACCACCACCGTGACGTCGTCGCGCCCGCGCGCAAAGTCGCGGTACAGCACGGCGGCGACGAGGCTGGGGTGGCAGTGCGCCAGGCCCGGATACTGTTCCAGGTCCCAGCGCGTGTGCAGGCCGTCGCTATGCATGATCAAGGTCGCGCCAGGCTGCCACGGATAGCAGAATTCCTGCACCTTGCGCAAGTTGCTGCCAACGATGCCGTTGTGCGACAGCAAATGCCGGCGCTGCCGCGCATCGAAGGCGCAGGCGGCGATATTGCCCACGCCCGCGTAGCGCAACTGGCGGCGCGCGCTGTCGATATGCGCCAGGGCCAGGGCCGCGCCGCGCGTGGCGCGCAGGGCGCCGTTGGCCAGCTCGATGAAGGGGGCGGGCAGCGGCGGCAGTCCCGGCGTGTCGTGTTCCAGCAGGGCGCTGGCGCATTCCGAGGCGCGCGCCGCCAGCGGGCCGTGGCCCAGGCCATCGGCCACCATCAGGCTCAGTTCATGGCCTTCGCAGACCACGTTCCAGGCGTCGCCGCATACCTGTTCCGAGGCCAGCGGCAGGCAGACGGCGCCGATCTGCCAGTTCGGGCTGGCCGGGATGGCGCTGCTGGCGTTCGGCCCCCAGACCACCATCATCAGCACCGTGCCCTTGCCGGGCGCCGTGTACAGGTCGAATTCCTGGCTCAGGCGGCGTATCGCGCCCAGTCCCACGCCGTAGGTGCCCGTGGTGGAATGGCCATCCTGCATGTGCTGGCGCACATTCGCCATGCCGGGGCCGTTGTCGATGGCCAGCACTTCGATGCCGCTGGTGCCGCCGCGCAGCACCTTGCGCAGCAGGATTTCGCCGCGCTGCGCGTGCTTGACGATGTTGGTCGCCGCTTCGCTGATGATGATGGCCAACTGGCCCGTGCGCACGTCGTCGAAGCCGATGTGGCGCGCCAGTTCGTTGCCGGCGCGGCGGGCCGTGGCGATTTCGCTCGGTTCGCCGACGGAAAAACGGCGTTGCCTGGCAATGTCAGGGGCTTGCTCGAGGTGGTTCAAAACAGCTTCCATTTCGCGATGGTGACAGTGGTGCCCGCGCCGGGCGCCGTGTCGATGTGAAAGGCGTCGGCCAGGCGCTTGGCGCCGCCCAGCCCCAGTCCCAGCCCGCCGCCGCTGGTATAGCCATCGGTCAGCGCCAGGGGAATATCGTCGATGCCCGGTCCCGCATCGACAAAGCGCAGTTCCAGTCCTTGGCGCGCGCCATCGCAGACGCGCGCGATGCGCGCTTCGCCGCCGCCGCCGTAGCGCAGGGTGTTGCGCGCCAGTTCGCTGGCCGCCGTGATGATCTTGGTCTGTTCGATCAGGCCAAAACCCATGGCGACCATGCTGTCGCGCACCTGCTTGCGCAGCCGCACGACGTCTTCGTCGCTGTGCAGGGGCAGAATCTGCTGCGACCCGGCCTGCGCCCGCTCCTGTGCCTGCGCGCCTAGCACTGCGCCCCCGTCATGCGCATGCGCCGCCCCGTTCCAGCAGCTTGATCCCCCGTTCCACGTTCAGGGCCGTGCTGACGCCTTCCAGGGTCAGGCCCAGTTCCACCAGGGTGATGGCGACGGCCGGCTGCATGCCGACGACGACGGTGCGCGCGTCGAGGATTTTCGCCATCGCCGCTGTGTTGCTGATCATGCGGCCGATGAAGGAATCGACGATGTCGAGCGCGGAAATGTCGATCAGCACGCCCGTGGCGCGGTCCGTCACGATGCGGGTGGTCAGGTCGTCCTGCAAGGTCATCGCCAGGCGGTCGTGCATGTCCACCTGGATCGTCACCAGCAGCAGCCGGCCCATGCGTAAAATGGGGATTCTTTCCATAGGCGCCTCAGTGTGTTTGCTGCTGGTAGGTGATGCTGGAGCCCGTGCGCTTCAGGGCCACGACGAAGGCGTCGGCCAGCGTGGCCTTGGTCATCACGTCTTCCAGGTTCACGCCCAGGTGCACGATGGTTTGCGCGATCTGCGGGCGGATGCCGCTGATGATGCAGTCGGCGCCCATCAGGCGCGCGGCGGCGATGGTTTTCAGCAGGTGCTGCGCCACCAGGGTGTCGACCGTGGGCACGCCCGTGATGTCGATGATGGCGATCAGCGCGCCCGTGTCGACGATCTTTTGCAGCAGGCTTTCCATCACCACCTGCGTGCGCGCGCTGTCGAGGGTGCCGATCAGGGGCAGGGCCAGCACGTTTTGCCACAGCTGCACTACGGGCGTGGACAGTTCCAGCAATTCCTGCTGCTGGCGCAATATCACCTGTTCGCGCGCCTTCTGGTAGATGGCGATGGTGAGCAGGCCCAGCTCGTCGAACAGCTTGCTGGTGCTGACGATGGCGTCGCCCAGTTCCTGCGGCTGCGCCGTGATTTCCTGGCGCAGGTAGGTGAACAGCGGTTCCTTGAGCGAGAACATGAAGCTGGCCGTGTCGATCGGCGAATAGCCCTGGCGCACGCGCGACTGCGATATTTCCGCGAGCAGCTGGCGCGTGTCGTCCCAGGCGCCGCCTTCGATGTCGAACGAGTCGCCGTTTTCCAGCGCGCCCGCCAGCAGCGGCAGGAATTGCGATGCCTGCTGGCGCAGCTCGTTTTCGGCGATCTTGTCGCGCCGCACCAGGCGGGCGATCAGGCCGGCCATCCAGCCGTCCAGCAATGCCGTGTGGTGTTCGTTGATGATGCCGGCCAGTTGCTGCGCCTGGCTCGTGCCCGTCTTGACCGTGTCCGTCTTCATACTCATGCTCATCCTTGGCTGGAGTGGAGGGTGCGGCGCGGCCGCAAGCGGGCACGCGCTGTGATGAATAAATTATAGGCAGGCGTGGCCATAGCTTGTGTTCTGTGCCGCACATAGTGGCGCATGTCGATGTACATTCTTGTGGGAAACATTGGCGTTTTTAAAGATGCATGTAGTTTGCATGTTTAAGCGAATTCCGCTACACTGGGAACACTCAACAAGAGAAAAACATCATGAATATCGACAAATTCAAACAGCAGCACCTGGCCATCCTGGCCGCCATCGATGACTTGCGCCAGCTGGCGCGCGGCGGTGTCGGCGCGCAGGCGCAGGCCATTGCCGACCAGATCATCGCCATGAGCGGCTTGATCAAGCTGCACCTGGCCGTCGAGCAGCGCTACCTGTATCCGGCCGCGCAGGCGTGCGGCGTGGCCGAGGTGGCCCGGCTGGGACGCCAGTACGAAAACGAGATGCACGGCATCGCCGGCGCCTACCTGGATTTCGCCGGCCGCTGGAATACGCCCGTGCGCCTGGAAGCCGAACCGGACGCCTTCCGCAGCGAAGCCAATACCGTGCTGCACGCGCTGTTCCAGCGCATGCGGCGCGAAGACCACGATCTGTATCCGGCCATTGAATCGCTGGCCTGACACCGCTTACCCATATAGACACAGGAGTTTTACATGCTGACCCAAGAACAACGCGCCATCATCACGGCCACCGTCCCCATCCTCGAGCAGGGCGGCGAAGCGCTGACCCGCCATTTCTACAAGAATCTGTTCCGCGACCATCCCGAAGTGCTGCCGTACTTTAACCAGGCGCACCAGCACAGCGGCGACCAGCAGCGCGCGCTGGCCAATGGCGTGCTGATGTATGCCAAAAATATCGACAAGCTTGCCGCGCTGGGGGACCTGGTGGCCACCATCGTCAACAAGCACGTGGCTCTGCAAATTCGCGCCGAGCACTATCCGCTGGTGGGCGCCAGCCTGCTGCAAGCCATCCGCGAAGTGCTGGGCGAAGAAGTGGCCAGCGACGCCGTCATCGATGCCTGGGGCGCGGCTTACGGCCAGTTGGCCGATATCCTGGCCGGCGAAGAAGGGCGCATCTACAAGGCGCAAGCGGCCGCGCCCGGCGGCTGGAGCGGCGCGCGCGACTTTATCGTGCGCAGCAAGAGCGTGGAAAGCGCCGAGATCACGTCCTTCCTGCTGGCGCCCGCCGATGGCCAGCCCGTGCTCGACTTTGCGCCAGGTCAATACATTGGCGTGGTGACTACCGTCGATGGCGTGCCCATGCGCCGCCAGTATTCCTTGTCGGCCGCCAGCAATGGCCAGACTTACCGCATCAGCGTCAAGCGCGAAGAGGGCGGCAAGGTATCGAATTTCTTCCACGACCACGTGCAGGCGGGCGACACCGTGCAGCTGACGCCGCCATCGGGCGACTTCGTGCTGACGGAGAGCGACAAGCCGCTGGTGCTGATCAGCGGCGGCGTGGGCATCACGCCCACCCTGGCCATGCTGACGGCGGCCCTGCGCGGCAAGCGTCCCGTGCACTTCATCCACGCGGCGCGCAACCACGGCGTGCATGCATTCCGCGCGCAGATCGATGCACTGGCCGCGCAGCACCCGCAGCTGCAGCGTTATTACTGCTATGCGGAACATGGCGGCGAACACGATGCGCCGGGCGCCGCCGCGCCGGATGCCGTCGGCTTGCTGAATAAAGAGCAGTTGAACAGCTGGCTGCCGGCCTCGCGCGACGTCGACGCCTACTTCCTGGGGCCGCAGCCATTCATGCGGGCCGTCAAGCAATACTTGCGCGAACTGGGCGTGCCGGAACAGCAGACGCACCACGAGTTCTTCGGACCGGCTGCTGCACTGAATTGATTTTTTTCCTGCCTTGTGTTGTCCCCGCGAGAAAAAACGCTGCCGTAAGGGGCGGGTAAGCCTCGCGCTGTACTGTGAATCCAAGCTCGAAAACAACAGAGCAGCTTTTACATAACAGGAGGCAACACAATGCATGACGATCTCGTTCAAAAAATCAAGAGCGACCCCAACTATCACCAACTGGTCAAGGTGCGTTCCCGCTTCGGCTGGGCGCTGACGGGCCTGATGATGCTGGTGTACTACGGCTACATCCTGCTCATCGCCTTCAACAAGGAATTCCTCGCCACTAAGACGGGCACCGGCGTGATGACCTGGGGCATGCCGATCGGCTTGTTCGTCATCGTGTTTACCGTGCTGGTCACGGGCATCTATGTGCGCCGCGCCAACAAGCAATTCGATGACTTGAGCAACGCCATCCAGGCACGGGTGCAAGCATGAACGGCACTACATTGACGCAACGCAAACTCGCCTGCCTGGCAAGCCTGGTCTTGCTGGCGGGCGCCAGCAGCAGCGTGCTGGCGGCCGGCGCCGACCTGGGCCAGGCAGTCAAGCAACCGACCAACTGGACGGCGATCATCATGTTCGCCGCCTTCGTCATCTTCACGCTGTTCGTCACCAAGTGGGCGGCAGCGAAAACCAAGTCGGCTTCCGATTTCTACACGGCCGGCGGCGGCATCACGGGCTTCCAGAACGGCCTGGCCATCGCGGGCGACTATATGTCGGCCGCTTCCTTCCTCGGCATTTCCGCCGCCGTCTTTTTGAACGGCTACGATGGCCTGATCTACGCCATCGGCTTTCTCGTCGGCTGGCCCGTCATCACCTTCCTGATGGCCGAGCGCCTGCGCAATCTGGGCCGCTTCACCTTTGCCGACGTGGCCGCCTACCGCTTCAAGCAGGCGCCGATCCGCATTTTCTCGGCCTCCGGCACCCTGGTCGTCGTGGCGTTCTACCTGATCGCGCAGATGGTGGGCGCAGGCCAGCTGATCAAGCTGCTGTTCGGCCTGGAATACTGGATCGCCGTCGTCCTGGTCGGCACCCTGATGATGATCTATGTGCTGTTTGGCGGCATGACGGCCACCACCTGGGTGCAGATCATCAAGGCTGTGATGCTGCTGGGCGGCGCCACCTTCATGGCCGTGGCCGTGCTGGCGCAGTTCAACTTCAGCCCGGAAGCGCTGTTCGCCAAGTCGGTGGACGTGCACGCCACCAAGGAAGCCATCATGGGCCCCGGTTCCTTCATCAAGGATCCTATTTCCGCCATTTCGTTCGGCATGGCGCTGATGTTCGGTACGGCCGGCTTGCCGCACATCCTGATGCGTTTCTTCACGGTGCCCAGCGCCAAGGAAGCGCGCAAATCCGTGTTCTGGGCCACCACCTGGATCGCCTACTTTTACATTCTGACCTTCATCATCGGCTTTGGCGCCATCGTACTGGTGAGTACCAATCCCGAGTTCAAGGATGCCGCAGGTAAATTGCTGGGTGGTAACAACATGGCGGCCGTGCATCTGGCCAAGGCCGTGGGCGGCAATGTCTTCCTCGGCTTCATGTCGGCCGTCGCGTTTGCCACCATCCTGGCCGTCGTGGCGGGCTTGACCCTGTCGGGCGCGTCGGCCGTGTCGCACGACCTGTATGCCACCGTCATCAAGAAGGGCAAGGCCACGGGCGCCAATGAATTGAAAGTGTCGCGCGTGACGACGATCGTGCTGGGCATTATCGCCGTGGTGCTGGGCATCGCCTTTGAAAAGCAGAACATCGCCTTCATGGTTTCGCTGGCTTTTGCCATTGCCGCCTCGGCCAACTTCCCCGTGCTGTTCATGTCGGTGCTGTGGAAGGATTGCACCACGCGGGGCGCCACCATCGGCGGCTTCCTGGGCTTGATCACGGCCGTCGCGCTGACGGTGGTGTCGAAGTCCGTGTGGGTCGACGTGCTGGGCCATGGCGAAGCGCTGTTCCCGTATGCCTCGCCGGCGCTGTTCTCGATGACGGCCGGCTTCGTCGGCATCTGGCTGTTCTCGGTGCTCGACAAGAGCCCCCGCGCACGCATCGACCGCGCCGGTTACGAAGCGCAGCAAATGCGTTCGGAAACGGGCATCGGCGCGGCAGGCGCCAGCGCGCATTGATGTAAACAGGAGTTGCTGAAGGAAACAATGCCCGGTTCGCCGGGCATTGTTGTTTTTGGCGCGCTTACTTTGCCACGCGCAGGGGGATGACGCCCGCCGCCAGCGCCGGCGCGCCCGGCGTCGCGTCGAGTATCGATGCCAGGGTCACCGTGTCGAGCACGGCGAGGAAGGCGGCCGTGGCCTGGCCCAGCTTGGCCTTCAGCAGGCAATCGGGCGTGAGCGGACAGGTATTATTTTCCTTGTTGAAACATTCCGCCATGAAAAAATCGTTTTCCGTTTCGCGCACGACGGTGCCGATATTGATCTCGGCCGGGTCGCGCGCCAGGCGCAGGCCGCCATTTCTCCCACGCACCGTTTCCACGATGCCCGACAGGCCCAGCTGGTGCACCACCTTCATCAAATGATTTTTCGAGATGGAGTGCAGGTCGGCAATGTCCTGGATGGTCACGAGCCGGTCGCGGTGCACGCCCAGGTACATCAGGGTGCGCAGGGTGTAGTCAGTGTAGGCAGTCAGTCGCATGGGAGAAGGGAGTAAAACACCCGACAAACCTGCTGCGCGTCGCGACTTGCGGCCTCCGATGCTCACTGCGCATCCGCGCAGCTCCGCTTCTCGGCCACAACTCACATCCGCTCGCTACGGTTTTGTCCGGCGTGTGAAAGATGTGGATTACATCCTTGTTTCAGCCGCCAGCATACAGGAGAGCGCCGGCCATGTGTGTTGCGTCGTCACTTTTCAGCCTCGAAAGACAAAAGTTGATTGCCTTTCGCTTAAATGCGTAGTAAATTTTCATATTGTTGCCCTGGCAAACAGCTCGCAAGCCCTTGTCGGCCCTTTGGATATGATTTTTATTGATGGAAATCAAGAGGATGGTGAAGCAATAAGGTAAATTTACTACAAATTCGACGATGGGCGTTTCCCGGGCCGGGAAGCGCGTACTACGCAATCTGTGCGGTGCCGCCGTGGCCGCCCCAGGAAATGAATACCATGCAAATGAATGAAGTGAAAGACGAGCTGCTGAGCAGCGATATCCGCCAGCTGGGCCGTCTGCTGGGCGACGCCATCCGCAACCACCTGGGCGACCCCGCCTTCGAACGCATCGAACATGTGCGCCAGCTGGCCATCCGTTTCCGCCGCGACAATGATGAAGCAGCGCGCGCGCAGCTGTCGGACGCGCTGCAAGCGCTGTCGCAGGAAGAAACCACGCAATTGACGCGCGCTTTCAGCTATTTCTCGCTGCTGGCCAATATTGCGGAAGATCAACATCACATCCGCCGCACGCGCGCCCATCTGATCGCCGGCTCGCCGCCGCGCCAGGGTAGCCTCAGCCATGCCGTCGGCAATGTGTTTGACGCTGGCAAGGCCGATGCGCTGGAGACGTTCTTCGAAGATGCGTTCGTCAGCCCCGTCTTCACGGCGCATCCGACGGAAGTGCAGCGCAAGAGCATCCAGAATTGCCAGATGGCTATCGCGCGCCTGTTGAGCGAGCGCGACCGCGTGCAAATGACGCCGGAAGAGGCGGAACAGAACGAAGAGGCGCTGGGCCGCGGCATCGTCACTTTGTGGCAGACGCGTCTGTTGCGCACGAGCAAGCTGTCTGTCATGGATGAAGTGGCCAATGGCCTGTCGTTCTACGACCACACGATCTTGCGCGAATTGCCGAAATTGTATTCTTCGCTGGAAACCATGCTGGCCCAGCGCGATGCTCGCTGGGAAGATGCGGAATTGCCCAATTTTATGAAGGTGGGCAGCTGGATAGGCGGCGACCGCGACGGCAACCCGTTCGTTACTGCCGACATCCTGCGCAGCACCCTGCAGACGCAGGCCGACAAGGTGCTCGATTTTTACCTGGGCGAATTGCGCAAGCTCGCTTCGCAACTGTCGCTGGCGCAAATACTCAATGCCTGCAGCGAGCCGCTGCGCGCGCTGGCGGAACGCTCGGCCGACGCCTCGCCGCACCGCGTCGACGAGCCGTACCGCCGCGCCTTGCACGGCATCCATGCGCGCCTGGATGCCACGCGGGTCGTGCTGTCCAAGAAGGGTGACAATGCGGGCAAGCAGGCAGACGGCGTGCAGCCCTACGCTGCCGCTGCTGACCTGCTGGCCGACCTGGACGTGGTCCAGCATTCGCTCGTCAGCAATGGCTTGCGCGCGCTGGCCCGTGGCCGGCTGCGCCAGCTGCGCCGCGCCGTGAAGGTGTTCGGCTTTTCGCTGGCGCCGCTCGATTTGCGCCAGAATTCCGACGTGCATGAGCGCGTCGTGGGCGAACTGTTCGCGGGCGCCCAGCCGGGCCTCGTCTACCTGGACCTCGATGAAGAGCAACGCATCAGCTTGCTGTTGGCCGAGCTGGAGTCGCCACGCCTGCTGACGTCGCCGTATGCGCAGTACTCGGAAGAAACGACGTCCGAACTCGACATCTTCCGCGCCGTGCGCGCAGCGCACGTCAAGTACGGCCGCGAATCGGTGCCGAACTGCATCATTTCCAAGGCGGCCAGCGTCTCGGACTTGCTGGAAGTGGCCTTGCTGCTCAAGGAAGTGGGTTTGCTGCGCCAGGACAGCCGCGAAGTGGACGTCAACATCATCCCCCTGTTCGAAACCATAGCCGACTTGCGCGCCGGCCCCGCCATCATGGCGCGCGCGTTCGGCTTGCCGTTCTACCGTGGCTTGCTGGCTTCGCGCGCGGACCAGCAGGAAGTCATGCTCGGTTACTCGGACAGCAACAAGGACGGCGGCTTTTTGACGTCCGGCTGGGAACTTTACAAGGCCGAGATCGAGTTGGTGACGGTCTTCAAGCAATACCAGATCAAGCTGCGATTGTTCCACGGCCGCGGCGGTTCCGTGGGACGTGGCGGCGGACCCAGCTACGAAGCCATCCTGGCCCAGCCGGCCGGCGCCGTGCAGGGACAGATCCGATTGACGGAGCAGGGCGAAGTCATCACGGCCAAGTATGCGAACCCGGAAGTAGGGCGCCGCAACCTGGAAGTGCTGGTGGCCGCCACCATCCAGTCGACCCTGCTGCCGCAGGCGCAATTGCAGCCGAAAGCCTCGGCCGGCGCGGGCCATTTGGCTGCCATGGAGGAGCTGTCCGGCACGGCACTGAACGCCTACCGCGACCTCGTCTACGGCACGGAGGGTTTCGAGCAGTATTTCTGGGAATCGACGGTGATCGCGGAAATTGCCGCGCTGAATATCGGCAGCCGTCCCGCCTCGCGCAAGAAATCCACGTCCATCGAGGATTTGCGCGCCATTCCCTGGGTCTTGAGCTGGGCGCAATGCCGTTTGATGCTGCCGGGCTGGTTCGGTTTCGGTTCCGCCGTGCAAGCCTACCTGGCTGCCCATCCGGCTGACGGGGCAGACGTGCTGCGCGGCATGTACACGGATTGGCCTTTCTTCACGTCCCTGCTGTCGAACATGGACATGGTGCTGGCCAAGAGCGACATCGCCATCGCCGGCAAGTATGCGGAACTGGTCAAGGACAAGGCCTTGCGCGACGCCATCTTCACGCGCATCCGCGCCGAATACGCGGCCACCCTGGACGCCTTGAAACTGATCACGGGCCAGGAAGAGTTGCAACAAGCCAATCCGTTGATGCAGCGCTCGATACGCAACCGTTTCCCCTACATCGATCCGCTCAACCACGTGCAGGTGGAACTGCTGAAACGCTTCCGCGAGGGCAAGCAGGACGCGGCGGCGCGCACGGGCATCCATTTGTCGATCAATGGCATCGCGGCGGGACTGAGAAATAGTGGTTAAGTAAGTCATTCAAACAATATCAAGGAGACAGCATGACCATCAAAGTTGCCATCAATGGCTATGGCCGCATCGGCCGCAATGTCTTGCGCGCGTTTTATGAAGGCGGCAAGCAGCAGGATATCGAAATCGTCGCCATCAATGACCTGGGCGACGCCAAGTCGAATGCACACCTGACGCGCTACGACACGGTACACGGCAAGTTTCCCGGCGTCGTCACCATCGACGGCGACAACATGCTCGTCAATGGCGACCGCATCCGCGTCTTCGCGCAGCGCGATCCGGCCCTGATACCGTGGGGCGAACTCGGCGTGGACGTGGTGCTCGAATGCACGGGCTTCTTCACGACCAAGGAAAAAGCCTCGGCCCACCTGAAGGGCGGGGCAAAGAAGGTCATCATTTCCGCGCCGGGCGGCAAGGACGTGGACGCCACCATCGTGTTCGGCGTCAACCAGCATGTGCTGAAAGCCTCGGACACGGTCATCTCGAATGCCTCGTGTACGACGAATTGCCTCGCGCCCTTGGTGAAACCGCTCAACGACGCCATCGGCATCGAATCGGGCCTGATGACCACCGTGCACGCCTACACGAACGACCAGGTATTGAGCGACGTGATGCATGAAGACTTGCGCCGCGCCCGTTCGGCCACGCATTCGATGATCCCCACCAAGACGGGCGCGGCGGCGGCCGTCGGCCTCGTCTTGCCGGAACTGAATGGCAAGCTGGACGGCTTTGCCGTGCGCGTGCCGACGATCAACGTGTCGCTGGTCGACCTGTCCTTCATCGCCAAGCGCGATACCACGGTCGAGGAAGTCAACGCCTTGCTGAAAACGGCGTCGGAAGGCGCCTTGAAGGGCATTCTCACGTACCAGACGGAACCGCTTGTTTCCATCGATTTCAACCATAACCCGGCCTCGTCGAACTTCGATTCGACCCTGACCAAGGTCTCGGGCCGCCTCGTGAAAGTGTCGTCGTGGTACGACAACGAGTGGGGCTTCTCGAACCGCATGCTCGACACGACGGTCGCCCTGATGGCGGCCAAGTAAGAACGTAGTACCGCTGATCCAGCGCACCAGGACGGCCGGCCCACAAGGCCGGCCCTTGTAGCAGCACGAACTTTATAGAAAGCAGCACACCATGACCATGCAAGTACAGCAACGCGCCACCAAGATCGTTTCCACCATCGGCCCCGCTTCGAACGATATCGATACCCTGGTCCGCATGTTCAAGGCCGGCGTCGACGTCGTGCGCTTGAACTTTTCGCATGGCAAGGCGCAAGACCATATCGACCGCGCCCGCATGGTGCGCGAAGCGGCAGCCCTGTGCGGCCGCGAAGTGGCCATCATGGCCGACTTGCAAGGCCCGAAGATTCGCGTCGGCAAGTTTGAAGAAGGCAAGATTTTCCTGGAAAACGGCGCCAAGTTCATCCTCGACGCGAAATGGGGCGAAAACGGCGAACTGGGCAACATCGAGCGCTGCGGCCTCGACTACAAGGAATTGCCGCGCGACTTGCGCGCCGCTGACGTATTGTTGCTCAACGATGGCCTCATCGTCTTGACGGTGGACAAGGTCGTCGGCAGCGAAATCCACACGACCGTGAAAATCGGCGGCGAATTGTCGAACAACAAGGGCATCAACCGCCAGGGCGGCGGCTTGTCGGCTCCGGCCCTGACGGCGAAAGACATGGAAGACGTCAAGACGGCGATGAGCTTCCAGGCCGATTACGTGGCCGTGTCCTTCCCGAAAAACGCCACCGACATGGTCATGGCGCGCCAGCTTGCGAATATCGCCGGCGAAGCGTGGGACCACAAGCCGATGATGATCGCCAAGATCGAGCGCGCGGAAGCTATTCCTGCGCTGCAAGAAATTCTCGACGCGTCCGACGGCATCATGGTGGCCCGCGGCGACCTGGCCGTCGAGGTGGGCAATGCGGCCGTGCCGGCCCTGCAAAAGCGCATGATCAAGATGGCGCGCGCGTCGAACAAGCTGGCGATCACGGCCACGCAGATGATGGAATCGATGATCGTCAACGCCGTACCGACCCGCGCGGAAGTGTCCGACGTGGCCAATGCCGTGCTGGACGGCACGGATGCCGTCATGACGTCGGCGGAAACGGCCTCGGGCCGCTATCCGATCGAAACGGTGGAAGCGATGGCCGCCATCTGCCTGGACGCGGAAAAGTGGGATACCTGCAAGCTGGATGCCGATTTCCTCAATGCCACGTTCTCGCGCATCGACCAGTCGATCGCCTACGGCGCCCTGTTTACGGCCCATCACCTGCGCGTAAAAGCCATCGCCACCCTGACGGAATCGGGTTCCACGGCGCTGTGGATGAGCCGTTGCAACATCGACATCCCCATCGTCGCGCTGACCCCGAGCGTGGGCACGCGCCGCAAGCTGGCCCTGTACCGCAACGTCAGCACCTTGGAATTGACGTCGGGCACGGACCGCGACAAGGTCTTGCAACAGGCGGAAGATTTGCTGGTGGAACATAAAGTCGTGGCCAAGGGCGATACCGTCGTGCTGACCTGGGGCGAGCCGATGGGCAAGGTCGGCGGCACGAACGCGCTGAAGATCATGAAGATCGGCCAGCACTGAGCGCATCGCCGGGCGGCCGCCGCCTGCAGTCTTAAGAATGACTGAAAGCGGGGTGCCTGGCCGCCCATCGCAATGGCAGATGCCTGATTTGCCATTGCGATGGCCACATTTCCGTGTCAGCATGGTTTCCTGCCTTCCAAGGCGCTTCCGGAGTTCATGATGACTACCTACCTGCCGGCACTGATCTGGTCCCTGTCGGCCTTCGCTTGTCTCTTCATCGCCAAACGCCGTTCCTTGAAAACAACTACCGTCAGGTCCATCCTGGTGGTATTTCTGGGGCCGTTTGCCATTCCTTTCGTTCTGGCGGCCAAGTCCCAGAAACCCCATCTGGCATGATCGCCCGCCACGGCTACCGATACGCGCTGAACGGCCAGCCGCCGCGCTGAAACAACAGTTTGCCGGGCGGGACGGGCGCCGGCATTGACGCCGCGGGCAATGATTTGTGATAATGAGAATTATTATCAATTGAGTCGCTTGCCTTGCGGCCGGCCATCGTCCTGGCCGCGCCTTGCCTTGAGCGCATCGGAGTCCCTAGTGAACATTGCGCAATCCGGCGAATCGATCGCAGTCATTTACAGCAATCACCACGGCTGGCTGATGCGCTGGCTGCGCGCCAAGCTGCAGTGCGCCGACCATGCGGCCGACCTGGCGCAGGATACCTTCGTGCGCCTGCTGACGGCGCCGCCGGAAGGCCGGCAGACCATGCGCGAGCCGCGCGCCTATTTGACCACCGTGGCGCAGCGCCTGCTGATCGACCATTACCGGCGTCTGTCGCTGGAGCAGGCGTGGCTGGAAACGCTGGCGCAGCAGCCCGATCTGCTGATGCAGTCGCCCGAGGAGCGTTTGCTGGTGCGCGAAGCCCTGCAGCGCATCGATGCCATGCTCGACGGCTTGCCGCCGCTGGTGCGCAATGCCTTCCTGCTGGCGCATGTCGACGGCCTTAGCTACGGGGAAATCGCCCGGCGCCTGGCCGTGAGCGAGCGCAGCATCAAGCGCTACATGGTGCAGGCGTTCGAGCGCTGCATCTTGCTGATCCTGTGAGCACCCCCGGCACGGCGGCCATCGATCCCCGCGCCGCGCGGGCGGCGGCGCAATGGCTGGTGCGCCTGCACGCGGGCCCCTTGACTGCAGGCGAGCAGCAGGCGTTCCAGGCCTGGCGCGCCAGCGATCCCGCGCACGAAGCGGCCTGGCAGCGGGCCGAGCTGGTGTGCAGCACCCTGGCCGGCGTGCCGCCCGCGCTGCGCCAGGCGGCGGACGCGGCGCCGCAATCGCCGCGGCGGCGTGCCGTGCTCTACGGCCTGGCCGGGCTGATCGCGGCCGGACCTGCGCTGTGGCTGGCCAGCCAGTCGGCGCCCTGGCAAGCGTGGCGCGCCGCGATCCGCACGGCGCGCGGTGAAATCCTGCATATGGCATTACCCGACGGCACGCAACTGGTGCTCAATACGGACACGGCCATCGACGTGCGTTTTGACGACGCGGCGCGGCTGGTGGCCTTGCATGCGGGCGAAATCCACGTTGCCACGGCACACGATGCGGCCGTGCCGGCGCGACCGTTCCTCGTGCGCAGCAGCAATGGCACCGTGCGCGCGCTGGGCACGCACTTCAGCGTGCGCCACCTTGGCAGCGTGCTGGCGCCGCGCACCGAGGTGGGCGTCAGCGAGGGTGCCGTCGAGATCGAGCCAGCGCAGGCGCCCGATGGCTTGCGCACGATCGATGCGGGCCTGCAGGGCAGTTTCGACGACGTGGCCGTGTCCGCCTTGACGCCGTCGTCACCCCATGCGGACGCCTGGCTGCGGGGCGTGCTGATCGCCGAACGCATGCCGCTAGGGGAGGTGCTGGAACAGGTGGCGCGCTATCGCTATGGCGTGCTGCGCTGCGATCCGGCGCTGGCGGCCTTGCCCGTGGACGGCATTTTCCAGTTGAACGACCCGGACAACATCCTGCTCTTGCTGCAACGTTCCCTGCCGATCCGGCTGGCGCGCCGCACGCGCTACTGGATCAGTGTCGAGGCAGCCTGAAGAAATTATTTGCCGCTTGCTTGTCCCTTTTTTGAGATTGCTTCGTCATACAAGGTAGAGAACGAACAATCCGAACCATCGAAAGGGTTTTACATGGCTGTGCAGCACCGCATCTTTTCCCCGTGGACGCCACTCGCGCTCCATCCCACCACGGGCGCCGTGCGCGCCGCGCTGGTCTTGCTGCTGGCCGTGGGCGCGGCTGGCGCCGGCTTGCCGCAAACTGCGCTGGCCGCTGAAGCCAGCCCGTCCGCAAGCGTGCGCGACTACAGCATTCCCGCCGGCAGCCTGCGCAGCGCATTGGCATCGTTCGCCATCGCCGCCGGCGTGAACCTGTCCACCCAGGGCGTGGCACTGGACGGTCTGGCGACGCCGGGCTTGCAGGGGCGTCATGGCGTTGCCGCCGGCCTGCAACAATTGCTGCAAGGCAGCGGCCTGGAAGTGACGGATGGTGGCAACGGGAATTATCTATTGCGCAAGATTAATACCAATACGGCCGATGGCGGCCTGGCCAGCATGCCCGCCGTCGTCGTCAGCGCCGAGGCGGACCGCGCCACGGAAGGCACGGGCCTGTATACCTCGCGCAATCTGTCGACGGCCACGGGCTTGAACCTGTCGCAGCGCCACACGCCGCAAACGGTCAGCGTCATTTCGCGCCAGCAAATGGAAGATTTCGATCTGACCACCCTGCAGGACGTGGCGCGCGCCACGCCCGGCCTGTATGGCAAGACGCAGGGCGTGTCCGACCAGGAAACCACGTATTTCGCGCGCGGCTTCGCCTTGAGCCACATCAATGTCGATGGCTTGCCGCTGGACGTCACGGGTTTCAATGAGCGCAACGTCTCCGCCGACATGCTGATGTACGACCGCGTGGAAGTGGTGCGCGGCGCCACGGGCCTGATGGAAGGGGCGGGCGCGCCGTCGGGCAGCATCAACATGATACGCAAGCGCCCCACGGCCACGCCCTTGCTGGACGCATCCATTCACCTGGGCAGCTGGAAAGACCGGCAATTGACGGTGGACGCCAGCAATGCCCTGAACGCGTCGGGCAGCGTGCGCGGGCGCGTGGCGGCCAGTCTGCGCGACAGCGACAGCTTCGTCGACGTGGTCAACAACAAGAACAGCACCGTGTATGCGATCGTCGAGGCGGACCTGACGCCGTCGACCACGGCCGGCATCGGCTTTTCGCGCCAGCACAGCCGCACTGACGGCGTGTTCGTCGGCTTGCCGACCTTGCCCGACGGCCGCCACATGGACTTGCCCCGCTCGACTTTCCTGAACAATGCCGATTCCTTCCAGAAACGCGACAACAACGTCGTCTTTGCCGACCTGGAAACGAAGCTGGCGCAGGGCTGGCGCAGCCGCTTCGCCATCACGCATATCGACGCCTCGTCCAGCACGCGCAATACCACCAACGGCCGCGTCGCTGGCGAAACGTTTTTGCTGGAACAGTCGGAAACAGGCTGGAAGTACAACACGCAGCAAGTGGTGGCGGACTGGCGCCTGAGCGGCCCTGTCACCTGGTTCGGCCGCCAGCATGACGTCATCGTCGGCGCCAGCTACCGCCACGACGATTCGGACGCGGGTCAGAGCTGGGAAGGCGCGCAAACGCGCGTGATCGACATCCGCAGCTGGAATCCGCGCGCCTACCGCATGAACGGCGCGCCGTTCGAGCCCTACAACTGGGGCCGCAAGACGGACGAGAAGGGGCTGTATGCGGCCGGCAACTTCAGCCTGGCCGATCCGCTGCGCCTGGTGCTGGGCGGGCGCTTCGGCTGGTATGCGCAGGATGTCACGGGCTGGTATGCCGCCAATCCGACGTGGCGCCGCGACCTGACGGAAAACGCGAAATTCACCCCGTACGCGGGCCTCGTCTACGACCTGGACCCGCATCACTCCGTGTATGCGAGCGGCACGCAGATCTTCCAGCCGCAAAGCGTGCTCGATGTCAAAGGCAATGGCTTGCCGCCGTTGAGCGGCACCAACCTGGAAGTGGGCGTCAAGGGCGAATATTTTGGCGGCAGGCTCAACGCCAGCGGCGCCTTGTTCCGCATCAAGCAAAACAACCGCGCCATGACCGATGAAGTCAATTGCCCCACGGGCGGCCCCATCTATTGCGCCCGCGCGGCCGGGCAGGTGCAGAGCGAAGGCATCGACTTGCAATTGTCGGGCTCGCCATTGCCGGGCTGGCAGATCTCGGGTGGCTATACCCATGTGCTGGCCAAGTACACGAAGGACAGCGTGGCCGCGAATATCGGCCAGCGCATCGCCACGGACGAGCCGAAGCAATTGTTCAAGCTGTACACGAACGTGCAGCTGAGCGGCAGCCTGGCGCGCTGGAACCTGGGCGCCTCCGTGTATGCGCAGGACAAGATCGACCGCCGCGACAAGGCTTACCTGACGCAGCAGGGCGGTTATGCCATCGTCGGGCTGACGGCCGGCTATCGGATCAGCGAGCAGCTGCAGCTGCGCGCGAACATCGACAACGTGCTCGACCGCCGCTACTACCAGGCGCTCGGCTATTCCTGGTCCGGCGGGCTGGCGCGCTACGGCGCGCCGCGCAGCGTACTTGTCTCGCTGAACTACAAGATGTAGCGGCTGTTCCAGCGGAGCGCGCCCGTCCGGGCGCCTCTGCTACACTGCCGCCGTCTTTATCTTTCCACTTTGCCATGACCGCCATTCCTCTCCTCACGCCCCTGAAAAGCGCTTTCCAGCAATCGCGCGCCGAGAATAACATCGAGCTGATCCTGCCCGAATTGCTGGCCGCGCAATTGCACGTCGTCATCGGCGGGCAAAGCGAGCAGATCGACCTGTTCCTCGTGCCGTCGCCGAATCCCGAGCGCCGCTGCGTGACGGTGGCGGAAGATCCCGCCTTCCTGGCCGGCATCAACTTCCCCAAGATTCCCGTCACGGGCGCGCAACTGCTCGCCTCGATTCCCCCCGAGATCGAAATCGTCCTGTTGCATGGCGATGGCGCCAATTACCTGACGCGCGAGCAACTGGCGTGGTTCCGCGGCATGCTGGCGCAGAACGCTTGAGCGGCAGTCCCGCCCGGCCTTGCAAGCCGGCGCGCGCCGAATGGATACGCTTTACGCCGGCCGACGATGCCAGCTCCCATGCGGCGATGATGGCCAATATGCGCCCCGTGCTGTGGCGCAGCGTGCTGCTGGGCGGCTGCGTCCTGATCCTTGCCTTCATCGTGCAAGCCGTCTGGCGCGACGTGCCGTATGCGGGCGAGGCGGTGCTGCTGGGCCTGCCGGCGCTGACCGCCTGGATCGTCGGCGTGCTTTTTCTGCCGGGCCCCGATCTGTCTTTTCATGTCGAGATCAATGATGCGGGCGTGTTGCTGCGCCGGCTGGCGCGGGGCTTGCCCGGCCATGACAAGGTGCTGCAGCTGACGCCGCAGCAGATGCGCGCGCTGGAGGTGGTCACTTACGCGGGCGCGGTGGATGTCTACCGCGGCGGACCGCCGATGGCGCGCGTGGAGCTGCTGTTGCACACGACCCTCGACGATTGCCTGCTGATCCGCGTGGTGGGCATGGATCTGCCCGTGCCGCAGCGCTGGTCGTTGCGGCAGATCAAGGACGAGCTGGGCCGCCGCTGTACACTGGCCGGTATCCCTGTGGCCGAGCGCGCCGGTGCGACCTATCAGGCCTCTTCCGCCATACGCGCGCTGTGGCCGCCAGCCTGAACGGACGAGCGCTGTCGTATCGCGACCTCAGAATATTGCATTTCTTGCTATAGTATTGCTGAAGTCCTATGAATATGTTCGCAAAGCAACTATACTCATGGCTCTTTAAAAAATCATCGTCACGCTGGCGGCCAGCCATCCGCGCCAGAGTTCGTACGCATTCCGCTTTTTCACTCTGTAAAAAGCACCTTTCCCCCGCGCGGCAGGCGCGGGCGTGATGACCGAGCCTTGCCCTGGTCGACTGCTGCCGTTGTCATTTCCGCTGTGTTGCCGCTTTAGTAAAAAGCGTGGCGCCGGCGCGCGCGGTGCGCCGTCATGTTTTGCGACGTCACGTTTCACTCACCTTATGCCACGACAGTATGTTTAGTTCCATCTTTGCCGTATCGACCGATACCATGCAGTACATCTACGGCACGCACAACGCCTGGCTGGTGCTGTTTTCCATCGGCATCGCCATCTTTGCCTCGTTCATGGCCTTGCAGATCGCCGGCATGGCGCGCAGCAGCGAGCGCGGCTTCCAGCGCCAGACGGCCATCATCACGGGCGCCATCGCGCTCGGCGGCGGCATCTGGTCGATGCACTTCATCGGCATGCTGGCTTTCGACATCTGCACGCGCGTCTCCTTCGACCCCAGCCTGACCTTGCTTTCCATGCTGCCTGGCGTGGCGGCCTCGTGGGTGGCGCTGCACATGCTGGCGCGCCCGAGCATCAACTGGCGCCAGCTGGTGGTGGGCGGCGTGCTCGTCGGCGTGGGCATCGGTTCCATGCATTACAGCGGCATGGCCGCCATGCAGACGTCGCTGACCCTGCATTACCAGCCCTGGCTGTTTGCCTTGTCGCTGGTGGTGGCCGTCGTCATGGCCATGCTGGCGCTGTGGATACGCTTCGGCCTGAGCGCCATGCGTTTGCGTATGAGTCCCCTGGCGTCCTTGCTGGTCAGCAGTGCCGTGATGGGCTTGGCCATTTCCGGCATGCATTACACAGGCATGCTGGCGGCGCGCTTTTCCGGCACCCCTACGGCAGGCGACAACACGATCACGGTGCAAGCTTCGTTCGTGGCCCTGGCCGTGGCGCTGATCACCGTCACCCTGACGGTGTTTGTCGCCGCCGCGAACGGCTTGCTGCGCTACCGCCAGCTGCTGCGCCATGCGAGCGCCAGCGAATCGCGCCTGCGCGCCATCGTCGATACGGCGGCCGACGGCTTGATCACCATCGATGGCCAGGGCAAGGTGCGCTCCTTCAATCCCGCCGCGGAAAGCCTGTTCGGCTGGCGCGAAGCGGAGATCGTGGGGCGCGACGCCAGCGTGCTGCTGCAGCCGTCCGACGCGGCCGAATACGAGGGCTATCTGCGCGACTACCTGGAAACGGGCGCCTCGCGCATCCTCGACAGCGGACGCGAACTCGATGGCTGCCACAAGGATGGCGCCGTGCTGCCCATGCGCGTGGCGATCGGCAAGATCGACACGCCGGGCCAGCCCCTGTTCGTGGCGTTTGTCACGGACATGCGCTCGTCGCGCAGCATGGAGCAGGCGCTCAAGGACAGCGAGCGCCAGTACCGCACCCTGATCCGCAATATCCCCGGCGTGTCCTTCCACTGCAGCTTCGCGCCCGAATGGAAGATGATCTTCATCAGCGACGCCGTCTTCAACCTGACGGGCTGGATGCCGCAGGATTTCGTCGAGGGCCGCGTCAGGCTGTTCGACCTCGTGCACCCGGACGACCGCCAGCGCGTCAACGACACCTGCGTGCAGGCGGCCGGCGAAAAGCGCGACTTCGAGAACGTCTACCGCCTGATCCACCGCGACGGGCGCGAGCGCTGGGTGCGCGAAAGCAGCGGCCCCGTGCTCGACAACGACGGCGTGGTGCGCTGGATCGACGGTGTCATCCTCGACATCACGGAAAGCGAATTGCGCAACGCCGAGTACGAAGGCAAGGTGACGGCCATCTCGCGCGCGACGGCCGTCGCGGAATTCGACCTGCAGGGGCGCATCCTGGCGGCCAACGAGAACTTCCTCGACCTGATCGGCTACCGGTCCGACGACGTGCTGGGCTTGCACCACAGCATCTTCTGCGAGCCCGGCTATGTGACCTCGCCCGATTACATCGCGTTCTGGCAGCACCTGGCGCAGGGTGAATTCAATACGGGCGAGTACAAGCGCATCGGCAAGGATGGCCGGGAAGTGTGGATACAGGCGTCGTACAACCCCATCTTCAATACGGACGGCAAGCCGTTCAAGGTGGTCAAGCTGGCCACCGACGTGAGCGAACGGCGCGCCATGCAGGAAAACCTGCGCGCGGCCAAAGACCGCGCCGAGCTGGCCGCCGAATCGAAGACCAGCTTCCTGGCCAACATGAGCCATGAAATCCGCACGCCGATGAACGCCATCATCGGTTTTACGGAAGTGCTGCTGGGGACGGCCCTGGACAGCCTGCAGCGCCGCCACCTGGGCACGGTGCGCCAGTCGGCCCGTTCCCTGCTTGAACTGCTCAACGACATCCTCGACACGGCCAAGCTGGAAAAAGGCGCCACCGAGCTGGAACTGGTGGACTTTTCGCTGCCGGACCTGGTCGACCACGTGGCCGCGTCGCTGCGCATCACGGCGCATGCGCGCGACCTGGTGCTGCATGTCGACATCGACCCGGGCATGGGCCAGTTCTTCCTGGGCGACGCGCGCCGGGTGCAGCAGGTGCTGACGAATTTGATCGGCAACGCCGTCAAGTTCACGGAAGTGGGCCATGTGCGCGTGGCCGTCGGCATGCAGGGCGAGCAGGTGCATATCGCCGTGCACGACACGGGCATCGGCATTCCCGCCGACCGCCTGGACAAGATCTTCGCGCCGTTCACGCAGGCCGATTCCTCGATGAGCCGCCGCTTTGGCGGCACGGGCCTGGGCACGACGATTTCGCTGCAGCTCGTCGAGCTGATGAAAGGCACCATCACGGTGGAAAGCACCCTGGGCGTGGGCAGCGTGTTCCACGTGCTGCTGCCGCTGGCGCCGGGCAAGGCCGTGGCGCGCCGCAGCGAGCAGCCCGTGGTGGCCTTGCCGCCGCTGCGCATCCTGGCGGCCGACGACGTGCCGCAGAACGTGGAGTTGCTCCTGATCAGCCTGGGCGCGGCCGGCCACCAGGTGATCGCCGCCAGCGATGGCGAGAGCGCCGTGCGCGAATTCGGCAAGGGCAGCTTCGACATCGTCCTGATGGACGTGCAGATGCCGCGCATGGATGGCCTGGAAGCGACGCGCCTGATCCGCGTGCACGAGCGCGAGCAGGGCTTGAAGGCGACGCCCATCATCGCCCTGACGGCCAGCGTGCTGGAACAGGACCGGCGCGCCGCGCAGACGGCCGGCATGAACGGTTTCGCCTCGAAGCCGCTGGAAATGCACAAGCTGACGGCGGAAATCGCCCGCCTGCTCGATATCGCCGTGGCCATGCCGCCGCCGGCGGCCGGTGCGGCGGCGCGCGCCGCCGCCGGCCAGGTGGACTGGCAGCGCGGCATCGCCCTGTGGGGCGGCCGCGAAGCCCTGCAGCGTGCCATCGCGCGCTTCGTGCAGGCCAATGGCGACTGCGCCGCCATGCTGGCGGCGGAACTGGAACGGGGCGGCAGCAGCGTGGCGGGCCACCTGCTGCACCGTATCAAGGGTGCGGCGGGCAACCTGTGCCTGGTGCAGGTCGAAAGCCTGCTGGGGCGCATCGAACAAGCGATTGCGCGCCAGTTGCCGGTGACCGAATTGCTGGTGCAGCTGGCGGCCGCCTTCATGGCGCTGGCCGGCGAGCTGGAAGAGGCGGGCATGCCGGCCGTGGCCATGCAGGCGCCGGCCGCCAGCGCGCCCCTCGATGCAGCCGCCGCTGGCGCCTTGCTGCGGCAAGCCATCGCCAGCCTGGAAGGCGGGCAGCTGGACGACGCCTTGATGGCGCAGATCGCCGCCATGCTGGCGCCGCACGGCCAGCAGCCGCGCCTGCAGGCGCTGGCCAGCGCCATCGACGACTTTGAATTTGCGCGTGCCGCGGGCGTGCTGCGCCAGCTGCTGGCGTGGCTGGAAGCGCCAACGCCTGCCGACCTTTCCTGATATTGGGCTAACGATGACCTTACACGAAGACAAACCGATCCTGCTGCTGGTCGACGATGAAGCGACGAATCTGCAGGTGCTGCGCCAGATTTTGCAGGACGATTACCGGCTGCTGTATGCGAAGGATGGCGAGAAGGCGCTGGAACTGGCGCAGAACAACCCCGTCGAACTGATCCTGCTCGACATCATGATGCCCGCCATGACGGGCTATGAAGTGTGCCGCCAGCTGAAGGCCATGCCGGCCACCGCGTCCATCCCCGTCATTTTTGTGACGGCCCTGTGCGACGTGAAGGACGAGGCGGACGGTTTTGACGCGGGCGCCGTCGACTACATCACGAAACCCGTCAGCCCGCCCATCGTGCGCGCCCGCGTGCGCACGCATCTGTCGCTGGTGGACGCCGAGGAATTGCGCCGCTCGCGCCTGCAGGTGATCCAGACCCTGGGCCAGGCGGCCGAGTACAAGGACAACGAGACGGGCATGCACGTCATCCGCATGAGCTATTATGCGCGCCAGCTGGCGCTGGCGGCCGGCTACAGCGCGGGCAGGGCGGAAGACTTGCTCAACGCGGCGCCCATGCACGACGTGGGCAAGATCGGCATCCCCGACGCCATCCTGCAAAAACCGGGCAAGCTCGATGCGGACGAATGGAAAGTCATGCGCAGCCACGCGGAAATCGGCGCGGCCATCATCGGCGAGCACGCGGGCGGCCTCTTGAAAATGGCGCGCACCATCGCCCTGACGCACCATGAAAAATGGGATGGCAGCGGCTATCCGCAAGGCTTGAAGGGCGAGGAAATCCCCCATGAAGGCCGCATCGTCGCCATCGCCGACGTCTTCGACGCCCTCACCAGCGAACGCCCGTACAAGCGCGCCTGGACGGTCGACGAAGCCATCGCCACCATGCAGCGCGACAGCGGCACGCACTTCGACCCGCAACTGCTGGCGCTGTTCATCGAACAGCTGCCGGCCATGCTTGAAATCAAGGACAAGTGGCGCGAGCCTGCGTAAGGGAGTCGCAGGTCAGGGCGGATCCACGCGCAGGCGATCGGCCAGCAGGCGCGCACAGGCCGCGGTGTCGCCGAATCGCACGTGTTGGCACGCCATGTCGCTGCCCAGCTTGCTCATGTGGCGCGATGAAATGGCATACGCAAGTTTGCCGGGCTGGCGGCGCGATGGATACATGAAACCGTGAATCGCGCCGGCTTCCTGCGCAATGATCCGATCCAGCTGCCAGCCCAGCCATTGGCACCAGCCGTGATCGGGGCTGCGCAATTGGTCATAGATGCCCAGCCGGCTGGCGGCCAGGCCCGTCAGGTCGAGCAGTCGCAGTGGCACGCCGAATGACAGCGTCGCGATCAGCGCTTGTTGCGCATTGTGGTTGAGGTAAAAGGTGCCCGGGCGCGTGACGTCGTTACGGCAAAGCTGGGCTTCCCAGGCTGCCGTGTAGGCATCGTCCGCAATATATGCCCAGTGATAGGGGAAGCCGTGCGCATTGGCCAGATGGACGTCTCGTTCCACGCCGCGCGCACGAGGGCTTGGCCGGCCTGAAGGATGATGATATTGCTCAATAATTCAGTGCGCAGCGATGCCAATGCCGGCAGGCGTGCGGCCATGTCTGGCGGAACTGGTGTTTCTTGCAGTTCAGGCGTCATGCGGGACTAGCCTATGATGTCAGCCATCCCCCTATGCTGCCACTTTGCCGATGCCATGACCTTGCGTAATCTCTCGCTGGCCGGCAGATCCAGCAGCGCCTGCTGGCTGGGATGCACTGCGGGCCGCGTTTCAAACGATTTGCCTGCAAGCATCTCTGCTGGTGAAAGTTCGTTGAGTTCGTCTGCACTGCTGATCCAGAAAGCATGGATTTCACTGCTCGGCTGGCCGGCCAGG
The DNA here is from genome assembly GCF_030397705.1 of Janthinobacterium sp. SUN100. Classification (NCBI taxonomy): domain Bacteria; kingdom Pseudomonadati; phylum Pseudomonadota; class Betaproteobacteria; order Burkholderiales; family Oxalobacteraceae; genus Janthinobacterium; species Janthinobacterium sp. SUN100. Next base: position 847,697 of record NZ_JAPUBU010000001.1, on the reverse strand, counting down.
ATGGCCAGCACGGGCGCGATCAGTTCCGGCACGGGCTGTACAAATTGCCATGCTGGAAATTCCTTGCCGATACTGCGTCCCTTGGGCGTCACACAATAAAACCGCAGGCTTTCCACGGCGCGATACAGCGATGCTTGCGACAGTTCCACCCATCCCTGGCCAATGACTTCTGAAACCTTGAGTTTTGATGCAGGAAGTTGCAGCAGGATCGATGGCGGCGTGGCGACCAGCGAGGCGCGCGCCGCATGGAGCGCGCGCGTGGCCAGGTCGATCAGGCGCTCGCGCTCGGGACCGTGCGCCAGCATGTCGAGTTGCGCACCCACCAACTGCGAGAATTGTTCCACTGCCCGCAAGTCCCTATCTGTCCATTCCTGTCGGTCGGGCGCCAGGGTGCTGTGAGTCAGATGTGCTGTCATGTTCACTCCTCGGATAAATGCGGCTGACATCTCACTCACAAGATTATCATGTTTCGCAACTTTATCAAGCGAGCAGCGCACTTTTCCCGCATCAGGCAGCTGGATATGCGGCCGCGCGGTCATGGTCATTGCTTTCTTGCCTCTGGATTGGCACCGTGGCGATGCTGATGAGCAATGGCTGGAGGCAGGCAGGCCGGGTAGGTGGGATTGCGCAGGGTGCTGCTCCGCGCATCCGACCTGCGATGCCTTATGGCAAGCTGTCCGGCAGCCGCAAAATCCGCCGTATCTCCAGGATCGCCTGCGGGCTTTCCTGCACGCTGTGCCAGGACGGGATGACTTTTTCCGACTGCGCGCCGTCGAGGTGGGCGCTGGCGTAGGGCACCACGCCGTCGCTCGATTCGGCCAGCGGCAGGTCCGGCGTGTCGTTGCCCATGATGGAGTAGTAGCGCACTTTCGGGCTGATGGGCAGGTCGGCCACCAGGCGCACGAACGGGTCCTTGTCGCTGAGGTTATCGATGCTGTTGGGGATGCGCAGCGGTTCGCTGCTGCCCGTGTCGAGCTGCGCCAGGCTGCCGGCCGCGTCCGACAACTGGTCGAGCATGGTGATCGGCAAGGTGACGAGGTTGGCGATCCAGCGCGCCACCTTGTGGTTGGCGAACGAGGTGCCGCGGTGCGGCGCGGCGATGAAGATGGCGCGGTTCACCTGCGGCATGGCCGTGAAATTCAGGTAGGGAGCGAGGCCCGCGCGCACTTTTTCCGCCTTCTTGCCCTTCAAATTGTATTCTTCCGTGATGGCGTCGAGCAGGGTGTTGCTGGCGTCGGACACCATCAGGCGCGCCAGCACGCCGCCCATGCTGTGGCCGATCAAGACCATGTCGTTCGCGGCATCCGCCTTGCCAGCCGGGTCGAACTGCGCCAGGGTGGCGGCGAGCGCCTGGCGGATGGCGGCGTTGTTGGCCGCCAGCGGTGCATTGCTCGGGTAGTACACTTGCCAGATCTGGTAGCGGCGGCGCAGCTGTTCGTCGCCCATCAGCTCATTCGCCACGTTGATCCACGCTTCCGGGCTGCTGGCCAGGCCGTGCAGCATGACGATGGTGCGCTTGTTCGGGTCGTAGGGCTGCATCAGGTGCACCTGCGGGCGCGAAATGCCGTCGGCGCGGCCGAACAGGGTGCGCAGCGCCTGCACGCCGAAGCCGGAACGGGCCAGCCACAAGCCATAGCCGGCCGTGAAATTGGCGGCCACCGGCAATTCCTGGCCCGCCATGCGCGTCGATTCGCTGCGCGTCGGGTCGACCAGCATCACCAGCAGCTGCTGCGTGGCCAGCACTTCCTGCAGGCTGTTGCCGTCGAAGCGGATCAGCGCCGTGACGACGGGGAAGCGGGTTTCCTGGTAGGGCACATAGTCGCCTTTCGACGCCTGCGGCTTGGGCATGACGGCCACCAGGTCGGCGCCGAAGCCGTCGCGCCGGTACACATTGCGCAGGCCGGAAAACGACAGCGAGGTGGCCGGCAGCAGTTCTTCGGGCAGGGTGCCGTCCTCGGGCAGGCGCAGGGCCGACAATTCGCTGTCGATCTGCCAGCCGGCGACGCGGATCACATGGCCGTCCGGGCGGTATTCGCCGCGGTGGCGGAACAGGTTGCCGACGGCCTTTTGCACGGCGTAGTTGTAGTAGTCGCGGATCTGCGTCTGGCGTTCTTCGAAGGCGCGCTGGCCCGGCGTGCGCGTCGTGTAGAACAGGTAGGCATACGCATAGCGGGCCGATTCCAGCCAGGCGGCCAGCAGTTCGGCGCTGGCGTGGCCGCCCTGTTTTTCTTCCGCCAGCGCGCTTTCCAGCCACAATTCGGACAGGGTGGCCAGGCGCTGCTCGTCGCTGAGCAGCTCGGAGCGGGCCAGGTCGGCGCGGCAGCTGCCCGTATTGGCTTCGCAGGCGGCGATGTCGCTGCCGATGATGCGCAGCACCTCGCTGGCCGCGGCGCTCAATTTCCCCGTGGTGAGGATGTCGCCGCGCCGCTGCTGCAGGTAGTCGGCCGGCGAGATCGCGCTGACGGTGACGGCGGCGCAGCCGCTCAGGAGCGCCGCGGCGCACAGGAGGGCGCATACGCGCAGACGCCGCATCAGCATGGCCGGTCCGCGCCTAGAACGAGTAGACCAGGGTCAGCGACGTTTGCGTATCCGTGTTCTTCTTGTCGTCCGGTACGCGCGTGTCGTTGCGGGCGCTGAAGGCGGCCTTCATCTGCATGGTGCCGTTGATTTTCGTGCTGAGCGCCGTCTCGGCGATCGAGTGGGTGTTCGAGGTGCCCCGTTCCACGCTGATCGTTTGCGTAAACATGGCCGACTGGCTGATCTTCCACTTCATGGCGGCCGCGCCGCGCACCGTCAGGCCGTGTTCCGATTCGCCCGCGTCGTTGGTGCCGCTGAAATAGCCGGGACCGATTTCCACGTCGACGCTTTTGTCGCTCGACTGGTACCAGCGCGAGCCATGACCGACGGCCAGGGTCGAGTACTTGGTGTAGGCGCCGAACTTGTCGTTCACGTGCGAGGCCAGCACGAACAGTTTTTCATGGTCGGCCATCAGCTTGTAGGCGGCCTTGGCGGAGGCGGAAAAGCGTTCCGCCGAGCGTTCGCGCACTTTCTCGCCGTCGTCGTTCGTCGTTTCGTCTTCCTTGAAATAGCCGCTGAAGATGTACTGGTTGCTCCAGTCATCGAGCTCCTGGCGCGCGTCGATCTTGCCCGTGACGGAGGTGCCGACCGTGTTGCCCGAGGTGGTGATGGCGCCCAGTTCGGCGGAAGTGCTCCAGCTGCCGATGGGGATTTCATCGAACAGCATGCTTTGCTTGGTGTCGGCGGCGGCGGCGCTGCCGCAGGTGATGGCCAGCGCCAGTGCGAGAGAGTGGGTCGGTTTCATGGCTGTATTTGTCTGTGGCGCGCGCCGGGCGTGCCTGCTGTTCGTTAATGGCAGTGGTGGCTATGCAGGCCGCGGCAAGCCGGGAGGCGCCGATAAACCTGCGCACATGCGCGCGCGGGCGCGGCCAAAAATTGTCGAGGCTGTATTGTACCCGACCCTGCCATCGTTCGCCGCACGCGGCGGCGCGCATGGATGCTGCTATATTATGAGAAATATTGCAAACCTGGCATGCATGGATGATGACGATGAAAATGGCACGCAAGCTTGTTACCCTGATATGGCTGTGCGGTGCGGCGCCAGCGGGCGCGCAGGCGCCCGAAGCGGCGCCGGTCCAGGGTCCTGGGCCGGCACCGCAACTGACGCAAACGATGATACGCGATGCCGTGCGCGCCGTGCTGGCGGAAGAGGCGCAGGTGCGCGACTCTTTGCCGCAGCCGGCCATGCAGCAGGTGACGATACGCGCCGACAGAAAATATGAGCAGTTTGCTGCCGCCTTTGCCGAAGCGAAGGTGCCCGACTGCCTGCACGCCGATGGCTTGAAGCGCCAGCCCACCGGCATCGGCCCGCTCGCCATCGGCGGCGTGTATGCCTTGCCCTTCATGGCGATCGCCAAGCTGCGCGGAAAATGTAACTAGCCAGGGAACACCGCCCGGCGGGGCTGGCAAGTGGCGCGCGCCTGGCGTATGCTGCGCATGTTTGCTGTCCCGCTCTTTACAAGGAATTCCCGTGCGCTGCCTGGTCATCGAAGACGAAGCTGAAACTTCCCGCTATATCTGTGCCGGCCTGCGCGAGGCTGGCCACGACGTCACCGCCTGCGACAATGGCATCGACGGCATGCGCCTGGCCTGCGGCGAAGACTGGGATGCGCTGGTGCTCGACCGCCTGCTGCCCGGCGAGATCGACGGCCTGGCCATCGTCGCGCGCCTGCGCGGCATGGGCCGCAACACGCCCGTGCTGGTGTTGTCGGCCCTGTCCAGCGTCGACGAGCGCGTGCGCGGCTTGCGCAGCGGCGGCGACGATTATTTGTCAAAACCGTTCGCCATCGCCGAACTGCTGGCGCGCATCGAGGCGCTGCTGCGGCGCGCCGCGCCCGTGCCCGAATCGACGCAGCTGCAGGTGGCCGACCTGGTGCTCGACATGCGCACCATGCGCGTGACGCGCGCCAACCGGCAAATCGCCCTGCAGCCGCGCGAATTCCGCCTGCTCGAATATCTGATGCGCCACCAGGGCCAGTCCGTCACGCGCGCCATGCTGCTCGAAGCCGTGTGGGACTACCATTTCGACCCGCAGACCAACGTCATCGACGTGCAGGTGAGCCGCTTGCGCACCAAGGTGGACAAGGAATTTTCGCCGCCGCTGATCCACACGGTGCGCGGCGTCGGCTACACCCTGGGCGTGATCGACAGTGCGTAACTGGCACCGCTCGATCGCGGCCCGCCTGGCGCTCGGTTATGGCGTGCTGGTGGTCGTCTCGATCAGCATCGTCTGCGCCGTCTTCTATTTCGGCACCATCGGCGTGCTCGATCGCAGCGTGGACCGCAAGCTGACCCTGCTCTCGGAGCGCCTCGCCGCCCTGTACCAGCAGGACGACGCCAGCCGCACGACGGCGGAAATCGCCCATTTGCTGACCGACCGCACCGACAGCGACACGGAAATCTTCCTGCTGGTGGGCGCCGACGGCCGCCGCGTGGCGGGCAATCTGTCGTCCTGGCCCGACGTGGGCAGCCCCGTGGGCCGCTTGCTGCACCGCGACGTCACGCGCGAAGGGCGCCGGGTGCCCGCGCGCATGCTGATCCGCGACCTGGAGGGCGGCGCGCGCCTGTTCGTCGGGCGCGACATGGAAGAGGGCAAGTCGATCCGCACCCTGGTGCTGCGCTCCCTGGCCTATGGCGGCGGGGTGGCCATCCTGCTGGTGGTGGCGGGCGCCTGGCTGTTCCGCCGCCAGCTCGAGGCGCGCATCGGCCAGATCCGCCGCACGGCAGGGGAAATCGAGGCGGGCGACCTGAGTCGGCGCATTCCCGTCTCCAGCGAGGATGAATTCGGCTTGCTGAGCCGCGACATCAACCGCATGCTCGACCGCATCGAACATTTGATGGAAGGCGTGCGCCACGTGTCGAACGCCATCGCGCACGACTTGCGCACGCCGCTGGCGCGCATCCGCAACAAGCTCGATGGCGCCTTGCGCCAGCATCAGGACGTGGCCGGCTACGAGAGCGCGGCGCAGGCGGCCATCGACGACATCGACGACCTGACGCGCGTGTTCGACAAGCTGCTGCAGATCGCGGCGGCCGAATCGGGCATGCGCCCGGAGAATTTCGACGACATCGACTTGCAGCAGATCGGCGCCGATATCGTGGAAATGTACGAAGCCACGGCCGACGAGCAGGGCGTGCTGCTGGTGCAGATGTATGGCGAAGGCGTGCCAGCGCGCGGCGACCGCAATCTGCTGGGCAGCGCCCTGGCCAGCCTGGTCGACAACGCCATCAAGTACGCGGGCCCGGGCGCCACGGTGGAAGTGTCGGCCGGCAGCGATGAACGGGGCAGCTGGCTGGCGGTGCGCGACAACGGCCCCGGCGTGCCGACGGAAGAATTGCCGAAGCTGACGCAGCGTTTTTACCGGCTCGACAAGAGCCGCCACTTGCCCGGCAATGGCCTGGGCCTGTCCATCGTGGCGGCCATCGCGGCCCTGCATGGCGGCAGCCTGGATATCGAGGATGCGGCGCCGGGCCTGCGCCTGCGCTTGCGGCTGCTGCGCTAGGCTGCAAGTGCCCGTGGCATATCCGCACATTACCAACTTGTAACCCCCTTCATTTTCGCCTCCCCCTATCATCCGCTTTACCCCGCGTAGAGCGGCTGCGTGCGCGCAGCCGCCCATGCCGGGCTGCCTGCGGCCGTCGCCGCGTCCCGTTCAGTAGAGCCGTTTCATGCATACATTTACCGCCACCGGCGACAACGCCGCGCCGCAACCGGCGCCACTGCGCCAGCATGGCCACCGGATCAAGGCGGCGCTGGGCGCGCTCGTCTTTCCCCTGCAGCGCGCGCGCTGGCAAGCGGTCATCGCCGCGACGCCGGGCCTGGCGGCGCTGGCGCAAGCCCATCCCAGCCTGCGCTACAAGATCTATCGTCCCTACGCCAGCCGCCAGCTGGGCTGCGCTGCGAGGGTGGACCTGCTGTGCGGGCATTACCGTTTTCTGTGGCAGGCGGGCGCGCGGCCGCTGGTGGAATACGCGGCGCGGCGCGCGCTGGTGCTGGCCAGCATCGAAGGCAAGGATGGCGCCAGCTACCGCTTGCAGCTGACGGCCATCCATGACAGCCACCGCGAAGGGGACCTGTGCCTGCGCCTGACGCGCGACGGCGTGCCGCTGTACCTGGCCAGTTTCCTGTTCCGGCCCCAGCCTGGCGGCGCCGTCATCCAGCTGGGCGCCTTGCAGGGCTTGCGCTCGCCCGCCGGCGCGCAGGCGGTGAAAGAGGCCACGCGGGCGCTGCACGGCTGCCGGCCGAAAAACCTGATGGTGGCCGCCTTGCGCGACCTGGGCGACTTTTTCGGCTGCGGCCACCTGGACCTGGTCAGCAACGCCAACCGCATCGCGCTGAACTGGCGCCGGCGCCGCCATATCTCCTGCGATTACGACCTGGCGTGGCAGGAACTGCATGCGCTGCCCACCAGCGACGGCAATTACCGCCTGCCTTGCGGCCCATGCCGGATGCCGGAGCTGGAGCTGGTGCCGTCGAAAAAGCGCGCCGATGCGCGCCGCCGCGGCGCCATGCTGGTGCAGCTGGCGGCCGACATGCGCTGGCAATTGGCGGCCCTGCTGCACGCGCAATGACGGCGCAGGGCGGGGTTTCTTGACCTGCGCGGCTTTTTTGCCGGGCAGCCCGGCGCAATCGGCGCGATCGGCGTATACTTGCTGGCGTTGTTAACCTGAAGCCAGTCATCCCATGCCAGCACAATTTCCCACTTCGCGCATGCGCCGCTTGCGCGCGACCCCGCAACTGCGCGAGCTGTTCCGCGAAACCGAGATCAATCCGCGCGACCTGGTCCTGCCGATCTTCGTCGACGAAGGCAGCAGCGAATTCATCGACATCAAGTCCATGCCCGGCGTGCGCCGCATTCCCGAAGCGAAGCTGGCGCAGGAAGTCGAGCGCTATGCGCGCGCCGGCCTGCGCTCCGTCATGACCTTCGGCATTTCGCACCACAAGGACAGCCACGGCACGGACACTCTGAACCCGGACGGCCTGGTGGCGCGCATGTCGCGCATCATCAAGGACGCCGTGCCGGAAATGGTGGTCATGTCCGACACCTGCTTCTGCGAATACACGGACCACGGCCATTGCGGCATCCTGCATGGCGACACGGTCGACAATGACAGCACGGTGCTCAACCTGGGCAAGCAGGCCGTCATCGCCGCCCAGGCGGGAGCCGACATCATCGCCCCGTCGGCGGCCATGGATGGCCAGGTAGCGGCCATCCGCGGCGCGCTCGACGCGGCCGGCTTCCACGACACGCCCGTGATGGCGTATTCCACCAAGTTCGCCTCCGGCCTGTACGGCCCGTTCCGCGACGCGGCCGGCAGCACCCTGAAGGGCGACCGCAAGACCTACCAGATGGACCCGATGAACCGCCGCGAAGCGGTGCGCGAGTCCTTGATCGACGAAGCCGAAGGCGCCGACGCGCTGATGGTGAAACCGGCCGGCGCCTACCTGGACATCATCCGCGACCTGCGCGAAGCGACGCGTTTGCCGATCGGCGCCTACCAGGTCAGCGGCGAGTACGCGATGATCAAATTCGCCGCGCAGGCGGGCGCCATCGACGAGCGCCGCGTGGTGCAGGAAACCCTGGGCGCCATCAAGCGCGCGGGCGCGGACATGATCTTTACGTACTTCGCGATGGATGTGCTGAATAATCCGTACTAAGTAAACACGGGGCAGGGCGGCCGCCTTTTCAGCTATCATGGCGCGCTGCCCAACCTGAATTTGCTTATGCCCCTGAAAATCTCCCGCATCCTGCACGCCGGCTATGTCTTCGAATGCGAAGGCACGGCCATCGCCTTCGATCCCATCGTCGAAAACCCGTTCAGCCGCAACTGCCACGCGTTTCCGCCCGTGCGCTTCGACCTGGACGCCGTGCGCCGGCTGCGCTGGGATGCCGTCTTCATCTCGCACTTCCACGACGACCACTGCTCGCTCGACAGCCTCGATGCGCTCGACCGCGCCACGCCCATCTACCTGTACTGCGTCTTCGACGAACTGTTCGCGATGCTGCGCGCGCTCGGTTTTACGCAGGTGGAGAAGCTGCACGTGGACGTGCCCGTGCAAGTGGGCAGCATCGAGGTGATCCCGCGCCGCGCGCTGGACGACGACGTCGACTCGCTGTTCCAGGTGCGCGCAGCGGGCTTGAATGTGCTCAACGTCGTCGATTCCTGGATCGGCCCCGAGACACTGGCGCAGCTGGCCGCGTTTGCGCCCTGGGACATGGTGCTGTGGCCATTCCAGACCATGCGCGAGATCGCCGTCATCGCGCCGTCGCAGGCGGCGCGGGGGCCGGTCGAACTCCCGGACGACTGGGTGCCGCAGCTGCGCGCGCTGGCGCCCCGTTACCTCGTGCCCAGCTCCTGCCAGTTCGTGCAGGAAGACTGGTCCTGGTACAACCATGCGATGTTCCCGATTACCTACCGCCGCTTTGCCGATGAAATGGGCGCCGCGCTGCCCGAGATGCACATCTTCTGCCTCGATCCATCGACGGCCGTGCTGCTCGACGCGCAGGGCATGGCGCCGGCCGCGCCGCTGCCCTGGGTCATTCCCGTGGGGCCGCAGGACGTGGATTTCGACTACCGCCCGGAGGCGCTTGCGCCCGCCACGGCGGACATCGCCCGCCGTTTCGCGCCCTTGAACGATGCCGACACGGCGCTGGTGCTGGACTTCTGCCATCGCGGCTTGCTCGAACGCTACCGCGACATGGAGCTGCCCGAGGATAGCTATTTCCAGGCCCCGCGCGTGTGGCGCCTGGCGCTGTACGGCCATGACGGCGCGGCCACCATCCTGCATTACCGCACGCATGGCGACTTGATCGACCTCGTGCCGGACACGGGCGAGGCGCCGGGCTGGACGACGCAAGTGCCGCTGGTGAAATGCCATGCGGCGCTGGTGCTCGGTGAATCGCTGACGTCGATGTACATGCGCATCAACGATGGCCCCTTCGACGAAGCCACGCGGGCCGAACTGATGGAAGCTGACATCGTCGACGATCCCTTGATCCGTTGCCTGTTCAACGACGCCATCGGCGCCTATCAGGCGGCGCAGCTCAAGCGCTTGCTGGCCCGCTGAAGAAAATCGCGCGACAGGGTAAGATAAACGATTAATCCCAGTATCTCAGATCAAGGAATGATCAACATGACACAAAACAAGGAAACCGCGATCCTGGCCGGCGGCTGCTTCTGGGGCGTGCAGGACTTGCTGCGCCGCTATCCGGGCGTGATCGCCACGCGCGTGGGCTACAGCGGCGGCGATGTGGCCAACGCCACCTACCGCAACCATGGCACGCATGCGGAAGCGATCGAGATCATCTTCGACCCGAACACCATCAGCTACCGCAAGATCCTGGAATTTTTCTTCCAGATCCACGACCCCAGCACGGAAAACCGCCAGGGCAATGACCGCGGCACCAGCTACCGCTCGGCCATCTACTACACCAGCGAAGAACAGCGGCTGGTGGCCGAGGACACGATCCGCGACGTCGACGCCTCCGGCCTGTGGCCCGGCAAGGTGGTGACGGAAGTGGCGCCGGCCGGCCCGTTCTGGGAAGCGGAACCGGAGCACCAGGATTATCTGCAGCGCTTGCCGCACGGCTACACCTGCCACTACATCCGGCCGGACTGGGTCTTGCCGCAACGCGGGCAGTAAGGAGCCGGGCATGCGTTACTGGCGCGTCGAGCGGCCGCCGGCGGAAGGGCAGCTGGACTTCGGGCGTACCCTGGAACTGATGGCGGCCATCGGCCATGCCGACGTGAACGCCGTCGCCGGGGCCATCCTGAAGACGGTCAGCACGGTCGCGCCCATTGCCCAGTGCACGATCTTTGCCTATGAATTCGGCAACCGTCCCCGCACCGTCGCCGTGGCCGACCGGCGCGGCGGGCGCTTTTTGCAGGATATCGCCGACAGCTACGCCCGCCATTACTATGCGCTCGATGGCAACCAGCGCGTGATCGCCCCGGCGCCGGGGCGGAAAATCGATCCCGCCATCGTGCTGCACCAGCAGGCCAGCGACGAGATCGACCATCCCGGCTACCGCGCCGTCTGCTACCAGAAGCCGAATGTGTCGGACCGCCTGTCCTTGCTGCTGCAGCCGGCCGGCGATATCTGGCTGTCCGTCAATTTCTACCGCGACAGCAGCCAGGGCCAGTTCCAGCCCGGCGAAGTGGCGGGCATCGAAACCCTGTCACCGCTGTTTGCCCATGCCGTCAAGCATCACTACAGCTTGAAGGGCCAGGCCACGCAAGGCGTCGCGCCGCTGATGCTGGCAAGGCTGCGCCAGCATTGCCCCGCCCTGAGCAAGCGCGAACTGGACGTGCTGCGCTGCGTGCTCGAAGGCCTCACGGCCGTGGAAATCGCTGAAACCATGGGCGTGCAGCCATCGAGCGTCATCACCTACCAGAAGCGCGCCTATAAACGCCTGGGCATTTCCAGCCAGCGGCAACTGTTTGCGCTGTGCATGGCGCCAGCCCCTTAGTCCTTTTGGCGTAGGGATGGCTTCGCCTTTTTGACTGTTTTAGCCGCGAAACGTCCCCAAAATGGGGACAAGGTTCGCGGCGCGCGTCTGCATACTGTGTTGCAAGCCGGGATCACCCGGCCGCTCTTACCCAATAACAATAGCAAGGGGAGAGCGACACCTTATGGAGACCAGCATGACCATCGCCCCCGCGGCCACCCCCGCCACCCCCGTGCCCGTCCTCGACGCGGCCACCCTGCAACTGGAACAGCAAGTGATGCGCAAGGTGTCGCGCCACCTGCTGGGATTCTTATTCCTGCTGTTCGTGTTTTCCTTTCTGGACCGCATCAATATCGGCTTCGCCGGCCTGACCATGATGCAAGACCTGGGCCTGTCCGGCACCCAGTTCGGCTTTGCCACCACCCTGTTCTACATCGCCTACATCGCTTGCAGCATCCCCAGCAACATCGTGCTGGCCCGCATCGGCGCCCGTAAATGGATAGGCTCCATGATGATCGCCTGGGGCCTGGCCTCGACGGCGACCCTGTTCGCCAGCGGCCCGGCCAGCCTGTATGCGCTGCGCTTCCTCGTTGGTGTGACGGAGGCGGGCTTCCTGCCCGGCATGCTGCTGTATCTGACCTACTGGTTTCCCAGCGCCTTTCGGGCGCGGGCGAACGCCCTGTTCATGATCGCCATGCCCGTCACGGCCGCCATCGGCTCGGCCCTGTCGGGCTTGATCCTGGGGCTCGATGGCCACTGGGGCTTGAAGGGTTGGCAATGGCTGTTCTTGCTCGAAGGCATGCCTTCCGTGCTGCTGGGCCTGGCCGTGTACGGCTACCTGGACGACTCGCCCGCCAAGGCGAACTGGCTGGGCAAGCTGGAGCAGCAAGTGCTGGCGCGCATGCTGGCGGCCGAGCAGAAGCCTGTTGCGTCGCAGCAAAAAACCTCGGTGCTGGCGGAAATGCTGTCGCCCACCGTGCTGAAATTCGGCATCGCCTATTTCTGCCTGGTCAACACCCTGGCGATGGTGGCCGTGTGGACGCCATTGATCGTGAAAAGTTTCAATAGCAATGCCAGCAACACGCAGATCGGCTTGCTGGCGGCCATCCCGCAAGTGTGCACCGTGATCGGCATGATCGCCTGGGGTCGCCGCTCGGACCGCCTGCAGGAACGCCGCTGGCACATCGTCTGGCCCATGCTGCTGTCGGCCGCCGGCTGGCTGTGCACGGCGTACTCGGCCAACCCCGTGCTGCAACTGCTGGGCGTGTGCATGGCGTCGACGGGCGCTTATACGGCCATGTCCGTCTTCTGGACGACGCCGGACCGGGCCCTGAGCCTGGGCGCGCGCGCCATCGGCATCGCCGTCATCAATGCCACGGGCAATATCGGCTCGGCCCTGAATCCCGTCGTCGTGGGCTGGCTGAAGGATATCACGCACAGCTTTGCCACCGGCTTGCTGTACGCCAGCGTCCTGCTGGTGGCGGGCGCGGCCATCGTGCTGACCCTGCCCATCGCGCGCGGCGCCAAAGACCATACTTGATCGAAGAGGACCCATCATGAGCGACACGTTTCACCCTTATCCCCATGTGCCGAAGGTGTATCCGCCCGGCAAACCGGCCGGTGCCGCCACGCAGCAAGTCCCGGTCCTGATCGTCGGCGGCGGCCCCGTGGGCCTGGCCACGGCCCTGGGCCTGGCCCGCCACGGCGTGCGCTCGGTGCTGATCGAGGCGGACGACGGCGTGTGTACGGGCAGCCGCGCCATCTGCATCTCGCGGCGCAGCCTGGAAATCATCGAACGCCTGGGCGCGCTCGACGGTTTTATCAGCAAGGGCTTGCCGTGGGCGGGCGGACGCAGTTTTTACCGCGACGAGGAAGTGCTGCACTTTACGATGCCGCAAGACGCGAACCAGAAGTTGCCGCCGATGGTTAACCTGGCGCAATACCATATCGAGCAATTCCTGCTCGATGCGGCCGAACGCCAGCCGGAATTGATCGATATCCGCTGGCAAACGCGGGTGACTGGCGTGGACAAGCACGCCGACGGCGCCAGCGTCACCGTGGCGACGCCCGATGAAACCTATAAAATCGAGGCGGACTGGCTGGTGGCGGCCGACGGTGGGCGCAGCACCGTGCGCGAGGCGCTGGGCCTCAAATTGCAGGGCACCAGCTATGAAGGGCGCTATGTGATCGTCGATATCCACCTGAAGAGCGAGCGCCCGACGGAGCGCCTCGCGTATTTCGACCCGCCGTCGAATCCCGGTTCGACCGTGCTGGTGCACAAGCAGCCCGACGATATCTGGCGCATCGATTACCAGTTGCGCGACGACGAGGATGCGCAGGTGGCCGTGCTGCTGGAAAACGTGGCGCCCCGCGTGGACAGCCTGCTGGCCATGATGGGCGAAACGGCGCCGTGGCATCCCGTGTGGATCACCATCTACAAGGCCAACGCGCTGACCTTGGAAAAATACCGCCATGGCCCCGTGCTGTTCGCGGGCGATGCGGCCCACCTCGTGCCCATCTTCGGCGTGCGCGGAGCCAATTCCGGCATCGACGATGCGGACAACCTGGCCTGGAAGCTGGCCTACGTGGTCAAGGGCCAGGCGCCGCATGCCTTGCTGGACAGCTATTCGGACGAGCGCGTGTTCGCCGCCCATGAAAACTTGCGTCACGGCACCAAAAGCACGGAATTCATGGCGCCGCCCACCTTTGCCTTCGAGCTGATGCGCACGGCCGTGCTGGGCCTGGCGGGCAAGCATGCGCACGTGCGCTCGCTGATCAACCCGCGCCAGACGAGCGCCATCGCGTATGCGCAGTCGGCCCTGAATGCGCCGGACCGCGACATGTTTGCCGCCGGCCCCGCGCCGGGCACGGTCTTGCCGGAATGCCCGCTGGCGCTGGCGTACGACGGCGGGCAAAAAGCGGGGTATATTACCGATCTGCTCAAGCGCGCAGATGGCCATTTCACGGGACTGTACTTCAGCGAGGACGGGGGCATTCCCGCTGAATTGCTGGCGCTGGGCGATACCTTGCCGCTGACGAGCGTGGCGATTTCCCGCAGCGGGGCGCAGGAGTGCGCCTGGGACCACACGGCGCAGGTATTCTCGCTGTTCGACGCGCAGCCTGGCACGTTTTACCTCGTGCGCCCGGACGGCCACGTGCTGGGACGCTGGCGGCAAGTGCAGGTGGGGCAGGTGGCGGCAGCGCTGGCGGCGGCCGGCATCGCCCAATCACAGTAACAAGGAGACAATATGACCGATATCGAACTGGATAATTTGTACACGGAGCTGTGCCACACCATGGGCGGCCTGGGCGAACAGCGTTCGCCCCTGTTCCTCGCCCGTTTCGCCTTGCTGGCGATGGGCGCCATCGGCAAGGCCGACGTGGTGCAGGGCTTGCTGCACGACGCGGCCGACGGCTTGGCGGAGCCGGCATGATAGGCGCCGGCTACCAAAGCGGCTTCGGCAACGAGTTTGCCACGGAAGCCGTGCCCGGCGCCTTGCCGCAGGGGCAGAATTCGCCGCAGCAGGCGCCTCTGGGCCTGTACGCGGAACAATTGTCGGGCACGGCCTTCACGGCGCCGCGCGCGCAGAACCGGCGCTCGTGGCTGTACCGCATCCGCCCCGCCAGCCAGCATCCGCCGTTTACCTTGCTGGAAAACACCCGCATCGTCAGCGACTTTCACGCCATGCCGCCCACGCCGCCGAACCAGTTGCGCTGGGACCCGCTGCCGCTGCCCGACAGCGCCACGGCGGTGGACTTCATCGACGGCTGGCAGACCATGGCCGGCAACGGCAGCGCCGAAGCGATGAGCGGCTGCGCCATCCACGTGTATGCGGCCAACCGCTCCATGCAGCGCTTCTTTTACTCGGCCGATGGCGAATTGCTGGTCGTGCCGCAGGAAGGCCGGCTGGCCATTGCCACGGAACTGGGCTTGATCGAGCTGGAACCGCAGGAAATCGCCGTCATCCCCCGCGGCGTGCGTTTCCGCGTGACCCTGCCCGATGGCGCGGCGCGCGGTTATGTGTGCGAAAACTTCGGCACGGCCTTCCGCCTGCCCGACATGGGCCCCATCGGTTCGAACGGCCTGGCCAACAGCCGCGACTTCCTCACGCCGCACGCGGCGTATGAAGACATCGACGGCGCATGCGAGCTGCTGGCCAAGTTCGGCGGCCATTTGTGGCGCACGACCCTGGACCATTCTCCGCTGGACGTGGTGGCCTGGCATGGCAATTACGCGCCGTACAAATATGACCTGCGCCGCTTCAACACCATCGGCTCGATCAGCTACGACCACCCGGACCCGTCGATCTTCCTCGTGCTGCAGGCGCCCAGCGAAAATCCCCTGTTCGGCGCCATCGACTTCGCCATCTTCCCGCCGCGCTGGCTGGCGGCCGAGCATACCTTCCGCCCGCCGTGGTTCCACCGCAACGTGGCCAGCGAATTCATGGGACTGATCCACGGCGTGTACGACGCCAAGGCGGCCGGTTTCGTGCCGGGCGGCGCCAGCCTGCACAACTGCATGTCCGGTCACGGCCCCGATGCGCAGACCTTCGACAAGGCGTCGCACAGCGACACGTCCGCGCCCGTGAAGGTGGCCGACACCATGGCCTTCATGTTCGAGACGCGCACCATCCTCAAGCCGACGCCATTCGCGCTGGACGGCGGCCTGCTGCAAAACGACTATTTCGCCTGCTGGCAAGGCTTGCGCAAGCATTTCGATCCGGAGCAGGCGTAGTCTTGCGCTGCTCACGCGGCCCGCGCCCGCGCTTCCGTCTGCGGGTTGGCGGGCCGCGCCAGTCCCAAATGTCCGCGCAGGGTGCTGGCCGCATAGTCGGTGCGGAACAAGCCGCGCCGCTGCAATTCCGGCACCACCAGCCTTGTAAATGCCTCGAAGCCTTGCGGCAGCAGGGGCGGCACGACGTTGAAGCCGTCCGCGCCCCGTTCCACGAACCACTGTTCCATCAGGTCGGCCACCGTCCTGACGGAGCCGATCGCCTGCAAATGGCCGCGCGCCACGCGGAAGCGCAGCACCAGCTGGCGCAAGCTCAGGTTCTCGCGGCGGGCCAGCTCCAGCTGCTGCAGGAAGCGCCCCTTGCCGTTTTCTGGCGCCTGATAGGGCAGGTCGGGCAGCGGGCCGTCGAGCGGATAGCCGGATAAATCAAAACCGCCAAATTCCAGGTGGCTGAAGTCGACCAGTGCCTGCAGTTCGCCGAACTGGTCCTGCGCCTGCTGGTCCGATTCGGCTACTACCACCGACAGCCCCGGCGTCACTTTCAATTGATCCTCGGCGCGGCCATACTTGGCCATGCGGCCCTTCACGTCCGCGTAGTACGCCTGCGCCACGGGCAGCGAGGTGGCCGAGCAGTACACCATCTCGCCCAGGCGCGCGGCAAATTCGCGGCCCGTCTCGGAATTGCCTGCCTGGACCAGCACCGGGTGGCCCTGCACGGGGCGGGGCAAGTCCAGCAAGCCTTGCGAGGCAAAGTACTGGCCCTGGAAATCGAGCGCATGGCCCGCTGCCGGCTGGTAGAACTGGCCGCTGGCGCGGTCGGGCCGGTCGAAGGCATCGTCATCCCAGCTATCCCACAGCATCTTGGACAGGGACACGAATTCATCGGCGCGCGCATAGCGCTCGGCGTGGCTGCGCGGTGCATCGATGCCGAAATTGCGCGCCGTGTGTTCGCCAAACGAGGAGACGATGTTCCAGCCCGCGCGCCCGCCGCTCAGGTGGTCGAGCGAACTGAATTTGCGCGCCACGTGGTACGGATGCTCGTAATTGGTGTTGACGGTCGCGATCAAGCCGATATGGCGGGTGACGGCGGCAATGGCTGACAGCAGGGTAAATGGCTCGAAGGGCAGGCCGATGGCGGCGCGGCCCGTGTCCGGCGTGACGTCTCCGGCGCGGCCGATGAAGTCGGCGATAAAAAAACTGTCGAACTTGGCCGCCTCGGCCAGCCTGGCGGCGTTTAGCCACCAGGCCAGGTCGGGCCGTCCGCTGGCGCTGGCCGATGGATGGCGCCAGGCGGCGGGATGGTGGCCGTGGCGTTGTAAAAAGACATTCAGGACAAGCTGGCGTGCTGGCATGGGAGGAACTCCGTGGTGGATTGGCGACATGGCGTGTCTCAATAATTACGCAAGGTTCGGGCCAGCGCTGGGCATGCGGCCGGATATGCAAATTCCGGATAAGCTAGCGCGGCACCATTCGTTCACGCCTGGAGATGGAGCGCGGTATAGTCGGCCCATGGAACTCTTAGCCCACAACTTCAGCAGCGATTTCGCGCGCAGCGCCCACCTGGCCCGCGGCGCGGGTGATGACGGCGACAGCGAGGCGCTGGTCGCCTTCCGCGACCCGCAGCAAATGAGCTTGCTGGTACGCGCCACGGCCTTTGTCTTTGCCGACCCCCGTTCGCGCCAGTTGCACGAGCTGATCGAACGCATTGCCCCCAGCGAGGCGACGGTGCTGATCACGGGCGAAACGGGGACGGGAAAAGAACTGATTGCGCGCCACGTGCACGGCTTGAGCGGTCGCGCCGAACAGACCTTCGTGGCGATCAATTGCGGCGCGTTTTCCGAAACCCTCGTCGAGAGCGAGCTGTTTGGCTATGAAAAAGGCGCGTTTACGGGCGCGCAGCAGGGCAAGCCTGGCTGGTTCGAGACGGCCAGCGGCGGCACCCTGTTCCTCGATGAGATCGGCGACTTGCCGCTGGCGATGCAGGTCAAGCTGCTGCGCGTGCTGCAGGAGCGCGAAGTGGTGCGCCTGGGCGCGCGGCGCGCCATCCCCATCGACGTGCGCCTGATCGCCGCCACCAACGTGGACCTGGCCGAAGCCGTGCGGGCCGGGCGCTTCCGCGAAGACCTGTATTACCGGCTGCAGGTGATCGGCCTGCCGCTGCGTCCCCTGCGCGAGCGCCCGGGCGACATCATGCCGCTGACGCGCCACTTCATGGCCATCTATGCGCAGCGCCTGCACCTGGGCGAGGTGGAACTCGGCCTCGATGCGCAACAGGCCTTGCTGGCCTACCCATGGCCGGGCAATATCCGCGAACTGGAAAACGTCATTCACCGCGCGCTGCTCGTGTGCCGCAGCGGCGTCGTGCGGGCCGAAGATTTGAGCCTGTCGGGCTGGCACAGGGCGCCCGCTGCCGCACCTGTCTCCGCATCTGTTTCCGTGGCTGTCCCAGACGCCTGGGAGGGCGGCGCGGATATCGCCTATGCGGCCCACGGCGCGCCCGGCCAGGACGATTTATTGGCGGCCGAGCGCTTTGCCCGCGCCTGGCAAGCCTTGCTCGACTCGGGCGAAGCCGTGGAATTCGAAGCGATGCAGCAGGAACTGGTGCGCGCCGCGTGGGAGCGCAATGAGCGCAACCAGGTGCGCACGGCCAAACACCTGAACCTGAGCCGCAACATCCTGCGTACTTTCCTGAAAAAGGCGGGCGCCATCGATTAGGCATACGAGCGACCTCCCGGAGCCGGACCCGCAGCGATGCGGCTCCGGCTTTTTTCATGGCTGCTGCGCGCGCAGCACATTGCTGCCATGGGGGCAGCGGATTGCTGCCAAATCAACAGCGGCGGGCCGCGGCGGGCATCCTGGGCATGGCATGTTTTCTGCGAGGAGGGTAGGGCAGGCCGCTGCGCGATGCGCGTACGGCCTTTTCTTTGACCCACGACAGGAGTCCACGCATGACCATAGAATTCATCTGGCAATTGCCCACCAGCGGCGATGGCCGTTACGCGGCGCCCGGCATCACGCGCCGTGGCGAGCGAAACGCTGGCGCGCCCAGCCCCCTGCAGGCGGGCGTGAGCGACCCGCGCGGCGCGCGTCCGCCCTTTAACTATTTCGATTATCTGCACCAGATCGCCCGCGCGGCCGATCTTTCCGGCTTCGACGGCATCCAGGTGCGCCACGATACGCAGGGCGATGAAAGCTGGATCGTCGCCGGCTATCTGGCCCGCAGCACGCGCCATTTGAAACTGATCGCGGAATTCGATGCCGCCTGGGGTTCGGCCGTGTATGCGGCGAAGAACGCCGTCAGCTTCCAGCGTTTTACGGGGGGACGCTTCGCCTGGCAGATCGGCCCTGGCGGCGACGCGGCAGCGCGCCGGCGCCAGGGCGATGCGGCGCCGGAGGCCGACATCCTGCCCCGCATCGATGAATTCATCACGGTGGCGCGCGGCGTGCAGAATACGTCGCCGTTCAGCTTCAAGGGCAAGTTCTTCGAAGTGCAGGACGGCGGCTTCAAGGGGCCGCTGGCGAACCATCCCGTGAACGGCATCTATCTGACGGGCGAGTCGCCTGAAGCGCTGGCCCTGTCGGCGCGCCAGGCCGACGTGCACGTCTTCGACGCGGCGCCCGTGAAGGATTTGCAGCCCGCCATCGCCAGCCTGCATGCGCAGGCGCGCCAGCTGGGCCGCGCCGTGGCGGCGGGCTTGCGCATCGACGTGCTGGCCCGCGAAACGTTCGACGAAGCCTTGCGCGACGCGCGCCGCTACCGCAGCGGGGCGGGCCTGCCTGACGATGCTCCGTCGGCTGATGGCACGGCGGGCGGTGCAGCCTTGTTCTGGCCCGGCTTTGCGCAAGCGCAAACGGGCGCCCGCGGGGCCCTGGTCGGCAGCCATGCACAGGTCGCCGCAGCGCTCGAAGCCTACGCGCAAGCCGGTGTGTCCAGCTTCGTGCTGGCGGCCATTCCCCATTTCGAGGAAGCCTACCGCATCGGCGAGCACGTGCTGCCCCGCGTGCGGGCAGCGTTGCGCGCCCAGCTGCAAGCGGCTTGAGTCCCCGTATCCAACCTATTCAAGGAGTACCCATATGGCTATCGATTTTTTCTGGCGCATCCCCACGCATGGCGAACCGAGTTCGCACCGCGCCCGCACGCCGTTTCGCGGCGACTGGTTTCCCGGCAATGACAACCTGCGTCAGGCCGGCCTCGGTGGCGGCGGCGCCGACGGTTTTACGTATGTCGACTACCTGGCGGAAATCGCCCGCGCGGCGGAATTGTCCGGCTTCCAGGGTGGTTTGATACCGTCTTTCCCCATGACGGACGAACCGTGGGCCATTTCCGCGCTGCTGGCGCGCGAAACGAGCACCTTCCGCTTCATGATCCCGTTCCAGCCCGGCTTCCTGAATCCCGTGGTGGCCGCGCGCATGACGGCCAGCCTGCAGCGGGCCACGCGCGGGAGGGCCCTGTACAACGTGATCACGGGCGGCGGCGGTCCGGCGCAGCTGTGGTGGGGCGATTCGGCCGGCCACGACGACCGCTACACGCGCACGACGGAATTTCTCGACGTGGTGCGCGGCGTGTGGCGCGGCGGGCCGTTTTCCTACCAGGGCAAGTTCTACCAGGTGGAGGATGCGGGCCTGGCCACGCCGCTGTCGGAGCAGGATTTCCCCGAGATTTATTTTTCCGGTTCCTCCGACGCGGCCTTGGGTTCCGCTTCGAAACACGCCGATTACTACCTGACGTGGCTGGAACCGTTCGAGCAGCTGCGCGAGAAATTCGCCCGCGTGCATGAAAAGACGGCGCTGCTGGGACGCAAGATCAAGTGCGCCGTGCGCGTCGACATCGTCGCCCGCGCCACGGAAGAAGAGGCGTGGGACGAAGTGCGCAAGGGTTTCGAGGCCGTCGATGCGGCCACCCTGCGCCAGTTCCTCGGTGCCGATGGCGGCGATTCCGTGGGTGCGGCGCGCCAGCGGGGCAACCGCCCGACGACGCTGAACAGCTACAAGGACTTGATCACGGCGCCGAACATCTGGGCCGGCTTCAACCTGCTGCGCGGCGGCCAGACGCAGGGCATCGTGGGCAGCTACCAGCAGGTGGCCGAGCGCCTCGACGAGCTGGTGCAGTTGGGCGCCGACGCCTTCATCCTGGCCAGCACGCCGCACCTGGAAGAAGCATACCGCGTGGGCGAGGAAGTGCTGCCCCTCGTGCGTGGCCACACGGCGGCACTGCTGCGCGCCGCCTGAGTATCCCCTGTTGCCGCGACAGCAGCACCACCGCCTGCTGTCGCGCAGGCAGCACGCGGCAGCGCCGCTGCTGCCAAATCAACAGCACTATCACTCCGATAGTCTTCCTTTTAAATCAATCACTTAACGACGATTTTGCTGCGCTGCGGCAGCGGGCATGCCCCTTGCAATACAGGTCATCACCATCTCGCGTTTTGACTTTACTCAAGGATAATCACCCATGCGCCGTTCGACTGCCCCCGCCGCCTTTTCTTCTTTCCCCTTTCACTTGACGCCAGTGCGCCGCGCGCTGCGCTCGGCCTTCGCCATCGGCGGCCTGATGCTCGTCCATGGCATGGCCCATGCCGAAGCGCCTGCCGCCGAGGTCATCGCCGCGGCCGACGCGAACGGCGCCGGCGAGGGCGCCGCGCTGCAATCGGTGACGGTGACGGCGCAAAAGCGCGAAGAATCCGCGCAGAAGGTGCCGAGCGCGATCACGGTATTGGGCGGCAAGGAGCTGCTCGACACGGGCATCGGCCGTTCTGCCAGCGAAATCCTCAATTACGTGCCGAACGCCTCGGCCGGCACGCAGCAGCATGGCCGTCCGCGCTGGTGGATACGCGGCGTCGGTGCGGGCCAGCAGCAGATCGATTTTCCGAACCCCGTCGGCTTTTACCTCGACGACGTCTACATCAGCAATTCCAGCGCCACGGGCTTTCCCCTGTTCGACCTGGACCGGGTGGAAGTGCTGCGCGGCCCGCAAGGCACCCTGTGGGGCAAGAACACGACGGGCGGCGCCATCAACGTGATTTCGCGCAAACCGTCGTTCAAGTCCAGCGGCTACGCCAAGGTCGATTACAGCAGCTACGACACCAAGCTGGCCGAAGGGGCCATCGGCGGCGCGCTGGTCGACGAGGTGCTGGCGGGGCGCTTGTCCTTCCACACGGAGCAGCAGGACAAGGGCCGCTTCCACAACCAGTTTACGGGCGAACGCGATGGAAAGCTCAAGGACAGCGCCATCCGCGGCCAGCTCAAGGCCCTGATCGGGCGCGACCTGACGGCCAATCTGAACCTGCATTACCGCGACTACACGACCAAGGGCGCCACCACCACCGTGGCCAGCTATGGCGCGAATGGCGTCTACCGCAACGGCTACGTCCCCAGCACGAATCCCGATGACGTGAGCACGAATGCGCCGGCCGACAGCGACGTGAAACAGGGCGGCGCGCAGCTGAACCTGGAATACGCGCTGGGCGAGCTGACCCTGACGTCGATCACCGGCTATGAAAACTTCCGCAACGAGGCGACGGGCGACAGCGACAATACGCCGCTGGAAGTGGGCCGCAGCCGCTCGAAGGCGAGCAGCCGCCAGGTATCGCAGGAGCTGCGCCTGACGTCGCCGCAAAACGGTGCCGTGAGCTGGGTGGCGGGCCTGTTCTACTTCAATGAAAAGATCGATTCCGATTCGGCTGGCGCGCGCCTGCCCAACGGCACGGTGCCGGCGCTGGCGGGCAGCACCCAGCCCGTCGGCTACAACCGCACCGTCTACCAGCACAAGGCGCGCAGCGCGGCCATCTTCGGCAGCACGACCGTCAACTTCAGCGAGCAGTTCCTGTCCACGTTCGGCTTGCGCTGGACGACGGAAACCAAGGACCTGGATTTGCGCCGCGTGCAGGCCGCATCGAACACGGTGACGTTTGGCGATGCGTCGAACTGGTGGAACACGGTCAAGGGCGGCAATTACGCGGCCGCCTCGGTGGCCAACAACAATTTCACGTCGAACCCGTCGACCACGTGGAATGCGCTGACGTATGACGTGACGCCCGAATACCGCTTCAGCCGCACCCTGCGCGGCTACCTGAAATACGCGCACGGCATCAAGTCCGGCGGCTACAATACGAGCGCCACGGATGTGCGAGCATTGAATACGGTGAAGCCGGAAACCCTGAACTCCTTCGAGGCGGGCATCAAGTCGGAATGGCTGGACGGGCGCCTGAATTTCAACGCCAACGTCTTCCACTATGACTACAAGAACGTGCAGGTGAATATCACGGGCGTGTACAACGGCGACCCCACGCAAAGCGTCAATTACCTGCAGAACGTGCGCAAGGCCCACGTGAACGGTGCGGAATTCGAGCTCGAGGCGCAGCCGACGGACAACCTGCACCTCAACGCCAATATCGGCCTGCTGCGCACGGAATTCGACGATTTCGCCATCCAGAACAATGGCGGCGACCGCTCCGGCAATGAATTCGTGCGCTCGCCCCACGTGACGGCCTTGCTGGCGGCCGACTACCGCTACCCGCTGGGCAATGGCGCGCAGCTGGTGTTCAGCGGCGACGTGCGCTACACGTCGAAGCAGTACTACTATGTCGACCCGCAAAATGCCGCGCGCGACCTGCTGAACCAGGGCGGCTTCGCGCTGGCCAATGCGCGCCTGTCTTATGTGCTCCCGGGCGGCAAGCAGCGCATCACGGCATATGCGAACAACCTGGCCGACAAGGTCTATCGCAACCATACGCTCACCAGCTTCGTGCCGGGCGCCGTGAATGGCGACACCGTCATCATCGGCCAGGGCCGCACGGTGGGGGCGTCGTACACGCTGCAGTTCTGAGCCTGACCGCCTGATGTAAAAAGGCCGGCGATTGCGCCGGCCTTGTCGTTTATGACGCCAGCTTACGCCGCCGCTTGCAGCAGCGCGTCGAGCCTCCGCTGCGCCTCTTCCAAAGGCCGACGGTCGATCCAGCGCTCGATATCCACGTCGCGATCGAGAAAGCCGTGCTGCAGCTGGAAATCTTTCTGCTGGCGGAACAGCGCTACTTTTTCTTCCGACAGGTCGGGCGCCAGGGTCAAATGAAAACCGTCGCGGTAGGCTTCGGCCACGGCGTCGGCGCCGGCCCGCGTCTCGCCCTGCAGGATGGCCAGCACGTCGGCCTGGTGGCTGCGGGCCCAGTGCGCGGCGCGCAGGGTTTGCGTCAGGAAGCGCACGACCAGTTCGAAATGCTGTTCCAGCATGGTCTCATGCACGGTGATCGGCCGCGGCGTGCCGTTATTCACGCGGAAGCGCCGGTCGGGCAGGGCGTCGATGTCTATGCCCACTTCCAGCCCCGCCGCGCGGGCCGCCTCGGCCGCCGCCGCGCCTTTTACGTAGACGGCATCGACTTCCCCGCGCAGCAGCGGCGCGATGCCTTGCCACAGTCCCGCGCCCAGATTGACTTGCGCCGGCGCCTCGCCACCCACTTCCACCAGCTGCACATCGTCGAGCGTGAGGCCGGCCGACGCCAGCACGCCCTTGTAGCCGGCCAGGCTCATGCCGCGCGCGATGCTGCGCCCGCGCCGGTTGTCGCGCAAGTCCTCGGCGCGGAAGACGGGCAGTGCCAGACGCTTGCCCTGCAGCTGCGCGGGCGTGGCGATGCCGGAGCCGGGGCGCACGAGGATGGCTTGCCACTCGTCGATCCAGGTCAGGCCGATCAGCCGCGTGGGCGCCCCTTGCGCGCGCGCGGGCAGGGCCAGCAGGTTGCCGCCTTCGCGCACGAGCGTGGACAGGCCGTGGTCGTAGTGGTGGCGCGCCAGCTCGCCGCCCACTTCCTGCAGGGTCTTTAACGCGATGCCGTCGCGGGCGAATTCCTCGTCCAGCCAGCCCAGTTTGTAGGCCAGGCCCGTGGCCGTGGGCACGGGGCAGCGGGTGAACCAGACGGTATCGGTGGCGGGGGATGGTGCGGTAGTCATGGGATTCCTTCGTGGTGGTGGAAGCCTGTAACCGTGCAGGAAACGTGCCCGCGCCGCTTGCTGGCTGGCCGACAGCGCGTGCGGACGGTGCTGCTGCCGCGCCAGCAGCCGCTGTTGCGCAGGCAGCAGCCATGCACCACTTTCCCGGCGCTGGCGCTGGCACGCGTCTTGCGAAAGTAGTGGCAGGACTGACCCGTATTCCAACCCCAACGAATGGAGCATGACATGACGGACGTGGCACAAGCGGAAGCACAACAAGTACAGGTGCAGGAGTTGACGGCGGCCGAACTGGCCTTCGTGGAGCAGGTGCGCCGCGATGCGCAGATCGCCTTCGACGGCTTGCGCGAGACGGGCAGCCTGACGGCCAATGGCACGGTAGGCTTCGTCGAGCGCACGCCGGGCGGCGACAAGGTGGTGGTGGTCAACGATCAGGGCCCGTTCCGCCGCGGCCAGGCCCTGAAGGCGGCCGTGCTGGCGCTCGACGGCACGGTGCTCGCGGGCGACGCGAACAACGGCGGCGCGCGCTACTTAAAACTGTTCCGCGAGCGCCCGGAGGTCACGTCGATCTCGCACGTGCACTCGCCGTCGCTGGGCGCGTGGGCGCAGACGCACCGCACCCTGCCGATCCGCTACGTGCCCGTGCAGCGCTACCAGCTGGTGCGCGAAATTCCCATCTATATCGACCGCCGCCAGCCGGAAGTCGATTTCATCCTCGGCGAAATCGCCCGCAACACGCATGCGACGGCCATCCTGGAAGCGAATGGCGGCGCCACCGTGTGGGGCAAGCAGGGCTTGCTGAAGCTGGCCGAATTCATCCTGCTGCTGGAAGAGGGCGCGAAGATCCAGATCGCGGCCGAAGCCATCGGCGGATCGCGCGATTTCGGTCCCGGCGTGTTGCTGCAGCAATGGAAGATGAGCAAGCTGATCGACACGGCGCGTGCGCTGTCCTTGTTACCCGCCACCGACCTGGTGTAACCCTTTCACGAACAGGCCCGCAATGTCATTGAAATTCTTACGTTTGAGCTGGCGCAAGGCAGTCGCCGCCGCCGTGGCGGCCAGCCTGCTGGCGCCAGCCATCGCTGTGGCGGCCGAGCCGTTGCCGGCCGCCGTGCGCATCGCCGTCGTGGCCCGCACGGCGCCGTCCGGCAAGACCGTGTTTGCCGGTTCCGCCGCCCAGGTGGCGTCAACGGGCTGGCTGTTGGCCGAACTGGGCAAGCTGGGCGTGAAGCTGGAATGGGTGCCCGTCACCACCAATTCCGTGGCGACTCAGGTGAACGAAGCGTTTGCCAACCATTCGATCGACCTGGCCCAGTATGGCGACTTGCCATCGATTATCGCCAATGCCTCGGGCTTGCAGACGCGGCTGATCTTGCCTGGCGGCAGCGCCAACAATACCTATCTGGTGGTGCCGAACGGTTCCACGGCCCGTTCGATCAAGGATTTGAAGGGCAAGAAGATCGCCCTGCACCGGGGGCGGCCGTGGGAATACCCATTTGCCCGCCTGCTCGAAGCGAATGGCATGACCTTGCGCGACGTCAAGATCCTCAACCTCAATCCGCAGGCGGGCGCGGCGGCCGTGGCGACGGGCGGCGCGGACGCCTTCTTTACCCTCAGCGATGCCTTCTTGCTGGAAGATAAAAAGGTGGGCAAGATCATCTGGTCCAGCAAGGCGCCGCCGCAGGATTGGAAGATGCGCGCCGAACTGTGGGCCGACAGCGGCTTCCTGCAACGCTGGCCACAGCTGGCCCAGCTGGTGGTGACGGCCTATGTGCGCGAACACCACCGGGCCGCCGGCGCCGGTGGCGAAGACGAATACGTGCGCACCGAGGCGGCCGCGGGCCAGGTGGAAAGCGTGGTGCGGCGCGAACTGGCGGGCGACCACACGCCATGGCAGGCGCGCTGGTCGCCCCTGTTTACGGCCAGCCTGCGCCAGCATTACGTGGGCGAGGCGGCATATGCGAAGAGCGCCGGCCTGATCGGGCGGCCGCTGCAAGTCGACAGCCTGTTCGCGCCCCAGTTCGTCAACACGGCGCTGGCGCAGCTGAAACTGCAAACGTACTGGGCGCCATGACTTCCATCGCCCGCGCCATCGCCTTGCCGCGCGCCCCCGCGCCAGCGCGTGCAGCCCCAGTCCCCTTGCTGCAGCGCTTTATCCGTTCACCCTGGTCCGTGTGGGCGTCGCCGCTGGCCTTGCTGCTGCTGTGGACAGCCGCCACCACCTTCGAATGGATGCCAGCGCACATCTTGATGTCGCCATGGCAAGTGCTGCTGACGGCGCGCGACCTGGCCGAAAGCGGCGAACTGGGCCAGCACCTGGGCATCAGCCTGTTCCGCCTGCTGGCTGGCTTCGGCCTGGGGGCCAGCTGCGGCCTGGCCTTTGGCGTCGTGCTGGGGCTGTCCCCTGGCTTGCGCGCCTATGTCGACCCCACCTTCAATGTCTTGCGCCAGTTGCCGACCGTCGCCTTGATCCCCTTGTTCATCTTGCTGTTCGGCATAGGCGAGAGTTTTAAAGTGTTTATTGTTGCCAAGGCCAGTTTCTTCATCGTTGCGCTGGCCGTGCATGACGCCATCCGCAACCTGTCGCAGCGCTACTTTGAGGTGGCGCAAGTGTATTGCTTTTCGCGCTGGCAGCGCATCCGCCTGATCGTCCTGCCCGCCATCGTGCCGGCCGCGCTGACGGGCATGCGCATCGCCCTGTCGCGCTCGTGGATGGTGCTGGTGGGCGCGGAATTGCTGGCCGCGGACAGCGGCCTGGGCCAGATGATGGAGATGGGCCGGCAAATGTTCCGCCTCGACGTGGTGATGGTGGGCGTGGTGCTGACGGGCGTGATCGGCTTCGGCCTGGACCGGGCCTGCCACGCGCTGGAAGCACGGCTGATGCGCTGGAAGCGTAGTGGCGATGGTAAGGGAGGCGCCACATGAAACAACGTTTGATCCAGATCATCAAGGGCGCGCTGTTGCCGCTGGCCTTGCTGGGCGCCTGGCAATGGGCGTCTGGCCAGGGCGCGGCGGCCGCGTATATCTTTGTCTCCCTGGGCGACCTGGCGCACAGCTTGCGCGACCTGGTGATCACGGGCGAGCTGTGGGTGCACCTGCGCGCCAGCCTGGGCCGCACCCTGGCCGGCTTGCTGCTGGGCGGCAGCGCCGGCATCGTCACGGGCGCGCTGATGGCGCAGTCGCCGCTGGCGGACCGATTGATCGGCCCCCTGTTCCACAGCATCCGGCAAGTACCGTTGCTGGG
The DNA here is from genome assembly GCF_030397705.1 of Janthinobacterium sp. SUN100. Taxonomy (NCBI): domain Bacteria; kingdom Pseudomonadati; phylum Pseudomonadota; class Betaproteobacteria; order Burkholderiales; family Oxalobacteraceae; genus Janthinobacterium; species Janthinobacterium sp. SUN100. Next base: position 819,760 of record NZ_JAPUBU010000001.1, on the reverse strand, counting down.
CCTGATTCCCTTGCTGGGCTTATGGGTGGGCAATGGCGACGGCGCCAAACTGCTGGTGATCGCCATCGCCGCCTTCTATCCCACCGTGCTCAACACGTATGCGGGCATGCGCCAGGTGGAAGGGCGCTTGCGCGAAGTGGGGCAGGTGCTGACCCTGACGCGCTGGCAGACCTTGCGTCAGATCCTGCTGCCGGGCGCCATGCCGGCCATCGTCACCGGTGTCACGCATGCACTGGCGTTTGCCTGGCTCGCTTGCCTGGGCGGCGAACTGCTGTTTTCAGCCGGCCCCGGCATGGGTTCATTGCTGCTCAATGGCGAAGTGTCGGGCCGCATGGATGTCGTCTTGCTTGCCGTGCTCGTGATCGCCTTGCTGGCGCAAGCGATGAACGTGGCGTTTGCGCGTCTTGCGCGCCTGCTGGTGAAGGGGCGCAGCAGTGAGTGAATCCTTGCCATTCCAACCGGACGCGGCCGTCAGCGCCCGCGAAGGGGAGCTGCGCGCCTTCTTGCTGCGCTTTATCGGCTTGACCCTGCTGTCGGGCGTGACCATCGGCATGAACAAGGTGCTGGCCACCTTGCTGGGGCTGCATTTGCACGTGAGCAACTTCCAGCTGGCCGCGATCAGCAGCGCGGAAACCCTGGCCATGGCGCTGGGCACCATTCCTGCCGGCTACATCTTGTCGCGCGGCAATCCGAAGCATCTGTACGCTGGTGTCAGCCTGAGCCTGGCACTGGCCTTTTGCGTGTTGCCGTGGCTGCCCGGCTGGCAATGGGTGGCCCTGCTGATGTTTCTCGTCGGCCTGTGCATTTCGCTGCGCATCGTGGCCATGAGCACCGTGTTTCTCGTGCGCTTGCCGGAACTGGGGCAGGGCAAGGCGGGCTGGTACAAGGGGACGTTGATCCTCGGCATGCAGTTCCTGGGCCCCCTGTGCGGCAATTACCTGATCGCGCAGCTGGGACTGAAGGCGGGATTTTTGATCTCGGCCCTGATGTTCGCCATCCTGGCCGTGCTGGGCTGGCAAGTGTTGCCTGACAACACGGCGCCGCGCAAGCAGGCCGGTAACTCCACGCTGCCCGGCGCGGCCAGCCTGCGCGAACTGCTGCGCCTGCCCATCGTGCGCGTGACTTATCTGTTTGAAATCCTCGCCAGCTTCACGGCGTCCAGCGTGGGCGTGTTTTCCATCTTGCTGGCCATCCGCGTGCTGCACTGGCCTGCGCACCACTCCGTCTGGCTGATGGCCGTGCAGGGACTCAGCTGCGTGCTCGTGCTGCTGTTCCTGGGGCGCTTCGTGCTAGCCAGCCGCTACCGCGAGCAACTGTATGGCGGCGCCCACCTGGCCATCATGGCGGCCTTGCTGATCCTCGGCCTGTGGCCTTCCAGCATCGCCTACCTGGGTGCCTCCGTGCTGCTGGGACTGGGCCTGGGCGTGAATAACCTCGTCAATACAGACAATATCGCCCGCGCGCCCGTCGACAAGGCCCGCGTTTCCGCCCACTTGACCCTGTTCGGCATGGTGGGCGGCACGGCCGGCGCGCTGGCGGCGGGCCGCCTGGCCGACTTGACGGGCTTGCGCAATGTGTTCCTGATCTGGCTATTTCCCTGGCTGGCCGCCTGGCTGGTTTTCCACGGCAGCCGCTGGCTGCGCCGGTCGCCGCCCGCCGCCATTCCTTCCCTTGCCCCCACCGCAGAGAGTGCGCCATGAATGATTTTGTTTCCCCATCGACCTTGTCGCCGCAACAGCAGCACCTGAGCGGCGGCTTGCAAGTGCAGCACGTGAGCAAGTCGTTTTCCCTGAAAGGCGCGCCGCTGCCCGTGCTCGACGATATTTCGCTGACCATCGCGCCGGGCGAATTCGTCGCCATCGTGGGCGCCTCAGGTTGCGGTAAATCAACCCTGCTGCGCCTGCTGGCAGGCCTGGACACGGATTACACGGGCTTGCTGCTGCACGATGGCGTGCCCATCCGTGGCACGGATCTGCGTCGGGGCCTCGTGTTCCAGGATCACCGCCTGTTCCCCTGGCTGACGGTGCAGCAAAACGTGGCCGTGGCTTTCAGCAATACCAAGGTGCCGCTGGCCGAGCGCGAAGCCCGCGTGGCGGCGGAAATCACCCGCGTGGGCCTCGATGGCTATGCGGATGCCTATCCGCATCAGTTGTCTGGAGGCATGTCGCAGCGGGCGGCGATTGCCCGCGCCCTCGTGGGACGGCCCGACGTGCTGCTGCTGGACGAACCGCTGGGCGCGCTCGACGCGCTGACCCGCTTGCGCCTGCAGCAGGAGCTGCGCCGCCTGTGGCAGGACGAGGGCATCACCATGGTGATGGTCACGCATGACATCGATGAAGCCGTCTACCTGGCCGACCGCATCGTCGTGCTCGACGCGCGTCCCGGCAAGGTGCGTCGCGTGCAGGACGTGCCGCTGGCCCATCCGCGCCAGCGGGGTTCGGCCGGCTTTGTCGCCATCCGCGACGGCTTGCATGCGGATTTCAGCGACCTCGACGAATCGCACGCGCCCGTGGCGCGGGAAGAACACCCCAGCAGCTCGTGGGATGGCAATGAATGGGCGCGCAGGATGGCGCTGTAGTTTTTTTGATATCCATCAACTCGGAGATACAAGATGAGCAATAGCAACGCACTCGACACCCTGTGGTACACGCGCTGCCCCGTCCCGACGGGCCTGGGGATAGCCCTGCAGCAAGGCTGGCTGGAAGAAGCCTTGCGCGCCGACGGCACCAGCTTGCGCTCCTTGCGCGAGTCGGACCAGGAAGCCGTGCGCGAATCGCATTTCGACCATACCCTGCAGAACTCCGTGCGTCACGGCGGCAATATTCCTGCCCTGTGGGCGCGCGCGGCGGGACGCGACACCCGCGTGATCGGCCTGTCGTGGTCGGACGAGACGCAGCTGATATTGACCTTGCCCGGCAGCGGCATCCAGACGGTGCGCGACTTGAAGGGCCGGCGCTTCGGCTTGCCGTTGTGGAGCAAGGCGCAGATCGACTTTGCGCGCGCGCAAGCCTTGCGGGGGCTGGAAAATGCGCTGAGCCTGGAAGGGCTGGCCGTGGTGGACGTGGAATTGGTCGATTATGTGGTCAACACGGGCCAGAGCGAGGCGCCGCCGGAAAAGGGCGTGGCGACGAATCTGTTCAGCGGCGCCCGGCGCGGCGGCCAAAGCCCGGAATTGCTGGGCCTCTTGCGGGGCGAGGTGGACGCCATCTTCCTGAAAGGCGCGTCGGCCGCCCAGTTGGCGCAGCAGTTCGGCTTGCATACGGTGATCGACACGGGCATCCACCCGGAACCCTTGATCCGCGCCAACAACGGCACGCCGCGCACCCTGAGCGTGGATGCGCACTTGCTGGATAACCATTTTGCTTCCGCCGTCACCCTGGTCGACCAGGTGCTGCGGGCCGAAGCGTGGGCGCGCGGCCATGCGGACGAGACGCGCCGTTTCCTCGCGCGCGAATCGAATGCCAGCGAGCACTGGGTGCAAGTGGCTTACGGCAAGGATGCACATCTGCGCCTGGACACGGACCTGGCGGAAACGTCGATCGCGGGCTTGCAGGATTTCAGCGATTTCCTGTTCCGCTGGAACTTCCTGCCCAGCAAGGTCGACGTGCGCGCGTGGATCGACCCCCGTCCTTTCGAAGCGGCGCTGGCGCACGCGCGCCGGGCGGCTTGAGCGGGAAGTACGTCAACAGTGGCCATGCTTGATGATGAGGAGAATGCGATGCGGCGACGCACGGTGATGGGCGGGCTGGCGCTGCTGCCCCTGGCGGGACAGGCAGTGTCGGCAGCGAAAGGGGCGGGGGCGCCGCCGGCGGCCCTGCGCATCGCCTCGACGGGCTTTGCGGAAAACGGCAAGGCGGAACTGGGCGGCATCGCTTACCGGGTGCAGCAGGAAGGCTGGCTGGCGCGCGAACTGAAGCATCGGGGCGTGCGGCTGGAATGGCTGCCCGTCACGGGCGACACGGGCGCGACGATGAATGAAGCGTTCGCCAGCGGACGCATCGACATGGCCGCGTATGGCGACTTGCCGTCCGTCATACTCAACGCGGGCGGCGTGCGCACGCAGGTGATCGTGCCGGCGGGGAGGGGCACGGACCAGTTCCTGCTGGTGCCCACCGGTTCGCGCGCCACGTCGCTGGCCGAGCTGAAAGGCAAGCGCATCAGCGTGCACCGGGGCCGGCCGTGGGAACTGGGCTTGCGCCAGCTGATCGCCGACCAGCGCATGTCGCCCACGGATTTTCGCCTGATTAATATGGATCTCAAACCGGGCACGGCCGCGCTGGCCACGGGCGCCGTCGACGCCTTGTTCATGATCAATGGCTATCCGCTGGAAGACAAGGGCATCGGCCGCATCATCTGGTCCAGCAAGGGCTTACCCGAGCGTAAAATGCGGGCGGAACTGTGGGCGCGGCGTGATTTTACGCAAGCCCATCCCGACATCGCGGAACTCGTGGCCACGGCCTGGCTGCAGGCCCAGCACTGGGCGGCGCTCGACGGCAACCGCGAAGCCGTCATCAAGGATGGCACGCGCAACGGCACGCCCGACAGCGTGGTGCGGCGCAGCTACGACGATCCGGGCTTGCAGTGGAAAGAGCGCTGGTCGCCCCTGTACGACGACGCCGTGTACCGCCATTACCGCCGGGTGCTGGCGTTTGCGCAGGAACAAAAGCTGATCCGGCAACCGTTGACGGCGGAAGAATTGCTGGAGCCGCGCTTCGTCGCGGCCGGCTTGAAAAAGCTGGGTCTGGCCAATTACTGGGAACCGGCCAAGGTGTAGCGTCAGCGCGGGACGTGGCTCAATGGGGCAGGCATACGCGTCCCGCCACGTTGATCACGTCGTCGCCCGCATGCGCGCGCAGTTGCAGCAGCATCAGGGCCACGCCCAGCATCAGCGCGGCTGCGCAGAGTTTCTTGTGCATCGTCTTTTCCGTTTTTATGCTCGATGGAGCTTGGTTGTCATATTTACAGCCATATTATTGCCGAAATTCATGTGTGCGGGCTGAGCTTGTGCCAGGCGTGCTTTACAATTATGCATCTTGCGCATCCGCGCCATCTGAATGCTATGCATAGTATGTGAAGGGAATGACAAGCCTGTGACTTCCAAGCCGATCAAGATCGCCGCCACCGTTGTCGTGGCACTCGCCGCTGGGGCCGGCATTTATACGTACACCCGTCCCGCCGCCACCGCCGCGCCGGGCGCTCCCGCCGCGGGCAATCCGGCCGCCGCACCCCAATCGACCGTCGAAACGGCCGCCGTGGCCGCCCAATTCCGCGACTTGCTGGGCAATTTCCGCAAGATTATCGTGCTGCTGGCCGACGAGCAAAGTCTGCCCGAAGGCGCGCGCGATGAAGCCCGCAAAGTGGGGCAGGCGCTGTTCCATGAAAACCAGGAACGCATCGCCAAGCTCGATGCGGCGCTCGACCAGCTGACGGCGCCCACCAGTCCGGGCCGCTTCGAGGCGCTCGACAGTTTATTGACCTATATCGAATCCGATCCCGGCCTGTACGACGCGGACCGCCTGGCGTTCCGCGAACTGCTGCAAAGCATGCTGGCCGACGTGGCCAAGGATTCGTCCTTGCCGGCGATCAAGCTGCACAAGCGCATCTCGGAAGACCTCGACGCGCTGGGCGAGATCGAGCGCAATTACGAGAAGGAAATCCGGCAAATCTTCGGCAACATGGGCCAGCGCGCCATCGAACTCAAGCGCGAACGGTGGGACGATTACGTGGCGCAGCTGAAAAAACTCTACAGCCGCGAACAGATTCTCAAGGAAAACGGCATCGTCGTGCCCTATGCAACACCGCCGGCTGGCTCCGTGCCCGAAGCCAAGCCCGCACCCAAGAAGGACGAAGCGGAAATCTTCGGCCTCGGCTTGCCGAAGAAAACCATCGTGCTGACCTTTGACGACGGCCCGCACCGCCGCTACACGGAAGAAATCAGCGCCATCCTGAAACAGTATGGCGTGCCGGCCGTGTTTTTCAACGTGGGCCGCAACCTGGGCAGCCTGGACGCGGAAGGCCATGCCAAGCTGGGCGCGGGCGCGGAAGTGAGCCGCAAGCTGATGAAAGAGGGCTATGCCGTGGGCAACCACAGTTTCAGCCACGCACAATTGTCGAAACAGACGGGCGACAAGCTGAAGGGCGAAATCCTCGGCACCGATACGCTGTTGAAGGCCATCAGCCCCGAGCGGGCCGCGCTGTTCCGCTTTCCGTATGGCGCGCGCAACAGCGAAGGCATGGCCGCGCTGGCCGATGCGCACTTGAAATCCGTGATGTGGAATATCGATTCGCTGGACTGGGCCGACCCCGTGCCCAGCTCGATCACCAATCGCGTGCTGGCGTCCGTCGACAAGGCGGGACGGGGCATCGTCCTGTTCCACGACATCCATGAGCGCACGGTGAAAGCCTTGCCGGCCGTGCTCGACAAGCTGATCGCCGAAGGCTATCAATTCGCGGGCTGGGATGGCACGAGCTTCCAGGTAGCCAAAAGCACGGCCCCGGCGCCGGAAAAGGTGCCCGTCACCACCGGTTACGCCAATTCCTGGGCCGTGGTGATCGGCATCGACGATTACGCGAAATGGCCGAAATTGCAATATGCGGTGCGCGATGCGCAAGGCATCCGCGAGACGCTGATCGAGAAATTCGCCTTTGCGCCCGAGCGTGTCGTGACCCTGAAAAATGGCGAAGCGACGCGCAACAACATCCTGGCCGCCTTCCACGACAAGCTGGCGCATGGCGGCGTGCAAAAGAATGACCGCATCTTCGTCTTCTTCGCGGGCCACGGCGCCACGCGCAAGCTCAGTTCCGGACGCGACCTCGGCTACATCGTGCCCGTCGATTCCGACCCGGCGCAGTTCGCCACGGATGCGATTCCGATGACGGAAATCCAGAATATCGCGGAATCGCTGACGGCCAAGCACGCGTTCTTCGTCATGGATGCCTGCTACAGCGGCCTGGGCCTGACGCGCGGCGCCGGCTCCAGTTCCTTCCTGCGCGACAACGCCAAGCGCATCGGCCGGCAAATGCTGACGGCGGGCGGCGGCGACCAGCTGGTGGCCGACGGCGGACCGAACGGTCACTCCGTGTTCACGTGGACCTTGCTGCAAGGCTTGGCGGGCAAGGGCGACTTGAACGGCGACGGCCTCATTACGGCCACGGAATTGGCCGCCTATGTGGCGCCGGCCGTGTCCAGCGTGTCGAACCAGACGCCCGCATTCGGCAGCCTGCCTGGCTCGGAAGGGGGCGATTTCGTCTTTGAATTGCCGGGCGAGACGGAATTCCTCAGCCCGAACACGACGCAGCTGTCGACGGAAGCCATTGCCCTGAACAGCAAGCTGGACGCCAAACCGGCAGCGGCCAGCGTCACGGTGAAGGATTTGCAGGGCGGCGAACAGAAGATCGTCACGCCTGGCGCCGTGCCGTCGTCCACGCGCCAGCTGGCGCAACGGGCCAACGACCGGGGCTTGCAGCTGTACAAGGAGAAACAGTATGCGGCGGCGGAAGCGCAATTTACGGAAGCGCTGAAATTGCGGCCCGACTTTGCGCTGGCGGCGAACAACCTGGGCTTTGTCTTCTACAAGCAGGAAAAATACCGCGAAGCGGCCCGCTGGTTTGAAAACACGGTCAAGATGGACCCGTCGCGCGCCATTGCCTACCTGAACCTGGGCGACGCGTATGCCAAGGCCGGCGATGCCGCCAAGGCGAAAGCGGCCTATAAAACCTATCTGGAACTGGCGCCGACGGCTTCGACGGCGCCGGCCGTGCGGCAAAAGATGGAAAAGCTGTAAGCGTGTCCGACAGCGAGCCCATCGTCCACGTATTTGCCTGCAACGGGCGCTTTCCCAGCTGGGAAGCGCTGCAGGCTTATCTGGCGCCCACGTACACGGAAGACGGCGATGCCGTGCCGTCGCCATTCTTTCTGGAAACGGGCCTCACGTCCTATGAGCCGGCCTGTTTCGAGAGCGCCATGCTGGCGTCGGCCGCGCCGCTGGCGCAGCTGCTCGATGGCGCGTCGTATGGCGACAGCTGGCTGGCGCAGGCATGCGCGGATGCGCAGGCGCAGGGCGTGCTGGCCGATGCCAGCGTGTGCGTGTTTGCGCCGAATCAGCTGGCGCACCCGCAGCGCAGTTCGCTGCATTACGTGGGCAGTTACCGTTACTGCGTGGAAGATTGAGCGCCATCCCCCCGCTCCTCATGCAATAGCTTGTTGACGCTGGCCAGCAGGCTGGTGCCCGAGGTGGTGATGAAGCGGGCACCGGCCGCCTCCGCTTCCGTGCCGTAGCTGGCAATCGTATCTTTGCTGCAATACACGATGATGGGCAGTCCGGGCTGGGCTTGCTGCACTTCGCGCACCGTGCGTATGCCCGCATCCTTGATGCGCCGGCGGTTTTCCACCCGCGCCATGTCCGTGATGAGCAGCGCATAGGGCTTTTGTTGCAGCATGGCAAGCGCCTGCCGCGTCGAGACCGCCTGGTCCACCTTGATGTTTTCCCGTTCCAGCTGTTCCACCAGCAAGGTATTGTTGCGCGGATGGTCGTCCAGCCACAGCACCAGGCTGGCGGGTTTTTTCTCCGCCGGCATGCCGGCCAGGGCCGTGACGGCCGCGCCCTCGCACGGCGGATGGGCCAGCAACAGCTGCGTCACGGCTTCCTGCATGTCCTCCAGCGATTTTTGCTGCAAACGGCTCAGTTCCGCCACTTCGATTTCCTTACCGCTTTGCAGGCGCACGGATTCGTTCTTGACCATGCTGTCGGCGCGCTTGATCATGATCGACAGGTAAATACGCGTGAGCAGGTAGCCGATCAGAAAACCATGCACGGAAAAGAACAGCATGATGCCGCCCACGACGGCCATGGCTGTGGGCGTGTCCGTGTCCAGGCTCGGTGCGATGAAGGCGGCCATGTTGCGCGCGCTGCCGGGCAGGCTTTTGAGCTCGATCAAGCCCACGCCGACGATGATTTTCGTCAGCCAGTCCGACACTTCCACCAGATTCGAATTGATTTCCATGGGCGTGGGCGTGCCCAGGAACAGGGTATTGCTGGCATTGCCCGTCGCCGCATCGGCTCCGGCGGCCGGCGGCTCGTCCGTGGCGCGGTCCTTGCCATTGCTGCGCTCGTCGTGCGGCGCCATGTTGACGGTGCCCGAGGGCAGGGTGCGCGGTATGCCGAACAGGAATCCCAGCAGCATGCCGCTGACGCAAAAGCCCAGGCTCCATAGCAGGGCCGGCACGGCATGATAGTAGGGCGGCAGCAGGGCGCCGGCCAGCACGGCCAGCAGCCCCGCCAGCAGGATGAACAGCAGGATATACGGCAGCACGTCGCGCTTGCGCACGTCGGAAGGGGGACTGCCTGCCTTGCCGGTGCTGTCGTTCAGGTTCACGCTCGCTCCTTGAAAAGGCTGAATCCAGGCGCCCATCCGCCGCGTATATATAGCCAGCAGGAGCCCGTACAGACATCATAAAAACTGGAGACGCGATGCTATTGAGAAAACGCAAACTGGTGGCAGCTTGTGCACTGGCATTGTTGGGCATGGGGCGCCAAGTGGCGGCGCAAGTTCCGGTCGACGGGGCTACAGGGGCCGACGCGTCGCGCACCGTGCGCGTGACGGGCCACTATGACAACGCCGTCGGCACGTCGGACGCGGCCAGCCAGGGCGTCATCACCAATGAACTGATCGTCAACCGGCCCGCCTTGCGCACGGGCGAGTTGCTGGAATTCGTGCCGGGACTGATCGTCACCCAGCACAGCGGCGACGGCAAGGCCAACCAGTATTTTTTGCGCGGCTTTAACCTCGACCATGGCACGGATTTTGCCACCCACGTCGACGGCATGCCCGTCAACATGCGCACGCATGCGCATGGGCAAGGCTATTCCGACCTCAATTTCCTCATTCCTGAACTGGTGCAGCGCATCGATTACAAGAAGGGGCCGTATTTCGCCGGCGAAGGCGATTTTTCCTCGGCAGGCAGCGCCCGCATCCGCCTGGCCGACAAATTGCCGCAAGGCCAGGCCAGCGTATCCGTCGGCCAGCACGGCTATGTGCGCGGCGTCGTCGCCGATTCGGCCGCTGCCGGGCCTGGCACCTTGCTGTACGGCCTGGAAGTGAACCGCAACAACGGTCCCTGGGACGTGCCGGAAAACGTGCGCAAATATAGCGGCGTGCTGCGCTACAGCCAGGGCACGCCGGACGACGGCTTCAGCGTGACGGGCATGGCGTACAAGAACAGCTGGAATGCCACGGACCAGGTGCCGCTGCGCGCCGTGGCATCGGGCCAGATCGGCCGTTTCGGCTCGCTGGCGCCCAGCGACGGCGGCGACACGTCGCGCTACAGCCTGTCGTACGCCATGCGCAAGCGCACGGAGAAGGGGCTGTTCGAACTGGATGCCTACCTGATCCGCTCGCAACTGGAGCTGAACAGCGATTTCACCTATTTCCTCGCCAACCCGGTCGCCGGCGACCAGTTCCAGCAAAGCGAGCGGCGCACGGTGGCGGGCGTGAACGCGGCCGAAAGCTGGAGCACGGAGCTGGCGGGACTGCCCATGCGCAACAAGGTCGGCGTGCAGGCCCGCTACGACCGCTTGTCGCCCGTGGGCCTGTACAACACGGTGGATCGGGTGCGGCAGAGTACGGTGCGCGAAGACAGCGTGCGCGAGGCCAGCGTCGGCCTGTACGGCGAAAACACGGTGCAATGGCTGCCGTGGCTGCGTTCGGTGGCGGGCTTGCGCTACGACGCCTACCGTTTCAATGTGGCCAGCAGCATAGCCGGCAACAGCGGAGCGGAGAACGACCACGTGGTGTCGCCCAAGCTGTCCCTGATTCTTGGTCCGTGGAGCAAGACGGAATTCTTCGTGAACTACGGAAAAGGTTTTCATAGCAACGATGCACGGGGCACAACGCAGACGCGCCTGCCTGACGGGCAAGCTGCCACGCCCGTGACGCCCCTGGTGCCGACGAAAGGCATGGAACTGGGCGCGCGCACGGAATGGCTGCCGGGTCTGCAAAGTTCGCTGGCCCTGTGGCGCCTCGACATCGCGTCGGAACTGCTGTTCGTCGGCGACGCGGGCGAGACGGAAGCGAGCCGCGCCAGCCGCCGCCACGGCATCGAATGGAACAACCATTACATTGCCGCGCCGTGGCTGCTGTTCGACCTGGACCTGGCCGCTTCGCGCTCGCGCTATGCGCAAGACGATCCGGCGGGCAACCACATCCCCGGCGCCATCGACAAGGTGGCTTCGTTCGGCGTGACGGTGACGGACCAGGGCCCGTGGTCGGGCGCTTTTCAATTGCGCTATTTCGGCCCCCGTCCCTTGATCGAGGACAATAGCGTGCGCTCCGCGTCGACTACACTGGCGTATGCGCGCCTGGCGTATCAGCTCAACCGCAAGACGCGTTTGTCGCTCGACGTGTTCAACCTGTTTGATAAACGCGTCAGCGATATCGATTATTACTATGCGTCGCGCCTGCCTGGCGAGGCGGCGGACGGGGTGAACGACCGGCATTTCCATCCGGTCGAACCCCGTTCCGTACGCCTGACCTTGTCATATGCGTTCTGATAACGGTAGACTGGGGCATGACAGATCATTTAGTAAATACCAGTAAATTTCTTTCCCTCATATTGCGCCACGCCCCCGAAAAAATCGGCCTCGCGCTCGATACCAACGGCTGGGCCGACATCGGCCAGTTGCTGGCGCAATCGGCCCGGCATGGCCGCCGCCTTTCCCGTGAACAATTGGATGACGTGGTGGCGCGCGACAGCAAGACGCGCTACGCCATCAGCGCCGACGGCTTGCGCATCCGCGCCAACCAGGGCCACTCCCTGGCCGCCGTCGATATCGCTCTGCCGCCCGCCACGCCGCCGGCCATGCTGTACCACGGCACGGCCAGCCGCTTTGTCGAGGCGATTCGTGCCGGCGGTTTGCTGCCGGGATCGCGCAACCACGTGCACCTGTCGTCCAGCCGCGAAACGGCCGTCGCCGTGGGCGCGCGCCACGGCAAGCCCGTCGTGCTGACGGTGGATGCGGCCACCATGCAGGCGCAGGGCCACGTGTTTTATGTGTCGGCCAATGGCGTGTGGCTGGCGGATGCCGTGCCGGTAGCCTTCATCACTTTTCCCTGAGGGTCGGCCGGACTGCGGCTTCCACGCCCGAGTAGGTCAGCACGGCATCGGGCAGCCTGGCCCCTCGCACCCGGATGGCGGCCACGGCCTGGTTCAATTCCGCCACTTCCGCAGGTGTAAACCGCACCTCCGCCGCGCCGATATTGTCGAGCAGATGCGCCATCTGCGTGGTGCCGGGAATGGGCACGATCCATGGCCGTTGCGCCAGCAGCCAGGCCAGGGCGATCTGCGCCGGTGTCACCTGCTTGCGCGTGGCCCAGCTATTCACTAGGGCCACCAGCGCCAAGTTGTGCGGCAGGTTTTCCGCTGAAAAACGCGATTCGAGCTGGCGGATGTCGCCGTCGGCAAAGCGGGTCTTCGCGTCGATGGCGCCCACCAGGAAGCCGACGCCCAGCGGGCTCCACGGCACAAAGCCGATGCCCAGTTCCTCGCACAGGACCAGCACGCCATCTTCCGGCCCGCGCCACAGCATCGAGTATTCGCTTTGCACGGCGGAAACGGGCAGGGCGGCATGAGCGCGCCGCAGCGTTGATAATCCCATCTCGGACAAGCCCCAATGCAGCACTTTTCCTTCCCGCATCAGGTCTTGCACGGCGCCGGCCACGTCCTCGATCGGCACTTGCGGGTCCACCCGGTGCTGGTACAGCAAGTCGATGCGGTCCGTGCGCAGGCGTTGCAGCATGCCTTCGACGGCCAGCTTGATGTGCGCGGGGCGGCTGTTCAAGCCCGGACGGCGCTGGCCCGTCTGCTGGTCGATGTCCCAGCCGAATTTGGAAGCGATGACGATGTCGTTGCGAAACGGCGCCACGCCTACGCCCAGTATCCGCTCCACCTCGTGCGGTCCGTACGCCTCGGCCGCGTCAAAGAAGGTGACGCCCCGCTCGAACGCCGTGCGGATGATCCTGTGCATCTCCGGGCGGCTGGGGATCGTCGTCTGGTAGGTGCGGCTCATGTTTTGCACGCCCAGGCCCAGGCTCGATACTTCCAGCTGGCCCAGCTTGCGGCGGTTCGCCACCGTTGCCTGCACCGTCCGGTCCTGCGCCTGGCCGATCAACGGCGCGGCGGCCAGGCCGCCCGCCGCCAGCAGGAAGCCGCGACGGTCCGTGGGCGTGTCGTGTTTGCTTGTCATGAAGCTATCCCTTCAGATATCGAGCTTGCGTGCCGCCATCCACTGGACGATGGCTGGGTCGCGGTGCGAAAAGAAGCTGCTGGTAGCCGTTTCCAGGGTGGCGATGGCGGCCATGTCCGCTTCGTCCAGGTCGAAATCGTCGATGGACAGGTTTTCCGCCATGCGCTCGCGGCGCACGGTCTTGGCCAGCACGGCGATGCCCCGGTGCGTCAGCCAGCGCAGGACGACCTGGCCGACGGACTTGCCGTGCTTGCCAGCGATGCCCAGCAGCAATTCATTCTGGAACAGGTTGTTGCGGCCTTCGGCGAACGGCGCCCACGCTTGCGGCTGCACGCCGTGCTCGAGCATGAAGGCCACGCTGTCCGCCTGCTGGTGGAAGGGGTTGATCTCGATCTGGTTGACGGCGGGCGCGATATCGTTGAAGGCGATGAGGTCCATCAAGCGGTCCGCATGAAAATTGCTCACGCCGATGGCGCGCAGCTTGCCGCTGCGATACGCATCCTGCATGGCGCGCCAGGAACCGTGCACGTCGCCGAACGGCTGGTGGATCAGGAACAAGTCCAGGTAATCGAGCCGCAAACGCTGCAGCGACTGCTCGATGGCTAGTGCCGTGCGCTCGTAGCCCGTGTCCTGCACCCACAGCTTGCTGGTGACGAACAGCACTTCGCGCGCGACGCCGCTGCGGGCGATGCCCTGGCCGACGGCCGCTTCGTTCAGGTAGGAAGCGGCCGTGTCGATCAGGCGGTAGCCGGCGGCGATGGCGTCGATGACGCTGCGCTCGCATTCGGCGGGGTCGGGAATCTGGAAGACGCCGTAGCCGGCGACGGGCATGGCGATGCCGTTATTCAGGGTGACGCGGTTCATCGCAAGCTCCTTCAGTCATTAACAGGAGCTACTGTACGGCGTCTGCCACCTATTGATAAGCCGTTGGAATCGGCATGCTCTTATTAGCTGCGCTAATGAATGAGGGCTTTGGCTTTGGCTTGCCCCTGGCGCTTGCGGCGCCAGATCAGCACGCCCGATACGCTCAAGCCTGCCACCAGCACGCCCATGGCGCAGATGAACATCTTAAAGGGCCAGCCCCACATCGAGGCCATGTGCAGGGCGCTGATCCAGCTGCGGATGGTGTCGCCGCTGGCCGCGCCCGTGGGCAGCCACGCGGCCAGTTGCCGGCCGCTGGCCGCGTCGAAGAAGACGGTGGTGAGGCCCTTGTGGGCGCGCACGTCGCGGCTGCTGCGCACGTTGTAGCTGTACACGCCCAGCGCGCGTTCGTAGGACAGCGCGTTTTCCTCGACGATGGCGAACGCGTGCCGCTGTGCCAGCGCGTGCATCAACAGGCGCCCCTGCGCGCGCGCAGCGGGCCAGTCCAGCTGCGGGCCCGGCGACGGCGTGTGCCGCGCCACCGCTTCCTCGGCCCCCTGGTGCGGGAACAGCGGCTGCATCACGGCCGCATACACGCCGTACAGATTGAAGGCGACGCCGCTCCAGGCAAACACCAGCAGCATGGCCCACAGCCACAGGCCGCCCGCGCGGTGCAGGTCGAACACCAGTTTATAGCTGCCGCCATGGCGGCGCAGCAGCCAGGACGGGCGCCAGCGCCGCAGCCACGGTTTACTGCCCGGCGAGCGTTTTTTCAGGCGCGCGGGGAAGGTCAGGGCGGCGCCGATGAAGCAATCGACCGTCCACACGATGGCGACCAGGCCGAAGATGAACAAGCCCGTGTCGCCCAGCGCCAGCGCGTAATGCAGGCGCTCGATGAAGGGCAGCAGGTTGATGGCGCCCTGGCTTATCTCGCCCCAGCGACGCTGGCCCAGCACGGCGCCCGTATAAGGATCGACAAACACTTCGTCGCTGGCCAGCGGCGCGTCGCCGGGCGGGCGCAGGTAAAACACCATGCTGCGGCCGGGCGGCGCGGACAGGGGCGCGTACATGACGCTCGCCTGGGGAAAGCGCGCGGCGATGGACTCGCGCAGCAGCAGGGCGTCGAGCGGCGCCGCGCCCGGCGTTGGCGGCGCTGCGCGGAAGACGGCGGGCAGCATGGCCGCTTCCAGCTCATCCTTCCATGCGAGCGCGCTGCCCGTGACGCCGGCCACGATGAGGAAGCCGGCCATCAGCAGGCCCGCGTAGCGGTGCAGCGCCGCCAGTGCGGGGCGCATGTGCAGCGATGGCATCAGAACCTGTACATCGCGCTGACGTTGGCCGTGCGTTCGGCATTGCGGTAGCACAGGCCCGGCAGGTAGCCGCAGTCATACAGGGTCTGCTTGTCGAGCACATTGTTGACGTTGAGGGAAAACTGCCACGGCCCGCGCGACACGCCCAGCGCCGCATCCCACTGCGTCAGGCCGCCATTGCGGATGTTCAGGTTGTCGCCGTCGGAGTTCGAGCGCATGGCGCCGAGAAAGCGCATGCCCAGCGCCGCATACGCGGGCAAGGCCGTGCCCAGGTCGAACGCCTGACGCGCCCAGGCCGAGGCGCTGTGGCGCGGCGCGCCCGACTGCTGCAAGCCCAGGTCGCCGTTATTGCTCTTCCTGACCTCCGTATCGAGGTAGGTGTATTGCGCGATCAGGCTCAGACGGCTGGCGAACTCCGTGCGCGCTTCCAGTTCCAGGCCGCGCGAGCCCACTTGCCCCGTCTGCAGCAGGCTGCCCGGGTTGCCGATGTCGGAGGTGGTGACGTTGTCGCGCACCAGGTCGAAGACGGCGGCCGTGTAGCTGGCGCGCTGGCCCACGGGTTCATAGCGCACGCCAGCCTCGAATTGCTTGCCGCGCGACGGCTTCAGGGCGTCGCCGTTGGCCGTGACGCCCAGTTCGGGCGAGAACGAGGTGGCGTAGCTGACATACGGCGCCCAGCCGCCATCGAACAGGTAGACGGCGCCCACGCGGCCCGTGGTGGCCGACGGCGACTGATGGTAGTCCGCTTTCACGCTGCCGGCATGGAGGTCGGTGACGTCGCGCGATTGCGTCGCCTTGTCGCGGCGCAGGCCCGCCGTCACGACCCAGCGGTCCCATTTGATTTGATCCTGCGCATACAGGCCCAGCTGGCGCGACGGGGCGTCTGCGCGGGTCGGCGACTTGGCCGGGACCAGGGGCTGCTTGCCATACACGGGCTGGTACAGGTCGATCGGCTCGATAAAGCCCTGCTGGTGGCGGTATTCGTCCGTGTTGCGGATGTTCGCGTAATCGACGCCCAGCAGCACCTGGTGCGCCAGGCTGCCCGTGGCGAAGTGCGCCTGCAGCTGGGTATCGGCGAACAGGCTTTTCGACGCCGTATCGACGGGCATGAAATAGCGCTTCACCGTGCCATCGTCATTCAAGCCCAGCGGGAACATGTCCGTGCGGTCGTTCTTCAGGTGCGTGTAGCGCAGGTTCTGGCGCAGCGACCACGTATCGTTGAACGCATGCTCGAACTCGTAGCCCAGCATGGTGTTGCGGCGCTTGAAGCGGTTGTCGTCGCCCATCAGGTTGACACCGGGGTCCACCTGGCCGCGCGGGCCCGGTACCAGCAGCTGGTTGGGAAACGCGTATTGCTGGTTGTCCTGCTCGTAGCGGGCCAGCAGGGTCAAACGCGTGGCCGGTCCTGCCTGCCAAGTGAGGGACGGCGCGAAGTACAGGCGGTTGTCGCGGTCGCGATCCAGCCGCGTGTCCGCTTCGCGGCCCAGCATGACGACCCGCCAAGTCCAGGCGCCCGGCGCGTCGAGCGTGCCGCCCACGTCCGCTTTCAGCTGGCGGCGCTGGTAGCTGCCGTACTCGATGCCCACTTCGCGCACGGCGTCCGCGCTGGGACGCTTGCTGACGGCGTTGACCATGCCGCCCGGTGGAATCTGCCCGTACAGCACGGAGGCGGGGCCGCGCAGCACTTCCAGGCGTTCCAGGCCATACGGCTCGATGGAGGCGCCAAACGTGCGGCCCGAATTGCGCAAGCCATCTTGCAGGATGCCGTTCGTTTCGATGGTGAAGCCGCGCAGCAGCGAGGAATCGTCGCTGCCCAGCGGGCGCTGGTTTGGCGTCACGCCCGCCGTGTAGCGCAGGGTCTCGTCGAGCGATTCGGCGTTGCGGTCGCTGATTTCATCGGCCGTGACGACGGACACGGATTGCGGGTTTTCATTCAAGGCCGTATCCGTCTTGGTGGCCGAGGCGGCGCGCCGCGCCACGTAGCCGCGCACGGAGCCCGTCGCCGTTTCGCGTTCGGCCGTGGCATTGATGGTGATGGCGGGCAGGGTGGCGCTGGCCTGCGCCGCCTGTGCGCTTGCCGGCGCCGGCAATGGCGTTGCGGAGGCGTCCGCCCGCAGCGCATAGGCGCCGTTGGCGCCCGCCACGACGCGCACGCCCTGGCCGCGCAGCAGTTCGTCGAAGCCCTGGCGCACGGTATAACTGCCCGCCAGGCCGCCGCTGCGCTTGCCCTGCAAGAGGGCCGCGTCGGCCGACAGTTCCACGCCGGCCGCGCTGGCAAACGCGGTCAAGGCCCGCTCCAGCGGTCCGGCGGGGATCGCGTAGGGGCGCTTGGCTTGCGCATTCTCAAGCGTTTGCGCGTGGGCGGCAGGGGCAGTGACGGCCAGGGCGCCCATGGCGGCGCCAGCCAGGAACAGGGCCTGGATGGCGACGGCGAGGGGAAATGGACGCAGCTTGGGTGCGGTCGGGCGAGGGGGCATGGTGCAGATCCTTGGAAAGTGGAAGGAAAAAATCGGTTCTTCCCGTATTCCGAACGAAAAGCCCAAACCCTCAACTTCTTTTCATTTATTTTACCTATATTTTTCAGGACGCCTGGCGCGGCCCTACGCTGACCCAGTAGCGCGTGCGGTAGCGCAGCTGCACGGGCAGGCTCAGGGCCAGGTTGGCCAGCGAGCGGTCCGTGTCGCGCAGCGAATACACGCCCGTCACGCGCAGGCCGGCGATGGAGGCGTCGCAGCGCAGCACGCCGTGACGGTAGCGTCCCAGCTCGGCCAGCAGTTCGCCCAGCGGCATGCGTTCGGCCACCAGGCGGCCGTCGGCCCAGGCGGCGGCGCTGTCTTCCACCTTGCCGATGTCTTGCACTGCGCGGCGCGTATAGCCGGCCTGCTGGCCCGCCTGCAGGTGCACCGGCGCGGCGCCGTCCTGCCGTGGCTGCAGGGCGACGGCGCCCTGGAACACGGCCACCTTGCTGGCGTCGGCATCGAGGCGCACGCCAAAGCGCGTGCCCAGCGCCGTGGCCGTGCCTTGCGGCGTCGCCACCAGCAGCGGACGGTAGACAGGCGCCGTTTCGTGCGCGCTGGTGACGAGGATGGCCCCCGCGCGCAGCACGATGCGCCGTTCGCCGGCGCTGTATGCCACATCGATGGCGCTGGCCGTGTCCAGCACCACTTGCGTGCCGTCGGCCAGCACGATGGCGCGCGTCTCGCCGACAGCCGTGCGGTAATCGCTGGCGGCGCGCTGCCACAGGCCCGATTCGTGCGCCAGCAGGGCCGTGCCGCCGCCCGCCGCGATCAATCCCAGCAGCTGCAAGGCGCGCCGGCGGCCGGCGGCATGGCGCTGGGCCGGCGCCAGCGCGCCGCGCACCACTTCGCGGGGCAGGGCCTCGAATTGGCGGGCGAAGCGCTGCAGCCGGGCCCAGGCCCGTTCGTGCTCGGGATGGGCGGCGCGCCAGGCGGCGCAGGCGTCGGCATCGGCCGCGCTGGCGTCTTCCGCCCACAGCCGCGCCATCCACTCGGCGGCGCGCTGCAGCACTGCGGGGGCGATGGGAGCGCCATCAGGCGGCGAGTGCATGCCGTTCATGCGCATTGCGCCATGCAGCAGGCCAGCAGCGCGCGGGCGATGTATTTTTCCACGGAGGAGACGGACACGTCGAGGCGCGCGGCGATGTCGGCGTAGGCCATGCCTTCGAGCTTGCACAGCAAAAAGGCGTCGCGCACCTTGTTCGGCAGGCTGGCCAGGATGGCGTCGATTTCCATCAGCGCTTCGACGATCAGCGCGCGCATTTCCGGCGTCGGCACGAGCGCTTCCGGCTGCGCGGCGATGGCGTCCGCGTAGGCTGACTCGATATGCCGGCGGCGGAACAGGTCGACCACCAGGCCGTTGGCGATCTGCGCCAGGTGCTGGCGCGATTCCACGGGAGCGGGCGCGCGGCCGCGCGCGAGGATGCGCAGATACGTGTCGTGCGCCAGGTCGGCCGCGTCGAAGGCGTTGCCCAGCTTGCGGCGCAGCCAGCCCTGTAGCCAGCCATGGTGGTCGCTGTAGAGGACTTCGATTTGCCGATGCAGTTCCAGTTCGGGGCGTAGCATGCAACCTTTCCATGCCACGGTCCACAGGACAGACAGGCCTTGATGCGATTGAGAATTGTTCGTATTGTAGCCCGAATGCCGGGACTTGTGGCCCGGCAGTGGCTGTCCAGCAACGCTATCGGGCGGCCATCACGTTGAAATCAGCTTGATATCGGCCACCCGCTCCACCAGCCACACGCAAGCGACCAGGGCGATGGCCAGCGAGCCGACGGTCAGCACTTGCCGGTACAGCCACGTCTTGCGCAGCAGCCAGGCGAGCGGCAGGAAGGCGGCGACGATGGCCAGCTGGCCGATTTCCACGCCCACGTTGAAGCCGAACAGGCTGGCCAGCAGGGAGCCTTGCGGCAAGCCCAGGTCGCGCAGCACGCTGGCGAAGCCGAAACCGTGGATCAGCCCGAATATGAAGGCGGCCACGGGGCGCTTGCCGCGGAACAGGGGCAGCAGGTTGTTCAGCGCAGCCAGGATCACGGAAGCGGCAATTGCCGATTCCACCCAGCGCGACGGCAGCGACACGAGCGACAGGCTGGCCAGGGTCAATGTGATGGAATGGGCCAGCGTGAACGCCGTGACGACTTTCAGCACGTCATAAAAAGCCGTTTTCAAGCCTTGCCGCTGTTCGCGCAAGCCCGGCAGCAGCACGGCCGGCAGCAGCAGGGACAGCAGGAACAGGATATGGTCGTAGCCGATCCAGATATGCCAGATGCCGTGTTTGACATACGCGCCGAACTGCGCCAGGCGGTCGGGGGCGGCCAGGGACAGCGTCTGGCGCGGGCTGTCCGGGTCGAAGATGGCCGTTTGCGTGGCGCCGCCGCTGTCGATCTTGAGCAAGCCCTTGTGCTGCGGGTCGAGGTCGGCGAACAGGGTGTAGCCGATGCTCAAGGTGGCTGGCGCGGCGTTGCCGGGGCAGGTGGCCGCAAAGCGCAGCACGCTGTAGGCGCCGTCCGTATGCTGGTCGATCAGCTGCTCGACGGCCTTCAAGGGGCAGGCGCCCCGGTCGCTGGCCAGCTGCAGGCGCTGCAGCGCGTAGGCGGCAATGGCCGCGTGGCGCGCGCGGATTTCATCCCAGGTCAGCGCGCCGTCGCCATTGCCATCGAGGCCGATGGCGAAATCGAGGTCGCGCAGGGCGATATCCCATTGCCCGTCGATCTGCTGGCCGTGCACGGCCAGGCTCAGGTAGCTGTCGCTGGGCTTGTGCGCCTGCGCGGGGGCCAGCCAGGCGCACAGGGTGAGCAGCAACGCGAGCATGCGGGCGTTCACAGCGCACCTGCTTTCTTTGCGGCACTAAGTTTTTGCCCATCCTGCGGTCCCAGCTGCCTGACGAGGCGCTGCAGGGCCACGTCTTCCACGCCATGCGCCGTGATCCAGGCCAGCACCGGTTGCGCCGCCGCGTAGTTGCGCGCGGCCACGGATGCTTCCAGCAAGATGCGCATGTCGGGCACTTCCTTCTGGATGGCCCAGTTTTTCTGCGCCAGTTGCAGGGCGGCCGGCACATCCTGTTGCAAAAACAGGGCGAAACGGGCCTGTTCCCGCTGGTGCACGGTGTCGCCGCGTTGCATGGCGGCATTGAAACGGGCCGCCAGTTCCGCTTTCGCCGCCTGGAAGGCCGTCTGCTGGCCGGGCAGCGCCTGCAGCGCCAGCGCGTAGCGCAGCAGCAGGGCGTCGATGCGCTGCTGCTCTTTCAGCAATTTGACGACTTCCTGCGGGCGTTGCCGGTCGAGCAGGAAATCCGCGTAGGCGCCCAGCAGATAGCTGTCGCGCGGCTGCCGCGCCAGCGCCGCCGTGTAGCGCGCCTCGGCCAGCGCTGCCTCTCCGCGCCGCGTGGCCATTTCCGCCAGCAGGGTTGCGGCCCAGCTGTCGAGCTCCGGCGCCGCGCCGGCGCTGCGTTGCAGGGTCAGGTCCAGCAAGCGCTCGCTGCTGGCGGCCCGGCCCGTGACGCTGGCGATACTGGCAAGGCAGGTGACGGTGACGAGCTGCGTCGTCAGGGCGGACAGCCGGGCGCAGCTGGCTGTCGCCTGGGCGTAGTCGCCCTGCACGGTGAGGACGGTGGCGCGCGTCAGCCAGGCCTGGCCGTTTTGCGGCTGCTGGGCGATGACGGCGTCGAGGTCTTGCAGGGCCGGGCCGAAATGGTGGGTGCTTTGCAGGATGGTGGCGCGCAGCAGGCGCACGGGGACGGGCGGCGCCGCTTGCCGCCACCAGGGCGCCAGCGCCGCTTGCGCGTAGCCCAGGTAGCGCGGGTCCGTTTCGCTGCGCGCCAGGGCAATGTAGCGCTGGGCCAGGCTGGTGGCCAGGGCAAGGTCTTGCGGCGTGTCATTCAGTTGCTGGCGCAGGCCGCGCAAGGCGAGCTGCGTGGCGTCGGCGCGGCGCGGCAATTGCTCGATGACGGCGCTGCCGTCTTTCGGCGTGTAGGGCGCGGCCAGCGCCAGTGCGGGCAGGCAGGCGCACAGCAGGGAAATCGGTGTTTTCATCGTGGACGCCATCGACGGTGGAGTAGGGCGGCAAGGGCGGGCGCCGGAGAACGCTGTCTCCGGCGCCCGCACTCGGTTACTGCGCGTTACAACGGTACCGGCTCCGTATTTTCCGGAGAGGTCGCCATGATGGCGTCGATGGCGACGCCGTCCTTGTCATCGCTGGTGGTCAGGATGACGTTGCTGACGGCCACATAGAAGGCGTCGAGCAAGACCACGGGCGGAGGGGTGACGCCGCCGTCGCCGTTATCGCCGCCGTGGCTGCTGCCGCCGCCACCGCAGCCGGCCAGCAGGGTGGTGAGCGCCAGGGCGCCGCATGCATGGAGCTTTTTCATCGTATTCTCCTCGTAGGCTTACAGTTGCGGCGAACCGGCGATGGGGTTTTTCAGGTAGGGAAAACCTGCCGTGAAGTAGGTTTCATCGAGGAAGGCGCCATCCGTGAAGTGCAGGGCGCCGGCCGGGGCATCGGCCGGGGCGCAGCCGATGTTCAGGGTGCACAGCTTGCCCATGGCCACGCGCAGCACCACGTCGACCACGTCGTCGCCGGGGCGGCGGCCGTTCGGGAAGCCCGCGTTATCGCCATCGATCACGCCCAGGCGCTTTTGCGCGCCGACGGCGGTGGGGGCGATCGAGGTGTTCAGGCGCAGCATTTCGGACGCCGTCACGGTGACGGGCTGGTTGACGCCCTTGATGCCCGTCAGGAAAGTGGCCACCAGGTCGTTGCGGGGGAAGTTGGTGGGCGCCTTGGCGCCTGCCGAGCCGAACAGCACTTCCACCAGGGCCGGCGCCGTGGGGTTGGTGACGTAGTCGGCAAATTGCGCATCGCCCGACGGTTTGCTGGCGTTGAAGCGGTCCTTGTCCTTCAGGCCGATGACCAGTTCATTCACCAGCGGCATGCCCAGGCGCGACACTTGCACCCACGCGCCGCCTTCCTTCGAGGCCGTGGTGGCCGTGCCCGGCGCCGGGTTCAGCAAGCGGCCCTGGCGCAGGCTGGCCGTGGTCCAGCCGCCGATGACGGGGTCGCTGCCAGCCGTCAGGCAGGCGGTCGGCACTTCCATCTCGATGGCCGTGACGTTTTTCCGCGCCAGGTCGTCCTTGGCGGCCGACTCCGCATTCGCGGCGAATTCCGTGGCGGGCGCCTTGATATTGATCAAGTCGAACGTTTCGCCCAGGTTCACGACGAACGGGTCCTTGCGCTGGCCGACGAACATGCGCGCCGGCGTGGCGCAGCCGGGAATATTGACGGCGTACACATGTTGCGCAGCATACGCGGCATAGTTGGGGATGGCCTTGTTGCCGATGTTGTCGACGGGCTTGTCGAAGGTCGTGCCGCCGCCGCTGGCGTTGGTGACGGCGCTCCTGGTGCCCGTGCGGCGGTCGCCCCGCACTACGGTGACGCTGTACGTTTCGCGCACGTTCAGGCCGGCCGGATTGACGCTGTCGATGGCGCCGCCGTTGATGACGAGCGGAATCGAGACTTTCTTGCCGCCCACGGTGAACTGGCCATCCTTGATGGTGTTGGTGAAGCGGAACTGGAAGGTGAGGTCTTCCTTGCCGTCGCCATTGTTGTCGATATGGATTTCGTACAGGGCGTTGGGGTCCATGGCGAAGTAATTCGGGCCGCCGTAGGCGTCCTGCAGGGGAATGTAGTCGGCCACCAGGGTGGTGTAGGCGCCGCGGCCCGCCTCATAGCTGCGGAACATATAGAAGTCGGTGGCGTCGACTTTGGGGTTTTGCGTGATGAATGGCGCTTCGCGGTGGCTGGAAGCGTGGGCCGCTGGCGCGATGGCCAACGTGAAGGATACGGCGAGCAGGTTGCCCATGAGGGCGGCGCCCAGCGCGGTTTTCGAGTGGTGCAAAGACATGTCGATTCTCCCTGAATTGTTATACGCAGTGGCAGGATTTGCGGAAATTACGGAGCTGCATCACTTGTACGGAGCGCCAGCACGATCAGATTCAATTCCCCACAACTTATTTTTTGGTAGCGGAATGAACGGCCGTCGATCGTCAGGGGCTGGCGCACGCAGTCGAATCTACGCGCGTATTGCATGTCGGTAAGAATAAATATTTTGTGGACAAGAAAAGACAATCCGGCGGCTGGTGGCGATAGCCTGTTGCGCTATGTCAGCGCGTATGCAGGGGTAAAGGCCGCGCGTGGGAATGCGTGACTTTTGCGGATATGAAGTCGATAGGCGTGAAATGGCCGCTTGACGGGCGCCGCGCCTGCTGCGAGAGTAACTTACCAGGCCAGCGCTTTAGGGCCGATGGCGCCGCCGATGGCCGTGGGTATCAGCATGCCCAGCACATACCAGAAACCGACGAAGCTGGCGGCCAGTTCAGGGCAGTGCAGGCAATAGACGAGGGCCGCCATGGCGCCGGCGGCAAAACCGGCAGCCGCGCCGGCCAGGCGCAGGCGCGTGGGCGCCAGCTGGCGCATCAGGCGCAGCACGGCGGCCAGCAGGGGCAAGGAAAGGGTGGCGATCAGCAAAGGGCAGCTGCGCCAGGTGGCGCCCCAGAACAGTTCGGCGCGCTGCTCGGGCGGCGCTTCGTTCAGGATGAGGGCGCCAAGCGCCCACATCAGCAGCAGGGGCACGGCGAGCAGCAGGGGCAGGGCGCGCGTCGGCGCCCCGGGCACACACAGGCGGCGGGTGACTTGCCAGGCCGCCAGGGAGAGGCATATGACGAAACCGACCTTGATCCAGAAGTCCGGCAGCAGGGCCAGCTGTTCCAGGTTGGGCCGCACGCCCAGCAACAGGGTCATCAGCGTCACGCTGGCCAGCAGTCCTGCGCCCAGGGTGGTGGCGGCGCGCCGGCGGGCGCCCGGGGGCGGCGCGGCGGCCACGTCGGGGCCGCTGGCCAGCATGGCGATCAAGTCATCGGTTTTCATGGTGTCCTTATCCTCAAGTTGGCTGCCAGTGCCTTCAAGCCGCGATGCACGGCCACTTTGACGCTGGCTTCCGAAATCTGCATGGCCGCCGCCGTGTCGCGCACGGACCAGCCGTCGAGCTTGGTATGCACGATGGCGTCGCGCTGCTGCGCCGGCAAGCTGGCCAGCAATTTGCCCAGGTCGCGGCTGGCTTCGGCCGCCTCGGCATCGGCGCTGGAAAACAGTTCCTGCGCGCTATCTTCTTCGTCGTACGGCAAGTGCTGCGCTTCGCGCCGTCCATGCCGGCGCAGCCAGTCGATCAATTTATAGCGGGCGATCGCATGGATCCACGACGTCAGCGGCACGCCCGTGTCATACGTCAGCCGCTGGTTGTGGATGGCCAGCAGGCACTCCTGCACCAGGTCTTCCACCTCGTCCGGCCAGCGCTGCAGGCGGCGCCGCAGGAATGCGCGCAAATGGCTGCTGCTGGCCTGCAAGAAACTGCGATACGCCGCCGCATCGCCCTCGAGCCCGCGCAGCATCAAGCCATGCAGCCGCAATTCCGTTCCATGCAGGTGCTCGCTTACAGGTATTCGTTGCATGCAGGCCTTTGGTGACAGGCGTTGAAAAAAATAAATATCATTAATTTTGCCGGCGGCTGTAACCAATCCGGCCATTGCGGCGAATTGACAGGCAAGCACGCTTCTTCATTCACTATAACGGGTAGTCATCATGCATATCAAGCACCGCCTTGCCGCCAGCCTCGTTCCGCTCTGCCTGTGGGCCGCGACGGCACCCGCGTACGCGCAACTGGCGGCCGGCCAGCGCTGCGCCGTGCAAAGCGGGCCGCAGACGGCGGCGCTGGTGGAGCTGTACAGCAGCGAAGGCTGTTCCAGCTGCCCGCCCGCCGACCAGCGCCTGAACGCCTTGCGCAAGGAAGCGGGGACGGCCAGCCTGGTCGTGCCGCTGGCCTTGCATGTCACGTACTGGGACCAGATCGGCTGGACGGACCCGCTGGCGCAGGCGCAATTCGATGCGCGCCAGGCCGAATTGCTGCGCTACCAGCCCCGTCATGTGGCCTACACGCCCCAATTCTTTGTGGGCGGCACGGAACTGCGCGGCTGGGATACGCAACTGCCGGCCGCCATCCGCCGCATCAACGCGACCGCCGCGCCCGTCAATATCAGCCTGTCCGCCACGCCAGGGGCGGGTGGACAATTATTGCTTGAAGCCAATGCCAGCGCGTCGGATGGGCAGGCGGGCGGCCAGCTGTACGTGGCCATCAGCGAAAGCGCCATCGTCTCGAAAGTGCTACGCGGCGAAAACCGCGGCGCCACCCTGCATCACGATGCGGCCGTGCGCCTGTGGCTGGGACCCGTTGCGCTGGCGCAAGGCCACGCCCGGCTGCGCCGCGAAGTCAACTTGCCCGCCAGCTGGCGCCCGGAGCAGCTGCAAGTGGTCGCCTTCGTGCAGCGGGCCGACAGCAGCGCCATCCTGCAAGCCGTCAGCACGGCATCCTGTGCGAAGGGAGTGATGTGATGAACGGACAAGCGAACGTGATCCACCCCGCCTGGCTGCGCCTGACGCACTGGCTCAATGCCGTGGCCGTCGTGGTACTGGCCACCAGCGGCTGGCGCATCTATAACGCGGCGCCATTTTTCCCTTTCGAGTTGCCGCGCGCGCTGACCCTGGGCGGCTGGCTGGGCGGCGCCCTGCAATGGCATTTTGCCGCCATGTGGCTGCTGGTGGCCAATGGCTTGCTGTATCTGATCATCAACATCGCCTCGGGCAGGCTGCGGCGCCAGTTCTTTCCCCTGACGCCGCGCCTGTTGCTGGCCGATTTTGTCGCCGCGCTGAAAGGAAAGCTGGCCCACGCGGACCCGCGCCACTACAACATGGTGCAGCGCGCCGCCTACCTGTTCGTCATGCTCGACTGCATCGTGCTGGTGCTGTCCGGCCTGGTGCTGTGGAAATCCGTGCAATTTCCCCTGCTGCGCGAGCTGATCGGCGGCTACGAGAGTGCGCGCAGGGTCCACTTCATCGCCATGGCGTTGCTGACGGGCTTTGTCAGCGTGCACTTGCTGATGGTGGCGCTGGTGCCGCGCACCCTGGTCGCCATGCTGCGCGGCCGCTGAAGGAGATGAGCATGAAAAAAACCATCATCGTGCAGGAGCAGGGCCAGGCCATGCTGGACGACGCCTTGCGCCAGATCAAGCAACCGTCGCGCCGTTTGTTCCTGCAGCGCAGCCTGACCCTGGGCGGCCTGTCCATGCTGACTGGTTGCAACGTCAGCGACCCGTCCGGCATCGAGACGGCCCTGACGGCCGTGTCGCGCTTCAACGACAGGGTACAGGGCTGGCTGTTCGACCCGACCAAACTGGCGCCGACTTACCCGGACTCCATGATCACGCGGCCGTTTCCCTTCAACGCGTATTACGGCGAAGACGAGGTGGAAGAAGTCGATGGCGACGCCTGGCGCCTGGAATTGAGCGGCTTGATCGCCGACAGGAAGCCGTGGACCCTGCCGCAATTGCGCGCCTTGCCGCAGGAAACGCAGATCACGCGCCACATCTGCGTGGAAGGCTGGAGCGCCATCGGCAAGTGGGGCGGCGTGCCGTTTTCCCACTTCCTGAAGCGGGTCGGCGCCGACACGACGGCAAAATACGTCGGCTTCAAGTGCGCCGACGATTATTTCACCAGCATCGACATGGCCACGGCCCTGCATCCGCAAACCATCATGGCACTCACGTATGACGGCCAGGAATTGCCGCCCAAGTACGGCTACCCGATGAAGCTGCGCATGCCGACCAAGCTGGGCTACAAGAATCCCAAGCACATCCAGGCCATTTTCGTCACGAATACGTATCCGGGAGGGTATTGGGAGAATCAGGGCTATAACTGGTTCGGCGGCTCTTGAACAATTTTGGCAGTACCCGTAGCACGGCAACAGCTTTACCACCGGGCAATCTCGCCCATATAACCCAGAGACAAGGACATATCATGAAAACCACCATCACCGCCCTGATCGCTTCCGCCATCCTCATGTCGGGCGCCGCGTTCGCCCAAGATGCCATGAAGAAAGACGCCATGGCCAAGGACGCCTCGGCCGATGCCATGCACAAGGATGCCATGGGCAAGGATGGCATGCACAAGCCGATGGCGAAGAAGCACATGAAGAAGGACCACATGGCCAAGGATGGCATGGCGAAAGATGCCATGGCAAAAGACGGCATGAAGAAGGATGAGATGAAAAAGGATGGCATGGCCAAGGATGCGATGGCCAAATAAGCGGGCAAGCAAGGTTTTGCATGGGCAGGTGCGCCATCCTCGCCGGGTGGCGCGCCTGCCGTCGTTTCGCCAGCGGCTTGCTGGTGTTCATGGCAATTTGCTAAAATTGAAAACTTATTTAATAGCAATTGCTGGAGTAACGATGCCGATGCATGAAGCAAGCTTCCCCTTACGCTGTGCGGCAGCGGTGCTGGCCATCCTGCCCGGGCTTGGCCAGGCGATGCCGGGCGCGACCTGTCCGCCCCAAGTGTATCCGCACGAGGCACGCCTGTATGAACTGGAAGGTAAAACGAGCGTGCGCTTTTCCGTAGAGCAGGATGGCAAGGTGGCAACGGCATCCGTGGCACGCAGTTCGGGGTGGAAAGTTTTGGACGATGCGGCGCTGAGCAATGTGCGGCAGTGCGTGTTCCCTGCTGATAGAGCGGCCAAGGAAAATTTTAGTGTTCAGTATGTATGGGATCTGGACGATACCGAGCTCTTGCGTCCCTTGCTGGTACCCGGCAGCTGCCAGCCTTCCCAGCGCGTCCAGGGCTATAACAACCTCGACAAATTGGCCAGCAATGACAGCGGCGTCGTGCTGCGCATGTTTATCGGCAGCGAAGGTGCCCCTGCACGCATCGTGGCCGAAGCGCCAGGCCTGCCAGCGGAACTGGTCGAGGCGGCGGTTACCTATGTGCAGGGTTGCCGTTTTGCCATCGATCCTGAAGTTGGCGGCACGCGTAGCTGGAGCACGTATGGCAAGGTGCTGCTGCGCCGCCAGCCCCTGTAGTAAGCTTGCACTGTCCACATCGTTTACCCGCCGAAGTCATGACTGAACCATCCGCCGCCGCTGTTGCCACTGTATCGTCCCCCTCCGACAAATCGATCCGCCGCCGCTCGCTGTTCGCCGCCTGCAGCGCGCATGCCGTGCATGACGGCTTGACGGACGTGATCTATGTGCTCCTGCCCATCTGGCAGGCGCAGTTTGCCATCAGTTACGCCATGGTGGGCCTGTTGCGCGGTTCCTACTCGGGCATGATGGCCGGCTTCCAGTTGCTGGCCAGCCGCATGGCGAAGCGCTGGGGCCGCGAGCGCATGCTCGTGGGCGGCACGGCGCTGGCCGGCGTCGCCTACCTGATCGCGGGGCAGGCGGGCGGCCTGGCCGTCTTGCTGATCGCCTTGCTGCTGGGCGGCCTGGGCGCCAGCACGCAGCATCCGCTGGCGTCTTCCATCGTCACCGACACGCACGAGGCGGGCGGCGGCGTGAAGGAAGCGCTGTCGCACTACAACTTTGCCGGCGATATCGGCAAGACCCTGATTCCCGCGCTGGTGGGCTTGCTGTTATTGGTGTGCAGCTGGCAAGCCAGCGTCTCCTTGCTGGGCTTGCTTGGCCTGGCGGCGGCCGGCTTGCTGTGGTGGCTGCTGCCGAAACCGGGCGAGCTGCAGGCGGGTGCGAAGAAGGCGGGCAAGACCATCGCCGGCAGCGGCTCGAAGGCGAGCTTTCGCGCCTTGCTGGCCACGGGCACCCTGGACAGCGCCGTGCGCATGGGTTTTCTCACCTTTTTGCCATTCTTGCTGAAAAGCAAGGGAGCGGGCACGGCCGGCATCGGCGTGGCCTTGTCCCTGCTGTTCGTGGGCGGCGCCTTCGGCAAGTTGCTGTGCGGCTACCTGGGCGCGGGCATCGGCATGATGAAGACCGTGTGGCTGACGGAATCGATGACCTCGCTGCTGATCGTGCTGGCCCTGTGGCTGCCGCTGGCCGGCGTCATGGCCATGCTGCCCTTGCTGGGGCTGGCGCTCAATGGCACTTCATCCGTGCTGTATGGCGTGGTGCCGGAATTGGCCGAACCCGGCAAGCGCGAACATGCGTTTGCCCTGTTCTACACGGGCAGCATCGGCGGCGGGGCGCTGTCCCCCGTGCTGTTCGGCGCGCTGGGCGACCATACGAGCGTGCACACGGCCCTGCTGGCGCTGGCGGCCGTATTGCTGCTGACCTTGCCGCTGGCGTGGAAGGTGCAGCGGGGCCTGGCGCACGGCGGCACCGCATGAAACGCACCGGCGAGACGCCCCGCACGCCTCTGCCGTTGCCGCGCGATAAACACGATACGCGCAACGCGCGAGCCCTGATCGCCTTGAGCTGGGAGGAAGTCCATCCAGCCATGCCGCAGATCCTGGAATGGGTGCAAGATGTCAATTGGCCGGTGGCCGGCGTGCTCCTGCCTTACCTGGCCGGCATCGGTGTGCGCCTTGCCCCCTGTATAAAAACGGTGCTGGCCGGTAATGACGAACAATGGAAGTACTTTGTGTTGCAAGGCATCGTGCGCCATTCACGGGATCTGGCATTCGAATTGGACGGGGAATTGCAACGCTTCGCCCATGCACCGACAATGGGAGAACTGGAAGAAGGCGTGGCCGAGGTGGCCCGGGAAATTCTGCAATGCCAGATAATAACTGTGGCCGGCCAGTAATCAGGGGCATTATTGTAAGAAATCAGTATTGAATGTGCGTGCGTGTGGCCATTCCTGTAATAGATAGGAGACAATCCGGGCCGAATATATTTCGACCTCCGGGTTGTAAAACCCTCCCTATCATTTAACAGGAAGATTACATGGGCAATTTTAGTATCCCGCAAACCAATAAAGCACTCGCCGTGTATTTTCATGGCAAGACGGTGCCTAGGCTGTTTGCGGTATTTGCGGCGATCCTGGCGGCAGTGGCAGGTTTTGTCTTGTACCTGAGCACGACCATCCCTCAGAAAACACTGACCGATACGCAGGCCATGACCTTGCGTAATGGCGCCAAGCTGGGCACGCACAGCAATTTGACTATTCTGTACGGCACGGCGGCTTTTCTATTGCTGCTCGCCGTGCTGGTGCTGGTCATGCGCGCGATAATGCTCAAGCGGCAGAAAAGCCGTTTTGAATTGCATGAAGACGGTGTGGTGCATGAATTGAACGGCATTCGCAGTTACGCCGCCTTTGCCGATATCGAGGACCTGTATCTGTTTGCCGGCGGCTCCACCGCCATGACAGGCATGATCAATAACTTTGCCTACCGCACGGGCGCCGACCAGCCCTGGATATGGGCTACCGGAGAACTCAAGCGCTTTGACGAATTCATGGACGAATTTCGCTCCCGTTACCTGGAATACCGCATGCCCGTCTTGAAGCAAAAGCTGGCGGACGGCGAGCGCGTGACTTTCCGCTACATCAGCAGCGGCGAGGTATACAAGAAACGCTTCTTCGGCAATTTCCTGAATGTCAAGACACAGGAACTGGCCTTCTCGGCGCAGGGCTTGCATGTGAACGGCGTCACCTGGCCTGGCGCCAGCCTGAAGTGCATGAATCAGAATGACTGGACCGAGAGATTGACGATCAAGGATGCGGCGGGTACGACAGTCTTTTCATGCATCGGCACGGGTATTCTGAGTTTCGACCTGTTCGCCAATATGATAGACGACGAGATTAATCAAGCGTCGTAATTCCGGCGGAAATAAGCCTCCCGATACGGGGAGGCTTGCGACCGGCTTATCCCGGTCGGCGGCCAAATGCAGATAAAAAATGAAAACACAGTTACTGTCGAATGACGAATATCA
This sequence comes from Janthinobacterium sp. SUN100, assembly GCF_030397705.1. NCBI lineage: Bacteria > Pseudomonadati > Pseudomonadota > Betaproteobacteria > Burkholderiales > Oxalobacteraceae > Janthinobacterium > Janthinobacterium sp. SUN100. Next base: position 788,073 of record NZ_JAPUBU010000001.1, on the reverse strand, counting down.
AAAAACCTTCCATGCGCCTATGTTGAAGGTGACTGAAACCGCCAGGGGAGTCGTCGATCTTTGGGCATATGCCGATCTGGTCATCGGGAGTGACTTTGGCGACGCCGAGGACTGGAATTGGCAGGTCGCGCATATTTATGAGTCGTCAGATGGAAAGTTTCAGCACATCGGCATTCCCGTTCCCCGCGATGATACTTATCTGACTGTGATCGTCGATATGCACGGCAGAAAAATCCTGGGGCATGTTTTTCTTGATTTGCGCGCCAGGCAGTCAAGCCGCAGTGAGGAATAACAGGGAGCGATTGGTGCTCCATGTCGCATTGATAAGTTATTGGCAAGCCGATACGGCATGACTTGCCCGCCAGTCCTCCCATCGTCTACACTCGCCGCATGAAAAATTTCGAGAAGCGGCGCGACCGCTATGATTTGTTCCGGGCATTCGACAATCCCCTCGTCAACATCAACTTCCAGCTCGACGTGCCGGACTTCCGGCCCTGGTGCAAGGAACGGAAAATCCCCGTGTTTCACTTTTTCCTGTTTTGCCTGCTCAATACGGTCAGGGATATCGATCAGTTCATGTACCGCATCTACCAGGGCGAGGTGATCAGGATCGATGATTTTCCCGCTTCCTATACCGTCATCAATGGTGACGAGAACCTGAACTACACGCGTTTCACGATGACGGACCAGCTCGACCTGTTCATCGAACGCAGCCTGGCAGCCAAGCGCTTAGCGGAAGCCAGCTCCGCGCTGATCAATACGGGCGAGGGAGAGACCGAGCGCGAGCAGCGCAACAATATCTTCATCACCTGCCTGCCTTGGCTGGAGCTGGCGGCCATCGAACACCCGATCCACCGCCACCGCGACGCCGATATCCCGACATTTACCTGGGGCAAGTTTGGCCCCGCGCAAGAGGATGGCCGCATGCGGGTGCCGTTTTCCGTGCAAGCCCACCATGGCTTTGTCGATGGCTACCACGTGCAGAAACTGGCGCAGGCATTGTCGCAGCGCATCGCCGCCACCATTGCCTAGGCCAGATAGTCGCTGGGCGCCTGGCCCAGCACGCGGCGGAAGGCGGCCGTGAAGGCGCTGGGGCTGGCATAGCCGAGGTCGAGCGCGATACGGGTGACGGCTTGCCCGTCCGCCAGCCGCGTGATGGCCGCCAGCAGGCACGCTTGCTGGCGCCATTGGGCAAAGGCCAGCCCCGTCTGGGCGCGGAATTGCCGCGTAAAGGTGCGCCGGCTCATGCCGGCCTGCGCCGCCATCGCATCCAGGCTGCTGTCCAGGCTCGGCTGCCGCAGCATGTCCATGCACAGGCGCGCCAGCCGGGGTTCCTGCGGCAGCGGGGCGCTCAGGGGCAGGGGCTTGGCGGAGGCAATCTCGTCGAGCAGCAAGGCCATCAGTCGTCCGGCGCGCGATGCTTCGACGTACAAGGCTTCCACGGTCACGGCTTCGGCCAGCAGCTGGCGCAGCAGCGGCGAGGCGTCCAGCACCTGGCAGTGGGGCGGCAAGCCCATCCCGGCGATGGCCGGTGCGTCGATAAACACATTGTGCATGGTCACGGCGCCATGCATGCGCATGCCGTGCGAAAGCCGGGCCGGTACCCAGCAAGCCCGCTGCGGCGGCACCAGCCAGTTGCCTTGCGGCGTGTGCACGCTGATGACCCCGCGCGCCGCATAGGCGAATTGCCCGCGCGCATGGCTATGGCTGGGAAAGACGGCATCGGCGGCATGGTCGCGCGCCGTGGCGATCAAGGGGCGGGGCACTTCCGTATAAAAATCATCCATGGCCCATACTCTACAGTATTTGACCTGCCATCGAAGGCGGGCCGCTTGCCGGCCGCTTACCATCACACTCTTTTCAGGAGTGAACATGCACAATACCTATCATCGCGTGGGCCATGGCCCGCACGCCGTCATCGTCCTGCACGGCTGGTTTGGCGACGCCCACGCTTTTTCCCCGATGGAAGCAGGTCTCGACGGCGGCGCTTTCAGCTATGTCTTCATGGACAATCGCGGCTATGGCGCAATGCGTGGCGCGGCGGGTGAGTATTCGATGGAAGAGGTCGCCCGCGACGCGCTGGCCTTGGCCGATGCGCTGGGCTTTGCCACCTTCAGCGTCGTGGGCCACTCGATGGGCGGCATGGCGTTGGAACGGCTGGCCCTGCTGGCGCCCTTGCGCTTGCGCAAACTGGTGGCCGTGGCGCCCGTGCCCAGCTGCGGCGTGGCATTCGACGGGGCGGCGCGGCAACTGTTTCTCGACGCCAGCGGCAATGTGCAGGCGCGGCGCGCCATCATCGACCGCAGCACGGGAGGACGCTTGCCTGCCGCCTGGCTGGACTGGAAGGCGCAATATTCGTGGGAGAGTGCGGATCGGGCCGCGTTTGCACGCTACTTCCTCGCGTGGAGCGGGACGGATTTCAGTGAAGAAATCAAGGCGGCGCGCGTGGCACTGCCGTTGCTGGCGCTGGTGGGGGAGCACGACCCCCGTTTTGACGCGGCCCTGATGCGCCGCACGTATCTGGCGTGGTACCCGCAAGCCCGGCTCGAGGTGCTGGGCAATGCGGGACACTATCCGATGAATGAAACGCCGCTGGCCCTGGCGGCCAGCATCGAGGCGTTCTTGACGGAAAAAGACTAGTTACGCTGCCTTGCTGCGCAGGCGCAGCAGGCTCAGGCCCAGCAAGACGAAGGCGCCGCCGCAGATGCGGTTGAACAGCTTGGCGCGGCCCGGCGTGGCCAGCTGGGTTTTCAGCAGGCGCGCCAGGTTGGCGTAGAACAAGTGGGCCAGCATGGCGCAGGCGACAAACGAGGTCGTCAGCACGGTGAACTGGATGGCCACCGGTTCGCCCGGCGTGATGAATTGCGGGAACAATGCCGAGAAGAACAGGATGGCTTTCGGATTCGTCAGCGCCACCGTCAAGCCCTGGCGGAACAGTTTCCAGAACGTGTTGGGATTCGCCGCGCCGGGTGCCACGGGCGCATCGGCCACGACGCTGGTCTTGCTGCGCCATTGCTTGATGCCCAGGAACACCAGGTACAGGGCGCCAGCCAGTTTCAGCAGCATGAAGGCCGTGGCCGAGGTGGCCAGCACGACGCCCATGCCGGCCATGGCCACGCCGGAAATGATGAACAAGCCGAAACCATTGCCCATGCTGCTGATCATGGCGCGGCGCGGTCCGACGGCGATGGCATTCGAGATGGCCAGCAGGACGGCCGGGCCGGGAGAAAACGTGACGAGCAGGGCGACGCTGCAGAAAAGCAGCCAGTTCGAGAGATGCATGGGTGTTCCTGGGTGGGGCCGGAGCCGGATTGAGAGTCAAAACACGCTTATTGTACGAAGTTTTCGACTCCCGTGTCGGCTACCCCGGCCCGACACGGGCGAGTGTCATGCAAACAGGCTGGCGACCACATGGTTGATGGCGGCGCCACCGGCGATCAGCCAGCCGAACAGCAGGCCGGCCAGCAGCAGGGGCTTGATGCCGGCGCGGCGGATGGCCGACATGTGCGTCGTCAAGCCCAGGGCCGCCATGGCCATGGCGAGCAAGGCCGTATCGATATCGGTGATGGTGGCCACCATGTTTGCCGGCAGCAGGCCCAGCGAATTGAATGCGACCACGCCGATGAAGATGAAGGCGAACCAGGGGATGGCCAGCTTGGCCGCCTTGTCGTGGCCGCCGTTGCCGCTCCTGGCCTTGCTGCGCGCCAAGACCGCCGACAGGATGACGAGAAACGGCGCCAGCATCATCACGCGCACCATCTTGGCGATCACGGCCGCATTCGCCGCCTCCTGCCCGATCGACTTGCCGGCCGCCACCACTTGCGCCACCTCATGCACGGTCGAACCGATGTACACGCCGAACGCGGTGGGCGTGGCGCCCAGCACCTGCCAGTCCAGGTTCCACCGGTACAGCAAGGGATACAGGAAGATGGCGATGGTGCCGAACACAACAACGGTGGAGACAGCCACGGTGACATCCTCGCTGCGCCCCTTGACGACGGGCTCGGTTGCCATCACGGCCGCCGCGCCGCAGATGGAGCTGCCTGCGCCGATCAAAATGGCGCTGTTGCGTTCCAGTTTGAATACGGTGGTACCTAGGAACATGGCCAGGCCAAACGTGGACGCCAGCACCAGCGCGTCGATGGCGATGCCGGCCAGGCCGACCTGGCCGATATCCTGGAAGGTCAGGCGGAAGCCGTAGAGGATGATGCCCAGTCGCAATAATGTCTGCTTGGAAAAGGCCACGCCCGCGCCGCAGGTGGGCGCCAGGCGGCCATACACGCTGTTGCCCAGCACGATGCCGAGCATGATGGCCAGGGTGAGCGCGCTCATGCCGTGGCTTTGCATCCATTCCAGCTTGCCCAGCGCAATGGCGCCATAGGCGATCACGCCGCTGAGCAGCAGGCCGGGCAGCAGGCGGCCGTAGCGGTCGCTGAAACTTGTTGTATTGGTGCTTGAGAGGGAAGACATGCCGTACTCCATGTTTTTATGCGTATGGCATGACTGTACAGTTCGTCGATTAAATGGTAAAACGGATTGTTTTTGTATGTTTAACCGACAAAATAGGTAAATAAAATGGCGTTGACCTTGCGGCAACTACAGATTTTCCTGGCCGTGGCGGACACGGGCAGCACCAGCGCGGCGGCCGAACACATTGCGCTGTCGCAATCGGCCACCAGCGCGGCCCTGAATGAACTGGAAGCGCTGCTGGGCGCGCAACTGTTCGACCGGGTGGGCAAGCGATTGCTGCTCAACGACAATGGCCGCTTGCTGTTGCCGCAGGCGCGGCAGATGCGCGACGGGGCCGCCGGCATCGAGCGCCAGTTCGCGGGCGCCGACCCGTCCGTGCCCGTCAGCCTGCAAATCGGCGCCAGCACGACCATCGGCATTTATCTGCTGCCGCAGATCCTGGCGCAGGCAGCGCAGCAGTACGGTCGCAGCATCCCGCAAGTGACGATTGCCAACACGGCCGACATCGCGGCCGCCGTGGCGGAATTCCGTGTCGATATCGGCCTGATCGAAGGGCCGTGCCACGAAGCGGGCTTGCTGGTGGAGCCGTGGCTGACGGACCAGATGCTGATCGTGGCCGCGCCCACGCATCCGCTGGCGCAACTGCGCCATCTGCTCAGTTTTACGGAACTGAACCAGGCGGGCTGGCTGCTGCGCGAAGCGGGCTCGGGCACGCGTGAAGCCGTGGAGCAGGCTTTGGTGCCGTATCTGCACTATCTGCGCGCCGCGGGCGAGTTCAGCAACTCGGAAGCGATCAAGTATGGCGCAGCGGCCGGACTGGGCATCGCCTGCCTGTCGCGGGTGGTGGTGGCCGACCTGCTGGCCAGCGGGCAATTGGTGGAACTGGAAACCATGTTGCCGCCATTGGAGCGCAACTTTTACCTGATTCGCCAGTCTAAAAAGATCCTTTCGCCCCGTTTGACGGGTTTCCTGGAATTGTGCCGCCACGCGTCGCGCATGGCGGGCTAGCGCGCTCAAACAGCTTGACTGTTTTTCATATGAGGGATAAATTCCCATATATGGAAAATTCAGCGCTCACAGAGAACGATACGGAACAGCGGCTGGCGGCGCGTTTAAAACAGTTGCGCGTGGAGCGGGGCTGGTCGCTGGATCAGCTGGCCAGTGCCAGCCAGGTCAGCCGCGCGACTTTATCGCGCCTGGAAAATGGCGAAGTCAGCCCGACGACAAACGTGCTGGGCAAGCTGTGCGCCGCGTATGGCTTGGCCATGTCGCGCCTGCTGCGCATGGTGGAAGACGATTTCCCACCCCTGCTGCGGCGGGCTCAGCAAAGCGTGTGGACGGACCCGGACACCGGTTTTATCCGCCGCTCCGTCTCGCCCCCGGCGCGGGCGCTGGCCGGCGAAGCGCTCGAATGCGAGCTGGGCGCGGGCGTGACGATCGCCTACGCGGCCTCGCCCCGGCCCGGCATGGAACACCATCTGTTGCTGCAGGAAGGCAAGCTGAACGTGACCGTCGACGGCCGCTCGCACGACTTGCTGGCCGGCGACTGCCTGCGTTATCAGCTGCACGGCGCCAGCGCCTTCATGACGCCGCCAGACAGCGGCGCCCGCTATTTTCTCTTTCTTGTCTGAGGTCGCCATGCCCGCATCGCTACGCCATTTTTCATCCGCCGACATTCTCGAACGCTTGCCGGAGCTGGGCGCGCTGCTGCAGGCATGCGTACACGACGGCGCCAGCATCGGTTTTATCTTGCCGTTCGACACGGCGGCCAGCCAGGCGTTCTGGACGGATAACGTCTTGCCGGCCGTCACGCGCGGCGTGCGCCTGCTGCTGGTGGCCGAGGTGGAAGGGACGGTGGCGGGCGCCGTGCAGCTGGACTGGGATACCAATCCCAACCAGGCGCACCGGGCCGAAGTGCGCAAGCTGCTGGTCGCGCCCGCTTTCCGCCGGCGTGGCCTAGCGCGCCAGTTGATGCAGGCGCTGGAAGAGCAGGCGAGCCTCTTGCCGCGCAGCCTGCTGACCCTGGACACGCGCAGCAGCGACCATGCCGAACCGTTGTACTTGTCGCTCGGCTACGTGGCGGCGGGCAGCATCCCCTGCTATGCGCTGGCGCCGGCCGGTGACCGGCTGGACGCTACCACGGTCATGTACAAGCAGCTATAGCGAATTTATCGCGGCGAGGCGATGAGCTGGGGAACTCAGGCTTTCAGCCGCGCTCTAACGCTTGTGGCAGTGCGGTTTGCCGGCGCGGTGACGACGTGGCTGGCCGGTGCGGTCACCAGGGTGATGCCGTGCGCCGTCTGGGCGTGGTCACGGCTCAGCTTGAAGATGCCAACCGTGCCTGACAGCAGCGTGGCGCGCTGCTGCATGCTGGCTGCCGCGGACGATGCCTGTTCCACCAGGGCCGCGTTTTGTTGCGTTACCTGTTCCATTTGCACGATGGCGGCATTGACTTGTTCGATGCCGGACAATTGCTCGCCGCTGGCCATGCTGATTTCGCCCATGATGTCCGTTACGCGGTGCACGCTGGCCACGATTTCGCGCATGGTGGCGCCGGCCGTATCGACCAGCCGCGCCCCTGCGTCGACCCGCTCGACGGAGTCGCCGATCAGTTGCTTGATTTCCCTGGCCGCGCCGGCCGAGCGTTGCGCCAGCGTGCGGACTTCAGCGGCCACGACGGCAAAACCGCGCCCTTGCTCTCCGGCCCGCGCCGCTTCCACGGCCGCGTTCAAGGCCAGGATATTCGTCTGGAAGGCGATGGCGTCGATGACGCCGATGATGTCAACGATCTTTTTCGACGAAGCGTTGATCGAGCTCATGGTATCGACCACTTGCGCCACCACTGTGCCCCCTTTGCCTGCCACTGCGGCGGCCGATTGCGCCAGCTGATTGGCTTGCCGCGCGTTATCGGCATTTTGCTTGACGGTGCCCGTCAGCTCGTCCATCGAGGCGGCCGTGCGCTCCAGCGAACTGGCTTGCGCCTGCGTGCGCTGCGACAAGTCGAGGTTGCCGGCGGCGATTTCGCCCGAGGCGCCCGCGATGTCGTGCGTGCCGCCGCGCACCTCGCCCACGATCGTGATCAAGCTGGCATTCATGTCTTTCAGGGCTTGCAGCAGTTGCCCCACTTCATCGCGGGAATCGACGCGGATATGTTCGCTCAAGTCGCCGCCAGCCACCTTGCGCGCGACTTTGACGGCATGCCGCAAGGGCCGCACGATGCCGCTGCTGATGAACCAGGCCGTCGCCAGGCTCAACACGCCGCCGACCAGGCCCAGCGCAATGATCAGCACGCTGGTATCGTGCGCACGGGCCATGGCCGCCTCCGCCGCCGTGCGCATCTGCACCGATTGCGTGGCGATCTGCTGGTCGAGTTCGCGCAGGGCGGCTTGTTCCTGCGTACTGTTGCGCGTGGCCTGCAATTGCGCGATGCGCGCATAGCGCTGGTTCACGCTGCTATCGATTTCCCCGCTCACGGTCGACAACTGCCACGTGCTGATGACCACCACCACGGCCAGTAAAAGCGAAGTGAGCAAAAAGCCTGTGGTCAGGCGCACACCGATACGTATGTTTGAAATATTCATGTCCCCTCAGCTGTTGTCCCATGGTGGCCGTCTCCCATGCCTGCGGCATGGCGTGGCGCTTGTCCCCTGAAGTTGCTGGGGTGAAATGAGTGTAGCAGTGCGGTACTAAGTAATCTATAAATATTTCCATATTGGAATTAGTCACTGCCTGTTTAGCAACAGCGGCATGATTTGTTGCCAGATAAAATCACTCGCCGTATTACAGACGCGTCCTACCTCGATACCCGGTATCGTCCGACTGGCGCATGCCGGTGCAGCGCCTACACTGTTCCTTGCACAGACCCGACGGCGGGTCTTTCTTCTTATTCACAGGAGGCTGACATGGCGAATATCCAGGCAGGATCGGACGGTGCGGCAAATGAGGAAATGTCGGCCAAGCGCCTGAACGTGGTCGACTGGATCTCGATGATCCTGCTGATCGTGGGCGGTTTGAACTGGGCGCTGGTGGGCTTGTTCGATATCGATATCGTGGCCCGCATCCTGGGCGCCATGTCGACGGCGTCGCGCGGCGTGTACGTGCTGGTGGGACTGGCGGCGCTGTATTCCATCTATCTGTGCGTGCGCAAGCTGCCGGCCAAGCCCTAGAGTCGTCTGCGCGACCATGAGGCGGCGCACAAGAAGCGTAAGGGCGTGCTGCAAGCGCCGGGAATTGGATCTGGCGTCACGTGCCTGATGCCTCCATATGCGCGTGCATGTGCCTGCATGCGTGCAGGCTGGCACTCGGCCAGTTTGGACGCTGACGTCGTTGCATATACGTTTATTGCATGCGCTTACTGCGTGCGCAGATAGGCCAGCAGATCGGCCACTTGCTGGGCGTTGCCGATGCCCCAGAAACGCATGTTATTGCCAGGAATGAAATCGCTCGGCGCTTTCAGGAAGCCGGCCAGGTTTTGCTCGGTCCAGACGATATTCGCGTTTTTCATGGCCGCCGAGTATTTATAGTCGGTGGTGGCACCGGCCTTGCGGCCAATCACGCCCGTCAGCTTGGGGCCGAAGCCGCCGCGCGCCGATGGCCCTACCTGATGGCAAGAGGCGCACTTGCGAAAAGCGGCCTTGCCCGTTTCGGCATTGCCCGTGAGGGCGGCAGGAGCGGCCGCCTGTGCGGCGGCGACTGGCGCCAGCAGCAAGGCTGCGGCGGCGAGAGGGGAAAACCAGCGAAAAAGAAATGGATATGTCATCGTTGAGGCGGAAGTGCACGATATGGCAAGCAATGACGTATTTTACAGGCGGGCATCAAAACCTGTCCGTCAGCGGCGCAGCGATGCCCGGCGGCGCAGGAATGGCGGCAGGAAGGAAAGCGCGCAGGAATCGATACGGGATGGCCTGAAGGCCGCTAGCGCTTGCCGCCCTGTGCGCCCAGCGCCGCCATGGCCGACGCGAACACGATGCAGGCGATGGCCAGCCACTGGGTCAGGCTCAGCAGTTCTCCCAGCACGGCCATGGCGGCCAGCGCGCTGACGGCGGGCGCCGCGCTGCTGAACATGCCGAACACGCCTTGCGGCAAGCGGCGCAAGGCAAATATTTCCAGAGAGTACGGCAGGGCGCTGGACAGCATGGCAATGGCCAGGCCCATCAAGGCAATCGACGGCGCCAGCAGAGCCGTGCCCGAGTAGGTGATGCCGATGGGCACCGTTACCATGGCTGCCACCGTCATGCCCCAGGCCACGGCTTGGCCACCTTGCAAGGTCGAGGCGCGCTTGCCGAAGATGATATACAGCGCCCAGCACAGGGCTGCCCCCAGCGCATATGCCACGCCGACAGGGTCCAGGCTGCCTGGACTGCCTTGCAGCGGCAACAGTAAATACAAGCCAAACACGGCGCACGCTACGGCCAGCACATCGCGCGGCCGCCGCGACGACAGCATGGCCACGGCCAGCGGCCCTGTTACCTCGATGGCGACCGCGATACCGATCGGTATCAGCGCAAACGCCCGGTAAATCAGCAAGTTCATCAGCCCCAGCACGGAGCCGTAGACCAGCAAGTTCAGTACATCCTTGCGCGTCAGGCGATAGCGCCACGGCCGGAAGATGGCCAGCAGTATCAGCGCCGAAAATCCCACCCGGTACGCCGTGATCCCTTCCACGCCAACGACGGGAAACAGATTCTTCGCAATCGCCGCCCCCAGATTGACGGAAATCTGCCCTCCCAGTACGGCCAGGGAGGGGAGCAAGATGCTGTCGGGGAGGGAGGAGGTCGAGGCGGGGGAGGTCATGGGGCGCCATTTTAATACGCAACAGGCCGCTAGTCGCTGGCAGATCTGCAACGGATGGCATTTATCCTCCCGTACTGGCTGCAAAGCGGACCGGGCACTGTTGTAATAGTGCAAGTATTTTCTGATAATGCTATTCTGGCAGTACACCACTGATCAGTGGGGTGCCGCCACCGATTCTTTGTCTCTATGGAGCCGCTCTATGAATTGCAAAAGCATGGCAGTGACCGTCGCTTTGGTGTTTGCCGCCGGCTCGGCTGGAGCACAGGCCTTGCCGCCGCAGGCGCAATTGCCGGCCTGGGCAACGCAACAGCTCGATAGTCTGGCCAAACGCGAAGCGGTCGAAGTGAGCGCGCGCATGAACCCGTTTATCCTGCGCGGCGATTTCGATGGCGATGGCAAGGGTGATCTGGCCGTGCTTGTCAGGAACAAGGACAGCAAGAAGGAGGGCATCGCCTTCCTGTTCAGGCAAAAGACGTCGCCCCTCATCGTCGGTGCCGGACATGCCTTGTCCAGCGGCGGCGACGATTTCGCCTGGCTGGAAGTATGGCAGGTGGAAGACAAGGGATCGTTGCAGCACAGCTATCATGAAAAATCCCTCAAGCTGAAAACGGATGGAATCGTGGTGGCGAAAGAGGGTTCTGCCAGTGCCTTGATCTATATCAAGGGCGGCAAGGCGTTTTGGCAACAGCAGGGCGATTGATGGATTGCCCGCGCATGTCCGCTGGCTGACAAGCAGTCCACGGGAATGGGCAATAGCCTGAATCGGCATGAATTGAGAATATGACAGCACTGGCAGTGGATTTCGTTGCATCCTATACCCCCTCATCCGAAGCGAAAATTGCCTTTGCTTGGAATGGCAGGCATGGGGCCGATTTCGACGATGCCAACATGGAGTTTCGCACCGTGATAGGCAATTATTTCGAAGAGCATGCGCAGGCATGCTCCTTGCCGCTGATTGCCGCCCTGTACCGCGCGGAGACGCAGGGGGCGAAGGAAGCCTGGTGCGTCAGGAGCGTGGTGGCTGAATTGGCGCAGGAACTGCTGCAGCGCGGTGGCGTCGCTTATCTCGATGTGTACCTTGCCGGCGCATGCTGCGGCATGGATGCCTGTATGGAATCGGGGAATATTTCGCTAAGCAAGACGCGTTGCGAAGAGCTGCTTGCCTATTGCAAGGCATCGGCATTCAACGCCGAGGCCGGTCTCCGGAAACGATGGAGCATGCTGGCACAGCGCTTTGCCTGCCTGCTTGCCGGTGCGGCATGATGATGTTAATGAGGGAGCAAATGAGAGAAGCAGTTAAGGGGCAATACGGGAAGAAACTCGTCGGATGCACGATCCTGGCGTTCGTCTTGGGGGCCAGTTGCGGCGTTCGCGCGGCAGAGCCTGAAACCGCTGAACAATGGGCGATGCAGCTATTTCTCGGCGTTTGCATGCCTTCCCAGGGGGATGTGCATCAGATCGAAACGGCAGTCAGGCGAGTGAAACTGGTCGAGGTGACGTCAAAAGAGGCGCGGGCACTGCCGGATAATGTGCCTGGCAAGTCCTGGTCCACGAGGGAAACAGGCGGCCGCTTTACAGTAGTTGCCACGCAGCCGCAAACCTGCTCCGTTGTGGTGAAACAGATAGCTCCAGCCGACTTGAAGCGCGAGTTTGAACGGTGGCTTCCTCCTGCGAGCACCGGTTATACCGTGATGCAGAAAGCCGAGGACCGGCAGGGCGATATGGCTACCTCGTCTTACGCCATTTTGCGCGAGGGGCGGCTCAAGTACAGCTGGGTGCTGCGCATGTCCTTGACCCAGCCGGGCGCGACGGGAACGCTTTCCGTGCGTGCCGCCGTGCCTTGACTTGTTACGATGGAGAAGTGTTGAATGCATGTATTTAGTATCGGCGACACCAATTTTGCAGTGGATGCCGCGAAATCCCGGATCAGCGTGGCGGCACTTGCCAATGGTATGCGGGAAATCAATATCAAGATCGAGGCCGACGACGAGGAGTTCATGCGGCTGACGGAAGATGACGATGCCCCCTGGTCATGGGCGCTGTATCCGCCGTCCTTCATTTTGCAGGGCTTGCTCGTCGCGGAAACGGATGCATCGCCCCTGCATGGGCTGGCCGTCGATGCCAGCAATACGGACTGTGAATATAGTCTCTACATGATGGAATACCGCGATGTGGCGGACCTGTGCTTGGTGGAACTGTCCGCGCAACGGTTGGCTCTGACGGGCAAGGTGGATTTTTTTGGCGAAAGCCTGCCCTTGGTCATCGATCTGCCGCGCGCGGCTTAGCGCCTGTCTTTCGCGCGGTGGCAAGGGCGGCCTGTGCGGGCCGCCCCTGTGTCGCTAGTCCAGCTTCAACGCCTTCGCCACATCCCCCCACGCCACATACTTGAAGTTCTGCGGTCCATCGGGCAGGCGCTTGTAGCCGTCCTGGATTACCAGCATGCCTTGCGCGTACGCGCCGCCCAGGTTGGCGGAGGTGACGTCCAGACCGTCCGTTTCCGAGGTGCCGTCGATGCCAGCGGGCAGGTTGAATCCCACCTTGAAGCGCCCGCGCACTGCATATGGCGCTTGCGCGTCGAGCACCACGTAGCTGCTGTCGCCCTGGCTGGAAACGATCAGGTAGCCGGTGTCCGGCTTGGCGGCTGGCTTGCGGTAGATGGCCATGCCTTCCACGTCGGCCGTCAGGTTCGCGCCGACGGGCAAGACCATGGTGAGGGCGTCCGGTTTGGCGGCGTCGGCCGAGGTGGTCCAGATGCCGCGCGTTTCCTCGCCCAGGAACAAGCGGGCGTTGGCGTCGTCGGCCACGCAGCCTTCCGGTTGGGTGGCGACCTTGAAGCTGCGCAAGAGGGTGGCGGTGAACTTGTTGCCTTCCAGGCCGATGCTGTATTGCTGGAAGGTGCCGTCCTTGTCGTTGATGAACGCTTCCACGCCGCCGCTGGCTGGCTGGTACAGACACATGCCGTAGATGCTTTTCAGACCGGTAGGGAAGCGGCCCGCTTCCGCCACCACGCCATGGGCATTGATGGTGAACAACATCATGCTGTTATCGTCGCGCTGGGTAGCGACGGCCAGGTCGACCTTGCTGCTGCCCAACTGGATATTCTGCCGCACGTCGACGTTGTTCAGGCGTCCCACTTCCAGCAGTTGTGTCTGCTTGCCTTGCAGGTCGTAGACCAATAAGCCTTGCTTCTTGTTGGTGCCGAGGATGCGCGCGTCGGCCGGGTTGCTGGACAGCCAGATGGCTGGATCGTCGGCCGCGTCGCCCTGGCGCGCCATCGGCTCCGTCTGCGCCTGTGGGGCGATGATGGCTACCGCAGGCTGCGTTTCCGCCTTGCCAGCCCATTTCAAGGGTCGCGTTTGCCAACCGTTCTTGCCGCGCAGCAGCAAGGAGTCCTTGTCCAGCGCCAGCTGGCTGTCGCCCTTGCGCACGTTCAAGGCGACCGCTTGCGGCGGCATGGCCGTCCATTGACTCCCCTGGTGGGTGTACAGGTGCAGTTTTTCCGCCTTGCCATCGAGCACGGCAACGCCGCCCGGCAGCATGGCCAGCGCGCCGGCGCCACCGTCCAGCTGGCCATACGGCTTGCGCAGCGCCACAACTTCGCGCTTGCCCATGCCTTCGGACTCGGCGTCATACGCCCACACGCCCATATTCGACTCGCTCACCAGCAGGCGCTGGGCGCCATCGTCGACCCGGCAATGCTTGGCGTGCGGCGGCAAGGCCAGTTTGCGCACCAGGCTGCGCTGCTCGCCCTGCATCACCCACTGTTCCGCTTGTCCATCCTTGCCGATCAAGAACAGATGGGCCAGTTGCTGGGCGTCGCGGTACAGGCACGACGCTTCCACGGAAAACGTCGGCACGGGAAATGGCGCCAGTTTGACCAGCTTGCCGGCCTGCACGTCGACGGAGACGGGCAGGGGGCGCTGCGTGTCCGCTTCCAGGAAGACGGCCAGCACCTTGTTGCCATCGCTGCGCGTGTCCAGTTGCTTGGCGCGCACGGCGATACGGTCCTGTTCCTGGCCGGCTGCGTTGAACAGGCGCAAGCCGTGCTTGTCGAGTAGCAGCCACCCGCCGCCGGGCAGGCGCGACAGTTCCTCCGCTTCCTGCGTGAAGGAAGGCACAGCGTTGGCAGAAGCGGCTTGCGCCGTGCCCGCGAGGCAAAAGGCAGCCAGCAGGGCGCTGCAGAGTACGGTTTTTTTCATATTATTGGAAATCATCATCAGAAGGCGCTGGCTTTCAGGCTCACTTTAAAGGTGCGGCCATATTGTCCGTTTTGCACGTTGTACTGCTTCGTGCCCTGGTAAACATAGTATTTTTCGTTGTTCAGATTGGCCGCCTCGAACATCAGCTGGAATTGTTTGTTGATCTGGTACGACAGCGAGAAATCGAGCTGCTTCTGGCCGGCGACGATATGGTCCTGGCTTTGATCGAGGATGTCGTTGCCCATTTCCAGCAGGTAAGGCGACTTGTAGTTGAGGGCCAGGCGGGCGCTGACCGGCCCCGTTTCATAGCCCAGCATCAAGTTCATCACCTGGTTCGACTGGCCCGGCAGGCGGATGTCGCGGTTCATCTGTTTGTTCGTCGCCTTGTCGAAGCGTCCGATTTGCGCGCTCGAGGTGCTCAGGGTGCCGTTCACGCCGACGAGGAAACGATTGAAGGGCGCCGGCAGCATGCGCAGCGGCTGCATGTAGGCCAGTTCGATGCCTTTCACCTTGGCCGCGTCGCCATTCGCATACGAGGTCGCCGTCGTGTAGCCGGCCCACTGTCCCGTGCCGGCCAGGTTGGTCGTGTACGTGAAATTCTTGATGTCCTTGTAGAAACCATACGCCGACATCACGCCGTCATTGCCCAGTACCCTTTCGATGCCCAGGTCCAGGTTGTTGGCCTTCAGCGGCTTCAAGTCCGGGTTGCCGATCACGGCTTCCGTGTTGCTGGCCAGGCTGATGCCCGGCGCCAGTTGGCTGAAGTTGGCGCGCACGACGGCTTGCGTCCAGGCGGCCCGCACGCTGGTATGTTGATCCAGGTCATAACGGGTTTGCAGGTTTGGCAGCCAGTTGGTGTACGAGCGTTCGCGCGTCAAGGCCGTGGCGACGCCTGCGCTGTCTACCTGCGAGCCGTTTGCTTCGAAACTGGTGCGCTCGGCGCGCACGCCGCCTAGGATGTGCCAGGCGTCGAAGTCATAGCTGTTTTGCACATACATGGCGTTGATGTCTTCATGCATGCGGTAGTCGTTGATGACGGATTCCGTGGCCAGGCGCGCCTTGGCGCGGTCCAGTCCCGCCACGCGGGCGCGGATGAGGGACGGGTCCAGGGCCACGCCGATGTTGCCCAGGTCGTAGTCGAGCGTGTGGCCTTGCACGAAATTGCTCATCGACGTGGAACCGGCGCCCCAGTAATTGCCGCTGGAAGCCTTGCTGCTGTTATATGCCCATTGATCCGTGTCATTGGTTTTTTCGCGGCGGCTGACTTTCGCGCCGAATTTCAGGGTGGCGATGTCAAACTTGCGCGCCAGGTCGATGCGCGCGTGGTGTTCATTGTCCTTCGAGTAGCGCTTTTGCAGGGTGATGGCGTTGAGTGCGTAGCTGGCCGGGTCGTACAGCGAGGCGGGGCCGCTCAATTTCGGTTCCTGCGTATCCGTGAAACTGATGCCGGCGAAATTGCTGGTGCCGCGGAAACGGCCGTCGTTCAAGGATTCCGGCGTGTCTTCCGTGGCGCGGCTCAGGCCGCCTTTCACATCGAGGGTCCAATCGCCCGATTTCTGTTGCGTGCCCAGCACCAAGGAACGCACTTGCTGCGTGTACTTGCGCTGGCGGATGCGGCGCTCGGCGCGCGTGCTGGCCGTCTGGCCTTCCGCCAGGCTGCCGCCCGCGATATTGCTGATGGTCAGGCGGTCGCGCACTTCATTGTCGGAAAATTCGCTGAGGAACGAGCGCAAGAACCAGCTGTTGCCCGCTTCGGGACGGTAATCGAGGTTGACGGCCAGGGCGCCGCGCTTGCGCACGGGCAGGTAGTCGCGCAATTCCAGGCCCGACAATTTACCCTTGCTCCAGGCGCCGCCCGTTTCCACGTCATCCGAGCCGAACGAGCGCTTTTCCGCGCTCAGGCCGGCTGCAACGCCCAGCTTGCCGTCGAGGAAGCGCTGGGCCCACAGGGCGCCGCCGCTGGGGCTGGTCTTGCCCGTCTTTTCATCATAGCTGGCGCCCACGTTGGCCGACAGCAGCTTGCCCGGCAAGTCGAAGGCGGACAGCGACTTGACTTCGACGGTGGCGCCCAGCGAGTTGGCGTCCATTTCAGGAAGTAAAGTCTTCGAGACTTCCAGCGTGCGGATCAGGCCGGCAGGCAGGATGTCCAGCGCCACGGCGCGGCGGCCCGCTTCCGGCGACGGCACCAGCGCGCCGTTGATGGTGACGGCGTTCAAGTCCGGGCCCAGGCCGCGCACGGTGATGTAGCGGCCTTCGCCCTGGTCGCGCTGCACGGACACGCCCGGCAAGCGGGCCAGCGCCTCGGCCGCGTTTTTGTCAGGCAAGCCGCCGATATCGTCGCTGCTGATGACGCTGATGATATTGTCCGCTTTCTCTTGCGCGGCGATGGCGTTGCGCAGGCTGGCGCGCTGGCCGCTGACGACCACGGTGGCGGCCGGCTGGCCATCCGCATCTTGCGCTTGCGCATGGCTTTGGCCGCTGAAGACGGCCATGATGCCGAGGGCCACGGCCGTCAGACGCAGCGGGGAGGGGAAGGAAGTGTGCATGGTTTTCATGAAGAGCTCGGTTAGGGGAGGGAACCGGGCGGATTCTAGGCAGCAAATATGACGATTGCGTGACAGGCAAGGGCTTGCCACCTTGAAAACAACGGCCTGTGAGCGCTTTCCAGCTGGAAATGAATCATGGTGAGCTGAAATGACCTGCCAGCGCAGGGCGCATGGGATGCGGCTTGCCGGATTTGCATCGGCTGCGCTGTTAATGATGAGCCGTTTGCACCTGCCGCACGGGCGTGGGGCATGTCATCGTGCCGTCATGGGCGGGCGCTATCGTGGCGACAGCACCACTTTTAAAGGTTTCCCACATGCTGCCGTTGCACCGTAACAGCCTGATTGCCGCAGCGCTCGCGTTGCCCTTGTTCTTGTTCCTGTACGCCACACTGGGGCACCTTAAACCGTTTGCCATCTGGAAGTGGATGGATATCGTCTGCGAGGGCGGCACGGCCGTCATGGCGGGCATCTGGTTCTTGTTTACCCTCAGCAGCCGTCCCCGCGGGCGGGTGACGCGCCTGATCGCCGGCGGCCTGTGCGCCATCATGCTGGGCTCCTGGGCCGATTGCCTGGACGAATTCTTTGCCGTCGACAAGAGCGCCGTGTGGGATAACTG
This sequence comes from Janthinobacterium sp. SUN100, assembly GCF_030397705.1. Lineage (NCBI taxonomy): Bacteria > Pseudomonadati > Pseudomonadota > Betaproteobacteria > Burkholderiales > Oxalobacteraceae > Janthinobacterium > Janthinobacterium sp. SUN100. The sequence continues at coordinate 770,449 of NZ_JAPUBU010000001.1, read as the reverse complement.
GCTGGAAGCCTTGATTCCGTTCGGTATGCTGGTGCTGACGATCGGCATGTATTACTGGCGCCAGGAACAGTTCCGCCTGAACGAACACCTGCAAAAGCGCGAGCGCCTGTTCCGCGACCACCGCGCCTTCGACCGCATCACGCAGCTGGCCGACGCCAGCTATCTGCGCACGCAGATGCGCCTGGAACAGGAGCGCCGGCCCGGCCTCGATTGCGCGCTGGTCTTGCTCGACATCGACAGCTTTCACTTGATTAACCGCGAATACGGCCACCGCGAAGGCGACCGCGTGCTGCAAGCCGTGGGCCACATGCTGCTGTTGAACTTGCGCAATGACGACTTGCTGTGCCGCTATGCGGGCGACCGCTTCGCCGTGCTGATGCCGGGCGTGTCGCGCGAGGATGCGGCCGCGAAGGCGCGCCACCTGTGCGCCATGGTGGGACAGATGCGCCACCACGCCAACGACAACCGCGAAATCCGCTTGAGCCTGCGGCATGCGTGCGCGCTCACCGATGGCGTGCCGGAAGTGGTGCTTGCCGAGCTGAGCCGGGCCGTGGAAACGCCCGGCCGCAGCGCCGGTCCCAGGGCCAGTTCCGCCGCGCCCGCCTGATGCCGCTGAACCAGCAGGGCGACCCCAGCATCGCGGCCCATCACCAGCCGGCGCTGGTGCTCGATTATGCGCGCAGCCGCGAACTGGCCGTGGCGCCGCTGCTCAAGGGTACGGGCCTCGATGGCGGCGCGCTGCCGTCCGCGGAAAGCCAGGTCAGCGCCGCGCAATACCTGCAATTGCTGGCCAACGTGGCGCGCGGCCTGGACAGTGCCGATACCAGCTTCATGCTGGGCCAGCAAATGCTGCCCGGCCATTACGGCGCGGCCAGCCACGCCTTGCTGCAGGCGCAGAATCTGCGCCAGGCGCTTGGCATCCTGTGCGAATTCCACACCTTGCTGTGTCCGCTGTTGCAGCCGCGCTTGCGCGAGGCGGGCGACATGCATGTGCTGTACTGGGTCGATGCGTTCGGCGCGCCCAGCCAGCTGCCTTTTCTGGTGGAGATGCACATGACGGCGCTGGCGGCCATGTGCCGCTGGCTGGCCGGCGAAGCGCTGCCGTGGCGCTTTTGCTTCAATCGGGCGCGGCCCCGCCACGTCGAGCAGCACGAGGTGCACCTGGGCCAGGCGCTGCGCTTCGATTGCCAGGTCGACGCCATGCTCATCGATTCCAGCTGGCTGGATAAACCCTGGCCGCGCGGCAATGCCACGGCGGCGGCGCTAGCCTTGCGCGCGGCGGCCGTGGCGCCCGTGCCGGCCGCGAGCCTGCTCGGCGCGCTGTACGACTATCTGCTGGCCAATATCCGCTGCGCGCCGACCCTGGAACGCACGGCGCAGGAGTTCGGCGTCAGTCCCGCCACCCTGAAACGCCACCTGGCGCGCCATGGCACGCATTTCCAGGCCGAGCTGGACCAGGTGCGCGCGCACAAGGCGATCTATCTGTTCCAGGCGCATGGCTACGACAACGACGCCGTGGCCGCCTATCTTGGCTTTCATGATGCCACCAACTTTCGCCGCTCGTTCAAGCGCTGGACAGGGCAAACGCCGCAGTTGCTGCGCCATGCTTTGGCCCTTTTTGTGGCAGGTTGACCGCCGGCGTTGCGCGCCAGCGCCACGGACAGTCGTTCCTGAGGGAACAATTGCCCGTTCTGCTACATCCATAGTACACTCGATCAGAGAGCGAACAGACGCGCTTTGAGGCGCTCCGGCACGGCGTCAAACGACGCCGCAATTCCGTCATCTTGATGGCGGTGCCGGCGGCAGACGACCGGTGTGCCGTGCCTTAACCCAGCCTGGAAACTGGCGTCACCCGTGGGGTGCGCCGGAAACCGGGCAACTTGATAATGCTCAATCGTGTATTCACAATCGCAGATCGATCCAGTCGTCAGTTTCCGCAACACCCAGGGTGAGGCGGTGCGCGGCACGATTTTCAACTTGCAGCGCAATTCGCTGGTCATGGAAATCTATAATCCATACTCGATTGTGCAGGTCAGCGAGGTGCTCAATGACGTGACGGTGCGCATGGGGGCGAAAAATGCCTACGTGGGCAAGGCCGTCGTCATCAGCAGCGTCAACACGGGCCTGACCGCCATCGTTTCCGTGACCCTGATCGACGAGTGGCGCGAGCTGAGCGACGTGGTGGTGGTCAAGGGCGCCGTGCAGAAAGAGTCCAGCGCCTTTGTCGCCGGCTGGGGCGAGCGTTTCCGCATCCGCCGCGATTACCAGATCGTCGTCAACGAAATGCGCGCCTTCCTGTCGGAAGTGTCGCGCTGGGTCGAGCAAGTCGACTTGTCCGACTCGCTGCCCAAGGAAAACGGCCGGCTGCGCCCCGATATCTTCGATGAACTGGCCTTGCCGCTGATGGAGCAAACCCAGCTGTATCTGCGCCAGCTCGAAGTGGAAGCCTCGCTCGTCGAGGAAGAGCGGGCGCCCGCGCACCGCGCCTTCGCCCAGGCGGCGCTGCATCCATTGATCCTGCGCGCGCCGTTCGTCTTCCGCACGTTTACCAAGCCGCTCGGTTACGCGGGCGATTACCAGATGGTCAACCAGCTGCTGGACGACCCGCGCCAGGGGCCGAGCACGTACTTTCAGATCGTCAATGCCGCCTTCCTGCAGGCGGCTGTCGCCACGGCGCACCGCAACCGTATCGATATCCTGACGGAATTCCTGTCGCAGAAGGCGGCCGCGGCGCGCGCTGCCGGGCGCGTGTATAAAGTGCTCAACGTGGGCTGCGGCCCGGCCATCGAGGTGCAGCGTTTCCTGGAAACGTGCCCGGACGCGCAGTGGCTGGCCTTCGAACTGGTCGACTTCAGCAGCGAGACCCTGGACTGGACGCGCGCGCGGCTGACCACCATCATGCAGCGCACGGGGCGCGTGGTCGAGATCGATTATGTGCACGATTCCGTGCACAACCTGCTCAAGCGCCGCCATGGCGCCGGTATCACGGGCTTGCCCGGCAGTTTCGACGCCGTGTATTGCGCCGGCCTGTTCGACTATCTGTCCGACAAGGTGTGCGCGCGTCTGCTGATGCATTTCGCCTCGCGCGTGGGGCCGGGCGGACGTTTGCTCGTCACCAATGTGCACGCGAATAACCCGGGCAAGTTCGGCATGGAGCATTTGCTGGAATGGCATTTGATCTATCGCAATGAAGAGGGCTTGTCGGCCTTGCTGCCCGAGCACGCGACGGACCCGCTGATCTATGTCGATGCCACGGGCGTGAATGTGTTCGCGGAAGTGAGCATTCCTTGATGGATACTCCAGGCCTGCACGCCGGCTACACGGCCGTTTTGCGCGACTTCCGCCTGGAATTCAGCCGAGGCGGGGCGTACACGGGCATCGTGCTGATCCTGCTGGGCATGGGCCTCGATTCGGCCCTGTATCCGGACAAGCAGTCGGCGTTCACCACTGCGCGCATCCTCGTGTCCGTGCTGATCTTCTGCGTCGTGCTGGCCATGCGCACGCGCTGGGCGCAGGACCGCATCCAGGGCTTGACCTTTGTCTGGCTGATCTTGCCGCAGATCATGATCGCCTGGATGATCGCCGTCACGGAAGGCGCCACCTCGATCTATTACGTGGGCATGACCCTGGCCATCTATTCGTCGGGCATCGTGCTGGCCTTTGGCTTGTGGCAGAATATGGTTTTCGGCGCCATCTCCTGCCTGCTGTATGTGGGCGCCTGTGCCTGGCATGCGGGCGGCTTCGACCTGGCGGGTACGTTTGTCGTCAATTGTTTGTTCCTTATCATGTCGGCCAGCATCAGTGCCGTGTTTACCTATTTCAATGAGCGCGCCCGCTTCATGCTGTTCCAGCTGAAGGCGGAAGTGGCGCAAAAGAACACGCAACTGGAAGAAACCAACAAAAGTCTGGCCGATATCAAGGGGCAGATGCTGCAGCAAGAGAAAATGGCTGCCATCGGCACCCTGGCCGCCGGCATGCTGCATGAAGTCAATAACCCCGTGAATTTCTGCATGATGGCCATCGAGGTGGCCATTGAAGATCCGGCCGCCAAGCAAAGCGCGCTCGTCAGCGAATGCCTGGCCGACGCCAAGCAGGGCATGCTGCGCGTGCAGCACATCGTGTCCGACTTGAAGACCTTTGCCTACCGCAAGAGCGGCAACCAGCTGGAAACGGGACACTTCCAGTTCCGCAGCGCGCTCGACGCGGCCATCCGCCTGGTGGGCCATGAAACGAAGAATGTCAGCATCAGCCACGACTTGCCGGTCGACACCCTGGTGCGCGGCGACGAAGCGGCCATCGTGGGCGTGCTGATCAACTTGCTGGGCAATGCCGTGCTGTCCATGCGCAAGGGCAATTCGCCGCCGTTCGAGATCCGCATCACGGCCCACTGGGACGAGAACCGCCTGCGCATCAGCGTGCGCGACAACGGCCCCGGCATCGCGCCGGAAAACCTGGCGCGCGTGTTCGAGCCGTTCTTTACCACGCGCGAAGTGGGGCAGGGACTGGGCCTGGGCCTGAGCATCAGCTATGGCGTGATCGAGCGCCACGGCGGCACCCTCACGGCCGAAAGCGAGCTGGGCGCGTGGGCCAGCATGAATTTCGACTTGCAGCGCTCCGATTGGGAGGGCCGTTAGCATGGATAACGATAGCCGCGCCAGCGTGCTGTACGTGGACGATGAAGCGCTCGCCTGCAAGTATTTCGAACGCGCCGCCGGGGCCCGCTACCGCGTGCTGACGGCGCTGAGCGTCGATGCGGCGCTCGCCTTGCTGGCAGACGAGGCCGGCCAGATCGACGTGCTCGTCACCGATTACCGCATGCCGGACCGCCTGGGCAGCGAATTGCTGCAGGAAGTGGCGCAGCGCTATCCGCACATCGTCTGCATGCTCGTCACCGCGTATGCGGACAAGGATGTGCTGCTCGAACTGATCAACGGCGGCGCGGTGTTCCGCCTGCTGGAAAAGCCGCTCGACCTGGCCGCCATGCAGACGGCGCTGCAACTGGCCGTGCAGACGGGACGCGAGCGCGCCGCGCGCCGCCAGGGCCTGGTGGCGATGGAAGAATCGCTGGCGTTTCTTGCGCATGAATTGAACACGCCGCTGGCGGCAATCGCCAATTTTGCGCGCGGCATCGCCCGGCGCGCGCAGGCGGAATCCGCGCCGCAGGCCGAGATCGGCGAAGCGGCCGCCTTGATGCACGACAATGCGCGCTATTGCCTGTCGGTGCTGGCCAGCTTTGTCGACACGGTGCGCCTGGCAAGCGCCGGGCCCGGCATGCAGGGCGGACGCCGCGCCGGCAGCGCGCGCCAGCTGCTGGCCGCCTTGCTTGACAGCTATCCCTTGAGCACGGCCCAGCGCGCCGCCATCACGGTGGACGTGGGCGACGATTTTTCCATTGCCGAGTCGCCCAATTGCGTCGCCCTGATTTTATCGTCCGTGCTGGCGAATGCCTTGCGCTCGGCCGGCGAGCAGGCTCATCCTGCGATCGGCATCCGCATCGACGCCGGCCGCATCATGGTGCGCGACAATGGCGCCGGCATCGCCCCCGAGATTGTCGAACAGCTGTTGATCGACCCCGTCAGTGCCAACGGCGACGAAGGCAAGGGCTGGGGCATGGTGTTTTGCCACCGCATGATGCAGTCGTTCGGCGGCAACCTCGACATCGCCACCGAGTTTGGCACTTCCACCACGGTAACCCTGAATTTTCCAGTACATATAAGGAACGAGCATGATTGACGCCAATCTGCGTTTACCGGCTCAGCGTGAGCCGGCGCAAGGCTTGCCGACGATACTCTATGTCGATGACGAGGCCAACGCCCTCAAATACTTCCAGCGCGCCATCGCGCCGCTGGCCGACGTGCTGACGGCGACCTCGGTCGAGGAGGGCAAGCGCATCCTGGACGAGCAGGCCGACCGCATCGCCGTGCTGGTGTCGGACCAGCGCATGCCGGGCGCCTATGGCAACGAGTTGCTGTCGTACGCCTGGGACCGCCATCCGCACATCGTGCGCATCCTGACCACCGCGTATTCCGAGCTCGAGCACACGGTGGAAGCCGTCAACCAGGGGCAGATCCACCGCTACATCCAGAAACCGTGGGATATCGCGGCCCTGCGCATGGAACTCAAGCAGGCGCTGGAGCTGGCGCGCTTGCGCAACGAGCACGCCCAATTGCTGCGCGAAAAGCTGATGGTGCGCCAGCGGCAAGCCGTCGCCAACCGCATCGGCAGCCTGTACGCGCTGTGCGCCAGCCTGGCCGGTCCGGAACAGCAGCTGCCCGTGGAAGCGTATTTGTCGGCGGCCCTGACGGCCGGCGTCACGCCGCCCGAGCCGGACTGGCTGTTGATGGATTATGCCGACCTGGTCAGTTCGGAAGCCTTCCGCGGCACGGCCTTTGCCGCCGCCGTGCGCCAGCAGCTCGACACGCTCGAGCGCGAGCATCCGGGGCGCGGCGTGGAGCAGGCGATCGACATGCTGCTGCCCGTGTTCGGCGCGGCGCTGCAAAACCAGGGCGGCACGGCGCTGTTCCTCGATGGCCGCCTGCTGACGGAATTCCTGGAAACGCCCACCACCACGCCCGTTTCGGCCATTCACTCATTCTGGCTGGCCAGCTTGCTGTGGCTGGCGCGGCGCGGCTGGTCCTTGCAGCTGAGTAAAACGGAAATGGGCTTGCAGGGCAAGGTGGTGCAGGCTGAACCGGCGCTCACGCCGGACCACCTGGCGGCCTGGATCGAGCAGTTCTGAGCCGGCTGCCCCGCAAGGGGCGGCGCCAACGACAACAGGGCCGCGCGGCCCTGTTTTTCATCGCGACGGGGAAGGCTTAGCGCTCTGCCGCCACCTTCAGGTTGTTCAAGCCCTTCTCGAAATCCTTGCCGATCATGGTATCCATGCTGACGAAGACCGTCATGACCTTGCTCACGTAAGGGCTGGGACCTGTCATGGTCCAGTTCACCTTGGTGCTGTCGCCTTCTTGTGTCATGGCAAACGTGGTGGTGTTATGGCTTTCGAACGGCTTGAGGAAGTCCAGCTTGATGACGGTGCGTTCGGGCTGGGCCGCTTCCGTGATTTCCATGCGGCCGGCGCCCACCTTGTCATTGCCCGTCCAAGCATATTGCGCGCCCAGGCCATTGGCGGGGCCCGTAAACGTGCGGCGCATGGCCGGATCGAGCTTTTCCCACGGCGACCAGGCGGCCCAGTAGTGGAAGTCCGTGATCAGGGCGGCGATTTTCTCGGGCGGTGCCTTGATGGTGATTTCGCGCTGGACACTGAAAGTGTCGGGTTTGGTGGTGGCATAGCCGAGGATGGCGGCGACGACGACAACGATCAGCAGCAGGGTTTTTTTGATCATATGCTCTCCAAATCTTGAATGGTCGATGCGAACGAATCAAGGCAATCTTAGCAGATATGAATGGCTGTGCGCGGCCTGTTGGCCTTTATTTGCGCCAGCTCTGCACAGGGCCGCCCGCACGCCCGCCTGCACGCCCGTTCGCCGCCGCGCACGCCAGGTTGGTGCCGGTTTGTGGCGAGGGCCGCCGTCCGCTAGAATGCTGGCCTGCAAAGATTTCAGAGGGAAATATGTTTCAACGATCGATCGCCAGGCTGACCCTGGCGTGCGGCCTGCTGGCTTCCGCCTTTGCCGCGAACCTGGCGCATGCCGATGCCTGTCCCGCCCACTACGTCGATGGCCGCAAGCCGGAAATCACCAACCCCAAGCTGGACGTGGCAACCAGGGAGCTGTGCTACAACGTGTTTGGCGTGATGCATTCGGGGATTACGCGCACGCCCCTGTGGTCGGCTGAACACTTGACGGCGAACAACCTGGAAGCGGCGCAGGACTTGTCGCGCGAAAATTCCTTCCACGCGGAACGCAAGCTGCCCGCCGCCCAGCGCGCCGAGCTGGCCGATTATGCGCGCAGCGGCTTCGACCGTGGCCACATGGCGCCGAACGGCGACATGCCGGACCGCCAGAGCCAGCGCGACAGCTTTACGCTGGCCAACATGGTGCCGCAGGATGCGCGCAACAACCGCTATGTGTGGGCCGGCATCGAGGGCGCCGTGCGCAAGATGGCGAAGAAAGAGGGCGACCTGTACGTGATCACGGGGCCGGCTTTCATTGGCGGCAACCTGCGCAAGGTGGGAAGAGTGATTGTGCCCAGCCATCTGTACAAGGCCGTGTACAGCCCGCGCCAGCGCGCCGGCGCCGCCTACTTCATTGAAAACGTCGATACCAAGGCGTATGAAGTGCTGAGCATTGCGCAACTGGAAGACAGGATAGGCATCGATCTGTTACCGTCGCTGACGCGCCAGCAAAAGTTGCGCATGCTGAGTTTGCCCAAGATCAATAGCAAGTCGAAAAAATAATCCCTTTGAAAGGAAATCCCATGTGCGCAAAGAAATTCGTCCCGTACGCCAATGAAAGCGATGTGCTGGAGATCGGCAGCCTGAGCATCGAAAACAGGATCGACCGCATCAGCATCAGCGGCGACATCGACCTGACCCTGGACAAGCCGGGCCTGGCGCTGGCGAAACAGCTGCAAAAACTGCTGGGCGACGTGGTGGCGCAACTGGAAAAGCAGGACTTGCCCGACCAGCTGCCGCCGCCCGAAGTGACGTCGGTGGCCAACCCCTTCGAGTGACGCGGGCGGGGAGGTCTACGGCGCCGCCTTGGCGGCGCGATAGTAGCCTTTCCTGTTGATCTCTTCCGGCGCGTTCGCCACTTCATACGCGGTCAAGGCGATGGCGATGGCAGAGTATTGCTGCGCCGCGCTGAAAGGCTGCACGTTGTCGTAGGTGTCGAGCACCGTGTGATGCACGCGCGCATAGTCGAAATCGCCGAGCACGGTAAATTTCGGCGTCGGCACGCCATGCAGGCTGAAGACGGCGTCATCGCTGCCTGCCCGCGCGCTCATCGCCTTGCTGGCGTCGCGCGGCACGTCATTGATGCTGGCGGCGAAGCCGAACACGGGGTGGATGTCTTGCAGGGCCAGCTCGACCCGGCCAAACACGCTCTTCCAGGCCGAGGGAATGGCGATGCCGTCGATGGCGCCGGGCCGCCCGTCGCGGTTGAGCATCATGACGATATGCTCCAATTGCCCCGCATGCCGCTCGGCGAACGCGAACGATCCCTTGCGGCCGATTTCCTCCGCGCCGAAGGCCACCAGCATGATGGTGCGGCGCGGCTTCGCTCCGGAGAGCGCCAAGAGGCGCATCGCTTCCAGCATCGTGGCCACGCCGCCGCCATTGTCGGCCGCGCCCGTGCCGCCGTCATAGCTGTCGAGGTGGGCGCCGATCAGCACGATTTCCTCCGGCTTTTCCGTGCCCGGAATGCGGGCGACGACGTTGTGATATGTCACCGGGCCAGGATAGAACCAGTTGCGGATGTCAAACTCCAGGGTGACGGCTTCACCGCGCGCCAGGCGCTCGCGGATGCCCGCATACTGGGGCGCGGCCAGCTTGATGTCGGGCAAGGTCGGTAGGGCCGCCCACGCGGTGGGCGCGGCGCTGGCGGCATACAGCGGTTCTTCGCCGGACTGGATGGTGCCGAGGGCGCCCGCCTGCATCAGCACCCGGGTGATGGCCCTGGGCTGGTGGATGGTGCTGCCATCGCGCCCGCCGCCCCCGTTTTCACCGCCGATCAGCACCCATTTGCCCTTGAATTGCGCGGCGCGCGCCTGCGCCTCTTCCAGGGTGGCCGGTCCCATCATGGCCAGGCCCCGCTGCACGCCACGCGTGCCGGCCGAGTAGGCGGGCGTCGCCAGGCGCAGCGGCTGTTCCTCGGGCGCCAGCATCTTTCCCGACCACGGGCCGCGGTTGAAGCCGGCGGGCACCTGGCCCGCTTCTTCCAGCTCCGCTTGCACGCCCCATTGCCGCAGTTGCATGCGCGCCCATTGCGCCGCATGCGTGTAGGCGTCGCTGCCGGCCATGCGGCCGCCGAAGCGGTTGCTGAGGATGTCGAGCCAGTCCATCGCGCGCGGCTCGCCGGTGCCCAGCGCAACAATCCGGCGCGCCGTGGCATCGTTGGACGGCGACGTTGCGGCTTCGATGCCGGCATTCCTGCCGGACAGCGTGGCGAGGAAGGCGGGCAGCCTGTCTTGCTGGCGCGCCGCCAGCGCCGCATCCAGCTTCGCGGAACGGTTCAGCTTATCCTGGCGCAACAGGGTTTCGTAGGCGCACAGCACGCCCTGCATGCCCGCCAGGTCGCTGGCGCTCTGCTGCCCGGCCTGCTCCGGGTGTTCGATCTGGAAGGCCATCGCGCTGGCCAGGTATTGAAAGACCGTTGCCTCGCGGATGGCCGGCCGGCCGGCGATGGAGAGCCAGCTTTCCAGCGCGCTGGCCGGTAAGGTGAAGTCGGGAATCGCTTCTATCCATGCGCCCAGCCAGGCGCCGTCGCGCAGTTGCACGGCCAGGGGATCGCGCTGCGCCTCGTTCGCCATCCGCACCACGCGCGCGCGCTCGGCCGGCGTGGAAGGGCCGCGCGCGGCGCCGCTTGCCTCTGTCGCCAGCGCTGCGGCCGGCAGGGCGGGCGCCACATAGCGTTCCTTGAGCCGCGTGCCGCTCACGGGCTTGGGTTCGTTCTCATCGGTTTCGACCAGGCGCTCGCCGCTCAGCACGTTGCCCCTGGCTTGCAAGGTCCAGCGTATCGTCACGCCGGTGCTGATCTCCTTGCCGTTGCGCCCCGTGCTGACGCGCTTGCCGCCGTGCCGGAAGACGGCGCCGGCGGGGCCGGCCGTGCCGTCGACCGTGCGGGGCGGCGTGAGCTGGCCCCGTTCGTCGAGCCACGCGATCGTCGCGCGCAAGCCGCCTTGCTCTTCGCTGATGTCGAGGATGCCCGTGTCGATCAGGTCGACCTCGACGCCATTCGTCGTGGTCGTGCCCGTCGCCGTCTGGAATTGCCACTGTCCGGCGAGGGCCGGCGCTTGCGCGTACAGGGCGCCCGGCAGCGCGGTAGCGGCGAGGAAGCAGGTGGCGTAAAGGTGGGGGTGGAATAGGTGCATGGTTATCCTTGTCATGGTTTTCACTCGGGAAGAGTCGAAAAACAGTATGCGGATAACCAGATTGCCAAGATGCTACTTTCCGACCAAGGCCGGGATTTGCGGAATGAAGGCGGGTTTGGCCGCGCCGAATGCCAGGTCAACCCCATCCGGCAAGCTGCATCGGACGAGGTTGATCTGGCACAAACTTACTTGGCGAAGGCCTGTGCCGCCGGCGTGACGGTGACGGCCGCCGGCTTGATGTCCAGCTTCATCGCACCGATGACCTTGTCTTCATCGAGCAGCGCCTGCGGCTTGTTGCCGTCGTACTTGATGGGAGAGAACGCGTCGCTGACGAGCTTATCCTTCAAGCCGGCCGCATCCTTGGCGACGATCACCACGGACAGGTTCTTCGCCGACAGGTGCTGCTGGATGGCGCGGTTGACGTCGGCCAGCGTCAGTTTCGACAAGCCATCACGCATCAGCTTGGTAAATTCCGGCGTGCCATACCATTGCGAATCGAGCGCATAACCGAGTTGCTGGTCCTGCGTCGACGTCATGACGAAGACGTTCTTCATCAGGTAGTCGCGCGTGGTGGCGAAATCGTCCTGCGTCAAGCCGTTGTCGACCAGCTTGCCCAGTTCCGTCAGGGCCACGCGCAGGGCGAAATGGGCGTTGTCCGGCGCCACGGGGCGGATCCAGATTTCGAACAGCTGCGCCTTGCGGCCCAGGTTCGGGTTCGGGAAGAACTGGTACATGCCGCGCGGGAAGGCTTCGATGTACGCGTAATCGCCATAGTTCATGCCGCGGATTTCACGGATGCGCTGGTACAGGTAGGAATTCGAGGCGCGGTGCTCGCCCAGCCACGTCTTCGCCAGCCACAGGGCGGGGAAGTCCGGGTGCGTGCGCGTCACGTCCAGCGGCAAGCCGAAGGAAATGGCCGTGGCGCGCGTGTTTTTCTCGATGATTTCCACTTCCAGGCCCTGCGCCTTGCGGCCCGCGGGTTTCACGGTGGCGGGCAAGCCCGGGCCGGCCGGCAAGCTTGCCAGTGCCTGCGTCAGCGAGGCCGTCATGGCGTCCGACACGTCGCCGGAAATGCCGACCTTGACGGCGCCTTGCGCATACGCGCTCTTCCAGAACTGTTTCACGTCGTCGAGGGTGATGGCGTCGATGCCGGCGACCGTGCCCAGCACGGGGTGGCCGTACGGCGTGCCCGCATACACATTGGTTTGCAGGCGTTCCTTGGCGAATTCCTCTTCGTTATTGTCCTTCAGGTCCAGCAGCAGCGCGTTCTTTTGCGCATCCTTCAGGCGGCGGAAGTCGTCTTCGCGGAAACCGGGCGAGAGCAGCAGCGGCAGGGCGATGGCGTTGAACTGGGTCCAGTTATCCTTGTGGATGGAACCCGTAAACGTCGTCATTTCCTTGTCCGTCTGCTGGCTGAAACTGCCGGCCAGCGGGAACAGGGCCTGGTTGACTTCGTCGATCTTGCGCTCGGACGAACCGCCCGACGCCACCATGGACGCCGTCAGCGCGGCCAGGCCTTCCTTGCCTTGCGGGTCTTGCGCGGAACCTGCCATGAACAGCAGCTTGTAGCGGATTTGCGGCAGCGCCGACTTTTGCACCAGCACGTCGAACTTCGCGGTCGAGGCGGCCGGCAGCAGGCTGGCCAGCTTTGGCGTGGCGGCGATGGCGGCGGCCATCGGCTGGTGCGACAAGGTCGTCACCACCAGGCCCTCGTCCGTCAGGTATTTGCGCGCGGCCGCCTGCAGGTCGGCCGGCGTGAGCGTATCGAGCAGGCGGTAGTACTGGTTGATGGTGGCATACGAGCGGTCGAAATGCACGAAGGAAGCCAGGGTGCCGGCGATCTGCTCCGTGTTGTCGAGCGAGCGGATCAAGCCGTATTTTTCCGCCGACTTGGCGTCCGCCAGGTCTTTGTCGCTGACGGGCGTATCGCGCAGCTGCGCCACGGTGGCCAGGATGGCGTCGCGCACGTAGACGGCGTCGTCGATGTTTTTCACGCGCGCGCCCAGCACGGCCAGGGTCGGATCGACCCGGTCCGGCGTCATGTCGAACAACTGGTCGACCTTTTGCTCGTTCTGCACCAGGCGCTTGTACAGGGGCGAAGTGCGGCCGAACGACAGCGACAGCAGGGTGGCCAGCGCCGCCTGGTCCTTGTCCTTCACGGAAAACGCGGGCGCGTGGAAGCCCACGGCCACCCACGGCAGGGTCGGCGTGGGCCAGGCCACATGCTTGTAGACGGGGCCGCGCGGCTTTGGTTCCACGGGCACGGCCGCCTGCTGCTTGCCGCGCTGCCAGCTGCTCCAGTATTTTTCCACCAGCGCGATCGCTTGCTGCGGTTCCACGTCGCCGGCGATGATGATGGTGGTGCGCTCGGGACGGTACCAGCGGTCGAAGAAGAGCTTCGAATACGCGTACTGGTTCGGCATGTCTTCGATGTCCTGAATGAAACCCATCGTCGTGTGCTTGTAGGTATGCGTCGTGTAGGCGCTGTCGCGCATCACTTCGAACAGTTTCGACACGGGATTGGCGCTGTTCTTGTTGTATTCGCCCAGCACGGCACGCGATTCCGTCTTGAACGCGTCTTCCGCATAGTCGAGGTGCTGGAAGCGGTCCGCTTCCACCTTCAGCACGGTTTCCAGGTCTTGCTTGGCAAACGTCGTGTGGTAATTGGTCAAGTCGTCGCTCGTATACGCATTCTGGCGCGCGCCGGCGCGGGTGATGACTTCCTGGTATTTCTCGGGTGGATAAGCTTTGGTGCCGCGGAACATCATGTGTTCGAAGAAGTGGGCGAAACCGGACTTGCCCGGCTCGACTTCGTTGCGCGATCCCGTCTGCACGGGAATCTGCAGCGAGACGAGGTTCGGGAAGCCGGTCGGCACGATGATGATTTTCAAGCCGTTGGGCAAGGTCTTTTCCGTCGCCTTGAATGGCAGCAGATCGGCCTTGCTGGCGGCAGCGCTGTGGGCGGCGGCCGGTTTGATAGGCGCGGCGCCCAGGTTCGACGAGGCCATGGCCGACAGGGCCAGGGCGAAAGCGGGTAATAAAGCGGGCATGATTCTTGACACGAAGGCTCCTTCTTTTTCTGGAATGTGGAAAGTGCAACGCCGCAGCATAGAATATTCGTGCCGCCCTGCATAGGGGCAAGGCGCTGTCGGAACGCTGCGCTGGGGGGAGATTAAAAGTCGGGCCGCAGGATGCGCGCCGTCAAGTGGGCGAGGAAGTCGCGTTTGGTGGGCAGGAACATGCGGATGTACACGGTGTCGTGCGCCCGGTCATGGTGGTAGATGACGCGGATCTCTTCGCACAGGCGTTGCCGCACATCCATGCCGACTTCGCGGGCGGCCTCGACGGGCGTGCCGCTGTCGGGAAAGGTCTTGAGATCGGCAAATAATTGCCGGAAAGCTGCGATGAACTGCGCGTACGCTGCCGCCGTGCGGCGCGCCTTGAAGTCGCTGCGCAGTTCATTGAAATCGGCTTGCGCGCTTTTCAGCACGACGATGCGCGCCATGTCAGTCCTGATCGAGGCTGGCCAGGAAGTCTTCTTCGGACACCACGTCGCCGCGCGCGATGTCCTGGTTGCCCATGGCGATCAGTTTCATGAATGCATGCTGCTCCTGCATTTGCCGCGCTTGCCGCTTGCCTTCCTGATACGCGTGCATGGACAGCACGACCATCTTCGCTTCGCCATTTTGCGTGATGATGATGGGCTCGTCCTGGCCCGCGTCGAAGCTGTTGACGATGTCCGTCGTATTGGCCTTGAGATAGGAAATCGGCTTGATGCGTTCCTTGAGGTCCATGGCGGCTCCGAATGCGAAAAACTGTGATAGGACTAAATATACACCAAATTTGGTCGTGCTTCCCTGTTGCCTATGTGAGCGTCGTTTCCGGCAGGCTGATGCGGTTGCGGCCCAGGTGCTTGGCGCGGTACAGGGCGCAGTCGGCCGTGTGGATCAGCTGTCCCAGTTCCGTGCCGGGGCCGGGCAGGGCCGTGGCGGCGCCGATGCTGACGGTGACGCAGGCGCCGTCGGGACGCTTGCGCGGCAGTTGCAGCCGTTCCACGCGCTGGCGGATGCGTTCGGCCACGATGGCCGCGCCCTTGAGCGACTGGTTCGGCAGGATGACGGCAAATTCTTCGCCGCCATAGCGGGCCACCAGGTCGTTCGTGCGCATTTCGCTGGCCACGGCGCCGGCCACCTTGCGCAGGCACAGGTCGCCGCCCTGGTGGCCATGGCTGTCGTTGTATTCCTTGAAATTGTCGACGTCGACCATCAGCAGCGACAGGGGCTGGCCCTGCCGCTGGGCGCGCTGCCACTCGGCCAGGATGGTGTCGTCGAAGCAGCGCCGGTTTGCCAGGCCCGTCAGGCCATCGCGCGTGGCCAGGCGTTCCAGTTCCACGTGCGCGCGTTTTTCATCCGTCATGTCGCGCAGGGTTTCGACGACGGCGATCAGCTCGTCGTGATTGCCATAGATGGGGCTGGCATCGACGGCCAGGTAGCGCCGCCGCCCCGTGCGCGGCATGTCGCACCAGTTTTCCGCGCACAGATTGCCGCCCGTGCTGCTGCGGTACTGCTGCTGGGCGTGCAGCGCGCGCATGTCGCCGCCGCGCCCGGCCAGCAGCAGGTCGGCCAGGGTGGGGCGCTCGTCGTTGTAGAAGCAGCGGCCCGGCTCGCGCGTGCGCAGCACTTCGGCCGCCGGCACGCCCGTCAGCTGCTCGCAGGCGCGGTTCCAGATCATGACCTGGCCATGTACGTCGAGGACAAAGGTGGGCACCACCAGCAATTCCATCATCTTGACGGCGAAACCCTGGGCTTCATCGCAGGGCGATGCGCTGGCATGAGCATGGCTATCCGGCATGTAAGCATCCTTCTTGGGGTGAATGGGGCTGGCTCGTTGGCCATGATGCAGCGCAGCGGGACGGAGGGTGTTGATATTGAGCAATATTTATGACGCCACGATCAGTCGTGCAGCAGGGGCGCCTCCTCGCAGGCGGCCAGCGGCAGGGACAGGCGCAAGGTGGTGCCGGCGCCGCTGCGGCTTTCGATGTGCAGGCTGCCGCCGGCGGCGGCCACGCGCTCATGCATGCCGGACAGGCCGCAACCGAGGCGCGGTGGCGAACCCGACAGCCCGACGCCGTCGTCGCTGATGCGGCATGCCAGGGTGGCCCCCGCTTGCTGCAGGCTCAGCTGGACATGCGTGGCGCGCGCATGGCGGGCGATGTTCGCCAGCGCTTCCTGCAGCACGTGATACAGCAGGGGGCCGTGCGCGCTGCCGGCGGCGGCGTCGAGCCGGTAGTCGCAGCTGCAAGCGATGCCCGTGGTGCGCTTGAAATCGGCCAGCAAGCCGTCGCACGCCGCTTGCAGGCCCGCGTCGAGGGCGGGCGGGCGCAGGTCGTGGATGACGCAGCGCAGCGCCGCGATGCTGAGGTCGATATTGCGCGCCATCATGTCCAGTTGGCGCGCCAGCAAGGGGGCGGCGTCATGCGTGCTGGTCTGCAGCATGGCCAGGTCGATTTTCAGGGTCAGCAGATGCTGGCCCAGGTCGTCGTGGATGTCGCGCCCGATGCGCAGGCGTTCCTGCGCGCGCGCCTTGTGCTGTTCGCCGGCCAGGCGCGCCTGTTCCGCCTCCGCGCGCAGCTGTTCCAGCGCCTGCAGGCGCAGCGCCAGGCGGCGCTGGCGCCACAGCAGCAGCGCCAGCGCACCGAGCAGGACGGCACAGGCCAGCATCAAGGGGGAGGGCGTGCCAGCTACCTGCATCGGCCCGGCGGCATGGCTGGCGTGCAGGGCCGCGAGTGCGGCCGCCGCCAGGCAGGCCAGAATACTCAGGCGGTACGGCGGGCGTAGCCAGCGTTGCGGCATGTCCATGCTCCCTTAATGTTTTCCATCAGGCAATGTTCTTACAGAAAATATATTAACTTGGGATCATTTACATTGTCTAAACGCAAAAGCCGCGCAGTTATGCCTGCGCATGTCGATTTCCGGCCCCGGACGCCGCAGCGGCAGGCGGCGGGCACGGCATTTGCACGGGAAGTGTCGTGGCGGCATATAATAGAGGGTTGTCAATCGGCTTTTGCGGTAACGGCGCCACGCGCCAGCCCCGATGCGTTCGCCCTGCGCGATGACGCCAGCCAGCTCTTAGGAAATACAGTGACTTATAGCATCAAAGAGATTTTTTATACCCTGCAGGGCGAAGGTGCGCACGCGGGCCGTCCGGCCGTGTTTTGCCGCTTTTCCGGCTGCAACCTGTGGACGGGCCGCGAAAGCGACCGCGCCACGGCCGTGTGCCAGTTCTGCGATACGGATTTCGTCGGCACGGACGGCGAACTGGGCGGCAAGTTCAAGACGCCGCAGGAATTGGCCGCGCTGATCGACAGCCTGTGGCCCGCCAGCTACGCGCCCAGCAAATACGTGGTGTTTACGGGCGGCGAACCGCTGCTGCAACTGGACACGGCGCTGATCGACGCCATGCACGCGGTCGGCTTTACCATCGCCATCGAAACCAATGGCACCTTGCCCGTGCCGGCCGGCGTGGACTGGATCTGCGTCAGCCCGAAGATGGGTTCCACCCTGGTGGTGCACAAAGGCAATGAAATCAAGGTGGTCATCCCCCAGTTCCAGCAAGACCTGGCCGCCTACGAACAACTGGACTTCGAGAACTTCTTCGTGCAGGCGATGGACGGCCCCCTGGCCGCGCACAACATGAAGCTGGCCATCGAAACATGCAAAAGCAACCCGAAGTGGAAGCTGAGCCTGCAAACCCATAAACTCCTGCAAATCCCTTAAAACAAATAATATGCTGACTATCACACGCAAGCTCGAATTCGACGCGGGCCACCGCATTCCCGACCACAAAAGCCAGTGCCGCAACCTGCACGGCCACCGCTACACGGTGGAAATCACCCTGGTCGGCAAGGTCATCGAAGCGGAAGGCAATTCCGACAATGGCATGATCATGGACTTTTCCGACGTGAAAACCCTGGCCAAGCAGCACCTGGTCGATGTGTGGGACCACGCCTTCCTCGTCTACGAAAAAGATACGGCCGTGCGCGACTTCCTGGCCAGCCTGCCCGACCATAAAACCGTCGTCATCGACCGCATCCCGACCGTGGAAAACCTGGCGCGCATCGCTTTCGAGATCCTGAAAGCCGCATTTACCGACCATTTCGGCACGGGCTTGCGCCTGCATAAGCTGGTGCTGCATGAAACGCCGAATTGCTGGGCAGAAGTGACCGATGACTGAAACGCACGCTAGCGCGCAGGACGCGTGCTACATGCAGCTGGCCCTGGAACAGGCCCAGCACGCATGGGATCTGGGCGAAGTGCCCGTCGGCGCCGTCGTCGTCAAGGATGGGGTGGTCATCGCCGTCGGCTACAACCAGCCCATCGGCCGCCACGACCCCACGGCGCATGCGGAAGTCATGGCCTTGCGCGCGGCCGCCGAAAAGCTGGGCAACTACCGCTTGCCCGGCTGCGAGCTGTACGTGACGCTGGAACCGTGCGTGATGTGCTCGGGCGCCATGCTGCATGCGCGCCTGGCGCGCGTCGTGTACGGCGCGGGCGACCCGAAGACGGGCGCCTGCGGTTCCGTGCTGAACCTGTTCGAGCAGCCGGCGCTGAACCACCAGACGGCCATCGCTGGCGGCGTGCTGGCCGACGAGTGCGGCGCTTTCCTCAAGCGCTTCTTTGCCGAGCGCCGCCGCGCGCAGGCGGAAGCGCGCAAGCTGGCCCATCCTCCGGCCTGATTCGGCCCAGACAGGGCAGGGCCGCCATGGCCTTGTCCCGCGTGCCAGCCATGCCAGCCACCCCGGCTGGCATTTTTTACAACTGTTGCGAAATAACATCTGTCTAGACCACTTTGCCATTCTCAAATGAGAATGATTCGTGTTACAGTATTGTTTTCGCCAGCAAACTTTCCTTATACATCGTTAACACTTTCGTTATCGATCCGGGTTCAAGAGCCAGCCTTTACTCTTCCACCGGATCATCATGACTACTGTGCCTACGCAGCGCCTCGCTGCACCCGTCGTATCCCCAGCTCACCTGCCTGTCCGCCGCCATAACCTGGTGCTGCGCGCCGCTTTGCTGGGCCTGTTCGCCGCGCCGCTGCTGCCCGTGGCCGCGCAAAACGCCGCCATCAATGCAGGCACGGCCGCGCAGGAACCGGCCAAGCTGCCTGTTTTCCCGGAAATCGTCGTGAACGCCAAACAGGATTACGAGCGCCGCGCGGGCACCAAGACGGTGATCCGCAGCGATGACCTGGAGCGCCGCAACGTGACGGACATGGCTGGCGTCGTGCGCTATCAGCCGCTGATCAGCACGTCAATGGCGGCCTCGGGCGGCGGCGGCATGTGGGATGGCGCGGGCAATACCGGTTACAACATCCGCGGCCTGGAAGGCAACCGGGTCAGCCTGGAACTCGACGGCATTTCCCTGCCAGACGCGGCACCCAAGCCGGACAGCAGTAACATGAACGCCTTCGGCATGGGCCGCGATTATTTTGATCCGGAGACTTTCCGCGAAGTGCGCATCGATTCGGGCACGACGGCCGTCAGCGGCGCCAATCCCGGCCTGGGCGGCGGCGTGGCCTTCATCACCAAGTCGCCCGAAGATTACCTGGGCGAAGGGGTGGACCATTATGTGGCGTATAAATACGGCCGCGCCACGGTGGACCGCAGCAATGCGCACACCCTGACGGGCGCCGCCAAGATCGGCGCCAGTCTGCAAGGCCTGGCAGTGTACGTGCACCGCGATGGCGAGCAGCTGGACAGCCGCGGCAGCGCCACCGTCAACCCGGATGACTGGCATTCGAACGCCTTGCTGTCGAAGCTGGTGTGGGCCTTGCCGGGCGAACAAAAGCTGGACTTGACGGTCGACATGTTCGAACGCAAGAACAAGCGCGACCTCAACAATAAAGTCAGCGCCATGTACCCGGACGGCGTACAGCAGGATTCCACCACCAAGCGCACCCGCGTCAGCCTGGGCCACGAGGTGGTGCTGAAGGATTTCGCCCTGTTCGACCGCCTGACCTCGAAAGTCTATCTGCAGAATGCGAAGATCGAGGACAAGAGCAAGGGGCGCTATGTTTACCGCGGCAACTCCCTGCGCGCCATCGACACCAGCTTCAAGAATGACAGCATCGGCCTGACCTCGGAAGCGTTCAAGCAGCTCAACGCCGACAACGCGCTGCTGTACGGCGTGCAGCTGGAACAGGCCAAATCGCGCCGCCCCTGGATGGAAGACCGCACCCTCATCGCCACGGGCGAGCACCAGATCACGCGCAAGAACCGCATGGCCGACATGGATGCCACCAAGCTGGCCCTGTATGTGCGCGACGACCTCAGTTTCGACCTGGGCGGCAAGAAAGCCGTGCTGACGCCAGGCCTGCGTGCCGACTACCGCAAACTGGAGCCGAAAAACCTGCAGAACTACCTGATCGGCGTGCCGAATGCGGCCAAGGAAGTGCGCAAGGAGAGCGATTCCTACTTCACGCCGAGCCTGAGCCTGTCCGTGGAAGTGCTGCCGCAAATGCAAGCCTACGCCACGTTCACGCGCGGCACGCGCCTGCCGACGGCGATCGAACGCACGGGTACCTATGATTCCATCAGCTATACGGGCACGGGGAATGGCTATGCCGTGCTGGGCAATCCGAATCTGGGCAAGGAAACCAGCAAGGCATATGAACTGGGGCTCAAAGGCGACGTGACCAGGGGCTTGAGCATGCAGGCGTCCGTCTACCAGACGGAGTACAAGAACATGATCGAGTACGTGGCGCAAGAGCTGGATCCGGTGAATTACCCGACCCTCACTCTGGGCCTGTTCCGTCCGGAAAACATCGGCAATGCGCGCACCTGGGGCGCCGAGCTGAGCCTGCGCGCGGAGTTGGGCGCCTGGTTGCCGGCCATGCAGGGCTACCGCGTCGACCTGGCCACGGGCGTGGCCAAGGGCCGCTCCTTCAATACCCTGACGGGCGAGAGCGGCGGCCTGGCCTCGGTGGCGCCGGCCAAGACGGCGCTGACCTTCGGCTATGACCATACGAACAAGTTGTTCGGCCTGGAACTGACGGCGCTGCATGCCGGCGAGAAACAGGCGCCGAACGATTTGCTGATGGGCGGGACCGCGCCGCTCTTCAAGGTGCCGTCGTACACCATCTTCGACCTGTCGACCTACTGGAACGTGCACAAGAACGCCAAGATCATCGTCGGCGTGTACAACTTGACGGATCGCAAGTACTGGGATTACGCCGCCGCGCGCAGCCTGGCCGCCGGCACCACGGCTGCCAGCCGCCTGGAGATCGAGCGCTACGCCAAGCCGGGCCGCAACGTCGCCGCCAGCCTCAGCGTCAACTATTGATTTCTACCGGGGAGGGGTGCTTGCCCCTCTTTTTTTCCATGTTTGATTGAATGGTCTCTCTATGAAGTTATCCAAACTCGTTCTATCCCTGCTAGGCAGCCTGCTGATCGCAAACGCATACGCGGCCCCAGCCACTTTGGCGGAACGCTGGTCCACCTTGCGCACGGAGCAGCCGAAGCTGCAGATCCGCGACGCGGCGCGCGCGCTGGGTGTATCCGAAGCGCAATTGCTGGCAACCAACATCGGCAAGGGCGTCACGCGCCTGCAGGCCGACGGCAACCAGCCGCGCGAAATCATGCGCGCCGCGCTGGACCTGGGCACCGTGCAAGCGATCACGCGCAATGAAAACGGCGTCATCGAAACGACGGGCGTCGCCAGCAAATTCAAGCAGGCGGGCGACAAGTCCGAGCAGGCCGACGCCAAGGACCCGGAAACGCAAGCGCGCCAGCGCAATATCGCCGGCGGCTACCTGGGCGGCCAGATCGACCTGCGTTTCCACTTTGAAAACTGGAAATACGCATTTGCGGTAGAACAAGCGGGCCGCGATGGCAAGCCGACGCGCAGCCTGCAATTCTTTGACGCCAACGGCACGGCCGTGCACAAGATCTACCTGCGCAACGAGCCGGGCGTGGCCGTCTACGATAAATTGGTGACCACCTTCCGCATGCCCCAGCAAAGCGCGGAATTGAACGTGCTGGCCGTGGCGCCGAAAGCGGCGGAAAAGCCGGATGCCGAGATCGACGTCAAGGAATTCCAGCTGGCCTGGAAAGACATGACGGACGTGCACCAGTTTGCGCAAATCATGCGCGAATTCCACCTGTCGCGCGAACAGGCCCTGCGCCTGGCGCCGGCCGGCGTGGTCGAGCGCGTGACGCCAGCGGCGCTGCGCACCCTGCTGGAAAACGCGGCCAAGGACAAGGTCGCCATCATGGTGTTCCTGGGCAATGAAGGCTTGACGCAGATCTACAGCGGCAAGATCGAGAAAACCATGGCCGCCGGCGGCTTCTTCAACGTGCTGGACCCGGACTTCAACCTGCACATCCGCGACACGGCCCTGCGCAGCGGCTGGATCGTCAAGCGCGGCGGCGTCACTTCCGTCGAGTTCTTTGACAACGACGGCACGCAAGTGGTCTCCTTCTTCGGCGTGCGCGAGCGCGGCAAACCGCAGCCGCAAAGCTGGGTGGACCTGGCCGATTCCTTGCCGAAGGCCAAGTAAGCAGTAGCGATGATTCTGCACGGTTGCCGCGCGCCGTACCGGCGCGGCAACACTTCAGCTTGTGTACCGCGTGCCGGTCTCATGTCTGAAGCACAATAGTGGTATGCTGATTGCAAGGCCGCAGCGATCGTGCCTGCGTGCTGGTTCCTGAAGAGAGGCAATCATGGCAACCATCATGGCGAACGGCCTCAACATAGCTTATGAGAGCCACGGCAACCCCGATGACCCGTGCGTGCTGCTGGTCATGGGCCTGGGCATGCAACTGATTGCCTGGCCGGCGGACTTCGTCGAAGGCATCGTCGAGCAAGGCTACCGGGTCGTGCGTTTCGACAACCGCGACAGCGGCCTGTCGAGCAAGATGGCGCTGGCGGGCAAGCCGTATCTGCCGCTGGCCTACGTGAAAAACCTGCTGGGCTGGCCCCTCAAGACTTCCTACACCCTCGATGACATGGCGGACGACGCGCTGGGCTTGCTGGCGTCCCTGCGGATTGCCCAGGCGCACGTGATCGGCGTATCGATGGGCGGCATGATCGCGCAAGTGATGGCGGCGCGCGCGCCGCTGCAGGTGCTCAGCCTGACCTCCATCATGTCGAGCAGCGGCCGGCGCGGCTTGCCTGGCCCCACGCGGGCCGCGCGCAATGCGCTGCTGCAACGCCCGAAACGCAACGCCAGCCGCGCCGAACTGATGGCGCACATGGCCGCCACCGTGCGCGTGATCGGCAGTCCCGCCTATCCCGTGTCGGAAAAATTGCTGTACCAGCGCATCGAAGCGGCGCTGCAGCGGGGCAGTTGCCCCGAAGGCGTGGCGCGGCAAATGGTGGCGATCGCCGCCTCGGGCGAGCGCACGGCCTTGCTGCCAAGCATCAGTTGCCCGGCGCTCGTGATCCATGGCGCGGCCGACCCCTTGATCCCCGTCGCCTGCGGCATCGATACGGCGGCGCTGATCCCCGGCGCCCGGCTGGAAGTGATCGAAGGCATGGGGCACGACATGCCGCCCCAGCTGATCGAGCGCCTGCTCGCCTTGATCGATGTGCATCTGCAAGGTAAGATGGCGCCCCAGATGCGCTCCCAGCCAGCTTGAGCCAGGCGCGCCCACCACTTGACTAGCCAGGCATATTTTGAAGACACCTGAGATTGGCATCGCCATCGTCGCGCCGGGCGGTTGTGCGCCCGACGAGGCGGCTTTGGCGCGCGGCATCGCCCGCTTGCAGGCGCAAGGCGCCACCGTCCACAATTACTACGACCCCGAGCACACATTCCAGCGCTTCGGCGGCACGGATGCGGGCCGCCTGGCGCAGCTGAACGCGGCGGCCGCCGACCCGGCCGTGCAAGTGGTGATCGCCTTGCGCGGCAGCTACGGCATCAGCCGCATCCTGCCCGACATCGATTTCGACCGCATGGCAGACAGCAGCAAGCTGTTTGTCGGCTACAGCGACTTCACGGCCTTCCACATGGGCTTGCTGGCAAAAACGGGCCGCGCCAGCTTTGCCGGCCCCATGATCTGCGATGATTTTATCCGCGACGAGCCCGAGCAATTTACGCTGGATCAACTGTGGTCGTGCCTGGCCGGTCCCACGCACGCGGTCACGGGCGCGGCGGCGGGCAATCCGCAGGTCGAGCTGAGCGGGCAACTGTGGGGCGGCAACCTGGCCATGCTGGTTCACTTGCTGGGCACGCCATATTTCCCCCAGATCGATGGCGGCATCCTGTTCCTGGAAGACGTCAACGAACACCCGTACCGGGTCGAACGCATGCTGCTGCAACTGCTGCACGCGGGCGTGATCCAGCGCCAGCAAGCGGTCGTGCTCGGTGACTTTTCCGGCTATAAACTGAGCCCCATGGACAAGGGCTACGATGTCGACGCCATGCTGGCTTACGTGCGCGAGCGCCTGCCCGTGCCCGTGTTGACGGGACTGGAATTCGGCCACATCCGCCGCCGCGTCACCTTGCCGTTCGGCGGCCAGGCGCGGCTGCAATCGGATGCGTCCGGTTTCAGCCTGCAGGTGGGCGATTACCCGACCCTGGCGCGCCCCTGAACGTCCTGAACTCCGTGGGCGCCAAGCCCGGCAGGTTGCTGCAGCTCGACGTGCTGCGCGGCATCGCCGTGTTTGGCATCTTGCTGGTGAATATATGGTCGTTCGCCTGGGGCAGCCTGTCCTTGCGCTACGGCACCTTGCCGGCGCAGCCGCCCGTGCTCGACCAGCTCGTCATTTTTGGCGTGGCGGCGCTGGCGCAATTCAAGTTTTACCCCATCTTCGCCTTTCTGTTCGGCGCCGGTTTTGCCTTGCAGACACGTTCCCTGCGGCGCCAGCTGGGTAGCTGGGAAGTGGCGCAAGCGGCTTACCGGCGCCGTTTGCGCTGGCTGCTCGTGTTCGGCCTGCTGCACGGCTTCTGCATCTGGAGCGGCGACGTGCTGACCTCGTATGCCGTCGCCGGCATGCTGGTCCTGCCCCTGCTGTCCGCCAGGCTCAGCCGCGTGCGCAACCGCGCCTGGCTGGTGGCGGCCGGTTTTCTATTATTCATGTGCCTGTTGATTCCTGTGGGCCAGCAGGGCGGCGCGCCGGACATCGCGCGCGACCTGCAAGCCTTTGCGGAGCGCTACGCGGTCTACACGCAGGGCGGCGCATGGGCCGTCGCCAGGCTGCGCGCCAACGATTTCCTCGTCTCCTTGCTGTACTCGGCCGTCATGCTGCCGCATATCATCGTGCTGTTCTTGCTGGGCATCTTGTCCGTGCGTTTCGGCTGGCTGACGCAGCCGCAGCGCCACCAGCGCCTGTGGTGCAGGGTGCGTGCCGTGGGCCTGGGCGCGGGCTTGCCGTTCAACCTGCTGGCGGCGGGGGCCGTCGCGTGGCAGGTGGCCGATCCGTATCAAACCGTGTTTGACACGGCCCTGTTCGAAGTGGGCCTGTTCGCCGGCGGCCCCGTGCTGGCGGCCGGCTATGTGGCCGCGCTGATGCTGGCCGGCCCCTTCATGCTGCGCTGGCTCGGTGCATGGCTGGCGCCCGTGGGACGCATGGCGCTGAGCAATTATCTGCTGCAATCGCTGATCGGCACCTGGCTGCTGCAGGGGCCGGGCCTGGGCTGGGGCGCAACATTGCGTCCCGTCGAGATGCTGGGCCTGGCGGTCGTGATGATGGCGGGGCAGGTGCTGCTGAGCCGCTACTGGCTGCGCCATTTCAGGCAAGGTCCCATGGAAGCGCTGTGGCGCCGCCTGGCGCACCTGCCTTAATCCGTACCCCAGTCGAAGGCACTTTGCGCCGCGGCCGGTGGCGGCTTGGCCCTGGCGGACGGTACCAGCGGATTGTCGACGGCATGCCATTCGAACAAGTCCACGTCGAGCATGCAGGTGCGCGCCAGGTGCAGCGCTTGCTCGGGCGTCAGGGCGGGGTCCAGCCAGCGGTGCGCGTCTTCCCGGTTGACGGCTACGGGGCGGCGGTCGTGGATATCGACCATGCCGCCCATACTGTCGGCCGTCACCAGTACGAAGCCCGCTTCTTCCCGATTGACCTTGTAGGGACCGAACTGGGCCAGCGCCAGCAGGAACAGGGGTGCGCGGTCCTTGCGGTGGATGTGCCACGGCTGCTTGCCGCCTTTCTCGCCCGTCCATTCATACCAGCCGGAAACGCAGACGATGCCGCGCCCCGCGCGCAGCAAGGGTTTCCAGTAGGCGCCGGCGAGTTTTTCCAGGCGGGCATTGATGGCGATGGGGATTCTTTTCTTGCCGGGAGCGGGCGTGGCCGCGGCGGCCCAGGCGGGCCGGTAGCCCCAGAAGATATCGTCGACCCGGTGCACGCCATCCTGGATGTGCAGGATGGGCCGGTAGGTGCCGGGCGAGACGTTCAGGTGCGCTTCCGCCTCGCTGTCGAACACCGCGTCGGTCCAGCCGAAGGATGACGCCAGCACGCGCGCCGTGTCATTTTGATCGAATCGTCCACACATGGGGAAATCATACCCGATCGCCCGCCGGCGCGAGCGCGGCGCACGCCCTTTTCGTGAGTGTGGTCAAACGTACAGACGTGGGCGACCGCAAGGCGCACAGTGGAAGCCAGTCAGGTCCCTGACGCTTCTTGCATCGGAGGAATTATGCCTTTTGAAAATCCCACCATCCACAAGGGTTTTACCATCAGCGCCACGGCCAGCCAGCGCCGCGATGGCCGCTGGGTCGGCTCGTATGTCAGCCAGAACCAGGCGTGCGGCGCATATGCGGACACCTGCGATTACGACGATTGCAGCAATGAAAAAGAGGCGCAGCAACTGGCGCTGTCCGTCGGCTGGCGCCTGGCCGATGGCGTGCCTGCACGCTGAGACCGCTTTTGGGTCAGTGTTTTCGCCGCAGGGCCAGCAGCAAGCCGGCCACGGGGAAGAACAGGGCGGTACCCAGCCGGACGGAGGTCAGCGAAGCGGCCTCCACGCCCACCACATGGGGCAAGGCCAGCAGCAACAGGGGCGTGGGCACGGCGATGGCGAAGAAAAACAGGTACCACGAATAGCCATTCTTCTTGGCCAGCAAGGCAATCAGGGCGCAGCCGACGAGGAAGACCAGCGGCAAGTTCACATATTCCATGGTTTTGTGTTTTCATCCGGGAAAGCGCGTCATTATACGCGCGCCCAGGCGGGCCTGACGGGCTTGCCGGCGTCAGTTGCCGACGAAATCCGGCGGCTGCGGCGCTTGCGTACCAGCCTGCGTATCGGCCTGTGTACCCGCGAGCGGCGCCTCGGCCGGCAGCAGCGCCTTGATGGCGCCGTTATAGATGAGTTCCTGGGCGTACGCCGAGGCCTCGATCAAGGCCGCATGCACGGATTTGAAACTGCTCGGCGTTTCAATCAGCACGGGCTTGGCATACGCCTGCAAGGTATCGCCGCGCTTGCTGATCAAGATCATGCCCCGGTAGCGTCCGTCCTTCTCCAGCGCCCCCGTCACATGAAATTCATAACCCCTGATCTGGTGTTTTTGTTCCTGATCCATGTCTCCCGCCTCCAAGTCCATTGTCACGGCATTGGGCCATCAATTCGATAGGAACAGCAGAGTGTTTGATCTGAATCAAGACCGCCATTTCAAGCCACGATTCAACCAACGTCGCTACGCTTGTCGCAAGCGTAGCGAGCGACGGTGATGTGTGGCTGAGAAGCGCAACCGTACATTGGTACGGTGAGCATCGCCAGCCGCAAAGTCGCCCGCGCAGTAGCTTGCGGCTGCCGTCATCACCCAGCGCGGATGGCGCGGATTTGCTGGGCTGTTTCTTCGATTTCCCGATACGCTTCCTGGATATAGCCATCGATCGGATGCCCGTCCATCCACTCGAAATAGGCGCGCTCGTCGTGCTTGATGGCAAAAGGGACGTGGTGGTCGCGTATCGATTCGGCCGTTTCGCGCACCAGCGAGGCAAAAAGCAGCTCAAGAGTTTCCATGATGGTCACCTTGCGAGACAGGAATGCAGAGCCTTGAATGTAGCACAAAGTGGCGCGTCGCCTGCGCCGCCGGCCATGGCGTGCGCAGGCCTTGCCCGGCCTCAGGCCGGATGGCCGATATGCTCGTACAGGATCACGCAGCCGATGACGATCAGCACCAGGCCGCCCACCAGCTCCGCGCGCCGGCCCGCCACCGTGCCCAGCACGCGGCCCAGCATCACGCCCAGGGTGACCATGACGAAGGTGGAAAAGCCGATGGCGGCCGCCGTCACGACGATGTTGGCGCCCAGCAAAGCCAGGCCCGCACCCACCACCATGGCGTCGATGCTGGTGGCCAGGCCCGTCACGGCCAGCACCCAGAACGAGTGCGACTGGGCCGGCGCTTCTTCCTCGTCGGCATCGGAAAGGGCATTACGTATCATCAGCAAGCCGATGATGCCCAGCAGGCTGAAGGCGATCCAGTGGTCCCACGCTTCCACGTAGGGCGCGGCCACGCTGCCCAGGGCCCAGCCGATGATGGGCGTGATGGCTTCGATGACGCCAAAGATCAGCCCCGTGCGCAGCGCTTCGCGCCATTGCGGCTTGTGCAGGGCGGCGCCCTTGCCCACGGCGGCCGCGAAGGCATCGGTGGACATGGCAAGCGAGAGGGCGGCGGTGGCGGCGAAATTCATCGTTGGCTTTCAGTAAAACCTGGCTGGGATAGTAAAGCAACAACGCCGAAGAAAACCGTAGCGAGCGGAAGGGAGTTGCGGTCGAGAAGCGCAACTGTACGCAGGTACAGTGAGCATCGCAGGCCGTAAATCACGACGCGCAGTAGGTTTTATAGGCGTTTAACGCAAACCCGGCGATTTTACCCTACGTACAGCACCACCAAGGAGGCCAGCAGGCAATATGCGCCAAAGAAATGCCAGCGCCCCTGTTCCAGCCAGCGCGACAGCCAGCGCAGGGCCAGCAAGCCGGCCAGGAACGATAGCAGCATGCCCAGCAGGCTGGGGCCGAGCAGGTGCAGCAGGCTGTTGCCGTGTTCCAGATGATCGAGGCTACCATTTGCCACGGCCTGATAGAAGCGCCAGCCTTCCTTGGCCAGCACGGCCGGCGTCAGCACGACGGCCAGGGCGAAGCTGAATTCTTCGGCGCGGCGCTGCGGCACGCCCATGGCGATGCCGGCGGAAATGGTGGCGCCCGAGCGGGAAAAGCCCCGGAAGGGCAGGCACAGTCCCTGCACGGCGCCGATCACCATCGCCTTGCCGATGGACAAGGTGCCATGCTGGCGCGCCTGCAGGCGCGACGACACAATGATCAGCACGCCTGCGGCGGCCAGGGCGGCGGCCATCAGTTTCGCGTTGCCGAACAGGTGCTCGATTTCAAAGCCGGGCGCATCCTTGCTCATGACGTGCGTAATGCCTTTCAGCAAGCCGAAGCCGACGATGCCCGTCAGGGCCGTAGCGGCCACGAGCAGCAAGGCATTGCTGCGGAAGGCAGTGGCCGAGCTGAAATACGTGGCGCGCCAGGATTTCCAGAAATACACGATGACGGCGAACATGGTGCCCGTGTGCAGCATCACCAGCAGCATGGTCAGCTCCGGCGACGTCGGGTCCAGGCCCATCAGTTTTTCCGCCATGATGACGTGGGCGGAGCTGGACACGGGCAGCAGCTCGGCGAAGCCCTGGACGATGGAAAGAATAAATAGTTGCAAAAAACTCATGGGTATCTGTACTCGGCGGGGGGAAGAAAGGTCGCCGATTTTACCCGCCGGATGCGGCGGGCACGTCTCGCGCCAGATTACAGTTTGTCC
This sequence comes from Janthinobacterium sp. SUN100, assembly GCF_030397705.1. Classification (NCBI taxonomy): domain Bacteria; kingdom Pseudomonadati; phylum Pseudomonadota; class Betaproteobacteria; order Burkholderiales; family Oxalobacteraceae; genus Janthinobacterium; species Janthinobacterium sp. SUN100. The sequence goes on along the minus strand of NZ_JAPUBU010000001.1, from coordinate 740,697 downwards.
ATGTTGGCGCAGGCGAGCGCGACGCCCAGCGCCATCAGGACCGCGCCGATCAGCCGGTCGATGCTCCGCTGGTGGCTGACCATGCGCAAGCGGAAGCGCGCTTGCGAGAAAAAGACGGCCACCAGGGCGAACCAGGCCAGGTGGATGGCGGACATGCACAGCCCGTAACCGAACTGGACTGCCAACGGCGTGCCGGGCTGCACTACCTGGGTGTAGGTGCTGATGACAAACAGGGTCGTTTTCGGGTTCAGGGCATTGGTCAGAAAGCCGTTGAGCAAGATCTTATGCCGGGGCACGCTGGCGCCGCCGTGCAGGTCGATGACGAGTCCGGCGCGGTTGGTCCAGGTTTTCCAGCCGATCACGGCCAGGTAGAGGGCGCCGGCCAGCTTGATCGCCGTAAATAGTCCAGGCGAACCGGCGATGAGCAGCGCTACGCCAAACATCGTATAGAACACGTGCACTTGCACGCCCAGCGCGATGCCGAGCGCGGCCAGCAGGCCGGCGCGGCGGCCATGCAGATAGCTGTTGCGCGTGACCATCGCGAAATCGGGACCCGGAACGATGGAGGCCAGCAGGGTAATCAGGGCAACGGCAAGCAATGCAATCATGTGTCTTCCTTGGGCAGTGGTGGCGCCCGCACGGCCATCGGTGACTATTTCTCGCCTGTTGGGCAAGGGCGCGGCGCGCATGCGGGCTGCCGGAAGACAAATTATCGCTAGAATGGCGTTCCATGAAAAACGATGATATCTTGCGGATATGTGTGAGAAAAAGTGACAGATCATGACTAGGCAGACGGCGCTGGGCACCTTGCGTTTCTTCGAGGCTGCGGCCAGGCTGGGCAGTTTCGTCCAGGCGGCCGCGGAACTGCACGTCACGCATGGGGCCGTCAGCCGGCAAATCCGCCTGCTGGAAACGTCGCTGGGCACGCCCCTGTTCGAACGCCGCAACCGCGGCGTGTTCCTCCTGCCGGCAGGCGCGCAGCTGCGCGATGCCGTCCAGCAAGCGTTCGAACGGCTCGACGCCGCCCTCGAAGCCGTGCGCCAGCCGGTGCGCCAGGGGCCGCTGGTGGTGTCGTGCGAGCCGACGATCGCGATGAAATGGCTGATACCGCGCCTCGGCGACTTTTACCAGCGCCATCCCGAGGTGCCGCTGCACCTGTTCGCCTCAGGCGGGCCGGTGGCGTTCCAGCGCGACGCGGTGGACGTGGCGCTGCGCCGCGACGATTTTCTGTGGGATGCGGGCTTGCATGCGGAAAAGGTGTGCGATGAATGGATCGCGCCCGTGTGCGCGCCGGCCCTGCTGCGGCAAGGCCGGCTGGACCTGTCCGCGCAGCGCCTGCTGCACACGGCGTCGCGCCCGGCTGCCTGGACCCACTGGCGCGCCGCCGGCAAGGATACCGACGGCGGCGGCCAGGGCGGCAGCCAGACCTACGAGCACTTCTATCTGAGCCTGCAAGCGGCTTGCGCCGGCCTCGGCGTGGCCATCGGCTCAGTCTTCATGGCGCGCGAAGACCTCGACAGCGGGCGCCTGGTCGCGCCCTTCGGTTTCCGGCGCGACGGCAGCGCCTATTTCCTGCTGTCGCCGCTGCCATTCGATGGCGACGCGCGCCGCACCACCTTGCTGCACTGGCTGCGCGAGCAGATGGGGCAGGCGCTGCCGGCGCCGTAGCCGTCCCCGTTCCCGTCCCCGTCCCGCTTATTGCGGCGGCGTGGCCGGCTTGAAGACGCTGCGAAACGCTTTCAGGGCGGCCGGGTGATAGATCGTGCCGTGGGTTTCTTCCGGCATCTTTTCCACATGCCATTGCAAGCCGCGCGGCGCCTGTTTTTCCAGCACGTCGGCCAGGCGCTGCACTTCCACGGCGATGCCTGCCTCGCTGCTGGACGCCAGGTACAGGCTGTGCTTGCCCGGCGTGCCTTTCGCCAGCAGGGCTGCCGCCTGGCGCGGCAGGGCGCCATGATTCCACCACAGGCTGGGGTCGAACGCCACGTAATGGTCGAACAGCTGCGGTTCCAGCAGATAGGTTTCCACCACGAACAGGCCCCCCAGCGATTCGCCGACGATGGCCGTCTCGCCCGTTGTGCGGTAGCGGCGCTTGATTTCCGGCATCAGCTCATCGCGGATGAAGGTCCGGTAGGCGGCCGCGCCGCCCACGACGGGGGCGATCTTGCGGTCTTCCGCATTCCCGGTCGGCCCCGTCAGGTCGCGCCGGCGCTGCGTGTTTTGCATGCCGACCAGCATGAAGGGACGCATCGTGCCATTCGCCACGGACACTTGCAGCAAGCCGGCCACGTGCAAAAAGTCTTCGGCCACGCCGCCGTCCGGCATGTACAGCACGGGCAGCGGGGCGTCGGGGGGCGTATCCCAGGCGCGCGCCATGTACACATTGATGTGGCGTTTTTCTTTCAGCGCCTGTGAATCGATGCTGAAACTTTCGCCGATGACGAGCGGCGTGGCTGCGCTGGAGGAAGCGGTAGCGGCGGGCGCGGCATTGGCGAGGTGGAAGGGGCTGGACAGCAGCAGGGCGGCGGTGAGGTGCAGTGCAAGGCAAGAGCGGCGCATGGTTTCCTGTGATAAGTAAGTTTGGATCGATGGCATGTACTCGTATAGACATGCCATCAAGCAATTCTATCTCATCTTTCTTGTCTTTGATGCAGCCTTACTTGATCGTCAATAGTTTTCTCTCGCGCACGATACCGGCCTTGTCGATCGTGTAGGCGACCAGCAGGGCGCCATCGTCGGCACAGGCGTGGCAGGTGATCAGGGGCGTGGAAAACAGCACGCTCTGGCCGCCATCGCCGGTGGCCGTGCTGCCGACGAACTCGGCGGGCGCGAACGGCATGGCGTCCGGGTGGGCGGCGGTAAACGCTTGCCAGGCAGGCGTGGCCCGGTCTTCCTCGCGCACGGAGTGCTCGTCGACATCGATGGCCGCGCCATCGCTGCCGATCAGCAAGGTGCTTTCATTCGTGTTGGCGCGAAACGGATAGGTGACGGTGGCCAGCGCCACCTTGCCCAGCGGGCGCCAGGCAGAGATGTAGCCTGGCATGTTTGCCCCGACCAGCATCCTGGCGGCGGCGATGGCTTGCGGGGGCGCACCGGTACGCTTCATGGTGCGCAGCAGGCAGACGTCGGGCGCGGAGTGCGATTGCCCGGTGCGGCAGGCCGACAGCGAGCGTTCCTGCCAGACGGCACGCGCATCGATGGGCCCCGTCTCTTCGGCATGGGCGGCCTGCATGGCGACCAAAGCGGAAAAGGCCAATACGGCGCAACCGATGACATGGCGGGGAAATTGTATGAACATGGGGAACTTTCTGTAGCGGAAACAATAGAGCCTCAGATTATAGGAGGGGGCCGACGAGCTTGCGCGCACGGCTGGATGGCCGCTTGACGCCCGGCGTCCGCTCGCCGATGATGGCGCGCTGAGGCAGCCCGCCGCGCGCCTATTCAAAGGAAACCTATCTCTATGCGTCTTGCCCCAGTCATCGCCGCCATCGCGCCGTACTGGCGTGCCAGTCCTGGCGCCACGCCGGCGTCCCTGGCTGCCATCGAACAGGCCATGGGCCTGCCGTTGCCGCCGGATTTACACGACTTCCTGTGCTGGTCCGATGGCGGCGCAGGGGATGTCGATGGGCAATCGCTGTCGCTGTGGCCCGCGCGCGAGCTGGTGGCGCTGAATGGCGCGTATCAACTGCAGCGCTACCTGGGCGGCCAGTGCCTGGGGATCGGTTCCGATGGCGGGCCGCTATGCCTGCTGCTCGATTATCGCGCGGGCGCGGCGCCGGCCCTGGCGTACGTCAACTTCGGCGACCTCGATCCGGCCGAGGTACGCGTCATCGCCCCCGCGTTCGGCGAGGGCATGGCCTTGCTGGCGGCCGGCTTGCGCCTCGATTAACGCTTCCTGGCCGCCGCCTGGCGCAAGGCCTTCGCTTCCTGCTTGTTGGGAATGTGCGGGCGCGTGGCCAGCACCGCCTTGACGGCGGCGATGGCGGCGCCGAACTGCTGCTCGGCCTGCTCTGGGCTGGCGCCTGCATAATCCTGCTGGTTGGATTGCGCGGCACGCAGCCGGCGCAGCAGCGCCAGCAATTGCTTGCCGTGCAGGCTGGCCAGATCTTGCGCCAATACCTGCTTGCTCAGCGCACCGTCCACGTGGTCGGGATCGAGCAGGCGCAGCAGGGCCAGGCCTGCCGGCTGGGCGACGGGTGTCAGTTTGGGTTTATCCACCGGCAGCCTTAGGGATGAGTGAAGGATTACAGGTATTCCCAGATTTCATCGAAGGTTTCGCGCGCGAAATCGTTGCGCCAGGCTTCCGAGTTCTTTTCGCGGCTGACGGCAAACACGGCGCGCCACGCCTGTTTCGGCGAGCTCGTGTAGGTCGCGGCGATCTTTTGCAGGCCGGCCTTGCATTGCTCGACCTTGCAGCCGCTCTTCGCCAGTTGCTGGGCGGCAGGCGCCCATGCCAGCGGTACCTTGACGATCTGGCATTCGAAGCTGACGGCGGCCGTCTGGATGCCGTTTTCCACCGTCACCGGATCCGCCTTGGTGGCCTGGCACACGGCGCCCTTCTTGGCGGCGATGACGTTCGCCGCCAGCAATTCGGCGGCCGGCGTCACGGCCGCGCGCATGGTTGCGGGGAACAGGTCGGCGATCAGCTTGCCCGTTTCCGTTGGAAACTTGGCGTCCGCTTCCTTCATGTCGCTGTACGACGCGTATTCGGCGCTCTGGTGGCCGGCCAGGCGGGTGGGGCGCAGGTAGGCGTTGAGCTTGGCGACGCTGGCTTCATCCAGGTTGATGATGGTCTTGATGTACAGGTTGGCAGCATCGAGCGGGGCCAGTTCCGCGGCGTCGGCGGCAATGGCGGGCTGGGCCAGCGCCACAGCAGCGGCAAAGCTTGCTGCCAGCAGGAAGGTGCGCGATGTTTGTTGTGTTTGATGCATGTATTTTCTCCACGATTCAATGTCAGACGCCAAAAGATGCCTCAAGGCAACTCTGGCGCCGCGCATTATATATGGTGAAAGTCATAACGTTGCGCACATTAGGCGCCTGTCTTGCTGGCCGCTTCGAGCAAAGCCAGCAGCAACTCCCTGCGCCGGCCTTGCGCCTTGCGCGCCAGGGCCGCCAGTTTTTCCAGCTTGCCCCAGACGGGATACAGCATGTGCTCGACCAGATAGCCTTCCAGCCCTTGCAGTTGCTGGCAGAACAGTTCCAGTGTCTCCACCTCTTCCAGTTCCGCCTGGATTTTGACTTTGGCGTTATCCGTGCACGCGCGCAGGCAGGCCGCCAGCACGGGAACGGACTCCGTCGTCACGCCATGCCGTTCGGCGAAGGCGGCCGTGAACTGATCCTGCACGGACTGGTGTTCCTCGTCGACGTTGGCCATGTAGTGCTGCACCAGGGGGAAATGGCGTGCGTCGAGCAAGCCCAGGCCAAACGTGGCGTAACTGCCGGGCATGCAATTCTTTTCGCCTTCCGTGTCGGCATAGAACTCGAATTGCCCGATGGCGGCGCGCGCATACGCTTCCAGTTGCGGCTGCAGCGATGCATGGGCGAGGGCGTTGGCAAAGAAGCGGTGCGTGTCGGAGCGGGCCAGGCCTTTCAAGGGCAGATATTCCTTGACCTTCGATTTGAGCTTGATCCGGTAGCTTTTCGGGAAGCCGTTGTTCAGCAGGTGTGTGATGAACGCCAGCGCCTGCGCATACGCGCCTTCTTCTTCCTGGGTAATCGTGATGCTGATCGTGGCAAACACGTCGTTGGCACGGCATTCCAGCAAGGCATTTTTCACGTGGATGTCGCCGTCGGGGAAGGTGCCGCTGCCTTCCTTGAGCATGCGCACGGCCCGTTCGCTGCCCAGTTCACGCGCGATTTCCAGGAATTTCAGGCCCGTCGATTTGGCGTAGCTCGGTTCGTGGCGCAAGATCATCACGGCCCCGTACAGCAGCAGGTCGATCGGCGCCAGCGCCTGCGCATCGGGCGCCGCGCCCGCTTTCAAGGTGTATTCCGTGCCGCTGTAGCTTGAGGTTTGCACGTCATAGAACTGCGGCAAGAACTGTTTTTCCGCCCAGGCCGACACGGCCTGGATGATGTCGCTGCGATGTTCGGCCAGCGCTTGCGGGCGCGACTTGTTCAGCTGCTCGATGCGTTCGAATTGTGCGATGGTCCAGGCGATATCGGGCTGCGGAAACAGCTGGGGATCGAGCAGGTGGCGCGCCAGGAAGAAGGTTTCCAACTTTTTCGTCGGCCGGTTGCCGCGCTCGAGTTTTTGCTCGACGTAGCTGTGGATGCGCGCGAGCAGGGCGCTGCGCTTGCCTTCGTTGACATGATCGAGCAGATTCAGGTGCAGCGTGCCCTGTGCCGTCTGGAATTTTCCGCGAAAGCTGAAGCGGTAGTCGATCAGGGGCGTGTCGGCCAGCGTTGCCAGCTTCGCTTGCACCATGGCAACCAGCTGGGGCGCGATGCTGTCGCGCACGACGGCTTCATCCAGGCGCGATGGCGTCCTCTGCGTGAAATCCCCGGCATCGGCCAGATGGTAATCGTCGGCCGTGGTGCGGCCGGGTTTGTAGTCGAGCAAGAGATCGTTAAAGATACCCATTTGCAAGGTGGTCCGATTCACGGCGCTTTCCAGATCGGTGCGCTTCAGGCGCTCGACAAACCACGCCTCGACGGCCGCCATCATTTCCGCCGTTGCCTGTTCCTGCAGTGTACTCATCCTCTCATGCCTTTCGGTAGTTGCGTCCCGCGGGGCAGTATACGTGATGCTGCCTTTTCGCCATGGTTTCAACCGTGCCAGCCTGAATCTTCCTGCATGCTTATCTTCCGCATAATGTTGCATTGCAGTGTATTGGTATTTCCGCACAGATCGTCAAGTAAATGCAGGTATGGCTGGACGGAAATGTTACATCTGGGTATTCTGCGCATGATACTTATTTCTATACAGAAAAAGGTAAGAGGGCGGTTCGGGGCGGCGGCAACGCGGCGCGCGCCGCCACGCAAGGTCAGGCATGCAAAGGTGAAGTCGTCCGCCAGCTGAGCGAAACTGTCAGGTTTCGGCTCGCGGCGGGCAGGGAACAGTGCTGTCATCTTTAAAATAGTAGGAGAGGTTGCTCATGGATGCAGAAAAGGATGTTGTGTACGGTACAGAAGATTTGTTGATGAGTTTGTGCAACTCGGTGGTTCGGGTGCTCAACGTTGCAACGCAAAGCAAGGTCAATTATTCAGGCATGGTGCAGCGCATCACCAAGACGGGCCTGAAGCCGGATATCGGCTGTTTCGTCATGTTCGATGGCGGTTTCACGGGCCTGGTGGTGCTCAATTTTGCCGCCGATACGGCGATGGAAATCTACGAGCGCTACATGTTGCACATGGGTATGCCGAAGTCGGAGCTGGCCAGCTTCTACACATCGGACGAAGTGTCGAACATCATGGGCGAGCTGATGAACCAGATCGTGGGCGACTTCACGGGCAAGGTACGGCGCGAGTTGCAAACGAATATCACCCAGAGCCAGCCGAAGATGCTGGTGCTGAACAAGCAGGTGATGCTCAGCGTCGACACGCCGCTGGACCGCCCGGAAATGCGCCGCGTCACTTTCTACACGGAAAAGAACAATATTTTCTACCTGGAACTGGCGATCGACCGTACCGAGTTCATCAAGTTGCACGATTTCGATTCCCGCGAAGTCGACGCCGACTCGCTGATGGATGGCGAATTCGCGAACCGCGAACGGGACGCCGCCCCGGCGCCTGCCGTGGAACCGGAAGACGACGACAACGCCGACCTGCTCAAGTCCCTGGGCATGTAAGCAAAGGTCGCTGACCAGGGCTGGCGGCAGGTTTGCCGCCAGCCCTGGTCGCATGCCGCCTACAGGGGCTTGCTCATGAATACCCGGCTCGTCCCCTCGGGACTGCAGGCAATCTCGCCGAAGCGGCGCCAGCCGCGCCGCTCGTAAAACTCGGGCGCCTGGAAAGTGATGGTGTACAGCACCGCCGAGGCGCAGCCGCGCCGGCGTCCTTCCTCTTCGAACTGCGCCAGTATCCGGCTGCCCAGTCCCAGTCCCCGCAAGGCGGCGGGCAAATAAAACAAATCGAGAAACAGCAGGCCCAGCGAAGTCCGGCCCATGGCGCCGCCCAGCACCCGCTGGCTGTCGCGGTCGCGCACGACGACGCTCAATACCTGTCTGTCGCTATAGCCGGTGATGGCATCGTTGTAGGCATTCAAGCCCTCGAGGATGGTTTGCTCGACCTCCGCGTCGATCGTGGCGCTGACGCAGATGGTGTACGGTAATTGGATGGGCGGGTGTGCAGGCATGCTCGAAAGGGGAATAGTAGATAACTGTATGAATATACAGTATTTCGCCTGTTCTTGCCTGTTTTATTGTGGCAACGTCAATGTTTCCATCCTGCGAATGCCGACCATGCCGCGTTGCTGGCTGTCATCGAGCGACCAGTACTCGAGCGCGTACGCATAACTGCCGTCGATGATGGTCAGCGACTCCTTCTGGCGGCCGTTGGGCGCCTTGTAGTGCAGGCGCCGCGCGGGCCTGCCATCGACCTGTTGCTTGAACGATTGCGGCGAAATGTGGGCGCGCTTGCCCGTCTTGCCGGCCATCGACATGGCCGTGATCGTCACATAGGCCCGGTCCGGGCACCGCGCCAGCAGGTGCGCGCCGCTCAGGACGGTTGCTTGCGCTTGTTCCAGCGGGAAACCGAACGGCTGCATGCCGACGATATCGTCGCAGCCCATCTGTTGCGCCAGGGTACTCAGCACGGCTGGATCGAGCGCGCTGGTATAGTGTTTTTCAGCGGCCTGCGCCTGTCCCAGCGCCAGGCGGCGCTCCAGCTCGGCCAGCGAAATGTCGCTGGGCACGGGCAGCAGTGCCGGGCCGTCCGGATCGGCGGCGCTGGACGTTTCCGCCTGCATGCGCGCGGCAACGGAGTGGCTGCGCTCGGCGGCGGCGATCCCATCGTGGGCATGGGCGGATGGTGCGGCGCCGGCAAAGGCCATGGCCAGCGCCAGGGTCGTGTGTTTCAGCATGAAATCTCCTGCAATCGTATACAAGTGGCCCGCATTGTGTATCAGATTGCCTGCGCATGCGCGCTTCTTCTAGCGTGCGGCCATCGCCGACGCAATCTCGATCGAACTCAGCTTCCAGCCCCACACGCCATGGCGCAGCAGGATCAGCGCGCCTTCCTGCGCATTGCCATCCTTTGCGCGCACGATGAAGGTGTTCAGGCCGGCATAGCCAGCTGAATAGTCGGCCTTCTTGCGCGCGCCATCGGCGGGCGCATCCGGATTTGGCTCTGCTTGCGGGCTGACGGCGCTCTTGTTGACCAGCGCCACCACGCCGGCGGGCGAGACCATGGTATCGACCATCTTGCCCAGCATGGCGCTGGCGATCGACTGGCCCAGCGCGGCCAGCGGGTTGCCGCTGCCGGCGGTCGCCTCGATGCTGCGCGCCATGCTCGCTTCCAGCTGCGTCTTGACGCTGGCGCGCAGGGCGGGGAAGTCCACGTGTGCGGCCAGGGCATCGGCGTTGCGCTCGGCCAGCGCGGTCTTGATCTGGTGCAAGGTGTAATAGGGCGAAGCGTAGGCGGTGACAGCGACGGCAATGACGGCCGCAGCGGCGGCAATGGTAGTTTTTTTCAAGGGATGCCTGTGAGGTGAAAGGTACTGGGTGCGTGTCGCGCTATTTTACCGTGCGCCTGGCGGCGCGGTGCCTGATGGCGTGTCTTGCAGACCCGGTCGTGTTGCACGGCGTATCGGGTCGCAAGTGATGCGCTTGTTACATCCGGCCTGGCGAAGGCGGCGCGCCTGTGCGCCAGCCTGAGGGGAGCAAGCCCGGGATTATGGCTTGCCTGGAATTGACCCCGGTGTCTGCATAGAATCGAGGAACTCCTTGGTATCAATGTTTTTTGCATCCGAGCTGCTGCCGCAATTCTTGGCGATCCATGTGCCGAGCGAGGCGGTGGAGCTGGATTTGCATTTGACGGCGGCAAGTTTGGGCGCGCCGTCGGCCGCAGCGGGTTCGGGGGCCGCGCAGCCAGCCAGCGATAATGCGGAAATGCTGATCAATAATAAATAAGGGTAACCAGAAAACAATTTCATGCTTATTACCTTTCGTGATGATACACATTCGTTAAATGAGGCGAGTTGATTGTAACAAAACATAGATTATTTACTATGATTTTTTTATCGGACAATGTTGCGCCTGCAGCTAGTGGTGTTGTTTGATGGAAATGCCGGGCATCGGTGCGACGCGCCATGTCCGTTCCTGCCTGCGCTCCGCGGCTGTTTAGCCTGGTCGCTATAGAGCGATGGGGGTGGGTGCTGTATAATGGGGGAAAAGTACTTAACTAGCTGTTTTAACTGAATAAAGACCTAATATCACATGCTTTCAACCGCAAATATTACGATGCAGTTTGGCGCCAAGCCATTGTTTGAGAATATCTCCGTCAAGTTCGGCGACGGCAACCGCTATGGTTTGATCGGCGCGAACGGCTGCGGCAAGTCGACGTTCATGAAGATCCTGGGCGGCGACCTGGACCCGTCGGGCGGCAACGTCATGCTCGATACCAACGAGCGCCTGGGCAAGCTGCGCCAGGATCAGTTTGCGTTTGAAGACATGCGCGTCCTCGACGTCGTCATGATGGGCCACACGGAAATGTGGGCCGCCATCCAGCAACGCGACGCGATCTACGCGAACCCGGAAGCGACGGACGACGACTACATGCAGGCGGCCGAGCTGGAAGGCAAAGTCTCCGAATACGACGGCTACACGGCCGAATCGCGCGCGGGCGAACTGCTGCTGGGCGCCGGCGTCGCCATTGACCTGCATCAAGGCCCGATGAGCAATGTCTCGCCAGGCTGGAAGCTGCGCGTGCTGCTGGCGCAGGCGCTGTTCTCGAACCCGGACATCCTGCTGCTCGACGAGCCGACGAATAACCTGGACATCAACACGATTCGCTGGCTGGAAGACGTGCTCAACGAGCGCAATTCCACCATGATCATCATTTCCCATGATCGGCACTTCCTGAACCAGGTGTGCACCCACGTGGCCGACATGGACTACGGCACGCTGAAGATTTATCCAGGCAACTACGACGAATACATGTTCGCCTCGACCCAGGCGCGCAACCAGCAGCTGGCCAACAACGCGAAAGCGAAAGACAAGGTTGCCGAGCTGCAGGAATTCGTGCGCCGCTTTGCCGCGAACAAGTCGAAGGCCCGCCAGGCAACATCGCGCGCCAAGCAGATCGAAAAGATCAAGGTCGACGATATCAAGCCATCGTCGCGCGCCTATCCGTTCGTGCGTTTCGACGGCGAAAAGAAATTGCACCGCCTGGCCGTGGAAGTCGAGAATATCTCGAAAGGCTTCGATCGCCAGCTGTTCAAGAATTTCAGCATCATGGTCGAGGCGGGTGAACGCATCGCCATCATCGGCGCCAACGGTGCCGGCAAGACCACCATGCTGCGTTGCATCGCGGGCGACATCGCCGGCTTGCAGCCGGACCAGGGCCGCGTGAAGTGGGCGGAAAACGCCAACGTGGGCTACATGCCGCAAGATCCGACGGAAGATTTCGCCAAGGATACGAACCTGACCGACTGGATCGGCCAGTGGACGAAAGAGGGCGACGACGACCAGGCCGTGCGCTCCATCCTGGGCCGTTTGCTGTTCGGCGGCGACGACGTCAAGAAGGCCGTCAAGGTACTGTCCGGTGGCGAAAAGGGCCGCATGATGTACGGCAAGCTGATGCTGGGCCGCCACAACGTGCTGATGCTCGATGAGCCGACCAACCACATGGACATGGAATCGATCGAATCCCTGAACATCGCGCTGGAAAAATACGCGGGCACCCTGATCTTCGTGTCGCATGACCGCGAATTCGTCTCTTCGCTGGCCAACCGCATCATCGAGATCAAGGAAGATGAAGTGGTCGATTACCGCGGTAACTATGAAGATTATCTCAAGAGCCAGGGTATTGATTAAACACCTGATCAAACCTACTGCGCGTCGCGCTTTGCGGCCTGTGATGCTCACCGTGCTTCAGCACGGTTGCGCTTCTCGGCCACAAATCGCTGCCGCTCGCTACGGTTTTATCAGGCGTTTGGAAAGCTGGTGGTGTACTCTGGTATCACCACACCGACGCGCCGCGGTCCTTTCGTTCCGGCGCACCTGCTTTATTGCAATCGTGCCGGTCTATCCCGTTTTTGTTTGACACAGCCATGCAAACTTTAGCCATCAAATCCGTCGAGTATGAACATCCACAAGACGGAGCCAGCTGCACTGCCCACGCCTGGGCACGCACGCCAGCGACGCCTTCCCCGGCCGAAAAAGCCGAACTGATCACGCGCATCAAGCGCTTGCTGATCGAGCGCGAAGCCGTGCTCGTTGCCCACTACTACGTTGATGCTGACCTTCAAGATCTGGCTGAAGCCACGGGCGGCTGCGTCTCCGATTCCCTGGAAATGGCCCGCTTCGGGCGCGACCATCCGGCCAAGACCCTCGTTGTGGCCGGCGTGCGCTTCATGGGCGAAACGGCGAAAATCCTCAGTCCCGAAAAAACGGTCTTGATGCCCGACCTCGACGCGACCTGTTCGCTCGACCTGGGCTGCCCGGTGGACGAATTCACGGCCTTTTGCGACGCCCATCCGGACCGCACCGTCGTCGTCTACGCCAACACCAGCGCGGCCGTGAAGGCGCGCGCGGACTGGATGGTGACGTCGTCCATCGGCCTCGACATCGTTGCCCATTTGCATGCGCAGGGCAAGAAAATCCTGTGGGCACCGGATAAACACCTGGGCTCGTATATCCAGAAGGAAACGGGCGCCGACATGCTGCTGTGGCAGGGCAGCTGCCTCGTGCACGACGAATTCAAGGGCATCGAACTCGATTTGCTCAAGGAAGAGTATCCGCAAGCCAAGGTGCTCGTGCATCCGGAGTCGCCCGCGAATGTGGTGGCGCTGGCCGACATGGTCGGTTCCACGTCGCAAATGATTGCGGCAGCGCAAAGCATGGACACGGACACGTTTATTGTCGCCACCGACAACGGCATCCTGCACAAGATGCGCGCGGCCGCGCCGGGCAAGCGTTTCATCGAAGCGCCCACGGCCGGCAACAGCGCCACCTGCAAGAGCTGCGCGCACTGCCCGTGGATGGCCATGAACGGCTTGCTGAACCTGGCGCAGACGCTGGAAAACATGCACAACGAAATCCACGTCGATCCTGCCGTCGGCCAGCTGGCCGTGCGTTCGATCAACCGCATGCTCGACTTCGCTGCCGCCAAGAAGGCGGGCCTCAAGCCGGGCGCGGACCTGGCAAAAGAAACTAAATTGTTCCAAGGAATCGGTCCAGCATGAGTACCCTCGTTAATTCTTTCGCTCCTTTCGATCCCGCCCTGGCGCGCGCATTCGAAGGCAATTTGCTGGCCGCCTTGCTGGAAGACGTGGGCCAGTGCGACCTGACGGGTGAACTGGTGCCGCCAGACCATATCGTCACGGCCCGTGTCATCGTGCGCGAAGCAGCCGTGCTGTGCGGCGCGCCTTGGTTCGAAGGCATCATGAAAAGCCTGGACCGCAGCATCGACATCGTTTGGCATTACGCCGAAGGCGACATGATGAAGGCCGACAGCGTCGTGTGCACGATCGAAGCGCCGGCACGCGCCTTGCTCACGGCCGAGCGCAGCGCCCTCAATTTCCTGCAGCTGCTGTCGGCGGTCGCCACGGCCACGCGCCAGTATGTGGACGTGGTCGCCGGTACCAAGGCGTCCATCCTGGACACGCGCAAGACCTTGCCGGGCCTGCGCCTGGCGCAAAAGTATGCGGTGCGCGTGGGCGGCGGCAAGAACCAGCGCCTGGCCCTGTATGACGGCATCCTGATCAAGGAAAACCATATCGCGGCCGCGGGCGGCGTCAGCCAGGCTCTGGAAAACGCGCGCAACCTCGACGCGGGCGTGCCCGTGCAAATCGAGGTGGAAACCCTGGCGCAATTGCAGGAAGCGCTGGACGCGGGCGCCGTCTCCGTCTTGCTCGATAACTTCAGCAACGACATGATGCGCGACGCCGTGGCCTTGACGCATGGCCGCGCCTTGCTGGAAGCGTCCGGCGGCATCAATTTCGACACCGTGCGCGCGATTGCCGAAACGGGCGTGGACCGCATCTCGATCGGCAGCCTGACCAAGGACGTGCGGGCCACCGATTACTCCTTGCGCATCGTCGGCTGATGAGCGGAGCAGGGCGGCGCCTGCTGGCCTTGGCGCTGCTGTGGCCGGCATTTGCCGCGCCGCTGCAGGCGCGCGAGCTGCTGGCCGTGGGCGCGCAGTTCGAGCGTGTCTTCGAGTACCAGGATAGCGGCGAGTATGGCGGCCTGGGCGCGGAACTGCTGCGCCTGATGGCGGCACGCACGGGCAATACCGTGCGTTTCCGCATGGTGCCGTGGGCGCGCGCGCAAGCCATGCTGGTGCAGGGCCAGGCCGATATCCTGATCGGGCCCTACAAGACGCCCGAGCGTATCGCCAGCATGGCGTTTGCCGACAAGCCATTTTACCAGGACCAGATGGTCTTTTATACGCGCCAGGATGCCAGCTTCGGCTGGGATGGCGACTACGCGGTGCTGAAGAGCCGCCGGGTGGTGCTGCTCAATGGCTGGGCCTATGGCGCGGACTGGGAGCGCGTGCGCCCCGGCTTGCAGGTCAGCGTGGCGAATAACGTGGAAAACGGCTTGAAGATGCTGGTGCACAACCACGTCGACGTATTCGTCAGCAACCGCCGCAATACCGACCCCGTGATCGCCCGCCTCGGCTATGGGCGCCAGGTGAAACCCTTGCCCAAAGTTATAGAAGTGCAGAACGGCTATTTTGCCTTTCCCCGCTCGCCCGCCTTCGACAAGTTGCGCCTGCAGTTCGACCAGGAATTGAATAGCCTGATCGAGACAGGCGAACTGAAAAAGCTGGGCAAGCGCTACGACGTCGGCATACCCTGACGGGGCGCAAGCCCTATCTGCGCTGCGCTTGACGCGGCTCAAGCGCCCGGCACGGTCCACTTATACCCTGATGGCAGGCAGCGCAACTCTGCCGATCACGCAGAAGGGGAACGCCATGAAAACGCATACCACCAGGCAGATTGTTTGCGCCTGTCTCGCCGCCGCGCTGGCCACCGCGCTGTTTGCCTGCGGCGGCGGCCACCACCATCACAAGCCGCCGGCCCTGAACGCATATGCGGTGACCAGCCTCGTGTCCGATACGGCCGCGCTGCCGGCCGCGCACACGGACCCTAACCTCGTCAATGCCTGGGGCGTGGCGTTCAATCCGCGCGGCTTCGTCTGGGTGGCGGCGAATGGCGCGGCGAAGTCGACCTTGTACGATGGCAACGGCGTGCCGCAATCGCTGGTGGTCAGCACGCCGGCAGGGCCGACGGGCATCGTCTTTAACGGCACGCAGGATTTCAAGCTGAGCCAGAATGGCGTGACGGCGCCCAGCCCCTTCATCTTCGCCAGCGAAAGCGGCAGCATCTCGGCCTGGTCGCCCACGGTCAGTCCCGTCACGGCCCTGGTCGTGTATGACGGCAGCGCCGGCGGCAGCGTCTACAAGGGCCTGGCGATTGCCGCCCGTGCGGGCGCCAACTACCTGTACGCGGCCGATTTCCATAACGGGCGCGTCGACGTCTTCGATGCCAATTTTGCCAGGGCCAGCTGGCCTGGCGCGTTCAGCGATCCCGGCTTGCCGGCCGGCTATGCACCGTTCGGCATCCAGGCCATCGGCGAGCGCATCTATGTCGCCTATGCCATGCGCGAAGCCAGCGGCGACGACGAGCAGGCTGGCGCGGGCCTGGGCATCGTCAATGTGTACGACACCGGCGGCACGCTGATCAAGCGGCTGGTGAGCGGCGGGGCCTTGAATGCGCCATGGGGCATGGCGCTGGCGCCGGCCGACTTCGGCTCTGCCGGCAGTATGCTGTTGATCGGGAATTTTGGCGATGGCAGGATCAACGCCTATGACAGCGTCACGGGCAAGGCTGGCGGGCCGCTGCTCAAGCCCGACGGCACGCCGCTGGTGATCGATGGCTTGTGGGGCATCGCCTTCGGCAATGGTCTCAACAGCCAGCCCGTCAATACCCTGTTCTATGCGGCCGGGCCGGCTGACGAGGCGCACGGACAATATGGGCGCATCGACGTGAAATAGCGTGGTACGGGCAGGCGCGCCGTGCCCAGTGCGCCTGCAACCGGCCGGCAAGGGCCTACAGTTGGCGCGCCTCGAAGGTGTTGCACTGGGAAATCTGGCCGCTCTCGATGCCCTTGCTGAACCAGCGCACGCGCTGCTCCGAGGTGCCGTGTGTAAATGAATCGGGCACGACATGGCCTTGCGACTGGCGCTGCAGCGCATCGTCGCCGATGGCCGTGGCCGCTTTCAGGGCCGCTTCCACGTCGCCCTGTTCCAGGATCTTGCGGTCGGCGTTCGCGTGATACGCCCACACGCCGGCAAAGCAGTCGGCCTGCAATTCCAGGCGCACGGACATGGCGTTGGCCTGGCGCTCCGATTGCGTGCGGCGGGCATTGTCGACCTTCTCGGACAAGCCCATCAGGTTTTGCACGTGGTGGCCCACCTCATGCGCGATCACGTAGGCTTCGGCAAATTCGCCCGAGACCTTGAAGCGCTGCTGCATCAGGTTGAAGAAATCGAGGTCCAGGTAGACTTTCTGGTCGCCAGGGCAATAGAAAGGACCGCTGGCGCTCTGGCCCGTGCCGCAAGCCGTCGGCGTGCTGCCGGAAAACAGTACCAGCTTGGGTTTCACATAGCTGCCGCCTTCGGCCTTGAACAGGGCGCCCCAGGTGTCTTCCGTATCGGCCAGCACGGTTTTCACGAAGCGGGCCATCTCGTCCGATTCGGGCGGCTGGCGCGCGGGCGACTGGCTTTGCTGGGTGCTGATCTGGCCGCCACCGCCGCTGAGCAGGTTGAGCAAGGTCAAGGGATTGACGCCCAGCACATACGAGCCGACGAGGGCGATGACGATGGTGCCGATGCCGATCGAGCGCCCGCCAAAACCAAAGCCGCCACCGCCGCCGCCCCCACCGCCGTCTTCGCCACGGCGATCTTCCACATTGTCGCTTTCGCGATTGCCTTCCCATTTCATGATATCTACTCCTGCTGCGATTTGCGATTGATTGGTGACGTCGCAAGATGCGTCTGGCGACGAATCTTATGACGAGTCTTATAATTATCGCAGCAAACCGCGCCGCGACAGGAGCGACAGTGTTACGCTTTGCAACTTTCCACCCACATCACAACAGGTACACGCATGGCGCTTGCCAACGATACACGCATTTCTCCCGTCGCGGTGGTCCAGGCCCAACTGGACGCCTACAACGCGCACGACGTGCCGGCCTTGCTGGCCATCTATGCCGACGACGCACAGCAATTCCAGCATCCCGATACCTTGCTGGCCACGGGCAGCGGGCAAATCGGCCCCCGTTTCACGGCCCGCTTCGCCGCCAGCAAACCGCACGCGCAGTTGCTCAACCGCATCGCCTGCGGCAAGCTGGTGATCGACCATGAAATCGTCCATGGCGACACGGACGATGGCGTGTCGGCGCAGGAACTGGTGGCGACGTATGAAGTGGAACAGGGGCGCATCAGCCGCGCCTGGTTCAGCTTTGGCGCTTTGAGCAGCTTGCGCGTGGCGCTGCCGGCCGATGTGCCTGCCATGAACGCGCTGATTGCCCGTTCCGGCGTGGCGCTGAGTGCGGGGTTTTATACGCCGGAACAGGCCGAGTCCGTGACGCGCCACGTGTTCGGCGTCGATACGCAGCTCGTTGCCGACCAGACGTATTTCGTCATCGAACGGGAGGGCGCCATGCTGGCCTGCGGCGGCTGGAGCCGGCGCGCCACCCTGTATGGTGCCGACCGCGCCAAGAGCGGCCCGGACCCGCTGCTCGATCCGGCCAGCCAGCCGGGCCGCATCCGCGCCTTCTTTGTCGAGCCAGGCGCCGCGCGTCAGGGCCTGGGCAGCATGCTGATGCGACATTGCGAACGCCAGGCGCTGGCCGCCGGTTTTACCGCCCTGGAACTGGCCGCCACCTTGCCCGGCGTGCCGCTGTACCAGGCCAGCGGCTTTGCCGTGACGGAAGAGTTTTACCTGGACTTGCCCGATGGCATCAAACTGCCGCTGGCGCGCATGCACAAGCGGCTGTAATGTTTTACCAGGGTAACGGGGCTTGCTCTCCATTCGCGTGCTCGCCGTAATACAGCGAGGGCAAGAAGCGCGACAGGTAGGTAAATTCGCTGTAGCAATGACGCAGCAAGTTCAGGCCCAGCACGTCGGGCACGTCGCGCACGGGGTTCAGGCTATTGCGGCCTAGCAAGAAGCGGCTGCGCAGCACGCAGCCCGTGGGGGTGTCGCGCGTCAGGTGCAGCATTTCGCCATCGAGCGGGTCGCCCTGCGGATCGAGCACCACGTGGTCGCCGAAGCCGATGCGCGCGCAGATGGCGGCCGACAGGGCGCCGCTGTCCCTGGCCTGTTGCAGTTGCGCCGTATCAAATACATCCTTCGGATCATGGAACTTCAGCTTGGCTTTCACGGGCGGAATGTCGCCCAGCGATTCCACTGCCTCGATCGAGGCGCCATAGTAACTTTCTCCCTTTTTCCACGCGCTGTTCCAGCCATGATGGGCCACGTGATCGTGCGGGTGCCACCATTTGATGTGCTGCGTCGTCTCGAAAAACGTAAACCACCAGTCCAGCATGCGCCCGCTGCAGCCGTGCAGTTCCGTGCGCGCCGCCACCAGCAGGCAACCGTTTTCCAGGCGCGTGACGCCCGTTTCCAGGTGCAGGGGAAATGGGTCGAGCAAGTCGCCCGTGCTGGTAATGCTCCATGGGAATTCAATATGCTGCGTCATGTCGTTCTCCTTTGTTGAGGTGAGCCAATTATATATTAAAGAAACGCACAGCGTTTCCTAAATATGTTTCAGTGTAAAATTGCTCATCGATCAAGCTTGGAGCTGGCATGCAGGAAGAAGAGAGCAAGGCCTTGCGCGGACGGGGCCGTCCGGCGCGGCCGCCCGAGGAAGCGCGCGAGGCGGCCGTGCAGGCGGCTACCTGGCTGCTGCTGAACGAAGGCTATGCGGCCACGACCATGGAAGCGGTGGCGCGCCACGCGGGCATGGCAAAGAAATCGCTGTATCAATACGCGGCCAACCGCGAGGAACTGGTCGCCCTGGTGGTGCGCGGCTGGACGGATGCTTTCCTGCCGGCCATGGCGCACGATGCGGCCGGGCCTGGCGAGGTGTTGCCGCTGTTGAAAGAGATCTTGCAGGCGATGGCGGCGCGCGTGCTGACGGCGGACGCCGTGGGGCTGTTTCGCCTGCTGTGCACGGAGTTTCCCGCCCGCGCGGATTTGCTTGCCGTGTATCAGCGCAACGGCATCGAGCGGGGCACGGCCCTGCTGGCCGACTGGCTGCAGCGCCAGGCCGCGCGCGGCCATCTGGCGTTGCAGGATGGGCGGGAGCTGGCCGGCTTGCTGCTGGCCATGGTGATTGCCGAGCCCTTGCGGCAGATGGCACTGGGCTTGCTGGCGCCCGCGCCGGCCTGGGATGCCGCGCCGCGCATCGATGCGGCGCTGCGCCTGCTGGGCGGCTCGGCCTTCAGCGTGGCTGGTGCTTCAACGCTTCGCGGTAGCTGAGCGCCGACAGTTGCTGGCGGTGCGCGTCGGCAAACGCCGTCACGGCCTCGGGCGCGTGGCGCGCGTAGTCGCGCAAGGCCCAGCCGATGGCCTTGCGGATGAAAAACTCGTCTTCGTGGGCCAGCGCCAGCGCCGCGCCGAACAGCCAGGCGGCATCCGTGTCGGTGCGCCAGCCCAACTGGTGCAGCATGGCGATGCGGCGCAGCCAGAAGTCCTCATGGCGCAAGGCGCCCTCCATGTGCGCATGGCCGTCGCCGCCGCGCTGCTGTTCCGCCTGCAGCACCTCGCCGACGATGCCCGCCATGCCGTCGACGCTGTCCCACCACGCGCGCTGGCGCGCCAGCGCCAGAAGGGCGGGGAGGTGTTCGATGCCCAGCTGGCGCCGGTGCAGGGCCAGCATGTCGAGCGCCACGTGCTGGTATTCGCGTTCCGGCTGTTGCCACAGCAGTTGCGCGTGTTCCAGCAAGGCATCGGCACCGATGCCCTTCAAACCCGCCAGCAAGCCCCTGGCGGCCAGCCGCCGCTGCGGCGCTGCCACGCCCAGGAAAACGAACTGGTCGCGCATATAGGCCTGCATGGGCCCCGCACGGCCCGGTTCGGCAACCGCTTCCAGCGCCGCCTTCAGTTCTGCATGTAAATCCATCGCATCTCGCTTTTTTCAGACGTAAAAAAAGCGCTCCGAAGAGCGCTCTTGTCCAGCCATCCAAACGGCTGATAGAAGCGTAGCGAGCGGCAGCGATTTGTGGCCGAGACGCGCAACCGTACGAAGGTACGGTGAGCATCGCAGGCCGCAAAGCGCGACGCGCAGTAGCTTATATCAGGCGTTTTTATTGGATTTTTGCCTTCTTCATCAACTCATCGCGGTAGGCGGCGAGTTTCTTCTGTTGCAGCGACTCGGCCACCTGGCCCTTGACTTCTTCCAGTGCCGGCAACTTCGTCGGACGGGTTTCTTCCAGCTTGATCACGTGGAAGCCGAATTGCGATTGCACTGGCGTTTGCGTGACCTGGCCTGGTTTCAGGGCGACCATGGCGTCGGAGAATGGCTTCACGTACGAAGCTGGGCTAGCCCAGTCCAGGTCGCCGCCATTGGCTGCGGAACCGTCTTTCGATACTTTCGCCAGTTCTTCGAACTTGGCGCCGCCTTTCAGCTTGGCGATGATGTCTTTCGCTTCCGCTTCGGTGGCGACCAGGATGTGGCGTGCATGGTATTCCTTGTCGCCCGCTTGTGCCTTGAACTTGTCGTATTCGGCCTTGATTTCAGCGTCCTTGACAGGGTTCTTCTTCACGTAGTCGGCCAGCAGGGCGTTGATGATGATGCTTTGACGGGCATTGTCGATCTGCGACTTGACTTCCGGACGCGTGCCGTAGCCTTGCTTGTCGGCTTCCTGGATCAGCACTTCACGGCCGATCAGGTCTTTCTTGATGGCTTCGCGCAATTGCGGCGAATCCGCTTGTTTGCCTTGGGCGACGACTTGCTTGACGACCTGGTCGACGCGCGACGAAGGGATGGCCTTGCCGTTCACGGTGGCCACGTTTTGCGCGAACGCAGGGATCGCTACAACGGCGACCAGGGCTAAGATCAGGCGGGCTGGCTTCAAAATCATGTTCATTCCTAATAAGTATACAAAAACCGATACAAAAGATCGCGACTGCCGTGCAGTACGCATTCAGGCGCAGAATACACGACCGGCGCCGAAAAGGGCGCCGGGGAGGTCAGTTCTTACTGAACTTTCGCTTTTTTGATCATTTCTTCCTGATACGCTTGCAGTTTCTTTTGCTGCAGCGCTTCGGCGATCTGTGGCTTGACTTCTTCCAGGGTCGGCAGTTTTGCCGCGCGGGTGTCGTCCAGCTTGATCACGTGGAAACCGTTAGGCGTTTGCACCGGGGTGTCGGTGACCTGGCCTTTTTGCAGTTTCACGAAGGCGTCGGAGAAGACTTTCGGGAAGGACGATGGTGCTGCCCAATCCAGGTCGCCGCCGTTGTCGGCCGAGCCGGCATCTTTCGATTGCTTGGCCAGGTCTTCGAACTTGGCGCCGCCTTTCAGTTTGGCGATGATGTCTTTCGCTTCCGCTTCGGTAGCTACCAGGATGTGGCGTACGTGGTATTCCTTGTCGCCGGTCTGGGCCACGAAACGGTCGTATTCCGCCTTGATTTCAGCGTCGTTGACGGGGTTCTTTTTCAGGTAGTCGCCGACCAGGGCGTTGATGACGATGGCCTGGCGCGCGTTCTCGATTTGCTGCTTGACTGCTGCATCTTTACCGAAACCTTTGTTTTCCGCTTCTTGCATCAGCACTTCACGGCCGATCAAGTCCTTCTTGATCATTTCGCGCAATTGCGGCGAATCCGGTTGCTGGCCTTGGGCGACGACTTGCTTGACGACTGCATCAACGCGCGACGATGGGATAGGCTTGCCATTAACAACGGCAACATTTTGCGCAAAAACAGGTACCGCGACAACGGCGAGTAGTGCGATCAGCAAGCGGGCTGGCTTAAAAGTCATTATTAAATCCTGTTAGGGAAAGTTTCGTAAAAAACGCATGGAAAGAAATCCAGGCATGGCGCCAGAAGCAAGGGCATACCCAAGTGATCCGGGTACGCCAAAAACGCCATCCTTATGCTACCTCGGACGGCGCCAATGCCACAATCGCCAATGCATGTATCTCATTATGCATCATATCGTGCACGGAATCATACACCAGTCGATGGCGCATGACGAGCCTGAGCCCCTCAAATTGACTAGAAATAATGCGTAGATTGTAATGGCCGCCGCCCGAGGCGGCGCCCGCATGGCCCCGGTGGCGCGCCGAGTCGTCTTCCAGCACGCATTCCAGAGGGGAAAGTGCCGTTTCCAGGCGGGTACGAATGCGCTGCATGCGCGTTTCCGGCGCGGTATTCTCGTTGGTGGTGTGCATCATGCGTCTTCCTTGATATGTTTGGCCAGGAACAGGGTTTGCGCCACGATGAAGGCAAAGAAAATGCCCGTCGCGCCAAACGCCTTGAAGCTGACCCAGGCAGCCATGTCGCCCTTGTACAGCACGAAGGCGACGAACAGGTTCAGTGCGCCGATGGCGCCAAAGAAAATGATCCATGCGGCCAGCAGCTGGTTCCAGACGGCATCCGGCAATTGCACTTGCGCTTCCATGGTCTTGCGGATCAGGTTTTTCTTGAAACCCACATGGGCGATCAAGAGGGCCAGGCCGGACAGCCAGTAGATCAGGGTCGGCTTCCATTTCAGGAAGAAATCGTCATGCAGGTAAATGCTGGCGCCGCCAAACACGACAAAGATGAACAGCGACAGCCACAGCATGCCGTCCACCTTGCGCCCACGCAGCAGCAGATAGCTGACCTGGCAAGCCGTGGCGACGATGCCGACGAGGGTGGCAAGTATCCACGGCGCCTGGTCGGCCTTGATCAGGCCGCCGGAGACGAAGCCGGACAGATATTGCTGCACGAAATCGTGCGTGGCCGCTTCATACATGCCGCCCAGTTTGAAGGCGGTGAAGAAGGCGATCAGGGGGAAGAGGTCGAATAGAAATTTCATGGCGAGACTTTACACTGGTCTTATTAAAATCATCTTAGGAATGGCTTAGGAGCAAGGCCCAAGCCATTGCCAGCATCACGGCTGCGGATCGAAGCGCAGGGAAGCCGAATTGATGCAATAGCGCAAGCCGGTCGGCGGCGGGCCGTCCGGGAACACGTGGCCCAGGTGGGCGTCGCAGACGGCGCAGACGATTTCCGTGCGCACCATGCCGTGGCTGCGGTCGACGATTTCCGTGACATTCGCCGGGTCGAGCGCCTGGAAATAGCTGGGCCAGCCGCAGCCGGAGTCGAATTTCGTGTCCGAAGCAAACAATGGCGTGTTGCAGCAGACGCAGGTGTAGACGCCGTGTTCATGGTGGTCCCAGAACTTGCCCGTGAAGGCCCGTTCCGTGGCCGCGTGGCGCGTGACTTCGTATTGCATCGAGTCGAGCATGGCGCGCCATTCGGCGTCGGTTTTCTTGACTTTATTCGTGGTCATAAGGACTCCTTAGGATGAGCAGCTGACTTCAAGGTGGCTGGCCCAGTCGGGCGGCAGGGCCGCATAGTGCTGGTGTTCGGGCTGTTCGTCAAATGGCTTTTGCAAAACTTCCAGCAATTTCGCCACTTCCGTGTAATCGTGCTGCTGGGCTTTCTCGATGGCCACTTGCGCCAGGTAGTTGCGCAGCACGTATTTCGGGTTGACCTGGTTCATGGCGGCACTGCGCTCGGCATCGACGCTGTGCTCCTGCAGCAGGCGCGCGCGGTAGGTCGTCGCCCACGCATCGAAGGCGGGGCGGTCGATGAACATGTCGCGCAGCATCGTGTCGTGTTCGGGGGCGGCCACTTGCAAGGTCGCCAGCGCGCGGAAGAAGTTGGTGAAATCCACGTGATTGGCTTGCATCAGCGCAAACATGCTGTCGAACAGGGCCGTGTCGTCGTCCTGCACCGTGCGCAAACCCAGCTTGGCGCGCAGCAAGGCATTCATCTTGTCCGCAAACGCGGGCTGGTAGCCGTCCAGCGCCGCCTGCGCCAGCTCCACTTCGCCGATCAGCGGCAGCAGGGCCTGGCCCAGCGCATAGCAGTTCCAGTGGCCCACCTGCGGCTGGTTGGCGTAGGAATAGCGGCCCTGCTGGTCCGTATGGTTGCAGATGTGCTCGGCGTCAAACGCTTCCATGAAGCCGAAGGGGCCGTAATCGAGCGTCAGGCCCAGGATGGACATATTGTCCGTGTTCATGACGCCATGCATGAAGCCCACGGCTTGCCAGTGCGCAATCATGTGCGCCGTGCGCACGCACACTTCGGCCAGCAAGGCTTGATATGGATTTGATGCGGCGCGCAAATGGGGATAAAAACCGTCGATGACGTAATCGGCAAGGATTTTCAGCTCGTCCGGCTTCTTGCGGTAAAACCAGTGTTCGAACGAGCCGAAGCGCACGAAAGTGGGCGCCATGCGCGTCACGACGGCGGCCGTTTCCACCGTTTCGCGCATGATGCCTTGCTGCGAACCCATGATGGACAGCGCGCGCGAGGTGGGAATGCCCAGCGCCGCCATGGCTTCCGAGCACAGGAATTCGCGGATGGATGAGCGCAGCACGGCGCGCCCGTCGCCCATGCGCGAGTACGGCGTGGCGCCGGCGCCTTTCAGCTGCAGCTCCATCGGGCCGTATTCGGTGGCGATATCGCCCAGCAAGATGGCGCGGCCGTCGCCCAGTTGGCCGGCCCAGACGCCGAACTGGTGGCCCGAATACACGGCCGACAGGGGAATCGAGCGCTCGGCAACCGTGTTGCCGCTCAGCAGCTCCACGTAATCGGGCCCGGCCAGGCGCGCGGCATCGAGGCCGACCAGGCTGGCGGCCGGCGCGCTGGCCGCCACGAAATACGGGGCGGGCAGGGGCGTGGGCATCAAGCGCGTATAGAACGCGGGCGGCAAGGCCGCAAAGGCGTTATCCAGTGGTAAGGTATGAGCGGTGATGGCAATTCCAGTCAGATAAGAGGGACCGGCAAGGTGCGCCAGCCTGGAAGGCGATTTTACCGCACGGCGCCAAGCTGCGTGGCGGGCGCGGAAATGGGGGCCAAGGCGGCAAAAAACGGAATCGAAAATTCCATGCTGCAATGCAATATCGAAATGCGTTGACGATTTCCGCACGACCGTACGAAACTAAGGAAAATCTTTAAATTCCAACAATAACCGAGTATCCAAACCAGGAGACACGATGTCGGCATTTCCCTTGAGTCCAGTGATGGGCCAGATGATGAATCAGCCCTTGCTGATTTCCAGCATTATCGAGTTTGCAGCGCGTCATTATGGAGGCAGCGAAATCATTTCGCGGCGGGTGGAGGGCGATATGCACCGCTACACCTACCGCGATTGCCACCAGCGCGCGCAGCGCCTGGCGAACGCCTTGCATGGCCTCGGCGTCGGCATGGGCGACCGGGTCGCCACTCTGGCCTGGAATGGCTACCGCCACCTGGAAGCCTATTATGCCGTGTCCGGCTCGGGCGCCGTGCTGCACACCATCAATCCGCGCCTGTTCCCCGACCAGATCGCCTACATCTCGAACCATGCCGAAGACCAGGTCTTGCTGTTCGATTTGACCTTCTTGCCCGTGGTGGAGAAAATCGCCGCCGACTGCACCTTTGTGCGCCACTTCGTGCTGATGTGCGACCGCGACCGCATGCCCGCCAGCAGCACGATCCCCGACCTGCTGTGCTATGAAGACTTGATCGCCACGCATTCCGACGATTACGCCTGGCCCCTGTTCGACGAAAATGCGGCCGCCACCCTGTGCTACACGTCGGGCACGACGGGCAACCCCAAGGGCGCCCTGTATTCGCACCGCTCGACCGTGCTGCACGCGTACGCGTCGGCCATGCCCAGCGCCCTGAACGTGCGCGCCTCGGACACCGTGTTGCCCGTCGTGCCCATGTTCCACGTGAACGCGTGGGGCTTGCCGTATTCCGTGCCCCTGTCCGGCGCGCGCATGGTGTTTCCCGGCGCGGCGCTCGATGGCAAGTCGCTGTATGAACTGTTCGAGGCGGAAAAGGTGACGTTCTCGGCCGGCGTGCCCACCGTCTGGCTGGGCTTGCTCAATCACGCCTTGCAGAATAACTTGCAGTTTTCCACCTTCCGCCGCACGGTGATCGGCGGCGCCGCGTGCCCGCCCGCCATGATGGATACCCTGATCGACAAGTTCGACATCGAGGTCATCCACGCCTGGGGCATGACGGAAATGTCGCCGCTGGGCACGGCAGGCGGTTTGCAGACCAAGCACCTGGACTTGCCGAAGGAGGAGCAGCGCAAGATCCTGCAAAAGCAGGGCCATGCGATTTATGGCGTGGACATGAAGATCGTCGACGACGATGGCAAGGAATTGCCGTGGGATGGCGTGGCCTACGGGCATTTGCTGGTGAAAGGGCCGTGGATCATTTCCTCGTACTACAAGAACGAGGGCGGCGAGGTGCTGCAGGATGGCTGGTTCCCCACGGGCGACGTGGCTACCATCGATGCGGACGGCTACATGCAGATCACGGACCGCAGCAAGGACGTGATCAAGTCGGGCGGCGAGTGGATCGGCACCATCGACCTGGAAAACCTGGCCATGGCGCACCCGGCCGTGCTGCAGGCGGCCTGCATCGGCGTGTTCCACCCGAAATGGGACGAGCGCCCCGTGCTGGTGGTGGTGCTGCGTCCCGGCATGACGGTCACGCGCGACGCCTTGCTGCAATTTTTCGAAGGCAAGATCGCCAAGTGGTGGACGCCCGATGACGTGCTGTTCATCGACGCCTTGCCCATGGGCGCCACGGGCAAGATCCAGAAAAACAAGCTGCGCGAGCAGTTCAAGGGGCACCAGCTGCCGGGCATGTAAAGCAGCCTAGGCCGCCTGCGGCAGCGCCGACCCCAGTTTTTCCAGCAAATGATCGCACTGGAAGACGGACAGGGTCTGGCGCTGCGCATCCGTGCCGATATCGATCATTTCATCCATTTCGCTGCGCAAGTCGTCATGCTCTCCCGTGCGGATGATTTGCGGCGCCGCAAAGCGCTGGCTGTCGGAAATCGTCATGATGTTATCGACATGGTCGACGAGAAAACCGTAGCGCTCGTCACCCCGTTCCACGATCAGGATCTTGCCCGCGCTGGCGTCCGGCAAGGCCGGCATCGCGTACAGCTGGCGCAAGTCGATGATGCTGATCATTTGCTGGCGTAAATTCAGCATGCCGCGCATGCAGGCCGGCATGCCCGGCGGCGTGGTGATGGCGCCGCTGAAATCGATGATTTCGCGTACTTGTCCGATTTCCACGGCGAAGCGGGTTTCCACCGTAAACGTGATGTAGACGCGGCGCTGCGCCTTGCGCGTGGCGGCGGTGGCCGTTTCCGGGTCGCTGGGGTACAGGCGCGCGTGGCCGTCGCGCATTTCGACGATCTCCGCCTGCGACAGGATTTCCTTGTGATCCAGGAAAATGATGTCGCCCAGGCTTTCTTTCGTGATGCAGCCGGCAAACATGGCGGCGCGCGCCTTGCTCAGCAGGGGAATCGGCAGCACTTCGTCGCCAAAGAAATGCACGATGCTGTCGACGGAGTCGACGAGGAAGCCCACGGTCGTGTCCTCCAGGCGCACGACGATGATGCGCTGGTCGCCGGTGGCTGCCTTGCCGGGTTCGCCCGCCTGCAGCAGGGCGCCGAAATCGACGACGGCCACCTGGCTGCCGCGAAAATGCATGCGTCCCAGGCACAGTTCGCTGTTCAGCAGGGAGCTGTGCAGTTCCGGCACTCGGATGATTTCCTGGATGGCCAGCATTTCGAAGGCAAACGTGGCGCCCGCCGCATGGAAGCTGACGCACTGCCGGCGTTCGCTTTGCGCGTGATAGCGGGACGTGCTCAGCCTGGCGCCCGTGGCCTGCAGGGCCAGCACGTGGGGCACGTTTTCGATGCGCAGCAGGGCGTGCGGGTCGAGTACCTGCAGCAGGCGCGCGCCGCCGTCCTGCAGGATCGTGCCGGCGATGACGGCGTGGCTGTCGCCGGCCGCATAGTGCAGGGCGCTGCGGGCGCTGGCGGGCACGCGCAGGATTTCGCCCGTATCCTGGAAGACGATGCCGATCAGCACCTGCTGGAAGTCGAGGATGGCGATCTTGTCTGTGGCCACGGCGCGCGGCGCGTCGGCGCGGAACAAGCGGCCCAGGTTGACCACCGGAATGACGCTGCCGCGCAAGGTGAACATGCCTTCCAGGTAGGCGGGCGACAGGGGTAGGGCGGTGACTTTCGCGGGGTAATTGACGACCTCGCGGATGCAACTGGCGGGCAGGGCGAATTCATCGTCGCCCAGGTGGAAGGAACCGAACAGTTCGGTGGCCGTGTCGCTGGCGCCCTGCGCCTGCAAGCCCGTTGCTTCATGCATATCCATATGCGCCTTCCTTGCGTGGAATCAATTCGGGTTGCGCCACCACATCGGTGACGGCATAGCTGTGCCGGGCGCAATCGATCAGCAACTGGCGCCCGTGGCGGCCGCCCAGCGCGCAAAAACTGACGTGCAAGCCGCACTGGTCCAGGTATTTTTGCGCCGCTTCCGCGTTTTGCCGGCCCACTTGCAAGCGCCCGTTGCGCGGGCCAAACATGCTGGCGCCGCCCGCCAGCACCACTTCGATATCGGCGTAATCGGCCTGGCGCACGCCCATCAGGCGCAGCAGCGAGGGCACGGCCTGGCTCACATAGCGCGCATTCTGGGCGCCAGGGGCGCCGGCGGTACCGGGCGCTTCCGGCAGCAGGCAGTGGGCCAGGCCGCAGCACGGGCCATTCTTCCAGATGAAGCCGATGCCGATGCAGGAGCCGAGCAAGGCTTGCAGCTGCTCGCCCTGCGTGCCCACGCTGAGTTGCCCCATGCCAACATGTTGCAGCGGCAAGTTATGCTCGATGATGATGCTCATGCGGTACCCGCCTTATAAATCATGGGAAACTCGAATTGATAGCCGGTGCCGAGGCGGGCGATGGTTTCCGACTCGCCCAGGATCAGTCTGCCCTCGTCCTTCAGGCTCAGGCGCGCCTGGCGCAGCACCGTTTCCTGGTGCTCGGCGTCGAAATAAATCAGCACATTGCGCAGGAAGACCAGGTCGAAGCGCTGGGCCGGGCGCAGCGCTTCCAGCAAATTGTGCTGGGCAAAGCTGACGTGCTGGCGCAATTCTTCGTTGACCTTGACGCCATACGGCGCGGGCGTGAAATATTTGCGCAGCAAGTCCGGGTGCGACAGGCGGATGCGCTCGACGGAGCGGCCGCTGTACTGGCCGGCCCGCGCCGCGCCCAGGATCTGCTGCGAAATGTCGCTGGCCAGGATCTGGTAGCGGAAGGCGGGCGCCTGCAGCTTGAATTGCTCGCACAGCATGGCGATCGAATACAGTTCTTCGCCGCTGGCGGCGGCCGCCGACCAGATGGCGAGGCAGCCTCCCGGATGCGCGCGGGCCCAGGCGGGCAGGTAGCGGTCGCGGAAGTAATCCCAGATGGACGGCGTGCGGAAGAACAGGGTGTCGTTGGTGGTCACCAGGTCGATGAAATGGGCCACCTCGTCGCGGTCGCTGGCCACGCGGTCCAGGTACGCCTGGTAGCTGTGCAGGGACAGCGCCTGCAGCCGTGGCTGCAAGCGCCGTTCCAGCAAGACGCTCTTGCGTGCCGTCATGGCGATGCCCGTATGCTGACGCACCAGCGCGATCAGGGTCGTCAGCACCTCGGGCGTCAAGGTGGCCGCGTGGCTCATGGCCTACACCACGAAGCCGGAGACAGTCTGGTTCAGGCTGCCTGCGCGCTCGTTCAAGCCATCCGTCGAGCGGGCGATGCTGTCGCAGTTGGCGGCCGACTTTTCCGTCTCCTCGGCAATGTACTGGATCGCCGTGGACACTTCGCGCGCCGTCAGCAGCTGCTCGTTGGCCGCCTTCGAGATATCCGAGATGGCCAGGGTGGTCTTCGCCACGCCCGAGACGATCTTGTCGAAGGCGTCGCTGGCCTGGCGGGAGATTTCGCTGCCCGTCGAGACGCGCTTGACGGATTCGTTGATCAGCTTGGAAATTTCCTTGGTCGCCTGCGAGGAGCGCTCGGCCAGCTTGCGCACCTCGTCGGCGACGACGGAAAAGCCCAGGCCGTGCTCGCCCGCGCGGGCCGCCTCGATGGCCGCATTGAAGGCCAGCATATTCGTCTGGTTGGCGATTTCGCTGATGACCTTGACGATTTCGCCGATGTCTTCCGACGAGCGGTTGATCAAGTCCATCGCCTCGATCGACTTGGCGACGGCGCGCGCGCCCGCTTCCGCTTCCTGCTGCGTGGCTTTCGCCAGGTAATCGGCGTTCGAAGTATTTTCCGCGATGGAATTGATGGAAAAGGTCAGGCCGTCGATGGAGGCGTTCATTTCTTCCACCGTGGCGCCCAGCGCCTGCGTGCCCACGGCCACGCCCGTGGCCCGTTCGGCGATCGCGTGCGAGGCGTCGGCAAAGCCGTTCGCCGCCGACACCACGTTGCCGATCACGCCGCGCAAGTCGATGATCATCTTGCTGATGCCGCCGGCCAGCAGGTCGATCGGCTCGTCGCCCTCGGGCACGATATTGCAGGTCAGGTCGCCTTGCGCCGCGCGCGCCACCGATTCGAGCAGGGCATTGACCTTGCGGCTGTCGTTGGCGGCCTTGGACTGGATGCTGTTTTCCAGGTTTACCTGTTCGCTGATGTCGATGGCGAACTTGACCACCTTATACGGCTTGCCGTTCAGGTCCAGGATGGGGTTGTAGGTGGCCTGTATCCACACCACCTTGCCATGGTTGCCCAGGCGCTTGTAGCGGCCCGCGTCGAATTCGCCGCGGTTGAGCTTTTGCCAGAATTTCTTGTACTCGGCGCTGCTCGCATACTCGGGCTCGCAAAACATGCGGTGGTGCTCGCCCTTGATATCGCTCAAGTCATAGTCCATGACGGCGAGGAAATTGTCGTTCGCGTCCAGCACATTGCCCTGCATGTCGAATTCGATCACGGCCTGCGCCTTGCCGATGGCGCTGACCTTGCCTTCGTATTCGGCGTTGCGCTTTTTCAGGGCCGTGACGTCGCTGGCGAACTTGACCACCTTGAAGGGCCGGCCTTCCGTATCGAAAATGGGGTTGTACGAGGCATTGAGCCAGATTTCGCGGCCGTCCTTGGTGACGCGCTTGTATTCGCCCGCATCGAACTGGCCTTGCCCCAGCTTGTGCCAGAACTGCGCATAGTCGTCGCTGTTGGCGTAGTCGGGCAGGCAAAACATGCGGTGATGCTTGCCCTTGATCTCGTCGAGCGTGTAGCCGACGGACTTGAGGAAATTGTCGTTGGCGTCGAGGATGGTGCCGTCGAGCCGGAATTCGATCACGGCCTGGGCCTTGCTGATGGCGTCGATCTTGCCTTCGTAATCGGCGTTGCGGCGCTTGGTGGCCGTGATGTCGGTGGCAAACTTGATGACTTTATATGGTTTGCCGTCCGCGTCGAGGATGGGGTTGTAGGATGCGTTGATCCACACTTCGCGCCCATCCTTGGCGCGGCGCTTGTATTCGCCATGGTCGAACTCGCCGCGTCCCAGCTTGGCCCAGAAGTTGCTGTATTCATCCGTCTTGACATATTCGGGGTCGCAGAAGATGGCATGGTGCTTGCCTTGTACTTCCGCCAGGGTATAGCCGACGACGCGCAGGAAATTGTCATTCGCATGCAGGATGGTGCCGTCGAGTTCGAATTCGATCACGGCCTGGACACGGTTCAATGCAGTATTTATCGCTTGTAAGTCCAGATCCTGGGAGTGGCTGACATGGCTGGCTGCGTCCATAGTATTTCCTTCGGGGTGAGAAGAGGAATGGGAACGATAATGCCGCTGCTATTACTTTTGCTGCTATCCATAAAAGGCAGCAATGTTATTGCCGCGGTCGACATCTGGTGATAATCGGTGAGAATGTGCGCGCAGAACGGCCGCCAGTGTTTTTCCTGCGGTATGCCTTATTGTAGATAAATTGTAGAGTATTGATTTGTATCAACAATTTTATTATTCCCCAGCATCTGGCGAAAAACAAGGGGCGGGAATAAATAATGTAAAAACTGTCGCAATTGGCCCATGCCGGCATATAACAAACGCATTTTCTTACATAATAAAACGGCGTTATTATTATTGTGCTTTTATTATTTAAATGAATATTCAAGTGATAGCTTCTACTGGACCTTGCTGCATGCAGCAGAATCTTTCCGCAAATGATGTTGTACCATGGCGTACCATGCTGGCGCCTGCGCGCGCACGACAAAAATAATACGAGCGTTCTTTTATGCGGTATAGTGCAGCTTCATCCCTTGCAACCACCTCATCGCCAAGCAAAAACCTATAGACCAACAAGGAAGAGACATGAGTGCTGAATATCAAGTGAACGGCGCCGTTGCCGTCATTACCCTGGCCAACCCGCCCGTCAACGGCCTGGGCCTGGCGACGCGCACGGCCGCCGTGGCCGGCATCCGCCAGGCGCTGGCGGACGAGTCCGTCAAAGCCATCGTCATCACGGGCGCCGGCAAGGCCTTTTCGGGCGGTGCCGATATCAAGGAATTCAATTCGCCCAAGGCGCTCACGGAACCAACGCTGCACACCTTGATCAATGTCGTCGAGCAATCGACCAAGCCCGTGGTGGCAGCCATCCACAGCGTTTGCATGGGCGGCGGCCTGGAGCTGGCGCTGGGCTGCAACTACCGCGTGGCCGCGCCTGGCGCGCAGATGGCCTTGCCTGAAGTCAAACTCGGCATCTTGCCGGGCGCGGGCGGCACGCAGCGCCTGCCGCGCGTGCTGGGCCTGGAAATGGCCTTGAACATGATCGTCTCGGGCACGCCCGTGGCGTCGGAAAAACTGGCCGGCACGGCCCTGTTCGACGAAGTCATCGCGCCCGGCGCGGACTTGCTGGCCGCCGCCGTGGCCTTTGCCACGAAAGTGGGCGACGTGCGCCCGCTGCCGAAAGTGCGCGAGCGCAAGGTCGATTACCCGAACCACGAAGCGTTCCTGCAATTTTCGCGCAATACCGTGAAAGCCATGTCCGGCCCGTTCCCCGCACCGCTGAAATGCGTCGATGCCGTGGCGGCCGCCGTGACGATGAAATTCGACGAGGGCTTGAAGTATGAGCGCGAACTGTTCATGCAGCTGGTGCAGTCGCCGGAATCGAAAGCCCTGCGCCACGCCTTCTTTGCCGAGAGGATCGCCAGCAAGGTGCCCGACGTGCCGGCCGACACGCCCGTGCGCGCCATCGCCAGCGCGGCGATTGTCGGCGCCGGCACCATGGGCGGCGGCATCGCCATGAATTTCGCCAACGCGGGCATCCCCGTGACCTTGCTGGAAACGAAGCAGGAAGCGCTGGACAAGGGCCTGGCCACCATCCGCAAGAATTATGAAAACACGGTCAAGAAGGGCAAATTGACGCAGGACAAGGCCGAGCAGCGCATCGCGCTCGTTTCCGGCACGTTGGCGTATGCGGATATCGCGCAGGCGGACATCGTCATCGAAGCCGTCTTCGAGGAACTGGGCGTGAAGGAAACCGTGTTCAGGCAGCTCGATGCCGTCATGAAGCCGGGCGCCATCCTCGCCTCGAACACCTCGACCCTGGACCTGGACAAGATCGCCGCGTTCACCCAGCGCCCGCAAGACGTGATCGGCACGCATTTCTTCAGCCCGGCGAACGTCATGAAGCTGCTGGAAATCGTCCGCGGCAAGGAAACGGGCAAGGATGTGCTGGCCACGGCGCTGGCGCTGTCGAAAAAGCTGAAAAAGACGGGCGTCGTTTCCGGCGTGTGCGATGGTTTCATCGGCAACCGCATGATCGAGCAATACAGCCGCCAAGCCGGTTTCCTGCTGGAAGAAGGCTGCCTGCCGGAGCAGGTCGACAAGGCCGTCGAGAAATTCGGTTTTGCCATGGGCCCGTTCCGCATGGGCGACCTGGCCGGCAACGACATCGGCTGGGCCATCCGCAAGCGCCGCTACGTGGAAAAACCGGAAGTGACGTATTCGAAGACGGCCGATCTGCTGTGCGAACTGGGGCGCTATGGCCAGAAGACGGGCGCCGGCTGGTATGACTACAAGCCGGGCGACCGCAAGGCGTACGCCTCGGAACAGGTCAACGCCATGATAGTCCAGCACTCCGCCGACATCGGCGTGGCGCGGCGCAAGATCGGCGACCAGGAAATCGTCGAACGGCTCGTGTATGCGCTCGTCAACGAAGGCGCGCGCATCCTGGAAGAGGGCATCGCCCTGCGCGCCTCGGACATCGACATGGTGTATCTGACGGGCTACGGTTTCCCGCTGTTCCGCGGCGGCCCCATGTTCTACGCGGACACGGTCGGCTTGCCGAACGTGCAGGGCGCGATCGCCGGCTACGCGAAAGGCCGCCACGGCGAAGCGTGGACGCCGGCGCCCCTGCTGGTGAAGCTGGCGGGCGAAGGCAAGGGTTTCAATAGCTGATGTTGGGCTGTTGAATGACAAAGGGCAGATTTCTCTGCCCTTTTTTTATTTCTTCTTCGCTACCATCTTGACCGCTTCGTTGACGATGACGGGGTTGTCCTTCTGGATGTAGTAGCCGGCGCCCGTGATGCGCTCGATGGCCGGCGCGCCGGACAGGCGCTGCCAATCCTTTTCCTGGACCCGTACCACGTTTTCAAACGAGCCCATTTCCTCGATGCCGAACTTGTCGCGCACCAGCAGCATGGCGGGCACGCGCAGCGGGCTGCCCATGTCGACGTGCTGCAGACATTGCGTCTGGGCATCAAATTCGGCCGATTCCGTACTGTTGAACATCAGCTTGCGCCGCGTCTTGACGAGCATGGCGTAGGTGGATGCGTCCGTCTGCAGGCGGTTCCATTGCTGCGGGTGCGTGGGATCGAGCAAGACCAGGCCGGCCACGTCCTGCGGGTACAGCTTCGCATACACATACTGGTACAGCCCGCCCAAGCCATGGCCGACCAGCACATACGGCGGTTTCAGGCCCGCTTGCGCCAGCAGGGCGCGCTGCTGGGCGGCGATGGTGCACGGGTCGCGCGGCGTGGTGGTTTTCTTGCTGTCGCCGTAGCCGGGACGGTCGTACACGAGCACGCGGTGCTGTTTGGCCACTTCGGGCGCCACCTTGGCCCACACATCCTTGCCGTCGCCCATGGCCGACTGGAACACGACGGGCACGCCGCCCTGGCCGCTCAGGGTGTAGGCGATGCTGGCGTCGGGCAGGGCGGCGGTAGCCGGCACGCCGGGCATGACCGGGGTCGATGGCAACAGGGAGCAGCCGGAAAAACAGCCTGCCAGCAGCAAGCCGGCGCTGGAGAGGAGCATGGTGCGCGCGGGGCGGCCGACGAATAGATGGTGCATGAATCTCCTTCTTGGTGCAGGGACCGGGGACCGGTATGGCGTGCCAGCCATTATAGGCAAATCGTCACGAAGTGGAAATGCCGAACAGAGGTGGATTTCCCGTCCTGTCAGCCGGCGTCGGCGCGGTGGCAGACGGCTTCGATGCGGTTGCCGTCCGGATCGAACAAAAAGGCCGCGTAATAGCTGGCGTGATAGTGGCGCAAGCCGGGCGCGCCCAGGTCGATGCCGCCCTGCGCCAGCCCCGCGTGCCAGAACGCTTCCACGGCCGCGCGCGAGGGGGCCTTGAAGCAGCAATGGCGGCGCGGCGCGTCGCCGGGCGCGGGGCCCAGGCGGACGGAAAAATAGCTGCGTTCGGGGTGTTCCGCATCGCTGCGCTCGCCATAGCCTATCCACGCATTGGCATGGTCGCTGCCCACCTTGGGCACGCCGAGCGCGGCGAAGATGGCGTCGTAGAAGCGCTCGGCGCGTTCCAGGTCGCTGACGGTGAGGGAAACGTGGTCGAGCATGGTCACTCCGCAGTAAAAACAAGGACGGCCATAGCATAGCCCGGATCAGGGCGGCCGTGGGCGGGAGTGACCGAGTGATACTGCCGGTGGCCGACTGCTGGTTAAGGGCGGCGGGCGCACGCACATGGCCCATCGGCCGCGCAGGCGGGGCAGCCTGGCGCCGGGCGCGCCAGCCGGGTGACGATATTGCGGCTGATGACTTGCACGCGGGGCGCGAACAGCATCACGGCGCAGAAGGCCACGGGCCAGGCGGCAAAGAACGCGTGGCGCCAGCGGGGCAGGAAGTCCGCCTGCAGGCCGATATTGAGCCAGGTGACCCAGGCGCTCATCAGCAGGGTCATGACCAGCGACATCAGGAAGGCAAATACGCAACGCAAACGCAGGGCTTCGGACATGGGACACTTTCAAAATGGTAAGGAAAGGGCAGCGTAACAACTTGCAGCAATCTATACTAGAGCCATATTTTTAATTTCAAATTCCGAAAATGCAATTATGCTCGATGATTTAGCCCTGTTTGTTTCCATTGTCGAGGCGGGCAGCCTGCATGCGGCGGCCGTCAAGGAAGACTTGCCCGCCGCGACCGTCACGCGCCGGCTGCAAAAGCTGGAAAGCCAGCTCGGTTACCGCTTGCTCAACCGCAGCGCGCGCCGCTTGCAGCCGACGGCGGAAGGCTGGCAATACTACGAGCAGTGCCGTCCCCTGGTCCATGCCCTGCGACAAGCCACGCAGCAGCTCGATGCCAGCCTGTCGGCCGTCTCGGGCAGCATCCGCGTGCTGGCGCCCGTCAACTTCGCCAGCGGTTTGCTGACGCCGGCCTGGGTCAGCTTCATGCAAAAGTATCCGGACATCCGCCTGGAGCTGGAACTGTCGAACCTGCTGCAAGACCTGGTGGGCAGCGGCGCCGACCTGGCCATCCGCGTGGGCTCGCTCGACGATTCCTCGCTGATGCAGCGCCGCCTGGGCAGCGCCGCGCTGGTGATGGTGGCCGCGCCCGGCTACCTGGCGCGCGCCGGCGTGCCGCGCGACTTGCAGGAGCTGGAAAAGCATGAGCTGATCGTGGCCGAACCGCTGCGCACCTGGCGCTTGCGGCGGCCCGGCGACGGCGCCGAAATGGTGATCGAACCGCAGGCGCGCCTGCGCGTGAACGAGATGCGCCTGGCCGTGGAGATGGCCGATGCGGGCATCGGCATCCTGCTGTGTCCGCTTCTGCAATGCCGCGACGAAGTGGCCAGCGGTTCGCTGGTGCGCGTGCTGCCCGACTGGATGCCGCAGCCGCGCCACGTGTACGCCGTGTGGACGCAGCGGCGCTACCTGCCGGCCCGCGTGCGCGTGCTGCTCGAGCACCTGGCGGCGTTTGCGGCCGGCAATCCGCTGTTGAACGACGAGGCCGGCGTCTAGCCCGCCTGTTGCTGCACCAGCCACTGCGTGAATCGGCGTAGCGCCGGCGCAAAGCCGCTGGCCGGCGCGGCGCCAGGCCGGGCCTGGGCAAGAAAATAGGCTGCCTGCGCCTGCATGGCGGGATAGCGGCGCAGCAACAGCGCGACATGCTCGTCCAGGCTGGCGGGCCAGCCGGGATCGCCATCCCGGCGCAGGATGTTGCAGGAACGGATCAGCTTGCGCGACGCTTCGCGCTGCAGGCGGGCGATGGCGGCAGGGTCGCGCTCGTCATCGAGGCGCCGCGCATAATCGTCCAGCACGCGGGCAAAGTCGCCATTCACGGCCAGGGCGATGGCGCGCGAGGGAGAGAACGGCGCAAAGTGCGGCGCCAGGTCCTCGCCCCACAGGCAGCGGCACTGGTGCTTGAGCCAGTAGCCCCAGCTGTACAGGTGCTCCGGCGCCAGCACCTGGGCCCGGTGGCCGATATCGAAATCGATTTTCAGTACTTCCCGGTGGCGTGCCTGCAGGGCCAGGCGCAGCGCTTCCAGCGTTTCCAGTTGCGGCGGCGTGGGCGGCTGGTGCAGCACCAGGGTCAGGTCGAGGTCGGACACGCCCGGCGTGGCATCGCCGCGGGCGATGCTGCCATACAGGTAGATGCCGTCCAGCAAGTTGCCGGCGTGCGCAGCCAGGCTGGCGCAGACGTCTTGCAGCAAGGCGTCGAAATGGTGCTGCAGCGGGCCGCAGGGGGCGCGGGCGATGGTCGGCATGCCTGTGGACGAGTCCGGTAAGAGAAACTTCCACCATAGCATGCAGTGGCGCGCGCGCAGGTAATCCTTTCTAATAAGTAATACCGAGCGCTTGTACTTTTCGTCAGGATCGCGTTAAGATAAAGCTGCCCGCTTATCCAGTGGGCAATCTGGTGTTTTTCGCGCAATCCCGTCCCTATCCATGAGAGTAGCAATGAAATATCTGATCATTCCCTTCTTGCTGGCCATTACTGGCTGTGAAGTACTGTATGACGCAAACCGGGACAAGATCGGCGAGTATTGCAACAGCCTCAATAATTTTGACGACCGCAACGCCTGCCGCAAGCGCAACCAGACCAGCTACCAGGAATACGTGCAGCAGCGCGACCAGCTGAAAAAGAAAAACGACAAGTAAGCCTGCCGCCATAGACGCCACATAAAAAAACGCCGCTGTCCAGTCAGCGGCGTTTTGCTTTGCGGACCCCGGTCTTGCGGCCGGGGCTGGCATCCATTTAATCGTCGGCGTAGATATTGTTGTCCTTGGTTTCCTTGACGAACAGGGTACCGATTACGACAGTCGCCAGGGCGACGACGATCGGATACCACAGGCCATAATAAATGTCGCCCTTGAAGGCCACCAGCGCGAAGGCCGTGGTCGGCAGCAAGCCGCCGAACCAGCCGTTACCGATATGGTAGGGCAGGGACATCGAGGTGTAGCGTATACGCGTCGGGAACATTTCCACCAGCATGGCGGCGATCGGGCCATACACCATGGTCACGTACAGCACCAGGATGAACAGCAGCAAGACGACCATCGGCTTGTTGATCTGGTCCGGATCCGCTTTCGCAGGGTAGCCCGCTTCCTTGATGCCGGCGCCCAGTTCTTTCTTCAGCGCCGCTTCGTGGGCCTTGCTGTCCGCATCGAAGTTCAGGCCATCCGGCGTCATGACGGCGTTGAACGAGCTAAATTCCTTCGTACCGATGCGCACCTTGGCGATGCTGCCGGCCGGCGCGTCTTCCTTCGTGTAATTCACCGAGCTGTTCGACAGGAAGCCCGTGGCGATGTCGCACGACGATGGGAACTTCTTGGTACCCGTCATGTTGAACTGGAAGTGGCAGGAAGCCGGATCGGCGACCACCACCACTGGCGAGTTCTTCAGTGCCGCTTCCAGCTGCGGGTTGGCGAAGTGGGTCAGGCCGTTGAAGATCGGGAAGTAGGTGGCCGCGGCGATCAGGCAGCCGCCGAGGATGATGTACTTGCGGCCGATGCGGTCGGACAGGCTGCCGAAGAACAGGAAGAACGGCGTGGCCAGCAGCAGGGCGACGGCGACGAGCACGTTGGCCGTTGCCAGGTCCACTTTCAGGGTCTGGATCATGAAGAACAGGGCGTAGAACTGGCCCGTGTACCACACGACAGCCTGGCCGGCGGTCAGGCCGATCAGGGCCAGGATGACGATCTTCAGGTTTTTCCACTTGCCGAACGCTTCCGTCAGCGGGGCTTTCGAGGTCTTGCCCTCGGCCTTCATCTTGGCAAACGCCGGCGATTCATTCATGGCCAGGCGGATCCATACGGAAATACCCAGCAGGATGACGGAGACGAGGAAGGGAATGCGCCAGCCCCACGCTTCGAAATCCTTCTCGCCGGTCGCCAGGCGGGTGCCCAGGATGACCATCAGCGACAGGAAGAAGCCCAGGGTTGCCGTCGTCTGTATCCACGCCGTGAACGCGCCGCGCTTGCCTTCAGGCGCGTGCTCGGCCACGTAGGTGGCTGCGCCGCCGTATTCGCCGCCCAGCGCCAGGCCTTGCAGGATGCGCAGGATGACGAGGATGATCGGTGCGGCGATGCCGATGGACGCATGGCCCGGCAGCAAGCCGACGATGAAGGTGGAGCCGCCCATGATCAGAATGGTGATCAGGAAAGTGTACTTGCGGCCGATCATGTCGCCCAGGCGGCCGAAGACCAGCGCGCCGAACGGACGCACGATGAAGCCGGCGGCAAAGGCCAGCAGCGCGAAGATGAAGGTGGTGGTGGGGTCGCCGATGAAGAATTGCTTGGCGATGATCGATGCCAGCGAACCGTACAGGTAAAAATCGTACCATTCAAAGACGGTGCCCAAGGAGGATGCAAAGATGACCTTGCGTTCCTCTGGCGTAATCGGCGTTCCTTTGGTGGAAATTTTCCGTACGTCGGCAGAGCCGGATGGTGATGCCATGGTTTGTCTCCCTATGTTTTATAGTGAACCATTGCCGCGGTCTTTTTGACCATTCTTGCAACAGCTGGAGGCGAGTGTGTTCTCCGAACCTTACGTCATGCTTGCTTGAAACTTACAGCAAGCTTACAAGTTGCCATTCATTTCAACTTTGCGAACGACCGTACTTAAATGTGCTATTCTGATTCCGCAGATATACCACCCGACCATATAACATTCCCACAAGGAGACACAGCATGAATGAAGCCGTCATCGTATCGACCGCCCGCACGGGCCTGGCCAAGTCCTGGAAGGGCGCGTTCAACATGACGCATGGCGCCACCCTGGGCGGTCATGTGCTGGCCGCCGCCGTCGAGCGCGCGCGCATCGAGGCGGAGGAAGTGGAAGACGTGCTGGTCGGCTGCGCCTTTCCCGAAGGCGCCACGGGCGGCAACATCGCGCGCCAGGTGGCCTTGCGCGGCGGCTGCCCCGTCACGACGGCCGGCATGACCGTCAACCGTTTTTGTTCCTCGGGCTTGCAGGCCATCGCCCTGGCGGCGCAGCGCATCATCGCCGGTGAAGGCGATATCTATGCGGCGGGCGGCGTGGAATCGATTTCCTGTGTGCAAAACGAGATGAATACGCATATGTACCGCGACGTCTGGCTGCAGCAGCACAAGCCGGAAGTGTATTGGCCCATGCTGCAAACGGCTGAAACCGTGGCCAAGCGCTACCAGATTTCGCGCGAACGCCAGGATGCCTACGGCGCGCAAAGCCAGCAGCGCGCCGCCGCGGCCCTGGCTGCCGGCCTGTTCGATGCGGAAATCGTGCCGATGACCACCATCATGGGCGTGGCCGACAAGGCCAGCGGCATGCTGGTGTCGCGCGAAGTGACGATCTCGGCAGACGAAGGCATCCGCGCGGACACGACGTATGACGGCGTGTCGAAGATCCGCCCGGCCATTCCGGGCGGCGTCATCAGCGCCGGCAACGCCAGCCAGTTTTCCGATGGCGCTTCGATGGCCATCGTCATGAATGCGAAAGTGGCCGAAGCGAAAGGGCTGCAGCCGCTGGGCATCTTCCGCGGCTTCGCCGTGGCCGGCTGCGAACCCGATGAAATGGGCATTGGCCCCGTGTTTGCCATCCCGAAACTGCTGAAAAAGGCGGGCTTGACTGTAGCCGACATCGGCCTGTGGGAACTCAATGAAGCGTTCGCCGTGCAAGTGCTGTATTGCGCCGACACCCTGGGCATTCCCATGGACCGCCTGAACGTCAACGGCGGCGCGATCGCCGTCGGTCACCCGTACGGCGTGTCGGGCGCCCGCCTGACGGGTCACGCCTTGATCGAAGGCAAGCGCCGTGGCGTCAAATACGTGGTGGTGACCATGTGCATCGGCGGCGGGCAGGGCGCGGCCGGGCTGTTCGAAGTGCTGTGATATAGGTAAACCTTGTCTGCGGGCGGCTTCCAGGGCCGCCCGTTTGCATTTCGCGCCCTGTTCCTGCAAGACGCGCCGATAGCGGTTACAGTAATGCTTCATTAATAAACAAGCAGCCTGCCGCCATGATCAAGCACATCGTTTTCTGGAAACTCAAAGACCACGCCGAAGGCGCCGACCGCGCCACCAATGCATTGAAACTGAAAGCCCTGCTCGATTCCTGCTCGGACCTGGTGCCCGGCATCCTGAAATTCGAGGCAGCCGTGGCCCAGCCTGGCCTGGAAGCGACCTACGACATCGTGCTGTACAGCGAATTTGCCAGCCGCGAGGCGCTCGACGCTTACCAGAACCACCCCGAGCACGTGAAAATCAAGCCATTCTTCGGCGCCGTGCGCGAAGCGCGCCAATGTATGGATTATGAGATTTAGTCTTTACGCAGCAGACACCTTGTTCATCAGCATGTAACTCTCTCACTTTATTGACAGGAGCATCATGACCACCTACCAACGCATCGTCCTCGCCTCGCGCCCCGCCTCCAATGAGGAAGTGCAGCCGGCACATTTTCGCCTGGAAACCAAAGACATTCCCGCCATCCAGGATGGCGAATTGCTGGTGCGCAACCAGTACCTGTCGCTCGACCCCTATATGCGCGGACGCATGAGCGCCAATAAAAGCTATGCGGCGCCGCAGGCGCTCGATGAAACCATGATAGGCGGCACGGTGGGCGTGGTGCTGGAATCGAAGCATCCGAAGTTTGCCGTGGGCGATACCGTCGTGGGCACTCTGGGCTGGACGGAAGTGGCCATATCGGACGGCACCATGCTGCGCAAGGTCGACACGACGCACATTCCCGCCTCCGCCTACCTGGGTTCCGTCGGCATGCCGGGCATGACGGCGTGGTATGGCTTGAACCAGATCATGGCGCCGAAAGCGGGCGAAACGGTGGTCGTGTCGGCGGCCAGCGGCGCCGTGGGCAGCGTCGTGGGTCAGTTGGCGAAATTGAAAGGTTGTCGCGTGGTCGGCATCGCCGGCGGCGCGGACAAGTGCGCGTATGTGGTGAATGAGCTGGGTTTCGACGCCTGCGTCGACTACAAGGCGGGCAACTTGGAGGCCGACCTGGCTGCGGCCACGCCGGACGGTATCGACGCCATCTTTGAAAACGTGGGCGGCGCCATCTTCGATGCGGCCCTGGCGCGCACCAACGCGTTTGGCCGGATCGCCGTGTGCGGCTGGATCGCCGGCTACAACGGCGAACCGACGCCGCTCGACAATGCGCGCCTGATCCTCACCAACCGCCTCACCGTGCGCGGCTTCATCGTTTCCGAGCAGCCGGAATTCTGGCCGCAAGGCTTGAGTGAACTGGGCACGCTGGTGGCGACGGGCAAGCTGAAATTCCGCGAATCCGTGGCTGACGGCCTGGCCAGCGCGCCGGAAGCGTTCATCGGCCTCTTAAAAGGGCGCAACTTCGGCAAGCAGCTGGTCAAGCTCAGCTGATCTGTCTTTGAAAAGGCAGGTCGTGCGACAATTGCGGCCTGTCTTTTTCTACATTACACCATGACCAAGCACACCATCCGCCTCGGCGACTGGGCCACCCTGGGCCCCGACGCCACCGCCATCCGTTTTGAAGTTTTCGTCGATGAACAGAAAGTGCCGGCCGAGATCGAACTCGACGACATGGACGCCGTCTGCCTGCATGCCGTGGCCTACGACGATGCCGGCAACGCCATCGGCACGGGCCGCTTATTGCCTGACGGCCACATCGGCCGCATGGCCGTGCGCCAGCCGGGCCGCGGCACGGGCGTGGGCGGCGCCATTTTGACCTTGCTGATGGAGAAAGCCCGCGAACGGGGAGACTTGGCGGTGGTGCTGAACGCGCAAACCGTAGCCGCGCCATTCTATGCGCGCCACGGTTTCGTGCAGCAGGGGGAACAATT
This sequence comes from Janthinobacterium sp. SUN100, assembly GCF_030397705.1. Lineage (NCBI taxonomy): Bacteria > Pseudomonadati > Pseudomonadota > Betaproteobacteria > Burkholderiales > Oxalobacteraceae > Janthinobacterium > Janthinobacterium sp. SUN100. The sequence continues at coordinate 696,980 of NZ_JAPUBU010000001.1, read as the reverse complement.
TGAAGAGGCGGGGATTGCGCATGTGGAAATGCGCCTGCAGTTTGCCTGATTAATCAAGCAGGCGTGGTTCGCACGACGTCCGCGAATACGGACGCCGCGCGGCTACGCTTAATTTTGCGCGTGGCTCTGGCGCCATTTGTCCAGAATCACGGCCAGCACGATCACGACACCTTTCGCCACATACTGCCAGAACGACGACAGGCCCAGGATCGTCAAGCCATTGTTCATCACCCCGATGATCAGGGCGCCGATGACGGTGCCCCAGACGGAACCCACGCCGCCCATCAGGCTGGTGCCGCCCAGCACGACGGCCGCGATGGCATCGAGTTCATAACCGGTACCCCAGTTGCCGTTGGCCGCATACAGGCGGCTGGCCGACATGGCGCCGCCCAGGCCCGCGAACAGGCCGCTGATCGTGTAGACAAACATCAAGACGAGACCGACTTTGATCCCCGTCAAACGGGCCGCCTGGATATTGCCGCCGACGGCGTAGATATGCAGGCCCAGGGTGGTCTTGCGCAAGATGAACCACGTCAGCACGACGACGGCCGCCGCCAGCCAGATCAGCCAGGGCACGGCCAGGAAGCTGCCGTTGCCCATCCATTCGAAGCTTGGGATTTCCGTGTTCAGCACGCTGGTGCCGTCCGCCAGCAGGTAAGCGGCGCCGCGCAGGGCCGTCATGGTGCCGAGGGTCACGACGAAGGGGTTCAGGCCGACGAGGGCCACCAGCACGCCGTTCAGCGCGCCCAGCAGCAGGCCGACGATGAGGAAGGCGGGAATCGAAAAGCCGGCGAACTGGGCCGACAGCGACATCAGCATGCCTGCCACGGCCGAGACGGCCAGCACGGAGCCGACGGACAGGTCGATGCCGCTGGTCAGAATGACGAAGGTCATGCCGGACGCCAGCACGATGTTGATCGACACCTGGCGGAAGATGTTCATGGTGTTATTGCTGGTCATGAAGGTGGACGTGCCGTCGGCCGAGAAATACACGGTCAAGCCATACATGGCCAGGTAGAGCACCACCAGCACGGGCAGCATGCCCAGGCGGCGCATCAGGTTCGAGGCATTGAAGGGTTCGCCGGCGCGCGCGGCGCCGCGGGTGGTGCTAGTTGTCATCATGAGTCTCCTGAATGATTATTTAAGACGTATTCTTAAAACGCCTGACAAAACCGTAGCGAGCGGATGTGGGTTGTGGTTGAGACGCGGAACTGTGCGAATGCACAGTGAGCATCGGAAACCGCAACCCGCGACGCGCAGTAGGTTTTGACAGGTGTTTTTATGCCGCTTCCAGCTGGGTGGCATAGGCGAGGATGTTTTCCTGCGTGATGTCGTCGCCCGTCACTTCGCCCGTCAGGCGTCCTTCGCACATCACCATCACGCGGTCGCAGATGCCGACCAGCTCGGCCAGTTCGCTGGAAATGCACAGCACGGCCGTGCCCGCATCGGCCAGCTGGTGGATGATCTTGTAGATCTCGCTCTTCGCGCCCACGTCCACGCCCCGCGTCGGTTCGTCGAGGATCAGCACTTTCGGCGCGATGGCCAGCCAGCGCGCCAGCAAGACTTTCTGCTGGTTGCCGCCAGACAATCCGCCGACGATGCCATCCGGCCCCGACACCTTGACGTTCAGGTTGCTGATCGCCTCGCGCGTGAGCTGCGTCAGGGCGCCACGGTTGACGACGCCCGCCGTCGCATGCTTGGACAGGATATTCATCGACATGTTTTCCATGGCCGACAATTGCATGAACAAGCCCAGGCTCTTGCGGTCCTCGGGCAGGTAGCCGATGCCGTGGCGGATGGCCGCCAGCGGGCGCTGGATATGCACTTCCTGGCCGTCGAGCCACACTTGCCCCGATTGTTTCTTGTCGGCGCCAAAGATCAGGCGCGCCAGTTCCGTGCGGCCTGCGCCGACGAGGCCGGCCAGGCCCGTGACTTCGCCCGCATGCAGGGAAAACGAGGCGGGCTTGACCTTGCCGCCGCCCACGTTTTCCACGCGCAAGCGCTCGGCGCCCCGCGTGGTGCGCCGCTGGTGCGAATAAAAGTCGTCGGCGGGGCGGCCCACCATCATTTGCACGACTTTCTTTTGATCCAGCTCATCCTTGCCCAGCTCGCCCACATAGGCGCCGTCGCGCAGCACCGTGATGCGGCGCGCCAGGCGTTCCACCTCGGCCATGCGGTGGCTGATGTACAGCACGGCCAGGCCCTTGTCGCGCTGTTCTTCGATGATGCGGAACAATTGTTCTGTTTCCCGGTCGGACAGGGCGGCAGTGGGCTCGTCCATGATCAGGATGCGGCTTTCGTGCACGAGGGCGCGGGCGATTTCCACCTGCTGCTGCTCGGCGATCGACAGCGTGGACACCATGGTGTCGGCGTCGAAACGGGAACCGAGGTCGGCCAGGATGGCGTTCGTGCGCGCGCGCATTTCGCCGCCCTTGACGGTCCAGAACGGTCCTTGCGGCTCGCTGCCCATGAAGACGTTCTGCGCCACCGTCATGTTCTTGGCCACGCTCAATTCCTGGTAGATCAGGTTGATGCCCAGCGCGCGGGCCTCGCCCGGGTTGCGGATGCGGATCGGCTTGCCGTCGAGGATGATTTCGCCCGCGTCCGGCGTGTACACGCCCGACAGAATCTTCATCAGGGTACTCTTGCCGGCGCCGTTTTCGCCCATCACGGCATGGATTTCGCCGCTGCGCACCGTCAGGTGCACGCCGCGCAGCGCGCGCGTGGCGCCAAAGCGCTTCTCGATGCCGCGCATTTCAAAAATAATATCGTCGCTCATGACTGTCCTTCCTTGCTGGTGAAACTGGCGCCGCCTGGTAACTGGCCGGCGGCGCCGCGTGGTTCAGGTCAGGCAGATCAGTTCTTTACCCAGCCCGTGTAGGTGGCGACGTTTTCCTTGGTGATGGCCGGGGTCGGCAACAGCACCATGGTCTGTTTCGGCGTGCGGCCGTTCATGATGTCGTAGCCCATCTGCACGGCGTCCGTGGCCATGCGGTACGGGTTTTGCGCCGAGGTGGCGGCAAACAGGCCGGCCTTGTTTTTCAGGGCGTTCTGGCCATCGGGCGCGCCGTCGACTGCCGTGATCAGTTTCACGTCCGTGCGCTTCGATTGCTTGATCGCCAGTTCGGCGCCGATGCCCGTCGGATCGTTGATGGCGAACACGCCGTCGATCTTCGGATGGGCTGTCAGCAAGTTCGACATCACGGTCATGCCGCCGTCGCGGCTGCCGCCCGCATTCTGGTTGTCGGACAGGATCTTGATATCCTTGAACGCGGCCAGGGTTTTCTTGCAGCCATTCACGCGGTCGATCACGGACGTCACGGGCGGGCCGTTCAGGATCACCACATTGCCCTTGCCGCCGATCTGCTTGGCCAGGTAGGCGCACGACACGTCGCCCGCCATGGTGTTGTCGGACATCACGGTGGCCGAAGCGCCCACGGCGCCCACGTCGACGGCGATCACGACCACGCCCGCATTGCGCGCTTTCTTGATGGCTGGCGCGATGCCCTTGGAATCGACGGCGTTCAGGATGATGATGTCGGTCTTGTTGGCGATGAAGTTCTCGATCTGGTCCACCTGGGTGTTCAGGTCATACTTGCTGGAAACAGTCGTGACTTTCACGCCAGGGCCGCCCAGTTTTTTCGCGCTTTCTTCCGCGCCGCGGCCGATGGCGACAAAAAACGGGTTGGCCAGGTCGCCCACGCTCACGCCGATCGATTTCAGCGGTTTGTCAGCAGCGAAAGCGCCGCAGGCGGCGGACAGCAGCAGGGAGGCGGTAATGACTTTTTTCATGAGGATCTCCAAGGGTTTTTATTGTAAAAACAAACGGTGCTACGGTAAAAACTGGGTGAAAACTTAGCGAGTGCGCAATTTCTCGATCATGGCATCCAGCTTGCCCGCATCGACGGCGAAGCCGCGGATGCCTTCGGCCAGCTTTTCGGTCGCCATCGCGTCGTCGTTCAAGGCATAGCGGAAAGCTGCTTCGTCGTAGCTGACGGCCGGCTGCGCCGCGCCCAGGTCGCCGCCCAGCGCGCGCTCGAACGGCGCATCCGCCGCTTCCAGCTTGGCCAGCAAGTCCGGGCTGATGGTCAGCAAGTCGCAGCCGGACAGGGCCGTGATCTGGCCCACGTTGCGGAAGCTGGCGCCCATCACCTGGGTGGCGATGCCATGTTGCTTGTAGTAATTGAAGATGCGCGTGACCGATTGCACGCCCGGATCGTTGGACAGGCTGCGCGCCGCTTCGTCCCATGCCGCACCCTGCGACTTCTTGTGCCAGTCGTAGATGCGGCCCACGAACGGTGAAATCAGGCGCACTTTCGCATCGGCGCAGGCGACGGCCTGGCAAAACGCGAACAACAGGGTCAGGTTGCAAAAGATGCCATCTTTTTCCAGTTCGCGCGCGGCCTGGATGCCTTCCCAGGTGGCGGCGACCTTGATCAGCACGCGTTCGCGGGCCACGCCGGCTTGCTCGTACAGGGCGATCAGGCGGCGACCGCGGGCGACGGTGGCGTCGCGGTCAAAGCTCAAACGGGCGTCGACTTCCGTCGACACGCGGCCCGGCACGACTTTCAAAATTTCCAGGCCGAAGCGCACCAGCACCTGATCGACGATATCGTCCAGGCTGGCGGATTGATGCGCGGCAACCGTGCTTTCCAGCAAGGGCGCGTACTCGGGCTGCAGCACGGCCTTCAAGATCAGCGACGGGTTGGTGGTCGCGTCTTGCGGCGCGAAGCGCGCCAGTTGCAGGAAGTCGCCCGTGTCGGCGACGACGGTGCTGTGTTGCTTCAATTGTTGCAGCTGATTCATTACTATTCCTTATCACTGAGTTGGTGCAAGGCTTGCACGGCGGGAAACAGGCTACGGTAGCGGCCGTAGCGGATGCTCAAGGCTGCGCTGTGCGCGGCATCGGGCAGGAAAGTGTTTTTGATGGGCAAGCCGGTGGACAGCAGCTGGCGCTGGCCGATGGCGGCAAAGCCCAGCTTGGCCGCGCCCAGGCTGGCCGACAGTTCGCTGTTGTGCAGGGTGCGCATTTCGCGTCCCAGCACATTGGCCAGCAATTGCGCCCAGTATTGGCTGCGCGCGCCGCCGCCCACCAGCATGCAGTGGGGAACGACGGCGCCCGTCGACGTGACGGCCACCATGGCGTCGCGCAAGGCGAAGGCCACGCCTTCGAGCACGGCGTAACCGAGCTGCGCCGGCGTGCTGTCGTGGCCCAGTTGCAAAAAGGCGCCGCGCACTTGCGGGTCGTTATGCGGCGTGCGCTCGCCCGACAGGTAGGGCAGGAACAGGGGCGCGGAAGGGGCGATGGGGGCGTCGAGCGGCAAGCCCGCTTCCACCAGCGCCAGCAGGGCTGCCTCGTCGGGCTGGCCCAGCATACCCGTCGCCCAGCGCAGACAGCTGGCGCCGGACAAGATCGCGCCCATCGCATACCAGCGGCCGGGCAGGGCGTGGCAAAAGCTGTGCACGCCGCCGGCCGGGTTGCCCAGGGGCGTTTCGGTCACGGACACGATGGCGGCGCTGGTGCCCAGCGAGATAAAACTGTCGCCGCCGTTGACGGCGCCGATGCCCACGGCCGAGACAGGGTTGTCGCCGCCGCCGCCCGCCACCACCACATCCGCCGGCAAGCCCAGCTGGTCGGCGATGGCATCCGGCACGGTAGCGGTGGCGGCGTCGCCTTCGGCCAGGGCCGGCATTTGATCCAGGCGCAAACCGCAGGCCGTGACCATGGGGGCGAACCAGGCGCGTCGGGCCTCGTCCAGCCACAGGGTGCCGGCCGCGTCGGACATGTCCGTGAGTTTGATCCCCGTCAATTGCAGGCGCAGATAGTCCTTTGGCGACAGCAGGCAGGCGATGGCGGCGAAGGCGTCAGGCTCGTGCGTTTGCAGCCACAGCAGTTTCGGCGCCGTCAAGCCCGCCATGGGCAGGCTGCCCGTCACGTCCGCATACGCGGGATAGTCGCGCGCCAGGGTTGCGGCCTCGGCTTCGGCGCGCGCATCGTTCCACAGGATGGCGGGACGGATGACGTTGTCATCAAGGTCGAGGAGTACTGCGCCGTGCATCTGGCCCGACAGACCGATGCAGGCGATCTGTGCATAGTCCTGCGGCCAGCCGGCGCGCAGCTGGGCCAGCGCCTGGACGCAGGCGGCCCACCAGTCTTGCGGCGCTTGTTCGGACCAGCCTGCTTGCGGGCGGCTGGTGTCGATGCGCACGGACGCCTGGCCGCGCACGCTGCCTGCGCTGTCCATCAGCACGGTTTTCAGTTCGGAGGTACCGAGGTCGATACCGAGGGAAATCGCTGGATGCATGGTGTGTCTATATGTAAAGGTCAGGGGCAGCCGCAGGAGTTGCGTACGCGCAAGGTTGGCGACAAACGTTGCACGTGCTGGGCGCGGCCCGGATTGGCGATGCGGTCGATCAACAGGTCGACGGCCATGGCGCCCAGCTCTTCGAGCGGCTGCGCCATCACGGTCAGGCGGGGGCTGAAATAATCGGCCCAGTCGAAATCATCGAAGCCGGCCAGCGCGACGTCTTGAGGTACCGCAATGTGCGCGTCGCGCAAGGCGTGCATGGTGCCGATGGTCATCAGGTTATTGCCGGCGACGATGGCCGTGGGACGCTGTGCGGCGGGCAGGGCCAGCAATTCGCGCGTGGCCGCGCCGCTGCGTTCCAGGTTGGAGTCGCCCGAGCGCAGCAAGTCCCCATCAAAGGCGATATCGGCGCGCTGCAAGGCCAGCCGGTAGCCGTCGATGCGCTCGTCCGTCGTGGACAGGCCGGGCGCGCCCGCGATGAAGCCGATGCGGCGGTGGCCGTGGACCGTGATCAGGTGGCTGACCAGCTCGGCCGTGGCGTGCGTGTTTTCCACGCCCACCTGGTCGAACGGCTGGGGCGACATGCGGTCGACCAGCACGGAAGCGATCTTGTTGCTATTTAAATAGTCGAGGGCGCGGTTGTGCGGATCGCCGGACGGTGCCAGCACGATGCCGTCGACGCGGCGCTGGTGCAAGTTCTGCACCACTTTCAACTCCTGTTCGGGGTCGTCATGCGTATCGGAAAACAGCATCATCAAGCCATGGCGCGTGCAAGCCGCCTCGATGGCGCGCACGGTTTCGCTGAAGTAATGATTGGTGAAGGCGGAAATGGCCACGCCGATGGTGCCCGACGAGGAGCCGGCCAGCGCGCGCGCCAGCATGTTCGGCACATAGCCGATCTGCTGCATGGCAGCGTTGACGGCGGCGACGGTTTTCGGGCTGACCTTGCGGGTGCCGTTGACTACGTGAGAGACGGTCGACAGCGATACGTCCGCCGCCCGCGCTACATCTTCCATGGTGGCCATGGTGTCTCCTGAGGTTTTTTTTATTATTGTGTACTGCGATTGGGTACGGCTGTGTCGCCGCGATTGAAGCTATCGTAAACAAAAGAAAGCGCTTGCGCAAGCGCTTTCTTTTTTTGCGCGAACGATATTTTTCCAAGGCAAGCAAGCCGCGCGGGAGGGAATGGATGAGGGAAACGGGGCGGAGCCGGACGGTGCCGGCCCCGCAGCAATTACTGAATCACCAGCTCGTGCAATTCGCCGGGCGAGTCCGGGAACAGTTTCACGACGGTGGACGTGCGCGTGCCGTAGCCCGGCGTTTCGATGCAGACGGCGGACAGCACGCGCTCGAGGTCGAGCGGCACGCCCGTGTCCGGCAAGCGGAAGTCGGGCGCGCGCGTGGTGTCGGCCAGCATGTCGAAATACGCTTCGTCGGGCGCGCCCTGGCACAGCAGGCTGGCGAACTGGGCCTTGGTTTTCAGCACCTTCGGCCACGGCGCGTCGAGCAGGGCGTTCGACAGGCCGTAGATGCCCGGTTCCAAGGGCTGGCCATTGCGCGCATCGCCGTCGCCCCGGTTGGAAAACCAGATCAGGGTATCCGCGTCGCCCAGCACCAGGTTGAAACCGTTGTAGGCTTTGCAGCCGGGACGGATTTGCGCGATGTAGTCCTGTGGCGACATGTCGCCGGCCAGATAGTCTGCCACCAGGGCGCCGCGCGAGGGGGCGTCCGGGTTGCGGTCTTGCGGGCTGCGGATATTCGTGATGGCGGCAAAGCGCGAGCTGCCGCTGCCGGCCTGGGTGATGCCCATCCAGCTGCCGCCTGCCTGCAGGTCGCGGCCCGCATACACTTGCGGGTGCTCGGGCCAGGCGCCGGCGGGGGCGCTGGCGCGTTCATAGAATTCGTCGCGGTTGGCGGCGGCAATCAGCGGGATGTGCGGATTGACTTTCCAGGCAAAAACGATCAGGCACATGGGGGCAAATCCATGAACACTTCCGTATGCCGCGCGCCAGCCGTCAGGGACAGCAAGCCTGCTTCCTCGGCCACGCTGGCCAGCAGTTCCGTAAAGCCTTCGCCGACGACGGGGTAGATTTCCATCCACGTCTGCAAGCCATCCTTGGCTTCCGGACGGCGCTTCAGCTGCGGCGCCACGCCGGAAGCGGCCGCCAGCTTGCCTTGCAGGGCGCGGACCCGCGCTTCCAGCGCCTGGGCGTGCTCTTCTTTTACCTGATAGTAAACGTACAGATCTTTCATGGCATTCTCACAAGTCGAGTGCGTCGAGCACGTAAGGCATGGACAGGAACTGCACGGCGGCGCCCTGGGCCGAGCCGTAGCGTACGGCGCCGGCGGCGCTTGAACCTTCTTCGATCGCCCCCAGCTTCATTTCGACGAGGGCGTCGATGCCGCCGTCGCCGTTGGGCGCCGCGTTGACGACCATGCCGCAAGGCTGCTCGGGGTCGCTGACGGCAAACAGTTCGCCACCGGCGGCGACGCTTGCGTCAGCGATGCTGACGAGGGTGGTGCGGCGCTTGAGCTTGCCCAAATACTGGCTGCGCGCAACGATTTCCTGGCCCGGGTAGCAGCCTTTCTTGAAATTGACGCCGCCCAGCAGCTCGAAATTGACCATTTGCGGCACGAATTGCTCTTGTGTGGCGGCCGTGATCTGCGGGATGCCCGCGTGGATGTCCGACAAATGCCAGGCGTCATTGCCGCCCTTGGCCAGCTGCGTCGTCAATGGCGTCCACGCGTCGCGCGCCGTGGCGGCCGACGTCAGCCATTCATAGCGGGGGCTGCCGAAGGCGTCGGCCACGCGCAGCAGGGTGCCGGACGCGTGTTCGACCTTGCTGAACGGTGTGGCGGGCAGGACGGGGAACCAGGCGGACAGGGCCGCGTTGGCTTGCTTGCCGCCCAGGCCCAGGACGACCTGGTTCGCGTCGTCGCCGGAGGCATCGTGCAGCTTGGCCTTGGCGCGCAGCACGAACATCTGCAGCCGCTTCTGGATGGCTGGCTGTATGGTGCGCTGCAATTGCAGATAAATGGTGGTGGCGTTGCGCCACATCAGGAAACTGGCCAGCATCCGGCCTTTCGGCGTGCAGTAGCCGGCCAGGCGCACTTGCTCCGGGCTCAGGTGTTCCACGTCGTTGGTCAGCTGGCCGTGCAGGAAACTGGCTGCCTCGTCGCCGTTCAAGCCGATCAAGCCCTGGTCCGTGATGGCCGCGACAAAACCTTCTTGCAGTTGGGACACTGTCAGGGACTGGCCGAAGTCGGCGATAGGGGCGGCGGCGATGGGGGCGGTGCTGTCAGGCGCGCCATCGGTGGCAACGGGGCGGGCGCCTTGTGCGGTTAAAAATTGATTCCAGTTATTCATAATTTCCATTAGATCAGCGATTAAGCATTATCATTACGGGTTCATTATAGTGATGTCGGGCAGATTGCGTCGGCAGCGGCAAGATTGCCAGTGTTGGCGCCGCTTTGCGCGCACTTGCTTCACAAATGAACGATCATAACAAGCGGACGTTGGCCATCAGCGCCCGCATCACAAGAATCGGAACAATGGCTTTCTTTAAAAAACTTGTAGTCAGCTCGGTCATCGCCGCCATCGGCGTCGGTGGTACTTTTGTGTACTGGGCGCAGCAGCCCATCACCACGGACGGCGACGCGATTCCGTTTACGATCAGCCCGGGCAGCGGCGCGCATGCGGCCGGCCAGCAGATCGCGGACGCGGGCGTGCCCATCGTGCCCATCCTGTTCAACATGCTGGCGCGCATCGAAGGCAAGACGTCGAAGATCAAGGCTGGTTCCTACGAATTGAAACCGGGCACCACGCCGCAGCGTTTGATCACGCAACTGGCGCGCGGCGAGTTCGCGCAAGAGTCGCTGACCATCATCGAAGGCTGGACCTTCAAGCAGATGCGTATGGCCATGGCCAACCATGCCGGTCTCAAGCACGATACCGTGGGCCTGTCCGACAAGGAACTGATGGCGAAGATCAGCCCGGAATATGTGTTGCCGGAGGGCTTGTTCTTCCCGGATACGTATCTGTTCGCCAAGGGCGCCAGCGAAATGCAGATTTTCAGGCAGGCGCACGCGGCCATGATCGGCCGCCTGTCCGAAGCGTGGGACAAGCGCGATCCGGCCTTGCCGTATAAAAACCCGTACGAGGCGCTGATCATGGCCTCCATCGTGGAAAAGGAAACGGGACAAAAGTCCGAGCGCGCCATGATCGCCGGCGTGTTCGTCAACCGCCTGAAGACAGGCATGCTGCTGCAGACCGATCCGACCGTGATCTATGGCATGGGCGACAACTACCAGGGCAAGATCCGCAAACGCGACCTGGAAGCGGACACCCCGTACAATACCTATACGCGCGGCGGCCTGCCGCCCACGCCGATCGCCCTGGCTGGCGCGCAATCGCTGACGGCGGCGCTGGCGCCGGCCCGCACGCAAGCGCTGTATTTCGTCGCGCGCGGCGACGGCACCAGCCAGTTCTCGGCCAACTTGCCCGACCATAACCGCGCCGTGAATCAATACCAGCGTTAATTATTTCAAACTAGAAGCTTCATGACACCACACTATCAACCCCGTTTCATCACCTTCGAAGGCATCGATGGCGCGGGCAAGTCGACGCATATCGGCTTTGTCACCGACTACCTGCAGCAACGGGGCGTGACCCTCGTCTCGTCGCGCGAACCGGGCGGCACCAGCCTGGGCGAAAAGCTGCGCGAACTGTTGCTGCATGAAAAGATGCACCTGGAAACGGAAGCCTTGCTGATGTTCGCCAGCCGCCGCGAACACATCGCGCAAGTCATCGCCCCCGCGCTCGAGCGCGGCGAATGGGTCATTTCCGACCGCTTCAGCGATGCCAGCTTCGCCTACCAGGGCGGCGGGCGCGGCATGGATTTGCGCAAGATGGAGCAACTGGAAGCGTGGGTGCACCCGCATCTGCAGCCGGACCTGACGTTCCTGTTCGACGTGCCGCTGGCCGTCGCCCGTGCCCGCCTGGACGCCACGCGTGCGCTCGACAAGTTCGAGCAAGAGCAGGCCGACTTTTTCGCCGCCACGCGCAACGAGTATCTGCGCCGCGCGGCCCAGTTCCCGCAGCGTTTCCGCATCATCGATTCCACGCAAAGCATTGCCGATATTCAAGTACAACTGGCGCAGCTGCTTGACGTGTTACTTGAGAAAAGCATCGCAACGTGTTGATTTGCAAAGAATAAAATGACGACTTCTCTCTATCCGTGGCAGCAGGACGCCTGGCAGCAATTGCAAGCCTTGCGCCCGCGCATGCCGCACGCCATCCTGTTCCATGGCGCGCAGGGCATCGGCAAGGCCGACTTTATCGAGCATTTCGCGCAAGCATTGCTGTGCGAAGACGTGCGCGCCGACGGCCATGCCTGCGGCGCCTGCGCCTCGTGCGGCTGGTTTAGCCAGGGCAACCATCCCGATTACCGCCGGGTTCGTCCGGAAGCGCTGGAAGACGACGTGGCGGACGACGGCGAAGAGGGCGAGGGCGCGAAGAAAAGCGCCAAGACCAAGACGCCGTCGAAAGACATCAAGATCGAGCAGATCCGCAACCTGGCCGACTTCATGAACATTTCCACGCACCGCCAAGGCTTGCGCGTGGTGGTGCTGTACCCGGCCGAGGCGCTGAACACGCCCGCGTCAAATGCCTTGCTGAAGACGCTGGAAGAGCCGCCGCCGGGCACCCTGTTCTTGCTGGTATCGAACAGCCTGGACCGCCTGCTGCCGACGATATTGTCGCGCTGCAGGAAATTTGCCTTGCCGATGCCCAGCCATGAGCAAGCCTTGACGTGGCTCAAGCAACAAGGCTTGAACGATGCGGACAGCTGGCTGCGCGAGCAGGGCGGCGCGCCGCTGGCTGCACTGGCCCAGTCCGAATCGGGTGGCCGCGAAGAGACGGAACAATTGTTGCAAGTCTTGGCTAACCCTGGCGTGGAAGCGGCCCTGAAGGCGGCCGATAAATTGCAGAAAGCGCCGCTGGCGCCGCTTGTGGCATCGCTCCAGCGCTGGCTGTACGACGTGTTTTCAGTCAAGCTGTCCGGCACCATTCGCTACTACCCGCGCCACCGGCGCGAACTGGAAGCCTTGGCGGGACGCATCAACGTGAGCCGTTTGATGGCCGCCATCAAGGCTGCCAACGAACGCCGGGCGATTGCCGAGCATCCGCTGTCACCCAAGCTGTTCCTGGAAGATATGCTGCTCGACTACGCATCCAGTTGCCAATAAAATCAAGCACTTGCGCTGCCAAGTTAATCCGGATTGCGCGCTTTTTTGCCGGTTTGGGATGACTTAGCCGCAGGTGCGTGTGCAACTGCGGTACTGCACTTCGCACGCTTGCTGGCGCTCGGCGCGCCGGGCGCGGAAGGCTTCGGCCTCGGTCGGGCGCAACTGCTGCGACTGGGCGCCGGCTTCTTTGCCAGCGGCAACGTAGGGATTGTTGCTCGGCTTCATCAACAGCATGGGGCTGGTATCGTTTTCCGTGGCGCCTTGCGCTTGCGCGCGGCAATCCTGGCGCGCCGAGGCGCAGACGGGATGGCACAGTCCGGCATCGGGGATGGCCTTCGGCGCATCGCGCTTGTCTTGCGCATGCGCTGTCAGGGCCAGGCTGGCCAGCAGTATCAAAGGGCCGGCAACTTTCAGCATGAACACTCTCTACGGTTCCGCGCGCAACCCCATGGTTGCACTCCGGCAAGCCACTATACATCTTGATAATATTTTTGCCTAGCCATGCAAGTCAAGGCCGGCCACTTCCCCAGGCCAGGTCCGTTTGCCATGCCGGGAACGCGGTGTTACAGTCAGTCATCCACAGTCAGTCATCCTTGCAAACCACGCGGCAGCGCCGTACCGGAGGCGTCAAATGAAACGAGTCACTGGCATCGGCGGCATCTTTTTCCACGCGCAAGACCCGGCCGCGCTGCGCGCCTGGTACCAGCGCCACCTGGGCCTGGACGTGCAGCCGTGGGGCGGCGCCGCCTTCACCTGGACGGACGCCGATGGCAAACCCAGTGCCGGCACCACCATCTGGTCCGTCGCGGCCAAGGACAGCGAGCAATTCGCGCCCGGCAAGGCCTCCTTCATGATCAACTACCGCGTCGACGACCTCGACGCGCTGCTGCAAGCCCTGCGCGACGAGGGCTGCAACGTGCTGGAAAAGGCGCCCGATTCCGAGTATGGCCAGTTCGGCTGGGTCATCGATCCCGAAGGCAACAAGGTGGAGCTGTGGCAGCCGCCGCAGGGGCAGTAGGCGAATCACGCGGGAGCAGTTAGCGGCAGTAGGGATTTGCACCTTCCCCCTGCCAGTTTTCCCGTGCTCCGGTACAATCCCGCCTTATGTATATCGATTCCCATTGCCATATCAATTTCCCCGAGCTGGCTGCTCGCATGCCCGAGATCCTGGCCAAGATGGCCGAGAACAAGGTGACGCACGCGCTGTGCGTGTCCGTCGACTTGCCGGACTTTCCACAGGTGCTGGCCCTGGCCGAGCAGTATCCGCATATCTTTGCTTCCGTCGGCGTGCATCCCGATTACGAGGACACGCCTGAACCGTCCGTGGAAGACCTGGTCCGCTTGGCCGATCATCCGAAGATCATCGCCATCGGCGAGACGGGGCTCGACTATTTCCGTTTGACGGGCGACCTGGAATGGCAGCGCGAGCGTTTTCGCACTCACATCAAAGCTTCAAGAATCACGCGTAAGCCCTTGATTATTCATACAAGGGCGGCCAGTGAAGACACCATACGCATCATGCGCGAAGAGGGCGCCGGCGTGTCCGACGGCGGCGTGGCCGGCGTCATGCATTGCTTTACGGAATCCTTGGAAGTGGCGCGCGCCGCCATCGACATGGGCTTCTATATTTCCTTTTCCGGCATCGTCACGTTCAAGAGCGCGAAAGACTTGCAGGCCGTGGCCCTGGAAGTGCCGCTCGAGCGCATCCTCATCGAGACGGATTCGCCGTATCTGGCGCCCGTGCCGTTCCGCGGCCGCATGAACGAACCCGGCTATGTGGCCCACGTGGCGGAATACCTGTCGACCTTGAAAGGCATTCCGCTGGACCAGGTGGCGCGCCAGACGACGGATAATTTCTTCAAGTTATTCAATCAGTTGCCATAACTTCTTAAGGTCAGACATGATGAAAAAACTCGCGCTGGCGATGCTGCTTTGCTGCGCGGCGGCCAGCCACGCGGCGCCGGAACCCGATGCTTTCTTCCGCGCCGTCTCCGTCAATAATGTCAGCGGCGTGCGCAGCATGCTGCTTGACGGCATGAATCCGAACCAGCCTGACGCGCAGCGGGGCGACATTCCCCTCGTGCTGGCCCTGCGCGACGATGCGGACCGGGTGTTCCAGGTATTGCTCGACACGCCCGGCATCGACATCGAAGCCCGTTCGGCCAATGGCAACACGGCGCTGATGATGGCCGCCTACAAGCACAAGCAGGACGCCGTGAACGCCTTGCTGGCCAAGGGCGCCAAGGTCAACCAGAGCGGCTGGACGGCGCTGCACTATGCGGCCTCGGCTGGCGACTTGCCCATCATGAAGATATTGCTCGACCGCGACGCCATGGTCGATGCGCGCGCGCCAGCCAACATCACGCCGCTGATGTTTGCCGCCCGCGAAGGCCAGGAGGGCGCCGTCAAGCTGCTGCTGTCCTGGGGCGCGGACGCCAGCCTGAAAAGCGACCATGGCTGGACGGCCGTGCAGTTCGCCCAGGCGGGCGACAAGCCCGGCGTGGTCGCCATCATCGAAGCGGCACAGAAGGCGCGCGCAGCCCGCAAGTAATGTTTTAATTTTAATACTTTCCATGCCAGCGCTGAAACTGGCATGGAATTGCCTCTCACCTCAGCCCTTTGTTCTCCCTGCCGATTAACGATAATGATTGTGTCGCATTAATCAGGAGATACGTCGCATGGGTCATCACATCACCGTCAGGCGCCGGCTGTATTGTCGCCGCCCCTCGCGCAGCCCGTGCGATATCACTGCTTTCTGGACTGACAAAACCGATCGGCCATCGGAGCCAGACTCCAAGAGGACAGACATGCTGAATGAACGAGAAATCGAGAGTTGTTACCTGGGGCAATTTATCCCCGTCCATTACCACCACAATATGTTGATGGACCAGAACCGCATGCACGGGTTCAAGTCGGCGATCGATTACGCGGTAAAACCCGGCATGAAGGTGCTGGAACTGGGCGGCGGCACGGGCGTGCTGTCGTGGTTTGCGGCCGCGCGCGCCGACAAGGTGTGGTGCGTGGAATTCAATCCGGACATGGTCAAGGAAGCGCGCAAGATGCTGGCGCTCAACCCCAACGGTGAAAAAGTCGAGGTCGTCCACGCGGACGCCTTCGAGTACCTGCCGCCGGAGCCCGTCGATGTGGTCATTTGCGAAATGATCCATGTCGGCATGCTGCGCGAAAAACAGGTGGAAGTGATCGAATCGTTCAAGCGCCGCTACCTGGCCCGTTTCGGCGGCCCGCTGCCCATCTTCCTGCCCGAAGCCGTCATCATGGCCGTGCAGCCGATGCAGCAGGAATACGATTTCGAAGGGTTTTATGCGCCCATCGTGCAATTCCAGGAAACCACGGCCATCCACCCTGGCGTACAGGAACTGGCGCCGCCTTCCGTGTACAGCATCATCGACTTCAGCCAGCCGACGGACAGCGTGTTCGGCTTCGACGGCAAGTTTGTCGTCGAGCGCAGCGGCACCCTGAACGCCTTGCGTTTCGTCACCAAGAACATCCTGGCCGTCGTGCCCGAGCGTTCGACCACCATCGACTGGCTGAACCACTACATGTGCTTGCCGCTGGCCACGCCGGTCGCCGTGAAGGCGGGCGACGTGTTGCAGGTGACTTTCCAGTACCGCGCGGGCGGTTCGATTCCCTCGCTGGAAGCGTCGATCCGCGCGCAGGTGATCTACGATGTCAACTTGCAGCCGGTGACGCAGAGTGCCGTGTATGCGTAAGCATCATTAATGTAAAGGCAACGCCGCAGCGATTTCATCCTGCGGCGTTTGTCCATTCAGGGTATATTTCGTCTTTTACCCACTGGACAGCTTTACTATCATGGAACAGATCGATCAGCGTTACCTCGTGCAACAGAACAAAATCAGCGATGGCGAGACCAGGCCGCCCGTGTTTGCCAAGGTAATGCGCAGCAAGGAAGGCGTGTTTGAAGGCGTGTCCTTCATCAAGTCGAAGGACAAGGCCACCATCATGACCATCGAAGATGCCAACCAGGCCATCAAATGGGCCACCAGCAAGAAGCCGAATGCGCATGAATACGTCACGAAAGTGATTTGCGTCGGTCAATAAGCCCCGTTCATTCCCGTTTTCGTACCGTTCATCCCCGCTGTACGCAGTTCATCGCATGGCCGTTGCCGCCGTCGCGGCGCTTTACTATAGTGCTGTCACGGTAGCGGGGCAAGCACGGCTTGCTCCGCACATTTCATTCTAGGGGGAACGCGATGCTGGGATTCGTGCTGTGGCTGCTGCTCTTGCTGGTGTGCTGGCCCCTGGCCTTGCTGGCCCTCGTGCTGTATCCGCTGGCCTGGCTGCTGTTGCTGCCATTCCGCTTGATCGGCATCGGCGTGGAAGGCGTGTTCGAACTGCTGCGCGCCATCGTCATGCTGCCGGCCCGCGTGCTGGGCGGCGGGCGGCGCTAAACTGGTTCTCCCCATAAAAAATGGCGCCCTCGGCGCCATTTGTCATTGAGGTGCCGCTTACAGGTCAACCATGAAACCTGCGCCGATCGATTTCTGCGAATAGTTGTAGTCGATCAAGCTCTGGCCATAGCCGGAGAACAGTTGCAAATAGCCTTTCAGGTTGGCCTTCAAAGGGAAAGCCCAGCTGGCCTGCATGGAGCCATGCTTCTTGCTGAAATTGCGGCGCGCCGTCACCGCATACTCGTGCCCCTTGTTGCGGTAGCTCACGCGCAAGTCGCCATGTCCCAGGTAATCGGTGATGTCGATATTGTCATTGTCGACCGCGCTATTGTCGAGGCGGTGCCAGACGCGCGCCGCGACGGCCAGGTTATCCTTCTCCATGCCCAGCTCGGCATACACGCGGTTCCAGCTGCGCGACAGGGTCGACGTCTGGCCGTTGGACTGGTGCACGAGGCCGAAGTTCAGGTAATTGAATTCGATACCCGCGAAATTCTTGTTGATCGGCATGACCAGCATCAGTTCCGGCTGGTAATTGGTCTCGCGGAAGGGGCTCGACGCCTTGCGGTTATATGCCTGCCAGAAACTTTGCTGCGTGTAGCCGAACCACATGTCGATGGGCGTGCCGGCGATATCTTCCAGCAGCTTCATCTTGAAGCTCAGCTGGAACGTCAATTCCACGTGCTGGCTCTTGATGCCGGCCGGCGTGAAATCCTGGAACGGTTCGTCATTCGACGCGTCGCTGTAATTGGCCAGCAACAGATAGGTGTCGCGGTGCGGGCGGAAGTTGAACAGTCCCCGCTTCGAGGCGTCGTTCAGCTCCCACGACTGTTGCGTGCGCGAAATTGGTGCTTCCGGCGGCGCCGCGCCAGCCTGCGCGATGGCGGGAATGGCGGCGTTGACGGCGTCCGGCGTGGCCACGCCAGGCGGGCTGACAAACGTGAGGGGGGCGACTTCGGCGGCTGCCGCCAGGGTGACCGCCGCCGTGGCGGGATCGCCGCCGGCGGCGATGGTGGCCTTTTCCGCCGCCTTGGCCAGGGTGTCGAAGCAACCGAGGCGGGCGCTGGCGTCACCGAGCACGGCGCAACGCTGCATTTGCTGTTCCAGTTCGCCGGCCATGGCCAGCGCCGGCGACGCCAGCAGGGAAGAGAGAATTATTTTTCTTAGTCGGATAGTCATAGGCTGAGTGGGGCATGTCGTTCGGTGCGCACCTGGGCTGCATGCCGGCGGCGTCGCCTTACACGATAAATTACCGTGCGTCTTGATCCTGATTAATCTTTATTAGATTAATACTTATGAAAGTATAGCGGATTACCTTGTTTACCCCGTGCGGCTACCGTGCGCGCGGCGGACAGTGTTGTGCGCTTGGTAAACGGTTTGCCGCCGTGCCGCCCAAATCGATGTCTGCTACACTGGAAAACCGGTGCTGACACTGGCGCGCCGGGCTAGCCATGGAGATTGTGATGACCCGCAAAACACCTATCGAGCGCTACCGCAACATCGGCATCAGCGCCCATATCGACGCCGGCAAGACCACCACCACCGAGCGCATCCTGTTTTATACGGGGGTGAATCACAAGATCGGCGAAGTGCACAATGGCGCCGCCACCATGGACTGGATGGAGCAGGAGCAGGAACGGGGCATCACCATCACCTCGGCCGCCACCACGGCCTTCTGGAAAGGTATGGCCGGCAACTTCCCCGAACACAGGATCAACATCATCGATACGCCCGGCCACGTGGATTTCACGATCGAGGTCGAACGCTCGATGCGCGTGCTCGACGGCGCCGTGATGGTCTACGATGCCGTGGGCGGCGTGCAGCCGCAATCGGAAACCGTCTGGCGGCAAGCCAACAAATACCATGTGCCGCGCATCGCCTTCATCAACAAGATGGACCGGGTGGGGGCGGATTTCTTGCGCGTGCGCAAGCAGATCGCCGAGCGCCTGAAAGGCGTGGCCGTGCCCATCCAGCTGCCCATCGGCGCGGAAGAGCATTTCACGGGCGTCATCGACTTGCTGAAAATGCGCGCCATCACCTGGGATGACGCCAGCCAGGGCGTGCAGTTCAGCTATGGCGAGATTCCCGCCGAGCTGCTGGCGCAGGCGCAGGAGTGGCACGAGCACCTGGTCGAGCAGGCGGCCGAAGCCACGCTGGAGATGACGGAACGCTACCTGAACGGCGACACGTTCACGGAAGCGGAACTCAAGCAGGCCTTGCGCGCGCGCACCATCCGCAATGAAATCGTGCCCATGCTGTGCGGCAGCGCCTTCAAGAACAAGGGCGTGCAGGCGATGCTGGACGCCGTCATCGAATACCTGCCGTCGCCGATGGAAGTGCCGCCCATCATGGGCCACGACGAGCACGACCACGAGGTGGAGCGCCACCCGACGGACGACGAGCATTTCTCGGCCCTGGCCTTCAAGATCATGACGGACCCGTTCGTGGGGCAGCTGACCTTCTTCCGCGTGTATTCGGGCGTGGTGAATTCGGGCGACATGGTCTACAACCCCACCAAGAGCGCGCGTGAGCGTCTGGGGCGCATCCTGCAGATGCATGCGAACGAGCGCAAGGAAATCAAGGAAGTGTATGCGGGCGACATCGCCGCCGCCGTGGGCCTGAAAGCCGTGACCACGGGCGACACCCTGTGCGCCATCGACCACATCATCGTGCTGGAAAAGATGATCTTTCCGGAACCCGTGATTTCCCAGGCGGTCGAACCCAAGACCAAGCCTGACCAGGAAAAGATGGGCATCGCCCTGAACCGCCTGGCGCAGGAAGACCCGTCGTTCCGGGTGCATACGGACGAGGAATCGGGCCAGACCATCATGTCGGGCATGGGCGAGTTGCACCTGGAAATTCTGGTCGACCGCATGCGGCGCGAATTCGGCGTGGAAGCCAATGTCGGCAAGCCGCAAGTGGCGTACCGCGAAACCATCACGCGCGCGGTGGACGATATCGAGGGCAAGTTCGTCAAGCAATCGGGCGGACGGGGCCAGTACGGCCACGTGGTGCTCAAGCTGGAACCCTTGCCGCCAGGTACCGGTTATCAATTCGTCGATGCCATCAAGGGCGGCGTGGTGCCGCGCGAATTCATCCCGGCCGTCGACAAGGGCATCGTCGAAACCTTGAAATCGGGCGTGCTGGCCGGCTATCCGGTCGTCGACGTCAAGGCGACGCTGACCTTCGGTTCCTACCACGACGTCGATTCGAACGAAAACGCGTTCCGCATGGCCGGCTCCATCGCCTTCAAGGATGGCATGCGCAAGGCCCATCCTGTGCTGCTGGAACCGATGATGCAGGTGGAGGCGGAAACGCCGGAAGAGTTCATGGGCAACGTCATGGGCGACTTGACGGCCCGGCGCGGCATGGTGCAGGGCGTCGACGATATTCCCGGCGGCGCGGGACGCATCGTCAAGGCCCTGGTGCCGCTGGCGGAAATGTTCGGTTACTCGACAACCTTGCGTTCGCTGACCCAGGGCCGCGCCACCTACACGATGGAATTCAAGCACTATGCGGCCGTGCCCAAGCATATACTGGACCAGGTGGCGGCGGCGGGCAAGGCGAAGTAGGCGTCAGTGACTTGAGTTCTGCGCAATGATGGCGTCCGCCATCTTCTCCGCCTCATCCACGGGCTGGCTCAGCGCCTGGGTCGTGTAGACCGTGCTGGCCACCATCGGCTGGTCCAGGGTGGCTCCTTCGCCATGGCTGGTATCGACCGTCACCGTGGTCGACAGGCCGATGCGCAGCGGGTGGGCGGCCAATTCCTTCGGGTCGAGCGTGATGCGCACGGGCACGCGCTGCACCACCTTGATCCAGTTGCCCGTGGCGTTTTGCGCCGGCAGCAGGGAAAACGCGCTGCCCGTGCCGGCCGACATGCCCAGCACCTTGCCGTGGTAGACCACCTTGCTGCCATACAAGTCCGTTTCGATGGTGGCCGCCTGGCCCACACGGATATTGCGCAATTCGGACTCCTTGAAGTTCGCATCGACCCATAATTGATCCAGCGGCACGATGGACATCAAGGGCGTGCCCGGCGTCACGTGCGTGCCCAGCTGCACGCTGCGCTTGGCCACATAGCCCGAAACGGGCGCGACCACGGCATTGCGGCGCACGGCCAGCCACGCCTGCAGCACGTCGCCCCTGGCCGACAGCACGGCCGGATGGCTGGCCAGGCTGACGCCGGCCACGCCCGATTTGGCCGACTCGGCCTGGCGCTGCGCCACCGTCAAGGCCGCTTTCGCGTCGTCGACGGCCTGTTTCGCATGGGCCAGGTCTTCGCCCGAGATGGTCTGGTCCGCCGCCAGCGGTGCGCGGCGCGCCAGGTTGCCCTGCGCCGTGGCCAGGGCCAGGCGGCGCTGCTCGATGACGGCGTCGTACTGCGCCACGTTCGCATAGCGTTCGCGCTCCTGGCGCACGACGTTGCCCAATCGTGCCTCGGCCTGGCTCAGGGCCAGCTCCGCATCGATGGCATTGAGGGTGATCAGGGGTGCGCCCGCTTTCACCATTTGCGTCTCGTCGGCGCGGATGGCGTCGACATTGCCCGTCACTTGCGCGGACAGGGTGACCAGGTTGCCGCCCACGTAGGCATTGTCCGTGACTTCTTCCCTGGACAGCACCAGTTGATAGTAGGCGGCCCAAGCCGCGCCAGCGACGAGGAAGGCGGCCGTGATGGCGATGAGGACGGTCTTGCGCTTGCCCGGGTTGTCGGTAGGTGCGGAGGTGGAGGTGGTATCGCTGCTCATGATGTGTTCCGTAATCGTTGGTTATTGTTTGGTGGTGACGGTGTCGGCGCCGGCGGCGAAATCGCTGCTGCCACGGTAGCCGCCGCCCAGGGCCACGGTCAGGTTGATTTCCGCGTCCTGGCGCTGGTTTTGCAGCTGCATACCCAGGTCCACCTGGCCGCGCACGGTCATTTCCGCATTCAGTTGCGTGGCGCGGTCGGCCAGACCTTGCTTGAGGCGCGCATTCGCATTGCGCAACTGCGCTTCGCTGGCGCGCAGGTTTTCCTGCTGCAGGCGCAGCTGGTTTTCCACGCCCTGCACCCGGGCGCTCGCCTGCGCCACGTCGCGCACGACATTGAAGACGTTCTGGTTGTAGTCGGCGATCAATTCATTGCGTTCGCTGCGGGCGCCAGCCAGCTGCGCCTGCAGGCGGCCGCTGTCGAACAGGGGCAGCGACAGGGCCGGCCCGATGAACAGGGTGCGGCTGCCCGACTGCAGCAGCTTGCCCAGCTTTATCGCATCGAGGCCGAACGAGGCACCCAGGTCGATATCGGGGTAGAACGAGGCTTGCGCCGCCTCGATCGTGCTCATGGCAGCCTGGACTCGCCAGCGGGCCGCCTGCAAGTCGGGCCGGCGCGCCAGCAATTCCATGCCCAGCTTGCCGGGCAGGGCGTGCGGCAGCGCCTGCGCCTGCCTCGGCTGCAGGCCGGCCAGGGCCGAGGCATCCGCACCCAACAGCGCGCGCAAGGCTTCCCGCTCCGTGACGACTTGCGTTTCCAGCAAGGCGATCTGCTGTTGCAGCAAGCTCAAACGCGTTTGCGCGGACAAATGGTCGTCGCTGACGCCCAGGCCGTTGGCGATGCGCTTTTCCTTGTCGACCACCAGCTGCTGTTGCAGCTTGACGAGCGCATGCAGGTTGTCCATGCGTGCCCAGCCATTCTGCATGCTGAAGTAGTGGCGGGCGATCTCGGCGGCCAGCATCTGCTCCGCCATCGCATATTCGGCGCGGCGCGCGTTGACTTCGCCCAGGCTGGCCGCGATCTGCGCCTTGTGCTTGCCCCACCAGTCGAGGTCGTAATGGGCTTGCACGCCCACGGTCACCTCGTTGTAGTAATTGCCGCCGATGGGGGCGGGCATCAGGCCATTGCCCGAATAGCGCTGGCGGCTGGCATTTGCGCCCAGGTCTACCCTGGGGCCGCGCTGCGCATGCTGGGCATCGAACGCGGACAGGGCCGAGCCGATGCGGGCATTCGCCACATCCAGGTTCGGGCTGCTGGACAGGGCGCTTTCAATCAGCTGGTCCAGCTGGGCATCCTGGAACTGGCGCCACCACAGCGCGGCGGGCCAGCCTTCGCTGGCCAGGTGGATGTCGGCCGCCAGCTGTATCGTGGCCAGGTCTTGCTGCGGCAACTGCTGCGTGTCGGGCGGGATGCTGGCGCAGCCGGCCAGGGCCAAACTTAGCGCCAGGACGCTCAGGGAGAGTTTCATAGGTGTGTGCATGAGGGTTATTCCATGGCCGCGTGGTCGACCACGACGGGCGCATTCTTCTTCGGTGGTTTGATCAGGAGCAAGAGCGGCAGCACGAGGATGGTCAGCCACATCATCAGCCAGAAGTCGTCGAGGTAGGCGATCATCGATGCCTGCCGCGTGATTTCGCCATTCAGGGCCGCCATGCCGGAAGCCGTCCCCAAGTTGTAGACGCCGGCAATGGCGGGGTCGTGCAGGGCCGGGTTGGCGATAGTGATGTGTTCCGTCAGGGACGCATGGGCGATCTGCGTATTGCGCACCAACAAGGTTTGCACGAGGGCGATGCCGATGCTGCTGCCGATATTGCGCACCAGGCTGTAGATGGCCGTGCCTTCCGCCCGCATCTGCGGCGACAGGGTGGCAAACGTGGCCGCGCTCAGGGGCACGAAGACGAGGCCCAGGCCGATGCCCTGGATGATGCCGTTCCACACGACCGTCTTCGGCACCAGGTCCAGGGTGAAATTGGCCATCTGCCACAGCGAGAACGCGGTAATCGAAAAGCCCACGCCCAGCAGGATGCGCGTATCGATCTTGCCCGTCAGCCTGCCGACGATCAGCATGGCCAGCATCGTTCCCAGGCCGCTGGGCGCCGTCACGAGGCCGGCGATGGCCGCCGGATAGTTCATCAAGCCTTGCAGCATCGACGGCGTCAGCGCGCGGGTGGCGAACAGCACCATGCCGACGATGAAGATGAACAGCAAGCCGCTCACATAGTTCGAGTTTTTCAGCAATCGATAGTCGAGGAAGGACTTGCCGGCCGGACGCAGGGCCGTGTGGGCGATGAAGTAGCACAAGCTCATGGCCAGCACGATGGCTTCGATCCACGTTTCCGTGGAAGAAAACCAATCGTTCTGCTCGCCCCGGTCCAGCAGCATCTGCAGCGCTCCAATGGACAGGCTCAGGGTGGCAAAGCCGAACATGTCAAAGTTCATGCGGCGGTTCGGCGGATCCTTGCGGATGTAGCGCCAGATGCCATAGAAGGCCATGGCGCCGATGGGGATATTGATGAAGAAGACCCAGCGCCAGCTGTAGCTGTCCGTCAGCCAGCCGCCCAGCGTAGGTCCCAGGATGGGGCCGATCATCACGCCCATGCCCCAGATGGCCATGGCCGAACCGTGCTTTTCGCGCGGATTGATGTCGAGCAAGACCGCCTGCGACAGGGGCACGAGGGCCGCGCCGAACACGCCTTGCAGCAGACGGGCAGCGACGATCTCGGACAGGGTGCCCGATAGGCCGCACAGCACGGAAGCGAGCGTGAAGCCGGCCACGGAAACGAGGAAGGTATTTTTCTGGCCGTAGCGGTCGCACAGCCAGCCCGTCAGAGGCGTGGCGATGGCGGCGGCAACGATGAAGGAAGTGAGTACCCAGGTGATCTGGTCTTGCGAGGCGGACAGGCTGCCTTGCATGTGGGGCAGGGCGACGTTGGCGATGGTGCCGTCGAGCGCTTGGATGATGGTGGCGAGCATGATCGAAATCGTGATCATGCGCCGGTTCAGGCTGGGATCCTGTGAAGCGGGCAGCGCCGGTGCGGCGCCGGCTGTGGCCGAACTCATGCGGATTTCTCCGTGGCCGCCTGCAACGCTTCCAACAGTTCGGTGGCGGCCCGCAATTGATCGGGATCAATGCCCTGCAGCAGTTCCTTGCGGAAACCGTCCGCTTCCTTGCGCACGGTGTCATAGACCTGCATGCCCGCCTCGGTCAGCACCACCAGCTTGACACGGCGGTCCGTTTCCGATGGCTGGCGCTGCACGAAGCCCGATTTCACAAGCCGGTCCAGCATCGACACCATGGTGGGGTTTTCCACGCCCAATTGATGGGCCAGTTCGCTTTGCGAAGGCGGCTGGGGCGACTTGGCGATCATGGCGATGCACATCCAGCTTGCTTGCCCCAGGTCCAGGTCTTTCAGGCGCCGGTCGATGGCATGGCGCCAGCCGCGCGCCGTCTTGTGGAGGGCGGCGGAAAAGCGCTCTTCGATAGAAGTCATAAGGTGAGTCGTCTAATGGTTAGGTATCTAACTAATATTTTAGCATGCTGGTTTGACAGGCGTACAGGCCTTCCCGTTTATCTGCGCCGCTGGTACATTAGTGCCAGACCATTACCCTGAGGAGAGCGCCATGACCACCGCAGAACAGAAGCAGGAAGGACAGCACCGCGACAGCAGCGACTTTGTCATCACGCAAACTTTCGACGCGCCGCGCGAACTGGTGTTCCAGTCGTGGGTGGAGCCGGAGCGCCTGGCCCAATGGTGGGGCCCCGTCGGCTTCGAATTGAGCGTGCTGGCGCTGGACTTGCAGCCGGGCGGTATTTTCCACTACGGCATGCGCGCCGACAATGGCTATGAGATGTGGGGCAAGTTCACCTACCAGGCGATCGAAGCGCCGGAAAAGATCGTGTCGATTTTGTCATTCGCCGACAAGCAGGGCAATGCGGTGCAGCATCCGGTCAGCGCCACCTGGCCACTGGAGTCGTTCAATGTGATGACCCTCACCGAGGAAAACGGCAAGACGACGATGACCTTGCGCTCGACGCCGCACAAGGCGACGGATGAGCAGCATCGGACTTTCCTGGAAGGGCATGAGTCGATGAAGGAGGGGTTCAAGGCTACCTTCGGCCAGTTGGCACAGTACCTGGCGCGTGTTCAGTAATATTTAAGAACGGCGGGCCAGAGCCGCGGGCCTGAGAAAATGGCCATGGCTGCGTTGCTTGGGCTCGCCGTACATGCGTACTGTCTTCGCCCGCGCGCCTTGCCCTGGCCATTTTTCAGGCCCGCTGGGCCCGGAGAGCCTTTGATTGAGGCGCGGGCGGGTTCTTGCTGTCGTTGGCAGTTTGCGGTTGAGGAAGGTCTGCTTACGCCCCAAAGCGGACGTTTGGCATCTAGGCCACAGTACCGGCGTGGAGCGTATTCCACCGCAACGAAATCGCCAGTTCCTCGGATACAACCTTGGCCTTGTACAGAAAGTCTAATGCAGTGGTCGGTAACGGATAACGGCTAACAAGGTCAATACAAAGGGACTTGCCTGCTGAAGAAGGATACGTGTCGTAAATTTGGCCACTCTCGACAAATCCAAAGTAAGAGTTGAGTTTGCCTTGCAGCGCGAGCAAATGACTACCTTCATCGGACCAATCCCACGAGTCGATAATCGACAGTACAACGTAGTCCGATTCCGTTTCAATACCAACAGCGTCCACTGCATTTAAATTCTCAAGCCCCATGCTTCCTACTTTCTTTTTTAAACACGTCATAGCCTATATATACGCCTATATCTACGTCCGCAACTGGCCGGCTGCTGTCGTTGGTGGCTTCCGCCCCAAAGCGGTCTGACAAAAAGAATTAAAGAGTCGCAGTATAGCGACCGGAAGCAGCCGTCAAAAAAATCTGGTTAAATTTATTTGTGGGTGATGCTGCCCTTACCATTTCGATTAACCTTTCCCATTCGTTCGACAAAAAAATCGTCGTCAACGAACAGTCAACGATTAGGGTCGTGTCTTCAGGGTAGTCACCGTTCTCTAGCTTGGCGACTTTCGCATCAATCGCCTTTAAAATAATAGCGCTCATGTCATCGATGTAAGACTGATTGGTGTACGACGTCGCTACTGACTCGATTTCTCTTGCTCCTCTCTTGCCTTTGCCAGCACTTAGTCCATCAAGTCCGAAACCGCCACCTTTGGTGTTTAATACCTCGCGCATTAAATGCTCGTTTTCATGTACCGCCTGTGTAATCTCCAACGTGCCATTCGATGGCCACATTCCATGGTCCACCATCTTTCCAGTGGTTTCTACTTTTGCGTCAAAAGGCTGATTCCCGTGGACCCATCGCACAGATATGTATTGGCCTGGACCATAGAAAGTCTGGATATACCGGCAGATTGGTAGAAGTTCTTCAATCAACTGTTTCACTGGGCCCCTACGCTCTCGAAGCATGTGGCCATCATCTGGATGGCTCGCCGTTTCATCAAAAAACGAATATGCCAACCGACAAAATTCTAGCCCGTCCAGTAACCTATCATGAAAAACTTCAAGTCTCGCGTGAACTCCAGTTGGGCCTTGCATATCTATATTTCCTATAGTTTAGGACGGGAGTGGCTACTTCTGGCCGGCTGCTGTCGTTGGTGGCTTCCGCCCCATTGCGGACATTGATACTTAAATTTGATGAGGGTTCGAACGGTCGTCCAGTTCATTGTTCCGTACAACTGGACGAAGGAGATAGGCTGTAATGCCGACGGTAAGACCAGCAGCGATTGCACCTAGCGCTGTGCGAGTCGGTGCATCCAGAAACATTATGTAGGGCACACCGCACCCGGCAATACAGGTGGCCAGCAGCAGCGGAGAATCATATTTGCGCAGGAGTATGAGCAATGGCAGGCCCACCAGTGCCAAACCAGCAAATGACATCGGAACAGCGAGTAGTACGGAAAAAAGAAGTCCGACCCCGACATCAGACGCGATACCTGCATCGGAGCTTCCGATACCTGCCAATGTGACTGCCGGGATACTCGACAGCGGCGCCAAAAACAAGGATTTCATAGGGAAGGGTTTGATCTTCATGGATCTTCCTGTGGTTTTTTGTATGCTTCTGGCCGGTTGCCGTCTTTGGCTGCTTCCGCCCCGTGGCGAATATATAGACGGTTGACAAAATACTTGCCAGCTGAAGGTGCGTAGCTTGTATCAACGGCTAGGTCTCGGCGGGACCGGCTGCGTCGCGAATCATTGGTTCGTGTTCTGAGAAAACGCTGACACATGTCCCAGCTGTGACAATGATCCACTCTCGCTGCTTCTGCTTATAGCCAAGCCGCCTATCTTCTTCCATCGCCCATCCGCCATCGAATACCTCAAGGACCGGATACCCAGAAGGAAAGTCCTCATCGGTCCAGTACTCGGCGAGCGGCACTTCATCCAAGAGCCTGAAGCCGTTCACCTGAGCAAATGTGACCTCGATTCCATCGTCCTTGTGATGGTTGCGGACGACACGTATTACCAATTGTCCATTGTAGGTAACTGAATGAATGTCCGCCCCCCATTCGAATTGTTCTCGGCAGCCAAATGGTCTAGCTTTGATTGGCATATACATCCTATTTCGCACGCTATGATTAACGTTACCGTACAACGATCTACTCATGATCAACGACCGCTTGTGGCCATTATAGGACGGTGCCCGAATCCGCCAACACTGAGAATTTGCGCCATCCATCAGGAGGGTCCCACTCGCCCTCGCCGTCGAATTGTCTAGAGTTTGCGGCATGCAATAACACTCCGTCAATGCCGAGATTTTTCCGCACCCAAAGCAACTCACCTGTCCTCGAGAACGCTAGCGCCTCAGAGGCGGAGGTAATGAGCACTGAAAATTTTGTGGGTAGATTTTCGAAATCGCCACCATCGTACATATGGCAAAAATAACCATCAAGCCGATGGCTAACTGCCGTACCGGCCTTCATATCTAAAATAAATACATATTGACCAAAGCCGATAAATACGAGGCTGCCTACACATCGAACTTCTTGGAAGCATGAGGCTCCTGCGCTGGATAGCACGTTCACTCGGGTTCGTAGACCTTCATTATCGAAAATGGCAACGCTTGTGGCAACGGCAGTAGCAGCCCCATCACCGCCAACAGCAATGATGCGGTCGTATTGCCCTTCGTCGAATTTATCATTGAAATGAATTTCCATATTTTAACTTGATAGGTCACGGTCCGCTGCTGGCCGGTTGCCGTCGTTGCCAAGTTCCGCCCCACAGCGGACACAGCTCAACATTTTGCGTCGGCCTTTTCGCCGCTGTCGAGACTTTTCACCAATGCGTCTCGATTTTCGAAAAATCGCATATTTTTCATTGTGGCGATGCCCCCACAGCGAGTACAGGTGCATGTCTTGGTTTGCGTAAATGTGTTTTCCTCGCTAAGTGCCTGGCACATTTCGCAGCGCCATATCCACGGAAATCTTTCAGGTAGAGATACAGAACAGAGGAAAACGAATTGCTGAGCGACTGTCTGGATGCACTCTTCGGGTTTATTTAGGTCAAGCGCTCCGTTAAATTTTATGCAGCCGGTTTGAGCTTTTGCTGGATCGAGGTCGTCTACGAGATCCAGCCAGATCCAGTGGATATAAGGCTCATTGTAATCATCAGAAATTGTTAGCATTTCTTGCACGCATACCCAAGGCAAAAGTAAGCCTTGAAGCATCTTTTGACAAATGCTACTCGAATAAGTACGTAGAGCGCTGTACCAGTCACTCGGGAGTTCCAATCTTAGTTCGTTTATGCATGACTGAAATAATCGTTCAACTTGATCCGAATCGACGTAGTCGTCCCAGCGGCACACAGCGAGTTCCCAAATGCTAGGCGCATCACAACCGCTTTCCAGCAACTCATTTGCCCAATCGACGTAGTCGAGTGTCCTTATCCAGGATCCATCGATCCTCTTAAAAGCAAGTTCTGTGAAATCCAAGTGTTTCCTTGCAAGGCTTTGGTTTTAGAATACAACTCGCATGACCGCTTCTGGCCGCTTGCCGCCCGGGCCAATAGTATCAGTTGAAATGAGAAACGGATAATCTCAGCCGGCAGATTCGCGGCCTTCATTGAGCATGCGTTCCCTCGCCAATCCACCAGGCACGCAGACCTGTAAATACAACGCGATCTTGTGGCCCTCGATATCATAAGTATTGATACTGGTGCAGATCGTCGTGTTTCGTGATGCTTAAAGGCGCATCCCCAGCCAGATCACCGATTCCGTGGCGCCGGACACCACAGCGCTCAGCATGCGTCCGAACATCCCGCTGCCTTGCGTGTAGATCGATGCCTGGTCGTGATGTTCCTGCTCGTCCCTGAGTATCGCTGCAATGGCGTGTACCGCGTCATCGTCCTCGCTCAACATGGTGAGTTGGTGCCGCAGATGTTGGAGGACCACCCGCTCGACGGCCACGGTGGTCAGCGAGATCGCGCGCGCTCCGCACAGTCCCGTGACGATGCCCAGCGCATAGCCTCCGGCCGCACACAGGTAATAGCTGCGGCAGCGCGGCAAGCCACGGCGCTTGAGAACGTCGTGAAATATTGTCCTGTGCTCCCGCTCATGCGCCCTGAAGGCGCGCAGTTCCTGCACGATATGGCTTGCCGTCCAACGTGCCATGAGGATCTGGCCCGTATAAATGCCGATGGCACCTTGCTCTCCCGCATGGTTCACCTTCATTACCCGGTCTGAAAACTGTGTATTCGCATCCATTGATCGCTTGCCTTATTGGCTCTTGTCGCTCTCCATACCCAACATCCCCCGCACCACCGGCAATATCATCCCCCAAGCATTCGACGTCGCCGCAATCTCGTCATAATGACTGGCACCGGGCAAGATCAGTACTTCCGCATGGTCGCCGGCCTTGATTGCCTTGGCTGCATAGTCGTGCGCGACTCTGGGTGGGGAGATGGTGTCGAGCTCGCCTGTGATCAGGACGGTGCGGCTGCCGTTGGGCATCAGGTCGGCTGCGTTGGTGTCGCTGTAGATGTCGGGGCGCTCGGTGCTGGCGCTGCCTGCCAGCTGGGCGATGTCGCGCTCGCAGCTGGTCTTGATCAATTCTTTTTCATGGCGCAGGTCGGCCAGGCCGCCCAGGCTGACGATATTTTTCACTGGCAGGAACTGGTCGCGATACAGGGGGCTGGTCTTGGGCAGCTTTTCCCTGCCTGCGATCCACTGCACCAGCTGGCCGCCGGCCGAGTGGCCCATGGCGAGGATGCGGCTCGTGTCGATCTGGTACTGGGGCGCGTGCTGTTGCAGGCTGTCGAGCGCTGCGTGCATGTCTTCATAGGTGCCCGGATAGCCGCCGCCCGGCTCGTCCACGCGGCGGTACTCGACATTCCACACGGCGATGCCATGCGCGACGAGGGCGCCGGCCACGTTGCGCATCTGCTGGATGCCGCCGAAGGCCACCGTCCAGCAGCCGCCATGCACGAGCACGACGACGGGAAACGGTCCGCTGCCGTCGGGCCGGAACAGCTGCGCGTATTGCGACGGCGCGGAGCCATACGCGATCTGCGCCGTGGGCGGAGGGCCGTTCAGGGCCAGGTAGTCGTCCAGGCTCATGGGGGCGGCGACGGCGCCGTGGGCGGAGGCGAGCAGGGCGGTGGCGATCAGGGAGGAGGGCAAGGAGGTAGGCATGCTGGAATTCGCTTGAGAAGAGAGCAACACTTTAGCATAGGCCCACGTGGGTGCAGAGATCAAGCGGTGCGCTGTTTTCCTCCTGCAAGAGGGGTGCCCCATGGTATATTTCGGGCATCAGTTTTCCCCTTATCGACACGGTGCACGCAAACAACATTCTTTCCTTGCTGGACGCCGAGCACACTGCGCTGGGCAGCATCGCGGCCGGCGCCGACCTGGCTCATGCATTGGAGCATTTGTTGCTGGCGCTGCAAGACCTGGCCGAGGGCGGCGCGCATGCCTGCCTCGTGCTCATCGACGAAGCCGACCGCTTTTGCGGCCTGTCCGCGCCCAGCCTGCCGCAAGACCTGTGCCTGGCCCTGCGCCACGGCGGCGACCAGCCATCCCCGTTCGGCACGGCGGCCTTTTCCGGCGCGCCCGTGTATTGCGGCGACATCACGCGTGACGTGAACTGGAGCGCCGGGCGCAAGGAAGCCATGCTGCACGGCTACCGTGCCTGCTGGGTCGCCCCCGTCTTTGGCGCCAAGGGACATATCCTGGGCGTGCTGGGCCTGTTTTTCCAGGCGCCATGCCATCCCACGCAACCCGAGACCGAATTGCTGGCGCTGGCCGCGCGCGTGGCCGCGCATGTCATCGAGCGGGGCCAGCTGGAACAATCGCTGCACGACAGTCGCGAACATTTTCATTACGCCATAGAACTGAACACGCAAGTGCTGTGGACGGCCGACGTCGACGGCAAGCTCGATTATGTGGCGCAGCGCTGGCGCGAATGGACGGGCGGCAGCGGCCTGGGCACCAGCTGGCTGGACGCCATCCACCCCGAGGACGTGCCCCATTCCCTGGCGGCCTGGAGCGAAGCCGTGGGCAGCGGCCAGCCTTTCGACCAGGAAATGCGCGTGCGCCGGCAAGACGGCCGCTACCGCTGGATGCACTCGCGGGCCTACTGCCGGCAAGACGAGCGCGGCCAACCCGCGAAATGGTATGGCTCGTGCGAGGATATCGATGAACACTGGCAGGCGCGCAACGCCTTGCTCGACAGCGAAGCGCAGTTCCGTTCGCTCGCTTCCACCATGCCCAACCAGGCCTGGCTGGCGCATGGCAGCGGCGCCACCTACTGGGTCAACGAGCAGGTCTGCGAATACACGGGACAGTCGCTGAAGTCGCTCGTCACCAGCGGTTTTCGCCACTGCGTGCATCCGGACGACGTGCAGGCCACGCAAAAGAGCTGGGAACGGGCCGTCGCCACCGCCAGCGCCTACGAACACGAATTCCGCATGCGCCGCGCCAGCGACGGCGCCTACCGCTGGTTCCTGGCGCGCGCCTTGCCCCTGTTCGACGAGGCGGGCACGGTGCTGCGCTGGGTGGGCACGAATACGGACGTGCAGGAACAGAAGAACGTGCTGGAAAAGATGGCCTATCTGAATTCCTCGCTGGAAGTGGAAATGGCCAACCGCACGGCAGACCGCGACCGCATGTGGCGGCTGTCGACCGATATCATGCTGGTGGCGGACCTGGCCGGCATGATCATCGCCGTCAATCCCGCCTGGAGCAAGATCCTCGACCGGCCGGAAATCGAGTCGCTGGGCATGGATTTCATCAGCCTCGTGCATCCCGACGACCGCATGGCGGCCTTGAAGGACTTGTCGCGCCTGGCCCATGGCGCGCCCACCTTGCGCATGGAAAACCGCTACCGGCGCCGCGATGGCGGCTACCGCTGGATTTCCTGGACGGCCGTGCCGGCGCAAAAGCTGATCCATGCCATCGGCCGCGATGTCACGGACGAGAAGGAGGCGCGGCTGGCACTGGTGCGCAGCGAGCAAGCTTTATTGCAGGCACAGAAGCTGGAATCGATCGGCAAGCTGACGGGCGGCGTGGCCCACGATTTCAATAACGTGCTGCAAATTATCTCGGGCAATCTGCAGTTGCTGAAGCTGACGGTGGCCGACAATCCGCAGGCGGCCAGGCGCCTCGCTTCGGCCGCTTCGGCCGTCGAGCGGGGCGCCAAGCTGTCGTCGCAACTGCTGGCCTTTGCGCGGCGTCAACCTTTGCGGCCGCTGGTGACGGACCTGGGACGCTTGCTGCGCCGCATGCATGAGCTGATCCGCCGTGCCCTGGGCGAAGCGATTGCCGAGGAAACCTTCATCAGCGAAGGCTTGTGGCATACCCTGGTCGACCCGAACCAGATGGAAAACGTACTGCTGAACATGGCCATCAACGCGCGCGATGCGATGGACAAGGGCGGGCGCCTCACTTTTACCTTGAGCAACGTCACGCTCGATGCGGACTACGCCAGCCGGCATGCCGACGTGCTGGAAGGGCAATACGTGCTGCTGACCATCACCGACACGGGCCACGGCATGACGCGCGACGTGATCGACCAGATTTTCGAGCCCTTCTTCACCACCAAGCGCGAAGGCGAGGGCACGGGCCTGGGCCTGTCCATGGCGTACGGCTTCATCCGCCAGAGCGCGGGCCACATCAAGGTGCACAGCGCGCCGGGCGCCGGCACGACGTTCAAGATCTATCTGCCCCGTTCGCTGGAAACGCTGGCCGAGCCGCCGCCGGGCCTGACGGGCCCCGTGCTGGGCGGCAGCGAGACCATCCTCGTGGTGGAGGATGATGCCCCGGTGCAACATACGGTGGTCGACATGCTGCGCGGCCTCGGTTACGACGTGCTGCATGCGGATGACGGCGCCTCGGCCCTGGCCCTGCTGGGCACGGGCGTGGCCATCGACCTGCTGTTTACGGACGTCGTCATGCCGGGCCCCGTCAGCAGCAAGGAGCTGGCGCAGCAGGCCAGGCTGCTGCTGCCGGAACTGGCCGTCCTGTTTACGTCGGGCTACACGCACAACGCCATCATGCAGGGCGGGCGGCTGGATCCGGGCGTCGAATTGTTGAGCAAACCCTATCAGCGCGAAGACCTGGCGCGGCGCATCCGCCACGTGCTGGCCGACCGCCGCCTGGTGGGCGCGCCCGACCCGTCCGGGCGGCGCATCCTGCTGGTGGAAGACAATGACGATGCGCGCGAAATGACGACGGAAATGCTCAATATGCTGGGCCACACCGTGCACGGCGTGTCCAGCGCCGAGGAAGCCTTGCCCCTGCTGGCCTTGCCGGGCCTGGACGTGCTGGTGACGGACATCAGCCTGCCCACCATGTCCGGCCTGGAACTGGCGCGCCATGCGCGCGCGCACTGGCCGCAGCTGGACGTGGTATTTGCTTCCGGGCACGATTGGGGCGCCAGCCTGATGCAGGACGCCAGCGCGCGCTTCCTGCGCAAGCCGTTTGGCCTGGAAGAGCTGGCCGGCGCACTGAAGGCGCGCCGGCTCGACGTTTACTAGCCTGTCGGCAGCAAGGCTAGCTGCAGTTGCTCGACGGTAAATGGTTTCACCAGGAAGCGCGCTTGCGGGTCCAGCACGCCGGAATTGGCCGGCGCGTGGCCCGTGGAAAACACCACTTCCAGCCGCGGATGGTCGCGCGCCGCCAGTTCGGCCAGCTCGGCGCCCGACATCCGGGGCAGA
Source organism: Janthinobacterium sp. SUN100 (assembly GCF_030397705.1). Lineage (NCBI taxonomy): Bacteria > Pseudomonadati > Pseudomonadota > Betaproteobacteria > Burkholderiales > Oxalobacteraceae > Janthinobacterium > Janthinobacterium sp. SUN100. The sequence continues at coordinate 662,089 of NZ_JAPUBU010000001.1, read as the reverse complement.
CTGATATCGGTCAGCAGCAGGTCCAGCCCCGGCGTGTCCAGCAGGGGCAAGGCTTCCTCGGCCGTGCCCACGGCCAGCACCGTGTGTCCCAGCATGGACAGCAGGTCGCCCGTCATGGCGCGCGCGTCCGCATTGTCTTCCACTAGAAGGATATGGCGGCCTGCCGGCGGCGGCGCAGGCTGCGGCGGCAGCTGTGCGCGGTACTGGTGCAGGGCCGTCACGTGGCGGCCATTCGCCAGCAAGTGGCGGATGCGCCGCGCCAGGTCTTCGCGCCGGTAGGGCTTGCTCAACAATTCGACGCCCGGTTCCAGCCGCCCGCCCTGCATGATGGCGTCCTGCGTATAGCCCGAGGTAAACAGCACGGCCAGCTGCGGCAGCAGCACGCGGGCCTGGCGCGCCAGCGCCGTGCTGGCCACCTTGCCTGGCATCACCACGTCCGTAAACAGCAGGTCGATGGGCACGCCGCTGCCGATGATGGCCAGCGCGCTTTCGCCATCGCTGGCGCGCAGCACGGCATAGCCGAGGCCGCGCAACATGTCCACCACCGTCGTCTGCACCTGCACGTCGTCTTCCACGACGAGGATGGTTTCCTTGCCGCCCAGCACGGGGCCGCCCAGCTGCAGCGGCAGTTCCGTTTCCGCTTCGAGCGAGCGCGGCAGATAGATGCGGAAGGTGCTGCCATGGCCAGGCAAACTGTCCACCGTCAGGTGGCCGCCGCTCTGGCGCAGGAAGCCGTACGCCATGCTCAAACCCAGTCCCGTGCCTTCGCCTTCTTTCTTGGTCGTGAAGAACGGCTCGAAAATCTTGTCCAGCAGTTCTGCGGGAATGCCCGTGCCCGTGTCCGACACGGCCAGCTGCACGTAGTCGCCGGGCGCCACGTCCGCATGGCGCGCCGCGTAGTCGCTGCCCAGCACGCTGTTGCTGAGTTCGATGGTCAGCTGGCCCTCGCCTTCCATGGCGTCGCGCGCGTTGATGGCCAGGTTGAGAATGACGTTTTCCAGCTGGTGCGGATCGACCAGGGCGCGCCAGCAGTCGTCGGCCAGCAGCAAACGCGTTTCGATGGTTTCGCCGGTGGCGCGCCGCAGCAGCTCTTCCGTTGCGCGCAGCAGTTGCGCCAGGTCCGTCACCAGCGGTTTCAATGGTTGACGCCGCGCAAAGGCCAGCAACTGGGCCGACAGCTTGGCGCCCCGTTCCACGGCGGCCGAGGCGCTGGCGATGCGCTTGGCGGCCAGCGGGTCGTTATCCAGGCCCAGCTGCAGCAATTGCAAATTGCCCGAGATAATTTGCAGCACGTTATTGAAGTCGTGGGCCACGCCGCCCGTCAGCTTGCCCAGCGCTTCGAGCTTTTGCGATTGCAGCAGGGCCATCTCGCTGTGGCGCAACGATTCCTGCATGCGGCGCAAGGTATTCTGCGCTTCCTTTTCCAGGGTGACGTGGCGTCCCGTGGCAAACACCAGGTCGCCTTCGATTGCCGCCACCCACGACAGCCAGCGGTGGCCGCCGTCGCGGTGCCGGTAGCGGTTTTCAAAGCTGGGCATGGATTCCTTGCCCACTTGCAGCAAGGCCTGGCGCGTGGCGGCGGCATCCTCGGGTAGCACGAAGTCGAAGATGCTGCGGCCCAGCATTTCCTCGGGCAACCAGCCCAGGATGGCGCCAGCGGCCGGATTGACGGCGGCAAAGCAGCCTTCGGCATCGATGGCCACCATCAAGTCTTGCGCGCTGCGCCATAGCCGCTCGCGCTCGCTGTTGCGCGCGGCCAGGTCCGCTTCCAGCTTCTTTTCCACGGTGATGTCGCGCGCGCTGCAATACACCTTGTCGCCTTCGGGCACGGCCACCCACGACAGCCAGTGCCAGCCGCCCAGCTTGTGGCGGTAGCGGTTTTCGAAGCGCAAGGCGGGCTGGCCCTGGTTGGCTGCATCCCAGGCCGCATGGGTGCGCGGCAAGTCTTCGGGATGGATCAGTTCGAGGAATTTCGTCGTGCGGATTTCCTCTGCCGACCAGCCCAGGGTGGCTTGCCAGGCGGGGTTCGAGTGTTCGAAATAGCCGTCGAGGTTGAGCACACCCAGCAAGTCGGGGCTGACGTTCCAGGTGCGGCCGAATTCGCGCGTGCGCTCGGCCACTTGCGTTTCCATGCTGGCACTGAGGGCGCGCAAACGCGATTCCGCCTGGGCCCGCAAAATGGTCGACCAGACCCGCTCCGACACTTGCACGGCCAGTTCGATCTCGTCCGCATGCCACAGGCGGGCCGCGCGGCTGTGCACGACGAACAGGGCCGCCAGCCGGCCATCCTTGGCAATGGGAATGTTCAGGAAGGCACGGATGCCCAGGCGCGCAAACGTGGCTTGCGCGGCGGGCTGGGCCGTGCGCGGGTCATTCATCACGTCGCTGACGGCCAGCGCCTGGCCGGCGGCAAGCGCCTCGGCCAGGCCTGCCGCGCAATCGCCGAGAAAATATTCGCCGGCGGCGCCCGGCGCCAGGCCGTCGCTCCACGCATGCTGCAGCGTGGGGCACTGCAGGGCCTGGTCAATATCGAAACACGCCACTTGCTGGGCGCCCAGGCGCTGGCCCAGCAGCTGGGCCGACAGGGCGAGGATCTCGCCCGTGTCCTGCAGCAGGCGCAGCCGGCGTTCCAGTTGCAGCAGGAAGGCCACGCCGCTGGCGCCGGCCTGGCTGCTGGTGGCAGGAGTGTTGCTCATGCGGGCCTCAGCTGCCGGCCAGCGGCAGGGTGACGCTGAACAGGGCGCCATTGCCGGGCTGGCTTTGCAGGGTGATGGCGCCGCCGTGCGCGTCGACCAGCTGCTTGGTGATGAACAGGCCCAGGCCCAGGCCGCCCGTGCGGTCCTGGTGGATGACGCGCTCGAAGGCGTCGAAGATGCGTTCCTGGTCGCGCGCGTTGATGCCGATGCCATGGTCGCGCACTTCGATGACGGCGCTGTTCTGCGTGTGCGCCAGGCTGATTTCCACGGGCTGGCCCTGGCCGTAGCGCACGGCATTGCTGATCAGGTTGACAACGATCTGCTCGACGCGGAAGGCGTCCCAGTAACCCTGGATGGGTTCGAATGCCAGCACTTCCAGCACGCTGCCGGCGGCGGCCGCATACGGGACCAGGTCGTCCGCCACGCGGCGTACCAGGCTGGTCAGGTCGACGGCTTCGCGGCGGATCGACAGCTTGCCGCTGGTGATGCGCGACACGTCGAGCATGTCGTCGATCAGGCGCACCATGCTGCGGATTTGCCGCCCGTCGCGCGCCACCATCTTGCCCAGCTTTTCCGGTTCGAAGGCGGCCAGGTTGCCCCGTTCCAGGTTGACGGTGCGCATCTGCGTTTCCAGGAACAGCGTGTTCAGCGGCGTGCGCAGCTCGTGCGCCACCATGGACATGAATTCGTCGCGCAAGCGCAGCGAGCGCTGCAGTTCCGCCTGGGTGGCGCGCAATTCCTTCAGCAGCGCTTCCTGCTGCTGGCGGCTGTGCTCGAGCGCCTGCACCTGGCGCCGCGTTTCGCTGCGTTGCTGGTGCAGGGCGACGAAGACGTTGACCTTGCTTTGCACGGCGTTGATGTCGAGCGGCTTGTGCAGGAAATCGACGGCGCCGCTTTCATAGCCCTGGAAGGCGAAATTCATTTCCTTGCCGGCCGCCGTGACGAAGACGATGGGGATGTGGCGCGTCTTTTCCGTGCCGCGCATCAATTGCGCCAGCTCAAAGCCATCCATTTCCGGCATTTGCACGTCGAGGATGGCCAGCGCGAAATCGTGTTCCAGCAGCAGGGCCAGCGCTTCTTCGCCCGAGGATGCCTGGTAGACGCTGCGGTCGCTCTCGCGTATCAGCGCATTGAGCGCGCGCAAGTTTTCCGGCAAGTCGTCGACGATCAGCAGTTTGGTGCTTGTTTCATTCATCATGTTTCATTCCTGGCATGGCTTTGCCGTCCAGCGTAGTGGGAAGCGGCGTGCGACGTCGCACGCTTGCGGTAGAGCTTTTCGGGACCCGGCAATGGCTCGAATTCGGCGGCAAAGCGGGTGAAATGCGTGCTTTCCTTGCTGCCCAGGCCCAGGAAACCCCGGTGGCACAGCGAGTCGTGGAACAGGCCCAGGGCCCGCTCCTGCAAGGTTTTGTTGAAGTAAATCAGCACGTTACGGCAGCAAATCAATTGCGTTTCAATAAAAACACTGTCCGTGGACAGGCTGTGGTCGGCAAAGTTGATCCTGTCGAGCAGGCGCTGCTGGAAGCGCGCCGTCGCATGCTCGGCCGTGTAGTAGTCGGCCAGCTGGCCCAGGCCGCCCGCGGCCAGGTAGTTGGCGCCATACTCATCGAGCCGGTGCAGCGGATACACGCCGCGCGCGGCCGTGGCCAGCGCTTGCGGATTGATGTCCGTGGCGTAAATCGTGCTGCGTTCGAGCAAGCCTTCCTCGTGCAGCACGATGGCCAGCGACAGCGCTTCCTCGCCCGTGCAGCAGCCGGCCACCCAGAAGGTCGGCGACGGGTAGGTTTTCAGCACGGGCACCACCTGTTCGCGCAAGGCGCGGAAAAACGCCGGGTCGCGGAACATTTGCGTGACGGGCACGGTCAAAATCTGCAGCAGCTTGCCAAAGGCGGCGGCATCGTCCAGCACCAGCTGCTGCAAGGCGGGCAAGTCGGCGCAATGCAGGCGTTCGAGTGCCTGATGCAGGCGCCGCCGCTGCGAGGGTAAAGAGTAGTCGCGGAAGTCATAGCTGTAGCGCTGATAGATTGCCTCCATCAGCGCCTGCAGTTGCGCGTCCGTGGTGCGCTGGGACATCAGCGCCGCTCCCGGGCATGGCGTGTCATCACATGCGTTCCATCTTCGGCATCCACACGCGCAGCAGCGAATATAAACGGTCCAGGTCTATCGGCTTGGCCAGGTAATCGGATGCGCCCGCCTGCAGGCATTCTTCCTGGTCATTTTTCATGGCCTTGGCCGTGATGGCGATGATGGGCAGCTTGTTGTAGCGGCCATCGGCGCGGATCAGACGCGTCGCTTCCAGGCCATCCATGCCCGGCATCATGACATCCATCAACACGAGGTCGATATCGTCCACACTGTTGAGCTTGCTGATGGCTTCGAAGCCGTTGCGGCCGATTTCCACCACCACGCCTTTCTGTTCCAGCGCATTCGTCAGGGCAAAGATATTGCGCACGTCGTCGTCCACCAGCAAAATCTTGCGCCCTTCAAACACGCGCTCGCGGCTGCGCACCTGCTGCAGCATGCCCTGGCGCTCGCTCGACAGTTCCGACTCCACCTTGTGCAGGAAGAGGGTGACTTCGTCGAGCAGGCGTTCGGGCGAACGGGCGCCCTTGATGATGATGGAGCGCGAATACTTCATCAGGTCCGCTTCTTCCTCGCGGCTCAGGTTGCGGCCCGTGTAGACGATGACGGGCGGGAACGAGCATAGCTCTTCATGTTCCATGCGTTCGAGCAATTCGTTGCCTTGGATATCGGGCAACTTGAGGTCGATGATCATGCAGTCGAAAATCTGTGTTTTCAGCAATTCCAGCGCCTGCTCGCCCAGCGCCACGGCCGTGATTTCCACGTCGTCGTCACTGATCAGGTGGACCACGCTTTCGCGCTGGCGTTCGTCGTCCTCGACCAGCAGGATGCGCTTCATCTTTTGCGTGAACTTCGATTCGAGCTTGCGGAACACTTCCTTCAACTGCTCGCGCGTGCGCGGCTTGGTGGCGTAGCCGATGGCGCCCAATTGCATGGCTTCCTGCATCTGGTCGTTGCCGGAGACGATGTGCACGGGAATGTGGCGCGTCAGCGGGTTTTCCTTGAGCTGCTGCAAGACCAGCAAGCCCGGACGGTCCGGCAAGCCCATGTCGAGCAGGATGGCGTCGGGCAGGAATTCTTGCGCCAGGCGCAAGCCTTCGTCGGCACCGTGCGCCACCAGGCAGCGGTATTGCATTTCATGCGCGAGGTCGAACAGGATGCCCGCGAACGACGGTTCATCCTCGATCACCAGCACGGAACGCTGGCCCGTCTTGGCTGCGGGCACGCTATTCCTGTCATCCTCGAAGGTGGGCAGCGGCACGGGCTTGGCGGCAGGCGCCGCCTTGGGCGCGGCGGCCGCGATTCTGGCGGGCGCCTGCGGCGCGGCGGCCGCTTCCGCCGCGTGTTCCGGCATGACGGCCGGCAGCACGAGGGTAAACGTGCTGCCCTGGCCGGGCGTGCTGGCCAGCTCGATGCTGCCACCGAGCAAGGCTGCCAGGTCGCGCGAAATCGACAGGCCCAGGCCCGTGCCGCCGTAGCGGCGGCTGGTGGTGCCGTCGGCCTGGTGGAAGGCGTCGAAAATCTTGTGCTGCTGGTCGCCGGCGATGCCGATGCCCGTATCCTGCACCTGGAAGCGCACCTGGCCGGCCGCAGCGGTGCTCACGTGCAGGGACACGCTACCCGTATCGGTAAACTTGATGGCGTTCGACAGCAGGTTTTTCAGGATTTGCTCGAGGCGCTGGCGGTCGCTGACGAACGATGGCGGGGCGTCCGGCGCCACCTTGACGTCTAAGGCGAGTTTCTTTTGCTGCGCCTGGGCTCCGAACAGCATCTTCATGCTGCTGAGCAGCTCGTCGAAGGGCACGGCTTCCGGCGTCAATTCCAGCTTGCCCGCCTCGACCTTGGAAATGTCGAGGATATCGTTGATGAGGGTCAACAAATCGTTGCCGGCCGAATAAATGGTTTGCGCAAACGTCACTTGCTCCGGCGTCAGGTTGCCGCTGGTGTTGTCCGACAGCAGCTTTGACAGGATGAGTGAGCTGTTCAACGGCGTGCGCAGTTCGTGCGACATGTTCGCCAGGAATTCGGATTTATAGCGGCTGGCCCGCTGCAGCTCTTCGGCGCGCGCTTCCAGCTGTGCATGGGCTTCGCCGATGGCCATGTTTTTCTGGTCCAGCGACAGCGCCTGCACGGCCAGCTGCTCGTTCGACTGTTCCAGTGCCGCCTTTTGCTCTTCCAGGTGGGCTTGCGACTGTTCCAGCACGCGCGACTGCTCGCCCAGCTCTTCATTGGCCGTGCGCAATTCCTCCTGCTGCACTTCCAGTTCTTCATTCAATTGTTGGGTTTCTTCCAGCACATTTTGCAGGCGCTGGCGGTACAGGGCCGCTTCCAGCGAGGTGCCGACATTCGCTGCAATCAGGTTCAGCCATTCCTTGGCGCGGGCACTGACGGGATGCGTGAAGCCCAGTTCGATGACGCCGTTGACGACGCCTTCGTTGTTGACGGGCGTCAAGACCAGTTCCAGCGGCGTGCCGTGGCCCAGGCTCGACGTCACGGTCAGGTAATTCTCGGGCACTTGCTGCACATGCTTGAGGCGTTTTTCGCGCGCCGTCTCGCCCACCAGGCCTTCGCCCAGCTTGAAGACGGGCTTGTCCTTGACGCCCTGGTCGCTGAAGCCGTACACGGCCGTGCGGCGCAGGCTGCCATCCTCGTCGACGACGTACAAGGTGGCGACGGCCACGTCAAGGCGGTGGGCCAGGAAGTCCAGCACGTGCCGTCCCAGTTGCGGCAGGCCCAGCTGGCCGCTCGTGTGGGCCGCCAATTCCGTCTGCCCCGTGCGCAGCCACGCCTGCTCCTGCAGCACGTCGTTATCCTTGCCGCGCTGCTCGAGCGCATCGTTGTAGATGTCGGACAGGCGCAGCAGTTCGCGCCGTCCCAGGTAGGCGAGCAAGCCCGACAATCCCAGGCTGAGGATGAGGAAGACCACCACGGCCAGCATGGTGCGGCTTTCGGCCGTATCGGCCCGTTCCTGGCGCAGCCGCTGCTCCATGGACAGGAAGGCGAGGAATTCGCGGCGGATTTCGTCAAATTCCAGCTTGCCTTCGCCCTGGCGCACGCGCGCGAGGAATTCCTGGTTGCTGCGGCGCTGGGCGATCACGCCTTCGGCATAATCGAGCCACTGGCCTTGCAGCGCGCGGATGCGGCGCAGCCGGTCGACCTGGATGGGGCTGTCGGACACCAGTTCCAGCAGCGTGTTCATTTCGACGGCGATCTTTGCCTTGCCTGATTTATACGGCGCCAAAAACGTTTCGTCGCCCGTCAGCAAGTAGCCGCGCATGCCCGTTTCCAGGTCGACGGACAATTTCATGACTTCGTTCGCATTGCCGATCACCCGTTCGGAATGCTCGACCGAGCGCAGGGCCGACAGCAGGTAGGCGATCAGGGCGACAAACACGAGGGCCGTGATGACCCCGATGACCAGCGGCAAGGTGACGTTGCGGGCGAGGATGCGGCGAAAGCTGAAGGAATCGATCGGTGTCTTGGTATTCATCATGTCCGTATAAGGCTGTCGCGAAAGAATCAATTTTAATTGAAATGCAAGTTTTCTGGTGGTCAAGTATGGCGTGCGCTAGCATAACAGTCTTGCGCCCAATTGCCGACTCGCACGCCTGTGCAAGGCGAGGCAACGCACAGATCAAAGTGGCGGGAAAATCAAGCTGGCCACGATTGAGGCAGATCAAAGAGATTGGCTGTTGTCATCCTAAGATGCAGGAGGTGGCGGCGTTCTTGCAGGCGGCCGCCGTGTGCAAGCCAGCCCATGCAGGAGGACATCATGGCCAATCATTTGATCCACCGCGATCCGCAGCACCCGCTGGGACGTTTCGACCCCTTCAGCGACATGGAAGAATTCATGCGCGACTTTTTCGCGCCCGCCTTGCATGTGTGCGACGTGGGCAATGGGCGCATGCGTGTCGACATTGCCGAAACCGAGCAAGCCTATCTGTTGCAGGCGGACATTCCCGGCGTGAATAAAGACGATATCCAGGTGTCCATCGATGGCAACCGCGTCTCCATCAGCGCCGAACTCAAGAATGAAAGGGTGACGCGCGACGGCGGCGGCAAGGTCGTGCGCAGCGAACGCGAGTACGGCCAGCAATACCGCAGCTTCGTGCTGCAGCATGAGGTGGACGAAGCCGGTGCGCAGGCCCGTTATGAAAATGGCGTGCTGTTGCTGGACTTGCCGAAGAAGGAAGGCACGGGCGGGCGGCAGCTGGCGATACAGTAAGCGTGGCCAGGAAGCGTGGCGTCAAGCTGGCGCGGGGATGAAAAAAACGCCGGACGGAGCCGGCGTTTTTCAGTGCTGTGCGTACTGCGCACTATATATATGTCAGTCGCGGATTTCCAGTGCCCGGTTCAGGCTCAGGGCGGCCAGCGAGGCGACGGCGCCCGACAGCAGGTAGAAGCTGACATAGGCGAGACCGAAGTTGGCTGACAGGCCCAGCGCCACCAGCGGAGCGAAGCCGGCGCCGACCAGCCAGGCCAGGTCGGACGTCAGGGCCGCGCCCGTATAGCGGAAGCGGGCAGGGAAGTTGGCCGTCACGGCGCCGGCTGCCTGGCCATAGGACAAGCCCAGCAGGCTGAAGCCCACGAGGATGAACACGTCCTGGCCCGTATTGCCGCCACCCATCAGGGTCGGCACGAAGGCGCTGAAGATGGCGATCAGCACGGCCAGCACGCCCAGGGTGGTGCGGCGGCCCACTTTATCGGCCAGCAAGCCGGAAATCACCACGCCGACGGCGGCCAGCACGGCGCCCAGCATCTGGATTTGCAGGAAGTCCGGCGCGGAGCGGGTCTGGTAGACGGAAATCCACGACAGCGGGAACACGGTCACCAGGTGGAACAGCGCATAGCTGGCCAGCGCGGCGAGGGCGCCGATCAGCACGTTGCGGCCCTGGCCGCGGCTCATTTCAAACACGCTCACGGGCTGCAGTTCGCGTTCGTCGAGCAGGCGCGCATATTCATTCGTCGACACCAGGCGCAGACGGGCAAACAGGGCGACCACGTTGATGGCGAAGGCGACATAGAAAGGATAACGCCAGCCCCAATCGAGGAAGTCTTCATCCGTCAGGGTGGTCAGCATGAACCAGAACAGGCCGGCGGCGATCAGGAAGCCGGCGGGCGCGCCCAGCTGGCCCAGCATGGCGTACCATCCCCGCTTGTTTTCCGGCGCGTTCAGGGCCAGCAGCGAGGGCAAGCCATCCCACGAACCGCCCAAGGCCACGCCCTGGCCGATGCGCAGCACGGACAGCCAGATGATGGCGGCAAAACCCAGGTGGGAATACGTGGGCAGGAAGGCGATGCCGGCCGTCGACACGCCCAGCAGGAAGAGGGCGAAGGTCAGCTTGGCGCTGCGTCCCATGCGGCGCTGGATCTCCATGAAGATCACGGTGCCGAACGGACGGGCGATGAAGGCGAACGAGAAAATCAGGAAGGCATACAAAGTCCCTTCCAGGCGTTCTTCAAACGGGAAGAAGACGCGCGGAAACACCAGCACCGAGGCGATGGCGTAGACAAAGAAGTCAAAGTATTCGGAAGCGCGGCCGATGATCACGCCGACGGCGATCTCACCGGGGTCGATATGCGATTCGACCGTGCCGGCCCCGCTTGCGTCGCGCAGGGAGTGAGGGGAAAAGTCGGCGGGTACATCCCCGCTGTGTATGCGCGTGCTGGACATGATGATCGTCTCCAATATAGTTTCGAGTTCGGCCAACGCGTAACATACCCCGGGTGTCTCACGCCCGGAGTAGGACTATTCAATAGATAGCTGTAGGAAAACTCCGCAACTACCGAGTGAAAATCCGAGCAAGGGGTAGGACAAAACGTCCAATTGCCAACGCGCTCCAGTGAGAATACAGTACCATATCTTCATCCCCTGTACTGGACTTTCCTGTATGTTTTCATTAAAAGTTCGTCGCGGACTGCTTCTTTTACCTCTCGCATTGTTGGCTGGTTGCAATACGGTGGTACTGAATCCGTCCGGAGACATCGCAGTTCAGCAAGGCAATCTGATTGTCATCTCGACATTGCTGATGCTGTTGATTATCGTTCCGGTAATCGCCCTGACCCTGCTTTTCGCATGGCGCTATAGAAAAAACAACACCGCGGCCAAATACGAGCCGGACTGGGACCACTCGACTCGCCTCGAGCTGATCATCTGGGGCGCGCCCCTGCTGATCATCATCGTGCTGGGCCTGCTGACCTGGATCAGCACCCACACCCTCGATCCTTATCGTCCGCTGAGCCGTATCGACGCCAACCGTCCGATTCCTGCCAGCCACAAGCCGATGATCGTCGAAGTCGTGGCGCTGGACTGGAAATGGCTGTTCATCTACCCGGAACAAGGCATCGCTTCCGTGAATGAACTGTACGCGCCAGTCGATCGTCCGATCCGCTTCAAGATCACCGCGTCGTCCGTCATGAACTCGTTCTTCATCCCCGCACTGGCAGGTCAGATCTACGCCATGCCTGGCATGGAAACGCAGCTGAATGCCGTCATCAACAAGCCTGGCGTCTACAAGGGCTTTTCCGCCAACTACAGCGGTGCCGGTTTCTCGGGCATGCGCTTCAAGTTCCACGGCGTGAATGATGCGGACTTCGACAAATGGGTGGAATCGGCACGTGCCGGTGGCGGCGCGCTGAACCGCGACGACTACCTGTCGCTGGCCCAGCCTAGCGAACGCGACCCGGTCCGCCGCTACAGCGCCGTACCTAGCGATCTGTACAAGGCAATTCTGAACCGCACCATCGTTTCCGACGCTCTGTGCGTGACGCCGGTCGAGCCATACAAATTGACGATGGCAAATAGCCCGGTAGCGGCCGTAACGGCAGTAGTCGCTAGCGATGCAGTAGTTGAAAAGGGCGTTCAAGCCAAGTAACGACTGCATGAATCCCGCAGCGCATTGCGCTGCAGATACTGGCGCCGCTTGCCTGGCGCCTCCCTTTTTTCTCTGAGAGTAACAATGCTAGACCATATTGATCTGACGAAGCTTATATTCGGCCGTCTGACTTGGGATGCAATTCCATTTCACGAACCTATCCTGCTGGCGACCTTTGCAATGGTCGCCCTGGGCGGTATCGCACTCGTTGCGGCACTGACGTATTTCCGCGTCTGGGGTACCCTGTGGCGCGACTGGATTACCAGTATCGACCATAAAAAAATCGGTATCATGTACATGATCCTGGGCCTGGTCATGCTGCTGCGCGGCTTTGCCGACGCGCTCATGATGCGCACCCAGCAGGCAATCGCCTTTGGCGACAATGCCGGCTTCCTGCCACCGCATCACTACGACCAGATCTTCACCGCCCACGGCGTGATCATGATCTTCTTCGTCGCGATGCCTTTCGTGACGGGTCTGATGAACTACGTGGTGCCGCTGCAAATCGGCGCGCGCGACGTGGCTTTCCCTTTCCTTAACAACTTCAGCTTCTGGATGACCACCATGGGCGCCGCCCTGGTCATGGCTTCGCTGTTCGTCGGCGAATTCGCCCGCACGGGCTGGCTGGCGTATCCACCGCTGTCGGGCATCGTCGGCAGTCCGGACGTGGGGGTAGACTATTACATATGGTCCTTGCAGATTGCCGGGGTCGGGACGCTATTGTCCGGTGTCAACCTGATCGCCACCATCGTCAAGATGCGCGCGCCAGGCATGACCTGGATGAAAATGCCGGTCTTCACCTGGACCGCACTGTGCACCAACATCCTGATCGTCGCCGCCTTCCCGGTGCTGACGGCCGTGCTGGCCATGCTGTCGCTGGACCGTGTTGCAGGCTTTAACTTCTTCACGACGGAACTGGGCGGCAACGCCATGATGTACGTCAACCTGATCTGGATCTGGGGTCACCCAGAGGTCTACATCCTGATCCTGCCGCTGTTCGGCGTGTTCTCGGAAGTCGTTGCCACCTTCAGCAGCAAGCGCCTGTTCGGCTACGCTTCGATGGTGTACGCCACCTGCGTCATCATGATCCTGTCGTACCTGGTATGGCTGCATCACTTCTTCACCATGGGTTCGGGCGCCAGCGTCAACTCCTTCTTCGGCATCACGACGATGATCATTTCGATCCCGACGGGCGCGAAGATCTTCAACTGGCTGTTTACCATGTACCGCGGCCGTATCCGCTTCGAACTGCCTATGCTGTGGACGATCGGCTTCATGGTCACCTTCACCATCGGCGGCATGACCGGCGTATTGCTGGCCGTACCACCAGCGGACTTCGTGCTGCACAACAGCCTGTTCCTGATCGCCCACTTCCATAACGTGATTATCGGCGGCGTGGTCTTCGGTGTCTTCGCGGCGATTAACTACTGGTACCCGAAAGCCTTCGGTTACAAGCTCGACGCGTTCTGGGGCAAGTGCTCGTTCTGGTTCTGGTTCGTCGGCTTCTACCTGGCCTTCATGCCGCTGTACGTGCTGGGCCTGATGGGCGTGACCCGTCGTGTCAATCACTTTGAAGATCCATCGCTGCAAATCTGGACCATCATCGCCTGGTTTGGCGCCGTCTCGATCGCACTGGGCATCGCGTCCATGCTGATCCAGTTCTTCGTCAGCTACCGCAACCGTCACGCCCTGCGCGACGTGACCGGCGACCCATGGGGCGGCCGTACGCTGGAATGGTCGACGTCGTCGCCACCGCCAGACTATAATTTCGCCTTCACGCCGCAAGTGCACGAACTCGATGCATGGACCGACATGAAGAAACACGGTTACCAGCGTCCGACGTCCGGTTTCACGAAGATCCACATGCCGAAGAACACCTGGGCTGGTTTCGTGATCGCCGCACTGTCCGCACTGGTCGGTTTTGGCCTGATCTGGCAAATGTGGCTCGTCGCCAGCATTGGCTTCGTGATCATGATGGTCACCATCATCGTCCATACCTTTAACTACAAGCGCGATTACTACATTCCTGCGGAAGAAGTGGTCCGTACCGAAGACGCTTATACTAAATTGCTGAGCAGCCATGTCTGATACCATCGCCCATAACACCGGCGCCGCTGGCGCCGCACCAAGCACGCGCAGCTACTTTGTGCGCGAGCACCACCCGGAAAACGGCAGCTTGCTGGGTTTCTGGCTCTACCTGATGAGCGATTGCCTGATCTTCGCCTGTCTGTTCGCCACGTACGCCGTGGTCGGCCGCAGCTACGCGGACGGCCCGACGGGCGCCGCGCTGTTCGACCTGCCGCTGGTGGCCGTCAACACGGCCATGCTGCTGTTGTCGTCGATCACCTACGGCTTCGCCATGCTGACCATGCAGCGCAAGCAATTGCGCAGCACCCTGGTCTGGCTGGGCATCACGGGCCTGTTCGGCCTGGCCTTCCTGTCGCTGGAAATGTATGAATTCATTCATCTGATCCACGAAGGCGCCGGTCCGCAGCGCAGCGCGTTCCTGTCGTCGTTCTTCGCCCTGGTCGGTACCCACGGCTTGCACGTGACGTTCGGCGTGATCTGGCTCGTGACCTTGATGTTCCAGTTGAACAAGCATGGTCTGACCCCGGAAAACGGCCGTCGCATGATGTGCCTGTCGCTGTTCTGGCATTTCCTGGACGTCATCTGGATCGGCGTCTTCACCTTTGTCTACCTGATGGGAGTGCTGCCATGAGCGACCACCACACACACGGCGATAGCCACCACCATGACGATCACGATCATGGCAGCCTGAAAAGCTATACCATCGGCTTCATCCTGTCGGTGATCCTGACGGCCATTCCGTTCTGGCTGGTGATGACGAAAGCCATCACCAACTCGGGCACCATGGGCCTGGTCCTGCTGGCGTTCGCGGCCGTTCAAGTGGTGGTACACATGGTGTACTTCCTGCACATGAACACCAAGTCCGAAGGCGGCTGGAACATGATGGCGCTGATCTTCACGATCATGATCGTGGGTATTGCCATGGCCGGTTCCCTGTGGGTCATGTACCACATGAACCACAACATGATGCCGGATCTGATGCCTGAGTACATGCATACGAAAACGGCTCCATGATGAGTAATACGCGCCCAAGCAACACCGGGCGCGCCCCTGGCGCCGCATCGCAAGATGCCGCGCCAGGCCCACGCGGCATGGCTGTGCATTATTCAAAAATTGCACTGGCCTTGCTGGCGGGGATCTTGTTTGCCGGTTTCTGTGCCCTGGGCACCTGGCAAGTCAAGCGCCTGTTCTGGAAGCTTGACCTGATCGAGCGCGTCGAACAACGCGTACATGCGCCCGCAACGGACGCACCTGGACCCGCAGCCTGGGCCAGTGTCACGCAGCAAACGGATGAATACCGCCATGTGCGACTCTCCGGTACATATCTCCCCATTTTCAATACCCTGGTGCAAGCAACGACGGCACTGGGCAGCGGTTACTGGCTGGTGACGCCCCTGCGCCTGGCCGATGGCAGCACCGTGCTGATCAACCGCGGCTTCGTGCCGAAACGCGAAGGCATCGCCGCCAGCACGCCGGCCGGCATCGTCCACGTGGACGGTTTGCTGCGCGTCAGCGAGACGGGCGGCGGTTTCCTGCGCGAAAATAGTCCTGCCACGCAGCACTGGTATTCGCGCGACGTGGCCGCCATCGGCGCCTCGCACATGCTGACCAACGTGGCGCCATACTTCGTTGATGCGAAGGCAAAGTCGGAAACGGCTGCGGACGCCCCCGTCGGCGGACTGACCGTGATTTCCTTCCACAACAGCCACCTCGTGTACGCCTTGACGTGGTTCACCCTGGCCTTGATGGTAGCCGGTATCAGCTGGTGGATCGTGCGCGAAGACAAACGTCGCCGCGCGCGCAAGGCCAGCTTGTCCCAACAGCACCTTGATCTATCGCAAGAAAGCGACCATGCCGGGCAGGATTGAGATCCTGCCCAACCGCGAGGTGCTAGAACGCGGTGCGGTGGCGGCCGAGATGGAACATCCGGCCGGCCACCAGAACATGAAGCTGCTGATCCAGTTGCGCTGGCTGGCCGTGATCGGCCAGATCAGCACGATCTTCGGCGTGGGCGTGGGACTGGGCATCGCCTTGCCCGTGCCCTACATGCTCGAAGTGCTGTCCTGCCTCATCGCTTTTAATTTAGCCAGCCTGCTGCGCTGGCACGAGCGCCAGCCCGTGTCCAACACGGCCCTGTTCCTCGCTCTGCTGGTCGACGTCACCGTACTGACGGCCCAGCTTTACCTGAGCGGCGGCATCAGCAACCCGTTTGCCTTCCTGTACTTGTTGCAAGTCATCCTCAGCGCCGTCCTGCTGGAAGTGTGGTCGACCTGGATCATGGTGGCCATCACCAGCCTGTGCCTGGCGGGCCTGGCCTTGCTGCCCGGCCCCTTGATCCTGCCGATCGACCCCGAGCGGGGCTTTTCCAGCCTGTACGTGCAAGGCTTGCTGATCTGTTTCATCTTGAACGCCGCCTTGCTGGTGGTGTTTATTACGCGCATCAACCGCAACCAGCGCGCCGGCGACGCCAAGGTGGCGGATTTGCGCCAGCGCGCGGCGGAAGAAGAGCACATCATCCGCATGGGCTTGCTGGCTTCGGGCGCCGCGCACGAGCTGGGCACGCCGCTGGCGACCCTGTCCGTGATCCTCGGCGACTGGCGCCGCATGCCGGAACTGAGCAAGAACAGCGAATTGCTGGAAGAAATCACGGAAATGCAGGCGCAATTGCAGCGCTGCAAGAGCATCGTCAGCGGCATCTTGCTGTCTGCGGGCGAGGCGCGCGGCGAATCGTCCGTGAAAACGACGATCAACACCTTCCTCAACGACCTGGTCGACGAGTGGCGCACGAGCCGCCCGATCCAGGATTTCGAGTACGATAACCGCATCGAGCACGACGTACCCGTCGTCTTCGATTCGACCCTGAAACAAACCATCTGCAATGTGCTCGACAATGCACTGGAAGCGTCGCCCGACTGGCTGCGCTTCGAAGCGACGCGCGAAGCGGATGCCTTGCATCTGGTCATCACCGATGCGGGCCCCGGCTTCGAGCCGTCGATGCTGACGCACCTGGGCAAACCGTATCAAAGCAGCAAGGGCAAACCCGGCGGCGGCCTCGGCCTGTTCCTGGTGGTGAATGTTGCGCGTACCTTGGGCGGTACGGTGACGGCGCGCAACAGGGTGCAGGGCGGGGCGGTGGTGCACCTGGCCTTGCCGCTGGCGGCCATCAAACTGGAAAGAGAAAGCGACCACCATGCAGGATGACCGTCTGTTACTGATCGTGGAAGACGACGCCGCGTTTGCCCGCACCCTGGGCCGCTCGTTCGAACGGCGCGGCTACCAGGTCATCCTGGCCACCAATTTCGACGAGGCGAGCGCCTTGCTCGAGCAGCATTGCCCCGACTACGCCGTCGTCGATTTAAAACTCAATGGCAATACCTCCGGCCTGGCTTGCGTGCAGATGCTGCACCAGCACGACCCGGAGATGCTGATCGTCGTGCTGACGGGTTACGCCAGCATCGGCACGGCCGTCGAAGCCATCAAGCTGGGCGCCTGCCAGTACCTGGCGAAACCGTCGAACACGGACGACATCGAAGCAGCCTTCGGCCACGTGGCCGGCAACGCCGACATCGAACTGACGAACCGCGCCACCAACATCAAGACCCTGGAATGGGAACGCATCCACGAAATGCTGGCCGAGACGGATTTCAATATCTCGGAAACGGCACGTCGCCTGGGCATGCACCGGCGCACGCTGGCGCGCAAATTGGAAAAGCAGCGAGTGAAATAGGGCGCCGCGCCAGCTAGTCGTCGGCGAACGTCAGTGCGAGCACGCTGTCGTCGCCCCAGTCCTGTTCCCGCAGCGGCGGCGTGAACGACGTTCCGCTGAAGGGTACGGGTGCGCTCTTGCCATTAAAACTGATCGTCGCAGCCGTAATGCGCCGCGGCTCGGAAAAGCTGTAGGTTCCCTTTTGCGACACGAAATTGCAGGGCCCGCCCAATGCGCTCATCGTGGTACGCATCGCAAACGGCAAGGTTTCCTTGTCGATAGCCCAATGCACTTCGCACGCCAGCCGCAGGTCGCCCAGGCGGCGCAGCGTGTCGCTGGTGGCCGCGCTCCTGACGTAGGGTATCCACCTGACCGACCCCGCCTTGCGGTTGACGGTCAGCTCGGCCTTCTCATACAGCGGACCCTGTTCCACAGGCAAGCTGAAGATATTGCGCTCACCCAGCGGTATGGCCATACCCGCCTCGTCGCTTTCCAGCCGCAGCGCGATGGCATGCATGTCGACATCGGCACGGCGCGGCTCCAGGATGAAGCGCAATTCAGCGCCAGGCGCCAGACCGTGTTTTTCCTCGAAGCGTTTCACCCCCTTGAGCATGGCACTGTAGGGTTTCCAATCCGGATCCCGGATGCCTTTGACATTGACGGACTCCGCCGCAGCGGGTTCAGTTTGTTCCACGACCTGTTCCACGGCCGTCGCCACGGCTTGTTCTACATCAGCCTGGGCGTGGACGGCGGAGCCGCATGCACACAGCAGAAGTCCGGCGATTGCACGCATATTCATCCTGTTCATTTGCCTCTCACGTCATTGTTTATCAAGTCAGAGCAGTCTGTTTTTCCTGCCCATTCAAGGAAACATGAGTGTAGAAAAGAATGGCGATGAATGGGGATTTTTAGGACAGAGTGTCAATCTGGAGCAATGGAATGCTTGAATCAGCTGTTTTTTTAGCGGCATTGGGGAAAGAAAGCAACGTTGTGCCGATGCCGCGTCGATGCGCGTATCTGCCATGAATGATCTACTCGCTAAAACACTGTATTACGTCAATGCCATCAACAGGCCGGAAGCGATGACTACCGCAGCAAACAGGGCGACGGCAAAGCGATTATGCGGCAACGCTCTCGCCGGCGGGTAGCGGCCCAGCGTGAGTAGCCGTAGTATTGCCCAGCCCGGCCAATAGAACAGCTTTTCAATGACCGTTCCTAACAGGTTATAGATCAGCAGACGAACGATCCAGACGATGGCGTCAAAAATCCAGTCAAGCACGACTCATCCTCGGAGGGACGCAAGAATGGCCGCTACGCGCAGTGATCGAACTCATGCCACCGCCAGCCATTCCATTTTCTGCACGCGGATATGGGGATGGCTTTCCAGCGCTTCCCATTCCGGTAAAAAGACAAAGCCCTGTTTCTGGTAAAACGCGGCCGCGCGCGCATTTTCCGGTGCGACGCCGAGTACCAGCCGCGTGTGGCCATTGCCGACGGCGCATCGTTTCACGGCCTCGACCAGCTCTTGTGCCACGGCCTGGCCCCGGTATGGCTGCGCCACCCACATGGCGATCAGGTGGCATTCGCCATTGCCGGCCACCACTTGCGCGGCCAGGCCGATGGGTTGTTCTGCGTCAAAGGCGAGGAAAAACGTGCGCTGCGGCGTGCTGACGGCGCGCTGCTGCCAGTCGGCGTCCGAAAAAGCGGCCGCGCTGGCGTGGCTGGCGCCAAAGGCCGTGGGGGCGTCGAGCAGGGCGGCCAGGCGCGTGGATTTCAGCGCCGGCCAGTCGGCGGCGCCGGTGGGGCGGATGAGGATGTGATTCAAGTCTGCGACATTCCTTAACTGGTGGGCGCGTCCGTGGACGAGGAAATCTTTCTGTACGCTTCCGCCAGCATCGTGACGGTCGCCACGTCGTTCACGCTGCGCGCTTCGATGACTGTCTCGCCCGCAGCGATGGTGATGTCGCCGTCCGCATAGCTGGCGGGAAAGCGCCGTTCGACGATCTTGTTGGTGAGGACATTGCGCGCATAGCGCAGCGCCACGAGCCGCTCGCCTTCCTGCTTGATGACGACATAGTTCGGGACGGTGGTGCGTTCCAGTTTCCAGGTGCCGATAAAGTCTTCGACAGGCGCGGCGCTGGCGTTGGTGAGCAGCGCGCAGCAGGCGGTGGTAATACCAAAAAACAATTTTTTCATGGTGCCGGCAATTCCATGCAAGGGTGGCCCGCATAGGCGGGAAAGACGTCCGTCATGCTTGAATGGCGTGGCGCGCATCCATGGATGGCGCCAGTCATTTAAGTATTTGGCAATATTAACAGCATCAATGCCTTGCTGGTGCCCGTGCATGCTGCAGTGTTGTATGCGCGTAAGACTTTGCCTAGCTGTTGGCCTCAAACGCGCGGTGGTAGGTCACGTTGCCTGTTGGTAAGGACCCCGCCAGATGCAGTGTCTGGAAATACTCCGCCGGCACGCCCGGCAGGGTCAAGGCAGCGTCCGCGCGGAAGCCGAAACGCCCGTAATACCGTGGATCGCCCAGCACCACGCAGCCAGCCGCGCCCAATTGGTGCAAGTCGTTCAGCAATTGCCTGATGAGCTGGCTGCCCACGCCCTGTTGCTGATGGCCAGGGGCAACGGAAACGGGACCCAGCCCATACCAGCGCGGCGTGCCATCGCTGATACTGACGGGGGAGGCGGCCACGTGGCCGATGATGGCGCCTTCCAGTTCGGCCACCAGCGACACGCTCAGGGCGCCCGCGTCGCGCAAGGCCTTGACGATGAACTGTTCCGTATGGTCCGTGTGTTCGGCGTGCAGGAACGCCTCGCGCGTGAGTTGGTCGATGGCTGTAATGTCGGCCGCGGTTTCCTTGCGAATGATCAAGGCTTGTGTCATGACTGGTCCCACACTTCGATCGTCAGCAATTGCCCGACTTGGCAGGCGGCGATGCGCTCCGGATGCACGGTAATGCTGCCGGGCCAGCCCGTCAGCGTATCTTGCGGAAATTCCCCATCCTGCGCCTCGGCAATGCCCGCCTGCAGCAGGGGCGCGATGACGTCCGCCGAAGCCGTGTAACGGTTGGGAAAGCCGTTCGACGACAGCTGGGTCGCCTTGCCTTGTGTGCACAGCTGCGCGATCCAGTCGGCGCCGAACAGGCCCGCTTCCCAGGTGGCGAGAAATGCATCCTTGTTGATTTTCGTCATGTCGGCCAGCTGTTCCGGCGTTTCTGTCGAGATAATGGTCCACCAGCCTGACATGGGCGATCCTTGCGAAAAGTGAAAATTAACGGGTCATGGCGCGGCGCAGCAGGTAGCTGAGGCCATCGACGGCGGCCACCATCAGCAGCATGGCGACGATGACGGTGGCGGCGTTCTGCATCTGGAACAGCGATAGATGGTATTTCAGCATCTGCCCCAGGCCGCCCGCACCGACGACGCCGAGGATGGCGGCGGCGCGGATATTGTTTTCCCAGCGGTACAGGGTGTAGGACATCATTTGCGGGCTGCATTGCGGCAAGGTCGCGTACAGGAAGGCCACGGCGGGGCGCGCGCCGTTGATGCGCAAGGTCACCGCCGGCAAGGGCGGGCAATTCTCGAAGGCGTCGGCAAACAAGCGGCCCAGCACGCCCACCGTGTGCAGGGCCAGCGCCAGGGTGCCCGCGAACGGGCCCAGGCCGGCGGCGATCAGCAAGATCGACGCCCAGACCAGTTCCGGGATCGAGCGCAGCACATTCAACACGCCGCGCGTCGCGTTGCGCGCCACGGTGCCAAAACGCCCGCTGGCGGGCAGGGCCAGCAGCGCGCCCAGCACGGCCGCGATGACCGTGCCGATGGCCGACATGGCCAGGGTTTCGAACGTGGCCACGCCGACTTTCATCAGGAAGGGGCTGGCCAGCTCGGGCGGGGCGAAGCCGTGCAGGAAGTCGGCACTCGTGCGCACGGCGTCCGCGCTGAAGAACTCGCCCCATTTCAGGGGCAGGGTGGCGAAGCTGGCGATGACCAGCAGTAACAAACCGGCCAGCAAGGCCCAGGTGGACCAACGGACAGGCTCGGAAACAGGCAGCATGGACGTGTCGTTCTTCATGCCAGCCTCCGGCGCAGCATGGCGGACACGGCGTCGGCGCCTGCCACCAGCAGCACGAAGACCATCAGCATGGTGGCCAGTTCGCTGCCCGCCATCATCTTCATCGATTCATCCATGCGCTGGCCCAGGCCGCCCGCGCCGACAAAGCCCATGACGACGGAGCCGCGGATCGCGCATTCCCAGCGGTAAATCGTGTACGACACCAGTTCGGCGGCCGATTCGGGCAGGGCGCCGTACAGCAAGGCTTTCAGGCGGCCGCTGCCGTTGTGCAATAGCGCGTTGCAGGCGGACGCATCCGACGATTCGAGGATTTCCGCGTACACCTTGCCCAGCATGCCGCAATAGGTGAGGGCGATGGCGATCACGCCCGCCGTCGGCCCCAGTCCCACGATACGCACCAATAACAAGGCCCACACGAGTTCCGGCACGCTGCGCAGCAGCACCAGCAAGGCGCGGACCGCGTGGCGCAGGGCGGCGGCCAGGGGCGCTACCCGGCCGGAGCCGAGGCGCGAAATCGACAATCGTTCCGTCACCAGCAAGGTCAGGGGGATGGCGCCCAGCATGGCCAGCGCCATGCCGGCCGTGGCCATGGCGATGGTTTCCCAGCTGGAAATGGCCACCAGTTGCAGGAATTCCAGCGAATGGGCGGGCGGCACGAAGCTGGCAAGGAATTGCCAGGTGGCCGCCAAGCTTTGCGCATCCCATAAAATCCACGGCTTGAATTCCGCCTGCACCAGCATCGGCCACAGCACGAGCAGCACGATGGCGGCGCCGGTCAGGCGGCCGCGCCAGGCGGGGTCGCGCGGCATGGCGGTGCTCGTCAGCAAAGGGGCCTCGCGGCGTCCAGCTGCGTTTCCACGGCCTCGAACTGCGGCGCCGTATCCGCCTTGTTGCGGTACAGCTCGGCGATCATGGCGTCGCTGACCTGGGCGCCGGGCAAGTCGAAGACGATCTTGCCGTCGCGCAAGGCGACGATGCGCGTAAAGCAGGCGCGGGCGATTTCCACCTGGTGCAGGCTGCAGATCAGGGTGGCGTTGCGCGCCGTCGCTTCCGCTTGCAGCACGTGGATCGTCTGCAAGGCGAGCGTAGGGTCGAGCGCGGACAGCGGTTCGTCGACGAGGAACACTTGCGCATCCGACACGAGCGCGCGGGCCATGCCGCAGCGCTGGCGTTCGCCGCCGGACAGGCGGTCGACGCGCGCATACAATTTATCCTGCAGGTTGAATTTACCTAAAGCTTCCCACGCGGCGCGCGGGTCGACGGGCGCCAGCAGCGAACGGATGGCCGTCCACAAGCTCCATTGGGGCAAGCGGCCCGCCAGCACGGCGTTGACGACGCGCTGGCGCGACGGCAAGGGTGGCGTTTGCGGCGCCAGGAACAGGCGCGCGCGCAAGGCGTGGCGCTCGGCGCTGCCGATTTGCCAGGGAGAAATACCCAGGATGTCCAAGGTGCCGGATTCGGGACGCAGCGCGCACGCCAAGGTGTGCAGCAGGCTGGTCTTGCCGGCGCCGGACGGGCCGATCAGGGCGATCTGCTCACCCTGGGCCACGTCCAGGTCCAGGTCGCGCAGGGCCAGCGCATTGCCGGCGGCGCCCGCGTGGTGGACGCTGACCTTGTGAAGTTGGAATGTCATGCGAGATTTCGGTGTGGGGGAGTGTGCCGGATGCGTCCGCAGGACGCCATCCGGCAAGTTTCAGCAGTTACTTCAACAACTTCGCATCGCGCGCAGCCGCTTCGATATCCTTGTAGTTCTCGGCCTTGGTCGGGATGAACTTGGTGGCGCGCTGCAGTTCGAGGATTTCCTTGCCTTCGGCCGTTGATGGGTCCAGCGCCAGGAAGGCGTCCGTCAGCTTCTTGCGCACGACGGGGTTCATGTCGGCGCGCACGCTCCAGTTGTAATCGTAGTAGCCTGGCGTCGTGTAGAACACGCGCACCTTGCTTGGATCGACCTTTTTCGCTTCGACCAGTTTTTCCCATACGGAAATGTTCAAGGTGCCAGCATCGACTTTGCCGCCGGCCACAGCCGCCACGGTGGCGTCATGCGCGCCGGAAAACGCGATGCGCTTCATGTCCGTGTCCGGGTTGATCTTGGCGGCCAGCAAGTAGTAGCGTGGCATCAAGTGACCCGAGGTCGACGATTCCGAGCCGAACGTGAAATTCTTGCCCTTCAGGTCGGACAATTGATTGATGTCCTTGCTGGTGGTCACAAACACCGAGCGGAACTTCGTGTCTTCCTCGCGCTGCACCAGCGGCACGATCTTGCCGCCGCTGCGCACGTTCGCTTGCACGAAGGTAAAACCGCCGAACCAGACCATGTCCAGCTTGTTATTGATCAAGCCTTCGACGGACGCCGCGTAATCGGTGACGGGCGTAAATTCCACCTTCATGCCCAGTTTTTTCTCCAGGTAGCTGCCCAGCGGCTTGAACTTGCGCTGCAATTCCGTCGGCGCTTCGTCGGGGATGGCGGAGACGCGCAGCACTTGCTGCGCTTGCGCCAGGCCGCTGTGGATGGCCAGGGTGGCGGCGACGGTGGCCAGGATGGCGGGGAACTTGGAAAATGAGTTGGAGAATGTGGTCATGGGACTGCCTTTGCAAAAAATATTCATTAGATTACGGAAACCCCGGTACTGCCTTCCTGCATCTCGCCGATGACGACGGCGTCGCCAAAGCCTTCGGCGCGGAAAATCGCCAGTACTTGCTCGACGGCTTCCGGCGCGCAAGCCACCAGCAGGGGGCCGGCCGTTTGCGGGTCCGTCAAAATCGCCTTGTCGATGGCGCTCAGGCTGTCGTCCAGCGCCACTTGCGCGCCATATCCCTGCCAGTTGCGGTTCGAGGCGCCCGTGATGTTGCCGTTTTGCGCCAGTTGCTGCACTTGCGGCAGCAGCGGCACGTCGTCCATGGCGATGCGCGCCTGCAACTTGGCGCCGCGCGCCAGTTCCAGGGTGTGGCCCAGCAAGCCGAAGCCCGTCACATCCGTCAGCGCATGCACGCCGTCCAACAGGGCCAGTTTCTTGCCCGGGGTATTCAATTTGGTGGTGTTGTCGATTAAAGAAGCGTAGCCATCCGCGTCCAGCGCGTTCTTTTTCAGCGCGGCCGACAAGATGCCCACGCCGATCGGTTTGCCCAATACCAGCTTGTCGCCGGCGCGCGCGCCCGCGTTGCGCTTCACCTGCGACGGGTGGACCAGGCCCAGCACGACCAGGCCATAGATCGGTTCGACGGAATCGATGGTGTGGCCGCCCGCGATGGGGATGCCGGCCTGGGCGCAGATGGTTTCGCCGCCTTTCAAGATGAGGCCGATGGTTTCCACGGGCAGCTTGTTGATCGGCATGCCGACCAGGGCCAGCGCCATGATGGGCGTGCCGCCCATGGCGTACACGTCGGAAATGGCGTTGGTGGCGGCGATGCGGCCGAAGTCGAACGGATCGTCGACGATGGGCATGAAGAAATCCGTCGTGGCGATCAGCGCCTGCTCGTCGTTGAGCTGGTAGACGGCCGCGTCATCCGAGGTTTCTATGCCAACCAGTAATTCCTTCGGCAAGGGAAAGCCGCCGCTGCCCTTTAAAATGTCGGCCAGCACGCCCGGCGCGATTTTGCAGCCGCAGCCGCCGCCATGGGCAAATTCGGTCAATCGGATGGGGGTATCGGGTGTTGCTGCGCTATCGGACATGGTCGTCATCCTGCTAAAAAGGTCATCAAAAGCTGCGCCGGCGCTTACGCGGCGCTGGCGGCACGGGGTTCGCCGACGATAGCACATAATGCGCGCGCGGCTTGCTCAAAGGCATGTTCTGAAATGTCGGGCAAGACCAGCGGCGTCGCCTGGGCGTAGCGGCTGAAGTTGCGGGCGATCGATTGCCGGTAGACGGGGTCGTAATGCTGCACCAGCAACTCTTCCACGAGCTCGGCCATGCGGCCGGAAGTGGCCAGCTGCTGCCAGTGGGCAATTTTCTCCTTGCCATGCAGCTG
This sequence comes from Janthinobacterium sp. SUN100, assembly GCF_030397705.1. NCBI lineage: Bacteria > Pseudomonadati > Pseudomonadota > Betaproteobacteria > Burkholderiales > Oxalobacteraceae > Janthinobacterium > Janthinobacterium sp. SUN100. The sequence continues at coordinate 636,598 of NZ_JAPUBU010000001.1, read as the reverse complement.
CGTCAACAGGGCCAGCTGCACGTTCAGGCGCGCCGGGTCGCCGACGAAATGCTCGTAGTCCTGCATCAGCAATTGCACGCGCTGCTCCGTGGCCAGCCGCACGTCCGTGCAGGCGGCCGCGCGCATCTTGTCCATCAGCGCATCGGGCACGCGCAAACGGCCCACTTTCTTGCTTTCCGATTCGATGAAGACGGGGAGTTGCGGGTCGAAATGGCGCAGTTGCTGCCACAGCGCGCTTTCAAACGCTTTTTGCGCCGGCTGGTCCGCCTCGGGCAAGCCGCCCAGCACGGAGCCTCGGTGCGCCGCCAGGTCTTCCAGGTCGATCACTTGCGCGCCTTGCCTGTCCAGCACTTGCAGCAAACGGCTCTTGCCGCTGCCCGTGGGGCCGCACAGCACGTTGATGAAGTCGAAGCGTTCGGGCAGGGTGGCCAGCTCGGCATTCACGTGGCGCCGGTAATCCTTGTAGCCGCCTTCGAGCTGCGTGACGGGCCAGCCGATGCGCGCGAGGATATGCGCCATGGCGCCGCTGCGGTTGCCGCCGCGCCAGCAGTACACGAGGGGTTTCCAGTGCTGCGGGTGGCCGAGGAAACCGTCTTCGATATGTTGCGCGATGTTCCTGGCGATCAGCGCCGCGCCCAGCTTCTTCGCTTCGAAGGCGCTGGTCTGTTTATATAGGGTACCGACGCGCACGCGCTGCTCGTCGTCCAGCACGGGCAGGTTGATGGCGCCCGGCAAGTGGTCTTCCGCGAACTCGGACGGGCTGCGCACGTCGATGATGGCATCAAATTCATTCAGGCGCGGCAGGATGTCGCTGAAGGGAAGCACTGCAGGGTATTTCATCGTGGCGCGGCTGCTTGGAATGGGGAAAGACGTATTATCCCCGATAAACGCCTTCCCCGTGGACCGTTAGCCCAACAATCTGCCCAGCAACGGCGCCAGCAATACGGTCACGACGCCCGAGAAAATCATCGTCAGGCTGGCCACGGCGCCTTCTTCCGTGCCCACCCGGCGCGCCACGGATAATCCAAAACCGTGCGCGGCCGCGCCATACGGGGCGCCACGGGCGATGCGCATGCGCAAGGGCAGCAGTTTCAAGAGCGGTTTGCCCAGCATCAAGCCGAACAAGCCCGTCATCACGACGAAGATGCCCGTCAGCTGGGCCGAGCCGCCCATGTGGCGCGACGCTTCCAGCGCGAACGGCGTCGACACGGAGCGGGCCAGCAGGCTGCGCGCCATGTCGCCATGCACGCCCAGCAGCCGGTCCAGCAGCAGGGTGGCGGCCACCGAGGCAACGATGCCGGCGCAGCTGCCCAGCGACAGAGCCAGCCAGTGCTTGCGGATCAGCTTGCGCTCCTGGAAGATGGGCAGCGCAAACGCGATGGTGGCCGGGCCCAGCAGCCACGGCAGCCAGCGCGTTTCGCCGAAATACGTGGCGAACGGCGTCGACGTCGCCTGCACGATGACGATCAATATCGCCGAGGTGCAGATGGCGGGCGTGAGCAGGAAATGCGGATGGCGGCGGTGCAGCGCCTGGTTGGCGTAGAACAGCACCAGGGTCAGCAGCAAAAACAGCAGGGACAACAGCAGGGTACTCATGCCGCCGTCCTCGCGGCGCGCCGGCGCAGCAGTTTCTGCAGGCGCAACTTGCGCTCATAGCGGCACACCCATTCCACCGTCAACGCCGTGGCCAGCATCACGCTGGCAAAGCCCAGGCCGATATTCACGAACAGCATCAGACCTTGCGACTTCAATAGTTGCGTAAATTGCACCACGGACACGACCAGCGGAATGAAGAACAGCAGCATGTTGGCCAGCAGCCAGTTCGCGCCCAGTTCGATGGCGGCTGGCCGCACCCAGCCCGCCAGCAGCAGGGCCACCAGCACGAACAGACCGACGACGCCGCCGGAAAATGGCAGGTGCAGGGCGGAGGCGGCCTCATCGGCCAGCCACCAGGCGGCGATCAGCACGCCCACTTGCCACACGGTCTGTGCGGGCTGGCGCCAGACAGGGATGGCGGGCAGGGCGGCGGTGGAACAGTGCAAGGCTTTCACGGCAGGCTTTCAAACGGCAGGGGGAAGTTTTCATTGTAGTGACCCCGCATCAAAAGATAAAATGACTTAAACTCATGAAAATCATTCGATATTGGAATGCATCATGGATATCCGCTCCCTGCGCTACTTCGTCGAAGTGGTGGAACAGAACAGTTTTACGCGCGCGGCCGCCAGGCTGCACGTGACGCAACCGACAGTGAGCAAGATGGTCCAACAGCTAGAACAGTCGCTGGACCTGGCCTTGCTGGACCGCGCCGGCAAGCGTTTTACCCTGACGGACGCGGGCAAGGTGGTGCTGTCGCGCGCGCATACATTGCTGGCCCTGCACGCGGAACTGAAGGTGGAGTTGCGCGACCTGCAACATCTGGAACGGGGAGAATTACGGGTCGGCGTGTCGCCGCAAACCCATTCCACCCTGGCGCCGTGGCTGGCCGAGTACCACCAGCGCTATCCGGGCATCGAGCTGAAAATGTACGAAAGCGGCACGCAAGCGATCGAGCGCGACTTGCGCACGGGCACGGTGGAGCTGGGCACCATGCTCGACTATCCGGGCAATGCGGCCACCTGGCAGGATTTCGAGGCGCTGCCTCTCGTGCGCTCGCCGCTGTGCCTGCTGGCCGCGCCCGGCTCGCCGTGGCAGGGACGTGCTTCCGTCGCCCTGGCCGAGCTGGCCGACAGCCCCTTCATTTTCTATGGCGCCGCGTTTGCCCTGAACGATATCGTGCTGGACGCCTGCCAGCGCGCCGGTTTCGCCCCGCGCATCACGGGCCGCAGCGGCCAGTGGGACTTTATTGCCTCGCTGGTCAGGCTGGGCGTGGGCATCTGCCTGCTGCCGAAGATGTATTGCGACACGCTGGAGCCGTCGCAGTTTGCCGTCATTCCCCTGGACGGCCCGCCCGTGGAATGGAATCTGATGCTGGCCTGGCGCCGCGGCGGGCGGCTGTCGTTTGCCGCCCGCGCCTGGCTGGAGCTCGTCAGGGCGCGCATGACGGACGCGGCACGTTTACAATAGGCGCTCGCCAACTTCCGTCCGACCAGATGAACATCAACGCCAAGGTTACAGCCAAAATCAAACGCACGGCCGGCTCGCTGCTGCTGGGATTGTTATGCACCGTGGGCCTGATGAGCGAAATGGGCTACGCCCAGGCCGCCATCCCCGTGTATGGCTATTTCGTCAAGAATACCTATCCGCACGATCCCCAGGCGTTTACCCAGGGCTTGCTGTTCAAGGATGGCCATCTGTATGAAAGCACGGGCCAGAACGGCCAGTCGTCCTTGCGCAAGGTGGAATTGACGACGGGCAAGGTGCTGCAGAAAAGCATGCTGGACAAGAATGTGTTTGGCGAAGGCATCACGGACGTGGGCGATGAAATCCTGGGCCTGACGTGGATTTCGCAAACCGGTTATGTGTTCGACCAGAAAACGTTCAAGCTGAAACGCAAATTCAGCTACCAGGGCGAAGGCTGGGGCCTGGCCAGCGATGGTCATTTCGTCTACATGAGCGACGGCACGGCCGCCATCCGCGTGCTCAATCCGAAAACCCTGGCCGAGGTGCGCCGCTTCGAAGTGAAGGCCGAGGGCCGCCCCATCGAACGCCTGAATGAACTGGAAATGGTCGACGGGCAATTGTTTGCCAATGTGTGGGGCGCGGACGTGATCGCCCGCATCGACCCGGCCAGCGGCAAGGTCGTCGGCTGGATCGACCTGACGGGCTTGCTGCCGCCCGAGCAGCGGGGCACGGCCAATCCCGACGCCGTGCTCAACGGCATCGCCTGGGATGCGCGCGGCAAGCGTTTGTTTGTCACGGGGAAACTGTGGCCCAAGCTGTTCGAGATCGAGCTGATCGAAATCCAGCGCCACTGATGTTTCCTATCGGACAGTGTTGCTGGCGAGGAATCGTCTATGATGCTGTTCCTTCGCCCCGTGCGACTCTTGCAGGATGCCATGCTGTCCCTTCCTTTATGCCGCCTGGCGGCCGCCGCCAGCTTGCTGGCCGCCGTCTTGCCCGCCGCGCAGGCGCAAACGCCATACGTGCCGGTGATGCAGCAATACGGCGACTTTGTCGTCACGCGCGACCGCCACGACCCGCTCGTCAACTTGTCTTTCCGTAAGCACGGCTATTGGCCCGGCGGCGCGCGCGAAGTGGTGGAAGTGCGGCCCCTGAAGGCCAGGCGCGAAGGCCAGCCCATGCTGCTGGCCTTTACCAAGGGCTATACGGGCCAGGGCACGATATTGATCGGCGTGCAGAACGGCGAACCGCTGATGCGCCCCGTCAGTCCTTTGCGGCGCGACGACATGGTGCGCACGGAGCGCGACCCCGAATGGGGCGTGCCGCAGCCGGGCCGCAGCGAAATACTGCTGTTTGCCCGCGACGGCCGCGCGCTCGATACGGACACGGGCGAACTGCTGTGGTTTGACATGCCGGGCATCGTCACGGGCGATTACGCGCCCGCCATGCTGGTCTCCGTCTCGCCCGACAGCCGGCGCGGCGCCTATCTGGCCCGCAGGGCGACCAGCGTGGAGGTCGTCGTCGCCACGCGCGACGACGGTGTGGCAGGCGTCCTGGCCTTGCCGGCCGACACCTATCAACGGTGGCTGAAGCCCTTGTCGCAGGCCGCTTCCGAACAGGCGGGCGCCGCCATCAAGGCGCGCCAGGGCCGCACGGATTCGAACCGCATCCAGCGCGAGCTGGAACTGGCCTGGTTCGGCCAGCAATTTCAATGGAAACAGGGCAAGAACGGCTTGCAGGTGACGGGGCTGGGCCTCATTTCCGCGCCGCCCGAGGGGGAACAGCCATGAGCATACCTGGACTGATCGCCGGCTGCTTCGCCGCCTCCGCGCTGGCCGGCTGCGTGCACGGGGAAATATTCGCCCAGGATTATCTGGCGCAAGATATTGACAAGCAACAAGCCTTGCTGGAACTGGACGTGGTCTTCGGGCAAGCGCCCGATGACAAGCTGACGTCGCGCGTAACGGCCCGCAATACCGTGGAATACACGGGCGCGCCGCATATCGTCGTGCCGTTTTACCAGAAGGGCCTCGGCTTCGACCAGGGTTTTGCCGGCACCTACATGTTTGCCGTGCCCTATCCGATCGCCAAGGTCGAAACGGCCACGGCCAGCAGCCGCGTCTTCGGCCAGAAACTCGACGGCCAGCAGCAGGGCAGCCCGCGCTACCGCTTCCGCGTGCCGGGCAAGGCGCAGTGGAACAGCAATGAAACCTTCATGCTGGGCTTTGAGCGCAAGGGCCGCCGCGAAGAAATCACTTTCCGTTTCAGCAACGAGCAAAGCTGCCCGTCCGCCTTCCTGGCCACCACGCCAAAATATGGTTTCCACATCAAGGTGGTCGCCACATTCAAGGATGACAAAGGCTGCCTGAAAGTATGCGACAGCCGCGACCAGTGGCCCGGCTTTTGCGCCTTCCAGCCGCCGCCCGGCACCTGACTATCACCATGCAAGCCACGCGCCGGCGTTTGCCGGCGCGCCGCTTATACACGCGCGCGTTTTGCCGATTCTATTCAATTGTCATCGAATGACCGCCTGAAACGCCTATTTTCACGGCGTAAGGGGGGCGATATTGACGCAGGTCAATGTCTGGATCGGCGCAAAAATCTTGCCGCAAAAGTATCTTTCTCAGGCGTATGATTTCTGTGCCGTGATCGGCGCACGCAGATGGCGCGGCGCGGCCCGATATCCGAAACGCATCCTTCCTGTGGAGATACAGAATGAAAATGCCCGTTTTAGGAAGCACCCAGCCCGCCATCACCAGGCGTCCGCTCGACATGCTGGACACCGACAAGGCCGCCGTGCGCGCCATCGCCCAGGCGGCCGTCAGCGTCGAACTGTTCACCATTCCCCTGTACATGGCCACCATGTATTCGATCCAGGGCACGCACCAGATCAACTCGAAAGGCATCACGTATTACGAAGGCCGCCAGTGGCCGGGCATGGGCACCACGGCCCGGCCCGAACTGGCGGAGCAAAAGGCCTTCAATATCATCTTCAGCGTCTTCATCCAGGAAATGCTGCACCTGCAGATGGCGGCCAACCTGGCCACGGCCATCGGCACGGCGCCATGTTTCACGGGTTCGGAGCTGCAATCGCAGGACCACGGCTGGACCTGCTATGGCAAGAGCTGCACGGTGATCCCGCACATCGTCGACTTGCAGGACACATCCGGCTACCGCCACGTGCGCGTCAACCTGGAAGAGCTGAACGCCAACCAGTGCGACCTGTTCCTCGCCATCGAGCAGCCGGAGGAGCAGGCCCGCGCCCAGCTGGCCGAGTTCGACAAGCACAACCACACCAAATATTTCCCCGAGGTACCGTTCGTGGGCTGGACGCCGGGCAAGCACGTCCATGATCTGCCCCTGTTCGGCACCATCGGCTACATGTACGAATGCTATGCGCGCTACATCGGCATCGAATACGCGGATGGCCAGACCCTGTGGCAAAAGCTGTTCGTCAACGGTTCGGTGCAGCAAGACATGTTCAACAGCCAGGTGCAGGGCCATGCGCGGGCGGAATTTCCCAAGTTCGACACCTGCTTCGGCCCGCAAGACCAGGATGGCGGCCAGACGGGCTCGTTCAACAAGGCCATCGACATGATGGCGGCCATCACGGACCAGGGCGAAGGCAGCGCAACGGCCATCCAGCGCTACCGCCGCGACGCGGCGCAGCGCCTGATGGCCGTGCAGCCCGACTACCGCGAAGACCTGGCCGCCCTGAAGTGCGATTATCCGTCCTACGCGAACAATGGCAAGGATGCCGAATCGCGCGACGCGCAGGCGCGCCACGACAGCGCCCCGTTCGACCACTACGAGCGTTTCGGCCAGGTGAAGGCCATGCTGCCGGTAAAAACCTGGGCCGGCTGGCACCAGGACGGGGGACGCTGGAGCGAGGCCATGCTGACCAACGAGCGCTACAACCCGGCCACCGCGCCCAGGAATATCCCGGCGCCGGCGGCCGTGGCGGGCGCCCTGAACCGCCTGAAGGATAGCAGCGGCACTTTGGGGATGCTGAGCACGGTCGCCACGGGCGCCATCTATGGCATCACTTCCGTGCTGGACAAGTACTGGCTGAACCAGGACCTGGACTTCCCGTATCCGTCGATGGTGGGCGCGGGCGACCGCATGGCCATCTGCTGGGCCGTGCTGGGCCAGGCGCCGAACCTGGCGACGGGCGTGCCGCTGGCCGAGAAAAGCGTGCTGTACCACGCCTGCCAGGGCATGCACCTGGAGGGCGAAGCGTCGTCCACCTGCGCCGCGCTGGCCGTCTACCACACCTGCCGCGGCTCCAACGGCTGCCACGCCCAGGGCGGCTGCGGCTTTGCCCAGGCCGACACGGGCGGCTCGTCCTGCGGCCACTCGGTCAAGCTGGCCGCGTCGCCGGGCACGCCGTGCTATGTGCCGCCACCGCCGCCGCAGCCCGACAAGGTCTACAGCGCGCCCAGCGACAACAAATGCGCGGGATTCGGCGGCTGCGCCGTGCCGATTTCGGCCTCGCAACTGTATCCGAACACCTCGGGCAAGGAGCCGCCCGAGCCCGCCACCATGACCCTGTACGATTTCGGTCCCGCGCCCGACCACCGCAGCATTCCGCTGGGCCAGAGCATGAGCTTTGCGCTGGGCGACAATGTCTACGACAAGGCCTGGGAAGCCTATGGCAAGGTGATGGCGGCGCGCGGCACGCCGGTGGGAGCGCCGCCGCCGCCCACCGACCTGCGCCTGGCCTTGCCGCCGTCGACCTGATGCGGGCCGCGCACGGGGTGCCGCCACGCCTGGGCTTGCCGAACCTGGGCCTGGGCGTGGGGTTGCGCCCGCCCCATTATGAACACATCCTGCGCCACGGGCCGCAGGTGGACTGGTTCGAGATCATCAGCGAGAACTTCATCGACAACCACGGCTATGCGCGCCACGTGCTCGAGCAGGTGGCGGCGCAGGTGCCCATCGTCATGCATGGCGTCTCACTGTCGATCGGCAGCAGCGATCCGCTCAATCTCGGCTACCTGCGCAAGCTGCGCCAGCTGGCCGGCGAGATCCGGCCCGCGTGGATTTCCGACCACCTGTGCTGGACGGGCGCCGCCTCGCTCAACAGCCACGATTTGCTGCCGCTGCCGCTGGACGAAGCCAGCCTGCGCCACGTGGCGGGACGCGTGCGGCAGGTGCAGGAGTTCCTGGGCCGTCCACTGGTCCTGGAAAACCCCAGCACCTATGTGGAATTTGCCCAGTCCAGCATGCCGGAATGGGAATTCCTGGGCCGCCTGGCCGAGGATACGGGTTGCGGGCTCTTGCTTGACGTTAACAATGTCCACGTCAGCGCGCATAACCACGGCTATGACGCGGCCGCCTACATCCGCCAGTTGCCGCACGCGCACATCGTGCAGATCCACCTGGCCGGCCCTACCGTCTGCGGCGCCGTGCTCATCGACACCCACGACGCACCCGTGCCGGCCGCCGTCTGGCGCCTGTATGCGCTGGCGCAGCGGCTGACGGGCGGCGTATCGGCCCTGCTGGAATGGGATGCCGGCATTCCCCCGTATCCGCAGTTGCTGGCCGAGCTCGACAAGGCGCGCGCGGCCGAACGGGGGGAATTCGCGGATGCGGCGCCCGCCATGGCTGCCGCCGCCGTGTCCGCGCCGCTGGGCTTTCACCTGGAGGCGGCCCATGCGCCATAGCGCGTCCGGGGACGAGGAGCGGGACGGCGGCGCCCGCGCACCGCTGGCGCAATTGCAGGCGTGGTTCCTGACGGCGATGACGGCGCCGGGCGGCGCGGCGCGCGGCGTCCAGCTGGCCAGCGAGCGCCATGGCTTGACGCAGGAGCAAGTATTGAAACGGGCCAGGGGCGGGCCGGCGCCGCTGCACATCCATGCGGACGGCTATGTGCTGCGCCTGCTCGAATGTCTGCAAGCCGACTATCCCGTCTTGCGCAAGGTCATGGGCGACGAGCTGTTCGCCTTCTTTGCCCGCGCCTATGTCTGGCGCCACCCGTCCGCCTCCGCGACCTTGTATGACCTGGGCGGCGGTTTTGCTGATTTTCTCGCCGCCAGCCAGCGTGCCGCCGGCGCGCAAGGGGCAGCCTTGCGCTTTCCCGTGGAACTGGCGCAGCTGGAGCGGGCGCGCAGCGAGGCGGGCAGGGCGCCGGGCCTGGAAAAGCTGGCGCCGCCCATGCTGCCTTCCGGATTGGACTTGCTATTAGGAAATACACCTGCCTGGCGCCTGGCGCCGTGCACCCGGTTGCTGGCCCTGTCCTTCCCCCTGTGCGACTACTGGCAACGGGCGCAGGCCGCACCCGGCGACGCCGTGCCGGCCCAGCCGGAGGCAAGTCCCGCCTTTGTCGCCATTACGCGCATGCATTACCGGCTTGTCATGCAAGAGTTGCAGCCCTGGCAATTTTACTGGCTGCAAGCGCTGGCCGGCGGCGCGCCGCTGGCGCAGTGCGCGCGGCAGGCGGCGCAGTCCAGCGGCAGGGCGGCGGACGAGGTGCTGGCCGATGCCATGCTGTGGCTGCCTACGGCGGCCGCGGCCGGTCTGGTCGCCTGCGATGCTTGAAAAACAAGCGGCGGACGCAAAAAAGGCCGATGAAAATCGGCCTCGATGACAGCTGAATGCGTTGCTTAGCGGTAAAACGCTTCGACTTTGCCCTTCAGTTTGATCTGCAGCGGACGGCCGCGGCGGTCCAGCGACTTGGTGGAAGCGACCTTGATCCAGCGTTCGCTGATGCAATATTCTTCCACGTCAAGACGTTCCTTGTCGTTGAAGCGGATGCCGACGTCGTTCTCGAACACGGCTGCAACGTGGTAAGGGCTGCTGGGGTCGATCGACAGGCGATCGGGCAATGGGGGTAAGGTGGTGGTATCGTTCATGGGCGTAATTATCGCCCAGAATGCCGATCCAGACAACGGGGTGCGCATGCTTATCTGGCCGGCCGCGGCGCGGCGCTCCCGCATTTCCCTTCCCAGCGATGCCTACGCCCTACAGATGCCGTGTTTCCTGCGGCGGCACATTCCACTCGTCATGCAAGCCATCGACAAAGGTGACGGGCACCCGGGCCAGTTCGGCCGCCGAGACATCGTCGAGGCAGTTGACGCCGATGCCGACAAACGGACCGCTGCGGGCGGAATCGCCACGGCCGAACAGGCGCACGCCGCAGTGGCGGCAAAAGTAGTGGCGTTCGCGGCCGGCGCCGAAGCGGTATTCGCTCAAGTCCGCCTCGCCGGCCAGCAGGCGGAAGGCCGTGGGCGGCACTTGGCTGGCCCAGCAGCGGATTTTCAGGCAATAGGAACAGTTGCAGCGCAGGCTGGGCGCCGCCAGGTCGATCTCGGCCGCGAAGCGCACGGCGCCGCAGTGGCAACTGCCATGACAGGTTTTTTTCATCGTGTCTTACTTTACAGCGTTGCCGTGCTGTCATGCAATTGCTGGAATTGCGACAGTTGCTGCTGCATCAGCCGCGCATACTGGCCGCCAGCGCGCAGCAGCTCGGCGTGCGTGCCTTGCTGGCAAATCCGGCCCTTGTCCATGACGATGATGCGGTCCGCTTTCACGATGGTGGAAAAGCGGTGGGCGATGATGATGGTGGTGCGCCCTTGCATCAGGGTATCGAGGGCGAGCTGCACCTGCTGTTCGCTGGCCGCATCGAGCGCGCTGGTGGCTTCGTCGAGGATGAGGATTTTCGGCGCGCGCAAGATGGCGCGGGCGATCGCGATGCGCTGCTTCTGTCCGCCGGACAATTGCACGCCCCGTTCGCCCACCAGGGTTTCGTAGCCGTCCGGAAAGGCCGCAATAAAATCGTGGGCGTGCGCCAGGCGCGCCGCCGCCAGCATCTCGTCGCGCGTCACCTGGCGGTCCGGCACGGCAAAGCCGATATTGTCGGCGATGCTGCCGGAAAACAGGGCCGGTTCCTGCTCCACCACGGCCATCTGGCGGCGCAGCTGCGTCACGCCCAGCACGTGCGCATCGATGCCGTCGAATTGCAGGCTGCCCCCGTCAAGCCGGTAATGGCCCAGCACCAGGCTGGCGATGGTGGATTTGCCCGCGCCCGAGGCGCCCACCAGGGCGATTTTCTCGCCCGCGCGGATGGACAGGCTGACGCCGTCGAGGGCCATGACTTGCGCGCGCTCGGGATACGAAAAACGCACGTCGCGCAACGCGATATGGCCGGCCAGCGGCGGCTGCGGCGGCGCCTCGGGCACGGCGCGGTGGCTGCGCAGGATCTCGAAGATGCGGTCGGTCGAACCCATGGTGCGCATCCACGTGTTCCAGAACTCGCTGATGGAGCCGGCCGTGTCCGTCACCATGCTGGCATAGATGACAAAGGCCGTCAGCTCGCCCACGCTCAAGCGGCCCTGGCCGATCAGGTGGGCGCCGAAGCACAGGGTGGTCAGCAGGGCCACGAAGGCCAGCAAGCCTTGCGCGCCCTGGAATACGGCCAGCAGCCGCGTGCCGGCCAGGGAGACGTCCAGCAATTGCCGCATGGCTTGCGCATAGCGGGCCATGGCGCCGCCTTGCTGATTGAACGCCTGCACCAGGCGCGCATGGGCAAAGTATTCCTGCGCCACCTTGCCGCTGGCCGCCAGGCTGGCGGAAATGGCCCGCGCGCGCAGCCGGTAGTTACTGCCAGACAACTTGCCCAGATACAGGCTGATGGGAATGAACAGGGCCAGCGGCAAGCTCAGCATCGGTGACAGATGCAGCAGCATGGCGATGCCGCCCACGAAGACGCACAGCGAGCGCAAGGCGTTGGCCGCGCCGATGGTCAGGCTTTCATGCAGGGCCGACACGTCGGACGTGAGCCGGCTGTTCAGTTCGCCGCCATGGTGCTTGTCGAAGAAGGCGATGGGCTGGTTGATCACCACGTCGAACAGGCGCCGGCGCACGCCCATGACGATCATGTGGCCGCCCGACTGCAGCAGATAGAAGCGCGCGGTCGTGATCAGCGCATACAGCAGGCTGAAGGCCAGCATGGCGGCGACCATGCCCGGCGTGACGCCGCGCCGGGTCAGTTCCGTCACGTTGTCGATGAAATACGCGATGGCTTGCGGAAAGGCCAGCTGCGCGCCCACGGTGAGGGCCATGCACAGCAAGCCGGCGGCGATGCGCCAGCGCACGGGATACAGCAGGCGCAGCCGTTCGAGATGGGGGCCGACATTCAGATGGCTCATGCGGCGCGCTCCTGCGACGGTTCGGCGTGCAATTGCCCCACGAGGGCCAGCCAGTCTTCGTCGCCGATCAGGCCGGCCGCTTCCACTTGTCCCTGGTAATTGACAAAGACATAAGATGGCGAGCTCATCAGGGGATTCACGCGCCGGTAGTCGCGCAGGGCAAGCCGCGCCGTGGCCGAGCGCAGGCTGTCGCCGGGCAAGAAGGCGCGCAGCCGGCGGGCCGGCTCTTCGCTGAGCAGCCACAGGGCCAGGCCCGCTTCCTGCGCCAGCGGCAGCAGCCGCTCGATGCCGGCCAGCTTTTCCCCGCATTTCGGACAGCGGCTGGCCAGGAACAGCAGCACGGCCGCCTGGCCGGCCGCGCCCGGCTGGAAACGCGGGCCGCCAGCCAGCGGACGGGCTTGCACGGCGGGCAGGGGCTGGCCCGGCTCCAGGGCCATGGGCGCGAGGCGTTCGCGGCGGCCGGCGCGCAGCACGGCCAGGCTTAGCCAGATATTGCCCGCAACGGCAAACGCCAGGGCCGCCAGCACCCATTGCAAGGTGGTGGCATCCATCAGTCGGCCTTTGCCAGGGTGGCGATGTCGTGCAGGGAAATCGTGGCCACGCAGACGATGGCCGCCAGTCCGGCTGCCAATGCCGTGGTGGCGACGGGCAAGGTCGCTTCTTGCGCGAGCGCAAAGTAGGCGCCGTTGATGCCCACCGCCAGCACGTTGCGCAGCAAGTCGTACCGCGACACGGGCCGCGCCGCTTCGCCGAAGCAGCTACAGCGCACCACGCTGTGGGTGAAATAGCGCCAGGCCAGGACGGCCGTGAGGGTAGTCAACAGCAAGAGCGACAGCAGCATCGGTATGTGGGTACCGCCCGCCAGCAGCCAGCCGGCGAGCGACAGTTCCGCCATCACGAGGGCCGGCGCGGTCAGGCTGGCGGCGGCGGGCGGCACGCCGAACGAGGTGGCCAGGTTGCCGCGAAAGTCGCCGTAGCTGCGCAGCTTGCCCACGCTGGCCGCCAGCAGGAGCAAGGCGATGCAATAGCGCGCGGTGTCGGCCAGTAAGGTGGCCAGCACGGACGTCAGCATTGTGTGCTCCACACGGGCGCAAAGCCGCCCGGACGCTGGCGCCGCAGCTGCACGCCGTCGCGCGTGGCCAGCAGGGCGTCGTTCCACGGCTCGTCCGGCGCGCTGCGCAGGGCGCCGCCTATGCTGGCCTGCAATTGCGTCGAAATGGCCCAGCCCAGCCGTTCCGCATGCGCATCGCGCTCCATGTGCAAGCCCAGCTGCGCCAGCTCTTCGCGCGTCAACGCATAGTTATGCGAGTGATAACCCGTCACCAGTTGCGCGACGATGGCGCGCCGCGCCTCGGGTGTGGCCTCGGGCAATTGCCACGCCAGCAATTCCTCGCCGATCTGCGTCAGTTCCAGCGTGGTGCGGTAAAAGGCCGTCAGGGAAGGGGGAAAGATGCTGCCGCACAGCAGGGACAGCGATTGCTGGCGCGCTTCGGCCGCGTCCACGCCGAACCATTGTTGCGCCATGTCGCCGAACACCTTGATGTCCAGGCTGGAAAACGCGCCCCCATCCGCGCCTTCGAGCTGCGGGTCGATGGGCGAGAACAGGGCCAGGTCGCCCGCGATGATGTCATCCGCGCCCAGGGCCAGCAGGGTGGCGGCCGATTCGCAGTGGAAGGGCACGATAAAACTCAGGTGGCGCGCATGCTGGCGCAGCAGGAGGGCGATGCGGCGCGCCGCGTTGACGATGCCGCCGCGTCCGTGCAGCACGACGTCGAGGCGGGCCACGGGGCCGATGCCCTGGCACAGCTCGTACAAGGCGGGCAGCAGTTCCATGTCCAGGTGCGAGGCGGCCAGGACGATGGCGCGGCTGTCGCGCACTTGTTCCAGCTCGCGCAGCTGGACGGGGATCCGGTTCAGGTCGGGCTGCGGCATACGGCTCCTTCGATCAGGGTATCGGCCACGCTTTCCAGCAGGGGCAGGGCGGGCACTAGTTGTTGTACGTACAAGAATTGACCCACAGGATTGTTTTCCAGGAAAACATACTCGCCCTCGGGCGTGACGATCAGGTCCAGCGCGCCATATTCGAGGCCATAGCTGTGCACGAAAGCGAGACAGCGCTGCTGTATTTCCGCCGGCAAGGTGCAGGCCTCATAGCGGATGGGGGCCGACATGTCGCGCGAATCGATGGCCGTGCGGGCATCGTCCTGGGAATACAGGCGCGCGGCAAACAATTGCTTGCCGATCACGGTGATTCGCAGTTCGTATTGCTTGGCGATATATTCCTGGAACTGGCAGCTCAGTTCGCCGACGGCGTCCAGGCTGTCGAGCATGGCGTCGTCGACGATGGTGGTGCCGATGCCGGCGCTGACCCTGTCAACCTCTTCGACCGTTTCGGCGGCCAGGCTGGGCGTGGACATGGACTTGAAAATGATGGGTCCTTTGACGGCCGCGCGGAAGGCGCGCACGTCGTCGGGCACGTTGGTGATCACGGTGGCGGGCACGCGAAAGCCCATGCGCGCGGCGCGCGCAAGCTGTTCGCCTTTCCATTGGGCGCCGCGCAGGGCCAGCGGATGGCTGAGCCAGTAGCAATCGAGACCGTACAGCACGCTGAAGACGGCTTGCTCCGTTTCCAGCTGCGCATAGGCGCGTTCCTGCGGCGTCAGATCGGCGCTGGCATAGGCATAGTCGGCCGCCTTGCGCAGCCAGACGGCGCCCACGTCCTGCAAGTCGAGCCAGTCGCCGTCGGGCAGGCGGCGCAGGCGCGCGCTGGCGCGGCCGTCCTGCACGCGCTGGCACAGCTGGTAATCGCGGGGAAAGGCGTCGAGGTCGATACGGAAAGGGGCATGGCCGCGGGCGGCGAGGAGCGATCCGACCAGGTCGGCGTGCAGATCGCCGCTATGGCTGATGATCAAGACCTTTTTGTGCATGGAGGGGGCCTGCGTAAGGGAAGGAAAAAAGCCTTGCCGCGGCAAGGCTTTCAGCTGGAACGTATCAGCAGAACTCGCCGCCATCGCTGGAACCGATGCGCGAATAGCGGTATTGCTCTTCGCTGTCGACCGCCGTGCAGCCGGCCACGGCGACGCCGTCGCGCACCTTCCAGGGCGCGGGAAGGGCCGGTTTTTCCTGTTCCTTCTTTTCCGCCAGTTTGAATGCGAACAGTTTGGTTTCTTTATGCATGGGAATATCCTCTATGAATGGTTATGTTCCGATGTTTACCGATGAATACATATTTTAAAAAATGGAATCGCCAATTGAAAGGCGATCATATGGCTTTATGCATTGCGCGCAGAAAAGCCGCGCCGGAATTGGCGCCGGCGCCAGTTTGAATATGGAAGATTGAATGAAACCCCCACGCCTGGCGGGGGTTATGGCGTGCCGGGGATCAGCAATACTGGCCGCGGTCGTTCGGCTGGAAGCGCGAAGAGTCGCGGTATTGCTCAGCTTGCACCGCGGTGCAGCCGGCCACGGCGACGCCGTCGCGCACTTTCCAGGCGGTGGCGGGCGCCGCCGGTTTTTGTTCCTGTTTCTCTGCCAGTTTGAATGCGAACAATTTGGTTTGATTTTGCATTGTACTATCCTCTTGTGATGGTTAAGTACTGCTTGCGTTGTATGCCATGGTATATGGCCATTCGATCTTAGCGCTGGAATAAATAAGCGTCAACTTGAATTGAATCGTATTCGCGACTATCTTTTTGAAATACTCACCAAATATCACGCGGGAAATTTATATTATTGCAGTGCGATAAATAATATCGGCCCATTTTAAATGGGCGGCAATATGCCTGATTATCGATGGAAAATGGATCGACCATGCGCGCGGGCACGCACTATAATGGCGCCTGTTGAATGGATAAGGCAGGAATCGCTCTATGGACATGGCCATCACAGACAGCTTGCGGCAGCTGGCATATGCGCAGGCCGCCGCGTTCGTGCAGACGCTCGACAGGCGCGATCCTGTTGCGCTGCAACGCGACTGGGGCCTGTCGCCCGGCGTGGCCGACGAGATCATCGAGATGCTCGACAGTTATTTTGCGGCAAACCAGGCGCTGTCCCTGGCGCCGCTGGCGCAAGCCTTCGTGCCGGGCAAGGGTGGCCGCGTGGCCGTCGATGTGTATGCCACCGATGCCGGGCCGCTGGGCCTGGAATGCCTGTTGCTGGCCGATGGCCAGCCGGGCGAGGCAACCTTGCACCTGGAAATGTCCGGCCACGACGGCGCGCTGCGCCTCCATTACCACTACATCGGATCCTGAGAACACCATGACCGCACCGATCAGCGACACACAGCAGCGCATCTGCGACAAATTCGGCTTGCCCGCGCAAGCGCCCGAGCCCATGGTGGCCCTCGCCATCGGCAGCCTGGCCCAGTCGCCCATCTACGGCACGCGCATCGTGCTGCCGGAAAACGGCACCATCAGCTGGTTCATCCACTGCGGCGAGCACGACGATGCCAGCGGCTTTTACCAGCCCCTGCATGCGGACCACCTGCACCAGATGCTGCCGCAGGTGGTCGATTACCTGGCCTTGCCCAGCGGCGCCAGGTTCATTCTCGACCGGGAAGGGTATGAGGATGTGTGGCTGGAAGAGTAACTTTCCGACCGGCAAGATTGTCGTTGACGTTGATAAATAGGTATGGGATGCTGCTGTTCCGTTTTCAACTGTCGAAAGCCTTATCTTGAACCCACGGCTCCCGTCTTTCCTGCTCGTCATGGCGCTCGCTGCCATGGCGGCTCCCGTCACCGCGGCTGCCGCTGCCACCAGCCAGCCGCAAGCCTTGCGCGCGGAACAGGATATCGCCGCCTTTGTGCGCAGCGAAATGCAGGAGCGTCAGATTCCTGGCTTGCAACTGGCAGTGATTCAGCATGGCAAGGTCGTGTTGTCGCGCAATTTTGGCGTGGCCAGCCTGCAATACCAGGTGCCGGTGACGGATGCCAGCCTGTTTTCCATCAATTCGGCAACGAAAGCGTTTGCGGGCGTGGCAGTGATGCAACTGGTGCAAGAGGGCAAGATCGACCTGGCGGCACCCATCGGCCAGTACCTGAAGGGCTTGCCGCCGGCCTGGCAAGCCGTGACGGTGACCCAATTGCTTAACCATACCTCTGGCTTGCCCGACGTGCTGGACCAGCGCAGCGGCAAGCTGGTGGGGCCGCAGCCGGACGATGCCGCTGCGGCGTGGACTGCCGTGCAGGCGCTGCCCGTGGAAGCCCAGCCAGGCGAGCGCTACCGCTATAACCAGACCAATTACGTGTTGCTGGCGCAATTGATCGAGCTGCAAGGCGGCCAGCCCTTTACCGCTTTCATCCAGCGCCGGCAATTCGACGTGGCCGGCATGCCGCACAGCGGCTTTGGCGATGCGAAGGACGTGGTCGCCAACAAGGCCAGTTCCTACGTGCTGGACCGGGGAGGCAAGGGCTACCGCAACGTGATCGAGGATTTCCCCGTGTTCATGCGGGCCGGGGCCGGCATCAACAGCAATGCGGGCGAACTGGCCAACTGGCTGGTCGCGCTGCAGTCGGGGCGCTTGCTGGCGCCCGCCAGCGTGAAACGGCTGTGGCAGCCGACCAGCTTGAAAGACGGCAAGCCGGGGGCGTGGGCGCTGGGCTGGCCCGCCATCGGCCGCGATGCGCACCGCGCCGTGGCCGGTATCGGCGGCGCCCGCTCGGCTTTCTATGTGTATCCGGACGATGGCCTGGCCGTCGTTATCCTGAGCAACCTGGCCGGCGGCCAGCCGGAACAGCTGATCGATACCGTCGCCGGCTTTTACCTTCCCGCCCTGCGCCAGCAGCGCGGCGGCGCGTATGCGGCGCACTTGCTGCGCCAGCAGGCGGCCAGTGCCGGTTTCGACGGGCTGGACAAGAAACTGGCGGCCATCCGGCGCCAGCACGGCTTGTCCGCCCCCACCGAAGACGATTTGAATGCCTGGGGTTACCGCCTGCTGGGCCGGCAGCAGCCGAAACAGGCGGCCGCCGTCTTCGAGCTGGGCGTGCAACTGTACCCGCAAGGGGCGAATGGCCACGACAGCCTGGCCGAAGCGTACGAGGCGGACGGCGCGAAGGCGCAAGCCATCACGCATTACCGCCGTTCGCTGGAACTGGACCCGGGCAATACGCACGCCACCGAGCGCCTGCGCGTGCTGGGCGCCAACTAAGGTGCCGTCTTGCCGTGTTCGGCGCCGTGCATGGCCAGGTAGGCGGCCAGGTTGTCATCGGCGATGTCCAGGGCGCGCAAGACTTCCCGCGTGAAGGTGACGGGCGCCGTGCCGGGCGCCGTGATGATGCGCTGGTCGGCCACGGCCCACGGCACGTCCTGGTACAGGGCGGCGCCCGCATAGCCGGTACCGGCCAGATTGTCGGCGGAATTGGAAGTGTGGCGCACGGTATCGAGCACGCCGGCTTGCGCCAGCACGCGCGTGCCGTCGCAAATGCCTGCCAGCACGACATTCTTGTCGCGGGCGGCGCGCAGCAACGGGCCCAGGTCGGGCGCCTTGCCGCTTTGCCAGTGGCTGCCGCCGCACACCATCAGCAAGTCGAGTTCCTCGAGATTGATTTCTTCCAGCGCCAGTTGCGGCGTGACGAGCATGCCGCCGGACGAAGTGACGGGCAAGCCGCCCGGCGTGGCGAACTGCGTGTAGAAGCCGTAGTACAGGCGCGCCGTGGAATTGATCAGGGCGGTTTCCCAATCGGCAAAGTTCTCGGTCAGAATGGTAATGGCACGTGTCATGAAAAGTCCTGTCGCAGGTGGTGATATCAATATGAATACAGGCTGGCTGGCCTGCTGGTGCCGAAAGCATAATAAAAAGCACTGACAATTTCTGTCAGGAGCCCACGCAAAATGATGGCACGAGTTGCAACAGCCTGCGCTACAATCGCAGGCCCGTTACCGCGGGCATGACCCTGTTCCATGTACGCTTGTTGATTACCTCCTACTTGTCGCCTCCATGCTGATTCTGTTTTGCCGTGCCCTGCTCAGCATTGCTGGCCTGCTGCTGTTCTTCCTCTTCGATCAGTTAAGCGCGAACGAATGCCTGAAATTGAGCGTCTTGCTGGCGGCCTGCCTGCTGGGCGTGGGCGGCGTGCTGCATGCGTGGCGCGGCAATGCCAGCGCCAGCGCGATTACCGTGCTGGTGCGCGTGGTCGTGCCCGTGTTTTACCTCGATGCCGCCATCAAGGGCTTCTTGCGTGGCTATTTTGGCATGCGGCCGAATCCCAATGCGGTTTTACAGGCGATGTTTGCGACAGATCAAGCCGAAACGGGAGAGTTTTTCCTGCACAACAGCGTCGCCCTGGCGCAAGCGGCCGGCTGGTTCGTGCTCGTGACGGCGGCCGTGCTGCTGGCCGACCGCCAGCTGCAGCGCTGGCAGGCCGGGCGCGACAGTACGCCGCCGGGCTTGCCGCAAAAGGGCTTTGCCGTCTTCATGGCCGCATTGCTCGTGTCCTTGCACGTCAATACCACCATGCGGCGCGAAAATCCGGCCCTGTTCTGGCCGCTGCGCTACCAGCAATACAGCGCGCAACTGGCGGCGATGAAGTCCATGCAGCACGCGCTGACGGCGGCCATGGCCGCGCCGCGCGACTGGAACGTGCGCTATGCGGGCGAGGATGCCCGCACCGTCATCCTGGTGATCGGCGAGAGCACCAACCGCGCCTCGATGTCGCTGTATGGCTATCCGCGCGCCACCACGCCCCAGCTCGACGCCCTGCGCTCGAAGTTGCTGGTATTTAACGATGTGATCTCGCCGGCCGCCAGCACGGTGGAGTCGATGATGACGATGCTCACGCCGGCCGATATCGGCAATCCCGATGCGTGGATGGCCAAGCCGAACTTGCTGATGCTGGCCGAGGCGGCCGGCTACAAGACGTTCTGGGTGTCGAACCAGACGCGCAACGATGGCTGGATCGGGCTGCTGGCGGGCGAGGCCGATGAAAGCGACTTCATCAACTACGGCACCGGCCGTGGCGAAAACAATTTTGATGGCAACCTGTTCCAGCCATTCGCCCATGCACTGCGCGACGAGGCGCCGAAAAAGCTCATCGTCGTGCATTTGCTGGGCGCGCATCCCAGCTATGACATGCGCTACCCCAGCCGCTTTGCGCACTTCGACCGGGCGCACGACGCCGTCAGCGCGCAGATGGAACACCAGGGCAGGTCAAGCTGGATACGCAGCCAGCGCGACGAGTACGACAACGCCATCCGCTATGGCGATTATGTGCTCGGTACGCTGATCGGCATGACGGAAAAGGCCAAGACGGACCGCGCCGCGTCGCTGCTGTTCGTTTCCGACCACGGGCAGGAAGTGGGTTACAACCGCAATCACGCGGGCCATTCCGCCTCGGACAAGAGCGGCTATGAAATTCCCATGTTGATCTGGAATAACCGGCAGGCGCCGCAATCGGCGGCCGCGCGCGCCACGCTGGAAAACCGGCCCTACCAGACGGACAAGCTCGATGCGACCGTGCTGGGCTTGCTGAAGATCGAGACGCGCTATTACGCGGCGCAGGACGATATCCTCAGCAGCGCCTTTTTGCCCGTACAGCGCTTCATGAATGGCTTGCGCTACCAGCGCGCCGCTGGCCCGCTGACGCGGTAATGAAAAAGGCCCGGCGCCGCCGCAGTGTGCGGCGGGACCGGGCCCTAGGGTCTTGCGGATACCTTGCGGATTACTTCTCGGCGAACGCGCGCTCGACAACGAAGTCGCCAGGCGTCGAGGTATTGCCTTCCTTGAAGCCACGGGCTTCCAGCATTTCTTTCAGGTCGCGCAGCATGTCCGAGCTGCCGCAGATCATGACGCGGTCTTCGGCAGGATTGAGTGCCGGCACGCCCAGATCTTCTGCCAGCTTGCCGTTTTCGATCAGTTCGGTGATGCGGCCCATGTTGCGGAAGTCTTCACGCGTCACGGTCGGGTAGTAGCGCAGCTTGTCGCTGACCATTTCGCCCAGGAACTCATGCTTCGGCAGGTGCTCTTCCAGCAAATCGTGGTAAGCCAGTTCATCGACCTGGCGCACGCCGTGCACGAGGATCAATTCGTCGAAGCGCTCGTAGATGTCCGGATCGCGCACGATGCTGAGGAAAGGCGCCAGGCCGGTGCCCGTCGACAGCATGTACAGGCGCTTGCCTGGCAGCAGGTAGTCGGATACCAGGGTGCCCGTCGGCTTGCGGCCGACGATCACGGTGTCGCCCACTTGCAAGTGTTGCAGACGCGACGTCAATGGACCGCCCGGTACCTTGATGCTGAAAAATTCCAGGTGGTCTTCGTAATTGGCGCTGGCGATACTGTAGGCGCGCAGCAATGGCTTGCCATCGACGCGCAGGCCGATCATGGTGAAGTGGCCATTCGAGAAACGCAGCGACGGGTCGCGCGTGGTGGTAAAGGAGAACAGGGTATCCGTCCAGTGGTGCACGCTTAAAACGCGCTCTTCATTCATCGAACTCATAGTATTTGTTGGCTGGTCAAAAAAATGGTTAGTTGCTGGCAACTGCTGGCAAAAGTGAAACCCTGTGTAGGCCCAGACGCTATTGTACCGGCCTCCACACGAAATTGTTACCGTCTATCGCCGCCAATGCTGCCGCACACGGTGCCAACATTATAGTGCGGCTGGCAAGTTTGGGCTGAAAACCACCGTGAAAGACGCAGGCGGCATGCGGACTCTTGACCTGGCTCACTTTTTGACGCCCAGGCAGGACAAACATCGTTCAATGCCTGGGGTACATACCGGACAGGGAGTTCCAGATAAGACGGTCCGTGCTTTCAATTTCACCATACATGCCAATTTTGCAAATTTATTGGCGCCAGGAAAGAAAGTTGCACTATAATATTAAAACGTTAACCAATCGCTTGATATTATGACACTGGCTGAAGAGAAGCAAATAGCCGAGATTGAAAACCTCAGGGCGGACCGATTTAAAACAATGAGCACTTTATTTGCCGGATTCAGCTCAACTTTTGGTCTGATTGTGGTTTTTATATATTGTTTCTTTGTGATTGAATTCTTTCCATCGGGTTTGAGTGTAGGCGATACATTATTGTTTATTTTTGTCATGCTCGCCTTTTCCTGTATCGGAGCGCTTTCGGTCATCATGGGTTTTTTCCCCTTTGTTCCCTGGTCCACGCAAAAAACACTACCATCCGGGATTTTAAAGAAAAATGAATATTTGATCGGCCTTGGTGGCATATCGTTGTTGATGGCGTTTGCTTCATTTTTGGCAATAGATGGTGTGGTGAATTCATCCGCGGATAGCGGGAAACACGGGATTGCACTTCTTGTTGCAGCTTCATGTTTGATTTTTATTTATTGGCATCTTGCCTATGATTTGACGGAGGATGCCTGGCTTGCTTCAATGAATGTTGTTCCACTAATTATTTCCACGCTGGCATTGGGAACTACTGCTGCACTGATCAAACCTGCCCATCAGGGTGGATTTATGGGCTTCGTGAGTATAGCGACAGTTATTTTATTTTCAGGCATGTTTTTGAGTCTGGGAATTTCGATGTTCTCCACATCCTTGCCGCTTTCCCCGCCGGCGCCCCCTGTACCGCCCGTTCCTCCCGGCCCACTTACGGCTAATCCCGACCGTTATCGTAGAGCTTATGCTTGTATCATGGTGGGCGTCCTATTTGCTTATATTCCATTATTAGCGGGAAAACAAAGTTTTAATTATGTAATGAGCGGCCTTGGTCTGCGATCCGATTCTGTATTGGTCGTCAATAAAGCGAATTTTTCGATAATGCAGGCTGCAGCGGATGCCAAGGGCGTATTGCTGCATAGCTGCAGGTTTGATAGCGAAAGCTACTCGATCAGCAATATGCGTGTTTTGTGGCACGGCATCGGTCTTCGTAGTTATGTCGAATTGAAGGGAAAAGGTTTTGATGGCGAAAATATGGTGCGGATTGAGCTGGACAGTGCAGGCATTAAGGTTTCAAGGGGAGGAGAGCATAAAGCATGTGGGGAATTGGCAAATAGAATATATTTTGATTCTGAGAAGTATACTCTCGATAATGGTCAGTGGCTTATCTCAAAGTCTTTCGTTGATAAATTTATACATGCGTCAAAAAATGACTTGCCGAAAAAAATTATTATTGTGGGATTCGCCGATCCCATGCCTCGTAAAATGGAGGGGAATTTTGTATTGGCCCATAAAAGAGCCTGCACAGTTTTCCATCAATTGGTAGACGACGGACTAATTAAAAAAATGGATGCATTGATCGATGTGCGCCTTGATCGCGATAACATGGGCGGCTGTGGCGAGATCAAGGAGGCGATCAAGCAGCGTGCCTGTTTCGAGCAAGGCCGCCGTGTTGAACTTCAGATCGTTGAAGGGGCAGGGGAGGTTGCGCGGGCCGGGACGGCGGACGCCTTGACGGCATGCGGCTCGACTGCCAAGAAAAAGTGAGCAGGACCCCTGGTCTGGTCTTAGGGCCGCGCCCAGATCAACGATTTGAAAGTTAGTTGAGGCGGGCGGCGTTGCAGGGCAGGGGCCGCACCAACCTTGCGTGTATGATATTGCCGAACAGAATTGTTGGGCATCTGCCATCTTGCGGGCGCGTGGTTTGTGCGCCTTCCAGCCCATGAATCTGCGTGCACGATTCCGACCGCGAGGATGCCTGACCCACAGCGAAAGGTAATAAAGATGTATAAAACAGTGCGCGACATGTTCCTGCATTTCAAGGAAGCCGTCCCATTCCGCCTCGTCCCCGCCCTGATTTGCACGGCCTTGCTGGTGAGCATGCTATTGCTGCCGGCGCCGGATGGCTTGACGCCCAAGGCCTGGGGCCTGGTGGCGATCTTCCTCACCACGATTTTGGCGATCATCCTGAAAGTCATGCCGATCGGCGTGATGGCGATGATGGCCATCGTCATCGTGTCCTTGTCGCAAGTGACGTCGACCTCGTCCAAGGGCGCCATCACGGATGCGCTCAGCAGTTTTTCGAATCCCCTGATCTGGCTGATCGTCGTGGCGATCCTGATTTCGCGCGGCTTGAAAAAGACGGGATTGGGCAGCCGCATCGGCTTGCTGTTCATCTCGCTGCTGGGCAAGCGCACCATGGGCATCGGCTATGGCCTGGCGATTTGCGAACTGGTGCTGGCACCGTTTACGCCAAGTAACACGGCGCGCGGCGGCGGCATCGTCCACCCCGTCATGAAATCGATCGCCAACGCCTTCGATTCGGACCCGGCCAAGGGCACGGAAAAGAAGGTGGGCACCTATCTGGCTCTCGTCAACTATCACGCCAACCCGATCACGTCGGCCATGTTCCTGACGGCCACGGCGCCGAACCCGCTGGTGGTCGACTTCGTGGCCAAGGCCAGCGGCCAGGCTTTCCACCTGACATGGACGACCTGGGCCCTGTGCATGCTGCTGCCGGGCCTGGTCTGCCTGCTGGCGATGCCGTTGATCATCTACTGGCTGTCGCCGCCGGAACTGAAAGCCACGCCCGACGCCGTCACCTATGCCAAGGCGGAACTGAAAAGCATGGGCCCGCTGTCACCGTCGGAAAAAGTCATGCTGGGCACCTTCGCCTTGCTGCTCTTGCTGTGGGCCAACGTCCCAGCCATGCTGTTCGGTCCCGCGTTTTCGCTCGATGCCACGGTCGTCGCCTTTGTCGGCTTGTTCGTGCTGATCATTACCGGCACCATCGACTGGGATGACGTGCTGTCGGAAAAGAGCGCCTGGGATACCCTCGTGTGGTTCGGCGCGCTCGTCATGATGGCCGAGCAATTGAACAAGACGGGCGTGATCGCCTGGTTCTCGGCCGGCATGAAGGCGGCGATTATCGCCAGCGGCATGGACTGGCTGCCGATCGCCGGCGTCCTCGTGCTGGTCTTTGTCTTCTCGCATTACTTCTTTGCCAGCACGACGGCCCACATCAGCGCCATGCTGCTGGCCTTCCTGACGGTGGGTCTGCACCTGATCCCGGCCGAATACCACGTGCCGTTCATGCTGATGATGACGGCCGGCTCGGCCATCATGATGACACTGACCCACTATGCGACGGGCACGTCGCCCATCATCTTCGGCAGCGGCTTCGTGACCATGGGCAACTGGTGGCGCGTCGGTTTCATCATGTGCGTGGTGGAACTGCTGATCTTTGCCGTCGTGGGCACCACCTGGTGGAAAGTGCTCGGCTACTGGTAACGCAGGCTGTCACCGCCGCTACAGCTGGCGCGCCAGACTCTGCACCGTCGCCAGGCAGTGCTTGAGCTCGCCGCCCGCGGCGCGCTTCCACAGGGCGGCCGCCTGCGACCACGCTTTTTGCGCCAGCAAGTCCTTGATTTCTCTCTGCAATTCGCCCGGCAAGCCGCCGAACTGGCGCAGTTCCAGTGTACGGGGCTGGCCGTGGCGGCCCGCCGGGTCGTTTTCTTCCAGCGCATCATGCAGGCTGCCGGGCTGGTGCGGCGTGCCGGCCTCATCCACATACGCCAGTTGCACGTCGGGGGCATCGGCGACGTCGTAACCGAGGTCGCCGCAAGGCTCGTCGACCAACTGGGCGATGTTATAGATCGTCAATACCTGCGCGGAACGCACGACGTCCGTCAGGTCGTGCACGTCGACGCCCGCGTCCAGCAGGCGCTGCAGGGCAGGGGAGTTGATGAAGGGAAAGCCTGATTCTCCCAGTTCGCGCCAGCGTTCCAGCCACAGCGGCTGCGGCATGGACTCGTCGACGACGTTGGACCACAGGCCGCGCAGCAGCAACTGCTGCAGCAAGGGACCATATTTCTTGTGTTGAATATCTTGCGCGAGGGCGTCTGCCTGCGCCGCATCGATGCCGCATTCCTGCAATCGCCCGGTGATCGTTGTCATTCCCGCCGCCAGCCTTTCCATTTCATCTTGTCCAGGCGGCATCATATACGCAAGTGGGCGGTTCCCGCATGCACGCTTGATGAGTTGTTGTAGATCAAAGCCTGTTTTGCGGACCTACGTTAATATCCATTAAATGGGCGCAGTCAGCACAGTTGAATATCGAGCCTGATATGCGGGTATTTCAAGCGGCACCAGGTATTTACCTGAGCCGCTTGAATCACGCTGGAAATTAATAAAGAACGATTAATTCTTCAGGCTGCAAAAGGAAGCATAGTGGTCTTGCGTGTAATAGCGTTCCACCAGCTTGCGTTTGCCCGCCGGAGTCTGCACGAGCAATACCGCGCGATGCGAACCTGCTCCGCCATCGCCGCCGATACCCAGATAATATTCATAATAAATCTCGTCCTTGCCGGCGGCAGGGAGACGCTTTTCATTATTATTGAAGACGGTATTGCCCGGACCGCCCGCCACCGCGCTCGTTTTCGCGTTGCGGTATGCGTCGTATTCGCTATTTTGCGGGGTGGGCAGGGTTTTGCTGGGTTCCCTTTTGCCGCAATCGGGGATTTTTGCCGCATAGGCTTGGGAAGAGAACAGGGCGCCTGCCACGATAAGACCAAGCGACCAGGTTGTTGCGCGTTGAATTTTCATCGGTAAGCTTTCGTTGGTGCTGCGTTCAATGGATGGGCTATTGCGGATGCGGCCGGAATCCGGGCGGCCGGTGTCATCACTGCAATGCTGAATATAGTTGGATTTTTAAAAAAATTACTATTCAATTGTCACGCGTTGATAAATTGCCATATATTTACCTCAAGGAAACTATATGGGGCATTGCGGAAAATAAATCCAAGGCAAGGAATGGAAAGCAGCCGCTCCGCCATTTACATTGACGTGACAATGTTTGAGTTTTTTTGATCGGCAATTCGTTATGCTTCGAAGAAGTTACTGGCAAAAAGCAAGCCAGTCCAGGCGTCGCGTTTTCCCGATATTCTGTTGTTGGGCATATTCGAGCCGGAATAAAGGATGACTTCATTGATTTAAATCATTAACCTCTGATAGGAATCTGCATGAGCCATGACCACCTCGGTTGCGCCTGCTGCAACCTGCCTCACCTGCCTCACCTGCCTACGCTGACAAGCGGCCTGTTGACGGGAACCGCACTCAGCGGCGAACTGGACGCGGCGTTCCAGCAGGCATATCCCCAGCACGCCCAGAAACTGACGCCGCAAGCGACGATTTTCCATAACGGTAACATTCATACCATGGCCGCGGATGGCAGCGACCAGGTGGCGGCGCTGGGTATCGCCGGCGGCACCATCATTGCCACCGGCACGCTGCACGAGGTGCGCCAGGCCATGCAGCCGCATCAGGCAAGCGAGGTGGACCTGGACGGCCGCACCTTGCTGCCGGGCTTCGTCGAACCCCATATGCACATCCTGCCCAGCGCGCTGTACAAGAGCTGGCTGTCGCTCACGCCGTTCCTGAGCGCACCCCGGCAGCAGGAACTGGATCCGGAATACAGTTTCAAGAGCATCAGTTGGCGAATCGGCGCGGCGCTGGGGCAGCCGGATCAGCTGCCGAAAGACAAGAAAGGCAACCCTTGGGTGCTGGGCTTCGGCGTCGATCCCTCGCTGATGCAGTCGTGGGAAGACATCACCGCCAGCGAGCTCGATAAGCTGAGCAGCACGGTGCCCATCCTGCTGATGAACTCGTCCGGCCACCTGGCCTATCTCAATACCGCGGCACTGAAGGCGGCGAACATCGAAGACAGCCCTTCCGGCGTGCTGACCGAAATCAGGATCGCCAAGGCGCTGCTGGTTGCGCCGCTGCCCAAGCTGCCGGAATTTATAACGTGCCTGAAGCAGGTGCTGGACAACGCCTCGGCCATGGGCTTTACCAGCGTCTTCGACGCGGGCCTGGGCGCCACCGATGCGCCGCTGGTGGAAATCGGTTTGCTCAAGCTGGCGGCCCATCTCGGTCCCGTGCGCATCGGTGCGGCGCTGTTCACCAAACCCGACGAAAAAGCACTGGACAATTGGCTCGATCATTACAAGCCGGACCTGGACAATCACGGCGACCAGCGTTTCAGCATCAAGGCGATCAAGCTGATCGCGGACGGCTCCAACCAGGGCTTGACCGGTTATCAGAGCCAGCCCTATGCCTGCTCGGATGAACATTCGATACCTGAGGTGCCGCCCACCGGCTTGAGCAATTACCCCGACACGTCCGTGTTTTCCCGCATGCTGGACAAGGCGGTGGGGCGCGGCTGGCCCGTGCTGGTCCATGCCAACGGCGACAAAGCGGTGGAATATGTGCTGCACAGCTACGACAAGGTACTGACGCCACGGCCAGGCGGCATTAGCGAAGAGGAAGCGCAAAAGCGGCGCCAGCTGCGCCTGCGCGTCGAGCATGCCTCGCTGCTGAATGATGAGGCCATCACGAAAATGGCGACACTGCAGCTGAACCCCAGTTTCCTCATCGGCCACGTCGGCTATTGGGGACACACCTTCCAGCAGACCATTTTTGGACAGGAGCGGGCCCAGTTGCTGGACCGTTGCCACTCGGCATTGAATGCGGGCATGCACATCAGCTTGCACTCTGACCATTTCGTCTCGCCGCTGGGCCCCTTGCGCATGATGGAGCAGGCGGTGTTCCGTACCATGGAAGGTGCGCCAGGGAAAGAGGTGCTGAATCCGGACGAGCGCATCAGCCGCATGGCGGGATTGCGCGCCGTCACGCTCGATGCCGCCTGGCATTGCCACATGGATCATCTGGTGGGCTCGCTGGAAGCCGGCAAGCGGGCCGACCTGGTGATCCTGGCGCAAGACCCGCTGGACGAGAACGTGCGCAAGCTGCGCGACATCGTGGTGGAGGAAACCTGGCTGGCAGGGGTGCAAGTGCACAGCGCCGCCACATCCGCAGGGGCAGTGACGCGATAAGCAGCCGTAATGTAAAAGCCCCCGATAGCTGCAGGCAGCTACCGGGGGCTTTCAGTTACTGCAGGGCGTCACAGGGTCAGGCCAGCTTGTGCTTGCCTGCCGAGAAACGGTTCCAGCCATAGCCGGCGACGATGATGGCCAGGATGGCAGCCTGCGCCAGCAAGGTTTCCAGGGTCGGCAGGATGCCCAGCAAGTCGATACGCATGAAATCGACGGGGGTGACGCCGACCCAGCCCGCTTCCTGCAGCGCGGCCACGCCTTTGCCCATCAAAATCACGGCCAGCACGGCCACGAAGGCAGACGTCCACGAGAAGAATTTGCCGATCGGCATGCGGGCGCTCGTGCGCAGCAAGGCCCAGGCGATCACCACCAGCAGCACGATGGCCACGAGGAAGCCGCCCAGCAGGGCGCCGCCATTGCCGTCCGCCGCCAGGGCGGAATAGAACAGCACGGTTTCAAAGACTTCGCGGTAGACGGCGATGAAGGCCAGGGCGAACAGGCCCCAGGCGGAGCGCCGCGACATCGCCGCCGTGAGTTTTTCGTGCAGGTATTCCTGCCAGCGCCCGGCGCTGCTCTTCTGGTGCATCCACAAGCCCACGCTGAGCAAGACCAGGGCCGCAAACACGGAACCGAGTCCTTCGCTCACTTCACGGCTGGCGCCGCTGATGGTCACCAGATACGTTGCCGCCACCCATGTCAGGCCGCCTGCCACCAGCGCGCTGGCCCAGCCCGCATGCACGTAGGGCAGCACATCGTTGCGCTTGGCCTTGCGCAGGAAGGCGATGATGCCGATCACGATCAGCAGCGCTTCCACGCCTTCGCGCAGCAGGATCGTCAGGGCGCCGATAAAGGTCGTCATCGGCTCGGCCTTGGCGTCGCCCAGCTCCGCTTCCACGTGGGTAAACAGTTGCTGCAGCTTTTCTCCCGCCGCCTCGGCCTCGGCCACCGTGCCCTTGGCCACGGCGGAACGGTAAGCCAGCATGGCGTTTTCCACGGCCAGCAGCAAGGACTTGTTGCGCGCGCCGACCATCGGCTCGATCGGTTCGAAGCCGTCCAGGTAGGCCGACAGGCCCAGGCGCGTGGCGCCCGCGCGGTCGCCCGCGTGCATGGCCGCCAGGCTTTCCGCCAGGCGCAAGCGCGACAGGGCCAGGCCGGCCGGCTTGTGCGCCTCGGCCTTGTCCGGGTGGCTGCGCAGGTAGGCCGTCAGCGCCTGGGCTTCGTCCGCGCCCAGCTTGGCGGCGGCCGCTTCCTGCGTCAGCGTCGTCACGGCAGCCAGGTCGGCGTACAGTTTTTTGCTACGCGGATCGTCCTGCCACAGCTTTTCGCCGCGCGCGCTTGCCGCCGCGTCGTGCGACATGCCGCCGATATAGAACGCCAGGTCCCAGCGCTCGTTGTCGGACAACTGGCCGAAACTGGCCATCGAGGTGCCGGACACGCCTTGCGAAATGACCTGGTACAGCGCCATCAGGCTGCGCGACTGCGCTCGTTCGCCATCCGTGAAGGCGATCGGCTTCGGTTCCAGGCTGGCCGCCAGCGGACCGTCGCCGCCGCCGGCCACGCCGTGGCAAGACGCGCACTGGGCCGCGTACAGGGCCGCGCCGCGCGCCAGGTTGGGCAGCACTTTCGGCGCCACGGGAATCGGGTAGGCGGCAATCAGCAAGCCGTTCGCGTGGTGCGCCAGGCGCTTGACTTCCACGCCGTCCGCCTTGGCGACGACGGCCGCGCGCAGGTCGGCGATGGCGGCGGCAATGGCCGCCTTGGAAGCGTGGGCGGGCAGGGCGGCGATCTGCGTCGTCGCGTTGTCCGTGAAATCGAGCATTTCCGCGTATTCCGCTTCGCTGACCACTTTGCCGTGCTCGACGGCGCCGCTGTAATCGACGGCAACATAATCAATCAATTGCCACAACTGCTTGGCGCCGGCGCCCTGGTCGGCCACTTGCGCTTGCGCGCTTCCTGCCAGCAACAGGCTGACCGCCACGAGCGGATAGCACACGAGCCATTTCTTAATAGAACTGAACATGATTCTCATTCTCATTCTCATTTGTCGTTAACCCGGCGACTATAGGACAGACAGTGCGGGGTGTCAACGGCGCACGGGCGTGCGCGGGCGCAAACAGCGCTATCCTGGTCAATATGCTTGACCAGGACGGCGTGCATGGAGAATGAAACGAGGGGGGAAGGTTATTGCTTCGATGCCGCTTTCGCGTACAGGCCCCTGGCCAGTCCGTTGTCCGCATCGTCGACCTTCAGGCCGCCCTTGACGACGCGCAAGGCCAGCTTCTGGAACGCCTGGCCCCGCAACCACTGGGGATCGGTGACGGCGAACGCGGCGATGCGTTCCTGCGCGCGCGCGGCCGGCACGGCCAGCCATTGATAGTCGGCCTTCGATCCCTGGCGGCGCAAGCCGGCGCGCACCCAGCGTTCCGACGCCGGCATGCGGACGATGGCGTCGCCGTTCGCCACGCTGACGGCCGTGGCCGTCTTGCCGCTTTGCGCTTCGAACTTCACTTCCACGCCGGGCATCGGCCCCACTTGGGGGTAGCCGACGATGGCCACCCACACGCCCGCTTCGGCGGGTTTCTGGATGCGCATTTCCGCTTCCTCGAACACGCGAAACTGCGGCTCCTTGCCGCCGTTGCCCGCCTCCAGGGTCACCAGGTCGCCGGCAACGCGCCACTCGCCGCTGGCTTGCTCGTCGGTATTGCCATAACTGAGCATCCATTCGAAGGTGCCGTCCTTTTTCAGCAGCAGTTCGGAGCCCGTTTCCATGACGCCTTGCAGGTAATAGTGTCCGGGCAGCGTAGCCGGGGCCGGCTCGGCCGCGCTGGCCGAAAACGACCAGGCGAGGGCGGCGCAGGCCAGCAGGCGGGAGAGGGATTTCTTCATCGGTGTATCCTCGGTGTGTCTTTTAGGAAATGCCATCATAGCAACATCAATCTCATTGCCGTCGCACGACACACCGCGCAGCCTGCCGGTGGCGTGCCGCTCAGCTGCCGCTGAAATCGAGCACCACGCGCGAGGCAACCTGGCCATGTTCCAGCCGGCTGAAGATCTCGTTGATGGCCGACAGCGGCTGCAATTCCACGCCGGCCTTGACCTTGCCGGTGGCGGCGAAGGCGAGCGCCTCGGCCATGTCCTGGCGCGTGCCCACAAAAGAGCCGCGTATCGTCACGCAATTGGCGACCACGTCGAACAGCGGCGTCGGGAAGTCACCCGGCGGCAAGCCGACCAATACGCAGGTGCCGCGCTTGCGCGTCATCGCCACGCCTTGCTGGAAGGCATCGATCGACGGCGCCGTGATCAGCACGCCGTGGGCGCCGCCCCCGGTCGCTTCGCGCAAGGCCGCAACCGGGTCGCCCTGGCGCGCATTGATGGTCACTTCGGCGCCCAGGGCGCGCGCGTGCTCCAGCTTGCCTTCATCGATGTCGACGGCCGCCACGCGCAAGCCCATGGCCACCGCATATTCGATGGCCAGGTGGCCCAGTCCGCCGATGCCGGACACGGCCAGCCACTGGCCCGGCCGCGCGCCCGTTTCCTTGATGCCCTTGTAACTGGTCACGCCGGCGCAGATGATGGGCGCCGCCTGCACGGCGGACAAGCCGGCCGGAATGTGCGCGACGTAGCGCGGGTCGGCCAGGATGTATTCGGCAAAGCCGCCATTCTTGGTGTAGCCGCCGAACTGCGCCTCGGCGCACACGGTTTCCCAGGCTGCCAGGCAATGTTCGCAATGGCCGCAAGCCGAATACAGCCAGGGCACGCCGACCCGGTCGCCCAGCTGCACTTCCGTCACGCCCGTGCCCACGGCCACCACGAGGCCGATGCCTTCGTGGCCGGGAATGAACGGCGGCGTCGGCTTGACGGGCCAGTCGCCGCGCGCCGCATGCAAGTCCGTGTGGCACACGCCGCACGCTTCCGTCTTGACGAGGATCTGGCCGGGGCCGGGCACCGGCACGGCGACGTCGCGCAGCACCAGCGGTTGACCCAGCTGTTCGACAACGGCGGCTTTCATGGTGGTGGGGATCATGTTATTCCTTATGTAGTGGCAAATGCAGGACGCAGGCGCTCTGCCATGGTCTGTTCAACAGAGGCTTGCGAATGCTCATATTCTGCTGCACACAATAGGAAAATTGATTGATCTACATCAACATATGCCGGGAGGAGAGGCGATAAAAAAAGCACCTGGAACGGTGCTTTTTCGCTGGCGGCTGTTTAGCCAATCACTTGCCGGCTCCGAGGGTTGCCAGCGGCTGCGGGGCATACAGCGCATTCTGGAAGGCCGGCACGTATTCATAGCTCATCATCTTCCCCAGCTTCAATGATTTGATATACGTGGAAAAACTGCCGTCGCCCAGTTTCAGGTCGACCGATTCCGCGCGCGTGCTCGATGCATGGCTCAGCAGGCGGGAAACGGCATAGCCATACGTCAGCTTGCCGGCGCCATCCTTGTTGGTGAAGCTGTTGCTCACGACTTCGGCCTCGTGCGACAGGTCGCCCAGTTTCTTTCCTTCGAAAACAAAATCCAGCTTGCCCGTCGCGCTGTCCGTGACGGCAAAGGAAACGCTTGCTTCAGTTTCCTGTATGTCGATACCGGTCAGCCACTTGGGCAAGTTGTAGCCAACCACGCCACGCACCCTGGCCAGTTCCGTGTTCACGGGAAGCTTGAGCACATAGCCCCAGAAATCATGGGACAGCGATTGGCCCAGCAAGGTCAAGGGGCCAAAACTGGTAGTGCCGGGCTTGTTGGTCACAATCGCCAATGAAATTTCATTGTAGCTGTCGTTGTCGCAGTATTCATAGGCGTAGGCCGTCAACGCCACGGCCCCCCGGCCTGGCCACACTTGCAGCGGCTGGACTGCCTTCAATATGTCTTCCGGCATCAATTCCTTCAAGCGGGCAAGGTCGGCCGTAAATACCGCCGTGATCTTGCGGTTCTTGTAATAGAAATTCGGCGAATACGAGGCAAAGCCGATGTCGACCTTTTCTTTCTGCATGCCCTTGAACCAGCTCAGATCAAGGTCCGGCGCTTCCGACGCAATGACCGATAAGGGCAGATTCGAGCGGAAGCGCTCGTACAGGCCGCCAGCCGCCACGGGGACGGCATGGCCGGCGATATCGATGATGACGGGCGTGTTTTCGGCAGGAGTTTCGGCCCGCGCCGGGTTTGCGGCTAGACTCAGCATCAATGTCGATACTGAGGCGGCGACTGCCGCGGCAATTTTCATGTTCATGGCTTGCACCTTCAATGTTGGATGTGGAAAAATTCAGTTCAAATCCCGCTATTCATCCTGCGGCGATACTGGCGGTTCCTGATGGCGGTTTCCCATTGCTGTATCAGCAGCGCCAGGGCAGGCGCCACCTGGGGCCTGGTATGCTTGCCCTGGCTCAGGCGCCGCAGCTGGTACTTGACCATCGCCATATACGCGATGGACGACAGCACCTTGTTTTTCCAGGTGATGGCCCTGAGCAGGGGGCTCGCCGATGGATCGGCGCGCCATGCCTTGGGCAACTGCGGATCGATCGCCAGCGCCGTTCCCATGCCGGCCATGGCGATGCCGCTGTCGAGCACTTGCTCGACCACCTGGTAGCGGCGTATGCCGCCCGTCACCATGAGGGGCATGCTGGCCACCGTGGCGATCTCCTTGGCGAACTCCAGGAAATAGGCTTCGCGGGCCAGCGTGCGGCCATCGCGGGTCTGGCCATGCATGGCAGGCGCTTCATAACTGCCGCCGGACAACTCAATCAAGTCCACGCCCAAGGTGTTGAGCATGGATACGACTTCCTTCGCATCTTCCGAACTGAAGCCGCCTTTCTGGAAATCCGCCGAATTGAGCTTCACCGCGACGGCAAAGCCCTTGCCGACGGCTTGCCGCACCCCGTTGACGACGTCGACCAGCAAGCGCGCCCGGTTTTCCAGCGATCCGCCCCAGCGGTCCGTGCGTTGATTGGTCAGCGGGGAGAGGAATTGGCTGATCAGGTAACCGTGCGCCGCATGGATTTGCACGCCCGTAAAGCCAAACCGCTCAGCCAACCGGGCGCTGTTGACAAAGCGCTGCTTCACGTCGGCAATATCGGCCTCCGTCATCTCGCGCGGCGCCGAAAATTGCCTGGAAAAGTTGCCCATATCCATAGGAACAGGAGAAGGCGCGATGGTTTCCTGCCCCAGGGCGGCGGGCATCTGGCGCCCTGGATGGTTGATCTGCATCCAGATCTGCGCCCCGCGTGACCGTGCGGTGCGGGACCATTGCTCGAAGCGGGCGCCAAATTGCTCGGACTCAAGCACCACGCCTCCGGGGCCCGTCATGGCGCGGCGGTCGATCATCACGTTTCCGGTGATCATCAGGCCAACGCCGCCGTCCGCCCACGACTGGTACAGGCGGATCAGTTCTTTTGACGGCGCGTGGTCCTGGTCAGCCATGTTTTCTTCCATGGCGGCTTTGGCAAGGCGGTTCGGAATGACTGTCCCATTGGGCAATGTCAGTGCGGTAAAGGGTTTCATGCTGATCTCCAAGGTTGCGATAGCCTCACGATAAGCTTTAAGCTAACTTGAAGGTCAAGCCCTGAAATGAAAAAAAATCGCACTGTCGCGTTCGGGACACTGGTTGGAAGAAGGGCCGTTCCCCTTGAACCACAAAAATCCCGTGGCAGCCGATCTGCCGCTTGACATTCAAGTTGGCTTTAAGCTTATAGTTGATCACGCTGTGTTCGGCGGACATGGCCCAGACTACTCAACTATTCGGAGGACGATCCCGTGTCTGTTTTCAAGAAACTGCTCCTGGCTGCCATGCCCTTGCTGTTCCTGCAGATGGTTGCTGCTGAACCGGTGTCGCCCATGCGCGATCCGGCCATGGAAAAAGTGCTGATAGTCATGACCAATCATTCCCGATATCCGAGCAGAAACGACCATACGGGGCTGTGGCTCACGGAATTGACGCATGTGTATGATGTGCTGAAGGAAGCCGGGTATGGCATCGACTTCGTCAGTCCCAGCGGCGGTGTGGTGCCGCTGGATGAACGCAGCCAGGGATGGCTGTACATGGATGAGGCAGCAAAAAGTCACCTGAGTGATCCTGCTTTCATGGCATTGCTGCAATCGACAAAAGCTGCGGCCGACATCGATCCCGCTGCCTATGGGGCTGTTTTCTACACGGGCGGCCATGGAACGATGTGGGATTTCAAGGGCAACAAGGACCTCAAACGCATTGCCGAGGCCATCTACCGCAACGGCGGCGTCGTTTCCTCCGTGTGCCATGGCGCCGCTGGCTTGCTGGATCTGGAGGACGAGAAGGGCGAGCCACTGATAAAAGGGCGCAGCGTGACAGGATTTTCCAACTTGGAAGAATCGCTTGCCGGCATTAAGGACCAGGTTCCCTACCTTTTGCAAAGCGAGGTAGAGAGCAAAGGGGCGCTGTATGCCAAAGGCTTTTTCCCGTTTGGCAGCTTCGTGCTGACGGACGGCCGCCTCGTCACCGGCCAGAACCCTGGTTCCAGCAAGGAAGTGGCGCAAGCTCTGCTCAAGGCTTTACGGAATAACAAACTACAACTTCAGCGGGAAAAATAATGAAAATTGGCGAATTGGCCAAGCGCAGCGGCTTGGCGGCGTCCACGATACGCTTCTACGAATCCAAGGGCTTGTTGAAAGCCGTGAGCCGCCAATCGAACGGCTACCGCGACTATCCGCTGGAAGCGGTGGCGGTACTGTCGATTATCAGCGACGCGCAGCAGGCGGGCTTTTCTCTCGACGAAATCAAGCAAGTCTTGCCAGAGGACAGTTCATCATGGAAACATGATGAATTGATGGCTGCGCTCAAGAAGAAGATAGCCGATATCGAATCGCTGGAAGTACGCCTGGCGCAAAACAAGGCCCATCTTTTGTCGTTGATTCAATTGATCGATGCAAAACCGGAGGATGTGGACTGCAAGGACAATGCCGCCAGGGTCATGGAAAGCATGGGTATTGCCAGTAAGAATTGATACAAGGCGGCTGCGGGTGGCGGGTATTCGAAGGCAGACCAGGGGAGGGTGGCTGCTCGTCCGGGTGCTTTCCAGTTATTGGACGCATGATACCTTCGCTGCGTGCACTGTCCCGTTGGCGCGCCGACTGGCCGACGCATCGCTATCACCGTCAACTGCAACGGCGTTTCATCCAGGGCGTGTCGTAGTTCGGTGACCTAAACCGCTCCTATACCTCATCTACTCGCACTGCTGCGCCAAGCACACTAATCGATTCTTCCCGCGCTAAACGCGGATACACGATGGTGTCGCCTCTTACCTTGGTAGTCACTTTCCGGAGCAATGCATAGGCGCGCGATGCAGCAATCGGTCATCGGGGAAGGCTAAGAAGCGACAGCTGGAGTCGATATTTTCTTTTCATTGCTCAGCAAACACATCAAGTGTAGTCTTCTTGTAAAGACTTGGAGAAAAACATGCGTTCAATGGCAACCGTGTCAACTTTATTCCTTCTTTCTGGTTGCGCGTTTGCACCACCGGATTCCTATCCGATTTTTCACCTGCCTACACAAGCGCAGGGAACCGCTTTGAACGCGACTGCGAGCGGACCGTTTGGATCCCCTCGAACGGTGGCTGAGAGCCGCAATCAACTGCAACTGCAGCAACTGTGGTACTTGAAGCTGGCCGAGGATGCTCAGCGCGGCGTATTCAATCAAAGCGACTGGACCACTGGCGGCGCAGTGCTTGGCATGATCGGCGGTCTGGCCAAGTCTGTACCCACGGCAGCCGTGGGCGCTCTGATTGGAGGCGGCTCGTCCGTGGTAGGTTCACGCTATTCCCTCAATTCCCAAACCATCGCATACCTGAAGGCCGCGGAAAAGGCTGGGTGCTTATGGGCGGTTGTGAGCGCATACGACAATGTCAGGCAGTCGGCTCAGGCTGCTGCCTGGGTAAATGCCGACGCCGACACTATCAAGACCGCGACGTTGGCGTCAATGAAGGTGCAAATGGAACTGCGCACCGGTTTGCTTACGCTCACCCCGACTGTCCCTGATGTATCCCAGATCGTATCGCTTAACAAAAGCTACCACACGCTCAAGCAGACGGCAGATGCCAAGCTCACGAAAGCCAATATTATACCGGGGCCAATTCAAGCGGGCACCGTAATATCGCCCCGCCAGGTGCCTGCTGATCAGACAACGTTGAATGCGAAACGGGAGTTGGCACGCAAGGACAAGGACAGATGGGAGCGCAAGCTAAAACAGGCGGTAAATGAGGCGCAGCGGGCGGCAGCGCGCGACGGCATCTCACGCGCCAATGAAAAGCTTCAATCGGCTGAGTCCGCCCTGAAGTTGACCAGTATGCTGCAGCCGATGGTTGCAGAGAATGGAAGCGGTACAGTTGCCTCCGATCCCGGGCCGACTCAGACAACAACGCCCCCTGCAGTAGCCTTGGAGGCTGCCGAGGCCCAGAAAAAGGTAACGTCGGTTGAAATCCAGTCGTGTGTATTGACAGGTGCGACACCAATTACGGCTGCGGAGGGGCCATAATATGGATTACGAAATGGTGCAGAAACTGGTGCCGGGAGACGGCAACCTTCAGATGCTGCGTTCCGCCCTGACACCCGCGCTGACCCGCGCGGCGAAATACCTAGGCCTGGCCACGGCACAGACGCCACTTGAACTTGGTTGCGCTGCGACCCTGTCTGCGCTGCTCGATGGCAGTGGTATCGAGCTGGGCATGGAATCTGGTGCTGGCAACTTGGTGCGAAAACTCAAAAAACGAGGCTGGACCATGATTGCTGTAGGCCAGCAGGTACCCGGCGACGTCGGCGTAACCGTCGATAACACGTTGCCTGTCGGTGCTGACCATCTTTATCTGGTGGCCCAGCTGGTGAGTTCAGACACGGTACTGGTGGCGGACAATCAGGAAAGCAACCTGCATACGCGCAACGTCGGCCCTGGAGAGCGGACCCGCACAGAATATTTTCTACGCGCACCGATGTTGGCGGCAAGCAGTACCTCTGAATTGGGAGTCGACCCCACTACCGCCCACGTGATAATCAATTCAGTGGACCGTTTGACTGAGTTGCGGCAGTATTCCTGGATAGGGCGCGGCAGGGCGCCGCTGGCGTATCTACGCGGCATGGCGGTGGGCTACGCGCATGTTTATCAGCGCCTCTCCACTGATCCGGTGGTGCAATCGATGGCCCGTCCTCCTGGTGACGCTAAGCATGATGCCCTTGCTTACTACAAGGACCAGTTCGCCGCCGCTGGAATTGCCACCGGCGAGGATCCGGCAACCACGCTGCGTGCTTTGTTCGTGCTGCTGATCGGCCTGGGAATGAGGGAATCGAGCGGCAAGCATTGCGAAGGGCGTTACGTCGAGAGCGCGACCAGCAATACAGCAGAGGCAGGCCTTTTCCAGAGCAGCTATGACTTGATGCTGCATGACGATGCGGCCAGTTATGGCCCGATCATTGAGCGCTACGCGGCGTCGACCTTGTTACTCGATATCTTTAGCGACCAAGTGCACTGCGATCCCGAGGCCGCAAAAAACGTCGGAACAGGGATCAACGGGATCGCGTTCCAAGCGCACAGCAAACAGTGCCCGGCCTTCGCGATCGAGATAGCAGCACTTGGACTACGCCAACGACGCGGACACTGGGGCCCGATTAATGACGGCGACGTGGAGGTTCTGGTCATGTGCGACAACATGCTGCAGACGGTGCAGTGGATCGTGGACTGATCTTTATTCGCGGGTCGGCCGAGACTCGTGTAAACACCGCTGTGGTTGACCTGAAACAATGTATCTCACGCATTGCCGTCCGACGCTATCTGCGGCAGACTTGCTCGGTTCAGTACAGGAAAACGTGACGGAAACGGGTTGGAGACGATTCACTAAGGATCCAGCATCCAAATGATCCAGCACCCAAATCGAGCGATGATAGCCGCGCTATCAAAGCAATTACACATCACTCCTCATCGTCAATTTTACATAATATAAAGAACTAGCATAGTTGCAGTGCCTATTGCCATAGAGAGGAGGGGGATGATTTGTACAAAACCTCCCTGTAACTTAAAGTTCTTCGATTTCAAATTTCGTTGCTCTTCGGCTAGAGCAATGAAGGCTTCCCCAGGCTCCACGCCAGCCTCGATTGCAATCTTTAGGGCAAGATCATAGTCAGGCAATCTATTGCCCTGCATATACCGCGCTAAAGTTGGCTGCGGTACGCCCCACGTTCTCGCCATGGAATTGACGGAACGCCCCTTTAGTGCCATCTCTATCAAGTCAGAATATTTCATAGATATTATCCATTTCAGTTATTCCGTTCGGAGTACTAACGTGTATTAGTACATCCGGTATAGCTTTTCGGTTAGTACGCTTCTTCATCCTAGCACATTCGTAGACGTTTCAAATCGCTCTAGTGGGCGAAATCGGGGGCAGCATGGCTAGCCAATTTGTCCTGAGTGATGACGCTGTGAACGAATCCATTTTGGCGCTCCTGTCGCGCCGTGCCGAAGGGCAGGAGCAGCTTGCTCTTCTTCCTTTGCTGCCAGCAAACCTCACGCACCAAATTGATCTGCAAATTGCAGAGATAGCAAAGCTTGATGCTGTGATTGATGAGCTTTCCCGCTATCAAGCTTCCTCGGTAGCAGTTCGGTTACTTCTGACTTCTCACGCCAATCCGGCTTTTCATCAATCGCTCTAGCGGGCGAAAAAGGGGCAAACCATGAAACACACCATCCAAATCCTGCACATCACTCAAGTTGCTGGCCGTTCCAAAAAAACGGGCAACGATTACGACATGCGGATGGCACAGTGCATCGTGCACAAGATCAATCGCACCACCAATCTCGTTGAACCCCTCGTTGGTGAGCTGCTGCTCCCTGAAAAATTTAAAGACACTGTGCCAGGCACGTATGAAGTGGAATTCGACGTGGCCATTTCCCGGGACAAACGCGTGGGCGCCGAAGTGTTCTCCATCGAAGCAATCAAAGAGGAACCGCAACGGTCATCGCATCGTCATGCATCGAGCGCGCCGGCGGCCGCCACCTAATCAACTTGTTTTACGGCATTTTGCCGAATCGCGCCGGCGATCTCCGGTATAGAAGGGGAGTCATCATGTTGAAGAAACACCTGTCGCTGAAAACGGTTGTTCCTGCACTGACGGTCGCTACGCTGGCTGCGCCAGTGTTTGCGGCGCCGATCGATACCACCTCCATGACTTTGGGCATTTCCGAAGCGCAAACGGCAATTCTCGCCGTGATCGGTGCGCTGATCGCCCTGAGCGTTGCCATTTTTGGCGTGACCAAGGTGTATTCGTTCATCAGCAAGAAAGCGGGCGCATAACATGGCCTACCAGGTCGGCCCGTGGTGTTACGCTAGTACAGCGGATGCTGCGGTTGCCGCCTGTGCAGCCTTTCCACCCGCTACCATCGTGCTTGCTGACGGTAGCGGGATTCAATCGGCCAGTTGTACATCGGCCACGCAAGATGGTGGCTTGATGCTCCGCATTACCACCACACCAGTTAACGGCGCTGCAGCGAATACCGTATCTGCCGTACACCATATCGATTTCCCACCATGCCAGAACGATTCAGTAATTAGCGCTGGTGTGCAAGTGTTTGGGGCAGTCCTGACGGCCGTTGTTCTTTGTTGGAGCGCTTACAAAATTCATTCGTTCATAGAATGGTCAAGGGCTGAGAAATGAAAACAATTCAAATTCTTTGTATTGTTGCCTTGTCGTTACTGGCGCTGTGGATTCCGCCAGCACATGCGCAAGGCACGGTCTTGCTCCCTCCCAACAATGTGGCCGGACCATATTCCGCATATTTTCCAGCAGGACAGACTGGCTTTGCCGTCGCAAATGGCTCCACATCAGGATCAAGTGCTGGCGTTTCGGTGAACGCCAGCGGCGTTGCCATTGCCGTTAAAAATGGCGTCCATATCAAGATTCCTGTTTCTTTGAGTACCTTGATTACCAAACCAAATGTTGCAATCGCTGCGGGCCGTGCGTTTAAGCTGGCACGTGGATTGTCTGGCCCAGTAGGGTTGGCACTCACCGCATGGGAAATCTACAACGTTGTGAAAGATTCCGGCCTGGCGCCTTGCCCTCCACCAGATTTTTTATGCAAAGTTGCGCAAAACACAGTTGTCGCACCTGTAAGTGGTCAGTTCGTCACTGTTTCAGGAGAATATGTGACCGGCGCCTCTCCAGCCGCTATTTGCGATGCTTATGGCGCGAAAGTCTCCTCATTCGGGGTTCCTCGCTTCTTTAAAGCGGTTGTTGCTAGCCTCGGAACCTTTTGTGTTGAGGTCGGTTTTAACAACACGTATGTCCCTCAAGTTAAACCCGATAACGTCGTTTGCCCTTCTGGCGCTGTTTTGTCGCCACTCGGCTGTGTCAACCAAACGGGTTCCGCACCTGCTACCGATGCCGATATTGACGAGAAACTTGCCGAAGCCTTTGCCTCGCCAACAACTGGTGCGGCTGCTGCTAAACGGGCTTGGGATGCGGCGGAAGCCGTCAATGAAATCGCACGCGCCAATGGCAAGCCTAGCGTGCCTGTCGATGTAATGATGCCGTCCACGTCACAAACCACGATGAGTGCGCCACCCGTCACTACGCCGCAGACCACCACCTCCGTGCAAAATTACACCGATGCAAGCGGCGTACCGCAGACCAAGACCACACAAGAAAAAACCACGATCACGCCGACGCTAGCGGGTACCAGCACCTCCACGAGCATTACCTACAATATGCAAAACGTGACGACCACCACGGTAACGAATAACACAGGCCAATCCACCTCTAACCCGCCGACAACGACGACAACGACGGAAAACTCCAATTTGAATGTGCCGCCAGTCGTTCCGGCCACCGTCAATCTTCCAACGGATTACAACCGCGAGCCGACGCAGCAAGCGATTGCCGCCGATATCAAGGCCATGCGCAACGCATGCCAGGACAATCCGCGCAGGGCAGGGTGCGCTGAACTGGATGTGCCGCCCGTTGCCGAAGTCATCCCGCGTCAGAACGTGCCTGTTACCTTCACGCCGCTTCCCTTCGCTTCCTCCGCATCCTGTCCGGGACCGATCACCTTTGATATGTACGGGCCGCGCCTGATTACCTTCACGCCGATGTGCGACCTGATGACGAAGGTGCGTCCGCTGTTCCTGGCCTGCGCTGCTGCTGCAACAGCGATTATCTTTATGCAGGGGTTGAAATCATGACACAGCTTGCCGCTTGGTTACTGGCCCTGATCGGCCCCCTGGTCGTCAAGGCCATCATTGCGCTTGGCTTCACGGCGTTGGTCTTCACCGGCGTAACTGAGCTGGTCAATCAGCTGATAGCCTCGGCCCAGGCCAGTTGGTCCGCGATTCCCTTGGCTGTTCTTCAACTATGTTCACTGTCCGGCATCCCTGAGTCGCTCGGCATGCTGTTTGGCGCGTACATGGCGCGTGTAGCCATGTGGGCCAGCGTCGGCGCGGCGCGCTATGTGCTGAAATCAAGCTGACAGGCCGGGAGGCGCCATGATCGAGCTAAACACTGGCGTGCCCGGCTCAGGCAAAACGCTCTCCATGGTCCAGCAGTTAGCCGCGCTCGTGGGCCGGTGGGAGCATCATCCGGAAGAGGCCAGGCCGATCTTCGTGCACGGCATCCCTGAATTATCCCTGCCACATGCGGCCATGCCGCTGGTCTCCGTCACCGTTGGGCAGCTCGGACTGTCGGAGGTCATTCCGGACTGGCAAGCCATGCCACATGGCTCCCTCGTGATTATCGATGAATGCCAGTGCGCGTTTCCCCCACG
This sequence comes from Janthinobacterium sp. SUN100, assembly GCF_030397705.1. NCBI lineage: Bacteria > Pseudomonadati > Pseudomonadota > Betaproteobacteria > Burkholderiales > Oxalobacteraceae > Janthinobacterium > Janthinobacterium sp. SUN100. Next base: position 592,897 of record NZ_JAPUBU010000001.1, on the reverse strand, counting down.
CTCCACTCAATCAAAACCGCTGCCGCATGTGGCGTGGTTGAACGTCCACCGGCATAACGGCTTCGATATCTGGCTGACGACGCAGCACCCCAAGCTAATGGACGGCTCCGTGCGCGCCCTGGTCGGCAAGCATAAGCATTTTCGCCGCCTGTTCGGTGGCCAGCGCGCCATGGTCTACGAATTTGATGCGTGCAACGACGGCCTGGGTGGGCTCAAGAACGCGGTCAAGAGTTACTGGGCCTATCCGAAAAAGGCCTACACCTGGTACAAGTCTGCCGAAGTCCATACCAAACAGCGCTTCCGCTTGCCGATATGGGTTTTTATTCCTGTGCTGGCCATGGTCCTCGGTGTCGTATTCGTCCCCCGCGCTTATTCCGTTCTAACGCACAGTATCGGCGGCAAGAGCCTACAAGATCCTGCGTCCGGCGCGGTTGCTCCTGTCGTTGCCGCGCCAGCGGTCGACACGCGCACCTTTTCCACCACCGTCACCGCGCGCGGCTATTTCAATCACGAGGGAGCAATTACCTTGCTCCTTTCAGACGGCAGGGTGATTTTCCAGCCGCAGCAATTCAAGGTTTTCCCGGGCGGGTATGAGGCGCAAATCGCGCCTGACTTATGGGTGAGGGGAGGTGTGCAATGAATCGGCTGTTTCGGGTTCTGCTTTTTCCAATGATTTTTCTTGCAGCTTCGCTGCCCATTGCGGCGCAGCCGCTAGGACCGTCCACCATTACCCTCAATTTTGCCGCGGTGCCTGTTGTAGCCTTTATGCAGGCGACGTATAAAAACCTGTTGATGCGCGATTATGTGATTTCGCCGGAGGTACTGGCCCTGGACCGGCAATTCAGCATCAACATCAAATCCTTGCCGGTGGAAGAGGTGCCCGCCTTTGTCGATGGGTTGCTGAAGGCGCAGGGCATCCGAACACGAATCAAAGACGGGGTGTATTACTTGGAAATGGCCCCCGCCAGCGCTGATAAGGCTGCGCCCGAATTACCGCAAGCGGCCCTTGCTTCCGCTTCCGCCGCTGTCTCACCGCCTGAACGCGACGGCGCCGCCTTCGATGTGGTCGAGCTTTATGCGCCGCGCCACCGGCCCGCCGAATTCCTTGTCACCGCTCTCAATGCGGCCTTTGGTGCGCCGTATGCGCGGCTGGCCGGTGTCGCCGTGGCGCTCTCCGTGCCCGCCGCACGGTCAGCCGATGCGCGCCGCTTGCTCGAGGCACTCGATGAACGGGGCCGCACCGTCGAGGTGTCCGCATCGTTTGTCGAGGTGCTGCGCTCCGACTCCACCTCAAGGGGCTTGTCTCTGGTGGCATCCACGCTGGCCGCCCGTTTTGGCGCGGCCTTTTCCACGACAACCGGATCGCTGAGCGTATCGGCGGGTGGCTTCCAGCTGGTGCTAGACGCGCTGCGTGCCGATGGCCGCTTCAAGCAGGTATCGAATTCGCGTGTCCTGGGCGACGAAGCGGAACACTTGTTGCTGACAGTCGGGGATGAAACGCCCACTATCGCCAGTTCGGGCCGCGATAATCAGGGCAATGCCGTGCAAAACATCGTCTACCGGCCATCGGGCGTGATTCTCGATGTGACGCCGCGTGTCGCTGGGCCCGGGCGCTTGTCGCTGGCCGTCGACGGGCAAGTATCGTCCTTTCAATCCACGGTCAATGGCGTGACGGGTTCGCCCACGCTGCTCAAGCGCCAGGTGAAAACGTCCGTGACCATAGCCGATGGCGACGTGGTGATTATTGGCGGCCTGGACGACACGCGCTCAACTACAGCCAATAGTGGATTCTCATTTCTACCGCGCTCCTGGGCCGGTGGCACGTCTTCCGACTCGCATACGGACTTGGTACTAATCCTGAGCGCCCGCGTGGCTTCCGCGCTCAATTAGCGGCCTGGAATGGCCTTGACAGTACAAGCGGCCCGCAGGGCGGGCAAAATCTTTTGGGTATCTGGAATCGGCGGTGGACGTTGGGGTAACAGCCCATTGGCTGAGGCGGTATTCGATGCGGGCGACCCGCATAGTTTAAAAAGTTTTAGCGGGCAGACTTTAGCGCTATTTATTTCTCAAGTGTATCACGTCGAATACAGGCCCCATTCATGAAGACAACATTATCAACAGGCAACGAGTGGCGGTCGCGCTGCTTGCAGCGGCGGCCGCCGCAAGGCGGCCTAAATTTATATTAGGGACACTTAAGCACACCACAGGAGATTCGGCACTTGCATTAAAGAACTTGATTCTCTTTTTCCATAAAAAAACTCCAAGCATCGGCAAAATGCTTGGAGTCTTCGATAACCCTGCCACACAGGAGTACCGAATGAATGAATTAAATGATGAAAGCTCGATTTCGTCAATAGATTTCTCTTCTGTCGAGCAAGATATTGATATAAGCAGGCCCAGCTATTGGAACGATGATGGTATTAAGAATACCTGGAACGATACCTATACGGCGCGACGCCGTGTATTTCCAGACGGACAGTGCGAAGTCACTGTCGTTAAGGAACGTTTCTTTATCGGTCCAGCGCTGCGGCGCAAACCACAGGCGAAACGCGGCGAATCGAGCCAGCGCGAAGCGAATGATGACGATGCGGGCAGGCGCGCAAAAAAGAATGTGCGCCTTTGCTGCAAGCAAATCGGCGCTGATCGCATGGTGACGTTGACCTATCGAGAAAACATGTTGGACCGCGAGCTTGCATTAAAGCACTGGAAGGCGTTTTGTCGAAAACTTGGTAAGCATAAACAATTTCATTATGTAGCGGTCATTGAGGAACAGGCCCGTGGCGCCTTGCATTTCCATGTGGCGGTCGCCGGACGGCAGATGTATGCGCTGCTGCGCTCGATCTGGCAAGGCATCCTGGGGCGCGGCCCGAACGGTGAACAGATGGGCCAAGTTCACGTCCGCGACCCAAACCGTTTTGGCTTCGGCGTGCGTGGGGCGCACAAGCTTGCCAGTTACATAGCGAAATACTGCGGCAAGGAAATGCAGTGCAGGGCGCTTGACCAGAAACGCTACTTCCGCTCCAGGGGCATCGTGGTGCCGGAGGTCGATGCATGGCGGGTGCCGTTTTGTACAAACATGCTGCGCGCTGCGCAGGTCGCATTCCAGGCGCTTTCCGGCCATTGTATGGACGGCCTACAGACTTGGTGCAACAACAATCTCGGCGTCGTGTATCTGGCGACCTCACCGGGACTGCCACAGGTGGTGGACGATTGTCCGTTCTGACAGTTACTCCACCTTGATTGACGGGAAGGAGGGGGGTGACATGGCAAATTTTGACGATAATTCACTGCGAATACTTGAGCAAATCGAGGATGAGTTCCGCAATCAGTACTGGATTATTCGCAACTCCAGGCGAACCAACTGGCGGGCCGTCAACCGGACTAGGATGCTTGGCGATTTCATGTATATGCTTGGCGTCCCGAAATGGGCGGTTCAACAGGCCAGGTACTGCCTGCGACTACGGGTTTGTGAAAGATGTTTTAAGGATGAAATTCGTTGCTATGGTATCTGCCAACGAGCCAAACGCGGCGATTTTGATAAATAATTTCTATCGAGGAAAGTGGAATTATGTTTAAATGTATGCTAGAGGGAGCTTTCGATTTGTATTTCCAAGAAAAATAAATCGGATTAGAACATAATTTATAATTGATGCGGAAATATAATAACATGGATAAAAGATATCAAGTTTTTATTAGCTCAACTTATTCTGATTTGACGGAAGAGCGAAAAGAAATAATGCAAGCCCTTTTGGAGTTAGATGCCATTCCGGCTGGCATGGAATTATTTCCGGCGGCAGACGAGGATCAATGGACGCTCATTAAAAAGGTGATTGATGACTGTGATTATTACCTTATTGTTGTCGCCGGTCGATACGGATCTATTGGCCCAGATAAAATAAGTTATACAGAAATGGAATTTCGTTATGCTAAGGAATCAGGTAAGCCAATTATTGGTTTTATTCATAAGGAGCCTGAAAAAATAGCTGTCGGCTTAACTGAATCAAGTGAGGAAGGAAAGGCTAAGCTTAATGCATTCAAAGAACTTGTAAAGGCAAAACCATGTCGGTTTTATTCCAGTCCTGCTGAGTTAGGTAGTCAAGTTAGTCGAAGTCTTGTTAAGCTTATCAGCTCCACGCCTGCCGTTGGGTGGGTTCGAGGAGATATGGTGCCGTCGGAAGGCGCCGCAAAAGAAATGCTGGACCTACGAAATCGCATTGATGAGTTGCAGATAGAGTTAAGTACTTTGCGAACCTCGGCGCCTAGTGGCACTCAAGATTTAGCAAATGGTGACGATGAAATTAAGCTTCACTATTCGTTTATCGCAAGTTCAAGTCAATATGCGCACATGGGAAAGTCATACACCTCAGTCATCGCACTAACATGGGATGCTATATTTGCGAGTATTTCACCATTGATGATAGATGAAGCTTCTGAGGTCGAATTTATCACAGGAATTAATTCATTAATCGAATCTGAATCAACACAAGATTTAATCAAGAGCGATCCTAAATTCGGGAACTATAATTTGATGAGTTTCAAGCTTGAGTGGGATGACTTTCAGACCATTAAGATTCAGCTCAGGGCACTGGGTTTAATCACTAAAAGCACACGCAGTAGAAGCGTAAAGGATACTTCTACATATTGGACTCTTACGCCATACGGGGACAATGTGATGCTGCAACTTCGAGCCATACGGAAAGATTGATAGCTAATTTCGGCGATGCCTGTCAATGACATTGTGTAATTATCGGAGCGGGACAGTTGAAGTGGTAGTCTCGGCATCGCCTCCATTATGAAACCACTTATGAGTCGTCGGGGCTACTAGAAGTAGTCTCCACTTCCACTTCTCATTTGACATAATATAAATTATGCGAAGTTATGGATGGATTTGAGAAAACCTCCATTTTGCCAGTTCCCCAATCGCAAATGCGATTTTCCCCCTCTGCGCGCCGCTGTTGCTGATGCTGCGCAGCCGCGCTTGAACTAGCTGCATGAAATACGGCTTGTCCTCGTCTGTGTGCGGTTTGTTCACGCCCAGATTCGCGAAGGTGCAAGTCTGGCGCTGCGATGATGTTTGCGATCAGGTCTGCCACTCTTCTGCGCGAGACCACGGTGCCGTTGAGTGGCGCGCGGCGCGTCGTTCGTTCGTCGTCGACTTCGTCTTCGTTCGTCATCCAGGCTGGACACATGATCATGTATGCGAAGCCCGGCGCTTCGATGGTGTCGGCGAAATAGTTTCAGGTGTTGCGCCAGCCTGGCGTTGGTCCATTCGCCGAATGTGCCGGGAGCTTCACCGTAGATGCCCATCGACAGGATGAAAACCAGTCGTTCGACACCGGAGGTCCGCATGGCGGAAATGATGCTGTTGGCCGGGTCTTCCATGTCGTCGCCCAGCAGATTGGCGTTAACCAGGACATGGAATCCGGTAAGACGTGCCGGCCTGGCGACTTGTCTCGTGGTAAATTGCCGTCCGTGAGAAGTATTCCAATACCTACAATATCAATGAAATCAGGCATTTGCCGACTATTTTGCATGAGAAGTCTCAATATCCGCACGACCCGGCAGCCTGCACGCACGGCGTTGCTTTTACCGCCTTGCCGGCGCTTCCTGTCCTTTGCCGGCGCGCTGGCCATCGCGGCCGCCTTGTGCGGCTGTGCCAGCAAGCCTGGTCCCTGGCCTGCGCGCGCCCTGCCGCCGTCGGCTGCCGTGACGGTCGATGCCACGCAATTCCTGTCTAGAAAACAACTGGTGGACTGGCAAGTCGACCTGGACGAACGCCGCCTGCGCGCCACGGGTTCGCCCCGGCATGAAGCGTATATCGACGTCCTGCATGAACGCCTGGCGCGCGCCGGTGTCAAACAACTGCGCTTTGAACCGGTCAGTTTCCGGCAATGGTCGGTGAAGCCGGAAGACTGGGGCCTGGAAGTGGTCCACGACGACAGGTCTGGCGTGCTGCCCACGGCTGGCTACATTCCGTATTCGGGCGTGACGCCGCCGTCCGGCATTACGGGGCGCATCGCCTATCTGGCGCCGGGGGCCAGTCCCGATGCCAGCCTCGCCGGCAAGCTGGTGCTCGTCGACATGCCCGCCGTGGCGTGGACGGGCAAGGTTTTCCATCGGTCCGCCGTGCATGTCCACGATCCGGACCACGCCATGGGGCCGGACACGCCGTATGCGCGCCAGTTCCAGATGCTGGGGCCGTTCATCACCTTGCTGGACAGCCTGCAGGCAGCCGGTGCGGCGGGCGTGATCGTCATTCTCGATACGCCGCCCATGTCGATGAACGGCTTGTATGCGCCTTACGACGGCAAAGTGCGCCAGCTGCCCGGCATGTTTATCGACCGTGACCGGGGTCGGCGCCTGCGCGAAAGCGTGCTGGCGGGCACGGCGCCTGTCTTGCGGCTGACCATGGCTGCCACTGTGCGGCAGGTGCAGACGCGCAACCTGGTCGGCATCATTCCCGGCAAGTCCGCGGAATTGATGGTGCTGGGCAGCCACACGGATGGCACGAACGCGCTGGAAGACAATGGACCGAACGCCATCGTCGACATGGCCCAGTACCTGGCGCGCCTGCCGCAGGACAGCTTGCCGCGAAGCGTCATGCTGCTGTTGACGAGCGGCCATTTCGCGGGCGGCGTGGGCATGAAGCAGTTTATGGATCGCCACCAGGACGATGGCTTGATGCAAGGTATCGCCACGATGCTCACCATCGGGAACTTGGGCGCGTTGGAAGTGCTGCCTGACAGCAATAGTTACTTGCACCTCACGGGCAGGTTCGAGCCGGCCGCCGTGTTTTCGCCGCGCACGCCTGCCCTGATGGACGCCTCCTACGCCATGCTGAAGCAGGCCGATGCGGCGCCCGCGTTCGTGCTGCCAGCCTCCAGTCTTGCGGGCGATGGCGGTCCGAAGCATGCCGCCTGGCCTGGCGCAGGCCAGTATTTATGGGAGGCGCAGCGCATTCCCACGGTGCATTACATCACGCAACCGACCTATTTGCTCTACTATGGCATCGACAGCGTGACCCGGCTGGATTACCGGCTGATGCAGCGCCAGACCGTGGCCTTGACGCAAATGCTGCTGGACCTGTCGCGCGTGCCGTATGCCGATTTGCGCAAGGAAACGGTGCCATAGACCTTGCCAGGCGTTCACCTCCCTTCCCCGCCCTGCTTCCGGCGCCATTCCGGACACCATACCAGCGCACTGGAAAACAGGCACTGGTATGGCCCGCATTGCCCATCTCCTGGGGTAATGCCGCAACTGGTATTGTGATCTTGCGCAAAGAACAAAACCAGTTGACTACCACCTGCAATGCTTGCACTCTGAAAAATCGGACGGTGTCCAGCCGCCCGGCCATGCTAAAAAATACACAAGGAGATGCAATGAACCGGACAGTCATGAATACCCTCATCCTTACCCTCTTCGGCGGCACTCTGGCGGCCTGCGGCGGCGGCAGCGGCGACGGATCCAGCGGGGGCGCAAGCCAGCTGCTGGCCGGCGCGACCGCAGCAGTGGCCTGCTACACGCCGTGGAATAGCGGCACTGCCTACAATGGCGGCGGCCAGGCCAGTTACAACTACGTCAATTACACGGCCAACTGGTGGACGCAAGGAAATAACCCATCGACCAGCAGCGGCGCCGCCGGCAGCGGCCAGCCCTGGACGGCGGTGGGAGACTGCGGCACGCCGACGCCGACGCCGACTCCTACCCCGACACCTACGCCCACCCCAACTCCGACACCTACGCCGACTCCCACCCCAACACCGACACCAACGCCAACGCCAACGCCTACCCCGACTCCGACGCCTACCCCGACTCCAACACCGACGCCGACGCCCACCGGCCTGGCCAAGCACGCGCTGATCGGCTACTGGCACAACTTCACCAACCCCAGCGGCGCTACGTATCCGATCAGCCAGGTCAGCGATGACTGGGACGTGATCGTCGTCTCGTTCGGCGACAACGCGGGCGGCGGCAATGTCAGCCTGACCATCGATCCGGGTGCTGGCACGGAAGCGCAATTCATCGCCGACGTGGCGGCCAAGCGGGCCAAGGGCAAGAAAGTCATCCTGTCGCTGGGCGGGCAAAACGGTTCCGTTTCCGTCGGCAACACGGCCGAAGCGACGAATTTCACCAACAGCCTGTACGCCATCATCACGAAATATGGTTTCGACGGCATCGACCTGGACCTGGAAAACGGCGTGGCGCAAGGCGCGGCCATCCAGACCTATCTGCCGATCGCCGTGAAAAACCTGAAAACCAAGGTCGGCAGCAGCTTTTACCTGTCGATGGCGCCCGAGTGGGTGTATGTGGAAGGGGGATACACGAGCTATGGCAGCATCTGGGGCGCCTACATTCCCATCATCAACGCCTTGCGCAGCGAGCTGACGGTGCTGCACCCGCAGTACTACAACAATGGCGACATTTACACGCCGTATGCGACGGGCGCCATCAAGGCGGGTTCGGCCGACCAGCTGGTGGCCACGGCGCGCATGCTGATCGAGGGATTCAATTATGGCGGCAATACCTTCGCCGGCCTGCGTCCGGACCAGGTGGGCTTCGGCGTGCCGTCGGGCCGCAGCTCGGCCGGTTCGGGCTTTACGACGAATGCCGACGTCAGCAATGCCTTGAATTGCCTGACGCGCCTGCTCAATTGCGGCACCATCAAGCCGCTGCAGGCGTATCCGGACTTCCGCGGCGTGATGACGTGGTCGATCAACTGGGACCGCCACGACAACTATAATTTCTCCGTGCCGACGAAGAATGTGCTGAAGACCCTGCCGTAAGGGCCCAGGCCCGACTGCGCATGCGAGCTTGGCCGCTCACATGCGCAGCAGCGCCGCGCCCAGCAAGCGCATGTGCAGCGCCACGCCCTGGCGCAACGCCTCCCCTCCTCCTTGCGCATGCTTGATGCCATCCATGGTGGCCACCAGCAAACCGGCCACCTGCGCGGCGGTCGCGTCCACCCGGCGCAGCGCAATATCGCCCGCCGCTTCGGCCTGTTCCAGCGCGCCGGCCAGCGACGCCACCAGTGTTGCCCGCGCCGTCAAGGTGATGTCGGCGGCCAGGGTCATATTGGCGTCGAACAATTCCTGCCCATGGGCGCTGGCGGAAATTTCCGCCATCAAGCCTTGCTGGAATGCCAGCAGCGCCGTTTCGATGCGCGTGAAGACGGGGCCGGGTTCGGCCAGCGCCGCTGCCACTTGCGCCATGACGGTAGCATGGGCCCGTTCGGACCCGGCGCGGAACACGTCTTCCTTGTTCTTGAAGTGCAGGTACAGCGCGGCGCGCGACATATCGGCTGCCTGCGCGATGTCGAGCATCGAGGTCTTGCGGTAGCCATAGCGGCAAAACACGGCCAGGGCCGCGTCGAGTATGCGCTGGGTCTTGAGGGTGTGGGGTGACATGCTGGCATATTGACATTTTATATATATAGTGTCAACATGGTTTTTGGACAAATTACGTCAAAGTGTCAATCCCCACAGCGAAGGATGGAATCATGCAAGAACAGCACCCTGGCTCCGAGGCGGCCATGCAGGACCAATTGCGCGACATCGAACGCGGCCGCCTGCGCGCGCTGGTCGACGGCGACGTGGCGCTGGCGCGCACCCTGCACGCCGACGATTTTCAGCTGGTCACGCCCATCGGCAGCCTGCTGTCGCGGGAGGAATACCTGGGCGCCATCGCGGCGGGCCACATGCGCTATCTGAGCTGGGAACCGGGCGAGATCGCCGTGCGCGTGCATGGCGATGCGGCCGTGCTGCGCTACCAGGCCCAGCTTGAAATCCATTTCGCCGGCCAGGCCGTGCCCCGCGCGCGCTACTGGCATATCGATAGCTATGAGCGGCGCGCTGGGCGCTGGCAAGCCGTGTGGTCGCAGGCGACGGCGATACGCTGATGGCCATGGCGGCTGCGGGAGGTGCGCGCAGCAGGGGCAATTGATATTTCTCAAACCATAGCCTCAATCTATGGGTTCGGTTGAAATATTTTACTTCCTTTTGTAAATGAGAATCGTTACTATCTAAATCAAGGATAAGCGAATTCAACAGAAAGGAGCATCCCTTGTTCACAGCCATCAAAACATTCAGCCAGGTCTGCACGCACATGTCGATCGCCTTCGGCCTCGCCTACTTGCTGACGGGGTCCCTGGCGCTCGGTGGCTTGGCCGCGATCATCGAACCGATCATCAACGTTGCCCTGTTGCCGTGGCATGAAAAAGCCTGGCACGCGATTCGCCGCCGCTACGCCGCCAGCCGCCTGGGCTTTGTCGCCCTGGCCGGCGAAAAGCTCAGCCAGACCACCCTGCACATGGGCGTGGCCTTCGGCGTCATGTACTGGGCCACGGGGTCCATGGCCTTCGGCGGCTTGCTGGCCGTGGTCGAGCCGATCTGCAACGTGATCGTCCTGCCCTTCCACGACCGGCTGTGGGAAAAAGCCCGCTTTCGCCTGGAAAGCCGCGGCGCGGCCCGCCTCGCCGCCCTGTAGTCTTCCTCTTCTCCCCTTCCTAACTCCCTGCCCACACGGGCGGCCGCCGCTGCACCCATGGCGCCGCCCGCTCCAGCTGGCCCGCCAGGCGCAGCAGCACGCCATCGCTGGCGTAGCCGGCCATGAATTGCATGCCGATCGGCATACCTTCATTTGACATGCCCAGCGGCACGGACATGGCCGGCAAGCCCGCCACGTTCGCCAGCGGCGTGTACGGCGAATGCTCGAACAGGCGCGCCGTCCAGCCAACACCGTCGAGCTGTTCCTCCTTTTCGCCATAGCGGCCCAGTTGCCACGGCATATCCGGCAAGGTGGGCGTCAGCAGCACGTCGTACTGGCCAAACAAGGCGCCGGCCTGGCGCGTGACCGTGTTGCGCACGTCGAGGGCCGCCACGAAGTCCACCGCCGAGACCGTTTTGCCATGGCGGTAACAGGCCAGGGTCGCCGCTTCCAAGGTCTCGAGCGACACGCCGCGCCCGCTCTCCTGCGCCAGGCCATCGATCCACGGCACCAGGTTGGCGCACCAGATGCCGGCATTCGCGTGCACGAACGCTTCCCACGACACGCCCAGCGCGGGCGACACTTCTTCCACATGGTGGCCCAGGCTTTGCAGCAGGCGCACGGTGGTGTCCAGCGCGGCCCCGATGGCGGGTACAGGCCGGGCGCCATTGCAGGCGGCGCGCTGCACGCCGATGCGCAGCTTGCCCGGCGCCACGCCCACCTGTGACAGCCAGCTGTGGCCGGGCGGACTCGTCACATACGGCTCGCCTGCCATCACGCCCTGCACGGCATCGAGCAAGGCGGCGCTGTCGCGCACGGTGCGGCTCACGCCCAGCTGCACGCCCAGGCCGCTGAAGATTTCATCCATGGCGGGGCCGTTCGAGACCCGGCCACGGCTCGGTTTCAGGCCGAACAGGCCCGTCGAGGCGGCCGGCACGCGGATGGAACCGGCCGCATCCGTCGCATGGGCCAGCGGTACGATGCCGGCCGCCACGGCCGCCGCCGCGCCGCCGCTGGAGCCGCCCGCGCTCAAGGCCAGGTTCCAGGGATTGCGCGTTGCGCCGTAGAGCACGGGTTCCGTGGTGGTGGCAAACGCCATTTCCGGCGTGCTCGTGCGGCCGAACGTCGCCAGGCCGGCTGCGCGGAACTGCGTCATCAGGTGAGAGTCAAATGCGGCGACATGGCCGGCGCCCAGGCGGCTGCCCGCTTCGCTGCGCCGGCCCGCCATCGTGACGGCCACGTCCTTGATCAGGAAGGGCACGCCGGCGAACGGCGCAGTGTTGACTGTGCTGTCGATGGCAGTCAAATCCGCCGGCCACAGCTCGACCACGGCATTGATCAGCGGGTTGACGGCGGCGCAGGCGCGCGCGGCCGCGTCGTGCAATTCGGCGGCCGAGATGTCGCCATCGCGCAGCAGCTGGGCCAGCCCAAGGCCATCAAAGCTTGTATATTCATGGAGTTGCATCAGTTTATTCCTGTAATGGATGAAGAATGGATATCACAGGAACTACTCTAGGGCTTGCGCTATCATAGTGGAAATGAATAGTTGATATACAAGGTATAGTCATGAACAATTTGCATAAGCTGGATTTGCACAAGCTGGATTTGAACCTGCTGCTGACCCTGAACGCCCTGTTGATTGAACGCAACGTCACGCGGGCGGCGGCGCGGCTGCACCTGAGCCAGCCGTCCGTCAGCGTGCAGCTGGGCAAGCTGCGCGCCGCCTTCGACGATCCGCTGCTGTTGCCCGGCCCGCGCGGCATGCTGCCCACGGCGCGGGCGCTGGCCCTGTTCGCGCCGCTGCAAGCCGTGCTGGCCCAGCTGGAGCAAGTCTTGCAGCCGGAACAGGCGTTCGACCCGGCCACGGCCGAGGTGCGCTGGAATCTGGCGGCGGCCGACGCCACCGAGTATGCGATTTTGTTGCCCATGCTGCCGTCCCTGCGCGCGCAGGCGCCCCTGTCGCGCATGGCCGTCTTCGAAGCCGTGCCGGCGCGCATGGCGCACGCGCTGGAAAACGGCCAGGTCGACCTGGGTTTCCTGGCGCAGGAAGAAGCGCCGCCCGGCTTGCGCCACCGCACCCTGTTCACCGAGCACTATGTGCTGGCGGGCCGCCGCGACCACCCGCTGCTGCAGGCGCCGCCCGACCTCGAGCGGTTCTGCGCGCTGGAATTCATCGTCGTCTCGCCCAACGGCGGCGGTTTCCGCAGCAACGTCGATACGGCACTGGAAACGCTGGGCCGGACGCGCAAGGTGGTGCTGTCCGTGCCGCATTTCCTCATCGTCCCTCCCCTGCTGGCCGCGTCCGACATGGTGGCCCTGCTGCCGTCGCGCCTGCTGAAAAACGCCCTGGGCGACCTGCGCACGTGGGAGCCGCCCGTCACCCTGCCCGATTACGAGATGGCGATGGTGTGGCACGAGCGCATGCACCTGGACCCGGCGCACCGCTGGCTGCGCGAGCGCATCATGGCGTGGAACGAAAATCCCGCGTGAGCCATTGACAAAGAGGGTCAGGCCGTATACTGTCTCGTTTTATTGCTAACTAAGTTAGCTATTTATTTGTATGAAGACTGCTGCACTGCCTCGCTGGCCCATTTTACTGGTCATGATCGTTTCCGAGATCATGGACCTTGCCGCATCCACCATCGTCAACGTCGGCGGACCTGCCCTGATCGAGTCGCTGGGCGCCAGTTCCGCCCAGATGCAATGGGTCATCGGCGGCTATGCGCTGGCACTGGGCGCCGGCCTGGTGCTCGGCGGCAGGCTGGGCGACCGCTACGGGCGGCGCGCCATGTTTCTATACGGCTTGGCCGCCTTTACCATCGCTTCGCTGCTGTGCGCCGTGGCGCCGACCATCGCATTGTTGATCGTCTTTCGCCTGCTGCAAGGGCTGGCCGGCGCGATGCTGTTGCCGCAAGGCTTGGGCTTGCTGCGTGAAAACTACCAGGGACCGGCCCTGGCCAAGGTGTTTGGCATCTTCGGCCCCATCCTGGGCCTGGCGGGCATACTCGGCCCCGTGCTGGGCGAGATGCTGCTCGAAGCGAACGTGTTCGGCCTGGGCTGGAGAGCCATGTTCCTGATCAATATTCCGATCGGCATCGCCTGCTTCCTGGTGGCGCGCCGTTACCTGCCCCACCGTCCGGGAGACCGCTCCGTCCACATCGACGTCCCCGGCGCCAGCCTGCTGGTGCTGTCGTCCGTGTTCCTCGTCTTGCCGCTGGGCGAGGCGGGAGCGTGGCCGGCGTGGGGATGGCCGATGCTGGCGATGGCCGTGCTGGGTTTCGGCCTGTTCGGCCTGCGCCAGTCCGCGATGGTGCGCGCCGGGCAGACGCCGCTCATCATGACGTCGATCTTCCAGCGCTCCGCCTACACGGCCGGGCTGGCCGGCATCGCCCTGTTCTTTTGTTCGCTCGTCGGCATGCAGCTGGTGCTGACGCTTTTCTTGCAGATTGGACATGGATTGACGGCGGGCGAAGCAAGTATTGCCAATCTGCCATTCGCTGTGGGCACGGCGTGCGGCGCCACCCTGAGCGGCGCCGTCCTGGCGGCCCGTTTCGGGCGCAAGGTGCTGCAACTGGGCGCCGGTGTCCAGCTTGCCGGCGTGGCGCTGCTGCAATTTGAACTGGGCAATACGGCGGCATTTTCTGCATGGCATGTCGTGCCCGGCATGCTGGTCTGCGGCATCGGCGCCGGCCTCGTGATCGCAGCCTTGTTCAGCATCATTCTGGCTGCGCTGGACAACAAGCAGATCGGCTCCGGTTCCGGCGTGCTGTCTGCCGTGCAATCGATCGCCGCATCGATCGGCGTGGCCCTGTTCAGCGGCGCATTTTTTGCCGCGCATCCCGCCCTGACGCCGGACCGGGCGCTCAGCGCCGCATTGACGATCCAAACCGGCATACTCATCGCTTTCATGGGCGTGACGTTCTTCTTTCCCACTGCTGCAAAATCTGAACTTGAGGTAAATCATGCATGACCAGCCAACACACAATCAAGCATTCGCAGCCGACGATCCCCGCGGCATGCACATCGCGGGCGATGTCATCGGCCGCCAGTTGCAGGATATCGCGATCCTGACGCGCGAAACGGCGTTGCACCTGAGCAACGCGATGGGCATCAACCAGACCGATTTGGCCCTGATGGAGCAATTGATCACGCACGGTCCTTTGTCTCCGAATGAGCTGGCCGCGCGCCTTGCCGTCACCACGGCGGGCGTCACGCTCGTCATCGACCGCCTGGAACGGGCCGGCCACGTGACGCGCGTGCGCCAGCAGGACGACAAGCGCCGCGTGCTCGTCCATCCCGTGCCAGCCTCGGTGGCGCAAACCTACACGCATATCGCGCCGATGCTCAACGGACTGGACGCGGTGCTGAGCGGCTTGTCCGCCGGCGAACGGACGACGATAGAACACTTTCTCCAGCAAGTGATCACGGTTTACCAGACCACTTTGCCAACCACAGCAGAAAAGAAAATCAAATGACGATCAAACGAAAAATCCTGATCACGGGGGCCAGCGTTGCCGGCCCGACCCTGGCTTACTGGCTGTCGCGCCTGGGCATGGACGTCACCGTTGTCGAGCGGGCGCCCGAGTTTCGCGATGGCGGACAAACGATCGACGTGCGCGGCGCAGGCAAGCTGGTGGCGCAGCGCATGGGGCTCGAGAGCGCCATCCGCGCCAAGACCACGCATGAGGATGGACTCCGGTTTGTCGACGCGCAAGACCGCACGCAGGCGGAATTCGGCATCGGGGCCTTTGGCGGCAACGGTCCCGTGGCCGAGCTGGAAATCCTGCGGGGGGAACTGGCCAAGCTGCTGATCGGGCATGGCCGCGACGCGGTCGACTACCGCTTTGGCGACAGCATCGCCGCGCTGGAAGAATTGCCGCATGGCGTCAAGGTGCGCTTCGAACAGGGCGGCGAAGCAGTGTTCGATCTCGTCATCGGCGCCGAAGGCGTCGGTTCGCATACACGCAAACTCGTGTTCGGGGATGAAGTCCAACGCCGCTCGTTCAAGCTGTACACGGCCTATTTCACCATCCCGCGCGCGCCGGGCGACGAGCGCCAGATGCGCTGGTTCAACGCCCCTGGCGGCTTGAGCGTGTGCCTGCGTCCCGATAACCTGGGCACCACGCGCGCCCTGCTGTCGTTCCAGGAAGCGCCCAGCGCCTATGAAAAACTGCAGATTGCCGAGCAAAAAGCCCTGCTGAAGCAGAAGTTCGGCGCCCTGAAGTGGGAAACGCCGCGCATCCTGGCGGCCCTGGATGAGGCCACCGACCTGTATTTCGACCAGATTTCCCAGGTCAAGATGCCGCGCTGGTCGAAGGGACGGATTGCCCTCGTCGGCGACGCCGCCTATTGCGCCTCGCCCATCAGCGGCATGGGCACGAGCCTGGGCATGTGCGGCGCCTACGTGCTGGCGGGAGAACTGGGACGCCACGACGATCATGCGCAAGCCTTTGCCGCGTATGAAGCGATCATGCGCCCGTATGTTGACCAGGCGCAAAGCGTGCCCACCTTCGCGCCGCGCCTGGCCTCGCCGCACTCGCGCGTGGGGATCGCCATCGGCCATGCGATGTTGCGCATGTCAAACGTGCCAATTATCAAGACGATACTGGCCAGGTTCCTGACGCCCAAGGCGGATGCCATCGCGCTGCCCGAGTATGCGAACATGGCCTGAGGCAGGCAGGCGGGCGGCGGGCGTTGGCATACACGAATTGTTGCCGTAATGCACTAGGCAAAATTACCTAGTCGATCGAAAGAAACTCCCAATTTTCGCCTTGGGAAGGAATGCGTAAGCTTGGCCCGAATAATAAAGGGTCACCATGAACGCCATTTCCATCCTGCATCGCGGCTCGCGCCGCCATCCTGCCGTCTTCTTTCCGATCACTACCTGGCTGCTGCTCCTGGGCATGCTGGCCTGCTGCGCCAGCGCCTGGGCCGCGCCCGCCACAGTGCCGTCCAAACCCGCCGCCTCGGCCGAGCTGATCAAGCGCGGCGAGTATGTCGCCCGCCTGGGCGACTGCGTGGCTTGCCACACGAGCCCGAACGGCGCCGCCATGGCCGGCGGCCTGGAATTGAAAACGCCGTTCGGCACCATCTACAGCACGAATATCACGCCGGATGCGAAGACGGGCCTGGGCACGTACACCTTCGCGCAATTCGACCGCGCCATGCGCAAGGGCGTGGCGGCGGACGGACACAACCTGTATCCGGCCATGCCCTACCCTTCCTACGCGAAGATCACGCCCGACGACATGCAGGCCCTGTACGCGTATTTGCAGCGGGGCGTGGCGCCCGTGGCGCAGCAAAACCGCGAAACGGACATGAAATGGCCGTTCAGCATGCGCTGGGGCTTGTCGCTGTGGAACGCCGTCTTCCTCGACGATGCGCCATTCAAGCCCGACAGCGCCAAGTCGGCCATGTGGAACCGGGGCAGCTATCTGGCCCAGGGGCTAGGCCATTGCGGCTCGTGCCACACGCCACGCGGCGTGGCTTTCCAGGAAAAAACCATGAGCCAGGATGGCGGCAGCGGCAAGCATTATCTGTCCGGCTTCACCTTCGACGGCTGGCATGCCGTCAATTTGCGCAATCTGTGGACGCCGGCCGACATCGTGCAATTGCTGAAAACGGGCCGCAACAGCTTCGGCACGGCGGCCGGCAGCATGACGGAAGTCATCACGCACAGCACGCAATACTTTACGGACGGCGACCTCGATGCGCTGGCGCATTACCTGCACGGCTTGCCGGCCAAGCCGGGCGCGCCAGTGCAGCAGAGCAAACCGGCGCCGGCTGTCGCGGCCGGCAACGACGCGCTGTACAACACGCGCGGCGGCCTCGGCTACCTGCAGTTTTGCGCCACCTGCCACCGCCGCGACGGCCGCGGCGTGGAAAACATCTTCCCGCCGCTGGCGCAGAACGATTCGGTGCAGTCGAAGGACGCCACCTCCGTCATCCATATCGCATTGACCGGCTGGCAGTCGGCCGTCACGCAGCAGTCGCCCCGTTCCTTCGGCATGCCCGCATATGACCGCCTGTCCGACACGGAACTGGCGGAAATCCTCACCTTCGTGCGCGGTAAGTGGGGCAACCACGGCGCGCCCGTCACGCCCGCCCACATCGCCAAGGTGCGCAAGGAGCTCAAGCTCAAGGCGCCGGATGCGGGCGGCTTCGTCACGCCCCGCTTCGCCGCCCTGACGGCCGACCCGAACGCCAGCCAGTTAATCCACGGCATGCAGCTGATGACGGAAACCCGCGCCCGCCTGCCGAACAACGTGGGCAACGACCTCAATTGCAGCAGTTGCCACCTGAATGGCGGCACCGTGGCCAACGGTTCTCCCTTCCTCGGCATTTCCGCCTTCTTCCCGGCGGAAGCGCCGCGCGCGGGCAAGGTCATCAGCCTGGGCGAGCGCATCAACGGCTGCTTCCGCCGCTCCATGCACGGCAAGCCCCTGCCCGTGGACGGCCCCGACCTGCAGGCCATGGTCGCCTACATCGACTGGATGAAGGGCGCCACGCAGGCCAACGACAAGGTGCCGGGACGGGGCGTGGCGAAGATCGACCGCAATCTGCTGCCTGACCCCGTGCATGGCAAAAAAGTGTACGCCGAGCAATGCGCCGTCTGCCATGGCGCGAATGGCGAAGGCATCCGGGGCGCCAACGGCGTGGTGGCTTTCCCGCCGCTGTGGGGCGAGCGCTCGTTCAATATCGGCGCCGGCATGGCCCGCACCTACACGGCGGCCGGCTTCGTCAAGGCGAACATGGTGATGGGCCACGGCCAGAAATTCCCGCTGGGGCAAGGCAACCTGTCCGACCAGGACGCCGTCGACGTGGCCGAATATTTTACCCACATGCCGCGCCCGGACTTCCCCGACAAGGTCAAGGATTGGCCGAAGGGCGGCAAGCCCAAGGATGCGCGCTACTGACGCCCCATCGCGTTCGTAATCTGCTACGCTCATGCCACGACCACGCCAAGGAGTCTTGCATGAGCAGCAACATCCACCACGCGGCAGCCGGCGGTTATGCCACGGCGGCCGCCAGCTACGTCAAGGGCCGGCCCGATTATCCCCCCGCAGTGTCGGCCTGGCTGCAGGATAGCCTGGGCCTGGGGCCGGGCGCCACCGTGCTGGACCTGGGCGCCGGCACGGGCAAGTTCACGCCGCGCCTGCTGGACACGGGCGCCACGGTGATTGCCGTGGAACCCGTGCCTGCCATGCTGGCAAGACTGGCGGCCGCCTTGCCGCAAGTCCAGGCGCTGGCGGGCACGGCAACGGCCATTCCCCTGCCCGACGCCTCGGTCGACGCCGTGGTCTGCGCGCAAGCGTTTCACTGGTTCGCCACCCCTCAGGCGCTCGATGAAATCTGGCGCGTGCTCAAGCCGGGCGGCAGGCTGGGCCTCGTGTGGAATCTGCGCGACGCCAGCGTGCCCTGGGTGGCAAGACTGGACGCCATCGTCAACCAGGCGGAAGGCGATAGGCCCCGCTACTACACGGGCGCCTGGCGCCGGACCTTCCCTCATGCGGGGTTTACACCCTTGCAGGAAACACATTTTTCCCAGGAACACACGGGATCGCCCGAAGACGTGCTGTTCAACCGCGTGCGCTCCACCAGTTTTATCGCCGCCTTGCCGCCGCAGGCGCGCCAGCGCATCGATGACGAGATTGGCCAGCTGGTCGCGTCGGAGCCGGCCTTGCGCGGGCGGGACAGCATCAGCGTGCCCTACCGGACGGCCGCCTTCGTGGCACAAAAACAGGCCGTATAGATGTCTAGTGAACAAGACACAGAACCGCAGCAGGCCGCCCGCCAGGCGGCGGCCCCGTCCGACACCTGGCTGGGCAAGCTGGGCCCCGGCCTGATCACGGGCGCGGCCGACGACGACCCCAGCGGCATCGCCACGTATTCGCAGGCGGGCGCCCAGTTCGGCTTCGGCATGCTGTGGACCGTCTGCCTGACCTTCCCTTTGATGCTGGGCATCCAGGTGATCAGCGCCAAGATCGGCCGGGTCAGCGGGCACGGGCTGGCGACGAATATCCGCCGCCACTATCCGAAATCCTTGCTGTACGCCATCGTCGGCTTGCTGCTGCTGGCCAATGTCATCAATATCGCCGCCGACGTGGCCGCCATGGGCGATGCCTTGACCCTGATCATCGGCGGTCCCACCCACCTGTACGCCGTCGGTTTCGGGCTGCTGTCCCTGCTGCTGCAAGTGTTTATTCCCTACCAACAATATGTACGCATCCTGAAATGGCTGACCCTGGGCTTGCTGGCCTATGTGGCCACCGTGCTGACCGTGCACATTCCGTGGGGCGAAGTGGCGCTGCGCACCGTCTGGCCCCGGTTCGCCTGGTCGGCCGCCTCGGTGACCATGATCGTGGCCGTGTTCGGCACGACGATCAGCCCGTACTTGTTCTTTTGGCAGGCATCGCAGGAAGTGGAAGACTTGCAGGCGGATGCCGGCGCGCAAGCCCTACGCCGGGCGCCGGAACAGGCGCCGCGGCAATTCCAGCGGATCAAGATGGACACGGCCATCGGCATGGGCTTTTCCAACCTGGTGGCCTTCTTCATCATGCTGACGACGGCCGTGACCCTGGGCGCGCAAGGCATCACGCATATCGACACGTCGGCGCAAGCGGCGTCCGCCCTGCGCCCCATCGCGGGCGAGTTCGCGTTTGCCCTGTTCAGCCTGGGCATCATCGGCACGGGCTTGCTGGCCATTCCCGTGCTGGCCGGCTCGGCCGCCTACGCCATGGCGGGCGCCTTCCACTGGAAAAACAGCCTGGAACTGGCGCCCCGGGCCGCCAAGAAGTTCTACGGCATCATCGTCACGGCCACCGTGATCGGCGCCGCCCTGTGCTTCACGCCGCTCGACCCCATCAAGGCCCTGTACTGGAGCGCCGTCATCAATGGCGTCATTTCCGTGCCCATCATGGCCCTGATGATGGTGATGGCGTCGCGCCCTGCCATCATGGGCACATTGACCATTTCGCGCCGCCTGCGGGCGCTGGGCTGGCTGTCGACCATCGTCATGGCAACGGCCGTGCTGGCCATGTTCACCACCATGGCGTTTTGATGCGCATCAAGTCCGTGGCTTGAGCATCCCTTCCACGATGCCCAGCACGGTCTGGCGGGGCAGCAAACGCGGCAACCAGGCCAGCAGCCGGTTGGGCCGGCCCGCCACATGGCTGCTGCGGCCCCGGTCCAGCGCGCGCAGCGCTTCATCGACGACGGCTTGCGGCGCCATGCGCTTGCCCACGGCCGCTTCAGGCGCGGCCACCACGTCGAAGAAGGCCGTGTCCGTGGCGCCAGGGCACAGGGCCAGCACGCGCACGCCGCGGCTGCGATTTTCCGCCCACAGCGCTTCCGAAAACGACAGCACGAACGCCTTGCTGGCGCCGTAAATCGCCATGTAGGGATCGGGCTGCAGGGCCGCCGTGGACGCCACGTTGATGACGGCGCCCCGCCCTTGGGCCAGCATGTGGGGCAAGGCGCAGTGGGTCAATTCCATGAGGGCCGTACAATTGACGGTGACTTCCAGCGCCTGGCGCGCCAGGTCGATGGTCTCGAACCTGCCATGCGTGGCGAATCCCGCGTTATTGATTAGTACATCGGGCGGCAAGCCCAAGGCGCACGCCTGTGCATGGGCGTCTTGCGCGGCGCCGGGCAAGCCCAGGTCGGCCACCAGCGCGTGCGCGCGGATGCCGTGGCGTTGGGAAAGTTCCCTGGCCAGGCTATCGAGCACGGCGCCGGAACGGGCCAGCAGCAGCAAGTGCGCGCCGCGCGCGGCCAGGGTTTGCGCAAAGACGCGGCCGATGCCGGACGAGGCGCCCGTGATCAGCACGGTTTGGTTGGAGTAGTCGTATGGGAGCATGGCAAACGTGTCGTAGTTGAGAGTGTTTCTAATGTAAACTGTAGACTTTAGTCCACGGTCAAGCGTGGAACGCAAAAAAGTGCGCATGGCCGCGTTGCATAGTCTTGCCGTACTAGCGTACTGTCTGCGCCTATACGCCTTGCCCTGCACATTTTTCACGTTCCACAAATGAGTAGAAAGTCAAAAAACTATGCGCATCGGTGAAATCACCCGCCTGACGGGCGTCAGCAAGGATACGGTGCGCTTCTACGAGCGCCAGGGCTTGCTGGAGGAAGCGCCGCAGCCGGGCATGACGAATAACTACAAGGAATACTCGGCGCAAGCGTTGCGGCGCATCGAGCTGATCGGCCACGCCAAGGCGCTGGGCTTTACCTTGAAGGAAATCGCCGAAGTCATTGCCGTCTGGCAAGAAAACGCACTCGATGCGCAGACCAAACGGAGCATGCTGGAAACGAAAATTGCCCAGATCGATGACAAGGCCCGTTCGATGGCCGTGCTGCGCGCCGGCCTCGTCGATGCACTGGCCAAGGTGGAGACGGGTTGCGACGATGCGGCGCCAGTGCATATGAACAAGAATAACGACAAGGAGTACCAATGAGCAACCATTACACGCAATACCGCCACCTGGCGCTCGAGGGCGCCAAGCCTGCCCCCACGGCGCAGCAGATCGCCGCCATCGAAACCTTGCTGGAAGCGCCCTTGCCGCCCGCCTTCCTGGCGTTCTTGCGGGTCGCCAACGGCGCCTGGTTCGATTACACGTGCGATGTGCCGGACGGTAATGGCGGCGTGGAAAAAATGGGCTTCAATACCTTTTTCAGCGCCGACGAAGGCGATTTCTGCGATGAAACCCTGGTCGGCGAAATCCGCGCCGCGCGCCAGCATGCGGGCATGCCGGTGCGCATCCTGCCGTTCGCCCGCGATGGCGGCAAGTCCATGCTCTACCTGGACTTGACGGAAGAAGGCGGCGGCCGGGTACTGGCCTATGTGCAGGAATTGCCGGAGTGGACCGGCAAGCGCGCCCACGGCCTGATGGAACTGGCGCCCTCGTTCGACGCCTGGCTGGACAGCCTGTATATCGACCGCGACACGGTGCTGGAGGAACTCGAACACAGCGTTTCGGAACCCTCCCACCTGGAAGCGATGGCGCAGTGGCTCGATATCGGCATGCCCGCCTGGCGCCGCGATGCGGGCATCGCCGCTTTATTTGCTATTAAACAAGTCGAACTGTGCGCTAACGAACAGGACTAGTCCTACGGGCATGGCCGCGCCTGTCCTATGGGTGTGCGCAGGCTGATGACTTAACATTGTCATCAGCTTGCATAAAACGCCATATTCGAAAGGATTTCCCATGCCTATCTCCACCACCAGTTCCCGTACCCCCTCCCTGAAAAGCGTGGCCATCGGCGCGGCCGTGGCGCTGTTGAGCGGGATCGCCATCAACAGCATCGCCGCCGCCGCGCCGGGCGCGTACGACAAGCAATTCCTCAGCAAGGCCGCCGATGCGGGCAGCACGGAAATCGCCGCCAGCAAGGTAGCGCAAAGCAAGAGCAGTAATGGGGAAGTGAAGCAATTCGCCGACGCCATGGTCACCGCCCACACGACAGTGGCTGACGCGCTGAAACAGTTGGCCAGCAGCAAGCAGATCGAGGTCAGCGACCAGCCGGGCACGAAACACAAGGCGCAGATTGACCGGCTGGGCCGCCTGGAAGGCCAGGCCTTCGACAGGGAATATGCGGCCACCATCGGCGTGGCGGCGCACAAGGAAGCCGTGAAACTGTTCACGGAGGCCAGCCAGAAGGCGAGCGATCCCGACATCAAGGCCTTTGCCACGAAAACCTTGCCGGCGTTGCAACATCACCTGGAAATGGCGCATGCGCTGCACGCGGCATTGGCGAAATAGAGCGCCATACGCGGGGAAATACTTGCAGTACGTGCTGTACAGCAAGTATTTCTGCTCTTGACATACAATGCGGCAACTTCGTTTTCGGCCATGCCATGACCTCATGCAGCTACTCAAGAAAACCGGCTTGATCGCCGCCGCCTTCCTGTTCCTCATCCTACTGGCAGGCTGGCTCTTCATCAAGGTGAGCGCGGCGCGCAATGCCACCGTGTATGCCCAGCAGTGGAACGACCAGGGCACGTGCGTGATCAAGACCTATGTGCCGCACTACGGCAACGGCGTGCCGAACAACATCGTGCGCGCGTTCAGCACGTCCACCTTCTTCCGCGTGTACCACAAGGATGGCACCATGCTGGAAAGTACGGAATGGGTGCTGGACATGCATGAAGACGGCATTCTCGACCATGCCCACTGGGGCCAGAACCGCGCCATCTACCCGACCGACCTGGGCTATGAAGGCTGGACCTTGCCCGAGTGCGCGTAAAAGGGGGAGCCATCATGCCACAGCAAAAAGGTCTGCGCGGCCCCTGGAGCGACGCCCCCTACCTTCCCACCCTGCACCATTTCCTCGGTCCCTTCGACGTGTATGACCGCGAAGAAACCCTGGGCGTGGAGCTGGATGCCTGGGACATGAACGATCCTGCCCAGCGCGCGGCGCTGATACGGCGCGACATCACGTCGCAATACAAGGAACTCAGCTACCGCCACCGCCATGCGCTGGTGGCCGTGCTGGCGCAGGCCTTGCAAGACCCTGATTACGATTTCCAGGCCATCCTCGAACATGACCCCGAAAGCACGCACGCGCTGCCGGCCCTGTGGGACGAAATGCACGACCCGCGCGCCTTCTTTGCCGATATCTACCGCCTGGTGCGGCAAGACTGGCGCGACGACCTGGCGCGCGCGGCGGCGGAAGACCCGGCCAGCTGGTAGCGCGGCGCACGCGCCACACTATCGACACGATAGGCTGCGCCCTCCTTTCCCCTATGAAATATCCATTGCGGCAATGTGCACGCGCCGTTGCAAAAACGCCCGTCTGAAAAAATATCTATTGCACCAGCGCATGCCCACTGGCATCGCGCTACCATGAGCCGTCGGCACTTCGATAGGCGCCGCTTACCGCGCCGGTTCCCCCGCCGGCTTCCCCCAGCCGCAATGTGAAGGAGATTCTCATGCCCAAGTTCGCCCCTGCCATGTGCTTGTCGCTCATGCTTGCCGCCGCTACCTTGTCCGGTATCGCCAACGCTGCCGAGGGCGGCGCCACGCGCGCCGACGCCGAAGCCATGGTCAAGAAAGGCGTGGCCTACATCAAGAGCGCCGGCGACGCCAAGGCGTATGGCGAGATCACGGCCAAGTCCCCGCAATTCATCCTGCACGACCTGTACCTGGTCGTGTATAAGCTCGACGGCACGGTCGCCGCGCATGGCGCCAACCCGAAAATGGTGGGCAAGAACTTGATCGACTTGAAAGATATCGATGGCAAGGCCTTCGTCAAGGAGCGCGTCGACTTGGCCAGGAGCAAGGGCACGTTCTGGCAGGAATACAAATTTACGAATCCGGAAACCAAGAAGATCGAGCCGAAGGTGATGTATTGCGAAAAGCTGGCCGAGACCGTCGTCTGCGGCGGCATCTACCTGTAGCCAGCCGCCGCGCCGCCGGCGCCGGGATGGTTGTCCGCTCTCTTGACGATAGGGGCTACATGTGAAAATCGCACAGAAGATGTTGATCGTCCCGGTGGTCGCGCTGGCTTGCCTGCTGGCCATGGGGGCCTTGTCCTACTTCGCCATGCAGCAGAACGAGCAGCGCATGCGCGAACTGAAAGACGTCACCCTGACGGCCGAGCGGCTTGCGAACCAGCAAGCTATTGCCCTGGGCCAGGTGCACGCCGACGTGTATGCGAAGATCGCCATCGCGGCCAGCCTGTCGGATGAGCAGTTCAAGCAATTCGGCGCGCAAACGGATGGCCAGCTGAACGCCATTGCGCAAGGCTTGCAGCAATTGCAGACATTCTCGGGCGCCGCCACGGAAGCGGGCCAGGCGCTGCCGGGTGTCGAATGCTACCGTGCCAGCGTGGCGCAGGCGCTGGACCTGGCGTCCATGGACCCGAATACGGGCGTGGCGGCGATGCAAAATGCCGCCACGCATTACCAGCAAGTGCGCGGGCAGTTGCGCCAGGTGCTGCTCAATCTCGACCACCGCACTGTCGATGCCTTGCAGGATACCAAGAATGCGGGCCAGCGCGCCGGCTGGCTGTCGCTGGGCACCATGGCCATCGGCTTTGCCCTGCTGGCCCTGATCGCCACCTGGATGGCGCGCTCCGTGGTGGGCCCCATCGACGAAGCTTGCCGCGCCGCCGAATCGCTGGCCGCCGGCGACTTGACCACGCGCATCGACGCCCGAGGCGACGACGAGGTGGGCAAGCTGGCGCGGGCCCTGGCCACGGTGCTGAAAAACTGGAACACTTTATTGGGCGACATCCGCCAGGCAGGCTCCACCATCACGGTGGAAGCGAGTGAAATCGCGCTGGGCAATGCGGACTTGTCGGCCCGCACGGAATCGCAAGCCCATTCCTTGCAGGAAACGGCGTCGTCGATGCATGCCTTGACGGATACCGTGCGCGAAAACGCCAGCCATGCGCACCAGGCCAACCAGATGGTGCTGTCGACGTCGAACGTGGCGCTCGAGGGCGGCCGCGTCGTGGGCCAGGTGGTCGAGACGATGGGCTCGATCAAGGCCAGTTCCGGGCGCATCGTCGACATCATCGCCGTCATCGACGGCATTGCCTTCCAGACCAATATCCTCGCCTTGAACGCGGCCGTGGAAGCGGCGCGCGCGGGCGAACAGGGACGCGGCTTTGCCGTCGTCGCCACGGAAGTGCGGGGCCTGGCGCAGCGCTCGGCCACGGCGGCGCGCGAAATCAAGCAATTGATCGAGGATTCCGTGGCCAGGATAGAAACGGGCAGCGAGCTGGCCGACAGCGCCGGGCGCACCATGGGCGATATCGTCGCCTCCGTCCAGCAAGTGACGGAAATCATGAACGACATCACGGCGGCCAGCCAGCGCCAGAGCAAGGGCATCGAGGAAGTCAACAACGCCATCACGGAAATGGACGAATTGACCCAGCGCAATGCCGCCCTCGTCGAACAGTCGGCCGCCGCCGCGCAAAGCATGCAGGACCAGGCGCATGATTTATTGCGCGTGGTCGACGCCTTCCGCCTGGGCGAAGGCGGCGCGCCGTTGCTGGCGCCTTAGCGCCGGTGCGGCATGGCGGCCCGGGCGCAGGCTTGCATGGCCTTGCCTGCCCCGACCAGCGCGGGGTCCGCGTCCCGCAGCAAGACATTGCCCATGCGGTATTGTTGATGGTAATCACCCAGCAGGGCTGAATACAGGAAAACCTGGTCTTGCCTGCGCCAGGCGGCGTGGTCATTGCTGCCTGGCGTAGCCGGGATGGCGGCGCTGAAGTAACTGTACAGGCCGCCCACCTTCTTCTTGTGCAGCCATTCCATCAATTGCACGATGCGGTACTGTTCCAGCAAGCTCAATTCGCTGACATTGACGCTCGACAAGGCGTAATACAGTTCCAGGCGGGCCATCCAGTTGCCCTTCCCGCCTGCCGCCGCGAGCGCATCCCAGGCTGGGCCGGCACGCAGCTTGCGCGCGTCATCCGGCAATGCCATCCACGCTTCCACAAAGGCCTGGTCCGGCACGGGGCCGTAGTCGGCGGGCGCGCGGCAGACGAACTGGCGCGCATCGGGCCCGTCTTGCGGGACTTCGTCGGCGATGTATCTGGCGATCTTGTCGCCGATGCCCAGCAGGCGCTTGCCATACCCTTCCAGGGTCCAGCTCGCAGGCAAACGCCCCAGCCAGGCCAGCGCATCGTCGTTGGCACGGGCCTCCACCGCGTAGGCGGCGATCCTGGCCTGCATCCTGGCTTCCTTCTGCTGCTCCGCCAGCTTAAGCGCCTCCTGCTCTTCGTCATAGCGGCTCGTGGTCTTGGCCAGTTGCACGCAGTCCAGGAAAGCCTCCGGCGCGCCCTGCCAACACTTGGCCGGCACCTTCAGCTGCCAGCGCATGCTGACGGTTTTCAGCACATAGTTTTCTTCGCCCTCCTCGCCCTTGAGATAGGCGCGGCCGTCCGCCTTCGTCACGCCTTTCGCCAGCTGCTTGCCGCCGGCCGTGCTCCAGGTGTACGGGTCATCGTCTTGCGGCACGCCGGGCACGGCGTACAGGGTCAGGTAGTGTCCGGCTGCGGGCGGCACATCGGCGGCATGGCTCAGCGGCGACAGCAGGGATAAGGTCAGTAAAGTTCTTTTAGGTAACAGTTTCAGCATGCAGCAATCGTCAATGAAGTTCGGTATGGCAGGCGCAGTCGTGTCCGCTGGCCGCCTCGGACAGGTTTTGCAGGATGGCGCAGTCTTGCGACGGCTGCGGCTGGTCGCACTGGTGGCGCAGGGTCACCAGTTGCTGCTGCAAGGTTTGCAGGTTCGCCATTTGTTCGGCAATGCGCAGGATATGGTGGTCGAGCAATTCATTGACGCTCTGACAACCTTCTGCCGGGTTGTTCTTAAATTCCAGCAAGGCGCGGATATCCGTCAAGCCGATCTGCAGCGAACGGCAATGGCGGATGAATTGCAGCCGTTCCTGGTGTTCTTCCCGGTACTCGCGGTAGCCGGCGCTGTTGCGGCCCGGTTCCTGCAGCAAGCCCGCCTTTTCATAGTAACGTACGGTTTCCACGTCACAATCTGTCCGTTTGGCCAATTCTCCGATACGCATGGCATCCCCTTTTTCATTCCAACATGCAAATTCCGCTTGACCCTGTAGCCGCTACAGGGTTTCTAATGGAAGCATACACGAAACCGGAAGGACGATGCGATGCCGCACGATAGCCATAACCATACCCATGCGCACGACCACAAGCATGCGCACGAACCCAGCCCTGCGCCCAAGGCGGCCAGTTGCTGTTCCAGCCAGCATGCGTGCTCGTCCACGCCTGCCGCCGCGTCCGCTCCTGCGCTGCCCAGCGCGGCCATCGCCGGCGCCAACACGGCCAAATACCGCATCGCCAACATGGATTGCCCCACGGAAGAGCGCTTGATCCGCAACAAGCTGGCCACCATGGCCGGCGTCGTGGGCCTCGATTTCAACCTGATGAACCGCGTGCTCGACGTGCACCACACCCTGCCTACACTGGCCACGGTGGAAGCGGCCCTGCACGGCATCGGCATGCAAGCCATTCCCCTGGAGGCGGACGCCGCCGTTTCCCGTAACCCGGACGAAGGCAGTCTCAGCGGCATGCAAAAGGGCTTGCTGGTCGTCTCCGGCCTGGCGGCGGCGGGCGCCGAAGCGCTGGCGTGGACCACGCATGCGGACAGTTCCCCCCTCGTCATCGCCCTGGCCCTGCTGTCGATCGCCACGGGCGGCTGGCCGACCCTGAAAAAGGGTTGGATCGCCCTGAAAACGTTCACCCTGAACATCAATTTCCTGATGAGCCTAGCGGTTTTCGGCGCCATCGCCATCGGCCAGTGGCCGGAAGCGGCCATGGTCATCTTCCTGTTCGCCATTGCCGAGCTGATCGAAGGCTTGTCCTTGAACCGCGCGCGCAATGCCGTGCAAAGCCTGATGCAGCTGGCGCCCGACACGGCGACCGTGGCCGACGCCAGCGGCGCCTGGAGCCAGGTGAACGTTGCCACGGTGGCCATCGGCACGCTGATGCGCGTCAAGCCGGGCGAGCGCATCGCGCTCGACGGCATCGTGCAAAGCGGCGAATCGTCCGTCAACCAGGCGCCGATCACGGGTGAAAGCATGCCGGTGGACAAGGCTGTGGGCGACGTCGTGTATGCGGGTACCATCAATGAACGGGGTTTGCTCGACGTCACCGTCACGGCCAACAGCGGCAACAGCACCCTGGCGAAAATCGTCAAGGTGATCGAGGAAACCCAGGGAAAACAGGCGCCCACGCAGCGCTTTGTCGATAACTTCGCCCGCTACTACACGCCGGCCGTCGTCGTGTTCGCCATCCTCGTGGCCGTGCTGCCGCCGCTGCTCTTCGGCGCGCCCTTCATGGCCTGGATCTACAAGGCGCTGGTGATGCTGGTGATCGCCTGCCCGTGCGCGCTCGTCATTTCCACGCCCGTCACCGTGGTCAGCGGCCTGACGGCGGCCGCGCGGCGCGGCATACTGGTGAAAGGCGGCCAATTCCTGGAAACGGGTTACCGCATCAAGGCCATCGCCGTCGACAAGACGGGCACCTTGACCATGGGCAAACCGGCCGTCACGGACGTGGTGGCCCTGGAAGGCAGCGACCGCGATGCCATCCTGCTGCTGGCCGCCAGCCTGGACGCCAATTCCGCCCACCCGCTGGCCGCCGCCATCGTCAAGGCGGGTCCGCCCGCGAGCAGCCACTTGCCCGTCACCCAGTTTGCCGCCCTGCATGGACGCGGCGTGCGCGGCAGCATCGATGGACAAACGTATTACCTGGGCAATGCGCGCCTGATGACGGAATTGAACGCCCTGACGCCGGAGCTGCAAGCCATCCTGGCGCGGCTGGAACAGCAAGCCTACACGGCCATGGTGCTGGCCACCTCGGCCGGCGCGCTGGGCGTGATCGCCGTGGCCGACGTGCTGCGCCCGACGGCGGCGTCTGCCATTGCCCGCCTGAATGCGCTGGGCGTGACCACCGTGATGCTGACGGGCGACAACTTGCTGACGGCCCAGCGCATCGGCGAAGAAGTCGGTGTCAGCCTGGTCAAGGCGGAATTGCTGCCAGAAAACAAGCTGGACGAGATCAAGGCCTTGCAGCAGCAGTTCGGCGTGGTCGCCATGCTGGGCGACGGCGTCAACGACGCCCCCGCCCTGGCGCAGGCCGACATCGGCTTTGCCATGGGCGCGGCCGGCAGCGACACGGCCATCGAAACGGCGGACGTGGCCCTGATGGACGATGAACTGGGTAAATTGCCCGAATTCATCAGCCTGAGCCAGCGCACGCGCAGCATCCTCGTGCAAAACATCAGCTTTGCCATCGGCATCAAGGCCGTGTTCTTCGGCCTGGCGCTGGCCGGCATGGCGACCCTGTGGATGGCCGTGTTCGCCGATGTGGGCGCCAGCCTGCTGGTGGTGGCGAACGGACTCAGGTTGCTGCGTGGCAGCAAGCCTAATTAAGTTCCTATAGAAATATTTCCATCTGGACAATTGCTGTAAAAAACGCTACTTTGGCGCTTGATCTCCACCTTCGCCAAAGTAGCCGATGACCGTTCTGCCCCGCCTCCCCCTGCTGGCCACCTTGCTGGCTGCTGCCTCCCTGCATGCCGAACCGATGTACTTCACCCCTTGCTCCGATACGGCCGTGCCCGGCAGTCTGTGCTCGGGTTTGAACGTGCCCGGCAGCTACGACGCCCAGGGCCGCGGCATCGGTGATCCGGACGCCATGCACGTTTTCGTGCGCAAGATTGCCGCCGACGTGCCTGCCGGCAAGCCCGCCAAAGGCACCCTGTGGCTGGTGGCGGGCGGCCCCGGCGAATCGGGCGCTTCGTTCTACAGCTTGCTGCCCACCTTGCGCCGCAGCTTTCCCGGATTTGAATTCCTCATCCCCGACCACCGCGGCACGGGGCATTCCTCGCGCCTGTGCAAGGTGGAAGAGTCGGAACGGAGTCCCGGCGGCCGCGCCCTGGCGGGTGCCGAATGGGGCAGCTGCTTTGCCGGCATCAACTTGATGCCGGAATACGCGGGCCAGTTTTCCATCACCATGGCGGCGCGCGACTTGCAAGCCTTGATCGCAGGCGAACAGGGCAAGAACAAACCACCGATGTATGTATACAGTGTGTCGTACGGCACGCAATTGGTCTTGCGCACCTTGCAGCTGGGACCGCTGCCCGTCAAGGGCGTCATCTTCGACTCGCTGGTACCGCCGCAGACGGATGCGCGCTGGGACTTGAGCCAGCGCTCGCACGTGGTCAACACGGTCGGCATGCAAGTGCTCGCCTGGTGCGATGCGGATGCCGCTTGCCACGCGGCACTGGGCGAGCCGGCAACAACCCTGTACCGCCGCGTGCTGGACAAGGCGCAAGCCGATCCCGCGCTGCTGGCGAAGATCCCCGGCAAGAACCTGAAGCACTTCCTGGGCGGCATGCTCGACGTGCCGGCCGCCCGCGCCCGCATTCCCTACCTGCTGCAGGAGCTGGACCAGGGCAAGGATGGGGAGCTGGCGTCCGTGCGCGCCACGTTGACGCGGGCGGCAGCTGGCCTGGGCAGCTATCCCCAGTCGCCGCTGTCGATTCCGCTGGTTAATATCATCAGCAATTCGGAAAACAATCTGCAAGCGTCGCTGCGCCCGAACTGGGCCGCCGCCGACATCGACCGCGACGAGGCGGAACTGCTGTTTACCAGTCCCCTGCCCCGCATCCTGCTGGGCGGCGGCTTGCCCACCTACCCGCGCGACGCCTATTTCGGCGCCTTGCCGGCGAAAGTGCCGCCCACTTTGGTACTGCAGGGTACCCTGGATCCGAAGACGCCCTACGCGGGCGCGCAGGCGCAAGTGCAGGCCTTGACGCAGAACAAGGCCGGCAAGGTGGCCCTGTCCACCGTGTACAACGCCCCGCATTTCATCCTGTGGACGGCGCCCGCCTGTTTTGAACAGGCCAGCACCCGCTTTATCGCCGGCAAACCGGCGCAGGATTGCACGCTGCAGTTCCCACCAACTAACTAAGAGGACGATATGCGCATCACAGGACTGGCATTGCTGCTGTTATCTTGTTTCGGCGTGGCACAAGCGGCGCCGCCCGCTTCGCCATCCATCTGCGCTTCGCCCGCACAGTCCGTCCGCGAACAGGGCTTTGTGCCCATCAATGGCATCGAGCAATGGATCACGATCACGGGCGCCGCCTGCGGCAATCCCGTGATCCTGTTCATCCACGGCGGTCCCGGCAATGCGCTGAGTCCCTACGCGGATGCCATCTATGCGGGCTGGGAACGCCACTACACCTTGGTGCAGTGGGACCAGCGCGGCGCGGGCATGACGTATGGCAAACAGCGCCCAACGGAAGAGCTGCCCTTGACGGTGGAACAGATGCGCGACGACGGCATCGCCGTGGCCCGCTATATCGGGCAGCATCTGGGCCAGCGGAAAGTCATTTTGATGGGCAGTTCCTGGGGCTCGATCCTGGGCGTGCACATGGCCAAGGCGCAGCCAGAGCTGTTCCACGCGTATATCGGCACGGCGCAGGTGGTCAATGCGCGGGCCAACGAAACCGGCATGTACCGGGAAGTGCTTGCTCTGGCGCAAGCGGCCGGCGATACCGCCACGGTGGACAAGCTGACGGCGCTCGGCGCACCGCCCTGGCGCGATCCGCGCAACTTCGGCATCCTGCGCCGCTTCGACCGCAAATATGAAGGATTGGCAACGGATGCGCCGCCCAAGCACTGGTGGCAGCCGGCGCCGTTCTACGCCACGCCGCAAGCGCTGGCCGATGCCGAGGCGGCCGATGACTACTCGTACATCCAGTTCATTGGCATGCGCGGCGACGGCATGTTTGCCAAGGTCGACCTGCCCTCGCTGGGCACGCGCTTCGACTTGCCCGTGTTTTTCATCATGGGCGAAGCGGACTTGCTCACCTCGCCCGCCATTGCGCGCAGCTACTTCGACAGCATCACGGCGCCGGCCAAGGATTTTACCGTGGTGAAACGGGCCGGACACGACCCCAACCAGGCCATGCACGACGCCCAATGGACGGTCTTGCGCGACAAGGTGGCGCCCTTGCTGAAGTAAAGCGCGCGGCGCGGCGCATTCACGGCACACTTTCCTTGTCGATTTGCACCGTCAGCTGGCGCTCGAAGTCCATCAGTTCCGCCACATTCAGGTCCGAGATGAGCCGATAATCCATGCCGGAGCGGCTCCAGCGTAGCAAATGATAGCCTTGCCTGACGGTCAGGCGCGGCGGCGCATCGCGCTGTGCCCCATCGGGCCAGACATACAGGTTCAGCACATGCTGGTGCCGGCGGTACGCGAGAGCGGCGACGGGACGCGCGTTGATATAGTCGAGGCGCCCGCCGATCAAGGGAAAACCTTCTTGCGCCAGATCAACCACGGGCGGAGAAAAATCGAGTTTGCCGCTGAACCATGGCTTGACCGTGTGCTGGTCGGAGGACGCCACGTCGGCCAGATGATCGGGCATCAGCGAACGGAAATGACTGGCAACGATCTCCTGGTCGAGCCGTTCCGCGTCCGATGGCACGGACAGGTACAGCGCCAGGGTGACGGCCAGGGCCGCCGTGCTGGCGCTGGCCACGCCAAAATTGATCCAGGCCCACGGCAGTTGCGCCCATTTCCTGCCGCGCGGGGCTTTCCTTGCCTGCTTGCCCTCTTCCTGGAGCGCCTGGCGCAGGCGCTGCTGCAGGAAAGCGGGCGCGGCATGGCCGGCGGCATGCTGTTTCACCGCCGCGCGCAGGGCAAACAGCTGTTCGCAGGCTTTGGCGCAGTCCTGGCACTGGGCCAGATGCTGCGCCAGTTGCGCCATGGCCGGGGCATCGAGCTCGCCATCGGCATAGGCGGACAGCCTGTCTTGTGATTCCTTGCACTCCATGTCAGCTCTCACCATCAGATTGTTTCAGGCGCGCCAGCAGCAGCTTGCGTCCGCGCGCCAGGCGCGACATCACCGTGCCGATCGGGATGCCGACGATGTCCGCAATCTCCTTGTAGGACAAATCGTCGATCTCCTTCAACACCAGCACTTCCCTGAATGGCTGCGGCAGCGTATCCAGGGCATGGTTGACCGCCTCCTTCGCGTCGGCGCGGGCCAGGATGTCTTCCGGGTTGCCGCATCCATCCTCGTCGTGGCCGTGAAGCTCCTCGTCAAAGCCGATGTCAGCGTGTTCCGGCCGGCTGTCGCGCAGCGACGTGTAATACGTATTGCGCACGATCGTCAGCAGCCAGGCGCGCGCGCCGTCGCCATGGTAGCCGTCCATGTAGCGGTAAGCGCGCAGGAAAGCCGTCTGCACCAGGTCCTGAGCATTCTGGTCATTGCGCGTGAGCCAGCGCGCCAGCTTGTAGGCGGCGTCCAGGTGAGGCAAGGCCATTTTTTCAAAGAACCGGGTTTTATCGATGTCGTTCAAATCAACACCCATCCGCCTGTCTGGCGTCTCAACTCCCAAGACTCGCTTTGCCTGCCGTTTATTCCCGCTATGGCGGTTTTTTTACGGCAGAAAATAAACCGGCACAGGCGGGAATATTTGCCGCGCCTTCGCAGTTATAGCATGTGCAGGCCCCGATTGCATCGGGGCCTGGCAACCGCAAAGCGAAAGGAGTTCAACATGCAACATCCCCGCTTCCTCCCTGGCCTGGCCGCGGCCACGCTGATGGCGTTCAGCGGCGCCGCCACCGCCGGCGACGCCATGCACGGCCAGGTACTGTACAAGAGCATGTGCATATCCTGCCACTCGATCGACTACAACGGCGTGGGACCCGCGCACAAGGGCGTGTTCGGCAGGAAAGCCGGCAGTGTCGCCGACTACAACTATTCGCCCGCCGTGAAGGCGTCCGCCATCGTGTGGGGCGAGAAAACGCTGGACCAATGGCTGTCGGGTCCGGAAAAACTGATTCCCGGCCAAAAAATGGGCTACCTGGTGCCGTCCGCGCAGGACCGCGCCGACCTGATCGCTTATCTGAAGCAGGAATCCGCACGGGCCAGCCCGGCCCAGGCCACCAAATAGAGACAGTTGTGCCACCGCCTGCCAGCCATTGCCAGGCATTTCAAGGAGAAACATCATGATGGACCGCAGAAGCTTCATGAAACTGGCCGCCGTCGGCGGCGGCGCCGTGTTCATGTCCGGACTCTACGGGCATGCGCCGGCGGCGGCCGGAAAGACGGCAGCCGCTCCCTACGAGGATTTCTATTTCGTCCAGTTGTCCGACGTGCACTGGGGTTTCACGGGCGCCGCCAACCCCGATGCCCTCCACACCTTCAGGAAGGCCGTCGCCACCGTCAATGCGCTGGAAGTGCAGCCCGATTTCATCATCTTTACGGGCGACCTCACGCATACCACGGACGACCCGAAGGAACGCCGCCAGCGCATGGCCGAATTCAAGGACATCGCGGCGGGCTTGACAGTGAAAAACGTGCGTTTCATCCCCGGCGAGCATGACGCGTCGCTCGACAACGGCGCCGCCTACAAGGAAAACTTCGGCCCGTCCAATTACGCGTTCGAGCACAAGGGTGTGCATTTCATTGCTCTCGATAACGTTTCCGACCCCGGCGCGCGCATCGGCGACACGCAGCTGGCATGGCTGAAGGACGACCTGGACAAGCAGGCCAAGGATGCGCGCATCGTCGTCTTCACCCACCGGCCCCTGTTCGACCTCGTGCCCAAATGGGACTGGGCCACGCGCGACGGCGACAAGGCGATGGCGCTATTGATGCCGTACAGCAATGTGACCGTGTTCTACGGCCATATCCACCAGGAACATCACCACATGACGGAGCACATCGCGCACCACGCCGCCAAGTCCCTGATTTTCCCCTTGCCGGCGCCAGGATCGCAGGAAAAGCGCACGCCCCTGCCCTGGGACCCCGCCGCGCCGAACAAGGGCCTGGGCTTGCGCGAGGTGGAGGCGGAAGCAAACAAGGACTACAAGCTCACGGAATTTCCCGTGACAAGGAGCTGAACCATGGACCGTGCAAGAAGACAGCTATGTGCAAGGTTGGCCTGCGGTATCGGCGCGCTGCTGACGGTGGCCGCCATCGAGGCCCAAGGCGTGAAGAAAGTTGCCTTAAAGGAAAGAATAATCGCCATCCAGGCGAAGAAATTCGTCTACACGCCGAACGAAATCACCTTGAAGAAGGATGAACCGGTCGTGCTGGCGTTCACGGCCATCGATTTCATCCATGGTTTTTTCATCCCGGACATGCGCATCCGCGCCGACCTGCTGCCGGGCCAGGTCACCGAAGTGAGGCTGACGCCCGGCAAGGCCGGTGAATACGCCTTTTTATGCGACAACTTTTGCGGCAGCGGCCACGAGGAGATGAATGGGAAGATCATTGTCACGGAGTAAGGTGGACGAACCATAAAGTTCGACGCAAGCCCCCATGAGGCAAGCGACTTCGACGCGTCGCGCGTGCAAGAATGTTAGACACTATTGCGCGTCGAAGCTTGCCGAGGCCATGGTTGCAGCATTTGACGCAGGCTGCTGTTTCCTGAGCTTATATGAGCGGCTGCTTTCGGCGCATAGCGGACGTTGGCCACTATTGCGGATCACCGGGTATATGCCACGATTTAGCATGGGACACATACGTTAGAAACGGTTTTTTCTCGCAATTTTCAGGGGTGATGTCCACAGGAAGTTCTAGAGTCTCAGCCAGGTTTTCAACGAATAACAGGACCTGCTCATGCTGCAAAGACCCAGCAACTTCCTTCGGTGAGATATCGAGTTCTAACTGCTCGGGGACGAAGAAATGACAGCAGATTACAACCGGGCCATCCAATAGAATCGACAACAAATGTGATCCTTCACGATTCGCCAAAACGTTGCGCGATCCCGGAAATGGGAGTGCAGCCCCATCAAAGCTGTACGTGCATTCGTATTGGTAAAGTAGGCGGTCAAAGCGATCCCAGTGGATAGCTTCAGTATTCTGCACGTAGACGTCTCGAAGCGATCCATCTCGTTCCCATAGTCCTGCTATATCGTTGAAGTTTGGTCTCATGCGGGTAGCTTGTGGACTGCCGGTTTTTTGAATGTTGGCTTCTGATCGATAGCTGCTGTGAGATCACACGTCACGGGGCAGTTTCGCCAGCCAATCCTCGACTCGCAAAAGAATGGGACCTAGCTCAGGAACGAATCCATCTTCATCGTGCCACTGAGCGATATCCAGGTCCATGGCCATGCCCTCTATTTCTTTTATCAAGGCGTATGGCA
Source organism: Janthinobacterium sp. SUN100 (assembly GCF_030397705.1). Lineage (NCBI taxonomy): Bacteria > Pseudomonadati > Pseudomonadota > Betaproteobacteria > Burkholderiales > Oxalobacteraceae > Janthinobacterium > Janthinobacterium sp. SUN100. The sequence goes on along the minus strand of NZ_JAPUBU010000001.1, from coordinate 555,760 downwards.
TCGCCTCTAATGCTTTGCCGTTCCCTCTAATCGAGTCGGCTAAAGCCTGTGCGGTATCTTGCTGTGCCTGGACACGTTTCAAACAGGATTCAATTCGAGCGATTATCGATTGGTTGGACATGAACGTATTGAGTTAGAGAAAAATGATCGGTGCCGTGCGTGACTCTGTCCGCTTCTGGCCGATAGCGACCGTTCCCGAAGCCTGGCCGCCAGGCTCACTTGTATCAAATTTATTAATTTTTGTCTAAAACTATTGTCTTGCGTCCGACCGTTCGTCCAAAACCGAATCCTGCTGGCGCCGCCGCTCATGGCGGCGCCAGCATTTTCCCTGGCCCCAAGGGGCGGTCGATCAGGCGGCGCGGCGCGCCCGCAGATGCAGGTGGCGGATGGTGGCAGCGGCCGCCATCAGGATGGCGGAAGCCGTGGCCAGCACGACAATGAACGCCTTGTCGAAGGCCGAACGGGCCAGTTCCGACACTTGCAAGCCCAGTTCGGCCGGCAATTGCTCGGCGGCCAGCAGCGCCGCGTCGAGCGTATCATGGGCATTCGGCAGCAGGCCCGCGCTTTCCGGGATCACCAGCGTGGCGCTGTAGACGGCCGACAAGATGGTGCCCAGCACGGTCACGCCGATCACGGCGCCCAGTTCATACGACACTTCCTCGATCGAGGCGGCCATGCCGGCCTGTTGCGGGGCCACGTTCAGCATCACGGCGCTGGACGCGGCCGTCATGACGGCACCCAGGCCCAGGCCCAGGATCACCAGGCTGGCTACTTGGGCCGAGACGGCGGCGTCATGCAGCAGCAGATACGATGCCATGCCTATGCCGGACAGCAACAACGAACCCCACAAGACCTTGGCCTTGTCGGCGCGCGGCAGCATGAAACCCGTCAGCGGGCCGGCAAACACGGACGCCAGCGGCAGCGGCAACAGCAGCAAGCCCGCCTCCAGCGGCGACAATTCGCGCACCAGCTGCATGTGCTGGCTCAGCGCCAGTTCCATGCCGATCAGGGCGGCGGAAGCCACCATGGCGGCGGCCACGGCGCTGGAAAACGGCAGTTCGCGGAACAGGGCGAAGTCGATCAGCGGCCGGGCTTGCCGCTTCTGGCGGCGCACGAACTTCAGCATGAAGAAGGCGCCCACGGCGAACGAGGCGGCGGCCAGCGCGTACGACGGCTGCGACTTGCCCAGTTCCTTGATCGCATACACGCCACCAAGCAGGCCCATCATGACTTGCAGCGAACCCTTCAAGTCCCACGGCTTGTCGCGGTTACCGGCCCGCTTCGGCAGGACGACGGCAGCCAGCACCAGGGTCAGCAGGACGATGGGTACGTTGATCAGGAAGACGGAACCCCACCAGTAGTGTTCCATCAGGAAACCGCCCAGCACGGGGCCGAATGCGGCGCCGCCCGAGGCGATGGCCGCCCACACGCCGATGGCGAACGAACGCTCGCGGTTGTCCGTAAAGGTCAGGCGGATGATGGACAAGGTGGCCGGCATCATCAAGGCGGCGCCGATGGCCAGCAGCACGCGGGCAAAGATCAGCCACTCCGGCGCGGGCGAAAACGCGGCGCACAGCGAGGCGATGCCGAACACGGCCAGGCCGGCGAGGAAAACGGGTTTGTGGCTCAAGCGGTCACCGAGGGTGCCGAGGCCGGGCAGCAGACCGGAAACGACCAGCGCGTACACGTTGATGATCCACAGTTTTTGCGAGGAAGTGGCCTGCAAGTCGCGCGTCAGCGCGGGCAAGGCGGTGTAGAGCACGGTCATGTCGACCACGATGAGGAACAAGGCGCTGGAGACGATGGCCAGCGTCAGCCATTTTTTCATTGGATGCATAAACAACTCATGGATTTTAGTGTAACTTTTAACAACTATCGGTATGGATGAATTTGGTGCTGCGCAAATATTTACGTTCCAGGCTGCCACGGGCCTGGGCTGGTCGGAGGCGGCGGGCGTCAGCCACGGTCGCCATCCTTGTCATCCACGGCGGCCGTCACTTCCGGCGCGTCGAGTTCGCGCAGCATGACGACGGACACTTGCTTGAAGCCGCGTCCCTGGAAGAAAGTCTGCGCCGTCAGGTTGTGCGCGCCGCATTCGAGGAACAGGCGGGCGATGCCGTGGCTGCGCAATTCGCTCGCTACCCACTCCACCAGCTGGCTGCCGATGCCGCTGCCGCGCACGGAAGGCAGCAGGACCAGGTCGTCCAGCGCGGCGAACGATTTCGAGGCGCGCTGGCGCGTGTCGATGGAAACCAAGGCCATGCCGACGACGGCGTCGCCGGCAGTGGCGACGGCCAGCAGGGTCGAATCGCCATGGGCCCAGTCATGCGACAGGGCGGCACGGATTTCGCCGCGTATGACCTCAGGCAAGTCCGCGCGCCAGTTGCCCGGCGCATCGGCACGTTCGCCCTGCAGCTCCGAATGGGAGATGTAGTCGGCGCTGACGTTGTCGAGGTAGAGCTTGCACAGCGCATCTTCGGCGGTGGCGTCGTGACACCAGCTGAAGCTGATGACGGGGGTATGGGCTTGAGCGTTTTTCATGGCGGATCTCGTGTTGTTGAAAATGTAAATGCATTTTATGTCGCCCCTGAATGGCATTCAAGTTAAAATCCATCTGTAAAACAGATAGGTGGATGTCATGCAATGGACTTTGGAACAAATGCGCTACTTCGAGGCGGCCGTCGCGGCCGGCTCTTTTTCGGGCGCGGCGCGCCGGCTGGGCCGCGCGCAATCGGTGGTCAGTACCTCGATCGGTCTGCTGGAAGCGGAGTTCGGCGTGGAACTGTTCGACCGTTCGCGCCGCAGCGCCGTGCTGACGGAAGCGGGGAAGGTGATGCACCTGGAAGCATGCGAACTGCTGCGCCAGGCCGAGCGATTGCAACTGCGGGCGCAGCTTTTGAGCGAGGCGCCGGAAGCGCAGCTGACCCTGGCCCTGGACGAAGCCCTGCCCTACCTGGCCATCAGCACCCTGGTGAAGGAATTGGCGGCGCGCTACCCGGCGCTGGAACTGGTGATGCTCAACGCCACGGCGTCGGAAGTGGCGCAGTACGTGGAGCAGCAGCAAGCGGACGTGGCCTTCCACTTCGACCGCGGCCCCATTTCCCCCGTGCTGGAACAGCAGCACATCGGCAGCGTGGCGCAAGGCGTGTTCGTGGCCAAGGGCCACGCCATGGCGCACGGCCAGGAAGTGAGCCGCAACGAGCTGACCCGCTACCGCCAGCTGATCATGGATTCAGAACTGAACCGCGAACACGCGTTCAGCCCCGCCGTCTGGTTTTCCGACAGTTTCTACAGCATCGCGGAAATGGTCGCGGACGAGCTGGGCTGGGCAATTCTGCCCCTGAACATCGCCAATTACGACAACTACAAGGGATATCTGCAGGAAGTGCCCTGCCCTGCGCTGGCCCTGTCGCGCTTGCCCGTGCGGCGCTTATCGATCCACGGCAAGAAGCTCAGCGAGACGAGTTTGTGGCTGACGACCAGGTTGGCAGAGTTGCTATTGGATGGGCCGCGGGGGTGAGGTCATGTAGTTAATACAGAACATTGGAAGCGCAAGCACCCGATAGACTTGCGTCCACATCGCCACTCGCCCCAAAACATCAAAGATGCTTTGGCTGGAAAGTTGCTACGAAGTTTTTAAGCAGTCACTGAGTTTATTTGTGCAACAAAGTCACTATTGATCGACAAATTCACTGGCCTTGGTCATGACAATATAATTTGAATTTATCCCGTTTATTGAAAGAACAGTGCGCATTACAATCATTGTTAATCACGATTATAATCCGCCATGATCTTTTGATCTTTCAATTAAAAATTCCATGAATCTACTCGATTTTTTCCGAACGCGTCCCTCACCAGATTCTTTTGCCTCCCTAGTCATGCGCCAAGCGCGCGCCGACGGCCAGGTACAGAAATTGATTTACGATGCGGAGCAGTTTCGCATTCTAATGGGTGAAAACAGTCAGCATATCTTCAATCTGGATAATGCCTATCACGATTATTGCGCCGCGCCGCGCAAGATGCGTGCGCAAGTGCTGCAAAACTATCTGGCCAGCATGGTCGTGCCCGGCCTGCCTGCCAGCTTTGCCGAAGCCAAACCCTGCCTGATGCCGGTGGTACGCAGCCGGGCACAAGGCGACTACTTGCGCCTGGTGGCGCTGGCCCAGCCAGAGCGCCAGCAAGTGAACGATGCCTACCGCTCACTGGACGACGATACGATCATCATGCTGGCCTACAACACAGACTCGCACATGGCAATCGTCGGCCAGGCCGTCTTGGCGCAATGGGGCGTGACGTTCGATGCAGCGCTGACGGCGGCCATGGACAATCTGCGCGAATGCACGCCGTACAGCTTTACGGATCTGGGCGATGGACTGCTGATGGGCGAATGGCAGGACGACTATGATTCATCGCGCCTGCTGCTGCCTGACTTGCTGAGTCGCGTCTGCAAAGACGCCGAACCGCTGGCGATGATTCCCTCGCGTGGACGTTTCCTGCTGGCATCGTCACATAATGTAGCGGGGCAATTGCGCATGATCTCCCTGGCCGACCAGCTGGTGCAGGACGAGGGACGCCTGGTCTCGGCCACCATGTATCGCATTGAACAGGGAAAAATCGTCGTGTTCCAGCCATCGGACGCGGCCGTGGCCAGAGCCTTGGCGCACTTTCAACAGTTAATGCGCGCACATCACTACGAGCTGCAGAAAGAGCAGTGGGATCGGGTCAACGACAGCATTGGAGAGGATATTTTCGTGGCCACTTGCATGTTGATAAAGTCAAAAGATGGCCAGCGCGTTACATCTGCGGCAAGCTGGACCCGCGGTGTCAACACGCTGCTGCCGCGCACTGATGTAGTGGCCATGGTGGAGCTTGACGATGCCGGCGGCGAAAGCACCACCAAGATGCTGGCATGGAATGATGCATTGGCCATCTGCGGTGAACTGATGCAGGAAGTCGATTGCTATCCAGTGCGCTATCGGGTACAGGCATTCCCTGCCGCGCAGCATCTTGAGTCGGCGCCAGCCTTTGAGTTGTAGCATTTTATTCAAGCCATTGATATTAGCCAAAGTTATTTAAAATTAAATTTCCAGCAGGACATGAAATAATGAAAATAGACTGCGACCATGCAAGAAAAGTTGAAATAGCGGTGGAATTTCCAATTTCAATACTATGCAAATATAATGGCCCTGACAATTTGGATGTGACGCTGGATGATAATATAACATACCTGATTAATGAAGCATTGAGAAAAGCCGGAGCATATGTAAAAAACAAGGCAATGAAAACGTATTACTCCGCGGAGAATGAGGAAATCCTAAGTTATCAACTGACATTGATCGTTCAACCACCTGGTGTTAACTTGCACTGCATTGTGGATGATCTGACTCAGGAGAATTTCCATCAAGGATTATGCATTAAAATGCAATCTCAGCATCATGGTTTTAGAATGGTCTATCCGCAATCCGCAGTCGGGTGAAGCTGAGCTGAGCATTGATGTACTTCCCAGGCCTGAATTCAAGAATTACTTTTCGACGGAGTACGCTTTGCAGTCGCAGTCATCGCAAGCCCGATTCAGCCGAGAATTTTGCTGTGAATCAGCGGGAAGCCACAACTCAGGAAGTCCCCTGGCCTTGTCGCGCCTGCCAGTGCGGCGGCTATCGATACATGGCAAGAAACTCAGCGAGACGAGTTTCTTGCTGACGACCAGGCTGGCGGAGTTGTTGCTGGATGGGCCGCGGGGGTGAGTGCATGCAAGTCCATGTAGAAATGTGGATGTTTTTAATGCTCAATAGAAGCGAGTTCCTGGGTGCTGATCCGGTGCGACAAGGAAGCAGAGTTAAATGCCGAGGTATGGCACAATCCGGAATGGGCTGAACTTGAATGACTGAAAACAGCTGCATGAAATGACAACCGGTGGCATCTTTGTTGATACTGGCCGTATTTTCCAGTCAAGGGGCATGATTGGTTAATATTGAAAATTCATTGCGGAATTTTATTCTGGCCATGAATGGGCCGCCGAAATATTCTTAAATTCAGTGATTTGCGTGAATGCGAGCCATGCCGCAGCTCCCGCTTCCGGTAGTTACCAGTAACCATAACGAGCGCGGTATCGTCCGCACCAGGAAAAGAATGAGTATTAACACCAAACTGAAAAAACTCGAAGATAAGGCCATGGCCAAAGGCGAGTATGCGGTCGCCGCAGCTGCAGCCCATCTGTTGCAGGATATTGGCTGCGTGGACAAGCAGATTAACCTGGTCGGCGCGCTGCACGAAGTCGGCTACCTGCAGAATTCGTTTGCTCCATACTGGAAAGAATTCAGAACTGATGAATTGGCATGGATAGAACGCTGTTTGGCCAGGCTTGTCACTGCTGACCATGACTATTGGGCGCTTGCCGCGCTTCTGGGCTGCAATGGTCCAACGACCATCAGCATCGCCATTGGCCAGGGTTTTAAATCCGCTGCAACAAGGCTTTACGAACGTTTTGACAAACCCAAGGTCCATGTCGATACTTTATATTTGACAGCTAATGGAGAAGTGCTGCATCCCGTATTGGAAGTCGGCTATGACATCAAAGACATGAAAACTGTCGACATGGGAAGAGCACGGGCACTTAATCTGAAGAATAAACAATGGAAGCCAGGCGATCGTATGGGCGACGGCGGACTGTCACTTTCCATGCAGGCCAAACTTCCGCATGGCGCATGGCGCTCGGTATGGACGGCTTTTAAAACATGGGATGCATGACGACATGATGAATTGCAGGACAGTCAATGCATGGCTGGAAATGGCGCAAGACGACGAGGTGTTCATTGATGCCGACGACATCAACCGCGAAGCGATGGAGAACATGTGGAGCTTTTCGCCCACGGACGAGGAAACGCCGCAGATAGAAGCCACGGATATCGTTGCATTCATCGAGGAATTGATCGCGGCACGCCGCAGCGCGCTCGCTGGCGAGCAGATGCTGTTCTATTGCTGGCACGATGCGCAGTGCCGCCAGTTGCGCTTCAGCCTCGTGTCGCGCTCGCATGGCCGGCTGCCGTTTCGCCGCGAGGTGCGCGAAACGCAGGATTTGTCTCTGATCGCCGACCAAGTGGTGAACGGGGACTGGCGCAACGAGGATGTTATGCAGGCGCCGTCGGAGGACGGCGATGCGCAAGAGGCGCCGCCGTTCATCCTGCCCGTCTTTGTCGTGCCTGTGCCGTAGGAATCAGCGCGGCACGGGGTCTTCACGTCATTTACGCCAAGAAACGGGCGGGCCGGCAAGCTTCCAGGGCTGACGCTGGCTGTCCATCGACGATTTCCCCGCTGGCTAGCTGACCCACGATGCCTGCCAGCACGACGCCCGGATGCATGGCGCACACGTACGCGCCTTCGACCTGCGGCAAGTAGCCGATGATGGGCACGCCGTCAAAGGGCATGGGGCGCAGGCCGATGCAGGCGAATGCCGGCACGATGGCGTCGGCTCCTTCCAGTTCCTTGCGGATTGCGCTGGCCGTGCGTTGCGCCATGGCGGCCGGCTGGTTTTCCGGCGCGTCGTCCACGTAATCTTCCGCCGCCAGCATGGCGCCATCTTCGTCTTGCCGCACTTCCATTGCATGGCTGGAAATAATGCCGCGCACCAAGCCGGGCGGCGCCTGGTAGCGCAGGAAGACGGCGGGCGAGGCGTGGATGGGCAGGCTGGCGCCCAGCTGCTCCGCCAGCGCGGCAGTGGCGGTGCCTGCCGCCAGCACGATCACGTCCGCATCGATGAGGCCAGCGGCCGTTTCCACGCCCCTCACCTTCCCGTCCTGGACGGCAAAGCCCAGCACGGGCGTGTGCGTGCGGACCGTCGCACCGAGCGCCCGGGCCGCTGCCAGCAAGGCATGCGCCGCGGCGACGGCGTCGAGGTCGCCCTGCTCCGGTTCGTACAGCGCCTGTTCCGGCGGTTGCCGCAGCTGCGGTTCCAGCTGGGCGATGCGGGTGCGGTCAATCACCATGCAGGAGGGAGAAACGCGCCCATCCTGCGTGCCGTACGACAAGGCGCCGTGCCAGCGCACCGCCAAGCCGGGCACCTGCGTTTCCAGCCGGCGCCAGGCGGCGATGGCGCCGCCGCGCAGGGCCGCGATGGGGTCCATCCCCGCGCAGGACGCGTTAAGCCAGGCAAACGAGGTGCCCGTCACGCCGGAAGCGATGCCGCCCGCCTCGACGACGGTGACGTTCGCCCCCTTGCTGGCCAGGTGGTAGGCGAGCGATGCGCCGACGATGCCGGCGCCGACGACGACGATGCGTTTTGAGGTTTCTTGATTCATATCTGGCAACTTTGCATATTTATCATAGGGCAGAGTCTACCCCAGCCGCCCGTAATTCCAGCGCAAACCGGTGGCCATCGACGACGCTGCCTTCCACGATGGCAATATCGGGCACAGCCACTCCCTGCGCGAAACCGCAGCGTTCCAGCACGCGGATCGACGCCGCATTGCCATCGATGGCATAGGCGCACAGGCTGGCCAGCCGCCATTCGTCTTGCGCCAGGGCAATCAGGTACTGCAGCGCGGCCGTGGCCAGCCCCTTGCCCGCCTGCTGTTCCCCGATGCGATAGCCGACTTCGGCTACGCCTTGCTCCCGGTCAATGTCCTTGAGGTTGGCGCGCCCGATCAATTGTCCGTGTTCGTCCACGATGACGCAGGGGTGCATGCGCCCCTGTGCGTGCTCGTCCAGGAATTGCGCGACGTGCGCGTGGATGCCGTCGATGCTGTAAAAAGCGTCCGGACGCCGGTCGATATGGCGCTCGAACCATGCCCGGTTGGCTTGCTCGAAGGCCAGCAAGGGCGCGGCGTCGTCCGGGCGCAGGGTGCGCATGCTAAAGGTGCTCATGGAAACTCCTGGAAAGGCATGAGTCTAGTGACGCGTGACCCGGCCCGTCAATCTTGATTCCATGAATCAATATAAAGTGACAAACGCTACAATGGCCGCCATGAACAACGATCTGTCCGCTCCTGACGCGGCGCGCCTGCTGGGCGTCAGCCTGCCCACCCTGTATTCCTATGTGAGCCGGGGCTTGCTCGCTTCCGTCAGCAACGGTGCGTCGCGCCGCAAGCGCTATCCGCAGGAAGACGTGCTGCGCCTGGCGGCCCGTAAAAATGACGCCAAGCGCGGCGGCCCGACGGCCGTGGCCGCCATGCACTGGGGCTTGCCCGTGCTGGAGACGCGCATTTCCCACATCCTCGATGGCCGCTGCAAACGGCGCCGTCCGCCTTGCCGCTGCACCAGCAACTGGCCCAGGCGTGGCAAGCGGACGCGCAGCAGTCTGAATTGCTGCGCGCCGCCCTCGTGCTGCTGGCCGACCATGAATTGAATGCGTCGACGTTTGCCGTGCGTTGCGTCGCGTCGACGGGCGCCAGCTTGCCGGCGGCGCTGGGTGCGGGCTTGGCGGCCTTGTCCGGAAACAAGCATGGCGGCGGCAGCGCGGCAGCCAGGTGCATGTTGACGCAGGCGCTGGCCGCGCCCGATGCCAGGGCTGCCATCGCTACCTTTTACACAGCCATCGCGCCGGAATTCGCCGGTTTCGGCCACCCGCTGTACCCGCACGGCGACCCGCGCGCCGCGTATCTGCTGGGAAGCCTGTCCGCGATGTCGCGCGGGTACCCACAGCTGCACGCCATCCTGGCCGCGTGCGCCACGGCGGGCGAGTTGCTCGAAGTAAAACCGAACGCCGACCTGGCGCTGGCGGCCATGGAACTGGCGTTCGGCTGGCCCGAGGGCGCGGGCATGAGCGTGTTTGCGCTGGCCCGCTCGGCCGGCTGGATCGCCCATGCGGCCGAGCAGGCAGACAGCGCGGCCCTGATACGCCCGCGCGCCCGCTATATCGGGCGCCACCAGCGCGACTGAAAATTCACGCTTGATTTATTACGCATACGTAGTAGTATACTTCGCATGCGTACCAATACCTCCCCCACCCCAGACGTACCCGATGCCGCCGCCTGCCCGCTGGGCGAGCGCTCGCCGCGCCTGTTCAATCTGCTCAATCTGGCGCGCCAGAACCTGTTTCGCTCGGCCGATGCCGTGTTTACCAGCGAACTTGGGTTTTCCGGCACGCAAGTGGTCGCCTTGTTTGCCCTGAAAGGCGAGGAAGGCTGCCAATTGAAGGATCTGGGGCGGGCGCTGCAGCTGAAAAACTCGGCCGTCACGGGCCTCGTGACGCGCATGGAAGAAAATGGCCTCATCGTGCGCGGCCAGTCGGCGCTCGACGCGCGTGCAGGCACCCTGCACATGTCGCCCAAAGGCGGCGAAGTGCTGGCCGCCGCCCTGCCCCTGCTCGACAGCCTGAATGAACAACTGAAGCAAGGTTTCAGCGAAGAGGAACTGGCCGTCGTCGCCCGCTTCCTGCTGCATGCCTCGCGCCTGCGTTTCCAGCAAGACGTTTAATCGGCAAGACGTTTAACCCAACCTTCACCCCACAGGAGTTACCATGCACCCCAACGACATGACCGGCTTGCAACTGATGCAAGCTTTCGCGCAAGGTCTGTTTCCCCGGCCCGGCATTTCCAAGACCATGCCGATGGATGCCCACACGATCGAGCACGGCAGGGTCATCTTCACGGCGACGGCGAATGAAAACCACACCAATCCCATGGGCGGCGTGCACGGCGGTTTTGCGGCCACCGTGCTCGACACGGTCACGGGTTGCGCCACGCACACGGTCTTGCCGGCCGGCGAAAGCTACGGCACGACAGACCTGAACATCAAGATGTGCCGCCCCCTGCCCTTCAACGTGACGGTCTACGCGGAAGGCAAAGTCATCAATGCGGGACGCAACCTGGTCATTTCCGAAGGCACGATCCGCGACGAAGCCGGTAAAGTGTATGCGCACGCGACGGCCACCTGCATGATCATCCGTCCGGCCCAGCGGGAACAAGCGGCCGCATGATCCGTATTGGCAACATCGAGGAAGCCTGGCAGGTGCTGCAGGCGATACCCGAATTCGACCAGCGGCGCAGCCTGGCGCAATTGCAGGAGCGCCTGCCCGCCGGCGCGCTGGTGCTGATCGCGGAAGCGGACGGCCAGCCCGTCGGCTGCAAGCTGGGCTATGCCGCCGAGGATGGCTCCTTGTATAGCTGGCTCGGCGGCGTGCTGCCCGCGCACCGCAAGACAGGCCTGGCGCAGCGCCTGCTGGAAGCCCAGGAAGCCTGGGCCAGCGAGCAAGGCTTTGCGGCCGTCACCGTAAAGTCGATGAACCGCTATCCCGCCATGCTGCGCTTGCTGATCCGCAATGGCTATCAGATCCGACTGGTGGAGCACTTTGGCGATCCCGTCAGCGAGCGCATTCATTTCATCAAAGCATTGTCCAAGAACGCTTCGTAAAATCACTTTCCTGTCTTCCACTTTTCAAAAGAGCAACAATGCCATACACTGCGCCATTCTGGCCGTCCGTTATCGGCCAAGACCGGACGTTCCCGTCCGATGATTTCATCAATAAAAATTTCAAGAATTGAAAAATCCAAGTTGGTATTTAGGCATTATTTACTATGGAGAGATGCCTGTGAAAAGATTGCCCATGGCTGTGCTGTTAATCGCTTCTGTTGGCTTCGCGCATGCAGATGGTTTGGGAGATGTCGAGCGAACGAAAGTGATTGAAGACTATGCGCAGAAGCTTGAAGATAGCTACGTCTTTGCAGCCCAGGGCAAGTTGTTGGCCAACGGTTTGCGCAATCATCTCAAGCGAGGTGATTACGCGGGATTGGCGGAAAAAGAGTTAGCGGAAAAGGTCCAGCAGGATATGGATAGTATCTCGCCTGACCAGCATAACGGATTGGTGTATGTCGAGTTTGACGCGCTCGAAGAGCCTCCTCCTAGTCCAGTGCCAGTCGCATCAACGGAGCCAGTCAGCCGGCCCGGTCCCGACAATTTCGGCATGGAGAAATTTTCCATGAAGGGGCGCACCGCCTATCTGCATGTGACACGCTTCGCGCCGGTTGACCGTTTTTCTACCGAAGCCGTGGCGCAAGTGATGTCGAAGGCCGCCCATAGCGACGCCATGATTATCGATTTGCGTGATGGGCACGGTGGTGTGCAGTCCATGGTTACACTGCTATCCAGCTACTTCTTCGACGAACGCCCTGTTCACTTACTGGACGAACTCGATCGCGATGGCAAGGTGACCAATTCCGTCATCACAAGCATTACTTTGACGGGACCGCGTTACGGTAGCAAACGTCCGCTGTATATCCTCGTGAACGAAGAAACCTCATCGGCGTCCGAAGCTTTTGCCTACGGCTTGCAACAGCAAAAACGCGCCGTCATTGTCGGAAGCAAGACTTCCGGTGGCGCGCATAAGCAATTCGGCGTTCCAGTATCCAATCACCTCATCGCTTTCGTTGCCATTGGCCGCACCGTCACTCCTGTAACGCACACTAACTGGGAGCGCACCGGAGTGCAGCCAGATGTGCTTGTGCCAGCCGACCAGGCGTTAGATGTCGCCCTCGCACAAGTTGCAAAGGGCTCAGCCCAACAATGAATCCAGCTCAGCTTGGTTATTCATTTTGGTGTAAGCGTCCGCTTTTGGGGCGGAACCTGCCAATGACGGCTACCGGCCAAGAGCAGCCGTTTTGCTCGCCTAAAAATGTTGAGATCCAAAGGTAACATGAAGAGTATTGCTCAACTCGAAACCCTGTATTTCAAACTGCGTCATGGCTTTGTCAACGGTGCTGTGTGTGCCGCATGTGTCGATTGGGCAGTGGAGCGCCTGGACTTGGACGAAGAGGACGATGACTTAGAGATAATCTTGCTGGCAAGTGCAAGAGGACTTGATGAGGTGCTGCCGTTGGTGGAAGTGATCATTGAGCGATATCTAGGTTCTGAGCGGCTCGATGACCAGCTGGCGGCGGGAAAATATATTGTAGAGCTCAGGAACGCTTATCTCCAAGGCAAGGAAACGATCTGGACAATCGACATGAAGCTGACACCGCTCTATCCGAAATTGGGATACCCAAATTGGCTAGGAATGCTGAGTCGGAATTGCGAATACGCGACAGACGTAAGCGCTTTCGAAGAGCCGTTCGAACTTGAATTCCACTACATTTCGACGCTATGGGGGAGTGTCTCCAGCCGCGCGGAGTTTGAGCAACATTATTGCGCCGAAATCTCCCAGGGACATGATGTCAAATAAAGGTCCGCAATGGGCCGATAGTCGCCAGCGACCGCAGCCGACCTGAAGCGGCCCCGAGCAATCACTGAAACTTAATGCAAATGTTGAATAAGAGACTTTTTGATGCTATCGCATCTGCGGTGGACTTGGATGACCCTGCAGAACAATTTTTAGCTCAGCGATTCATGATTGAGGCGATAGGAAGAGTGACTTCACAATTGCCTGAGGCTGCTAAATCAGCCGCAGCTGTGGCGAATCGATACATCACCGGCGCGGCGACGGCTGAGGAAGTCATTGCGGAGCGTGTACGCCTCTGGCGGGCAATTGAAGGGCGCGATCAATTGGACGAGCCCGACGTTTTGAAAATAAGAACTGCCATCTGCGTCTTGCATCCTATGGATATTGACGCTTCTGCCGAAACATTGGAGTATTTTTTTGAGTTTTGGCGGCGAGGAGGCTTACCGCAGGCTGAGCTTAAGGCCGCTGTTCACAACAAGTATGACATTTGAAGTGGCTTCAGCCGGCCAGGAGCGGGCGTCCATACGTGACATGACAATAGATTATCTATTTTAAATTTATACCAGAGGTTGCATGCGCAATTGTCAAAGTGGAAGCTACTTTACGGCTTGTCTGAACATTCGGCCAACGCTGCCCTTCGAAGCCACGGTTGTCGTTCTGGCTGCGGCACTGGGTATCAGATTCTCGCCTGACGAGGAAGGGAAATACGAGGAATATCCGGCGTATCGCGCCTTCGCGCTTGGACTGGAAATCGCTCTGTTGGCGCCTCCGCCGCCGGATCTGGACACGCGGGAGATGCGCGACAACTGTTTGCAGCTAATTATCGATACCTGCGCGGACGTATCCGATGGCGGTGCGGACGTGGATATGAGCTCTCTCATTGCGGCGCAATTAAGCTCCGCTACCGAGTTGGAAATTGTGCGTGTCGACGTAGCCCCTGCGTAATCCCCCAGGGCGCTGCGCCCGCATGGGGCATCCGCTGACCGGCCGCTGCAAGATATTGCAGGGCACCCTCATCCCGCCGGCCTCTTCTTCGCCTTCAATAAACTGCCCGCCGCATTTTCCTCGAAGCGGCCCGCCTCTTCTATATAGCCATGCACGGTGCCGTCGTGGCGCCAGCCGCCCTGGCGCTTGATGGCCTGGAAATCGGCGCCGGCCCGGTGCGCGCTGGTGGCCATGCCACGGCGCAGGCTGTGGCTCGACAGTTCCGGCACATAATCGAGCGCAGCCAACCTGGCGCAGCTGGCCAGGATCGTGTTGATGCTGCTCGCGTGCAGCGCTTTCGCGCTGACATGGCCCCATTGATTGATGGGGCGTAACAGCGGCCCCGTGCGGATATGCGCCGCGGCCAGCCAGGCGCGCAAGGCCGTGGCCGGACAGCAGACGCCGTCGCCGAACGGGATCGCCTTGACGATGCCCTCCCCCAGTTGATCCGTTTTCGAGCGGGGCAAGGTGATCACCATGCCCTGCGGCTCCCAGCTCACGTCTTCCAGCATCAACCCCGCCAGTTCGCTGCGCCGGAAACCGCCAAAAAATCCCAGCTGCAGCAAGGCGCTGTCGCGCAATGCCTTGACGCTGCCCAGCGCGGCCAGCCTGGCGACGATCAGCTCCAGGTCTTCCAGCGGCAAGGCTTTGGCCTTTTTCTTCGGCTTGCCGTGCAGGCGCGCGATGCCGGCCAGGGTCTTGCGCACGGTGGGCGTGGATGCGAGGTCGGCAAAGCCCTGGTACACATGCCATTGCGACAGGGCCGTCAGGCGCAGGGCCAGGGTGCGGGCGTTCAGGCTGTCCGCATACGCCAGCAGGTAGCGGATGACGGTGGACTCGTCGGCGGGCAGCGCCCCGCCCCAGGCCTGGAAGTGGCGGATGGCGGAACGGTAGGTGCGGCGCGTGTTGTCGGACGTGGCGGCGGCAAGAAACGCCTGGTGGCGCGCAGCCAGCTCGGCATCGATCAGGGCGCCGTGTAACGGCACAGGAGCCAAGGCGGCGCTTTCGGGCGCGGCGACACGGCGTTTCGAAGGAGGAAAATCGGGCATGGAATCGCTGAAATCGGGCTGATGTACTGGGAAATACGCAGAATACCATGCAAACCACCCCCATAACCCGCGATAAGCGATCTTATCGCGATATATATTTTTCAAAAACGATCAAAATTTATATCGTAATATTATGCGATATTACGTATCATGTAATACGTTACTAAATTTCGCTCATAGGTGATTTCATGGCCCGCACCGGCATTCTGTACTCTGATGTTATGAAAGCAGCCCAAATCGTCGCTGCCGACGGGCGCAATCCCACGGTCGACAGCGTGCGCGAAGCGCTGGGCAGCACGGGCAGCAAGAGCACCATCGCTCCCCTGCTGAAACGCTGGAAGGAAGAGTTCCAGGGAGTGGGCGCCGTGAAAACGGAATCAGGCTTGCCGGCCGAACTGATGGAAGCGATGCGCGGCGTGTACGACAAGCAGCAGCGCGACGTGGCGCAGCAGCTGGAGACGGGCATGCGGGAAAACCGCGCCGAACTCGATGCGGCTTTGGCGCAGCTGAAGAAGACGGAAACGGAACGCTTGAAACTGACGGAGGCGCGCGCCGCCCTCACCCAGGAATTGCGCGCCAAGCAGCACGCGCTGGCGCAATTGAAGGAAGAGCACCATTTCCGCGCCGTCACCCTGGCCACCTTGCACAGCGATAACGCGGGCCTGACGCAGCGCCTGGCCGACCGGGGCGAGGAAATCGCCGCCCTGAACCGCCAGCTGGCGCAGGTGCGTTCGCAGTTCGACCATTACCAGGAAGCGGCCGCCACGCAGCGCAGCGAGGAACGGGCCCAGGCGCAGCAACGGATCAGTCGCCTGGAACAGGACAACGCCCAGCTGCAGCAGCGCCTGCAAGGCCAGCAAGCCACGCTGGTGCAGCAAGACATGCGCCTGGCCCAGCTGCAGGCGGAACAAACGACGCTGGCGGCCCAGGCCGCGGCAGACCGCGAATCCCTGGCGACCGTGCGTCCCGAGCGCGACCAGTTCGAATTTCAGTATCTGCAGGCGGCGGCCTCCGCCGACGCGCTGCTGGCCAAGCTCGACACGGCCCTGCTGGCGCTGAACGACGCCAAGGTGGCGCTGGCCGCGCAAGACCGGCAACTCGACATGCTGGCGGAAAACGGACAACTATCGCAACAGAAAATGGAAGCATTGGCGCAGGAGCGCGACGGTTTACTGCGCGACAATGCCGGCATGGCGGCCAGGCTGGGACTGCTAACCGACAACAAGGAGCAACGCCGGGTTTGAGTGCTTATGGCCTGGGATAGCTACGACTGCCCCAGGACGGGCATCGCCCGCTATCGGGGCTTATCCCATTATTTCGCCTGTCCCATGACGGCCGACGGGGGCGAATATGCGCCGCATTTCACGTTGACGCCGCCCGAGCAAAACTATGACCGTGCTGCCATGGATGCCACGTTTGACAAAGTGGATCCGGCTGGCGGCGCTTGCTTGCGGGCTTCCGACACGCCCAGCACGAACAGGACGACCCACAGCAGGACGCCAAAATAATCGAGGAAATCGAGGCTGGCGAGGAACACGGCGGTATCGTTCGGGTCGCGCGGCCGGTAATGCACGCGGATGTGCGCGCCCGGCGCCATGCTGGCCAGGCGCCAGGCTGTGACGGCCTGTTCGCGGTGGCAGCCGGCGTTGCCTATCCGCGAGACGCCGATGCGCGAGCTGCGGTAGGCCTTGCCATCCACGCTGTAGCGGTAGCTGAGCTTGACGCACCAGTCCTGTGACTTTCCCGTGCGCTGATACATGCTGCTGCGCACGATCTCGGCGCTGGTCACGGGCCAGGCTGGCGAGGCGAGCTTGTCATACACGCGCCAGAAGGAAAAATACGCGGTGGGAAGGGCGAGCAGGATCAGGAACCAGCCCATCATTCTCGCCAGGGCGGGGTCGATGGCGCCAGGGTCTTTCATTGTCCGGGCGGTGCGGCGCGGTAGCGCACCCGTATCCACGCGCCGAGGATGTCCACGCCGCCGTCGCCGGCGTCTTCGACCCAGCCCGCGCGCGCATACAAGCGCCGCGCGCCCGTATTGGCCAGCTGCGTCTTGAGGCTCAGGCGGGGACCGAAGCGCGCCGCCACGGCGGCCAGCAGCTGTGTGCCGATGCCCAGTCCGCTGTGCGCCGGGTGCACATATAAATGGTGCAGGAAATGCTCGGGCGCGTCGCCCGTGTGCACGGCCGCAAAGCCGATGACGATGCCGTCACGCTCGGCAACGAGGATTTCTTCGCCCTGCGTCGCTGCCGTGAAAGCGGCGGCGCTGGCGACAGGGCCGAAGGTGTCGCGCCCCGCCAGCGCCAGGATGGCGGCGCAGGAAAGCGTGTCCGCCAGCGCGAATGGCCGAAGCGTGGCTGGCGTCATGCGGCGGCGCGCACGTGAGGCGATGCCGTGGCGAAATGAGGACGAAGCATGGGGGCCCGTATCAGTTGTCGGAATGCCATTATACAGTCACAAACGGCGGTTCAGCACGCTGTCGATATCGTGGGTTTTCAATTCCACTTCGAGCGTGCCGTCTTGCAGCCAGTAACCGTCGTCCCCCTGGCGTAGCGCATCCAGATCGAGCGTGCCCAGCGCTGGCGGGATGGCGCCAGCGAGAACAGCCGCTGCATCGTCCCAGGCCGCATACAACAGTTTCAGGTACCAGCCGTCGTCGTGGGCAAAGGCGAGGAAGCGGTTTTGCAGGGTGGCCAGCCCCGTGCGCCGCGACGCGGCGGCGTGATAGGCCAGCGCCGCGGCCACGTCTCCATCCTGCGGCGGCGGCGCCGCGCCCCGCCAGTCGGCCCAGGCATGGCTGCCGCAGGCGTGCAGGTCTTCCCGGGCCAGGGCCGGCAACTGTTGCCGCGCCAGGGTCTGGTAGCCGGCCGGCTTCCTGGCCGTCCCGGCGCTGCCCTTGCGCAGCACGATGCCGCCGGACTCGCCCAGGGCGGGGAGAAAATCCTTGAATTCGATGCCGGAAGCGACCAGCATGCGCTCGGCCGGGTCGTGCCACAGATACAGATAATGTCTCAAGTCGGAGTCCGTTTGGGTTTCGGTGTCGTATTCAGCGCCACGGCGGCGCGTATCAGCGCCTTGAATGCTGCCGTATCGAGGTGCGCGCCTTCGTGCAGGTCGATGGCCCGGCGCGTGTTGCCGTCCAGGCTGGCATTGAACAGGCCGGCCGGATCGGGCAAGGCGGCGCCCTTGGCGAAGGTGAGTTTCACGGCCAGTTTATAGGTTTCGCCCGTGCAAATCATGCCCGCGTGCGACCAGACGGGCACGCCGCGCCATTTGACTTCCTCGACCACGTCCGGGTCCGCCTGGCGTATCAGTGCGCGCACCGTGGCCAGCGTCTTGCCGCGCCAGTCGGCCAGCGCGGCGATTTTCGCGTCGATCAGGCGAGTAGCGGACTCGGCGCTCACCGCGCCATCCTGGGACTGCGTAGTTGGCTCTGCTTTTTTCATGGCGGTGATCTCCTTTCCTGGCCTGCCTGTGCCTGTGTGCGCCTGCCTTACGGCGCGGGATCGGCCATGCAAGCGGCCAGCGAGCTGATGAACTGGTCGCGCAAGGCCTGGTACTGCGCATCCGTCGCGAATTCCCGTTTGTCCGCCGGCTGGTTGAGCAGATAGGCGGTGGCGACCGTCCCGCTGGCGGCATGCAGCAAGGTGTATAAACTGATGATGCCCGCCGATTGCGTAACATTGGGATTGTTCAATCCTAGCACTTCCACGCCCTGGCGCGCGTCCGTTTCCAGCGACACCAATTGGGGCGCCTTGCTGTTGGCGGCCATCTGCTGCATCTGCGCCACGATGGTGTCGCGGTCGGCGGCAAACCTGCCTGCGGCGCTGCGTTCGATTTTCAGGTTCACCAGGGGCAAGCTACCCTTGTGGAACAGCATCAGCCGATAGCCATCGGCCGTCGATACCTGCCCCTCTCCCGTCGCCAGCTTGACGCTGCGCGTCGTCACGTGCGCGGGCAGGCGGTCTTGCTGCCGGAACTGGAACTCGCTGCGGTTGATGCATTGCGCCAACGGCCCCAGGGGATCGGCCGTGCGGTCTTGCGCCTGGGCGGCCAGGGCGGCAACGAGCATGGGGATGGCAAGCAATGGGCGGTGATTCATGAGCAGCATCAGTCAGGAGTGAAGGTGCCGCGAGCATAACCGTCCATATTGCCAGAAGGCAAATGTTTAGTTGCCATCCTCTAAAGCCCGCGTGCGTGGCTTCTTAATAGGAAATTCACCTGGCCCGCGTAGCATTCAGATTGGCAAGGCTCTCATTGTGCAGCGCCTGCCCTTTTCCGGCTGAATCATGAATGACATCGCTTTACCCCTGCACCACGGCGCCGCCGTGCCGCACCCTGCCAGCGGCCACCGCTTGAAAGCGGCGCTGGGCGCCCTCTTCTTTCCCCGCCAGCGCACGCGCTGGCAAGCTTTCCTGGGCAGCATGCCCGGCCTGAATTCGCTGGCGCAGCTGCATCCTTGCTTGCGCTTCAAGATTTACCGCCCTTACGCCTCGCGCCGGCTCGGTTGCGCGGACAGACTGGCCTTGCTGGAAGGCCATTACCGCTTCCTGTGGCAAGCCGGGGCGCGCGCCCTGGTCGAGCGGGCCGCACGCCAGCCCGTGGTGCTGGCCGCGTTCGAAGGCAAGGATGGGGCGCTGTACCGCTTGCAGCTGACGGCCATCCACGACAGCTACCGCGAAGGCGAACTGTGCCTGCGCCTGACGCGCGACGGCCAGCCGTTCTACCTGGCCAGCTTCCTGTTCCTGCCGCGCGCCGATGGCGTGTCCCTGCAACTGGGCGCGCTGCAAGGCTTGCGCTCGGAAGCGGGCGCGCAAGCCGTGAAGGCGGCCACGCGGGCGCTGCACGGTTGCCGCCCGAAAAACCTGATGGTGACGGCCCTGCGCGATTTCGGCGATTTTTTTGCCTGCAATAACCTGTTTTTGATCAGCAATGACAACCGCATCGCCCTGAATGCGCGGCGCCGGCGCCATATCGCCGCCGATTACGACCTGGCGTGGCAGGAATTGCATGCCTTGCGCATGCGCGACGGTAATTATCACCTGCCCTGCGCCCCCTACCGGGCGCCCGACTTGGCCGACGTGCCATCGAAGAAACGGGCCGATGCGCGCCGACGCGGTGAGTTGCTGCAATGCATGTCTGCCGACATGCGCGCGCAGCTGGCGTGCCTGCTGGAAGCGCCGATGGCTGAACATTGAGCAAACGCAAGCCTTGCCATACCGGCAAACATAAAACTCAGGCAACCTTCATGTTGGGCCCGTATCCTTCACCAGGCATGCCAGCCACCTTCCCCATGCGCCGGCGTGCCTTCGATCCACTCTGGACAAGGTTACCCATGACATCCACTTTCGCCCTCCTCCCCCTTTGCCTCGCCGGCAGCGCTGCACTGGCCGCGCCCGCGCTGGACGACGCCGTGCGCCAGCGCGCGGAAGAACTCACGCGCACGGGCTTGCACGCCAGCATCGTCATCGCCGTGATCGAAGGCAAGGACAGCGCCGTGTATGGTTTTGGCAGCAGCCAGACAGGCAAGAGCGCCAAGCCTGGCGCCGACACCGTCTACCAGATCGGCTCCGTCACCAAGACCATGACGGCCTTGCTGCTGGCCAACGCCGTCGTCGATGGCAAGGCCAAGCTCGACGAGCCCGTGGCGGCCTTGTTGCCGGGCTATACCGTGCCTGCCTTCGATGGAAAAACGATCAGCCTGCTCGACCTGGCCACGCATTATTCCTCGCTGCCGCGCTTGCCCGACAACTTCACGCCCAAGGACCCGGCCAACCCGTATGCCGATTACACGGAAGCGAAGCAGCGGCAGTTTCTCGCCGCCTACCACCTGCCGCGCGCGCCAGGCACGGCCTTTGACTACTCGAACATCGGCTACGCCGTGCTGGGCACGGCCCTGGCCGCCCAGGCCGGCACCAGCTATGAAGCGCTGCTGCAAAAGCGCATCGCCGTGCCGCTCGGCATGCGTTCCACCTCGAACAAGCCCACGCACGGCATGCTGGCGCGCCTGGCGCCCGGCCATCTGCTGTCGGGCGAAGCCACGCCCGCCTGGGATTTGAATGTGGTGGCGCCGGCCGGCGGCGTGTATTCCAGCGCCCGCGACATGGTCGCCTACCTGCAGGCGTATATGTTCAAGCCGCTGCGCCCGTATGCGCTGGCGATCCAGCCGCAGCGTCCGGTGGCGTCCGGCGACGACACGAAAATCGGCTTGTCCTGGCTGCTGGAACAGCGACAGGGCCAGGCCTACGCCTGGCACAGCGGCCAGACGGGCGGCTACAGCAGCTATGCGGCGTTCACGACGGACGGCAAGCGGGGCGTGGTGGTGCTGACGAATACGGCGCGCGACGTCGATGCGCTGGGCTTGTCCACCTTACTGCCCGGCACGCCCCTGCCGCCGTTGAAAAAGCCGCAAGCGGCCATCGACGTGCCGCGCGCCGCGCTCGCCGAGTACGTTGGCGAGTATCCACTGGACAAGGATTTCACCTTGACGGTGAGCCTGGGCAAGCAAGGCCTGGAAGCGGCCGGCACGGGCATGGGATCCGCCCCCTTGTTTGCCAGCGCGAAAGACCAATTCTTCTTCCGCGCCATCGATGCGGAGCTGGCATTTACGCGCGATGCGGCGGGCAAGATCGCCAGCGCCGTGCTCAAGCAAAGCGGGCAGGACACGGTCTTGCCGCGCAAACCGTAGCGATCAAGCTGCCGGGTCTTGCATGAATTGCTCGACCCGCGCGACAAACTCCGCCTTGCTGCGCGTGCGAAACTCGCCCAGGAAGGCGTCGCTGCCCTGCACGATCTTGCCGTCGCGGTCGTATGCCACCTTGCCCATTTCCAGCACGAATTCGCCCTGCGGATCGTCTTCCGGCTCGAAGTGCGAATTGAAACAGTAACCGCTGTCGCGGCAGCTGCCCCACAGCAGCAATGCGCTGCTGAACCATTCCATGGTGTCCGGGCCCGGCTCCACCTCGAACAGGGTGTTGACGGTGATGTGCCAGCCGCCCGGTACGCGCAGCGGCTGCAAGGGATAGGGAAAGCGTGGCGGTTTCATGGGGACGGCGGCGCGCGGCGCGTCTGATAAAAGGCAAGGAATTGTGCGGCCGGCAGCGCTTTGGCGAACAGCCAGCCCTGGCCGAATTCGACTTTGCGTTCCAGCAAATAATCGGCTTGCTGCTGCGTTTCGATGCCTTCGGCCACGATCAGCATGTTCAGGGTGCGGGCCATGGCGATGATGTGCGGCGTGACGCTGCTGGTGGCGGCGTCCGTGCCGATGGTGTCGACGAACGATTTGTCGATCTTCAAGGCGTCGAGCGGCAGGTTTTGCAGACTCGACAGGCTGGAATAGCCGGTGCCGAAGTCGTCGATGGCCACGGCATGGCCGCGCGCCCTGGCCTTTTCGATGGTGGCGCGCGCCGCTTCCACGTTGATGAAGCCCCGCTCCGTCGCTTCCAGCCAGATCTGCTGCGCCTCGATGCCCGTGCCGGCCAATGCCCGTTCCAGCACGTCGAGCACGCGGCCCGTTTCGATATCGCTGGCGCACAGGTTGATGGCGATGTGCAGGTCGCGGTCGGCCAGCAGCGCGGCGCGCATGTCGGCGATGACGCAAGCGATCACCTGGTCGGTGATGGGCAGGATGAGGTCACCTTCCTCGGCCACGGGGATGAACAGGTCGGGCCGTATCATGCTGCCATCGGGACGGCGCCAGCGTATCAGCGCTTCGGCGCCCACGCATACGCCCGTGTCGAGGGCGATGATCGGCTGATAATGGACAAAGAATTCGCGCCGGTCGATGGCGATGCGCAACTCGCCCATCAGCGACAAACGGCGGCGCGACAGCCACACGACGATGCCGACGAGGAAGGCAGCCATCAGCAGGCCCAGCGGCAAGAGCAGCAGCTGTTCGCGCCGCAGCCTGTCGTTCAGCTTGCTACGCGGTTCGATCATGACGGCCGTCAAGCCATCGCGGTACAGCATGGCATGGATGCTGCCGTCCGGCACGGCGCCGGCCGCCGCCGGCTGGCCGGCCAGCAAGGCTTGCACCAGCGCCGGGTCCGGATGGTGCAAGGTGTCGAGCACGCCCCGCTTGCCGATGGCCACGGCCATCTGGATATCGCTGTCGACGATGACGTCGGAAAAGCGCACGGGATCGATCAGCACCTTGTAGGCGCGATACGACAGCCCCACCATGCGCTTGCCGCCGCTGACGACGGGGCGCAGGTCGAAATCGAGGCCCATGCCATTGTCCAGGGTAAAGTCGGCGGGCGTGACGGCGATGCGCTCTTCCTCGATGCCCGTGGACGTGCATTTGAGTAAGCCGTTTTCCACATAGCCGATATCGTCGATGCTGCGCGTGGTGATGGTGATGCGGCGCAATTGCTGGACATGGGCTTCCGAACACGGCGCCAGCTCCAGCGCATCGGCGCTGCGCAGGGCCATGCTGGCCGAGGCGATCGAACGGTGGGCGCGCTCGAGCGCGTAACCGGCCAGCAGGCGCAGGCGTTCCTGCTCGCCCTGCTCGGCCCGCACGGACGACAGGTAGAAGGCCAGGCTCAGGGGAGCGGCCACGCCGATGACGGCCACCAGCACGCTGGTGACGATGATGCGTTTTCTGCGCATGTGATTACCTGCGGTAGTTATATGATTGCCATGTATTTCCTGATGGCATCATATTACAAGCAGAGGCCGCGCACGCAGAACTTGCTGAACAGTTACACTTTTTCCAGCGGCCTTGCCAGCACGAACACCAGCGCCGCCACCACGGCCGCGAGGCCGCCAGCCAGGTACAGCACGCTGGCAAAGCCGTCGATGAAGGCGTGCCGCGCCGCTTCCTGCGCCACGGCTTGCAGGGCGGGCGGCAGCTGGCCGAAGGCGTCGGACGCGTTGCCGGCGACGATGCGACCGATCATTTCCGGCGAAGCCTTCAAGCCGTGCAGCCACGCCAGTTGCTCGAACGAGGCGGCCGTGCGCATGGCCAGCACGGCGCCCAGCGCGCCCACGGCCAGCACGATGCCGACAAAGCGGGTGGTGGTGCTGATGCCGGACCCCATGCCCGTGCGTTCCCTGGGGATGCAGGCGAGGATGGCCTTTTGCGTCGTACCGTTGAGCAATCCGGCGCCCGCCCCCGTGACGACCATGCCCGCCGCCACCCAGCCGTACTGCAGGCTGGCGGCGGCCAGGGCCGTGGCCACGTTGCCCGCGGCGACGATCAACAGCCCCGTCACGAGGATGCCGCGGTCGTCCAGGTAATGCATGGCGCGCGGCGCCAGGCGCGACAGCACGACCATGGCGACGGCAAACGGCAGCATGGCGCAGCCGGCCAGCACGGCGGAAAAGCCGAAGGCGTTCTGCAGATACAGCGGTAAAAAGGTCATCATCACTTGCGCGGCGATGGCGTAGCCGAACATGCCCAGCACGGCGCCGACGAACACGCGCCGGCCAAACAGGGATAAATCGACCATGGGCGCGCGCTGGCGCCGCTCCACCAGCACGAATACCAGCAGCAGCGCCGCGCCGGCGACAAAGCGCAGCAGGGTGGCGCGGCTGGACCAGCCCGCCACACTGGCGTCGATCAGGCCCCAGATGATGCAGAACAGGCCGGCGGAAAACAGCAGCGCGCCCGCCGGGTCGAAGCTGGCGTTGGACGCATCCTTCGATTCGTCCACATGGCGCTGCACCAGCCACATCAGGATGGCGACGACGGGCAAGTTCAGGTAGAAAATCCAGCGCCAGTTGATGGCGCTCGTGATCAGGCCGCCCAAGAGGGGCGCCACCGTCATGGCCACGCCCATGGCCGCGCCCCACACGGACCAGGCGCGCGCCCGCTCCTTTTCCGCATGAAACGTGTGGCCGATGACGGCCAGCGCGGAGGTGAGCAGCAGCGCGGCGCCGAGGCCCTTGACGGCGCGCGCCACGTTGAGCACGAACGGCGTCCAGGCCAGGCCGCACAACAGGGACGCCAGCGCGAACACGGCCAGGCCAAACAGCATCACCCTGCGCCGTCCCAGGCGGTCGGCGATGCTGCCGGCTGGCAACAGGAATGAGGCGAACGCCAGCATGTAGGCGCTGACCACCCATTCCACGTCGACGAAGCTGGCGTTGAGCGAGCGGGCGATCGACGGCAGGGAAACGGCCACCACGTTGGTGTCGAGCATGATCAGCGCGCACACGCCCGAGCACGTATATAAGGTCCAGTTGGTATTCTTCATGCCCCGATTGTAAGCACGCTTGTATTATTTCCTGTTATAAGATGATCGCCTTATAATTCACTGATGGTGAATACAGACAAAGACATGGAATTGCGGCATTTCCGCTGCGTGCTGGCCGTCGCGCACAGCCTGCACTTCGCGCGGGCCGCCGCGGAACTCGGCATTTCGCCGCCCGCGCTGACCAAGCAGATGCAGGAAACGGAAAGCCTGCTCGGCACGCGCCTGTTCCAGCGCAGCAAGCGCGCCGTGGCCCTGACGGCGGCCGGCGAATTGTTCGTCATCGAAGCCACCCGCGCGCTGGGGCAGCTGGCGCAGGCGCAGGAAGTGGCGCGGCGGGCGGGACGGGGCGAGCTGGGACGGCTGGAAATCGGCTATGTGGCCTCGGCCGCCTACTCAGGCGTGCTGCAAGACCAGTTCGCCCGCTTTCGCGCCAGCCACCCCGGCATCCACATCGGTGCGCGCGAATACGCGATGGATGCCCTGCCCGGCTTGCTGGACCAGGGCCGGGTGGACCTGGCGTTCGTGCGCCCGCCCCTGCACTTGCCGGACGGACTCGACAGCGTGGTCTTGCTGCGCGATCGCTTCGTGCTGGCCGTGCAAGCGGACAGCCCGCTGGCCCGCCTCGGCGTGGCGGGGCCGGCCGCGCTGGCGCAACAGGCGTTCATCGTGCCGGAACAGGGATTGGGGACACTGGAGGTGAGCCGGCGCGGCGGCTTTGCGGCCCAGGTGGTGTCGCGCCCGGGCAGCCTGGTGGCCGTGCTGACGGAAGTGTCGCTGGGCGTGGGCTGCGCCATCGTGCCCCACTCGGTGATGGCCAGCGTGCAATTGCCCGGCGTGGTATTCCGCGAGCTGGAAGGGCCGCTGATCAGCTCGGAAATCGCCGTGGCCTTCCGCCGCCACGAACAGGCGCCCGCCGCGCGCGCCTTCATCGCCCAGCTGCGCGCGGCGGCGCTGACTTAAGGTCAACCGCCTTTCAATACGGCCACGGCGTAGGTGCAGGCCGTGGCCGTTTCATTCCTGAACACGCAGTCGGCCGGCGGGCCCAGTTCCAGGCAGTCGCCCTCGTCCAGCACGTGGCGGCTCTCCCCTTCGAGGAAGACGAGGCTGCCGCTGAGCGACCAGATGAGTTGCCGCCGCGACGCGTAGGCGGCGGCCGGCATGGCCACCACGGCGCCGGGCGGCAAGGTAATATGCACGAGGTCGAGCGGCATGTCGGACGCGGGCGACACGTGGCGCCGCACATAGCTGCTCTGCGGGTCGATCCACACGGGCTGGTCAGCCTGGCGCAGCAAGCGCCCTGCGCGCATTTCGGCGCGGGCGATCAATTCGGACATGCTCAGGTCGAAGGCGCCCGACAGGCGCGCCAGCAAGGTGGCCGTGGGGCTGCAATCGCCCCGCTCCACCTTGTGCACCATCGCGCGCGACACGCCAGAGCGGGCCGCCAGCTCCGTCAGCGACCAGCCCAGGCTTTCCCGCTCGAGGCGCACCCTGGCGCCGATGCGCTGGTTCAATTCGTCTGGTTTAGTGGACATGATCAGGATTTATTGGACAAAAGCGTGGGCGGCAATCTATGATTTGTCCATTATAGTAGACGCCTAGCAAGGAGAGCAACATGCAGATACGCGATGCCCATGCGGGCGACATCGAGGCCATCACGGCCATCTACAACGATGCCGTCAGCAATACCCTGGCCATCTGGAATGAACGGACGGTCGATGCGGCCAACCGCGCCGCCTGGCTGGCCGACCGCGAAAAGGCCGGCTATCCCGTGCTCGTCGCCATCGATGCGGAAGAAAATGTGGCCGGCTACGCCTCGTTCGGCGACTGGCGCCCGTTCGAGGGTTTTCGGCATACGGTCGAGCATTCCGTGTACGTGCGCGCCGATCGGCGCGGCGCCGGGGTCGGCAAGGCCTTGATGGGGGAATTGATCGCGCGGGCGCGCGGCCTGGGCAAGCACGTGATGGTGGCGGGTATCGAAGCGGGCAATGCCGGCTCGATCGCCCTGCACAAGCAGCTGGGCTTCGAAGAGGTGGGATTGATGCGCCAGGTGGGCACCAAGTTCGGCGCCTGGCTGGACCTGGCGTTCCTGCAGCTGCAGCTCGATACGCGCAGCGATCCGGACGGCGTCGCGCCGCCCGGTTGAGGTCAAACAAATATCAAGGAGCGCGCATCAGAGATCGATCTCCGGTGGCGGGCGGCGCAGCGCCATATGTTCCCACACGGCCACCAATACCAGCACGCAGCTGGTGATGCAGGCCAGGGTCAGGGGCGAATACAGCCGGCCATACGCCATCGGGATCAGCGCCAGGATGATCAAGATGCCCAGCAGATGCGACAGCGGCGGCGTGGCGCGGTCGTTGCTGACCCATTTAAACAAGGCATTGCCCAGCAGATACAGGATCGGGCCGCCCAGCAAGGCGCTGATGCCGGCGAAGCTCGCTTCGTCCGGATGCACGAGGGCCAGCTCGTCGGCCACGGCGGAAACGATCACGCCGCCCACGATCAGCACGTGGATATACGTGTAAGCCTTGCGGGCGATGCGGCCCGGGTCCTTCGAGTGGGCGATGCGGTGGTGGCCCGCCTCGGCGCCCGTGTCGAAATAGATCCACCACATGGCGATGCTGCCAACCAGGGCCGACAAAAAGCCCAGCCAGTTGGCGGCCGTCCATTCCAGGCCGGCGAAGGTGGCGCCCGTCACCAGCAACGATTCGCCCAGGGCGATGATGACGAACAGCGCGCAGCGCTCGGCCATGTGGCCGCCGTCGACATCCCAGTCTGCCGTCAAGGAGCGGCCCAGGCCCGGCATGCCGAACTGCATCCAGGGACCGGCCAGGTCGATCAACAGGGCCGCGCCCCACCAGAAGATGCGCTGCTCGGGCGACGCGATGCCGCCGGCGATCCAGAAGATGCCGGACAGCACGGCCCACAGGGCGATGCGCTGGAAATTGCGGCGGCGCGACAGTTCCTCATGGCGCACGGCCCACCAGGCGAACAGGGGCCGGCCCACCTGCATGGCGACGTAGGCGCCGGCAAAACCGAGGCCCCGCGTGCCGAACGCTTCGGGAATCGAGGCCGACATGAGCAAGCCGCCCAGCATCATGGCGAACAGGCTGATGCGCACGGGAATGCGTTCGGGATCGAGCCAGTTGGTGATCCACGAGGTAAAGATCCACACCCACCAGACGGCCATCAACAGCAGGCCCGTCTGCAGCCAGCCCATGGCGCTCAGGTGCGCCAGCAAGCCGTGCGACAGTTGCGTGACGGCAAATACGAACACGAGGTCGAAGAACAGCTCGATCATGCCCACCTTGCCGCTGTCCTGCACGCCGCGCTGGCGCAGCAGGGAAATGCGATTATTCATTTTTTTCCTTGCATAAATACCGGACCGGCGCCCGCGGCGCTGGCCAAAACGGCACGATGATAGCAGATGGGGATGGCGGCCATGGCGACGCCCTGCGGTCGGCACGCGTTTGCTCTTCCGTCCGAATTTCGTTACGATGGGCCGCATGCGCGGGACACCACCTCCACCATGTATCAGCTGAATTGGCGCGGCCCCTGGCTCGCTGCCGTGCTGCTGCTATCGCTCGGTGGCGACGCCCCGGCGCTGGCGCGCCAGCTGGCCGAACCGGCCCCCGCGTGCCGGGCGCCGCAAACCATGGCGCTGACGGTCAACAGCGACGCCATCGCCACGGCCAGCAACGATATCAATGACAACACCCTGGTGGCGCTGCGCGCCAACGGCACCGCGTACTGGACGGTTTTATTGTCGACAGCGAATATCCTGCTGCAGCTGGGCGCCGACCGCGGCGATACCATCGTGACGTTCCAGAAAGGACTGACCCTGCGTTTCCAGGCGCTCGGTCCGCAGCAATATCAAATCCTCATCGATGGCCCCATCCTCGATGACGGCACGCAATACACACTGACTGGCAAGGTGGTAGCCGTTTTTGAACGCTGTCCGGCCCTGCCCGCGCCGGCCCCGCAATAAAGCCGCGCAGGCCATCTATTTAAATCAATAAACCGTTTATATTCAATTGCATTTCCTATTCCGCTTGCCTGCCGCCGCGCAAAATGGCCGGCGGCACATTCCCGCGCCGCGTCCGGAAGCCGCATTATTCTTGCCTTCGCGACAATTCGAGAGAATCGCGCAAAAAAATAGGCATAGAATCGCTACTCGTCATGCGCAATTGCCGGCACGGTTATATTACGAATAGCCGGAAACTACTTTTTTGAATAAGAAAATAAGAAAAATATTAATCAATTCCGGATTGATTAATATCAAATGTCTTGTCTTTATTTGAAATTGCGTATTGTCCCGCCATATTTTTATGGCATGGTCGCAATGCCGTCGCAATACCGTTTCCACCGACTTACCCAACTGCCCCGAACCTGTCGGCCACGGGGCGCCCACCGCAAGTGCAGGCCGATATCACCTCATGGAGAATGTCATGTCTAACTTACCTCGCGTCGAAGTCACCAACCATACGCTGGCCTCCGGCCAAAGCGTCACCACCAACACCACGCCGAACAGCATCGCGCTGTCCATCGCCAGCGGCGACAGCAACAACCAGACCGGCATCGCCTTCCAGTTCCAGGGCCGCACCACGTACTGGAATCCCAGCGTCACCACGGGTTTTACCACGGCCAAGCTGGCCAGCGACACGGGCAACGGCGTCGTCACGTGGAAAGCCGGCCTGACGGTCACCTACTCGCCGCAAAGCACGGGCCTGTATAACGTGCTGCTCTCCGGCGACATCGTCGACAGCGGCACCTTGTATAGCTACACGGGCTTCGTGCTGGCCACCTTTACCTCCAACTCGCAGTAAGCGGCGGTTCCGCGCCCGCCTGCGGGCGGGCGCTCTGGATGGCCGCCCGCCACCGCGTCCAGGCAAGCCACCTGGCCATCCGACGCCCTTCCGGGCCCACCCGTTGTAAACGATTGCGTTGCCGCGCGGCAGCCATGCCGCCGCATCGCAGCCCGAGTCGCGTCTTGAGTGGAGGTTGTCATGGGTTTCAGTTTCGTCGCCACCGATCCCGCCAGCAAGGTCAGCCTGTATGAATCGCCGCCGCAGGCGGAGCATGCGTGGGCCGGCTACCTGCTGCCGCCCGTCGCGCCGCCGGCCACGCCCCCGGACAGCATCAGCTATGCCGACAGCCTGTCGCCGCAGCGCATGGGCAGCTACGTGTTTGCCAGCGCCCGTCCGGCGGCGCTGGACGCGGCGCCCGGCCCCTTCATCGCCGCCCTCGTCGCGTATATCGACCGGCAGTCATCGGCGCCGGGACTGAACCTGAACGCACTGCTGTGGCTGCGCGACACCGATGCAGCGCCGACTGATTCCTTCAAGAACTACGGCTGCAGCTACACCTATAACCAGCTGACCAAGGGCTTTGCCACCAGCACCAACGTCAATTTCCGGCTGGGACAGGACCTGCTGTTCAACGTGCTGTCCGGCGTCGGCCTGTCCATCGACGCCGCCAGCGGCAGTCTGCGGCTGGCCGCGCCGCTGGCTACGCCGCCGGCGCTGGCCTTCCAGCGCAATGCCAGCGATATCGGCATACGCGTCACGGGCAGCGGCAGCACGATCCGCACGTTCGTGCCTTTGGCGGGCGCGAATGCGGGCTGCCTGACGTTTACGGCCACCGTCAACCCTCCCGTCACCTTCGGCCCAAGCGGCCTGGCCGTCGGCTTCCCCATGACCGCGCGCGACACGGCCAGCGGCCAGCTGCAGCAGCTGTTCTACCCGGCGCTTACCGCGCCCGCCAAGCTGTCGGCCAGCCTGGCCTGGGTCGGCACGGTCGACCCGCTCGATCCCTACAATCAGAAGCTGTCCGCCAAGGCGCGGCTGGAAGGCGTATTGCGCTGCGGCTTGCTGCCGGCCGACCGGCCCGCCTTGCCGTCCACCTACCGCACTGCGCTGGGCCATGCGACGACCTTGCGGCCGCTGGGCGCCGCCAGCGGGCAGCCGCCCGTGGTCGGCCTGCAGTCGGGCGCCCTGGCCTTTGGCTGCGCCGCCCGGTCGCCTTCCCAGCCCGCTACCAGCAAGGCCCTGCTTACGCCGGCCGGGCGCTTTGGCCTGAGCGCCATCGGCCAGGCTGACGGGGCGCAGACAAACTTGTTATGCGGCATCTTCGGCTCGGAACAGCTGAGCATGACCACCTATGATGGCGCCGCGCCGGAAAATGACAGCCTGCTGTTCGTGCCCGGCTCGCCCGCCTACGCGTCCGTCTTCCCGTTCCAGGCCGCGACCCTGGACTTGCCCGATTCCGGTAACGTGGCCACGCCGCTGACGGCCGATTACCTCGGTTGCTGGGCCAGCGTGCTCAAGGGCGGCGCGGCCATGCCGCAATACCATGCGGAGCCGGCGGGCAGTCCCATGTACGGCCTGCCGCCGGCCGCCCGGGCCGCCGCCTTGCTGCGCGCCGTGGCCGCCGATACCGTGCTCGCCTCGACCCCGCCCTCGCTGCCCGTGCCGCAGGGCGCCGCGCACGCCTTTCCCCTGCTGCCGTATGGCGGCGCCGTCAGCGGCGGCCCGCTGGATGTCAGCGCCGCCCTGCTGTCGAGCTTTGAAAGCAGCATCGTCGCCGCCACCCGCAAGGCCGTCATTTCCAGCGGCGCCAGCGCCACCTGGCAGGCGCGTGCGGCCGCCAGCCGCCGCGTGCGCGGACTGGCCGCCGGCGACGCGGTGGCGGAAGCGCCGCACTACCGCACCACGCCGCAGGGCGCGGTCGCCACCGTGTCCAGCCAGGCGCAGGACCAGGACGCCTTCCTGTCAGTGACCCTGGGTCAGACCCTGGGCGGCGGCGGCCAGGTCTTGCCGTTCGGCTTCCGCTTCCCGGACGCGACCTTGCAGGATGCCTTGCAGACCAACCAGCTGTTCCTCGTGGCCGTCAACGCGGCCCACCTGTCGGACGGCGCCGCGCACTTCGACAATACCGTGGGCATCGCGGGCTGGACCATGCAAGCGCAGGTGGGCGTCGGCGTGACGCCCACGTCCTACCGCAACGTGATGCTGCTCAAGTATTGCAGCGGCAGCGTCAGGGAACGCGTCGCCAATCCGAACGCCTGGTCGGGCGCACCCGATTTTTCGCTGGCCGCCGACGCCGGCCCCGACGTCCAGGGCATCGCCTACACGGGGTTGTCGCAGTGGCTGCAGGATGTCATCGAAGCGGCCGAGGTGCTGGCGGCGGACAAGCCCGAATCGCCGTACCGGCATTTCCTGGAACTGGTCAGCGATCCCACCTGGACGGGCGTGCTGGTGCTGCAGGCGGACCTGGATCCGTCCAGCCTGCCGCCCGGCCTGCAAGGCATCGCGGCCGGCCTCGACCTGACGCGCTTCGTCGCCCACCATTTCGGCTTCACGGCCAGCCGCGTGACGGTGCATGGCGACGGCAGCATCACCCTCAACGGCAATTCCAGCACCTTCGGCCTGGTCGACTACCAGGATCCGGCCTTCGCCGCCGGCCAGCGCAACGGCTTGCCGCCCGATACCCCCATCGCCCTGCCCGACACCGACAACTATGCATTCCGCGTGCTGCAATTGCAGGTGCTGTTCGACAATGCCGTCATCAAGACCTTCAAGAGCTACGTGCAGCTGGCCGTCAACGGCCTGCTCGGCTCGCGCGTGACGGCCACCACCTTCGGCGGCAATGCGATGCCGAACAACGGCGTGGTGCTCGACGGCAGCTATATCGACCAGAACGGCACCGGCATCTACATCTTCGAGCAAGCCACGCCGTCGATATTCAGCCTCGACAGCAACCTGCTGCGCCACGTGGCTTTCCAGCGCATCCAGTTCAACTGCCTGGGCACCACCGACGCGGGCGCGACCGTGCTGAACCGTTTTTCCGTCTGGGGCACGCTGGACTTCGCCAGCCTGGACGACCGCACGGGCGCCGTGCTGGACCTGCTGTCGTTCGGCGCGCTGGCGCCGGACCTGCCGCCGGACGGCGCAGGCCTGGCGTTTTCCAACCTGGTGATCGACATGCGCTATCCGCAGACGACGCCGTCGGCCGTGCGCTTCGACGAGGTGACGGCCAACCTGGCCTACGACCTCGACGCCAGCCAGGCCAGGCCGGACAGCCTGTTCAAGGGCTTCGGCCTGGAACTGTCGGGCTTTATCGCCGCCGCCGACGGGCAAAAGCCGGCCGATTTCGGCTTCCTGCCCGTCAGCACGGCGCTGAACCTGGGCACGCTCGACGGGCCATGGCACGGCATCGTGTACGACGTCACCATGGGCGGGCCGGGCGCGCTCGTCTCGGCCGCCGGCTTCCATTCGACCCTGCTGCTGGCCTGGTCGCCCGCCAGCACGGCCGACGACGACGAGCAAGCCGTCTTCGTCGGCCTGTCGCTGCCCGGCGCGGCGCCGGGCGCCAGGCTGATCAGCCTGCAAGGCATCTTCAAGCTGGCCATCGACAATATCGGGCTGATGCGGCAAAAAGTGCCCGACGGCGACTCCTACTATTACTGCTTGCGGCTCGACAATATCGCCATCAAGTTCCTCGGCATTGCCAAGCTGCCGCCCGACGCGAACATCCAGTTCTTCCTGTTTGGCGACCCGAAGAATACGGGCAGCCTGGGCTGGTATGCCGCGTATATCGCCGATGCGGCCGCCCGCCAGGAGCAGGCACTGGCCGCGCTGCCATTGCCGGCTATTTCACTGGGGAGCGCAGCATGACCAACGTCGTGTACTGGAATATCGAGAACTTCGGCATCAACAAGGTCAACAACCCCAGCCGCAAGCGGCCCCGCTATGGCGAAGGCGGCCGCTGCGGCGGCAACCTGCCGGCCGTGGCCGCGCTGCAGCGCCGCAACCACATCCTGACCATCCTGCGCGCCACGCAGCCCGATATCTTCGTCCTGATCGAGGTGTCGGCCAGCGCGGCCGGCGCCGGCGACCTGGCGCCCGACACGGGCGGCTTGCAGGGCGCGATCTTCCTGCTGCAACAGCTGCGCACCGACCCCGCCGACCCCAACCGCGCTGCCTGGCGCATGGTGCCGCCGCTGAAAGTGGGCACGGGCGGGCGCACGGAATCGGTCGCCGTGCTGTACCGCGGCATATCGGGCACGGTTGGCACGCCCACGGAAGTGCGGCGCTATTTCACGGGGCCGAACGTATGGACGGGCGGCGGCGTGTCGGCCGTGGCGGCCGGCGCCGTGCCCGCCGCCTACCCGGCCGGGGGCGCCGGCGCGCCCGACATCCAGGATTTGCTCAACCCGCAAGGCCAGCCGGCGCGCACCATCCCGGCCGGCGCGCAGTACAACGGCGGCCTGGCCGAGGGCATGGCGGCGGCGCGCATCGCCTTCGCCCCCGCGCCGGCGCCGGCCGTGCCGCCCGTCGTTGGCGGCCTGGTCAATTTCAACGGCTTGCGCCAGCCCTTCATGGTCACTTTCGTGGAAACCAACCGGACCGACGTCATCACGCGCAACCTGACCCTGTTTGCCGTGCATGCGCCGCCCAACCACGGCGGCGCCACCAATTTCATCAATATCCTGCTGCGCGGCGTGCTCGACGTGGCGGCGCCGCCCGCCGGCGCGCCGCACAATGAAGTCAAGCTGATCTGCGGCGACTTCAACCTGAACGCCATCTACGCGCAGCCGCCCGGCGCGGGCGGGCGGACGACGGCCTACGACCAGTTGCGCGCGATCAACTACATACCGCTGCTGGACCCGCCGCCCGCCATGCCGGTGGCGCCGAACCTGACGCTGGATGCGTACCAGGGCTACCTGGCCACGCATATCCGCCCCAAGCGCACCAAGCAGCAGCTGACGCAGCAATCGCGCTTCCTGTGGTCCGACAATACGGCCGGCGGCGCGTTGGTGGCGGCGCCGTATCCCGGCTATAACTATATCGGCAGCGATATGGTGAGCAACTTTTTCTCGATCGACAATATGCTCGTCAACCCGCTGGTGCCGGCGAATAACTACCAGTTCACGGTGATGAACCCCGTGTCGGGCACGCCGTTCACGGTGGCGGGCGGCATGCCCGCGGGCGTACCCATCGGCACGCGCCCGCTGCCCGCGCAATTTCCGAACGTGCCTGCCGGCATGGCCTGGCCGCAATCGCCGGCGGCCGTGTATGCCGTAGGCCAGGCGCGCACCCTGAACGGCTGGGCCAATTACGGCTACCTGCGCAGCACCAGCGACCACCTGGCGTTGTTTGCCGTGCTGTAGACAGAGCGTCCGGGCGGGTGCGAGCGTCCGCCCTGGACATCATGACTGATTCAAGGAGCAAGTTCGTATGGCCACCACCGATACCGCGCTGGAAAACCTGCAGCAAGCCATCGTCAACGCCGCCAGTAGTGGCCCGTTCGCCCTCGATGCCGCCTTCCTGGAAGCGGGCCTGGCCGACCCGGACGTCGCGCCGCCCGAAAAATTCGACGCCATCATCGGCCAGGCATTCCAGATCGACGCGGCGCAGTTCCTGATCAGCTGCGCGGCAGCCGACGTGGGCGCCGTGAGCGACGGCGTGTTTACGGTCAGCAAGGCGAGCCTGCCCTTCATCGGCGGCCTGCTGCAAACCCCGGCCACGCTGGTGTTTTCCACGCAGCCTGCCGCCGCGCGCACATCGGGCGAGGACGGGGATGACGGCGGGGATGACGCGGCCGTGCTGGTGGTGCAGGTGGCCGCCAGTCCCGCCGACTGGAACTGGGACAGCAGCTTTCCCTTCATGGGCGGCTGGCCGTTCAGCGAGTTGCCGCTGTCGGGCGCGCTGCTGGTGTTTTCCAGCGCCGACGGCGTCTATCCATGGGGCGGCGACAGCGCGCTGTCCGTCACGGGCGGCGCCAAGCAGAACCTCAGCGCCAGTGTGGCCCTGCCCGCCTTCGTGACGCCGTTTCTGGAACTGTTTTCCGACCTGGCCGCGCCGCCGGGCAAGCTGCAGATCGGCGGCTACCTGGACATGGCGCTGTACGACGGCAAGACGTTCGAACTGGGCGGCCTGATGCCCAGCGGCGTGCTGTCGGCCACGCTTAGCGAGCTCGACTGCACGTTCGCCGGCTACCTGCGCGTGGCGGCGCCCAGCCTGACCGTGACGATCCCGCCGCCCGTCGACGCGCCGCCGCCCGACGCCCTGCTGCTCGACGGCGGCATGCAGCTGCTGCTGCGCGGCGCCGGCGAAGCGGACGACGAGGAAGCGGCCGACGGCGACCAGGCCGCCACGCTGGCCCTGACAGCCACGCTCAGCGTGGAAGGGGCCGGCGCCGCCGATTACACGCTGTCGCTGCTGCTGCAGCCATCGAACGCCGACGGCGACGGCAACTACGCGGTCAGCCTGGAAGCGGGCAGCGACGGGCCGCCCCTCAGTCCCGCCGCCGCCATCGGCCTGATCGGCGGGGGCGCCAGCTATTTCCGCGCCACCCCGGCCGTGCTGCAGGAGTTCCTGACGTCGTTCGGCCTCGGCGGCATGACCATCAGCGGCAGCATCCCGCCCAAGGCGGCGCCCACGGTGGACCAGGTCACGCTGCAACTGCGCAGCGTGCGCGATCTCAGCTGGCAGCCCATCCCGGCGCCCACGCCCGCGCTGAGCTTTACCATCACCTCGTTCTTCCTCGACTGGACGGCTTACCAGCCGCTGGCGAGCAAGGCCAGCGGAAAGTCGCGCTATGAATACCTGTTCGGCACCACCTTCACCCTGTTGCCCACGGTATTTCGCAACCTCGACGGCACGCCGGGCGGCGAATTCGACGTGCAATTCAACTCGGCGCAGCTGTTCCAGGCCAGCTTTCCCGGCAAGGCCACGCTGTCGGACTTCCTGTCCGTCGTCTCGAACGGCCTCGTCAGCCTGCCCGACACCATCCAGGCCGAGGTGTCGAATATCGCGCTGAGCATAGACGGCGCGGCCCAGTCCTTCGCGTTTTCCAGCGACTACGCCATCAGCCTGTCCTTCCTGACGGTGGGCGGCGCGCCCATCCTGAGCATTTCGGATGGCCAGATCAGCCTGTCGGGCATCAGCGCCACGGTGGCCGCGGACAAGCAGGAAGGCGCGCTGGCACTTGTCGAGGCCGGCAAGGCGGGCGCCGGCACGGCCTGGGCCGGTTCCATTTCCGGCTTGCTGGGCGTGGGCGCCAGCCTGCAGGCGGCCGTCAGCGTGGCTTACAGCAGCCAGGAAACGCCGCCCCGCTGGACCCTCTCCGCCTCGCTCGCGCAAGAACTCGACGTGGGCGAGATGATCAAGCAATTCTTTGCCGCCGGCGGCATCTATGATTTCCCGGTCTTCTTGCCGGGCAACCTGAAGATTTCCGCGTTCGCCATCGACGCGGTCATTCCCAGCGGCAAGCCCAGCACGGACCTGGCCACCAGCTATACGGTCGACACCACCTTTACCTGGCTGTTCTTGCTTGGCCAGCAACAGATCGGTTTGCAGAAAGCCACGCTCTCGGTGCAGTATGACGGCGCCAAGCCGGCCGCGCAGCAATTCTCGGGCAAGGCCGATGCCGTATGGATCTATACCGCCATCAATCTGAAGCTGGGCTTCGGCTATGCGTTCCAGCCGACGGACAAGGGGCCGAACCACACGCTGTACGTGAGCTGGGAAGGCTTCACGGCAACCTATACCAGCGGCAACGAGATGCTCAGCTTCACCCTGGCGGGCTGGTCCCTGGGCAGCCTGATCCAGGCGCTCGTGCGCACGCTGGGCGATCCGTATTTCGTGCTGCCGTCGCCGTGGGACTTGCTGAACCAGGTCACGCTGGACGGCCTGTCCGTCAACGTGTCGCTGAAAACCGGCGAAAAGAACCGCCTCAGCGCCACCTACACGCTCAGTTCACCCCTCAACCTGGGCTTCATCGTCATCCGCAGCATCGTCTTCAAGCGCAATACGGACGGCAAGGTGACCCTGGCGCTGGACGCCACCGTGCCGCCATTGCTCAAAGGCAGCATGGGCGACTTGCTGGACCCGGACAAGGGACAGGACGTGGAAGAGATGCCCAGCGTGCCGGGCGCCGGTTCCAGCTATTTCAAGGTCTTCCTGCTGATGCTGGGCCAGCGCGTGGCCATCAACGGCGCGTCCGACTTCAGCTCGACCAAGGCCGTCATCGACGCGCTGGCCGGCGTGCCGCCCACCACGGGCAAGAACAATCCCGTCAACCCGGGCAGCGGCGTGCACGGCCAGCCGTATTACCAGCCGGACAGCAACTGGCTGATCGCCGCGCATTTCGGCGTGCTGCAGACGGCCGGCGTATGGGCCGTCGACGTCCAGATCGTCTTCAATGATCCCAACCTGTACGGCTTGCGCCTGACCCTGGGCAGCCCCAAGATGGGCGGCCTGGCCGGCCTGGTGGTCGACATCCTGTACAAGAAAATCAGCGACGACGTGGGCCTGTTCCAGATCGACTTCACCTTCCCCGACAGCATCCGCAACCTGAACTTCGGCGCCGTCAGCGTGGTGCTGCCGATGATAGGCATCAAGATCTACACGAATGGCGATTTCCTGATCGACATCGGTTTTCCCTACAATATGGACTTTACGCGCTCGTTCAGCTTCAGCGCCATCGTCTACGGCGTGCCGGTGCTGGGCTCGGGCGGCGTGTATTTCGGCAAGCTGTCGGGCGCGACGGCGACGCAGGTGCCGAAAACCGATCTCGGGTATTTCAATCCCGTCATCGTCTTCGGCCTGGGCCTGCAGCTGGGCCTGGGCTACAACTTCGTCAAGGGGCCGCTGAAAGCCGGTTTCGCGCTGACCGTGTTCGGCATCATCGAAGGCGTGATCGCCACCTACCATCCGTACGACCGCAGCAACGCCGTCGCGCTGGCCAACGCCGGCGCCTCCGGCAGCGTCCAGGAAAGCAGCTACTTCAAGCTGACGGGCACGTTCGGCGTGATCGGCATGCTGTACGGCGAAGTGGACTTGAAGATCATCAGCGCTTCGCTGCTCGTCAATATCACCGTGTCGGTGCAGATCGGCTACGAATCCTACCGCGCCATCCCCCTGTCCGTGACGGCCTCGGTGCGCATCAGCCTGCGCGTCAAGATCGACCTGGGCATCTTCAGCTTCACCATTTCCGTGGGCTTTTCCGCCACCGTCAGCGCGCAATTCCGCATCGGCGACGACAGCCGCGCGCCGTGGGACGGCGGCGGCGCGCTGCGTCTGGACAGCCTGGCGCGCGGCCGCGCGCGCACCCTGCCGATGGAATTGCAGGCCGCCATGCTGCGCGCCGGGCCGCGCCGCCAGCCGCGACGCGTGCTGCGCACCGACGCCAAGCCGGTGCTGCAACTGGTGACGGCACCGCAATTCACGGTGCTGGCGCCGCAGGGCGCCACGGCCAGCAGCGCGCAGCAAGGCGCGTTCGTCTGCCTGTTCGCCATGGATGCGCCGGACCCGGCCGCCGGCGGCGCGGGAACGGGCACGACCTCGTTCGACCTGCTGTGCAAGGCGTATTTCCCGTGGCTGCTCGACGCCCTGCAGCCGGTGGTGCGGGCCGACGCCGAGGCGCTGGACCTGGCTGCCGCCGCGACCGCCAGCGTCACGCTGGCGCAGCTGGTGGCGGGCATCCAGGTGCTGGCCGACCCCGCCATGCAGCCATTCGGCATGGGCGACCTGCTGCGCTTCCTCGCCGACAGCTTCATCGTGAACATCAGCGCGCCGGGAGCCAATATGGACGGCGCCACGCTCTTCCCGCTGTTCGACGGGCTGCGGCTGGACGTCCCCGACCCGCAAGGCGGCGCCGGCACGCAAGCGATCGACCTCGAGACCTACGCGACGGCGACGGAACAGTACCGCAGCACGGTGGCCGGCGTGCTGCGCCAGGTGGCCGCCAAGGTGGGCAAGGCGCCCGCCAAGCCCGCGCTGCTGGCGCAGGACGACGCCGAGCCCGAATCGATGGCGGCCTTCATCTTCGTCGACGTCTTCAGCCTGATCGGCCGCGCGCTGCTGCAATCGGCCATCGATGCCTTCGACAATTACAGCTATGCGCTGCAGCCGGGCGACAGCATCGCCGGCATCGTCGCCGCCTTCAACCGGGCCGGCAACGCCATCGACGCGGATGACGTGTCGCTGCCGAATGCCATGTATCCGCTGAACGGCGCGCTGCCGCTGCAGGTCGGCGGCCTGTCCGCCGTGATCCAGGCCGGCGATACGCTGGCGGCCATCGCCGCCCGCTACACGGATCCGGCCAGCGCCGGCGGGCGCTGGCACACCACCTCGGCCCAGCTCATCGGCGCGAATGCCGAGCCGCGCGCGCTGCGCACGGGCGTGACGCTGGTCTTCGACTTCGGCGCCGGCGCCGTCAGCCACGTCACCGCGCCCGGCGACAGCTTCGGCGCCATCGCCGCCGCGCTGGGCGTGCCGCTGGCCACCCTGGCGCAGCAGGCAGCGCTGTATGCGCGCGCCGACCTGCTGCTGCCGACGGCCATCCTCGCCGTGCCGCCGCTGGCCTATACTTCCGTCGCCGGCGATACCCTGTCCGGCATCGCCAGCCGCTTTGCCGCCACGACGGCCGCGCTGGGGCGCGACAATGCCGGCGTCGCCAATCTGTTCGCCGCGTCCCCGGGCCGGCTGGCCATCGCCCACCTCGACGCCTTGCCGCCGGAGCAGCTGTGGAGCGGCGTGCAGGCGAGCGGCGCCGTGGCCCAGGCCGCCGGCCAGGTCGCGCGCTTCATCACCTACGGCTTGCGCCTGCCGGTGGCGGCGGGCCTGAGCCTGTCGCCATCCTTCCTGTATAGCAAGACGCAGACCGACTACGCGCTGTACCAGCTGACGGGCCAGCAATTCCCCACGCCCGCCAGCGCCGCCGGCGGCTACCGCATCGGCCTGGGACGCAATGCCGTCTCGCATGGCGTCGCCCTCGATTTCATCACCTTCGCCGGCGCGCCCGGCACCAGCCTGCCCATCGACCTGGGCGCCGCGTACGGCTTGCTGTCGGGCGTGCTGGCGTATGCGCAGGCGGGCAACTTCGTGCCGTCGCCTGCGCTGCACATCCTGCCGCTGGCGTCCTTGCAGCCGCGCCAGTTCCCTGCGGCAGGCTACGCCGCCTGGATCACCGCCGACCTGGCGCGCCTGACGGCCGTGACGTCCGGCGCCGCGCCAGGGGCGCGCGCCGCCGCCAGCCAGGCCGCGCCCGCGCCGTATCTGTGGCAATTGCCCGACGCCATGCTGGCCAGCATCACCCAGCGCCAGGATACGCTGCAGACGCTGTACCCCCAGGTGCCATACGCGGACATACTGGCCCTGATGCCCGCCTATCGTCCCCGCATCGGCAACACGCCGCCCAACAGCAGCAGCACGGTGTTCCAGGACTTGAGCGGCTATGCCTATGCCACGCGCGTGGATTTCCAGATCACGCGCATGCCGGCCGCCACCGTGGCCACCAACGACGCCAGCGGCACCGCGCTGGCCAGCGCCGCCACCCTGGCCCACGTATACGAGCTGGTGGGACCGTCGGCCGCCGATGCCCAGCGCCTGGAATACTTGCTGAGCGGCATGGCCGCCGTGGGCGAAACCCTGGTGGCCGGCCTGTTCCTGCTGTACAGCGAAGGCGGAAGCGACCAGGTAGCGCTGACGGGCCAGGCCGATGCCGACTACCTGTGCTTCCTGACGCAAACCAATCTGTCCACGGAAAGCCATCCGCCGGCCAGCCGCATGCTGCTGGACGCGGAGGGGACGGTCTTGCCGCGCGGCATAGCCAACAGCCCCTCGCAATTCATCAAGCTGCTGTGGGAGCAATCGGTGGTGCGCGGCGGCGGCTACTATCTGTATTTCGAGGACATGGTGTCGGGCGCCGGCTTGCCCCCATCCGTCTTCGACGCCACGGGCACGGCCACGCTGACCCTGGTGGTGCCGCTGGCGCGCCAGGCGGCGGGCGCCGCCGACACCGTGCCGAACTTCGTCAACGCCCTGCTGACGACGCAAGCGATCGATCCGCAGCAGGACGTGCTGGTGTTCGAATCGCTGAGCAAGCCGGCCAAGAGCCAGCCTTTGGCCGTGGCCGCCACGCGCACCTTGACCGCCGTGGCCGCCACGTACGGCATGGGCGTGGGACAGCTGGCGCGGCAAAACGCCGGGCGGCCGCTGCGCGCCGGCGCCAGCGTGCCCGTGGCCGGCATCCTGCACCAGCTGAACCAGCAAGACATGGCCGCGCCCGCGCAAGCGCTGGAGCAGCTGGCCGCGTACTACTCGGCCGGCGCCACCCCACTGAGCGCAGCGCAGATCGCCGCCTACAATCCCGGCGTGACGGTGGCGCTGGGCGCGACCATGCGCATTCCGCCGCTCGTCTACCGCGTGCCCGCCGCCTCTGGCGGTCCCGGCAATACCTTCGCCGCCCTGGCCGCCTACTACGGCTTGTCGGTGGACGCCCTGGCCCTGGGCGCGGCCGACACCGAAGGCCTGTATGCCGATGGCGCCGTGCTCGACGTCGACAGCCTGGCCCTCGATGCGCAAGCGACCTTGGCGCCGGGCAACCTGTCGTTCCAGCTCAAGCGCACCAACGACGGCGTGCCCGTGCTGCCGCCCAACCCCACGCCGCAGCAACAGCAGCAATATGCGCAGGCGACCCTGTCCGCGCTGTACAACACGCTGTCGGCCGGCCTGGGCCGCAACCCGTTTTTCCTGCCCAGTCCCTACAGCCTGCCCTTCGGACCGCAAGACCATGCGAACGACGGCGACGATGGCGACGATGGCGAAGCCCACCGCCGGCGCTATGCGGCCGCGGCGCTGGCCGATTACGACTACCGCCAGGCGCTGGGCTACCTGGGCAACAACAGCCAGGGACGGCCGTTCGCCACGCTCAATGCGGCGCCGGCCAATCCGCCGGCTGGCCTGCCGCCCGCCGCCGACAATCCCTACCTGGGCGTGGGCGGCCATGCGTCGCTGGCCCTGCGCTGGCAAGACCTGTTCGGCAACACCACCGTCACGCCGTTCGAAGCGCCGCCGGCCGGCTACACGGGTGCGCTGGACCAGGCCCCCGCCCCGCTGCGCTACACGGATCGCCTGCTGGGCCTGTCCGCCTGGCCGAAAGTCCAGGCCAGCTACCTGTATGGCACGGATGGGGGCGGCGCGCCCGCGCTGCTGCTGACCTTGCGCATGGATGGCCTGGCCTACGCCACGCCAGCCGACGCGGCACAAGACTTGCCTTTCTATCAACGTCTATACTTCCAGCTGCACCAGGACTATACGGGCCTGGGCGTGCCCGGACTGAGCGGCAATGCGGTGAGCATTTCCCTCAGCAACTCGCTCTTGGCCACGCCGCTGCAGCCGCTGGACGAGGCCCGGTCGCGCCAAGTGCGCGACTTCGCCGCCGCCTGCGCCATATACCTGCAAGCCCTGGCCAACGGCGGCAGTGCCACGGCGCCCGCCGCCACGCTGTCGGTGCCGGTGCCGCTGGCGCAACTGGCCAGCGCCAACCGCATCGCGCTCGACGTGGCGCTGGTGCTGACGCGCCAGGCCATCCTGCTCGATCCCGCGCTGGCGGCCCTGCCGGACGGCGCCAGCGTGGTCAGCGCCGTGCTGCCGCAGGCCGACACGAATGGCGGCGCGTCCAGCTTCACCACGTTTGCCAAGGCGCTCGAAGCTTGCCTGAAGACGCCGCAATGGTCGATGCGCGCGGGCGCGGGGCTGACGCGCATAGGCAGCGCCGGCCAGCAGACGCAGCAGTTGTTCGCCGTGCGTTTCAGCGACACTCCGGGCCAGGGCATCCATTTCCGCCTGGGCCAGCAAGCCAGCTACTACGCG
Source organism: Janthinobacterium sp. SUN100 (assembly GCF_030397705.1). Lineage (NCBI taxonomy): Bacteria > Pseudomonadati > Pseudomonadota > Betaproteobacteria > Burkholderiales > Oxalobacteraceae > Janthinobacterium > Janthinobacterium sp. SUN100. The sequence continues at coordinate 511,719 of NZ_JAPUBU010000001.1, read as the reverse complement.
CCGTTGCCCGTCGCCAATTCGCTGGAAAGCCGCACGGTCAGCATCGACGCCTATCCGACCAATACGCCGCATGCGCTGACGCTCAATAGCGTAGACCTGAATCTGTGGCTGCAAAGCTGTCTCGACGCGATCGACAAGTTCCTCTCGGCCACCTATGCGCCGCCCGCCTACATCCTCGATCGCCTCAACGGCGTCGCCGATCCGCTGCAGAGCGGCCAGCTGGGCCTCGTACTCAAGGCGAAACAGACGCTGGCCGACGTCATCAGCGCCACGGTCAGCCCCGTGCTCAGCAGCAGCGCCGCGGACGAAGCCACGCGCGTCAGCGCGGCCGCCACCATGCGGCAGCAGCTGCTGACCACCCTGGGGCCGGCCTTTGCCGCCGGCGCCGTGGTGGTGTACGGCGTGGACCAGGTCACGGGCGCGGACGACGAAGACGAGGGCGCGCCGCCAGCGCTGTACGGCCAGCCCGCCGGCGCAGGTACAGCCGACGGCGCGGCCGGCGACGGCAACCAGAACTACACCTTGTTCCCGACCCGGCTGCCTTTGCTAGGCACGGCCGCGCAGGAGCAGAGCCGGCTGTCATTCAACTTCATCTCGAAGAATGTCGAAGGCCAGGCCTATGTGCCGCTGGACTTGCGCTATCAGATCACGCACATGGAATTCGACCAGCGCCCCGTGCCCGGCATCGAAAACTACCTGCAAAGCCAGTGGCTGCTGTTCATCACCGGTCCGTTCGAGGTACCGCTGGGCAATGGCACGCAATATATCCCCGTGCTGAACCGCGCCCTGCCCGTGCCGCCCACGGTCAACCGGCAGACCGCCACCGCGTCCGCCGCGCCGCAGGGCGGCCGCATGCGCCTGGCCGCTGGTGGCTTGCAGCCGGCCCAGCTGGCCCAGTGGGATTACGGCTTCAGCTACACCTACCGCCAGGCGGCGCAGGATGCCGTGCACGTCAGCGTGGTGCTCAACGTGCCGTCGCAGGTTGCCAGGCTGTCCGCGGCGACCGGTCCCGACCTGTTCACGGCGCTGGCCGCCTTCGTCAGCAACTATCCGCTGATCTCGGCTGACCTCGACGCCTTCCTCGCGCCCCTCGACGGCAAGCAGGACACGCCCGATAGTGTCGCCAAGGCAACACTGGCCACCACCGCCTTCCAGCAGCTGGTGACCCAGGTGGCAACCAGCTATGGCCAGCATTTCGGCACGGCGCGGCTGGCGGCGGCGCAAGGCGAGACCAGCGTGGCCGTGGAATTCGACGCGCGCCTGGAAGACCATGGCGGCGACGCCTGGTATGCGCTGCACAATGTCACCGTCGGCGGCGCGCCCGCCACCTACGACCCGCTGTCCGGCACCCTGAGCAACGGTATCGTCAGCGTGCCCGTGCCCGTGCTCGACATCGATGCGCAGCAGTACCGGGCCACGCCGGCCACGCCCACGCCGCCCGATGCGCTGCTGGCCTACCGCTACGCGGCCATCGCCGCCGACGCGCCCGACCTGTCGTTTGCCGCCGCGCTGGCCAATACCGGCCGCGAGGTGCGCATGCCGGGGCTGAACGTGATGGTGTACAAGAACGCCCAGGCTTCGCTGTACGTGCAGCGCAACCGCTACCTGTGCCCGCCCAGCCAGACGCAGGTGTCGACCATGCACGCCTTCCTGTACCAGACGCCGGTCGTCAAGTTCAGCGACCCCATCCTGCCACGCCTGAGCTGGCAAGGTTATGATTTGCGGCAAGTCGCACCGGTGGGCGGCAGCGACGTGGCGGCCTATATGCGAGGCTTCTTCAACGCCCTCTTCACGGGCGCCTCGGGCAGCGTGCGCATCGCCATGGATGGCAGCTATTCCTACAGCGTGATGCCGGCCGTGGCGGGCTTTCCCCGCACTTCGCTGCCGGTCAGCCTGCTGCCGGCCGTGCTCGCGCCCATCGATGCGGCCCAGCCTCCCGCCGCGCCCATGGCCCTGGTGGCCCAGGTGCAGCAATGGTATGACACGCAGCAGCCGACCACGGATGGCGGCGCCGCCATGGATTTCCGCCTGAACTTCTTTACGGACGGCGCACCCGAGCAACTGCTGCTGTCGCTCGAAGACGTGCGCTGGGTGGTGCGGCCTTGACGCGGCGGCGCAGCGTCAGGGCACGGGCGTGAGCAGCGGCAAGCCGGCAAAGTGGGCTTGCAGATTGTCCAGCACCAGCTGGCCCATGGCGTGCCGCGTTTCCACGGTCAGGCTGCCCACGTGCGGCGTGAGCACCACGTTCGGCAAGGCGCGCAAGGCGGCTGGTACGCGCGGTTCGTCCGCGAACACGTCGAGGCCGGCCGCGCCCAGGCGGCCATCCTGCAAGGCGGCGATCAGCGCGTCTTCGTCGATCAGGGCTCCACGGGCGATATTGATCAGCGTGCCTTGCGGGCCGAGCGCGTCGAGCACGCTGCGCTCGACGATCTTGCGCGTGGCCGGCGTGCCCGGCGCGCAGACGATCAGATAGTCGCTTTCCTGCGCCAGGGCCAGCAGCGATGCGGCGCGCGGCGCGCTCGCGCCGGCAATGGCGCGCGGCTGGAAGTAGCGCACCTTGACGCCAAACGCGGCCAGGCGCAGCGCGATGGCTTGCCCGATCTGGCCGAAACCGAAGATGCCGGCCGTCTTGCCGCGCAGGCTGGATGCGGGGACGATGGCCTCGCGGCGTTCCCAGCCGCCGTCGCGCACGAAACGGTCGAGCGCCACGATATGCCGCGCGCTGGCCAGCAGCAAGGCCAGCGCCACGTCGGCCACGTCATCGGTCAGCACGTTCGGCGTGGTGGTGACGGCGATACCCCGTTCGCGCGCCACGTCCAGCGCCACGCCGTCCAGGCCCACGCCGTTGACGGCGACGATTTCCAGCTTCGGCAGCAAGGCCATGACGGCAGCGTTCAAGCCCAGCGCGCCCGTCGTGACGACCCCGCGGATGACCGGCGCCCGTTCGGCCAGCCAGGCGTGGCGCTCGTCGACCGGTACTTGCCAGGCGTGGTGGCAGGTGTAGTGCTGTTCCAGCTGCGCGTTGACGGCGGCCGAAGGGCTGGGAGCGAGGATGAGGAGTTCGGGGAGCATGGGCGTCCAGGTTGGTGTCGACAGGATTAGCAGACGCAACTTAGCATATTTGGGAACCGGCCGGGGCTGAGCGCCCCGTATGCCGTGAAAACCGTGTACTGCGCAGAAACTTTAGCCCGGGCAAGGCACGCGTTTGACCTTGCCGCCCGTCCTGGCCGGATCGGCGCCCGAACCCGGGTTCTCGGCCATGCCAAAGCACGTGGCGCCGCCGGCGCTGACGACGCGCGTGGCGGGCCGGCCGTCGGCCGTCAGATAGTCCTCCACGCGGATGACGGGGCCGCCGCGCCAGGCGGAGGCGACCAGTTTCTGGAAGGTGCTTTCGCTTTTGAGGTCGGCAGCGGCCAGCCACGGCTGGTCTTGCCTGCGTTCGCCGCGCAGGGCCTTGTCGGCGGCGCCCGCCGCCAGCCGGGCGCGCGTGCGCAAGTCGGCCGTGGCAGGCGCCGTGGCCGGCGCGGCAGGAAATTCCTCGGCCGGTACGGTGATCGCTTCGGCCGCCACGGGCGGCGGCGCGAAGAAGACGGGCGGCGCGGCGGGCGGCGCAACAACCCGCGCGCGCGGCGCAGGAGCCGGCATGGGCATCGGCAAGGTCATCGGCGGCATCTTCGGCAACGCGCGGGGCGGCAGCAAGGTCATGAACGCCACTTCCGTGTATTGCTTGAGTTGCCGCGCCGGCAAGAGCAGGAAATACAGGCCCAGCACGTGCATGGCCAGGATCAGCGCGACGGCCGCGCCTTTCAGGCTCAAGCCGTCCCGTATGCGCATGCGCATGGAAGCGGACGGTAAGTGGTGAAGCAATGGCATGCGGTGTCCTGTGGGCGCGGGGCGCGATGGCATATTCTAGCGAAACTTGAATATGCGCATTAACAAATCCACAAGGTATCGCCTGGCGCGCCTTTTTCCGCCAGATTCCAGCACCCAGGCCTGCCCGGTGTTGTACGAATGGCGACTTTTTTGCCCGCTTTCTCACACTTTCCCACGCGCTGCGCCACGCTGGAATATAATGATAATCATTCTCATTAATATCCAGATAACTCCATGCGCAGCTTCCACCTCGTCCCTACCCCGTTCGCCCTGGCCGCCTTCCTGCTGGCCAGCGCCGCCGCCCACGCCCAAGCCACCATCACCACCGCGCCGGCCGGCGACGCGCAAACCATGCCCACGGTAGTCGTCAATGCCTCGGCCGATGCGTCGGCGGAAGGCCTGTCGAAGGCGTATGCGGGTGGCCAGGTGGCGCGCGGCGGGCGCATGGGCATCCTCGGTGCCGTGGACATGATGGACTCGCCATTCGGCAGCACCAGTTACACGCAGCAATTCATTGCCGATCAGCAAGCACGCAGCGTGGGCGACCTGCTGCAGAGCGATCCGGCCGTGCGCATGTCGCGTGGCTATGGCAATTTCCAGGAAGTGTATGTGATCCGCGGCTTCGCCCTCGATTCCGACGACGTGGCGTACAACGGCCTGTACGGCGTGCTGCCCCGTCAATATGTATCGCCGGAATTGCTCGAGCGCGTGGAAGTGTTCCGTGGCGCCAGCGCCTTCCTGAATGGCGCGGCGCCGGGCGGCAGCGGCATCGGCGGCGCCATCAACCTGATGCCCAAGCGCGCCGGCAATGCGCCGCTGACGGAATTGACGGTGGGCGTGGAATCGGGCGGCCACGCCTATGCAGCCATCGACGTGGCGCGCCGCTTTGGCGAGCGCCAGGAATTCGGCGTGCGCGTCAACGCCGCCAAGCGCCAGGGCGAGACCGGCATCCAGCGCGAAGACCACGACGTGGGCATGTTCTCGGTCGGCCTCGACTACCGCGGCAGCGGCTACCGCCTGTCGGCCGACGCCGGCTACCAGAATTTCGACCTGACATCGCCGCGCCCGTCCGTCGGCATTGGCAGCGTGGCCGTGCTGCCATCCGCACCCGATGCGTCGAAGAACTTTGCCCAGCCGTGGAGCTATTCCAAGGAACACGATGTGTTCGGCACGGCGCGCGCCGAAGTGGATCTGGCCAAGGATGTCGTGGCCTGGGCCGCATTTGGCTCCCGCTCGACCAAGGAAGCCAACAGCCTGGCCGAGCCGACGTTGACTTCGATCAATGGCGACGCCACGGTGTCGCGCTTCGACAATGCCCGCAAGCAAGAAATCCGCACGGGCGAACTGGGCATTCGCGGCAAGCTCGTTACGGGCGCCGTCAAGCACACCCTGGTGGCCAGCTGGTCCGGGCACTGGAATGAAGCGAAGAACGCGTATGCGATCGGCGACAAGTTTGCCACCAACATTTACGCCCCGGTCAACGTGACGGCGCCGCCGGCGCCCTACACGGGCGGCATCATGAGCGACCCGCGCATCACCCAGAAAACCATCCTCAACAGCTACGCCCTGGCCGACACCATGGCCTTCCTCGACGACAAGCTGCTGCTGACCGTGGGCTTGCGCCGCCAGCAGATCAAGGATGCCGGTTACGACTACAACACCTCGGCGCCGCAAGGCAAGGCCTATGACGAAAGCGCCACGACGCCCGTGGCCGGCATCGTCTTCAAGGCCAGCAAGGACGTGTCGCTGTACGCCAACTACATCGAGGCGCTGGTCAAGGGACCGACGGCCACGGGAACGTATCTGGAAAACGGCCAGCAGGTCAATGTCGACAACATGGGCGAGGTGTTTGCGCCGTATAAATCGAAGCAAAAGGAAATCGGCGTCAAGTATGACGGCGGCAAGCTGGGCATGAGCGCAGCCCTGTTCACGACAAGCAAGCCTTTGTTGGCCGTGCTCGGCAAGCGGGCCGAACTTGATGGCGAGCAACGCAACCGCGGCCTGGAATTGTCGATTTTCGGCACGCCGATGCAGGGCGTGCGCCTGCTGGGCGGCTTGACCTGGCTCGATGCAAAGCTCAGCAATACCGGCGTGGCCGCCAACAATGGCAAGAAACCCATCGGCGCACCGGAAACGCAGATGAGCGTGGGCGGCGAATGGGACGTGCCCGGCGCGCCAGGCCTGACCCTGAACGCCCGCACCATCTACACCTCGACGCAATACGCTGACCTGGCCAACACCCGGCAACTGCCATCGTGGACCCGCCTCGACATCGGCGCGCGCTACCTGACGCAAGTGGCGGGCCGTGACGTGACCTTGCGCGCCCGCGTGGATAACGTGACGGACCGCAATTACTGGTCGTCGGCCGTGTCGTCCTTCAATATCGGCTCGCTGGTGCTGGCCGCGCCGCGCACCGTCGTGGTGTCGGCCAGCGTGGCGTTTTAAAGACCGCGCACCTGTCGCACGATGAAAGGCTGCCTTCGGGCAGCTTTTTTTTCATGTGTGCGCCTGTGCCGCAATGCGCGCTTCGGCGACAATGCCGACATGAAACGACTCCCTGCCCTGCTGCTTTGCCTGTCCCTGCCGGCCCTTGCCCAAAAACAAGCCGCCTGCCCGTATGCCGCCTGGAAAAGTGGCTTCAAGGGCGATGCGCTGGCGCAAGCCACGTGTTTGCTGCGTCCCGTCAAGCTGTATGCGCGCCTGGGCGACAGCGCGCCGCTGCCGGACTTCCTGGCCGCCCGCATCGGCCAGCGCGCGGGCATCGCGCCGGCCCGCCTGCGCGCCTGGCTGGCGGAACAGGGCATCGCCGAGGCGGACGTGGGCGGCGCCGTCGACGCGCCCCTGTCGCGCGCCGTGGGCCGGCTTGCAGCGCCGATGGCGCGCTATTTCGTCATCCACGACACCAGCTACCCGAATTTCTTGTTAGAAACCATTCCCGACCACATCAACGACGCCAGCTGGGATTTCAACGACTTCAGCCTGCGCAATCCGGCGCTGGGCGGCGGCCCGAAGGGCCATGTCTACGTGAACCGCCTGGGCGGCTCGCTGCAGGTGCGCGATTTCGGCACGGCCAGCTTTGCCAGCAAGCTGGAAAAGGACAAGCCTTCGCTGACGGGCCTGTTCCTGCACGTGGAACTGGTGCAACCGCGCAACTCCGTGCCCGGCGGCGGCAAGGGCAACGATGGCCTGGCGCCCGATCCCGGCTTTACGCCCGCCCAATACGACCGCCTGGCCCTGCTGTATATCGCCGCCAGCGTTCGCAAGGGAACGTGGCTGATTCCCGCCTTCCACGCCGTGCTCGATACAGGGTTTGCGAATGGTCATGATGACCCACAGAACTTTTCGCTGAGCGAGTGGTCAGCCTCGCTTTCCCGCCTGTATGCGGCCTTGCGCCAGGCCGATACTGGACAATAAAGCATTTCCCCGCCGGCTGATTAGGCGCATACTATTGCAAGCATAGTCACTGCGGTCAGGGAGGCCAGGTGAGCATCAGCACGGACCATCATGCGGGTCGCCAGGCCGGCGCGCACCAGCCATTGCAGCGTGCGCAGCGCATCTTCGCCATGCGCGACGCCGTCCTCGAGGCCTGGGAACAGCGCGTGCGCGCCAGCGTGCGCGGCGCGGACCAGTTGCTCACGCCCATACTCATCAATACCTTGCCGGCCTTTTTCGACAACCTGGCCGAAGCCCTCACCCCCGGCCACCCGCGCGACAACGCCGCCAGCAACAGCAACGTGCCCGCCGTGCATGGCAACGAACGGGCGCGCATGACCAATTACGGCCCGGAACAGGTGATCCAGGAATACCAGATCTTCCGTGACTGCTTCGCCGCCACTGCACATGAGTCCGGCATCACCCTGCGCAGCAAGGATTGGCAAGTGATCAACAAGTCGATCGACGTGGGCATCCGCGAATCGATACGCGAATTTACCAGCATGCACGAAAGCTTCCGGCGCCGCGTCGCGGCCGGCCTGTCGCACGACATGCGCAATCCCCTGGCCGTCATCAGCACCAGCGCCCAGCTGCTGTTCAGGCCAACCGACGCGGAGCGGGTGGTATTGCTGGCGCACAAGATTGTCGAGCACAGCAAGCGGCTCGACAGCATGATCGAGGAATTGCTCGATGGTCTCAGCTACCACCAGGGCCAGCAGCTGCCGCTGGTGCTGAGCCAATTCGACGTGCTGCCGCTGGTACACGCCGTGGCCGGCCAGGTCAACTTGCAGCGGCCGGACAAATGCCGGGTCAGCGGGCAAGCCGTCACCGGCTGGTGGTGCGAGAATTCGCTGCGGCGCGCGCTGGAAAACCTGCTCGGCAATGCTCTCAAGTATGGCAACGACACGCCCATCAGCGTGCACGTGGAAGCGGTCCACGAACGCCTGATCGTCACCGTCCACAATGGCGGCCAGGCCATCGCGCCGGAACAGGCCGCACGCATCTTCGACTACTTGCGCCGCGAAAACGACAACCCCGCGCCAGGCTGGGGCATCGGCCTGCCCTTCGTGCAAAGCGTGGCGGAAAGCCACGGCGGCAGCATCGCCGTCGACAGCGCGTCCGAAACGGGCACCAGCTTCATCTTCGACGTACCCGTCGATTGCCGCCCCTTCGTCCCGTCCGCAGACGTCCCCAAGAGTGGCGCCTAACGCACCGAATTGGTGCACGGAATGGCGCGACGCCACAAAAGTGGTCATATTTACACCTGTTCACGCCCGCCCTGTTGGCACGCTTCCTGCTGAGCTATACCCAGACACGGCTCAAGGGAAATCACAACATGGCAAATTTTTTCAATGAAATGACTGCAAATGAAGTGGGTACGGACAGCAAGGTACGTGAACACTATCGTGACTTCAGCAATTGGCTGGAACAGCAATCGCCCGAGACCATCGCCCGCAAGCGGGCCGAAGCCGACCTCACGTTCCGCCGGGTCGGCATCACGTTCGCCGTCTACGGCGACGATGCCGGCACGGAACGCCTGATTCCGTTCGACACCATCCCCCGCATCATCCCCGCCGCCGAATGGGCGCAGATGCAGACGGGCCTGGTGCAGCGCGTGCAAGCCTTGAACATGTTCATCCATGATATTTATCATGAGCAAAACATCATCAAGGCGGGCATCATTCCCGCCGAGCAAATCTACAAGAATGCCCAGTACCGCCCGGAAATGCAGGGTATTTCCGTCGCTTCCGACATCTACGCCCACATCGCGGGCGTCGACATCGTGCGCGCCGGCCAGGGCGAATTCTATGTACTGGAAGACAATTTGCGCGTGCCCTCCGGCGTATCCTACATGCTGGAAGACCGCAAGATGATGATGCGGCTGTTCCCGGAACTGTTCGCGCGCAACCGCATCGCCCCCGTCGACCATTACCCGGACATGTTGCTCGACAACCTGCGTTCCGTGGCGCCCATGGGCGTGGACGACCCGACGGTCGTCGTCATGACGCCCGGCATGTACAACTCCGCCTACTTCGAGCATGCGTTCCTGGCCCAGCAAATGGGCGTGGAACTGGTCGAAGGCAAGGATTTGTTTGTCAACGACAACTCCGTGTACATGCGCACGACGCGGGGGGCGAAGAGAGTCGACGTCATCTACCGCCGCGTGGACGACGATTTCCTCGACCCGCTGGCCTTCCGTTCCGACTCCTCGCTGGGCGTGCCGGGCCTGCTGTCCGTCTACCGCGCGGGACGCGTGACGCTGGCGAACGCCATCGGCACGGGCGTGGCCGACGACAAGTCCATCTATCCTTTTGTGCCCGACATGATCAAGTTTTACTTGTCGCAAGAACCGATCCTCAACAACGTACCGACGTACCAATGCCGCAAACCGGCCGATTTGTCCTACGTGCTGGCGAACTTGCCGACACTGGTGGTCAAGGAAGTGCATGGCGCGGGCGGCTACGGCATGCTGGTGGGCCCGGCGTCCAGCCTGGCGCAGATCGAGGATTTCCGCCAGCGCCTGCTGGCCAATCCGGGCGGCTACATTGCCCAGCCGACACTTGCCCTGTCCGCCTGCCCCACGTATGTCGAGGCCGGCATCGCGCCGCGCCACATCGATTTGCGTCCATTCGTGCTGTCCGGCAAGACAATTTCCATGGTGCCGGGCGGCCTGACCCGCGTGGCCCTCGGCGAAGGCTCGCTGGTGGTCAATTCCTCGCAGGGGGGCGGCACCAAGGATACCTGGGTACTGGAAGCCACATCCGCTTTTGCAGGAGAAAAAACATGCTGAGCCGCACCGCCGATCATTTATTCTGGATGGCCCGCTACACGGAGCGGGCGGAAAACACGGCGCGCATGCTGGACGTCAACATGCAGACGTCGATGCTGCCCCAGTCCGAGCAGGACGCGGAACAGGGCTGGCGCGCCACCCTGGGTATTTCCGAGCTGCAAAGCGCGTACGACCACAAATATGGCCGCTTCCACACGCGCGACGTGCTCGACTTCATGGTGCGCGACCCGAACAACCCATCTTCCATCCTCGCCTGCCTGACGGGCGCGCGCGAAAACGCCCGCGCCGTGCGGGGCACCCTGACGACGGAAGTGTGGGAAATCCAGAACGCCACCTGGCTCGACATGCAAAAGCGCCTGAAGAGCAATCTGCTGGAAACGGACCCCAGCCAGTTCTTCGAATGGGTGAAATACCGCTCGCACCTGTCGCGCGGCGTCACCCTGGGCACCATGCTCAAGGATGAAGCCATCCACTTCATCCGCCTGGGCACCTTCCTGGAGCGGGCCGACAACACGGCGCGCATCCTCGACGTGAAGTTCCACGGCGCGCGCGACACGTCGAAAGACATCACCCAGCGCGATTTCTACTACTGGGCGGCCCTGCTGCGCTCCGTTTCCGGCTTCGAAATCTACCGCAAGGTCTACCGCGACGTGATCACGCCGGCACGGGTGGCGGAATTGCTGATGCTGCGCGGCGACATGCCCAGGTCGCTCTTGGCCTGCATGGATGACGTGGTGGAAAACCTGAAACATATCCGCAACGACGTGTCGGCCGATACGGAGCGTTTCGCCGGCAAACTGCATGCGGAACTGAAATTCGGCCATATCGACGACATCATGAAGGCGGGCCTGCACCATACATTGACGGAATTTCTGGAAAACATCTATGACCTGGGCAACCGGGTCAGCCGCGACTTCCTCGTTCCATTGGCGGCCTGATGCAGCTCACCATCCGCCACGAAACCCATTACGCCTATAGTGCGCCGCTGGCCTACACCATCCAGCAGCTGCACCTGACGCCGCGTATCGAGCCGCAGCAGCGCGCCCTGTCCTGGCATATTGCCACGCCGGGCCAGTGCCACGCCTACACGGATGCCTACGGCAATCTGTCGCACATGCTGACGATTAACGGCAGCCATCAGTCGCTGAGCCTGGTGGCGCACGGCGTGGTGGAAACCATCTACCCGCACAAGGGACGGCTGAACCTGGTCGATACCCTGTCGCCGCTATTGTTTACCATGCCGACGCCGCTGACCCAGGCCAACCCCGCCATCCTCGAGCTGACGGCCGCCAGCCTGCCGGACCGCCGCGTGACGGCCGGCACGGGCCATTTGCTGCGCCTGGCCGAGCACATCGTCGGCAAGGTCGCGTATGAAAGCGGCGCCACCATGGTCACCACCACGGCCGGCGACGCCCTGGCCCTGGGGCGCGGCGTGTGCCAGGACCACGCCCATTTGTTCCTCGCGTGCTGCCACGCCTGGGGCATCCCGGCCCGTTATGTGTCCGGCTATATCGATCCGGGCACGACGGGCCACGCGGCCAGCCATGCCTGGGTCGACGCGTGGACGGAAGACACGGATTTCGCGGGCTGGGTCAGCATCGACGTCACGCATGCGCGGCTGATGACGGATGCGTATTGCCGCCTGGCCATCGGGCGCGACTACGATTCGGCCGCCCCCGTGCGGGGCGTGCGCCAGGGCGGCGGCACGGAAACATTACGAGTCGATGTGCAGATCGTGCCCGTGTAAACGGGCAGGAATGAGGCTGGCCGGGCCTTGCAGGCGGTAGGCCGGGCCCGGCTGGTGTAAAATGCTTCCCCTTTTGATTTGATTTACGACAATGACTTATTGCATAGGCATGCGCCTGAACGAAGGCCTGGTCTTCCTGTCCGACTCCCGCACCAACGCCGGCGTGGACCAGGTGGGCACCTTCCGCAAGATGAGCGTGTTCGAAAACCCGGGCGACCGCATGCTGGTCTTGATGACGGCCGGCAATTTGTCGATCTCGCAGGCGATCCGCCAGATCGTGTCCGAACACGTGGATGCGGACGGGCGCAGTATCTGGAACGTGGCCAGCATGTACGACGCGGCCCGCATCGTGGGCGAAGCCGTGCGCACCGTGCACCTGCGCGAAGCGAAGGCGTTGGCCGACTGCGGCATCGATTTCAATGTCAGCATCATTCTCGGGGGCCAGATAGGCGCCGAGCGCTGCCGCTTGTTCCAGGTGTATTCGGCCGGCAATTTCATCGAATCGCACGATGAAAACACGTATTTCCAGATCGGCGAAGCGAAATACGGCAAGCCCATCATCGATCGGGTCATCAATCCATTCACGCGCCTGGACGAGGCTGCCAAGTGCGCGCTCATTTCCATGGATTCCACTTTGCGCTCGAACATTTCCGTCGGCTTGCCGCTGGACTTGCTCGTCTACGAGACGGGCAGCCTGGCCGTCACGCGCTTCGTCACCATCGATGAAAAGAACCAGTATTTCCGCATGATCCGCGATACGTGGGGCGAACAATTGAAGCATGTGTTCGAAGGCATCGTCGATCCCGTGTGGAATGCGGCGCCGGAAACGACGACGAACGTATTATCGTCGTCCAACATGCAAAGCAAGCCCGTGCGCGTGGCCATCCCCGAGCACGTGAGCCGCGGCGGCCTGACGGTGGCGCCCCTGCAATCCCTGGCGCAGCAGTTCAGCGACGACAAGCAGCATTGACCGTTGACAGGCCCGCTGCGCGGGGCGCTGGACAAGTCGCTTTCCGCGTGCTTTTATGGCAATATGGGTTGACATTCAATCCAGATTGACCTGAAAGGCAGGTGGCGCATGGACTTGATCACTTCCGCCGTCGTGGCAGCCATCGGGCATGGCGCGCCCGGCCATGCTCTCGAAGCCGTCGCCAGCCATTATGAACGGCTCAAGCAAGCCATCGCCAAGTTCGACGGCGCCGCCGCCATCCTGGCCGCCATCGCCGCGCTGGAAACCGAACCTGCCGATACCCGGCTGCAACTGGCCCTGGCGGCCGCCCTGTCCGCCGCGAAAGTGCCGGACGACATGGAAACCCTGTTTGCCGCGCAAGGCTTGCTCGATGCGGTGCAGCCCCCGCTGCGTCCATTTCCCCCGTCGCCCGCCCCTGCCGACCAGGGCGCCGTCGTGTCGAACTATGCGGTGGTGAAAGTGTATTTCGCCACGGACCGCCAGCGCGACGTGGGCAAGCCGCCGGCCCAGCGCTTCAGCGGCGAACGCAACATCATGGGCGGCAATGGCCCCCTCAGCTATGGCAGCTGCGACGTCAGCATTCCCCGCGACCATCGCATGGGGCAGCTGGAATCGCCGTCGCTGTGGCGCCTGGAGTTTCGCGACGACCCGGCCAAGCACGTGGTGCTGCTGTCGGCCGAGGTGCAAGACCGCGGCAACTTCTTTGCCGCCTTGAAGACCCAGATCCGCGCCTCGGCTGGCAAGAGCGCCTTTGTCTTCGTGCATGGCTATAACATGAGTTTCGAGGATGCGGCCCGGCGCACGGGACAGATGGCCTACGACCTGGGCTTTGACGGCGCGCCCGTGTTCTACAGCTGGCCGTCGCGCGGCGAGGTGGCCGGCTACACCATCGATGAAAACAATATCGAGTGGAGCACGCCCCACCTCGCCAGCTTCCTGAGCGACTTTCTTGCCAGCACGGAGGCGGCGCAAGTGTACCTGGTCGGACACAGCATGGGCAACCGCGGCCTGGCGCGCGCCGTGGCCGACTTGCTGGCCGCGCAGCCGCAGCTGGCGCAAAAGATTACGGAAATCATCCTGTCTGCGCCCGATATCGACGCCGCCATCTTCAAGCACGATATCGCGCCGAAACTGGCCGCCGCGCGCAATCCCGTCACCCTGTATGCCTCGTCGCAAGATCTGGCCCTGGCCGCCTCGAAAGCCGTGCACGGCTACCCGCGCGCGGGCGACAGCGGCGCCGGCATGCTGATCGTGGCGGGCGTGGAAACCATCGACGCCACGGGCGTGGACACGAGTTTCATGAAGCACTCTTACTTTGCGGAAAAGCGCTCGGCCCTGTCCGACATGTTTTATCTGATACGCAACCAGGCGCGCGCCGACCAGCGTTTTCTCGACCCCGTCGATACGGTGGCCGGCCGCTATTGGACGTTCAAACCGTGACGCCGTTCCATCGAGTACGGCACGCATGCTAAGATACGGCCCAGAGGGTGGCAACGGGCACGGCGATGACGCCGCCAGCCGATCCCCCGCAAGCAGGCCTATCATGTTGACATCATCTTCTACACCGCAAGCCGAATCGCTGATCCGCAACACCAATGCCCGCGTCACCAAGACGCGCGTGAAGGTGCTCGACTTTTTAATGGCGCAAAGCCGTTCGCTGACCCACCATGAAATCCAGCAAGCGCTGTCGCAGGACAGCGACATCGATTCCGTCACCCTGTACCGGGTGCTGGAGTGGCTGACGGAAAATGAACTGGTGCACCGCATCGCGGGCGCCGACCAGGTGTGGCGCTTCAGCGCGGGCGCCGGCCACCAGGCGCACGAACACGCGCACTTCCAGTGCACGAAATGCGCGAACGTCACCTGCTTCAATGAAGTCAAGCTGCCCCCGCCCGTGCTGTTGCCGGAAGGTTTCAGCGGCGGCGAAGTCGATTACCTGATCAAGGGCTTGTGCCCGCGCTGCAAGTAATCGGCGGCAGCATTACCTGATCAATAAAGCCAGGTGATGCTCGTCATAAAATAGCTCGCCCACACGCATCGAGCGCGGTTCCGTACCGTACGCGATAAATCCCAGCGATTCATACAGGCCCAGGGCGGCATTGTTTTCCGCATTCACGCTCAAATGTACTTGCATGACGGCGGGGTCCGCTTCGGCCTGCGCGATGCAGGCGTTCACGAGACGCCGCGCCACGCCCTTGCCCCGCTGCGCCACATCGACGAACACGCCCCACAGCAAGGCCTTGTGCGATAGTTGCCGCATGGATTCGCGCCGCAAGCCGGCAAAGCCGACCAGGCGTTCGCCATCGAAGGCGCCAAACGCCCGGTGCAGCGGGCCGTCGGCGATGCGCTGCACGTGTTCTTCGGGCGTGCGCGCCAGCTCATCCTCGCGCGACGAGGAAAACGAGCTGGGCGAATCGAGGATGGCGCGCAGGCGCAGCGCGCAAAAGGCGGCGGTGTCGGCCGGCGTCAGCAGGCGAATGACGATTTCAGGTGCGGGCATGGTGGAATCCGGCAGTTTTTTTCCATTATACCCACGCCCCCGCCTCAGGCACGCACGCGGCGCAAACCCAGCAAGGTCCAGCCGTACAGGGCCGCCATCAGCAGCACCATGGCCGCGCCGAGGGCCGCCGTCCAGCTTTCCGGCAGCGACCAGGCCGGGTCGAGCTTGCCGGCGGCCATGTACGCGGCCATGGCCACGCAAATGGCGACGATGGGCCAGCCCAGGCGACGCCGGAAGGCGCGCACGAGGTCAATCTGGCCGGTGCGCATGACTTTTGCCGTGACCCAGCCATCGAAGGTATCCGTCACGCCCATGCCGACGGCAAACACCAGGCCCGTCAGCAAGGCCGGCTGCATGCCGCCCAGCGCGACGGCCGCGTAGCCCCAGGCGGCCGCCTGCAAGGCCGTGTCGAAGACCAGCGCGAACAGCATGCCGACGAGAATGGCGGCGAGCGGCCCGGATGCGCCCCGCAGCCAGCGCGGCAGCAGCCGGCCGCGCACCTCGGCCAGCTGGGCGCCGGCCAGCAAGCTGCGCGCATTCAGGGCCGCGATCAGCAGCAGCAAACCGATGGGCAGCCATTCCAGCCAGCCGAACACGGTTTCCGACGGTGAAAATTGCTGCGACGCCACGGCGGCCACGGCCACGATGGCCAGCACGGTGACGCCATGCCCCAGCGCAAACAGCGCGCCCATCCACGGCGTCCAGCGGGGCGCCGCGGCCTGGCTGCGCAGGGTCAGGCCATCGACGGCGGCCAGGTGGTCCGGTTCCAGCCCGTGCCGCATGCCCAGCAAAAAGATCAGCGCCAGGGCGGGCAAGCCCGCTTCCACGCTCACGCCGCCACCTCGGCGGGGCTGTCCGCCTTGACCACGCAACGGTCCAGGCCACGGGTCAGCATATCCTGCGGCAAGTCGCGGCCGATGAAGATCATCTTGCTGGCGCGCGTTTCCCCGTCGTTCCACGGCGCGCCCAGTTCCGAGCCCATCAGCATGTGCACGCCCTGGAAGACGGCGCGGCACGGCACGTCGGCCACGTACAGGATGCCCTTGTAGCGCATCAGTTGGCTGCCGAACAGCTGCACCACGGCATCGAGAAAATTTTCTACCTGCAGCAAATCGAGGGGCCGGGACTGGTGATAGACGAACGATTGCACGCCGTCGCCATGGCGGTGGCCCAATTCTCCCAGGAAATCCGGCTCCAGCTCGACGATGGCGTTCAAATTGAAACCGCGGATGTTCAGGATATCGCGCAAGGGCACATTGCCAAAGCGCACTTTCTGGATGCTGGCGCGGCCATTGATGGCGACCAGGCGCTGGCGCAGCGCGGCCAGCTCGTCCTTGCCGACCAGGTCCGTCTTCGACAGCAGGATGCGGTCGGCAAAGCCCACTTGTTCCTGCGCTTCCTTGTGCGCCGTCAATTGCTGCTGCGCATGACGCGCATCGACCACCGTCAGGATGGCGTCGAGCATGTAGTACTCGCTGACGGATGGCTCCGCAAAGAAGGTTTGCGCCACGGGGCCGGGCGCGGCCAGGCCCGTCGTTTCGATGATCACGTGATCGAAAACGATGGTGCCGGCTTCGCGTTTGGCGTGCAGTTCGCCCAGGATGCGGATCAGGTCGCCGCGCACGCTGCAGCAGATGCAGCCATTGTTCATTTCCACGATCTGCTCGTCGCTGTCCTGCACCAGCAAGCCATGGTCGATGCTTTCGGCGGCGAATTCGTTTTCGATCACGGCGATGCGCACGCCGTGGTCGCCCTGCAATATGCGCTTGAGCAAGGTGGTTTTCCCGCTGCCGAGAAAACCCGTGATGATGGTGACGGGGATCAATTCTGTCATATTTGTTTCCTATCGATGGTTAATCTTCCAGTTCTTCCATGCGCTGCCATTGGGGAAACGGGTCCGGCAGCTTGCGCCAGGCGGCCATGCCCTGGCGCGTTTCCGTGGTGTTGAGTTGGCATTTCTTCAAGTCGGCCTCGATGGCGGCCTGGTCCATGTCCTGGCCGATGAAGACGAGCTCCTGGTAGCGGTCGCCATATGGCTCGCTCCAGCCCGCCTTGACTTCCGCCAGCGAGGCCGCATCCGTGGGCCAGCGTTCCTTCGGCACGGACGCCCACCACAAGCCCACGGGTTCGATATTCATCAGCTTGCCCGCGCCGGACAGGCTGGCCACCCATTCGGGCCGGCTGGCCAGCCAAAAATATCCCTTGCTGCGCACCACGCCCTTGATCGGCTGGGCAATGTAATCGTGCAGGCGCTGCGCGTGGAACGGCTCCTTCGCGCGGTAGACGAAGCTGCTGATGCCATACGTTTCCGTTTCCGGCGCATGCACGCCGGCCAGCTCCTGGGCCCAGCCCGGCATGCCGGCCGCCTGCTCCAGGTCGAACATGTTCGTGCCCAGGATGGCGTCCAGCGGCACGACGGACTGGTTCGTTTCGATGATGCGCGCGCCGGGATTCAAGGCTTTTAAAATGGCCAGCACGCGCAGGCGCTCGTCCGCCGCCACCATGTCGACCTTGTTGAGGACGATGACATTGGCAAATTCGATCTGTTCTGTCAGCAAATTGGCCAGCTGGCGGTCGTCGCCCTCGCCCGCGATTTCGCCGCGCTGCTCCAGGCTGTCTTCGCTGTGGAAATCGGCCAGCAAATTGGCGCAGTCGACGACGGTGACCATGCAGTCGATGCGCGCCACGTCGTTCAAGCTGTCGCCGTGCTCATCCTCGAAATCGAAAGTGGCGGCCACGGGCATCGGCTCGCCCACGCCCGTCGATTCGATCAGCAGGTAATCAAAGCGGTCTTCCGCGGCCAGGCGCCGCACTTCCAGCAGCAAATCGTCGCGCAGGGTGCAGCAGATGCAGCCGTTGGACATTTCCACGAGTTTTTCTTCCGTGCGCGACAGGGCCGCGCCGGCCGCCTCGGCGCCATCCCTGACGAGCGAAGCGTCGATATTGACTTCGCTCATGTCGTTGACGATGACGGCCACGCGCTTGCCTTCGCGGTTGCGCAGTATGTGGTTGAGCAAGGTGGTCTTGCCGGCGCCGAGAAAGCCGGACAGGACGGTGACAGGGAGTTTGCGCTGTGGCATGGGGATTCCTTAGGCTGGCTGAGTTGGCGAAGGTCGCACTAATGCAAATGAATTGCGTTTTCGAATTATAATGCAACCAACTTGCATTTGTCTGGCGATCTTTGCCTGCCACCGTGAAAAAGAGGAATCCATGCGCTACCAGCAGGATCAGTATCCCGGCCCTCGACGTGCTAGAGTGCGAACTCGTCGGCGATGCCATCGAAGTAAGCGCATGGCGGCTGAACTGTTGTCGACAGCCCCTGGATGATGCGATGAAGACTGATTCTGCCCCCCCGTGCAGACATACAGCCGTGCTTCTCAGCCGTGCGGCCGCGCGAGCATCACATCGGCTGGCTTCGATTTTATTAGCCCTTAGCAAGCCGCTCTTAAATATTTTATTCTCGCCTAGCCAATGAAAAAAATACTGATAATAAGCCTGCTCGCGCTCATCTCCATATATTCTTTTAAGAAAATGATTTACAACCCGTATGTATGGAAACAAACCATTAACAGCCCTGAGCATAAATTGCAAATTGGAAGTTTTATTTTCAACAAAACAACAGGGGTTAATGGTGGAAGCCAAAGCATTCGAACGGATTATTACATTTTCAAAGTAATAGAGATCAATGGCGATCATGTTCGGCTTTCTGTGGTCAGGCAATTGTCGAAAAATAACACAATTTTACAATCCGACTTCTCGACCACAAAAGAGAATTTTGAATATTTAAAAAAACATATCGATAAAATTACAATTACAGGAATTTTGACAAAAGACTTATTCGTGGGAAATTATGAGCCATATACCGTGAATGATTATTTGCTAAAGAAGTATCCTTCATTGGAAAAATCAAGGTATTACTTCGAAGATATCCCTGAAGAGATGAAAAATTTGCCGTTACCGACAGACAATAACAAACTACAGGATTATTTTAGTACAATCTATTCCAAAAAAGAAATTATTGAAAATGGCAAGCTTGCTCTCTGGGTTTTAAATAATAGCAATAATCCTGAATTGGCCAAAAGATCAGCAGAAGATATAGATTTGATACAAAATTAGATTTTGTCGCGCTTGATCAATTGTGCTTGCATGGCGCGTGAAGATACTCCATCTTGCCACAGTTCAATTTTCACAATCACCAAGGAATCGATGTTCTTGCGCAACTCCATAAGGCTTCTTGCCGTACTTGTTTTGATGATGGGCAGCGCCATTGCCGCAGACATAAAAAAGCCGATCCAGCACTATCTTTACTTTAGTCACCGTGAACTGAACGGGGAAAACATCCGCTCGGATAAAGCGTTAAACGATGCCCGCTTCCGTGGCGCGCAAATCGTCTACACCTGGCGCAGCCTGGAGCCGCAACAGGACCGGTATGATTTTTCGGCGATCCGCCACGACATCGCCTTTCTCGATTCAATCGGCAAAAAACTGTGGATACAACTGCAGGAAAAATCCTTCACGCCGCGCCATAATGTGCCGGCCTATCTGCTCAGCGATCCTCGCTACCAGGGCGGCATCATCAAGCAAAGCATGCTCTCGGCGCCGGAGCGCGACCCGCACAAACCGGTGACGGATGATGAATACGGCTGGTCGCCAAAGATGTGGGAACAACCGGTGCGCGACCGTTACCAGCGCTTGATCCGGGCGCTGGGCCAGGAATTCGACGGAAAAATCGAGGGCATTAATTTCAGCGAAAGCTCGATCGACATCGGCGTCGAAGACGGTAAAGGAAATACGATTTTTCCCGATGATTTCAAGCCGCAACAGTATGTCGATGCCATCAAGGAAAACATGCGGGTGCTGGCCGGCGCCTTTCCTCACACCAATACCATGGTGTATTTGAATTTTTTGCCAGGTGAATGGCTTCCGTGGAGCGACAAGGGTTATATGCGCAGCGTGTTTGCGCAAGCGCAAACGCTGCAAATGGGCGTGGGCGGCCCCGACCTGATGCCGTATCGAAAAAGCCATATGGGCCAAAGCTACGGCTTCATCAAGGACTACCCGGCCGATCTGGTCAAAGGCATGGCCGTGCAAGACGGCAATCTGCGCCAGATCAATCCCCGCACCGGGAAAAAAAACTCGGTCGAGGATGTCCTCGACTTTGCCCGCAACTACCTGGGCCTGGACTATATTTTCTGGGTGGAGGATGAACCATACTTCAGCAATGAGGTGTTGATAAAGCTGCCGGCGCATTGATGCGCCGGCACGACGCCATGCGCCCTGCCACACTGTCATGGTGGCGTCATATGCCGGCGTTACAGTCGCGTCTTTTGAATCATTCTAAGGGCGGCAATGAAAACAAATTGGGTCATGCTGGCGGCGCTGGCAAGTGCAGGTCTCGTCGGTTGCAACGGCAGTTCGAACACGGCGCCGGCCATTCCAGAAGGCACGACGGTCACCGTCGCCTTGCTGGAAACCACGGACATCCACTCGAATGTCCTCAGCTATAACTATTACGCGCTGGCCGAAGACACGAGCCTGGGCCTGGAACGCACGTCGACCCTGATCCAGGCGGCGCGCGCGGAAAATCCGAACAACGTCTTGCTCGACGATGGCGACGTCATCCAGGGCACCTTGCTGGCCGACCTGCAAGCCGTGGCCGCGCCCGTTCCCTGCAGCGGCACCTTGGCCGTGCACAAGGCCATGAACGCGCTGAAATACGATGCGGGCGGCATGGGCAACCACGAATTCAACTACGGCTTGCCTTACCTGAGCCAGATCACCAACACGGATTTCGGCATTCCCGGCGTGGCCAAGCCGACGGGCACGTGCGGCGCGCCCGCCTTCCCTTCCGTGCTGAGCAATGTCGTCGGCGTGTCCAGCGGCAAGCCGATTTTCCAGCCCTACACCCTGCTGCCCCGCGATTTCGCCGCCACGGCGCCCGACGGCAGCAAGCTGACCGTGAAAATCAATGTGGGCGTGCTGAGCTTTGTGCCGCCGCAAATCCTCGAATGGGATCAGAAAGTACTCGCTGGCAAAGTCAGCGTGACGGGCGTGCAGGAAGCGGCGAAACAATACGTGCCGGAATTGCGCAGCAAGGGCGCCGACCTCGTCGTGGCCCTGTCGCACGGCGGCCTGGATACCAGTCCCTACAGCCCGAAGATGGAAAACGGCAGCTATCACCTGACCAGCACGGGCATCGACGCCTTGATGATCGGCCACTCGCACTTGATCTTCCCGAAAGGCAAGGAAACGGGCGCGGCCGCCCTGGACGCCTCATTCGCCGCCTTCCCCGCCAGCGCCAAGATCGATGCCGAGAAAGGCTTCGTCAATGGCGTGCCCACCGTCATGGCGCAAAGCTGGGGCCGCCGCCTGGGCATCATCAAGCTGACCATGGCCTACCAGGACGGCAAGTGGGTGGTGCAGCCGGCCAAGACGACGGTGGAATCGCGCGGCTTCAAATACACCGATGGCAAGACCCTCGTGAACGCCGACCCGGCCATCGCCCCGCTGGTCGCCACGGAGCACGCGGCCACCATCGCCTACGCCAAGCAACCGCTGGGCATCAGCACGGATTTCGAGATGTCCGCCTATTTCGCGCTGGTGGGCGACGTCAGCGCCATCCAGCTGGTGAACCAGGCGCAACTCGATTACGTGAAAAATTTCATCGCCACCAGCACGGATGCCACCTTGTCCAGCTACAAGAACATCCCCGTCATTTCCTGCAGCGCGCCATTCAAGGCGGGCCGCAACGGGCCATCGGACTTCACGGACGTGGCGGCAGGCGCCTCCCCGGCCGCGCCGGTCGGCTTGCAAGTGCGCAATCCGGGTGACCTGTATTTATATAGCAACAACAACCTGCAAGCCGTGAAGATCAAGGGCGCGGACTTGAAAGCCTGGCTGGAAACGTCGGCCAAACAATTCAACCAGATCGACCCGGCCAGCAGCGCCGAGCAAGACCTGGTGCCGTCGTATGGCACGATCTATAACTATGACGTGTTCTACGCGGAAAACAATGCACTGACATACCAGATCGACGTGACGAAAAAACCGGGCAGCCGCATCGTCAACCTCACGTACAAGGGCGCACCGGTCGCCGATGGCGATGACTTCATCGTCGCCACCAACGATTACCGCGCCGGCGGCGGCGGCGCCGTGCCGGGCATCGATGGCAGCAAGACCATCATCAAGTCGCCCGATGCGAACCAGGCCGTGGTCAGCAATTACCTGGCGTCGCTGAGCACCAAGGGCGGCAAGGTGACTCTGGCCAACAATGGCAGCGCGCGCAGCTGGAGCTTCGTCAAGACGGCCACGGCCGGTCCCGTGATCCTGCGCTCGGCGCCCGGCCATCTGGCGCTGGCGCAAGGCAGCGGCATCACCAACGTGGCGGCCGAAGGCGGACTCGACGCCAGCGGCTTTGCCAAGTACCGCATCGACCTGAGCAAATAAAGTCCGAGGGCCGGAACAAGCGCAGTTCCGGCCCGTTTTGATGAAAGCTGATCACAATGAAACACGCACTCTCCCTGCCCGCCGTCGTGCTGGCCTCCGTCCTGGCCGCTTGCCAGGCGTCGCCACCGCCCACGGCGGCGGAAATCGAAGCCGTCGCCATGCATGCGCGCCAGGCGGGCGACCTCCAGGCCGAGCGCAAGGTGCGCAGCTGGGCCGGCAAGGACATGCCCGTCGCCGAGCGCGAACTGGCGCTGATTTACCAGCCCCGTACCGAACGCCGTGCCGAGGCCTTGAGCCTGTTCGAACAGGCGGCCCGCGCGGGCGACACGGAAGCGGCCTTCGAGCTGGGCCAGATGCTGCGCGCGGCCACGCCGGCCCAGGCCTGGCTGTGGTACCGCCAGGCGGCGCAGCAAGGCCACGCGAAGGCGGCCCTGATGCTGGGCTTGCTTGCCGCGAATGGCGAAGGCGTGCCGAAAGACGCCGTGACCGCCGCGCACTGGCTGGACAAGTCCAGCGAGCTGGGCAATCCACACGCCATGTTCCTGCTGTACAACGCCTACCGCGAAGGCCGCGGCGTGCCGCGCGATCTGGTAAAAGGTCGCGAATTGCTGGAAGAAGCGGCCCACCACGAATACCCGCCCGCCATCCAGGAACTGGCCATGACGGTGCAAGCGGACGACGCCCTGCGCGCCGGCCACCTGATGAAGGAAGCGACGGAGCACCGGCACAATAACTGGAACAAGTTTTAATCCAGGTCAAGGCCGGCCCATATTGCCAAATGGAATGCTTACCGGTGGCATAAGCTTGCCTGGCACGGACAGGTGTTCGCGCACAACTTCATCGCGAGGCAGGCATGGCAGATCACCGGTTGGGCCCCATGACAAAGAGCGACTTGCAGTTCAGCTATCCGGATGGCCCGGCGGCCGGCGACGACCCGGCGCAGCGCGGCATCCCCGACAGCAGCCTGCTGAACCGCCACGAATGGTATGAAGTGCTGTACAGCTGCAACAGCTGGTCCGGCGGCAGCCTGGCGACGGCCTTGAAATGCGAACGCCTGATCCAGCGCCACTTGCCCGCCGACATGCGCGGCCATGCCGCCGTGCTGACGTGGCTGCGGGCGAACTGGGCCCAATATCGCTGATACCGCCAATACATATCGCCAATACGTCGGAAAATCACGCTGCGCTTTGCGCCAGGTCAATCGTGTTGGGCTGGACAAGGCCGAGAGGCTATGATTGGCAAGCCGCTTCCCCGGACGCGGCGGGGCTGTTGCCGGCTCCGAAATGGATTACACTGAATTTGCTTTTTAGAAATTTGTTACTCTGGACCAGCCTCGGTGAGCACGTCGTACACGCTCAGCCCAGCCAGTGTTTGGGTAGGCCCTGGCTCGTCCGTTGACCTCCCCTATAAAGAAAGAGTCCAATGAAAAAGCTGACCACCGCCTTTGGCGCGCCCGTAGTCGACAACCAGAACATCCAGACGGCCGGCCCGCGCGGCCCCGCCCTGCTGCAAGATGTGTGGTTCCTGGAAAAGCTGGCCCACTTCGACCGCGAAGTCATTCCCGAGCGCCGCATGCATGCCAAGGGGTCCGGCGCGCACGGCACGTTCACCGTCACGCACGACATCACGCGCTACACGCGGGCGAAAATCTTTGGCGAAGTGGGCAAGAAAACGCCGATGTTCGCGCGCTTTTCCACGGTGGCGGGCGAACGGGGGGCGGCGGACGCGGAACGCGATATCCGCGGCTTCGCCCTGAAGTTTTATACGGAAGAAGGCAACTGGGACCTGGTCGGCAACAACACGCCCGTGTTTTTCATGCGCGACCCCTTGAAATTTCCCGATTTGAATCACGCCATCAAGCGCGACCCGCGCACGGGCTTGCGTAGCGCCAACAGCAACTGGGATTTCTGGACCTCGCTGCCGGAAGCCCTGCACCAGGTGACGGTGGTGATGAGCGACCGGGGCTTGCCGCGCAGCTTCCGCCACATGCATGGCTTCGGCAGCCATACCTTCAGCTTCCTGAATGCGCAAAACGAGCGTTTCTGGGTCAAGTTCACCTTTAAAACCCAGCAAGGCATCCAGAACCTGACGGATGCGGAAGCGGAGGCGCTGGTGGGCAAGGACCGCGAAAGCTCGCACCGCGACCTGTATGAAAGCATCGAAAACAAGGATTTCCCCCGCTGGACGCTGTACGTACAGATCATGCCGGAAAAAGAGGCAGGCACGTATCACCTCAACCCGTTCGACCTGTCGAAAGTGTGGCCGCACGGCGACTATCCGCTGATCGAGGTGGGCGTGCTGGAACTGAACCGCAATGCCGACAACCATTTTGCGGAAGTGGAGCAAGCGGCCTTCAATCCGGCCAACGTGGTGCCCGGCATCAGCTTTTCACCGGACAAGATGCTGCAAGGCCGGCTGTTCTCGTATGGCGACGCGCAGCGCTACCGCCTCGGCGTCAACCATAGCCATATTCCCGTCAACGCGCCGAAATGCCCGTTCCACAGCTATCACCGCGACGGCCAGATGCGGGTCGACGGCAACCAGGGCGGGACCTTGGGCTATGAACCGAACAGCGAGCAGGAATGGGCCGAGCAGCCCGATTTCCGCGAGCCGCCGCTCAGCATCGAAGGCGCGGCCGACCACTGGAACCACCGCGTCGACGAAGATTACTATTCGCAGCCCCGCGCCCTGTTCCGCTTGATGACCGCGGTGCAGCAGCAAGCCTTGTTCGACAATACGGCGCGCGCCATCTCGGGCGCCTCGGAGCAAGTCAAGCAACGCCACATCGGCAACTGCACGCTGTGCGACCCCGCCTATGGCGCGGGCGTGGCCGCAGCGATCGGTCGCCTGAGCCCAGGCTGACAGTAAACACGGAAGGCCTGGCGACAGGCCTTCTGCCACCATCCGCGGCCTGGTACCCCCGCCGCCAGGCCGGCTGGCCTAGCGGCGCTGGATATCGATCTGGCCCGTGATGCTCGTTTCCACCGGATAACCCTCGACCTGCAACGGCACGCGCCGCTTGACGGACGAGTCGCGCAAGTACACGACGAGCGCTTCCTTGCCCACGGCCGTCTGCCCCAGGCTGACGCCTTCCACGCCGTCGATGGCCATCAGCGCCCGCTCGTTGCGCCGCCTGGCCGCTTCCAGGCGGCCCTGAGGTGCGGCCTGGGCATGCTGCCCCAGGCCCTGTCCAGGGGGGGCATCCGGCAAATACGGCATGGCGGCGTCCTCGAAGACGGCATATGGCGATTGTGCGAACTTACTGTTTGACATGACACACCCTCCTGATATGACAAACCCTCCCGATGCCTTGCATGATACACCCGGCCAACCGGCGCTGCAGCACGCTTCGCCGGCCAAGAGCATGCGCGACCGCCGCCCTTGAGCAAGATCGTCATCGTGCAAAAAACAGCGCCGGGCAAGGCGGCGCGGGGCCGCCCGGCCGGCTCCTAAGGCGTGCTCAGGTGTACAAATTGATGTCGAGCGCCACCACCACGCGCCGCATCTGGTTGGCAAACGTGATATTGCCGCCGCCGGCAAACAGCAAGCCGACGGGATTGCGCTGCTGGTTCCAGGTCCAGATGGACGAGCCGGAATCGCCGCCCGCGCTGAACGCCCCGCTGACGCCCGTGATGGCGATCTGGTCCTGGAACAGGGCGATCCTGCCGCCGCCGTAATTGACGTTGATGGTGGCGCCCAGGCCCGTGATGCGGCCCTGCGTCAATTGCGTCGTGCGGCCGGACTTGCCGACCATCATGCCCAGTGCGGGCGCCACGAGCGCATTGCTGATACGGAAGTAGGCGGGCACGCCGCCGCTCAGGTAGACCAGTTCCGGACGCACCCTGTCTGGCCAGGCCCAGCCGGTGGCGCAATCGACAAAATTGACGCCGCCGCTGAAATTGATGGGCACGAAGCGCTCGAGCACGGCCACCTGGTCTTGCGGGCAGCGGCCGCCGTCGATGGGGCCAGGCTGCACGATACAGTCGTTGAACACGCCGCCGTTGGAATTGGCCAGCACGTGATTATTGCTAAGAATCATCAGGCGGCTGTTGCGCGGCGCGCTGCGCCCCACGGCCAGGCAGCCGATGGTGCCGGCCGTGATGCGGAAATGCCCGACCGACACGCCGCCCGGCGCGGGGCGCAGGCGGAAACGGTGGGGCTGCGCATCGATCACGCCCGTGACGACGATGTTGACGGGTACCTTGTCGCTGGCCACGGCGCGCACGCCCATGGCCCCCACGATGGCAGCCTTGGCGCGGTCGACGGAAGTGGGCTCGGCCACGTACAGGGTCAGGGCCGGCAAGCCCGGCTCGCCGGACGAGCTGTCGCTGGCGCCCTCGCCCAGGCCGATGGACACGCCCTGGATATTGCCGCTGTCGCTGAAGGCGTCGGCCGCGCGCGCGCCGCCCGCTTGCGCGATGCTTTGCCGCATGCCGTCCTCGATGCTGCGCTTGATTTCCAGCAATTCCATGCTGACGCCGCTCAGGGCGTCGGGCACATCCGCGACGGACGCGCTCTCGATCGTATTGTCGTCTTCGCCGGGGACGGAAAATTGGCCGACGGCCTCTTCATCGTCCGCGCTCTGTCCCCTGCCGCTGCTGCCGGGCGGGGCGCTGAAACCATTCTCGTTGCCTATCATCGTGTTCTCCTCGTGGGTCGCCGCAAGCTTCCAGTGTGGACGGGCTGCGCGGGCCGGTATTGATCTGGATTGAACCGCGCGGATGCCAGGCTACCCTGCCCCAATGGGGGCCAGCGAGTACAAAAATAGTTCCCTCGCCAATGTTGAGCGGGATCAGGCGTGCGGGCAGAGGCGCCGCCGTATACTTGGCCGACAGGCTGGAACCGGGCCTGCTCCACGGCAGCAACGCCAGCAACAGCAAGGATGGGGAAACAATGACGAGCCCTGCAATAACGAGCCCTGGTATGACACGCCAATCCGACGACGCCCCTGCGGCAGCGGCCTCAGCCGGCGCCAATACAGCCGCCGACAATACGACGGACGCCGGTGGCGCGGCCCAGCATGCGGGTTTCGTGCACGGCATGGCGGCCTGCGCGGAAAAACACCGCATCACTCCCTGGCGCGGCAGTTTTGCCGACTTCCTCGAGCAAATCCTGCCCGGCCGCGCCGCCCTGCTGACGCGCAGTGCGCACCAGTACCTGTGGGACATGATGCGCTGGAATGGCCAGACCGACGGCAACGGGCGCTTCCGCTGCCGCCTGTTCGACGACGAGCTGTTCGGCATCGACGAGGCGATCGACCGGGTCGCCGCCTACTTCAAGGCGGCCGCCGCCGGCTCCGAAGTGGGCCGCCGCATGTTGCTGTTGCTGGGCCCGCCATCGGGCGGCAAGTCGACCATGGTGATCCTGCTCAAGCGGGGCCTGGAAGAATACAGCCACAGCAGCGAAGGCGCGCTGTACGGCATCGCCGGCTGTCCCGTGCACGAATCGCCGCTGCACCTGGTGCCGCACAGCATGCGCGCCGACTTTCGCGCCAGCTATGATGCCGAACTGCAGGGCGAACTGTGTCCACATTGCCGCGCCCGCCTGGAAGAGCAGTATGCGGGCGACTTCCTGCGCATGCCCGTCGAGCGCATCCATTTATCCGAAGCGGGCCGCTGCGGCATCGGCACGTATGCGCCGCACGATCCCACGACGGCCGACCTGGCCGACCTGGTCGGTTCCGTCGACCTGTCGAAAGTGGCGCAATACGGCGACGAAGGCGATCCGCGCGCCTGGTCGTGGTCCGGCGCCGTGTATGCGGCCAGCCGCGGCATGCTGGAAATGATCGAAATCCTCAAGGTCAAGCGGGAATTCCTCTACTTGCTGCTGACCTTGACGCAGGAAAAGAATGTCAAGGTGTCGCGCTTCCCCCTGATCTACCTCGACGAAACCATCCTCGCGCACACGAATCTGGCCGAATTCCGCAAATTCCTGCAAGAGAGCGAAAACGAGGCGCTGCTCGACCGCATGGTCATCGTGCAAGTGCCCTATACGCTCAATTACCGCGAAGAAGCGCGCATTTACCGCAAGCTGATCCTCGCGGCCGCGCCCGCCTTCCGCGACGTGCACCTCGATCCGCACGTGCTGCATGCGGCGGCCGTGTTTGCCATCCTCAGCCGCATGCCCGAGGGCGAGGACAAGGAGGCCGAGCTGGTCAAGAAACTGCGCATCTACGCGAACGAAGATGTCGACGACTTGCAGCCGGCCGACCTGCGCCGCATGCGCGAGCGCGACAAGTCGCCCGACGAGGGCCTGTCGGGCGTGTCGCCCCGCTTCGTCATCAATGCCCTGTCGCATGCCATCATTTCCGCCCAGCGCAACAGCCTGTCCACCATGGACGTGCTGCTGGCCCTGAAAGACGGCATCGAAAACGATGCGCGCATCGAACCGCGGCGCAAGCGCAAATGGGTCGATTACCTGGTGCTCACGCGCAAGGATTTCTATAACCGCTGGGTCAAGGCCGACGTGCACAAGGCCTTGTTCGTGTCATTTGAGCAAGAAGCGCAAGACTTGCTGAACAAATATCTCGATGAAGTCGAAGCCATGCTCGACAACCGCCAGATCCGCGATCCCATCACCAGCGAAGAGCGCCGTCCCGACGAGCGCTTCCTGCGCGCCGTGGAAGAGAAAATCCACATCAGCGACTCGGGCAAGCAATCTTTCCGGCAAGAAGTGGTGCGCAAGGCCATGAGCGCCTTCAAGCGGGGCGAAGCGTTTGGCCTGGCCAGCCATGCGCCATTGCACGACGCCATCCAGCAATACCTGTTCGAACAGCGGCGCGACGTGCTGCGCCTCGTCGGCTCGGCCAAGCGGCCCGACGACGACGTGCGGGCCAGGATCTCCGCCGTCGAGCAGCGCCTGGTCGACGAATATGGCTATGACGCCCATAGCGCGCGCGAAGCGCTCAACTACGTGACCACCTTGCTGGCGCAGGAATAGCCATGGCCGCCACCACGACGCCAGCCAGCGGCACCCAGGATGCCCATCCGACCTGGGGGGATTCCACGGACCCCGCAGGCGCGGCGGCGGGTGGCGCGCCAGCCCTGGCCCGGCCCTGGTATGCGCTGTTCTCGCGCGGCGCGCGCGACTGGCTGCGCCACAACCAGAAAGTGCGCGAAGCCGTGCAGGCGCACTTGCCCGAGCTGGTCGCCACGCCCGACCTGATCGGCGGGCCGCAGCAGCGCACGGTGCACGTGCCCATGCGCCTGCTCGAACATGCGCGTTTCCGCCTGGCGCCCGCGCGCAGCAGCTTGGGCGCGGGCCAGGGGGACGGCCAGCCCGGCGATATCCTGCGCCCGGCCCGGCCCGCCGCCACGGGCGGGGCCGGCACGCAAGGTGACGGCGGCGATGGCGAGGGGGCCGTGCGCCTGCTGCTGGAGTTTCCCATCGACGACATACTCGACTGGCTGTGGGACGCCTTCGAGTTGCCGCACCTGACGCCACGCCACCTGGGCGCCATCGACGACGTGCGGCTCGTGCGTAGCGGCCTGGACCGGCATGGTGCCCGTTCGCGGCTGGACCGGCGGCGCACCGTCAAGGAAGCCATCAAGCGGCGCGCCCTGCAAGCGCAGCCAGTGCCCTTTACCAATGACGACTTGCGCTACCGCCAGGTGCTGCCGCAACCCCGGCCCAGCACGAACGCCGTCGTGTTTTTCGTGCTGGACGTGTCGGCCAGCATGGCGCAGCCCGAGCGCAAGCTGGCCAAATCGTTCTTTTTCTTTGCCTTGCAAGGCTTGCGCCGCAGGTATGCGCGCGTGGAGACGCGCTTTATCGCCCATACGACGCGGGCCTGGGAATTTTCCGAAGCCGAGTTCTTCCAGGTCAATGGCATGGGCGGCACCATGGCGTCCACCGCGTTTCGCCTGAGCCGCGAATTGCTGCAGGAACACTACGCGCCGGGCCGCTACAACGCCTATCTGTTCTATGCCTCCGATGGCGAAAATTTCAGCGAAGACCGGGGACCGGCCAGCGTGGCCCTGGGCGAACTGGCCGGTTTGCTCAACTATATGGGCTATGTGGAAACCGTGCCCGGCGTGCCGCGCAGCCTGGAAACTGAAATGCACAGCTTGTTCGCCGAGCAGGAACGGCGCGGCTTACCCTTGCACAGCAGCATCCTCGGCAAGAACGACGACGTGTGGGAAGCCATCCGCACCTTTTTCCGGCACGAGGCGGCCGATACGGAGGACGCGGCATGACGCGGCATGACGCCCGGCGCCACGCCGACACGGCCGATATGGCCGATATGGCCGATACGGCGGACATGGCGAACACAATTGGCCTGGACGGCTACGCGGCGCGCATCGAAGCGCTGGCGCGGCAGCTGGGGCTGGCGTTCGCCCCCGTCGAGTTCGAGCTGGTGCCGGACAGTTTCATGGCCGAAATCGCCATCTATGGCTTGCCCGTGCGCATGCGCCACTGGTCGTTCGGCGTGCGCTACATCCACCAGCTCGTGCATCAAAAGATGGGCAACTCGCATATGTTCGAAGTCATGTTTCCCGGCGACCCTTGCCATGCCTACATGGCCGAACACAATTCCTTGGCGGAAAACACCCTCGTCACGGCCCACGTGCTGGGCCACGCCGATTTCGCCAGCCGCAACGCCCTGTTCCTGAGTTTCGGCGCCATGGCGGGCCAGCACATCCTGGAACAGAGCGCGGCGCGGGCGCAACGTCTGGAAATGGCGCTGCAACGCCACGGGCAGGAACAGGTGGAGGCCGTGCTCGACGCGGCACTGGCGCTGGAGCAGCACGTGGACATCCACGCCGAGCTGCACCGCCCGCCCTATGCCGCGCTGTCCGGACCGGCCTGTGTCGCCGGCAGGCGTGGTGGCGCCGGGGGCGACGATCCGTTTGCACGACGCTACCGGCGCCTGCCCGGCGAAGCGGCCGCGCTGGCGGCGCGCGAGGCGGCACGGGCCCGCGTGACGCAGCGCCCGCTCCTGCCGCCGCAGCCCGAGTACGATTTACTCTGGTTCATCGCGCAACATGGGCCGGACCTGGCCGACTGGGAGCGCGATATTTTCCTGGCCGTGCGCGAAGAGTCGTTTTACTTCTATCCCGTGTACGCCTGCCAGATCATGAACGAAGGCTGGGCCTCGTACTGGCATGCGCGGCTGCTGCGCGAAGCGGATTTCCTGCCGCCGGCCCTGTACCTGGCCGCCCTCAAGTCGCACTCCGACGTGGTGCGCCCATACGCGGGCGAGCACCAGCAGGCGCTGGCCGTCAATCCCTATCACCTGGGCTTTTGCATGTGGGAACACATCATCGAACGCGAAGGACTGGCGCGGGCGCGCCAGATTTGCCGCGACGACGATGACTGCAGTTTTATTCGCAACTATCTGGATGCCGAACTGGCTGACCGCCTGGGCCTGTTCGTGCATGAAAGCCGCCGCGACGGCGAAACACGGCTGGCCAGCCGCGACTTGCGGGTCATCCGCGAAGCCATCCTGGCGCCCAAATACAACTATGGCGCACCGTGCATCGCCGTCACCCTGCTCAACGACGACGGCAGCCTGGTGCTGCGCCACGACCACC
Source organism: Janthinobacterium sp. SUN100 (assembly GCF_030397705.1). Taxonomy (NCBI): domain Bacteria; kingdom Pseudomonadati; phylum Pseudomonadota; class Betaproteobacteria; order Burkholderiales; family Oxalobacteraceae; genus Janthinobacterium; species Janthinobacterium sp. SUN100. Next base: position 479,427 of record NZ_JAPUBU010000001.1, on the reverse strand, counting down.
TGCGCGATGGGCGCGGCCTCGACCTGGAGCGGGCGGAACAGGTACTGGCGTATATCGCCCGCGTCTGGCGCCGTCCCGTCACCCTGCATACGGCTGACTTTCGGGGCACGCCAAGGGTTCTACGCAGCAAGAGCGACGGCGTACTCGAGCCGCCCGCACCGACAGCGTCAGCAACAACGTCGGCAACGCCGACAGCGCCGCCCACGCAACGCTGAACGCCAGGCACCAGGCACCAATCGGTCTGGCGGTCTGGCGGTCTCGCGGCCGGGCGGCAGGCGGACGGATAGCGAGCCTGCGCATCTGGCATGAGCATCTGGTAGACATATCTGGTATGGGTATCTGGTGTGGGTATCGGGTATGTGTATCGGGTATGTGTATCTGTATCTGATATGTATGTCGGCATGCATATCTGGCAATGAAAAGTTGCCGATGGCCAGTGCCGGACGCGCACGCCGCCGGCCGCCTGCGCGCGTACCGCAAGCGCGGCCGGCACGTGCCTGCCTGGCCAGCGTGTTTTTCAAGCCCCGTCCGCCTGCGCCACATACCAGGCGATGGTGTGCCGCAGACCTTGCGCCAGGTCGTGCGTGGGCGCATAGCCGAGCAAGCGGGCCGCCTTGGCAATGTCCGCCTGCGAATGGCGCACGTCGCCGGCGCGAAACTCGCCGTACTGCGGCGCCTGCGGCACGTGTTGCGGGCGGGCGGCAAGCAGCATCTGCTGCATGGTGGCGTGCAGCTGCGTCAGGCTGGTGCGGGCGTTGACGGCCACGTTGTAGACCTGGTTGACGGCCGCCGGGTCGGTACCGGTGGCGGCGAGGATATTCGCTTGCACGGCGTTGTGCACGAAGCAAAAGTCGCGGCTGGTGGCGCCGTCGCCGTGGATGTGCACGGTCTCGTTGTCCAGCATGGCGGCGATCCAGCGGGGAATGACGGCAGCGTAGGCGCCCAGCGGGTCTTGGCGCGGACCGAAGACATTGAAGTAGCGCAGCCCCACCGTCTGCATGGCGTAGCAGCGCGCATACACTTGCGCATACAGTTCATTGACATATTTGCTTAGGGCATATGGCGACAGGGGCGCGCCGATGTGTTGTTCCACTTTCGGCAAGTCCGGATGGTCGCCGTACGTGGCGCTGGAAGCGGCATACACGAAGCGCCGCACGCCCGCCTCGCGCGCGGCGGCCAGCATGTTCAGGAAGCCGCTGACATTGACGGCGTGGCAAAGCAGCGGGTCTTCCAGCGAACGGGAGACGGAACCGAGCGCCGCCTGGTGCAGCACATAGTCGACGGCAACGCCGTCACCGGCGCCGGCGCCGGGACCGTCCGGATCGTCCGGATCTGCACGGCCGTCCGGAGGTTCGCTGCCGCCGTCGCTTGCACCGGCGGCATGACCCGCATGGCGCCCGGCATGACCGGCATGAGCGGCGCCGATGCTGGCGATGTCGGCACCTGCACCTGCGACGCCGCCAGCGCCTGCCACGCCAGCGCTTGCCCCGCACGCGCGCGCGCACGCCTGCGGGTCGCGGATGTCGCCTTCGATGAAGGTGAAGCGCCGCCACGCTTGCTCGCCCACGCTGGCGCGCACCTGCTCCAGGTTGTGGCGGTGGCCCGTCATGAAATTATCGAGGCCGCGCACTTCCTGCCCCAGGTTCAGCAGGGTTTCCAGCAAGTGCGAACCGATGAAGCCGGCCACGCCCGTCACCAGCCAGCGGCGCGGCGCTTGCGCCAGCCGTTCGCAGGCCAGCGCGTACGCGCCGGCAGCCGGGCCGCCAGCGAGAACGCCAGTGCGAGCGCCAGCGGGGCCGCCTTGCGCCGCGCCCGCCGCCCGATCGAAGGCACCGGCCGCCATCACAGCCGCCACACGTGCAAGCCGCCGTCTTCCAGCGGACGGGGGTCGAAATGCGATTTAATGTCGATGAAGCAACCGTTTTCCAGCACCTTGGCCTGGAAATCCGCCAGCGGCCGCGCCAGCAGGGCCTGGTGCGAGACGGCGCTGATGATGGCCTCGGCCCGCGGCAACTGCTCCCAGCGTTCCAGGGTCAGGCCGTATTCTTCCAGCGCTTCGCGGCCATCGGCCACCGGGTCGTGCACGTGCACCTGCACGCCGTACGATTGCAGTTCGTGGATCATGTCGACCACTTTCGAGTTGCGCAAGTCCGGGCAATTTTCCTTGAAGGTCAGGCCCAGCACGTTCACGTGCGCTCCCTTCAGCTTGAAACCTGCCCGCACCATTTCCTTGATGGTCTTTTCCGCCACGAACTTGGCCATGCCGTCGTTGATGCGGCGCCCGGCCAGGATCACGTGCGGGTGGTAGCCCAGCATTTCCGCCTTGTGCGTCAGATAATAAGGGTCGACGCCGATGCAGTGGCCGCCCACCAGGCCGGGACGGAACGGCAGGAAATTCCATTTCGTGCCCGCCGCCTGCAGCACTTCCAGCGTGTCGATGCCGATGCGGTCAAAGATGATGGCCAGCTCGTTCATCAGCGCGATATTCAGGTCGCGCTGCGTGTTTTCGATCACCTTGGCCGCCTCGGCCACGCGGATGCTGGACGCCCGGTGCACGCCCGCCTCGACCACGCCTTCATACAGGGCGGCCACCTTGTCGAGCGTGGCGGCGTCGTCGCCCGAGACCACCTTGCGGATGCTGTGCAGGGTATGGTCGCGGTCGCCGGGGTTGATGCGCTCGGGCGAAAAGCCCACGTGGAAGTCTTCCTTCCAGCGCAGGCCCGAATGCTGTTCCAGGAGGGGGATGCAGATTTCCTCGGTGGCGCCCGGATACACGGTGGACTCGTAGATGACGATGGCGCCACGCCGCATGTGGCGGCCCACGGCCGCGCTGGCGCCGGCCAGGGCCGAGAAATCGGGATTGTGCGCGCTGTCGACGGGCGTGGGCACGGCCACGACGATGAAATCGGCCAGTTGCAGCTCGGCCGGATCGCAGCCGACGCTCAGCCCTTGCGCCGCCAGCAACTGTTCATGGCTGACTTCGCCCGTCGGGTCGATGTGGCGCCGGTAGCTTTCTACCTTGCGTGCCGACAAGTCAAAGCCTATCGTGCGCTGGCGCATGCCGAATGCCACGGCCAGCTGCAAGCCCACATAACCGAGCCCCACCACCGCCACCACGCCCGCCTTGCCATCCACCTTGCTATCCGCCTTGCTGTCCATATGCATGTGCTCCGTAGGGTTGCGGCCTGAGCATCGCCGTCCGGGAAATTCTACGGTCGCCGGTCCGGCCATTCTTGAGCGGGAACAAGGAACGCGGGGCGGCGGTCGGCGGGCGCGCGGAGAATCGGCGGCTTGTTGAGCGCAATCAAGGAGAGCGGCGGCCATCTTTTTAAGCTAGGCCATGCCGATCACTCATGCACGCCGCTACCGGAGACTTCCATGGCCCGTTCCCTGCCCCGCCCTTTCCCCGGCCTGCCGGCCGCCGCGCTGTGTTGCACCCTGCTGCTGCCCCTGCTGACGGCTTGCCACGGCACGCAGAGCAGCGAGACCCTGCTGGCCGACGCGCAGCAATACCGCCAGAAAGGCGAGGCGCGCGCCGCCATCATCCAGTTGAAGAACTTGCTGCAAAAGGAGCCGGACAACAAGGCCGCGCGCTTGCTGCTGGGCAGCATCTACATCGACACGGGCGAAGCGCTGTCGGCCGAGAAAGAATTGCGCAAGGCAAAATCATTGGGCCTGGCGTCGCAGCAAGTGATGCCATTGCTGGGCAAGGCCTGGCTGATGCTGGGCCAGTTCGACAAGGTGCTGGCCGAGATCCCCGACGATGCGGCGCAGCCCGCCAGTGTGCTGGCCCTGCGCGGCGACGCCTTGCTGGCCCTGGGCCGTCAGGACGAGGCGCGCGCCGTGTACGCGCGCCTGCTGGAAGCCCATCCGGACCAGCTCGAAGCCTTGCTGGGCCTGGCGCGCCTGGCCGCGCTGCAACAGCAGGTGCCGGCGGCCGAGCTGCTGCTGGCGCAAGCGTTGAAAGGCGCGCCCGCCAACCTCGACGCCTTGCGCCTGCAGGGCGACCTGCTGCGCCTGCAAGGCAAGAATGGCGCGGCGCGGCTTGCCTACATGCAGATCCTCAAGATAAAACCGGACAATACCCAGGCGCACATCGACCTGGCCAACCTCGACATCCTGGAAAACCGCTACCTGGAAGCGGCGGCCCAGCTGGCCACGGCGCGCAAGACGGCGCCCAACAGCCTGGGCTTGCTGCAAACCCAGGCGCTGCTCGATTTTCGCGAAGGCAAGCACAAGGCGGCCTTGCAAGGCTTGCAACTGGTGCTCAAGGCGGCGCCCGACCACATGCCGTCCATCCTGCTGGCCGGCGCCGTGCAACTGGCGCTCGGCTCGCCGCCCCAGGCGGAAAGCTACCTGAGGCGCTTCCTGGCCGTGTATCCGCGGCACCTGTATGCCGTCAAGATGATGGCGTCGATCGAATTGATGCGCAACAAGACCGACGCGGCGATCGACTTGCTGCAGCCGATGCTGGCCGCCTTCCCAGAAGACGTGGAATTGCTGTCGCTGGCTGGCGAAGCCCACTTGCGCGCGCGCCAGTACGACAAGGCGACAGCGTATTTCGAACAGGCCAGCATCCTGGCGCCGGACACGGCCAAACTGCACGCGGCGCTGGGCATCAGCCGCCTGGGCCAGGGCGAGAACGGCCGCGCCATCAATGAACTGGAACGGGCCAGCATGCTCGACAAGAGCACGCCGCAGGCGGGTACCATGCTGGTGATGACCTTGCTGCGCAACAAGCAGAACGACAAGGCCCTGGCCAGCGTCAAGATGATGGAGCAACAGCAGAAAGGCACGAATCCCTTGCTGCTGAACCTGAAAGGCGGCGTCTACCTGGCCTTGCACGACTTGCCGGCAGCGCGCGCCAGCTTCGAGCAAGCGCTGGGCATGGACCCGGTCTACCTGCCCGCGCTGAACAACCTGGCGCAGATCGACCTGGTCGAGAAAAAGCCGGAGCAAGCCAGGCAGCGCTTCGAGCGGGCGCTGGCGAAGGCGCCGAAAAATGCCGACCTGTGCGCGGCGCTGGCCAAGCTGGCCGCGTCGCAGGGCAAGACGGACGAGGCGCGGCGCTGGCTCGAACGGGCCCACCGCGACAATCCCGACGCCGTCGCGCCGGCCCTGCTGCTGAGTAACTTTTACCTGAAGACGGGCGCGCCCGACAAGGCGCTGGAACTGGCGCGCACCCTGCAGACGGGCCATCCGGGCGACGCCGATGCGCTGGCCCTGCGCGCCCAGGTGGAATACAGCGCCGGCCTGGCGCCGGCCGCGCTCGACAGCTACATCAAGCTGGCCAGCATACAGAGCACGTCGGCGCCCTTGCAGATGCGCATCGCCAGCCTGCACATGGCGCTGGGCGACCATCACAATGCGCTGCAAGCCGTCAAGCGGGCGCAGGCGCTCGACCCGGCCCTGCTGGAAGCGCGCGTGGTGGAAGTGGCCATGCTGCTGACCCTGAACCGCCAGCGCGAGGCGCTGGCCGTGGCGCGGCAAGTGCAGGAACAGCAGCCGAAGCTGGCGGCCGGCTACAAGCTCGAAGGCGACGTGCTGATGGAACAGAAGCTGCCGCAGCAAGCCGTCAAGCTGTATCAGCACGCCTTCGGCATCAGTCCCATCGGCCCCTTGCAGGTGCAGCTGTACCGCGCCTTGCAGGCGTCGGGACAGGAGCGCGAAGCCGATGCGCGCATGGCCGCGTGGCTGAAAGAACATCCGGAAGACTTGCCGACGCGCACCTACCTGGCAGGCACCCGGCTGGCAGCCAAGCAATACCGCGCCGCCATCGAACAGTTCCAGTATGTCGTCGCCAAGGATGCGGGCAACGTGGTGGCCTTGAACGATCTGGCCTGGGCGTATCAGCAGGAAAAGGATCCGCGCGCGCTGGCCACGGCCGAGCAGGCGCTGAAGCTGGCGCCCGAGAATGCCGCCGTGCTCGACACCCTGGGCTGGATCGCGCTGGAGCAAGGCGACGTCAAGCGCGCCACGACGCTGCTGCGCAAGGCGGCGGGCCTGGCGCCCGCATCGCCCGAAGTGCAATACCACCTGGGCGCGGCCCTGGCGAAATCGGGCGACAAGGGCGGCGCGCGCAAGCAACTGGAACAACTGCTTGCCGCCAACAAGGACTTTCCGCAGCGGGCCGCGGCGCAGGCCTTGCTGACCCAGTTGTAGGCCATGGCTGTGCAAGCGGCCATGCCCGGCGTGGCGGCGCGGCCGCTGGCCCTGCTGGCGGGCGCGGCCTGCGTGCTGGCCCTGCGCCATTATCCGCTGGGCCACGGCTGGCCCGGCCTGTTGTTTGCCATCCTGCTGCCCGCGTATTTCCTGCTGCTGTGCTGGCGTCCCGCCTGCTGGCTGTTCTGCGTGCCCGCCCTGCTGCCCGTGCTGGACCTGGCCCCGTGGACGGGCTGGTTCTTCCTCGAAGAGATCGACGTGCTGCTGTTGCTGACGGTAGCCTGCGGCTATTGGCGCCTGGGCGGACCCAGCCAGCCGGCAGCGGCGCGGCTGTCGCCCGCCGCCCGCCTATGTTTGCTGCTGTGCAGCCTGGCCTGGCTGGCGGCGCTGCTGCGCGGCGTCCTGCCGCTGGCGCCGCTCGACCTGAATGCCTGGGATAATTATCTGAGCCCCTACAACAGTTTGCGGCTGAGCAAGGCCTGGGCCTGGAGCATGCTGCTGCTGCCGCTGCTGCTGCGCGACGCGCATCCGCACGCCCTGCGCCGCTACGCGCTGCCGGGCATGCTGGCCGGGCTGGCCATGGTGTCCCTGTTCGCCCTGTGGGAGCGGGCCGTGTTTCCCGGCCTGCTGAACCTGTCGAGCGACTACCGCATCACGGCGCCGTTTTCCGCCATGCACACGGGCGGCGCCGCGCTGGACGGCTACCTGGCCTTGGGCTTGCCCTTTGCGGGCCTGTGGCTGGCGCGCGCGCGCAGCCGCTGGCAGGCGGCGCTGGCCTTGCTGCTGCTGGCCCTGGCCCTGCACGCGGCGTTCACCACCTTTTCACGGGGCTTGTACGCGGCCCTGGCGGCGGCCATGCTGCTGGCCTTGTGGCAAGCCCTGCGGACGGCGCCCGGCGCGGGGCGGCAAGGGCGCGGCCGGCCGCCTGTGCGGGGCATCTTGCTCAAGCTGCTGCTGGCCGGCCTGGGCACCGCCCTGCTGCTGTACATGTTCAGCCTGGCCGGCTACCGGGGCTTGCTGGCCGCCGCCGTCCTGCTCGCCGCCAGCTTCGTGCTGGCGGCGCGGCCCCTGCCATGGCGCCTGGCGCCGGCCAGCCTGCTGTGTGCGCTGTGCCTGCAGGGTCTGCTGGCCGCCTGGTGGCCGGAACCGGCCTTTCAACCAACGGCCGGCTGGCTGAAAGGCCCGTATTTCCTGTTCCTGCTGGCCGCCATGCTGCTGACGGGCACCTTGTGGCCGGGCGGCGCCGGCGGCAAGGGTCCAGCCAGGCTGGGCCTGGCGATGATGGCGTGGACCATGCTGGCATGCAATCTCGCCTGGATAGGCTGGCACTGGGCCGGTCCACCGGCCTTGCTGCCGGCCGGCCTGGTCGTGCTGCTGGCCATGCTAATGCTGTGCAACGGGCGCTTGCACCCGCCGCTGTGGCGGCTGGACCGGGCCAGCCTCAGCATCGCGGGCGCGGCCGGCATCCTGCTGTTGCTGGCCATCCCCGTGTCGGCCAGCTATTACGCCACCGAACGTTTCGCCACCACGGCCTTCGACATGCAGGGCCGCTTGCGCCACTGGCGGCAAGTGCTGGCCATGCAGCCGCCCGACTGGGGCAACCGCCTGTTCGGCATGGGCAGCGGCAGCTTTCCCGCCACCTATTATTGGCACAATCCGGGGCGCGAGGTGCCGGCCAGCATCGCGTATGCAGAAGACAGGGACGCGCCCGGCAATTATTATGTGCGCCTGGCCAGTCCCGGCTACAGCGCCGGCTATGGCGAACTGCTGCGGCTGCTGCAACGCCTGCGCGTGCAGCCGGCCACGCGCTACACCCTGGCGCTCGACGTGCGCAGAAGCGGCCCCATGCCCGTGCTGCAGGTGCGTTTGTGCCAGCGGCAATTGCTGTATGCACAAAATTGCGTGGAAATCCCCCTGCGCCTGCGCCCGCCCCCGCCCGGCAATCCGCCGGCGGCCTGGCAACACTATGACGTGCCGTTCGACAGCGCCTGGCTGGGCGGGGGCGCCTGGCTGCTGCGCCCGCCCGTGCAGCTGGAACTGGCGGTCAGCGGCACGGCCGCCTCGTCCGTGCTCGACGTCGACAACCTGAGCTTGCGCGCGCCCGGCGGCGAGGAACTGATCGCCAACGGCCGTTTTACGCAGGCCAACAATTACTGGTTTTTCAGCAGCGACCACCATCACTTGCCCTGGCATATCAAGAGCATGGCGCTGCACCTGCTGGTGGAAACGGGCTGGTGCGGCGCACTGACCATGCTGGCCCTGCTGGCCGTGGCCGGCCAGCGCCTGCTGCGCCGCGCCGCGCGTGGCGAGCCGGGCGCGCTGGCCTGCGCCGCCGCCCTGCTGGGTTTTCTCGTCGTCGGCCTGTTCGACAGCCTGCTCGACGTGCCGCGCCTCGCCCTGCTGTGCCATCTGATGCTGCTGTGCGCGCTGCTGCAGCCCGCGCCCTGCCCGCCACCTCCCCACCTTGAAAGCGCGCCGCCATGACTACCCTGTTTTCCGCCCTCCTATTCTGCCTGGCCCTGGCCAGCGCGCCGTGCCGCGCCGATGCGCCGCTGGCGCAAACCATCGCGCGCATCAAACCGTCCATCGTCGGCGTGGGCAGCCTGCAAAAGACGCGCACGCCGCCGATGAATTTCATCGGCACGGGTTTCGTGACGGGCGACGGCTTGAGCGTGCTGACCTGCGCCCACGTGATCCAGAAATTGCTCGACGCCAATCCGAATGAAGTCATCGGCATCCTCACGGGCCAGGGCGAGGCGGCGCAATTTCGCCCCGCCAGGGTCCAGGCGGTGGACACGGAACATGACCTGGCCTTGCTGCGCCTGGCGGGCGCGCCCCTGCCCGCTCTGGCGCTGGGCGACGCGGCCACGGTGCGCGAAGGCCAGGCCATGGCGTTTACGGGCTTTCCGCTGGGCACCTTGCTCGGGCTGCACCACGTGACGCATCGCGCCACCGTGTCATCGCTGACGCCGGTGGTCATGCCCAGCGAAAACGCGCAGCGCCTCGACATCCGGCGCCTGGCGCAGCTGCAAAAGGCGCCGTACACCGTGTTCCAGCTGGACGCGACGGCGTATCCGGGCAGCAGCGGCAGCCCCCTGTTCGATCCCGAGACCGGTCTCGTCTACGGCATCGTCAACATGGTGTACGTCAAGGGCCTCAAGGAAGCGGCCATCAGTGCCCCGAGCGGCATCACCTACGCGATTCCGGGCAGCTACATGCAGACGCTCTTGCTGAAAAACAAATGAGTGATCAATTGCGCCCCTGCCTCAGCCGGTCCGTAATGCCGGGCTCATCCCATGTCGGAAAAAAAAAGGGGTAAAACGACCGTTCACCCCCATGCTGTTCCATCAGGCCACCGTATTTACGGATCTGGGCCCCCATGTAATCGAGGTCCAGCCGTAGCAGCACGGCCGGCGCCCCCACGCGCGTGCACTCGCGCTCGCCGCCGAAGTCCTGGAATCCCAGCATGCGCTTGTAGAACACCACGTGGCGCGGGTTGACTTCGATCACGTAATCCGTAAAGCCGTGAATATTGTGGGCATAGATATAAGAGATATGAATCAGCGCCGCGAACACGCGCTTGCTCACCCCCTTGTCGATGGCCAGGCGCGACGGTTCGCACAGGCGCCGGCCTTCCTCGCGCAGGATGTCGAGCTTGTCGCGGAAGTTTTCATCGGCCGGCAAGCCGGTCTCGTCATTGTCGAGGCACAGGGTCATGGTGCCGACGGTGGTGCCGGCCGTTTCCGCAAACAGCGTGATTTTATTCAGGGCATGCGCGATGCCGGGATCGACGGCATAACCGCGCCAGCCGTACATCTTGCGGATCAGCAAACTGGCCGCCTCACGCCGGCCGCGCGAATTGGCCATGCGGATATGAAAGCGCTGCAGGTCGAGCTCATGCTCCATGGCCGGGTCGATCTGCCCCTCGCCCACCACCAGGTCATTGAAAGTACCGGGCGTGTCGAAGGAAATAATGGGTTCATCTTCAAAGCTCATCTTGTCCTCACGTTCATCGGCCGCCGTCGAGACGGACTGAAGCCAATGCCTTGTGACAAGATAAAAACTGGAGAAGTTCCCGCGCCAGGCAAAAAAAACAGAAGAAATATGCTATTTAATAGCAAAATTGCATGCTGAAATTTGCCTGCAAGTACAAAATGACAAATATAAGTGCTGTTTTGATATTGCCGAGTCCGCTATTAAAAGAAGCTCTCCGGTATCAGCAGCACGTCGCCCGGGCGCATCATGACGTTGGCGGAAATATCGCCACGCTTCAAGAGGTCGTCGAGGCGCACGCCCAGCTGCTGCTGGTTGCCTTCCCGCATGCGGATGATGCTGGCCTTGTTGCCGGCCGCAAAATCGGTGATGCCGCCCACGGCGATGAGCACATCCATCAGCGACATGCCCAGCCGGTACGGCAGCGCCTGCGGCTTGGCCGCTTCGCCGATGACGCGGATCTGCTCGCCATACGGGCCCGAGAAATTGGTGACGATGACCGTCACCACGGGCTGCTGGATGAACTTGCCCAACGCTTGCTCGATGTCGCGCGCCAGCTGGGTCGACGTCTTGCCGCTGGCGGGCAAATCCTCGACCAGCGGCGTGGTGATCTTGCCGTCCGGCCGCACGGCCACCGTCAGCGACACTTCCGGATTGCGCCAGACGATGATGTTGACGGAGTCTCCCGGTCCGATCAGGTAGTCGTGCATGGGCGCGCTGTCGTCGGAGGGCGCCAGCGGATGGGACGTGCGGCAGGCACCCAGCAGGCCGGCGGCCAAGCCCAGGCCCAGCGTGTTGCAGACAAATGCACGGCGAAACGGATTCATGCGGAGCCTCTTCGAGTCGATGGCGCGTCCATGGCCGGCCGCGCAGAACCAGCCTGGGCCGCGAACTTCCTATGATTATTAAAACCCGGCAAGTCAACCTTGAGGCGTATCAAGAAGCAATCATCTTGGGAAATTTTGCCTCCCAGCCGCCCTATACTTTGCTTACTCAACAGGCAAGCATTTCTTGCAAGACGCCGTCGCCAGCCCATCGACCGTGCAGCACCGTCACCTGAAGGAAGCGACATGGAAGAATTGATACAGCAATTGCTTTCCAGCCTGAAAGGCATCTGGAAGTACCGCTGGCATGCGGTGCTGGTGGCGTGGCTGGTGGCCGTCGTCGGCTTCATCAAGGTGATCACCCTGCCCGACGACTTCCAGACGTCGGCGCGCGTATTTGTCGATACGCAAACCATCCTCAAGCCGCTGATGGCCGGCATGACCAGCGTGCCGAACACGGAACAGCAGGTGGCCATCATGAGCCGCACCCTGCTCAGCCGCCCGAACGTGGAGCGCGTCATGCGCATGGTCGACCTCGACCTCGATTCGAAGACCGTGCGCGAACACGAGGCCCAGCTCGACGACCTGATGAGCCGCATCAAGATCACGGGCACCAACGCGTATGACATCTACACGATCAGCTACAGCGGGCGCGACCCGAAGCTGGTGCGCGACGTGGTGCAAAGCCTGCTCACCATCTTTGTCGAAGGCAGTTTCCAGGGGAAAAAGGGCGATTCGCAAAAGGCGGTGCAATTCATCGACGAGCAGATCAAGAATTACGAGGACAAGCTGAGCGCGGCGGAAAACCTCGTGAAGGAATTCAAGATCCGCAACAATCTGCTGCTGCCGCGCCAGGGCATCGACTATGGCAGCCAGCTGCTGATGTCGTCCGATAGCCTGAACAATGCCAAGCTGGAACTGGTCGAAGCGGAGCAGGCCCGCAAGGCCATCCAGAGCCAGATCGAAGGCGACGAGCCCGTGCTCGACCTGGAGCCGAACGCATCGGCCATCGCGAATCCCGAACTCGACGAGCGCATCGCCACGCTCAACAAGAACCTCGACAGCCTGCGCATGCAATTTACGGAACTGCACCCCGACATCATCTCCTCGAAGCGCCTCATTGCCCAGCTGGAAGAACGCAAGATCGAAGAAAGCAAGCTGAAGACGGCGGCCGGCGACCCGGGCAAGAACTACAGCCCCATGCTGCAGCAGCTGAAGGTGGCGCTGACGGATGCGGACGCCAAGGTGGCCGCCATCCGCGCCCGCGTGCAGGAATACAACGCGCGCAATGAACGCCTGCTGGCGCAGAGCAATGCCGTGCCCGAGGTGGAGTCGCAGCTGGCGCAGCTGAACCGCGATTACATCATCAACAAGGAAAACTATGAAAAGCTGATCGGCCGGCGCGAAGCGGCCAAGCTGTCGGGCGAACTCAGCTCCACCACGGAAATGATGGCCTTCAAGATCATCGACCCGCCCACGGTGCAATATGCGCCCGTCGGCCCGAACCGCCCGCTGCTGTTCAGCGCGGCGCTGGGCGCGGCCCTGGTGGCCGGCGTCGCCACGGCCTTGCTCATCAGCCAGGTGCGTCCCACCTTCCTCAGCCCCGCCGAACTGCGCGACGCGACGGGCTTGAACGTGCTGGGCACGGTATCGATGAACTGGACGGCGCTGCAGCAAGTGCGCCGCCGCCGCGCACGCTATGGCTTTGGCGCCTGCCTGGGCAGCCTGTTCGTGCTGTACGGCGGGGTCATGACGGCCGCGCTGCTGAAATTCTAGATCCCAGGGAGCGACGATGAGCAGCAAGGACAGCGGCAAGCAGGAACCCACCATCCTGGGCGTGGCCGAGGCCGGCGTGCCGTACGGCGCAGCGGGCGCGGCGGGTGCGGATGGCGCGGACGCGGCCCGGTCGCCCCAGTACCGCCCCCTGAACCTGGCCCGGCTGGCGGAGCAAGGCATGCTCACGCAGGAAGGCGGACGCAGCTCGGTGGCCGAGGATTTCCGCATCATCAAGCGCCCGCTGCTGCGCCAGGCGCGCGCCAGCGGCACCGAGGCCATCCGCCACGGCAACCTGATCGTCGTCACCAGCGCCATGCCCGGCGAAGGCAAGACCTACTGCGCCGTGAACCTGGCCATGAGCATCGCCATGGAAATGGATATCACGGTGCTGCTGGTCGATGCCGACGTGGCGCGCCCGTCCGTGCTGAAGGTGCTGGGCCTGCCGCCGGAGCCGGGACTGATGGACGTGCTGCTCGACCCGCAACTGGCGATGGGCGACGTGATCCTGAAAACCAATGTGGCCAACCTGAGCATCCTGCCCGCCGGGCGCAGCAACAAGCATGCGACGGAATTGCTGGCCAGCCGCGCCATGAGCCGCCTGCTGGCGGAAATTGCCAGCCGCTACAGCGACCGCGTCGTCATCTTCGATTCGCCGCCCCTCTTGATCACCAGCGAGGCACACGCGCTGGTCGGGCAGATGGGGCAAGTGGTGATGGTGGTCGAAGCGGAAACGACGACGCAGCACGCCGTCAAGGAAGCGCTGCGGCAGATCGAGTCGTGCGAACACATTCATTTGATCTACAACAAGACCAAATCGTTCCCCGGCAACGACTACTACGGCTATGGCTATTACGACTAGCGGCCGGGTTCCGCTGCCGCTGCTGCCGTTCCTGTCGCTGCTGCTGCCCCTGCCGGCCGGCGCCGTCGACTGGCTGGTGAAACCGTCGCTGCGCCTGCGCGAAAGCTATACGGACAATGCCTTGCGCGCGCCGTCCGGCCAGGCGCAATCGGACTTCATCACGGAAATCGCGCCCGCCATCGCCCTCATCGGCACGGGCCCGCGCCTGCGCGTGCACCTCGATTACAGCTGGCGCAAATACCTGTCGGGGCAGCGCGCCGATACGGATACCCACGAACTGCGCGCCTCGGCCGACGCCGAGCTGGTGCAGGACTGGTTCTTCATCGATGCGGACGCCAGCGTGAGCCGGCGCAACATCTCGCCATTCGGCCCGCAACTGATCGACGGCCTGCCCGACACGGACAATGCCAGCACCGTGCGCACGACGGGCATCAGCCCCTACCTGCGCCACCGTTTCCGCGGCCTGGCCTCGGCCGAGCTGCGCTACACGCGCAACACGGTCGACAGCGGCGGCGACCTGCTCTCCGTGCACAGCGATGAACTGGAGTTGCTGCTCAATGGCGAGCCGCGCGGCAACGGCTGGACCTGGAACGCCAGCCACGACGTGCGCCGCACGCAGGACAGCAAGCTGGCGCCCGTGCGCATGCAGCGCAGCAGCGCGGGCTTGCGCTATCCCATCAACAGCAAGTGGGCGGCCACGGCCAGCGGCGGCATGGAAAAGGAAGGCTATCTGTCGACCAGCGGCAAGGCGCCGGCGGGCCGCTTCTGGTCGCTGGGCGGCGTGTGGACGCCGTCGCCGCGCACCAGCGTGGCCTTCAGCACGGGCAAGCGCTTCTTTGGCACCACCTACAGCCTGGACGCCACCTTCCTGCAGCGCCATACCAACTGGCAGCTGAGCTACGGCGAAAACATCACCACCATGCCGACGCAGTTTTCGCGCCTGGGCGACCGCGATGCGGGCCGGCTGCTCGATCAATTGTGGCGCGGCATCTTTCCCAATGCGCGCGACCGGCGCTTGCGCATCGATGCCTTCCTGCGTTACGCCAACAGCCTGGGGCCGGAACGGGGCGCCATCAATTACTTCAGCCACCGCTATTTCCTGCAAAAGCAGCTGAAGCTGACGATGGCGCGCGCCATGGCGAAAAGCACGATGATCGTCGGCGTCACGGCCGTCGACCGCACGGCGCAAACGGCCAGCGGCATCGACAGCGGCTTGCTGCCCGGCGTGGAGTTCGGCAGCGAAGACCGCACGCGCCAGGTCGGCGGCAACCTGGGCTGGGGCTGGCAAGCCAATTCGCGCACCACCGTCAATGTCAATGCCGGCTACGCCGGCGTGCGTTCGCTGAGCGCGCCCCGGCGCGACAACAACATCACCTTGACGGCCGGCTACACGCGCATCCTGCAGCCGGACATGACGGCCAGCATCGACGTGCGGCACACGCGGCACGCCAGCAACCGCGGCGGAGACTACCGCGAAAACGGCGTCAGCGCCACGCTCACCATGCAATTCTAAGGAGCCCGCAATGTCCGACCCTTCGCTGTCATCCGCCGCGCCGGCGCACCTGCTGTGCGTGGTGGCCGCGCGCCCCAACCTGATGAAGATGGCGCCCATCCTGGCCGCCCTGGCGCGCTGCTCGCCCGCCGTGCGCGTGACCTTGCTGCATACGGGCCAGCATTACGACACGGCCATGAACGAACAACTGTTTGTCGACCTGAACATGCGCCCGCCCGACATCGCCCTCGACGTCGGCTCCGGCAACCACGCGCAGCAGACGGCCGAGATCATGCGCCGCTTCGACGCCGTGCTCGACGCCTGGCCGCCGCTGGCGCCCAATGCCGTGCTGGTGGTGGGCGACGTCAATTCCACGCTGGCCTGCGCGCTGGTGGCGGCCAAGCGCGGCACGCCCGTGATCCACGTCGAGGCGGGCTTGCGCAGCGGCGACCGGCGCATGCCCGAGGAAATCAACCGCGTGCTGACGGATCAATTATCAAGCCTGCTGCTGACCAGCGAGGAAGGCGCGCGCGCCAACCTGCTGCGCGAAGGCATCGCCGCCGAACGCATCCACTTCACGGGCAACGTCATGATCGACAGCCTGCGGCAGCAGCTGCCGCGCGCCGTACCGCCCGCCGCCACCCTGCGCGCACACGGCCACGCCTGCCCGCCCGCGTATGGCCTGTTGACCCTGCACCGGCCATCGAACGTGGATGACCCGGCGCAACTCGAAGCGCTGCTGCAGGCGCTGGGACAGCTGTCCCGCCAACTGCCGCTGCTGTTTCCCATCCACCCGCGCACCCTGGCCGGCCTGCGCCTGGCGGGCCTGGAAGGGCAGCTGGCGCGGCACGCCATCGTCAGCCTGCCGCCGCTGGGCTACCTGGAAATGCTGGGCCTGATGCAAGAGGCGCGCCTGGTGCTGACGGATTCGGGCGGCGTGCAGGAAGAAAGCACGGCCCTGGGCGTGCCCTGCCTGACCCTGCGCGACACGACGGAGCGCCCCGTCACCGTCAGCGACGGCACGAATACCCTGGCCGGCACGCAGCCGGCCGCCATGTTGTCGCTGGCGCGGGGCATCCTGGACACGGGCGGCAAGCGCGGTCGCCTACCGCCCCTGTGGGATGGCCACGCGGCCGAACGCATCGCCGCCGTCGTCGCGCCCTGGCTGGCGGCGCGCCGGGGGCCGCCATGACGCCGCCGGCGATGCTGCGCAATGCGCTGACCATCGACGTGGAAGACTATTTCCAGGTGTCCGCCTTCGCGCCGCACATCGCGCGCGCCGACTGGCCCCGCCTGGAATGCCGGGTCGAGGCGAATATCGAGCGCATCCTGCTGCTGCTGGAAGGCCGGCGCATCCACGCCACCTTTTTTACCCTGGGCTGGATCGCCGAGCGCTATCCGGCCATGCTGCGCCGCGTGGCGGACGCCGGGCACGAAGTGGCCAGCCACGGCTATGCGCACCAGCGCGCCTGCGACCAGTCGACCGCGCAATTCGCCCACGACGTGCGCCACAGCAAGACCATCCTGGAGCAGATAACGGGGCTGGCCGTGCACGGCTACCGGGCGCCCAGCTTTTCCATCGGCGCGGCCAACCTGTGGGCCTTCGACGTGCTGCAGGAAGCGGGCTACCGCTACAGTTCCAGCATCTACCCGATCCGCCACGACCACTACGGCATGCCGGACTCGCCCCGCTTCGCCTGGCGCCCGCGGGGACCGCTGGGCGTGCTGGAGTTGCCCGTCAGCACCGTGCGCCTGCGCGGGCGCAACGTGCCGGCCGGCGGCGGCGGTTATTTCAGGCTGATGCCGTATGCACTGTCGCGCTGGCTTTTGCGACGCATCAATTCGCGCGACGGGCAAGCTGGCATATTCTATTTTCATCCTTGGGAACTCGATCCCGGCCAGCCGCGCCCGACGGGCCTCGACGCCAGGACGCGCTTTCGCCACTACCTGAACCTGGGGCGCATGGAAGCGCGGCTGGCGCGCCTGACGGGCGATTTCTCCTGGGACCGCATGGACCGTATTTTTCTGGAAAGCACATGATGCACGAGGCCAGCCTTCCTCCCGACCCGCTACATGGCAGCGCCGCCATCGCCGTGCGCTCGCTGCAGGGGCACGACCATGCGCGCTGGGATGCCTTCGTCGACACGTGTCCGGAAGCGACCTTCTTCCACCGCGCCGGCTGGCACACCGTCATGCAGCAGGGCTTCCGGCACGACAGCCATTTCCTGTACGCGGAACAGCACGGGCGCATCGCCGGCGTGCTGCCGCTGGCCCATTTGCGCAGCCGCCTGTTCGGTTCGTCCCTCGTTTCGCTGCCCTTTTGCGTGTACGGCGGCATCGCCGGCGGCGGCGCGGCCGTGCGCCAGGCCCTCGACAGCGCGGCGCTGGCGCTGGCCCGGCGCCTCGGCGTGGGCCACCTGGAATACCGCTGGCGCGAGGTGGAACAACAGCCGGACGCGGCCTGGCTGCACAAACCCCTGTACGCGACCTTCCGCCGCGCCTTGTTCCCCGAGGCGGAACAGAATTTGCTGGCGATCCCCCGCAAGCAGCGCGCCGTCGTGCGCAAGGCCATGGCGGGCGGCTTGCACAGCGCCATCGACTACGACCTCGAACGTTTCTACCCGCTCTACGCATCCAGCGTGCACCGGCTGGGCACGCCCGTCTTCGCGCGCCGCCACTTTGCCCTGCTGCGCACGGTGTTTGGCGGCGATTGCGAGATCCTCACCGTGTATCACGGCCAGCAGGCGCAAGCGAGCGTGCTGCTGTTCTATTTCCGCGATGAAGTGCTGCCGTACTATGGCGGCGGCAGCGTGCTGGCGCGCCGCACGGGCGCCAACGATTTCATGTACTGGGAAGCGATGCGCCGCGCCAGCGCGCGCGGCTGCCGCCTGTTCGATTTCGGCCGCAGCAAGCTCGGCACCGGGGCATACGATTTCAAGAAGAACTGGGGTTTTACGCCGCAGCCGCTGCCGTATGCCTGCCGGCTCGTGCGCGCCAAGGCGTTACCGGAAGTCAATCCCCTGAATCCGAAATACGCGCTGTTCATCCGCGCCTGGCGCCGCCTGCCGCTGCCGCTGGCCAACCTGCTGGGGCCGCACATCGTGCGGCAACTGGGCTAAGCAAGGGGACATACCATGCGCGAACTGCTCTTCCTCGCCCACCGCCTGCCGTATCCGCCCAACAAGGGCGACAAGATACGTTCGTGGCACATGCTGCAATACCTGAGCCGGCATTTCCGCGTGCACCTGGGCTGCTTCATCGACGATGACGACGACTGGCGGCACGCCAAAAGCGTGGCCGCCCTGTGCGCCAGCACGCGCTTCATCGGCTTGCAGCGCGGCACGGCCCGCTGGCGCGCCATGCAGGCGCTGCTGTCGCGGCAAGCCATGAGCGTGCACTATTACCGCGATGCGCGGCTGCTGCAATGGGTCGACGGCTTGCTGTCCGGCGGCAAGGTGCGCCATGCGCTGGCCTTTTCCGGGCCCATGGCGCAATACATCGACGGCAGCGCGGGCCGCGCCCTGCACCGCGTGATCGATTTCGTCGACGTCGATTCCGACAAGTGGCGCCAGTACGGCGACAGCAAACCCTGGCCCATGTCGCTGCTGTACCGGCGCGAAGCGCAGCTGCTGCTGCAGTACGAGCGCCACATCGCCCAGCAGTTCACGGCCGCCAGCTTCGTCTCGCCGGCCGAAGCGGCCCTGTTCCGCCAGTGCGCGCCGATGGCGCGGCGCAAGACGGGATACTTCAACAACGGCGTCGACACGGCGTATTTCACGCCCCAGCCGGGCCGGGCCAGCGTGTATCCGGCCGGCGTGCAGGCGCTGGTATTTACGGGCGCCATGGATTACTGGCCGAACGTCGACGCCGTGCAATGGTTCGTGCGCCACGTCTGGCCCGCCCTGCGGCGCGAGTTTCCCCGGTTGCAGTTCTATATCGTCGGCAGCGCGCCCGTGCCCGCCGTGACGGCGCTGGCCAGGGTGGCGGGCGTGGTGGTGACGGGCAAGGTGCCCGACATCCGCCCCTACCTGGCGGGCGCGGCCCTGGCCGTGGCGCCATTGCGCATCGCCCGCGGCGTGCAGAACAAGGTGCTGGAAGCGATGGCGATGGGCAAGATCGTGCTGGCCACGCCGCAGGCGCTGGAAGGCATCGCCGCCCAGCCGGGCCTGGAACTGCTGCTGGCGCGCGACGAGGCCGAATTCATCCACCATGCCGCGCGCGTGCTGCGCCATGCCCAGGACGGCGCGGCCGAAGCGGGCGGCGCAGCCATGGGCGCGGCGGCGCGCCAGCTGGTCTTGCAGGATTACGACTGGGAGCGCAATCTGCGCGGCCTGGGCACCATGCTGGGCATATCGGCCGAGGCCGGTTCGAATACGCCTGCCGGCGCCGCCGCGCCCGTGCTGCCCGTGCGGGAACCCTCCACATGAGCGTGCAACTCGACCCGGTGGCCTGCTTGCCGGATGCGGCCGTCCGGCCGGACGGGCATGGCCAGCGGCATGCCCTGCCGCTCCTGCTGCTGGCCCTGGCCGCCGTCGTGCTGCTGTACCACGCCACCTTCTGGTCGATGCTGGAATTGTGGTCGCGCTCGCAGACCTTCGCGCACGGCTTCTTGATCGTGCCCATCAGTTGCTGGCTGGCCTGGCGCCGGCGCGCGCGCCTGGCCGCGCTGGCGCCCCAGCCGTCGCGGCCGGGCTTGCTGCTGCTGGGCGCGCTGGGCCTGGCCTGGCTGCTGGCCGACGCCGCCAACGTGCCCGTGGTGGAACAATATGCGGCCACGGCCATGCTGCCCGCCTGCGTGCTGGCCATCCTCGGCTGGCCGGCCGTGCGCCTGCTGGCCTTTCCCCTCGCGTACCTGTTCCTCGCCGTGCCGTTTGGCGAAGTCTTCCTCGAACCGCTGATCGACTTCACGGCCGCCTTCACCGTCACCGCGCTGCAATGGACGGGCGTACCCGTGTTTCGCGATGGCAGCAGTTTTTCATTGCCCACCGGGAACTGGTCAGTGGTGGAAGCGTGCAGCGGCTTGCGCTACCTGATCGCCGCGCTGGCCCTGGGCGCCCTGTTCGCGCACGTCCACTTCCACAGCACGCGCCGGCGCCTGGCCGTCATGGCCGCCGCGCTGCTCGTGCCCATCCTCGCCAATGGCGTGCGCGCCTATATGATCGTGATGCTGGGCCACCTGAGCAACATGCGCCTGGCCGTCGGCGTCGACCACCTGATCTACGGCTGGCTGTTCTTCGGCCTGGTGGCGCTGCTGCTGTTCTGGCTGGCCGCGCGCTGGCGCGAACTGCTGCCGGCGCGCGCCGTGCCGCCAGCTCAACCCGTACGCCTAGGCGACGCCGCGGCCAGCCTGCGCGCCGTCGTGCGCGCCAGCGCCGCCTGCCTGCTGCTGGCGGCCCTGTGGCCCGCCCTGGCGCTGGCCAGCCACCGCGACGACGGCGCCGCGCTGCCCGCCATCGTGCTGGCCTTGCCCGATCCGCCCGCCTGGCGCCGCCTGCACGATGCGGCAGCGGGGAGTATCGACTGGCAAGCGCCGTATGCGGGCAAGCCCGCGCTGTTTGCCGCCACGTATGCGCGCCAGGATGGCGACGGCGCACCGGTGGGACTGCAAATGCGCTGGTATGCGCGCCAGGTGCGCGATGCCGAATTGTTGACGCATCTATCGTCGCCCTACGGCGCGCGCTGGACGGCCCTGGCGCAGCGCGTGCGGCAGGTCGGCTTGCCCGGCGGCGCCCTGGACGTGCGCGAAAGCGTGCTGGCCCACGGCGGCGAGCGCCTGCTGGTGTGGCGCGTCTACCGCCAGGGCGGCGTCGTCACGGCCCGGCCCGTGCTGGTGAAACTGCTGCTGGCGCAAGCCAAGTTGCTGGGCAGGCGCCAGGATGGCGCCGACCTCATCGTCTTTGCCGCCTACGACGAGCTGGCGCCGCCGCCGCGCGCGCACCTGCAAGCCTTCCTGCGGGCGGCGCTGCCCGTCATCGAACAACGCTTGCAGGAGTTGCCGCATGGCCCTTGACACCGAGACGGGCCGCGCGCCGGCGGCCAGCACGGCCCCGCTGATCGTGCACGTAATCCACCAGCTCGACGTGGGCGGGCTGGAAAACGGCCTGGTGAACCTGATCAACCATTTGCCGCCGGAACGCTACCGGCACGCCATCGTCTGCCTGAAGAACGCCACCGCGTTTCGCCAGCGCCTGACCACGCCCGGTGTCGACATCATCAGCCTGGACAAGCGCGAGGGCAAGGATTGGCGCCACTACCTGCACCTGTACCGCGTGCTGAAACAGTTGCGCCCGACGCTGGTGCATACGCGCAACCTGGGCTGCCTCGAAGCGCAACTGCTGGCCTGCCTGGCCGGCGTGCGCCTGCGCGTGCATGGCGAACACGGGCGCGACATGAGCGACTTGCACGGCACCCGCCGCAAGTACCGGCTGCTGCGCAAATGCATGCTGCCGCTGGTGCAGCACTTCATCGCCGTCAGCGCCGACCTGGGGCAATGGCTGGTGGACGCCATCGGCGCGGCGCCCGCGCAAGTGTCGCACATCGGCAATGGCGTCGACAGCGTGCAATTCCATCCGCGCCTGGGCCCGCCGGCCGCCGTGGGTCCGCCCGGCTTCCTGTGCAACGGCGCCTTCGTCATCGGCAGCGTGGGCCGCATGGCGGCCGTCAAGGACCACGCCTCGCTGGTGCACGCCTTTTTGCTGTTGCTGGCGCAGCCGGGTGCCCGCGCGCGCCTGCGCCTGATCATCGTCGGCGACGGGCCGTGCCGCCAGGCCTGCCTGGACTTGCTGCGCCAGTCCGGCGTGGCGCACCTGGCCTGGCTGCCCGGTGCGCGCGACGACGTGGCGCAGCTGCTGCGCGCCATGGACCTGTTCGTGCTGCCGTCGCTGGCCGAAGGCAGCTCGAACACCATCCTCGAAGCGATGGCGACGGGGCTGCCCATCGTCGCCACGCAGGTGGGCGGCAATGCGGAACTGGTGCAGTCGGGCTGGAGCGGCACCCTGGTGCCGCCCGGTTCGCCCGAGATGCTGGCCGACGCCATGCTCGACTATTACAGCATGCCCGAACTGGGTCCGCGACACGGCGCGCGCGGGCGGCGCCAGGTGCTGGCCGAGCACAGCCTGCCCGCCATGGCCGGCGCCTACCTGGCCGTGTACGACCGCCTGACGGGCGCGCGCCAGCCCTCCCCCCTGTCCACCACTCCCTGAAAGGCCTCCCATGTGCGGCATCAGCGGCATCTTTGATTTGCAGGGCCAGCGCGACATCGACGTGCTGCTGCTGGCGCGCATGAACCACAGCCTGCGCCACCGTGGGCCGGACGAAGGGGGATTGCACCGCGAGCCGGGACTGGGCCTGGCGCACCGGCGCCTGTCCGTGATCGACCTGGCCAGCGGCCAGCAGCCGCTGTTCAACGCCGACCGCAGCATCGCCATCGTCTTCAATGGCGAAATCTATAACTATCGCAGCCTGATGGCGGAACTGCGCCAGTTCGGCCACCCGTTCCGCACCAGCAGCGACACGGAAGTCATCGTCCACGCGTGGGAACAATGGGGAGAGCAATGCGTGCAGCGCCTGCGCGGCATGTTCGCCTTCGCCCTGTGGGACCGCCGGCGCCACCTGCTGTTCCTGGCGCGCGACCGCCTGGGCGTCAAACCCCTGTACTACGGCGAGGCGGACGACGGCACCCTGCTGTTCGGCTCCGAACTCAAGGCCCTGCTCGCGCATCCAGCCATGCCGCGCGCGCTCGACCCGCTGGCCGTGGAAGAGTATTTCGCCTACGGCTACGTGCCCGAGCCGCGCAGCATCTTCCAGCACGCGCGCAAGCTGCCGCCCGGGCACACGCTGTCGATTCGCGCCGGCCAGCCGCTGCCCGCGCCGCAGCCGTACTGGGACGTTCCGTTCACGCCGAACCCGCCCGCCAGCGAAGCGCAGGCGGCCGACGAGCTGCTGGCGCGCCTGCGCGAAGCCGTGCGCATCCGCATGGTGGCCGAAGTGCCGCTGGGCGCCTTCCTGTCGGGCGGCGTCGATTCCAGCGCCGTGGTGGCGCTGATGGCGGGGGCCAGCAACACGCCCGTCAACACCTGCTCCATCTCGTTCGGCGACCCGGCGTACAACGAAGCGCGCTACGCCGACCTGGTGGCGCGCCGCTACGCCACGGCGCACCACGCGCACCAGGTCGAGCAGGACGACTTCGAACTGATCGACCTGCTGGCCAACCTGTACGACGAACCGTTCGCCGACAGTTCCGCCATGCCCACCTACCGCGTCTGCCAGCTGGCGCGCCAGCGGGTCACGGTGGCCTTGTCGGGCGACGGCGGCGATGAAAGCCTGGCCGGCTACCGGCGCTACCGCCTGCACACGCGCGAGGAAAAGGTGCGCAAGGCCATGGACCCGCTGCTGCCGGCCGGCTTGCGCCAGTCGCTGTTCGGCACCCTGGGGCGGTGGTACCCGAAGGCCGACTGGGCGCCCCGCTTCCTGCGCGCCAAGACCACGTTCGAAGGCCTGGCGCGCGACACGACGGACGCGTATTTTCACGGCGTCAGCCTGCTGGGCGACGCCATGCGCGCGCGCCTGTTCAGTCCCGAGCTGCGGCGCAGCCTGCACGGCTACCGCGCCGTGGAAGTGCTGCGCCGCCACGCGCTGGCCAGTCCCGCGCAAGACCCGCTGTCGCAGGTGCAGTACCTGGACTTGAAGACCTACCTGCCCGGCGACATCCTCACCAAAGTCGACCGGGCCAGCATGGCGCATGCGCTGGAAGTGCGCTCGCCCCTGCTCGACCATGAACTGGTGGCGTGGATGTCCGGCCTGCCGCCGCAATTGAAGCTGCGGCGCGGCGTAGGCAAGTACCTGCTGAAAAAAGCCTTGCGCCCGCTGCTGCCCGACGCCCTGCTGTACCGCCAGAAGATGGGCTTTTCCGTGCCGCTGGCCGACTGGCTGCGCGGCCCGCTGCGCCAGCGCCTGCAACAGCGGCTGCTGGGCCCCACTCTGGCGCAGTGCGGCCTGTTCGACATGGATTACGTGCGCCTGCTGCTGGAACAGCATGCGAGCGGCCGGCGCGACTACAGCGCGCCCCTGTGGGCGCTGCTGATGTTCGAGTCCTTTTTGCGCCAGGTGCTGCCGGCGGGAGCGCCCAAGACGCCGGCGCCCGCGCCGGCCATGGCAATGGAATAGATCCATGCGCATCCTGCACATCCTCGACCACTCGCTGCCCCTGCACAGCGGCTACACCTTCCGCACCCTGGCCATCCTGCGGCAGCAGCGCGCGCTGGGCTGGCACACGATGCAGCTCACCAGTGCCAAGCAGGGGCCGACGGATGGCGCGCAGCAGCTGGTCGACGGCTGGCATTTTTACCGCACGGCGCCCGATGCGCGCTGGTGGGCGCGCCTGCCCGTGCTGCGGCAGGTGGCCGTCATCACCGGCCTGGCCGTGCGCCTGCGCCGGCTGGCGCGGCGGCTCAAGCCCGACATCCTGCACGCGCATTCGCCCGCCCTGAACGCCATCGCCGCCCTCAACGCGGGCCGCGCGCTGGGCATCCCCGTCGTGTATGAAGTGCGCGCCTTCTGGGAAGACGCGGCCGCCGACCATGGCAGCAGCCGGCCCGGCGGCCTGCGCTACCGGCTCACGCGGGCGCTGGAAACCTACGCGCTGCGCCGCGCCGACGCCGTCACCACCATCTGCGACGGCTTGCGGCGCGAGCTGTGCGCGCGCGGCGTGCCCGCGCATAAAATCACGGTCATCCCGAACGCCGTCGATGCGGCCGCCTTCAGCGCCACCGCCGCCGAAGACCACTGGCTGGCGCACAAGCTGGGGCTGCATGGCCACCTGACGATCGGCTTCATCGGTTCGTTTTACGCCTACGAGGGACTGGACCTGCTGCTGCGCGCCATGCCGCGCCTGCTGGCGGCGCAGCCGGCATTGCGGCTGCTGCTGGCCGGCGGCGGGCCGCAGGAAGCGGCGCTGCACGCGCTGGCGGCCCAATTGGGCATCGCCCACGCCGTGGTCTTCGCGGGCAGGGTGCCGCATGCGCAGGTGGCCACGTATTATCAGTTGATCGACATCTGCGTGTACCCGCGCCTGCCGATGCGCCTGACGGAGCTGGTGACGCCCTTGAAACCGCTCGAGGCGATGGCCCAGGGCCGCCTCGTGGTGGCGTCCGACGTGGGCGGCCACCGCGAACTGCTCGAGCATGGCAAGACGGGCATGCTGTTTCGCGCCGGCGACGCCGACGCGCTGGCGCACGCCATACTGGCCCTGCTGCTGGCGCCCGCCAGCTGGCCGGCGCTGCGGCGCCAGGCGCGCGCCTTCGTCGAGACGGAGCGCAGCTGGGACGCCAGCGTGGGCCGCTACGCGCCCGTGTATGCGCGCGCGGCGGCGGCACGCGTGGCGGCAGGAGCGATGCCATGATCTTCACGGGCCTGCGCATCGCGCTGGTCGGCCCGCTGCCGCCGCCGGCCGGCGGCATGGCGAATCAGACGGCGCAACTGGCGCGCAAGCTGCGCGACGATGGCGCGCAAGTGCAGCTGCTGGCCGTCAACGGCCCCCTGCTGCCAGCCTGGCTGGCGCGCATCCGCTACCTGCGCGCCGCGCTGCGCCTGCCCGTGCACCTGTGGCGCCTGTGGCGCGCCGCCAATACGGTCGACCTGTTCCACATCATGGCCAATTCCGGCTGGTCCTGGCATTTGCAGGCCGCGCCCGCGCTGTGGATCGCCAGCCTGAAAGGCAAGCCGGCCCTGCTCAACTACCGCGGTGGCGAAGCGGCCGCTTTTTTCGCCCGCTCGCCGCGCCTGGTGGCCTTCAGCCTGCGCCGCGCCAGCGCCATCGTCGTGCCTTCGGCCTACCTGGCCGGCGTCTTCGAGCGCCATGGCCATACGGCCCACATCGTGCCGAACGTGGTGGACTTGCAGCGCTTTACCCACGCCGCACGTGGCGCGCCAGCAGCGGCCGATGGCCCGTGCATCCTCGTGGCGCGCCACCTGGAAAACCTGTACGACAATGCCAGCGCCGTGCGCGCCTTCGCCCTCGTGCGACGGAGCTATCCCACGGCGCGCCTGGTGCTGGCCGGCGGCGGGCCGCAGCGCGCGGCGCTGGCGCGCCTGGCCAGGTCGCTCGGCGTTCTCGATGCCGTGCGCTTCGCCGGCCCCGTCGACAACGCCGCCATGCCGGCCCTGTACCAGGCCAGCGACATCGTCCTCAATCCCAGCCTGGCCGACAACATGCCCAATTCCGTGCTCGAGGCGCTGGCTTGCGGCGTGCCGGTCGTCAGCACCAACGTGGGCGGCATCCCCGCCCTGCTGCACGATGGCGTGACGGCGCTGCTGGTGCCGCCCGGCGAGCCGGCCGCCATGGCGCACGCCATCGTGGCGCTGCTGCGCGACCCGCCCCGCGCGCGGGCCATGGCAGACGCGGGCCTGGCGCACGCCGCCACCTTCGGCTGGCCTGGCGTCGCGCCCCGGCTGGCCGCCCATTACCGCCGCATCCGCGCCGCGCCGCGCCCCGGCGCCTACACGCGCTGCGTCGCCCGCTGGCTGTTTCCCCTGCACGAATGGTTGAAGGGCCACCATAGCGCGCGCCTGCTGCGCCGCCTGGAACGCTCGCAGTGGTGGAGCGCGCAGCAGCTGGAAGCGTGGCAGCTGGCGCGCCTGCGCGCGCTGCTGCGCCACGCGGGCGCGCACGTGCCGCATTACCGCGCCCTGTTCGCCCGCAGCGGCTTCGACCCGGAACAGGTGCGGCAGCTGGCTGACTTGGCGCGCCTGCCGCTGCTGCGCAAGCGCGACATCGCGGCTGCGCGCGACAGTTTCAAGTCCGCCCGCGCCGTGGGCTTGCGCCCGTTCGCCACGGGCGGCTCCAGCGGCGAGCCGCTGCAGTTTTTCCTCGGGCGGCGCAGGGTCAGCCACGACATCGCCGCCAAGTGGCGCGCCACGCGCTGGTGGGGCGTCGACATCGGCGACCGCGAAGCCGTGTTGTGGGGTTCGCCCATCGAGCTGCATGCGCAAGACCGCGTGCGCCGCCTGCGCGATGCGCTGCTGCGCACCACCCTGCTGCCCGCGTTTGCCATGTCGCCCGACCGCCTCGACGGCTACGTGCGGCAGTTGCGCCGCTGGCGTCCGCGCATGCTGTTCGGCTACCCGTCAGCCCTGTGCCGCATCGCCAGCCACGCCAGCGCGCGCGACCTGCCGCTCGACGGCCTGGGCGTGAAAGTGGCTTTCGTTACGGCCGAACGCCTGTACGACGAGCAGCGCGCGCAGATCGCCGCCGCCTTCGGCTGCCCTGTGGCCAACGGCTACGGCGGGCGCGACGCGGGCTTCATCGCCCACGAATGCCCGGACGGCGGCATGCACATCACGGCCGAAGACGTGATCGTGGAAATCCTTGATGGCCAGGGCCAGCCGCTGCCGCCGGGAGTCACGGGCGAAATCGTCGTCACCCACCTGGCCACGCAAGACTACCCGTTCATCCGCTACGCCACGGGCGACGTGGGCGCGCTGGGCACGCAGCCGTGCGCCTGCGGCCGCGGCCTGCCCCTGCTGCAGAAAATCGAGGGGCGCAGCACGGATTTCCTCACCGCCGTGGACGGCACCGTCATGCACGGCCTGGCCCTCGTCTACATCGTGCGCGAACTGCCGCAGGTGCGCAGCTTCAAGATCATCCAGGAAACCCTGCTGCGCACGCGCGTGCTGCTGGTCTGCCAGCCGCGCCTGGACGACGCCACCCGCGCCGCCATCGTCACCGGCTTCCAGGCCAGACTGGGCGCGCAAGTGGACGTCGTTATCGAGGAAGTCGACGAAATCGCGGCGGAGGCGTCGGGCAAGTACCGCTATGTGCTCAGCAAAGTCGCCTAGCCAGGCGGCCTACGACGACATCAGATAATTCTTCCCCACCACGCGACCATGCCGGTCCAGTTCTAAGGACCATACCTCCAGTTCCGTGTTCAAGCGATTCTCGAACCACAGCCGCTCGACGCAAGGCGCCGCGCATGGCGTGGTGGAATACTGTTTGAAAGAGACTCCCGCACGCTCCACATGCGTCGGCGCGCCGAAACGGTCAAGCACCGCTTGCCGCGTATCGCCCGTCTGGATTTGATAGAACGCCGCCTTGCGGCTGTTGGAAAACACGCAGCATGCGGCGACATACCAGGCCGGGCTGAGGATGAGCAGGCACAGCAGAATTTTTTTAGGCGATATCTTGATTGGCATGCCATATTGTCGATGACTTCATCCGGCGCGACAAGCGGGCCATGCTAGCGAAAGCGAGGCCACAGCAGGCGCAAACAGTGGCGCTGGATGCGCCACATAAACCGCAAATCGCGCAGATGCGGTGTTCTTCCATATATTCCTGAAGCAAATCGGGCCTTCTATCTTAAAAGATTGCTATTCATCACTATTTCCCTTATTTTTATTTCAAAATAGTAATGAAGGCCGCTATCCTCGCTATATTGATTTTCCAACACGACCACATCGACGTCTTTTTCAGGAAAATACACTTTAATCGATGCAAAGCCCAGGCCTTTTCCCGAGTGGCCTATATATTTGACGGGCGTTGTATCGCTCACATAAACGCCGTAACCATAACCGTTCTTTCCATCGCCAAAAGCGACATGCTGGCTGGATATGTCGTAACTCGTCATCAGTTGATAGGTTTCCGGCTTTAACATTCTGCCCCGATGCAGATTTTCATCCCAGATCTTCAAATCTTTTGCATTTGAAACAATGCCGCCGGCCGGGATGAAGCCGATCCAGTCTTTTCCCTGCACGGGATGCGCTTTCAGCGCGAATACATTTTCCGTGTTCACATAGCCATTGATGACCTTATTATTCTTATCTTCCTCATAGCAAAAACTGTTTTTCATCCCCAGTTCCTTGAACAAGTCATTTGCTGCCTCGATATACGTTTTCCCGCTGACTCTTTCAAAAATTTGACCCAGCATGGCATACGTTGTCACGCCATACAGAAAATCCGTCCCGGGCTTGAAGCTCAGTGGCTGGTCGATTTCAATGATTCCCGCCGAAAAGTTGAGCAATTGATGCACGGTCACTTGATCGGCCCAGGCTTGCGGCAAATCGGGCAAGTATCGTCTCACGGGACTGTGCAAGTCTATCTTGCCTTTCTCAACTTCCCTTAAAATCAGCACGGCCGTCATTTGCTTGCTGTTCGACATAATCCTGAAATTATCGTCCAGCCTTAACGGTATCCTGTTTTCAAAATCCGCATAGCCATACGCTTTCGAGTATTTTGTTTGCCCATTTTTCGTGATGAGAATGACGCCATTAAAACGTCGTGGACTGGTCGCCTGTATCAGCTTGTCAATCCTGGCGGAGTAATCATCGGCCTTTTCCGCATGGGCATGATCGCCGGCCTGGGCATGCACGAAGGCGGATGCCATCAGCAAGCAAGAAAACGCCACTGCTTTTAATGGCAGCAGCGTCTTGTTGTCCGTATCGGAATTTTTCATGGGAAATTGTCGGTTCGTTGTCTATTTCCAGGGAAACGCCGTGCTCGACCGCAGCGTTCAGTCGTCCACCAGATCGAAGTCGGCAAACAAGCCGTCCGCCGTCAGGTAAACCAGCAGCGTGCGCTCCGGCTGGATGCCGCTGACGTGGAAGGCAAGGACGCTGTCCACCTTGCTGCCATGCCGTTCGATCGCGCGGCCTGCAACAGCTTGCTCGTGCAAAAAAGTCAGCGACTTCAAATTGGCGAGTTCGCCAATCGCCTGCGTGCCAAAGTTGCTCTTGATGCCCGGCGTGGCAAAATCCGAACTGGCCAGGGCGCTGCCGCCACGTGCGATATCGGCCAGCAAAGCCTGCACACTCCGGGTACGCGCAGGCTTGGGGTCGGTGCGCGCTTTCAAAGTGTGCATCAGCGGGCCGATGCGCGGCGCCGTGCTGGCTTTGTCCTTGGTCGTCACGACGACGCCTGTCACCTCTCCTTGTGCATCGACGGCGAACGCCAGTTCGCAATTGCGCGACGTCGAATGGAAGCGGTGCGCGCCGGCAGGCACGAAAGTTTCGTCCGGCAAGCCATCGTAAATGCTGCGCAGCTGGCCCCCCCGCATATCGAAAGTGCCTATCGTGTTGTTCGCCAACTCGTAGCGGCCCGTGTAGCGGCTGAGCGCCCTGGCATCGATCTTGATGGCGGGGTGCTTGCGCAAGACGGCGTAATCGGCATCTGGCCAGCGATAGGCGCGGCCGATGGCGTCGGTCAGGCGGTCCATCATGCGGGAATTATCATTCGCGTTAATCATGATCACGGCACCCTGGCCGGTGCGGGAAAATGCCGTCAACAAGGTATCGAAGCCTTCGTCACGCCCGCCGTGCGAGAAGCGTTGCGCGCTGCCGCTGCCGTGCAGGAAGACGCCCAGGCCCGCATTCTCTATTTGCGGGGTCAGCATCTGTTGCGTCAAGGCTTCCGAAATGACCGGGTTGGACGTGCCCGCCAGGGATTGCTGCACGCCGATGGCGAAGCGCGCCAGGTCCGACGCGTTGGTCCATAAACCGGCCGCCGCCATTTCCGGATACACATGCCAGCGTCCCGCCACCAGGCTGCGGTCGGCAAGGTGGCCGCTGGCATTCAGGCGCGCGCGCTCGGCTGGCGGCGGCTGCACATAGGAGCTCTCGTGCATGCCCAAGGGCGTGAGGACCGCGTCGCGCATGTAGTCGGGATACGCCTGGCCGCTGACGTCGGCCACCATTTGTTGCATGACGGTATAGCCGCCACCGGAGTAACGCACCTTGCTGCCTGGAACCATGTCAACGCGGATGGGCGCCGTATTCGCCGGTTGCTCGCCGTTCAGCACCTGGATCACGGTGGGCAGCGGCGCATTGCTGGCGTAGCCGGGGAAGCCGTGCACGGTCAGCCCCGCGTTGTGGCTGAGCAGCCTGCGCAAGGTCACCTTCTGTTCGGCCGTCAGGGCACTGTCCGGCACCTTCCACGTGAGCAGCCGGGGATTGACGTCCTCGTCTAGGGCAAGCTTGCCCTGCTCCACCAGGTGCAGCGCCCCCAGCGCGGCTACCGGCTTGCTGACGGAACCGGCCTGGAACAGCGTGTGCGGGCCGACCGGCGTCTTGCCGCCCTTTTCCATGACACCGTACCCTTGCGCCCTGACAATCTTGCCGTTCTCGATGATGGCCAGCGACAGTCCGGGGATTTGCCGCATCGTCATTTCGGCCTTGACGATGTCATCCAATGCGTCCGCCCGGGCGCCACTTGCGAACAACAGGGGAAGGACCAGTGCCAGGGGATGAACTCGCATGAACGATTCTTTCAACGGTGATGGACGGATGCCAGGAAGGAAACCTTGACGATACGTCAGCGCACCCTGCCGCCATGCGGGATTGCGACAGGCCGTCAAATATCAGTCATGGACGGTCATTTTCCCGGATGAGTTGCGGCCCGCGTTTGCTGGCGTGCCGCAATTCCGGCTGCTTGCCGCCGTTGGCAGGTTTTGCGCCGTTGTGGGCCTTCACGCATCGCTGGCACTTGAAATATTCTGCACCATACTTAGCTCCCAGTCCTTTTGCCATTTTTCTGAATCGTCCTGATCGAACCAGCCAGCTACGTAAGAGGATATTTCATCCGCATCCTGCAAGTTCGATTCTGCCAAATATGAAACTGTCGCTTGAAATCCCGCCCCAATAAAAAATTCCACGCCCATTGATGTTCCGACATCCATATTTATATGCTTTGCTACCCAAAGGCTATGGATATCGCTTGTGCTGCCGAGACGATAAAGCAAGAAGGCACAACGATAAATTCCTTCGTAAGAATCACCATCATCCTTTATTGTCCCATCCCAAAGCGTAATTCGTATTTTTACGCTTAAAAAAATTCCACATTAAACTTGGCCTTTTGGATCCTGTCCGCTCCCACTTGAGAGCACTTAACTGTCCTGCTTGCGCCTTGTAAAAACCGCCCAGGCAAGCACCACAATGCCTGCAACGACACATCCGGCCAGACTGACGGCGGCGCCAAAAATGTACCACGCCACATCGAATCCGTGACTATAGAATGTTCCGACAAATAGCCCGCTCACCAGCCAGATTAATACCGCTAATTTCAGCAGGAAGTTTTTTACTTTACGAAGGGGGCGACCAAGGCGCATCTGTTGAATGGCGGCCATGCCCATGGCTAAACAAGCCAAGCCAGCCGCAATGATCAAGCGTGAAAACGAATACTCCATGTCGCAACCTGACTTGTAGCTGAGCCGGCGGGCCCAGCAATTAAAAGACCGGGGGCTTCAGTGCCGCAGCCCATTCTCGCTTGCAACGACACCGCCGGCCTGAATCCGCATTATGGAACTTGTGTGGCCAGACGAATTGGCAAGCGTCCAGGCGTCCGTTTCTGGCCGGTTGCCGTTATTGGGAATTTCCGCGCCACATGAGACATACGATTTGCTCCGCAACTGTCATTCAGCGATGGTTTGAACGACTAGTCAGGTGGCTGCATTGAATTGCATGCCAGGCGAATCTTCCGGCCGTGAGGAAAATCCAAGTTTTTCGTAGAATATCGACTTGCCTTTGGCACTGAAAAGCTGGACATCTGAAATGCCAGCATCGCGACAATCGTCAAGAATTGCACTAAGCAACGCGGCCCCGATTCCTTGATGTTGAAATTCGGGGTGAACAATCATCTCGGTGACAAACGCATGCAAGCGGCCATCCGAAATGACACGCACAAAACCAACCAACTGGCCGCCAAAATAGGCTGATCGCGAACACCAGGAGCCGTCAAGTGAATCTTGATAGAAAGCAGTTCCGCGCGATATTGGCCCCCAGCCAGTCGTGTCGTACAGGGCCTTAAACGCCTCGGCGCATGGCTGATCGGATGTGTAGTTAATATTCATAGGCTGGATTGCACAATACGGTTCCGTTGGAAGTTATCACGGCGTCATTGAATTTCGCCTGTGCTCGACTGACTGAAGGTGGCAGGAGGAAGTCGCCGTCCTTTTCAGGACCCAGTCCACCCGACCTCCTCTGGCCGCGGCTTAAGGCCAAGGCAGGCAAAGCGATAATAGATTGCACTTGGCGAATTTGCGGCAGGTATACGCCCACTGGCAAGCCGATCCAGCTCCGCAAAGGTAAGGGTGGTTTCGTGCATCGGCATGCGTCCTTCCACATCGTGAAAGCCGGCTATATAAGGGTGGCCGAACTTGACCCGTTCGCAGGCAATAGCCAAGGTGCTCAGTATCAGCTTGCCATGGTACTCCGTGGAAGGTCCATCACGAATGGTCTTTATATGCACCAGTACCCACTCCCCTTTGACTTCCACATGATCTAAATTCAGATATTCGTCATATGGGCCTTTATCGGCTGGAACGATCATTGGCGATACATCCCGATAGATATGCAGCCAGCTTTCGGCCCCAGACGACTCTTTTGCAACCTGGGCCATTCGCCCCGGCTCCTGCGCGAATACGGATGTCGCACATGAGGTCAATATCACACAGACAATAATGAATTCTTTGATTCGTGGATTTAAAAACTGCATTCGAATGGTCAACTCTCTGTCACTCATGAAGTCAACGGCTGCTTCTGGCCGCCAGCGGACGATGACAATACCTCAATAAAGATTTTATTACCATCCTGATAAAAAGAGATTTCTCAAGCCCTTATATCACAGCGGCAAGGTGCAGATAAATTCTAAGGTGAACGGAAACAATCACGGCCCGAGCAGCTTTGCCAGCCCTGGCTGATCTCCCGCCGCCACAAACCACCCTGCTAGCGTTGCGTGCGCTGTGCCTGGGCGGAGATTGCGCCACAGCCGAGGTGGTGGCAGCCATCAAGAAATTTCAGCGCTATCTGCCCCTATCGGCGCATTTCTGGCGATCTCGTCCAGATTTTCAAGCACCGTGTTGGTCAGGGGAACACTAAGCCCACGGACGAGAAGGCCAAGCAATCCGATTTCCCGCATCATCGCTTTGCGCTCATCGTAATCGGGATTTTCTGAGTAGTGGAGTACATCCACAGTCTCAAGCACTTTTTCTACCGAAGCGCAAAAATCGGCAAGCTTGCCATATTGCATGTACTGAATCGCATAACTGGCTGAAATAAGCGCATTTTGTGCAAGATCGCCCTCGATATCGCCAAATTCCTCGCTGTCAGGAATTTCCGAATCAAGGGTCGCCAGCATATCCGCCAATACCTGTTCATCTTGAAAGCCGGCCTCCCCATTCAATGACAGTTCGACCATGCTCAAAAAACACCGGGACCTGTTTTCACCATAGCGGACATCGAATTGCTCCATCAATGGCGCCTGGCGCTTGATGAAATTGATCAATACTGCAACATTTTCACGCTGCGAGAGCCTGGCCAGCGCATCAATGATGTGCTGACCATATTTATTTATAACCAATTGCATTTCAACCTCTTTTTTCTTTGGCGTTCCTGCCATGGAAGGCAGGGCAACGCTGCTAGTCCGACGCGATTCCGCATCATATACCGGAGCCGCCCCCACCACCGTCGATCCTGCTTTTCTTTTTGGCTTGAACCGCCCACAGCTTGAATTTATCATCCATGGCTTCGGCGAGAGCGATCGCCCTGACGAGCGCCTCGGGATTGTCTGCTTTCATGTTTTCAGGCAGCCTATGGTAGTCATGCGGCTCGTCCGCATTGAATATCCCTGCCAAATGCGCATTCACCCTGAGAATAAGATGCAGCGCTCGCCAGCAGATGGGTCTTTCGATCCCGGATAGATCCCGGTCGCATTGAGACTTCGGAATTTCTTTTCCTCCGACCCAAAGATAAGGAACAAATGAAAATGTAATATCATCGTAGTTGGACTGCGATTTATCGTAGTACGGATCAGAAAAAAGCACCCGCCACTTGGGTACTTCCGAAAAACTGAAAGATGTCATCACAGGCCGGAACAGGCGTTGACTCATATCGATATCTTCCATGCAGGCAGGCGGTATCGTATAGAACCTTGCAAAAACCTCCAGCAAGTAACCCACATTCACCGGAACATTTTCAATAAATCTCGCCATCACAAAACCTTGCTCTTGCGATGGATTGAGTGCAGGGATATAAAATACATCACCCGGCTTCACGCTTTTCCCTGACAGTTTTATCATGGCTTACTCCTGATAAGAATGGAACGGGATCAGTTCCGCCATTTTCAAGTTTGCAACAAACGCACGATTCCGGATAAATCGTCCTGTGCCACAAACCACGCCGCCTGCCAGCGCTGCGTGCGCTGTGCCTGGGTGGATTCAGGCGCGCACCACGGCGGATACACGCGCAGCGCGCGCTTGCCACCCTGGTCGGCGCGCGACATCACGCCGCGCTCGATCAGCACGCTGCGCGGGAAGATGAAAAAGCCGTGCCGCGCACCGTCGCCAACGTCGTCAGCCACGGCGATGATGACGATGTCGACGGGGTCCGCTTCATCCAGCGGGGCGATGTCGGCGTCGGGATGGGGGCGCTTCCAGACGGTGACGAACTGGCCGATCTTCGTCGGCGTGGTTTTCGCCACGCGCAAGACCAGGCGCTTGCCGTGCAGCTCGGCGCGGCAGGCGCCGTATTCCGCACTTTCCGCTTCCGGCACGGGCGCTTGCGGCAAGCCCAGGAAAGCCCAGGGACTGGCCTTCATTGCGCGCTGAACTCGGCTGCGGCCTTGGCCGCCCACAGCGCTTCGGCATGGCTGGCGAACGGGCTGTCATAACCGTCGACCTTGCCATCCTCGTCGACAAAATACAGCCACCAGCCGTCGCCCTGCTCGCGGATGGCCGTCTGGCCCGGTGCGCAGTGGGATTCGATGGCATCGCCGGCGGCCAGGGTGGCGATGCGGATGCCGCGGTGAACAAGATGCTGGGGTGTCATGGCAAAATAGCTAATGCAAAATAAATAATGGCGATAGTGTAGCCGCCGTGGCCCGTCCTGGCCAGTGCGCTACACTGTTCTTTCACACGGAGGACGACATGGCATCACAGCAAGGCACGGTGGATTTTTTGCTCGACCAACTGGCGGGCGCGGGCAGCATCAGCGCGAAAAAGATGTTTGGCGAGTATGGATTGTATTGCGACGGCAAGATGTTCGCCATCGTCGCCGACGACCAGCTGTTCATCAAGCCGACGGACGCGGGCCGCGCCTGGATCAGCGCACAAGGCACGCTGCAGGAAGCGCCGCCCTATCCGCAAGCCAAGCCGTATTTCCTCATCGATGGCGGGCTGTGGGACGAGCGCGACTGGCTGAGCCAGCTGGCGCGGCGCACGGCGGACGCCTTGCCGCTGCCGAAACCCAAGCCGCCGCCCAAGCCTAAAAAACAGGTGTCAGCTGGCTAATACGCTGTTTTCGCACGCCTTGCCCTGGCGGAAGCACGCGAGGTTGTGATATGTGATGGCGGCGATCTCGCGCAGCGCTTCCATGGTGAAGAAGCCCTGGTGGCCCGTCACCAGCACGTTCGGGAAGGTCATCAATCGCTGGAAGATGTCGTCGTCGATGATGTCGGACGAGCGGTCCTGGAAGAACAGATTGCTTTCCTGCTCGTACACGTCGATGGCGAGCGAACCGAGCTGGCGCGATTTGAGCGCCTCGATGACGGCGCCCGTGTCGATCAGGCCGCCGCGCGACGTATTCACCAGCATGGCGCCCTTCTTCATCAGCGGCAAGGTTGCTTCGCTGATCATGTGGCGCGTGCTCTCCATCAGCGGGCAATGCAGCGAGACGATGTCGGACTCGGCCAGCAGCCGCGGCAGCTCCACCATCGTGCCCAGGTCCGCGAACGCGGGCGCCGGGAACGGGTCGTGGCCCAGCACCGTGCAGCCGAAACCCTTGAAAATGCGCGCCGTCGCCAGGCCGATCTTGCCCGTGCCGACGATGCCGACCGTTTTACCGTGCAGGGTGGCGCCCAGCAAGCCGTCCAGCGAGAAATTGCCTTCGCGCACGCGGGCGTAGGCGCGGTGCGTGTGGCGGTTCAGGGTTTGCACGAGGGCCAAGGTGTATTCGGCCACGGCTTCCGGCGAATAGGCCGGCACGCGGGCGACGAACAGGCCCAGGCGCCTGGCCGCTTCCAGGTCGAGGTTGTTGTAGCCGGCGCAGCGCAGCAGGATGGCGCGCACGCCGTAGCCGTGCAAGGCTGCCAGCACGGGCGCGTCGAGCACGTCGTTGACGAAGACGCAGACGGCATCGGCCCCTTGCGCCAGGACCACGGTTTCCTGGCTCAGCAAGGCGCTGTGGTAAACCAGTTCGATGCCGGCGGAATCGGGCTGGGCCGGCAAGGCTTCGTCGAAGAAACGGCGGTCGTAGGGCTGGCTGGCAAAGAAGGCGATTTTCATGGGGAGTCCTGGAACTTGCTGGATGGCAAAACATTATCATAGCGCAAGCGCCCTGCCCCACGCCGTACGCCTGGCGCCGCCGGCCGCCTATTTGGGTTCGCGGGGCAAGGTCAGCGCGTGGCGCAGGTAGGCCGTTTCCTCGGCGTGCTGCGCGTGGTAGCGCTCGCGCGCGGTGCGCATGGCCGCCTGGTGGGCGTCGATGCTGGCCTGCGTCAGTTCCACGCCGAAGTCCGCCGGCGGCGGCTCCGGGCCGCCGAACAGGCGCGCCAAGATCATGCGCCCCACATTGTCGCGGTAGTGCGACGCTTCCCAGTAATAGCGCATCTCGCGCGCGCCCGTCACTTGGGGGATCGGCTCGCTGGTGATGCTGTTGAAGCCGGAAAAATCCAGCAGGCGCACGTCGCAGCCCTGGCGCCGGTAGCGTCCGGCCATGTTCGTCAGGTCGCGCTGCCACGCTTCCATGGCAGCCCACTTGCCGCGCCAGTACAGGGCGTCGAGCGTGAGCGCATGCGTGGGATTGATGTACAGGCGCAAGCGCGTGCCGCCACGGCACAGTTTCCCCACGCTCGCATCGAAGGCGTGCAGCGCGGGCGCCGTGGGGCCCAGGCCGTCGCTGAATTCCTGCAGGCGCGGCGTGAACGCGCGCGCCGTGCCGGTCCAGGTACGGTTGCGGCTGGTGAGGCAGGATTCGTCGCGCTGGCCGTGCAGTGCCAGGCTGGACAGGCAAACGCCGTCATAGCTGCCGCTGAGGATGCGCCACGTGTCGCGCGTCATGTCGACAGTCAGGCCGCGCTTGATGTTGAGCAAGGCGCGCCGCGCGAAAAACGCGGGGCCGGGGTCCGTCAGGCCCGGCTCCACGCCGGCCGAGCCCAGTTCCAGCGAGAACGAGGGAGCGTCGATGCCCCACACCATGGTGTCGACATGGCTGACCCTGGCCGCATGCTCGGCCAGGCGCATGGCTTCGCCGATGGAGGCGCCCGACACGGCGCTGTTGAAGACGCTCTTGCCTGCGAACAAGGTGCGCACGCGATGCGTCGGCAAGCCCATTTCCGTGCGCGAATTGCCGATGTAGACGATGGCCGGCCGGTAGCGCGCCACGGCATACGTCTTGCCCCACACGCTGAGTTTTTCGGTCGTCGGCCGCAATCGCTGCAGCAGCGGGCTGTCCCACTGGTGCAGCAGATATGGATCGACGTGGTAATTGACGGCGGACACGAGGGCCAGCGCGGCCAGCACGCAGGCGAAGAAGATGGCGAGGTAGCGGCGGGCGGTGGTATCCATGGTCGGCACGGGAAGTAGCAACATGAGTAGAGAAATGGCGTTCAGCGCCGGATCAGCGGCCCGTCCAGCACCCGCCGCGCATAGGCCGCCTCGCGCGCGTGTTCCACGTCATAGCGGTCGCGCGCCGCGCGCATGGCCTCCTGGTGGTCGTCGACGTTGGCCTGCGTCAGTTCCACGCCGAAATCGGCCGGCGGCGGCGTGTCGCCGCCGAACAGGCGCGCCAGGATCAAACGGCCCACATTGTCCCGGTAATGCGACACTTCCCAGTAATAATGCATGTCGGGCTTGCCGCTGACGAGCGGGGTCGCTTCCATCGTGATGCTGTTGAAGCCGGAAAAATCATGCAGGCGCACGTCGCAGCCGTGCAGGCGGTGGCGCTCGACGAGCTGCACCAGGCCCCGCTGCCAGGCTTGCATGGCATCCCACTTGCCGCGCCAGTGCAGCGCGTACAAGGTCAGCGCGTGCGTGGGGTTGATGTACAGGCGCAGGCGCAGGCTGCTGCGGCACAGCTTGGCGATGCTGGCGTCGAGCGCCAGTGTCGAGGGCGGCGTCGGCCCCAGTCCGTCGCCGAATTCCTGCAGCCGCACGGGAATGGCGTCCTTCGTTCCCAGCCAGTGCCGCATGCCCTTGCGGGTGCACGTCTCGTCGCGCTGCCCGTACAAGGCCAGGTTGGAGCGGCAGACGTCGCCGGCCTTGCCCGTGAGGATGCGCACGCTGTCTTCCGTCATGTCCAGGGTCAGGCCCCGCTTCAGGTTGACCAGCGCGCGCCGGGCGAAAAAGCCGTGTTCGGCGCCCGTCAGGCTGTCTTCCACCCGCGCCGCGCCCATGTCCAGGGAAAAAGTGGGCGCGTCGACGCCCCACACCATGGTCTCGACGCGGCTGACCCTGGCCGCATGCTCGGCCAGGCGGATGGCGTCGCCGATCGAGGCGCCGGACACGGCGCTGTTGAAGACGCTCTTGCCATCGAACATGGCGCGCACGCCCGTCGGCAAGCCCAGTTCCGTGCGCGAATTGCCGATGTAGATGACGGCGGGACGGTAGCGCGCCACGGCGTAGGTCTTGGCCCAGGCGCCGAGCTTTTCATTGAGCTGGCGCGGACGCTGCAGCAAGGGACTGTCCCACTGGTGCAGCAGATAGGGGTCGACCTGGTAATTGAGCAAGGAGACGGCGCCCAGCACCAGGCCGACGCAGGCGAAAAAGCCGGTGAGGTAATGGCGGGCGGCGGTATCCATGCTCAGAACTGGAAGTAGAGAAATTCGGTGACCCGGTTCATGCCGAAGATGCAGGCGATGAACAGCGCGGCGAAACCCACGCTCCAGCGGCGCGTGGGGCGCCAGCTGAAGGCCCAGCGCCCTGCCGGCTGAAAGATTCTTTCAATGGCAGGCTCGTAGAGAAAGAATATTTCTTGCGTATTCGGCGCCTTGAAGGCCAGCAGCATCGCCGCCAGCAGCACGGGCAAGCCCGGCCCCGCCAGTTCGATCCAGCGGATGCCGTCGAACGCGAGATGCAGCCCCCACTGCGCCAGGCTGGCCCCATGGCTGGCCAGGCCGCGCGGCAGGCTCACGCCGTTCGCGCCCACCAGCGCGCCCGCGATATCCCAGGCCGTGGCCACGTCGGGCGCGCGGAAAAAGATCCAGGCCAGCATGACGGCAAGAAAGGTCAACAGACTTGACCACCACATCGGCCACCAGCGCAGCCAGCGGTACGCCCGCGCCGCGCCGAAGACCCGCTGCCACGCCTGCTGCAGCACCAGGTACAGGCCGTGCAAGCCGCCCCAGATGACGAAGGTCCAGCCGGCGCCATGCCACAGGCCACCCAGCAGCATGGTCAGCATCAGGTTGCGGTAGCGCATAGCTACACCACGGCGGCTGCCGCCCAGCGGAATATACAGATAGTCGCGCAGGAAACGCGACAAGGTCATGTGCCAGCGGCGCCAGAAGTCGGCGATATTGGCCGCCTTGTACGGCGAGTTGAAGTTCAGCGGCAATTTCACGCCGAACAGGCGCGACAGGCCGATGGCCATGTCGGAATAGCCGGAAAAGTCGAAATACAGCTGGAAAGTGTAGGCCAGCACGCCGATCCACGCTTCGATCAGGGTGGGCGTGGCGCCGGCCGCGAAGACGGGGATGGCCAGCGGCGACAGGTTGTCGGCGATCAGCACTTTTTTTGCCAGGCCGATGGTAAAGATCGACAAGCCGATGGCGAAATTGGCCGCGCGCGGGTGGGCGTTGGCCGGGTCGGCGAATTGCGGCATCATGTCGCGGTGGTGCAGCACGGGCCCGGCGATCAGGTGCGGAAAGTAGCTGACGAACAGCACGTAATGGATGAAGCGGTATTCGCGCACCTCGCCCCGGTAGCAATCGACGAGGAAGGCGATCTGCGTGAAGGTAAAGAACGAGATGCCGATCGGCAGGATGATGTCGAGGCCGGACCACGGCAGGCTGCCAGCGCCAGCACCGGCAAGCCCGGCGACGGCATTCACGCTGTCGATGAAGAAGTTCGCATATTTATAGTAGGCGAGCAAACCCAGGTTCAGGGCCAGCGCCGCCAGCAGCACGCGCTTGCGGGCCGCGCCTGCGCGCGCGCCGATCAGGCGCCCGGTGCCGTAATTGACGCAGATGGACGCCAGCAGCAGCGGCAGGTAGCGCACATCCCACCAGGCATAGAAGAACAGCGATGCGCCGGCCAGCCAAGCGGCCGGCGCCAGGCGGCGCCAGCTGGCGGGTGCGCCGGCGGTGGCCCAGCGGCCCAGCAGAAAATAGCCGGCCAGCACGATGGGCAGATAGCCGAACAGGAAGGCGAAGGAATTAAACAGCATGTTGCCTCCTGGCAGGCAGCGACTGCGCCTGGTAATAGCACTCGGCGATCTGCGCCGCCACCCTTTCCCACGTAAAACGTTCCACCAGCGCTTGCACGCGTCCGCGTCCGGGGGGCAGCGCCAGCAATGCGAGGATGGCCTGGCGCTGCGCGGCGCCATCGTCCCAGCGCACCTTGCGCAGCGCGAAGGCGGAATCGGGCAAGTCCAGCGCGCTTTGCGCCGTCATGACGACGGGCGTGCCGGCCGCCAGCGCTTCGAGCACGCTCAAGGGAAACACCTCGCCCTGGCTGGGCAAGGCCGCCACGGCCGCCGCATGGTAGGCGCTGGCCAGCAGCGGGTCGGCGTGGTCGAGCGCGCCCAGCCAGCTGACGTGCGGCAAGTCCAGCAATTGCTGCAGATACGCTTGCTGTTCGCGCGGCGCGGCGCCGATCAGCACCAGGGGCAAGCCGGCGCCCGCCAGCGCCTGCGCCAGCCCCAGCTGGTTTTTATACGGCGAAATGCTGCCCACCATCAGCACGAACGGCCCCGCGATGCCTGTCTCGCGCAGGAACAAGTCGCCATTGGCCGTGAAGAAATGCGGGTTGATCCCGTTCGGCAAGACGCGGATGGCTTGCGCCGGCATGCCGAAACCGTGCACGATGGCGTCGCGCTCCGCCTCGCCCAGGGCGATCACCACGTCGGCCAGCTGCAGGGCGCGCCGCGTCTGCGCATAGCTCGTCTGTACCATCCACTCCGTCAGGCGCCCCGCCAGCCGGTCGGCCAGCCGCGCGCGCCGGGCGCTGGCCCGGCCCCAGCCCGGCGACAGCAGCGGCGACAGCACCACGGGCACGCCTTGCTCGCTGGCCATTTCCATGATGCGGTAGGTGCCATTGCTCGCGGAAAACACGTGCAGCACGTCGAAATCGGCCAGCCGCTGATGGTTGGCGTCGACCAGCTGCACGGCCAGGGGACGCGCCGGCAACTGGGGCAGCCGGTTCAGCGCGGCAATGGTTTCGCGTACCTGGATCTGCAAGCCGCCGTCGCGCTGGAACAGCAT
Source organism: Janthinobacterium sp. SUN100 (assembly GCF_030397705.1). Taxonomy (NCBI): domain Bacteria; kingdom Pseudomonadati; phylum Pseudomonadota; class Betaproteobacteria; order Burkholderiales; family Oxalobacteraceae; genus Janthinobacterium; species Janthinobacterium sp. SUN100. The sequence goes on along the minus strand of NZ_JAPUBU010000001.1, from coordinate 436,927 downwards.
CGGGTAGGACAAGATACCGACACGCATGGTCATCCTTTCGTCCATTTGACTGCCAGCCAGCGTCCCGCCAGCTTGCGTTGCAATAACAAAAATTCTCCGGCCAGCTCATGCTGCAACAGGAAAATCCCCGCCAGCCAGCACAGCAAGGTGACGAGCGCCGTGCCCGCCAGCGCCAGCAGGGCCGGCGTGTCCACGGGCAGCCACAGCAGCGCAGCGACGGGCGCGACGCCACTTACGCCGCACAGCAGCAGGCTCTTGCGCAAAGCCCGCGCCAGGATGCGCCAGTCCAGGGCGCTCAAGCGCCGCAGACAGCCGTAGTTCAGCCAGCTGCGCAGCACGTTGCTGAGCACCACGGCCCAGGCCACGGCCAGCAGGCCGAACGGCGCCGCGGCCAGCAGCAGCGCCACCTTGATGCCGCCGGCGCAGGCATCGAGCCGCACTTGCGCCTGCAGCTGGCCCGTCGCCACGAACAGGTAGCGGGCCATGCTGAACATGCTATACACGGCCGAAGACAGACACATGATGCGGATCAAGGGCACACAGCCTAGCCATTGCGTGCCATACAACACCTTGACCAAGGGCAAAGCCATGCAGGCGAGAAAGAGAAAAAACGGCCAGGCCAGCGCCGTCATGTAACTGATCGTGCGCAGATACACGAGTTCCGCCCCGCCCTGCCCCCCTTCCCCGCGGGCACGCGCCGCGAACAGGGGAAACACGACGGGAGAAATGGCGCTGGTAATGGCCTGGTTAAAGATATTGAGCACGCTTTGCGCCTTGCCGAACAGGGCCAGGCTTTCAATGCCGATCAGCTTGCCGATGATCAGGTCCGGCGCCGCCACGCCCGCCTCGTCAACGAGACCGCCTCCCGTCGCATACGCGCCAAAACGGCCGATGGCGCCCATGCCCCGCCGTCCCGGCAGCCACGGCAGCTCCTTGGGACGCACCAGCAGGCTCACCAGCAGCGAGGCGCAGGAACCGGCCAGCGCCGCCCACACCATGCTCATGTAACTGCAGCCCTGCAGCGCCAGCAGCACGGCCACCAGCAGGTTGACCACGCTATTGGCTGCGTTGATGGCGTAGATGGCGCGAAAGCGCAGTTGCCGGCGCAGCATCGGCAAGGTCAGCGCGCTGAACGGGATCAAGACAAAATTGATCGCCAGCAGGCGCAGCACGAGGGTCAGCCGCGGTTCGCCATAGAATTGCGCGAGCGGCGCGCTGGCCAGCAGCACCACGCCCGCCAGCAGCCAGGCGACGAGCAGGCTGGTGGCCAGCGCGGCCCGCAATTTCACCATGTCGAGCTGCTTTTCCTGGGTCAGGTATTGCCCCACACCAAAGTCGCGCACCACTTGCGCCAGGGCCACCAGCACGGCGCCCAGCGAATACACGCCCACCTCGGCCGGCGTCAGCAGGCGCGACAGCACCATGGTGGCGACGATGCCCAGCAACAGCACCGTGTATTTTTCGGCGAAGGAAAAGAAAAACGAATGGCGGGTGGCGTTCATGCCCGTGACCGGCGCCTACACGAGGCCGGCATAGAACTGGCGCAGCTGGCGCTCCAGGCGCGGCATCGAATAGCGCTGCACGGTTTCTTCGCGCGCCAGCCGTCCCATGCGGGCGCGCCGTGGCGCATCCATCAGCAGCTGCGCCACGGCCGCGCAGGCCGCGTGCTCATCGTCCAGCGGCAGCAGCAAGCCGCCGACGCTGTCGTGCAGGATATCGTGGGTGCCCGGCACATCCGTCCCCACGGCCGGCACGCCGCACGCCATCGCTTCGATGGTGGCGATGCCGAAACCTTCGTTCTTGCTCAGCAGCACATGCAGGTCGAAGGCCGGCATCAGCCATTCGACACGCTGCTGGAAACCGGCAAACACGACTCTGTCCTGCAAGCCAGTCTGTTGCGCCTGCAGCCGCAGCATGGCATCCAGCGGCCCCGTGCCTACGAACACCAGATACAAATGGGGAAACCGGGGCGCCAGGCGGGCGAACAGGGCCAGCAGCGCTTGCGGGCGCTTCTGTGCGGAAAGCCGCGCCACGCAGCCGAGCACGAGCGCGTCCGGCGGCAGCCCCAGCTGCTGGCGCGCCAGTATTCTCCGTTCCGGCGAGACGATGAACGTTTCCGTATCGACGCCGTTTGGAATCACGGCCAGCCGCGTGTCCGGCGCCAGCATGTCGCGGTACAGGTCGAGGAAATGCTGCATGGACGAGGCCGACACGGCATACACGCCCTTGACGGCGCGAAACGCTTCCTGCAGCCGGGGCCGCTGCCAGTCGCTGAACGGTTCCAGGGGAAACGCATTGTGCACGCTGATCACGGCCGGCAGCCGGCATTGCCGGGCCAGCCACAGGATGGAAGCGCCATAGCTGGTCCAGCAAAACGCCACGTGGACGATATCGGGCCGCAGCCGCCGCAGCCGCCACGCGCCCGTGACCCTGGCGCGCAGCCAGTTCCAGCGCCGCCAGGCCCAGTGTTCGAGAAACAAGGGCGGCTCATACACGCGCACCTGCAGCTGCTGCGCGCGCAAGCCTTGCGCCCAGGCAGTAAAACCGGGAAAGCGCCGCAGGGCCAGCACGCTGTCATAACCGTTCGCGCCCAGCATCTTCGCCTCTTGCGCCATACGCAGTTCCATGCCGCCCAGCTCGCCCGAATAACTGCTGATGACGATGCGCGGCAAGCGTTTGCGCCGTCCCCGCCACGCTTCGTGGAAGAAACCGCGCAGCCAGGCCCGTTCCCACTGGCGCAGGAACAGGTCGGCGTGGTCGCGCCGCAGCCAGGCCCGCACGGCGCCCAGGGTATCGCGCACGTATCTGCCCAGCATCCAGCGCGGCACGCCGAGCAACTCCACGCTGGGGGCGAAGGTCGCCAGCCGGCATTGGCCCCGGCCGAACAGCATGGCGCGGCGCAGTATCCAGGCGCGCCGCACTTGCGGGGCACGGATGATGTGCGCCACTTGCGCCCGCGGACAGAACCAGGAAGGGTTGCCGGCCGCATGCATCTCCAGGTTGAGCCGGGTTTCGCTGCCCATGGCGTAATTGGCGCCCTGCGGGCCGATGCTTTCGTCATAACGGGCGCCCGCCTCGAAGATGCGGCGGCGTATCGCCATGTTGGCGCCCCAGACGAGGCCAGGATAGATGGGGGCGTCGCGCAAGTCGGCGCTGGTGATGCCCCACGTCAAGCCGACGGGCGTCAGGCGCAGCAGCCACTCCTCCGGTTGCTCGCGCCAGGCGGGCACGATGGCGCCGCCGAACAGGGCGTAGCCGGGGTGGGCGCGCGCGCTGTCGTGCAGGCGGCACAGCCAGTCGGATGCGGGCATGGCGTCGTCGTCGCCAAACACGAACAGCTCGCCGCCATCCCCCCCTTGGCGCAGGGCATGTTCGACGGCGCCGTTCAGAGCGGGACTGCGTCCCCGCCGCGCCACGTAGATATAGCTCAAGGGCAAGCGGCCGCGAAAGTCGGCGATCACCCGGGCCGTGGCGTCGGTGCTGCCATTGTCGGCGATGACCAGGCGCCAGCCGCCCCTGGGCGACTGCAAGCCCATGTAGGCGCGCAATACCTGGGGCAAGGTGCCGGCGCCATTGTAGGTCGCCATGAGAACGGTCAACAAGGACATGCCTCCTTGGTCTTACCATGACAAAACTGATTGGCAGTTTCAACAACGCCGGGCGGTATTGAACCAGTGTACTGAGCCTGCCCGCCGGCCCGTTGACAGGCATCAAGACCTTGGCAAGCCGGGCAACACCAGGAGCGTCCCCCTTCATGCGCGACATATTGATTACCGTCATCATCCTGGGTTCGCTGCCCTTCATCCTGAAGGCGCCGGCCATCGGCGGCCTGATGTGGGTCTGGGTCAGCGTCATGAACCCGCACACGCAGGGCTGGGGTTTCGCCACCCACATGCCGTTCGCCTTCATCATCGCCATCGCCACCCTGCTCGGCCTGCTCATGACGCGCGAACCGAAGAACCTGCCGCTGACCCCCGTCAGCGTGCTGCTGCTGCTGTTCGTCGCGTGGATGAACGTGACGGCGCCGTTCGCCCTGCTGCCCCAGTCGTCGTGGGTGCAGTGGAACAAGGTCATGAAGATCATGCTGATGAGCTTTGTCGTGATGATGGTGATACGCTCGCGGCGCGACATCGTGCGCCTGGTCTGGGTGCTGGTGGGCTCGATCGGCTATTACGGCGTGAAAGGCGGCATCTTCACCATCCGCAGCGGCGGCACGGAACGGGTGTGGGGGCCGGAAGATACGTTTATCGGCGATAACAACGCGCTGGCCCTGGCCCTGATCATCACCATCCCCCTCATGTATTACTTGCAGCAAAACACGGACCGGCGCTGGCTGCGCCACGGCTTGTCCGGGGCCATGCTGCTGTCGGCCCTCGCCGCGCTGGGCTCGTATTCGCGCGGCGGCTTGCTGGCCATCGCCGCCATGGGCCTGTTCATGTGGCTGAAAAGCGACCGCAAGCTGGTGCTGGGCGCGCTGCTCGCCGCGGTCACGCCGCTGTTGCTGGCCTTCATGCCCGAGCGCTGGGCCGAACGCATGGACACCATCAATACCTACCAGGACGACGAATCCGCCATGGGCCGCCTGAATGCGTGGCGCATGGCCTGGAACCTGGCGCGCGACCGCTTTTCCGGCGGCGGCTTCGACGTCTCCGACGCCGCCGTCTTCGCCCGCTATGCGCCGAACCCCATGGATGTGCACGCGGCGCACAGCATCTACTTCCAGGCGCTGGGCGAACACGGCTTTATCGGCTTGCTGATTTACTTGGCGCTGGGCATCGCCACCTGGCGCACGGCGGCCGCCATCATCCGCCGCACGCGGGGCAAGCCGGAATTGCGTTGGGCGCACGGCCTGGCCACCATGAGCCAGGCCAGCCTGATCGGCTTTGCCGTGGGCGGCGCCTTCCTCAGCCTGCTGTATTTCGACATGCCGTACTACCTGATGGCCGCCCTGATCGCCACGCGCATCGTCGTCGAACAGCAGGCGCCGGCCCCGACCTCGCGCCAGGCCAAGCCCCGCACGGCCATCGCGGAGCAGCCATGACAGCCGCCTTGTCCATCCTGATCTACCACCGCGTGCTGGCGCGGCCCGACCCGCTGTTTCCCGGCGAAGTCGATGCGGCCCTGTTCCAGCGCCAGTTGCGCCTGTTAAAGCGTTTCTATACGCCGCTGCCGCTGGGCGACGCCGTGCGGCGCCTGCAGGATGGCAGCTTGCCGCCGCGCGCCGCCTGCATCACTTTCGACGACGGCTATGCGGACAATGCGCAAGTCGCCCTGCCGCTGCTGCTGCGCCACGGCTTGCACGCCACGTTCTTTATCGCCACGGGCTACCTGGACGGGGGACAGATGTGGAACGACACGGTGATCGACGCCGTGCGCCAGGCGCCAGGCGCCGTGCTGGACTTGCGCGCACAGGAATTGGGCACCTTCCCCGTCGCCACCCTGGCGCAGCGGCAGGCGGCCGTCGCCACCTTGCTGGGCCGGCTCAAATACCTGCCCTTCGCGCAGCGCCAGCGCCTGGCCATGCAGATCCGCCGCCAGGCGGGCGCCCGGGCAAGCGCGCCAGCCATGCTGAGCACGGCGCAACTGCGCCAGCTGCACGGGGCCGGCATGACGCTGGGCGGGCATACGGCCAGCCATCCGATTCTATCGACCCTGGCGGAGCGGGCCGCGCAGCTGGACATCGCGAATGGCAAGCAGCAGCTGGAAAGCCTGGTCCAGGCGCCCGTCACCCTGTTTGCCTATCCGAACGGCAAGGCCGGGCGCGATTATGGCGCGCCGCACGTGGCGATGGTCAAGCGCCTCGGTTTCCAGGCGGCCGTCGCGACGGACTGGGGCGTGGCGCGCCCCGGCGCGGATCTGGACCTGCTGCAGCTGCCCCGCTTTACGCCGTGGGATCGAGGACGGCTGGCGTTTCTGTGGCGCATGCGGCAAAACCGCCGGCAAGCGCACCCAGCGCGCCCGGATGCTGGCTGAGCCACTGTTCCAGCATCAGCAGCAGCCACACCATGGTGCCGTGATAGGCCGGGTGTTCCGCCAGCAAGCGCCCTTGCAGATCGTCGATGAAGGCGGGCCGCACGATGCCGCGCCCGCGCAGCTGGGTCAGGTTGTCGAAGGCAAACTCGCGCAGCGGCACGTGGCTGTGCAGCCACTGGCCGAACGGCAGGCCGAAGCCGTGCTTTTTCTTGCGCACGATGGCCGGCGGCAAGATCTCGGCCAGCGCCCGCTTGAAGAACGGCCGCAAATTTTGTCCGTCGAGCTTGTCCCGCGGCGCCAGGCGCGCGGCAAACGCCACCATCGCATCGTGCAGGAAGGGAAACGCCGCTTCCACGCCGGCCAGCTCGCACGCCTTGCGCACCTTGAACAAGTCGTTGTCGGCCAGGGTGAAGCGCATGTCCAGGGCCAGCAGTTCATTGATCTGGCTCAAGCCCTGGCCTTGCCGCTCCCAATACGCGCCATTCACGCAGCCAGGCGCCATGCCGGGGTCGATGGTGTCGATGAAGCCCGCTTCCAGCACCGTGCGGTAACCATGGCGCAGCAGCAAGTTATAGCCGTCGAGGCGGGCCGGCAACGGCAAGCTGGCTTGCTCGATGTAGCGGCGCGCCTTGTCGCCCAGCCTCCACGGTTTACCTGTCTGTTCACGGAACAGCAGCGGTTCGATGATGGCCTGGCGCAAGATGACGGGCAAGCGCTCGTACTGCGACAGCAAGGCCTGGTGCGCATAGCGCGCATTGCCGCCAAACAGTTCATCGCCGCCGTCGCCGCCCAGCAAGCGCGTCACGCCATCCTCGCGCGCCATCTGCGCGCAATAGTAAGCGGGAATGGCCGAGGCATTGCCGAAAGGCTGGTCGAAAATGGCCGCCATGGCGGGGATGGCGGCCAGCACGTCGCCTGGCGTCACATAGCGTTCATGGTGCAGGCTGCCCGCATGGCTGGCGGCCAGGCGCGCATACGCCATTTCATCATAGCCGGGAAAGTCGAAGCCGATGGAATACGTGCGCGCGGGCCGGCCCGTCACCTGCCCCATGATGGCGGCCAGGGTGGAACTGTCCGTGCCGCCGCTGAGAAACGCGCCCGTGTCCGCCCCATCCGCGCCCAGGCTGCTTTCCACGGCCAGTCGCAGCAGGCGCAGGAATTCCTGCTTGTTGCTGGCGAAGGTGGCCCGCGTGCGCGCCGCCGGCTCCTGGAAGGCCAGCTGCCAATAGCTGCCCTTGCATTGCTTGCCACCCCGCATATGCAGGTATTCGCCGGGCAGCAGGCGCTGCTGGCCCAGGTAAGCCGTGGCCGGGCCCGGCACCATGTGGAAGTACAGGTAGTGATACAGGGCCTGCGGATCGAGCGCGCCCCGCACGGACGGATGGGCCAGCAAGGCGTCCGCCGAGGAGGCAAAGAACAGGCCTTGCGCATTGCTCGCATAGCTGAGCGGATGCATGCCGGCGCGGTCCACGGCCAGCAGGGCCGAGCCGGAAAAGGCGTCGAGGATGGCCAGCGCGAAGGGGCCGGACAGGCTGGCGCAAGCCGCCACGCCACGGCTCAGCCACAGGGAGGCGAGGCGGCACGCCACGTCGTCGGCCGAACCGTCGAGCTCGGGCCGGCCCCACAGGGCCACTTGCAAGCCATCTTGCTGATACACATGGCGGCTGCCGTCAATGGCGGCCACGGCCACGCCGCCCACTTCGCTCAAGCTGCTGACCAGCGGCGCGCCATCGAAACGCGACAGGGGCGCCGCCATGCCTGCCAGCGCTATAGACGCGGCGCCATCGGACGCCGTGCCGCCCTGCGCGGCGGCAAGGCTGGCAGCGCCGTGCGCCACCCCGCCAGGCGCGGCCAGCCAACCGCACAGGCCGCTCATACGAGCACCTCGGCCGGCAGCGGATGGCCGAGAAACGCCGTCGGGCTGGCCGTCAAGCCGTACGCGCCCGACTGGAACACCACCACCAGGTCGCCCTCCTCGGCGCGCGCCATCTCCATTTGATCGGCCAGCAAGTCCAGCGGCGTGCACAGCGGCCCCACGACGGACGCCACTTCGCGCGGCCCGCCCAGCAGCCGGTTGCCGATGGCGACCGGGTAATTCTTGCGGATCAGCTGGCCAAAGTTGCCGGATGCGGCCAGGTGATGATGCAAGCCGCCATCCGTCACGAGAAATACCTGTCCATGCGACACCTTGCGTTCAAGCACCTTGCACACATACACGCCCGCCTCGGCTACCAGATAGCGTCCCAGTTCCAGGTTCAGCCGCGCGCCGGGCGCTTCCTGTGCCAGGATGGCGAGCTGCCGCTGCAAGCCTTCGGCCACGGGCGCCAGGTCCAGCGCCTGGTCGCCGGGAAAATACGGCACGCCGAAGCCGCCGCCGATATTCAGGGTGCGCAAGGGCGACGGCGCGCTGTCGGCCAGTTGCAGGGCCAGTTGCACGCTGAGCGCCTGCGCCTCGGCCAAGGCTGACGCCGACAGGCTTTGCGAACCCGCGTACAGGTGAAAACCGTGAAAATCCAGTCCCAGCTGGCCGATGCGCCCCAGCAGCGCCGGCACCAGGGCCGCATCGACGCCGAACGGCTGCGCCCCGCCGCCCATGCGCATGCCCGTGTGGCGCAAGGCGAAATCGGGATTCACGCGCACGGCCACCCTGGCCGTCAGGCCCAGCCGTTCACTGGCCAGCGCCAGGCGTTCCAGCTGGGCGCCCGATTCCACATTGACCAGCACGCCAGCGGCCACGGCCCGCGCCAGTTCCCCATCGCTCTTGCCCGGCCCCGCAAAACTGATGCGTTCGGCTGGCATGGGCGTATCGAGCGCGGTGGCCAGTTCGCCGCCGGACGCCACGTCGATGCCGTCGACCAGCCCCGCCAGCCACTGCACCACGGCCGGCATGGGGTTGGCCTTCATGGCGTAATGCACGTGCACGCCGGCGGGCAAGGCGGCGCGCAAATCCGCCACGCGCCGCGCGATGTGCGCCCGCTCATAGGCATAAAACGGAGTGCTGCCCACCCGCTGGGCCAGCCGGCGCAGGGAAACACCGCCGATCTGCAGCATGTCGTTTTCCACTGCGAACTGGCGCAGCGGTTGGTGCGATGGCAATTCCGTATTGTTCGAGCGTATCAAGTCCTTCATGCCGCATCTCCTGATTGGACCGCATATGCATGCGCCAGTTCCCTGGCCAGCAAGGGGCGGTCGATCTTGCCGTTCGGATTGCGCGGCAACACGCCGTCGCGAATATCCACCCACAGCGGCACCATATAGCTGGGCAGGCGCGCGCGGCAGGCGGCCAGCACGCTGTCGCGCAGCAAGACGACGCCCGGCGCGGGCGTGACGAGCAAGGCGATGGCCTGGCCCAGCACGGCATGGGGCAAGCCCAGCGCGGCCGCCTCGCCCACCAGCCCGCTCGCATACACGACTTCCTCGATCTCGGCCGGGCTGACCCGGTAGCCGGAGGTCTTGATCATGTCATCGCTGCGGCCCACGAAATACAGGTAGCCGTCCGCATCGCGGCGCACCGTGTCGCCCGACCAGACGGCCAGTTCCGGCAGCACCAGGCCGCTCGCCTGGGGCGGCAGCGGCTTGAAGCGCTCGGCCGTGCGCGCCGCATCGTTCCAGTAGCCGAGCGCCACCAGCGCGCCACGGTGCACGAGTTCGCCCGGCTCGTCCGTGTCGCACGCGCTGCCGTCCGGGCGCAGCACCAGCACTTCCGCGTTGGGGATCGCTTGCCCGATGGAATCGGGGCGCCGCTCCAGCTGTTCCGGCGCCAGATACGTGGAGCGGAACGCTTCCGTCAAGCCATACATCAGGTAGACCTGCACGCGCGGCAGCGACTGGCGCAACCGGTCGAGCGTGGCGCGCTGCATCACGCCGCCCGAATTGGTGATGTAGCGCAAGGGCGTGGACAAGGGCCAGCTCAGCTGCGACAGCTGCACCCACAACGGCGGCACGGCGGCCAGCCCCGTGATGGCTTCCTGCTCCACGGCTTCGACGATATCGCGCAGCAGCAGATAATTCATCAGCACGGCGCAGGCGCCGCTGGCAAACGCCGTCGTCAGCTGGCTCAGGCCGTAATCAAAACTGAGCGGCAGGACGCACAGGATGCGGTCTTGCGGCGTATTGCGCAAATAGCCCGACACGCTGAGCGCGCCCGCCAGCATGTTGCGGTGCGACAGCACCACGCCTTTCGGCCGCCCCGTGCTGCCCGAGGTATATAGAATGGCGGCCATGTCCGCGTCGATCGCCGCATGCGGCCGGGGCGCGGGCACTTTGGCGGGAACGGCGGTCCACGCCAGCACGCGCACCTTGCCCAGGCGCGATTCCGGCAGCGCTTCGCCCGTCAGCAGCACCGTGCGCAAGTCCGGGCAGGCGGCCAGCGCGGGGCCCAGCTGCGCCAGGCGTTCGCGCGAGGTGACGAGGATGTCCACGTTGCAATCGGCCAGGATATATGCCACCTGCTCCGGCCTGAGCAGCGGGTTGACGGGCACGAACACGCCGCCGGCCGCCGCCGCGCCGAACATGGCGCTGACGTTTTCCGGGCGTTTTTCCAGGTACACGGCCACGCGCGCGCCACGCTGCAAGCCCAGGGCCAGCAAGGCGCCGGCCGCCTCGCGCACGGATTGCGCCAGCGCGGCATAGTGCATTTCCTCACCCTGCCACGACAGGGCCGGCGGCTGCGGCGTGCGCTGCGCCGTTTCAAAGATCAGATCGTGTATCAGTGTCGCCATCGTGTCATCCCCGGGTTGCCATGATTGCCATGCATTCCCCTATGATTCAGACAAACGGCCACAGCGGTCTTGATTTTGATCAATTAACAGTTTCAGCAACACAGCTTGAGCCGGCGCAAGACCGCCGCTGGCCGCTGCGCTCTAATGGACAGCGTTGGCTGCATAGCCGCCCCATCCGTTACCGCCATGGCCCTGTCCCCGCAATTTCCCCTGCTGCAACGACTGGCCGCCAGCCTCGATCAACTGGGCTGGCGCGACAGCGCCTGGCTGGCCGTGGCACGCCTGCTGGCGATGGCGCCGGGCGGACGCTGCGCGCTGTACCGCTACCAGTTCGTCGCGCAGGCCGTGGCGCCCGGTTCGCTGTGCCGCGGACGCGGCCAGTCGATCAAGGTGACACCCTGCCTGGCGGAAGCGGACTTGCCGCCCGGTCCCGAACGCCGGCCCGGCGCCCTGCGCGAGCGCTACCGGCAAGGCGCGCAATGCCTGGTGGCGCGCGACGCGTCGGGCATGCTGGGCTGGATCTGGCTGCTGCGCCACGGCTGCCAGGAAGACGAGGTGCGCGCCCGCTATGCGCTGGCGTCGCAGCAGTCGTCGTGGGACCTGGACGTGTGGGTGCATCCCGAGCGGCGCGGCGGCCTCGTCTTCGCGCGCCTGTGGGAGGAAGCCAACGCCGTGCTGCACGCGCAGGGCGTGCGCTGGACGTGCAGCCGCATCTCGCGCTTCAACCGCGCCTCGCTGGGCGCCCATGCGCGCCTGGGCACGCACGCGCTGGGCACGGCCACCTTCATTCGCTGCGGGCGCTGGCAAGCGATGGCCGCCAGCCTGCCGCCGTATCTGCACCTGTCGCGCCGTCCCGACGATATTCCCTGCCTGGCCTTCGATACGTCTTCCCTGCCGCACTACCCTTCCCTGGAGCTGACATGCCGCATCTTGAAGCAGTAAAGCACATCCTCGACACGACGCTGGGCTTGAACGGGCGCGTGCTGGAAGCCCACACGCCGCTGCTGGGCAGCGTGCCGGAACTCGACTCGATGGCCGTGATCGGCGTGATCGCCGCGCTGGAAGACCATTTCGGCATCGCGGTCGCCGACGACGACATCCATGCGCGCCACTTCGCCACCGTGGGCACCCTGCACGATTTCGTGTTTGCAAAGCTGCGGGCATGAACCGCGCTGCCCTCGACGCCCTGCCGCTGCTGCCCTTCTTCCTGCCCGCCAGCGGCGGCCAGCGCTACTGCCTGCTGCACCTGCCGCCGCCGGGCCAGGCCGCGCGCGGCGGCATCCTCTACGTGCATCCGTTCGCGGAAGAGCTGAACAAGAGCCGCCACGTGGCCGCCGCGCAGGCGCGCGCCTTTGCCGCGGCCGGCTACAGCGTGCTGCAGATCGACCTGTTCGGCTGCGGCGACAGCAGCGGCGACTTTGGCGAAGCGCGCTGGGACATCTGGCACAACGACCTGCACCTGGCTTGCGCGTGGCTGGCGCAGCGGGTCGACGGCCCGTTGAGCGTATGGGGCTTGCGCCTGGGCGCCCTGCTGGCCCTCGATTTCGCCAGCCGCGCGCCGCTGCCCCTGGCGCGCTTGCTGCTGTGGCAACCGGAACTCGACGGACGGCGCAGCATCGACCGCTTCCTGCGCCTGCGCCTGGCGTCCCACATGCTGGCCGGGACTACACAGGAAGCGCCCGGCCAGGCGCGCGCCGCGCTGGCGGAAAGTGAGCCTGTGGAAGTGGCCGGCTACCTGCTGGCGCCCGAACTGGCGCAGGCCATCGACGGTGTCAACGCGTCGACGCTGCTGCCTTGCGTGCCCGTCTACTGGCTCGATTACCGCGCGGCAGACCAGGCCGACGCCTGGTCGCCGCCGCTGCTGGCGCGGCAATGGCGCGAACGCGGCGCCGCCGTGCACGTGGCCAGCTTCGATGACGGCCCGTTCTGGCACAGCGGCGAGCTGCTCGCGTGTCCGCAACTGCTGTACGCCACGCGGGAACTGTGCCGCGACTGGCTCGACGAGGAAAGGCCCCCGCCATGAAGCGCGACGGCAGCCGGCAGCACCCCGCGGCGCACGCCGTGCGCGAGCTGGCCCTGCGCTTTCGCAGCGCAGCCGAAGACGAGGAGACGCAGGCGCGCCTGGCCGGCATCCTCAGCCTGCCCGATGCGCCTGGCCCGCGCGGCGTCCTGATCGTCACGGGCGGGCCGCAGTACCGGGTCGGCAGCCACCGCCAGTTCGTCCTGCTGGCGCGCGCCCTGGCCGCGCAAGGCTGGCCCGTGCTGCGCTTCGACTTGCGCGGCATGGGCGACAGCGAGGGCGGCGCGCGCGACTACCGCGCCGCCGGTCCCGACATCGCCGGCGCGCTGGCACAATTCTTCGACGCCGTGCCGGCCTTGCGCGAAGTGGCGCTGTGGGGCTTGTGCGACGGCGCCACGGCCGCCGCCTGCCATGCGCCGCGCGACGCGCGCGTCAAGGCGCTGGTCCTGCTCAACCCGTGGGTGCGCAGCAGCGCCGGCCTGGCGCGCGCCACCTTGCGCCATTATTACTTGGGGCGCCTGCTGCAAGGCGATTTCTGGCGCAAGCTGGCCAAAGGCGGACTGCGGCTGGGCGCCAGCCTGGCGTCGCTGCGGCAGGTGGCGGCCGCCACGCGGGGGCAGGCGCAGGCAACGCAGGAAGACGACGCGCCCGCGCCGGCCCTGCTGCGGGCACTGGCGCAATTCCAGGGCAAGGTCTTGCTGATCCTCAGCGGCGACGACCTGGGCGCGCGCGAGTGGCAGGCGCTGCTCGAAGGCGACGCGGCGTGGCGCGCCGTGGCCGCCCGCACGCAATGGACGCAGGCGCAGGTCGACGGCGCCAACCACACGTTTGCCAGCGCCGCCTGGCGCGGCGCGGTCGAACAGCTGTGCGCACGGTGGCTGCAGTCATGGTAGCGGCCCGACCAAAACGGGTGCTGATGGTCGCCTACCATTTTCCGCCCCTGGCCGGCGGCAGCGGCATCCTGCGCACCCTGGGCTTTGCGCGCCATTTGCCCGACTGCGGCTGGCAGCCGCTCGTGCTCAGCCCCAGCGCCAGCGCGTATGCGCAGCGGGGCGATACGCAGCTGGCGCAGGCCAGCGCGCAAGCCACCGTGCGGCGCACCCTGGCGCTGGATGCGGCGCGCCATTTCGCCGTCGGCGGGCGCTATCCGCGCTGCCTGGCGCTGCCCGACCGCTGGAGTTCCTGGTGGCTGAGCGCCGTGCCGGCCGGCCTGCGCATGATCCGCGCCTACCGTCCCGACGCCATCTGGTCGACATACCCGATCGCCACGGCGCATTTAATCGCGCTGACCCTGCAAAAACTCAGCGGCCTGCCGTGGATCGCCGACCAGCGCGACCCGATGCTGGACGACAGCGACCCGCAGGCGCCGTATCCGCCCGAGCCGCGCCTGCACCGCATGCATGCGTGGATCGAACGGCGCATCGCAGCGCGCAGCGCCGCCATCGTCTGCACCACGCCGGGCGCCATCGCGGCGCACCAGCGGCGCCTGGCGCAGGTGGCGCGCGAGCGTTTCCACCTGATCGAGAACGGTTACGATGAAGACGGCTATGCGGACACCCAAGAACGCGCGGGCCAGCGCGGCCGCTTCCTGCTGCTGCACAGCGGCGTGATCTACCCGTCCGAGCGCGATCCGCAAGCGCTGTTCGAAGCCCTGGCCCGGCTGCGCCGCGACGGCGTGCTGCATGCGCGCAATTTCCAGCTGGTGCTGCGCGCCACGGGCCACGATGCGTGGCTGGCGGGCCTGCTGGCGAAATACGGCATCCTCGACCTGGTGCGCCTGGAACCCTTGCAACCGCACGGCGCGGCGCTGCAGGAAATGCAGGCCGCGGACGGCTTGCTGCTGCTGCAGGCGGCCAATTGCAACGGGCAGATTCCCGCCAAGCTGTATGAATACCTGCGCTGCCGCCGGCCCATCCTCGCGCTGACCGACGCGGCGGGCGACAGCGCGGCCAAGCTGCGCCACTGCGGCATCGACACCATCGGCCAGCTGGCCTCCAGCGGCGATTGCGCGCGCGCCCTGCTGCGCTTCCTGGAACTGGCGCGCCAAGGCCAGGCGCCGCTGGCCAGCCCCGCCGCCATCGCCCTGCAATCGCGGCAAGCCCGCAGCAACGCCCTGGCCGCCTTGCTGGACCAGGTCAGTCACAGGAGCCCGACATGAAGCATCGCCTGCTTGCCTGCACCCTCGCCGCCTGCTGCGCCCATGCCGGCGCGGCCGAATGCCCGCCCTACGTCAAACACACGCCGGGCGGCGACTACACGAGCGAGGAAGACCGTTCCGGCCTGTCCGTGGTCGAGAAATTCCATTTTTCGCGCGCCGTGGAAACGCTCACGCAAGGCATGACGACCAGCCTGGGCGGCGACATCAGCTACACGCTCGAGCACTTCCCGAATCACCACCGGGCGCTGGCGTCGATGGCAAAACTCGGCTTGCGGCTGAAAAGCGCGCAACCCGTCGGCGCCCGCTACACGGTCAACTGCTACTTCGAACGGGCGATCGCCTTCGCGCCGCACGACGTGACGGCGCGCATGGTGTACGGCAGCTACCTGCTGGCCACGGGACAGGACGCGGCGGCGCTGGAACAGCTGGACGCTGCCAGCCGCCTGGCGCCCGACCAGGCCACCATCCAGTACAACCTGGGCTTGATGTACGTGAAAAAGAAGGAGTACGACAAGGCCAGCGCGCACGCGCAAAAAGCCTACGCGCTGGGCTTTCCCTTGCCGGGCCTGAAGAACAAGCTGAAGGCGGCGGGCAAGTGGAAAGAACCGCCGCCGGCCGTCATGGAAGCCAAGGAAGCAGCGACGGCAGCGACAGAACCGGCCGTGCCGCCGGTCGAACAGCCTAGCGGGGAATGACGGCGGGCCGCCCGGCCACGCTCGCATGTCCGGTCGGCGACGCGGCCAGCGCGGCGGCCAGGTCGCGGCGCGACTGCGCCTTGTCGGCGGCATTGCCGATGTGCGCCAGTTCCGCCGCCTGCAGCACGGTGGCGGTGAGCAGCATCACTTCGCCGTACGGCGTGTCGAAGGATGGGGGAATGGTGGCCACCCCCTGGGCCAGCAGCACGCCCACCTGTTCGTTTTCGTCTTCCAGTCCCTTGGGCGCATCCTGCACGTCCAGCACCATCGACACGCTGCCGTGGCGCTGCACCAGCAAATCGATGGAACCGTGGTCGGCCACGTTCTGGCTGACCTGGTAAATCACGTCGAACAGCCACGATTGCGCCACTGCCTGACCATCGAAGGCGGACAGCGGCGCTTCGATGCACACTTCCAGCAGGTGGCCGCGCGGGACGAACACATCGTCGTCATCCTCGAACGGATCGCTCAAGCCATCGCTGGCGAGAATGATCGACTCGGCGCGGCGGATCACGCGCCACGCCTGGCGCAACGATGGCCAGCGCGGGCCACCCATGAAGGCGGGATTGACGAGGGGCGCCAGCACGTCGGCATCTACAGTGCCCAGGGTGGCATAGAATGCGTCGCGCGCGGCGCAGGCCGCAGCCAGCATCCGCGCGCCCGCTTCCTTGCCGACGACGGCGTCGTCCGGTTGCGCTACCTGGGGAATATCGTGTTCGTTTTGAGACATGGGAATACTCTTGAATTAGTCGGCAGGTGGAAAGTCATGATAGGAACGGGGCAGATAGCCCCAGATGCGCGCCACCCGGTCGCGCACCTCGAAATCGAAGCCGATGCGTGCCAGTTCCGGCACGATCCACACGCCGTGGTCGATGATTTTCTTGGGCAGCAGCATGCCCACGTGTTCTTCCGAGTACAGGCTGATGTCGAACCATTCCACGCCCATGAACGGGAACGGCGGGTGGTAATCCCATTCCGTATCCCAGCGCGACACGTAGCCGGTGACGGAGCCGTAGCGGTAGGACGGCGCCCAATCGGGCTGCCCGCGCATGAAGGCCAGCAACGCGTTCCACTTGCAGTCGTTGGCGGCGCCGGCCAGGTTGCGCCGCGCGATGTGGCCGCGCAGCTTGCGCTTGACGTCGTCGCCGCCCGCATCGGCCTGCGGCAGGCTATGCGTCGCTGATGCCGTCATGCGGGCGTCTCCTGCGCGTCGCTCACGCGGAGGTTCGCCCGCAGATCCTCGACCAGGCGCTTGCGGCTGCTCAAGGCGTATTCGATGGGCGAAAAAGGCATGGCGGCCGCCGCATAGGCATCGATCAGCGCATGCATCTGCTGCGCCTGCGCTTGCGGCAACAGCGTCTTGCTGCCATTCCCGCTTTGCTGCGCGAGCTTTTCCTGCAGCACTTCCTTCCAGGCGATGTGCGCCTCGGACATGGGATTGGCCACGCACAGGGAAAACGTGCCGTTCAAGAAATACATCCAGGCGCTGTCGGTGCGGGCGCGCAAGCCCTCCGCGATCGGCGCGCCCCTGTCGTCGAAACTGTCGCGCAGGCGCCAGGTCGTCAGGTTCAGGGTCGCCAGCGCGGCCCCGTAGCGCGACGCAAATTGCGCCTGCAGGCGCGCTTGCGCCGTTTCCGCATCGCCGGCAACAGCGTCACGCGCAATGGCGATCCAGGCCAGCTGGGACGGTGGAAAATAACGGCCGGCCCTGGCCCCCGGCGCCGCCATGGCGCCAAAGACGAACGAGCACAGATTGCCACTGGCATCGACCACGTATGCCGGCGCGGGAACCAGGCGAGCCTGGATCAGGGCGTCGATTTCTTCCATGGTCATGGCGGCGGCGGCCGCCAGCTGCATCTCGTCCAGATAGTGCTGCGCGAGATAATGATCGAGTTCCGTCATGCGCCGGCTTCCATGTGGATGACCGTGGTTTCGGCCAACACGCTTACGGCGCCACCGGCTTGACCTTGGACGCGGCCAGCACGGCGCGCGCGCGGGCCGTGTCGATATCGTCGGCCGTGGCCAGCGCCACGCCCATGCGGCGGCGGGCGAACGATTCCGGCTTGCCGAACAGGCGCAAGTCCGCGCCCGGCACGCTCAAGGCGTCGGCCACGCCTTCGAAGGCGATGCCTTTCGCTTCCAGCTGGCCATAGATGACGGCCGAGGCGCCGGGCGAACGCAGCGCCACGTTGACGGGCAAGCCGAGGATGGCTTTCGCGTGCAGCTCGAATTCGCTCTGCACCTGGCTGGCCATGGTGACCATGCCCGTGTCATGCGGACGGGGGCTCACTTCCGAGAACCACACCATGTCGTCCTTGACGAACAGTTCCACGCCGAACAGGCCCAGGCCGCCCAGGTTGTCCGTCACCTTGCGCGCGATCTCGCGCGCGCGTTCGAGCGCCAGCGGCGCCATGCGGGCCGGCTGCCACGATTCCACGTAGTCGCCGTGCACCTGCAAGTGGCCGATCGGCTCGCAAAACTGCGTCTCGACCTGCCCCGCAGCGCCCACGGCGCGCACCGTCAGCAGGGTGATTTCGTAATCGAAGTCGATGAAACCCTCGACGATGACCCGGCCCGTATCGACCCGGCTGCCGCTGGCCGCATACGCCCACGCCGCGTCCACCTCGGCGGCGCCATCGAGCTTGGACTGGCCCTTGCCCGACGACGACATCACGGGTTTCACCACGCACGGGAAGCCGATTTCCCGGCATGCATCCTGCAACTCCTGCAGGCTGCTGGCGAAGCGGTACGGCGACGTCGCCACGCCCAGGGTTTCGGCGGCCAGGGTGCGGATGCCTTCGCGGTTCATCGTCAGCACGGCCGCGCGCGCGTTCGGAATGCACGTGATTTGCCCGGCCGCTTCCAGCGCCGCCAGGGTATCGGTGGCGATGGCTTCGATTTCCGGCACGATCAGATCCGGCTTTTCCAGGGCTATCAAGGCGGCCAGCGCCACGCCGTCGCTCATGTCGATCACGTGCGAGCGGTGCGCCACCGGATGGCCCGGCGCGTTCGGATAGCGGTCGACGGCGATCACTTCCACGCCCAGGCGCTGCAGCGAAATGATCACTTCCTTGCCCAGCTCACCGGAACCGAGCAGCATGACTTTGATGGCGGTGGACGACAGCGGTGTGCCGAAGGTGCGGGGCGCGATGGTGCTGCTGGTGGTGCTAGTGGTCATGGCAGGGTCTGTAGGCGGATGGAAAGATGGCTGGGACTATAACAAATGCCGGCCCGCTTGGACAGGGTACGCCAACCGTGCAGGCGCTGGCGGCGGCACTTGCCAGCGCCCGCAGTCAATGCAATAATTGAGAATGATTCTCAATTAACTGTCGTCGTCCATCGTCCTTGCCGCCATGAACCCTGCCGCACCGCCCGACCTTGCCACCCTGTACCGCGCCCACCACGGCTGGCTGCAGGGCTGGCTGCGGCATAAGCTGGGCTGCGGCGCCGATGCGGCCGACGTGGCGCACGACACCTTCCTGCGCCTGCTGCAGCGGCGCGAACGGCCGCAGCCGGCCCTGCGCGAACCGCGCGCCTACCTGACGCGCATCGCGCAAGGCCTGGTGATCGACCATTACCGGCGCCGCGACGTGGAATACGCCTACCTGCAGGCGCTGGCCGCCCTGCCCGAACAGACGGCGCCGTCGCCCGAAACGCGGCTGCTGATCATCGACACCCTGGTGCGCCTCGATACGGCGCTCGACGCCCTCAAGCCGCGCGCCAGGCAGGCCTTTTTGCTGGCCCAGCTGGACGGCTTGACGGGCCCCGCCATCGCCGCCAGGCTCGAAGTCTCGCTGGCCACCGTCGAGCGCGACCTGGCCAGCGCCTGGCGCGCCTGCTACCGCGTGTATTTCCAGTGACGGCCGCCTTGCAGGATGACCCCGTCGAGCAAGCGATCGCCTGGGCCGTGCGCCTGCAGATGCATGGCGCCACGCCGGACGCCCTGCAGTCGCTGCAGCGCTGGCGCGATGCCGATCCCGGCCACGAACAGGCGTGGCAGCGCCTGGCCGCCATCGGCCATCAATTCTCGGGCTTGCCGCCGGAAGCGAGCCGCGCCACCCTCGACGCCAGCCTGGCGCGCCGCCGCCAGCGCCGCCAAGCCTTGAAAGTGCTGGCCGGCATCGGCTTTGCCGGCACGGCCGCCTGGTTCGCCATCGACACGCAGGCCGACTACCGCACGGGCACGGGGCAACGCCTGGCCGCGCGCCTGCCGGACGGCAGCTTGCTGCACCTGAATGCAGGGACGGCCGTCAGGCTGCGCTTTGACGGCAAGCAACGGCTGCTGACCTTGCTGCATGGCGAGCTGGCCGTCACCACGCAAGCCGACCCGCAGCACCGGCCGTTTCTTGTCGACACGGGCGAAGCGCGCATGCTGGCGCTGGGCACGCGCTTCACGGTGCGCCGTCTCGCCGGTGCCGACGGCATGCTGACGCGCCTGGCCGTGCAGGAGCATGCGGTGCAGCTGCAGGCAGGTACAGGCGTGGCCAGTCCCGTGCTGGTACGGGCCGGCGACAGCGTCGTGACGGATGGCGCGCGCACTTGGCGCGAACCGGCGCATGACGATCCGGCCGCCTGGCTCGACGGCGTGATTGCCGCGCGCGACATGCCACTGGGCCAGCTGGTGGCCGAACTGGCGCGCCACCGGCACGGCTTGCTGCTGTGCGACGCCGATATCGCCAGCTTGCCCGTCTCCGGCGTCTTCCAGCTGGACGACCCCGAGCGGGCCCTGCGCGTGCTGCTGCAGACGCAGCCCATCGTGGCCGTGTACCGCACGCGCTTCTGGGTCACGCTGAAAAAAGCGTAAAAAAGATGAGGGGATCGGGCTGGCCACACGGCATACAGCTTGATACCCCCCAACTTGATAGCGATTATGAACCACTCTTTCCTGCCCTGCCCCCAGCCATTCCCACCACTTCCCGCCCGCTTTCCTGCCCGCTCCCGCCTGGCCGGCGCCGTCGCTGGCGCCCTGCTGCTGCTCGGCGCGGCGCCCGTCCTGGCCCAGCACAAGCCGCCGCAGGCCAGCAGCGCCAGCGCCACGTATGCCCTGCAGATCGCCGCCGGCCCGCTCGATGCGGCGCTGGAACAGCTGGCGCGCAAGGCGGGCCTGACGCTCACCTACCAGGCGGCCGAGGTGCGCGGCTTGCGCACGGCTGGCCTGGCCGGCAATTACAGCGCCGCGGCCGGTCTCGATGCGCTGCTGGCCGGCAGCGGCCTGGCGGCGCTGCGGCTGGCGCCCAACGATTTCGTCCTGCGCCCGCTGCCCAGGTCCGCGAACGCGGCGGCCGATGGCGCGCAGCAACTGGCCGAAATCACGGTCACGGCCGGCGGCGAGCCGGTGCTGGAAACGGAAGGCAGCGGCGCCTATGCGGCGGCGCTGGCCGGCACGGCCACGCGTTTTACCCTGTCGCCGCGCGAAACGCCGCAATCGCTGACCGTCATCACGCGCCAGCAGATGGATGACCAGGGCGTCCTGAGCCTGGCCGACGTGCTGCAGCAGACGCCGGGCGTGACCGTTTCGCACGACGATACGGAGCGCTATAACTACTATGCGCGCGGCTTCAGCCTGAACAGCTTCCAGTACGACGGCGTGCCCACCTTCGATTTCAGCACCAATTCGAACGGCCTGGGCATCCGCGACATGGCCATCTATGACAGGGTGGAAGTGGTCCGCGGCGCGAATGGCCTGATGAGCGGCGCGGGCAGCCCGGCCGGTGCCGTCAACCTGGTGCGCAAGAAACCCACGCGCCAGTTCCAGGCGTATGCGCAGGCGGGCATCGGCAGCTGGGACCGCTACCGCGCGGAAGCCGATGTCTCCGGCCCCTTGAATGCGGACGGTTCCGTGCGTGCGCGCCTGGTGGCCGCGCACCAGGAGCATGGCTCCTACATCGACTATTACCAGCAGGACAAGAGCGTGGTGTACGGCGTCATCGAGGCCGATGTGACGCCTCGCACGCGCGTGCTGGCCGGCATCGATTACCAGAAAATCGATTCGAAGGGGTCGTCGTTCGGCCAGAATCCCCTGTTTTACGCCGATGGCAGCCGCACGCGGTTCGCGCGCGCCTTCAACCCCGCCGCGCGCTGGACGGACGCGGGCAGCACCAGCACGCGCGTGTTCGCCGCCGCCGAGCACCTGTTCGACAATGGCTGGCAAGTCAAGGCGGAAGCGAGCCACTGGAAAGGCGATACGGACCAGTTGCAGGCGAACATCATCAGCTGGGGGCCGTATCCAAACCCGGCCACGGGCCTGGCCACCGTGCAGCGCGGCGCGAAAACCTATGTCATCGACAGCAATTCCCTCGATGCATATGCGACGGGACCATTCCAGTGGCTGGGCCGCCAGCATGAGCTGGTGCTGGGCGTCAACGCCAGTCACCGCACGTCCGACTACCTGGCGTATGGCGGCGGCAATGTGGAAATCGATTACCGCCACTGGAACAACAATGTGCCATTGCCGGCGAGCATGGCCGTCAGCCTGACGCAAAAATACAGCTTCAAGGAGTACGCGGCGTACGGCGCGGCCCGCTTCAAGCCGGCCGATGGTCTGTCGCTGATCGTCGGCAGCCGCCTGAACAGCTATGAGCGCACGGGCGACCTGATCTACGGCTGGGGCGGCACGGGCCGCGACGACGCGAAGGAAAAACACCGGCTGGTGCCGTATGCGGGCGCCGTCTACGACTTGAACGGCACGTATTCCGCGTATCTCAGCTATGCCAGCATCTTCGAGCCGCAATCGGTCAGCGACGCGAATGCCAGGGCGCTGCCGCCCACCACGGGCAAATCCTGGGAAAGCGGCATCAAGGGCGAGTTTTTCGAGCGCAAGCTGAACGCCAGCGTGGCCATCTTTCACATCCAGCAAGACAACCTGGCCGATTACGTGGGCACGGACGCCAACGAACGGGAAGTCTACCGGCCCATCAACGGCACCACCACGCGCGGCGTGGAGCTGGAAGTGGCGGGCCAGTTGTTGCCGGGCTGGCAAGTGCAGGCGGGCGCGACGTTCAGCCACCCGCGCGACAAGGATGGCCAGCGCATCGACACGACGCGCCCCGAACGCAGCGTCAAGCTGGCGACCAGCTACCGCCTGGGCGGCGACTGGCGCCGCTTGAGCGTGGGCGGCAATATCAACTGGCAAGGCCGGACGTATTACCACACCGTCCTGACGGGCGACGTGCCGGCGCGCGCCGACGAAGGCAGCTTTGGCGTGGCGGGACTGATGGCGCGCTACGAGTTCAGCAAGCGGCTCAGTGCCGTGCTGAATATCAATAATGTCTTCGACAAGCGCTATTACAGTGGCTACGGCCTGTATGGCAGCGGCTACTATGGCGACCCGCGCAACGCGCAGCTGACCTTGCGGGCCAGCTTCTAACCGGCGTAGGCCCGCTTGATCTCGTCAATGTCGATCTTTTTCATGCCCATCATGGCCTTCATCACGCGCCCGGCCTTGACGGGATCGGGATCGGTCAGCAGCTTGATCATGAGGGTGGGCACGATTTGCCAGGACACGCCGAACTGGTCCTTGAGCCAGCTGCATTGCTGCGCTTCCGGCGGCCCCCCTTCGGACAGCAGGCGCCAGTAATGGTCGACCTCGTCCTGGGTTTCGCAATTGACCTGGAACGAGATCGCCTCGGAAAACTGGAACAGGGGGCCGCCGTTCAAGCCCGTGAACGTCTGGCCGTCCAGCTCGAAGGCCACCGTCAGCACGCTGCCCGGCTCCTGGCCGTGGATTTCCCTGCCCTCTTCGCCGTAGCGCAGGATCTGGCCGATCTTTGAATTGGGAAATATTTCAGTGTAAAACCGGGCCGCCGCCTCGGCGTTGCCGTTGAACCATAAACATGGGGTAATCTTCTGTACGCTGTGCATGATGTCTCCCTTGGCCGAAGTAGAAACACCTTCCCTGTGCGGGAAGGCCAGTGCTCCATCATAGTCACTATCGCGCCGTCGAGGCGCGCAATTTGCCGCCGCCTGTGCCGCCGCTTGCGCCACCCTCTTGCGCGATATCGGCGCGTCCCAGCATGCCGGCGCTGGCCAGCAGCCGCAGCCGGGCCGAGCGCCATTCCGCCTGGCAACGGATTCGCTCCTGCTGCGCTTCCAGCAGCGCCGACTGCGTATTGAGCATTTCCAGGATGTCCGCCGCGCCCAGGCCGAACTTGCGCTGCACGCTGGCCAGCGCGTCCTGCGCCGCGTCCAGCCACGTCTGCGCCGCGGACAGGTTGGCCAGGGCCGTGCTCGCCTCCGCATGCGTCCTGACCAGGTCCATCAGGGTCTGCTGCCGCACTTCCTGCGCCTCCGCCTCCCTTTGCTCGGCCTGCGCCTGCGCGCCGCGCACCTTGTAGTGGCGCGCAAAACCGTCGAACAGGGGGATGTTGAGCGAGATGCCCACCAAGGTTTCGCGCGTGGAAGCGGGCGACAAGCCCTGGTTGGGGCGGCCGTTCTGGTACAGATTCGCCGTCAGGTCGATGCTGGGCCGGCCTTCCGAACGGGCCACGGCCACCCGCTCGCGCGCGGCCGCCAGCTGCGCCTGCGCCGCCACGATGGCCGGATGCCGTTCCCTGGCCTGCGCCAGCCAGGCGCTCAAGTCGTCGCGCAAGCCCGCGTTCAAGCGCGCCCCGGCGCCATCCCCGTCGTCGTCCACGAGCACCGCCGTGCCGGCCGGCAAGCCCAGGGTGTACACCAGCACGGCGCGGGCCTTGCGCTCGTCGCCGTCGGCGCGGCTGGCGCCCAGGGCCGCCTTGGCCAGCGCGCTCGTCGCCTGCAGGGTGTCGCTGTGCGAGCCCAGGCCCCGCTGCGCGCGCCGCTGCGTCGCCTGCACCGTTTCCCGGGCCAGCGCCTCGTATGCCTGCCGCATCTGCACGCTGGCGCGCGCCGTCTGCGCGTCGAAATACGCGCTGACCGTCGCCGCCAGGGTCTTTTGCAGCACGGCGTCGCGGTTGGCCAGGGCCGCATCGAGCAAGGCCTGGGCCGACCGCTGGCCCGCCGCGCGCCCGCCAAAGTCGAACAGACGCCAGGACAGGCTGAGCGAACCCGTATTGCTGTCCAGGCTGCTGGAAGCCGTTCTGGCGCCGGGATAGGCCGTGCGGTCATGCACGCGGCTCAGGCTGCCATTCAGGGTGGGCAGATAGGCTGCCCTCGCTTCGCCCACGCCGGCCGCCTGCAGCCGGATGCCGGCCCAGGCGCCGTGCACCTGCGCGTTGCGGCACAGGGCCAGGTCGACGGCCGCCGGCAGGGTCAATGGTAAGGTCAGCTGTACTTCGGACTCCCAGCTGGACGGACATGGCGCGGCGGCGGGCTCCACCGGCTGTTGCGCCTGCGCGGGCAAGGCCCCCAGCAAGGCGGCGGCCAGCAAGGCGGCGCGGCATCTAGCGTTCATGCAGCGCCTCCTTCTGGTGCTGCACCAGCGGCGAGAGCACGTATTCGATCACCCGTCGCGTGCCCGTGCGGATTTCCGCGCGCACGGCCATGCCGGCCGACAGCGGCACCAATCTGCCGTCGACGGCGATGGCCGGCTGCTGCAGCGTGATCCTGACCGCATACACGAGGCCCTTCTTCTCGTCCTCGATGGCGTCGCGCGACACGCTGCTGACGACGGCGGGCACGGTGCCATACTTTGTGTAGTCGAAAGCGTCGACCTTGACGGCGACCGCCTGCCCTTCCTGCACGAAGCCGGCGTCGCGGTTTTCCAGCATGGCGTCGATTTCCAGCCGGCCCTGGCGCGGCACGATCTGCATCAGCGCCTGCGCGGCCGGCACCACGCCGCCCACCGTGTGCAGCTTGAGCTGCTGCACCGTGCCGTCGACGGGGGCCGTCAAGCGCAGCAGGCTGCCGCGGGCGCCGGCGCGGCGCGCATCCTGGCCGCTGGCGGCCGCCACCCTGGCGCCTTCCGCCAGCGCGTCGTACGCATCCTTGCGCGTCTGCGCGACCAGCGCCGCCCGTTCGCTGCGGGCCGACGCCAGCTGACCGGCCAGGTCGATGCGCGCCTGCTCCTTTTCCAGCCACGCGTGTTCAGCCACGTCGCGCGTCCCCGCCAGCGCCTGGTAGTCGCCGGCGCGCTGCACCGCCAGCGGCAGCGCCTGCGCATAGCGGGCGATTTCGCCGTCGAGATGGGCCAGCCGGGCGCGGAAGCTCGCGTACTGGCCGTCCACATGCGCCTGCGCGGCGGCAACGTCGGCGGCGGAAGCCTCCGCGGGCGGCGCCAGCTTCGGCGCGCGCACGCTGTCGACGGCGGCGATCAGCGCGCGCGAGCGGGCCATCTGCAGCGCGGCCGCCACGGCGTCGCCGGCAGCCTTGTCGCGCTCGGCGTCGGGGCCGCGGCTGTCGAGCTCCACCAGCAGCTCGCCCGCTGTGACGGCTTGCCCTTCCCGCACGTGCAGGGCGCGCACGGCGGCCACGTCGACGGAAGCGATGGTCTTGGTATTGCCGGAGGGAATGATCTTGCCCGCCGCATTGACGATGATGTCGACCTTGCCGAAGACGGCCCACAGCACCACGCAGCCGACGAGCAGCATCAGCACGCGCGCCGTGAAGCGCAGCGACGGCGACACGGGCCGCTCCTGCAGCGCCAGCGCGGCCGGCAGGAAGGCCGCCTCGTCCTCGCTCAGCACGGGTCCGCCCAGGGTGGCGCGGATGCGCCAGCTGTGCCGCAGCACCTGGCCGTAGCGGGCCAGCAGTTCGCCATACGCGGCCAGGCGGTGGCCGGCGCTCATGCGGCGCTCCCGGTCGTTCCCTGCTGCAAGCCGTACAAATGGGCGTAGATGCCGTTCGGCCTGGCCAGCAGCGCGTTGTGCGTGCCCAGCTCGGCCACCTGGCCCCGCTCCATGACGACGATGCGGTCCGCCTCGCGCACGGCCGACAGGCGGTGGGCGATGATCAGCACGGTGCGCCCCGCGCAAATGCCGCGCATATTGTCCTGGATGATTTTTTCCGACTCGTAGTCGAGCGCGCTCGTCGCTTCGTCGAAAATCAGGATGCGGGGATTGCCGACGAGGGCGCGGGCGATGGCGATGCGCTGGCGCTGGCCGCCCGACAGGCCCGTGCCGTGCTCGCCCACCATGGTGTCGTAGCCTTCCGGCAACTCGCAGATAAAATCGTGGGCGCCCGCCAGTTTCGCCACGGCAATGACGGCGTCGATGGGCAGCGCCGGGTCGCTCAGCGCGATATTGTCGCGCACGGAGCGGTTGAACAGGATATTTTCCTGCAGCACCACGCCGATCTGGCGCCGCAGCGAGGCCGTGTCGATGACGGCGATATCCTGCCCGTCGATCAGCACCCTGCCCCGTTCGGGGATGTACAGGCGCTGCGCCAGCCGCGTCAGGGTGCTCTTGCCGGAGCCGGAACGCCCGACGATGCCGATCACTTCGCCGGGCGCGATGGCGATCGACACGTCGCGCAGCACCTCGGCCGCGTCGGGCCGGTAGCGGAAACCCACTTGCTGGAATTCGATGGCGCCCGCGATGCGCGGCATGCGCGCCTTCTGGCTGCCGCCCAGGCCGCCGGATTCCGTGCGGGCATTCAGGATATCGCCCAGCCGGCTCATGGAAATGCCCACTTGCTGGAAATCGTTCCACAGCTGCGCCAGGCGCAGGATGGGCGAGGCTACCTGTCCGGCCAGCATATTGAAGGCCACCAGCTCGCCCACCGTCATTTTCCCGTCGATGACGAGGGTGGCGCCCCACCACATGATGGCGGCCGTCACCAGCTTGCTCACGAGGGTGACGCCGCCGCTGGCCAGCATGCCGATGTTGTTCGCCGACAAGCCCGCCGACACGTAGCCGGCCAGCTGCTTTTCCCACTGCAGCTGCCAGCGGGGCTCGACGGCCATGGCCTTGACCGTGTCGACGCCGCTGATCGTTTCGACAAGAAAAGACTGGTTTTCCGCGCTGCGGTTGAATTTGTCGTTCAAGCGCCCCCGCAGCACGGGCGTGAGCAGCATCGACAGGGCCGCATACACGGGAATCGAAGCCAGCACGATCACGCTCAGCGCGGCGCTGTACCACAGCATGGCGGCGATGAAGATGAAGGAAAACAGCACGTCGAGCACCAGGGTCATGGCGTTGCCGGTAAGAAAGGAGCGTATGCTTTCCAATTCATGGATGCGGGCCACGGAATCGCCCACGCGGCGCGCCTGGAAGTACGCGATCGGCAAGGCCAGCAGGTGACGGAACAGGCGCGCACCCAGTTCCACGTCGATCTTGCTGCTCGTGCGCGCAAAGACATAGGTGCGTATCTGGCCCAGCACGGCCTCGAAGACGATGGCGCACACGAGGCCGATGGCCACCACGTTCAGGGTCTGCATGGCGTGGTTGACCAGCACCTTGTCCATCACCACCTGGAAAAACAGGGGCGTGGCCAGGCCGATCAGCTGCAGCACGAAGGAAATCAGCAATACTTCGCCCAGCAGCCGGCGGTATTTGACGATGGCGGGAATGAACCAGCTGAAGTCGAAACGGGCCGTCTCGCCCGCGTAGCTGGCCTTGCTGGTGAAAAAGATCAGTTCGCCCGACCAGATGGCGAGGAAATCGTCGCGGCCCAGGATTTGCGGCGGCTGGCCCGGATGCTGGACGAGCACCTTGCTCACGCCGCCGTCGCCCGTGTCGACCTTGCCGAGGATAAAGAAACGGCCGTCGTGGCCGATGGCGATGGCCGGCAGCGGCGCCTGCGCCAGCCGTTCAGGCGCCTGGCGCACCAGCTTGGCCGTCAAGCCCAGCTGTTTTGCGGCCAGCAAGACGGTTTGCCGCGTGAACACGGACTGGCCGAATGCGTGCTTGAGCTGGGCGCCGTCGGCAGCAATGCCATGCAGGCTGGCCATCAGCAGCAGCGACAGCAAGCCCGTGTCGGGCGCGGCAGGTTCCAGGGGGGGCGTATCGTGGCGATATGAAAATGCGGTCATCGGATCATGTCAGAAATTCAATGGCGCAGCCAGGCCGGCACGTGCAAGGCCGGCCTGGCTGCGTAAGTGGCGATACGGCTAGCTAGCCGTTAGTGGGCCGCCGCCAGCTGGATCTGCGACGCCGGGCCGCCATGGGCCGACCACGGCGCCGATGCGGCCGCCGGCACGGCAAAGCCGGCCATCGCTTGCACCAGCTGCGCCGCATCCGCTTGCCAGCCGCCAAAGCCGCCCGAGCTGGCGGCCTGGGTTTGTTGCGCAGCGCGCCAGTTTTGCGCCAGTACGGGCGCCAGGATGGCGGCCGTGCCGGCAGGCAAGGTGAGCTGGCCAGCCGGCGGCGGCGTCAGGCCCGCCATCGCCTGCACGAGTTTTTGCACGTCGCTGCCCAGCAAGACGCGGCCATCGGCCATGCGGAATTCCTCGATGCGCCGCAGCGTGCTGTCGTACCAGCCACTGACGGTGACCTTGTCGCTCGTGCCGATGGTGCTCACTTCCAGGGCCGTGCCCACCTGGCGGAACCACAGCTGCTCGGCGCTGACGCCGGCGAGAAAAGCCACCACGTCGCGGCTGCCCGCCTCGTCAGCCTCGGAAATAGTGTCGGCGCCGTCGCCGCGGGCGAAGATGTAGGTATCGTTGCCCAGCGCGCCAGAGAGCGCGTCGTCGCCCTTGCCCCCTTGCAAGGTATCGTTGCCCAGGCCGCCTGCGAGGATATTCCTGATTTCGTTGCCGGTCAGCACGTCATCGAAGGTGCTGCCGACCACCGCGTTGAAGTTGGCCAGCACGTCGACGCCGGCACGCGCCACCAGCGGCCCGCCGACGGGCGCGAAGGCGGCCGTCACGCCCGCGCTGGCGCCGTTGTAATTGAGCAAGTTACCCGCTCCGCCACCGTCGAGCACGTTGCCGCCGGGAGTGGAGACGAAAAAGTTGTTGCTGGTGTAGGCGCTGCCCGTCACCGTCAGGCCGGCGGCGGCCAGGCGCACGTTTTCCACGTTGTCGGCCACCGTGTAGCTGACGCTCGTGTACACGGTATCGTTGCCGCCGTTGCCCGATTCGGCAATAAAATCGCCGCCGTGGTTGACGTAATACGTGTCGTCGCCGCCCAGGCCTTGCAGCAGGTCGGCGCCGGCCGTGCCATACATGACGTCGGCATTCGCCGTGCCTGTGAAGGTTTGCCCCGTCGGCTGCGTGGGGCCGTTGAAGTGCCAGGCCTGGGCCAGCGCGGGCGCCAGGGCGGCGGCCGTGGCGGCAGGCAAGGTCAGCTGGCCCAGCGCCGGCGGCGCCAGGTACGCCATGGCCTGCACCAGCGATTGCACGTCGGCGCCGCGCAGGACGTGGCCGGCGGCCGTGCGGAATTCCTCGATGTTCGGCGCGGCCGCGTTCCAGGCGCGGATGGTGATCTTGTCCGTCGTGCCGATGGTGCTCACTTCCAGGTCCGCGCCCACCTGGCGGAACCACAGCTGGTCGATGTTCACGCCGGCCAGGAAGGCGATGGCGTCGTAGCCGGCGTCGGCGGAAAGCTCGGTGATCACGTCGGCGCCGTCGCCGCGGGCAAAGACGTAGGTATCGTCGCCCAGGCCGCCGGCCAGCGTGTCGGCACCCTGGCCGCCTTGCAAGGTGTCGTTGCCGAGGCCGCCGGACAGGCTGTTGGCCAGTTCGTTGCCGATCAGCACATCGTCATAGGCGCTGCCTGTCACGCTGGAAATATTGACCAGCACATCGCTGCCAGGCAGGAACGCGGTACTGCCGCCGACGGGAGCGATGGTCGCCGTGGCGCCCGCCCTGGAACCGGCATAGGTGGCGGAATTATTGCTGCCGATGCCATACAACAAGTTGCCGCCGGCTACGTCGACGTGAAAGACGTTACCGCTGCCGTTGCCTGTCACACCCAGGCCCGCTGCGGCCAGGTGCAGTTCTTCGATGTTGGCAGCCATGGTGTAGTTGACGGTCGTGTAGACAGTGTCGCGGCCGCCACCAGGCTGTTCAGTTACCACGTCGTTGCCATGGTTGACGTAATAAATGTCGTCGCCGCCCAGGCCCGCCATCACGTCGGCGCCCGTCGTGCCCTTGATGATGTCGGGATTCGCCGTGCCGGTAAAAACGCCATTGGCGGGCTGGCTTGGTCCCTCGGTGCGCCAGTTCTGCGCCAGCACGGGCGCCAGGACGGTGGCTTCGTAGACAGGCAAAGTCAGCTGGCCCAGCGGCGGCGGCGTCAGGCCCGCCATCGCCTGCACCAGGTTTTGCACGTCGCTGCCCAGCAGCACGCGGCCGTCGGCCGTGCGGAATTCCTGGATGCGGGGCACGATGCCCTCGCTGTACCAGCCGCCGATGGTGATCTTGTCGCCGGTGCCGATGGTGCTCACTTCCAGGTTCGAACCGACCTTGCGGAACCACAGCTGGTCGGCGCTGACGCCGGCCAGGAAGGAAACGACGTTGTGCGCCCCCGCTTCGGCCATTTCGGTGATGAAATCTGCACCATCGCCACGGGCAAAAATATAGGTGTCGTCACCGCCCAAGCCAATCAGGTGATCATCGCCCTGGCCACCGCGCAAGGTATCGTTGCCAATACCGCCCAGGAGACTGTTTTTAAGTTCATTGCCGGTCAGCACATCATCGAATTTGCTGCCGATGAGGTTGGCGAAGTTGAGCAGCACGTCGCTGCCCGCTGGCGCCGTCAGAGGGTCATTCGCGCCCAGCAGCGTTGCCGTCACGCCCGTGCGGGAACCGATATACACGACCGAGTTGCCCGTGCCGCCGCCATCGATCCTGTTGCCACCGGCCGTGTCGACGTAAAAGATATTATTGGTATTGGCAGTGCCCGTGACGGTCAGCCCGGCGGCGGTCAGGTAGACTTTCTCCACGTTCTCGGCCACCGTGTAATTGACGCTGGTGTACACGCTATCGTTGCCGCCGTTGGCCAGTTCGACGATCATGTCGCCGCTGTCGTTGACGTAGTACGTGTCGTCGCCGGCCAGGCCTTCGAGCACGTCCGCGCCCGTGGTGCCGGTCAGCACATCCGCGTTCGCCGTGCCGATGAAGCGCTGCGGGGCGGCCGCGACACTGTTCAGGTATGCCTCGATGGCGGACATGCCGTCGGCAGCGGTGGAAGTTTGCGATGCAAATTTTTCAGTCATGTTGCAGTTTCCTGTCATTAAACGTCAAAACCAAGAGTGAATATGTCGGCGCAAGCTGACATGCAAGGCAAAAGTTCCGGCCGCCTACACTTGCAGTTCAGCGTGCACCTTCAACGGTCCGGCACTTTCGGCGCAGGGACGGCGCGCGATTGCACGCCGCCTCGCATGCACGCCGTATTGACGTTCAAACGTGTGTAGCACTGTTATTTGTCATGCAAATGTCACACTGCATGCTGGAAGGGAGGCGGGGAAGGAAGCGCGCGGGCGCGCCCGCTCCGATGGCGTCTGTTTTCAGGCGGCTGGGGTAGAGCTCTCGCTTGACGGCCGGGCGCCAAACGTCTGGTCCTGCAGCTGCGCCACCAGGAAATCGATGAACACGCGCAAGCGCGGCGGCAGATGGCTGCTGGCCGGCCACAGCAGCCAGAATGCCGTGCGCGCCTGCGTATGCGCGTCCAGCAGCGAAACCAGTTGCCCCGCCGCCAGCTCGCGCTGCACGGCGAACGCGGGCAGGTAGGCGATGCCCTGCCCTTGCAAGGCCAGGAAGACGCGCATTTCCACGCTGTTGCAGACCATGCCGGACGCCGGCTGGGCCAGCGCATCCATCAGCGGCCACGGCTCCAGGCGGCCCGTGGCGGGAAAACGGTAGTCCAGGCGGGCGTGCCGCAGCAGCGCGGCGCCATCGGCGGGCCGGCCATGGCGCGCCAGGTAGGCGGGCGACGCCACCAGCAAGCGGCGGAACGTGCATAGCTTGCGCCGCATCAGGCTTGAATCGGCCAGCTCGCCCGTGCGCACGGCCGCGTCAAAGCCGTCGCTGACGAGGTTGACCATGGCGTCGGAAAAATCGAGATCGAGTTCGATGGCGGGATAGGCTTGCATGAAAGCGCTGATGGCCGGCTCGAACAAGCCGCTGTAGCGTGGCAGGCTGATGCGCAGGCGTCCACTGGGGCCGCTGCTGGCCTCGCTCAATTCCCGCTCGGCCGCGTCCACCTCGGCCAGGATGCGCTTGCAGCGCTGCAGGAATTTTTCCCCTTCCGCCGTCAGCGCCAGGTGCCGCGTGCTGCGCTGGAACAGGCGCGCGCCCAGCCGCGCTTCCATGCGCGCCACGCTCTTGCCCACGGCCGACGAAGACAGGCCCAGCAGCCGGCCCGTGGCCGAGAAACTGCCGCTGTCGGCCACCTGTACGAACATGGCGATGCCGCCGAGACTATCCATGCGCTCCCCATTAAAGACAAATGTGTCCGATATGTTGATCAGTTTAGCCCATTTTTCTTCAATGCCTGACGCGCCATACTTGCCGCTCCTTCTCTCCGAGCCCACTTCCATGCCCTCTTCCCCACGTTTGACGCTTGCCCCGCAAGTGCTGGCCGCCTGCCTGACGGGCTTGCTGATTCCATTGTGCTTCACGGGCCCGGCCGTGGCGCTGCCCGCCCTCGGCGCCGAATTGCGCGGCAGCGCCGCCGCCCTGAACTGGGTCATCAATGCATACATCCTCAGCTATGGCAGCGCCATGATGGTGGCCGGCAGCCTGACGGACGTGCTGGGCCGGCGCCGCGTCTGGCTGGCGGGCCTGGCCCTGTTTTGCGCGGCCACCCTGGCCATCGCCATGGCCCCGTCCGTCGCGCTGGTCGCCGCGCTGCGCTTCGTGCAGGGCCTGGCCGGCGCGGCCGCGTTCGCCGCCGCCATGTCGTCGCTGGCGCCCCTGTTCCACGGCGCGGCGCGCAGCCGGGTGATGAGCGTGCTGGGCACGACGTTCGGCCTGGGCCTGGCCTTCGGCCCGCTGGCGGCCGGCGCCATGCTGGAACTGGCCCGCTGGCCCGCCATCTTTTACGCCACGGCCGCGCTGGGCGCCATCGGCGCGCTGCTGGTGCTGGCCAGCGTGCCGGCCGATGCGCCCCGTGTCCAGGGCCGGCTGGACTGGCCCGGCGCCCTCAGCTTCAGCGGCGCGCTGTCCCTGTTGACCCTGGGCATGCTGCTGGCACCGGAACATGGCTGGCGCAACGGGGCCGTGCAATTGTCCATCGCCTCGTCCGCGCTGCTGTTTTGCGTGTTTGTCGCGGTCGAACGCAGGACGGCGCGGCCCATGCTGGACTTGACCCTGTTCCGCCAGCGCCGCTTCGTCGCCGTGCAAGTGCTGGCCGCCTCGCCCGCCTTTTTGTTCATCGTGCTGATCGTCATGCTGCCGGGGCGCTTCATCGGCATCGACGGCGTGTCGCCGCTGGCGGCGGGCCGCCTGATGATCGCCCTGGCCGCGCCCCTGCTGGTCGTGCCCATGCTGGCGGCGCTGCTATTGCGCTGGTTCAAGGCCGGCACCGTGTGCGCGGCGGGATTGCTGCTGGCGGCCGCCGGACTGGCCTGGCTGGCGCAAGTGCTGGGCAACGGCGGCACCGCCGCGCTGGCGGGACCGCTGCTGCTGGTGGGCGCCGGCATCGGCTTGCCGTGGGGCTTGATGGATGGCATGGCCCTGAACGTGGTGGACACGCCGCGGGCCGGCATGGCGACGGGCATCTTCAATACCGTGCGCATCAGCGCCGATGGCGTGGCGCTGGCCCTGGCGGGCGCCGTGCTGGCCAGCCTGATCGGCGCCGCGCTGCAGCACCAGCTGCCCGCCGGCCTGCCCGTGCTGGCCGCCGCCAGCCGCGCCGCGCTCGGCGATATCCAACAGGCAACACAACTGCTGGGCGGCCAGGAAGCGCTGCTGCGCGCCAGCTATGACGCCGCTTTCCGCCATTTGCTCAATAGCCTGGCCGTGCTGGCCGCGGCGCTGGCGGCGCTGGTGCCGTATTTACTCAAGAAAAGAGAACTTCACGACGCTTGACAAAACCGTCGCGAGCGGAAGGTAGAGGTGGTCGAGAAGCGCAACCGTAATCAGGTACGGTGAGCATCGCAGGCCATCTATACCGACGCGCAGCAGGTTTGGGCAGGCGTCCTAGGCGTCCAGGCCGTAAAACACGGCGACGAGGATGGCGATGTTATTGCAGGCGCGCGAGAATGTCGTTGTGGCGTAGGCCACGGCCACACTTGGGCCACGGTAGCGCAGGTAGACAAAGCTGAACATGGCCCCCGACCCGAGCGCGACGATGGCGTGCAGCAAGCCGCCGCTGATGAAATGCACGATGGCCCACAGGATGGCGCCGATAAAAATGCTCAGCTGGCGGCTGGCGCCCAGGCGCCGGAGGATTTCCAGCGGCAGCAGCTGGCCGAGGAAGGTTTCCAGGATGGGGGAATAGATGACGACCCAGAACACCAGCAGCGGCAGCGACATTTCGCGCTTGAACTTGGACAAGCCCGTGTGCGCGCCCCAATATTCGGGCGGCAACAGCCATTTGGTGAGGAACAGGATGGCAAAGCACAGCATGCAGGTGAGTAACCCCCAACCGAGGCCGGCAAGGGCCAGCTGCAGCACGGGAGGCGCCGGGCCGTCGTCGTCCGGGCTGGAGAGATCATGGCTGCTGCGCACTTGCATGAGTAGTCCTGGCGGTGATCCAGCGCTCATTGTAGCGCGGAATACGACTGTTCGCGCATGGCTGTGGAGCGCGGCGCATGGCGCGCCGCGCTCCACGCTATCGGCGTCAGGCCGCCAGGCGCAGCGGGCCGTTGGCCGGCTTGGCCAGTTTGAAGATGCCCACTTCCTGTTCCAGCTGCGCCGCCTGCTGCTGCAATTCATGCGCGGCGGCGGCCGCCTGCTCGACCAGGGCCGCGTTTTGCTGGGTCACGCGGTCCATGTCGACGATGGCACGGTTGACTTGCTCGATGCCGGCGCCCTGCTCCTGCGTGGCGTGGCTGATCTCGGCCATGATGCCCGTCACCCGGCCGATGCCGGCCACCACGTCATGCATGGTGACGCCGGCCTGCTCGACGAGCAAGGTTCCCGTGCCCACCTTGCTGACGGAATCGTCGATCAGCAGCTTGATTTCGCGCGCGGCGGCGCTTGACCTCTGCGCCAGGTTGCGCACTTCCGTGGCGACGACGGCAAAGCCGCGCCCCTGCTCGCCCGCGCGCGCCGCTTCCACGGCCGCGTTCAAGGCCAGGATATTCGTCTGGAAGGCAATGCTGTCGATCACGCCGATGATGTCGACGATCTTGTTCGACGAGGCATTGATCAGGCTCATGGTGTGCACCACTTCGGCCACCGCCTTGCCGCCCTGCTCCGACACCTTCGACGCTTCGCGCGCCAGGTGGTTTGCCTGCTGCGCATTGTCCGCATTCTGGCGCACGGTGGAAATCAGTTCTTCCATCGATGAGGCGACCTCTTCCAGCGAGCCGGCCTGCTGCTCCGTGCGCTGCGACAGGTCGCGGTTGCCCGAGGCGATCTCGGTCGAAGCCGTGGCGATGCTTTCCGTACCGTGGCGCACCTTGCCGACGATGGCGGCCAGGTTGTCGCGCATGGTCTTGATCGCAAACAGCAGGCTGCTGTCGTCGCCGTGGCGCGTGTGCACGTCGATGGCCAGTTCGCCGAGCGCGATGCGCCCCGCGATCGAGGCCGCATACCCCGGTTCGCCGCCCAACTGGCGCAGCAATCCCCGCGTGATGACGGTGGCAACAAAAATGCAAATGAGCACGCTGAGGGCGGCCAGCACGCCGATCCAGCGCAGCGACTGGCCATAGATGGCGCGCGCGGCCACGCTGGCCTGCTCCGATTCGCGCTGCACGTTTTTCAGCACGGTATCGATGTCGGCGACGATCTGGCGCCGCAGGGGGCTGCACTCCTCGACGAGGAAGGTGCCGTACTGTTCCATCTGCCCCGTGGCGCGGAACTGGCGCGGACGCTGCAATTGCTGCGCCATGGTGTTCAAGCCCGCGCTGACTTTCTCGAATTGCGGATCGCCGGCGAACCGCGGCGCCAGCTTGGCCAGAGCTTCCAGGTACAGCGCCTTCTGGCTGTCGAGGATGGCCAGCTCTTTTTCGGCGGCGGCCTGGTCATGGAAGATATACGCGTTGCGGGCGGCCAGGCCCGTCTGGTCGAGCGCTTCGCGCGCCACGTACAGCGGTTCGAGTTTTTCCAGCTGGACTTTGTCTTGCGCGTCCATGGCGCCGGAGATGGCGCCGATGCGCAGCAGCGCGAAAGCCGCCAGCACCAGCATGAATACCACCAGCAGCCCGAAGCCTGCGCTCAGGCGCGCGCCTATCGTCAAACGATTGAATGACATCATTGTTGTTATTGCCCTGTAAATAAAGTTGATTGTTGCTGGTTATTTAAAAACCAGCGATCTGCTCGCCGTCGTGTTGCCTTTCCTGCATGGCGCAGGATGGGTCTCTAACTGGCGTTTTTTGGGCAGTCAGCTTCTAATTTCGGGCAATGCAGGCGCGCGGGACATACCCTGCGCCATACAACAGCACACTGAATTATAAGCGAACAGCGTTACGGATGATTCCACGCGCTCACTTTTAATGCCTTGACGCATATCAAAAAAGACAATTAACGCTGGCCTGGCGTATCGATGACGGCCATGGTGATGCGCGAGATGCAGCACAGCTTGCCGTCGTCGTCGGTGATGCGGATTTCCCAGACCTGGCTGGTGCGGCCCCGGTGGATCGGCGTGGCGCGCCCCGTCACCTGGCCGCCGCGCACGCCGCGCACGTGGTTGGCATTGATTTCCTGGCCCACGCTCACTTGCCGGCTGGAATCGAGGCAGGCATTCGCGGCCATGCTGCCCAGGGTTTCGGCCAGCAGCACGGAAGCGCCGCCATGCAGCAGTTTAAAAGGCTGCATGGTGCGGTGGTCGACGGGCATGGTCGCTTCGATCCAGTCGGGGCCGAAGGCGCTAAATTCGATGCCCAGGTGGCGCATGGCCGTGCCTACACTAGCGGCGTTGAGGGTGGCCAGGTCGAGCGGTGCGTGCCAGATTTCCATCGTTACCTCATATCAGTGGAGAGAACAGCCATTGTAGGACAGAGCGCTGCCGCGCGCCGCTTCATCTTTCCTTCACCGTGGCACGGGGTGGCGCCGGCATTAACTGGTTATAATTGCCCCATTCTTTAAAAACGAGGTTGTGTATGAAGTGGGCCTTGCTGGGCATTTTTGTGTTTTCTGTTTTACATATTCATTTTCGTGGCAAGGTGCGCCTGCCGTTCCGCCGCCAGATCTTCGATCACTCCTCGTTCATGGCGCCGCTGAACCTGTTCATGCACACCTTTTCCAAGGTGCCGGCCACGCCCTATTTAGCCGTCGAGCAATTCCCGGAACTGGCGCCGCTGCAGCAGAACTGGCAAATCATCCGCGATGAAGCGCTGCGCATGCAGGAAATGAAAAAGATCAAGGCGGCTGAAAAGAACAATGACGTGGGCTTCAATTCCTTCTTCAAGTATGGCTGGAAGCGTTTCTACCTGAAATGGTATGACGCGAACCACCCGTCGGCGCAGCAGATGTGCCCGCAAACCTATGCGCTGCTGCAATCGATTCCGTCGATCAAGGCAGCCATGTTCGCGGAACTGCCGCAAGGCGGCAAGCTCAACCCGCACCGCGACCCGTTCGCCGGCTCCCTGCGCTACCACCTGGGCTTGCAGACGCCGAACGACGACCGCTGCTTCATCGATGTCGATGGCGAGCGCCACAGCTGGCGCGACGGCCAGGCCGTGATGTTCGATGAAACGTATATCCACTGGGCCCGCAACGACGCCGACAGCGACCGCATCATCCTGTTCTGCGACATCGAGCGCCCGATGCGCTACCGCTGGGCGCAAGCGCTGAACCGCTGGCTGGGCCGCACCCTGATGACGGCCGCCGCCTCGCCGAACGAGCTGGGCGACCAGGTGGGCGGCGTGAGCAAGCTGTTCCAGATTTCCTGGACCATGGGCCAGTACCGCCGCCGCTTCAAGGCGTGGAACAAGACGGCGTACCAGGTCACCCGCGTGGCCCTCGTCGTGGGCGTGATCGCGCTGATCTACTTTATCTAGACGCCGGCATCGCCTCTTTGACAAAAACCGCCTTCGGGCGGTTTTTTTTATAATGCGATGCCACTCACCAGGAAAATCTGAAAATGACCGAACGCGACCGCCAGTACGATATCCAGATCGGCGACGATGCATGGATCGAGTTCATCAGCCTTGACGGCCGCTATGACCAGGCCATCGACATCGATGCCCTGCTGGACGGCCTGTGGCCGCTGATCTGCCGCCTGGAAACCTATTGCGTGGCCGGCTGTTGCGGCATGGATGCCTTCGATTTCACGCCCGAAGGCATCGCTGCGGCGCTGGTAGACCTTGACCGCGCGCAACTGCACGCCGCCTGCGCGCAAGCCCGCAACGCCGTGGCAGCAGCCGCCAGCGATGTCTTCACGAGCAACACGATGAACCACATGGCCGACAAACGCGTGTTCCTGCAATTGCTCGAGCATGTCGAGCGCTGCACGGCGGCCCCTGAAACGGGCCGACCGGCAAGCCAGCCGCGCTGACATAGGCGATAATACGGGTTCACACCACTCTCTTCTTTTATTTATGCGC
Source organism: Janthinobacterium sp. SUN100 (assembly GCF_030397705.1). Classification (NCBI taxonomy): domain Bacteria; kingdom Pseudomonadati; phylum Pseudomonadota; class Betaproteobacteria; order Burkholderiales; family Oxalobacteraceae; genus Janthinobacterium; species Janthinobacterium sp. SUN100. Next base: position 397,909 of record NZ_JAPUBU010000001.1, on the reverse strand, counting down.
GACATCATTGCCGGATTTCTACGTTTCCAGAAGGAAGTCTTTCCTGAACGCCGAGAGCTGTTCAAGACATTGGCCACGGGACAGACGCCCAAGGCCTTGTTCATTTCCTGCTCCGACAGCCGGATGGTGCCGGAACTGGTGACGCAGCGCGAGCCTGGCGAACTGTTCGTGATCCGCAACGCGGGCAATATCGTGCCCTCGTTCGGCCCGGAACCGGGCGGCGTGAGCGCGTCCGTCGAATTTGCCGTGGCGGCCCTGAATGTGACGGACATCGTCATTTGCGGCCATTCCGATTGCGGCGCGATGAAAGCCATCGCCACCTGCACCTGCCTCGATCACATGCCGGCGGTCAAGAACTGGCTGCGGCACTCTGACGCGGCGCGCATGATCAATGAATCGATCGAGCATGCGACGGAACAGGACCGCATCGACGGCATGGTGCGCGCCAATGTCGTGGCGCAACTCAACAACATCCGCACCCACCCCTCGGTGGCGCTGGGCATCACGCAAAAGCGCCTGACCCTGCATGGCTGGGTGTATGACATCGAAAATGGCTCGCTCGATGCGCTCGACGAGTCTACCGGCCAGTTTGTCCCGCTGGCGGAACATCCGGCCTCGAAGCTGTAGGCGCAAGCCATCCCCGTCAGGCGCAACATTGCGCTTGACCTTGTCCAGACGGGAAGGTGCAAGGTAGCGGTACTCAAGGAGATTATCGTATGCCAACCATCACCGTATTACCCCATCCCGAGCTGGCCCCCGAAGGCGCCGTGTTTGACGCGCCGCAAAACATGAGCATTTGCGACGCCTTGCTGCTCAACAAGATCGACATGGAACACGCGTGCGGCCAGGTGGGCGCCTGTTCCACCTGCCACGTGGTCGTGGTGCGGGGTTTCGACTCGCTCAACGAACTTGGCGACAATGAAGAAGACATGCTCGACCAGGCCTGGGGCTTGCAGCCGCACTCGCGCCTGTCTTGCCAGGCGCGCATGGCGCAGGAAGACCTGACGCTCGAACTGCCCAGGTACACGCTCAACCACGCCAAGGAATAGTCCCCGGCGCGGCTGCCCGGCTACCCTAGCTGACTACCACATGATCACGCGCTGCTCGGGCGGCAGATACATCGGGTCGCCCGGCTTGATGCCGAACGCTTCGTAAAAGCCGGGCTGATTCTTGACCGTGCCCTTGGCGCGGAATTCGCCCGGCGAATGGGGGTCGCTCTTGATCTGGGCGATGGCCGCTTCCGGACGCAATTTCGCGCGCCATTTCTGCGCAAAACCGATGTACAGGCGCTGTTCGCCCGTCAAGCCATCGATGACGGGCGACGGCTTGCCGCCGAGCGAACGCTGGTACGCCTTGTAGGTGATCGACAGGCCGGAATTGTCGCCGATGTTTTCGCCCAGGGTCAGCTCGCCATTGATGTGGTAGCCAGGCACGGGGCTGTAGGCGCCGTATTGCTTGACGAGCCCGGCGGCCAGCGCCTTGAAGGCCGCGCGGTCCTCCTCCGTCCACCAGTTGCGCAAGCGGCCCTTGGCGTCGTACTGGCTGCCCGAATCGTCGAAGGCATGGCTGATTTCATGGCCGAAGGTGATGCCGAGCAAGCCGTAATTGACGGCATCTTCCGCTTTCACGTTGAAGAACGGCGGCTGCAAAATGGCGGCCGGGATCGTGATGGCGTTGAGGGCCGGGCTGTAGCTGGCGTTGACGGTTTGCGGCGTCATCGACCATTCGTCGCGGTCCACCGGCTTGCCCAGCTTGGCCAGGTTTTGCTGGCGGCTCCACGCGCGCGCGGCGCGCACGTTGGCGATCAGGTCGTTCGGCTGCGTCTTCATGCTGCCGTAGTCGCGCCAGGTAGCGGGATACGCGATCTTCGGCTTCAGGGCGGCCAGCTTGAGCTGGGCTTCCTTCTTGGTTTCCGGTCCCATCCAGTCCAGCTGCTCGATGCCATCCTTGAACGAGGCGACGAAATTGTCGAACATGGCCATCACGCGGGGCCGCGTTTCCGGCGGCAAATACATTTCCACGTAGCGCTTGCCGACGGCATCGCTGATGGCGTTATCCGTGAAGCGCAGCGCCAGCTGCCACTGCGGCTCGCTTTGCGGCACGCCGCGCAGCACCGTGCCGTCAAAGGCGAAGCGCTCCTTGACGGCGGCGCTGTCCAGGTAGGAGGCATAGCTTTCGATGATGCGCCAGTTCAGGTAGCTTTTCCACGCTTCCAGCGGCACGGCGGCCACCGTCTCGGCGAAACCTGTCATGAAGCTGGGCTGGCGCACCACGGCCGAGGCGGCTTTCGGCGCCAGGCCGGCAGCCGTAAAGTAGGCGTTCCAGTCGAAGGCCGGCGCCAGCGCCGCGAATTTGTCGAAATCGACGCGGTTGTACGATTTGACGGGGTCGCGCATCTGCACGCGCGTCCACTGCACCGCCGCCAGGCGCGTTTCGAGGTCGAGGATTTGCGCCGCGTGCGCGGCAGCGGCCTTGTCGCCGCTCATGGCCAGCATGGTTTCGACGTGCTTGAGGTATTTGGCGCGCACGGCTTGCAGCTTGGCGTCGTCATCCTTCAGGTAGTAATCGCGGTCAGGCAAGCCCAGGCCGGACTGGCTGATGTTGACCGTGTAGCGCTCGGGGTCTTGCGCATCGGGCGCCACGTAGGCGGAAAACGGCGTGGCAACGCCATTGCCCTGCAGGTAAGCCAGCAGTGCCGGCAAATCCTTCTTGTCTTTCACGCCAGCCACGCGGGCCAGCTCGGCGCGCAGCGGCTTGAAGCCGGCCGCATTGCGCGCCTTGTCGTTCATGAAACTCGTGTACAGGTCGGCGATCTTGTGCGCCTCGCTGCCGGGCTTGCCGGGGTTCTTGACGGTGGCATCGATCAGGCCGCGCAACTGGCCCTGCGCGATTTCGCGCAATTCGATATACGTGCCCCAGACGGATTTGTCGGCCGGGATGTCCGTATTGCGGGTCCAGACGCCGTTGACGTAGCCGTAGAAGTCGTCACGGGGGCTGACTGCCGGGTCCAGGGTTTTCAGGTCGATGCCGGAGACGGGTGCGGCGGCGGTAGCGCCTTGCTGGGCGTACAGCGACGGCGAAGACAAGGCGAACAAGGCGCAGCAGGCGGCGCTGATAAGCGAACGTTTCACGAAGATTCCTTTAATTGTTTTGACTTCATGTTGGGGAACATGCTGTATCCAGGCATGAGAGGTCGGATTATAGTCGGCATGCTTGCGGGGAAACAATGTCGGTTGAACAATCCCGGTGAGCCGATGTGCGTTGAAGCACGCCTCAAGCCCGCGCCGATGATCGGCAAATGTTACCATCTGGCAATAGCCATACCTGTCGCTCACCACCTTTTTTACCTGGCTCTTGGACTGGAGAAGTTTGATGCAGGAATGCAGATTCAATATTTTCGGCACGCTGATTGCCGTCCGGGGGCAACAAGGAGCATGGCGCGCCTTCTATCTCGGCGCGGAAGGCAAGCGCAGGCCCGCCGATTTCATCATTCCCGACGATATTCAAGGCGATGCGTTATGCGAATACCTGGCGGACCTGTTCCATGAAGAGGCGACGCCGCGCAACAACACGGCCACGCAAATCACCACGCCCGCGTTCCAGGCCTAGCCTTTTATTTCACCGGTTCGAACGTCACCGTCAACCCGTTGCCCGTGGTCCGGATCTGCGTGGGCACGAATTGCACGCCCGCATAGCGCAGCTCGTCGGGTTTGAACGTATAGATCGGCGTTTCATGCATGAGCTGGTCGGCCACCAGGCTGGCCACCTTGGCGAACTGGCGCTGCTGCGACTCGTCCATGCCGTCGATGGTCACCTTGTCCACGCTCGCTTCGCTCAGGTAGACGGCGTTGCGCTGGGGGTCGAGCACGAGGCGACCCGACATGGCCAGGCTGCCGCGCCAGCTTTGGCGTATGAATGGCGGCAAGACGCTGGCATCCACGCTGAGGGCGACTCTTTCGCGCTCGGGCTGCAGCGACAATTGCGGATGCGTCAGCTTGACGTCCAGCACGGACAGCACCCGCTTGTCGATGGGAAAGCGGCGCTCCAGGCCTTGCTGCATCTTGCTCAGCGACACATTCACGTCGCGCGGGCCGATCAGGGTGGAGCACGCGGCCAGCACGCTGCAAGCCAAGGCGGCGATGGCGGCGGTTTTCAGCAAGGGACGAAAGGCGGTCACGTTCATGGATAGTCTCGGTGGAAAGATGGCGCCATATTACACATGCGCCCGCTTTCACGCAAAAACCGGCGCCCGCCTTGCAGCGGACGCCGGTTTGCATGTGGGCCTTGTCAGCGCACGAACAGGGCGATCAGTATAACGATGGGCAATGGAATGCCCAGCAACAGCAAGAGGATGGAACGCATGGCAATCTCCTGGATTGAATTGGTGGATTAATCGGTAAATTAAATGGTCACATGGCGCAGCACGCGCTCATGGTCGCGCTGGCGGCCGCCAAACGTGGCGGCCAGGCTGGCCACGAAAGCACCCAGCAGCAAGGCGACGAACATCCACAGCGCCGTATGGGCGCCGGCCTTGCGGGCCGCCTCGGCCGCTTGCTGTGCCTGCGCCTTGGCATCGGCGGCAGCCTTGGCGGCGCGGGCGTAGACGGCGTCGACGCGCGCTTCCGCTTCCGCCTGCGTCAAGCCCGTGCGGCTGGCCACGACCTGGCCCAGATAGGCGCGGTCATCGGCGGCCAGGCTGCCCGTGGACAGGCCGGTGGCGAAGATCTTGCCGATTTCGCCGCGCTGCCCGGCGGATACGCCGCCCGCTTCACCCGCCCCGGCCGCCGGGGTGGCGCGCAGCAGCATGTCGGAAAAATAGTCGAGCGGATTGGCGCCGCTGCCCTCGCCTTGCTTGGCGCTTGCAGCGCCAGCAGCACCTGCGCCCGCTGCCGCTGCGGGGGTAATGGCAGCCGCCACGCCGCTGCCCGCATCAATGGCGCCGCTCAGCACGGCCCGCGTGCCGCCGGCCAGCACGGCCACGGTGATCAGGGTGGCCACGGCCCAGGCCAGCAAACCGTGCGCCGTATCGCGGAAATGCACTTCATCCGTATGGATGGAGCTCCACTTCACGCGCAGACGGCCCGCCATGTAGCCGCCGATGCCGGACGCGGCCAGCTGCATGAAGGCCAGCCAGGCGATGGTCGACACGCCGATGGCTGTCGCATTGAACGACCACGGCGACACGGACGACAGGCCCAGGCCCACGCCGAGGATCAGCAGGATGAAGGACAAGGCGGCCGCAGCGGCAGCGCCCGCCAGCACGGCGCCCCAGGAGACGCCCGGATTGTTCAAGTCCGAGACGGACAGTTGTGTAGCTTGCATGAAATACTCCCTTGGTTGTTGATTGTTTAAGCCGGTCAGGCGGCGACGCCCGTCAGCTGTTCCTTGCGCGCGGCCATTTCCTTGCCCAGCGCATCGAGGTCGACGGCCGTGTGGCGCACCTTGGGAAACATGTCGCCCTCTTCTTCCTTGACGTGGTGCTCGATCTGCTCGGACAGCACCTTGACCTTGGCGTCGTACAGGTCGTCGGCAGGGTCCATCGCTTCGATCTGCGCGATGAGTTCCTTGGCGCTCGCGTGCTCGACGAGGGCTTCATCCATCAGGTCGCCATCGTGGATGGGGCGGCGCACGGCCGGGTAAAAGATTTCTTCTTCCAACTGCGTGTGCACGGTCAATTCCTGACAGATCTGATCGGCCAGCTTTTTCTTGGTGGCAAATGAGCGGTCGCTCAAGCCTTCATATTGTGCAAACAAAGCCTTCACGGCCTTATGGTCCTGCATCAATAAACTGATCGCGTTCATGGCGCCTCCTCGTTGTGGATGAGGCAAGGATGCGCCACGGCGGCGCCAGCGTATGTGCGACGCCTTACACAATCTTGATTTTTAATACATTCGCCTACTTGATGCCGTGATGGCCCATCAGGTCGTACAGGGTGGGCCGGCTCACGCCCAGCAGCTCGGCCGCCTTGGCGATATTGCCGTCGGCCCGCGCCAGCGCGCGCACCATCACCTTGTATTCGGCCCCTTCGCGGGCCTGGCGCAGGTTCAGCGGCTCGTCCGGGGGCGCCGCCCGGGCGCTGGCGGGCAAGCCCAGGTCGTCGGCGGCGATCTGCGGCCCGTCGCACATGATGACGGCCCGCTTGATGCAGTTTTCCACTTCGCGCACATTGCCGGGCCAGCCATAGCTTTCGATCAGCTGCAGCGCGCCCGCGCTGAAATGCAGGTTGCTGCGGCCCTCGCTGGCGCAGAATTTGTTCTTGAAATGCTGCGCCAGCAAGGTGCAATCGCCGGCCCGCTCGCGCAAGGGCGGAATGCGCAAGACGATTTCGCTGAGGCGGTAAAACAAGTCTTCGCGGAAACGTCCCTGTTCCGCCAGCACCTTCAGGTCCTGGTGCGTGGCGCAGACGATGCGCACGTCGACGGCGATCTCGGCGCGCCCGCCTACCCTTTCGATGACCCGCTCCTGCAGGAAGCGCAGCAATTTCGCCTGCAGCGGCATCGGCATGTCGCCGATTTCATCGAGAAAGAAAGTGCCGCCGTGGGCCAGTTCGATCTTGCCCAGGGTTTGCCGCGCCGCGCCCGTGAACGCGCCCCGCTCATAGCCGAACAGCTCGCTTTCCAGCAGGTTTTCCGGGATGGCCGCGCAATTGATGGCAACGAAACGCTGCGCATGGCGGCTCGACAGCGCATGCAATCCCCGCGCGATCAACTCCTTGCCGCTGCCCGAATCGCCCAGCAGCATCACGCTGGCCGACGAGGGCGCCACTTTTTCCACGTTGCGGCACAGTTTCAGCATGCCGGGATCGCGGCTGACGATGCCGGCCAGGGGAGAATCGGCCTGCGTCTGCAGCATGCGGCGGTTTTCCTGCTGCATCGCGTGCAAGTAAAACGCGCGCGCGATGACCAGGCCCAGCATGTCGGCCTCGAACGGTTTCTGGTGGAAATCGTAGGCGCCCAGCGCGATGGCCTTCAAGGCATGCGCCCGCTCCTGGTTGCCCGACAGGATGATGACTTTCGTGTCCGGCGCCAGCGCGAGGATTTGCTGCAGGGTGGCCAGGCCTTCCGTGGCGCCGTCCGGATCGGGCGGCAAGCCCAGGTCCATCGTCACCACGGCCGGCTGGTGGCGCCGCACGAGCGCCAGCGCCGCCTCGCGCTCGCCCGCCAGCAAAACGTCGTAACCGTCAAAACTCCAGTGCAACTGCTTTTGCAGGCCGGGATCGTCTTCGATGACCAGCAGTTTCTGTTTGCCCATGGCACTCCTTTGCTATGCCGCATGCAGCGGCAGGATCACGCGAAACGTCGTGCCCACTTGCGGCTCGCTGCGCACTTCCAGGCTGCCGCCCACTTCGCGCAGGTATTCGCGGCTTTCGAACACGCCGATGCCCATGCCCGCCGTCTTGGTCGTGTCGAACGGTGTAAACAAACGTTCGCGGATGAACTGTTCGCTCATGCCCTGCCCCGTATCGTCGAGCTCGACGACGGCCGTATGCTGCACGCGCCGCAAGCGCACGGCCACCTTGCCGTCGCTGGCCGTGGCCTCGATGGCGTTCTGGATCAAATGGCCCAGCACCCGCTCCAGCCGCGCGCGGTTGGCAAGCACCGTCAGTTCGCCGTCGACGATTTCCAGGCACGGGGCCGGCGCCAGGCTGGCCTTGGCCGCCACAGCCTGGCGCAGCAAGCCGTCCAGCAGCAGCGGCGCCGGTGCTTCCGGCGCTTCGCCGCGCGCCAGTTTCTGCAGCAGGGTCTTCATTTTCTGCACGGAATGGTCCAAAGTGCCCAGCATGTCTTCCTGGAAGGCGGGATTGGCGCGGTGCTTTTCCGCATTGCTCAGTAGCAGCGACAGCTGGAACACCAAATTCTTGAGATCGTGCACGATGAAGGTGGACATGCGGTTGAACGAATCGAACTGGCGCGCCACCGTCAGGGTGGCGAGCGATTCGCGGTGCGCCAGGTAGCTGGCGGCCTGGCTGCCGGCAATTTTCAGCACGTCGCGGATTTCCCAGTTCAGGCCGATGCGCGTGCGGGGCCGCGCCAGCGCGACAAAGGCGAACAGCTGGCCGTGCAGCATCAAGGGCACCAGCAGCCACACGTCGGGCAGCGCCAGCAGCGCGGGCGGCAACGGCAAGCCGCCGTACTGGTCCGGATTCTGCACCCAGTCGGGCACGTCGATCACCCATTGTCTTGCTTCCAGGAACTGACACAGGGGGCCGGACGCCGGCTCGCTCCACGTGCCCGGCGGCCAGTTCCAGCTGGCCGCCGGCGCGAACCGGTCCTGCTCGCGCAAGATCCACAGCGCACCGGCGCGGCTTTCCACCAGCTGCGCCATGGCCTGTATCGTGCGTTCGCCCAGGTCAGGCCCGTCTTCGGACAGCGCGCGCGTAAACCGCAGCCATTCCTCGCGATAATCGAAGATGGCATTGTAGAAATGCTTGTTGATCGTCACCTTCAGCTTGGCGCGCAAGCTGCCGGAAAACAGCACGCCCGCCAGCAGCAAGGCCGCGCCGCCCAGGTAAGCCATTTGCATCAAGGAGCCCCAGGTGCCGCCGAAGTAGCGCAAATAGTAGGCGCTGGCCGCCATGGCCAGCAAATAGATGGCCGAACCCAGCAAGGCGGCCGAGCGGTACAGCATCTGGCGCGACACGGACAAGCCCAGCGCCCAGCCGGGATTGCGCGCGGCCGAGATGGCCAACAGCGGCGCGCACAGGGCGTCGACGATGCCGCGCGCGGCCCATATGTCGTCGTTGACCGCGCGAAACAGCAAGGCGTCGCTGTACAGATAGAAATCGTAGGCGAACAGGCCACCCACACCCAGGCACGCAAACTTGATGCCCCAGCGTTTCAAGGGCGGCGTATTGCGGTACCACTGTTCCACCAGCAACATGCCCAGCACGGCCAGCAGCAAACGGCAGACACTGGCGATGAATCGCGCAGGCAAAGGCAGCGCCAGCCAGGACGAGGCCATGGAGAGCAGCCAGGGCGCCAGCGCCGTGAGGGTGATGCCGGCCAGCACCAGGCGCAAACGGGACCGCGCCGGTTCGATCAGCAGCAGCAAGAACACCAGCCAGGCCAGGGTGCGCAGCAGTTCCAGCGCATCGCCGGCCAGCGCCGCGCGCCGTCCCAGCAGTACCAGCACCACCGTGCCCGTCGCCCAGCCGCCCGTCGCCAGGCAGGCCACCAGCAAGGCGCGCACGTTTTGCCGCGCGCGCCAGTTGCTGATGAGCAGCAGCGCCAGCACGAAGAAGGCCAGCGATGCCAGGCCGTGGCTGAGGGCCGCCGCATCGGCCGCCGCCAGCCAGTCCGACTGCGCCCGCATCATCGGCTGCCCTTGCCAAACAGCACCACCTGCACCGTGTCGAGCAAGATCAGCAAGTCGAGGAACAGGCTATTGTTTTTCACATAATACAGATCGTACTGCAGTTTTTTGACGGCATCGTCGACGGAGGCGCCATATTGATAGCGCACCTGCGCCAGGCCCGTGATGCCTGGCTTGATGCTGTGACGAATGTTGTAGTACGGTACCTGCTGCTTCAATTGCTCGACAAAGTAGGCGCGCTCGGGGCGCGGCCCCACGAAACTCATCTCGCCGCGAAACACATTGAGCATCTGCGGCAGCTCGTCGATGCGCAGCTTGCGGATCAGCTTGCCCACGCGCGTGATGCGCGCATCGTTGTCCAGCGCCCAGATGGGCTTGCCATCGCGTTCCGCATCGCAGCGCATGCTGCGAAATTTCAGCACGTTGAAGGGCAAGCCGTCGCGCCCCACCCGCTCTTGCTGGTAAAACACGGGGCCGCCGTCTTCCAGGCGGATGCACACGGCCGTCGCCAGCATCACGGGCAGCGCCGCCAGGCAGATGACGCCGCTGGCGGCCAGGTCGAACAGCCGCTTCGAGGCGGCACGGAAAAAACTCTGGTCGAAGCCGCCGCCATAGATCAGATAGCTCGGTTGCAAGGAATCGATGCGGATCTGGCACGCTTCGCGCTCGAAAAACGTGGCCGCGTCGATCACTTTCACGCCGCCCAGCGCGCATTCCAGTAGTTGCTTGGCCGGAAACGCACCATTGCGCCGGTCGCTGACGGAGACGACGATCTCGTGCGCCGCATGGCGCTGGGCCATGGCCAGCAGCGACGGTTCCGCCGGCAGCAAGGCCGAAGCCGGCACGCAACATTGCTCGCCAGCCACGTCGATGCAGCCGACGACGGTAAACTGGTGGAAACCGATCTTGCTCGCCGCCAAGTCCATGCATTCGCGCGCCAGCGCCCCGCCACCCACCAGGATCAGCCGTCCCTCCATCAGCGCCGATTGCGAGGACTTGAACACCACCAGGCGCGCCAGCAGCACGCCGATGGCGCCCAGGCCGAAGATCAGCACGCTGCCGCGCCCGAAATGCAAGGAAGGAATAAAGCGGATCAAGACGCTGAGCACGGCAAAACCCAGCGCGAACGACGGCAGGATGCGCAGCAAGGTGTTGCGGATGTCTTCACGCGAGCGGTGCTGGTACATGCCCAGCGCGCTCATGCTGAAAACGATGACCAGGGCAAAGATCGAGGACGACAAATACACCTCGCTCGCCCGCACGAGGCGGCTGCCATCCGCCAGCCACAGCAGCGACGTCAGAGTGGCCGAGAGCAGCAGGATCAGGATTTCCAGCAACAGCAAGATAAACGCTGTTTTCGAGACGTAATGGCTGAAGATGCGGATCATGGGGCCTCCTGCGGCAAAGGCGACACGCCGCGCACAAGGCGGCCTGCTGCTCTCCTGCCATCATGGCGAACTGTTCCACGAAGACATTGATACGCCACAAGCTACGGCCCCAGCTATCTTTCACCGGCAGAATTTATCTCAACACATTACCGATTGATGTGAAATGGACTATAGTATGCTTCCCCTGAAAAAAGATAAATGTCATGAAATTTGATGTAGCGATTGTCGGCAGTGGCCTGGCGGGTTTATCGGTTGCACTGCATTTAGCTGAGACGCGCACCGTCGCGATCATTTCCAAACGCGCGCTGCTCGATGGCGCCAGCAACTGGGCGCAAGGCGGGATCGCGGCCGTGCTGGACTCGGGCGACAGCCACCAGCAGCACATCGAAGACACCCTGATCGCGGGCGGCGGCCTGTGCGACGAGAGCGCCACGCGCTACATTGTCGAGCACGGCCGCGAAGCCATCGAATGGCTGATCGAGCAAGGCGTGCCGTTTACGCGCGACGCCACGGCCGAACTGGGTTTCCACCTGACCCGCGAAGGCGGCCACAGCCAGCGCCGCATCATCCACGCTGCCGACGCCACCGGGCATGCCGTGCAAGTGACCCTGGAAGAAAAGGTGCGCGCCCACCCGAACATCAGCCTGTTCGAACACCATTGCGCGATCGACCTGATCACCTCAGACAAGCTGGGCATGAAGCCGGCCCAGCGCAACGCGCAACCGCATTGCCACGGCCTGTACGTGCAGGATGAACAAACGGGGAAAGTCCTGACCTTTGCCGCCGAGCACACCGTGCTGGCGACGGGCGGCGCCGGCAAGGTGTATTTATATACCACCAACCCGGACACGGCCAGCGGCGACGGCATCGCCATGGCCTGGCGCGCCGGCTGCCGCGTGTCGAACATGGAATTCATCCAGTTCCATCCCACGTGCCTGTACCACCCGTATGCGAAATCCTTCCTGATTACCGAAGCCATCCGTGGCGAAGGGGGATTGCTGAAACTGCCGCCCGAAGCGGGCGCGGCGGCTGGCACGCGCTTCATGCTGGCGCACGACGAGCGGGCCGAACTGGCGCCGCGCGACGTGGTGGCGCGCGCCATCGACTTCGAGATCAAGAAACGGGGTCTCGATTACGTGCACCTGGACATCAGCCACAAGCCGGCCGAATTCCTCATCGAACACTTCCCCACCATCTACGCGCGCTGCCTGGAACTGGGCATCGACATCACCAAGCAGCCGATTCCCATCGTGCCCGCCGCCCACTACACGTGCGGCGGCGTCGTGACGGATTTGTCCGGCCGCGCCGACCTGCCGGGCCTGTACGCCGTGGGCGAGACGGCGTGCACGGGCTTGCATGGCGCCAACCGCTTGGCGTCGAATTCCTTGCTGGAATGCATCGTCATCGGCCGCGCCTGCGCGCAAGACATCGAAAGCAAGGAAAAGCTGGGCACGCCATACCTGCCCGACTGGGATGAAAGCCGCGTCACGGATGCGGACGAGGAAGTGGTGATTTCCCACAACTGGGACGAGCTGCGCCGCTTCATGTGGAATTACGTGGGCATCGTGCGCACGACCAAGCGCCTGGAGCGGGCCCAGCACCGCATCGCCCTGCTGAAGGAAGAAATCGACGAGTACTACCGCAACTTCCGCATCACCCACGATTTGCTGGAACTGCGCAACCTCGTCGACGTGGCCTCGATGATCGTCAACAGCGCCCTGTCCCGCCGCGAAAGCCGCGGCCTGCACTTCAGCCGCGATTATCCGGAAACGTTACCGAAGGCGATAGCGAGTGTGCTGACGCCGCCGCACCGGTAAACTGTTCGTGATTGGGGAGATGCCTCACTGGCATACTCCCTGGCGGCTCATCAGACCGCTCTTTTATTTTTGCGTTCCCCACACAGACGGCTGTGGCAATGGCTGCGTTGGTTGAAACGATGGTAGAGGTTGCAGTGGCTGAATCTCTTGGCGTGGCGCTGGCTTTGCCTGAGGCTGATATCCGTAAGAACTATCTGCTTGATTTGGAACAGTTCCAGCCTTCCCCGTGTAGGGATTGACATTGCCCTGTGTGCTGTAGTTATTCGAAATGGTGCTGTCAGGTGCGGTTCTTTGATGCGGTGCCACGTAAGTTCCATCTTTTTTCGTGTACCCATTTACATGCACTTGGGCATTGGCAATGCTGGTGAACAACACCATTGATATCGCTAAGTATTTGATCATTTACTTCTTTCAGGTTCCGGCATAGTGGCGTGTCGTTGCGCCCGCAAAAAAGATTGCCGTTTCCTTGAGGCTATATTTTTTGGTATGGTGACTATAGGCCAATTCTCATAGGTAAAAAATAAAGTATTTCTTTCCAATACAAATAGAGGAAATTGACTGATTTTCTGTAGTAAATATGCAACCATCTCGATAAATGCGGTATTTATCAAACTGCCGCAGCACCGTTGGAATACACGTCAAATATCAATCCTCCGGCATCTCAAACTCAATCCCATCTTCCGTGTACGACATCTTGGCCGACTCGCCCGTGCATGCGCCCTGCGGCTCGTCCGCCATATAGCGGCATTCGCTTTCCACGCTGCCATCTTCCCGCCAGTGCCGGGTCCAGCCCTGGCGTTCGCCATCCACGTATTCGATCAGCTGCTTCGGCTTGCCGTCGGCATACCAGGAACGCAAGGCGCCCTCCTCGCGGCCGCCCGCGTTCCATAGTTTGTGCACGATCAATACGCCGGCCCGGCTGAAGCGTTGTTCGCTGCGCAACACAAAGTGATCGACGTGCGTGCGCTTGCTGGCGACTTTGCCGTCCGGGTAATATTCGACGCTCTCGCCGACAGGCTTGCCGTCCACGTAGGTGGCAGTGCGCTGCACCTTGCCATCCGGAAAATATCCGGTGCTCGGTCCCGTCATGACGCCGTTGTCATGCTGGCTGCGGCTTTCCACGGCGCCGTCCGGATAGAACCGCAGCAATTCGCCATCCGTCCTGCCCTTGACCTGGGTCGTGCGCGTTTTCAGCTTGCCGTCCTCGTCGAACGTTTCCATCACACCATCGGCGCGGGCGCCGTTGCGGTAGGTGCGCGACGCGATCTGCTTGCCATTCTGGTGATAAGTCTGCTCCTCCCCGTCCTGCACGCCATTGCGCCACGTAATACGCATGGAAACCTTGCCTTCCGGGTAATACAGAGTCTGCACGCCCTCCTGCACGCCGCGCCCATCCCGCTCCATCTGCATCTCGACTTGTCCATGCGGGTAATACATGCTGTAGTTGCCCACCAGCTTGCCGCGCAGGTAATCGGGAGCGTTGACGTGGCCAATCAGCCGCTTCGGTTCGCCTTCGCGCACATGATAGATCGCGACTTGCCAGGTGCCGGGCAGCTTGCCGGGCGGCAGCGGCAGGACCAGCGCATAGCGCGCCTCTTCCATCACCTCGCCGCGCGACAGGTTGTGGTTCAGGTAGAGCCGCGCCTTGCCGTCGGCACAGTGCGCATCGCAGCCGCGCAGCATGTGGATGACGGGAATGGCCTCGGCCTTGGCCTCGGCGCCTGTCCGCTCGGGCGCCGGACAGGCGCGCAGGCGCACGAGCAAGGGATTCCTGTCGCGTATCATGTTGGCCAGCTCGGCCTTCATGACGCCATACTGCTCCTCGTTCAGTCCGACTGACGCCGCATCCATGCGCAGCTGCCTGCCGCCGCAGCCCGTGTCCTCGTCCACGGTCAGGATATCGCCGCCGCCGGGCGCGGCCGTGATCGCCGTGACCACTTGCCGCTGCACGATCTCCGCGTGGGTCAGCGCCGGCAACAGCAGCATGGCGCCAAGCAGGCGTTTCAATTCAGTGCGCGCCACACTTGCTCCTTTCATAATGTTTCCGGAGATGGCTGCGCCACTCCGCATTCGCCCTGGGCCTTGCCGGCCACATACCGGCATTCGCTTTTCAAGCTGCCATCGTCATGCCATGCGCGGATCGTCCCCTGCAGGCGCTCCTGTGGATCCCACGCTTCTTCAAGGATCAGCACGCCCTGCTCATTGAAGCTGCGGGCGCTGCGCCGCTTGCCGTCATCGCCGTATGTGAGCTTGCTGGCCAGTTTTCCATTCGGGTGATATTCGAGAGCATCGCCGGTGGCCTTATCATTGACTCGCGTGACCGTGCTGCGTACGCTGCCATCGGGATAGTATTCGGTGCACAGGCCGTTGAGCATGCCATCGCCGGCCTGCGCGCGGCTGGCAACCTTGCCATCAGGAAAAAAGGTAATGATTTCACCGTCCAGCTTGCCGTTCCGCAAGGTTTGGCGCGCAACCAGATTGCCATCCTCGTCGAACGCCTCGAACGGCCCGTCGACCTGCATGCCGTCGCGGTAGGTGAACGCTTCCAAAAGCTTCCCCGTAGCATGAAACGTTTCATGCACGCCCTCTTGCAGACCGTGACGCCATGCACCGCGTGTTTCCGGGAGACCATCGGGATAGAAGCTGCTGCTCAAGCCATCCTTGCGGCCCTGCGCATCCAGTCCCACCTGCTTTTCGATCTTGCCATCGTCGTAATAGGCGGTATAGCCGCCCACCGGCTTGCCCGACACAAAATCGGCCGCATCGAACTGGGCCGACATGCGCGGTTTCTTCTCATCCACTGCGTGAACAATCTCCACCTGCCACGCACCGGGTAATTTTCCTGGCGGCAAGGGCAACACCAACATATAAGGTGCCAGCCGTTTTTCTTGCGGGACCAGATGTTCATCCAGGTACAGGCGCGCCTTGCCATCGGCGCAAGCACCGGGCTGGCAAGCCGCCAGCTTGCGCACCAGCGGAAGGGCCGCATCGCCCGTCGCGCCCACCACCGGGCAACGGGCCAATGTGACGAGCATCGGCGTCTTGTCGCGGATACGCCTGGCCAGCGTGGCCCTCAACACTGCATACGCATCCCCCTTTGCCAGCTCCCCTTCCTCCATGCGCACCAGCCTGCCGCCGCAGCCCGTGTCCTCGTCCACGGTCAGGATATCGCCGCCGCCGGGCGCGGCCGTGATCGCCGTGACCACTTGCCGCTGCACGATCTCGGCATGGGCCAGCGCCGGCAACAGCAGCATGGCGCCAAACAAATGTTTCAAAGTGCGCGCCATGCCTGCTCCTTGCGCTGCAGTTCCGGCGCCGGCGGCGCTTCGCCGCAGTCACCCTGGGCCTTGCCGGCCAGATACTGGCATTCATTCTTCAGGCTTCCATCCTCGTGCCAGCTGCGGCTCCAGCCGTCGCGCCGGTCGTTTACGTACTCGATGGCTTGCTCGGGCTTGCCATTTTCATACCACGAGCGCGACGTGCCCTGCTCGCGCAATTGCGCATCCCACCGTCTTTCCAGCACCAGCACGCCCTGCGGGCTGTAGCGTCGGACGCTGAGCAGCCCGCCTTCGTCGCCATATTGCTGGCGGGATTGCACCTTGCCGTCGGGATAGAACTCCAGCGCTTCCCCGACCGACAAATCGTTGACCTGCGTCATGGTGGCGCGCACGGCGCCATCGGGATAGTATTCCGCGCTGCGGCCATTGAACTTGCCCTTGATCACTTGCGTGCGGCCGGCTACTTTTCCATCCGGGAAATACGAGAGCAGTTCGCCTTCCATGCGGCCATCGCGCAGCACGTAACTGGTGCTCAACTTGCCATTCGCGTCAAACGTCTGCACGGGGCCGTCCACGCGCTGTCCCTTGCGGTACACGCTGGCCTCGCGCAGCTGGCCCGTGGCGTGATATTGCTGGTGCGTGCCTTCCGGCAAGCCATGACGCCAGTTGCCACGCGATTCCAGGCTGCCATCCGCGCGATACAGGCTGGTGACGCCATCCTGCCGTCCCTGTCCATCCTGCGCCACCTGTTTCTCGATTTTTCCATCAGGGTAATACGTGACATAGCCGCCCACCAGCTCGCCCTGCGCATAGTCGGCGCGGTTGACCTGGCCCGACAGACGCAGCTTGCCGCCCGCCACGCTGACAATCTCCACCTTCCACGTGCCCGGCAGCTTGCCTTTCGGCAGGGGCAACAGCAGCACGTTGGGCGCGTTTTCCTGCTCGACGGGGTAGAAACGCTCGTGCAGGTACAGTCGCGCCCGGCCATCGGCGCAGGCGGCCGGCGTGCAGGCGGCGATCTGGCGCACGATGGGCACGCTCGCATCCTCCGGGCATTTTTTCACGGTGACGAGCATGGGCGTCCTGGCGCGCATGCGTTCAGCCAGCCGGACTTTCAGCGCCTCGTACGGCGCCTCGTCGAGGTTCACCGAGCGCGCATCCATGCGTATCTGCTTGCCGCCGCAGGCCGTCGTGCCGGCAATCGTGAACACATCGCCGCCTTCGCTATCCGGCTCGCTGGCCATCGCCGTCACCACCAGGCGCTGCACGATTTCCGCCTGCGCCATGGCTGAATACAGCAAGGAAGCGCCCAGCACGGCGCATATCGTCTTGATTTTCATGCTATTCCTCTAATTTTCCGCCGTGACGGCTATACCGCCCGGCACGAAGCTGACCCGGCCATCGCGGTAACGCACCAGCACCACCACCTTGACATCCATCAATTGACCGTGCTGCACGGCCGGCAGATAGGTCCAGCGCTGCACGCTATCGAGCAGCGCCTTGTTGAGCATGGGTTCCATCGGCAATTCCGCTGCCGCAAGCGTCAGGCTGCCGTCGGCGGCAATCGACAGGATCAAGCGGTTTTCGCCCGTCGCGTGCTTTGCATCGAGCACGCCATAATCGACCGTCGTCATCGTCTCGCGCTGCACGCCGCCGACCTGGTCACGCAGCGGCGGCATGGCCTGGAGTTTTTGCGCCAGCAGCGCGCCATCGGCCAGCGTCTTGTCCCAGCGTTTCTGGTAGGCGCCCGGTTGCGCCAGGCGCAACACCCTGGCAGTCAGGTCCATGCGCTGCATGGTGCGCGCGACGCCATTGTCGGCCGGCTCGCCCGGGTCCGCCGGCAAGGCGTTCTGCACGGCATAACGGTAAGCCGTCAACCGCGCCAGCGCCACCAGATTGACGGCATCGCGCTCGTCGCCGCCGCGCAGCTGTGCAGCAGCCGCGATGCCCAGCCAGGCCGTGCCATCGGTCGGACGCGCCCACACGGCTTGCTCGAAGTACTGGCGCGCCGCCTGCGGTTCGTTCACGCTCAGGTGCATGCGGCCCATGGCCGCCGCCACCAGATGGTCGCGCGGGTTGGCTTGCAGTAGATCAAGATAGTTGGCGACCAGCGCCGGCTGATAGCCGGGCACCCAGCCCAGGCCTTCCAGCAACGAGGCGCGCAGCTGCGCCTGCGTGCGATCGCCGCCGTAGCCGGACTGCTTTTCTTCGCCTGCCCGGTACAGCAGTTGCAAGCCGCGCGTGACGGCGTCATCGTCGCCCTTGCTGACGGCTTGCGACAGGCTGCGCACGGCCTTGCGCGCATCGGACGGCTGGAAACCTGCCGCCTTGCGCGGGCGCCAGCGAAATACTTCCAGGCCAGCCGCCTGGTCGGCTTGCGCCTGCAAGTTGGCCTTGTCCTTGACTTCATCGGACGACGAGGTCCAGGCCGTAAAGCCGATCAGGAACAGCACGATCAAGAGCACCACCACAGCCCAGCCCTTGCCCGTGATGCCGCCGCCCGCGTTGCCCGCCACATTGCCGGCCACATTGCCAGCCCAATTCGCAGCGGAAATGGCGACGGGCGCCTGTCCCGGCGCCGTGCGGCGCGCGCTGCGCTGCGGCGGCGGTTGTTGCAATTGCATCTGCTGCGCCTGCACGGAGGCTTGCGCGGCCGCACCGATGACCTTGTCGCGCGCGCAGGCGGCGCAGCCCAGGCCCGCAAAATGCTGGTGTTCGGGATGCGCGGCACACACGACGAGCTTGCCGCCGCTGCGCTGCGCATAGCCGCGCAGCAACTGCGCCCAGTCGGCCGCCGCGGGCCGCTGGGGTGTTGGCGACTGGGAAAACGCGCGGTCGAACATGGCGCGCAATTCGGGCGGCATCAGCGCATGGCCGCTGGTGGCGTTCGGCGCCAGCTGCTTGTGGCGCTTCACGCCGTACGCGTAGCAGCCGTCGCGGATGCGGCCGGGAATGTCGGTCGCCACTTGCGCATTGCCGGGCCGCCCGCTGTACGGGTGGATGCCGAAGTTGAGCAACTGGAAGATGATGACGGCCAGGGCGAAGCGGTCTTGCGCCATTTCCGTGCCCGCCGGCATGCCCTTGCGCTGAAATTCCGGCGCAAGGTAGTCGGCAGTGAATTGCTCGGCAGGAAATCGCTCCGCATGGCCCTGGATGCTGAAACCGTCGCAATCGAGCATGGCGATATACAGCGAGTCGCGGTAAAAACGCAGGTTCACGGGTTTCAGATCGACCACGTAATGCTGCTGCTGGTGCAGCGCATCGATGACGGCGGCCAGGTTGGCGGCCAGGGTCAGCTTGGGACCGAGTCCCGTGGGCAATCCTGCCGCGCGCGCCTGGCGCTCCTGCATGATCTGTTCCAGCTCGGCCGTCTGCGCCATGTCCAGCAAGGGCATGACGAAACCGGCAAAGCCGCCCTGGCCATCGAACACGGCCGCTTGCGGCCAGGCGATCTGGACGTAGCGCTTGCCGTTTTCCACTTGATCGGGCAGCTCGGGCGACAATTCCAGCATCGCTTCGAGCTTGCGCCGGTTGGCGGCCCGGTCCAGGTGCGGGTGGTACAGCTTGGCAACCTGCGCGGGTGCGCCCGGCAGCAGGTACACGCTGCCCGCGCCGCCGCTCTTGACGAGTTTGCCCAAGATCAAACTGCGGACTTTATCCAGCCAGATTTTTCCACCCGGACTCAGGCCGGGTGTCACGCCTTGCTTCCGGCTCATGCGCGCAAGGCCAGCAGCAGGGTCTTGTCATCGCCCGTGATCTGGTGCGTGCGCGGGTCGGCCAGGGTGGACGCCAGCGCCGTATTGCCCAGTTCGATACTTGCGACCGTGCGCAGATAGCCTTGCACGGCATCCATGAACGGCGCGTACAGGCCCCCATTGTTCTTGCTCATGGCGAAGGGCATGCAGCCATCCGACATCAGCACCACGCCGGGCGCGGACTGGGGAATCGGCAACAGGCGCAACTGTTCGCGCCAGCGCTCGCCCGACAGAAAATAGGTTTCGTTGGCGTATTCGCCGTTGGCGGGCAGCGAGATCAGTTCGCCGCCATCGCCCAGTTGCGCCACGCCCAGGCCATCGCCCAGGTGGAAGAAGAAGCCAGCATCTTGCCCCATGACCACGCCGACGACGGTGGCAGCGTAGTCGTCGAGGGTGGCATTGGCGGCGCGGGCGATGTCGTCCAGGGCGGCGCGGATCTGCGCCAGGGTGGCCGCCAGCGCGCCGTCATGCAAATCCTGCACGGTGGCGCCCTGCTCCAGCCGTCCGGCCAGCGCTTGCACGGTTTGCGTTGCAACAAACTGCGCGCCCTGCTCGCTGAGCCGGGCCGAACCGGCGCCATCGCAGACGATGGCGACCAGCACGTCGTTCACGACGGCGTGCGCGTGCGCATCCTGGCAAGCGATGTCTTTATCCAGGTGCGCCTTGCCCGTGACGGAGGCGCCGAACACGCGCCAGATAGTCTGTACTGCAGTCATGGATCAGCGGGCTTTCACGTATTCACGACCGACCAGCCGTCCGTCGAGGCCAGCTGGGCCTGCGCACCGGGACGCGATTGCGACACCACTTGCATGCTGGCGCTCAGCCACAGGAACAGTTCGCGGAACTGCAAGCCTTTCAGCTGCTTCACGCCCCGCTCGCCACGGCTGGAGAATTCGCCCAGGGAATCGATATTCGCATGGTCGCCCACGGCGATGGGGAAGATCGCCACTTTATTCGCTTGCTCGGCCGCGCGCGCCTGTTCGGCGCCATGCTGCCAGCGGTCCGTCGGTTCGCCGTCCGACATCAAAAACAGCCACGGCCGCGTGTATGCCACGCCTGCCTGGCGGAAACGCTGCTTTTCCTGCTCGATTTCCGCCAGCGCCAGTTCCACGGCCGCGCCGGTCGGCGTGGTGCCGTTCGCTTCAAGACGAGGCGCCGTGAAATCCATGGCGTCGCACCAGTTGCTGGCGACGACCGCCTCGTCGTGCGCGCCATACTGAATCACCAGGATGCGCACGCGCTTGGCGGCGATCACGTCGGATTTGAGTTCCTGTTCCAGCAAGGCCAGGCCTTCGTTGAGCAGCGAGACGGGTTCGCCATCCATGCTGCCGGAGCAGTCCAGCACGAGCACCAGCGGCGTGCGTTGTTCGGTATTGTCGACCAGGGCGACGTCGGGGATCATTATGGAGGTCATGTAATTTTGATAGAGTTGCGAAATAGCTTAGGGCCGAAGCTTACCCTATGGATATGTTTTCCATGCGTCCGATTGCTTGGGATTGCGCCATGCGCTATCAAAGTACTAATTTTCAGGGGTTTTTTCATCCCTCCCCCATCGCGCGCCCGGTGAACTTGCTCTGAAAGCAACAACCTCGTACACTGCGCCATTCAGGTCGCCCGGCAACGGCCATATAAGCAAACTTGATGATGATACCGATCGCCAGCCTGGAAGAGCTGGAAGAATTCCTGGGAGAAAAACTGGACCCGTTCGATGCCGGGCCGCCAATCGCCCATCCAGGGCTGCGGCTGTCGCAGGTGTGCAGGCGAGTGGCGCTGGACATCCGCAACGGCAACGCCACTGCCGTGCGCGTCGCCGTCCTGATATTGACAAAAGATCCTGGCATGCCCTTTGGCAAGCTCATCAAGAGCGGTTTCGCCAGGGCGTTAAGGCAACGTGCCGACCTGCTGTCCGAGATGCAGCGACGTGTCTTGACAGCAAAAACCGTTGCGTTGCTGGAACTCGAATTCTGTCCGCGAGAAACAGAAGATTATTGCAAATTAATTAAAAAATTTGATCCAGGCGAGTTGCTCGCGAGGATAGAGGATGTCCGCGTCACGGACGCGAAATCGCGGATGCTGCTGCAAAACCTGATAGCCGACGGTGCGCGACGTACAGCCGCAGGTCAGCAGCACTATTCCCAGATGATTTCCAAGGGCACGCCCGGCTCCAGCTCCGCCTCCTTGCCGGAAAGCGGATATTTTCGATGCCCCAGCGAGTATTTGGTCACGAAGACCTTGTAGCTGCCATCGTGAAGAAAATGCACGACGAACCGGCCAGCATCGGAGGGAGCATACTCCGGCACCGCCACGGTTTGCTCCACGCGGATATCCTTGCCGTTTTTTACCGTATACATGACGACGGCCGCCTGCATCCCCGGCTTCCATGCCGCCGGTATCGAAAGGCAGCAAGTGTCTCCTCCGCCACCCTCGCCAGGAGCAAGATAACCGGCCTCCGCCGACGAACCATCGGCCAGTGTCACCATATAACTGCCGACGCCATGCTCGCCATGGTTGTAGGCCGTCAGGCTCACGGCGACTTGTCGTTCACTCCTCGCACAGCCGGCATTCAAAAGCGACAAGACCATGCACACGAAGCAGGCGGCATATTTACTTTTCGAGAAAAATATCATTTAGCCCTCAATCCAGCCAGTTATGACAGGGAATTTCATGTGCATGCAACCTCTGCCACGCAGCGTCTTCACTCCCAGATAATTTCAATGGGAATGCCGCGCTCCAATTGTGCCTCTGTTCCGGAAAGCGGGTATTTACGATGGCCGAGCAGGTATCGGGTGACAAACACCTTGTATTTGCCGTTGCGCAGAAAATGCACGACGAACCGGCCAGCATCGGCGGGAGCATACTTCGGCACCGGCACTGTTTGTTCCACGCGGATATCCTTGCCATTCTTGATGGTATGCATGACGATATTTGCCGTCATTCCCGCTTGCCACACGCGGGGAATGGACAGGCAGCACGTCAATCCGCCGCCGCCCTGGCCCGCGTCCAGATAGCCCGCCCCCGCAGTGGCGCCGTTCTGCAAGGTCACCTCATAGCTTCCCACCCCGTGATCGGTATGATTGTAGCCGCTCAGATTCACCGTCAGCTCCCGGCTTTCCTTGCCCTGCGCGGCATGCGGCAAGGCCGTGAACAGCCACAGGAATCCGATCAGCACCGCTTTCATCGAAAAAAGATTCTTGACCATGGGATACCCTCGGCAATCGCGTATGAATGACACGTCAATTCTGCATTGTTGTCACGCCTCGACGATTGCCTATTTGCGTCTGCCGGTCGAGGTCATCGATTCCCGCATCGAGCGCGCGCTGCTGGTATTTGGCAACAAAAGCATTGAGCACGCGCGGCGGCGTGTCATTCGTTTCATCCATGATCACGCGCCGCAGATGGCTGACCAGGTTGGCGGTATCGGCAGGCTTGACCTTGACCTGCCGCGCACCGCTGGAGGCTTGCGGCGCCGCCTTGTCGGCAGCCTGCGCCATGGGGTTGCCACCAATAAACGCCAGCGCCGCGCACAGGGCCAGCGCCGGGAACGTCGTCGGGTAAGGCTTGCTTGGTTGCATAAGAACTTTCGCCAAGTGAATGGCATGCGACTCCCGCCTCACGCCTGGAGTTTATATTTTTTGACAATTTTTTATTGTATCGGGGAATTTTTTATCCAGGAGCACGATTGCATCGGCGGCGCCGCATTGCGGTGGCGCCGCGCATGTACTATCTTGATAGTTGCCCAGGACAGAAGGCAGCGACCTGCCCCTCCTCACAAAGGTGGGGCTGATCGCTGCGCAACACCGCCCTTACCCAGTTCCGCACCTGCACGCCTGCGGCACACTGATGTAATCAGGATTGGGGGCAAGCATGCACACAGGGACAGGGACAGTCACCGCGGATGTGGGCAAACTGATCGGCGCCATGTACGACTCGGCCTGCGGCACGGGCGACTGGCCGCAGCTCGACAACGCTGGACTGAACGGCCAGCAATGGCAGGAACTCCTGCCGCATCTGCAACGCGCGCTGTGCCTGCAGCAACGCCTGCGCGAGGCGCAACTGGCCAGCCATTGCGCCCTGGCGGCGCTCGACGCCATGGGCGCGGCCGTGCTGGTGCTCGATGGCAACCTCGCCTTGCGCTTCGCCACCCCCGCCGGACACGCCCTGCATGCGGCGCAACTGGAACACGCGGCCCCGCCCGCCCTGGTGCGCGCCGTGCGCCTGGTGATCGCCAGCGCCGGTGGCGCAGCGCAATGCCAGTCGCTGCGCCTGCCGCGCAAGCAGCAAGCGCCGCTGGCCCTGACCGTCACCCCGCTTGCCGATTGCCAGCCCACCTGCGCCCTGCTGATCGCGCGCGACCCCACGAAAACGTGCACGTCCGTCCCTGCCTTGCGCCAACTGTTTGATTTGACGCAAGCCGAGGCGCAAGTGGGCAAGGCGCTGGCGCAGGGAGCCACCATCGAAGAAATCGCCGAACAGGGCGGCATCAGCGTCAACACCGTCAAGACGCATCTGCACCACACCTATTTAAAGACGGATACGCGGCGCCAGGGCGAGCTGATCGCCCTGATCCACGGCGCCACGGCGCACCTGGCCGTACTCGATGCATGAGGCCGTGTCATCCGATCGGATGATGCGCGCTGCATATTGCCTGACTACACTGGCAAGACCGGCAGCCCGCGCCTTGCCAGACTGACAGCAGCGCTTGCGGACCAGCCGGTTCGGTTTCCCTGTCACCCACATCAACATCGCCGCGCCGGCAGCGGAACGGCACCACAGTTCAAGGATGGGTAAAGAAATGAAAACATGGATCTTGGCCGGCACCCTGGGCGTCTGCGCCCTGCTGGCAAATGCACAAACGCTCCCCGACAACCAGACCGTCGTCGTTCCCGGCGGACGCCTGCAAACGATCGAATTGCCGGCACACAGACATTTCATGAGTGCGGAAAGGTTTGCCCCGTTCCGCGGCGGCTATGAGTTATCGAACGGACAAGTGCTCTACCTGCGCAATGCGGGCAACATCGGCGCCATCATGTACGCGCGCATCAATGACCAGGAAGAACACCGCATCGTCGCCACCGGCAGCGACAGCTTCGTGGCGCTCGACCAGCAGCTGGCCATGCGCATCGACTTGCGCGACGACGGCAGCGTGGGCGGCGAAGTGCTGATGCGGGTACCCGCCGAAAAACTGGCCAGCGGCGAAATTGTGCCCGCCCATGTGCAAAGCATGAGCCTGGCATCGCGTTAGGGCGGCAAGCCGCATGCCGCATGGGTGACAGCCATGAGCAAACAGTATTCTGTGCAACAGCAAAACGCGCTGACCCAGGCCGCCATCAAGCAGACGGCGGCCTGGTGGCGCGCCCGTCCCCTGCCCGACGCCTTGCGCCAGTGCGCGGCCAGCCATGGCGTGGCGCTGGGCACGGCCCTCATGCTCGACCTGAAACTGGCCTGCCCCGGCATGCCCGCCGTGTACGGCAAGCTGCTGAGCGCCGATGGCCACTTCATTCATTTCGAGATGGACCTCGACGACGACTTGCGCCCCCTGCCCGGCAGCGTGGCGTGGGACGACATCAGCGCCGGCTACGACCTGGCCGCCCACAAACGGGGCACGGGCGTGGGATATGGTGTGCTGTGCAAGAAAGTGTTGCAGGAATTGAATCGCGGCGCGCGCTAGCGGAACCGTTGCCGGCGCATGCTATGATCGGCGCCCCGTTCATGAGACAAATGGCAACGCTACATGCAGCATCCATCCGGCAACAACCCGATCCCGGCGCTGCTGCGCCGCGTCCTGCGCCTGCTGGCCTGGCCCTTGCTGGCCCTCGTCAGCGCCGCCTGCACCAGCACGACGCGCCATCCTGCCAGCGAGCCCACGCAAGTCATCCTGCGCTTTACCTTTGACGATGGCAAGCCGATGCGGCATGAAGATCACATGGTCATGGCGCGCCAGGAAACGTATACCAAGTACTGCAGCAAGATAGGCAGCACCAGTGTCTGCGATGTCGGCATCGATATACTGTATGCAAGCGCCGACGCGCCGCTCGACGCCACTGGCGAAGTGCGCGTCACCCTGCGTTCGACCGGCCCCATCGGCGACCTGCCGACCGAACGCTGCATCAATGGCAAGTCCTACCTCTTTAATTCCGGCGACTGGATACGCGGTCCGTTTCACCATGGGCAGGTGATCGAGATCCGCTACAAGATAAGTCCATTGAAGATGGCATGCCCGAGGTCGGAGAGCGCACCGCCGTGGTGGGACAAGGATTAAGCTAGCCCGGTGCTTACTGCAGCTCGAACTCCGCCGGAGTCAAGCCCAGCTCGCGCGCGATCTTGCTGGCCACGCGCTGCTCGTTGGCGTCGAAATTGCCGTCCGATGAAGCGACGGCGATGATCATGCGCACCAGCAAGCGCGACGCCTCCACATTCGACTTCATCTTGCCCAGCGCCTGATACGCCTTGGCTTCGCCGATATCCTTGTCGAACTCCAGCTGGCCGACATATTCCTGGAAAGCCTTGATCACATCCGTGGTGGTAAACACGGACAGCGCGTCATTGCTTTCAATAAACTTCACCATCTTCTGCTTCTCTTCCGCACTGACGCTGCCGTCGGCCATGGCGATCAGGGCCGAGCCCGCCATCGCGGCATTCAGGAAATCCTTGTTCTTGTACTTCAGTGCCTCGGTTTTCAGTTCGCTGGCTTTGCTCTTCAGTTTGGACAAAAAAGAATCGAAACTCATGGTGTACCTCCGGGTTGGTTGGTGCATGTTCAGCGGCAAGAAATGCCGCCACCTGGGATAGTTGAGGGTGCAAGCTTGAAATACAAGCAAGGGACGAGCAACAAGCACGCCACTGAGCGCGCCGCGTTTGCCGATCGCCATGCCTTGCCCTGAAAAACAACTGCAATCCAACACCAATTGAGCCACACGCAACGTTAAATAATTTGCAGTTGAAAAATAAGTAACTTCATGGCAGCATGGAATTACATTTTCTTCACTGCAAGGTTGTGATGGACAAGCAATTGCTGTTGATTTGCGCACTGACGTTCA
This sequence comes from Janthinobacterium sp. SUN100, assembly GCF_030397705.1. Classification (NCBI taxonomy): domain Bacteria; kingdom Pseudomonadati; phylum Pseudomonadota; class Betaproteobacteria; order Burkholderiales; family Oxalobacteraceae; genus Janthinobacterium; species Janthinobacterium sp. SUN100. Next base: position 371,322 of record NZ_JAPUBU010000001.1, on the reverse strand, counting down.
TCATCCACATCATCGGCACCCTCGCCTATTCCGTGCGCATCGCCGGCATCCGCACGCGGCGCATCGCCGTGTCCCTGGCCCTGTTCAGCATTTTGATGCTGCTGTCGCGCACATCGAATTCCTTCCTCGGGCCATTCCTCGCCAAGCGCGTGGAAACGGGAATCGACCAGCACGTGGCCGCCAGCACGCTGTTGGGCGACTTCCGCTGGCTGCTGTTCTCCGCCAGCCTGGCGACGATACTGGGCGCGATACTGATCCCCACCTTCCAGCGCGCCTTCTGCCGCGCCGTCGAACATTTCCAGGTACACAGGTCGGTATCGAAACTGCTGCTGCACGCCGTCTTCAAGGGCGGCTTGTCCTACCTCAAGACTTCCGCCAGCCTGCCCAAGCCCGCCAACGTCACGGGCCTGCGCGAAAAATCCGGCGTCTCCATCTCCATGACCGCCATGAACGTCATCGCCACGGCCCTGTGGACGGTGGGCGTCTTCGCGGCACTGTACGCAGGCGTGCTGGACCCCAGCGTGCGCGTCACCTCCAGCACCCTGTCATCGATCATCAACGGCGGCGCCACCATCATGATGGCCGTCTTCATCGACCCGCACATGTCGGGCATGACGGATGACGTCATCGAAGGCAAGATCGAAGAATCGCAGTTCAGACGGGCGGTGGTGTGGCTGGTGGGCAGCAGATTGGCGGGCACGCTGATTGCGCAGTTTTTACTGGTGCCGTCGGCGATGGTGATTGTGGGGGTGGCGAAGGGATTGTGATTTCCCACGCCGATAAGCTACTTAAAAAGCAACACAATGAAATTGATTATATAAAATCACTAAAATCAACTGCAATTACAATAGCGAGATAAATCATGAAAATAGATAATCTAGTTGATGCAATACCTATAGAAGACTACAAGAATAAAGAAGAAGGGCTTGAAAATAAAGAAAAGCCTTTCACCATACACTTAAGTGCCTTCTATACATCAAAGAAGATTGCCAACTTATCAGGACTATTAAGCGTAGACATTAAAGATGTTGAAACCCTAGAAATCGATAAAACTTTTGAACTTGATGGAATTATTTATATCAAGAAAAAACCTACAGATGAAACAAGACCAATATGGGCGAATTATCTTGATAAAATACATGGAAAAAAAGTTCCCGGACTAGAAACACTTTCATCATCAGCTGTTTTACTGCTGCGACTAGAAGATGGAATTATTGCCTTTTCGTTCGGATATGGCAGATATTTATTAAATGACGATGATTTATCTAGTGATTTCGGAATTAAAGCTGCGTTAAACACATTAAATCACGACACATTGCGTTCAGTTGATCTATTATCTCTTGACGTCGCACCAATTCAGAAAAGAAGTCAAGCAACAAAAAGTTCAAACATAAATGATTTTGGTGTAGACGTTAGTAGAGATGTATTGAAGGCAGTAACAGGCGATGCAATAAAAGGAATACCATGGCATGGAATATCAGGCAGTGGCGGACACTATAGTTTCTCTGCCACAATTTTCAATTACTCAGAATTATTTGATATTGCCAAAGAAGTAGCAAAAAAGTCATTGCAACCTGATTACAAGGACAGATTTGCTTGGGTTGATAATATACAAAGAATTAAAAATGGCGCAGAAATTGAAAAGCTAAATATTGCCCTACTGGAAAAACTTAAGGCAAAGGATACCGAAAAAATAAAACTCACCTTGCCAAGCATCATTGATTGGGGTGATATATTTGGTTTTTCTTATACAAATTCAAAAAAAGAATACAAGTCCAGCCCTGATATATCTGACTATTACTTAACCAATCCACCCGATGAAATATCAATCAAGAAATTAAAATCGCATAGACTTTTTTGCCACCAAAGTAAAGAGGTCGAAGCAACCTCCTTCTCCATATACGACTGTATTTACTTTGAATATTCAGACGGCGACAAATTACACATACTATTTGACAAAGAGTGGTTTACCATAGATCAAGATTACATTAAAAGAGTCAACGATGCGCTAAACCTTATACCGATATCAGAAATTGCGTTCCCAAAAGTAAAGATGATTCCGAAGGAGAAAAATGAAAAAATCAGAAAAGACTCCAAAGATGCTATCCCAAAGAAAGAAAGTAACAATATTTACGAGTCTGAAGGCGACTACAATATAAGAGTTTCTGCCTTATTAGAGTGCGATCTGCTAGACAAGAAATTAGTTAAGTCCGATTCAAGCGCCTCGCCAATCGAGGTTTGCGATTTATTGATGGGAAATAAATTCATTCATGTAAAACATAAGAAGGGTAATTCCAGTGGATTGAGTCATTTATTTGCACAAGGAAGAGTTGCAGCAGAGCTATTAATATCAGACCAGAAATTTAGAACAAACGCCAGAGCTAAGCTAAAGTATAAATCCAAAAAACTTATTCCAGAAATAAAATTTATGGCAAAAGACTATGAAGTGGTTTTTTTAGTGCTAGGGGCAAAATGTGCCTCAGTTAGAGAGGACCTGCCTTTTTTCAGTAAAATAAACTTGGTTGGCGCCTATCGAAGCTTATCTGAACGGCAATACTCAGTATCTATCGCCGGCACGGATATAGAGGAAGTCGCAATACTGTAATTATTTTACTCCACAAGAAAAAAGCCGCTGTCTCCCGACAGCGGCTTTCTCATTCTTACCCCAGCAGCAGCGCCTTGAACTCCAGCGCTGCCCTGCAAGCGAACTAATTACCCCACAAACTTCCGCGCATTCCTGAACATGCGCATCCACGGCGAATCCTCGCCCCATGCTTCAGGGTGGTAGGACTGCTGCACGCTGCGGAACACGCGCTCCGCGTGCGGCATCAGCACGGTGAAGCGGCCGTCTGGCGTGGTGACGGAGGTGATGCCTTCCGGCGAGCCGTTCGGGTTGTACGGATACGCTTCGGTAGCAAAGCCCTTGTTGTCGACGAAGCGCATGGCTTTGCTGACTTGGGTGATGTCGCCCGTTTGCGAGAAGTCGGCGTAGCCTTCGCCGTGGGCGATGGCGATGCCGGCTTGGGTACCGGCCATGCCGTTGAAGAAGATCGATGGGGAATCCATCACTTCGACCATGGCAAAGCGGCCTTCGAATTTCTCCGACTTGTTGCGCGTGAATTTAGGCCAGGCGTGGGCGCCAGGGATAATGGATTTCAAATTGCTCATCATCTGGCAGCCGTTGCAGATACCGAGGCCGAAGCTGTCCGTGCGGTTGAAGAAGCGCGCGAACTGTTCCGCCAGGCTGGCGTTGAACAAAATCGTTTTCGCCCAGCCTTCGCCCGCGCCCAGCACGTCGCCGTAGGAGAAGCCGCCCACAGCAATGACGCCCTGGAAGTCGTCCAGCTTAACGCGGCCCGCAATCAGGTCGCTCATGTGCACGTCGACGGCCGTGAAACCTGCCTGGTGCATCACGTACGCCGTCTCGATGTGCGAGTTGACGCCCTGCTCGCGCAGGATGGCGACGCGCGGACGCACGCCCGTGGCGATGAATGGCGCGGCGATGTTCTCGCTCTGGTCGAAGGTGACGATCGGCGACATGCCCGGATCTTGCACGTCCAGCAGGCGGTCATATTCGGCGTCCGCGCAGGCCGGATTGTCGCGCAGGCGGGCGATGCGCCAGCTCGTTTCGCTCCACAGGCGGTGCAGGTCTGCACGCGGCTGGGTGTAGATCAGCTTGGCGTCGCGCGTGAATTCGATCACGTCGCGGTCGTTCAATTTGCCGATGATATGGCTGCAGGCGCCCAGGTTGAAGGTGCGCAGCACGTCCATGACGAGCGATTTTTCTTCCGCGCGCACCTGGATGACGGCGCCCAGCTCTTCGCTGAACAGGGCGCGCAGGGTCAGTTCGTTGCGGCGTTCCGCTACCTGGCCCGTCCAGTTCTTGGCGTCGCCCCAGTCGCTCGAGTGCTCGCCTTCCATGGTCAGCATGTCCAGGTTGACGGACATGCCCGTGTGGCCGGCGAAAGCCATTTCCGTCAGGGTGGCGTACAGGCCGCCGTCCGAACGGTCATGGTAGGCCAGCAACTTGTCGTCGCTATTGAGCTTTTGAATGGCGGCGAAAAAGCCTTTCAAGTCTTCCGCGCTGTCCACGTCCGGCGTTTCATTGCCCAGCTGGCCCATGACTTGCGCCAGCGCCGAGGCGCCCAGGCGGTTCTTGCCGCGACCCAGGTCGATCAGAATCAGCGACGTGTCGCCCTTGTCCGTCTTCAGCTGCGGCGTGAGCGACTTGCGCACGTCCGTCACTGGCGCGAACGAGGAGACGATCAGGGACACCGGCGACGTGACGGATTTCGCCGCGCCCGTGCTCTCGTCTTTCCACGTCGTGCGCATCGACAGCGAATCCTTGCCGACGGGGATGCTGATGCCCAGCGCCGGGCACAGGTCCATGCCGACGGCTTTTACCGTGTCGTACAGGGCCGCGTCCTGGCCAGGCTGGCCGCAGGCGGCCATCCAGTTGGCGGACAGTTTGATGTCGGAGATGTCGCCGATGGCTGCTGCGGCGATGTTGGTGACGGCTTCGCCCACGGCCATGCGGCCCGAGGCGGCGGCGTCGATGACGGCCAGCGGCGTGCGTTCGCCCATGGCCATCGCTTCGCCCAGGTAACCTTCAAAGCTCATGGTGGTGACGGCGCAATCGGCCACCGGCACTTGCCATGGTCCCACCATCTGGTCGCGCACGGTCATGCCGCCCACGCTGCGGTCGCCAATGGTGATGAGGAAGGATTTGTCGGCCACGGTCGGCAGCAGCAGCACTTTTTGCGCTACATCAACCAGGTCCATGCCGGTGAGATCAATGGCGGGGAAATCGTTGGCCACGTGGACCACGTCGCGCTGCATCTTCGGCGGTTTGCCCAGCAAGACGTCCATCGGCATGTCGACCGGCTCGTTGCCCAGTTCCGGGTCGATCAGCTTCAATTGACGCTCTTCGGTGGCCACGCCCACGGCGGCGAACAGGCAGCGTTCGCGTTCGCACATGGCCTTGAACAGCGGCAGGCTTTCCGGCGCGATGGCGAGAACGTAGCGTTCCTGCGATTCATTGCTCCAGATTTCCTTCGGCGCCATGCCCGATTCTTCCAGCGGCACCTTGCGCAGGTCGAAAATCGCGCCGCGCTTGGCGTCGTTGGTGATTTCCGGGAACGCGTTCGACAAGCCGCCCGCACCCACGTCGTGGATGGAGATGATCGGATTGTCCGCGCCCATTTGCCAGCAGGCGTTGATGACTTCCTGGGCGCGGCGTTCCATTTCCGGATTGCCGCGCTGGACGGAGTCGAAGTCCAGGTCGGCCGTGTTGCTGCCGGTGGTCATCGACGAGGCGGCGCTGCCGCCCATGCCGATGCGCATGCCCGGGCCACCCAGCTGCACCAGCAGGCTGCCGACGGGGATGTCGTTCTTGTGCGTGTGCTGCGCCGAGATATTGCCGATGCCGCCGGCGATCATGATCGGCTTGTGGTAGCCGAAGACGGCGTCTTTGTCCGTGCCGACGTTCTGCTCATACGTGCGGAAGTAGCCGCCCAGGACCGGACGGCCGAATTCGTTCGAGAACGCGGCGCCGCCCAATGGGCCTTCGATCATGATTTGCAGGGGCGAAGCGATGCGTTCCGGTTTGCCGTATTGATCTGCATCAGTACGCGCGGCCAATGGCGCCGTCACGGAAGCGGCCGTTTCCCAGCTGCGCACGGCGTCCGGCAGCGACAAGTTCGATACGGTGAAACCCGTCAAACCGGCTTTCGGCTTGGCGCCGCGGCCCGTCGCGCCTTCGTCGCGAATCTCGCCGCCCGCCCCCGTCGAGGCGCCGGGGAAGGGAGAAATGGCCGTCGGGTGGTTATGCGTTTCCACCTTCATCAGGGTGTGCGTCAATTCCGTCGATGCCGCGTATTCATGCTTGTCGCCGCGCGGGTAGAAGCGCGACACGGTCGCGCCTTCCATGATGGACGAGTTGTCGCTGTAGGCGACGACGGTGCCTTTCGGCTGCAGTTCATGCGTGTTCTTGATCATGCCGAACAGGGACTTGGGCTGCGCCACGCCGTCGATGGTCCAGTCGGCGTTGAAGATCTTGTGGCGGCAATGCTCGCTGTTCGCCTGCGCGAACATCATCAGTTCCACGTCCGTCGGGTTGCGGCCGGCCTTGGTGAAGGCGGCGTCCAGGTAGTCGATTTCGTCTTCCGACATCGCCAGGCCCAGTTCCGTGTTCGCCGTTTCCAAAGCAAGCTTGCCCTGCCCCAGCAAGTCGATCGATTCCAATGGGCGCGCTTCCAGGGTGCGGAACAGGTCCTTGGCGTCGTCCGCGCTGCGCAGCACGGATTCCGTCATGCGGTCGTGCAGCAGGTCGGCCACGGCTTGCACCTGCTCGTCCGTCAATTTGCCGGCGCCGATGGCGCTGCCCAGGATGCCCGATTTCAGGTTGATGCGGAAAGCGATGCCGCGTTCGACGCGCTTGATGTGCGCCATGCCGCAGTTGTGCGCGATGTCCGTGGCTTTCGAAGCCCACGGCGAAATCGTGCCGAAACGGGGGATGACGAAGAATTCTTCGGCAGCGCCTTCCGTATTGTCAGCCTGGGCCGGCTCGCCGTACGTCAGCAAGGCGCCAAGGCGCGTGCTGTCGTCGTTGGTGAGAGGCGCGCTGGCATCGATGAAATGGACATAGCGTGCTTGCACGGCAACAATCGCAGGCGAAACGGCTTGCAGTTGGCTTAACAGACGGTGGCTACGGAAATGGGACAGGGCATTGGAACCCGGCAGTATCAACATGATTGGAAGGTGGTTGATGCAGCGTGGCTGCGGGTTAAAGGTAGGTATGACAATATCTTTCGTACGGCAAATTTCCTTTGCGCGCATTATACCCGTTTTACCCCTGCCTTATGACCGGAACTTGGGCCTTTGCCACCCTTTTGCCCCGCACAGCGGCCATTTATGACGCGACAACAACACCGTCAGCCGACGATCAGGCGATCACGTAGCGGTTCTTGCCCTGCCGCTTGGCCAGGTACAGCGCCTCGTCGGCCAGCCGGTAGCTGTGGCCCAGCTCCTTGCCCCGGTCCAGCTCGGCCACGCCCACGCTGATCGACACAAACTGTGCCGCATGGAAAGCCTGACTGACGGCCTCGACCAAGGCGCCGGCAAAGGCGCGCGCAGCGTCGCGGTCGCCCGCGTAGACGATGCCGAACTCCTCGCCGCCCAGGCGCCCGCACAGATGGCCTTGCGCCTTGTCGGCGATGATGGCGGCCGTGCGTACCAGCACCTCGTCGCCCGCATCGTGGCCCTGCTGGTCGTTGATGATCTTGAAATCGTCGATATCGATCATCAGGAAGTACAGCATGCCGCCGTGCGGCGCGCCATGCATCTGCTGGGCGCGCTGCGTGAACATGCGGCGGTTGTTGAGGCCCGTCAAGCCGTCCTGGAAAGCCAGCCGCGTCAATTCCACCTTGGAGTGATAGTTGCGCAAACGCAATAAACTGAAGCTGACATTCAGCGCAAGCCCGAACAGCACGCTGACGGCGATCATCAGCGGCGCCCAGGATTCGTCTGGCAAGCCCGCGTTCACCGGATACAAGCCGTGGCCCACGTTCCACCACACGCCGGCCACGACGGCCAGGTAACTGAGGCCGCCATTGAAGATGGAGGCGATGGCCAGGGTCATGAAAACGCCCACGGGCAAGACCCAGAAGCTGGCGTGATGGACGGCGTCGGCCATGGTGCGCAAGCCGAAGGTCAGGGTCAGCACGGCGCAGGCGCCCGTAATGGTCAGCACGGGCAAGGTGGTGCAGCGGTAGCGCACGATCAGGCTCGTCAACATGCCCAGCAGCGCCAGCACGGCGTGCGAGAAGTTCGGATGATAGGGATCGGGCATCAGCAGCCAGGTCAGGCTGTAGGCGATGATGCCCAGCAGCTGCGTCACCATGCCGACCCGGTGCAATTCCGCGAAATACGTGTGCTGCTGCTCGCTGTTGCCGCCAAAAGCGAGGGGGACGGCAATGCGCCGCAGGGTACTCATGGAAGGAAGGCGCATCACGAAGGCTGGATTTTCTCTGGTAAAGGTAAAACGCCAGCGGTCACGTCACGGTGAAACTCTGCGTCTGCGCCACATCGCGCCTGCTTGCGGCTGATATATTAATACAAACAGAATACCCGCTCCCTGGCGCCTCCGCAAGACTCATGTGCATGCCGTCAGGCAATGACATAGCGGTTCTTGCCCTGGTGCTTGGCCTGGTACAGCGAGGCATCGGCCAGGCGGTAGCTGTGCGCCAGCTCCGTGTCGCAGGCCAGCTCGGCAATGCCCACGCTGATCGACACGGCCTGCCCCGGATTGAAGGCCAGGTAGACGGCATCGACGAGGCTGGCGGCGAACTGGCAGACGGCGCGCCGGTCCCCCGCGTAGACGATGCCGAACTCCTCGCCGCCCAGGCGTCCGCACAGGTGGCCGCCGCAGGCATCGGCGATGATGCCCGCCGTCTTGACCAGCACCACGTCACCCGCGTCATGGCCCAGGGTATCGTTGATTTTCTTGAAATTGTCGATATCGATCATGAGGAAGTACATCGGTTGCGGCCGCTGCTGCAATTGCTGCGTCAATTCCGTAAAGCGGCGGCGGTTATTCAAGCCCGTCAAGCCATCCTGGTAGGCCAGGCGGGTCAGCGCCTCCCTGGCGCGGAAGTCGCGCAGGCGCAACAGATTGAAACTGATGCTGAGGACCAGGCCGAACAGCATGCTGTAGACGATCAGCAAGTTCGCCCAGGCCGCATGCGCCATGGCGGGATCGATCGGGAAATGGCCGTAGCCCAATATCAGCCAGACTGCCGCGGCAACGATGAGATACACGACGCAGCCATTGAAGATGGGCGCCGCCAGCAGCACCATGAACACGCCCACGGGCTGCATCCAGAATTCCGCCTGCCCCGCCGCCTCCGCCAGCAGGCGGAAGCAAAAGGCAATGGCGCACATGCCCACGGCGCCCCCCAGTTTCAGCACCCAGATGGCGCGCGCGGCCACATTGATGCCGATCGCCAGCACGATGCCGGCCAGCGCATACACCAGCGCGCCCCTGTCGAGCGTATTCACATGGGGAATAAAAGCCCACACGAACAAGATACTGGCCAGGCCAAAGGACTCGCTGACGACGGCCATGCGGCGCAATTCGGGAAAATACTTCTCGGCATGCGCCCGTCCTCCGCCGAAAAGCAGGTGGTGCAGGGTTTGCCTGCGAGTGTCGGTCAAGTACATGGCGGCTTTCCAGGCGTGGTGTCAGGCATGAGCGAACGCAAAAGGTTGCTTTTAGGATACCCCGCGCCTGCCCTGCCCGCAAGCGCGCACGCCTGCCGTGTCGCGCCGCGCGCACTCGCCTGCATTTTGTTAGCGATTTGCACTGGCTTTGCAGTATGCTGACAAATAGTAATATTATTAGACCGTCGTACCATCGAGCCGCAGAGCCATACACAGATGAACGAGAGCTGAACAATGCCAGAAACTAGCGACTTATCTGTCCTGATCGTCGACCCGAACCCCAGCATGCGGGGCAATCTGCACAATATGCTGAACCAGGCGGCCATCACCAAGGTGGAATATGCCGTCAATTCCGGCACGGCCATCCGCTTGCTGACGAAGAAACCGTTCGACATCATCCTGTGCGAATACGATCTTGGTAGTGGCACGGATGGCCAGGATGGCCAGCAATTGCTGGAAGACTTGCGCCACCACAAGCTGATCGGCCTGTGGACGATCTTCATCATGCTGACTTCCGAAGCCATCCACAGCAAGGTGATCAGCGCAGCCGAACTGACCCCGTCCGACTACATATTAAAGCCGTTCACCGTCGACGTGCTGAGCGGACGCATCGCGCGCGCCATCGAGCGGCGCGCCATGTTCCTGCCCACCTACCAGCTGATCGACAAGGGCGACTTGCGCGAAGCCGTGAAAAGCTGCCGCGCGGCCGAGCTGCAGCATCCGCGCCTGGCGGCCGATTTCACCCGCCTGCGCGCCGAGCTGCACCTCACCCTGGGCGAATGGAAGGAAGCGGAACAGCTGTACGCCGACATGCTGGCCACGCGCCCCATGGCCTGGGCCCACCTGGGACTGGCGCGCACCCTGTTCGAGCAGCAGCGCCACGAAGAGGCGCAGGATGCGCTGCTGGAACTGGTGGAAATCTATCCCCGCTTCATGGCCGCCTACGACTTGCTGGCGAAGAACCACGAAGCCATGGGCCAGCAGCTGCAGGCCAAGAAAATCCTCGAAGACGCGGTGGCCATCTCGCCGCACATGGTGCGCCGCTTGCGCCACCTGGGCGGCATCGCGTATGACACGGGCGACATCGGCGCTGCCGAACGGGCGTATAAACAGGTCGTGACGAAAGCGAAGTACTCCGAATTCCGCGATCCGGAAGACCACGTCAACCTGGTGAAGACGCTGGTGAAGAAAGGCGATGCGCCGCAGGCGAGCGGCGTGCTGCGCGACATGGAGCGCTCGCTGCGCGGCGGCGCCAACGTGGAAGCGTGCCGCGCCATCTCGGCCGCCATGCTGCATGAATTGTCGGGCAACGACATCGCCGCCGCCAGCGAACTGCAGCTGGCCGCCGCCGCGCTGGATACGGCGCGGGGCCTGTCGACGCAGCTGAAGGTGGGCCTCGTGCAAAGCTGCCTGAAGAACAACCTGGAACAGGCGGCGTCCGACGTCATGATGAAACTCGTCAACGAAGCGGACAGCGAAGTGACGATGGAAGCGGCCGTGGACGTGTTTGAAAAGGCGGGCCGCCATGATCTGGCGCAAGGCATGGGCCAGCAGATCACGAACCAGGTGCAGGAACTGATGCAGGATGCGGCCAGCAAGTCGGAAAGCGGAGAGCTCAAGGGCGCCGTCTTCGTGCTGCGCCAGGCCCTGCGCAAGACGCCGGGCAACCTGCCCGTGCTGTTCGCCTCCGTCGACGCCATCTTGCGCCAGCTCAATATGCTGGGCTGGGAAGCGCCGCTGGCCGAACAGGCGCAGCACCAGATGCAGGTGATCCGCAAGATCGACCCCAAGCATCCGAAGCTGGAGTCGCTCAAGCAGCAGTATGCGGCCACGCAGCACAAATATGGTATTGCGACCTGAGTGGAGGGACGCGCTGCAAACCTGCTGCGCAGCCCACTCTCGGGTTGGCGTTGCTCACCGTACTAAAGTACGGCTGCGCTGCTCAACCCGAGAGTGGGCTTGCTCGCGACGGTTTTCAGAGGCGTCGTGACGTGCGTTGGCGTCAAAAACGCGCAGGTCGGATTAGCGAGCGGCGCGCGCTTCTTCGCGGCCATGTCCGGCGGCTTGTATCAAGGCTCTCCCCTGAGCGTGTAGACCGGCTTCTCGGATTCGCCTTTTTCCGCCATCGCAAGCACGCGCTGCAGTTCCTTGCGCTCGCTGCCCTCCTTGGACGATGACACCAGGTTGCGCAGGATGGCGACATGCGCCGCCTGCAGCGCCTGCGCCGCGGGCACGGCGATGTCCGGTTTCACGCCGACGTGCTCCCAGTTGGTTTTGGTGACGACATTGGTCGTGCGCGCGGTCGGGATCGAGACGATGATGTCCTGCCCCAGGTTGTACCAGCTCACGGGATTGGAGCCGCCGCCGGTGGTTTCCCCAACCACCGTGCCGCGCTTCTGCGCCTGGATGCCATAGGAAAAGTCCTCTCCGGCGGAAAACGTGCGGGCCGAGGTCAGCACGTACACGGGCTTGTCGTAACGCTGTGCGACCGTCTTCACGGTCCAGAACTGCCGCGTCAGACCGGTCGGGCGATCGTACATGTCGATCAGGTGACGCTCGTCGCCGAGCGGGAAGAAATGACTCATCAGGTAAGCCACGCTGGCCGGGCTGCCGCCGCCGTTGCGGCGCAGGTCGAGGATCAGCGCATCCGTCCCCGCCATGAGCGACATCGCCGCCGTGTACGCCGCGCCGACGTATTCCGGGCCGCCGAAGCCGCGCAGCTCGATATAGCCGACGTTGCCGGGAAGGCGCTCGATCTTCTCGATGTCGTAGCCGCGCCGCGCGGTCTGGTCGCGCCATTCGTCCGTCTTGGCGCGGCTAGGCAGCTCGGGGTTGGCGCTGCGCTCGCGAAGGCCTTCGTACACCGCAGTGCCGAAATGCAAGTCGCCGCTCAATTCCCGCAAGTCCTTCGCCAGCGCCGTACTGAACGCCTGGGTGTTGGTGGCGCTCGCATAGCCTCCTTCGGCATTTTTCCTGGCGATCGCAGTGCCGACCCGTTCGGCCACGGCCGGCTCGATGTAATTCGCGTTCATTTTCGCAACCAGTGTCTGCACGATCGCAGCGCGGCCGGACGCGTTCAACGCGGTGTCCGCCGCCGCAAAAGCCTGAAACGACACCAGCGTACCCAATACGACAGCTGCGACAAATTTCTTGCTACCTGACATACATTCCTCCAAGTTGGACTGCGAAGCGATTGATCGTTATGTGAAAAATACGCGTGATGCCCCCCGGGCGCGTCATCGAAGCGGCGCCTGGGCAGGCAAGCCTGCATCATTCGGGTTGATCGTCCAGGTGTGGCCGTGCCTGCGCCGGAGCGGTATCGAGCTGCGGCCCGCCGTCGCGCAGGCGCTGCAAGTTGGCGTCGCGGATGCGCGCGCCGAAGGAACGTGTCTCGAGTACGGCGATCGCCTGTCCGAGGCAGGCGGACAAGGGAAACGCCAGTTCCGCATCGAGGCTGTCGGCCGCCGATTTGGTCGCCTGCCAGCACACGCGCAGGCGCGGCAGCAGCGTTTCGCCAGTGGCGCTGAGGCGCACCACGCGCTGCCTGCCGTCTGCGCCGCCGGCGGCCACCGTCAACAGGCCTTTTTTCACCATCAGGGCCACCGTCTGCGTCGCGGCCGGCTGCGTGAGGCCGGCCAGGGCCGCCAGCTCGCCGATGGTCGCGCTAGCCTGCTCGGCCAGCACCCGCATCACCGGCGTATAGCGCGGCCGGTAGTCCAGCCCCGCGTCCACGTAGGCTTGCTCGACCGCGCCGTCCAGCAGTTCGATGAGATGTCGTAATTGTGTGCCGAGTCCAGGTTTCATGGAACCATGGTAGCACCATTTACATAAGAGCTTATATAAATATTTTACATATTTGAAAACGCTAGCGGCAGCCGCCGCCGGAGGCTGCCGCGTGGAACCCAGGAAGGTGAGAGACGAGATGAGGTGGAAAACGGATGGATGGCGTCTGGGGCCAACGGGGCATCCCCGCCCTGACGGATGGCTTAGGATGCCCTGCCCGACCGGGCTGGCATCAGCAGCGCGCCAGCTATTGCGCGCTACAAGTCATCGCCTGCATTTACGCCAGGTTATAGACTGTTTCCAGGACCGCGATTGTCAGCGCGGCAATTTGTACCGTATCAGCAGCGTAGGTCCCTTGCCGCCGGATGGCGTCAGCAGTATCTCGTCACCGGGCAGCATCTCTTCATACATCACCGTGCAGCAAGTCGGCATCGAGTGGCCGCGCGCCGGATACACGCCGACGTCGGTGTGCAGGGTTGCAGCGCGCACGTCCACGCTGGTCTTGCCGGCCTTTCCCTCTTCTTGCAGCAGTTTGCGCAATGCGGTGACGAAATCCCCTTTGCTGAGCCTGGCAGGCGTCTGGCTGGCTTGCGGGCGCGCGGTTGCGTCGTTTTTCATGGCAGTTTCTTTCAGTGTATACATTCCCGCCACTATATCATCCGCCCTCTGGCGGCATCACGCCAACATAGACGCCAGCCCTGGCCGCTTAAGCTCTGCTGATGGTGCGCTCCGGCGGAACTCGCAGGCAGGTGACTCTTATTTCTTTCCGAGGCAGGTGCAACAGGCCGGCTTAGCTAAAGTCCAACATGATTAAAATAGTACTCGATGGAGTGTCGTAGAACATCAAAAGTTTATCTGCTCCATGGTCCCGATAGCGATATCCAACCAATATCCCAATTAATCGATATCGCTGCCCCTGTTCGTTTAGCGGATGAGTGAAGTTGACGCCATTAACCGTCTCGTCCTCGCGCATCATCCGAGATGGCCTGAATCCCCATTTAGCCACCTCATCAGGCAAGGAGAGATCGTTGGTCCAGTTGCCGGCCAGGGCATTTCCTCCAAAAGCGGTGCCCCAACCAAAGCTGTCAGATTGCCTATTCATGAGACCCTGCTCATGCCATGCGCGCCTACGCTCGGCATAGCTTTTGTTGGCCTCCCCGTACCAAAAATCAGCCTCCACATCATGCTCCCGATTAATCGCAAAATAGCGCCAATCCCCGGCGAATCGATACTTTGATCCTATCCGAACGAACTTAATCCATGCTTCGCCACAGTGAGGACCGTAGTAATCCGTGCTGCCTTCGCCCAAAGCACCATCATACGGCTCTATGGGCAAGACGAAGTGGAACTGCCCCGTCCACGTAGGGTCGACCTGTGCTGCGGGTATGGTTAGAATAGGATGGAACACTTTCAGATGGAGCCCGACGTCTTCCATAAAGACGTCGTCTGGATCAGGATAGGGCACGAATCCGGGAGGGACTACTAAATTTTGAGCCATTGATGATGCAACCTTATGTAAATAGTGACTTACATAAGCCAGACGTTTCTCGGAGATGGAAACCGCATTTATTTTGCATCATTATGCAAAAATATTTTTTTGGATTGCAACGGGTTCACACGACACCGCAGAATTGCTCATCAACATCGCCGAAAGCCGGCCAACCGCATCCCGGTCGCGCAGATCGGATTAACAGGGCCGCCGAAGCACGCAAGCGCGTCATCCGAATACCAGCGGCCAACAGACTCTTCTCGGATTACGGTCCTATCGGGCCGACTCCGCCTTGCGCGCCACCCTTGCCACCACCAGCTCGATCAGCTCCGCGATCAAGGGCCGGAACGTAGCCGCATTGCCGCCCTGCCCCAACATGACGGTGCGCGTGGTCAGGTGCGAAAAGACGGCGTCGAACAGGATCTGCGGCAGGTTGGAAAACGAGGTATCGGCCGCGATGCGGCCCTGGGCGCGCTGCTGTTCCAGCAGGCGCAAGATCAGCGCATGCCACACTTGCGGACCGTGTTCGTACCAGGTCAGGCCCACGGCCGGCACGGCGGCCGCGCCCGTGACGACGAGGCGGTAGAAATCCACGTGGCGGGGGCTGGTGACGACGGCCACCAGTTCATCGAGGATCAGCTGCAAGCCCTGTTCCAGGCCCGCTTGCGAGGTATCGAGGCGGCGCAGGTCGATGATGAAATCGGCGCACAGGTATTCGACCACCGCCACCAGCAATTCCTGCTTGCTGCCGAAGTAGCGGTAGGCCGTGGCCTTCGAGCCGCCCGCCACGGCCACGATGGCGTCCATGCTGACGCCGTCGTAGCCGGAAGCGAGGAAGAGGTCCGCCGCCGCCACCAGCAGCTTGCGCCGCCGCTCCTCGCTTCGGGTACTCGGGGAAGCTGGAACGGTGCGCAACTGGGGCATGAAGCAAACTCTTACTGTGTCTTGGGAAGCGCGTATGCTATCACGTAATCTCCCCGGTCCGGGCTCTGGCGGGCGCCGCCCGCCGCCACCACGACATACTGGCGGCCCGACTTGGGCGACACATACGTCATCGGCGTGCCTTGCGAACCGACCGGCATGCGCGCCTTCCACACTTCGCGTCCCGTCGCGATATCCATGGCGCGCAGATAGTAATCCTGCGTGCCCGCATAAAACACGAGGCCCGACGCCGTGCTCACGCCGCCGCCCAGGGTGGGCATGCCCAGCGGGATGGGCAGCCGCGCGCGCACACCGTTGATGACGGCATCCTGCACGGTGCCGGCCGGACGTTCCCACACTTTCGTGCGCGTCTTCAAATCGATGGCGGCGAACACGCCCCACGGCGGGCTTTGGCAAGGTATGCCCAGCGGTGAATTGAAGGCTTTGTGGTCGATGACGAAGGGCGTGCCATCCATCGGATAGGTGCTGCCCACGCCGTGGCCCGACGTCAGCTTGGCCACGTCCACCGTTTCGCGCGGCACCAGCTTGACCACTTGCGGCATGCGGATATCGTTGACGAACATATAGCCATTGCTTTCATCGACGGCCGCGCCGCCCCAATTGAAGCCGCCGTAGTAGCCTGGATAAATCAAGGTCTCTTGCGTGCTTGGCGCCGTGAACTCCCCTTTGTAATTGAGCTTGCGGAAGCTGATGCGGCAGGCCAGCTGGTCGAAGAAGGTGGCACCCCACATGTCGCGCTCCGTGAGGGTTTCCGCGCCCAGGGCCGGCATGCCGGTGGAGTATGGCTGCGTCTTTGCCACCCAGTCGCCGGCCGCGTGCTCCTGCGGCACGGCTTTTTCGATGACTTCGGCAATCGGCTTGCCCGTGCGGCGGTCCAGCATGAAGATCTGGCCACGCTTGGTCAGCTGCACCAGTGCGGGAATCTTGCCGCCCTTGCCGTCCGGGACGTCGTACAGGGCCGGCTGCGCCGCCACGTCGTAATCCCAGATGTCGTGGTGGACGGTCTGATACGTCCAGCGTTCGCGGCCCGTGGCCATGTCGAGGGCGACGATGGCCGACGCGTATTTTTCCGTCAGCGGCGGGCGCTTGCCGCCCCAGAAGTCCGGCTGCTCGTTCCCCGTCGGCAGGTAGACGAGGCCCAATTCGTCGTCGAAGGCCGGGGTCGACCACATGTTCGGCGTGCTGCGCGTGTAGGTCTGTCCTTCCGGCGGCAGCTTGGTGATGGCCGGATTGCCCAGGTCCCAGGCCCACACCAGTTCCCCCGTGTCGGCGCTGTACGCGCGCACGACGCCCGACGGTTCATCGGTGGAGCGGCCGTCGAAGACCCAGCCGCCGAGGATGATCAGATTGCGCGCCACCGTGGGCGCGGACGTGTAGGCGTAGTACGGCACGTTCATTTTCACCTTGCCCAGGCCGACGGTGAGATCGACGGAACCCTTGTCGCCGAAGCCCTCGCACTGCTTGCCCGTCTGCGCGTCGATCTCGATCAGGCGCGCATCCATGGTCACTTGCACGATGCGCTTGGCGCACGCGCCCGCCGCCGGCGCGCCGGCCGCCTGCATGCCCTCGACACGGAACGGCTTTGTCACTTTGGCCGGCTCGTAATAGCCGACGCCGCGGCAGCGGTTCCACGTTTTGGTGTTAACCGGCTTCGGATCGAAGGTCCAGCGCTCCTTGCCCGTGTCCGCGTCCAGCGCAATGACCTTGCTGGTCGGCGTGCACGTATAGAGGGTGTCGCCGATCTGCAGCGGCGTATTCTGCGATTCGGACGCGCCCTCGGCCAGCTCGCCCGTGCGGTAGCGCCACGCCACCTGCAGCTGCTCAACGTTGGCCTTGTCGATCTGCGTGTACGGCGCGAAGCGCGTGCCTTTCGGCCCATGGCCATAATGCGCCCAGTTGGCGCTGCCGTCATTGACGGGCGTCACGGTATCCTGCTGCGGCTGCGCGGTGGCTTCCAGCACGCCGTGCGGCTGGAACATGGAGGCAAAGCCGGCCACCAGCACGACGGCAAACAGGGCCGCGAAGCCGCGCGACTGGCCACCGTGGCCACGGCCTGCCAGCCACGGATGCAGCAAGGCGGCCACGAGGCCGATGACGAGGAACGGCGCCAGGCGCGGCACCATGGGCCAGAAGGCGAAGCCGATTTCCCACACGGCCCACAGCAAGGTAGCCAGCACCAGCGCGGCGACCACGCCACTGGCCAGCGGCTTGCGGCGCCAATACAGCACGCCTGCCAATATTAAACCGAGACCGGCCAGCAGGTAATACCAGGAACCGCCGAGGGTAATGAGTTCGATGCCGCCCGCCGCCAGGGCCAGGCCGGAACATCCGAGAAAAACGCCAAAAACCGCCAGGGCAATGCGCTTGCCCCTGGAGACCGCCGGGATCGCCGCCGCTCCATTCTTTGTTGAAGTGTCCATTTTTTATCCATGACGCCTCCCCTGCCCAGGCCAACATGCGGGGATGGCTGATTTTTTAAATCTACGTAGTGAAACTGTACTGTACGGTTTCATTTTATGCCGATTTTTGACGCAAGGAAAGAAAAATTGACAAGGGAGCTTGATTTTTGGCGGGGATGGAATGGTGATGCTGCGGCAGCATGCCGGTGTTGACCTGGAGCGTGCTCCGCCGGAACGCCCGAAAAACGCCCAGGGCTAGACGCCGCGTCGAAGACAGTACGAATAGTACGGCGAGACGCGGCAACAACGCCCTGGGCTTTTTCTCGGGTGTTCCCCTTTTATTCCGCGAGCGACGCCATGTCGATGACGAAGCGGTAGCGTACATCGCTCTTGACGACGCGCTCGAACGCCTCATTGATATCCTGGATGCGGATGATCTCGATGTCCGACACGATGTTGTGCTTGCCGCAGAAATCCAGCATTTCCTGGGTTTCCTTGATCGAGCCGATCATGGAACCGGACAGGCTGCGGCGGGCGCCCACCAGGCCGAAGGCGCTGATCGGCGGCACGGCGCCGTCCGGGATGCCGACGATGACCATGCTGCCATCGACCTTCAGCAGGTTGATGTACTGGTTCCAGTCGATCGAAGCGCCCACGGTGCAGATGATCAGGTCGAAGGTACCGGCCAGTTTGCTGAACGTTTCCGCATCGTTGGTGGCGTAGTAGTGATCGGCGCCCAGGCGCAGACCGTCTTCGCGCTTCGACAGGGTCTGGCTCAGCACCGTCACTTCGGCGCCCATGGCGTGGGCGATCTTGACGCCCATGTGGCCCAGGCCACCCATGCCCAGGATGGCGACCTGCTTGCCGGGGCCGGCCTTCCAATGGTTCAGCGGCGAGTACAGGGTAATGCCGGCGCACAGCAGCGGCGCGGCCGCGTCCAGCGGCAGGTTGTCGGGAATCGACAGCACATAGCCTTCCTTGACGACGATGCTGTCCGAGTAGCCGCCCTGCGTGGCCGTCTTGCCATCGGCTTCCAGGCCATTGTAGGTCTGGATCAAGCCGGGCATGTACTGTTCCAGGTCCACGTTGCGGGTCTTGCAAGTGGTGCAGGAGTCGACGAAGCAGCCCACGCCCACGTGGTCGCCCACCTTGAACTTGCTGACGTTGGCGCCGACGGCCGTGACGACGCCGGCGATTTCATGGCCGGGCACCATCGGGAAGGCGGCGCCGCCCCATTCATCGCGCGCCTGGTGGATGTCGGAATGGCACACGCCACAGTATTTGATCGAGATGGCCACGTCGTCTTCGCGCGGGGCGCGACGCTCGAACGTGAACGGTTGCAGTGCGGAGGTCGGGCCCAGTGCGGCGTAGCCTTTGGCGATGGTGGTCATGAAAACTCCTGTATCTATGTGTGTGTAACGAGGGGGAACGCGTGCCATGCATGCGATTGCACAAGTGTGCCCGAGAAGCCGCCCCGCCGTTACCGCGATCCTGCAAGACCTTTGCACGATCCTCCAAATCTGCGTAAGATCAACCCCTGCCCTCCCTCGCCTGACGCATACTGCCACCCATGCCTACCTTACTCCTGCCCCAAGATGAAATCGCCGCCCTGATCAGCCGCCACGCGCCGCGCACGGGCGATTACGCGACGGCCATCGGCAACCTCACCTTCCACCGCCAGTCGTCCGTCACGGAATCGCTGTTCCATGCGGCGCGCCCCAGCGTGGCCATCATCGCGCAAGGAGCGAAGGACGTCACCCTGGGCACGGAAACCTTCCATTACAGCCGCATGCAGTATCTGCTGACGTCCGTCGACCTGCCGGTGCAGGTGCGCGTGGTGGAAGCGAGCGTGGACAAGCCGCACCTGTGCGTGGTGCTGGGCATCGACATCGCCGACGTGGCCGCGCTGCTCGATAGCGAAAGCGGCGGCGACAGCGCCGCGCAGCAGAAAATCCTGCCCGCCGCGCGCGGCATTTCCGTCAGCGACGTGTCGCCCGAGCTGCTCGACGCCATGCTGCGCCTCGTGCGCCTGCTCGACAAGCCGGGGGAGATCGCCGCGCTGGCACCCCTGATCCGCCGCGAGCTGACCTACCGCCTGCTCAATGGCCCTGTAGGCGCGCGCCTGCGCCACATGGCGCTGGCCAGCAGCCAGTCGCACCAGGTGGGGCAAGCCATCGACTGGATCAAGCACCATTACGCGCAGCCGCTGCGCATCGAACACCTGGCCGGCATGGCGAACATGAGCATGTCGTCGCTGCACCACCACTTCAAGGCGATTACCGCCATGACGCCGATGCAGTACCAGAAGCTGCTGCGGTTGCAGGAAGCGCGGCGATTGATGCTGGTCGAGCAGATCGACGCGGGCACGGCCGGCTACCGGGTCGGCTACGCCAGCGAATCGCAGTTCAGCCGCGAATACAGCCGCCAGTTCGGCCGCGCGCCCATGCGCGACGTGGGCCAGGTGCGCGCGCAGCTCAGCGGCGCCGGTGCCGCCAGTGCCACAGCTGACCTGGCCTATTCCGTCTTGCCGTAGCCGCCGCCGCCCGGCGTTTCGATGACGAACACGTCGCCCGCCCGCATGGCGGTCTTGCCGATATGCGCCAGGTGCTCCACCGTGCCATCGGCCCGTTCCACGTAATTGCGCCCCAGCGCGCCCGCCTCGCCGCCGGCCATGCCGAACGGCGGAATAATCCGGTTGTTCGACAAAATCGCCGCCGTCATCGGCTCCAGGAAGCGCACCCGGCGCACGCCGCCATTGCCGCCGTGCCAGCGCCCCGCCCCACCCGATCCGGCGCGGATGCTGTAGCTGTCCAGGCGCACGGGGAAGCGCCACTCGAGGATTTCCGGGTCCGTCAGGCGCGAATTGGTCATGTTCGTCTGCACCACGTCCGTGCCGTCGAAGCCGGGGCCGGCGCCCGAGCCGCCCGATATCGTCTCGTAATACTGGTATTTGACGCTGCCGAACGTGAAATTGTTCATCGTCCCCTGCGAGGCGGCCATCGCCCCCAGCGCGCCATACAGGGCATTCGTGATGCAGGTCGAGGTTTCCACGTTGCCCGAGACGACGGAAGCCGGATACCGCGGGTTGAGCATGGAGCCGGGCGGGATGATCACGGTCAAGGGCTTCAGACAGCCGGCATTCAGGGGAATCTCGTCGTCGACGAGGGTGCGGAACACATACAGCACGGCCGCCATGCAGACGGCGGACGGCGCATTGAAGTTGTTCGGCAGCTGGCTTGAGGTACCCGTGAAATCGATGACGGCGCTGCGCCGCGCCACGTCGACCTTGATCGCCACCTGGATGCGCGCGCCGTTGTCCAGGTCCAGCGCGTAGCTGCCATCCTTCAGGGTCGTGATGACCCGGCGCACGGCTTCCTCGGCATTGTCCTGCACGTGGCCCATGTAGGCTTGCACGACAGGCAAACCGAAATGCGCGACCATGTTATGCAGTTCTTCGGCCCCCTTCTGGTTGGCCGCCACCTGGGCGCGCAGGTCGGCCAGGTTTTGCCGCGGATTGCGGGCCGGCCAGCTGGCGCCCGCCAGCAGGGACAGTGTTTCCGCCTCGCGCATCACGCCCGTGGCGCCGTCGACCAGCTTGAAATTGTCGATCAGGACGCCCTCTTCCTCGATGCGCGTGGAGTCCGGCGGCATGGATCCGGGCGTGGTGCCGCCGATGTCCGCATGGTGGCCGCGCGAGCCGACGTAGAACAGGATGGAATCCCCCTCTGCATCGAAGACGGGCGAAATCACCGTCACATCGGGCAGATGCGTGCCGCCGTGGTACGGGTCGTTCAGCATGAAGACGTCGCCCGGCCGCATGGCGCCCGCATTGCGCGTCATGACGGTGCGGATGCTCTCGCCCATGGAACCGAGGTGCACGGGCATATGCGGCGCATTGGCGATCAGGTGGCCTTGCGCGTCGAAGATGGCGCAGCTGAAATCGAGGCGCTCCTTGATGTTGACGGAATGGGCCGTATTTTGCAGGCGCAGGCCCATCTGCTCGGCGATCGACATGAACAGGTTGTTGAAAATTTCCAGCATCACGGGGTCGGCATCAGTCCCGATGGCGCGCCGCTCCGGCAAGGCGGCGACCCTGCGCAAGATCAAATGGCCATGCGCCGTCACTTGCGCGCGCCAGCCCGGTTCGATCACGGTGGTGGCGTTGGCGTCGCTGACGATGGCCGGACCGTCGATGGCATCACCCGGGCGCAGGCTGTCCGCCGCGTACAGGCCGCTGTCGCGCCACGCACCGGCGCAGTACATGGCCACCGTCTGCACGGGCGCCAGCGCGCCAGCGCGGGCCGCATACGCCGGCGCGGCCACTTGCGGCGCATCGGATGCACCGAGGGCTTCCACGGAAATGGCTTCCACGATCAAGGCGCGCGCCGGCATCAGGAAGGAAAAGCGTTTTTTGTACGCCGCTTCGAACTGCGCCTGCATGCTGGCCACCGTATCGAACAGCACGACGAGGGCCGAATCCGTGCCTTCGTAGCGCAGGTGCACGCGGTGCACGAGCGCGATGCGCTCGCCTGCCACGCCCTGGCGCAGCAAGTCACCCCGCGCCTGCTCTCCCAGTGCGGCGAAATCGCGCGCCAGGTCGGCCCCCAATGTCGCTTCGATGGCCCGCTCGCGCATGGCGCTCTGGTCGGCCAGGCCCATGCCGTAGGCCGACATCACGCCCGCCAGGCTGTGGATGAACACCGTGCGCATGCCCAGCGCGTCGGCCACCAGGCAGGCATGCTGGCCGCCCGCGCCGCCAAAGCTGGTGAGCGTATATTCCGTGACGTCGTGGCCGCGCTGCACGGAAATCTGCTTGATGGCGTTGGCCATATTGCCCACGGCGATGGCGACATAGCCTTCGGCCACTTCTTCCGGCGTGGCATTGACCGTGCGCGCCAGCGCCTCGAACTGGGCGCGCACCGTGGCCGCGTCCAGCGCTTCATCGGCATCGGGGCCGAAGACGCGGGGGAAGAACGCGGGCTGCAGCTTGCCCAGCATGACGTTGCAGTCGGTGACGGCCAGCGGGCCGCCGCGCCGGTAGCTGGCGGGGCCCGGATTGGCGCCCGCGCTGTCCGGCCCCACCTTGTAGCGGGCGCCGTCGAAATGCAGCAGGGAGCCGCCGCCCGCGGCCACGGTGTGGATGCTCATCATGGGCGCGCGCATGCGCACGCCGGCGATCTGCGTCTCGAACACGCGTTCGAACTCGCCCGCGTAATGCGACACGTCCGTCGAAGTGCCGCCCATGTCGAAGCCGATGACCTTGTCGAAACCGGCCAGCGCGCTGGCGCGCACCATGCCGACGATGCCGCCGGCAGGACCGGACAAGATGCTGTCCTTGCCCTGGAAGGCGCGCGCATCCGTCAAGCCGCCGTTCGACTGCATGAATTGCAGGTGCACGCCGGGCAGCTCCATCGCCAGCTGGTCGACATAGCGGCGCAGGATCGGCGACAGATAGGCGTCGACCACGGTGGTGTCGCCGCGCGCCACCAGTTTCATCATGGGGCTGACCTCATGCGACACGGACACCTGCGTAAAACCGGCTTCGCGCGCCAGCTGCGCCACCCGCACCTCGTGCGCATGATGGCGGTAGCCGTGCATCAGCACGATGGCGATGGCGCGCACGCCGCGCGCATGGGCTTGCGCCAGCGCGGCCTGCGCGGCCGCCTCGTCGAGCGGCGTGACGACGTCGCCGTGGGCGCCCACCCTTTCGTCGATCTCGATCACGTCACCATACAGCAGTTCGGGCAGGATGATCTTGCGCGCGAACAATTGCGGACGGTTCTGGTAGGCGATGCGCAAGGCGTCGCGAAAACCCCGCGTGATGGCCAGCACGGTGGGCTCGCCCTTGCGTTCGAGCAGCGCATTGGTGGCGACCGTCGTGCCCATCTTGATGGCGCCCACCTGCTCCACGGGCAGCGGCGCACCGGGCGCAAGGCCCATCAGCCGGCGCATGCCGGCCAGCGCCGCGTCGCGGTACTGGCCCGGATTTTCCGACAGCAGCTTGCAGGTGGCCAGGCTGCCATCGGGACGGCGCGCCACGATGTCCGTAAAGGTGCCGCCACGGTCGATCCAGAATTGCCAGTCCATCGCCTTGCCCCCCGCGCTTATGTGAGATGGCTATTGTAGCCGTCAAACAGGCGCGCATTTCAGGCGTGCGCGCCTTGCCTTTCGCCCGCATCGGCCTTATGTTGAAGACATGCTGACTAACGGAACACGCGCCATGCCCCTGATCGACTCTGCAACACCGCTGTACTCCATCGCCGAACTGCGCGCCATCGAACAGGCGGCCATGCGCGACTTGCCGCAAGGGCTGCTGATGCAGCGCGCGGGCCAGGCGGCCGCCAGTGCCGCCCTGAAGCTGCTGCACGCCCAGGAAGAAGGCGGCGATGCGGGCCACCGGCGCGTACTGGTGCTGGCCGGCCCCGGCGACAACGGCGGCGACGCGCTGGAAGCGGCCGCGCACCTGGCCGGCAGCGGCACCGAGGTGCTCGTCTGGCTGGCGCCCGCGGCGCAAGCCACGTCGCCCGAGCGCGAACAGGCGCTGAGCCGCGCGCGCAACAGTGCCGCGCGCTGCATGGACGCGGCAACCAGCACGGCGTCGGCCGCCGTGGGCGCCGCGCCGTGGCACCTCGTCATCGATGGCCTGTTCGGCATCGGCGCGTCGCGTCCCCTGGACGGCGAATGCCGCGACGTGGTCCAGCTGGTGAACCAGCTGGACTGCCCCGTGCTGGCGCTCGACGTGCCCAGCGGCCTGCACGCGGACACGGGCGCCATCGACGGCGTCGCCATCCGCGCCACGCATACGCTCACCTTCATCGGCGACAAGCCTGGCCTGCACACGGCAAATGGCCGCGACCATGCGGGCGAAGTGGAAGTGGCAGCGCTGGCCATCGCCCCTGCCCTGCTGCCCGCGGCGAAGGCGCAGCTGGGCGGCCTGCACCTGTTCGCCCGCCAGCTGCAACCGCGCCGGCAAAACACGCACAAGGGCAGCTACGGCAGAGTGGCCATCATCGGCGGCGCGCAAGGCATGGCCGGCGCGCCCATCCTGGCGGCCCGCACAGCCCTGCATGCGGGCGCGGGACGGGTGTATCTCGCCTTTCCCGACGCGCCGCCGGCATTCGACAGCGGCCAGCCGGAACTCATGTGCCGGCACGCCCGGGACGTGGATTTCTCGGGCCTGCACTTCGCGGCGCTGGTGGCGGGGCCGGGCCTCGGCGACAAGGCCGGCACGGTGGAGCTGCTGCTGCGGGCGTTCGACAGCGACAGCCCCCTGCTGCTGGACGCCGATGCGCTGAACCTGATGGCGGCCGAGCCGGAACTGCAATCGGCGCTGGCCGTGCGCACGGGTGCGGGGGCGACGATATTGACCCCGCATCCGCTGGAAGCGGCGCGCCTGCTCGACATGACGGTGACCGAAGTGCAAGCCGACCGCCTGGGCGCGGCGCGCCAGCTGGCCACCCAGCTGGGCGTCATCGTCGTCTTGAAAGGGTCGGGCACGGTGATCGCCGCGCCCGACGGCCAGGTCGTCGTCAACAACACGGGCGGCCCCGCGCTGGCGACGGCCGGCACGGGCGACGTCCTGGCGGGCCTGTGCGGCAGCCTGCTGGCGCAGGGCTGGCCGGAATGGGAAGCGGCGCTGGGCGCCGTGTGGCTGCACGGTGCGGCAGCCGATGCGCTGGTGGCCGCAGGCAGCGGCCCCATCGGGCTGACGGCGGGGGAATTGATCCCGGCCATCCGCCGGTTGATCAATGCCTTGTCGGTGTAATAACGACGTATTACAAGGAATGTCACGACGCCTGACAGCAAGTAGGTCGGATTAGCGCGTCAGCGCGTAATCCGACAATCAGCAGCACCAATCACACCAGCCTGCCCGCCGCAATCGTAATCGTGCGCCCGCAACGGGCCGCGATCGAACTGTCATGCGTGACGAGCACGAGGGTCGAGCCCCGCTCGCGGTTCAGCTCGAACATCAGCTGGATCACGGCTTCGCCCGTGGCAGCGTCCAGGCTGCCCGTCGGCTCGTCGGCGAACAGCAGCGGCGGCTCCGTGACGAAGGCACGGGCCAGCGCCACGCGCTGCTGCTCGCCGCCGGACAGGTATTTCGGATAGTGCTTCAGGCGGCTGCCCAGGTTCACCCTTCCCAGCATGGCTTGCGCCTTCTCTTTCGCGTCCGGGTCGCCGCGCAATTCCAGCGGCAGCATGAC
This sequence comes from Janthinobacterium sp. SUN100, assembly GCF_030397705.1. Taxonomy (NCBI): domain Bacteria; kingdom Pseudomonadati; phylum Pseudomonadota; class Betaproteobacteria; order Burkholderiales; family Oxalobacteraceae; genus Janthinobacterium; species Janthinobacterium sp. SUN100. The sequence continues at coordinate 345,286 of NZ_JAPUBU010000001.1, read as the reverse complement.
GTTTTCCAGCGCCGTCAGATGGGCCAGCAGCTGGAAGGACTGGAACACGAAGCCGAGCTTTTCCTTGCGAAAACCGGCGCGGCCGTCTTCGTCGAGGGCGAAGATATCGGTACCGTCGAGCATGACCTTGCCCTCGCTGGGCGTGTCCAGGCCGGCCAGCAAGCCCAGCAAGGTAGACTTGCCGGAACCGGAGGCGCCGACGATGGCCAGCGTCTCGGCCGTTTGCACGGTAAAATCGACTTGATGCAGGATGGTCAACTCACCATCGGCATCGGGTACGCGCTTGGCCAGCTGGACCACTTCGATGGCCGGCCGGGCATTTTGGCTGTTTTGACTGTTAGGTGCGGCAGGCCGCTGGGCGGCAGCGTCGGACGGGAGAAAACTGGTGGAAGTCGCTTTAGGGAATTCGGGCATGCTGATCTATCTTAAAAAATTTCGTGAACAAATAAGTGTCGAGGGCGGCAACCGCATGCGGCGGCGCACCCTGTCCTTGCTTCCTGCGGCAGCCCTGCTCCTGGTGTCAGGCATGACGAACGCCTATTCTGCACCAAAAACGCTGCTGGTGCTCGGCGATAGCCTGTCGGCCGAGTACGGGCTGGCGCGGGGCACGGGCTGGGTGGCGCTGCTGGAACAGCGGCTGCAAGCGCAAAAGAACGACACGCGCATCGTCAACGCCAGCATCAGCGGCGAGACCACCAGCGGCGGCCGCGCGCGCCTGCCCGCCCTGCTGGCGAAGCACCAGCCCGACGTCGTGCTGATCGAACTGGGCGCCAACGACGGCTTGCGCGGCTTGCCCGTGGCGGCCGCCGAAGCGAATCTGCGCGCCATGGGCGAGGCGGCCAAAAAATCGGGTGCGCAGGTGGTGCTCGTGGGCATGCGCATGCCGCCCAACTATGGCCGCGCCTACGGCGAGCAGTTCTATGGCGTGTACGGCAAGCTGGCAAAGGAATGGAAGGCGCCTTTGGTCCCCTTCATGTTCGAAGGCATCGCCGACCAGCCGCAGCTGTTCCAGGCCGACCGCATGCATCCGAATGCCAAGGCGCATCCGACGATTCTGAAAAACATCTGGCCGCAACTGGCGCCTTTGCTGAAAGCCAAGTAAGTCCGTCGATTCCGCAGACAAAAAAATAGCCGCTCGAAAGCGGCTATTTTTATGCGTGGAAACTAAATCTTACGGCGCTTCCGGCGCTGCTACGGCTGGGGCGGTGAGCGGTTTGACGATCTTCACCTTGGCCTTGGCTTTCAGGTACTCGACGTAATCGAACATTTCCTGTTGCGCCAGGATGCCGCCGATCTGGTCTTTCTCTTGCTGGCGGCGCGCCGCGTCCACTTGCGCCGGCTGCTGCACCTTGCCGATGCGGTAGATGCCGTAGCCCAGGGCTGGCAGCTCCACGCCCACATAGGCTGGCAGCTTGCTCGTGTCGGCCTTCATGACTTGCGCGATGGCGGCACGGTTGATGCCGTCCAGCTTGCTGCGCGATACCCATTGCGCCGCGCCGAAGCCCGTCGCATCGCCCGACGCCTTCAAGGCGGCCAGCTTGGTCTCGCCCGCCTTCTTGGCCAGCTTTTCCGCTTCTTCCAGGGTCACGCGTTGACGGATCATCGCTTCGACTTCGGCCAGCGGACGCTTCGTTGCCGGCTTGAATTCCACCACGCGGCCAGCGATCAGCACGTTAGGTGCGACGGTCACGGCTTCCGTGTTGCGCTTGTCTTTCAGCGAATCGTTCGAGAAGATGGCGGCCAGGAACTTGGCGTTGTTGAACGGCGCCTTGCCCAGTGCCGGCGACGGCGTGCGCGACAGGTTGGCGACGCTTTCCACTTTCAGCTTCAGCTTGTCGGCCACCGGCTTCAGGCTGTCCGATTGCTCGTAGACCGTGTTGGTGAACGTTTCCGCCATTTCCGAGTATTTCTTGGCAGCAAATTGCTTGCGCAGGTCGGCCGTGATTTCGCCGCGTACTTCATCGAGCGCACGCACGTGCTGCGGCTTGAGCGAGGTGACGGTCAGGATGTGGAAACCGAAATCGGAAGCGACGACATCGCTGATTTCGCCTTGCTTGAGTTTCGAAACAGCGCTCAGCAACGGTGCCGGCAAGCCATCCTTGCCGATCACGCCCAGGTCGCCGCCCTGTTCCGCGGAGGCCGGGTCTTCCGACTTGGCTTTCGCCACGGCGGCAAAGCTGGCAGGCGCCTTGCGCACGTCAGCCAGGATCGCTTCAGCCTTGGCCTTGGCGGCTGCCTTGTCGGCGGCCGAGGCGTCTTTCTTGACGGCTACGAGGATGTGGCTGGCCTGACGCGCTTCTTCCGTCGTGTAGGCTTTCTGGTTCTTCGCGTAGTAGCCGGTCACGTCGGCGTCGCTGACGTCGACTTGCTCGCCGGCGGCGCTGTCGTCCAGCACGACGTATTCGATCTTGGCTTGTTCCGGGATTTCGAAGAACTTGCTGTTCTTGTCATAGAAAGCCTTGATCATGGCGTCCGTCACTTTGACTTCCGACACGTACTGGGCGATCGGCAACAGCAGTTCCTGCACTTCACGCTCTTCCGAGGTGATGTCGGACAGGCGCTTGGACACGGTGTTCGGCGCGAAGGCGGTGCCTTGCACGGCGCCGGCCAGTTGCTGCAGGGCCAGGTCGCTGCGGCGGCGCGCATCGTACATCTGCGGCGTCATGCCCTGGGCAGCCAGCATGGCCTTGTAGCGTTCCAGGTCGAATTTACCGTCCGGCAAGGTCAAGCCTGGGATTTCCAGCACTTCCTTTTGCAGCACGGCATCGCTGATGACGAGGTGGCTACGGCCCACTTCGGCGGCCACGGCGCGCTCGGCGATCAGGTTGTCGAGGATGCTCTGGCGCGCTTCCGGCGTGTCAAACATTTTTTGGTCGAACTGCTCGCCCATCATCTGGCGGTAGCGGTCGATCTGCTGGCGTTGCGCTTCTTCATATTGCTGCTGCGTAACGACCTGGTCGCCGACCTTGGCGATGGTGTTCGCGCCATCGCCGAAGCTTTGGTAGCCGCTGATACCGACCAGTGCAAAAGACGGGACGATGACCAGCATCAGGAGAAACTGCATCAAGCGTCGATGGGTACGAATAAATTCAAACATGGTCAGCCAATTCGGGATGAGTGGATCACTATAAAAAAAGGCGAACATGCGTTCGCCTTGATTTCTTCGGCGGAATGGACGGGACAGATGTCCACTTCCCCTTTAGATTCAACAACTTGGCGCTGGAACTAAAGCAGGATTCTGACGCCCAAGCCATTATCTCCTGATTCTACAATGCCCATAGCGCTATAGCAAGAGTAAATCAGGGCGCGCGCCCTGCCCTGGCGCCGCCTGGATGGCAAGGCGCCGGACTCGGGCATTTAACCCGATGCAGCTTAAAGGGGATTTAAACGCCGGCGTTTTTATTCAACACGGCAGGCGGGAATTTTAAAAAGCAGGCGCGCCGAGATAATCTGGCGCTGAAAAAGAAAAACCCGCGCTACTTATTCAGCAGCGCGGGCTTCTATATTCTGGCGGAGCGGACGGGACTCGAACCCGCGACCCCCGACGTGACAGGCCGGTATTCTAACCAACTGAACTACCACTCCTTGAGAGCGTATTTTTTTGGCGGAGCGGACGGGACTCGAACCCGCGACCTCCGACGTGACAGGCCGGCATTCTAACCAACTGAACTACCACTCCGAAAAATACACAGTACTACTTGCATTTGTATCCAGGATCGCCATTCAAGAACGTCGATCCTGAAATCGCGTCACCCGGAGGCGCCGCCAAATGTTTCCGGTGATTGTCACCTCACCGAAGTCCGTTAGTTTACAGCATCCTTCAAAGCTTTACCAGCTTTAAATTTTGGAACTTTTGCTGCTTCGATCGTGATCGCTTCTTTGGTACGCGGATTGCGGCCGGTACGCTCAGCGCGTTCGCTGACCGAGAAAGTGCCAAAACCAACCAGCGTCACGCTGTCGTTGTTTTTCAAAGTTTCCGTCACGCCGCCGATAACAGCGTCGAGTGCGCGCGCAGCGGCGGCTTTGGAAATGTCAGCTTTTTCAGCAATGTGGTCGATCAATTCAGTCTTGTTCACTAGCATCCCCAATTACAAAGGTATAAAACGTTTACCGTATCGTTGCGGCACTTTTGGCACCACAGCTGTCCGGCGAAAAAAATGTGCAGGCGTATTAAACAAGCCACACTGTATATGTGTCAAGCGCTTTGGGGGCGCAATTCACGTTTCAATATAAAACAAGCGCTCTAAAAGCGCTTGTTTGGGGAAAACAGGGGTAAAACGTTAGTGTTTTACTACCTCACCGGCCGCATCAGGCTTGGCCGCGGCGGCCGTGACAGCCTCCACCGCAGCGACGTCCGCCAACGCTTCAGGCATGCGTTCGAGGGCGATTTCCAGCACTTTGTCGATCCAGCGCACCGGTACGATCTCCAGTTTGTTCTTGACGTTGTCCGGAATATCGGCCAGGTCTTTCACGTTTTGCTCTGGAATCAGGACCGTCTTGATGCCGCCGCGATGGGCCGCCAGCAGCTTTTCCTTCAAGCCGCCGATCGGCAATACTTCGCCGCGCAAGGTGATTTCGCCCGTCATCGCCACGTCGGCGCGCACGGGAATGCCCGTGAAGACCGACACCATCGCCACCGTCATGGCCGCGCCAGCCGAAGGACCGTCCTTCGGTGTCGCGCCTTCCGGCACGTGGATGTGGATGTCGCTCTTCTCGAACACGTCCGCCTTGATGCCCAGGCGCTGTGCCCGGCTGCGCACCACCGTGCGGGCTGCCTCGATCGACTCTTTCATGACGTCGCCCAGGGTACCCGTGCGGATGATGCCGCCCTTGCCCGGCATCGACACGGCTTCGATGGTCAGCAGATCGCCGCCCACTTCCGTCCATGCCAGACCGACCACCTGGCCTACCTGGTTTTCTTTCTCTGCGACACCGAAATCATAGCGGCGCACGCCGAGGAATTTATCCAGGTTCTTCGAGTTGACGATGACTTTCTTGTCGGATTTCTTCAGCAGCAGCATCTTGACCACCTTGCGGCAGATCTTCGACACTTCCCGCTCGAGCGAACGCACACCGGCTTCCCGCGTGTAGTAGCGGATGATGTCGCGCAGCGCCGACTCGGCCACCGAGATTTCCTCTTCCTTCAAGCCATTGTTCTTGATCTGCTTCGGCAGCAGGTAACGCTGCGCGATGCTGGTCTTTTCATCTTCCGTGTAACCGGACAGACGGATCACTTCCATGCGGTCGAGCAAGGCTGGCGGAATGTTGTACGAGTTCGACGTCGCCACGAACATCACGTCGGACAAGTCGAAATCGACTTCGATGTAATGGTCGGAGAACGTGTGGTTCTGTTCCGGGTCGAGCACTTCCAGCAGGGCCGACGACGGGTCGCCACGGAAATCGGCGCCCATCTTGTCGACTTCATCGAGCAGGAACAAGGGATTGCGCACGCCGACTTTCGACAGCGATTGCAATATCTTGCCCGGCATCGAGCCGATGTAGGTGCGGCGGTGGCCGCGGATTTCCGCTTCGTCGCGCACGCCGCCCAGGGCCATGCGCACGAACTTGCGGTTCGTTGCGCGGGCGATGGACTGGCCCAGCGAGGTCTTGCCCACGCCCGGAGGACCGACGAAGCACAGGATAGGCGCCTTGAGCTTGTCGACGCGCTGTTGCACCGCGAGGTATTCCAGGATGCGTTCCTTGACCTTGTCGAGGCCGTAGTGGTCGCCTTCGAGCACTTTTTCCGCGTTCGCCAGGTCGTTATTGACCTTGGATTTCTTTTTCCAAGGCAAGTTGACCAGGGTGTCGATGTAGTTGCGCACCACGGTGGCTTCGGCCGACATCGGCGACATCAGCTTGAGTTTTTTCAACTCGTTGGTGGCCTTGTCGAGCGCTTCCTTCGGCATTTTGGCCGAAGCGACTTTTTTCTCCAGCTCGTCGAGGTCGGCACCATCTTCGCCCTCGCCCAGTTCTTTCTGGATCGCCTTGACTTGCTCGTTCAGGTAGTACTCGCGCTGCGATTTTTCCATCTGGCGCTTCACGCGGCCGCGGATGCGCTTTTCCACCTGCAGGATGTCGAGTTCGCCTTCGAGCTGGCCCAGCAGGTGCTCGAGGCGCTTGGCCACGCTGAAAATTTCCAGGATGACTTGTTTTTGCTCAAGTTTCAGCGGCAGGTGCGCGGCCACCGTGTCGGCCAGGCGGCCGGCATCGTCGATGCCCGACAGGGAAGCGAGGATTTCCGGCGGGATTTTTTTGTTGAGTTTGACGTACTGGTCGAACTGCTGCACGATCGCGCGGCGCATGGCTTCGACTTCCGACTCGTCGCCCGGCTCGGACTCGAGCGGCGTCAGGTCGGCGATGAAGTGCGTCGGGGCATCGCTGATGTGGTTGATACGGGCACGCTGCGCGCCTTCGACCAGCACCTTGACGGTGCCATCGGGCAGCTTCAGCATTTGCAGAATATTGGCAACGCAGCCAATTTCATAGATATCCGAAGGAGACGGCTCGTCCTTCGCGGCTGCTTTTTGAGCGGCAAGCATGATGCTCTTGCCCTGCTCCATCGCAGCTTCCAGCGCCTTGATCGACTTTGGACGGCCAACGAACAGCGGTATCACCATATGCGGGAAAACGACGACATCCCGCAACGGCAATAACGGCAGTTGAGTTTGCTCAGTTAATTTGGAAGTTGTCATGGCGTACCTTATAGAAAGCGTGTTTACGATGTTGGCGCTCGCTGCCAAAACACAAGACCGGCGAGAATAAATAATTCTGTGAAACAAACATTTTTCTGTTTATTTCGCAAAACACACCCGCATGACGGTAATAAATGCAGTTTTCACAGTAAAAAAGCCACGCGCAGCTAAGCGCCGCGAGTGGCTTTCCGATTGAAGCCTGCACTCATTGATTTAAATTGTACTGCCATGCATTAAGGAATCAAAACCCTTTTTATGCATTTGTCTCGGCAGTTTTCAATTTTCTCCGGAGGCTTTGGCAGTCTCTTGATAAATCAACAAAGGTTTGGCGCCGCTGGTGATGGTATTTTCGTCGATGACGACCTTCACCACATTTTGTTCGCTCGGCAGTTCGTACATGACGTCCAGCAAAGCATGTTCCAGGATGGAACGCAGGCCACGGGCACCGGTCTTGCGCGCCAGCGCTTTCTTGGCGATCGCATGCAGGGCGGCGGGACGAATCTCCAGTTCCGCGCCTTCCATCTCGAGCAGCTTCGAATACTGCTTGATCAGCGCATTCTTCGGCTCGACGAGGATCTGGATCAGCGCCTCTTCCGTCAATTCCGCCAGGGTGGCGATGACGGGCAGACGGCCCACCAGTTCCGGGATCAGGCCGAATTTCACCAGGTCTTCCGGCTCCGCTTGCAGCATCAGTTCGCTGGCCGAGCTTTGCGACTTGCTGCGCACCGTAGCCGAGAAGCCGATGCCGCTCTTTTCGGAACGGTTGGCGATCACTTTCGACAGGCCGTCGAAGGCGCCGCCGCAGATGAACATGATGTTGGTCGTGTCGATCTGCACGAAATCCTGGTTTGGATGCTTGCGGCCGCCTTGTGGCGGTACGGAAGCCATCGTGCCTTCGATGAGTTTCAGCAAGGCTTGCTGCACGCCCTCGCCCGACACGTCGCGCGTGATGGATGGATTGTCGGACTTGCGCGAAATCTTGTCGATTTCATCGATATAGACGATGCCGCGCTGGGCTTTCTCGACGTCATAGTTGCAGCTTTGCAGCAGCTTCTGGATGATGTTTTCCACGTCTTCACCCACGTAACCGGCTTCGGTCAAGGTGGTGGCGTCGGCGATCACGAACGGCACGTTGAGCATGCGCGCCAGGGTCTGTGCCAGCAGGGTCTTGCCCGAGCCGGTAGGACCGACCAGCAAGATGTTGCTCTTGGCCAGTTCGATGTCGTCTTTCTTGCCCAGGTGCTTGAGGCGCTTGTAATGGTTGTACACCGCCACCGACAGGATGCGCTTGGCAGTCTGCTGGCCGATCACGTACTGATCGAGCAAGGCAGCAATTTCTTGCGGCGTCGGCAGGTCGGATTTGGTACCGGTCACCGTCTCGATGCTCGACGTTTCATCACGGATGATGTCGTTGCACAGGTCGATGCACTCGTCGCAAATGAATACGGACGGGCCGGCGATGAGTTTCTTCACCTCGTGCTGGCTTTTGCCGCAGAACGAGCAATACAGTAATTTTTCGCCGCTAGAGGATTTTTTGTCTGACATAAGGCATTTTGGTTGGAACTGCATTAACAATATTGCAAAATCGCAAGCCGGATGATGGTTGCCGCCCGTTAAGGCAACTCCCCATGGCGCAAGTCAACAACGTGCACAAGCTCCATGCTACCCGAAATAAAAGCGAAACGCCCGAACGTTTGAGCGCCCGGGCGTTTACTTACGTACTTAGCAATACCGGTAGGGGCTCATCAAGCGCGGCTGGTCAACACTTTGTCGATCAAACCATACTCAACGGCCTCGTCGGCGGACATGAAACGGTCGCGGTCGGTGTCCTTGGCGATCTGTTCGATCGTCTGGCCCGTGCGCTCGGCCATGATGCCGTTCAAGCGGGTGCGCAGGTAAAGGATTTCCTTTGCCTGGATCTCGATGTCGGACGCCATGCCTTGCGAACCACCGGACGGCTGGTGAATCATGATGCGCGAGTTCGGCAGCGAGAAACGCTTGCCCTTGGCGCCAGCGGCCAGCAGGAAAGCGCCCATCGAAGCAGCCATGCCCGTACACAGGGTCGAGACGTCCGGCTTGATGAACTGCATGGTGTCGTAGATGGCCATGCCGGCCGAGACCGAACCACCTGGCGAGTTGATGTAGAGCGAGATTTCCTTTTCCGGATTTTCGCTTTCCAGGAACAGCAGCTGGGCGACAACCAGGTTGGCCATCTGGTCATTGACCGGGCCGACCATGAAAATCAAGCGTTCCTTCAGCAGGCGCGAGTAAATATCATACGAGCGCTCGCCGCGACCGCTTTGTTCCACCACCATCGGCACCAGGCCGAGCATCTCTGTGTCCAGCGCTGGATTACGGTTCATACCTGTCATTTCATTTCCTTGTGAAGCAGTTAGGGGATACGCCCCTTCCCTTGCGGCAAGAGGCGGCATCCCAATACCAACTGGTTTACGCTTGTGCGTTGCTTCCCATCAGTTCGTCGAAAGCAACTGCTTTCGTCGTGACTTTCGACAGGCCCAACACGTAAGTGACGACGTTTTCTTCCAATACAAGGGCTTCGATCTCACCCAGACGACGACGGTCGCTGTAGTAGTACTTCAGCACTTCGCGTGGATCTTCGTAGCTTTGGGCGAAATCTTCGATTTGCGCCTTGACTTGCTCAGGCGTAGCCTGCAGCTTGTTGTCGCCCACCAGTTGCGACAGGATCAGGCCCAGGCGTACGCGACGCTCGGCTTTGTCTGCGAACAGTTCTGCTGGGAAAGGCACGTCCTTGACGTTCATGCCGCGCTGCGCCATGTCCTGGCGGGTCATTTCGGCCAGGCGCTCGGAATCCTGAGCGATCAGCGTTTTTGGCACTTCCAGCTCAGCAACTTTGATCAGCGCGTCCATGACGGCTTCCTTGTTGCGTGCTTTCACGCGGCCAGCGACTTCGCGTTGCAGGTTGACTTTGATGTCTTCGCGCATTTTGGCCAGGTCGCCATCGGCAACGCCCAGCGATTTGGCGAATTCGGCATCGACTTCCGGCAGGTGCGCCCATTCCAGCTTTTGCAGGGTGATGGTGAACGAAGCGGTTTTGCCGGCTACGTCCTTGCCGTGGTAGTCCTCAGGGAACGACAATGGGAAAGTCTTCGACTCGCCCACTTTCAGGCCCAGGGTCGCTGCTTCGAATTCTGGCAGCATGCGGCCTTCGCCCAGCACGAAAGCGTAGCCTTCAGCTTTGCCGCCTGGGAATTCAACGCCGTCGATCGAGCCGACGAAGTCGACGGTCACGCGGTCGCCGTTGGCAGCGATCGGCTCACCGCCGTCGCCGTGTTCGCCGGCTTCGCCCTTGGTGTGGAAGTGCACGCGCTGCTTGCGCAGGATGTCGATGGTCTTGTCGATTTCGGCTTCCGACACGTCGGCTTGCACGGTTTCGATTTCAACGGCCGTCAGGTCGCCGATGGCGACTTCCGGATACACTTCGAACGTTGCGTCGAAAGCCAGCTGGCCTTCGGCTGCTTCTTCTTTCGGCACGATGTTCGGGAAACCGGCCACGCGCAGATTGTTTTCGTTGGCGGCGTCGTTGAACGCGCGGCCGACTTTGTCATTCAGCACTTCCGATTCAATTTGGTAGCCGTATTGTGCTGCGACCATTTTCAACGGCACTTTGCCCGGACGGAAGCCCGGTGCCTTAGCCGTACGGGCTTGCACTTTCAGGCGCTTCTCAACTTCCGTGCGGACGTCCGTCAGCGGGAAGGAGATCGTGATACGACGTTCGAGTTTGCCCAAGGTTTCGACTGCAGTTGCCATGTAAAAAATCGTCCAAAAAATAAACACTGTTGGTGCGAGAAAAGAAGACCCGACCCCTTGCGCCATCACTGGCGGCAAGACATGGGTCCAGCTTCACTCGCTCGCATATATCATCTGTAAAAGTACTGCAAACAGGACAATGGACCTGGTCTACCCGGCTGAGGGAAAACCCGCACCAGGCACCAAACAATCCGCCGCTTCCAGTACTGCGACAGGGCTCCGAGCGGCCAGCCTTGCTTCTAAGTAAATGCAGGGCCGGCCATCATTCGGTAAAGCGTGGCATTATAACAAAGGACTTCGGGAAAGTGGCTGGCTTTGCAGCGCGGCCACAGAGGATACCAGCGGCGGCGAACGAGTCGCCACAGCCTGGGGGTGCCCTGTCTTTACTCTTGCCCCGGCATTCTTTGTTTCGCCAGAGACAGGCTTTCCAGCCTGCTTCGTTCATTAGTATATGCGAACTGGCGCCCCGTCCGAAACAAAGAAATGCGCTCATAGCGAAGATTTCGGGCAAAAAACCTTTGATTTATCTCAATTTGGCCATTTTTCAGGCAAATCGCCGCCCATACCCCGCCCTATCCTGCCGTGCCGGACGAAAAATAGCGCGATGGAAGACGCATCCCATGACGAAAACACGGGAAGAACGGGAAGAAAAAACAGGAAGATGCCTGAACGAGGCTGAAGAACAACTTGATGGTGCTGCACGTCCGGGCTGGAACAACCCGGATTGGTGCGGATGGGGAGACTCGAACTCCCAAGCCGAAGCACTGGCTTCTAAGACCAGCGTGTCTACCAATTCCACCACATCCGCATTTTTTCACTACCAGCAACAGGCTGCCGCCGCGCAGACTGTCGTCTGCGCCTCCCTGATTTTAACAACTCGGGAGCGATCTGGCTACCGCGGACTCAACGAGCAAGCCCTCGGTAAAGCAAAGGCGGCATTCTACTGGATTTCCCAGAGGAATGCCGCCTTTTTTTGCCTATGCCCTGGCGCTGGCGGCTAGCCTTCTTTTGCGGTCGCTGGCGCCGGCTTCTTGACCCGGAACCAGGCCGCATACAGGGCCGGCAGGAACAGCAGGGTCAAGGCCGTCGCCAGGATCAGGCCACCCATGATGGCGACCGCCATCGGCCCCCAAAACACGGAGCGCGACAACGGAATCATGGCCAGCGCGGCGGCGGCGGCCGTCAGCACGATGGGACGGCAGCGGCGCACGGCCGAGTCGATGATGGCGTCCCATGGGGCCGAGCCATCGCGGATGTCTTGCTCGATCTGGTCGACAAGGATCACCGAGTTGCGGATGATCATGCCGAACAGCGCGATGACGCCCAGGTTGGCCACGAAGCCCAGCGGACGGTGCAGCAGCAGCAAGGCAAACGCGGCGCCCGCCACGCCCAGCGGCCCCGTCAGGAAGACCAGCAGGGAACGCGAGAAACTGTGCAGTTGCAGCATCAGCAAGGTGAAGATGATGAAGATGGCCAGCGGCAAGTTCGCCGAAATCGACGCTTCCGCTTCGCCGCTGTCGGCCGCCACACCCTTCACATTGATGCGGTAGCCGGCCGGCAACTTGGACCGCAAGGCGTCCAGCTGCGGCGCCAGCTGCGTCGACACGGTGGCGCCCTGGATGCCGTCGATCACGTCCGACTGCACCGTAATGGCCCATTCACGCTTGTCGCGCCAGACGACACCCGGTTCCCACACGAAATGCGCGCGGGCCAGCTGCGAGATGGGCACGGACTTGCCCGTCGCCGTCGGAATATTCGTGTCATTCAACACGGAAATCGTCGCCCGCTCTTCCAGTGGCTGGCGCACCTGGATATCGATCAGCTTATTGTCTTCGCGGAACTGGCCGATGACCGTGCCCGACAGGATCGTATTGGCCGCCTGCATCACCGTTTTCGACGTGACGCCCAGCGCCCTCATCTTGTCCTGGTCCAGGTCCAGGCGCAGCACTTTCACCGATTCATTCCAGTTGTCATTGACGCCCAAGGTGTTCGGATTGGCGCGCATGATGTCCTTGACCTGGTCGGCGATGGCGCGCACACCGGCCACTTCCGGTCCCGTGACGCGAAATTGCACGGGATACGGCACGGGCGGTCCGTTCGGCAACAGTTTGACGCGGCCCCGCACTTCCGGGAAATCTTTCTTGAAGACATCGACGATTTGCTGGCGCAAGCGTTCGCGGTCGGCCAGGCTCTTCGGCAAGACCACCACCTGCGACACGTTGGTCTGCGGGAAGATCTGATCCAGCGGCAAGTAGAAACGGGGGCTGCCCGTGCCGACATAGCTGGTGACGCTTTCCACGCCGTCGAGCTTGCCCACGAAGGCTTCAAATTTCTTCACCTGCTTTTCATTCGCGGCAAACGTCGTGCCTTCGGGCGACCACAGTTCCACCATCAGTTCGGGACGGCTGGAATCGGGGAAGAATTGCTTTTCAATAAAGTTAAAGCCGTAGATGCCCAGCGCAAAGATGGCCAGGGTGGCGGCAATCGTCGTCTTGCGCCATTCCACGCACCAGGTGACGGCGCGGCGGAAGCGGCGGAAGTTCGGCGTATCGAACAATTCATGGTCGTTGTGCGCGTGCGGTTTGACTTTCAGCAAGACATAGCCGATGTAGGGCGTGAAGACGACGGCCACCACCCACGAAATGATCAGGGCCAGCGCATTGACGGAGAACAAGGAGAACGTGTATTCGCCGGCGGCCGACTTGGCCAGGCCGATGGGCAAAAAGCCCGCCACCGTGATCAGGGTGCCCGTCAGCATGGGCATGGCCGTCGACGTATAGGCGAAGGTGGCCGCGTCGAAACGCGACATACCCTCTTCCATCTTGCGCACCATCATCTCGACGGCGATGATGGCGTCATCGACCAGCAAGCCCAGCGCGATGATCAGGGCGCCCAGCGAAATCTTGTGCAAGTCGATGTCGAGCAGGCGCATGAACAGGAAGGTGACGGCCAGCACCAGCGGGATGGTCAGCGCCACCACCAGGCCGGGACGCACGTCGATGCGCAGCGGTTTCGTGTGCAAGCCCAGCGCGACAAAGCTGACGGCCAGCACGATCAGAATCGCTTCGACCAGGGTGTGCACGAACTCGCCCACGGAGGCGGACACGGCTTCCGGCTGGTTCGACACGCGCTGCAGCTCTATGCCGACCGGCAATTCGCTCTTCATGCGCGCGACCGTTGCCTGCAAGGCCTTGCCCATGTCGATGATATTGCCGCCCTTTTCCATCGACACGCCCAGGCCGATCACTTCCTTGCCGTTGAAACGCATCTTGTCCTTCGGCGGATCGATGAGTTCACGTTTCACGGTAGCAAAATCACCGAGGCGGAAGGTGGTGCCGTTGGCGCGCAGTTCCAGGTTTTCCAGGTCCTTGACGGTCAGCATGGCGCCCGTCACGCGCACTTGCAGATTGTCCGTCGGCGTCACCAGCACGCCCGTGGCGTTGATGCTGTTCTGCGCGGACAGTTGCTGCACGATGGCGTCGAAAGGAATGCCCAGCTGGGCAAATTTCTTGTGAGAAAAGACAATATTGATCTTTTCATCCTGCACGCCGAACAGTTCCACCTTCGATACCTGCCCCACGGCCAGCAATTCCTGGCGTACCTTGTCCGCGTAATCCTTCATTTCCGCGTACGTAAAACCGTCGCCGGACAGGGCGAAGATGGAGCCATACGTGTCGCCGAACTCGTCATTGAAGAACGGGCCCACGACGCCGGCCGGCAAGGTGCCCTGGATGTCGCCGATCTTCTTGCGCACCTGGTACCAGGCGGCGGCCGTTTCCTTGGGCGGCGCCGATTCGCGCAGTTCCAGCAGGATCAGGGTTTCGCCCGGCTTCGAATAGCTGGTGATTTCGTCGATGTACGGCGTTTCCTGCAGCTTCTTTTCCAGCTTGTCCGTCACCTGCTCGGCCATCTGCAAGGCCGTGGCGCCGGGCCAGTACGCTTGCAGCACCATGGCGCGGAAAGTAAACGGAGGATCTTCATCCTGGCCCAGGCTGGCGTAGCTGAGCATGCCGCCGATCAGCAGCACGGCCATCAAGTAACGCGTCAGCGGGATGTGTTCGAGCGCCCAGCGCGACAGATTGAAGCCGCCCTTCATTTGGCCGCACCCACGCTGACGGCGGCGGCACCGGCGGCTGGCTTGCTGGCCAGTTCGGCGCCGAGGATGGTCACTTTCTGGCCCGGCTTGAGCAGGTTGACGCCGGCCGTGACCACGGTCTGGCCCGCTTTCACGCCCGAGGTCAGCAGCAGCTCATTGCCCGCCACGCCGCCCACCGTCACCGGCACCAGCTTCACGGCGCCGTTTTCCACCACCCACACGGAACTTTGCGATTTCTCATTGAACAGGGCCGTCAGCGGCACCTTGATCTGCGGCGTGGCCGTCTGCGAGGCGAACTGCACCACGGCCGTCATGCCCAGGCGCGCCTGCGGCGCGTCCGGGATGCTGACCTTGGCGATATAGGTGCGCGTGGCGGCATCGGCCACGGGCGACACTTCGCGTATCTTGCCCGGCAAGCCCTGCTTCGGGTCGGCCCACAGGCGCACCACCACATCCTTGACGCCGCGCAAGGTCTCGACCTTGTCTTCAGGAATGCCGATCACGACTTCCTTCTCGCCGCTCTTCGCCACTTGCACGACGGGCGCGCCGGGCGCCACCACCTGCCCCACTTCGGCCTCGATGCGCGTGACGACGCCATCGACGTCGGCCAGCAAGCTGGCATAGCCGGACTGGTTCGCCTGGCCTCGGTACAGGGCCAGGGCCGCTTCCACGTTCGCCTGCGCCGCCTTGTAGGTGGCGTCCTTGCCGTCAAGCACGGCCTGGCTGACGAAATTTTTCTCGCGCAAATCCTGGTAGCGCTTCAATTCCGCGCGCGCCAGGTCGCGGCTCGTTTCCGCGCTGACGAGCGACGCCTTGGCCTGCGCCTGCGACAGCTGCAAGTCGGCAGGGTCGAGCTGCATCAGCACTTGCCCCTTCCTGACGCTGGCGCCCACGTCCACCTTGCGCGCGACGATCTTGCCACCCACGCGGAAGCCCAGCTGCGATACGACACGGGGCACGACCTCGCCCGACAGCTCGGCACTCACGTCAACATTACTGCTAGACAATACGATCGCGCGCACGGGGCGCACGTCTTCCACTTTGACGGCAGGCTTGGAACAAGCCGCCAGGGTCAGCGCCAGGGCGGCGGCGGCAATCAGCCGCAGGGCGGGAAGTGCGGGAGCGCCGGTCTCGCGGCGCAGGGTTTTCAGGGCAAACAAGGTATTTTCCTTTACTATGCGGGCTGCAATATTTTTATGCGGAGAAACTTTTTGCTTGTCCTGTGGGCCAAGCCAAACTTTTTCGCACGCGATATCCTTAAATTTGTGACAATATCAGCTTGGTCATCGCGGGGAGCGATTTTCCCCTAATGACTTTCTGGTTATTAATTATAATCGTGCGTAAAAGTTTTTAGTGACTTTTGCGTCATTAATCTTGAGACGTACAACGTCCGGCCCCATTCCAGCGTGTGAGGGTGCCGGACAAACGCAAGACTAGAGAAGTGTGTTCATGCCTGTAGACCATTACGAAAATTTTCCTGTTGCATCATTTTTACTGCCGCGCCGCCTGGTGCCCGCCGTCGAAGCCATCTATGCCTTCGCCCGCAGCGCCGACGACCTGGCCGATGAGGGCGACGCCACGCCGGCCGAGCGCCTGGCGGCCCTGCACGCCTATGAAGAAGCACTGGGCCGCATGGACCGCCACGAAGGCCATGCCGGCGAGAACGCCGCCATGTTCGAGCGCCTGGCCGCCGTCATCGCCAAACACCAGCTGCCGCTGAAGCCGTTCTACGATCTGCTGTCGGCATTTAAACAGGATGTGGAAACGACGCGCTACGCCAGTTATGACGATGTGCTCGATTACTGCGCCCGCTCGGCCAACCCCGTGGGGCTGCTGATGCTGCACCTGTATGGCGCGGCCGATGAACAGAATGTACGCGATTCCAATGCGATATGTTCAGCTTTGCAACTAATTAATTTCTTGCAAGACGTTGCCATCGACCAGCAAAAAGAGCGCATCTACCTGCCGATGGAAGACTTGAGCCGCTTTGCCGTCTCCGCCGCCGCCTTCGAGCGGCCCGAAGCACACGGCAAGTGGAGCGCCCTGATGCGCTTCGAAGTGGCCCGCACGCGCGCCCTGATGCTGTCCGGCGCGCCGCTGGCCCTGCGCTTGCGCGGGCGCATCGGCTGGGAATTGCGCCTGGTGGTGCAAGGCGGCTTGCGCATCCTCGAATGCATCGAAGCCGTCAATTACGACGTGTTCCGGCGCCGTCCCAAGCTGGAGAAACGCGACTGGCTGATCATTTTCTGGCGCGCCCTGCGCATGTCGCGCAAAAGCTTGCATCAAGAGACACAAGTAAAAACGGCTTTTCCCCCGTCGCCCACTCTGTAAGACGATAGAATAGCGGCTTCGATCTGCAACCCTTGCTCTTTTGACTATGTCCCCCGACGAATACTGCCAACAAAAGGCCGCCCAGAGCGGCTCCAGCTTCTACTACAGCTTCCTGTTCCTGCCCGCCGAGCGCCGCAAGGCCATCACGGCCCTGTACGCCTTCTGCCGCGAAGTCGATGACACGGTCGATGAATGCACGGACGAAGCCGTGGCACGCACCAAGCTGGTCTGGTGGCGCAAGGAAGTCAAGGCCATGTACGAGGGCATCCCCACGCATCCCGTGATGCGCGCGCTGGAACCGCATCTGGCCGTGTATCAACTGGAAGAAAAGCATTTGCAGGCCATCATCGACGGCATGGAAATGGACTTGAACCAGACCCGCTACCTCGATTACCAGGCCATGAGCCGCTATTGCTGGCATGTGGCCAGCGTGGTGGGTATCTTGTCAGCCAGCATCTTTGGCGCGACCCGCCCGGAAACCCTGCTATACGCGGAAAAACTGGGCCATGCCTTCCAGCTGACCAACATCATCCGCGACGTGGGCGAAGATGCGCGCAAGGGGCGCATCTACCTGCCGATCAGCGAATTGCAGCAATTCAATGTGACGGCGGCCGACTTGCTGAACGCGCGCCACAGCGAAAACTTTGAAAACCTCATGCGTTTCCAGGTGGCGCGCGCGCAAAAGGCGTATGACGAAGCCTTCGCGCTGTTGCCGGCCGAGGATCGCCGCGCCCAGCGTCCGGGCCTGATCATGGCCGCCATCTACCGCACCCTGCTCAACGAAGTCGAGCGCGACGGCTACCACGTGCTGAAACAGCGCATCTCGCTCACGCCGATCCGCAAACTGTGGCTGGCCTGGAAGACCTGGGTTCGTGGCTAAGCCTATCGTGAAGCAACGCTACGCCGTCATCGGCGCCGGCTGGGCTGGCTGCGCGGCGGCCATGGAGCTGGCGCGCGCCGGTCACCCGGTGACCGTCTTCGAGGCGGCGCGCACCCTGGGCGGGCGCGCGCGCCGCGTCGAGAGAGAAAACACCGTGCTCGACAACGGCCAGCATATCTTGCTGGGTGCCTACACGGAAACCTTGCGCCTGATCAAACTGGCGGGCCAAGACCCGGACGAACTGATCCTTACGCTGCCCCTGCAGATGCGCTATCCGGCCGGCTCCGGGGGCATGGATTTCATCGCCCCCCGCCTGCCCGCGCCGCTGCACCTGGTCTGGGCCCTGCTGCGCGCCACGGGATTATTGCGCGCCGACAAACTGTCCCTGATGCGCTTTTCCACCGCCATGCGGACGATGGGCTGGCAACTGTACAACGATTGCACGGTCAACGAATTGCTGCAGCGCTTCGACCAGACGGACCGCCTGAACCGGCTGATGTGGCACCCGCTGTGCCTGGCCGCCCTGAATACCCCGCCCGAGCGCGCCTCGGCCCGCGTCTTCCTCAACGTGCTGCGCGACAGCCTGGGCGCCAGCCGCCGCCGCGCCTCCGACATGCTGGTCCCGAAGGCGGACCTGAGCAGTGTCTTGCCCGACGCGGCCGCCCGCTATGTGGAACAACATGGCGGCGCAGTGCGCACGGGCGCCAAGGTGGCCGCCCTGCAGGCGCTGCCCGACGGCCGCTGGCGACTCGATGACGGCGTCGACGATGGAGATATCTTTGACGGCGTCATCGTCGCCACTTCGTCCGTGCAAGCGGCCGGCCTGCTGCAAGGCTTGCAGGACGCGCGCCTCGATGACGTTATTACCAAAATGCAAGCCTTCACGCCGGAAGCGATCAGCACCTGCTACCTGCAATACGACGCCTCGGTGCGCCTGGACTTGCCGTTCTACGCCCTCGTCGATACGCCGGCGAACCGGCACTGGGGCCAGTTCGTCTTCGACCGGGGCCAACTCGACAGCAAACAGGCCGGCTTGCTGGCCGTCGTCATCAGCGCTTCCGGCCCTGCCGCCGAGCAAGGCCACGGGCCGCTGGCGCAAGCCATCGCGGCCCAGCTGGCGCAGGTCTTGCAGCGCCCTGCCCTGGCCCAGCCCCTGTGGACCCAGCTGATCACGGAAAAGCGCGCCACGTTTGCCTGCACGCCGGACCTGGCGCGTCCCGGCAACGCCAGCGGCGTGCCGGGCCTGCTGCTGGCCGGCGACTACACGGCGAATGACGACCGCACGCAAGACTATCCGGCCACCATCGAGGCGGCCGTGCGCAGCGGCGTGGCGGCCGCCAAGGTCGTCACCACGGGCAAAGCGGCAAAGTAGACTTGACGGTGCATCCTCCCCTGGCGTCGCTCGCCCCCGCGAAATTGCATTCTGTCGCACCGCGCTGGTGTGCTCGCGTGCGCTTGGGTACAGTCTGATCATCGACAACGGCCATGCCACGGGGAATACCATGCACACCACCTTGCACTTGAAAAACAGCTTGAAAGCCCTGGCGCTGCTGGCGGGTGTGGCGCTGGCCACCTTGATCGTCATGCAGGTACAGCAGGGGCCACAGGCACCGTTGCTGCTGAGCCAGGCAAGCATGTTGCTGCCGGCAGTGGGCTGAAGCGGCGGACAGGAAGAATATGATGAACAAGCAAGATTATCTCGACGCGCTGCGGCGCGCACTGGCGGGCTTGCCACCGGATCTGGTGGCCAAGACCCTCGATTATTACGAACAGACCTTCATCGAAGGCGCTGCGGCCGGCCGCAGCGAGCACGAAATCGCCGACGACCTGGGCGACCCGAAAAAAATCGCCCTCACCTTGCGCAGCAGCACCCATCGCCAGGCTTTCGAGCAAAAGAAAACGCCCGTCAACCTGCTGCGCCTGCTCGTCTCGCTGGTGGGACTGGCCATCTTCAACCTGTTCATGGTCGTGCCAGCCGCCGTCTACGCGGCCCTGCTGGCCACCCTGTACGCCGTCGGCCTGAGCTTTTACCTGGCCGGCATCGCCATCACGGCCAGCGGCTTGTCCGGCGCCAACGAACTGGTGCTCGACGGCCCCCTGCGCCACGTCTTCATCCATGACGATGACGGCGGCGAAGGCGGCGAACGGCGCGAAACGCGCATCACCATCGGCGACACGGGCATCGAAGTCGACCACGTGCCCGGTCCCGTCAAGGCCGAGTCCACACCCGAGGCACCGGGCGCCTCATCGCGCATGATGGAGCGGGCCGAAGCGCTGGCCGGCGGCGGCATCCGCATCTCCACCGACATGGACCGCGATGCGCGCACCACGCAAACCGTGTTTGGCGTGGGCATGCTGCTCGGCGGCATCGCCATCTTCCTGCTCAGTCTGGTCGTAACGCGCTATACCTTGATCGGCATCAAGCGCTACGTTGCCATGAATGTTTCCCTGCTCAAAGGTCACTAGAAAGGCTGCCATGAAACGCTTGCTCAAAGTTGGCCTGTCCATGCTCTTGCTGGCACTGGTCCTGATCGCCATGTCGTATGCGGCGCTGCGCGCCAAGGGAATCAGCAATCCCAGCAGCGCTGCCGGCCGCGCCGTGCGCAGCGAAACGCGCCCGATTTCCGCCGATATCACCAGCATCGACCTGGCCGGCCCCATCGACCTGGTGCTGCGCCGCGGCGCCACGCCATCGCTGAAGGTCAGCGGCGAACAGCGTTTGCTGTCGAACGTCGACACCACGCAGGATGGCACGACCATGCATATCGGCCCGAAAGGCATGCTGTTCCACCATCGCCAGCCGCTGCAGGTGGAACTGGTGCTGCCAGCCCTCGTGCGCGTCGAAGTCCACGGCAATGGCGACAGCAAGATCACGGGCTTTTCCGGCGACAGTTTCATCCTGGAATTAACAGGTTCCGGCGACGTCAGTTTCACGGGACGCTACAAGCAGGTACAAGCCACCGTCAACGGCAGTGGCGACCTCGACATCAATGCCGGCAACAGCGACAGCGTGGTGCTGGAAATGGTGGGCTCCGGGCGCATCGCCGCCAGCGGCAACACGAAATTCCTGCGCGCCGACCTCAGCGGTTCAGGCGACATCGATGCCGAGCACCTGGCCGCCGACAAGGCCAGCGTCAGCCTGCAAGGCTCGGGCACGAGCACCGTCTTCGTGCGCGACGCCGCCAACCTGACCGTGCGCGGCAGTGGCGACATCCACGTCCACGGCAACCCGCGCCAGCGCGAGACGCAGAAGAGCGGCTCGGGCGACATCATCTGGCACTGATGAGGACAACCGCTCACAATCGACTGCGCGGCGCGATTTGCAGCTGGCGCTGCTCGCTACGATGGTGAGCGGCGTCGTGGCGCCAACGATTCAATGCCGTTGTGATTTCAAGAATTCTCTTCCAGCCATGCCACGGCCTGCTCGCCGGCCGCCTTGCCTTGCGCCAGGCAGGCCGTCAGCAGGTAGCCGCCCGTCGGCGCTTCCCAGTCCAGCATTTCCCCCGCCAGGAACACGCCCGGCATGGCACACAGCATGCTGCCATCGATGCCTTCGAAGTCCACGCCGCCGGCGCTGCTGATGGCTTCATCGATGGGGCGCGGACGCTGCAAGGTGACTGGCAGCAGCTTGATGGCGGCGGCCAGCTTGGCTTCGTCGGCAAAGTCGGCCGCGCTCAGGCATTCGCGCAGCAAGCCCGATTTCACGCCCTTGATGCCCAGGCGGCTGTTCAGGTGGCTGGACATGGAGCGGGCGCCGCGCGGGCGCGTCACTTCTTCGAACACGCGTTCATGACTGTGGTCGGGCGCCAGGTCGAGCCAGATGGTGGTGCTGCCCTCGGCGGCGATCTGCTCGCGCAGCGCGGCCGACAGCGCGTAGATCAGGCTACCCTCGACGCCGCCCGCCGTGATGACGAACTGGCCCTGGCGCTTGATCGTCAAGCCATCGATGTCGCGCGCCGTGATGGCCACGGTGGTCAGCGGCTCGCCCGCATGACGGCTGCGGAAATACTCGCTCCAGTCCACGTCGAAGCCGCAATTGGCCGGCGCCAGGGGCGTCACGGCCACGCCGCGCCCTTGCAGCAGCGGCACCCAGGCGCCATCCGATCCCAGCCGCGCCCAGCTGCCGCCGCCCAGCGCCAGGATCACGGCGTCGAAAGCGAATAGCCGTTCGCCGTCCGGCGTGGCGAAGGCCAGCCGGCCGTCTTGCCAGCCCGTCCAGCGGTGGCGCATGTGAAATTGCACGCCTGCTTCGCGCAGGCGGTGCAGCCAGGCGCGCAGCAAGGGCGCCGCCTTCATGTCGGTCGGGAAGACGCGGTTCGAGGAGCCGACGAAGGTTTCCACGCCCAGACCGTGCACCCAGTCGCGCACCTTTTGCGGGCCGAACTGGTCCAGCGCCGGTTTCACCCGGTGCGCTTGCCTGGCGTAGCGCGAGACAAAGGCCTGGTAGCCTTCCGCATGCGTGATATTCATGCCGCCCCGCCCCGCCAGCAGGAATTTGCGGCCGACGGACGGCATGGCGTCGAACAGCTCCACCCTGGCTCCCTGGTCGGTGGCCGCCTGGGCGGCCATCAGGCCGGCGGGGCCGCCGCCGATGACGGCGATGTGAAACGGAGGGGAACTGGTTTGGGTCATGGCGAGCTGGAAAGACGGTGAAAACCCCGGCATTTTAGTCGAGATAAGGCCGGCGGATGGCAAGAAGGCCGAAAAATGATGCATACTGCGCGGACATGCTGCAGCGATCGGCACTTCGACTTCACGAGACAACGCGACGACAAGAGGAGAAACACATGGGCGCAGGATTCTGGATTTCCCGTTATTTGCTGGCCAGTTCGATTTTATTCATCATCCTGACGGTGGTCGAGTACAGCAAGGGCACCACCAGCCGCGCCGACATCCTCAGCGCGCTGGCCTGGTCGCTGGTGGCGTCAGCCATCTTCATCGGCTCGAAATACTGGCGCTACAAGAAAGCCATCGCCTGCGCCACCTGCGGCGATACCACGGCCAGCAAGCCGAAAACCAAGACGCCATGAAAAAACGGCCACTTCGATGAAGTGGCCGTTTCATTTGGCGCGCGGGATCAGCCGCCCGTCACGGGCGGGAAGAACGCCACTTCGTCGCCGTCGCCTGTCACGGTATCGGCATCGCACATCACCTGATTATGCGCCATGCGCAGCGCGCGTCCCTGCGCCAGCGCATATTCCCAGTTGCCGCCGCGGGCGATCAGCAGGGTTCGCACCTCGCCCACCGTCAGCGGCCCGGCCACTTCCAGCGCTTCCTGGCCCGTGCCCACCAGCTCGCGCACGCTGGCAAAAAATCGCAGATTGATCTTCATCAAGACTTCCTTAGTACAGCAATTCGTTAAACGGGATAAACCGCAGCATGTCGCCGCGCGCGATCGACAGCCCCGGCGGGCAATCGATCAAGCCGTCGCCCCACACGGTGGACGTCAGCACGCCCGAACTCTGGTTGGCGAACAGTTCCAGCTCGCCCTCGTCATTGACCTTGGCGCGCAGGAATTCGTTGCGCTTGTCCGCCTTCAGCCGTTCAAACGCGGCCGGCAGCTTGTAGCTGCGCGGCGCAAGGCTCCCCGCCACGCCCTGCAGGCGCAGGATGAACGGACGCACGAACAGCAGAAAGGTGACGAAGCTGGAGACGGGATTGCCGGGCAAGCCGACAAAGAACGCGTCCTGCACTTCGCCAAACGCCAGCGGCTTGCCCGGCTTGACGGCGATCTGCCACATGTTCAGGCGCCCTTCCGCTTCCACGGCCGGCTTGATATGGTCTTCCTCGCCCACGGACACGCCGCCCGAAGTGATGATCAAATCATTGCCCTGGGCCGCCTGGCGCAGCACGGCGCGCGTCGCGTCCAGGCTGTCGGGCACGATGCCCAGGTCCGTGATCTCGCAGCCGAGATTTTCCAGCAAGCCGCGCAAGGTAAAACGGTTCGAGTTGTAGACGGCGCCCGGCGCCAAAGGTTCGCCGGGCATGGCCAGCTCGTCGCCCGTGAAGAACACGGCCACGCGCAGCTTGCGCAGCACGGGCACTTGCGCCAGCCCCACCGAGGCGGCCAGGCCCATTTCCTGGCTGCGCAGGCGCCGGCCGGCGCCGAGGATCTCGCCGCCGGCGCGGATATCCTCGCCCTGGCGGCGCACCCATTCGCCCGCGTGCGGCACGTGATTGACCGTCACCACGCCATCAAGCAAGGTGCACTGCTCCTGCATCACGACGCAATCGGCGCCGTCCGGGATCAGGGCGCCCGTGAAGATGCGCGCCGCCGTCCCCGGCTGCAAAGGCTGGCCCACGTGGCCGGCCGCGATGCGCTGCGACACGGGCAGGCTGGCCGCGCCGCTGGCGCAATCCTGCGCGCGCACGGCGTAGCCATCCATCTGCGTGTTGTCGCGCTCGGGCACGTTCAGGGTCGACGTTTGCGCGGCCGCCAGCACGCGGCCGTTGGCGCGCATGGTGTCGACCAGCTCCACGTCGGCCACCGGGCGCGCCGCGCCCAGCATGAAGGCTTGCGCCTCGGCCACCGACAGCATGGGTTTACGTACAGTGCTCGCGTCTGTCATCACAGTCCCGTGTTCGAGGCGATGTACGCCTTCATTTTTTCCACGTCCGCATCCATCACGACGAACTTTTGCGGCAAGTCTTCGATGTTCTCGAAGCCGGCCGGGCGTTCCGCATCCACGCCCAGCGCTTCGAGGATGGTTTCGTTGAACTTGGCCGCCAGCGCCGTTTCCAGCACGATCATCGGCACGTTCGGCTCCAGGTGCTCGCGCGCCACCTTGATGCCGTCGGCCGTGTGCGTGTCGATGGTGATACCGTAGTCGTCGGCCACGTCGCGGATGGTGTCGAGGCGGTCCTGGTGCGTGGACTTGCCCGACTTGAAGCCATATTTGGCCACCAGCTTGAACTCGTCGCCATCGCTGCCCGGCTTGCCGGACAAGTCGAAGCCGCCGTGCGTTTCCACTTTCGTAAACAGCGCGCGTACGCGCCCGCTGTCGCGGCCCACCAGGTCGTAGACGAAGCGCTCGAAATTCGACGCTTTCGAGATATCCATCGACGGGCTGCTCGTGTGGTACGTTTCGGCGGACTTGCGCACGCGGTAGACGCCCGTGCGGAAGAATTCGTCGAGCACGTCGTTTTCATTCGTCGCCGCCACCAGTTTCGAGATGGGCAGCCCCATCATGCGGGCGATGTGGCCGGCGCAGATATTGCCGAAGTTGCCAGACGGCACCGTGAACGACACTTTCTGTTCGTTGCTGGTGGTGGCCGCCAGGTAGCCGCGGAAGTAATACACCACCTGCGCCACGACGCGCGCCCAGTTGATGGAGTTGACGGTGCCGATCTTCTGTTTTGCCTTGAACGGCAAGTCGTTCGACACTGCCTTGACCATGTCCTGGCAATCGTCGAACACGCCTTCGACGGCGATGTTGTAGATGTTCGGGTCTTGCAGGCTGAACATCTGCGCCGTCTGGAAGGCGCTCATTTTCTTGTGCGGCGACAACATGAAGACGCGGATGCCCTTCTTGCCGCGCATCGCGTATTCGGCCGCGCTGCCCGTGTCGCCCGACGTGGCGCCGAAGATATTGAGTTCGGCGTCGTGCTTGGTGAGCGTGTATTCGAACAGGTTGCCCAGCAGCTGCATGGCCATGTCCTTGAAGGCCAGGGTCGGGCCGTTCGACAGCGCCTGCAGCATCAGGGTGGTCGATCCGCCCTTGACGACGTTTTCTTCCAGCACGCGCAGCGGCGTGATGTCGGCCGCGTTTTCGCCGGCGCGGGCGTTCTTGTAGACTGCCTTGGTATAGGTTTTCGCCGTCAGCGCCTTCAGGTCCGCGGCCGGGATATCGGTGGCGAACTTCTTCAGGATTTCGTAGGCCAGGTCGGCATACGACAATGTGCGCCAGGCGTTCAGCTCGGCACCAGTGACTTGCGGGTAGTGTTCAGGGAGATACAGTCCGCCATCGGGGGCCAGGCCGCCCAGGAGGATGTCGGAGAATTGCTGCGGATTCATTGGCGCTTTATCAGCGCGGGTAGACACGTAGTGCATAGATTTGAAGAGTCCAGTTGAGCTGAGTGCGGTTGATCATGAATGGCAGCGGATATTATAGTGCCAGCCGCCGTCCAAGGCGAATCGCGTGGCGTTTGCCCGGGCGCCGCCGTCCTGATACGAGCGGCGACTGTTGCCAAACGACACACCTTGTCGCACGGCAACTGTATCATGGCCGCTTTCCAGACCAAGCGGGCGCCAACCCTGCCCATGACGACCATGCCACAGCCATCCCACACGAAGCGTGACGATTTTCTCAAGCAGGACGATGTACGCGGTTTTATCGACTGGCTGGCGGCCGAACTGCCGGTCAAACGCTTTCAGCTGAAGATGGCGCGCAGCCGCTTCGTGCCGGGCGGCCTGGACGTGCAGGCGACGGGCCTGGAAGCGGTGCTGGGGCACTATGTGTGGAACACCCGCTGGACCGATGCGCGCGGCAAGGCGGTCGTCTCGGGCAACTGGCGCGAGACGACCGCCTCGCTGGGCCTGCTGCGCGGCTGGCTGAAGGACGCCATCGCGCGGCAGGATGAAGACCAGGTGCTGGCGGCCTGCCTGGCCATCCTCGAATGGGGCGGCGTGCGCGGCGCCATCGTCTTCCTGAAGCGCCTGCATGCGCAAGGCCGCCTGGCCGCCTACTTCACGCGCCTGGCGCCATTCATGTCGCTCGACTCGGATGCGCCGCTCGATGCGCTCGATACGGACAGCGTGGAGCGCTTCGACGCGGGTCTGACCAAGATCCACGCCCTGTTTGATGACAGCGGCTCGCCCATCTACGACAGCCGCGTGGGCGCGGCCATGGCCATGCTGTATGCGCAGTACCGCAGCCAGGCAGGCGCCAAACTGGCAAAGAAACACTGGCTGGCCTTCCCCTCGGGCGCCGCGCGCGGCAAGCAGATCCGCAATCCCAAGGGTATCGACAGCGGCTTTGCCGGCGCACCGCAATTCTTTGGCAAGGCCGTGTCGTGCCAGGACTGGGCGCAGTGGCAGGTCAAGCTGGGCTGGATCCTGCGCGCCGTGCTGGAAAAGTGCGACTGGTTCAAGGCGGACAGCGCCGACATGGCCGCCCGCTGCCATGCCTTCGAAGCGAGTTTGTTCATGCTGGGGTATGACTTGCGGTGTTTTGGTCCAGCAGATACGGTTGCAGCCACGATGCCGGCGGTAGCCAAATCAGGAACATTCGGAGCCGTACCTAGCGGCCACCCTTTTTCGACCGTACTCACTTACTATACCGCCTATCGTCGCCAGGGTGGCCAGCCAAGCTCTTCCGCGTTTTCCAAATGGCTTACGAACAACTATAAAACAAAGACGCTGAAGGAAAGTAGTGCAAACAGCTATTGTTTTCCTTTGGCAAAGGGCGAATTCGGCCTCCATGAACGATCAGTTGCTGACCTGGAGTGCATCAGCGCTGGTGGCGAAGCTGGCCTATACATGGCTGTCGGCAGTAAAGATGCGTACAAGGAAAGTGACGAACGCGAACACATTTGTCTTTTTGACGCACTGCTTGCAGGACGAGTTGCCCACCTAACGGATAATGCCCGCGAAGCATTATTGATGGAGCGAGGCTATGCCGGAACAGAAAACTCGGCCGACACTTTGTATCGTGTAGGCCTCAATGTCGGTAGACATTTTGGCTTGCTCGACAAGAATGGTGCACCCACAGCATTTTATAACGACTACTTCGGCAACTGCCTGAACGACCTGTAATATCAAAAAATCCGGCGCGCGTGCTGGCGCGTGCGCCGGATTTGCGCCACACTGGTACCCGTCGGCCCGCCTCCGGGTCATTCATGGAACCGGCCATGTCGCTGAGTAAAAAACCGTATTTGCAAAGCGCCGCGCTGCGCCCTGACGCCGTCGTCGACCTTGACCACTATCCGTTCACCATTCCCGCCATCCGCGACTTCGTGCACATGGACTTTCATCGCGACGTGACGTTTTTCGTGGGCGAGAATGGCAGCGGCAAGTCGACCATGCTCGAAGCGCTGGCCGTGGCCCTCGGTTTCGGCAAGGATGGCGGCACGCGCAACGTGCGCATCGCCCTGCCGTCGGACGAGGAATCGGGCTTGCACGCGCACTTGCGCCTGAGCAAGAGTTATAAAAAACCAGAGGACAGCTATTTCCTGCGCGCCGAAAGCTTTTTCAACGTCGCCACCTACATGGACGACATGCCGGAATACCTGGCCAGCTATGGCGGCAAGTCGCTGCACGCGCAATCGCACGGCGAAGCGTTCATGGCCACCCTGATCAACAAGCTGCGGGGAAAAGGCTTGTACCTGCTGGACGAACCCGAGGCGGCCCTGTCGCCCAGCCGCCAGATGGCGGCATTGTCCGTGATCCACCAGTTGGTGCAGGACGACTCGCAATTGATCATCGCCACCCATTCGCCCATCCTGCTGGCCTATCCGAATGCGAAAATCCTCAGTTTTACGGGCGGCGGCATCCACGAAGTGGCGTATGAAGACACGGAACACTACGCCGTGACGCGCGATTTCCTGAATAACTACCCGAGAAGGCTGGAGCAGTTGTTTGAGGAGGAGTAAAGCTGCCGGCTTGCGCACTGCGGCAGGCCGACATACACGATGTTAGGGAATCGTACGGGACGTCGCCGTCAACAAGCGGCGTGGTTCACCGTGATGACGTGCACGGCCAGCCCGCCCAAGGACGTTTCCTTGTACTTGTCCTGCATGTCCGCGCCCGTCTGGCGCATGGTCTCGATGACTTCGTCGAGGCTGACGAAGTGCGTGCCGTCGCCCTTCAGCGCCAGCGAGGCAGCCGTGATGGCTTTCACGGCGCCCATGCCATTGCGCTCGATGCAGGGAATCTGCACCAGGCCGCCGATCGGGTCGCACGTCATGCCCAGGTGGTGCTCGATGCCGATTTCGGCCGCATTCTCGATTTGCTCATTGGTGCCGCCCAGTGCCGCCACCAGGCCGGCCGCCGCCATGGCGCAGGCCACGCCCACTTCGCCCTGGCAACCCACTTCGGCGCCCGAGATCGAGGCATTGCGTTTGCACAACATGCCGATGGCGGCGGCCGTCAGCATGAAGCGGCGCACGCCGCCGACCGGGTCGCTGGGGCGGCAATCCTGCGCGTAGTAGCGCAGCACGGCCGGGATGATGCCGGCGGCGCCGTTGGTCGGCGCCGTCACCACGCGGCCGCCCGCCGCGTTTTCCTCGTTGACGGCCATCGCGTACAGGCTGACCAGGTGCACGGCGTCGTGCGGCAAGTCGTTGGCGCGGTTGTCGGATGCTTTCGCTTCCTGCGCCAATCGCCACAATTTTGCGGCGCGGCGCTTCACGTTCAAGCCGCCCGGCAGGTTGCCCGTCGTTTCCAGGCCGTGCGCGATGCAGTCGCGCATGACGTGCCAGATACGGTCCAGGCCCTCGTTCAATTCATCGTCGCTGCGCTTGACGCATTCGTTCGCGCGCAGCATTTCCGGAATCGACAAGCCGCTTTCCACGCCGTGCGCCAGCAACTGCTCCATGGTATCGAAGGGGAAGACGACCCGCGCGCTGGCGGCCGACTCCACGGCCGCCTCGGCCTGGGCCTCGCCGGCTTCGCGGATAAAGCCGCCGCCGATCGAGTAATACACTTTGTCTACGCGGCTGCCATCCGCCAGTTTCAGGGTAAAGCGCATGCCGTTCGGATGTTCAGGCAGGGATTCGCTCTTGTGCCAGATCAAGCCCGTGGCGGCCGTAAACGGCACCACGTGCGTGCCCAGCAAGGCGATTTCACCGGCCGCCTCGATGGCGGCCAGCTTGCTGTCGACGGCATCGGGCGCCACGTCTTGCGGCGTCTCGCCCATCAAGCCCAGAATGACGGCCTTGTCCGTGGCATGGCCCACGCCCGTCAGCGCCAGCGAGCCATACAGGGCCGCCTCGACGCCCACTACCTGGTCCAGCGGACCGTATTCGACCAGAAAACGCCGCGCCGCCACCATCGGCCCCACCGTGTGGGAACTCGACGGCCCGATGCCGATCTTAAACAGGTCAAATACGCTCATGTCCATGTAGTGTCTCTTTATATTAGTATGTTTTTATGAATGCCGGTGCTGGATTCAGGCAGCCTTGGCGGCATGCCCAACATCGACATTGGCCAGCATGTCCGTGACCATCTGCTCGACGCCGATCTGCGCCTTCCAGCCCCAGTCGGCGCTGGCCTTGCTGTCGTCCAGGCTTTGCGGCCAGCTGTCGGCGATGGCCTGGCGGCTGTCCGGCTTGTAGCTGATCTTGAAGTCCGGGACCATGCGCACGATGGCCTTGGCCAGCTGCTCGGGGTTGAACGACACGCCGGCCACGTTGTACGAGGAGCGGATCTTGATTTGGGCCACAGGCGCGTCCATCAGTTCGATGGTGGCGCGGATGGCGTCGGGCATGTAAATCATCGGCAAGGTGGTGTTCGCATCGAGGAAGCAGTCATAGCGCTCGCCGCGCAAGGCCGCATGGAAGATGGCGATGGCGTAATCGGTGGTGCCGCCGCCCGGAGGCGATTTGTAGCTGATGATGCCCGGGTAGCGGATGCTGCGCACGTCCACGCCGTACTTGTTGAAGTAGTACTCGCACAGGCGCTCGCCGGCCAGCTTGCTGATGCCGTACATCGAGGTCGGGTCCATCACCGTCATTTGCGGCGTGTTCACTTGCGGCGTGTTCGGGCCGAAGGCGGCGATCGACGACGGCCAGAAGATGCGCAGCGGCTTGCCCGCTTCGCCCCGCTCGCGCGCCAGTTCCAGGATATTGAGCAAGCCGTCCATGTTCAGGCTCCACGCCTTCAAAGGCGCCGCTTCGCCCGTGGCCGACAGCATGGCCGCCAGCTGGTACACCTGGGTGATGCCTTCGTCGGCGATGATTTTCGCCAGGCCGTCCTTGTCCAGCACATTCAATTGCGCATAGCGCTTGGCCTGGTACAGATTATTCGTGCCGATGTCGCTGGCGATGACGTTGTCCGCGCCGTGCTGCTGCGCCAGTGCGCCCACCAGTTCACTACCGATTTGGCCGTTTGCGCCAATGACTAAGATGCGTTCCATGCTATTTTCCTGAATTCTTGTTAGTTGGTAGTGGTCGTGGCGGTCAGCAAACCGAGTTCCTTGCCAGCCTGCTCGAAGGCGGCCAGCACTTGCACCAGCTGTTCGCGGGTGTGGGCGGCCGACAGCTGCACGCGCACCCGGGCCTGGCCCATCGGCACAACCGGGTAGAAGAAGCCCGTCACCAGCACGCCCAGTTCATACAGGCGGGCGGCGAATTTCTGCGCCACGGGAGCGTCGAACAGCATCACGGGAACGACAGGATGGGTACCCGGCTTGATGGTGAAGCCGATGCGTTCGATTTCGCTGCGGAAGAAGGCCGTGTTTTCATGCAGGCGGTCGCGCAGTTCCGTCGACTTGGCCAGGCGCTCCAGCACCGACAGCGAAGCGCCGGCGATCGATGGCGCCAGGGTGTTCGAGAACAGATAAGGGCGCGATTTCTGGCGCAGGGTGTCGATGACTTCCTTGCGTGCCGACGTGAAACCGCCCATGGCGCCGCCCAGGGCCTTGCCCAGGGTGCCCGTGATGATGTCGATGCGGCCCATCACATTGTGGTGTTCGTGCGTGCCGCGGCCCGTCGCGCCCATGAAGCCGGAAGCGTGGCATTCGTCGATCATCACCAGCGCACCGTACTGGTCGGCCAGGTCGCAGATCTTGTCGAGTTGCGCGATCGTGCCATCCATCGAGAATACGCCGTCCGTGACGATGACTTTATGGCGCTTGCCGGCGGCAATCGCCGCTTTCAGCTGCACTTCCAGGTCGGCCATGTCGTTGTGGGCGTAGCGGTAGCGGCCAGCCTTGCACAGGCGGATGCCGTCGATGATGGAAGCGTGATTCAGCGCATCCGAGATGATGGCGTCATTTTCATCGAACAGGGGCTCGAACACGCCGCCGTTGGCGTCGAATGCGGCCGCATACAGAATCGTGTCTTCCGTGCCCAGAAAAGCGGAAATCGCCTGTTCCAGTTCTTTATGCACGGTTTGCGTGCCGCAAATAAAACGCACGGACGACAGGCCGTAGCCATATTTTTGCGTGGCGGCAATAGACGCTTCCTGCGTCTGCACGTCGCCGGACAGG
Source organism: Janthinobacterium sp. SUN100 (assembly GCF_030397705.1). Taxonomy (NCBI): domain Bacteria; kingdom Pseudomonadati; phylum Pseudomonadota; class Betaproteobacteria; order Burkholderiales; family Oxalobacteraceae; genus Janthinobacterium; species Janthinobacterium sp. SUN100. Next base: position 313,351 of record NZ_JAPUBU010000001.1, on the reverse strand, counting down.
CCCAGGTAGTTGTTCGCACACATATTGATCAGGGTACGGCCATCGTCGCACACCACTTCGGCGCCCTGGCGCGAGGCGATCACGCGCTCGGGCTTGTACAAGCCCTGTTGGCGCAGTTGATCGAGATTCTGTTGCAGACCGCTGAAAAAGGTGTTCTTCGCTTGCTCGCTCATGATGATCCTTGTGTGTCCCTGTTGTATGTGTGCTATCCGGGTGAGCTCAGTTGCCATAGGGAAAAGCGTCCGCTTGACCGGTGCGCGCACAATGCTGTACCGTGAAGCGCTGTTTGAAGTCTACACGTTTCCGTGTTTTTCCTCAAAATCCACTATTTCGAACTGAAATTCAATATAGTGGATATTACCCAAGCCTTTTGAACTTTGCAAGCCACCTGCCGATGAAAACCAGCGTTTCGACCAATTCTCCGCCCGAAGTGGGCGCCACCCTGCAACGGCTGCGCCTTGCGCGCGGCCTGACACTGGAGGATTTGTCGCGCATCGCGGGCGTCTCGAAGTCCATGCTGTCGCAAATCGAGCGCGAAAAAGCCAATCCCACCATCGCCATCACGTGGCGCCTGGCCAACGCCCTGGGCGTGCAGATTGGCGAATTGCTGTCGAGCGCGGAAAAAGCCGTGGAAACCATCCGCATCACGGACGCCCACGAAACCCCCACCCTGCCCGGCGACCACGCGGGCTACGTGCTGCGCATCCTCGGACCGATGGAACTGGCCGGCAAATATGAATGGTATGAGGTGACCCTGGCGCCGGGCGGCGAGCTGGCGTCGCAGCCGCACGATCCGGGTACCACCGAACATTTGACGGTGATCCACGGCAACCTGGAACTGGAAGTGGGGACGGCGAAGAAAAAGGTCAAGAATGGCGGCACGGCCAGGTATCCGGCGGACTTGCCGCATACGATACGCAACCTGGGCAAGACGGAAGGAAAAGCGCTGCTGGTGGTGATCCACCGCTAGTGGCCACCAGCAACGCGGCGTACGGCTCCGGCGTCAGACCTGGCGCTGCCGGCGCTTCCTGCTGACAAAGCCGAGCAATGCCAGGCCGCCCAGCAACATGCCATAGGTTTCAGGCTCCGGCACGGCGCTGAGCGGGTCGAGGCGGATCACTTCACAAAAGCGGTCGTTGCAGCGGCTGGCGGCGATCTGGCCAGCCTCGTTTATGCCATTGACTTGCAGATTGCGCCAGCCTTCCATGCCATCGACCAGGTCGGCCAGCATATAGGTGTTGCCATTCATATTGATAATGGATTCCGCACCTGAAAGGCTGATGCCCACCACGTTCCCTTTGCCATCGATCCCGAGCGCTTCCGACATGGAGTTGATCCCGCTCCAGCTGCCGTCCACCATCTTGAAGGCGCGGTAGGGAACCGGCCAGGGGGCATTGGGGAAGTACTGGTTGAACACGATTTCCCCTGCATTGTTAATCCCTCGCATCTTCACCTCGGCGTCTCTGATCGTGGGCGTGATGTCTCTCATCACACCATTTTCATAGATATAACCGTGCTGCTTGCCGCCGGCCGTCGAGGAGTTGCCGACGATAACCCCATGATCATTGATTGCTGAAACACTACTCCAGGCGCCGCCCAGCGTACCGAGGGGAGTAATGCCCGATGCGGAATCGTACAGATAGGCGTTGGTGCTGCTGACCTTGGTCTGGCTGTCGACCACGGTGGCGCCAAACGCAACTTTCCCCGACGCATTAACTTGACCGGTCCACGACACCTGGCCGGGAATATCCAGCGACGTCAGGGTGTTGCCCGACTGCAGTTGCATGTGCAAGGTGCCATCGGCGGCGGTGGAGCGCAGCAGCAAGTCTCCTGCAATATTGCCGCCACGCAGCATATTCGTTGCCTGAGCCGCAGGCACGGCCGTCACTGCCGAGCCTGAGGTGCCGTACCACATGTCCACGCCATTCAGCTGAACATAGCCATACAGTTCGCCCAGCGCCGTGATGCCGCCCCACTGCAAACGGCCAGTCGAGGGGAGCGCAAATGTTGTCGAAGAGAAAATCGGTGCAGGTGCAGGCAGGATTTGTGCAAACGCCGTCGTTGTCGCAGCGCTCAACAGCAAGAAACACAGGGTTTTATGCATCGGTTTCATTGTCAATTTTCCAATAAAATTAATAAGATAATCGACAATATGAAAAAGGTAAACCTTTTTGATAACTTTGATGCAAAATAGGCATTGATGGCTCCCCTTGCAGGGGCCAGCAGTGTGCAATAAGCCCTTATGCCCATGCTAAGATTTCGGACTAGACAAGATTTCCACTGCCCTTCATGGAGCCTTACCGATGACGATTTCCGACAGCACCACCACCTTCCACAACAAGAAAGTCGTCCAGTACGACCCTGACCTGCCCTTCGACGCCTCGCCCGACATCGTCTACCGTTTGTCGCTCGAATACGACGACAAGCGCAAGATGCCAGACCTGATCGCCGGCTTCCTGGAAAAAAGCGACAAGAATGCGCTTGAGGCGCTGATCATCGGCATGTGGGGCGATCCGTACGAATCGGGCGCCGACGAAGTGATCGCCGCGCTGATCGCTCACGCGCCGCAACTGCCCAATGTGCGCGCCCTGTTCATCGGCGACATGACGTACGAGGAATGCGAAATCTCGTGGATCGTGCAAGGCAGCTACAAGCCCCTGCTGGACGCCTTCCCGCAGTTGGAAGAATTGCGCATCCGCGGCGGCAATGAGCTCGTCATCGAACCGTTCGCGCACCAGCACCTGCGCCGCTTCACCATCGAAACGGGCGGCCTCGATCAAAAGATCGCCGAAGCGCTGGCGCAATCGAGCATGCCGCGGCTGGAACACCTGGAACTGTGGCTGGGCACCGAGGAATACGGCTTCTCGGGCGACGTCGACCTGTATCGCAAGGTGCTGGCGCAGCTGACCGTGCCGACCCTGCGCTACCTGGGCTTGCGCGACGCGGAAATCGCCGACGACCTGGCCGTCTGGCTGGCGGAAGAGCCGCTGGTGGCGCAGCTCGACACGCTCGACCTGTCGCTGGGCACCATCGGCGACCTGGGCGCCGTGGCCGTGCTCAATCACACGCAGCTGGGCAAGCTGAAACGCCTGGACCTGTCGCACCACTACATCTCGGAAGAAAACCAGGCCAAGCTGAAGGCGCTGCCCTTCGAGGTGGTGCTGGACGACCCGCAGGAAGCGGACGAAGACGACGGCGAAAGCTACCGCTACGTGGCCGTGGGCGAATAAGCGGAGTCTTTTCCTTTGGCTACACCCCTCACCCTGCTGGCCAGCGCCGGCAGCAAGCGCGTGCGCCTGATGCAGGCGGCGCGCGCGCAACTGCGCCTGCCGCCCGCGCAGGTGCTGGAATGGCGCGACTGGCTGGCGCGGCCGGCGCTGTTGGCAGACGCCTTGCGCCAGCCCGGCCTGTTGAAGATCGAGCCGCCTGGCGACGATCCCGCCGCCCATTTTCTCTTGCTGCAGGCGGGCTGCCGGCTGCAGGACCGCGCGCCCGCGCGTGCGCCCGAACATGGCGAGCTGCTGGCCATGGATGCGTGGTTTGCGGGCTTTTCCAGCGCCATGCAAGACCTGGCGGGGCAACTGGCGGCCTTGCCGCACATACGCGTCTTCAATGCGCCAGCCGAGATTGTCCGCATGACGGACAAGCTGGCCTGCCAGCGCCACCTGGCCGCGCACGGCATCGCCATTCCCGCCCTGCTCGGCCCCGTGCATGGCTACGAGCATCTGCAAGCGCTGCTGCGCCAGCATGACCTCGACCGCGTGTATCTGAAGCCGCGCTACGGCTCGTCCGCGTCCGGCGTCGTCGCCTACCGCCGGAACAAGGCGGGACGCCAGCAAGCCACCACCTCAGCCGCCCTGCAGCATGGGGATGGCGCGGCGCGCCTGTTCAATGTCAAGCGCATGGCGCGCTATGACACGCAGCACGACATCGCCGCCCTCGTCGACGCGCTGGCCGCCCAGGAGCTGTATGCGGAAACGTGGCTGAACAAGCCGCGCTGCGGCGACAGCCACTACGACCTGCGCGTCGTGACCCTGGCGGGCCAGCCCGCGCACCGGGTGGCGCGCATCGGACAGTACATGATGACGAATCTGCACCTCGACAACCGGCGCGGCGAGGCATCCGGCCTCTTGAACGCAGCCGACCTGGCGGCGCTGGAAGCGGCTGCCACCCAGGCCGCGCGCGCCTTCCCCGCCAGCCACGTGACGGGCTACGACCTCGTCGTGCGCCAGGGCCAGGCCCACGTGCTGGAAGCGAACGCCTTCGGCGACCTGCTGCCAGGCCTGCTGTGGCAGGGCGCGGACACCTATGCCGCGCAACTGACGCAACTGACACATGCTTAAAGATACACCGGACACACCGGCCATCCCCGACATGCACGCCATCGTCGGCAGCCACGATATCGTCTTCCTCACGCTCGACACCCTGCGCTTTGACGTGGCGCAAGCCCTGTACGAGGCAGGCGAGTTGCCCGTGCTGGGACGTTTTTTACCGCCGGGCGGCTGGGAACGGCGCCACTCGCCCGCCACGTTCACCTATGCGGCGCACCAGGCCTTCTTCGCGGGCTTTTTGCCCACGCCGGCCGCGCCGGGCCGCCATCCGCGCCTGTTCGCCAGCGCGTTTGCGGGCAGCGAAACGACGTCTAAGCACACGTTCGCCTTCGCGGAAGCAGACCTTCCCGCCGCGCTGGCCGCGCGCGGCTACCGCACCATCTGCATCGGCGGCGTGGGCTTCTTCAACAAGCAAACGGCGCTGGGCACGGTACTGCCGTCGCTGTTCCAGGAAAGCCACTGGAGCGCGGGCATGGGCGTGGCCAGCCGCCATTCGACGCAAAAGCAGGTGGCGCTGGCCATAGCCCGCCTGGCGGATGGCGATCAGCGCACTTTTTTGTTCATCAACGTGGCCGCCCTGCACACGCCGAACCGCGCCTACCTGCCCGGCTGCCGCGCCGATTGCCTGGACAGCCACGCGGCAGCGCTGCGCTATGTGGATGGCGCGCTGGCGCCGCTGTTGGCCGCCTGCGCCGCGCGCGCGCCCACGTTCGCCATCGTCTGCTCGGATCACGGCAGCGCCTATGGCGAAGATGGCTACCGCGGCCACCGCATCGCCCACGACAGCGTGTGGAACGTGCCATATGCGCACTTCTTCATCGCCCCCGATACACCTCCCAAGGAGTCCCCACCGTGAACCCAGCCGAACAACCTGGCACCCTGGCGCAGCGCATGCGCCACACGCCCTATCAGGCGTATTCGTATTCGTATCCGCACAAGGCCGCCTACCGCGCCTTGGCGCAGGCGGCGCCGCTGGCGCCCCTGTGGGCGCGGCAAGACCGCTCCGCCCTGTTCGCGTACATCCATATTCCGTTTTGCGAGATGCGCTGCGGCTTTTGCAACCTGTTCGCCATGGCCCGCCCCGGCGCCGACATGGTCGAACGCTACGTGCGGCAAGTGCTGGTGCAGATGCGCGCACTGGCCGGCGCGCTGGGCGAACGGCGCTTCGCCCGCTTCGCGCTGGGCGGCGGCACGCCCACCTATCTGTCGCCGGCGCAGCTGGACACCTTGCTGTCCGGCGCGCGCGACATCCTCGGCATCGATTTGCAGGCCACGCCGGCCGGCATCGAAGCGTCGCCCGAAACCATCACGGCCGACCGCCTGGCCGTCTGCCGCGCGCACGGCATCGACCGCGTCAGCCTGGGCATCCAGAGCTTTGCCGCCGGCGAGATGCGCGCGCTGGCGCGTCCCCAGCAAAACGCCACCGTCCATCACGCCATCGGCCTGATACGCGCGGCCGGCTTTCCCACCCTGAACCTGGACCTGATCTACGGCATCGCGGGGCAAACCGTCGCCAGCCTGCTGGCGTCCATCGACAGCGCGCTGGCCTTCCGGCCCGAGGAAATCTATCTGTATCCGCTGTACGTGCGCGAGCAGACGGGCCTTGGCAAGATCGCGCGGCGCAAAGGCGCCGATACGCTGAACCCCATCATGCTGGCGCAGGACGGCGACAGCCGGCTGGCACTGTACGCGGCCGCGCGCGACCATTTGCGCGCGCAAGGCTACGAGCAGGTATCGATGCGCATGTTCCGCGCTCCTCATGCGCCGGAACAAAACGGCCCCTCGTACTGCTGCCAGAATGACGGCATGGTGGGCCTGGGCGCGGGCGCGCGCTCATACACGGCCAGCCTGCATTATTCGAGCGAATACGCGGTGGCGAGAACTGAAACCATCGGCATCATCGACAACTACCTGGCGCTGGACGAAGTAAGCTTCGCGCAGGCCGAACACGGCTACGTGCTGGGCGAGGAAGAACAGCGCCGGCGCTACGTGATCCAGTCGCTGCTGACGGAACCGGGCCTGGACCGCGACGCCTACACGGCGCGCTTCGGCACGCGCTGCGAGATGGATCTGCCGCAGCTGGCCGAACTGCACGCGCTGGAGCTGGTGCAGGAGGATGGTCCGCTGCTGCGCCTCAACGACCGCGGCTACAGCTATGCCGACACCATCGGGCCGTGGCTGGCCTCCGAGACGGTGCGCGCGCTGATGGCGCAAGAGGGCCAGGCGTGCTGACAACGCCGCCTGGCACTTTGTCCCTGCTGTACCGGGGCACGCTGGCGAGCTGCAATTACGCCTGCGGCTACTGCCCGTTTGCCAAGAAGCGCGACAGCCGCGCCGCGCTGGCCCGCGATGCGCGCGAGCTTGTCCGCTTCACGGACTGGGTGGCGCGGCAAACGCGCCCCATCGGCGTGCTGTTCACCCCCTGGGGCGAAGCGCTGGTGCGGCGCCACTACCGCGCGGCCATGCAAACCCTGGCCGCACTGCCGCACGTGCGCCAGGTGGCGCTGCAAACGAATCTGTCCGGCCCCCTGAACTGGCTGCAGGGGATGGATGGACTGGAAAAGATCGGCCTGTGGTGCACCTACCACCCGGATCAGACGACATTGGCCCGCTTTCTCGAACGCTGCGCGCGCCTGGACGCCATGGGCGTGCGCTATTCCGTCGGCGTCGTGGCGATGAATGAACACCTGGACGCCATCCGCGCCCTGCGCGCGGCCCTGCCCGCGCATGTCTACCTGTGGCTGAACGCCTATGACCGGCGTGGTCCCGGCTACTACGCGGTGGAAGACCTGGCCTGGCTGGACGCCGTCGACCCGTGGTTCGCGCAAAACCGGCGCCCTTCGCCCTCGCGCAATAAACCGTGCCTGGCGGGCGAGGCGTCGCTGTCCGTCGATGGCGACGGCGAACTGGCGCGCTGCCATTTCGTGCCCGAGCGCCTGGGCAACCTGTACACGGACGACCTGGCGGACATGCTGCAAGAGAAATCCTGCCCCCGCTTCAAGTGCGATTGCTATATCGGCTATGCGCAGCGCAAGGATTTGCCGTTCCAGTCCACGTTTGGCAACGGCGTGCTGGCGCGCATCGCGCCTTTGCACCGGACGTAAAAAAGCGCGGGCCAACGGCACCCGCGCTTTTTACCTGAACACTACCTGATTACTGCGCCGCCACCTTGGCCGGCTCCGCCACTACTGGCGTCATCTTCAGCGAACGGCTGAGGAAGCCCCAGCGGTCGGCCACTTCTTCGATCTGCTTCGTCGTCGGCTTGCCGGCGCCATGGCCGGCCTTGCTGTCGATGCGGATCAGCACGGGCGCCGCGCCGCCTTGCGCTGCCTGGGCAGCGGCGGCGAACTTGAAGCTGTGGGCAGGCACGACGCGGTCGTCGTGGTCGGCCGTCGTGATCATGGTGGCTGGATAGCAGCCGCCCGCCTTCAGGTTATGCAGCGGCGAGTACTTCACCAGCGCCTTGAACTGTTCGGCATCGTCCGACGAACCGTAGTCGGGCACCCAGCCCCAGCCCACGGTGAACTTGTGGAAACGCAACATGTCGAGCACGCCCACTTGCGGGATCGCCGCGGCGAACAGGTCGGGACGCTGCGTCATGGCCGCGCCCACCAGCAGGCCGCCATTGCTGCCGCCGCCGATGGCCAGCTTCGATGGCGAAGTGACCTTGTTGTCGACCAGCCATTGCGCCGCGCCAATAAAGTCGTCGAACACGTTTTGCTTGTTCAGCTTGGTGCCAGCCTGGTGCCAGGCTTCGCCGTATTCGCCGCCGCCGCGCAGGTTGGCCATCACGTAGACGCCGCCCATTTCCACCCAGGCAAGATTTGCCACGGAGAAGCTCGGTGTCAGCGAAATATTGAAGCCGCCATAGCCGTACAGATAAGTCGGGTTGGAACCGTCGAGCTTCATGCCTTTTTTCGAGACGATGAACATCGGCACCTTGGTGCCGTCGCGGCTGGTGAAGAATTGCTGGCGCGTTTCAAAGGCGTTCGGGTCGAAATCGACCTTCGGCTGGCGGTACACGCTGCTCTTGCCCGATTTCATGTCGTAGCGGTAGATGGTCGCCGGCGTCGTGAAACTGGTAAACGAGTAGAACGTTTCCGTGTCGCCACGCTTGCCGGCAAAGCCGCCGGCCGAACCGATGCCCGGCAAGGCCACTTCGCGCACCAGCTTGCCGTTCAGGTCGACGATCTTGATTTGCGTTTGCGCATCTTTCAAGTAATCGAGCACCAACTGGTTGTTGATCAGGTTGACGGCAACGAGGGTTTCCGCGCTTTGCGGCACGATTTCCTTCCAGTCGGAGGGCAGCGGTTTACGCGTATCGATGGCGATCACGCGCGATTTCGGCGCCTTGTTATCCGTCTTGAAGAAGAACACGGGGCCGTCATTGTCGATGAACGAGTACGACGCATCGAATGCTTCCAGCAAGCCCACCACCTTGGCGTTCTTTTGGCGCAAGTCCTTGTAGAAAATGCGGTTCTTGCGTTCCGTGCCTTGCGTGGCCGTGATGATCAGGTAATTGCCGTCGTCGCTGACGGTGCTGCCGCCAAACGCCCATTCCTTCTGGTCGGGACGGTCGAAGACGAGCACGTCGTCGCTTTGCGGCGTGCCGATCTTATGGAAATACAATTTCTGGAAGTAATTGATATCGGCCAGCTTGGTCGCTTCGTTCGGCGCATCATAGCGGCTGTAGAAGAAACCGGTGTTGTCCTTGGTCCAGGAAGCGCCGGAGAACTTGGCCCACTTGATGTGGTCCGTCAAATCCTTGCCCGATTCGATGTCGCGCACCTTCCACTCGTTCCAGTCGGAACCGGAAGCGGACGTGGCATACGCCAGGTACTTGCCGTTCGGGCTGATCGAAGTGCCGGCCAGCGCCACCGTGCCATCCGTGGACAGGGTGTTCGGGTCCAGCAGCAGGCGCGGCTCGTCCGTCAGTTTTTTCACCGTGTACAGCACGGCCTGGTTCTGCAAGCCGTCGTTGCGGCTGTAGAAGTAACGGCCGCCCTGCTTCGTTGGCGTAGAGAAACGCTCATAGTTCCACAGCTTGGTCAGGCGCTGCTTGATCGCGGCGCGCTCCGGGATGGTGCCCAGGTACGATTGCGTCAGCTTGTTTTGCGCCGCAACCCATTCGCCTGTCTCGGCGCTGTTGGCATCTTCCAGCCAGCGGTACGGGTCGGCGATGGTGGTGCCGAAATAGCTGTCTTGCTGGTCGACTTTTTTGCTGACCGGATACGTCACGGGTGCGCCATCGCCGGCCGGGCACGATGGCATCGCGGCGCTTTGCGCCAGGGCATTGCCACCGAAGGCGGCCATCAAGCTGAATATGAGGGTTGCACTACGTAATTGCATGGGTTGTTGTCTCATTGTTGGATGTCGAGGAAAGCAGGCCGCCGGCATACGCGGCGGCTGCCCATGTTGACTTTCGCCAAGAGAAATCATAGCGCGGATTGCCACTTTTAAAGCACAGTTATCCAGTGGATTTACCATCTTTTGTTTGGGGAATTTACGTGAATGACCATGATAAATCTCGCTTTCGCCGGAATCGGCAAACTGACGTTCATGCAAGAAACATTATCAAAAACAAAGTCGTTTCATCAAGCCGTCATAAATCTTCTTTACTATCGGCAACATGTTCATGGCCCGTCCAGAGGCCGTGCCGCCACATCCGCCTATGCACACTCTCGCCCTCCCCACCGCCACCGCCGCGCCGCCCGGCGCGGTGCCATCGAATGTGGCTTACCTGAAGCCGCCATCGGTATCCATGAGCATCGAAGGGACGGATGCCTTGCACGAGATCATTGCGGGCCGCAAGCTCAGCGCGCTGTTCCAGCCCATCATCCACATGCACAGCGGCGACATCATCGGCTACGAAGGCTTGATACGGGGGCCGTCCGACAGCCCATTGCACGCGCCGATGAATCTGTTCAAGGTGGCGCGCGCGCATGACCTGACCCTGGAAGTGGAGCACCTGTGCCGGCAAGTGGTGCTCGAACGCTTCGCCGAACTGCAACTGCCGGGCAAGCTGTTTCTCAATGTCAGCCCCGAATGCCTGTTGCTGCGCAATGCCCGCCATGGCGAGACCCTGGAATACATCGAGCACATCGGCATCAATCCGGACCGCGTCATCATCGAGCTGACGGAAAACCAGCCCACGTATGACTACGAGCTGATGCGCGAAGCGGTGCTGCATTACCGCAACATGGGTTTCCAGATCGCCATCGACGACCTGGGCGAGGGCTTTTCCAGCCTGCGCCTGTGGTCGGAACTGCGCCCGGAATACGTGAAAATCGACATGCATTTCATCCAGGGCATCAATAATGACCCCGTGAAACTGCAGTTCGTGCGCTCGATCCAGGAAATCGCGGAAAAATCGGGCACCCTGGTGATTGCCGAAGGCATCGAGGCGCAAACGGAATTGCTCGTCTTGCGCGACCTGGGCGTGGCGTTCGGACAAGGCTATCACCTGGGCCGGCCCAACGCGGTGCCGGCGCGCGCCCTGCCGGCCGAAGTGGTGCAGGCGCTGGGACGCAACGGCGTGGCCGTGTATCCGCAGCGCAGCAGCCTGGAAAAGAACGGCGCCAGCATCCGCAAGCTGCTGCACCGCGTGGCGGCCGTTTCGCCCGAGAAAAACAATAACGAGGTGTACGATATTTTCCTGAAAGACCCGAAACTGATGATCATTCCCGTCGTCGATGACGGCGTGCCGCTGGGCCTGATCAGCCGCTTCGAGATGATCGACCACTTCGCCCGTCCCTACCAGCGCGAACTGTATGGCAAGAAATCATGCAGCCTGTTCATGGATGCCACGCCCCTGATCGCCGACCACGAGACGAGCTTGCAGGAACTCAGCTACACCATGGTGCAATCGAGCGCCCACCATCTGTTCAACGGTTTCATCATTACCGAACACGGCCGCTACCTGGGCATGGGCACGGGACACGACCTGATGCGCGAAATCACGCAGATGCAGATCAACGCGGCCCGCTATGCCAACCCGCTGACGCAACTGCCCGGCAACGTGCCCATCAACGAGCATATCGACCGCCTGCTGCACAGCGGCAGCCGCTTCTGGGTCTGCTATTGCGACCTCGACCACTTCAAGCCCTTCAACGACGTGTACGGCTACCGCAAGGGCGACGACGTGATCCAGCTGACGGGAGAAATCCTCAGCAGCCATTGCGACCCGAACCGCGACTTCATCGGCCACATCGGCGGCGACGATTTCATGATCCTGTTCCAGAGCGAAGACTGGGAAGCGCGCTGCCAGGCCATGCTGGACGACTTCGCGGCCGCCATCCTCGCCTATTACAGCACCAGCGATTGCGAACGGGGCGGCTACATCAGCGAAGACCGGCAAGGCAAGAAAGTGTTTTATTCCCTGATCAGCCTATCCTTGGGCGTCATCAAGGTGGAAGCGCACCAGTATTACACGCACCACCAGATTGCCACGCAGGCGGCGGAAGCGAAGAAGCAGGCCAAGAAAATCCACGGCAACAGCCTGTTCCTGGACCGGCGGCAAGGCGCGGGCGCGGCACGCATGGATGCGTAACCAGGGGCAATAGTCAAAAGCTGGACAGGGACAGGCCAGGCACGCTCAAATACGCACGAGGTCGACAAACGCATTGCCGCTGCGGGCATCGGGCACGAATGCCAGGCTGATGCATGCCTCATCGCGGCGCGCCTGCAGGCGGTAACTGCCCGCAGGCACGTCGACGAACAGGCCGCCATATGCCGTGTCCGGTTCCAGGCCGCCGCCGGTGACGTCCTCCCCGGCGCCGATGAAGACGCGGCCGGAGACCACGGCCAGATGCACGACCACATGCGGCTCGGCAAGTTCGGCGTGCAAGGCGATGTCATACGCGCCGTCGCCGCCGACGTTGAAAAACGCTACCTGCCCCGCGTTCACGGCCGCCAGTTCCGCACTGGGAATACTCCACCAATCGCAGTCATCTTCCAGCTTGTGGCGCAAGAGGGCCGGGTCGAACACGCACAGGGTGGCCGTGCCGGTCACGATTCTCGTCATGCCGCCAGCGGCGCCGGTCCCAGCAGCGGCTGGCTTTCCACGTACTGCGCACTGGCTTGCGCCTGCCATGGAAAATGGCCATCGCGCGACGGCCAGACGATCTGGTACACGGTAAACTCGTCGCCCTGGTAATACCAGCGCGCATAGCCGACATAGTTGCGGTATTGCTCGACGGGCACGCGCACGAAGGCGCACTGATGGCCCTTCAGCAAGACGTCCGTGGTGGCCGTGAAATCCGTGATGGCGCCGCTGCGCGCGGCGTCCAGCGCCACGTCGAGTATCTGGTGGGCCACGGCCCGCGGCAAGCCCATGATGAGAAATTCAGGCTGGCCAAAGCTGTGGCAAGCGCCTATCGTGAAGGCGTAGCCGGGCCCCTCTTCATCGGCACTGATATGCACGCCATGCCAGCCATGCGTGGCGATGTCGTCGATGACTTTTTGTTCGGATGCATCCTCGCCTGCCTGCCTTACCATGTTCCGCCTTTCGCTGTGCCAAAAACCACGCCGCCTTCGCGACATTCCTGCCGGCAATTATCGCACGCAGCCCGCGTCCGCGCCCACGCTTCAGTCGCGCTGTGGGCGTGGCGGCCGTGGCGGGGAACGCACCTGGTGCCATTGCCGCATGCGCTGCTGCGCCTCTTGCAGCTGTGCCGGCTCCAGCCTGGCGGCAGCCGCTTCCCGCGCCCTGGCCGCTCCGCTATCGCCGCCCTCGGCCGCCAGCGCCAGCCACATATAGCCGCAAACGGGATCCTTCTCTACGCCGCGCCCGCTGTTGTACATGCCGCCCAGGTTGTACTGCGCCAGCGCATGGCCCTGGCCGGCCGCGCGCGCATACCATTGCACGGCCAGGCCATCGTCTTGCGGCACGCCGTGACCGCTTGCATACATGACGCCCAGGTTGTTTTGCGCGCTGGCATCGCCCTGCTCGGCCGCCGTGCGGTACCAGCGCACGGCGCACACCTCGTCGCGCTCCACGCCCTGGCCATTGGCATACATCACGCCCAGGTTGAACTGCGCATTCGACGCGCCCTGGGCCGCCGCCCTGGCATACCAGTCCAGCGCCTGGCGCAGGTCGTGCGCGACGCCCCGCCCGCCCGCAAACATTCCGCCCAGATTGTATTGCGCCATGCAGTGACCTTGCAGGGCGGCACGCCGGTACCAGACGACGGCGCGCGCCTCGTCCTTGTCCACGCCCTGCCCCCGCGCCAGCATCAGGCCCAGGTTGAACTGGGCGTCGGCGTCATCCTGCTCGGCCGCCCGCTGCAGCCAGGCGTAGGCGCGCAGCTGATCGGGCGCCACGCCCAGGCCTTCCGCATACGCCACGCCAAGTTGCCGCTGCGCCACAGCCAAGCCCTGGGCAGCGGCCTGGCGGAACCAGGCCAGCGCCTGCGTATCGCTTTGCGCCACGCCCTGGCCCCGCTTGTAGACGAGCCCCAGGTTCAGCTGTGCCTGCGCATCGCCCTGCAAGGCTGCCTTGCGGAACCACGCCAGGGCCAGCGCATCGTTCTTTTTCGCGCCCAGCCCTTGCGCATACGCCTCGCCCAGCAAGGATTGCGCGCTGGCCACGCCCTGTTCGGAGGCACGGTAAAACCACGCCAGGGCCAGTTCGTCGCTCTGCAGCACGCCCCGCCCCTTGCGGTACATCTGTCCCAGGTTTTGCTGGGCCGAGGCGTCGCCCTGCGCGGCCGCGCGGCGGAACCACAGCACGGCGTCCTCGTCGCTCTGCGCCACGCCGCGGCCGTGGTAATACAGGGCGCCCAGGTGGTTTTGCGCGAACGCCAGCCCTTGCAGCGCGGCCAGCCGTAGCCAGACAAAGGCGCGCGCATCGTCCTGCGCCACACCTTCGCCCTTCTTGTACATCAATCCCAGATTGAACTGGGCGTAGGCATTGCCCTGCTCGGCAGCCGTGCGGAACCAGATATACGCCTCGTGGCTATCTCTGGCAGTATGGTGCTTGTCCATGTGCGCCCCCATCCACATTGCGCTTGCTGGCAGCACGCGCAAAACGGCGGCCCAGGGCGGCGAAATCATGTGTTGCTTAAATTTTAAATTCGATGCGGGGGAAGGACTTGAGCAGGCTCAAACGAAATAACAAAATTATATCGTTTTGATGAGCCCGCTTAGGCAGGCATGGCGCTCAGCGGCGTGATGGGTGTTTTTGCAGGAATTGCGGCACCTTGGCGGCGGCCAGCTTGTTCAGCGACACGAGCAAGTCCGCGTCGACGTCGGCGATGCCATAGCTGCTGCGCAAATGGCGGCCGATATGGATCAGCACCTGCGCCGCCACTTCCGCATCGGACTCGGCCCTGTGGGCTGCGCTCTTGAAGGCGATGCCCAGCTGGCTGGACAGCAAGCCCAGCTTGTAGCTGGCCATGCCGGGAAACACGCGGCGCGACAGTTTCAATGAACACACGAGCGACTGGTGCGCAGGTGTCAGGTTCAGCCTGGCGCTTTCCGCGCGCAGGAATTTTTCATCGAAGCTGGCATTGTGCGCCGACAAGGCATCGCTGCCGATGAAGTCGAGCAGCTGCGGCACCACCTCGGCCACGGGCGGCGCCTTGTCCACCATCGCTTGCGTGATGCCCGTCAAGCCCGTGATGAACGAGGGGATGCGCGCATTGCAGTTGATCAGGGTCACATAACGGTCCGTGATCTGCCCGCCCTCGATGCGCAGCGCCGCCACTTCCGTGATGCGGTCGCCCATGTCGGGAGATAAACCGGTCGTCTCGAAGTCGATCATGACGATCGGTTTGTCAAACACATTCATGGGGCGCTCTTTCGTGGGTGCAACAGTGGGGGTATCGATAAAATGCGCAGGGCAAGGCGCCGCGTCGCAGACAGTACACCAGTACGGCAAGACGCGGCAACGCCGCCATGCACATTTTATCAACCAAATTTACGCACGGCGTCCAGCGCCAAACCCGCACCGATACTGCCGAACAGATCGCCTTCGACCTTGCGCGCGGCCGGCACCAGGGCTGCGATCTTTTCGCGCAGCAAGCGCACACCGCTCGAACCGCCCGTGAAGAACACGGTGTCGACGGCTTCCGGCGCCACGCCCGCGTCGCGCAGCAGACGCAGCACGGTTTCTTCCACGGAACCGCACAAGTGGCCGATGGCCTCGTCGAACTGCGTGCGTTTGAGCAACAGACTTTGCGCGGGCGACAAGCGGTCCAGTTCCAGCTGCACTTCGGCCGCATCGGACAGGGCAATCTTGCCTTCTTCAACTTTCATGGCCAGCCAGTGGCCGGCGCGCTCGTCGATCAGCTTTTGCAGGCGCCCCATCTTGTCTTGCTCACGTGCATCGCGGCACACGTCGGCCAGTTGCACCCAGATCTTCTTCGTGTAGGCCAGGTTGATCGTGTGCCAGGTCGCCAGGTTGAAATAATAGCTGGACGGCACTTCGCTATTGTTATGCAGGCGGCTGCCATAGCCCAGCAGAGGCATGACGGACGACAGGCTCAGGTATTTATCGAAATCCGTGCCGCCGATGTGCACGCCGCCGGTGGCGAGGATGTCGTCGCGCCGCTCGGTTTTCTTCGCCCGTTCCGGCGACAGGCGCACCAGCGAAAAGTCGGACGTACCGCCGCCGATATCGGCGATCAGTACCAGTTCTTCCTTGTCGATCTGCGACTCGTAGTCGAACGCGGCGGCAATCGGCTCGAACTGGAACGCGACGTCCTTGAAACCGACGGAGCGCGCCACTTCGGCCAGCGTGTCTTGCGCCAGCTGGTCGGCTTGTGCATTGTCATCGATAAAGAAGACGGGACGGCCGAACACGGCGGACGAGAATTCGCGGCCGGCGGACTGCTCGGCGCGACGTTTCACTTCGCCAATGAATTGTGCCAGCAACATGCGAAATGGCAAGGCGCGGCCACCCACTTCCGTCTGGCCATCGATGAGGCTCGTGCCCAGCAAGCTTTTCAGCGAGCGCATCAAGCGCCCCTCGTAACCGGCCAGATAGCCGGCCAGCGCCGCGCGGCCAAAACTGACTTCCTCGTCTTCCGCATTGAAGAAGACGACGGACGGTAAGGTCGTCTTGCCATCTTCCAGGCCGAGCATGGTGCTCTGCCCGGGACGTGCCCAGCCTACCGTGGAATTTGACGTGCCGAAATCGACGCCGCAAGCATTGGCCATGTCGACCCTTCCCTGAATAAAGGGGCGTTATGTTATCAGAAGGCAGGCTATTGCACCAGAAAAACCCATTCGACGGGGTCAACAGCATAAACTTGCTTTGCATCAAGTAGCGGCCGCGCGCAAAAGCTACTCTTGGGAAATGAATGCCGAGCAACTCGGCCAGCTCCCGGAGACCCATCGTGCCCCTCGCCCGCCTGCGCCACCCGCGCCACCTGCCCGCCGCTTTGCTGCCTGCTACCGTGCTGGCGACCTTCCTCGTTTCCCTGGCCGGCTGCGGCGGCGGTTCCGCCGATGCCCAGGCCGGCGCCGGCTGCTCGCTGCACAGCACGGCAGGCTGCGGCGGCAGCCCGCCGCCCACCGTGCCGCCCGTGAAGCCGCCGGTCACCCCGCCCGTGACGCCCCCCGTGATTCCTCCCGTCACGCCGCCCGAGCCGGCCAGCCTGGCCAGCGCCGTCAACCTGGTCTTTTCCAGCACGGAACTGGCCTCGGCGGGATTGGCCGGCAGCGAAGTGGCCGTCACCGCCCTCGTCAAGGATGGCGCCAACCTCGCCTTGCCAAACGCAAAGATTTCCTTTGCCGCCGATTCCGGCATCCTCGGCAGCGTCGACGCCGTGACGGACAAGAACGGCCAGGCGCGCGCCCTGCTGGGGACCGGCGGCGCCAACAGCAACCGCAGCATCACCGTGACGGCGACTGTCGGCGCGCGCAGCGGCAAGGGCACGGTGGCCGTGACGGGCAGCAGCGTGGAAGTGCTGGGGCCGGCCGCCCTGATGCTGGGCCAGGGCGCCGACCTCACCGTCACCGTGCGCGACTCGGCGCGCAAACCCGTGGCCGGCGCCGCCATCGCCTACAGCACGGGCGCCGGCAACGGCGTGCGCGTCAAGGATGGGGGCGCGGCGCTCAGCAATGCGCAAGGCCAGCTGGTGCTGCGCCTGACCGCTGGCAGCCTGGGCAAGGATGCCGTGTCCGTCAGCGCGCTGGGCGCCGCCGCCACGCAAGCGTATGCCGTGGCCGGCAGCGACCTGCGCCTGAGTCCGGCCGTGGGCCAGGACGCCAGCGGCGCGGACGTGCTGCCGGAAGTGGCGACCCTGGCGTGCCAGCCCATCGACGCGCGCTATGACAAGGCGGGCGTGCCGCAAGCGGGCAGCGCCAGCCTGTCGACCTCGCGCGGCAGCCTGTTCAGCGACAGCGCCTGCAGCCAGGCCTTGCCTGCCAGTTTGATTTTTAGCAATGGCAACTTGCCGCGCAGCTATGTGCAATCGGCCAACGCGGGCGTGGCCACCCTCACGGCCGCCGTGGCGGGCGGCCCCTCGGCGCAGACGCGGCTGGAATTCGTCGCGCCCCTGAGCGGCGCCAGCAAGCTGGCCGTGCAAGCGGACCCGGCAGTGCTGCGCGCGAATACGACCACTTCGGCGGCATCGGCCGACAACGTCAGCACAAGTATCAGCACAATCAGCGCCGTGGTGCGCGATGGCGCGGCCAACAACCTGATCAAGAACGCGCCCGTGCTGTTTTCCATCTTGAGCGACCCCAGCGGCGGCTACCTGCGGCAGGCGGGCCGGGTGCTGACGGGCAGCGATGGCCTAGCGCGCGCCGTGTATGTGGCGGGGCCGGCCGACAGCGGCCGCGACGGCGTGCTGATCCAGGCCCGCATCGAAGGCGCGCCACAAGCGGCGGCCACGGCCCTCGTGCGCCTGACGGTGGCGCGGCAAGCGCTGTCGATCAAGCTGGGCACGGGCAGCCTGCTGCGCGAATATTCACCCAGCGTGCTGCAGAAGGACTTTGCCGTGTTCGTGTCCGACAGCGCCGGCAATGCCGTGCAGGGCGTCGCCATCACGGCCGCCGCCTGGCCCAGCCGCTATGCCAAGGGATCTTATGTATGGCAGGCGGACAAGCCCGAGTTCCCCGACACGGGCGTCTGGCGCCCGGCCCTGCCCCTCTACAGCTGCGCCAATGAAGACGTCTTGCGCAACGGCATCTTTGACGCCGCCTACGACCGCAACGGCAATGGCGTGCTCGATCCGGGCATCCCCCTGACCGTCAGCGCCAGCGGCCAGAGCGACGCGCTGGGCATGGCCACCGTCACCGTCAGCTATCCGCGCAATTATGGTTCCTGGGTGCACGTGGCCCTGACCGTGCGCGGCACCGTCAGCGGCACGGAAGCGAGCGCCACGGCGGAATGGCCATTACCCACGCTGGCCAGCGATTTCAGCGCGCGCCGCGTGGACCCGCCGGGACGCCTCAGCCCCTATGGCAGCGGGCCCTGCGACAGCGCCGATTGAGGAGCAAGCATACCACTTGCCATTCAGTCATATTTTTTGCAACATGAACAAGAAAACAGTCTTGCCATGCGGCAATCTTTTACGCTATGCTCATTCTGCCCGCCCAGGCCGCCACAAGCGGCCGGGCCTGCAGGAATACTTTGAGACAGGTTGCTTGCCAGACCAATATGCGAAAAAAGAATACTGTAGCCCGGACACCCAGCACCGCCAGCCGCGCCGTACCCGGCGCCGGACGGCGCGTGACCTCGTATGACGTGGCCTTGCTGGCCGGCGTGTCGCAATCGGCCGTGTCGCGCTGCTTCAAGCCCGGCGCCAGCATCTCGCAAGCCACCCACGCCAAGGTCATGCAGGCGGCCATCAGCCTCGACTACATCCCCAACGCGGCCGCGCGCAGCCTGATCACGCGCCGCTCGAACCTGGTGGCCGTCATCATTTCCAACCTGGCCAATCTGTACTATCCGCAAGTATTGTCCGACCTGAGCCAGCACATCGCCCGCCAGGGCAAGCGCCTGCTATTGTTTACCCTGGAGCGCGAAGCGGACATCGGCAAGGTCCTCAGCGATGTGTGGCAATACCAGGTCGACGGCGCCGTCGTGGCCGCCTGCCTGTCGGACGAGCAGATGGCCGAATTCGGCCGGCGCGACGTGCCCCTGGTGCTGTTCAACCGCAGCCCGCGCGAACACGCCGTGCATGCCGTGCTGTGCGACCAGGGCGAAGCGGCGCGCCTGCTCGTCTCGCGCCTGGCCGAAGCGGGCCACCGCCAGTTCGCCATCATCGACGGCCCCGGCGATTCGGCCGTCGCGCAGGAGCGTAAGGCCGGCATGCTGGATCGCTTGCTGACCCTGGGCTTGCCCGCGCCCATCGTCGTCAGCGGCAACTACGACTACGCCAGCGGCGGACGGGGCTTGCGCAAGGTCATCGACCGCCTGGGCCGCGTGCCGGACGCCGTCATTTGCGGCAACGACATCATGGCCATCGGCTGCCTGGACACGGCGCGCCACCAGATGGGCATCCAGGTGCCGCTGCAAATGTCGGTGGCCGGCTTCGACGCGCTGGAAGCGTCCGGTTGGCTGAGCTACGACATCACCACCCTGCGCCAGCCCGTGCAAAAGATGGCCGCCGATGCCGTCGCCATGCTGGGCGAGCTGATGGAACGGCGCGGCGGCAGCGCCGAGCGGAGACGGTATTGCTCGTATCTGGTGGAAGGGAGTACGGCCAGACTGACCAGCGAACCGGCGTATATGGCGCAGCGCCTGGGAATAATGGCCGCCGCCTGAAAAACGCCCGTGGCGTTGTTGCGGGGGTTACTCTTGTCCTTCGCCGTACCCGCGTACTGTCTTCGGGGCGGCGCCTAGCCACAGGCGTTTTTCCGACGTTAACTCTGATCCCCCAGAAACCTTGCACATAAAAAAACCTCGCATCGCTGCGAGGTTTTTCACTTGCAAGACCAGGGAATCAACCGAAGATCTTGCCCTTGAGCATATTCAAGCCCTGGCTGACAAGGTCGTTGCCTTCCGGCACCTGACCGTCCGGGGTCAGCTTGTCGATCAGCTGGGGCAGCAAGGCTGCCAGGCCGCCCGAGGCCGCGTCCGGGGCGACGCCCGCTTTTTCAGCGATCTGGGTGATCGTGTCGCTGCCCAGCGCATCCTTGATCTGTTCGCCGGAGACGGGCGCATTGGCGCCCGTGCCGATCCAGCTGGCCACCTGGTCGCCCAGGCCGCTTTCCTGGAATTTCTGCAGCAGGCCGGGCAAGCCGCCATGCTGGTTGACCAGGTCCATCACGCTGGCCATCAATCCCGATGGGGCTTCCCCGTCAGCACTTTTATTGCCCAAAGCGCTCATCGCCTGTCCTGCAAGTTGATCTAGCAAACTCATCGTATTCTCCTGAACGCTATCGATTGGTGCCGCGTGACCGCGGTGTCCGGCATGGCGCAGACCATTCTCCGCCATGGAAATCATTATACTATGAATAATAACAGTGACATAATTACAATCTCAAGGCGAACGCACAGACGGCCTCACTGTCGAGGCGCCCACCTCCATCATATTTAGTTCGGCACAACTTGCAAGCGTAAATTGACGGTTCTCAAAAACGTGTAGAATTAATTTTCCCACTTACTGAGGAGTATCAACACATGAACATCAATAAAGCGGTAGACAAGGCTTACGAAAAAAAGACGTTCAAGGAAATCGCTGATGCACCCGTCGATGCGTTGCAAGGCGTGAGCGAGAAGGATGCGGAGCTGCTCAAGCAGGCATTCAATATCAAGACCGTGCGCGACCTGGCAAACCTGAAATACTCGAAGTGGGCGCGCGCCATCGTCACCCTGGCCGATACGGAAGAATAGACCGGGCCATGCCTCAGGCATCCCCGTCAGCACAGCCCGCCCCAACCGGCGGGTTTTTTGCTTCAGGCCAGCGAGCGGCTGGCAAGCCGATAGCCGCGCGGAGGCGCCATTGGCCACGCCGCTGACCCTGCCGGGCATTTGCTGGCCCCTGCACGCGAGCACGGGCCGTCTTGCCGTCACCACGTCCCACATCACGGGCCACTTTCGCGCCGGTGCGGGACTGGACGCCGTCATCGTGTGCGATCTGCTGCCCGCTGGAAAATTTCGCAATGGCGCGGCGCGACACTGGTGCCGCACGCACCAGTGCTACTGGGGCACGCAAGCCGACCTGGCCGCCTGCCCATCCGCGCAACCCATGCAATGCCGCCAGCACGCCAGCCCCATGGGCTATGTGCTGTATCCGGAATTGTTCGACCCCACGCAATTCCACACCAGCACCCTGCGCCTGGGCAATGATGGCCTGCTGCAACTGCGCGCCCGGGCCAATGACGGCGGCGCCCTGTTCAGCCGCGACCTGCCAGCCCTGACCATCGACTGCCGCGCCCTGCCCGGCCTGTTTCCTCCCGACATAGTGCAACTGAATATCACACCGCCCGCCGCGCAGACGTTCGCCGCCGCCTTGCAGGCTGGCGCGCCGCTGGGCTGCAGCGACTGCGCCCGCTGCGGCCACCCGCACCTGGACCTGGGCGACTTCGCCCTGGCGCCGCACCGGCGCCACAGTTGCGGCCATTGCGGCCACGACGCCTCGCACAGCGCCACGGCCATCGTCTCGACGCCCTTGTGGCGGCTGCGCCAACGCTACCCGCACTGGTTCTGACGCAATGCTTCCGAAGGTGCGCCCGCCCACAGTCGGCCTGCCCGCCTGTGCGTAGACTGGCCCCATCGCCACCAACAGGAATAGCGCCATGCCGCACACCCCGCCACATGACGACAATAATCAAGCAGGCGAGGAAGGCGACTTGTCCGACCTGCTCAGCGAATTGCGCATCCTCTTGCCGGGCGCGCAGATGCTGACGGCCTTCCTCATCATCCTGCCCTTCAACGGCGGCTTCTCGAAGATCGTGCAGGCGGAAAAAATCGTCTTCCTGCTGACATTCTTCCTGTCCATGACCAGCCTGGTGCTGCTCAGCGCGCCAGCCATCCAGCACCGCGTGATGCGCCCCCTGCAAGACCGCGAACGTTTCAAGCGCGTGGCCGACCGCATCATGATGTGCGGCGCCTTTTCGCTGGCGCTGGCGTTCATCCTCGGCACCAATCTGGTGATGTCGGAAGTGTTCGGCCACGTCGCCGGCATCGTCGCCTGCGTACTGATGGGCTCGCTCATCGTCTGCATGTGGTGGTGGCTGCCCCTGCACCTGAAGCGCGCCAGGAAAATCTAGAACACCTAACCAAACCTGCTGCGCGTCGCGATTTGCGGCCTCCGATGCTCACTGTGCTCAAGCACAGCTCCGCTTCTCAGCCACAACTCATCCCGCTCGCTACGGTTTTGTTAGGTGTTGCTAAGCGGCTGCGCCCGCCTGCTGCAGCAAGGTTTCCCGGAAGATGCCCACCAGCGGACGCAGATTGACCTTGTGCCAGGCCAGCCACAGGGGCGTGCGGTAGCTGAACCACGGCAATTCCCTCACGACGACGCCGGCCGGCGCGTGCTGGCGCAAGCTGTGCTGGATCATGGCCATGCCCAGCCCGGCCGCCACCAGGCCCAGCGCCGTCAGCGGCTCTGTTGCTTCCATGCGGATGTCGGGCGTAAAACCGGCGCGCGCGCAGGCGGCGATGAAGTTATCGTGCTTCAGCACGCTTTCCTTGTGCAGCACGGCAATCCACTCCTGGCCCGCCAGGTCGTCCGGGGTCAGCTGGGCCTTGTCCGCCAGCGGATGCGTCGCGGGCAAGGCCAGCAGCATGGGGTCGCTCAGCACTTGCGCGCAATCGAGGTCTGGATCATTCGGCAGCGGCGGCTCGCACAGCAGCGCGATATCGAGGCTGCGCTGGCGCAAGCCCTCGATCTGCTCGGCCGAATGCAGGTTGTACAGGGCCACGTGCACTTGCGGCCGCGTGGCGCGCAAGGCGCGCAGCCCCTCCGGCAAGACGCCCGCATGCATGGCGTTTTCGATGTAGCCTATGCACAGGCCGCCCTCGTCGCCGCGCCCCAGGCGTTTCGCCAGCGCTTCCAGGCGGTTCCCGTGGGTAATGAACGCGCGCGCTTCGGCCAGGAAGGTGTGGCCGTCGCGCGTCAGGCGGATGCGCTGGGCGCTGCGCTCGAACAGGGTCAGGCCCAGCCGGTCTTCGAGTTGGGCGATCTGCCGGCTCAGCGGCGACTGGGAAATATGCAGGCGCTCGGCGGCCCGCCCCACGTGTTCTTCCTCGGCAACGGCGATGAAGTATTGCAATTGGCGTATGTCCAGCATATCAGACCTTTCAGGACTCAAGTTGCGCCAATTATGTCTTGGACAGGCTTAACTTGTCCAGCTATTCTGTCTGCACTGACTCACTCATTGAAGGAAAACACCATGACAATCAAACACTTACTGACAGGCAAACTGGGTTTCGGCACGGCGCCGCTGGGCAATATGTTCCGCAACATTCCGGAACAGGAAGCGCTGGCGACCGTCGACGCGGCCTGGGAATCGGGCATCCGCTACTTCGACACGGCCCCGTTCTACGGCGCCGGCCTGGCCGAGCTGCGCCTGGGCGCCGCCCTGAAGCAGCGCCGCCGCGACGATTACGTGCTGAGCACCAAGGTCGGCCGGCTCATCCTCGACGAACTGGAAGACCCCGCCGCCCGCGAACTGGGCGAAAAAGGGGGCTTGTTCGAATTTGGCCGCAAGAACAAGATCGTCGATGACTACTCGGCCGACGCCACCCTGCGTTCGATCGAAGACAGTCTGAAACGTCTGGATACGGACCGCCTCGATATCGTCTGGGTGCACGACATCGCCCAGGATTTCCACGGCGACAACTGGCTGGCGCAATTCGAGATTGCCCGCACGGGCGCCTTCCGCGTGCTGACCCGCTTGCGCGAAGAAGGCGTCATCAAGGCCTGGGGCGTGGGCGTAAACAAGGTGGAACCGCTGGAACTGACCCTGGACCTGGCGGAAGCCCAGCCGGACGCCTTCTTGCTGGCCGGCCGCTACACCCTGCTCGACCATGAACGGGCGCTGCAGCGCCTGATGCCGGGCGCGGCAAAACAGAACGTCGACATCGTCGTGGGCGGCCCCTACAGCTCGGGCATCCTGGCCGGCGGCGCGCACTTCGAATACCAGAAGGCTTCGCCCGAAATCATTGCCAAAGTAGAACGCATCAAGGCGATTGCCGCGCGCCACGGCGTCAGCGTCAAGGCTGCCGCCCTGCAATTTTCCTTGGCCAATCCGGCCGTGGCTGCCGTGATCCCCGGCGCCAGCCGTCCGGAACGCCTGGCCGAAGACCAGCAGGCATTGCACAGCGTCATCCCCGCCGCCTTCTGGCACGACATGCGCGCCGAGCAACTCGTGTCGCCATTCGCCCCGCTGCCAACTGGCGCCAACTAATAGATAAGGAAAGCATATGGCACACACCACCACCTCGATCGACATCGCCGCCACGCCGGCGCAAGTATGGCAACTGATCGGCGGCTTCAATGCCCTGCCCGACTGGCTGCCCTATATTCCCAGCAGCACCTTGAGCGCAGGGGGCCGCATCCGCCACCTGGCCAATCCGGCCGGCGACGTCATCGTCGAGCAACTGGAAGCGTACGACAACACGGCGCGCAGCTACAGCTATTCCATCCTGCAGGCGCCATTTCCCGCCACCGACTACCTGTCGACCCTGCAAGTGGAACCACTTGCCGGCAGCGCGGGCGCGCGGGTCACCTGGTCGGGCCGCTTCACGCCCGTGGGCGTGAGCGAGCAGGAAGTGACGGACCTGTTCCACGGCATTTATGTGGCGGGACTGGAAGCGCTGCAGCAATCGTTAGCGAAGTAACACGCAAGGAAGACCATTTCCGCCACAGCCAGGCTTTCTTCGCTCTCCCTGTGGCGGAATCGCGCAGATTCCGTGTTATCGTTAACAACAAGAGCAATCGCTGTTGTGTGCAGTGCAGCAGATTTTAGCCGGCGCCCTGCAGAGCTTGCCCGAATCTCTTACAATGTTGTCTTTGGGCAGCTCTTCTAGCCCGAAAATACCGGCCATCCGTCGACTCTGGTGGCGCATTGCCACCTCCGGCTGGGCCACTGCGCGCCCCTCCGCCCTGTCATTCTTTACCCAACTAACAAGAACATGCACGCCTCCGTAGATCCCCTGATTCCGCGCGTCACCGCGCCTTTTGGCGCTGGATACGCCGACCTGGCCCTGGCCATCGGCGGCCTCGCCATCGGCACGGGCGAGTTCGCCTCCATGAGCATCCTGCCCGTGGTGGCCGACGACCTGGGCACGACCTTGCCGCAGATGAGCCACATGATCAGCGCCTACGCGCTGGGCGTGGTCATCGGCGCGCCCCTGATCACCATCTTCCTGGCGCGCATGCCGCGCCGCCTGATGCTGATCTGTCTGATGCTGATGTTCGCTGGCGGCAACTTGCTCAGCGCCATCGCCCCAAATTATGGCTTGCTGGTGGTGGCCCGCTTCGTGGCCGGCATCCCGCACGGCGCCTACTTTGGCGTGGCGGCGCTGGTGGCGGCCGCGCTGGCCGAACCGGATCGGCGCGGCCAGGCCGTCGCGCGCGTCCTGATGGGCTTGACCGTGGCGAATATCTTCGGCGTGCCGCTGGCAACCTACATCGGCCAGACCCTGGGCTGGCGCTCGGCCTTCCTGCTGGTCGCCGCGCTGGGCCTGCTGACCATGCTGATGGTGCGTATCTTCGTGCCCATGGTGGCCGCCGGCGATTCCAGCCCGCGCCGCGAACTGGGCGTGTTCCGCCGCCTGCAAGTGTGGCTGACCCTGCTGATGGTGGCGATCGGCTTCGGCGGCATGTTCGCCGTCTACACGTTTATTACGCCAACCCTGCTGGAAGTGACGAAAGTGTCGCCGCTGGTCATTTCCATCTTGCTGGCCATCATCGGTATCGGCATGACGGTGGGTAATCTGATCGGCGGCTGGCTGGCCGACCGCTCGCGCCTGTGGACCATCTTTGGCGTGCTGCTGTGGAACGTGGCCGCGCTGGCCGCCTTTACTTATACCAGCAGCAATGTCTGGTTGACGGCGATCAACCTGTTCGCCATCGGCGCCGGCATCGCCGTCGCCCCGGCAGTACAGACGCGCTTGATGGACGTGGCCGGCGACGCGCAAACCGTGGCCGCCGCCCTCAACCATTCAGCCTTCAACATCGCCAACGCGCTGGGCGCCTGGGCCGGCGGCATCGCCATCGCCATGGGCATGGGTTTGCGCTCGACGGGCTGGGTGGGCGCCATGCTGGCCTGCGGCGGCATCGTCGTGCTCGGTATTTCCGTGCTGGTGGAAAACCGCAGCCGGAATGTGAGCGGCGCGCAGCCGGCTTGATGATGACGAGAGCGGCAGCCTGCCCAGGCAGCCGCTCTGTTGCCAGTGCTCAATCTTCGATGGCAAACGCCACCGCCGCCTCGCAATGAATGGCCGTGGTATTAAATAGCGGCAAGTCCACATCGCCCTGCTGAATCAGCAGCGGTATCTCCGTACATCCCAAAATCACGCCCTGCACGCCTTGCCGCCGCAGTTTCTCGATGATGGCGAGAAAAAATTTCCGGCTGGCATCGGTAAAGATATTCTGCACCAGTTCCGTATAGATGATGTCGTGGAGGATGTCCTGGTCGGCCGCCTCGGGCGTCACCGTGGCAATGTCCAGCTGCGCCAGCGCCTGGTGGTAAAAACTCCCTGCCATCGTCTGCTTGACGCCCAACAAACCCACCTTGCGTATGCCCGACTGCTGCACCCGCTTTGCCGTTTCCTCGACGATACTGATAAAAGGCAAGCCGATGCGCGGCACGACGGCCGGCGCGAAGCGGTGCGCGCCATTCGCGCACAACAGGAAGAAGTCCGCGCCCATGTCTCGCAGGCGCTGCCCTTCCCCGACGAGGAATTGCTCGATGGCATGGGAATCGGGCTGCGCTGCGTGCGCGACGAAATCGGCCTGGTCCATGCTGACCAGCATGATGCGCGCGCTGTGCGCGGACCCGATGCGCGCCACCAGCATTTCATTGATGAGCCGGTAGTATTCCAGGGTCGAAGCCCAGCCGATGCCGCCAAGTAAACCTATAGTCTTGTTTTGCACATTATTCCCAGCGAAAAGAATTGCGCAAATTATACGGTGAGATATATCAATTTATCTCAGCGATGCAAGCGGACAGGACTGTCAGAAGTGAAGCATGTCAACGATGGTGCGACAGACCACTTAACGGTCCGTACAACTCGCGCCAAAGCCCGTACGCCATTGCCTGTAGCCCGTTCCCGCGTTAGCGGCCTCCGCCAGCAAACGCTGTATCGCATGGAAGCCAAACAGGCTGGCGCAGGCGCACAGCGCGGCGTCATCCACTTCATCCTCGTATGCATTAAGAAATAGTTCTGCCAGTAAGCCTTGCAGCGATGCATAGCTGCGCCACACCTCGTCAATATTTTCCAGGCTGCAGCGCTCGAAACAGCCATTGGCAGGATTGAAGTAATCGAGCACCATGCCGCATTCCCACAAGGCCACGATACCGTTCCCTGCCATGGGCGAGGAACGCCATGCACGCGCCGCTTGGCAACGGTAATCCAATGGCGATGCAACGCTATCACCATCCAGATGAGCCAGCAAAGCTTCGCTGAGTCCCAACGCGCGCAGCACATTATTGTCAGTCATCTGCACCTACTTGATATCATGGGTATTGGAGGTCTGTCGGCGGTATTCGCGCTCGAACGCGGCCATGCTCTCCGCCTGCGCCCACAGGCTGGCAATATAACGGAATTCATCCTCGAACGGCAGCTCGAAATCGGCTACGTCCATCGCATACTCGCAATTGCGGCTCAGCATGACCAGCCAGTTGGGATAATCGAGCGCCGGGTACAGGCGGGTAAAGATAGCATCGAGCGACGCCGCGCTTTCCCGGCCCGCCAGATAGGCGGCGCGCAGTTCGACGATGTATTTTCCGGCCAGGAATTGTTCACCGAGGCGCTGCATTCCCCGGTAGCGCGCGATGATCACCTCGGCCAGCGGCAGCACCTCGTCGCGGCCCCGGGCGCTGGCCAGCAGCACGGCTTCCAGGTCGTCGCCTTCCTCGTCTCGGCGCAGGCGTTCCACGGCCCAGTCCACGCAGCGGTCGGCATGGCCAAAGCCCATGCGCAGCTGGAAAACGGCGATTTCAAGTTCTGTCAGTTGTTCCATTACCTTCAATTCATTCTTACTATTCTGCACCCGCCTGCAACATCTTCTGTAACACCGCATCGAGCTCATAAAAATCCACGGGCTTGGTCAGATGCAAATCAAAGCCCGCGTCGGACGCCATCTGGCGGTCCTTGTCCTGGCCCCAACCCGTGACGGCCACGAGGATGGCGTCCTTGCCGCAGGGCTGGCTGCGCAACAGCCGCGCCACGTCGTAGCCATTCATGTGCGGCAAGCCGATGTCGAGCAAGATCACTTGCGGCATGAAGGTTTGCGCGGCCGCCATGCCGGCCGCGCCGTCGTAGGCCGTGCGCACGTCATAGCCGAGGATGTCGAGCGCCAGCGCCAGGCTTTCGGCCGCGTCGGCGCTGTCGTCGATCACCAGCACCTTGCCTTCGCGCGTGCCGGCCAGCAAGCGGCGGTTGGGTTCGGGCGGCGCCTGCAAGGGCACGGCGGGCAGCGGCAGGCGCAAGGCGAAGGTGCTGCCCTGCCCCACGCCATCGCTGTGCGCGCTGATGCTGCCGCCATGCAACTCGGCCAGGCCGCGCACGAGCGATAGGCCGATGCCCAGGCCGCCCTGGGCCCGCGACAGGGCCGGTTCCAGCTGCGAAAACAGGTCGAATACCGTGTCCAGGTGCTCGGGCGCGATGCCGATGCCCGAATCGCGCACGCTGATGTGCACGTCGTTGTCCGTGCATGCCACTTCCAGTCCGATGACGCCGTTGGCGGGCGTATACTTGATGGCGTTCGTCAGCAGGTTGGCGATCATCTGTCCCAGGCGCGTGGCGTCGGCGTCGAGCCAGATGGCTTGCGGCCATTGCTCCACGAGCACCTTGTGGCCGGATTGCACGGCCAGCTCCGCCACGCTGTGCAGGGCCGCCTCCACCACGGGCGCCAGTTCCACGCTGGCGCGGCGCAGTTCCAAACGCCCCTGCGTGATGCGCGACACTTCCATCAAATCGTCGACCAGGTGCGTCATGTGCCCCACTTGCCGGCCCAGCACGTCGCGGGCCCAGCGCAGCTGCGGGTCGTCCAGTTGCGCCAGGCGCAACACTTCCAGCACGTTGCGCATGGGCGCCAGCGGATTGCGCAACTCGTGCGCCAGGGTCGCCAGGAATTCGTCCTTGCGCCGGTCGGCGGCCGCCAGCTGTTCATTGAGCTCGCCAGCCTCCTTGCGCGCCAGTTGCAGCTGCTGTTCATACTTGCGCCGGTCGCTGGCGACAAAGACGGCGATCTCGTCATAACGCACGCCATCATGTTCGCGGCGCACGGCATTGAACAGCATGGGGATGGACTGCCCCTGGCGCTGGCGCATGTCGAGCAGGATTTCCGACACGCTGCCCTGCACCTGCATCAGCGGCAGCCAGTGCGTCTGGTGGAATACGCGCCCGCCGATGGTCAGCAAGTCCTGCAGTTTCTTTTTCCCGAGCAACTCCCCGGCGCCATAGCCGAGCCAGCCGCAAAAGGTGGCGTTCGCCTGCACGATGGTGCCGTCGGCCGTGCACAGCAGCAAGCCGCAGGCCGCGTGCTGGAACAAGGTGCTGGCGTCAGGCAAGGAAGGCATCGTGTCGCGCATTACAGGTGTTGGCCGTCGAGAAAGTGGCGGATGGCGCGGTAGCTGGCGTCGGGCACGCTCATGTGCGGACAATGGCCCACATTTTCGAGCACGTGCAGGGTGCTGTGCGGCAACATTTCACGCAAGTACACACCCACGCAAGGTGGCGCGATGAAGTCGTCGCTGCATTGCACGATCAGGGCCGGCGTGCTGTTCTGCGGCAAGACGGCGCGGTGGTCGGACAAGAACGTGGCTTGCGCGAAATGCCGGGCGATGACGGGGTCGGTGCGGCAAAAACTGTTCGCCAGGTCTTGCCCCAGCGCCGGCTGCCCTGGCGCGCCCATGATGGCAGGCGCCATGCCGGCGGACCAGCCCAGGTAATTGCTGTCCATGGCATCGAGCAAGTCGTCGATATCGGCACGGCTGAAGCCGCCCCGATAGCCGGCCGCCGCATCGTCGACATAGCACGGCGACGGCGCCAGCATGACTTGCGCGGCGAACAGTTCCGGCTCGGCGATGCTGGCCAGCAAGGCGCTCATGGCGCTGACGGAATGGCCGATGCAAATGACGGGGCCGCCGCCGACGGCATGGATGACCTGGCGCAAATCGGCGCCATGCGCGTCGAGCCGCGCGTAGCTATCGAAATCATAGGCACTGAGGTCGGAAGCGCCACTGCCGACCAGGTCGAACAGCACGGTGCGGTAGCGCGCACGAAACAGCGGCTCCAGGTAACGCCACATGGTTTGGTCGCAGCCAAAGCCATGCATGAACACCATGGTGGCAGCCGCGCCCGCCTGCGGCGCACCGTTGCATTCGCGAATGCGGACATTGTTCCGGTCTTCTATGCGCATGCCGCCTCAGCCTTGAATATTTCCATGTGGAATGTAAATTAACTTCTTGCTAGCATCTTAGCATGCGCCATTTGACCCTGGGCAACACCATTGTCGCTGGACAAACGCCACGCCACGGCGGATAATGAGAACGATTCCCATTATCAAAATAGCAGGCGTGTGCCTGGCTTTTCCCTGTGCGCCCCCGTGGCGCCTGCTGGCGGCAACAAGCCGGTTTTATGTTAAAGGTTTGTACCGCATGCGCGCTTTCTGGACTGTCATACACCGCTGGGCCGGCCTGACCATCGCCCTCTTTCTCATCGTCGCGGGCCTCACGGGCGCCGTCACGTCGTGGGACCACGAGCTGGACGAATGGCTCAACGCCGACATCATGGACACGCCGGGCCGCGGCCCCCTGCAGCCGCCGTTTGTGCTGGCGCAAAAAGTCGCCGCCGCCGACCCGCGCGTGGAAGTCAATTACATGACCCTGGGCCTGGAAGAAGGCCATGCGGCCGCCTTCATGGTGCGCCCGTTGACGGACCCGGCCACGAACAAGCCGTTCGTGCTCGACTACAACACCGTCTACATCGACCCCGTCACGGCACAGATCACGGGCACGCGCGATTCGACGGCCATTTCCCTGTCGCGCCGCAGCCTGATGCCGTTCCTGCGCCACCTGCACTACAGCTTGCACGTGCCCGCCTTCTGGGGCACGGACCGCTGGGGTTACTGGCTGATGGGCACGGTGGCCCTGGTGTGGCTGCTCGACAGCATGGTGGCGTTTTACTTGACCACGCCGCGCCGCTTGCGCCCGCGCGCGCAGGACGAAACTCCGCGCCACCGCGATGCCGCCAGCTGGTGGCAGCGCTGGAAACCGTCGTGGGTGCTGCGCTGGGCGGCCGGCGGCTACAAGCTCAATTTCGATCTGCACCGCGCGGGCGGACTGTGGGTGTGGCCCGTCATCATCGTCGTCGCGTTTACCTCGTTTTCGCTGAACCTGTACCGCGAAGTGTTTTATCCCGTCATGTCGCTCGTGTCCACCACCACGCCGGGACCGTACGAAACGCAGGTGCCGGCGCCCTACGGCACGTATATCACGCCCGCAATCGACTTCGAGCAGGCGGTGAAGATTGCCAAAAAGCAAGCCGCGCAGCGCGGCATCACGGCGCCCATCGGCGGCATTTATTATGGCGGCAATTATTCGTTTTACAACGTCTCCTTCTTCGACCCGGCCGACGAATTCGGCGCGGCCGGCATGGGCCTGTCGAACCTGTATGTCGACGGCATGGACGGCAGCATCATCGGCCAGCACAAGCCGTGGGAAGGCACGGCCGCCGACGTCTTCGTGCAACTGCAATTCCCCCTGCACTCGGGCCGCATCCTCGGCTTGCCGGGGCGCATACTGATGTCCTGCATGGGCCTGATGGTGGCCATGCTGTCCGTGACGGGCATCGTCATATGGGAAAGAAAACGGCGCGCGCGCCGGCTGCAGGCGAAAAAGCCAGCGAACTTCACCTGAAGCAGCGACTCCATCACGGCGCAGGCGGACCAATGCAGTCTGCGCCGCACACCTTGCCAGCGGCCTGATCACGCGCAACGCGCAAGGCCAGCACACCTCCCCCCTTTCCAACCCAGTAGCCGGCACATGCCGGCTGCCTGCGCTGCGCTGCTTCCATGCGCCAGTCAGCCGATTCCATCAAATGCAGTTTACTTGCAATAACATAAGGTGCGAGCTATTATTGCAACTCAATTGCATTAACACCTTCACGCCGGGCCCGCGTCCAGCACCACCTTCCACCTTTTTAGAAAGTCCTATGCGCCATCACGTATTCGCAGCTGCCATGCTGTCCACTGCCCCGCTCGCTTACGCGGCGGACGACGTCACCCTGCAAACCATCAAGGTCCGGGCTGACCGGCCTTCCAGCATCGACAGCGTCGTCCTCGTCGAGAATACGCAAACCCAGAACCGGACCCTGGGCGGCATGCTCGAGCATGTCTCGGGCGTGCAAAGCAGCGCCTTCGGGCCGAATGCGGGCGCGCCGGTGATCCGCAGCCTGAGCGGCAGCCGTGTGCAGATCCTCGAAGATGGCCAGTCCATCCTCGGCATGAATGCGCTCAGCGGCGACATCAACATCCCTTTCGACCCGCTGTTTGCGCGCAGCGTGACGGTGAACAAATCGTCCGATAGCGTGCGTTTCGGCGGCAATGCCATCGGCGGCAGCGTCGACGTCGATTCCGGCATCGTTTCCAGGAAGATGGAGGACAAACAAAAGGACGTGGAATTGATCCTGCGCAAGGGCTTTAACGATGCCGACGCGCAAGGCTTGCGCGCAAACTTCAACGATGGCAAGCACTTCTCGACGAATCTGCAACTGTCCTTCCAGAAGATCGGGCATTACGATATTCCCGGCAACAGCAAGGCCGGCGCGTGCAACAGCCAGCTGTTCCCTGCAACCGGCGGTGTCAACACCTTCCTGGCAGACAGTTGCCAGAAGGAAGCGCGCATCCAGCAAATCTACAACAAGGCGTCGCAACCGTTTATCGACCAGTTCATGAAGGAAAATCCGGACTGGGCGGACGGTGATTTTTCCTTCTACACCAATAATCCCACCTCCGTCTGGCAGCGCAAGACCTACGTCAACCCGGCCAATCCCGCTTACGTGCCGGGTACGCCGTCGATGACGCAGAGCAAGATCAACAAGGACGTGACGCCCGATTACCACGGCACCTTGGGCAACAGCCATGCCAGCAATGCCCACTTTGCCGTCGGCACGACCTACTTTTTCGACCAGGGCTACGTGGCCGTCAGTCTCGACTCCAAGGAAAGCGAGTATGGCGTGCCGGGCTTTTCCATGGAAAACAAGTCGTTCGGGGCGAATTATGACGAGGGGCTGCCCGTCGGCGTCGTAATCAAACAGGATAAATATGCGCTGGAAGCCCGGCTGTCCAGCCCCGTTGCGTATCTTGAAAGCGTGCAATTGCGCATGTCACGCCTGAACAATGCGTCGGGAGAGCGCCTGGGTTCCATCAAGGCGAATGATTACCAATTCGACACGAATCAAGCCGAGCTTCTGCTGGCGCACCGGCGCGCGGGCCCCTTGAGCGGCATGCTGGGCTTGAGCCACAAGGCCAGGGATATCGCCGGCAGCGGGCCGCAGCTGTACCTGCCCGACGCGAACACGGTCAGCCGTGCGCTGTTCCTCAAGGAAAGCGTCGATGTCGACTGGGCCACCTTCGACGCGGGCTTGCGCCATGAAAAAGTCGAGCACGATATCCGCAAGAGCGGCTTCAAGACGTCGAGGAATGCGAGCAACTCCCGACTCGAGGACAGGTCGTTCAGCCTGAACAGCTATAGCCTGGGGGCCTCGGCCAAGCTGGGCCAGCTGTTCGGCGCGAAGCTGCGCTACGCATCGTCGGAAAGAGCGCCCGACGTCAATGAGTTGTATGCGAGCAACCGCCACTATTCGATCATGACCCAGGAAGAAGGCAACCAGAACCTGAAGGCCGAGCGCGCGAAGAATACGGAGCTCACCGGCCTGTTCGCCAACCGCGGCTTCCAGCTGTCGGCCACCGGCTACGTCATGAAGTACGAGAACTATCTCTACCTTGGCCACTCGGGCGCCCAGATGGCCAATCGCCTGCCCTTGAAATACTGGAAGCAGACGGATACGACGGTGAGGGGATTCGAGATCGACGCCTCCCAGGTCGTGCAGCTTGGCGGCTACGGCAAGCTGAACCTCTCCGCATTTGCCGACCTGGTCAAGAACAGGGCAGATAACCCCGACAAGCTGCGCGCGCACAACGACGGCGCCTACCTGCCCAATATGCCCACCAACCGCTATGGCGCAAATGTACAGTGGGAAAACAAGGGGTGGAAAGCCAGGCTGTCTGGCACCCGCTACGACAAGCAAAAGTACCTGGGCAAGAGTGTCAGCGAGGAAGTGCCGCTCGACGGCTACACCATGGTGAACTTCCAGGTGAGCCGCGCCCTGCAGGTAGCCAATTCGCCGTTTGCAGGCATCGAGGTGTTTATCAGCGGCAGCAACCTGCTCGATACAGATGCCAGGCCGCACAATTCCCCACTGAAATACATTGCGCCCCTGCCGGGCCGTGGCTTTCACGTTGGCCTGAGCGCCAGGCTTTAAGGCACGCTGCCGTTTCGCTCCCGCTGCACCAGCGCCAGTAGGCTGTCGCCCCGGTTGCCGTCGCAGCAGACGGCCACGCCGTCCGTGAAATCGGGCGCCGTCAGCCGCGTCAGGACGCTGCCGGGCGGCATTTCCAGCGCCAGCCGGGCGCCCCGCTCCCACGCCAGGCGCGACGTGGCGGTCCACTGCACGCGCCGCGCCATGTTGGCGGCCAGGCTGTCGCGGATGCGGGCCGGGTCGAACAGCGCGCGCGCCGCGCTGCTGCTCAGGTAGACGAGCGAGGGGCGTCGCACGGTCACGCCCTCGAAGGCGGCGGCCATGTCGAGCGCCGCGCCTTCCAGCAGCGGGCAATGCGACGGCACGCTGACGGCCAGGCGCTTGGCCTTGCTGGCGCCCTGCGCCAGGGCCAGCGCCATCACGGCTTGCAAGGCGGGCTCGCTGCCGGCGATGGCGATCTGGCGCGGCGCATTCAGGTTGGCGACATACACGGGGTTCGCGGCGCCATGCACTTGCGCCAGCAGCGGCTCGAGTTGCGCCAGATCAAGTCCGATGATGGCTGCCATGCCGTAGCCGGCCGGATACGCCTGTTCCATCAACTCCCCGCGCCGCGCCACGAGGCGCACGGCATCCGCATAATCGAGCGCGCCGGCCACCACGGCCGCCGCATACTCGCCGATGGAAAAGCCGGCCACCATGTCGGGCAGCGCGCCGCGCGCCGCCAGCGAACGCGCCATCGCCACGCCTGCGATCAGCAAGCACAGTTGCACGGCCCGCGTCGACGCCAGCGCTTCGGCCGTGTCCAGCGCCAGGGAATCTTGGCCCAGCACTTCAGCCGCTTCGGCCAGGGCCGCCGCCACGGCCGCATCGTCGGGCAGCGCGTGCAGCATGCCGGGGTACTGGGCGCCCTGGCCGGGAAAGGTAAACAATACGCTCATGCCCCCTCCCAGGGCGTGGCCGTCAGCACGGGACCGTGGTCCGTTTTCAGCAGCACCCTGCCCCGGCCCGCCGCCCATTCCGCATACGCAAAGCCGCCATGGCCCGTGTCGATTTGCAGATCCAGCCGGCACGCCGTGACCGTGGCGGCGATGGCGCGCAGGGCGTCGGCCTGCGCGGCGTCCGGCGGCGCGGCGATGCGCAGCAGCAGATCGAGGTCGCTGTCGGCGCGCAGCACGGGCAAGCCGCTCGCCAGGGCGAAGCCCACGCCGCCCGTCGGGCCCCAGGCCCAGCCCGTGGCATCGAGCAGCGGCGCCACCAGCCGCAGCGCATCGAGCGCAGTACAGTCAAAACCGGACGGCGTGGTGTGCGCCAGCCGCGCCAGCATTTCCGGCGTCACGCGGCGCAGCACGGCGGAAGACTCCACTTCGCACGCATGCCGTTCGCTGCGCAGCCGGCCGCGCAAGCCCACGGGGATGCGTCCGGGCGCCGTGCTGGCGCGCCGCACCACCAACGGCGCCGCCTGCAGCCAGGCCGCGTCGGCCCAGGCGGGCAAGCATGCACCGTCCGGCAGGCCGGACGCCCACAGCAAGTCATGCGCGCGCCAGGCGTCCATCAAGCCACCACCGCCTTGACGGCAAAGAACAGCAGCGATGGCCCCAGCAAGCAGCCCAGGCCCGTATGAAACGTGGCCACCAGCGCGCCATACGGCACCAGCTTGCGGTCGGTGGCGGCCAGGCCGGCCGACACGCCGCTGACGGTGCCGGCCAGGCCGCCGAAGACCATCGCCGAACGGGGCGTTTTCAGGCGCAGGAAACGCGCCGCGGCGGGCGTGCCCACCATCACCAGGATGGCCTTGATGAGGCCCGCCGCGATGCTCAGGGCCATGACGTCCGAGCTGGCGCCGATGGCCGCGCCCGTGACGGGGCCGACGATGTACGTGACGGCGCCGGCGCCGATGGTGGTCATGCTGACGGCATCCGAATAGCCAAACGCATAGGCTACGCCGGCGCCGACGAGGAAAGGCAGCACCACGCCCAGCATCAGTGCCACGACGCCGATCAGGCCCGCCTTGCGCGCTTCCGTCGCCTGCACCTCGAAGGCCGTGGCGACGATGGCGAAGTCGCGCAACATGGCGCCGCCCATCAGGCCGATGCCGCCGAACAGCGACAAATCGGCCAGGCCCTTGTGGCCGCCGCTATGCACGCCGCCCCAGTACGCGAGGCCCAGGCCGATCACGATGGCGATGGCCGAACCGTGCACGCGGCCCAGGGTCAGATACTTCGACAGCGCCACCGAGACAAGCATGATCAGGCCGACGAAGGCGAAGGCCGTCACCAGGCCATTGTGGATGGCGGCTTTTTCAAAGATTTCAAGCATGACGGTGCTCCTTCATCAACATCGAGTCGGACTGCACGCGGTCAGCTTCAGCGGCAGCGATGGCGGCAGGGCTTTCCGACCGGTTAATCAGCGAAATCACGGCGCCGCAAACGAGCACGGAACCGATGGCGGCCAGCACGGCCACCGGGCCGCCGCGCAGGGCCGCCACCACGTCCTGCTGCGCCGCCATCGCCACCACCACGGGAATATACATGGCGCCCCAGTATTCGACGCCCCGCTCCGTCATCTGCGGCAGCCACGCGCGGCGCTGCATGTAGAGCCGGGCGCAGATCAAGAGCAGCATGGCGATGCCCACGCCGCCAACGTTGGTCTTGACGCCCATCAGCTGCCCGAGCAGGTCGCCCAGGAAGATGCCGAGCAAATGGCACAGTGCCAGCAATGCGGTTCCGTAAATGATCATGATTGTCTCCGTTATAGGAATAGGAATGACTTGATGTCTTCTCTGTTGTTGCACCTACCACTGCTGCCCCAGCACCTCCCTGACTCTTGCCGATGCCTGGCGGTGCGGCGCGCCCAGGCGGCTGGCCAGTCCCCGTTCCGGATCGGCGCGGATATCGCCCAGCGCCGCTTGCAGGCTGGCGCGCACTTGCGCCAGATCAAGCTCCGACGGCGCGTCCGGCTGCGCCACCTGCAAGGTTTGCCACAGCAGGCCCAGGGTGGCGTAGTTCCTGATGTCGTAGGCCATGGGCGCGATGGTGGCGGCCAGCGCTTCGAGCGCTTCCACGGTGCGCAGGGTGATGCGCGCGGCCGACGCCTTGCCCATGGCGTGCACCATCACTTGCGGATCGTCGAGCGCGATCAGGCGGTTGGCCTGGTAGCCGTGGGCGAGGAAGGCGCCCGACATGGCCTTGCCGACGATCAGGCCGATCACGGGATGGCCCGCCAGGCGCGCCTCGGCATACGCGCCCGCCGCGCCGGCCAGCGCCTGGTGGATGCCATACGCCTCTTCGCGCCGGCCATACGCCTGGCTGGCCACGTCGATGACGGCCACGATGGGCCGTTTCAGCGCCAAGTCGCGGTCCTCGGCAAGCACCTGCTGCACGGCGCGCGCCAGCTGCCACGCCTCGACCAGGCCGATTTCACCCGTGCGGGCGCGCGTAAAACGGTTGTCCGGATCGGGCAGCACGGCGAGGTAGCGCGCCGGCTCGCCCGCCAGCGGCGCGTCCACCACGCGCACCGAGGGCGGATAGCCGTCCAGCGGCGCAGCGGTATTCGTGAGTGCCGCCAGCCAGACGGCGCCGCGGCTCGTGTCGGTAATGGCGTTCATGCTGCTGCTCCTTTGCTGTAGATCAAACGTACGGCTTCCGGCGTGGCTTGCGGGCCCGCGTCGACTTGCGCCAGGCGGGCCAGGTAGCCTTCCGCCTGGTCGCTGCGGTGCCGCGCCGGCACGCCGCGCGCGAACAATGCGGCCACGGTGGCGCGCATCTGCGCCGTGTCGTCTTCCACATAGGCGTCAGCCAGGCCGCTGTGGAAGCGCTGTTCGCCTCCCGTCAGGCTCCAGATGAACGGCTTGTTGCGCGAGTCGAATTCGTCCACGCCCGCCTCCTGCTCAATCACGGCCGGGCCGTTGAGACCCAGGCGCGCCTCGCGCGTGACGACCAGATAACTGCACAGGCCCGCCGCGATCGACATGCCGCCGTAGCAGCCCACGGTGCCGGCCGTGATGCCGATCACGGGCTGGTAGCGGCGCAAGTCGACGATGGCCGCATGGATGTCGGCAATGGCAGCGAGACCCAGGTTGGCTTCCTGCAGGCGCACGCCGCCCGTTTCGAACAGGATCACGGCCCGCGTCGGCACGCCGTTGCGGTTGTCGCGCGCCGCCAGTTCCAGCGCGCCGGCGATCTTCGCGCCGCCCACTTCGCCCATGCTGCCGCCCTGGTAGGCGCCTTCGATGGCCAGCACCACGGCCGGCTGGCCGTCGAACAAGCCCTTGGCCACCACCACGCCGTCGTCCGCCTGCGCCGTCACGCCTTGTTTCGGCAGCCACGGCGAAGCGATGCCGCAGAACGGGTCGAGCAGTTCGCGCATGCTGCCAGAGTCCAACAAGGCCTTGGCCCGGCTGCGCGCCCCCCGCTCGATGAAGCTGTCGCGCTCCAGCAGTTGTTGTAATGTGCTCATGCCGCCCTCCCCGCTTGCAATTCTTCGTACGCCTGCTCGATGCGCATGCGCACCACGCCCGGCGTGGCGCCGCAATCGTTGATGACGATGGCCGCCGCCGGCAACGGCTCACCGCCGAAGACGCGCTGCAACAGCGCATCCCACACGGCGCCCTTGCCATCGACGGACGTGTTGACGACGATGCGGGTCACGCCGTCGTCGCCCGGCTGCAGCAGCACTTCCAGGTCGCCCGAACCGACGACGCCGGCCAGGGCGCGCCCCGCCGCCGCTGGCCCGGCCGGGAACGTATAGTCACGCGTTTCCATGCGCTTCTCCTTCTGTCAATCGATCGAGGAACAGGGTGGCCGCCAGCAAGTCCGCCGCGCCGCCCGGCGACACGCCGCGCGCCAGCGCCACCGCTTCCAGCGCCACCAGCGCCTCGGTGCCGGCGGCCGTGGCCGCGCCGCCGGCGGCCAGCACCCGCGCCGCACCCGCCTGCAATTCCAGCAAGGCTGGCTCGCCGCCGCGCGACAGCACGCAGGTGTCGTCCAGGCCGCTGAGAATGGCCAGCAAAGCGTTCAGGCGCGCCGTCGTCTCGCTGTCGCCGCGCAAGCGCGAGGCGTGCAAAGCGGGCAAGCCCGCGCCCGTCACCAGGGGAAAGCCGGCACGGGCCTGGCCCCGCGCGCCATCGACCTGATACTGGCGGCACGCCAGCTCGCCCTTGTTGCCGGTGGCGCCAGGCGCGCCGCGGTCGTGCAAGCGGGCCAGCGCGCCGGCCCGCGCCGCCACGGCTTGCGGCGCCAGCGACGCGCCGCGCGCGCCCTGCTGCGCCGCCGCCGTCACCAGCAGGCCCAGGGCCCAGATGGCGCCCCGGTGCGTGTTCACGCCGCCCGTCGCTGCCAGCATCAGCGCTTCGCCGTCGCGGCCGATGGCGCCGATGCGCTGGCGCAGCTCGTCGTCATCGTCACAATCCCAGCCTGCCTGCGCCATGGCGGCAAACACGGGCTGCAGCACGCAGGCCGAGTGGCACATCAGGGCCCAGTTCAAGTCCGCATGGGCGCCACGGCTGCGCAAATCGACGAGGCCCGGTTTCGGCGTCAGGGTCACTTCATCGAGCAGCGCCTGCAGCACTTGGCGCGCCAGCGCCGCAGGGCGTACCTGCACCGGCACTGTCGTCGTCATTGTGGTCATCATTGTCATCATTACCAGCTCCTGAATTTGGCGGGTGGTTGATACAGGCCGTCGGACCATTCGACCAGGTCGGCGATGCTTTTCGCGGCCAGCAGCGAGCGGTTCGCCGCTCCCCGCTGCACGCCGATATCCTCGGGCAGCGCGATCAAGCCGTCGGCGCGCAGTTTCGCCGTCGTCTTCGGGTCGTGGCGCAGGCCGATGGGCGTCACGCCAGCCACCGCCGCCAGCATGGCCTTGCGTTCGTCGAGCGAACGGGCCTTGTACAGGTAGGCGATGCCCTCTTCCGTCAGCACGTGGGTGACGTCGTCGCCGTAGATCATCACGGGCGCCAGCGGCATGCCGCTGGCCTGGCCCACGGCCACGGCGTCGAGCGATTCGACGATGGTCGGCTGGCCGCCGTCCTGGAACGTTTCGACCATCTGCACCACCAGCTTCTTGCCGCGCGCGAGCGGGTCGTCCGTCTCGATCAGGTCCAGCCAGGCGGGCGTCGGGTGGCGCCGGCCGTGCGGATCGTGGCCCATGTTGGGCGCGCCGCCGAAACCGGCCAGGCGGCCGTTGGTGACGGTGGACGAATTGCCCAGGCCATCCATCTGCAGGGTGGCGCCGATGAACAGGTCGACCGCATACTGGCCCGCCAGCTGGCACAGGGCGCGGTTCGAGCGCATGGAACCGTCGCGGCCCGTGAAGAACACGTCGGGCCGGGCGGCCGCATAGCCTTCCATACCCAGCTCCGCGCCGAAGCAGTGCACGCTCTCGACCCAGCCCGTCTCGATGGCGGGAATCAGGGTCGGATGGGGGTTGAGCACCCAGTTGCGGCAAATCTTGCCCTTCAAGCCCAGCTGCTCGCCGTAGGTGGGCAAAATCAGTTCGATGGCGGCCGTATTGAAACCGATGCCGTGATTGAGCGACTGCACCTGGTGTTTTTCATACACGCCGCGAATCGCCATCATGGCCATCAGCACGTGCACGGGCTTGATGACGCGCGGGTCGCGGGTGAACAAGGGCTCGATGAAGAACGGCTTGTCGGACTGCACGACGAAATCGATCCACGAGCCGGGCACGTCGACCCGCGGCAAGTCGCTCACGTCGTCGACGATCTGGTTCACCTGGGCGATGACGATGCCGTCGCGGAAGGCGGCCGATTCGACCAGCGTGGGCGTGTCCTCGGTGCTGGGGCCCGTGTACAGATTGCCCTGGCGGTCCGCCATGTAGCCGGCCACCATGACGACGTTGGGCGTGAGGTCGACGAACAGGCGCGCATACAGCTCGATATACGTGTGGATGGCGCCCACTTCCAGCAAGCCATCCTGCAGGAATTGCGCGATGCGCAGGCTTTGCGTGCCGGCAAACGAGAAATCGAGCTTGCGGGCGATGCCCCGCTCGAACAAGTCCAGGTGCTCGGGCAGGCTGACGCTGGGCATGATCAGATGCAGATGGTGGATCTTGTCGGGGTTGACCTGGGTCAACATGCGGGCGAGAAAGTCGGCTTGCTTCTGGTTATTTCCTTCAAGAACGACGCGGTCGCCCGGCGCAAGCAGCGCTTCGAGCACGGCGACCATGTCGCCCTGTTGCAGCACGGGGCCGCTCGCGTACTGGCGCACGGCTTCCAGGCGGCGGCGCTTCTCCGTGCGCCGCGTGTCCCATTGTTTTTGCCGCTGCGCTGGCGCTGCTGTGGCGGTTGACATCATGCCTCCGGAATGAGCTATCGAACCCCGACGATAGAACGAAAGCGTCACCGCGACAATCAACCTGCTACCATGTTCATTACCTTGAAGTTAATGAACTGCCATAAAAGAGGCTAGCCATGGCCATCAACGAAGAAATTACCTTGAAGAAGCTGGAAGTGTTTCTCAGCTTTATGGAATTGAACAACCTGGCGCGGGTGGCCGATGCGCTGGGCCAGAGCACCGTCAGCGTGCACCGCGCCCTGCACTCGCTGGAAGACGGCTT
The DNA here is from genome assembly GCF_030397705.1 of Janthinobacterium sp. SUN100. Taxonomy (NCBI): domain Bacteria; kingdom Pseudomonadati; phylum Pseudomonadota; class Betaproteobacteria; order Burkholderiales; family Oxalobacteraceae; genus Janthinobacterium; species Janthinobacterium sp. SUN100. The sequence continues at coordinate 270,829 of NZ_JAPUBU010000001.1, read as the reverse complement.
GCGCTGCCCCCTGTTCAAGCGCGAGGGCCGCAGCCTGATCCCCCTGCATGCGGCCTACACCTTTGCCGAATCGGCGCGGCGCGCGCTGGCCGAGTGCGAGGAAGGCGTGCGCAAGGTGCGCGAAATGTCGGGCATCAACCCCGTGCGCCTGAAGATCGGCTCGCTGTATTCATTGACCCTGCACTGCATCCCGCAACTGGTGATCGCCCTGAAACTGCGCCGGCCGGGCCTGGACATCGACCTGACCCTGGGCTCGAACCGCGACCTGCTGCAAAGCCTGGCCGATGGCAGGCTGGACGCCATCATCGTCGGCGTCCAGGAAGACGAACAGCATGCGGGCCTCGTGGCCGTGCCCCTGTTCCAGGACGACATCTTCCTGGCCGCGCCGCTGGCTTCGCCCTATGCGGGGGCCGCTTCCGTGGACTTGCAACAATTGCGCGACGACAAATTCGTCACGCTCAACGAGGGTTTCGTCACCTCGCAAAGCTTCAACCATGCATTCGAGCTGGCGGGCTTCGTGCCCGACACGGCCATGAGGGTGGGCGACATCTTCTCGCTGATCAACCTGGTGAGCGGCGGCATCGGCTACAGCCTGCTGCCCGGCAGAGTCCGCGCCTTCAGCTCGCGCATCGAACTGCTGCCCCTGGACGCCCGCTACGGCTCGCACCAGCAAATCACCCTGCTGATGCTGAGCAGCCGCGAGCGCGACCCGAATCTGCTGGCGCTGGCGGCGGAGTGCAGGTTGTATGGGCGTGGCGAGCGCGCAACTGATAGCTGAAATGGAGTCGCACGTGGAAACAGTGGCACAGGAGCGCCGCGCTGCGATGCTGGGGCGCATGGAAAACGGGGCCACTTGCAATCTTCAACTGGGCAGTATCAGCTCAAGTTGGAAATTCTCCGTGCATATAGGTTTTCCAGAGATTGTCGATAAAGTCGATCTCGACTTTATTGTGACACGCCTGCGCAATCAAGCCCATGTCGTCCGACACATATCCAGCAAGGTCGGAATTTTCAGTGACTTGATACACTTTCTTGAATGCGATCTCCCTGATCTCCCTCACCAGGGCGCCCTCGGGTGGACAAGATGAGCTCACTTTTTCGTAGCTGGCACACCATGCGCCATCAAACTCAAAAGTGTCCCTGGCGCACAATGCAGCATCCCAGTCAGTATCTTTCTGAAAAATAGTCTCAAAAAAAATACTCTTATTTATTGTCGTTAAGATTTCGCTTACGGTCGTCATCTCGATATTTCGTATTCATCTGTGTGGATGCCATTCGGCGTTTCGTGAGCCTGCGCGCCAACGATTGTTATGACCTGACGCTAAAACGCCCGCAAGCAGGTCAACGCGCCCATTATAGGGACTGGCATGGACTGCTCACGAGACTGGAGCACGGTACAATCAAATCGCGCTATCCCAAGGCGCCGACAACCGCACCGCGCAGTTAATCAAGCCCACCATCGAATACGTCTGCGGGAAATTGCCCCACATTTCGCCCGTCACGGGATGCGTGTCTTCCGACAGCAAGCCCAGGTGGTTGCGCGCCATCAACATCGTTTCGAAGATTTTGCGGGCTTCGTCCTTCCTGCCGATGCGGGCCAGGGCGTCGATGCGCCAGAAGGTGCAGATGTTGAAGGCCGTCTCGGGCTTGCCAAAGTCGTCGGGCGCTTCGTAGCGGCGCATGTAGGGGCCGTCGCACAGCGATGCTTCCAGCGCATCGACGGTGGCGATGAAACGGGGATCCATGGGGTCGATGAAGTTGACTTCCGCCATCAAGAGCACGGACGCGTCCAGGTCGCGTCCGCCCAGGCTTTCCGCGAAGGCTTGGCGCTCTTCGCTCCACGCTTCGCGCAACAGGCGTTCGCGGATCAGCACGGCGCGGCTGTTCCAGTGGTCGGCCCGGTCGTCCAGGCCCAGCTTGTGCGCGACCTTGGCCAGGCGGTCGCAGGCGGCCCAGCTCATCAGCATAGACGAGGTGTGGACCCTGGCCCGCGTGCGCAGCTCCCACATGCCCGCGTCCGGCTCCGCGTGCAATCTGAATGCCTGGTCGCCCACGGCTTCCAGCGCGGCAAACTCGGCTTTTCCCGCCCGGTGGAACAATCGGTGGTCGAGGAAGGCCTGCGCCGCGCCTAATACAATGTTGCCGTAGACATCGTGCTGGAAATGTTCCTGCGCCTGGTTGCCGACACGCACTGGGCCGTTGCCGCGGTAACCGGGCAAGTGGTCGAGCATGGATTCGGGCAACTGCTCTTCCAGGCCGATGCCGTACAGGGGCTGGATGTGGCCGCCCTTCGAGCGGGCGACGATATTCGTCAGCCAGCGCAGGTATTCTTCCATGGTGCCCACTTCCGACAGGCTGTTCAATGCCCGCACGACAAAGAAGGCGTCGCGCAGCCAGCAATAGCGGTAATCCCAGTTGCGGCTGCTGCCCGGCGCTTCCGGGATGCTGGTGGTCATGGCGGCGATGATGGCGCCCGTGTCTTCATATAAAGACAGTTTTAATGTGATGGCGGCGCGGATGACCACGTCCTGCCATTCCAGCGGCACGGCCAGGCGCCGCGTGTAGGTGCGCCAATAATTGATGGTTTCCTTTTCGAAGATGCGCGCCGTTTCGTCGATGCCGCCGGCCAGGGTCTCATCAGGGCCAAGCAGGAAGTTGGCCGTGCCGCCCAGCACGAAATACGTTTCGCTCAGTACATAGTTGAGCGATACATCGGTGTTCAGGCGCAAGGTCTGTTCCGGCCCCACGTAGCGGATGTGGTGGCTGCCCTGCGTGATCTGCGGCGCCAGCTTGCCCCAGTCGTAGCGGGGGCGCAGGCGCACGCGGATGCGCACGGCGTGGTCGAGCGGCCGGACGCGGCGGATCAGCATCAGCGGGAGGAACATGCGGTCGCGGCTGAGGAATCGGGGCGCGAAATCCGTGATTTCCACGCCGCGCCCCTGCGTATCGTACAGCCGCGTGCGCAGCACGGCCGTATTCGGCTCGTAGACTTGCTCGCTGCGGGCGAAGTTTTCGATGTCGATGGCCCACACGCTGCCGTTTTCAGTGTCGTCCAGCAAGCGGTTGAAGACGGGATCGCCGTCGAAACGGGGCAGGCACGACCAGACGACCTGCCCCGCCTGGTCGATCAGGGCGCTGAAGGCGCAATTGCCCACCACGCCGCAGTTGAGGGACGCTTGCGCGGGCGCGCCGCCGGGGGTGTCATCAGCTTGTTCATGGGATATGGTCATCGGCTACTCCTTGAAAGGGGATACGGACGCGGCCAGCAGCGCGGCGCGCAAGGCGCGCGGGCTGGCCAGGCGCAGGGTGGCGGCGCTGGGGCCGCTGCCCACTTTCACGCCCTGCCCGCCTGCTTGTTGAACAAAGACAAAGCCTGCCTCATCGGTGGTGTCGTCGCCCGCGAACACGGGCCGGCGGCCGGCGAACGGGGTTTCCTGCATGAAGGCGGCGATGGCGCCGCCCTTGTCCGTGGCGGACGGCTTGGCTTCCAGGACCATTTTGCCATGCAATAGCAATACCCCTGGGCACGCTTGCACGGCCGCCGTCATTTCTTGCATGCACAGTTGTTCGAGTTCGGGCGCCAGCCGGTAATGCAGGGCCACGGCGCCCCGCTTGCATTCCACCAGCAAGCCGGGGTGCATCGCCGCCAGCGCCTGCGCGCGCGCCAGCACGGGCGACACGTCGGGCGTGGCCGCCACGCTGAACGTGCCATCGGCGCCGCGCCGCTCCACGCCATGCACGCCGGCCACCGGCAACACCAGGGGCGCCAGCATGGCGTCGATCTGCGTAACGGGACGCCCGGAAATGACGGCCAGCGCGCCGCCGTGGCGTTCGGCCAGCAGCGCCAGCGCCTCAATGACGCCCGCTTCCAGGCGCACGCCGTCGGGCGTGGGCGCCAGGTCGACCAGGGTGCCGTCGAAGTCGAGGAAAACGCCTGTGCCGGGCGTACCCAGCAGTTGCAGCAAGGCCGCGCTATCGTCAGGGGTATCGGCCATCAGATCATCCCCTTGCGCCGCTTGATGCGGCTGTGGGCGTCGATCTTGGTCATGACCTTGTCGCGCTGGCGCAAACGGGCCGCGTCCAGCAGCATGCGCCCGGCCCAGCGGTACACATTGAAATGTTTCACGCGGGCCCGCATGCTCTTCATGCGCTCGCGCTGTTCCACGGGCGGCATCACGAGGGCGCGGTACAGGGCGTCCGCGCCCTGCTCGATGTGATACGGGTTGATGATCAGCGCTTCGTGCAGCTCGCGCGCGGCGCCCGTGAATTGACTTAAAACAAGTACGCCCAGTTCGTCGTCGCGCGCGGCGATGAATTCCTTGGCCACCAGATTCATGCCGTCATGCAAGCTTGTCACCATGCACACTTCCGAGGCGCGGAAATAGCGCTGCAAATCGTCCTGGCCGTGGTGCTCCGCTTTCAGCAGGATGGGCACGTAATCTCCGCTGCCGAAACGGCGGTTGATGCGCTCGACCATCTTGCGCACCCTGGCGTCAAAACTCTGATATTCATCGAGCGAAGCGCGGCTGGGGGCGGCGATTTGCACAAAGGTAAAATTGCCCACCATGCCAGGCTGCTGCTCCAGCATGCGCTCGACGGCCTGGAAGCGCTCGACGATGCCTTTCGTGTAATCGAGGCGGTCCACGCCGATGCCCAGCAAGTGGTCTTGGGCCACGCCCAGCTCGCTGCGAATTTGCGCGCGGCAGGTGGCCACGTCGGGCTGCGCCGGGTCATCCTCGGGCCAGGCGATGGAAATCGGGTAATCCTCGACCTGCGTCATCTCGCCGCCGTAGGAAATGGTCGACGCTTCCGGCTCGATGCGGGTTTCCAGGTAGCGGTCCACCGTTTCGAGGAAATTCTTGCGGTGGAATGGCGTGTGGAAGCCGAGGATGGTGCTGCCCAGCAAGCCGTCGAGGATTTCTTCGCGCCATGGGCAAATGCCGAACGATTCGGAATTCGGCCAGGGGATATGCCAGAAGGTGATGATCGTCGCCTTCGGCAAGGCTTCGCGCACCATGCGCGGCAGCAAGGCGAAGTGGTAATCCTGCACCAGCACGACGGGGTTGTCCGTCTTCGCTTCGGCGATCACGGCGTCGGCGAAGCGGCGGTTGACCTTCACATATTGCTCCCAGTCGGACGAGCGGAACACGGGGCGCACGTGGGCAATATGGCACAGCGGCCACATGCCCTCATTGGCGAAACCATAATAATAGCCCTGCTCTTCCTCTTCCGTCAGCCATACGCGGCGCAAGGTATAGCTGGGATTGTCCGGCGGCACGGGAACATGGTCGAGTTTATCCACCGTCTCGCGGTCGGCGGAACCGGCGCCATGCGCGATCCACGTGCCGGAACAGGCGCGCATCACGGCTTCCACGGCCGTCACCAGGCCGCTGGCGGGGCGCTGCACGCGTATGTCGCCGCTGCCATCGTCCGTTTTCGTGTGGATGTACGGTTCGCGGTTCGATACCACCAGCACTTGATCTCCCGCAAGATCCGCTTCCAGCAAGCCGCGCAGCTTGTCCGGCGTCCAGTCGGACGACCAGCCGTTATCGCCCTGGCGTTCCAGGTGGTATTCCTGCAGCAATTCGCGCAGATCGCCGATCAGCGGCTGCATTTCCGGCGGCGGCGCGGGCGCGGCGGCGGGTGCGGCGGCGGCCACGGCCCCATTACTTTTCGGCAACAATTCGCCCCGCAGAATATCTTTCACGGCCGACAGCCAGCCGCGCCAGCTCAGGTGGGCCACGAACACGGTCATCAGGGAAATCAGCACGGCCAGCACGGCCAGGAAGGCAAAGATGAAACGCTTGGTATCCGTATTGCGGCGCTCGACAAAGCTCATGTCCTGCACCAGCACCAGCCGTCCCAGCTGGGACGCATCCTGCATGACGGGGGTTTCGCTGAGGTGGACCTGGCCCTGCGGCAATTGCGCGAGGGATTTGTACAGGCCGCCCGTGGGAGGCGTGCTCCAGCAGCCGATGGAAGTTGGGTATTGCGCGGACTGGTACAGCAAGTGGCCTGCATTGTCGCAAAAGCCGATGGCGATCAGGCGTTCGTCGCGCGTGGCGCCCCGGAACAGTTCTTTGACGCGCGTGGCGTCTTGCGCGGGCAGGTATTCGGTGAGCGAGGGCCGGAGGGTTCCAGCGAGCAATTCTGCCCGGCTGTCGAGGTCACGCACATACCAGCGCAGGGTGATGTTGTCGAGCAGGGGTACCACGATATAAGCAAACAATCCCAGCACCAGGGCCAGTGGCAGGATGAAGCGCAAGGACATTCGGAGTGATCGTACTATCATCGTTTTCCTTTGCAAAAACAAAAAGCATGGCAAGTATGACTATGTTTCCACTGCGGCGACGCCCGTTTGCTTTCCGTAGCGAAACGTCAACGTGGCATGGCGCAGCGCAGCAATTTCTTCCAGTATCCACCTTGACGCAGGTCTTATCCGTACGGCAACGCACGCCCCCGTTACGCCATCTGCCCGTAAAATACCGCTTCCGACATCCATTTCACTAAGAACAAGGAGTTTTCGCCTATGGATCTCAGCACGTTCCACTCGCTGATGGGAGGCCCGCTGCGCTCGGCGCTGACCGTGCTCGTTTCCGCCCTGCTCGTCACCGTGGTCGCCATCGGCGTGCACCGGGCCGGCATCAGCTTGCTGAAAAGGCTGGCCAATGGCCGCCCGTTCACCACCAACGCCACGCGCCTGGCCTTCCGCGCCAGCCAGCTGTGCGTGATCGTCTTCGGCCTGCGCATGGTGCTGGCCGGCGCGCCCGACGACACGCCGGGCTTGCTGGCCATGTCGCATCTCGCCAGCGTGGCGCTGATCATCGCGCTGACCTGGCTGGCCATGCAATGCATCCAGGCCCTGTCCATCACGATTTCCGAAGTCAACCCCGTCGACGTGGCCGACAACCTGCGCGCGCGCCGCCTGATCACGCAAGCCCGCGTGCTCACGCGCAGCGCGCACGCCATCGTCGTCATCCTGGGCCTGGCCTTCGTGCTGCTGACCTTGCCCGGCGCGCGGCAGATCGGCGCCAGCCTGCTCGCGTCGGCCGGCGTGGCGGGCCTGGTGGCCGGTATCGCCGCCCGTCCCGTGCTGGGCAATTTCATTGCCGGGTTGCAAATTGCGTTTTCGCAACCCATCCGCATCGACGACGTGCTGATCGTCAATGGCGAATGGGGCAAGGTCGAGGAAATCAAGGGCACGTATGTCGTCGTGCGCGTGTGGGACGAGCGCCGCCTGATCGTGCCGCTGCAATGGTTCATTGAAAATCCGTTCGAGAACTGGACGCACAGCTCGTCCACCCTGCTGGGCACGGTGTTCCTGTGGCTCGATTTCAGCATCCCGCTCGACCCGCTGCGCGCGGAACTGACGCGCATCTGCGAAGGAGCCGCGCAATGGGATGGCCGCGTCTGCACGGTGCAGGCGACGGATTCGAACGAGCGGGCCGTGCGCGTGCGCTTCCTCGTCAGTGCGGCAGATTCGGGCCTCGCTTTCGAGCTGCGCTGCATCGTGCGCGAGCAGATGCTGGCCTTTATCACGGCCCACTATCCGCACGGCTTGCCCCGCTTGCGCTCCACGCACGACCCCATCGAGCTGCACGCCATGCAGGCACAGAACGACAGCGTGTCGCTGTACAAGGCGCAGCACAAGGCTTGACAAAACCTGCGGCGCGCTGCCCTCGCCCGCGCGCCGCTAGAATAAGGCGCATGAGCACCACCGCCTGGTTCATCCTGATCGGCTGCCTGATGCTGGCGCGCGGCCTGGGCGCCGACGGCATCGCGCGCCTGCCCTTGACCTCGGCCATGGCTTACCTGGGCGTGGGCCTGCTGCTGGGCCCCATGTTCCTCGGCCTGTTTGCCTTCGACCTGGTGCAACAGGCGCCCCTGCTGGAAACCCTGACGGAAATCGCCGTCCTCATTTCCCTGTTTTCCGCCGGCGTGAAGATGCCCGTGCCGTTCAGCCTGGCGCGCTGGCTGCCGCCGCTGCGCCTGGCGTGGCTGTCGATGGCCATCTCCGTGGCCCTGGTGGCGGCCTTTGCACGCCTGGTGCTGGACCTGCCCCTGGGCGCGGGCGTGCTGCTGGGCGCCATCCTCGCGCCCACCGACCCCGTGCTGGCCACGGACGTGCAGCTGCGCCATGCGGGCGACAGCGAGCAATTGCGCTTCATCCTGACCAGCGAAGCGGGCATGAACGATGGCAGCGGCTTTCCTTTCGTCATGCTGGGCCTGGGATTGCTGGGCCTGCATGAGCTGGGTCCCCATGGCGCCACCTGGCTGTGGCGCGATCTGGTCTGGGCCAGCGCGGGCGCCATCGCCCTGGGCGCGGCCGGCGGCGCGCTGCTGGCGTGGCTGGCCTGGCAGGTGCGCGCCAAGGAACCGAAACACGCGATGCTGGACGACCTGGCGGCCCTGGGCCTGATCGCCTGCGTGTACGGCGTGGCGACCTGGCTGCACGCGTGGGGCTTCTTGGCCGTGTTCTTTGCCGGCGTGGCCCTGCGCCAGACGGAACTGCGGCTGGCCGGTGCGCCGAAAGACCGGCAAGGCTTGCTGCAAGCGGGGGAAACCCACGCCGCGTCCGCTGCCAGGGCGCACGACGGCGAGGTGACGCTGACGGTCAGCGGCGAATCGCTCGTCTTCAAGGAACACCTGGAACGCCTGTCCGAACTGACCCTGGTACTGTTGCTGGGCGGCGCCGTCACGGCCGCCGCCTGGCGCTGGCAGGCGTGGAGCGTGGCGCTGTTCCTGCTGCTGGTGGCGCGCCCGGCCAGCGTGATGCTCGGCTTGCTCGCTTCGGGCACCAGCGTGCGCCTGCGCGGGCTGGCCGCCTGGTTCGGCGTGCGCGGCATCGGCTCGCTGTACTACCTCAGCTATGCCATCGCGCATGGCTTGCCGCGCGGCCTGGCGCGCGAACTGGCCGACATCACCCTGGTCGTCGTCATCCTGTCCATCGTCGCGCACGGCCTGACGGTCAAGCCCCTGCTGGAACGCTACTGGCGCAAATAGGCACCAGTCGGCCAACTTTGTCATTGGTTCAAAGCAATGTTTTGTCAATCGCCCCTATGCTGGGCGGAAATGTTGTTAAGATAATTAAAAATGGCAAAAGAGAGAATCAATGAAACGACGAAGCGTGCTGGGACTGGGCGTCTCACTGGCCCTGCTGCAAACGGGCTGCGCCACCGATCCGGCCAGGCTGGCGTGGGAAACGGAATTTGACGGCTTCATGCGCGATGGACTGGCCCGCACGGAAACGCCGGGCATGGGCGTGGCCGTGGTGCGCGGCGAACAGACCATTTTCGCGCGCGGCTATGGCTGGGCCGACATCCAGGCCGGCAAGAAGGCCGATGCCAACACGGTGTTCCATGTCGCGTCCGTCAGCAAGCTCGTCACGGCCGCGGCCGTCATGATGCTGCTGGAACAGGGCGCCTTCCAGCTGGACGACAAGGTGGCGGCCTACCTGGACTTCCCGCTCATGCACCCGAAGTTTCCCGACGTGCCCATCACCTTTCGCCATCTGCTCAACCACACCTCGGGCATTTCCGACGCCGTGTACGAAAAGACGACGGCGTTTGCCGTGCAGGGCGACCCGCGATTACCGCTGCGCGACTTCGTCAAGGGCTATCTGTCGCGCGGCGGCGCCTGGTACGACGCGGATGTGTCGTTTGCGGCACGGCCCGGCACGGAATGGCGCTACAGCAATGTCGGCATCGCCCTGCTCGGCTATCTGGTGGGCCGCGTGAACCCCGATGGCCTCGACGCCTTTACGCACGAGCACCTGTTCGAACCGCTGGGCATGGACCATACGGCGTGGAGCCTGGCCGGCTTGCCGCGGCGCGCCGTCGTCGCCCAGCCGTATGTGCACAAGGAGCCGGGCCTGCAAGTGCTGCCGCCCGTCGGCTATCCGGACTGGCCGGCCGGCCTGCTGCGCAGCTCGGCGCATGACTTCGCCCGTTTCCTGGCCATTTTCAGCAATGGTGGCCGGGTCGATGGCCACCGCTACCTGCAAGACGCCACCCTGCAACTGTTTTTCGCCCCGCAAGCGGCTCCCGTCGTGCCCGCCGATTCATCCGTGCGCCAGGCCCTGGTGTGGCTGCTGCGCGACGTCGACGGCAAGCCGCTGGCCACGCACAGCGGCGGCGACCCGGGCGCCGCGTCCGTCGTCTGCGTCGACCGCGCCAGCAAGACGGCCGTGCTGGCCTTCGCCAACGTCAGCGCGGACAAGGAGTTTCGTTCATTCCAGAAAGAAGTCGTGCTGCGCCTGCTGGCCCATGGGGGCAGCGGCGCGCCGGCGGCAAAGAAAGCCTAGGCGCCGAACCAGCCGCGCAGTTTCTCGGCGGCCCGTTCCTTGACGTCGGCCGTGATGTAGGTGGCGACCGTGGCGACGGCCGCCGCCAGCACGGCCAGGTCATCCGCATAGCCGACGACGGGCGTGATGTCGGGAATCGCATCGATGGGCGAAATGAAATAGCCGAGCGCGCCATAGATGGCCGTCTTGGCCCACAGCGGCGTGTTCGGCTGCTGCGCCGCGTAGTACAGCCACAGGGCTTTTTCGATGACTTCGCGCCCCGCCGTCTTGGCAAACTTGACGACCTTGTCCCAGAAGCTGTCATCCGTGTATTTCTTTTCATACTGCTTGTCGGCCTGGGGGGCGTGGTCTTCTTCCAGATTCTTTTTTCTGCCAAACATCTGCTGCTCCTGTCTGCCGCGCACGGCGTTACGAATGCGCACCTTAGCATAACGGCGCGCCGGGCGCGCGGCGTGCAAGGTAAGCTATCGTCATGGAAATATCCGCCACCACCACGGCCCGCGCCGCCGGCCTGCGCTACACGGGCGACCACCAGCGCGGCATCGCCCGCCTGGGCAAGCCCGGCAAGTTCCGCTACCGCGACGGGGACGGCCAGTTCCTGCGCGATGCCGCCGCCTTGACGCGCATCAAGGCACTGGCCATACCGCCCGCCTGGACGGACGTGTGGATCTGCCCGCACGCGACTGGCCACCTGCAGGCGACGGGGCGCGATGCGCGGGGCCGCAAGCAGTACCGCTACCATGCGCGCTGGCGCCAGGTGCGCGATGAAGTGAAATATGAGCGCATGCTCAGTTTTGGCCGCGCCCTGCCCGCCATCCGCGCTGCCGTCGCGCGCGGCATGCAGCTGCCCGGCTTGCCCCGTGAAAAAGTGCTGGCCACCATCGTCCACCTGCTGGAATTGACGATGATGCGCATCGGCAACGAAGAATATGCGCGCACCAATAAATCATTTGGCCTGACGACCCTGCGCACGCGCCACGTGCAGCTCGACGGCAGCGCCGTGGCCTTCCGCTTCAAGGGCAAGAGCGGCGTGCGCCACGATATCCGCCTGAGCGACCGGCGCCTGGCCAGGGTGCTGCAGCGCATGCGCGAGCTGCCGGGGCAGGAACTGTTTCAATATGTCGATGAGGATGGCGCGCGCCACGGCGTCGATTCGGGCGACGTCAACGATTACCTGCGCGAAGTGACGGGCGAAGACTACACGGCCAAGGATTTCCGCACCTGGTCCGGCACCCTGCTGGCCGCGCTGGCCCTGCAGGCGTTCGAGCAGGTCGATTCCGAGGCGCAAGCGAAGAAAAACATCGTGCAAGCGATCGAGTCGGTGGCAAAAAAACTGGGCAACACGCCGACGATCTGCCGCAAGTGCTATGTGCACCCGGCCGTGCTGGAATCGTATCTGGATGGCAGTTTATGGGAAGGCATGCGCGCGCGGGCGCGGCAGCAATTACAGGAAAACTTGCCGGCGCTGGCGCCGGAAGAAGCGGCCGTGCTGGCCTTGCTGCAGCAGCGCCTGCAGGCCTGACCCCATCAAGCCTGGCGGGCTGGCTGGGGCTGGCACTGGGCCGACAGCGTGAGGGCGTCGCTGCGGCAGACGGGTAAGGCGCCGTGACCTGCATCGCGCGCCACGGGCGCCGGTGGGGCATCGTCCGTCCGCGCCTCGTCCGTATTCATCAAGGTGGCCGCCAGGGTCGAGAAAGTAAACAGGCAAATCAGCAGGAACGGCTTGTTCACGTGGATGGACTGGACTGGCTTTTGCATCGCATACTCCGTCGGACTGGTTGGCTGTTGCAGCATGAACATCATCATCGCGTGTTTCCGCAAGGCATACAATCAGACAGTTTCGACAAGATAAGTAGGACAGCGCTGACAGGCTCAGCCATAAAAACCCGTGTCGGCGGATTTGACACCGGCGCCAGCCCGCCTCAGCCAAGCCCTTGTTTTTACACCATATTTTGTACGGGAACGCTTCCTGCTTGACCTCTTGCCTGGGCACGCTTGGCGCCAGTCAACGGGGGGACGATCATGGGTTTTATCAAACAGGTGCTGCTGGCGCTGCTGCTGTGCGCCATGTCCGCCGCGCACGCCACCCGCATCGGCTACACGGCAACGGCGCTGGGCGGCACGCAGTGGCGCTACGACTATACCGTCAGCAATACCACCCTGGGCGTGCCCATCGGGGAATTCACCTTGTTCTTCAGCGTGGGCCGGTACGCCAGCCTGCACAACGTTTCCACGGCGCCCGGCTGGGACGTGCTGCTGGTACAGCCCGATCCCGCCATCCCCGCCAGCGGCTACCTCGACGCGCTGGCGCTGGCCGGCGGCATCAATCCCGGCGCCACGGCCACGGGCTTTTCCGTCACCTTCGACTACCTGGGCGCGGGCAGCCCCGGCGCCCAGCCGTTTTCCATCCTCGACCCCGTTTCCTTCATCGAACTCGATACGGGCGTCACGCAGCCGGCCGCCATCGCCCTGCCCTCCACGCCCTGGCTGCTGCTGGCCGGCGTGCTGGCCATACTGTGCCTGCGGCGCCGGCAGCTGGCCGCCGCCGTGCTGGCCCCATTGCTGACCCTGAGCCTGTGCGCCTGCGGCGGTTCGAACGATCCCACGCAGCCGCCCACGCCGAAAGTCATGCTGGCGGCGGATGCGGATACGCTGGGGCCGGACACGGCCGCGCCCCTGGCGGCCAGCGCGGACGCCGGCCTGGCTGCCGGCCCCTTCACGGTGACGGCATTGCGCAAGGTGGGCGAGCAGCGCATCAACCGCCGCATCTACGAATACACGTTCCGCATCAGCATCCGCAACAATGGCAGCGAAGCGGCAAGCAACGTGCGCGCCATCCTGGCCAGCGTACCCGCCGGCGCCAGCATCGTGGACGACAGCGTCCTGGCCGGCGGCATGGACGCGAGCGCGACGGTCACTCCCGACGACACCATCACCCTGCGCATCGACCGCACGCGTCCGTTCGAGCTTGGCGGCCTGGCGTGGAACATCACGTCCGGCGCCAGCGTGGCGCTCGACCCCGTGCGACCGGCGCAGGTGGTCAGCCTGCCGCTGGCCGAACTGGGCTTTCCCGCCGGAGCCGACAAGGTCGCGGCCAGCGGCGCCGTGACGGACGTGCTGCTGAAAGATGGCAGCCTGCGCTTTTCCACCCCGGGCGACACGGGCGAAGACCAGCACGCGCAGTTTTTTGTCACCAAGGGCAACATCGTCACCACCCTCGACCTGCTGATCCAGAGCGAGCTGCCGACAGCCCTGCACGTGTATGTCGAGCCGCTCGAGAACGGCTCGCTGCCGCCCGCGCCGCCGAAGCTGGCCATCGGCGGCCTGGGGCCGAACAATACGCTGCAGCCCGGCGGCCTCTCCTTCCGCCTCGAGGGCGTGGCGCCGATGAACCTGCGCAACGACAGCGGCGGCTTCCTGGCGGCGCAGAGCGGCGCGACGGTGGCCATCCATTCCTACTGGGTCTTTCATGCGGACACGGGCAGCTTCAGCATCAGCGCCACGGCCATGCAGCAACTGCTGAACGTGCTGCCGGCTGGCGCGCTGCAGCTGCACCTGAATTTTGTCACGCAGGATGGCGAATTTGCCGTGTCGTACGCGCTCACCGTCATCAAGGCCGCCACCGTGCTGCAGGGCCAGATGCGCACGCCGGCAGGCGGCAACGCCAGCGGCCTGGCCGGCAAGAAAATCTTGCTCACTGGCTATAACTTCCACCTGCGCCGCGTGGCCGTGATCGACGCGGCGGGCGCCTTCCATTTCGACGGCGTCATTCCCGACACCTACCAGCTGACCCTGAACGACCTCGACCATCCGAATGTCGTCGGCATCAGCACGGCCATCTTCCCCACCAGCACCATCGTCAACGTCAGCATCACCTACCCGTATGCCGCCGGCCCCGGCTTGCAGGCGGCGACGGCGCCATGGATCGCCGCACCCGTGACGCAGGATGGCGCCGCGCCGCCGGCGCGGCAAGCGGCGCAGGCCATGGCCGCGCCGGCGCCGGCGCCGGCGCCGGCCACGCCGCAGGATGAGGACCTGGACGGCACGCAGTCCTTCACCGCCACGGCCGGCCCGCAAAACCAGACCGTCGTGCGGCCCTTCAACTACACGGTACCGAAAGGCACGCAGGACGTGGGCGTGAAAATCACCGTCAGGACGGCCGAATATCCCACCTACACGACCCAGCAAAGCCAGTACAACGATACCTGGTCCTACGTCGTGGTCGGCTTGCCGGGCGTCGACCTGGCAAACATGGGCGCCGTCAATCAGTCGCATTTCACGCAAGGCACCACCGTCAGGACGGAATGCGTGGATGTCAGCCAGCAAACCAGGGCGGGGCCGCTCGTCATCACGGGCGCCGTCAGCGCCACGAATATCGGCGACAGCCTGCTGGCCACGCTCGCCACGGTGGAACTGAGCCTGGCCTGCAAGGGCTTGAAGATCACGCGGGCGCGCTTCTTCCCCATCAATGCGGACCTGCATCCCTTGCTGCAGCCGCGCAATCTCACGCACAACCTCCCCGGCCCCTACGTGTCCGTGCCGCAAAACACGCCCGACCGGCACACCATCTCACTGGAAGTACGCTATTCGCCGGAGCGGGTCAACTTGACCGAGGTGAATATCGGCATGTCGGCCGACGGCGCCAACCCGGCCTTCAGCACGGTCAATCTGCTCGACCAGGCCAACATCCGCGGCAAGGACAGGATCACCTTCCCGCGCCTGAAGCTGCCCGACTTTCCGGGGCCGAAAATCGACAAGAAAGCCGTGCTCACCGTCCGCCTGAAGGGACGCGTCGGCAATGCCAACGCGGTGTCCGACCCCGCGGAAGGGGGGCAAGTGGCGCTCAAGGGCGACACGGCGTTCACCCCGCTGTATCTTGCCCACAACGAAGCGGCGCTGGCGAAGCGGCGCTACGGGCCGCGCGATGACGGCGGCGACTCGTGGGCCACGCGCCTGACCATCGCCTGGCTGGCGGGAAAACCCTACCGTTTCAACGATATCAGCGGCCAGCACGTGACGCAGGAGGCGTCAGGCCGCTCCATCCTCGACCACGACGGCCACAGCGATGGCCAGCAGATCGACATGCGCTACGCGGATGGCGCGGGCGGCTACTCGGACGAGCTGGGCGGCCTGGGCAATGGCGCCGCCATTTTGCAGCTGATCAACGATGCGGAAGCGGAAGTGGCGGCCGGCTTGCCGAAAAAGCCGAAACTGGCCAGGCTGGGGGCATGGATCACGGCCAACCGGGCCATGCTGACCCTGGAAGCGGGCGCCGCCAGCACGCGCGTCGTCTACATCGGCCACCGCTTCATCAAGCTGGCCCTCATCGACGGCTGTTTCGCCAACCCGCCGCACGCGCGGATACCGGGCGTGCCGGTGTGGACCAAACCCCTCAAGGTGAGCATCGACCCGTCCCACTTGCACCACTGGCATCTGAGCATGACGGCCCATCCTTGAACAGCCGGGCGGCGCCCCGGGCGTATTCAGGCAGGCAAGTCGGACAGTTCCAGCTCCGAAAACCCCGCCCGGCGCCGCGCTTCCAGGTTGAACGGGCCGCGCAGGGTGGGCGCTTCGTAGCGCAGCGCCAGCTCGGCATAGGTGGCGCGCAATTCCAGCCCCCGCTGATCGCACAGGTAGCCGTACCAGCGGTTGCCGATCTCGACGTGCCCCACTTCATCGCGCAGGATGATGTCGAGGATGGCGGCGGCGGCCATGTCGCCCGCCTGCGCCAGCTTGGCGCGCAGCGGCGGAATCGCGTCCAGCCCCCGCGCTTCCAGGGTGCGCGGCACCAGCGCCATGCGCGCCAGCACGTCGCCGCGCGTCTTGTCGACCATTTCCCACAGGCTGTCGTGGCCGGGAAAGTCGCCATACGTGTGGCCCAGCACCTGCAAATGCGCCTGCAGCATGGCGAAATGCGTCGCTTCCTCCTTCGCCACGCGCAACCAGTCCGTATAGTATTCAGCGGGCAAGTCCGGGAAGCGCCACAGGGCGTCGAGCGCCAGGTTCATCGCATTGAATTCGATGTGGGCCAAAGCGTGAACGAGCATGGCGCGCCCTTCCGGCGTGATCATCGAGCGCCGTCCCACCAGGCGCGGCGGCACCAGCTCCGGACGCGCGGGCCGGCCCGGCACGACGCCGGATGGCGCCAGCGGCGCCTTGACGTCCAGCGCCAGCCCGGCTGCGGCCATGGCCGCCACCATCGCCACCTTCGTTGCCGGGTCGGGTTCGAGCAGGCAAGCGAGCGCAGATGCGCGCAATTCCGCTGGCGCGGTGGAGGTCAAGGGAGATGGTTGCATGGGGCTGCTTTCTGGCGCGTTGCTTGGTAAGGGGCGCAGTGTATCAAATAGCCTGCCCCACGAGCCAGTCGGACAGCGCCTGCACTCTGGCCGGCAGCGGTGTGCGCGCGGCGTGCACGAGGTAATACGCCTGCGGGCTGGCCAAGTTGAATCCGCCGAACGGCAGGATCAGCTGGCCGCTGGCCAGCCACGGCTGCACCAGCTGGCGCCGGCCCATGGCCACGCCCGCGTGGTGGATGGCCGCCTGGGCGCACAGGTCGGCGCGGTCGAAGCGCAGGCTGCGCGCGGGCAGACTCGCCCCTGGTGCCTGCTTGTCCAGCCACAACCGCCACTCGGCATCGGGCGCGCAGGCGGGCCAGGCCAGGGTGTCGTGCAGCACCGTCGCGCCGGGCAAGTTGTGTGGCGCATCCTGCAAGCCGTGGTCGCGCGCATACTGCGGGCTGCAGACGGGCGCCAGCCATTCATCCATCAGCTTGCGCGATACGAGGCCGGGAAAGTGGCCGTCGCCATAGTGCAAGGCCAGGTCGACCTGGCCGGCGCGAAAGTCGACGGCGTCATTGCCCACGCGCAAGTCGATCGACACGTCCGGATACTGTGCAGCGAAGCCCGCCAGGCGCGGCACCAGCCAGCATTGCGCGACCGACGGGCGCGCATGCACGGTGACGCTGCCCGTCAGCGCATCGCCGCCGGCAAGGGCCGCATGCAGGCTGTCCCAGCCCGTTTGCAGGGCCGCGAAGATGCGCTCGCCGTCCTGCGTCAGCCTGACCTGGCGCGTCAGGCGTTCGAACAAGCGCAGACCCAGCCCCGCTTCCAGCCGCGCGATGCGGTGGCTGACGGCGCTGGGCGTGAGCGCCAGTTCCTGCGCCGCCAGCGCGAAACTGGCATGGCGCGCCGCCACTAGAAAGGTGTGCAGGTTGGCGAACTGGCTGGCCGTGAGCGTGGCCCCAAGCGTGGCCGGAGGCGACGCGCTGGCCGGCATCAAGCGGCTCCGGCCGCCAGCAAGGCGCGGCCGCGCGCCACGTAGGCGGCCATCTCCTGCTCCGGCACCATGCTGCCGCCCGTGCCCCACACCAGATGCGTGGCCGTTTCCAGGTGCTGCTGGTATTGCGGCGCGGCCAGGACGGGCTGGATGCCGGCGAAACCGGCCACGGCGGACGGTTCCAAACGCCAGCCTTGCGTTTGCTCAAGCGTCGCCAGCAAGCGGTACAGTTCTTCATCCGTGACGGTGGCGTAGCCGTCGATCAGCCGCTGCATGGCGCGTCCGACGAAACCGGACGGGCGTCCCACGGCCAGGCCATCGGCGGCCGTGACATTGTCGATGCCGATTTCCTGCACGCTGATTCCCTCGTGCAAACCCGTGTGCACGCCCAGCAGCATGCACGGCGAGTGGGTCGGTTCGACGAAGACGCAGTGAACGGCATCGCCAAAGGCCAGCTTCAAGCCGAAGGCCACGCCGCCGGGGCCGCCGCCCACGCCGCACGGCAAGTACACGAACAAGGGGTGGGCCGCATCGACCGCGACGCCGCTTGCGGCGAACTGGGCTTTCAGGCGCTGGCCCGCCACCGCATAGCCGAGAAACAGGTCGTGCGAGTTTTCATCGTCGACGAAGTGGCAGGTCGGGTCGTTCTCCGCCTGCCTGCGCCCCGCTTCCACGGCCACGCTGTAGTCGGTCGCGTATTCGACGACGGTGACGCCGTGGCTGCGCAGCTTGTCCTTTTTCCATTGCCGCGCGTCAGCCGACATGTGCACGGTGGCGCGAAAGCCCAGTCGCGCGCTCATGATGCCGATCGACAAGCCCAGATTGCCCGTGGAGCCGACGGCGATCGCATACTGGCCAAAGAAGGCGCGCACGGCGTCGCTGGCCAGCACGCTGTAATCGTCGCCCTCCTTCAGCAAGCCGGCGTCGAGCGCCAGCGTTTCCGCGTGCTTCAGCACTTCATAGATGCCGCCGCGCGCCTTGATGGAACCGGAAATGGGCAAATGGCTATCCTGCTTGAGCCATAGCTGACCGCTCATCATGCCAAGCGCCGCCTGCATGGCGGGCAGCGGCACGACGGGCGACTCGATGACGCCGCCGCTGGCCTGCGTTTCCGGAAACGCCTTGGCCAGATATGGCGCAAAGCGCGCCAGGCGCGCGCCGGCATCCGCCACATCGTCCGCCGTCAAGCCGACGTCGTGCAAGGCCTCGGCCGCCGGCGCAATGCGGGGATTGAACCAGCTCAAGGGCTGCAAGGCCATCAGTTCTGTAATCAGGGGAAATTTTTCGCACAGCGCGGCGATGGCGGAAGTGGGCAGCATGACAACCTCGTGAAGGAACAAGCCATGATTAGACCGCATCCGGGCGCGCCTGGCAAAGGATGGTTGATCAGCCAACAGGTGACGGGAGGTCACCTGTCATGCCGCAACAGAAAAAAAGGCTATTTGCCAGGAGCAAGCGCCCTGGATTTTCTGCTGCTCAAGAACGATGCAATAAACACGGCTGGAAAACAGGCCAGCCACAGATAGCATCCGGCGCCGAATCCCAGCACCGCGTAAGAACCATTATCACTAGGAATTTCTTTAATGCCAAAGGTGGTCAGTGCCAGCACAAAGCCAAAAAAAACGGCCAGCATCGCGGCACTGGGCTTCTCTTTCGAAAAATACATGGCAAAAATAAGCAGCGGATTGGCAAACCAGGCAAAACTGCCGGCCAGCGGCCCTAGCCAGCCGAGCAATAACACGCCCCCGCCCAGCAAGACTTCGTGGGAGTCCACGATTGCCGTTAAAAACAGGGATGCCACATATGCAACAACGCTAAGGGACAGCACGATGGCGGCGGCATCTTCGCCGAGTATTTTTTGATATTTCACAGGTTTCCGATGGCACTAATTGGTGAAACAGGATGACGATGAATTAACCAGGAAAAGTAATCCCCCTACGGCTTTAGCGGCACGGCGCCCACTTCATACCACACCCGCAAACCTCGCCATCGCCCGCCTGTGCGGCAAACGCCGAAAACCGGACGCTATGCAGCATAACAAATTACCAAGAAGAAACATGCGCACATTGTCACAAGTACCTGGCCAGCGCCGATGCGGCGCATACGGCAGACGCCTTCCCCTCCCGCGCCGGCAACGGGAAGGCGCCATTGCTGTTAGAACTTCAGCTGCAGCCCCAGATCAATCGACCGGCCCTCGGCCGGCAAGGCTTGCAGCGCCCCGCCGTTCGCCTTCAAACCCGACAGGTAGACGCCGCCCAGCGGGTCCGCGTAGGCGCGGTTGAACAGGTTGCTGACGCCCGCGCTCAGGCTGGTCATCTTGTTCAATGCCACGCTGCTGCGCAGGTTGACGAGGGCATAGCCGCCCGTTTCCGGTTCGAAGCGGCGCGCATCGACCTTGTCCTTGCGGGCCACGATCTTCGTTTCGATGCGGTTGCTCCAGGCGCCCAGCTTGTGCTCGACGACCAGCAAGGCGTTGAACGGCATCATGCGGTACAAGTCGCCGCCATCGCTGCGCTTGCCCCGCGTGTAGGCCGCATTGCCGCTGGCGGTCAAGCTGCCCCATTGGCTGCTGCGCGCCAGCGGCAGCTGCCATGCCACATTGGCGCCGTACAGTTTGGCGTCGTGGTTGGCGAAGCGCAGCAAATTACCATTCGCGCCCATTTTCATGTACGGGTGGAAAGACGCCAGCACGTCGACATCGATGTAATTGTCGACCTTGCTGTAATAGGGATTGACGCGCACGAACCAGCCCTCCTCGCCGCCGCCATGCCAGTCGGCCGTCAATGCCGCCGTGTAAGCCGTCTCCGGCTTGAGGTCGATATTGCCCACATAGCCGTTGCCATCGCCAAACCAGTTGGTCATGGTCATGGCCATCGAACCGCGGCCCCAGGAATAACGCTCGTACAGATTGGGCGAGCGCACCTTGCGCGCCAGCGCGAATTCATAGCTGCTGGCCGCATCGGGCGTGAAAGTGGCTTGCGCCGAGGCATCGATATTCGTGTCGCGCTGGCTGCGGCTGCGCGCATTGAAGGCATTCGCGGCCATCAGGTCCGGCATGTTCATCATGTTGGTGCCATACGATTGCACGTCGCCCGTGTCCATGCGCACGGATTCGCCGCGCACGCCCAGCACGCTGGTCCAGCGCGCATCGTGGCGCGTTTCCAGTTCGCCAAACAGCACGGTGCGGTCGCGCTTGCCGTCATTGATGTTCAGGTAGGTCCGCGGCCCCATCATCATGGAGCCGGGCACGGCCGGCCAGTAGTCGTCGAGGCGGAAGCCGTGCCACTCCTGGCCCAGGCGCAACTCGCCCGCCGCCATCGGCAAGCTGGCCATCAACGCATAGCCCGTGTTGCGTCCATGCGTAAGCATCGGCATCGAGCCCTTGCGCTCGCTGCTGAAGAAGCCCATCTCGTGGTCCGTCTGCTGCCAGTAGGCGCGCGCGTCCAGCACGCCCCAGCCGAATTCGCCCTTGTAAGCGAGATTGGCGAACTGGCCGTGGTTGTCCGTCATGTCCATGTACTGGTTGGGAAAACCCTGGTACGGGATGTGCTGCACGCCGGCGCGCAGGGTCAGCTGCTGGCCCTGGCCTTTCGCCGCCAGCACGATGGATTGGTTGATGCTTTCATACATGCTGGCCAGCACGGTGTTGCCACGGCCGTCTTCATAGCTGTGGCCGCGCGTGTAAGCGCCGCTGTAGCCGACGCTCAGGGTGTCGCTGGCGGCCGACGCATTCACGCTGGTCGCCACGCTGTTGTTGACGCTGCGTCCCGAGACGGCAAAGCTGCCTTGCGTCAGCAAGCCTGCACCGGGCTGGGCGAACACGGGCGCGTTCGACTGCACCTCGATGGTGCCAGCGATGCTGTCGCCGCCCGCGCTGACGGGCGTCACGCCCGCGATCAGGCGGATGCGCTGCACTTGTTGCGGATCAATGTAGGACAGCGGCGCATTCATATGATTGGCACAGGCGGACGTCACTTCCATGCCGTCGATGCGGATCTTGATGCGGTCATCCGCGAAACCATTGACTACCGGCAAGCCGGACACGCCGCCACCGGCCGCCACGCTGTAGCCGGGCGTGCTAGACAGCATTAATGCCGTGTCGGCGGCAGGACGGTAGCCGTCGCCTATGGCCGTGACGATGACTTTCATTTCGGGCAACACGGTAGTGCCGGCTTCGGTACGCGTTTGCGCCACGGCAGGCATGGCGATGGCGAGGGAAATCAATAACGGTAAATGTTTCATGGTGCTGCTTTCAGTTTCTGTATGGGCAAGACGAACAGGCGCCAGCGCACGACGGGTGCGAAGCAAGGCCGTTCAGGGAAAGGACAGATCAGAAAGCGGCGGGCGGGCCACGGGGCTGGACAGGCGTCCAGGCGAACAGGGGCGTGGCGGATTGGTAGAACAACTCGGGCAGCAAGCCCGTGATCAGTTCGCCGGAAGCGATCACGAGGGAGGTGGGCGGTATCGCCAGGGTGTCGGCATGCATGCTGCAGCACGGGCAATCGCCCATGCGCATGCCGCCCTTGGCGGGATCGGGTGTGTCCGTGGACAATTTCACGGGCAGCATGTTCATGCCGCCCGCCACCGAGCAAATCTCGAAGCTGGGCACGGCCTGGCCGCTGGCGACCGTGAACGCGCGCGACAAGGTGGGGGCGAGCGCGGCCATGAGGATGGCGAGGCACGCGATCCACAGGACGACGACGGCGCGGCCTTGGCGAATAAACATGGCGGCATTATAGCGGCCGCCCTGCCCTGCAGCCAGCCATATGGTCAAAGAAACTTTACAAAGCGTCCAGTTTCTTGATCTCGGCCTGCAAGTCCTGTTCGCTGAGCGGCAAGTAACCCTCTTCGCTATCTTGCTGGGCCAGAATGATGGCTTGTCCCTGGGGCGACAGGGCCAGCTGCAAGTACGCTTTCACCAACGGATCGAGCCCCTTCCCCGGCGCGCGGTTCACGTACAGCTGCACGGGCATGGTCAGCGGGTAATTGCCGGCGCGCACGGTCGCCTTGTCGGGACCGTAGTATGGCGCGCCCCGGGCCGCCGCCAGCGGCAGCACGCGCACCTGGTCCGAGATGGGTGCCGCATTGACCCAGCCCAGCACGGCAATGCCATAGCGGTCGGCGGCCACGGCGCGGATCACGGCTTCGCGCGAGGCCAGCGCCTCGTACCTGGCGGCAAACGGACGCTTGCCGAAACGCGCATGGCGCAAGCCCGTGGCGAAGCCGCCATCGTCGCGCAAGCCGTAGGCGTGGATGCGGCGCGGCGCCCAATCCCCTGTCGCGCCCAGCTGCGACCACAGGTTGGCGTCGCCTCCCGGTGCGCCTGCCGTGAATACCTGGCCCAGCTGCTCCATCGTCAAGCCCGCCAGCGGGTTGTCGCGGTGCACGTACACGGCAGGCGGCGTCTTGGCCGGCGGACGGGGGCCGTGGCCGTTGTAGCCGATGCGCACGGGAGTGGCGTCGTAACCGAAGACTTGCCGGAAGGCCGCCTGGTCGCCCGGCCACATATCGCGCGTCAGCGGCGCAAACGCCGTGGCGCCCGCCGTCAGCGCGGGCATGCCGGCCGATGAGCCTTCCATATGCAGGCTGAAGCGCACCTGCGGATGCTGGCGCGTAAACAGCGCGTTCAACTGCGTAATCACTTCTTCCAGGCCATCATTGCCGACGATGGCCACCGTGCCGTCACGGTTCACATAGGTTTGCGCGGGATCAACGGCCAGGGGCGAGGCCTGCACGGCGGCCGCCAGCACGCAGCAAACGGCCAGTGCGGTCTTGTTCAACGGCGTCATTCGAGTTTCTCCAGTTCAGCCCTGGCTTGCGCGGCCGTCAGGGGCAGATAGCCGCCCGGCTGCGCGGCGATGATGGCCTGTCCTTCGCGCGACAGCACCAGGCGCAGGTATTCCTTTGCCAGCGGATCGACGGCCTGGCCGGGCAAGCGGCGCACGTACAGGTACACGTAGCGGCCGTACGGGTAGCGGCCGGATACCACTTCCTCGTCCGTGCCCGTCGTCGGCTGGCCATCCGCACCCACGATGGCCAGCTGGCGCAGCTGCGGGTGCTGCACGCCGAGCGCGGCCACGCCGATGCCGGCCGGGTCTTGCGCGATGCGGCCCGTGATGGCGGCCGTGTTGCCCAGCTCTTCATGGCTGGCTGCCAGCGCCCTGCCCTGGAAATGTTCACGCTGCAAGTAGTCGCCAAAGCCCGTGTACGCGGCCGTGCCGTACGGGTGGATCGCGCGCTCGCGCCACTCGCCGCTCAAGCCCAGCTGTCCCCAGCGGCTGAAGTCGCCGCCTGGATTGCCGATAGATAAAATTTGCGATACTTGCGCCGCCGTCAGCCGCGTCAAGGGATTGGCGCGGTTCACGTACACGGCCAGGGACGTGGCCAGGTGCTCGCCCGGCGTGGATGCCGTGTGCGCGATGCGGATTTCCAGCGCGTCGCGCCCCACTATCTTGCGGTATGGCACCAGCTCAATGGCATTGATGGCGCGGCCCATGGCGCCGAACAGCACCTTGTCATGCATCAATAGCGGCACGGCGCTGCTGGTACCCTTGCCGTCAAACCCCAGGACGATGCCCGGGTGGCTGGCCGCAAACAGGGCATTCCACTGGCCAACGACGGAAGCCACGTGTTCGGCGCCGCCTATCATGGCCGCGCCCGTCTTGCGGTCCAGGTAACCGGCCGTGGCCGGCACCTTGACGGCCTGCGGCACGTAGGCGGGCAAGGCGGGGTCGAGCGTGGCTGCGGCCGTTGCAGTTGCAGATGCGGACATGGCCAGCATCAGTGCGGCCAGCGGCAAGGATGGGCTATTTGCCATCGCTGGCCCAGTCCACGGCCGCGTCGAACAGGCGCAGGCCGGCCGGCGACAGATTCGTGAAGGTTTCGTTATCGAGGAAGAAACTGACCCGGCGGGCGGGCGCCAGGCTGTCGTAATCCATGGTGGCGCCCTTTTCATAGCCGAAGATGGCGGCTTTTTCCGGCTCGCCATAGATGGTGGCGATGGTCGTCGCGCCCAGGCCAGGCTTGCCCCAGCTCATGGTCGCCTGCTTTTGATAGATATCCACCGTGCCGGCCGGCAAGCCGCCTGCCAGCGCGTGCGGCGCGTTGACCAGCCACACATAGCGCGACTTTTCCACCGTGCCATAGTCCACGCCGGCCCGCTTGCCCGTCATCGACATGTCGTCATACAAATCGTTTTCCCACGTCAGCACGGGTACCGTGACGTTGCGGTAGGCGCCCAGCAGGTCGCGGCCCCGAATGGTGGACGACAGGATCACCAGGTCCTTGCCTTGCGCGCCGGACACGGGCGCGTACTGGCTGTGCAGCGTGACGGCATAGCCGCGCGATTCCAGGTGTTCCTTGATTTTCTGGTCGAAAGGCAGGCTCTTGCCTTCCAGGCGCACCACCAGCAACACCTGTTTGCCAGGTGCAGTCTGCGCCGCCTGCACATGCAAGGTGCCTGCCAGCAGTGCCGCCGCCAGCGCGGTTTTGACGAGACGCATCACAGGTCCACCTTCATGCTCAGCTTGATGGCGCGCGGCGCGCCAGACGCCAGACGCGTGCCGGCGCCAGCCCAGTAGCGCTTGTCGGCCGCGTTTTCCACGTTCAGCTGCCAGACGACGGATTTCTGCATCACCGTGCTGGCATAGCGGGCGCCGGCGCTGAACAAGGTCACGCCGCCCAGGAATGCCTGGTTCAGGTCGTTGACGGGACGGGCGCTGTAGTAATACGCGCCGCCATTGACGGACAGGCCAGGCACGGCGTCGAGGGCGTAGGCGAGGAAGGCGCTGGCCGTGCGCTTGGACGCGTTTTCCGGCGCCTTGCCGTTGTAGTCGGCGTTGATGTGCTCGAATTTCGGGTCGAGGAACTGGGCCGACGTTTGCCACGACAGCTGACGCGTCAGCTTGCCCTGGGTCGACAATTCCAGGCCGCGGTAGCGCTGTTCGCCATCCGAAGTGAACACATTGCTGCTGTTGGTGTAGTAGCCGGGACGCGTGATGTCGAACAGCGCGGCCGACACCAGGGTACCGCCAGGCGTCAGCCAGCGTGCGCCCAGTTCCTTCTGTTTGCTCACGCCGGGCGCCATCTTGACGTTCTGGTTGACGGTACCCGTCGGCCCCGTTTCGCCCTCTTCCAGGCCGCGCGCCGACGAGGCGTAGAACGAAATCGCCGGCGTCAGCTTGTAGACCAGCGATACCATGGGCGTGGTCTTGCTGACGTCATAGTGGCTGGCGCCCTGGTCGCTTTGATAGCTGGTGCGGCGCACGCCGATGACGCTTTGCCACTGCGGGCTAAAGACCATGCGGTCGAGCGCATACAGGCCCGTGTCGCGCGTGTCCAGCGCGGCCGTCGTCGGCGAAGTCGGCTTGGGACCGAACACGACATTCGTCACGGGCACGGGGTTGTACAGGTTTTGCGAGGCGATCGTGTAATTGCTCTGGTAAATAGGGTCTTGCGACTTGTCCGTGCGCGATGCACCCAGGGTCAGTTCATGGGCAATGAAACCCGTCTTGAACGTGCCGGCCAGTTCCGCGCGCAGCAAGTCCGACGCCGTCACGTGATGCTGCATATTGCCCGTGATGCGGCCGGCTCCCGTGGCCAGCGCCGCCGCATTGTTCAGGCGGAAGATGGCCAGGCGGCGGTCGCGCGCCGTTTCCGAGTGACCCGCCTCGACCGTCAGGGCCCAGCCATCCGTGATGGCGTAGTCGGCGCGCAATTGCGCGTTTTTCGTCTGCGCCTCGAAATTCGACCAGTCGGGGCCGATCAGCTTGCGCGGGTCGACGGCGCGCGGCAAGCTGATCACGCCTTTCACGGCGGCCGGCAAGGCCACGCCCGCCTGCTCCGTCACCCGGCGGCGGTCGTATTCCAGATCCGCTTTCAGCAGCAGCTTGTTCGTCACGCGCCAGTCCAGCGCCGTGGAAATGAAGCTGCGGTTGCCGTTGCCCACATTATCCAGATAAGAACCCAGGGTGCCGCCGGCTGCATTCACGCGCACGCCGAATTCCTGCTCCGCGCCAAAACGGCGGCCAATGTCGAGATTCGCCACGGCACTGCCACGGTCATCGAGGCTCAGGCCCATGCTCGTGACCGGCTTGCTGCCGGCGCGCTTGGTGACGAAGTTGACCACGCCAGCCGGCGAGGTGAAGCCGTAATACAGGGCCGAGGCACCCTTCAGCACTTCCACGCGCTCCTTGTTTTCCATGGGTACTTGCGAAAAGTTCATGATGGGCAACGAGCCATTGAGGCGGTAATTCGTGCGGTTTTCCACGGCGATGCCGCGCACCACCAGCTGATCCCAGGTATCGCCGCCGTTTTGCTGGCGCGTCACGCCAGCCGTATTGCGCACGGCGTCATACAGGCCGGACACGGCTTGCTGTTCCAGCAATTCGCGCGTGATCACGTTGACGGTCGATGGCACGTCCATGATGTTGGCGCCACGGAAGCTGCCCGCCTCGGTGGTGGTCGGCACCAGGCCTTGCGCGCGCGCCCCCGTCACCTGCACCGCCTGCATGACTTTCTCATCGCCAGCCGTCAAGTCGTCCTGGCCGTTGGCGCCATTGGCGGCGCAGGCTGTGTGGGAAGCGAAAGCCAGCGACAGGGCTGCGGCCACTGGAAGTAGTTGCAAGGAAGGAAAAGCTGCGCGCATATAAACGGGTCTTTCAACAGAGAACAGTGATAGAAGGAAACTTCAAGTTACCGCGCATAATATCCGTAACGAGAATCATTCGCAATAAATAAGTGACAATTCGTGAGAATCAGAGAATTTCATAAGATAAACAGTCCGCCAGGCCGCCTGTTATCACTTGAACACGTCTGGATTTTGCAGACACAGCCGCAAAGAGGCATACTGACAGTCACGGCGTGCAAGATGTGCCGCCCAACAAGATCAAAAGGTAAGTTTGTGAATACAATCGACAACAAAAGCGTGCAGACGAAAACATTTCGCTGGAAACGCTGGCAGCGCTGGGCCGTTGGCACAGGCTGCGCCCTGGCCGCCTACAGCGCGGCCGGCTTCTGGCTGGTGCCCTACGTCATCAAGCACCAGCTACCCAAATTTGCCGAGAAAGAACTCGCGCGCCAGGCCAGCATCGCCGACGTGCGCTTCAACCCGTTTACCCTGCGCCTGGAAGCGGACCAGATCGCTTTCAAGGAAGCAGCCGGCGCGGATGGCAAGGACGGCGCACCGCTGCTGTCCATCGGCGCCCTGGCCGTGCAACTGGAATGGAAATCCATCGTGCGCCGCGCCTGGAGCCTGGCGGAAATCCGCATCACGGCGCCGCAAGCCCAGCTGACGATCACGCCGGACGGCAAGTTCAACCTGGCCGAAGTGCTGGCCACCTGGCAACGCAACCATCCGGAAAAAAGCGAAGGCGGCATGCCGCGCCTCGTCATCGCCCACTTTGCGCTGGAACAAGGCAAAGTGGATTGGCACGACCAGAAGGCGGGCTATGCGGACAACTTCACGCCCATCAACTTTACGCTCGACAATATCTCAACCCTGCCCGACGCCAACGGCAGCTACAGCCTCAGCGCCGATGCGGCGCGCGGCGGCAAGCTGCACTGGCGCGGCACGGCCTCGCTCAGCCCGATCCGGGGGGAAGGCGAACTGATATTGAACGACGCTTCCCTGCCCGGCCTGGCCGCCTACCTGAAAGCCTATACGCGCGCCACGGTGACGAGCGGACAATTGTCGGCGCGCCTGCCCTACGCCTTTTCCTATGCGGACGGCAAGCTGGAAGCGACCGTCAAAGGCGCGGGCCTGGCCCTGCACGACCTGGCGCTGGTGCGCGACGGAAAAGGCGAGGCATTTACTTCCCTCAATACTTTGGGCGTCGCCGGCGTGAATGCCGACCTGGCGCGCCAGAGCGTCAGCGTGGATAAAATCAACTTGTACGGCGGCAAGGTGGCCGTGCGCCGCGACAGCAAGGGCGAGATCGACGTGGCGAACCTGATGCTGCCGGGCAATCCCGCGCCTACCGCCACCGTGCCTGCCGCACCAGCCAAGCCTGGCAAATGGAAGGTGGACTTGAAACAGCTGGCGCTGGCCAATGTGGACGTGTCCGCCATCGATGAAACCGTCTCGCCAGCCTTGCAGCTAAGCGCGAAACAATTGCAACTGCAGCTGCAACTGGGCTTGCAACAAGGTCCAGCGGGCATGGCTACCGTGATCGACGGCGCGAGCTTCAGCCTGGCCGACCTCGCCATGCAGCGGGGCGCGCAAACGCCGTTCAAGCTGGCCCAATTGGGCTTTACAGAAGGCAAGATCGACCTGGCGGCGCATGCCGTGCACCTGGGTTCCGTGACGGCCAGCGGCGCGCAGATCGACCTGGCGCGCAACCGCCAGGGCGAATTTGCGATTGCGCAAAAGCTGCCCGTGTTTGCCTCCGGCAAAACCGACCCGGCCAAGGATGCGCCATCCGCGCCGTGGTCCACCAAGGTAGACAAGGTAGAGCTGAGCAAGTTCGGCGCCCGTTTCGACGATGCGGGCACGGGTATCAAGGGCAATCTGCAGGATGCCAGATTGTCCCTGCAGAACGTCAGCAACGACATGCAGCAGGCGCTGCCGTTCGAGCTGGGCGTGGGCCTGCGCGAAGGCGGCTTGCTCACTGCCAACGGCAAGTTCGTGCCGGGCACGGGCGCCGTCGATGCCCAATTGAATTTGAAACAGCTGACCCTTGCCCCCGTGCAACCCTTGCTGGCGCAACATCTGAAACTGAAGCTGGCGGGCGGCTCGCTCTCCGGCAGCGGCCGCCTGACGACGGGCGGCGGCGCGCCAAAGGCGCCGAAAGTACGCTATGTGGGCGGCGTGGACATCGCCGGCCTCGTGCTCAATGAAACGGATGGCAAGCGCTTTGCCTCGTGGAAAAGCGTGCGCGCCGACAAGCTGACGGCCAGCGTGGGCCCCGATTTTGTCGACATCCCCGAATTGCGCGTGGTCGAACCGAACGCCCAGTTGATCATCGAAAACGACCGCAGCCTGAACGCGCAGCGCTTGCTGGTGAAAGCGCCGGAACCGGCCGCGCCAGCGCCCGCGCCGTCGGCCACCGCCACGCCGGCCGCCGACGCCGCCTTCCCCGTGCGCGTGCGCCGCGTGCGCCTGCAGAATGCCAAGCTGGACTTTGCCGACCTGAGCTTGCGGCCCCAGTTCGCCGCGAAGATCTATGAACTCAACGGCGTCGTCACGGGCCTGTCGACGAAACGCGATGCGCGCAGCCAGATCGAACTCGACGGCCGCATCGACGAATTCGGCCTGGCCCGCGTGCGTGGTCAATTAAATCCGTTCGCCCCGACCGACAATACGGACTTGAACGTGGTGTTCAAGAACGTCGACATGGTGTCCGCCTCGCCGTATACGATGAAGTTCGCCGGCTACAAAGTGGCTGAAGGCAAGATTTCGCTGGACTTGCAATACAAGGTGCGCAACCGCCAGCTGGACGGCACCAACCAGATCGTGCTCGACAAGCTGACCCTGGGCGAGCGCATCGACAGCCCGGACGCCTTGAAACTGCCGTTGGAACTGGCGCTGGCCATCCTCAAGGATAGCGACGGGCGCATCGACCTGGGCTTGCCCGTGTCGGGCGACATGAACGACCCGCAATTCAGCTACGGCGCCCTGATCTGGAAAGCCGTGGGCAATGTGCTGACGAAGATCGTCACGGCGCCGTTCCGCGCGCTGGGCAACTTGCTGGGCATCAGCGCCGACAAGCTCGAAGCCATCGATTTCGATGCGGGCAGCGCCGTGCTGCTGCCGCCGGAACGGGAAAAGCTCAAGCAGGTGGCGCAAATCCTCGCCAAGCGCGAACAGCTGAAGCTGGCCGTGCCGGGCCAGTACAGCGACACGGATGCGGCCGCCCTGCGCGCCCAGGCCGTGCGCCGCGCCGTCGCCGCCAAGGCCGGCATCAAGCTGGAAGCGGGCGAGGAACCGGGGCCGTTGAACTTGGGCGAACGCAAGATACGGGGCGCCCTGCGCGACCTGTACGGCGAACGCTTCGGCAAGGCCGAGCTGGACAAGCAGAAAAAGGCGGCGGAATCGGCCGTACCAGCCACAGCGGCGGCAGCCTCCGCCAGCGCCTCCGCTGCGGCGGCGGCCAAAATTCCCGTCTTGCAACGCCTGGGCAAGCTGATCGAGGGAGAGCCGCAAGTGGCCGACACGGGCGCCTTCTACAACGGCTTGCGCGAGCAGCTGGAAGCCAAACAACCCTTGCCTGCCGACGCCTTGAGCAAGCTGGGCGCCCAGCGCAGCGCGGCCATCCTGGCGGCCCTGCAGCAGGACGGCACGCCGGCGGCCAGGGTCAGCGCGGGCGCGCCCGAAAAAACGGATGCCGCGCCGGGCAAGCTGGTGGGACTGAAGCTGGGACTGGCCACGCAATAAGACACGGAGATAATCTGACGCATGAAAAACCTCGACAAGGTAACGCCCTATGCATCGTCTGTTATACAGGGCGACTTGTGCACCATGACAACGCTCGTCGCTGAGACACAGGTATCGGCAAAAGACAGCATTGCATTTGCTGAAAAGACGCTGCTGGCGAACTATGTGTATGCAAAAAATGGCACGTACAAGCTGATTTATACGGTGGTCGGGATTAATGGCAATATCGACAACTACATCGAGGATGACGGCATCTTGCCGACATTGTTCCTGAGTCCGGCTCAGGACAACTATGTGTCCGTCATCCCCTATCATCCTGACAAGGAACTGGAAATCAGCATTCCCATCTTTGACCGTGAAGATGTGGAAATACCGAAGGGCAGCCGTCCATTTACAGGAACCTTCATTGGAACAACGGAAACCTGTTCGATATTTCACGATGTGGATTTCTATGACAGCAAACCCGATAAGATCCTGGCCATCGAATTTATCAATGGAAAACTAAAAAAGAAAAACAATATCAAGATCCCATTGCCCGCAAATAACAGAATCAGCATTGCCAACAAGGCGATTCATTTGCTGGCCAATGAAGACAGCCTGCTGCTGCACCGGGAGCTTGATGAAAAAGGCAATGTGATTCGCCATCGCGAAATCGACTCGGATGGCGTCTATGTTTTGCAGATATTAAGCGCTTCCTTCGATGGGAATTCTTATCTGCTGGCGCAGGAAAAAGACAAGCTCGTTATCCAGAAAATAGATGAGAATGGTGCAAGTACCGTCATTGAATTGGTGGATTTTGCTGACCCATTGTTCAATACATGGCAACCAGTCAACATCGCCGACGACACTTTCATCACCCGCTTCAATAGCGAGTTTGGAAATGGCTGGCTGACCACGAAAAATGATGAGTTATTGGAAATCTTCTATAGCAAAGATGAGCAAGGCTACAGGAACTTGCTGACCAACGAGCTTTTGTCTATACCCCGTGACAACTTGATCATTTCAAGCATCAACAAGACGAGCGATCGTGCTTATGCGGTAGTGCTCTACCCGATGGCAGACGATAACGCGGGCAATGCCGAACTGATCGTCTTGAATCGCCGCTTGCAATAAGGTCGAACGCTTCAATGGCAGCGCATCCGCGGCATGGCCGGTCCATGCCGCGGATGCGTAGCGCTTACTTCCCTTTCCCCGCCTCCTTCACCGCCTCGTCCGGCAAGGCAAACGCCACCAGGCTATCGCCCATCTTCGTGCCCAGCGAACCGTGGCCGCCGGCCATCACCACCACATATTGCTTGCCCGTCTTGTCGGAGACATAACTCATCGGCGTGGCCTGGCCGCCGGCCGGCAGGCGGGCTTTCCATACGGTCTTGCCGTTGCGCACGTCGTAGCCGCGGATGTAGTAGTCGAGCGTACTGCTGAGGAAGGCCACGCCGCCGCCCGTGGTGCTGATGCCGCCCAGGCTGGGCACGCCCAGCGGCAAGGCGATGGGCACGGGGGCGCTGTCGCGCGTGGTGCCGTTCTTGTGCATCCACACTTTTTTCATGGTGCGCAAGTCGACGGCGGCGATATAGCCCCAGGGCGGCGCCTGGCATGGGAAGCCCAGCGGCGACAGGAAGGGCTTGATTTCCACGGCAAACGGCACGCCCGTCTGCGGCTGCAAGCCCATTTCCGTGCCCGTGCCGCCCGGCGCATTGGCTTGCGCGCGCGGCACCAGGCGTTCCAGGAAGCCCATATAGTCGGGGTTGACCAGCAGCAACTGACGCACGGGATCGACGGCCGCCCCGCCCCACTCGAAGATGCCGAGCGGACCGGGCGAAATGATGGCGCCCTTGATCTTGCCTTCTGCCACCGTTTGCGGCGTGAACGGCCCTTCATAGCGGTGCTGGCGGAAGATGATGCGGCACGCCAGCTGGTCGAACGGCGTCGTGCCCCACATATCCGTTTCACTGATGTTTTTCTCGGGCAAGAAAGTGAGGGCAGAGAATGGCTGCGTGGGCGACAGCTTGTCGCCGGGGGCCGCGTTGGCCGTCGGCACGGGTTTTTCCGGCGCCGGCACGACCAGGCTGCCGTCGCGCCGGTCGATCACATAGATATCGCCCCGTTTTGTCGTGGCCACCACGGACGGTACCTTGCCTTTCGGCGTGTCGATGTCGACCAGGGTGGGCTGGCCGCCGATATCCATGTCCCAGATGTCGTGGTGCACGGTCTGGTACACCCAGCGCACCTTGCCCGTCGCCAGGTCCAGCGCGACGATGGCGCTATTGTATTTCTCGCCATGGGGGTTGCGGTTGCCGCCCCACGTGTCGGGCGTTTCGTTGCCCATCGGGATGTACACCATGCCCAGCTTTTCATCCACGCTGGAAACGCCCCAGGAATTCGGCGAATTGTTGGTGTAGGTTTTCCCCTCGGCAATCGGCGCTGTGTCGTCCGGGTTCGAGGCATCCCAGTTCCACATCAGCTTGCCCGTGACGGGATCGTAGCCGCGGATCACGCCAGACGGTTCCTCGGTGGAAAAATTGTCGGTCACGCTGGCGGCCATCACCACCACGTTTTGCGCCACGGCCGGCGGCGACGTCGGCATCAGGAAGCCCCGCTTCTTCATCCCCATGCCGTGGTACAAGCCGATGACGCCATTTTCGCCAAAGCTCTTGCACGCTTCGCCCGTATCGGCATTGACGGCGATCAAGGTCGCATCCATGGTGGGCGCGAAGATGCGGCGCGGGCATTCCATGCCGGCCGCTTCCGGCGCCGGGCTGTCCTTGGCGCGGCCCGCGTTGACGTCCCAGTAGGCGACGCCGCGGCAGATCATGTGCTGGTAGCTGGACGCGTCGCGGTTGATCTTCGGATCGTGGCGCCAGATTTCCTTGCCCGTGTCCGGGTCCAGCGCGATGACGATGTTATGGGGCGTGCACAGGTACAGCATGCCGTTCACTTTCAGCGGCGTGACTTCGTTGGCGATCTCGCCCGGATCCGTCGGCCCCTTGAAGTCGCCCGTGTTGTAGACCCACGCCTGTTTCAGCTGCGCCGCGTTGGCCGGCGTGATCTGCGCGGCCGGCGCATAGCGGTCGCCATAGCCGGAGCGGCCATATGCGGCCCAGTCGTTGGGCGCCACGCCGGGCGCGAAATCGCCTGCGGGCACGGCGGCCATGTTCTCGGCCGGCACTTCGCCATGCAAGGTGTAGTAATCCTGAAACAGCGAGAACACGCCCACGGCGGCCGTCACCACGACGGCCGCCAGCAGCGCGCTCTTGCCAGCGTCGCGCGGCTTTGCTCCCGCGATCAGCGGCGGATCGAGGCGGCGGTCGATGAACGGCAGCAGCAGCCAGACGGCGGCAGCGAACCAGATATCGAGGCGCGGCAGCAATTGCCACCAGTCGAACTTCACTTCGATCACGGACCAGATCAGGGTGCCGAACAGCAGCAGCGCGAGGAAGAGCTGGGCGCTGCGCCGCCTTTTCCACACGAGCGCGCCGGCAACTATCATGCCGATACCCGCCACGACGTAGTACCAGGAACCGCCGAGGCTGACGAGCCAGGCGCCGCCGCCAACGAGCGCCAGGCCCAGCAAGATAAAGATGACTGCGGTGATGACAAGCAAGGGTCCAGGCCGGGCAGAGGCAGTCATGATGCTCCTTTACAAGAGTCAGTCGGCGGCACGCGCCTGCGCACCGTATTTGATGGCAATCAATGAAATTGCATTTTTTCACTAATTGACAAAGCGTGCCACACGCCAGAACTCCCGCCGCGTGCCGTGTGGCTTTTTATACACGACATGCGCGTTCAGCCAGCCTCTGTGATGCGATTTTGATGAAGAACACAAATTAAAATAGATAAACAACAAATTTCTCGAATAAAACAAATTTTTGGCGTAAAATGAAAAAACTCATCCAGGCAAAGTATTTTTCTTGAATTTCACTTCATTGGAGCGGCGCCCATCATGACCATCGCTAAACGGCTGTACGTCTTGATCCTTTCCGTCGTTCTGGGACTGGCCGCCCTGGCGGGCTTCGGCATCTACCAGATGGACCGCGTGTACACGGCGGCCAGCTATGCCACCGTCAACACGGTTCCCAGCCTGCTGACCCTGAACCGGGCGTTCGTGCCGTTCACGCAGATGCGCACGGCCGTCTGGCAGCACATGGCCAGCAAGGACGCCGCCAGGCGCGACAAGCTGGAAGCGGGCATCAACGAGGCACGCGCGGCGGTCGGCAAGGCGCTCGACCAGTATGAAAAGGAAAACATTTCAGACGAGCAAGACAAGGCGCTGCTGGCCACGGACCGTGCCGTGCTGCTGCGCTACGACGCCGTGCGCGACAAGGTGCTGGCGCTGTCGAAGGCGGGCGAACTCGACGCCGCACGCGACATGCTGATGGCAAGCCAGCCCCTGATCAAGGAACTGGTCGACGCCCTCGCCGCCCATCACCGCTACAACGAAACCCTGGCCGCCAAGGGGGCTGCCGACGGCGCCGCGGCCGCGGCCAGCGCGCGCTGGATTTCCAGCGGCCTGACCCTGGCCGTGACGGCCCTGGTGGCCGGCATGGGCCTGCTGCTGGCGCGGCGCATCGCCGCCTCGCTGGCCGATGCCATCGGCGTGGCCCGCACCATCGCAAGCGGCGACCTCAGCGTGCAGGTCAGCGCCGCCTCGCACGACGAGGTGGGCCAGCTGATGACAGCCCTGGCGGAGATGAGCGGCAGCCTGGTGCGCATCGTGGCCGAAGTGCGTGCCGGCACGGACACCATCGGCACGGCGTCAAGCGAGATCGCGGCGGGCAACCTGGACCTGTCGGCGCGCACGGAGCAGCAGGCCGGCTCGCTGGAAGAAACCGCGTCGGCCATGGAAGAATTGACGGCCACCGTGCGGCAAAATGCGGACAACGCCCGCCAGGCCCGGCAAATGGCCGTCAGCGCCTCGGACCAGGCGCAGCGGGGCGGGCAAGTGATGGGCGACGTGATCCGCACCATGCAAGCGATCGACAGCTCGTCCGCCAAGATCGCCGACATCATCGGGGTCATCGACGGCATCGCCTTCCAGACCAATATCCTGGCCCTGAACGCGGCGGTGGAAGCGGCGCGTGCCGGGGAACAGGGACGCGGCTTTGCCGTCGTGGCCACCGAAGTGCGCAACCTGGCGCACCGTTCGGCGGCCGCCGCCAGGGAAATCAAGGCACTCATCGGCGACTCCGTGCAACAGGTGCAACAAGGCGGCAAGCTGGTCCGGCAGGCCGGCGCGACCATGACGGAAGTGGTCGACACGGTGCGCAGCGTCACCGGCATCGTCAGCGAAATCTCGGCCGCCAGCGTGGAGCAAAGCACAGGCATCGAGGAAATCAACCGCGCCATCGCGCAGATGGATGAAGTCACGCAGCAGAATGCGGCCCTGGTCGAGGAAGCGGCGGCGGCATCGCAATCGCTGCAGGAACAGGCGGCCAAGCTGGCCGACGTGGTAGGCACCTTCAAGCTGGCGCAAGGACAAGCCGGCGCGGCGCCCCGCGCGCCTGCCGCCCGGCGGCCCGCACAGCACAAGGCCACGCTCAGGCTGGTCGCCACGCGCCACGCGGGCCAGGCCGGGAACACGGCGCCGGCCGGCGCCGATGCCGGCGACTGGGAAGTATTTTAGGTCCGCCCTCACGCAGGATCACGCGCATCGTCCGCATTGGAGCACCGCCATGAACGCCTTTCTCTCCATCCACCCCTTCCTGCGCTGCGAAGAGCTGTCGCTGATGCGCCCGGCGCTGGCGCTGGCAGGACTGCTGTTGCTGCTGGCTGCCCTGCTCTGGCGCCGCACCCGCTGGCGCCAGTCTGGCCGCGCGCCAGCGGCCGGCGCCAGCACGCCGTCCGACCTGCATCAACTGCTGCAGATGCGCAAAGCTGCCCCGCCGGCCAGGGGGGCTGACAGCGCACCGCCGCCGCAAGCGCCCAGGGCGCCGGGCGCGCCGCCGTTCGAACTGGCCCGCCTGGACGCCATGTTCGGCCACGACCGGCGCCTGCAGGGCGAGATTCTGGCCCTGTTCGTGGCCGAGACGCGCGACCGCCTCGCCGGCATCGCCCATGCGCTGCGCTGCGAGCGGACCGCCCCGGCGCGCGTGCTGGCGCAGGAGATTCTCGACGGCAGCCTGGCCATGGGCCTGCTCCCCTTGCAGGCGCTGGCGCGCCAGGCCGTGCATGCGGGCTTTGCCAACGATATCGGCGCGCTGCGCCGCCTGCATGCGGAACTGCTGATGGCGCTCGACACACTGTCGCAAGCCGTCACGGCCCTGCAAACGGGCGCGGTGCTGGCCGAGGAGCGCAGCGGCGCAGGCAGCCGGCCATGAGCGCGGGCGTCGGCGTGGCGCGCCTGCCCGACCCTGAACCAGCCAGGTTTTTATTGAATTCATCTAATTCGTTAAAATTGATTTTTTGAGCGCGATTGCGTATCATCTCCTTCAACTTCATCCGCGACCAGACAGCCCATCATGCACACTGCAGACGTTTGCACTACCCAAAAGGCCGCCGAAATCCTCGGCATCTCGGTGACATCCGTGCAGCAACTGGTCGAGGCCGGCGTGATCGAAGCCTGGAAGACCAAGGGCGGCCACCGCCGCATTCCCCTCGCGGCTGTCGAAGCCTACAAGGGCAATCCCGGCCAGCCGGGCCAGGAGCAGCGTGCCGCACGCGCCAACCGCCCCGTCCCGTCGGGCCGCCCGCCGTCCATCCTCGTCATCGAAGACAATCCGATCGAACGGGCGCTGTATGAAAAGCAGATCGGTTCCTGGGGCTTGCAGGCGGACTTGCGCTTTTGCGAAAACGGCTACCAGGCGCTGATGGAAATCGCCCGCGACCAGCCCGACATCCTGTTGGCCGACATCATCATGGAAGGCATCGACGGCTACGAGGTGATCCGCACCATCCTGGCCGACCCGCTGCTGGCGGACATGCACATCGCCATGCTGTCGAGCCTGACGCCGGAGGAACTGCAAGAACGGGGCGGCGTGCCGCCCGGCGTGGTGTTCTTTGCCAAACCCGTCAATTACGACGAACTGCGCGGCTATCTGCGCGCCTGCTGCGCCGGCCATGCGCGGCGCAACAGCCTGGCCGCCTAGCCGGCCACCGCCTTCCCCTCGCCACGGAGCCGCCATGCCAGCCTATCGCCACATCGATCCTGCCGTGCTGTTCCAGGCCACCGGCCGCGACCTGGAAATGTTCCGCGCCCTGTCGCAGACCTACCTCGATACGGCGCCGGCCATGTTTGCCCGCGTCGAGCAGGCCGTGCGCGGCGGTGCCGCGCAAGCCATCGTGCACAGCTGCCATACCTTGCGCGGCACCGTCGTCCTGCTGGGCGCCAGCGCCCTGGCGGCGCGCCTGGCGGAATTCGAGCAGCTGGTGCGCCACCAGGGCGTGCCGGCAACGGGCTGGCTAGCTGAAACGGCGGCGCTGGTCGGCGCCGTGGAGCAGGAGGTACGCCGCAGCATGCTCGACTACACGGGCGCTCAGGCATGAACGCGCGCCAGGCCGCCCTGCGCCTGGTGCACCGCTATCGGCCGCGCACCACGGCGGCCTTCGTGGGTCTGGTGCTGGTGGGCCTGCTGGCGCTGCGCATCGTCGTCTCCGGCGTGCTGCTGCACCGCGAAGCCGTCGATGACTGGAAGCAGGACTTGTCCAAGCTGTCGCTGCTGCTGGCGGAAAACACGGCGCAGAGCATGACGGCGGCCAGGCTGGTGCTCGACGGCGTCAGCCGCGACATCGATGCCGCCGCCCCGGCGGATGCGCAAGCGCTGGCCGCCGCCGTCGGCACCCCGGCCATGCAGCAGATGCTGCGACACAAGATCGGCGGCGTGCCGCAGGTGGACGGGGTATCCATCGTCGGCGGCGATGCCAGCGTGCTGGCCTTCAGCCGCGCCTTTCCCGCGCCGTCCATCCGCCTCGACGAGCGCGATTACTTCGAGTATCACCGGCGCCACCCGGACGGCGGCATGCATGTCAGCGCGCCCGTGCAAAACAAGGGCGATGGCGCCTGGACCTTCTATATCAGCCGGCGCATCAGCGGCACGGACGGCCGCTTCCTGGGCGTGGTGCTGGTGGGCCTGTCGTGCGACTTCTTCAGCACATTCTTCCAAAACACCAGCATCGGCGAACACACGGCCTTTTCCCTGTACCGCAGCGACTACACGCTGCTGGCCCGCTGGCCGGCCGTACCCGCCATGATGGGCAAGCGCAACCTGACGGGCAGCACCTACCGCCTGCTGGAACAGGGCAAGACCGATGGCGTGCTGCAGGTGGACTCGCCGCGCGTCGCCGACCAGGGGCGCGCGGTGGACCGCCTGGCCGCCATACGGCTGGTGCGCGACTATCCGCTGGCCATCAACGTGACCGTGACGGACGACGTCTACCTGGCGGGCTGGCGGCGCATGCTGCTCACCATGGGCGGCGCGGCCGTCGTCAGCCTGCTCGTGCTGGCCGCGGCCGTCGCGCTGATCCTGGCCCTGCTGCGGCGCCAGGAGCGCGACGCGGACATGGTGCTGGCGCTGCAGGAGCGCGCGGCACCAGCGGATGCCGCCAAGCCGCCGGCACAAGCGCCGGGCGCGCGCATCCTGCTGGTCGAGGATACGGCGCTGAACCGCCAGCTGGTGTGCCTGCAGCTGGGCACCT
Source organism: Janthinobacterium sp. SUN100 (assembly GCF_030397705.1). Classification (NCBI taxonomy): domain Bacteria; kingdom Pseudomonadati; phylum Pseudomonadota; class Betaproteobacteria; order Burkholderiales; family Oxalobacteraceae; genus Janthinobacterium; species Janthinobacterium sp. SUN100. The sequence continues at coordinate 231,251 of NZ_JAPUBU010000001.1, read as the reverse complement.
GCGGCTACGCCATCGACACGGCGGAGAACGGCGCGCTGGGCCTGCAAGCGCTGGCCGAACAGCAGTATGACCTGGTCCTGATGGATTGCATGATGCCCGTCATGGACGGCTACCAGGCGTGCCAGGCCCTGCGCGCCCGCGAAGCGGCCAGCGGCGCACGGCGCCTGCCCGTCATCGCCCTCACGGCCGGCGTCACCGACGACGACCGGCAGCGCTGCGCGGCGGCCGGCATGGACGATTACCTGTCCAAGCCCTTCACGGCCGCCCAGCTGCGCGCCATGGTGGAACGCTGGCTGGCGCACTAGCCTGGCGGCAAATTGGCCACACTATCACCTGCGTAGTCATGCGCAAAAGTTGTTCTCCGTGCATATCGGGTATAGCATCGCCACATGACCTACCACACAGACGCGGCGGCAGTGCACAGGCGATTGATCGAATGGCTGTTTTTGCTCCTTGGGCTGCTGATCGTGGCTGCCGCCCTCGCCTACGCGCACCTGGCCGAAGCGTCGCGGCACGATGCGGCCGAGCGCGAAAGGCTCAGCGTGCTGACGGCGCTGCTGGCAAAAAATATCGAAGTCGACCTGGCTTCGACCAACCTGGTGCTCGACGGCGTGATCCGCGACTATCTTGCCGCCGGCGCCGCGCCCGACGCCGGGCAAGCGCTGCCCCGGCGCCTGGCCGCGCTGGTCGACGCCATGCCGGGCGTGCGCACCATGCTCGTCATCGATGCCGGCGGCAAGCCGGTCGCCACCAACATCCCGGAACTGGCCGGCCAGGATTTTTCGCGCCGCGGCTACTTCCAGACGGCGCGCGACGCCCCCGATGCGCGCATGCTGTACATCTCGGCGCCTTTCCTGTCCTTCAAGCGGGACCTGGTCATCACGGCGGCGCGCATGGTGCAGGACCGACAAGGCCGCTTCGCCGGCGTCGTCGTGGCCACCTTCGACCCCGACTATTTCACGGCCAAGTTCCGCACCGCCATGTATGCGCCCGACGTCTGGGCCGTGGTCGTGCATGGCGACGGCCGGCAATTCCTGAACTATCCCCCCAGGAACGCCAATGGCGGCAATGTGGACGCGCCCGGCAGCTTCCTGCGGCGCTTTCGCGACAGCGGCTTTCAGGCGGGCGTGCTGAGCGGCGTCGAGATTGCCGGCGCCGGCGGGTCCGCCTCCCCCCGCGTCATAGCGATGGCAACCATCGCCCCCGCCGCGCTGCACATGGACCGCGCCCTGATCATCGGCCTGAGCCGCGAAGAAGCGGCCATCGCGGCCCCCCTGCGGCGCCAGGCGCTGGTCTACGTGCTGGGTTTTGCCATGCTGGCGCTGGCCGCGGCCAGCCTGCTGTTCTGGAGCCAGCGGCGGCGCCGGCAGCAGGCGGCCTGGCAGGTGGAACAGGAAAGGGAACGCCAGGCCATGCAAGCCGTGTCCGACAGCGAAACGCGCTTTCGCACCCTGATCGAAGATGCGCCCGTGGCGATAGCCATCCTGCGCCATGGGCGCTTCGTGTATTCCAATCCGCGCTACCGCCACCTGCATGGCTATGCGCCCGAGGATGACCTGAGCGGCCTGGCCTGGCGCACCATGCTCACGGCCGACTCGCAAGTGGCACTGGCAAGCAACGAGACGCTGATCGAGGCCGATTCGGCCAGCGAACAGGTGTTTGAAGCCGTCGGCCTGGACAAGCAGGGCCGGCCCGTGCCCACCCTCAAGACCAGCACGCGCGTGATGCTCAAGGATGGGCCGGCCACCTTGATCTTTGCCCAGGATATTTCCGCGCAAAAGCAGGCCGAGGCGGCCATGCTGCTGGCGCGCGACGGGGCCGAAGCGGCCAACCGCAGCAAGGCGGAATTCCTCGCCAACATGAGCCATGAAATCCGTTCGCCGCTGAACGCCATCCTCGGCATGGCCTGGCTGCTGGAAAGGGGCCGCCTGGATGAAGATGGACTGTTGATGACGCGCAAGATCCGCGCCGCCGGCCAGTCCCTGCTGGGCATCATCAACGACGTGCTGGACGTCTCGAAAATCGAGGCGGGCCACATGCGCATCGAACAGGCGCCGTTCCGCCTGGCCGAGGTGATCGAAAAGATTGCCGCCAGCATGGGCGTTGCCGCGCACGACAAGCCGATTGAGGTGCGGATCGGGCCGTTGCCCGACGGTATCGACCACATGCTGGGCGACGCGCTGCGGCTGGAGCAGGTGCTGGTCAACCTGGGCAGCAATGCCATCAAGTTCACGCCGCAGGGCACGGTCGAGCTGCTGAGCACGCTGGACAGCCGCGACGGCGACGCCGCGGTGCTGCGCTTTTGCGTGCGCGACACGGGCATCGGCATCGCCCCCGAGGCGCAGGAAGCGATCTTTTCCGCCTTCGCCCAGGCCGACAGTTCCACCACGCGCCGCTTCGGCGGCACGGGACTGGGCTTGACCATCTGCCGCCAACTGGTCCGCCTGATGGGCGGCACCCTGCAGCTGAAAAGCGGCCTGGGCCAGGGCAGCGAATTCAGTTTCACGGTGCCCCTGCAATTGATGCCCGCCGGCGCCCTGTCCTCGCCCGACATGCAGGGCCTGCATGTCTTGCTGGCCGACGACAACGCCGGCACGCGCGAGGCGGTGGGCGCCGTGGCGCGCGGCCTGGGCTGGAGCGTGCATGCCGTGTCCTGCGGCCAGGCGGCACTCGATTATGCGCTGGCCTGCGCCGAGGGCGAGCGGCCCGGCGTCGTGGTACTGGCCGCGCGCATGCCGGACCTGGACGGCGAAGCGACGGCGCGCGCACTGCGCGAATACCTGCCGCCGCAGGACTGCCCCGTCGTCATCCTGGCCGCCAGCGGCGCGCCGGCAATGGCGCCGGCACGGCGGCGCACCGACCCGGTCTATGCCGCCGATGCCATCCTCAACGAACCGGTGACCGCTTCCAGCCTGTACAACGCGGCGATGGCTGCGCGCCAGCAGCGCGCCAGGGACGCCGGCATGGACGCCAGTCTGGTTCCGCTGGAAGAGCGCCAGTTGGCCGGCGTGCGCGTGCTGGTGGTCGACGACAGCGAAATCAACCGCGACGTGGTCAGGCATATCCTGTGCGACCAGGGCGCCGTGCCCTCGTTCGCCTGCGATGGCCGGCAGGCGCTGGACTGGCTGCTGGCCCACCCCGCCGACGTCGACATCGTGCTGATGGATGTGCAGATGCCCGTCATGGATGGCTTGCAGGCGACGCGCGCGCTGCGCCAGTTGCCGCAGTTCCAGGACTTGCCCGTGGTGGCGCTGACGGCCGGCGCCTTCCAGACGCAGCGCACGGCGGCACTGGAAGCGGGCGTGAACCATTTCATCAGCAAGCCGTTCGACGTGCCGCAGACCATCGCCCTGGTGGCGCGCGCGCACCGGCGTCATGCGCAAGGGCTGCCTGCCCTGCCGCCTGCCATGGTTAAAATGGCAATGACCGAGCCGCCGGGCGGCGCGGCGCCCGCGATCGACCTGGCGCAAGGGATGGCGCAGTGGCTCGATGAAGCGCCCTACCGCCATCACCTGTTGCGTTTTAGCAACACCTACGGCGACACGGTCGGCGCCATGCGGGCGCTGCTGGCGACCGATGCGCGCGGCGACGCGGCCGCGCTGGCGCACAAGCTGGCCGGCGAGGCGGGCAGCCTGGCCCTGCCCGCCACCCTGCATGCGGCCCGGCATGCCGAACAGCTGCTGCACGCCGGCGACGATGCGGCCACCGCGCTCGACACACTGGAGCAGGCGCTGGCGCACGCCTTCGAGGCTGTCGCCGCCTTTACGGCACGGACGCCGCCGCCCGACCAGGCGGCCGTACCAAAAACGCAACATGGCCGGGCATGCCAATGATAAACTTGCCAATATGAAATTTTGGGAGACGCCATGATCTGGTGCAGGGATTTACTGCTGAGAGCCTTGATGCTGGGCCTGCTGCTATTCGTCGTGGGCGAATCGCTGTCCTACTGGACGCCGGAAATCAGGAAACTGCTGGCCTGGCGCCCTTTCTGACGCTTAGCCTTCGCGGCCATCCACTCTGGCGCGCCACAGGTACGGCGCATACACGCACGCATACAGGCCAAAGGCCAGCGACCAGCAGGCGCCCGCTGCCAGCAGCAGCGGCATGGCCAGCGGTGCGGGGCCGACGGCGGCCAGCAGGCGCGCCAGCGCGCCCAGCTGGATCAGCCAGTACATCGCCGCTTCCGCCCTGCCGCCTTTCAACGGCCGCCCCGTGTGGCCCAGGGTGGTGCGCGTCATCATGCCGATGATCAGGCCCGCCATCGAGCCCACCGTCAGCGCGTGAAACGCGGCGCTGGCCGGCAGCAGGCCCAGGCTGGCGGCCGCCAGCAGCGCAAAGCCGATGCCTATCCACGCATATGACAGGTGCAGTATCCACAGCAGCGGCACGCCCAGGGTGCGCTGCGGCTGCCAGGCCAGCAGGTTGGACAGCGAGACGCCGGCAGCGCAGAAGGCCAGCGGCGCCGTCAGCCAGGCCGGCGCGCCGGCCAGCCACGCGATCGCGGCCGCCGCCATGCAGGCCACGGCGATCAAGGCCCGCCGCGGGCTGGCCACCGGCGTGCTGCCAGGCGCGCCATTGCGGGTAAACATGGGGATCACGCGCGCGCCGATCACCGATTCGATCAGCACGATGATGAAGATGGCCGCCTGCACGGGCAGGAACAGCGACAGCGGCAGCCAGCCCAGTACGGCCGCGTGGAACAGGCCATTGGCCAGCGCCAGCAAGGCCAGCAAGCCGACGAGGAACAGGTTGCGCGTATTGCCCGAGCGGCGCAGCACCCGATACAGGGGCCAGGCGGCCAGTGGCAGGAACAGCCAGTCGACCAGCGCCGTCAGCAGGCTTGGCCCGCACAGCATGGCCACGCGCCCCGCCAGCCACAGCGCCGCCAGCGCCATCAACGGCGCGCCATGCGGCGTGGGCAAGCCCGTCCAGTTGCGTCCCGCCGTGTACAGGAAGCCCACGACGACGGCCAGCGCGAAGCCGAACACCATTTCATGCATATGCCAGCCCAGCCCCACGTGCAAGCCGCCCGCCAGCACGCCGAAGTAGCTGGCCAGCCACAGGGGAATGCTGATGGCCGCAAACACGGCCGCCAGCAGGTAAAACGGGCGGAAACCCAGTTGCCAGACGGCGTGGCCGGCATGCCAAGGCGCAGCGCCGGGGGCGGCGGGAGAAGGAGATGGTTCGCTGATCGGGGTGATGGCCATGATGGACTCGCATTTAAAGATATATTCAATATACTACTTTAAAAGCACAGCTGCCGCCATCGGCAAAAGGATTAGACGGCTAGCCCGCAAGGACTAGCCGCCGGCGCAGGCTACTTGCCCTGGCGGTGCTCGACCGCGTACACGGCCGCCTGCACGCGGCTGGTGAGGTTGAGTTTTTTCAGCACGTTCTGCACGTGGATCTTGACTGTGCTTTCAGCCAGGTCCAGCGTGCGGGCGATGCCCTTGTTGCTCTCGCCGCGCGACAGGCAGTCGATGATTTCCTTTTCGCGCGGCGTGAGCTTGTCGAGTTCCGACACGGGCTCCTCGCGCCGCGTGCCCGCCTGCAGCTGCGCCACCAGCTTGCCCGTCATGGCTTCGGCGATGACGACTTCGCCGGCGGCCGCGCGGCGGATGGCGCGCACCAGGTAATCGGCGTCGATATTCTTGATCAGGTAGCCGCAGGCACCCGCGCGCAAGGCCGTCGCCAGGTCTTCCGCATCTTCGGACACGGTCAGCATGACGATGGCCGTGTCCGGGCAATCGTGCTGCATCAGCTGCAGCGCTTCCACGCCGGACATGCCGGCCATGTTCAGGTCCAGCAGCACCACGTCGGGCTGCAACTGGATGGCGCGCTTGATGCCTTCCACGCCATCGGCCGCCTCGCCCACGACGGAAAAGTCCGTATGCCGCTGCAGCAGCGAGCGTATGCCGCTGCGGAACAGCGCGTGGTCGTCCACCAGCATGACGGTGATCGGTTTATCGGGTGTCTCCATTTTTTTGTACTTTCAGGTGGTTACTTAGGCGGCGCGGCGCTGTTCGCGCGACAAATGCAGTTCGACGGTGGTGCCGCCGCCAGGACAGGCGTGCACGTCGAACGTGGCCTCGATGCGCTGCGCGCGCTCGCGCATGATGTGGATGCCGACATGGCTGTCGCCCTTTTCCAGCACGGCGCAAGCGTCGAAGCCGACGCCATTGTCGCTGATCGTCAAGGTAAAGTCCTGGTGGTCGGCGAGACGCACCTCGACGTGGCTGGCCTGGGCGTGCTTGCGGATGTTCGACAGCGCTTCCTGCACGATGAATAATAACTGCAATTGCTGCTCGCGGGGGAATGGCGCACCGTCGACATCGGCCAGCAGTTCGGCGTCGATGCCCGTCTGGCGGCGGAATTTGTCCACCGCGGCGCGCAGGGAGCCGATCAGGTCATCTTCCATCAGGCGGCTGCGGAAGTTCGCCAGCAGTTCGCGCACGTCTTCGTAGCTTTCCTTCACGCCCGCATGCAGGGCCGGCACGATGCCCGCCACCTCGTCGAAGCGGGCGTTGCGCACGGAGTCGTCGAGCATCTGCACTTGCAGGTTGAGGAAATTGAGGCTTTGCGCGATGCTGTCGTGCAGCCCCTGCGCCACCAGGTTGCGCTCTTCGGAAATGGCCATTTCGCGTTCGCGCGCGGCCAGGCGCAGGTTTTCCAGCGCGATGCCCAGCAACTGGCCCAGCGTTTCCAGCAAGGCCAGCTCGCGCGCGGAAAACACGCGCGCATGGCGGAAATGCAGGTTGAAGAAGCCCAGGTGCTGTTCGTGCGCGTGGATATGGAAGACGGAGACGGTGGCGAAGCCCTCGCGGTGGCAGCGCAGCTCGTGCGCCTTGTCGATGCGGCGCATGTCGTGCACCTTCGCCACCTTCATCTCGACGGCCGTGCCGCACAGGCAGTCACCCACCTTCAGGCAATGCTCGGACGCCACCAGTTCCTCGGACAGGCCGTGGTGCACCACCATGTGCAGGTTGCCCCGCTCGGCGTCGAGCACGCGCACGGTGGAGCCGTCGGCCTCGAAATAGTCGACGATGCGCTGCATGAAACCGCCGCAGATGTCTTCCAGCGGCTGCGGGCGCTGCAGGAAGGCAGCGCTTTCGTACAGCAGCGCCAGTTCGCGGTTGCGGTATTCCAGCGTGGCCGTCTTGCTGCGCACGCCCTCTTCCAGGTTGCCGTACAGCGCCTGCAGGCGGTCGGCCATCTGGTTGAAGCCACTGGCCAGCTGGCCGAATTCATCATTGCTCTCGACGGCCAGACGCACGCTGAAATCGCGTTCCTTCATGCGCTGCATGCCCAGCCGCAGGCGCGTGACGGGTTCGATGATCAGCATGAACATCAGGTAAATCATGCTGACCGTGCCGATGACGGCCATGCCGACCAGGATCAGTTGCGAGGCGCGCAGCCAGAAGGTGCGCTGTTCGCTATCGTGTTCAATCAGGCGCACCAGCTGGTCGACCTGGCCCACGAAGGTGTCGGCGTCATGCTCGAACTGGCGCGCGCGCGCGCTGGAGTCGGCGGCCAGGGCGGCCGGACGCAGGGCGCCGCGCCAGGCGGTGCCGATACGCTCGAATTCGGATTTGATGGCGCTGCTGGGCGGCAGGAACAAGGGGCGCTGCGGGTCGCCATGGCCGATCTTGGCCAGGGTCTCGTCGATCAGCAGCACTTGCTGGCGCGCCTGCTCGCCAGCGTCGCTGGCCAGCAAAAGGGTCAGGCGGTAGGTCTGCATGCGCAGCCGGCCCGTCTCGTTGATGGCGGCCGAACTGCCTTCGAGCTGCCACGACAGGAACAGGGTGCAGCCGATGGCACTCAGGGCCAGCACCAGCATGAGCAGCAGCGCGCCGACGATCTTGGTCGACAGCTTCTGCCAGGAGGAAAACATCGCTTTAAATTTCATACACCCTTTACTTGGCACCGCCCCGTTCAGCCTCCGGTTTGGGCCATAAAACGGATAATCTTGTCTGGCTGCGTATTGAAATCGTGCTGCTGCGGCTTGAGTTCGATGGCGGCACGGATCGCCGCTTCGATCTCCGCATCCGTGGCCCCGCCGCGCAACATGGGGCCAAAGGCGAATTTTTCTTCCTGGCCCAGGCACAGGTACAGGGTACCATCGACGGACAGGCGCACGCGGTTGCAGGTGGCGCAAAAATGCTGCGACATGGGCGTGATGAAACCGATGCTCGAGCGCCCGTCGGGGGTCGCCATGTAGCGCGCCGGCCCGCCACCGAGCTCCATCGCCTGCGGCACCAGGCCAAAGCGGGCCGCCAGGCGCTCGCGCACGGGACCGAGCGGCATGTAGCGGGCATTGCGGCCCGTGCTGCCCATCGGCATGGCTTCGATCAGGCGCAGGATGAACTGCTGCTCGATGCAGAAGGCCGCCATGGCCTCGATCTGGCTATCATTGACGCCGCGCATGGCCACCATATTGATCTTGATCGGATCGAAACCGGCCCCCTTGCCCGCCATCAGGCCATCGAGAATCGGCTGCAGGCTGTCGCGCCCCGTGATCTGCTGCATGCAGGCGCGGTCCAGCGAATCGAGACTGACATTGATGCGGTCCACGCCGGCCGCACGCAGGGCCACGGCATGCTTGCCCAGCTGCGTGGCATTGGTCGACAGCGACAAATCCTGCAAGCCGGGCAGCGCGGACAGCCGCTGCGCCAGCTCCGGCAGGTTGCGCCGCAACAGGGGCTCGCCGCCCGTCAGGCGCACGCGGCGCGTGCCGAGGCGCACAAAAATACCCAGCAGGCGCTCGATCTCGTCGAACGTCAGCCAGTCCTTCGGCTCTTCGAAACCGCGAAAGCCCTTGGGCATGCAATAACTGCAGCGCAAATCGCAGCGGTCGGTGACGGACAGCCGCACATAATCGATCGAACGGCCAAAACGGTCCTGCAACTTGACGCTACCCATGACGCTACTCCTGTTTCTTCCTTGATTGTAAAGGCTGGGGCACGATCTGGCTGTGCCCCAGAAGGCCTAGCGGCCTACGCCTTCCGGTCTATTGCACTAACGGACTGGCTGTGCCTTCCAGCTCGACACCGGCGATCTCCGCGCGCCCCACCAGCAAGTGCAGATACTGGTGCACAGCGCGCTGCCACGCGGCCCGCGACAGGCGGTCGGCGATCTGCGCCTGCACCGCCTCGTAGGCGATGGCCTGGCCTTCGACCCGGCGCAGCACCTGCACGATGTGGTAGCCGAAGCGCGTTTCCAGCAAATGGCCAGCCAGCGCACCCTCTTCCAGGCGGAACAGCAGCGCGTCGAACTCCGGCACGCTCTGGCCCGGCGACAGCTGGCCCAGGTTGCCCCCCAGGGCGCCGGACGGGCAGTTCGAATACTGCGCCGCCAGTTCGCCGAAGCGCTCGGGCGCCAGTTTCAGGGCATCGAGCACGGCTTGCGCCGTCGTGCGCAGCAGCTCCAGCGGCGCCTCGGGCGTCACCTGGAACAGGATGTGGCGCGCCTCGACCAGCGCCCCGCTGCTAAACAGCTGCGGGCGCTGCGCATAAAAGGTACGGCAAGCCGCATCATCGGCGGGCGGCACGCGCACTTCCTGCGCAAACAGCGCTTCGATGCGGTCGTCAGTACTACCCCCCTGCACGCCGAGGCGTTCGGCTTCGTCGAGCAGGAGCCGGCGCAGCACCAGTTCATGCACGGCCTGTTTCAGCGGATTGCCGGCGCCGTCGTGATGCGGCAGCTCCTGCGCGATGTCTGCATCGTCGATATCGATGCCATTGACGGAGATTCCCATGATGTAGCTCCTTTCTTAGCGGCGGCGCACCAGTTGATAGGCGCGGCCCAGATATCCAATGGCGCCAAAGCCGCTCCACACGTGCACCAGGCGGGTGAACGGGAAGATGACGAACAGCGACATGCCCATGAACAGATGCAGCTTGAACACCAGCGGCGCATCGACGATGAAGCTGGCGGCGTCGCCGCGGAAGGTCACGATGTGCTGCGCCCAGTTCATCAGCAAGACCATCATGTGGCCATCCATGTGCGAAGCGGAGACGAAGATCGACGACAGGCCCAGCAGCAAGGTCAGCAAGATCCACACCATCACCAGCTTGTCGCCGGCCGTGGTGACGGCGCGCAGCCGTTCATTGCCGAAGCGGCGCGCCAGCAGGATCAGGATGCCGGCCAGGCACAGGCCGCCCATCACGCCGCCGGCCGCCATGGCCACGCCCTGCTTCAGGCTATGCGACACGCCCAAGGTATCCCATACCCAGACGGGGGTCAGCAAGCCGGCCGCATGGCCGAACAGCAGGCCGATGATGCCGATGTGGAACAGGATATTGCCCAGGCGCAGGCTGCCGCGGTGCAGCAGCTGGCTGGAATCGGACTTCCACGTATATTGCTCGCGGTCGAAACGGATCAGGCTACCCAGGAAAAAGATGGCCAGCGCGATGTATGGATAAATGCCATACACAAATTGATGCAAATAATTACTCATGATGTACTCTCCTCATGCGGACGCGATTCAAGCTGCGCGCCGCGGCTGCGGGTGAAAATGCACGGGATGGACGCCGCCCGCGACCTGGCCCTGACCTTGGCGCAGCAACGGCTCGACGCCGTCCGCACCGGGACCGAAGGTTTCCAGCGCTTCATCCATGTCGCGCACCGGCGGTTCGGCCAGCATTTCGGCCGCCACGGGGCTCAGGCGTTCTAGCAAGGTGAAGATGGGCGCATACGGGCTGCCGTTGGCCGTCAGCTTGCGGCCGATGTGCGCCAGCACGTGGACGGCGTCGCCCAGCAGCGGCGCCGAAGCCGCCTCGTCGAGCTGTGCCAGGAACTCCAGGAACAGGGGCACGAAGTCGGGCAAGTCGTCGCCCACCATTTGCAGGCCGTGGCGCTTGTATTCCTCCATCAGGTCGACCATGGCCTGGCCCCGGTCGCGCGATTCGCCGTGGATATGCTCGAACAGGTGCAGCGAGTGCGACGGGTTGCGGTCGAACGTAGCCACGTACTGCTGCTGCAGGTCGATCAGGCTGCTGCTTTCCAGGTGCGCCAGCAAGGGCTGCAGCAGCGCGTGCTGCTCCGGCACGGCCGCCAGCGCGGCATCGAGCTGCGGCAGGTGTTCGATCAGCTCGGGCTCGGGATACAGCAGCAGACGAGAAAGGACTTGGTAGTGATGCATAGCGTGTTCCATATGAGCTCCTTAAGCGCCGGGCGCCGTTTTGCGCGACTTCGGCATCTGCATGAAGATGGCCGAACCGTGTTTTTTCTTGCCGAACAAGGTCGGTTCGCTGGTGCCGTCCGAGCAGCCGTTGCCGAAGCTGAAACCGCACGAACCCTTCTCGTTGAAGCTGTCCTCCGCCATTTCCTTATGGCTGCTGGGGATGACGAAGCGGTCTTCGTAATTGGCGATGGCCATGATGTGGTACATGTCCTCCACCTGCGCCTTGGTCAAGCCCACCTGCTTCAATACCGTGAGGTTTTCCACCTTCTCGACGGTCTTGCTGCGCATGTAGGCACGCATGGCCAGCATGCGGTCCAGCGCCGAGACGATGGGCGGCTGGTCGCCGGCCGTCAGCAAATTGGCCAGGTACTGCACGGGAATGCGCAGGCTTTGCGTATCCGGCAGCATGCCGTTCACGCCCAGCTTGCCCGATTCGGCGGCCGCCTGGATCGGCGACAGGGGCGGCACGTACCACACCATCGGCAAGGTGCGGTATTCCGGATGCAGCGGGAACGCCACCTTCCACTCGACGGCCATCTTGTAGACGGGCGACTTGACGGCAGCTTCCAGCCACAGGTCGGGGATGCCCTGGCGGCGCGCCTCGGCGATGATGGCAGGGTCGTGCGGATCGAGGAACAGGTCGAGCTGCGCCTGGTACAGGTCCTGCTCCTGCGGCACGGAGGCGGCAGCCTCGATCTTGTCGGCGTCATACAGCAGCACGCCCAGGTAGCGGATGCGGCCCACGCACGTTTCCGAGCACACGGTCGGCTGGCCCGCTTCGATGCGGGGGAAGCAGAAGGTGCACTTCTCCGCCTTGCCGGAGGACCAATTGTAGTAAATCTTCTTGTACGGGCAACCGGAGATGCACATGCGCCAGCCGCGGCACTTGTCCTGGTCGATCAGCACGATGCCGTCGTCTTCGCGCTTGTACACGGAGCCGGACGGGCAAGACGCCACGCACGTCGGATTGAGGCAATGCTCGCACAGGCGCGGCAAGTACATCATGAAGGTGTTTTCGAACGTGCCGTACATCTCCTTCTGCATGTTGTCGAACAGTTTATCTTTGCTGCGCTGAGCGAATTCCCCGCCCAGGTCATCTTCCCAATTCGGGCCCCACTCGATCTTCTCCATCTTTTTCCCCGTCAGCACGGAGATGGGACGGGCCGTCGGCGGCGTCTGCGACAGCGGCGCGCTTTGCAGGTGCTCGTAGTCGTAGGTGAACGGCTCGTAATACTCGTCGATGGCGGGCAGGTTTGGGTTGGCGAAGATATTCGCCAGGATTTTCAGACGGCTGCCCTGGCGCGGCTCGATCTTGCCCGCGTCCGTGCGGCGCCAGCCGCCATTCCACTTGTCCTGGTTTTCCCACTGCTTCGGATAGCCGATGCCTGGCTTGGTTTCCACGTTGTTGAACCATGCGTACTCGACGCCGTCACGGCTGGTCCACACGTTCTTGCAGGTGACGGAACAGGTGTGGCAGCCAATGCACTTGTCCAGGTTCAGCACCATGCCGATTTGCGCTCTGATTTTCATACTATGCTCCTTCTTCCTGCAACGGGCCTTCGAGCCAGTCGACCTTGTTCATCTTGCGCACCAATACGAATTCATCGCGGTTGGAGCCCACCGTGCCGTAGTAATTGAAACCGTACGCCAGTTGTGCGTAGCCGCCGATCATGTGCGTCGGTTTGGGTACGGCGCGCGTCACCGAGTTATGGATGCCGCCCCGCTTGCCCGTCATCTCCGCGCCAGGCACATTGATGATCTTTTCCTGGGCGTGGTACATCATCGTCATGCCGGCCGGGATGCGCTGGCTGACGATGGCGCGCGCCGTCAGGCTGCCATTCACGTTGAAGACTTCGATCCAGTCGTTGTCGACGATGCCGGCCGTCTGCGCGTCGGTTTCCGACAGCCACACGTGGGGACCGCCGCGCGACAGGGTCAGCATGCGCAAGTTGTCCGAATACGTGGAGTGGATGCCCCACTTCTGGTGCGGCGTCAGGAAGTTCAGCGCCAGTTCCTTGTTGCCGTTCGGCTTGGTGCCCAGCAGCGCTTCCGTCGTCTTCGTGTTGATGGCCGGCTTGTACACGCACAGCCCCTCGCCAAAATCGCGCATCCACAGGTGATCCTGGTAGAACTGCTGGCGGCCCGTCAGGGTACGCCATGGGATCAGTTCATGCACGTTGGTATAGCCGGCCGTGTAGCTGACTTCTTCGCTTTCCAGGCCCGACCAGGTGGGCGAGGAAATGATCTTGCGCGGCTGCGCCTGCACATCGCGGAAGCGGATGCTGTCATGCTCGCGCGGCAGCGCCAGGTGGGTGTGCTCGCGTCCCGTGATGGCGGACAGCGCGGCCCAGGCTTTCACGGCCACGTGGCCATTCGTTTCCGGCGCCAGCGACAGAATCATCTCGGCCGCATCGATGGCCGTATCGAGGCGCGGCTGGCCCTTCGACACGCCCTCGTCGAGCACCGTGCGGTTCACGCCGCGCAATACCTCTACTTCATGCCCCGTTTTCCAGGAAATGCCCTTGCCGCCGTTGCCGATGGTTTCCAGCAGCGGGCCGATCGAGGTGAATTTCTTGTAGACGTCGCGGTAATTGCGCTCGACCACCGTCATGTTCGGCATGGTCTTGCCGGGAATGGCGTCGCATTCGCCCGCGCGCCAATCCTTGGGATCGAATGGCTGCCCCAGTTCACCTGGGGTGTCGTGCATCAGCGGCGTCAAAATGATGTCTTGCTGGGTGCCCAGCAGCTCGCCGCCGATTTCCGAAAATTTCTCGGCGATGCCCTTGTAGATTTCCCAGTCCGACTTCGATTGCCACAAGGGCTGCACGGCTTCCGACAAGGGGTGGATGAACGGATGCATGTCCGACGTGTTCAAGTCGTCCTTTTCATACCAGGTGGCCGTCGGCAGCACCACGTCGCCGTACAGGCACGTGGTCGACATGCGGAAGTCCAGCACCACCAGCAGATCGAGCTTGCCTTCGGCGGCCGGGCGCACTTTCACCTGCTTCGGCGTGAGGCAGTCGTCCTCGTCGCTGAGCAAGCCATTCTGCGTGCCAAGCAGGTATTTCAGGAAGTACTCGTGACCCTTGCCCGAGCTGCCGAGGATATTCGAGCGCCAGACGAACATATTGCGCGGGAAGTTGGCCGGGTTGTCCGGGTCATCGCACGAAAACTGCAGCTGGCCCGCCTTGATCTGGTCGAGCGCATACGCGGCCGGCGCCTGCCCTGCCGCCTTCGCGGCCTTGGCCACTTCCAGCGGATTGGTTTGCAGCTGCGGCGCCGATGGCAGCCAGCCCATGCGCTCGGCCTTGGCGTTGTAGTCGAGCAGGGTCAGGTCGCCCGTGCCGCCGGCTGCCGATGGCGAGGCGATGTCGCCCGTTTCCAGCTTTTCATGGCGCCATTGGCTCGTGTGGGCATAGAAGAACGAGGTGCCGTTCATCTGGCGCATCGGGCGCACCCAGTCCTGGGCGAAGGCCAAAGGCGTCCAGCCCGTTTGCGGACGCAGCTTTTCCTGGCCCACGTAATGGGCCCAGCCGCCGCCCGACTGGCCGATACAGCCGCACATCATCAGCATGTTGATGATGCCGCGATAGGTCATGTCCATGTGGTACCAGTGATTCAGGCCGGCGCCCACGATGACCATGCTCTTGCCGCGCGTCTGGTCCGCGTTTTCCGCGAACTGGCGCGCCACGGTGATGACGTCGGCGCGCTTCACGCCAGTGTGCTTTTCCTGCCATGCGGGGGTGTACGGCACGTCGTCGTCATAGCTTTCGGCCACGTTTTCGCCGCCGAGGCCACGATCGATGCCGTAGTTGGCCAGAGTCAGGTCGAACACGGTGGTCACCAGACCCGTGCTGCCGTCGGCCAGGCGGATGGTTTTCACCGGCACCTTGCGCAGCAGCATGTCGGACGCATCCTTGCCGCCGAAGTAGGCGAAACCCACTTCCGTGACGGCGTCGCTGTCATTGATCATGGAGAGCATTGGCACGATGGGCGCGCCGCTGCCGCCCGCCTTCTGCTCCAGGTTCCACTTGCCCGATTCGCCCCAGCGGAAGCCGATGGAGCCGGCCGGCGCGGTGATCGCACCCGTGGTTTCATCGATGACGAGGGTTTTCCATTCCGGATTGTTGGTTTCGTCGAGGTTGTTGTCCAGGTGCGAAGCGCGCAGGAAGTAGTCGGGCACCAGGGTGCCGTTATGCTCCTTGAGCAGCACCAGCATCGGGAAGTCCGTGTACTGGCGCGCATAGTCGCGGAAGTAGGCGCTCTGCCCTTCCGAGTGGAATTCCTTGAGGATGACGTGGCCCATGGCCAGCGCCAGCGCGGCGTCCGTGCCCTGCTTCGGCGCCAGCCAGATATCGCCGAACTTCACCATTTCGCCGTAGTCGGGCGAGATGGCCACGGTTTTCGTGCCCTTGTAGCGCACTTCCGTGTAGAAGTGGGCGTCCGGCGTGCGCGTCATCGGCACGTTCGAGCCCCATACCATCAGATAGGTCGAGTTGTACCAGTCGGCCGATTCCGGCACGTCCGTCTGCTCGCCCCACACTTGCGGGCTGGCCGGCGGCAAGTCGCAGTACCAGTCGTAGAAACTCAGGGCCACGCCGCCGATCAGCGACAGGTAGCGCGTGCCGGAGGCATAGCTGACCATGGACATGGCGGGAATCGGCGAAAAACCGACGACGCGATCCGGGCCGTATTTCTTGATCGTCAGCGCATTCGCGGCGGCGATGATTTCATTCGATTCGTCCCACGTGGCGCGCACGAAACCGCCCAGGCCGCGGATGGATTTGTACTGCTGCGAGCGCACAGGGTCCTGGCTGATCCAGTCCCAGGCCGTGACGGGGTCCATGGTCTTGCGCGCTTCGCGCCACATTTCCATCAGGCGGCCGCGCACCATCGGATATTTCACGCGCTGCGCCGAATACACGTACCAGGAATAGCTGGCGCCGCGCGGGCAGCCGCGCGGTTCGTGGTTGGGCAGGTCGGGCCGCGTGCGCGGGTAATCGGTTTGCTGGGTTTCCCAGGTGATCAGGCCATTCTTGACATACACCTTCCAGCTGCACGAGCCGGTACAGTTCACGCCATGCGTGGAGCGCACGATCTTGTCGTGCTGCCAGCGCTGGCGGTAGGCGTTTTCCCAGGTACGGTCTTCATCGACCACGGTGCCATGGCCGTTTGAAAACGGCTCGGCGGGCTTGCTAAAAAATTTCAGGCGGTCCAGAAAGTGACTCATGCTACCTCCACAGTGCGCCGCAGGCAGCGGCGCCAGGTCTTAAAAAACGCTGCAAGCAGGATGGCTCAAGCGTCGATACAAACAGTCTAGCGATGCGCCATGCTCGGCGGTATTGGCAAGAAGTCGGTTTCCGGCACCAGGAATGCATAGGCGCGTAGTCACCCGGATAGTCACTATTGCCTATGGGCGGCAAGGCGGCGCTGCGGTATACCTGTCGTCATCGTTCAACACAGAGAAAGAGCACCATGTCGATTACCGATTACGCCAGCCTGCTGCGCAGCGCCCGCAACCAGGAACAGCCGCAACGCCTGCTGTTCACCTTTACGCAGGCGCAGGCCCAGCCTGGCGGCCAGGGCAAGTCACTCACGCCCGTGATGTGCGCCGACAAGCTGCCCGAGGAACTGGACAGCTTCGAAACATTGAAGGAGGAGTCGAAACAGATGCAGACGCACTGGGACGTGGTCTTCGTGGCGGGACTGGCGGGCCAGGACGGCCAGCCGCCGGCGGCGCAGGAATGCGAAGCGCCCCTGCGCGCCATGGTGACGGCCATCGAGCAAGGCCGCATCGACAGCCTGCTGGCGTTTGACCGCAGCGGGGATTTGTTACGTTTTAGCTGAATCCGGCCAAGGGCGCTCATGAAGGTGGCGCGCCCTTTCGATGGGACAGACCAGCGGCAAAAACTGCTGCTGGCGCGCCGAATACGCCATCAGCGCCCCGCTGTCGATGTCGAAATACCATCCATGCAATTTCAATAATCCCTGCTCCACCCGCCGTTTCAGCCATGGGTAGGTGAGCAGGTTGTCCAGCGACTGCAGGATGCTGGCCAGTTCGCACGCATGGTGCTGTTCCGCCGACGAGCGGTGCGCCAGCTCGCGCCGCACCCGCTGCGCCACCGGTTCGGCAATGCGCATCCACTGTCCCACGAAGTCCGTTTCCTGGCCTTCCGCGCGCGGCTGCGGTTCGAGCAGCGCGCGGATGCCGCCGCAGCGCGCATGTCCGAGCACGATGACCCTGGCCACTTCCAGCTTGCAGACGGCGAACTCGATGGCCGAGCTGACGCCGGGCGGCGCGTCGGGCGTGCACGGCGGCACCAGGTTGGCGATATTGCGCACGACGAACATGTCGCCCGGATCGCTGCCCGTCAGCAGCATGGGATCGACCCGCGAATCGCAGCAGCCGATCAGCAAGGTCGAGGGCCGCTGCCCGTCGCGCAGGCTGTCGTACAAAGTCTGCGGCTCGCTGAAATACTGCTGCTGAAACAGGCTGAAGCCGTTGACGAATTTTTCCAGTTCTTCCATGACTACCTCTTACTGAATACAACGCCCGGCAAGAAGGACTTGCCAGGCATTCTGACGCTAACTAGCAAGGCATCGGCGCGTTTTTACGGGCGTAGCACCACCAGGTGATGGCGATGCAGCTGACATAAAAGCCGATGAAGCACCACAGGGCCGCGTCGGGGCTGCCCGTCAGCGAAATCGAGGTGCCATAGCTCTTCGGGATGAAGAAGGCGCCATACGCGGCCACGGCCGACGTAAAACCCAGGACGGCAGCGCCTTCCTTGTTGGCGTCGACGATGGCTTGCTCCTGCTCCGCCTTGCCCTTGCCGGCGGCCGCGCGCTGGTGTTCCGTCAAGAAGATCACGGGGATCATGCGGAAGGTCGACGCATTGCCGATACCGGTGCCGGCGAACAGCAGCATGAACATCCAGAAGAAACCGGTGAAACTTCCACCCACGCCGGCTTGCGGCATGAAGTACAGCACGCCCAGCACGGCGCCGATCATCAGCAGGAACGACCATAACGTGACGCGGGCGCCGCCCAATTTATCGGAAATCACGCCACCGGCCACGCGCGCCAGCGCACCGACCAGGGGACCGAGGAAGGCGTAATCGAGCGGATTCACGTCGGGGAACTGGATCTTAATCAGCAACGGAAAGGCGGCCGAATAACCGATGAAGGAGCCGAAGGTACCCGTGTACAGCCAGCACATGAGCCAATTGTGCTTGCGCTTGAAGATCACCGCCTGTTCGGAAAACGAAGCCTTCGCCGACGCCAGGTCATTCATGCCGAACCAGGCCAGCAAGGTGCTCAAGGCGATGAACGGCACCCAGATAAAGCCCGCGTTTTGCAGCCACATGTCCTTGCTCACGCCATTCTTGACCCAGGTGAGCGAATCGCCGCCCCAGGCGCCGAAGACGGCGAAGGTGATCACCAGCGGCACGACGAACTGCACCACCGACACACCCAGGTTGCCCAGGCCAGCATTCATGCCCAGCGCGAAGCCCTTGCTCGCCTTCGGATAGAAAAAGCTGATGTTGGCCATCGACGAGGCGAAATTGCCGCCGCCGAAGCCGCACAGCAGCGCCAGGATCAGCATGGTCGGATAGCCCGTGTTCACATCCTGCACGGCCAGGCCGATGCCGATGGCGGGAATCAGCAGGGACCCGGTGGAAATGGCCGTCCAGCGGCGCCCGCCGAAGATCGGCACCATGAACGAATAAAAGATGCGCAAGGTGGCGCCGGACAGGCCCGGCAAGGCCGTCAGCCAGAACAGCTGGTTGTTACTGTAGGTGAAGCCGATGTTGGGCAGGTTGACCACCACTACGCTCCACACCATCCACACGGCGAACGCCAGCAGCAGCGCGGGAATCGAGATCCACAGATTGCGCGCGGCCGTGGCCTTGCCCGTGTTTTGCCAGAAGCTCGGGGTTTCCGGCTCCCACGTATTGATCATGTAGCGGCTCATGCTTTTGCTCCTGCAGGTTGAGGGATAGGTGCCGCGCGCAGCGGCTTGAACGAGAAATACATCCAGACGAGGGAAACGCAGACGGTGCCGTACAAGAGCATGAAGGAGCTCGAACGCACGCCGGTGAAGTCCACCAGGGCGCCGAACATCACGGGCAGGATGAAGCCGCCCAAGCCGCCGGCCAGGCCGACCACGCCCGAGACGGCGCCGATATTGTCGGAAAAATCATCGCCGATGAACTTGAAGACGGATGCCTTGCCCACGGCCATGGCGATGCCGACGATGAACAGCAGCACGGTGAACCACAGCGGCGACAGGCCGATATGGAAGGCCAGCGGCCCGGTGACGGTTTCCACCACCATCTGGGTTTGCGGATACGACAGCAGGAAGAAGCACACCCAGCACACCCACATCACGGCCCAGGTGACTTTCGCCGCACCGTATTTGTCGGAGATCCAGCCGCCAAACGCGCGCAGCACGCCGCCCGGCAGCGAGAAGCAGGCGGCCAGCAGCGCCGCGTGCTTCAGGTCGAAGCCGTATTCAGCCACGTAGTACTTCGTCATCCACAGCGCCAGCGCCACGTAGCCGCCGAACACCACCGAGTAGTACTGGCAGTAGCGCCACACGCGGGGATCCTTCAGCACCTTCATCTGCTCGGTAAAACTTTCGCCCGACGGCGCCAGATGCGATTTGTCCGAGTACGAAAACAACCAGAAGATGATGGCAGTGGCCAGCATGGCGACCGCATACACCTTGGGCAGCATTTGCCAGCCGAAAGCGGCGACGATGCCGGGCGCGACGAACTTGGTCAGCGCGGAACCGGAGTTGCCGGCGCCGAAGATGCCCATCGCCAGGCCGCGGCGCTCCTTTTCATACCAGCGCGCCACGTAGGGCGTACCGACGGAAAACGAGCCGCCCGCCAGGCCGACGAACATGCCCAGCACGAGGAAATGCCAGTAGGCGGTGGCGTAGGAGATCAGGTAGATCGGCACCACGCTGGCCAGCATCAGCCAGAAGAAGACGCGACGTCCGCCGTATTTGTCCGTCCAGATGCCCAGGGGCACGCGCACGAGGGAGCCCGTCAGCACGGGCATGGCGGCCAGCAGGCCGAATTGTGTTTCAGTCAATCCCAGGCTGGTCTTGATGGGGATGCCCAGTACGGCAAACATCATCCAGACTGCAAAGCAGATGGTAAATGCGAAGGTGCTGCTGACCAACACGGAAAACTGCTTGCGCCGCATGCCGGGTTCGACTGCCTTGTTACTACTGTTGTTCTTAGTGCCATCTAGGGTAGCCACGATGTTTCTCCATGAATGCACTGGCCGTCTGGCCAGCCGTCCCGACCAGCTTACGTGGCAGAGGGGAAAGGCACTATCGGTCACAGGGTGATTCTGGAAAGGCAATCTGGATAGCCGTATCGGCAAAAGTGACTAGATGGCGCGGCGCGGACCTAGCCTGGATGGCGGGTGTTTTACAAGCGGAGGGATTTTTGGCACACTCGGCGCCTGGAGAAAAAGGAGCGGCATGCAGAACAGGCACGAAACAGACCCCATCATCACCCGCGTGGCCCAGGCTGGCGATGTGGCAGCCATGCTGGCCTGCGATGCGTACGCGCAGGCGCACGCCAGCCGGGGCGATGCCGTGCGCGCCGCCGTCTGCCAGGGACACTGTCTGGTGGCCATGCGGGCGGGCCAGGTGGCCGGCTATGCCCTCACGCACGGCGACTTCTTCGGCTACGGCTTCGTCTCGCTGGTGGTGGTCGCCCCCGGGCAGCAGCGGCACGGCGTGGGGCGGTGCCTGCTGACGACGGCCGAAAGTGCCTGCCATACGGCCAAGCTGTTCACCTCGACGAACGAGAGCAACCTGGCTGCGCAACGGCTGTTCGCCAGCGCCGGCTTCGTGCGCAGCGGCCAGATCGAGCATCTCGACGAAAACGATCCTGAACTCGTGTTTGTCAAATTCCTGCGCTAGGGCGGCCTTATCCCGACGGCGTATGGCGCGGCGCGCCAAAGGCGGCTATGCTGGCGCCATCGTCAATCATCGCCCACCACCACACACATGGATTATCTGAGCCTCAAGCATTTCCACATGGGTTGCGCCGCCGCCAGCGGCTTTCTTTTCCTCCTGCGCGGCGCGTGGATGCTGCGCGCCTCGCCCGCCTTGCAGCAGCGCTGGGTGAAGATATTGCCGCACCTGGTCGACACGGCCCTGCTGGCCAGCGCCATCACCCTGGCCGTGTGGAGCGGCCAGTCGCCGGGCAGCCAGCCGTGGCTGGCCGCCAAGCTGTGCGCGCTGGTGGCTTACATCGTGCTGGGCACCATCGCGCTAAAACGCGGCAAGACGCCGGCCGTGCGCGGCGCCGCCTTCGCGCTCGCCGTGCTGGTATTCGCCTACATCGTCGCGGTGGCCGTCACCAAGCAGGCCTGGCCGCTCTGATGCATCAGAACATGTAGCGCAACGTGACGCTGGCGTTGCGCGGCGCGCCCCAGTAACCCTGGTTATACATGCCAAGCTGGCTGTAGTAATGCTTGTCGAACAGGTTGTTGACGTTCGCCTGCAGGGACAACTGGCGCGACAGCGCGTACTTCGCCATCAGGCTGGCCACGGCGTAACCACCCTGCTCCACGCGCTCCGTGCCCTTTGGCCCGGTGGCGTCGCGGTAGGCGCCGCTCTGCCAGTTCACGCCGCCGCCCACCGATAACGCGCGCCAGTCGCCAGGCAGCTGATACGTGGAAAACACGCGCGCCAGCGTCTGCGGCACATAGCTGTTCAGGCGCGCGCCCGTGTTGTCCTCGGCCGCCGCGTGCGACACGCTGGCCGACACATTCCAACCCTTTGTCAGCTCGCCCGAGACGTCCAGTTCCACGCCCTTGCTGGTGGTGCCGGCAGCCGCGTAATACGCCTGCGTCAGCGAATTGCCGACGAAATGCCCCGTGTCCTCCTGCGCCAGGCCGTCTTGCGCGATGCGAAACACGGCCAGCGCCGCGTTCAATCGGCCGCCGAAATACTCGCCCTTCACGCCCGCTTCCACATTCTTGCCCTGCACGGGATCGAGATAGCGGCCGAAGCGGTCCTGGTTACCCTGCGGCTTGAAGATCTTGCTGTAGCTGGTGTACAGCGCATGCTGCGCATCGATATCCCACACCAGGCCCGCGTACGGCGTGACGGCGTGCTTGGCATACGCATAGCTGCCGCCCCAGTCGTCGACGTGGTCCGCCTTGTAGCGGCTGTAGCGCGCGCCGACGATCAGTTTCAAGGGGTCGGCCAGCGAAAAGCGCGCCGTACCGTAGATGCCGCGCTGCTGCACCGTGTCGAGCAGCTGCCAGCGCGAGAAATTCGCGTCGTTCCAGTCCGGCTCCGGCGTCACGCCCTCCCATTGATGGAAATTGCCATAATCGACACTGCCACCCGAGATGCCCGGGTTGCTGGAGAACTGGTTGCTGCCGGAGACGCCGAACGCCAGGTCGTGCGTGCGCCCCAGCAGCTGCACCGGTCCTTGCACATAGGCGTCGACGCTGTCCTGGCGCCGCGTGCCCGAGTAAAACCCGGTGTAGCCCGTCACGCCCTGGCCCGTGGCCTTGTCCGGCCAGGTATTGGCGAAAAGCTCGGCCGCCGAATAATTGCCCCAGCCGTGATTCAGCATGGCCGTCAGGTTCCAGCCTTTGCCCAGGTCCTGCTCCAGGCGCAAAAAAGCCGTCTGGCTGGTGCTGAACCAGCGGCTCCAGGTGGTTGCCGTGGTGGCGGAACGGGGCAAGGTGGCCCGTTCGCCATCCGCATACCACAGCGGCAAGCCGCCATACATGCCGCCGCGCGGGCGATTATCCTGGTACTCATAGCCGGCAATCAGCACGCTGCCAGGCGCCAGGTCCGCTTCCACGGTGGCATACGCCATGGCTTTCTTGGCGTGATACAGGCTTACATACGATTCGCTGTCCTGGTAGCTGGCCACGACACGCCCGCGCACCTTGCCATCCGTGGTGAGCGGCGTGGAGACGTCCGCGCTGGCGCGCGCATTGTTCCAGGAGCCCAGGCTCAGGGATGCATTCCCGGCCAGCTGACTAGATGACGCGCGCTTGCGCACCAGGTTGATGGTGGCCGACGGCTCGCCCGCGCCCGTCAGCAGGCCCGTGGCGCCGCGCACGATCTCGACCCTGTCGTAGGCCGTCATGTCCAGGGTGCTGTCACCCACGCTGAACGCATTGTCGACCGTGGTGGGGATGCCGTCGTATTGATAGCTGGAGATGGAAAAGCCGCGCGCGAAGAACGAGGTACGGTCGCTGTCGTAGCGGTTGATGGCCACGCCGGCCGCGTTTTGCAGCACCTCTTCCACCGTTTGCAGGTTCTGGTCATCCATCTGCTGGCGCGTGACCACGCTGACGGCTTGCGGCGTCTCGCGCACGGACAGGCCCAGGCGCGTGGCCGAGCGCATGGTCTGCGTCGTATAGGAACCGCTGCCTTCCGTCGCGCCGTTCGCATCAAAGCTGGCGCTGACCTTCATCTCGGGCATGGTCTGGCCGCCATCGGCCGCCGCCACGTCGAGCACATAACCGCCGTTCGCCTGCGGTACGGCGCGCAAGCCCGAGCCGGCGACGATGGCGCCCAGCGCTTGCGGCACGCTGTAGCTGCCCGCCAGGCCCGCGCTGCGCTTGCCCGCCACGGCGGCGGCCTGGTAGGAAATCATGGTGCCAGTCTCCTGGCCGAAGCGCACCAGCACCTGTTCCAGGGTGCCGGCGGGTATCGCCAGCTCGATGCGCGCTGCATTGGCTGCCTGAGCGAGGGGTGCGGCGGCCGAGACGCCGCCGGCGGCGAGCAGCCACAGGGCGTGGCTGACGGCCAGCGCCGCCACGCTGCGGCGGCATGTGCTGGAAACGGAAGTGGCGTAAATAGGTGTTGTGCTGGGCATGCGGACTGTTTTCCTGAAAGTGAATGAAGGGTTCACTCGCTATGTCACGCGAAAATCGAAAACCCCTCACTTTTTCGGAAAATAATCATGGATGCTTCCGATGCGGCACCACGGTCACCCAGAAGCGCGTGCTCTGGCGCACGTCGACGGGCAAGGTGCGCGTCAGCATGTCGAGCACTTGCGTCGTGTCGGCCAGCGGATAGATGCCCGACACGCGCAGGTGGGCGATGGCCGGATCGCAGGCCAGGCGCCCATGGCGATAGCGGGCCAGTTCGCCGACAAAATCGGCTAGCGGCATATCGTGCGCCACCAGCATGCCGGCCGTCCACGCATCCGCGCCGGCAGGCAAGGTTTGCACGCTACCGATCTGCGCCGCCGTGAAGCTGGCTTGCTGGCCGGCCTGCAGCCAGCGCACGGCGGCGGGCGCCTGTTCCGGCAGAATATCGACGGCGCCCGCGAACACGCCCAGGTGCGTGCGTCCCCCTTCCGCGCGCACGGCAAAACGCGTACCCACGGGCTGCAAGCGGCCTTGCGCCGTGCGCACGAAAAAAGGACGGCCAGCCGTATCGCGCGCCGTCCTGACCATGATCTCGCCTTTTAACAAGGTCACCAGGCGCTGGCCCGCATCGTAGCGCACCTCGATGCTGGACGCCGTGTTGAGCGCGATGCGCGTGCCGTCTGCCAGCACGATGTGGCGCAGCTCGCCCGTGCCGGTGCGGTAATCGGCCAGCCAGAAGGCCGCCTGTTCGTCGCCGCCCGCCAGCCAGGCGCCGCCGCCCACGGCCAGCAGCGCCAGCAGCTTGAGCGACTGCCGGCGCGCCGCGTTGGCCTGCGCATGCGCGGGCTTGCGCGCCAGGGTGCCGTGCGCCAGCGGCGCGGGCAAGGCACGCATGCGCGCCATGCAGCCTTCCACGTGCTGCCAGGCTTGCTCGTTTTCCGGGTCGCTGCCGCGCCAGGCGCGCCAGGCTTGCTCCACTTCAGGCGTGGCGTCTCCGGCCTGCAGGCGCACCAGCCATTCGACAGCCTGCAGACTGGCCGCTTCCGGCGTCAGGGCGCCCATCACGGCGCCGACGGGGAAAAGAAGCACTGGTGCATGGCTTTGACCAGGTGGCGCTGCACGGTGGCCAGCGAGATGTTCAGTTCCAGCGCGATGGCCGCCTGCGGCATGCCGTCGAGCTGCGACAGCAGAAAAGCGCGGCGCACGGCGGGCGCCAGGCCATCGAGGCGGCGGTCGATATCGAACAGGGCTTCGAGCAGGATCGCCTGCGCCTCGGGATCGGGCGCGCACTGCGCGGGCAGGTTGGTCAGGGTTTCCAGGTAGGCCGCTTCCAGGTCGCGACGGCGGTACAGATTGCCCAGCACACCCTTGGCCACCGTCGTCAAAAAGGCGCGCGGCTCGCGCGCGGCGATGGCCTCGTCGCGGTTCAGCAGGCGCATGAAGGTGTCGTGCGCCACGTCGGCCGCGTCAAACGCGTTGCCCAGCTTGTGCCGCAGCCAGCCTTGCAGCCAGCGGTGATGATCGTGGTACAGGCTGCCCACCTCCTGGTGAACGCCGGGTTGGGCTGCCGACACGTCGCATGCTCCCTGGGTCGCAAATAATAATGATTCGCATTCTATATCTAGGCGGTGCTGCGGCGCAAGCGGCCTGCAAATGCCAGTTTGACGCGATTCTTTCCAAAATTGCCAGGCTGACCACGTCCGCCGGCGCAGTGCACGGTGCAAGTTCTACCGGGCGCGCCCCGGTACGCGGCAATGATAGTATTGACAACATCACCCAGCCGGCCATCCTGGCCTGGCGTCCCTCCATTGAAAGGCAAACATGCTGTTATCTGAACTGCTGACCAAGCTGACCTGCGGTGACCTGGAAGGCGAGGAACTCGACGCGGCCGTCACCGCCATCACCAACGCGCCGTCCGCGCCACGCGACGAATGGATCGACAGCGATGCGCATGCCTACGCGGTGGCGATCCTCTGGCACCTGGCTGGCTATACGGCGTCGGGCGACAAGCTCGATGAGCTGCACGAACAGATACAGGACATGTTCGACGAATTCCCCGACTTTCCGTACGCAATGCTCGAGGGAGGCGACGGTAGCGCACTGCCCTATTTCGAGTGGCTGGACGCGGAACTGGCGCAGCGCGCCGTGGACGAAGGCGGCTATGACCTGATCCAGATCGACGGCAACGGCACCGACCAGATGGATGCGCTGGTCGTGTACCGGCGCGATACAGGCGACATCATCCAGGCGGCGGCATTGATGGGAGTGACGATAGGCCGGCCGCTCACTTACTATCGCGGCATCGAAGCGATGGTGGGCAAGCGGCCAGGATAAGGATCAACGCCTATTGCATCGGCAAGGCCGCTACATCGACGGCTGGTGCCTGCCCCGTCGCGGGCCGCGTGAAGTTCTGGCTGGTTTTCACGTAGTCGGCAAAGAAGCCGCCGTTACGCAGGTAGAACTTGCCGTTTTCCAGGCCGCCCGCGTAATCCATGCGCTGCCCATGGGTGGCCGTGGCGTCGCCCGTGAACCTCCCTGCCGTCACTTCGGACCAGGCGCCTGAAACGTTCCTCGCCCACTGGTTGCCGAACTGGACGCGGCGTTCCGTGTAGCCCAGGGTATCGATGAAGTTCTCGAGGAAGGAATGCACGCCCGTCAGATACGTGGAAATCGCCGGCCGCTTCCACGTGGCAATGTAGCGCCACTTGCCCGTCTCGGGCGCGTAGAACCAGGCCGAGTAATCGCTGCCGCCCTTGCCGTCCGGCCGCGCGCGCGTGATGAAGCGGTACGTGGTGCCGGCCGCCCAGTTGTACGACAAATAGGTCTGGCCGCCCGTGCCTTCGCCGCCGAACGCGTTGTCGACCACGCCGGCGCCCTTGCTGACCAGGGTGGTCTTCGCGCCATTGTCGGCGTCCCAGACGGAAAACAATATCCAGCGCTCGCTGGGCGACTTCACCTGGATGCCCATGTAGCCCTGGCCAAAGCCGTTGGCCATGAAGTAGGAGCCGATGGCGTCCTGGCCCTTGGGGATCGTCATCTCGTTATAAAAATACTCGGTATTGGCCGGCACCGTGTAACCCATGTGCACTGACGGGCCGCGCCGCGACCAGTAGTAATTGGCCGGGTCGTTAGCGTAATTAAGCGCCGCGTTCGCAGTCACCTTCAGCGCGGCGACGTCGCCAAACGTGGCCTTTGCACGCGTCAACCCCTGCATGTCCACCTTCACATAACCGGCCGCCGGCACATTGACCGTGCCGACGGCATAGGTCTTGCGGGCCTTGCCGGCCAGCTTGACGTCGAACGGCGCGCCATTGATCTTCACGCGGATGGTGCTGTTGCCGCCATCGGCCAGGCTGGCATCGAGCGCCACCTGGACGGGGCCCGCCCCGTCCACGCGGAAATACGTGCTGGCGACGGCATCGGGATTGCTCCAGCCGGCCAGGCCATGCTCGTCGATGACGGCGCCCTTGTCTCCGCTGGTGATGAAGGCATTGCCGGCCAGTTCCACGGTGGCGGGCGTGACCGCTGCGGCCACGCCCGTAGCCAGCAAGGCGGTGCCGCCCATGTCTGGGGTAGTGGTGGCAGTGGCGCCGCCGCAGGCTGCCAGCAGCAATGGCATGGCGGGAAGAACTGCGCAGAGTAATGAACTTCTGTGTTTCATCAACGTCTCCTGGTAGTACGGCGTGCAACAGGCGCAAGAAGTCCTGCGGTGTGCGCCGCGGTTGAAAAACGGATTGGGACAGAAAAAACCCGCTACGGCGGCAAGCGCGGTAGCGGGCGAATGGGGCTTAGTACTTGCCGTCGAGGGCGAAGATAGGCTTGCGCGATTTCCACTGCCCGCCCGTGAAGTCCGGGAAGTCCAGGGTCTGGAAGTTGGCGGCGATCGATTGCTCGGACAGGGGCGTGATGGCGCTCCACGTTACGGCATCGTAGATATCGATCGGCATCGGCGCATTGGCCTTCAGGGCTTCGACAAAGGCGTGGATGACGAAGAAGTCCATGCCGCCGTGGCCCGCGCCTTCCGCTTGCGCGGCATACTTGCGCCAGACCGGGTGCTCATACTTGTCCTGGTAAGCCTTGAAGTCATCCCACTGGTGCGGCTTGCTGACGCCCTCGATATGGATGGCATTGTTCAAGTCCATCCACAGGCCATCCGTGCCTTGCACGCGGAAGCCCAGCGAATACGGGCGCGGCAGGCTCGTATCGTGCTGCAGGATGATGGTTTCGCCGTTTTCGCACGCCAGGGTGGTGGTGACCACGTCGCCCAGCTTGAATTTCACCTTGGCGTTCGCATGCTGCGCGCCGCCCGGCTGCTTGACGATGTAGTCGTGCAAGCCGCGCGCCTTGGTGGCGAAGGCGTTGATGCGCGTAAAACGGTTGCCGCGGTTGATGTTGGTGTACATGGCGCATGGGCCGATGCCGTGGCTCGGATACAATTCGCCATTGCGCTCGACCGAGTGCTGCGTGCGCCAATGGGCTTCCGACCAGCCTTTTTCGCCAAATTCCACGCCGCCGCCATACGGCTTGGCCGGATTTCCGCTGTTGAATTTGACGGCGCGCAAATCGTGCTGGTAGCCGCCCTGCAGGTGCAGCAGTTCGCCGAACAGACCCGCACGCACCATCTGCAGCGCAGCCATCACGTCGCGGCGGTAGCACACGTTTTCCAGCAACATGTACGGCGTGCCCGTTTTCAGCTGGGTGTTCAGCACGTCCCAGTGGTCTTGCAGGGTGATGCCGGCCACCACTTCGCAGCCGACGGCGATCTTCGCCTGCATGGCGGCGATCGCCATGGGCGCATGGAATTCCCACGGCGTGGCGATGATCACGCCATCGAGGCCGCCCGCGTCCAGCATGCGCTTGTAGGCTTTCTGGTCGCGGTCTTCGCCATACGTGCGCGGACGGGGCTTGCCCGCCTTTTCCACCTGGCCCAGCGCGTGTTTCAGCATGATCGGCTCGATATCGCACAGGGCGACCACTTCCACGTCGTCGCGGCGCACCAGTTCAGCCAGTAGCACCTGGCCGCGCATGCCCGTGCCGATTACGCCCAGGCGCACCTTGTCGCGGCCGGCCACGCGGGCGGCGTTCGCGGCGCCGGGCAGCAGTGCGCTGCCGGCCATGGCGCCACCGGCCAGCGCGGCGCTGGCGGAGAGGAAATTGCGTCGATTGATTTGTGTTGTCATTGGTCTCTACTCGCTTCCATTGGTAATGTTCGTCGCCGGCCAGCCATACAGCGGGCCGGCTGCAGTTTAATAGGTGTATTCAGCCGTGAAGCGCACCGAACGCGGCGCCGTGCGTCCATCGACCTGCAGGTAATTGCGGGAGATGGCGCCATGGTCTTCGCGCGTTTCGGTGTAGCGGGTCACGGTCTGGCTGTTGAACACATTGAAGACGTCCACTTTCAGGCTCAGGCCCTTGACGGCGCTGGGAGTATAGGCCACATTCATGTCCAGCTGGGCTTGCCACGGCAGGCGGCCCTGGCTGCCGCGCGGCGCCGGCTTGCCATTGCAATAGAAGTAGGAATCGTCGTAATCTTTCTCGAACCTCAGGTTATCGGGCAGCGCCCCGATGCAGTTGCGCGGTGCGCCCGAGGTCAGCGACAGGTTGGCGCCCACCATCACGTCCGGGATGACCTGCATGAAACCGTAGGCCTTGAAGGCGTGGCGGTGGTCGCCCGGCAGGTAGCCATACGCGTTGTACATCAGTTCCTTGTGGTCGTCGCTGACCGTCAGGCCCACGTCGCCGCCGCCGATGCTGTCCGTCTGACCTTCCATATTGCCCTTCAGGCCGGACAAGGTGTAGGTCAGCTTGCCGTACCAGCCATTCGTGTACGGGTGCTCGATGAACATGTTCAAGGCGCGGTAGGTGCGCGATGGCAGCGGGTTGCCCCATTCCGCCGCCGAAATATCCACGCGGCGCAGGCCCTTGCCATCGTCAAAGTCCACCATCAGGCTGTTGTCGCGGCCAGGGTTGATGATGGCGCACTGGAAGCCGCTCCAGTTGCCCGTGTCGACGCCGTTGCGCGTGGCCCAGGCTTGCAGCGGACGCTCGTCGCAGACGTCGTCGTTGGTGTCGTTCAGCTTGCGGTACAGGAAGCTGGCGCCCACCACCAGCTTCTTGCTCAGGGCGCGTTCGAAGCCCAGCGAGAATTCATCCTGCGACAGCGGCTTCAGGCCCACGGCCGTCACTTCGCGCGCGTCGCGGCTCTGGCCATACGCGTTGTTGGCCGAATACGGCTTGCTGATGGCGTGCAGGCCCGTCGGCGCGCCAGTGACGGGATCGACGCCCGTGTAGGTGAACATCTCGCTGGTGGCCAGGAAGGGGCTGGCCATGTTGCTCGACAAATTCGATGGCACCGGCAAGTGGTAACGACCGCCGTTGGCGAAGAATTTCAGGGTGCCGTCGCCCAGATAATCCCAGGTGGCGCCCACGCGGGGGGCGATCATGTTGCGCTGCGAAATGAAGGCCACGCCATCGGTGCTGTAGTTGGTGAACTGTTCGCGGCGCAGGCCCAGATCCAGCAGCACCCGTTCCGTGACCTGGTAGTGATCCTGGATGTACTGCGCCGATTGCACGCTGGTAGGACGGGCCAGGTTGGCGTTCAGGTCCTTGCTGACATAATAGCCATCCTTGCCGTAGCCGCCGCCCTGGGCCGGCGTTTCAAAGGCGCCGTTGATCGGCAGATTCGGATCTGTCGCCCGCAGGTAGTTCCAGCGATAGCCGCCGGCCAGGCTCAGGCCCACTTTCGATTCCACGTCGATGCGGTCGATGCCGCCGCGCAGCGAATGCTTGCCCAGTTTGTATTCCAGGTCCAGGCGCTTGGCCTTCTGGCGATCCTCCGAGGAAGGGTCGGTCAGGGTGCCCGTGACCGATTGCGGGTTCATGTAGACCAGGCCAGGGACTTGCGTCGATTGGATGGACTTAGTTTGCGCCAGGCTGGGGTCATAGCCTTCGGGAGTGCGACGGTGGCTGGTGCGCGATTGCCCCATCATCGCCGTCACCGTCAGGTTGTCCGTCAGGTAGCCCGTGTACTTGAAGATGTCGACATTGGCACCCGGTGCAGCCGACGAGCCGCAGCAGTTGATGGTGGTCTCGCTCCCGCCGCCAGCCACGTTGTTGCGTTTCAAGGTGGCATAGTCGAAACCATAGCTCTGGCTGTCCGTAGTCGTGCGGTCATACAGCTTGGTATACTCAAAGTGATGGTCGTCCGTCAGGTTGTAGTCCAGCTTGGCCATCATGCGGTCAACCTTGCTCTTGCTCTCGCGCCAGCCGTTCGGCAGCACCTTGTCCGAGTCATCGCGCGCACCGGCGACGGCGCCGCCGTCCGTACGCGTCTGCTCCAGCGCCACGAAGGCGAACAGCTTGTTCTTGATCAGCGGTCCGCTGCCGTACAAGCCGACCACCTTGCTGGTGCTGCCGTTATCGCGGTTCCAGTACTTCAAGGTGCCATCCGTGTCCGGATTGGCGCCCGTGTTCGGGTAATACCGGTTTTCCGTCGTGCCCTTCAGCGAACGGGGAATGATGGAGACCTTGCCGCCGAATTCGACCTTGTTGCCGCCGCTCTTGGTGGTGATGTTGATCACGCCGCCCGTCGAGCGGCCGAATTCCGAGCCGTAGCCGCCCGACAGCACCTGCAGGTTGGAGATCGCGCCAAACGGCAGCTCCGACGCGCCCACCTGGGTCAGGAGGTTGGTGATGGGGAAGCCGTTGACGTAGAACGCGTTTTCGGACTGGCCCGAGCCGCCGATCGATGGTGCATTGCCATATACGCTGTTGGTGCCGCGCGCCACGCCCGGCGTCAGCTGCACGATGGAGGCGACGTCGTTGCCGACCGGCAGCGCTTTCAATTCCTTGGCCGTGAAGATCACGCCATTGTTGGTGTTCGACACGTCGATCGGATTGCGCGACGCCTTCACCACGACGGTCTGCTCCTGGCCCACGGGGCCAGCCGCGCTGGCCGGGCCGAAGTTCGCTTCCGCGCCGGCGCCGATCAGGGCCTCGACTTCCTGCGACGCTTCCACCGAACCGGCACGCAGTACGCGCACCGCATAGCGGCCTGGCGGCATGGAGTTGGCCACATAGCGGCCCGACGTATCCGGCGTCAGGCTGCGCTGCACGCCCGTCGCCAGGTTTTCCAGCACCACGGTGGCGCCGGCCGGCGCGCTCACTTCGCCGAAAATGGTGCTCGTGGCGTTCGACTGTGCCCAGGCCTGGCCTGGCACGCCGGCCGCCAGGGCGATCACGATCGCGGCGGCGCGGCTGATGTCGCGCAATTTGAGTCGGGTGCTATGCATGATGTCTCTCCGTCTATATCGAGGGTTATGCGCGCCCTCCCCGCTCCAGGGTGGAGTCGGGGGAACGCAATTTTTATGGTGGTCGTCGGCCGGTGCAGCCAGGCAGTTGCACCTTTCGGGAAATCAGTCCGTATCGGCTGATTTTCGTTTTCTTGGGATTACTTTAAAAAGAAAAATAAGTATCGTCAACAAAAAGAAAGTTAAAACGGTAATTTATCGCTCAATCGAGCAAATAAATGCAATTTATCTTTCGATTTAATCTGTTGAGCGTCAAATAACTTTCGTTATCGTGGTGTGGCAGATACACGCGTCTGCAGGAAGGTGGCAAACAGAGGACGATACGTGCGGGAATCAGGGGAGGAAAACACGAAAGACGACAGGGCAAACGTCTTTCGCTTACGTTTATCTTTCGTATTGTGCATTTCGGAACATTGTCTTTTCTTTTTCGTGAAAAAACCCCGGCCCGCCACAGGCAGGCTGGCGAACCGGGGCAGTGTCACGCCTTAAAAGAACTTGTAGCTGGCCGACAGGGCAAACTGGCGGCCGAACAGGTCCTGGCTATGGTTGTAGCCTTCCCAGCCGTTCGGGTCGTAGTACGGCTGCTTGTTGAACGCGTTTTTCACGTTCAGGCCCACGTCCAGGTGCTTGATCGGCTTCCAGCTGAACGCCAGGTTCACCGTGGTGTACGACGGCGCTCCCTTGCACTGGCCGGCCGGCAGCGCCACGGAGGCGGCGGTGCAGTTTTCCGGCGTGTTGTCCTTGTCCCAGGGGCCATACGCCCAGCGCGTCTTGCCCGAGTAATTGATGAAGACGCTGCTGACGAAGTTGCGGTAGCTCCAGTCGGCGTTGACGGTGGCGCGGTAGCGCGGCGAATCGTAGTAGCCGACGGTGTTGCCCTTGATGTCGCTGCCGTCTTCGCTGTCGTGGGTGTCGCGCTTGCGGATGGTGGCCGCAATGCCCGTGCTCAGCTTGCCCATGTCTCCCAGCGAAAAGCGCGTGCGCGCATCGATGTCGACGCCGTCCATCAGGGTGCGGCCACGGTTCGAATACGAGTTGATCAAGCCGCCCAGGTTGCCCACCGAGTAGCCGGGCACGCCGCCCGCGCACACGCCCGCGTTGGCGGGATTGGCGCACATGGCCGCCACCGCCGCCACATTGCCACGGTCAGCGTCGGTCAGGTCATTGCGGATGGCACTGGGCGTGCCGGCCAGGGTCGGGCCGTACTTGTCCACCAGTTCCGTAAACAGCTCGTTGAAGTCCTGGCGCACGATTTCGTCGCGGCGGTTGATGAACCAGTAATCGATGGAGATGCTCACGTCCTTAACCGGCTGCAGTACCAGGCCTACGGTGGAAATCTTGGCCTTCTCCGGACGCAGGTTCTGGTTCGGCGGCGTCAGGCCGCCCACCGTCGTGGAGCAATTCGAATTGAGCAGGCTCTTGCCCAGGTCCGCATCCGTCGCCACCTTGGACTTCATCAGCGCGCGCGCCATGGCATTCGTTTCATCGCAGCGCACCGTGTCGCGGATGCCGCCCACCTGCGCAAAGACGCCGCCCGTGCCCGATTCGGCCAGGTTGGGCGCGCGGAAGCCTTCGGAATACGTCCCGCGCAGCATCAGGTCGGGCCGCGCGCGCCAGATCACGCCCAGCTTGGGCGCCAGGTTGGCGGCGAAGTGCGGATATTTGTCCAGGCGCGCGGCCGCATTCACTTCTAGGGTGTCGCTGAGCGGCACCACCACCTCGCCAAACACGGCGGCGATGGTGCGCCGGCCGTCGAACCAGGAACCGCCCTGCTGCGTGATCAGGCCATTGGCCGCATCCGTGTTGCCGGGCGTGAGAAAACTCTCGCGCATGACGTTGGTGCCCACGGCGGCGCGCACTTCGCGCTCGCCCAGCTTGAACAAGGTGCCTTCCAGCTTCGCATCCCAGGTCATCAGCTTGGTCCAGGATTCGATGGCGAAGGTGGGATAGGCGGCGCGCAGCAGCGCCGCATTGGCCTCGCTGATTTCGCCGAACTTGTAGGCGGGATTGTCCGAAATGAGCGTGCGGCCGCTGACGGGATCTTTCGTGAACGGGCCGAATGCCTGTTCAAAACCCTTGATGTTGATGTTCGCCGTCTGGAACAGCGTGGAATGGCTGCCCGCCACGCTGAGCGCCGTTTCAAAATCCCAGCCGCCGCCGATGCTGCCGCGCAGGCCGACGAGCGCGCGGTAGTTTTCATCGACGTTCTTCTGGCCGAAGTGGCCCGTCGCATCCTGCAGCAGGTAGTTCAAGCCGGCCGCGCCGCCCATCTTGGCCACCATGTCGGCATCGAGCTTGCCTTTCAGGTAGACGTTGTTGGGACTCAGGAAAGGCGTGGCGAAGGTGTTCAGGGTATTGCCCGTGTTACGGGCGAACCAGTTGTTCGTGCTGCCGCTGTTGAAGCTGGACGGACCGTTTTCGCCGCGCATCTTGATGTGGGTGAAGGCGCCTTCCGCGAACGCTTCCAGGTCGCCGCCCAGTTTCAGCCGGCCACTCAGATACGCCGTGGCCCGCTCCGAGGTAGGCCCCGTGTCGAGCTGGTTGGGCAGCGCATTCCACACGCAGCGCGTGCCCGACGCTTCCGTGATGCTGGTGTTGCAGCCAGGCGCGGCGCGCTGGGTGCGGGCATTGTTGTTGGCCTTGTCGAAGACAAAGAAGGTCCCCGGGTTCATCGTGCCCGGTTCGCTGCCGACGCCCACGCGCATGTTCGGAATGAAGTTGGGATTATTCGCATAAAAATACGCGGGACGCTTCTGCCAAGTGTCGGCCAGCGCGATACGGTCGCGCTGGTAGACGTTCACGGAACCGTAGATGTTGTAGCCGTCGCTGGCCAGGTCGCCCAGGCCATACAGCACGCTGGCCTGGCGCTCGCCATAGGATTTCACGCTGGGCGAAAACTCGCCATTGGCGCGCGCTTCCAGCCCCTGATACGACTTCTTGGTGATCACGTTGATGACGCCGGCCACGGCATCGGAACCATACACGGCCGACGCGCCGTCCGTCAAAATTTCCATGCGCTCGATGGCGGCGGCGGGAATGGCGTCGATATTGACGAACATGGTCTGGAAGCCGGCCGGCGCGCCATAGAACGACAGGCGGCGGCCATTCAACAGCACCAGGGTGCCCTGCGCGCCGAGGCCGCGCAGGTTCGCCTGCGAACCGCCATCCGAGCCCGTGAACATCGAGCGGAAATCCTGCTGCGCCGGACGGGCGGCGGGCAGGTTGTCGAGCACTTGCAGCAAGGTGAGCGCGCCCATGTTCTCGATCTGCTTGGCGTTGATCACCTGTACGGGCGACGCCGTTTCCGCGTTGATGCGCTTCAGGCTGGACCCCGTCACTTCGACGCGCGTCAGTTTCTCTTCCTCCGCTGCCAGCGCCGTCGATGCTAATCCTACCGCCACCATGGCGGCCATCAGTTTTTTCAAGTGCATTCCCATCTCCCTTTTTATCAGTGATTTGTTTTCGTCAGGTTGCAAGAGCCCCTCCCCGGTCCGAAGAGGGGCTCGTTTTTGGTGAAATGATGAAGTGAAGTTGCTTAGCGCGGCTTGACTGTCGCGCCTTCCGTGCCGGTCAACACGGCGTTGGCCCAGTTGCCGCAGACCTGGGCCGGGCGGGCGCCGCGCGCGCCCAGGGTGCGCAAACTGAGCTGGCTCAGGCCGCGCACGTCGATTTCGGGTTTGACCACCCCGGGAGCCGTGACCAGGCCGCTGTCATACAGCAGCCGCTCACCGCTCCAGACCTGGAATTGCAAGCCGCCCGCGCTGCGGCAGCTATCGTCCACGCCCAGGTCGGCGCGCAGCAGATTCCAGTTGCCCGCCAACTGCAAGTCGATGCGGCTGGCAGGTCCCACGCCGAGGCCCTTGCGGAACCACAGCCCGTTCATGCGCATCTCGGCCGCCTTGCCGGCTGGCCTGTCTTTCGCGATATTCTTCGGCAGCGCCAGGTCCGACAGATAGCGCTGCACCTCCTCGCCTTCGGCCACGCGGTGCTCGAGCACGCGGAATTCGGACAGGGTGACGGGCGCCACGTCGGTCGCCAGCGCCGCATCGAACGCGCGCGCCACCGGTGCGCCTTGCGCCGCCGTGACCATCGGGTCGGTGGACGCCGCGCCATCGCCTTCCGGATTTTGCGTGCTCATCACGCGGAAGCGCAGCAGGCGCCCGGCCGTGGCAGGGAAATTGATTGTCTGCGTGCCCTGTTCCAGTTTCAGGGTGCCGCGCTGCAGGGGTGCGCCCCATTCGCCATTGTTGTCGCCGATGTAGATTTCATAGTCGCGCACCTGCCCATGCTTCCAGTGCTGGTCGTTGCGCGGCGCCAGTTCGATGCCGTCGACCAGGCGCCGTTCCGTAAAGCCGATCACCCATTCGTGCGGCCCGCTCTTCACGGACGGGCTGCGCACGGTGCGGAACCACGTCTCCGGCTTGCCGTCGAAGGCGTTTTCCAGCGGATAGCCATTTTCCTCAAAGGGACGTCCCACCACCTGCATGGCATCGGCCGGCAAGGCGCGGCCCGGCACGGGCGCGGCCGGGAAGTCGGCGTCCAGCCGCACCACGGCCAGCGCACCGGCGACCTGCAAGGTCAAGGCCTGGCGGATATCCTGCGCCGCCACCTTCACGTGCAGGGTGCCCTGGCGGGCGGCAGCATCGAAATACCAGCCCTCTGCCGCCTTGTCGTAGGCGGCGCGGTCGCCGGCTGCCGCGATCAGCCGTTCGCCGGCCCGCACGGCGGCCGGGGCCTGGCCCGCCAGCATGCGCAGCGCATAGCCGCGCCGCGCTTCCTGGCCCTGGTACTGGCCATCGACGGCGCCGATGTCGACCTGCACATCGCCGCCCGTCTGGCGCATGCGGATGACTTGCTGGCTGTAGGCGCCGCCCTGGTACTGGCGCGTGCTGCCGTCGTCTTCATACAGGGTGTAGTCAGAATCGCCGTGCGGGTACACATCGAGCGTGAGCTGGTCCTTCGGCTTCTGGCCGTCGTACAGCATTTCCGGATACATGGGCAAGATGGCGCCGGCCCGCACGAACACGGGCAGCTTGTCCAGGGTGACCTGCATGTCCAGGTCGCGCCCTTTCGCGTCCGCCGTGGCCTGGCGGCCGTCCCAGTAGTCGTACCACGTGCCCTGCGGCAGGTGAATGCCCTTGCGCCAGCCGCCGCTGACGGCCTGGCTGCGGTAGACGGGCGCCACCAGCACGTCGCGGCCCAGCAGAAACTGGTATTTATAGGCTTCCGTGTAGCCGGCCGGGTCTTGCGGATAGTCCCACATCAGGCCCCGCACCAGCGGCGCGCCCGATTGCTCCGCTTCGCGCACCAGCGTATACATATACGGCGTCAATCGCATCTTGAGTTTCAAGTAGCGGCGGTTGATGTCGCGGTACGGCTGCTCGAACCACCACGGATGCTTGCGCTCGGCCGCGGCCCAGCCGGACATGCCCATCAGGACGGGCGTAAAGCTTTTCCACTGCAAGTCGCGCAGATAGGTTTCCGGGCTGCCGCCAAAGATGGCGTCCACGTCGCCGGACGCATACGCCTGGCCCGACAGGCCCGAACCGATCAGGGTCGGGATGTGCCAGCGGATGTAATCCCAGCTGGCGCTCTGGTCGCCCGTCCATGCCACGGCGTAGCGCTGGATGCCGGCCCAGCCCATCACCGTCCACAGGAACGGACGGCTGTCGGAGTTGTTCAGGATACCGTCGTAGGCCGACTTGTTCGCATCCATGGCGAACTGGTAGCCCTTGCCCGTCCACGCCACGTCCAGCTTTTGCACGCGGCTGCCCGCCTGGCCCACTTCCCACGCGATCTTGTCGACGCCGTTCTCCGTCCACAGGCCCGTGCGGAAGCCATAGCCGGCCAGGCCCTTCACGGTTTCCGGCAAATTCGTATAGCCGCAGCCATAGCCGTCGTTGGGCAAAATCCAGCCGCCCGGCATGTCGTGTTCGCGGTACTGGCGCGCCACGGTTTCCACCACGTCCGGCGTCTTGCCGGTCGGGCCATCGGTCCAGCCCTTCGGCACGGAACCGGGCTTTTTCACGTTGTCGCCATCGTTGTAGCAATCGGCGTCACCGTATTCCAGCGCCCAGCGGGGCAGCATGCGGGCGCGGCCCGTCAAGTCAGTGTAGCGGGCGACGACGTCGCGCAAGTCCTTGCCGACGAAGAAATACGCGTCATAGCGGCCTTCCGCGTGCTGCAGCGAGATCTGTTCCTTGTCGCGCAAGTCGTAGTTCCCGTCGGACCAGGTATTGCGCAGCATGCCCCAGCCCCGTGAACTCATGAGAAATGGCGCGGGATTCGGCCGGTCGCCCTCTTCCCAGCCGCCCGAATACGACACGGGCACCTGCTTGCCCTTGAATTCGAAGCGGCCATTCTGCTGGCCGCCGCCAAAGTATCGTTCGCCGGGCAGGCTGGAAAGCACCTGCACGCCCTGCTTGTCGTCGAGCGACAGCGGCTGCACTTCGCGCCACAGGGGCACCGCGTCGCC
This sequence comes from Janthinobacterium sp. SUN100, assembly GCF_030397705.1. Lineage (NCBI taxonomy): Bacteria > Pseudomonadati > Pseudomonadota > Betaproteobacteria > Burkholderiales > Oxalobacteraceae > Janthinobacterium > Janthinobacterium sp. SUN100. Next base: position 192,409 of record NZ_JAPUBU010000001.1, on the reverse strand, counting down.
CTTGCGGTACAAGGTAAAGCGCAACGGCTTGCGGTCGATGCGCAGGCTCAGGGCTTCGGTGCTGATCAGGATATGGCCGGGCTGTTCGTCGATCTGGTATGCCACCTGTGGGGCCGGCTGGCCCACGACGATGGGCGCGGCCTTGTCGCCGGGACCAGTCAAGCCTCCCTTGCCGCCCGCCTGGATGCGCAGCACGTCCGCCTGCGGCAGGCTGATACGCAGCTGCATGCCCGTATCGCTGCGCACATCCCAGCCCAGCGCCTCGCCCTTGGCCACGTCGGCCGAGTGCACGGCGGAGAGCGACTGCAGATTGCCGATGGTCGAGGCCTGCAGGCCAGGCGCAGACAGGGTGGCAAGGGCGGCGAGGACACAGGCGGCAAGGAAGCGGCGGGGAAGCGGGAGAGGTTTCATCGGCTGGCTTTCAGAAGTAATTCAATGAAATTACTTTAAGAAGAAAAATAAATATCGTCAACCAAAAGAAAGTTTTGACGCCAATTTATTAATAAAATACCTAAAATCAGCTCATTTATCTTACGTTTTACTAAAAAATCACGATACATACTTTCGTTATCGTCGCATTTCAGCGACAGGCCGCGCCGTCACACGCTTTCACGCTGCACTGCAGCACGCTCCGACACCGTTAAAACGACACTATTTCGCAAGTGGATTAAAAATTTACTTTCGTTTTACTTTCGTATTTGACTTTTCGAAATTTAGTATTTATGCTTTCTCCAACAAACACTTTACTGACACTCCATGACTACCCTTCTTCAGCGTGACATTCAAACCTGGCGCGACATCGGCGGCCTGCACACGGCCGAGGAAATCGCCCACCAGCCAGCCATCTGGCGCGCGCTGTCCGACATTTTGCGCAACGAGCAAGCCAGCCTGGCCGCCTTCCTAGGCGACGCGCTGTCCAATCCACAGCAACGCGTCATCCTGACGGGCGCCGGCAGCTCGGCCTATGTGGGCGAAATCGTCGTCGATACCCTGAACGCGGCCTGGCCCGCGCAGATCCGCGCCATCGCCACCACGACCCTGCTGACGCATCACGAGCTGTACCTGGAAGCGGATGCGCCCACCCTGCTCGTCTCGTTTGCCCGCAGCGGCGACAGCCCGGAAAGCCTGGCGGCCGTGGAACTGCTGCGCCAAGTCGTGCCCGGCGCGCGTTTCCTGAACATCACCTGCAACGCCGATGGCAAGCTGGCGCGCCAGGGCGCCAACGACGGCAACACCTATAACCTACTGATGCCGGAAGGCAGCTGCGACCGCGGCTTCGCCATGACCAGCAGTTTTAGCAGCATGCTGCTGGCGGCCCTGTCGGTGCTGGGCAAGGACACGGATCTCACGCGCCTCGACACGCTGGCGCAACTGGGCGAGCAAGCCTTGCGCGACTGGTCGGTCCCCGTGGCGCAGCTGGGTTCAACACCCGTGCAGCGCGTCGTCTACCTGGGCAGCGGCCCGCTGGAAGCGCTGGCCAAGGAAGCGGCCCTGAAAATCCTGGAATTGACGGGCGGCCGCGTGATGGCGATGGCGAATACCGCGCTGGGCTTCCGCCACGGCCCGAAATCGGCCGTCACCACGGAATCGCTGGTGATCCTGCTGCGCAGCAGCAAGCCGCTGGCGCGCCAGTACGAAGACGATTTATTGAAGGAACTGCAGCGCGACAGCGTGGCGCAGCGCTGCCTGACGGTGGGCATCGGCGGCGACTTATCTGCCAACTTAGCGGCCGATGCGCCGGCCTGGCCAGACGCCTGGCTGGCCCCTCTGTGGCTGCTGATGGCGCAGCAATATGCGCTGCACCAGTCCGCGCTGCTGCAACTGCGCCCCGACAATCCATTCGCTGGCGGCATCGTCAACCGTGTCGTGCAGGGCGTCACCATCTATGGCCATGACCAATTCTAATCGCACCGCCGGCTACCACGGCATCGACATCGGCGGCAGCAAGATGGAGCTGGTCGCCTTCCGTGACGACGATGGCGTGCTGACGGAAGCGTTCCGCGAACGCGTAGCCACGCCGGGCGACGATTTTGCCGCCTTCGTGCAAGCCATCGTCGACCTGGTGACGCGCGGCGACGCCGCCCTGGGCACGACGGCGCCTGTCGGCATCGGCTTGCCCGGCGTGATCGACAGCGCCAGCGGACGCCAGCTCAGTTCCAACGTGCCGGCCCTGAACGGCCGCCTGGTGGCGCAAACCCTGCAGCAAGCCTTGCAGCGCCCTGTCGCCATCGGCAACGATTGCCAGTGCTTCGCCCTGTCGGAAGCGCAGGGCGGCGCGGCCGACAATGCCGCCAGCATGTTCGGCGCCATCCTCGGCACGGGCGCCGGCGGCGGCTACTGCGTGGGCGGCCAGCTGCTGCGCGGCTTTAACGGCGTGGCCGGGGAATGGGGCCACTGGAGCCTGCCCGCCACCCTGCTGGCGCAGCATGGCCTGGCCGAATACCCTTGCCCGTGCGGCAAGGCGGGCTGCCTGGAACGCTATGTCTCCGGCCCCGCCATGCGCAAGCTCCACGCGCACTTTGGCGGCGACGGCGCCGAACCGCTGGCCATCGTGGCGCGCGCCAACATGGGCGACGCCGTGGCCCAGCGCACGGTCGCCGTGCACCTCGATGTGCTGGGCCACGCGCTGGCCGGCCTGGTCCTGGCCTACGACCCGCACGTCATCGTGCTCGGCGGCGGCTTGTCCAAGCTGCCGCACCTGTACGACAAGCTGCCGGCCGCCGTCAAGCGCCACCTGTTCCCCGGCGTGCACGTGCCGCCTATCCTGCCGCCCCGCTTTGGCGACGCCGGCGGCGCGCGCGGCGCGGCCCTTTTGATACGACAACATACAAAGGCCTAAACATGATGACGCAAGCGGAAAACCCGACTTTTACCCTGTCCCCGATCCAGCAAGTGATCAAGGCGCACCGCCGCGGCGAGCGCGTGGGGCTGTACGCCGTCTGCTGCAGCCACCCGAGCGTGCTGCGCGCCGCCATGCGCGTGGCCAGCGAATACGACACCGTGCTGCTGGTCGAGGCGACCTCGAACCAGGTCGACCAGTTCGGCGGCTACACGGGCATGACGCCGGCCGTTTTCCGCGACACCATGCTGGCCCTGGCCCGCGAACAGGGCTTCCCCGCCAGCCGCCTGGTGCTGGGCGGCGACCATCTGGGTCCGAACGCATGGCAGCACCTCGATGCGACCACCGCGATGAATCACGCCGAAACCCTGATCGCCGCGTATGCGTCGGCCGGTTTCCATAAAATCCACCTCGATTGCAGCATGCGCTGCGTGGATGACCCCTTGCAGCTCGACGATGAAACCGTGGCCGCCCGTTCCGCGCGCCTGTGCATCGTCGCCGAGGAAGCGGCGGCCGCCGCCGGCTTCGCGCCGCCCGTCTATGTGATCGGTACAGAAGTGCCGATTCCCGGCGGCGAAGCGTCGCTGGCGCAGGCCGGCGCCGTCACCAGCCCGCAAGCGGCGCGCCGCACGCTGGACGTGCACCGCCGCGCCTTCCTCGACAACGGCCTGCATGGCGCCTGGCGCCGCGTCATCGCCATGGTGGTGCAGCCGGGCGTCGATTTCGACCAGAGCAGCATCCAGCACTACGATGCGGATGCCGCCGCCGAGCTGTCGGCCTTTGTCGCCGAGCAGCCTGGCCTCGTGTTCGAAGCCCATTCCACCGACTATCAGCGCGAGTCCGCCCTGCATGCCATGGTGCGCGACCACTTCGCCATCCTGAAAGTGGGCCCGGCCGCCACCTTCGCCCTGCGCGAAGCGCTGTTCGCCCTGTGCCAGATCGAGGAAGAACTGCTGCCGGCGCACGCCACCTCGCAGCTGATGCAAGTGCTCGACGACGTGATGGTGGCCAAGCCGAAGAACTGGATCAAGCATTACCTGGGTACGCCGGAAGAACAGCGATTGATGCGCCGCTACGGCTTGAGCGACCGTTGCCGCTATTACTGGGGCGAGCCGGAAGTGGCGGCCGCCGTCGGCAAGCTGCTGGCCAACCTGGACGCCGTGGCCATTCCGCTGCCGCTGCTGAGCCAGCATTTGCCGGAACAGTACCTGGCCGTGGTGCAGGGCAGCCTGCAAGCGCAGGCACCGGCCTTGATCGAGCACAAGATCGGCAGCTTGCTGGCGCAATATGCGCGCGCCTGCAACCGCAATGCGGCAGTCCCCGTCATTGCCGAAGCGGCAATCTGTTAAGCTCGGTATTTTCATTTTTTACTGAGCCCGCCACCATGCGAAATACCAGCCAACGCCGTGAATCCATCCTCCAAATGCTTGCCCAGCAGGGCTCGGTGCAGGTGACCGATCTGGTGGAAAAGCTCGGCGTGTCCGCGGTCACCATCCGCAGCGACTTGAATGCGCTGGAAGCGCAAGGCATGGCCACGCGCAGCCACGGCGGCGCGACCCTGACGCGCACGCCGCCGCCCGAGCACACGATACGCCAGAAGGACGCCATCAACCACGAGCAGAAGGAGCGCATCGGCGCCTATGCGGCGCGGCTGGTGGAACCGGGCGACAACATCATCATCGACTCGGGCACCACCACCATCTCGCTGGCACGCCATCTGCGCGATGCGACGGGCGTGACGGTGGCGACGAATGGCCTGAACATCGCGTGGGAACTGGCCGATGCGCCCGGCGTGGACCTGATCCTCACGGGCGGCCTGCTGCGCAAGCAGTCGCTGTCGATCCAGGGCAGCCAGGCCGAAACCTGCCTGCAGGCGTACAGCTTCGACAAGCTGTTCCTGGGCGTGGACGGCTTCGACCTGCAGTTTGGCGTGACTACCCACCACGAAGCGGAAGCAAGCCTGAACCACAAGATGGTGGAACGGGCAAAGAAAATCATCGTCCTCACGGACGCCTCGAAGTTCGGCCGCGTCAGCCTGCACCGCATCGTGCAGCTGGACCGCGTCGATACCGTCATCACCGATGCCAGCATCAGCCAGGAGTACCGCGAAGGGCTGCAAAAGCTGGGCATCGAACTTTTTATAGCGGAATAACACATGCTGAGCGGCAGAATCCTTACCCCATCTGGCTGGATCACGGGCACCATCACCTTTGACCAGCGCATCGTCCAGATACAAGAAGACCCTGCCGCCGACAGCGCGCTGACCATCCTGCCCGGCTTCATCGACCTGCACGTGCACGGCGCGGCCGGCGTCGACATCATGGAAGGCGACGACGCGGGCGCCACCGTGGCGCAGGTGCATGCGCGCCATGGCACCACGGCCCTGCTGGGCACCACCCTGACGGCCAAGGAGCCGTCGATCCTGCGCGCCCTGCACGGCCTGGCCGGCGTCATCGCCGAGCGCCCTGCCAACGGCGCGCGCATGCTGGGCGTGCACCTGGAAGGCCCGTTCCTGAATTTGCACCGCCTGGGCGCGCAGCCGCCCGACGTGGTGCAGGCCAGCCTGGCGCTGGTGCAGCGCTTCCACGCCATCGCCCCCATCAAGGTGCTGACCATGGCGCCGGAAATCCCCGGCCATCTGGAACTGATCCCGCAACTGGCGGCGATGGGCATGCGCGTGCAGATCGGCCACAGCGCCGGCACGTATGACGAAGGCGTGGCGGCGCTCAACGCCGGCGTCTCCGGCTTTACCCATCTGTACAACGGCATGACGGGCATGACGCATTACGACCCGGGCATGGTGGGCGCCGCGCTGGCGCATGCCGAGTACGCGGAAATCATCCCCGACCTGCAGCACGTGGCCAAGGGCGCCCTGCGCGCGGCCCTGCGCGCCATCCCCCGCCTGTACGGCGTGACGGACGCCACCTCGGCCACCGGCATGCCGGACGGCGAATACGGCCTGGGCACGCAGCGCGTCTATAAATGCCTGGGCTGCGTGCGCCTGGCCACGGGCTCGCTGGCCGGCAGCGTGCTGACCATGGACCAGGCCCTGCGCAACTTCGTCGACCTGGGCCTGGACCTGGCCGACGCCTCGAACCGCTTGTCGCTGTACCCGGCCGACTACCTGGGCGAATCCGAACGGGGCCGCCTGGCGCCCGGCGCCTGGGCCGATATCGTCGTCCTCGATTCCACATTACAGCCAGTGTCCGTCTTCGTCGAAGGCGCGACCATCGATCTTTCCACCCGCTAGATTCAGTCTCTAGACCCAGCCCCCAACCCCGTCCCGGAGTTTTCATGCACGACACGTCACACAAGGCCCCCGTGTGGGCCATGCGCTACCTGCTATTTATTGCCGGCATGGGGGGATTGCTGTACGGCATAGACATCGGCATCATCGCCGGCGCCCTGCCCTACCTGGAATCGACGGCGTCCGTGGCCTGGAAACTGACGGCCCAGCAGCTGAGCTTTATCGTCGCCGCCGTGCTGTTGGGCTCCGTCCTCTCCTCGCTGTTCGCCGGCGCCCTGGCCGATATCCTGGGCCGGCGCTGGGTGATGTTCCTGGCCGGCGCCCTGTTCAGCGCCAGCATCCCGCTGATCGCGCTGGCCGACGGCTACATGCCGCTGCTGCTGGGCCGCCTGCTGCAAGGCATCAGCGGCGGCTTGATCGGCGTCGTCGTGCCCCTGTACCTGGCCGAATGCCTGCCCGCGCAGCAGCGCGGACGGGGCGCGGCCCTGTTCCAGCTGCTGCTGACCATCGGCCTGGTGGCAGCAGCCCTGATTGGCCTGCTGCAGGCGCAGACGGTGGAAACGGCCACGCAGGCGGCGCAAGCGCTGCCGGAAGCGGGCCGCATCGCCGCCATTTTCACCGCCAAGGACCACGCCTGGCGCAGCATCTTCTGGGTCTGCCTGACGCCGGGCCTGGTGTTTACCGTCGGCGCCCTGCTGCTGGCCGAATCGCCACGCTGGCTGGCGCAACGGGGCCGCATTGAGCAGGCGCGCCAGTCGCTGCTGCGCACGCGCCTGCCCGCCGACGCCGACATCGAACTGCGCGAGATGCAGGATACGCCGGAAAATACGGCCAAGGCCGGCGGCAAGGCCAGGGATCCGCTGCTGAGCCGCCGCTACGTGCTGCCCTTCCTGCTCGCTTGCCTGATCCTCGCCTGCACCCAGGCGACGGGCATCAATTCCATCCTCGCCTACGTCGTCAATATCCTGAACCAGGCAGGCCTGTCCGGCGCCTCGGCCAACATGGCGGACGTGTTGTTGAAGGTGCTGAACGCCGTGATGACGGTGGTGGCCGTGCTGCTGGTGGACCGCAAGGGCCGAAAATTCCTGCTGATGCTGGGCACGGGCGGCATCGTCGTCTCGCTGCTGGCGGCCGGCCTGCTGTTCCGCGGCGCCGAAGCGCACCTGGCCGACGTGCGCCCCGCCATCGCGGCGCAAGTGCAAGCGGACAGCCTGGCCTTGCACCTCGATGCGGCCACCTTGGCGGCCCTGGGCGCGGCAACCGACGGCACGCCGCAACAGCTGACCATCGCCTACGCCTACGGCCCGTTCACCAACGTGAAAAGCCTGCGCAGCGACGATCCCGTGCTGCGCCAGGTGACGATCGCCCGCGCGGACGCCGTGCAGGCCGACAGCGTGATCGGCGTGTTCTTCCGCAAGCTGCACCTGAACCCCTTCGCCGACCCGGCCGCCGGGCGCGAGGCGCCGCTGCGCATCGAGAAGGCCAGCCTGGGCCCCGTGCCCTCGTCCACGCACGGCTGGCTGGTGGCGATTGCCATCTGCGTGTTCGTTTCCAGCTTTGCCGTGGGGCCGGGCGTGTGCGTGTGGCTGGCCCTGTCCGAGCTGATGCCGACCCGCATCCGCTCGAACGGCATGAGCATCGCCCTGCTGGTGAACCAGTTCGTCTCGACGGTGATCGCCGCCATCTTCCTGCCGACCGTGGGCTTGCACGGTTATTCGACGCTGTTCTTCTTTGGCGCCGGCTGCACCGTGCTGTACTTCCTGGCGGCGGCCTTCCTGCTGCCGGAGACCAAAGGCAAGACACTGGAGGAGATCGAGGCGCACTTTTCAAAGTAAGCCAAAGTAACCATTTGTAGCAGTCTCCTTTTCAGCCCCGGGCACTTCCGGGGCTGTTTTTTTGCCTGCTGGACAAGTTTACAGGGCTGGCGCGCACGCCACAGTACGGTTTTCCTTCTGGAATCCTGGCCGCCTGGGCTAGAATCTGGCTGCGTCGTGCTACTCACGAGGCGGCAATGGCGCCATGACAAAAACCACCAGGAGACACAGTGAGCTTATTTAGAACCAAGAATTTGGATGACATGATTGCCCACAGCAAGAAGCCAGGAGGTCTGGCCAAGGTGCTGGGGCCCTTCGACCTTGTCCTCATGGGCATCGGCGCCATCGTCGGCACGGGCATTTTCGTGCTCACCGGCACGGGTGCGCTGACGGCCGGCCCCGCCCTGTCGCTGTCGTTTGTCGTGGCGGCCGTCGCCTGCTGCTTCGCCGCCCTGTGCTATGCGGAATTTGCCTCCACCGTGCCGGTGGCCGGCTCCATCTACACCTACAGCTACGCCACCCTGGGCGAACTGGCCGCCTGGATGATAGGCTGGGACTTGCTGCTCGAATACGGCCTGGCCGCCGCCGCCGTCTCCGTCGGCTGGTCCGGCTACTTCCAGTCGCTGCTGTCGGGCTTTGGCATCGCCCTGCCCGTCGCGCTCACCGCCGCCCCCGGCGCGCTGCCCGGCGTGACCACCTTCATCAACCTGCCGGCCCTCGTCATCATGCTGGCCCTGACGGCCATGCTGGGCTGGGGCGTGCGCGAATCGGCGCGCCTGAACAACATCATGGTCGCCATCAAGGTAGGCGTGGTGCTGCTGTTCATCATCTTCGGCGCGCGCCACGTGCAGCCGGCCAACTGGCAGCCCTACATGCCGTTCGGCTACCACGGCATGCTGAGCGCCGCCGCCCTCGTCTTCTTCGCCTTCATCGGCTTTGACGCCGTCACCTCGGCCGCCGAGGAAGTCAAGAAACCGTCGCGCGACCTGCCGATCGGCATCATCGGCTCGCTGGCCGTGTGCGCCGTGCTGTACGTGGTGGTCTCGGCCATCATGACGGGCATCGTGCCGTATCAAAAATTCCTCGGCGTCGACCATCCCGTCTCGCTGGCCCTGCAGTATGCAGGCGAAAACTGGATCGCCGGCTTCGTCGACCTGGGCGCCATCCTCGGCATGACCACCGTGATCCTCGTGATGGCGTTTGGCCAGACGCGCATCATCTTCGCCATGTCGCGCGACGGCTTGCTGCCCAAGCGCCTGTCCACCGTGCACCCGCGCTTCCACACGCCGTTCTTCGCCACCTGGCTGGTCGGCATCGTCTTTGGCCTGATCGCCGCCGTGATCCCGCTCAACATCCTGGCTGAGCTGATCAACATTGGCACCTTGGCCGCCTTCACCATGGTATCGGTTGCCGTGGTGGTGCTGCGCAAGAGGCGTCCCGACCTGCCGCGCGCCTTCCGCTGCCCCGGCGTGCCGTACGTGCCGGCATTGGCCGTGATCCTGTGCGTGGGCCTGATGAGCTTCCTCAGCTGGGTCACCTGGGTGGCCTTCACCATCTGGCTGGTGATCGGCCTGGTCATCTACTTCGGCTACGCGCGCCGCCGTTCGCTGCTGCACCCGCCGCAGTAAAAAATCCCCTGCAGCGACATATCCTGTCGCTGCCCCAGTTAAGATGGCGGTCTCGCAACCACCGCAGGCCGCCATCCATGCAACGTTCCCCCGACCTCATCGCACAGCTGGACCAGAGCACGGACCAGCTCAAACGCGCGCGCCTGCGCAACATGCAGTGGCTGGCCGTCGGCTTGCTGCTGCTGGCCGCGCTGGTCTTCGCCGTGGCCCGTTCGCAGCGAGGCGGCCACCCCGCCTGGGGCTACGTGGAAGCGTTCGCCGAAGCGGCCATGGTGGGCGCGATCGCCGACTGGTTCGCCGTCGTCGCCCTGTTCCGCCACCCGCTGGGCATCCCCCTGTGGCATACGGCCATCATCCCGAACAGCAAGGCGGACATCGGCCGCAGCCTGGGCGCCTTCGTGGAAAACCATTTCATTACCGAGCAAGGCATCGCCGAACGCATCGTGCAAGCCGACCCCGCCGCGCGCCTGGGCGCCTGGCTCGGTGACGAGACCCACGCGCGGCAGCTGGGCATGGCCGGCGCCGGTGTCGCCAGGCAGCTGCTGGCGATGGCCGACCACGACAAACTGGGGCGTCTGCTGCGCGAGCAGGCCAGCAGCTACCTGGGCCAATTGAATTTGTCGGACGTGGCGGCCGACTGCATCGATGCGCTGATCGCCGACGGCAAGCCGCAGGAATTGCTGGACTTCCTGCTCGACCGCAGCGCCGCCTACCTGGACGAAGAGCACCACCACGCCGCCATCGGCGACTTCGTGCTGGGCGCCTTCCAGATCGAGAACGCGCTGGTGAAAAAAGCCGTGAAAGCGTATGAACCGCGCATGATCGCCTCGCTGCAGAAATTCGCTCTCGCCGTGCGCGTCGATCCGGCTCACCCGCTGCGCCAGCGCATCGCCGGCTGGATCGCCGACAGCGCGCTGCACCTGAAGGCCGACCCGCAGTGGCAGGACACCGTGCACCGCTACCAGCTGCAGCTGATCGCCAGCGATACGGTGCAAGCCATGCTGGGCGACGTCTGGAACCACCTCCGCGCGCGCCTGCTGGCCGACCTGCACGCCGACCAGCCCGTGCTGGCGCAAGCCATCGCCGGCCTGGCGCAGAACACGGGCAAGGTGCTGGGCGCGGACCAGGCTGCGCGGGCATGGCTGAACGATGCCATCGTCGCCGGTAGCGGCGCGCTGGTGCGCCGCTACCGGGGCGAGGTGGGCGCCTTCATCGCCGCCCGCCTGGACCTGTGGAGCAAGGACGAAATGAGCGAGCGCATCGAACTGGCCATCGGGCGCGACCTGCAATTCATCCGCATCAACGGCACCATCGTGGGCGGCCTGGCCGGCTTGCTGATTTATACGGCTACTCAGCTGTTCTAGGCCGCCTTCACCAGCGCGGCACGGCCTTGGCCGGCGCCGCATGCGAGGGAAAATGCGGCAGCACTTCCTGCGCCAGTTCCTGCAGCACCTCCGCGGCCGGGCGCTGGCCATGCTGGATGCCCAGCGCCGCATGGTTGACGCCAGCGTCCCGCCATTCACCGAGCAAGTCGATCAAGCCCCTGCGTCCCGTGCGCAGCACATAGCCGCTGCGCACGGGCGTGCGCGGGTAATCGGGGTCGTCCACCAGGTCCAGCCACTCGTTGCACATGTGCGGGCGAAAGCCGCCATCCGGTATGCAGGCGCGCCAGGCGCGGATCTTGTCCGCCAGCCGGCGCGGCCCCTCCGGCGTATCCGTCGCTTCCGGATACGTCAGCCAGCCATCGGCGTGGCGCCCGATCCACTCCAGCGGCTGGCCCGAGGAACTGGTGACGACGAGGGGAATGGCGCCCGTCACGGGTTTGGGCAGCAGTTCAAGGCCAGCCAGGCTGCCCAGCGGGCCGTCGATGCTGGCGGGGCCTGCCCGCAGCAGCTGGCGGAACATGTGCACGGCCTGCGCATAACGCGCACCGCGCGTGGCGTATGGCACGCCATACGCTGGAAATTCGCTGGCCCGGTCGCCCGACGCCGTGCCCAGCACCAGGCGTCCGCCCGACAGCTGATCGACGCTGGCAGCCGCCTTGGCCAGGTCGATCGGATGGCGCAGGGTGAAAATGGCGCTGCCCGTGGCCAGGGCCAGCGACTCCGTGCGCGCCGCCAGATACGCCAGATAGGTCCACGGGTCGAACAGCTGGCCCGCGTCGCCGAAGCGCGGGTCGAACAGGGGAATGTCGCGCACCCAGGCGGCGGCAAAGCCTTGCCGGTCCATGGCGGCGACCAGGTCGGCCTGGCCCGCCAGCGCCTGCATGTCGCCCTGGTAAAAGCGCAGCGGCAGATAAATGCCGAGGGTGAGCGCGCCGGGCGCGAACATGCGGCGGTAGCCTGCATGGTGGGCAAACGCGTGCGAAGACGCGCCGCCGGTATCGATCGTCATATTGCTCCTTGATATAGGTCAAGCGCCCGTGGCGGGCGCGGGAAGCGTGATGCCCAGCTGCACGGCCGGGCGGGCCGCCACGCGGGCGTACCAGGCGGCCACGTGCGGCCAGTCATCGAGCTTGAAGCCGACCAGGTCGGCGATGTGCAGCCAGCCGAAGCTGGCGATGTCGGCGATGGAATAGTCGTCGCCGGCCAGGTAGGCGTGGTCCGCTAGGCGGCCGTCCATGGTGGCCAGCGCGGCGTCGCACAAGTGGCGGAAGTGCGCCGTGGCGGACACGTTCGCGCCTGCGTCCGCGATCTCAAAGTGCACGCGCTGGCCCAGCATCGGCCCCATGCTGGCCGCGTGAAATTGCAGCCAGGTGATGGCGGCCCAGCGCAGCTGCGGCTGCGCCGGCAGCAAACGCCCCGTCATTTCCGCCAGGTACAGCAGGATGGCGGCCGACTCGAACACGGTGATGCCCGTGTCGTGGTCGACCAGCACGGGAATGCGCCCGTGCGGATTGAGGGCCAGGAAGGCGGGCAAGCGGTGCTCGCCCTGTTCGATGCGCACATGGCGCAATCGATAGGGCAAGCCCAGTTCGGCCAGCGCGATGGTGGCCTTGAAACCGTTGGGCGAGCTGTCGGTATAGAGCTCCATCATGGCGCCGCCTCCTGGCGCGCGGCCTTGCCGGGCAGGATGACGATGGCGCAGGCCAGGCCCGCCGCCACCAGGCAGGCGGAAACGAGGATGGCGCCGCTGTAGCCTTGCGCGGCCGTGCCGCCGCCGGCCAGCACGGCGATGCTGACCGCCACACCCACGGCCAGGCCGACGGCCGAGCCGACTTCCTGCGTGGTCGTCAGCATGCCGCCCGCCAAGCCATGGTCCGCTTCCGGCACGCCATCGATGCCGGCCACGGTCCAGGCGGGAAACGCCAGGCCATAGCCGATGCCGGCCAGTACGGTGCCGGGAAGGATGGATGCGGCCCACGACGCCAGCGTGGCCAGCGACGCGCCCAGCATGGCCAGGCCGCCGATGAACAGCAGCATGCCGCCAACGATGACGGGCTTGGTGCCGCAGCGGGCGATCAATGCCGGTCCGGCCCACGCGCTGGCCAGGGTAAAGGCAACGGCCATCGGCAGCAAGCCCAGTCCCGTGCGCGTGGCGGAAAACCCCAGCACTTCCTGCATGGCCAGCGCCACGACGACAAAGGTGGGACCGAGGGCCGTGTTGGCCAGCAGGGAGACGATATTCGCGCCGCCCGTCGAGCGGCGCAGGAAGACGGCCAGCGGCATCAGCGGCGTGGCCACGCGCCCCTCCACCCAGACGAACAGCGCCAGCAAGGCCAGCGCCAGCGCGACCAGGGCAAACGTGAGCGGATGCGCCAATCCCACATGCTCGCTATTGGCAAAGGCAAACACCAGCGTCGCCGCACCCGACGCCACCAGCAGCGCGCCCCACACGTCGAGCGAGCCGCCAGCCGCGGCGGCATCGGGCCGGCCCTGAGGCAAGGCCGGCGACAGGGCCAGCACCAGCAAGCCGACGGGCACATTGATCCACAGCACCCAGCGCCAGCCCAGCAGGTCCGTGATGAAGCCGCCCAGTATCAGTCCCGCGACAAAGCCGCTGGCCGCCACGGCCGTCCAGGCGCCCAGCGCCCGGTTGCGCTGCGCCGGCTGGGGAAACACGGCCAGCAGCAGGGAAAATGCGGCCGGCGAAAACATGGCGGCGCCGAAGCCCTGCAGCGCGCGCGTGGCCACCAGCATGGCCGGGCTGTGCGAAAAGCCGCCCAGCAAGGAGGCGGCCGTGAACAGCAGCAGCCCCGCGATGAAGACGCGGCGGCGGCCAAACAGGTCGGCCGCGCGCCCGCCCAGCAGCAGGAAGCCGGCGATGGCCACGCCATACGCATTGATCACCCATTGCAGCCCGCCGGGAGTGAAGCCCAGGCTGTGCTGGATTTGCGGCAAGGGAATCATGGTGATGGAAAAATCGAGCAAGGCAACGAATTGCGTGGTGCACAGCAAAAGCAGGCAAAGTTGCCGATGTGAAAGTAACATGGAGCTCCTATCGATATAGTTTTACTCGACGTCAAAACAACGCCGCATTCCCCTATAATGCGTTTTCCAAGAGCGAAACAGAAACGATGTTTTTTCGCGCTTAACTTTAGAAAAACTATATCGATGACGCATCCTTTACCGCTCCAGGCGCTGCGCGCCTTTGTCGAAGTGGGCCAGCGCGGCAGCATCAAGGCGGCCGCCGAAGCGCTGCATGTGACGTCGGGCGCCGTCAGCCAGCAAATCCGCCTGCTGGAAGAACGGGTCGGCATGCCCCTGTTTACGCGCGAACGCCAGGGCTTGCGCCTGACCGAGGCGGGGGCCATGGTCCACCCCGCCCTACTGGGCGCCTTCGCGCAGATCGCCGGCGCCAGCCAGGCGCTGGAAGACATGGGCGCGCGCCAGACGCTGACCGTCAGCACGGTCGCCACGTTTGCCGCCGCGTGGCTGGTGCCGCGCCTGGGCCGCTTCAACCAGCGCCATCCCCATATCGAAGTGCGCGTGGAAGCGACATCCGCGCTGGTCGACCTGCGCCGCGACCGGGTCGACGTAGCCTTGCGCCACGGCCTGGGCGACTATCCGGGCTTGCAGGTGACGCGCCTGATGGCGCCCGTGCTGGTGCCCGTCGCCAGCCCCGCCCTGATGGCGGGCCAACCGCCCATCGCCACGCCGGCCGATTGCCTGCGCTACCCGCTGCTGCACGATACGGACCGCGCCGACTGGCCCCTGTGGCTGGCCGCGCATGGCGCGCCGGACGGCAGCGAGGATACGGCGCGGGCGCTGCGCGGCTCGGCCTTCGAAGATGATTTTCTGTTGATACGCGCGGCCGAGGCGGGCCAGGGCCTGGCCCTGGTGCCGCAGCTGTATGCGCAGGAGGAAATCGCCGCCGGGCGCCTGGTGCAAGTGCTGGACTTGCCGTGGCCGGCGCGCTTTGCCTACTACCTGGTGACGCGGCCCGACGCAGCCACGCGCCCCGCCGTGCAGGCATTCATGGCATGGATTTGCGAGGAAGCGCAGGCCACGCGCTAGAACACATCGCCCCCGGCCGCGCACGACACCACGCCGCACGCGGTGCTGAACAGCACCGGCACGCCGGCGCGTCCCATGGCGATGCAGCTTGCGGCGGGCAGCACGGCCAACAGCAGCGCCAGGTAGGCGAGCGCCTGCAGGCGGCCCAGGGCCGGTCGCGCAGCGCCCGCGGTATCGCGCGCCATGCCGCGCCTGAACGCCGTATTGCCCCTGCAGGCATCTGCCCTGCCGCTTGTCATCCTGGTAAGCATGCCCCTCTCCTCGATTCCGGTTACCGGCCTGTCCCGCCGGCTTGAACGGCCTGCACGCCTGCTGCTCAGGCTGCAATGGTATTTTGCTGCATAAATTTACCAAATACAATAAATAAATCCAAAAAGAAACAATTTTTTGGTTTGCCAGCATGCGTCGTGGCGCAAAGAAATCCGCCTTGACAGAGTGTAGAATGGGGAACTGGAGGCTGGCGCCGCCATCGAATCCGGGTATTACCGCATGAAAAATTCACTTTTAATCATTGCAATCAGTAAATTCATTTAAATAAATGTCGTTTATACAGCAAACGGACTTGGCCATTCCGGCGGCAGGTTGCCGGCCGCAGGCATCCGGCCAAACTTGATGTAGATCATAATTTTTTGAACAAGCTCTTGCTATCCTGTAAAAAAATGACGGGAGCCCCGGATGAACAAGACGCAGTCGAGCAATGCGGAGCAAAAGTTTGCACACGAGCGCCTGGGCAGCGCCTGGCAAGGCGTGCCGGTTCCCGGCTATCCGGAAAGCGCGCCGGAAGGCGCCGCCCTCGACCTGCTGCTGAACGCCTGGCTGGGCAAGTTTACGGGCGGCATTTCGCCGGCCGCGCTGGGCAACGCGTATGCCGACTGGCTCAGCCACCTGGCGCTGGCGCCATCGAAGCAGCAAACGCTGCTGCAGGAAGCGTGGAAGAAGATCGGCCGCTGGCAGCAATATGCCTGGCAATCGGCCCTGACCGGCGGCGCCGCCGAGCCGCCGTGCATCGCGCCGCTGCCGCAGGACCGGCGCTTCGACGACCCGGCCTGGCAACGCTGGCCCTACAATCTCGTCTACCAGGGCTTCTTGCTGCAGCAGCAGTGGTGGCACCGCGCCACCACGGGCGTGCGCGGCGTCTCGCCGCACCACGAGGATGTCGTCACGTTCACCGTGCGCCAGTGGCTCGACATGCTGGCGCCGTCGAACTTCCTGCTGACCAATCCCGTGGTGCAGCAAGCCACCCTCGCGAGCGGCGGCGCCAGCCTGGCGCGCGGCATGGTCCACGCGGCCGACGACTGGCAGCGCGCCGCCATGGGCGCCGGCGCGGCCAGCGAAGCCACGTTCAAGGTAGGCGGGAACGTGGCCGTCACGCCGGGCAAGGTGGTCTACCGCAATGACTTGATCGAATTGATACAGTACGCGCCCGCGACAGAGAGCGTGCATGCCACGCCGCTGCTGTTCGTGCCCGCCTGGATCATGAAGTTCTATATTCTCGACCTGTCGCCGCACAATTCGCTGGTGCGCTACCTGGTGGGCCAGGGCCACACGGTGTTCATGATTTCCTGGAAAAACCCGCAGGAAGAAGACCGCGAACTGTCGCTGGAAGACTACCGCCAGCTGGGCGTGATGGATGCGCTCGACGCCGTTGCCCGCATCACGGGCGCGCCGCAGGTGCACGCGGCCGGCTACTGCCTGGGCGGCACCCTGCTGGCGATTGCCGCCGCGACGATGGCGCGCGATGGCGATGCGCGCCTGGCCAGCCTCACCATGCTGGCCTCGCAGGTGGACTTCAAGGAGCCGGGCGAACTGTCGCTGTTCATCGACGACAGCCAGGTCAGCTTCCTGGAAGCGGCCATGTGGAAGCAGGGTTACCTCGATACGAAGCAGATGGCGGGCGCCTTCCAGTTGCTGCGCTCAAACGATCTGATCTGGTCGCGCCGCTTGAACCACTACCTGCTGGGACAAGATGAACAGGACAGCGACCTGATGGCATGGAACGGGGACGCCACGCGCATGCCCTGCCGCATGCATTCGGAATACCTGCGCCGCCTGTTCCTGCACAACGACCTGGCCGAAGGCCGCTACCGCACGGCAGGCCGCCACATCGCCCTGCCCGACATCGATGCACCGATCTTTGCCGTCGGCACCCTGACGGATCACGTGGCGCCGTGGCGCTCCGTCTACAAACTGCAGCTGCTGACCGACACGGACGTCACCTTCCTGCTCACCTCGGGCGGCCACAACGCGGGCGTCGTCTCGCCGCCGGGCCAGCCGCGCCGCAGCTACCAGCTGGCCACGCACCGCCACGACGCGCCCTATGTCGACGCGGACAGCTGGCAGCGCGACGTGCCGCACCATGACGGTTCCTGGTGGCCCGCCTGGCAAGCCTGGCTGGCGCAGCAAGCGGGCGCGCAAGTGGCGCCGCCGGCCATGGGCCCCGACCTGGGCGACGCGCCGGGCAGCTACGTGCTGCAGACCTGACAACTGACAACCGAGGAAACGCCATGCCCTACACCACCCTGCTGGTCCACGTCGACAATTCCCGCCACTGCGCCCAGCGCATCCGCCTGGCCGTGCGCCTGGCCATCGCCGAAGGGGCGCACCTGATCGGTTCGGCCATGAGCGGCATCTCGCGCTACGCGTATGGCGGCGGCGTCAACGCGCTGCAGTTTGCGCCGGCGCAGATGCAGGCGCTGCGCACCCAGGCCAGCGAAGCCTTGCACGACTTCGAGCGCATCGCGCGCGAGGAAGGCCTGGGCGCCTACGAAACGCGCTTCGTCGACGACGACGCGCAAGGCGCGCTGCTGCTGCAGGCGCGCTATTGCGACTTGCTGATCCTGGGCCAGACGGATGCGCAGGATACGCCGTCGCGCGTCATCGCCGGCACGGCCGAATACCTGATGCTCCATTGCGGCCGGCCCGTGCTGATGGTGCCGCACGCGCCCTCCGCCGCGCCGGCGGGCGCCGCGCAGCATCCGCTGCTGGCCTGGAACGGCAGCGCCGAAGCGCTGCGCGCCATCACCGATGCGCTGCCGCTGCTGCAAAAGGCGCGGCAAGTCACCCTGGCCGTCGTCAATTCGCACGCCCAGCCGGCCGCGCACGGCGAGCAGCCGGGCGCCGACCTGGCCCTGTACCTGGCGCGCCACGGCGTCAACGTCGAGGTGCTGCAGCACGACACGCCGCCGGGCCAGGACGTGGGCACGGCCCTGCTGGCCATGGCCGCGCAGCGGCGCTGCGACCTGGTCGTGATGGGCTGCTACGGCCACATGCGCCTGCGCGAAGCGCTGCTGGGCGGCGTCACGCGCACGGTGCTGCAAGAGACGACGTTGCCGGTGCTGGTGTCGCACTAGCGCGGCCGGAGGACCTTCAGCCTTCCTTCACCCGCCCCTCATCCGCGCTTCATGCGCGGCGGCGACACTGCTCATGCCCTCACCCACACCAGGAGTACAGCATGAGCAAGACACACGGCGCCCCCGCGCATTTCCACGCCCGCAGACACTTTCTATCGGGGATGACGGCGCTGGCCAGCCTCGCCGCATGCGGCGGCAATTCGCTGCCGCGCGCATCCGGCGTGACGGACCGGCAGATCGGCGTCGCCCCCGGCGTCAGCCTGCACGTGCGCGACTGGCCATCGGCAAGGGGCGGCAGCGACGACGTGATCGTGCTGCTGGCCGGCCTGGGCGCCAATGCGCATGCGTTCGACAGCCTGGCGCCCGCGCTGGCGCGCCGCCACCGCGTGCTGGCCATCACGCGGCGCGGCTACGGTTCGTCGAGCAAGCCAACGCCCGCCAGCGACGCCAGCTACGCTCCCGCCACCCTGGTGGCCGACCTGCTGGCCGTGCTGGACGCACTGAAGGTGCCGCGCATCATCCTGGCAGGGCACTCCATCGCCGGCAACGAACTGACCCTGTTCGCCGGCAGCCACCCGCGGCGCGTGCGGGGCCTCGCCTACCTGGACACGACCTTCGATTACCTGGCCAGCGGCGGCTATGAAGAACCCGCACCGACGCCCTACGACGAACCACCGCCCGGCCAAGCCGACCTGGCATCGCTGGACGCCTCGATCGCCTATGCCAGGCGTATCAACAAGCAATGGTGGCCCGCGCTGGAAGCGAACTGGCGCGATGCGCTGGAAGTGCTGCCCGACGGTTCGGTGCGGCCGAACACGCCGCCCGCCATCGCCAGGGCCATGGACGTGGCCGCGCACAATTTTTCGCCCGACTACCGCCGCGTGCGCGCGCCGGCGCTGATCGTCACCGTCGATCCCGGCACCTTGCGCAACCTGTTTCCATGGCTGCTGCAAGCCGATCCCGCCACCCGGGCCGCCGCGCAGGAAGTACTCGACTTTATCCGGCCGCTGCGCCTGGCCGACGGCGAGCGCCTGGCCGCCGCCCTGCCCGGCAGCAGCCACCTGGTGATGCGCAACGGCTTCCACAGCGATTTCTTCATCGAATACGAGAGCACGGTGGTCGACGCCATCGAGGCCATGCGCTGGGAAGGTCTACAATAGGCGTGCAGCCAGCCGCCGCGCAGTGCCGCCTCGCACACGGCGCGGTCTTCTCCGTGTTTCCCTTGTCCCAAGGAGTTCCGCATGAGCAAGCAAGCCACCATCGTCCTCGTCCACGGTTTCTGGGGCGGCGCCGCCCACTGGAGCCGCGTCATCGTCGAATTGCGGCGCCACGGCCACACGGCCATCCGCGCCGTCGAACTGCCCTTGACGTCGCTGGCCGACGACGCCGAGCGCACACGCAAGATGGTGGCGCAGGTCGATGGCCCGGTGTTGCTGGTGGGGCACTCCTACGGCGGCGCCGTCATCAGCGTGGCCGGCAATGCGCCGAATGTGGCGGGCCTCGTGTACATCGCCGCCTTTGCCCCCGACGCGGGCGAAAGCCCGGGCAGCATCACGCAGGAACACCCGCCCTTGGGCGCGGCCAGCCTGGAAGGCGACAGCGACGGCTATCTGTGGGTCAAGCCCGAGCAATACCATGACAGCTTTTGCCAGGACCTCGACGCGGAAGAAGGCGCCGTGCTGGGCGTGGTGCAGAAAGCGCCGCTGGCCAGTACCTTCGGCGACACCGTCAGCGACCCGGCCTGGAAACATAAGCCCAGCTGGTACCAGGTGTCCAGCGCCGACCGCATGATTTCCCCCGTCAACCAGGAGCGCATGGCGGCGCGCCTGCAGGCGAGAAAGGTCATCACCCTGAACGCCAGCCACGCGTCGCTGGCCTCGCGCCCCGTGGAAGTGGCGGCGCTGATACTGGAGGCGGCAAGTGCGGTGGCCGCAGCGTAAGCTTGCCGGCTACAGCCAGCCTTCGCGCTTCAGGCGGCGGTGCAGCCACCAGCAGCCGGCGATGATGACGACGATCACGGCCGGATAGCTGCCGCGCCACTTCAGTTCCGGCATGAATTCGAAATTCATGCCGTACAGGCTGAAGACCATGGTGGGCACGGCCAGGATGGCGGCCCAGGCGGCCAGGCGCTTGACGACCTCGTTCTGGCGGATTGAAATTTGCCCCAGCGCCACCTGCATGGCCGAATTGACCAGCTCGCGCATCTGCCCCGCCGTATGCGTGACCCGTTTCACGTGGTCGAGAATATCGCGGTAATAGATGCGGTTTTCCTTGGGCACGATATCGCCATGGAAACGGATCAGCTGGGTGCAGATGTCATGCAGGGGGTTGACGGCCGCGTCGAGCTTCAGCAGCTCCGTCTTGAGCTGGTAGAAATCCTGTAGCTTGTCCTCGCTCAAACTGGGCTTGAACAGCTGCAGTTCATGGTGCTGGAAGCGGGCCTGCAAATGGTCGATGCACGGCTGGTACTGGTCGACGATGAAATCGATGATGGAATACAACACGTAGCCGGGACCGCTGGCCAGCTTCTCGGGCATGCTTTCCTTGCGTTCGCGCAACTTCGCATAACCGGCAGAGGCGCCGTGGCGCACCGTGATGATGAAGCGGGGACCGAGAAAGACGTGGGTTTCGCCGTAGACGATGGCCTCGCCATCCAGGGTGGCCGTGTGCATCACCATGAACAGGGTGTCGCCGTACTCTTCCAGCTTGGGGCGCTCGTGCGCGCCCTGCGCATCCTCGACAGCCAGTTCGTGCAAGCCGAAGGCCGCTTGCAGCGCGTGCATGGCCGTGACGTCGGGGCTGGCCAGGCCGATCCACACGAAACAATCGGGGTCGCCGAGGAAGTCGCCCACCTTGTCGATATCAAAGTGCGCGATCTTCTTGCCGTCGCGATACGCTTCGCAATTGACGACGGCGGCGTGGGTACTCAGGTCCATGGTGTTTTTCGGCCAGGGGCAACAATATTGGGGGGCCAGTATAGCGGAAAGCGCATGATTGCCATGCCAATCCGGCTACCGCATTGACATTCGGGCACGTCAATGTAAAATGAGAACCATTCGCATTTAAGAAGAGCCTGCATGCGCCAGCGGCACGGGACTTCCGCGCCAACCTGGAGTGTGCCGTGACGTATGCCGTATCGCCTGCCGCCGATTCTCAAAGCCCCATGTCATTGAGTCAGCTATATGGCCAGCACCATCCGTGGCTGTTGCGCTGGCTGCGCGGCAAATTGTCCTGCACGGATCACGCGGCCGACCTGGCGCAGGATACCTTCATCAAGCTGCTGGCCACGCCCGGCGAGCGCGCCGTCACCCTGCGCGAGCCGCGCGCCTACCTGACCACCGTGGCGCGCCGCCTGCTGATCGACCATTACCGCCGCCAGTCGCTGGAGCAGGCCTGGCTGGCCACCCTGGCGCAGCTGCCCGCCCCCGTCACGCCGTCGGCGGAAGACCGCTTGCTGATCCTGGAAACCCTGCACCAGATCGACGCCATGCTCGACGGCCTGGGGGCGAAGGTGCGCACGGCCTTCCTGCTGTCGCAGCTGGAAGGCATGGCGTATGCGGACATCGCCGCGCGCCTGAAGGTGAGCGAACGCACCGTCAAGCGCTACATGGTGCAGGCGTTCGAACAATGCATCCTGCTGCTGGCCTGACATGAGCACGGCCCTCGATGCGCGCGCCGCGCGCGAAGCGGCGCACTGGATGATGCGCCTGCAAGGCGGCGAACTCGATGCAGCCGCGCAACAGGGGCTGGCCCGCTGGCGCGCCGCCCACCCCGACCATGAAACGGCGTGGCAGCGGGCCGAGCAAGTGTGCCGCACCTTCGGCATGCTGCCCCCGCCGCTGGCCATGCCCTTGTCCAGGCAAGTGCTGGACCGCCCGTCCGGCGCGCCGCGCCGCGCCATCCTGAAGACCCTGGCCGTGCTGATCGTCGCCGGACCAGCCGGCTGGGCCATGCTGCGCGTGACGCCATGGCAGGCATGGACGGCCGACCTGCGCACGGCCACGGGAGACATCCGCCATTTCCCCCTGGCCGACGGCAGCGGCTTGAGCCTGAATACGGCCAGCGCCGCCGACATCGTCTTCGGCGCGTCCCTGCGCCTAGTGCAGCTGCGCGGCGGAGAGATACACGTGGCGACCAGCCCCGATCCCCTCGGGCGTCCCTTCATCGTGCGCACCAGCAACGGCAGCATCCGCGCCCTGGGCACGCGCTTCACGGTGCGCCAGGACGACAGCCTGCTGGGCGCGCGCACCCATGTGGCCGTCTCGCAGGGCGCCGTGGAAGTGCGGCCCGCCGAAGGCCGGCCCGTCATCGTGCAGGCGGGCTGGCAAGCCAGTTTCGATGAAACGGCCGCCGGCGCGCCCCAGCCGCTGGCGCCGCACGCAACCGCCTGGCTCAAGGGCTTGCTGTACGCGGACGACACGCCACTGGAGCAGGTGCTGGCGCAGCTGGCCCGCTATCGCCACGGCGTGGTGCGCTGCGATCCGGCCGTGGCGCGGCTGCGCGTGTCGGGCGTGTACCAGCTGCGCGACACGGACGCCCTGCTGGCCCTGCTGCAAGCGTCGCTGCCCATCCGCGTACGGCGCCACAGCCGTTGGTGGATTTCTGTCGAGCCCGCATAAAAATTTTTGAGAAGAATGTCCCTTTCCGTCATGTGCCCCGTCAATCCACACAGGACCAACACATGAACGAAGGGAAACAAGCAATGAAGCACTACCGCCACACCAGCATCACCCTGGCCCTGCTGGGCAGCCTGGCCTTGACCGCGCCCGCATCCGCCCAGCAGCAACCGCAGCAGGCGCCCGCGCGCCACTACCAAGTGGCCGCCGGCCCCCTCGGCGCCGTCCTGTCCGCGTTTGCGGCCGACGCCGGGGTCAGCATTTCCGGCGCCGCCAGCCTATATGCGGGTTTGACCAGCCGCGGTTTGAACGGCAATTACCAGGTGGCCGACGGTTTCGCCCGCCTGCTGGACGGCAGCGGCTTATACGCTGTCGACCAGGGCGGCGGCCACTACGCCGTGCGCAAGCTGCCCTCGGCGGCCGACGCGGCCACCCTGCCCGGCATCGCCGTGCGCGCCACGGCCGAGCGCAGCACGAGCACGGAAGGCACGGGCTCGTACACGACGCCGGCCACGGCCAGCGCCACGGGCCTGGTGCTGTCGCTGCGCGAAACGCCGCAATCGGTCAGCGTCATCACGCGCCAGCGCATGGACGACCAGGACTTGCTGACGGTGCGCGACGTGCTGCGCAATACGCCCGGCATCGCCGTCAACCAGTTCGACACGGAACGCAGCACGTTTTCCGCGCGCGGCTTCGACGTCGACAACTTCCAGTACGACGGCGTGCCCACCACCTATAAGGTGCAGTATTCGGGCGGCGAATCGGAAATGGATTCGCTCATCTACGACCGCGTGGAGGTGACGCGGGGCGCCACGGGCTTGCTGACGGGCGCCGGCTACCCGTCCGCCTCGATCAACCTGGTGCGCAAGCGGGCCAGCGCCAGGCAATTCGAAGGGCAATGGTCGCTGGCGTCCGGCTCGTGGAGCGATTACCGGGGCACGCTCGACCTGGCCACGCCGCTGAACGCAGACGGCTCCGTGCGCGGCCGGGTGGCCGGCGCCTGGCAAGACCGCAAGTCGTTTACCAATGGCTATTCGAACCAGCGCCAGCTCGTCTACGCCACCGTCGAGGCGGACCTGGCGCCCGGCACCGTGGCCATGCTGGGCGCCAGCTACCAGAAGAACGACCCGAAAGGCAGCAACTGGGGCGGCTTCCCCCTGTGGTACAGCGACGGCACGCGCACCGATTTCGACCGGTCCGTCACGACGGCGCCCCGCTGGGCCGCCTGGGCCACGGAACAGACGAATGTGCACGCCACCGTCGAACATGCGCTGGGCCAGGGCTGGAAAGCGCAGGCGCAAGCCATGTACAGCAAGCACACGGAAGACACGCCGCTGGTGTTCCTGGCGGAGCGGCCCGATAGAATCACGGGCCTGGGCATGCTCGGCTATCCGAACCGCTACATCGGCGCGCGCGACCAGAGCAGCGCCGACGTGAAGCTGTCCGGCCCGTTTACCCTGGGCGGACGCCAGCATGAAGTCATCGTCGGGGCCAACTACACGGTGCAGCACGCCGAGTTCAGCGTCAAGGAAGCGCTCGACCCTGAACCGATCGGCAATTTCCTCGCCTGGGATGGCAGCTACCCGCAGCCGGCCTGGGGCGAACTCGTGCTGTCGGAAAAATACACGACCAAACAATATGGCGCGTATGGCGCGGCGCGCCTGAACCTTGCCGACAACACTAAATTGATACTCGGCGGGCGCTTGAGCCGCTGGGACAAGGACCGCATCGGCTTTGACGGCAGCGCCCGCTTTGCCTTCGCCAAGAGCAAATTCGTGCCCTACGCGGGCGTGGTGATCGATCTCAATGAGACATACTCGGCCTACGCCAGCTATACGGACATCTTCCGCCCGCAGGAAAACCAGGACCGCACGGGCGCCTGGCTGGACCCGCTGACGGGGCAAAGCATGGAAGTGGGCTTGAAGGGAGAACTGGCCGGGGGCCGGGCCAACGGTTCCATCGGCATCTTTGAAATCAAGCAGGACAAGCTGGCCCAGCCGGACGGCGCGCACAGGATTCCCGGCACCACCACGCAAGCGTATTATGCGGCGCGCGGCGCCACCAGCCGCGGCATCGAGGGAGAATTGTCGGGCCGCTTGGCGCCGGGCTGGAACGTGACGGCCAGCGCCAGCCACTTCCGCGCCAGGGACCGCGAGCAACAGGACATCAACACCCTGTCGCCCCGCTCGACGGCGCGCCTGTTCACCACCTGGAAGGTAAAGCCCGACCTCACCGTGGGCGGCGGCGTCAACTGGCAAAGCAAGTTCTACTTTGACGACGAAGGCCCGAACGGCAAGGAAAGAGTGACGCAGGAAGCCTACAGCACGGTGAGCCTGATGGCCACGTACCAGCTGTCGCGCCAGCTGACGGCCCAGCTGAACGTGGAAAACGCGCTGGACAAGAAATACATCAACATCAACACCTACGCACAAGGCACGTATGGCGTCCCGCGCAGCGTGCGGGGGACGTTGACGTACCGGTTCTGAACCCCGTCACCGGAGCCGGCCAGGCGTACCGGCACCAGCGTTTTTCATAGAAAGAGAATAATAGCGCGCCATGTGACAATTCGTGAACTTTCCTTCCGGAAATATCCGTAGAATCACGGCGCGCTACGGCACGCCTTGCCGGCATCATCGACCCTATTATGAAAAAAATGATCATCACTATGCTTGCCACCATGCTTTCCGCCTGTGGCGGCGGAGGTGGCGGCGACGCCGCACCTGCGCCATCGGTCATCGCGACCATCAGCAGCGGTACATTGGACGGCAAGTGGAAGTGTGCGACCGGCTCGCAGACGCTGGGCCAGATCGCCGCAGGCGCCGGCGATACCTTGCAGATATCGGGTCTCGCCTATTACCCGTATCTGGGGGCATCGGCACAAACGCTGTCCTTGAACCAGGGCATCATCACCGGTCCCGATACCGCGCATTATGGCGGCGCCGGCAATCTTGCCAGCCGATTGATCAACGACCGCATCTATCCGGTGATCCATCTTGCCGATAAAATCGGCTATGCCGGTATTTATAGCACGCAAGATGCGCCGATTGGACGGGGCCGGGAATTCCGTCTGAATGCCAGCGGCAACCTGGTGGTGAAAGATTACGCGGTACAATTCCTGTATGACACGGTCTTCTCGGATGCCAGCGGCAAGGCCGCGAACCTGGATATTACCGAAACGACTTGCACGAAAGCATAGTACCCGCTGTCAGCAAGCCGGCAAGGCGCTGACGGCCTTGCCCTTCCCTCCCAGGCCCTACCCCGTCGAAATAACCATGTTCAAGGCGCGCCGCAATTCCTTCAGCCGGGGCGGCTTGCCCAGCACGCAGTTGACGTGTTCGGGGTAGTCGCTGTCGGCCGCTAGGCGCTGGCCCCAGCCCGTGAGCATGATGATGGGCGTGGCCGGCGAATGCTGGCGCACGGCGCTGGCCACCTTGCGCCCGTCCACGTGGGGCATGCCGAGGTCCGTGATGACCACCGCGAAATGCTCGCCCCTGTCGCAGGCGGCCAGGAAGCAGTCGATGCCGGCCTGGCCGCCATCGGCGGACACCACGTCATGGCCGTCGATTTCCAGGATGTCGCGCAGGGACTTGAGCACCATCGGGTCGTCGTCCACCACGAGGATGCGCAGGCGCGGCGGCACGACGTGGGCCGTGTCGGGCACCTCCACCCCCTCGCCTTCCGCGCAGGCGGGAAACGCCAGACGCACCGCCGTGCCTTGCCCCGGCGCCGTGACGATGTCGATGCCGGCCCCATGGCGCTCCATCATGCCGTACACCATGGCCAGGCCCAGTCCCGTGCCCCGCTCGCCCTTGGTGGTAAAAAACGGTTCCAGGCAGCGGCGGCGGGTATTTTCGTCCATGCCGATGCCCGTATCGCCCACTTCGACCTGCACCTGCCGTACCCCGGCCTGGCCTGGCGCGCCGATGCAGGCCGTGCGCACGGTCAGGGTACCGCCTTCCGGCATGGCGTCGACGGCATTGAAGACCAGGTTCGTCAGCGCTTCGCGGATTTCGCCCACGCTGCCGGGCAGCATGGGTAACCCGTCCGCCAGCTCCATGCGCAGGGCGATGACGATGCCGCGCTGCTGCGGCATGTCGCTCCAGCGCGCGCGCGTCAAGTCCAGCACCTGCTGCACCACCAGGTTGACATTGATGGGTGACAGCGCCAGTTGCGGTTCGCGCTGGCGGTAAAATTCGCGCATGCGCGCCACGGTGGCGGCCACGTCGTCGATGGCCCGTTCGATGACTTCCAGACAATGCCGGCCCTGCGGACTGAGATTGGTTTCCGTCTCCAGCAAGGACTCGGTGTACAGGGCCACGGGGGAAATGGCGTTATTGATATCGTGCGCGATGCCGCTGGCCATCTGCCCCAGCGCGCGCAGGCGCTCCTGCTGCATCACCGACTGCTGGGTCTGGCGCAAATCGTCATACGCGCGCTGCAGCGCGCCGTAGAGCTGCGCCTGGTTGGCGGCCAGCGCCACATGCTCGCTCAGCTGGCTGAGGAATTCGCATTCGCCGCTGGTGAAGCTGTGCGCGGCACGGCGCGCCACGATCAGGATGCCGAAGACCGTGTTTTCAGCCAGCAGCGGCGCCATGACGAGGGCGCGCAGCCCCCCTTGCGCCAGCCGCTGCGGAAACGGAAACGCCACATCGGCGATATCGGCTTCATACACGAGCTTGCCGCGCACGCAGCTCGACAGGCCATTTTCGTCGATGGGAATGTGCGCGTGTTCGCTCATCATGAAGGATTGCGCCAGCGCCTCGCTGCGCACGCCCACGCACGTCACCTGCAGCGCGTGCTGCGACGGCTCATACAGGCAGATGCAGCTGAAATCGATGGGCAGCTGCTCTTCCAGGCTGCGCACCACCACCTGGAAGATGCTGCGCAAGTCCTGCCGCTCGCCGATCGAGCGCGTGATCTGCTGCAGCAGGTTCAGGCGCTCGAGCTGTTCATGCACCTTGCGCTCGGCCAGCTGGCGTTCGGCGATCTGCGTTTCCAGGGCGGTATTCGTGTGCGCCAGCTCGTCGCGCGAGACGGTGGTGCGGCGCAGCTTTTCCGTCATGCCGTCGAAGGCGCGCGCCAGGTCGCCGATCTCATTCTTGGTGTGCACACCGAGCGCAAAATCGAGCTTGCCGGCGCCGACGATCAGGGTGCCCTGGCGCAGCTTTTCCAGCGGTCCCGTGACGCTGGTCATGGTGAAGTAGATCAGGCCGGCCACCAGCGCGATGATCATGCCGCCAAACAGCATCACGGCCACGTTGGCTTGCTGCTGCGCCTCCAGCACGCCTTGCCGGCTCAATTCGGACAGCCGCATCGCATCCGAAATCATGCCCTGCACCTTGCCCATGATCTGGCCCGACAGGCGCGCTTCCAGCTCGCCCAGCACCTCGCGCCGCTGCGGGTCCTGCCCCAGCTCGCGGTGATTCGCGACAAACAGCTCGAACAGCCCGCCCACGCCGGCCAGGTCGCCCTGCAATTCGCGCAGCAGCTTGCGCTCTTCGTCGCCGTTGAAGGCGGGCGTGGCCAGCAGCCCCGTGGACAGCGACTCGCTGCGCAGCTGCCACTGGGCGCGCGTGCGCGCACCATGATGCAGCGCATACTCGATCGACAGGTAGCGCAGCGACGTGACGGCTTGCAGGATATCGGCCGCCGCCTTGTTCTTCGCCAGTTCGCGCTGCATCGCCATGGTGGTGGAGAACAGCACGGCGACGATGATGGCCACCAGCACCACGCAAAACAGTTGGGCCAGCTTGAAGCGCGTGACAATTTTCACGGTGGCCCTCTCAATGAATGACCGTTACGGCCGATGGCGCCACGGCTTCCAGGCCATCCAGGTAGACGGCGTCGAGGAAGTTCGGCATGTCGCCGCGCTCGCCCAGGCGGTTCTTGATGGCCCAGCGCGCCTCGTCTTCCAGCGCCAGCAGCAAGCCCTGGTCGAGCACGACGCCAAACTGATAGCCGTGCCAGGCCGCCTGCAGGCGCGCCGCCTCGCCGGGCGACGCCCTGGCAAACAGGGCGCGCGCGGCGTCGGGCTCGTCCTGGCAAAAGCGCGCGCCGGCGATCAGCGCGCGCAACACCTTGCGCATCGTCGCCGGGTGCGCGCGCACGTAATCGCCCGCGCCGGCCACGTTGAACAGGCCCGCATACACGTCCTCGCCATAGAAGATGGCCGCCTTGCCCGCGATGGCGTGCGTCATGGCCGTCAGGAACGGTTCCCAGCCGGCCGCCGCATCGACCTCGCCGCGGGCCAGCGCAGCGGCCAGCTGGTCCGGCGCGTAGTTGTGCAGGGTGACTTCGCCGGGCAGCAGCTTCTGGCGGTTCAGGAAGGCGTCCAGCGCGAACTGGCCGGAGGTGCCCAGGGTCACGCCGATGCGCTTGCCCTTCAGGCTGGCGGGCGTGGACACGCCGCGGTCCAGGCGCCCCACGATGCCGTGGTCGCGTTCGGCCTCGAAGATGCTGGCGATGATGACGACAGACTGGTTCTTCAGACTCGCCAGCACCACGGGAATATCGGACACGGTGCCCAGGTCGGCCTGGCCCTGCAACACGGCTTCCAGCGACGCCTTGCCCGACGAGTAGGATTGCAGCCGCGCGTGGATGCCTTCGCGCGCGAAATAGCCCTGCCCGTGCGCGGCCAGCACGGGGCAGCTGCCCACGTATTCCGCATTCACGGCCAGGCGCAGCTCTTCCACTGGGCCGGGCGGCGGCGCGGGACGGGCAAACAGCCGCCACAGGGCGATGGCGGCCAGCACCGCCAGCAGCAGTGCGGCCGCCAGCCAGACCGTCCGCCGCGCTGGCGTCGGGCCGCTCATGCGCTGCACTGCGCCGTGGCCAACTCCAGCGCGCTGTTGACGGCCTCGGAAAACGCCACCACGTCGACCGGCTTGGTGAGATAGCGGTAAAAGCCGGCCGCCAGCCCTTGACGGACATCGCCGGGTCCCGCCACGGCCGTCAGGGCGATGACGGGAATATGCGCCGTGCGGGCGTCGGCGCGCAGCAGCTGCATGACTTGCGTGCCGCTGATGTCGGGCAGGTCGATATCCATCAATATCAGCTGCGGCAGGTGGCGGCGCGCCATCTCCAGGCCCGTTTGCCCGTCGCCGGCCGACAGCAGGTCGAGATCGGGGCGAAAATGGATCAGACCCGCCACCAGGGTCACGTTCAGGGGATTGTCTTCCACATACAGCAGCGTCTTGCGCTCCGGCAACGTTATCGGCTCGGCGGGCCGGGCGATGGCGGGCAGGCGCGGGCTTTCCTGCAGCGGCTGGCGCGCCGGGCAACTGGCGATATCGAGCCAGAAGGTGCTGCCGCGCCCGGGCGTGCTGGCCACGCCCAGCCTGGCCTGCATGGCTTCGGCCAGGCGCTTGCTAACCACCAGTCCCAGGCCCGTGCCCTCCTCGTCGCGCGCATCGCGTCCCAGGCGGTTGAAGGGCTGGAACAGCGCCTCGAGCTGCGCGGCGCTCAGCCCGGCGCCCGTGTCGCGCACGGACAGGCGCAGCCGGTGCGCATCGACGGGCTGGCAATCGACGTGGATCTCGCCCTGTTCGCGGTTGTACTTGACGGCGTTCGACAGCAGGTTGATCAGCACCTGCTTGAGGCGCGTGCGGTCGGCCAGCACATGCAGGCCGACCGCTTCCACGAACGTCAGGGTGATGCCGCGCTTGTGCGCCAGCGGTTCCATCATTTGCCAGCATTCGTGGTAGATGCCGGCCAGGTCCACGGGCTCCATCGACAGCGACATATTGCCCGACTCGATCCTGGCGATGTCGAGGATATCGTTGATCAAGGTCAACAAATGCCGGCCGGCGCCGAAGATGTGCGAGGCAAAGGTTTTCCTTTCCTGCGCCGTCGAGGGGATGGAATCGGATGTCAGCATCTGCGAAAAGCCCAGGATGGCGTTGAGCGGCGTGCGCAACTCGTGGCTCATGCTGGACAGGAAATTGGTCTTTTCCTGGTTCGCCCGCTCGGCCACTTCGCGGGCCAGCTGCAAATCCTTGTTCATGGCGTCGAGTTCGGCCGTGTGCTGGCGCAGCAGCAATTCCAGGCGCGCATTGGCGATGCGCAACTGGCGCGTTTCCAGCGCCCGCGCCAGTATCAGCAGGATGCCCGAGACCTTGAACGGCTTGACGACGTAATCGAGCGCACCCGCCTGCATGGCCTGCACGGCCGAGGCAATCGTGCCTTCGCCCGTCATGATGATGCAGGCCAGGTCGGGATCGATCTGCCGCGCCGCTTCCACCACGGCGATGCCGTTCATGCCCGGCATCATCAGGTCGACCAGCAGCAGGTCGAACGATTCGACGGCCAGCAGGGACAGCGCCGCCTCGCCCGAGGCGAGCCCCGTCGTGTCGTAAGCCTGGCCGCGCAAGGTGTCGCACAGCGCGCGCACATGCGCCAGCTCGTCATCGACGATCAGTATCCGCGGCGGCATTGGTGAGCTGTTCATGCATTCTCCTGGCGGCATGGCCTTGCGGACCTGAAATTTGCCCCGCAAGATGCGTTCCGAGCATAGCACTTGAAAATTACCAAAAATACACGCTTTGTCACGCGCACGGCGGCGCCAGGACGCCAGCCCGAGGCTAGGTCATGACAGGCAGCCCCCGCAGCAGCTTGTCGAGGGTCAGCGGATAGTCGCGCACGCGTACCCCCGTCGCGTTGTAGACGGCATTCGCGATCGCGGCCGCCACGCCGCAGATGCCCAGTTCGCCCACGCCCTTGGCTTTCATGGGCGAGGACATGGGGTCCGTTTCATCGAGGAAGATGACGTCCTGGTGCGGGATGTCGGCGTGCACGGGCACTTCGTAGCCGGCCAGGTCGTGGTTGACGAAGTAGCCGCGCCGCTGGTCGACCACCAGTTCCTCCATCAGGGCCGCGCCCACGCCCATGGTCATGGCGCCGATCACCTGGCTGCGCGCCGCTTTCGGGTTCAAAATGCGGCCGGCCGCGCACACGGCCAGCATGCGGCGCACGCGCACTTCGCCCGTGTCGCTGTCCACGCCCACTTCGACGAAATGCGCGCCGAACGTCGATTGCTGGAATTTTTTATCGAGGTCGCCATATTCCATGCGGTCTTCCGCGACGACGTCGCCATGGTAGGCGGCCGCTGCGAGCGGCACGCTGCGCTCGCCCTGGCTCACCTGGCCGTCGGAAAAGCGCGCCTCCTTCTCATCGAAACCCAGCTTGGCGGCAATGGCCTGGCGCAGGCGCACGCAGGCCGCGTACACGCCGGCAGTGGAACTGTTGCCGCCCCACTGCCCGCCCGAACCGGCCGAGACGGGAAAATCCGAGTCGCCCAGGCGCACGACGACCCGCGTCAAGGTCACGCCCAGCATTTCCGCCGCCGTCTGCGCGATGATGGTGTAACTGCCCGTGCCGATGTCCGTCATGTCCGTTTCCACGGTCACGATGCCGTTGGCGTCGAGGCGCACCCGGGCGGCGGACGGCATGACGAGGTTGTTGCGGAAGGCGGCCGCCACGCCCATGCCCACGAGCCAGCGGCCATCGCGCCGCATGCCCGGCTGCGTCGACCTCTCCTTCCAGCCGAATTCCACGGCGCCCGTGCGCAGGCAATCGATCAGGCGGCGCTGGGAAAACGGTCTGCCCGGTTTTTCCGGGTCCACTTTCGTGTCGTTCAGGATGCGAAAGACGATGGGGTCCATTTTCAATTTATCGGCCATTTCGTCCATGGCGACTTCCAGCGCCATCAGCCCCGGCGCCTCGCCCGGCGCGCGCATGGCATTGCCTTCCGGCAAATCGAGCACGGCCAGGCGCATGGCCGTCATGCGGTTCGGCCCCGCGTACAGCAGCCGCGTCTGCATCACGGCCGTTTCCGGCTGGCCCCCTTTCAAGTCGCCCGACCACGATTCATGGCCGATGGCCGTGATCTTGCCATCGCGCGTGGCGCCGAGGCGCAGGCGCTGGATGGTGGCGGGCCGGTGCGTCGTGTTGTTGAACATCAAGGGCCGCGTCAGGGCCACCTTGACGGGACGCTGCGCCGCGCGCGCCCCCAGGGCTGCCAGCAAGGCTTCCGCGCGCACGAACAGCTTGCCGCCGAAACCGCCGCCGATGTAGGGCGAGACGATGCGCACCTTGTCTTTCGGCACGCCCAGGGTGCGGGCCAGGTCGCCACGGCCCCAGTCCACCATCTGGTTCGCCGTCCACACCGTCAATTTATCCCCTTCCCAGGCGGCAATCGAAGCGTGCGGCTCCATCATGGCGTGCGACTGGTCGGGCGTCGTATAGGTGGCGTCCAGGCGCACGGGGGCCTGGGCATAGGCGCCGGCGAAGTTGCCCGTCTTGCTGTCGGGCTGGCCATCCTTCGGCTTGGTGGCCGTATTCTTCGCCTTGGCCAGGTCGAAAACACCCGGCTGTTCGACATATTTAACGTCAAGCAACTGCGCGGCCGAGCGGGCTTGTTCGAAGGTTTCCGCCACCACCAGGGCGATGGCCTGGTGGTAATGCTCGACCTCGGGGCCGCCCAGCAGCCTGGCCGTGTTCATCTTGCCTTTGCCCAATTTCCCAGCCGATTCCGCCGTCACCACGGCCAGCACGCCGGGCGCGCGCCGCGCCGCGCTGCTGTCGATGGAGGCGATGCGGCCCCTGGCGATGGCCGCGCCTACGACCTGGCCGTAGGCGGCGTGCGGCGCGGCCTTGTTTTGTTCATAGGCGTACGGCGCCGTGCCCGTGGTTTTCAGGGGGCCGTCGATGCGGTCCGTGGGGCGGCCCACGACTTTCAGCTGGTCGATGGGATTGGTGGTCGCCGGTGTCGTAAATTTCATGGCCCTAGCCTTTCTGTGCGGATGCGTGCGCCATCACGGCGGCGATCGTGCGCTGCGCCAGGGTCACCTTGAAGGCGTTGTCGGCCGTCGGCAGGGCGCCGGCCAGCAGGCGTTCGCTCACGGCGGCGGCGCCTTGGGGCATCGATTGCTCCGCCGCGGCAATTCTCCACGGCTGCGGCGCGACGCCGCCCAGGGCCAGCCTGCCCGTGCCGTCCGGCAAGATAATCGCCGCCACGGACACCAGCGCGAACGCATACGAGGCGCGGTCGCGCACCTTGCGGTAGACGTGCATGCCGCCGACGGGCCGGGGCAAGGTCACACTGGTGATCAGCTCGCCCGGCCGCAGCACGGTTTCCAGCTGCGGCGTACTGCCCGGCAAGCGGTAAAAGTCCGCAATGGGGATGCTGCGCGTGCTGCCGTCGGCCCGCACCGTGTCGATGGAAGCGTCGAGCACGCGCATGGCCACGGCCATGTCGCTGGGATGCGTGGCGATGCAGGCTTCGCTGCCGCCCAAAATCGCCAGCGGCCGGCTGAAGCCGGCGATGGCCGAACAGCCACTGCCCGGCACGCGCTTGTTGCACGCCTGGTTCGTGTCATAGAAGTAAGGGCAGCGCGTGCGTTGCAGCAGGTTGCCGGCCGTCGTCGCCTTGTTGCGCAATTGCGCCGAGGCGCCGGCCAGCAAGGCGCGCGACAGCACGGCATAATCGCGCCGCACCGTGGCGTGCGCCGCCAGCGCCGTGTTGCGCACGAGGGCGCCGATGCGCAAGCCGCCGTCCTTTGTAGTTTCCACCTTGTCCAGGGCGAGGCCATTGACGTCGATCAAATGCGCGGGCGTTTCGATGTCCAGTTTCATCAGATCGAGCAGATTCGTGCCGCCGGCGATGAACCTGGCGCCCGGCGTGTTCACGGCGGCGGCCGCCGCTTCGGCCGGCGTGGCGGGCTTCTGGTAGCTGAACACTCTCATGCCGGCCTCCCCGCCACTTCCGTGATGGCTTCTATGATGTTGGAATACGCGCCGCAGCGGCAGAGATTGCCGCTCATGCGTTCGCGCAATTCTTCCGGCGTCGCCTGCGGCGCCGCATTCAAGTCGGTGCTGACGTGGCTGGGGATGCCCTGGCGGATCTCGCCCAGCGCGGCCACGGCCGAACAGATCTGCCCCGGAGTGCAGTAGCCGCATTGATAGCCGTCATGCGCGATGAAAGCCGCCTGCATCGGGTGCAGTTTGTCGGGCGTGCCCAGCCCCTCGATGGTGGTGACCTTCGCGCCGTCATGCATCACGGCCAGGGTCAGGCAGGCATTGATGCGCTGGCCGTCGAGCAGGACGGTGCAGGCGCCGCATTGCCCGTGGTCGCAGCCCTTCTTGGTGCCCGTCAGGTGCAGGTGTTCGCGCAAGGCGTCGAGCAAGGTGGTGCGCGTGTCGAGTTCCAGGCTGTGGCGCTGGCCGTTGACGTCCAGGCTGACTTGCATCAGGACGGGCGGCGCCTGGCCGGACGTGCTCACCGCTTGCGCCGCTCCCGCCACGCCGGGCACGGCCACCGCCGTGGCCGACAGCGCGCCGGCGATCAGCACGCCGCGCCTGCCGGCATTGATGTGATTACACTCGGTCATGTCGCGCTTCCTCCTGGCAGTGGGCTGGGTGGGCGCATGCAGGCCCGGAGTTCCAGTCTGTCAGCGGAATTTCTGCGCGTCTGTACGCGAACGAACGTAAAACAGGGGGGAGCGCCTATCCTTGGCGCAAGCGCAGGCCGCGCCGGGTTGTGCCGACGCCCCCCTGCGCCGCGTAACCCGTGTGGCGCGCGCAATGGTCGAGCGCCTGGCGCAGGGCCGTATCGACGTTGCGCAGCGACATGTCGTGCCGCTCGGCCACTTCCTGGCGGGTCAGCTCATCCACGCGCAGCGCTTCGAGCACTTGCCGGTGGCGCCGCGGCAGCAAGTCGACGGCCTGCGCCAGGCGCCGCACGTCCGCCTGCAGCTCGGCCAGGCGTTCCGGACCCGCCGCCGTATCGGCG
The DNA here is from genome assembly GCF_030397705.1 of Janthinobacterium sp. SUN100. Lineage (NCBI taxonomy): Bacteria > Pseudomonadati > Pseudomonadota > Betaproteobacteria > Burkholderiales > Oxalobacteraceae > Janthinobacterium > Janthinobacterium sp. SUN100. The sequence continues at coordinate 156,672 of NZ_JAPUBU010000001.1, read as the reverse complement.
AGGAAATCGACCAGGCCGGCGGCGCCATCGTCACCGCCCTCGTCCGCATACAGCCAGGCGCGGTTGCGGCGCAGGCTGTCCATGGCCGCATTGCACGCCACGCGGAAGACATAGGCGACGGGGCTGTGCGCCAGCGCCGCGCCGTCGCCGGCCGCCAGCGCGCCCAGCCGCAGCCAGGCGTCGTGCAGGCTGTCGCTGGCCAGCTCGGTGCAGCCCAGGTGGCGCGCCAGGCGCCGGTGCAGTCCCGCGTAATTGCCTTCCAGCACAGCCTGCAGCCGGGCGCCCTGCGCCGGCGCCGGCATCGGCAGGGGCGCCACGTCGTTGGCCGCCTGCAGGCGGGGCCGGATGGCGGGCCGGCACCAGGCCATGCCGGCATGGCCCGCCGCGCGCAGGGGCAAGACAGCAGCCACATTCGCCATGCCGGCCATCATGGCGACAACCTGCTGCGCTCTTGCGCCGTCAGCTGGCGCGTGGCCGATTCCGGCAAGGTGCCCAGGCCCAGCACGCGCACGGCGCTGCGCGGGTTGTAGTCGGCCGCCTCGATGCGCGCGCCCTCCTGCGGCGCCGCTTGCGCGCTGTCCGGCGGTGCTTCGCTGCCAAAGCCCAGCACGCGCACCGTGAACACGGATGGCTGCGCGGAACGGGTGGCGGCGCGCTCGCGCTGCACCACGTCCTGCGCCGCCGCCGTGGCCTGGGAAGCGGCCGCGCTGGCGTTCGTCATGGCCGCCACGTTGACGGACGCCGCCGTCGGCATGCCCTTCGCTTCGCCCTTGACCTGGATGTTCGCCGCATTCATCACCTTCAGCGCGGCCAGGTTGACGTTGCCCGAGACGCGGATGCCCGCCTCGCCCGCGTCGATGGTGCCCAGCGGGGCCAGCAAGTCCACGTCGCCGGCCGGCACTTCCGCGATCGGCGCCAGGGTGGCGATGCCGGCGCCCGTGCTCGGCACGTCGGACGACAGGGTCACGTTGCCCCAGTTGTCATACACGCGCTTGGGCGGCGTGTAGACGATGGTCGACTTCGAACCGCGCCCCGCGTTGATGTCGCCTTCCGACGACCAGCCGAGGATATCGCCGCCAAACGTCGTCATGATGCGGCTCTGGCCCAGCAGGATGCTGCCGTGCGAGAACAGCTCGATATTGCCGCCGCCCTTGGTGATGACGCCCGAGGTCGCCGGCGGCGCCTCGCCTTCGATGCCGAACACCTGCCTGCCGCCCGGCGTCAGCAACTGGATATCGCCGCCGAAGTTCGTATGCACGTAGCCGCTGCGGGGGAAGTAATCCCAGCGCTGCTCGCCGTCATTGCGCACCGCGTACAGGCCGCGGTACATGACGATGTCGCCCGCATAGGCAAGCGCCTTGCCGTTGGCGTCCGTGGCCGGCGCCAGGGCCGCGATGGCGTTGCGGCTGCGCAGGAAACTGCCATAGCGCGAGCTGTCCCAGTCGTTGTACTCACGCCCGCCCGCCTTCAGTTCCGCGAAATACACATTGCGGGCGAACACGCGCTGCTGCGGCTCGGGCAAGGCCAGGTAAAAGGCCAGAACCTCGGCGGCCGTGCCCTTGAAGGCATGGCGTTCACCCAGCCACGCCGCCAATTCGGCGTCGTACGCTTTCACTACCTTGCCGGCCTGGTCGGCCAGCGGCACGCCCTTCTGCGCCACGTTCGCCGGGTCGAGATACGGCTTGACGAAGCGCAGGTAGTCTAGTCCGGCCGCGCCCACGCCCGCCTGCATGGCGATGCCGGCGCCCGGACGCTTGTCGCCCGCCACCACGGGACCGAGGCTGACGACGCTGCCCTTGTCCTGCATCAATATGTTGCGCCCGGCGCTGATGTCCAGCGTGCCGGGACCGGCCACGTTGAAGGAGCTGTTCAGGATATCGCGCCCGGCCGACACCACCGACACGTCATACACATTGTTATGCACGACCAGGTTGTTGATATTGCGGAAGCTTATGTCTCTGCCGCTGGCAGTGCCGTCGTTGGCTTCCAGCTGCGCCGTGCCGCTGCCGACGATATCGCGGCCCGCCTTCATCCACACGGGCTGGCCGCCCTCGTACCAGGTAATGCCTGCACGCTTGCCATTGGAAAATTCGAGGATGCGGCCGCTGTTCACGCCCACCAGGTCACCCGTGACGGCATAGATGCGGGCCGTCTGCGTGCCGCTGTTGGCGGGACCGGCCGAGGAGTCGGGACCGAAGGCGAACAGCGGGAAGTTCGATTGCGTCGCCGGCGCCCCCATGCTCGAGACATTCGCGGCCAGAGGATCGGTCACGTAAGGACTGACATCCCAGCCCGTGAAACCCGGCCTGAACGGCGTCGCCATGCTGTCGGCGGCGGCGCCGGACTGGCTGACGGCAAATCCGCCCGCATAGATGGAATCGCTGGCCAGCCATTGCAGCTGTGCATTGGGAGACGGCGCCAGCAACAACGGCGGGGCATACGCGGATGCACCACCCCAATCCGTGATGGTCTTGCCATAGTACAGGCTACCATTTGCGGCCGCGGCCCGTACGATGGATGGATAGACGATGGCCAGGTCGGTGTCCGTGCCAACGGACGCCGCCAGCGGCGTCATGTTGCCGCCGGCGGAGTACAGGTCGAGCGCCGTGCGCGGCGTCCACAGGCTGAACCAGCCGTAGCCATACCCCTGCTCGCCCGCCGCGCCGGTGAACGGCGTGCCATTGAACGGGGTCACGCGGCCGGGGTCGGCCACGTCCTGCAGCACCAGGTCGCCCAAGGTTGCCACGCTGAACGTGGCGTCGCCCGGTACCAGGGTCATGCCGCCCCGGGGCGTGGCGCGCGTGGCGCGGAAGGCGTCGTAGGCGCGCGATTCCAGCGGCACGTGATCGGTCCCCCAGGTGCCGTACTGCAGCGCCACGCTGCCCAGTTGCGTGGCCGACGTTTCCGCGTGGCCGCGCAAATCGACCAGCGCGCCATTCAGGTGTGCGAGGCTTGCCATGCCGGCCGGATTGAGGGCGCCGCCCACGCGCAGCTCCAGGTCGCCGCCGCCCGTCTGCAGCAGGCTGCCGTCGGCCTGCACGCGGCCCGTGCCGCCCACGGCCAGCAGCAAGCCCTGCGAACGGGGATTGATGCTGCGGTTATACGTGCTGGCGGTCAGCGGCGCCAGCACGCCGGCGTCGCCCGCCACCTCGGCGCGCACATTGCCGCCGCCCAGGGTACCGAAACCCGTAAAGCCCAGCACCGTGTCAGCCAGGGTAGGGCGGCCCACGTAGCTGCCGAAATTGATCCACCACGCCACCGGCTGGGGCTGTCCACCCGTGGCCACGCCGCCGCTGCCCTGGCGCCACAGCCAGTTGCCGACTGCCACGGAGTCGGCCATGCCATCCTTGCTGACCGGACGCTGGCTGATTTCGCTGGACTTATCGACCAGCGAACCGCTCAAGTCGCCCGCCACCTTCAACAGCAGGTTGCCGCCCTGCTCCGGATACCAGGCGCGGTAGATGCTGTCGGCGCCGCCGTCGACCAGGCGTTCATGGGCGCCGTCGGGGTTGCCAAGCACCTTGCCGTCCGCATTGCGCGAACGCGGCAGGTTGTACGGGTCGCCGGCCGCCGTCGGCGTGGACGACATGCCGGCCGTGTACACGCCATACAGGCTGTCCATGCGCAGGCTGCCGCCGCTGACGAGGTCCAGGTCGCCCGTGCCCGTGCGCAGCACGCTGTAGCGCAGGCTGCTCGCCTTGTAGTCGAACGTCGGGTTCGACGTGCCGCACCAGGTGGGGTTTTCCTCGCAAATGGTGGGCCAGCCCAGCGCCACCGGGTCGAGCACATCGCCCGCCTTGGTCTTGGGGTCGGCAAACTCTTCCGCGCCTTCCCTGGTCCATACATAGGCCACCTTCAGCAGGCACATGGTGGGGTCGTTGGCGCAAAACACCTCGACAGTCTGACCGAACTGGCTGGTGAATTCCTCGGTGATGGGTTCGCCCGCCACGATGCCGGGGAAGCCCTCCCGCTCGCCCAGCTCCTGCGCTTCCTTGGTCCAGTACTGCACGCCCTTCGGCGGGATCAGGATGCCGTACATGCCGTAATGGCTGTCGGCCAGGCGCAGGGTGCCGTGCGCGGGATGCGCCTGCACGGCGCGCGTGTCGGCCCCGTCCAGGTCGGCGCCGGCCACCAGGCGCATGCCCCACGCTTGCGAGCCTTCGGCCAGCATGGGCGCGATGGCCCACAGCTTGCCCTGGCTGCCCGCCACTTCCGGACGCAGGCCGATTGAATCCACATTGGGCAACAGCTTGACGTCGGTGCCGGACGGGATCAGCGAGCCCACGGCCAGCGCCAGCTGGCCATTGAGCGCGAACACCGAGCGCTCGCCCGCCACGCCAGGCAGGGGCACGCCCTTGGGCCAGGTCATGGCGCGCAGCGTCACCGATTGCTTGAGCACGCTGCCGGCGTCCAGACGCATGCCGGCGGTGAAGGTCTGCGCCGTGGCCAGCAGGGTGCCGGCCGCGTGGACGATATTGCCGGCGCCGTCGCGCACGGCGGCCGCCAGCACCGTGCCGGCCGGCACGGTGATCGCCTGGTCCAGGGTCACGGCCACGGGCAGGCGCGTGTCGGCCAGCAGATTGAAGCCCTTGACGGGCAAGTCGTAATTGAGCGCGATGCCTCCCGGGAACAGCGTGCCGTCGGCCAGGGTCACGCCCTTGCCCGGCACGATGACGTCGCTGCCGTTGATGTCGCGCCCCGGCAACAGTTTCCAGCCGCTGTCGTCCTGGGTGGCGGGCGGCGGCGCGAAACCGTCATTGATGCTGCCATAGATGCTCAGGTCGCCCCCGGCGCGCAGCAGCAGGCTGCCCACCTCGCCCGAGCCGCGCAAATTGTTTACTTGAAAGCGCGGATTCAGGCTGGCATAACGCATGCCCGACAGATCCAGGTCGCCCTGCACCACCAGGTCGCCATCTTGGGTCTTGCTGACGATATCGACGCCGGGGCGCAGATGCAGCGCATCGACATACGCGGCCGTGGCCAGGCCCGCCAACTTGCCGTTGCGCAAGTTCGTGTTGGCCAGCGCCGCATCGATGAAGGCCGTGCTGTCCCCATGCTTGCTGTCGAGGTAAGCCTGGTTGATCACCTGGTAAGGGCGGCCGCTGACCGAAAGGTCAGTGGCGTAGGCCGCGTCGTCGTAGCGCTGCATGGCGTTGACGGCGATGGATTTCGCGCCGCGGATGGTCAAGCCGCCGCCGGCGGCGATGGCGATGTCGCCAAAGGTGGCCGCGTCAAGGTCCGTGCGCGCACCGCCGCTGCCCAGGCGCGGCGCGCTCAGCTCCACCGTGCCGCGCGCCGCGCCGTCGTGTTCGCCCTTGCCCTTGCCCGCCACGGCGCCTGTGCCGTGGCGCACGTCGATCTGCGCGCCGCCGGCCAGGTTCAATACACCCTCGCCCGCATTCAGTTCCACCGTGGCGCGGTTCGGGCTGTCGATGATCTTGCCATAGCTGTCGACGCGCAAGACGGTACCGTGCGCGTCGAGCACGGCGTTGCCGGCCAGAGTGACGCCGTGCCGGCCGGCCAGGCGGATGCTGCCCACGCGCTCGCCGCTGGCGTCGATCACGCCGGCGACGGTGAGGCGGCCGTTGTCGACGGCCACCTGCACTTCGCCCGCCTTCAGCTCGTTGCCGATCGTCAAGTCGCCCTGTTTCAGCTGGAAGCTGCGCGCGCCCGTCACCGCGCCTTCATTCAGGCGCTGGTTCAGCGACGCAAACTGGCTGTCCAGGGTGCCTCCGGCGCCCAGGGTCTGCGCGCGCACGTCCACGCTGCCCTTCTTGTACGGCACCATCGTGCCGCCCGCGTCGTAGCTGCCGCTGGCACCGCCCAGTATCTTGCCCTGCAAATCGACCATGCCGGCCGCGCCATCGAGCGCCACGGCCTTCAGGCTGCCGGCGCGGTTGTGCTCGGCCGACAGGTCGATCACGCTGCCCGCCCCCTGGCGGATATCGCCGGTCCGGCTGTCCAGGGTCACGTCGCCGCCCCAGCTGTACTTGTCCACGTCAAAGAAGGTGGTCTTGCGGCCCGCCATGTCGATGCGCGCGCCGTCGGCCACGGTGATGTCGCGCAGGGCGTTGACGGTAAGCTTGCCGCTAGGCAACACCACGGCCGTCGCCACGCTCACGCTGTCGCCGTTCAAGGCCAGCTGGGCGCCCAGCGCGGCGCTATTTTTGGCGGGAGCCGCTGGCGCCGCGCCGGCCGGCGCCGCCACCGTCAGCGCGCCGCCCGCCGTGTAGCTGTGCGCGGAACCGGCGTCGCCCGTCAGCAGCGGCGTGCCGATGTTCAGGTTGCCGCCGCTGTACTGGTAGCCCTTGCCCGTTTCATACGCGCCCTGCGACTGGTAGACGGACAGGCTGCCCTTGTGGTTGGCCGTGACTCGTCCCGACGCTTTCAGGTTGACCGTGCCAAAACCGAGCGCCAGGCGGTCGAACGAGGCGACGCTGGCCGGCTGCGTGAACGGGCCGAAGCCGAAATCGATGCGTTCCGCTTCCAGGTTCAGGGTGCCGCTGCCCGTGCCGGCGCCGTGCGCGATCACGTTGCCGGCCGCCGACAGGGCGCCGCCCCAGATCAGGTTGGCCGTGCGGATGGTGGCCGCCGTGCCGGCCCCGCCCTGGCCATACATGGCCGGCGTGGTCAGCACCAGGCGTTCCAGGTTCGATTTGCCGCTCGCCTTGTCGTAGGTGTCGAGCACCACGTCGCCATAGAAATTGACGCTGTCGGCCGCGCTCAGCACCAGCGCCTGCAGGGCCGGCGCGCCTGCGCTGGTGTCGCCGCGCAGCAAGCGGTCCAGCACGCCCTGGTTCATGGCCAGGCCGTTGGCGCGCGTGCCGTTGGCCTGCGCCACCGCCAGCGCTTCGCTGCTGCCCATGTTGATGGCGCCCACGGCCAGGCCCAGGTTGCGCGTGCCGTAGCGGGCGGAATCGTCCAGCGCGAAGCTGCCGTTGGTCGACAGCAGCAAGGTGCCTTCCGAGTACAGGCTGGCCGTGCCGATGCGGATGCCGCCGCGCGCCGTGCCACTGACAGGCGCCACATTGAGCAAGCCGTTCGACGCGGCCAGCATGTGCACGTCCGCGCGGCCCTTCTTGTAGATGAAGCCGTCGTTGGCGTCATACGCGGCCTTGCCCTTGCCCAGGGTGCTGATGCCGGCGCCGGCCGCGATATCGATCAAGCCGTCGCCCAGCAGATAACTGCTGGGGTCCTGCGCGACGAGGAACACCTCGGGTGCCGACAGCACGGCCCCCGCGCGCAGGTAGATGGAGCGCGCCGAACTGGCGCCGAAACTCACGTAGTTGCCGGCCTGACCATATTCCACCGACGGCGCATTGCCCACCAGGATACGGGCCGCGCCGATACTGTTCAGGCTCGAGGCGCGCATGCTGACCAGTCCGGCGTCGCGGGTGGCCGGCGCGCCGTCGGCAAGGATTTCAATGTCGCCCTTGGCGCTATTGCTCGGCATCACGATCACGGTGCCGCCATAGCCGCCCTCGGCGGCGCCAAACTTGCCGGTGCCCTTGAACTGGAAGGTGTCCAGGCCGCCGTCCTGGAGCATGGTCAGCTTGAGCGTTTTCGCATCGGACGGCAGCAGCGCGCGAGGAATGCCCCGCCTTTGCGCATCGGCCAGCGCGAATGCGGCATAGCCGGTCTCGTTGTACTGGGAATACGTGCGCAAGACCTTGGCCGGCGTGAGTATCAGCTGGCTGGCCAGCGGCGCGCGGATGTCCGTGCCGGCGATCGACAGGGTGCCGGGCGCGGCCCAGGAACCGTTGCGCAGCGGCTGCGCCACGCTGCCGGCGCCGCCCTGGCCCGCCAGGCCGTTCAGCTCCACGCGGAAGGCGCCCGGCAACAGGGCGTAGGTGGACGGCATCAGCGTGTAGGTGCCGGCCGCCAGGCCCGGCACGCCGCTGCCTATCGTCACCTGCCGGCCCACGGCCGGATCGGACGCCGCCTTTTCTCCGCCCGCGGGCGCTTGCGGCGCCTGCGCGCCCGGCACGATGGCGTACACGGGGTTGGTGGCCAGTCCCGGCAGGACAAAGCCGCCGTTCGCGCCCACCTGCGCCAACGGATGGTAGCGCGCATCGGTGGAGCCGCCGCGGCCCGCGATGAAGCCGGCGCCCGCCAGTTCGCCGCCGCCGGACAGGTCGAGCAGCGCGCCCGGCCGCACGTCCACGGCCACGCCGCCCAATTGCACGCCGTTGAGCAGGCCGCCCTGCGAATTGATGCCGCCCACGCCCATCAAGGTGACCGGCTTGCCGTTGACGTTCCAGGTCTGGCCATCGACGGTGCCGCCATACGGCATGACCAGGCCGGCGCCGCTGACGGAACTGATGCTGTTGGCCAGCAGATTCACGCTCAGGCTCTTGTCATTGTCATAGCGGGCCGCGCCGATCACCAGGCGCCCCAGCGGCGCGCGCACCACGCCGCCCTGCTCGATATGCGCCGCTTCCAGCTCCAGCGAGCCGAAGGCGGAATATGGCATGGCCGGCACGGTGTCGGTCGCGCGGCCGATGGTCAGGCTGCGCGCAGGGTCGTAGCCGAACTTGCCATCGATGGCGCCATGGCCGGCACGCACGGCGGCGCCGGCGCCCGATTCCGGATACAGCTGGGCCGCATTGAGGGTCATGTCGCCTGGCGAAGACAGCACCGTCGACGGCTGGTTGCCATCCCAGCCCAGCGGCGACAGCAGGAAGCGCAGGTCGCCGCTGCTGCTCAGGCGCACGTCGTTGGCCACGACGTCGACCATGCCGCGCACGTCGATCAGGTCGCCCGTTATGCTGACCTGGCTGGCGAGCGGCGACGCCCCCGCGCTGCCCGGCGTCGTATAGAAATCGCGGCCAGCCGGCTTGATGCTGGCCAGGCGCACATACGGCGCCGCGATGCCGATGCGCGCGCCAGGCTGGCTGCCGGGCGACAGCAGCGGCGCGCCGTACAGCTGGAAGCTTTGCCGCATCGTCAGCGACACGTCGCCATCGAACGAAGCGGCGCCCAACAGCGCCAGGTTGCCGAAACCGCCCGCCTCCACCTGCTCCACGGAAAAACGGCCATGGCCATACTGCAGCGTCGCCGCCGCATCGCGTGCCGTCACAGCGGAGGCCAGGTCGCTGGCCGCCTGGCGCTGCGTCAGCCGCAGCTGGCGGCCCTGCAGCACCTTGGGCGTGGCCAGCACTTTCAGGTATTCGGGCGTGCCCGTGGCTACGGACAGGCTGCCGCCCGCCGCGCCCGCGCCGCCGGCCCTGGCCAACAGCTGGCCATCGAGGTACAAGCCATTGTTCGACGCCAGCGCGATGCTGCCGCCCGCGCTGGCCACGTCGATGGCGTCGCCATTGACGTCGAGCACGGCATGCGCGCCGGACGCATCGAGCACGGCGCCGTCGCGCACGACGACGAACAGGCTGGCCGCCGAAGTGCTGCCCTGTGCATGGTCGATCTCGCCGCCGACGACGATGCTGCCGCCATCGACCACCTTGCCGTAGCGCCGGCCCTGCGCATCCGTGGCGCTGACGGCGCGCGCGGCCACGTCCAGCACGGCATGCTCGCCGATCCAGATGGAGCGGCCATGGCCGGCCGCTTCCACCGCCTCGGACACGGGCTTGTCGACGCCCACGCCACCCAGGCTGATCTTGCCGCCCCACGCATTCAGGCGCCCTTCCACCGTCAGCTGGCCCACGCTGGATAGCTTGATGGACTGGCCCGCATCGACGCTCACCACGGCGTTCTTGCCCACCAGCAATTCGGCGATGGCCATGTCGGCCGCGCCGGACTGGATATCGCCCACCTGCACGGCAAGGCTGGCGCCCTTGCGCTGCGTCAAGGTACCCTTCAGCGGATTTTCCGTGACCTGTTCCGGCATCCACAGGGCCAGTTTTTCATTGTCCACCACGCGCAATACCGGCATGCGCACATCCACCTGCGCGCCGTCCGCTACCGTCACGCCCTGCTTGCCGACCAGGCTGTAGCTGGAAAAACCCTTGTCGAAGAAGCCGCCGTCCAGCTGCAGGGCGCCCGCCTCGGGTTTTTCAACGTTGCCGATCATGATCTTGTTGGCCTGTAACTCCAGCTTGCCGCCGCCCGCCACGCCGTGCCCGCGCACTTGCGCACCCTTGCCCAGCACCAGGTCGGCCTTCGGTCCGTAGCTGGCCAGGGTCACGTTGCCGCCCTTGCCGCCCTGCTGTTTCGCCTGCGCCAGGATGGCCGCGCCGGAACTGACGTCGACCAGGCTGCCATTGCCGATGCGCACGTCGCCATACGTGCGCAGCGAAACGCTGCCGCCGTTCATATAAGGCAGGCCGGCGGCGGCCAGCGGATCGCGCAGCACATTGCTGAACAAGCCGCTGGCATCGAGGCTGACGCCGTCGGCCAGCACCAGCGTGCCCGGAGGCACGCCAGGATTGACGAAGGTATCGAGCATGCCCAGCGAACCGATCTGGTTCAGCACGTTGCCTGCCGCGATGCTGCCGCCACGGCTGCGCAAGCTGGCATTGATGGCCACGTACTTGCCGAACAGGGTGATATTGCCGCCATCGGCCACCTGCAGCGCGCTGTCGACGGTGATCGCGCCCTTGGCGGCGATGCGCAGGGCGCCCAATTGCTGATTGTTCAGCAAGGTGGTGTCGAGCAGCAGCTTGCCCTCGCGCTCGGTGGACAGCACGCCAGTCACGTCGAGGCCGGCGGCGATGCCGTCCTGCACGCGCGTCAGGCGCACCTCGTCCATGACGGCGGACAGCGCATGCTGCAGCACGCCCGTGCGCTTGTCGAACATCGGCACGTACTGGCCCACGACCAGCTGGCCCCGCTGTGCGGCCGCCAGCTGCGACTGCTGGTAGCTGTCGAGCAGCGCTTGCGGCGCCTGCGCCTGGCGCTCGCCCTGGAAGACATCGCCCGCGATGCCCCCTTCCAGCACGGCCGATCCCGTCGCCACCACCAGCTTGCCCGCGTCGCGGCCCACCGTGTAGCCGTTTTCCAGGCGCTTCTGTGCGGCGATCAAAGGATTGGCGTAAAAAGCGCTGGCATCCTTGCCCCAGCGCACATGCTCTTCCTCGTAACCCTTGTACACGCCCGCATACGCCAGGTCGGCGGGCGCGCTGCCTGCCTCATACAGCTTGCCGTCCGCGCCTTTCAGCCAGGTCTGGCGCAGCGCGCCCGTCTGCACGTCCAGGGTGCCGCCCGACAGGTTGATGCTGGAGCCAAGCTGCGTGACGACATCCTTGCCGCCGAAGCTGACCGTGCCGCCCTGCGCCATCCATTCGCTGACGGAGTGGCCCTGCGTGCCCAGGTAACCGGCCACTTCCAGCAAGCCGCCCGCCGTGTACCAGCGGTCGCTGTCGTAGCCGTTCGTGCCTTTTGGCACGAACACCAGCTTGCGGCGGTCCACCCAGATATTGTTGTTGATCAAAGCCTTGCCGTCGCGGTTGACGGGCGCATCGCGCTGCTCGTTGCCCTGCACGTTGATCTCGACATTGTTCGCTTCCATCGCCACCTTCACGCCCACGGCGCCGGAAACGTCGAGCTGGGCGCCGTCGCGCAGCAGGCTGCGGCTGGCCGCGTTGACGGCGATCTGGCCGCCCGTGGCCAGGGTCAGCGAATCGCCGAGCAATTCGACCGTGCCGGCGCTGCCGATCTCGATGCGCGACTGGTCGCGGCGGTCGTTGACGGCGAGGATGTTTTCCGTCGACGTCACGGCCGGGCCGCGCATGGCGTCGCGCTGGCTGTCGAGCGCCGTCGTCTTGCCGTCATCCTCGACGAGGATGGCCGTGGTGGCGCCGCGTCCCACGGTGACGGCCGCGTCGCTGCCCAGGGCATTGAGGTGGATGGTGCCGCGCGTGGCCGTGGTGGTGGACGCCAGCAGCACGCCGTCCTGCTGCACATCGCGCCCGGCCAGGGTGATGTCGCCTTCGCGCGCCTGGATCAGGCCCGTGTTGACCACCTTGCCCGCCGTGCTGCCGGCCGCGAACTGCGGCGTGACTTCGCTGCCGCGCGTGGTCGACAGGGGGTTGCCATCCGTGCCTACGCCTTTTTTAATGGTAAAGCTGTCGCCGGCGGCCAGCAGGGCCTGGCCTTTCGGCGTGCCGATCTCTCCCCCGTTGTGGACTTCCTTGCCCAGCAGCATCACATAGCCGCCGCCTTCCGTGCTGCCCTTGGGCGCATTGCTGGCGATGCGCGCCCCCGCCTGCACCTGCACCTTGCCGGCCGCGTCGGTAAACGTCGTGGCGCCGGCCGTGCCGGGGCTGTATATGCCGTTTTTCTGGAATTGCGCATCGCTGATGCGTGCCGCGGCCGCCACCAGGCTGCGCGTGTCGACCTGGCTCGCGCCGTTGAAGACGATGCCGTTGCGGTTGACGAGCAGCAGCGTGCCGTCGGCCTTGATCTGGCCCTGGATCTGGCTGGGACGGGCTTGCGGATCGTTGACCCGGTTCAGCACGGCCCAATCCTTTTGTTGCTGGAACGTCAAGGTCGTGTCCTTGCCGACATTAAACGTTTCCCAGTTCAGGATGGCCTTGTCCGCCGTCTGCTGCACCACCACGGCCGTCTTGCCGTTCGCTACCGTCTGCACGGGCGCCTGGGCGTTGAGCCAGCCGGCCGTCAGACTGTTGGTGTCGACCTGCAAGCCGCCTTTCACAAGGCCATCGGGTGCGCCGGGCACGCCAGCCGCCGCCTGGCGCGCCTGCGCCTGGGCCGCTTGCTGCGCAGCGATGGCGCGCGCGGCCAGGTTCAGGTTGTTGAGCGAGCGCTGCAACTGCTGATTTGCCTGCTGTTGCTGGCCCTCGGGCCGGCTGCCCAGCGGCAGCGGCTGGCCATTCGGCAAGCGGCCCGAAGTGGCCGCCGTATTTTGCGCCGCGCCCTTGGCCGCGAACCAGCCGCCGCTGAACGCCTGCTGCGCGCGGGCCGGCGTGGCAAAGGCGCCCGCCATCAGCATGGTGGTCAGTGCGTAGGCGAGCGGCGTGAGCCGCAAGCGGCTGCCCAGCGTGGAGGTACGCTGCGCGTCCATGTCGACGTTCGGGACTGGGCGCTGGACAGTGTGAAACTTGGTCATGGCAATGGTTTCCTGGCTAGAGAGAAGGGAACGGAGCCTGGCGGTAGCGCAAGCGTCCATGCCTCCATGACGTAACCGGATGGCGGAAGGGATAATGTTTTTTGAAAAATATTTTCAAATATTTTCAAATAAGCCTGCCAAAGGGAAACCTGGAATCAGCGGAAATCAACTGAGCAGCACGATGCCGCCCGGCAAACTGGTCATTTGCGCGCCGTACAGGTCGCGTATCATCGCCAGCGCGCCATCGGTTTGCCCGATGGAAAAACGCATGCGCACGAGGCGGCGGCCCAGCTCGGCATTGCGCAGCACCACCCGGCCCGGCCGGTAGCGGTTGATTTCATCGACGACTTCGGCCAGCGGCTTGCCGACAAACGACAGCGCGCCCCTGCGCCACGCGCTGGCTTCCTCCGCTGGCGCGGCCGTGGCCGCCTGCACGCCCCGGTCATCGTAGACCAGTTGCTGCCCCGCATCGAGGGTCTGGCGGCGCTGCTGCCAGACCACGTCCACGGCGCCCGCCAGGCAGGTGACGCACACGGCATCGTCCGTGTGGCGCACGTTGAAGCGGGCCGACTGCGCCAGCAAGCGCCCCGCGCCTGCCACCACCGTGACGGGCTGGCGCGCGCCGCTGGCGAGGATTTCCGCTTCGCCGCCCAGCAATTCGATGGCTTCCGGCGCCCGCACATCGATGCGCGTCTGCGTATTCATCTGCACCGTCATCTGCTGCGACACGGCCACCTGCCGCTGCTCGCCCGTGCCCGTGCGGTAATCGGCGCTCCATTCCTGCAGCGACGGCCAGACGCCCAGCGGCGGGCGCAAGGCCAGCACGGCCACGCCGGCCGCCAGCGCGCCGCCCAGGAAAGCCCGGCGCCCGGGGCGCGCCGGGAACGCCAGCACGTTCGCCCGCTGCGGCGCGGCATCGGCGGCGCGGTCCAACGCGGGGGCCAGCGCCTGCCACACTTGCTGGAGTTCGCGCCAGGCGCGCGCATGCGCGGGGCTGCGCGCGCACCAGGCGCGCAAGGCGTCGGCGTCCGCCTGCGTGAAATCGTCGCCGCGCAGCCGCGCCCACCAGGCAGCGGCTTGCCGGCCGATGTCAGCGTCGCTGTCGGCGGTATGGGAAGAGTCGCGTGGATCGCGGTCAGGAGCAGTCATGAGATTCATCAATATTTACGGCGGCCCGACACATCGCTGCGCTGGGCGGCATCGGCGTCGGCCATGCACGTTTTACAGTGTTGCATGGCAGCCTGCAATTCTTTCTTCACCATCGCCACGGAAATGCCGAAGCGCTCGGCAATGTCCGCATTGAGCAAGCCATCGACCCTGGCGGCCGTCAGGATGGCGCGGCGGCGCGGCGACAGGCCCGCCAAGGCCGCGTCGAGCGCCTGCACGTCGAGGCGCGCCGAGACGATGCGGGCCGGGTCGCTGATGTCGTCGCCCACCTCGTCGGCCATGTGCATCAGTTCTTCGCGCTCGCGCTCGGTGACGATGATGCGGTCGCGGCGGTAGGCATCGGTGGCGATATTGGCCGCCATGCGCAGCAGGTAGGCGTCGGGATTGTGGACGGGCGCGGCGGCGGGACCGGGCGCCACCATCGCTTCGAGGCGCAGCCACGTTTCCTGCAGCGCATCGGCCGCATGGTGCTTGCAGCCGACCACGCGCTCCAGGCGCCAGCGCAGCACGGCGTAGCGCGAACTGAGATGGCGTTTCAGCTTGGTGCGCAGGTCGGGCATGCTCATGGCGCGAGCCTTCCCATTGTTCCGGGGGCGCAATCGACTTCGCTGCCCGGCCCCTGCGGCAGCAGCAGGATGGAAACGGGCTGCGGCATCGACGGCTGCGGCGCCGCGCCCACGCGCATGCCCAGCACCAGGCGCGCGATGGCCGTGTCGCGCGTGCGCAAGCCCGTGCTGTCGAGCAGGTGCACGCGGTCCACCACGCCGGCGCGGTTCAGATACAGCTGCAGCGCCAGCCGGTAGCCGCCGGGACGCGTCTGCGCCGCGCGGCACAGCAAGCCCAGCAGCACGTGCTGCAAGCGGCTGACATAGGCCGCATGGTCGCCGCCGCCCTGCACGGCGCCCGGGATGTCGGCGGCGGCCACGACGGCGGCCTGCGGCAGCTCCGCCGCGGCGGCAGCGCCAGCGCCGGCCGGGGCGTACACGATGACGGCTTGCGCGTCGGACAGGCGCGATTGCAGGCCCGTGCCTTCCAGCAAGGCTTGCAGGGCCGCGCCGGCCGCATGGGCGCCGCGCACGGCCCCCGACTGGCGCTGCGCGTAGCGCTGGTCCATCAGCACGGCGATGCCCGTGCGGCGGCTGTACAGGTCCAGCGCGTCGCCCAGGTTTTGCGCGGCAATGTCGAACTGCAGCACGGGGCCGTCGGCGGACTGCGCCCGCACGGGCCCCACCGCGGCCAGGAAACCCAGCAAAACCAGGTATCCTGCCAGCGCAAGCACATGGACGGATGCCGGGCTGCCTGTCATATCGCTATCGAGTCGCTATCGTGTGAGGGGGGAATTGCGTGGAAACAAGGCATTGCCAAGTAACAACTCTTGCATCAACTGCAATAGCCTACACAGAAAAAATGACGGCTTCGTGACATCGCCAGCGTGCATAAATTTCGCCATGCGGGACGTCCGGCGCGCCACCTATTTCGGCTACACTGGCTGTCACTTTCCCTTTCAGACGCCTGATGATCGAAAAGAATCTGCCCGAGCTGGTCTTGCTGAAGCGCCTCATCGACGAAGGCGGCAGCCACCTGGAAGTGGCCGCGCCCTGCAGCATCGCCATGGATGGGCGCGAGTTTCCCGTGTACTCCATCGCGCTGGGCAATCCGAGCCCCGACGTGCCCGTGCTGGGCTTTTTCGGCGGCATCCATGGCCTCGAGCGCATCGGCACGCAAGTCATCCTGTCTTTCCTGGAAAGCCTGGTCGCGCGCCTGCGCTGGGACGCCACCCTGCACCAGCAGCTGGAAAGCATGCGCCTCGTGTTCATGCCGCTGGTCAATCCAGGCGGCATGTGGCAAGCCACGCGCTGCAATCCGCGTGGCGTGGACCTGATGCGCAACGCGCCGCTGAGCGCGCGCGAGAAAGTGCCGTTCATGCTGGGCGGACAGCGCTACAGCGCCCGCCTGCCCTGGTACCGGGGCGCGGCCGGGGGGCCGATGGAGCTGGAAAGCGCCGCCGTGTGCGACCTCGTCGAGCGCGAACTGCTGTCGCGCCAGTTCAGCATCGCCCTCGATTGCCACTCCGGCTTCGGCTTGCGCGACCGCATCTGGTTTCCCCATGCGCACACCAAGGTGCCCATCGAACACCTGGCCGAAATCGGTGCGCTGGAAGAGCTGTTCAGCCAGAGCTACCCCAACCACAACTATGTGTTCGAGCCGCAAAGCCGGCAATACCGCACGCATGGCGACCTGTGGGATTATCTGTACCTGAACGGCACCAGCTATACCGGGCGCGTGTTCCTGCCGCTGACCCTGGAAATGGGTTCCTGGCTGTGGGTCAAGAAAAACCCGCGCCAGCTGTTCAACCGGGTCAGCATCTTCAACCCCACGGCCGCGCACCGCCTGCAGCGCGTGCTACGGCGGCACCTGGTGTGGTTCGATTTCCTCATGCGCGCCGCCAGCAGCCACGGCCGCTGGATGCCGGAAGGCTTGCTGCGCAAGGCACAGCGCCGGCGCGCCCTGGCGCAATGGTATGAATCATGACGCAGATCAACACGCACGATAACTGGGTCTTGCTGCGCGGCCTGATGCGCGAACAGCGCCACTGGGGCAGCTTCCCCGCCACCCTGGCGCGCGCCCTGCCCGGCGCCCGCATCGTCACGCCCGACCTGCCCGGCAACGGCACGCGCCACCTGCAAACGAGCGCCACCCGCGTGGCCGACATGGTAGAAGACTGCCGCCGGGAGTTGCTGGCGCGGGGCATCCCGGCACCCTACCACTTGCTTGCCCTGTCCCTGGGCGGCATGGTGGCCGTGGAATGGGCCAGCCGCTATCCGTGGGAAATCGCCCGCTGCGTGCTGATCAATACCAGCATGCGGCCGTTCAATCCCTTCCATCAACGCCTGCGCTGGCAAAACTACGGCGCCCTGCTGCGCCAGCTGCTGCTGGGCGATGCCGCCAGCCAGGAAGCATTGATCTTGCGCCTGACGAGCCGCCGGCATGCTGGCGGCACTCCCGCGCTGCTGGCCGACTGGCTCAGTTACCAGCAGGAATACCCGGTAAGCCGCCGCAACGCGCTGCGCCAGCTGCTGTCGGCCGCCCGCTACCGCGCCCCCCTCGTGCGCCCCACCATGCCCGTGCTGGTGATGGCCGGCGCGCAAGACCAGCTGGTCGACCACCGCTGTTCGCAGCGCCTGGCCCGCGCCTGGCAAGCCGATTGCCTGATTCACGGCGACGCCGGGCACGACTTGCCGCTCGACGAGGGGGAATGGCTGGCGCAGTCGGTGGCGCGCTGGCTGGGCGTGGCAGCGGCAGGCGATGAGCAGACCAACACGGCACGATCATCATGCCGATAGCCTATCGCACGGAGCAACTGACGGCGCTGGCAAAAGCCGGCGTGCAGGAACGGATTTTCCCAGGCGCGGCCTGGGCCGTCGGCACCGTCGACCACGGCGTGGCGGGCGCGGCCGGGCAGCTCACGCCGGAGCCCGCCAGCGCCGCCATGCAGGTCGACACCCTGTTCGATATCGCTTCGCTGACCAAGATCGTCAGCGTCTGGTCGCTGATCGGCAGGCTGATTGGCCAGCAACACCTGCGCTTGGACGACCGGCTGGCCGACGTCTTGCCCGGCACGGCGGGCTACGCGCTGGCGCCCATCACGATTTTCCAGCTGCTCACCCATACGGCCGGCTTGCCGCTGCGCGCCCGGCTGCGCGCCAGCTATGGCGAGGTGTACGACGATATCGTGCGCGGCGTGCTGCGCGAGCCGCTGGAAGGCACGCCGGGCCAGGCTGTCGAATACACGGACCGCGCCGCCCTGATCCTCGGCTTTGTCATCGAGCGGTTGCTGGGCCAGCCACTGGAACAGGCGCTTGCAGAACATGTGCTGCAGCCGCTGGGCATGGCCGCCACGTGCTACGGCCCGCTCGCGCCACGCCACGGCCAGTTAGTGGCGCCGACCGAGTATTGCGAACAGGCGGGCGCCCACCTTGCCGGCGTGGTGCATGATTTCTCGGCCCGCCTGCTGGGCGGCGTGTGCGGCATCTCCGGGCTGTTTTCCAACGTGCCCGACTTGCAGCGCTTCCTGCAGGCGATGCTGGCGTCGGGCCTGCATGGCGCAGGCCAGGTGTTTGACGCCGGCTGGGTGCGCTCCTCGCTGACGGTGCAGACGGGTTCGTTAAATCCCTCGCGCGGCCTGTTCTGGCACCCGGCGGCGGGCACCGGGCCGCAAGACGATGTCTGGTGCCACCAGGGGTTCACCGGCACGGCCATGTGGCTCAGCCCACGGCGCGGCCGCTATGCCGTGCTGCTGACGAACAAGCTGTATTACACGCGCGATTCCGCCCGGGTCAACGCGCTGCGGGGCGACTTCATGCGCTGCGCATTCGGCCTCTGAGGTTTACAGGCGCAAGCTCACCGCGATGGCCAGCAGCAGCGCGCCGGCCGCCGCCACCAATGCACCATTGAAATTGTGCGACTGCGCATACAGGCTGCCGGCCAGCACGGGGCCGATAATCTGTCCGATGCCATACACCACCGTCATGATGGCCATCATGCTGGCGCCCACCTTGCCGGCTGCCCGCTGCGCAGCCGGCATGGCGATGGTCACCGTGCCGACGAACGTGCCGCCGACGAGGATGGCGCTGAGCAAATAGCCGGCGGCCGAGGGCGCCAGCACGGGCAGCGCCACGCCCAGCGCCTGCAGCAGCAAGTTCAGCCGCAGCGCCTGGCGCGTGCCCAGGCGCTCGTGCAGCCGGTGCCACAGGAAACACGAAGGCGCTGCGCCCAGGCCGAACACGGCCCACACGTGGGCGGAATTGAGATTCGGCAAGGCCACGCCCACCAGCACGGGCAGATAGGTGGCCGTGACGATGTAGCCGAGTCCCGCCAGTCCATAGATCAGCACCAGCGGCCAGGGCGACATAGGCGCCAGCGCCGGCGCGGCCGGTGCGGGCGGCGCATCCGGGGTCGCCTGGCCGCTCACGGCAAGCGCGGGCGCGGCCGCCAGCCCCGCCAGCACGGTGACCCCGGCCAGCAGCAGCCACATGCCGGCGCTGCGCCAGCCCAGGTGCGACGCCAGCACCAGCAATTCAGCCGAGACGGCAATGCCGGCGCCCACGCCCGCGTACAGCAACGGCGCGCCGCGCGCCTGCCCGCGCTGCACCAGCAGCCACAGCGACGCCGCCACCATGGTCAGGGCGCTGAAGACGCCCGCCACGCCGCGCACCGTCACGATGAGCCAGACGGGCATCGGCCAGGCCAGCACGCCCAGGCACAGGGCCGTGCCGGCCACCGACCATAAACACAGCCGGTGCGCACCTTGCGCCCGCGCGCGCATGGCCAGGATGGCGCCCAGCAAGTAACCGGCATAGTTGGCCGAGGCGGCCAGGCTGCCGTCGCGCAAGGTCAAGACGCCCTCGCCAACCATATGCGGGTAGATGGCCGTGAAGGCGAAGCGGCCGAAGCCCATGCCGATGGCGAGGATGACGGCCGCGGCGATGGCCGCGCGCAGCCCGACCGCCCCGCTCACGCCGCCTCGCCGAGCTGCGTCAACAAGTGCTGGAACGCGGGTACATCGAATCCCGCGCGCCACACCAGCACGGTGTCAATTTGCCCAGCGGAAATAGTCGCCAGGGTGGCCGGCGCCCCGGACAGCGCCAGCACACTGGCAGGCAGCAGGGTCACGCAGGCGCCGGCCGCCACGCAGGCGATCATGCAGTGATACGAACTCATTTCCTGCACCCGCCACTGCGTGCTGCCGGCCACGCCCAGCACCTCTTCCGCGATGCCGCGGTAGGTGCAGCCCTGCGGAAACGCCGCCAGCGAACGCGTGCGCACATCCATGGCGCGGCGCACGGGCCCTTCGCTGGCCGGCAGCAGCAGGCACAGTTCCTCGCGCCACACGGGCCTCGACGCCAGGCCCAGCTCCGCCAGGGCGGCGGCGCCGCCGAACGCTGGCGGCAAGGCCACGAAAGCGCAGTCGAGCAAGCCCGTGCGCACTTGCTCGATCAGGGGCCGCGACGGCCCCGTGCCCAGCGCCAGGCGCGTCGCCGGATAGCGCGCGTGATACGCGGCCAGCAAGGCCGGCAAGCGGCTGGCCGCCGTGCTTTCCATGCTGCCGACGCGCAAGGTGCCCCCCTCGCGCCCGCCCGTGACGACATGCCGCGCCTCTTCCGCCAGCGCCAGCAGGCGCTGCGCATACTCGAGAAAGCGCTCGCCCGCCGCCGTCAGGGCCATGCGTTTATTGGTGCGCACGAACAGTTCCGCGCCGATATCGGCTTCCAGCTGCTGGATGCGCGTGGTGACGCTGGACGGCGCGCGCCCCAGCCGCGCGGCGGCCTGGGTGACGCTCAGTTCACTGGCGACCGAGCAAAAAATCCGCAATGATTCCGAATCCATCGTATTCTCTTTTTGAAAATGATTATGCTATTATATTCTTAAAATACGAATTAAATGCAGCATCCTCAACTTCATGAAGGAATCATCATGACGTCAATCCAGCGCTTCCTCGACCGTCTCGGCTTGCAATTGCCCATCATCCAGGCGCCGATGGCGGGCGTTTCCACACCGCGCCTGGCCGCCGCCGTGTCGAACGCGGGCGGCCTCGGTTCGCTGGGCATCGGCGCCGGCACCGTGGCACAGGCGCGCCAGATGATCGCGGACACGCGCGCGCTGACGGACAAGCCCTTCAATATCAATGTGTTCTGCCATGCGCCAGCCGTCAGGGATGCGCGGCGCGAAGCAGCTTGGCTGGCCCATCTGGCGCCCCTGTTTGCGGAACTGGGCGCAACCGTACCAGAGGCGCTCGACGAGATCTATCAGACGTTCATCGGCGACGAGGCGGCGTTTGCCCTGTTGCTGGAACAGCGTCCCGCCGTCGTCAGCTTCCATTTCGGCTTGCCGACGCAGCAGCAGATCGCCGCCCTGCGCCAGGCCGGCATCTACACGATGGCCACGGCCACCAATGTGCGCGAAGCAGCACTGATCGAACAGGCGGGCGTCGACGCCATCGTGGCGCAAGGCGTGGAAGCGGGCGGGCATCGCGGCGTCTTCGACCCGCAAGCGCCGGACGAGCGCCACAGCACCACCGTGCTGCTGCGCCTGCTGGCGGGCCGCACCGCCCTCCCCCTCATCGCCGCCGGCGGCATCATGGATGGACATGGCATCCGCGCCGCGCTGGACCTGGGCGCCGCGGCCGCCCAGCTGGGCACGGCGTTCGTGCTGTGCCCGGAATCGTCGGCCAATGCAGGCTACCGGGCCAACCTGAAAAGCGAACGGGCGGCCAGCACCCGGCTGACCAGCGTGCTCTCGGGCCGCCTGGCGCGCGGCATGGTGAACCGCTTCATCGAATATGGCGAAGCGCCGGGCAGCCCGCCGCCGGCCGACTATCCCGTCGCCTACGATGCCGCCAAGCAATTGAACGCGCTAGCCAGCCAGCATGGCGACAGCGAATTCGCCGCCCAGTGGGCCGGCCAGGGCGCCCCGCTGGCGCGGGAAATGGGGGCGGAGGAATTGGTCGCCACCCTGGCGCGGGAAATGGCGGCCTGACTTTTCCGGGGCCATCCGCCTCACGCCGGCTGCTGCTGCGTGGTGCAGTGGATGCCGCCGCCACCGGCCGCGATGGCGTCGATGTTCAGCTGCACGATGTTGCGGCCGGGGAATTGCTCGCGCAGGATGGCCTTGGTATTGCGGTCGGCTGCCGCATCGCCGAATTCCGGACACAGCACGGCGCCGTTGCAGACATAGAAATTGATGTAGCCGGCGGCGAAGTCCTTGTTTTCATAGCGCGGACGGACTGAACCAGGGCCCGGCAGCACCACCACCTGCAGCGCACGGCCGCGCGCATCCGTGGCCTTGCGCAGGATGTCGAGGTGGCGCTGGGTGACGGCCCGTTCGGGCGATGCCGGGTCACTGTCGTAGCCGGCCGCGACGACGCCGGGGGCGCAGAAGCGGGCATAGAAATCCGTGTGGCCATCGGTGATGTCCTGGCCGGCGATGCCGGGCAGCCAGATGACTTTCTCGATGCCCAGCAGCCGGCGCAATTCGCGTTCGCATGCTGCCTTGCCGACGCCGGGATTGCGGTTGGCGTTCAGCACGCAGCTTTCCGTGATGATGGCCGTGCCCTGGCCATCGACTTCGATGCCGCCCCCTTCCAGCACCAGGCTGCTTTCCAGCACGGCCACGCCGGCGCGTCCGGCCACGAAAGGGGCCACCCGCGCATCGTCGTCATAGTCCTGCTTTTCGCCCCAGCCATTGAAATTGAAATTCACGCCGGCCAGCGCCCCGCCCGCCTTTTTCACGAAGACGGGGCCCGTGTCGCGCATCCACAGGTCGTCGATGGGCTGCACCAGCAGCTTGACCTTGTTGCCGCACAGGCGAGCCGCCACGTCGTAGTCTTCCTCGTTGACGAGCATGTGCACGGGTTCGACGCTGGCGATCGCTTGCGCGATGCGCGCCAGGTCCGCCTGCGCGCCCGCCTTCAGGCGCTTGCCCCACACGTCGTCATTCGCGCCGAAAGCCATCCAGGTGGCGGCGTGGCGCTCGCCTTCGTCGGGCATGCGCCAGCCGGCGCCGGCCGCCAGCGCGGACATGGCCGGCAAACCGGCCGCGGCGCTGGCCGCCAGGCCCATGGCACCGTTCAGAAAATGTCGTCGTTGCATGCTGTTCTCCTGTGCGGCGCGCTTACGCCGGTTCCTGTTGCGTGGTGCAATGGATGCCGCCGCCACCGGCCGCGATGGGGTCGATATTGATCTGGATCACGGCGCGTCCCGGATACAGCTGCGCATACTGCGCCCTGGCGCTGGCGTCCGCTTGCGCATCGCCGAATTCCGGCAGGAAAATGGCGCTGCTGGTGGCATAGTAATTGATGTAGCCGGCGGCGAAGGTGTTCGGGTTGTTTCCAGGCCGAATTTTCTCGGGGCCGTCGATGACGACGATCTGCAGCGGCCGGTTATCGGCATCCGTGGCTCCGCGCAAAATCTCCAGGTGGCGCCGGGTCAGCGCGTAATCGTACGATGCCGTGTCCATCTCGCGGTGCGCCGCCACCACGCCGGGGCGCACGAAGCGGGCGTAAAAGTCCGTGTGGGCATCCGTGATGTCCTGGTTCTTGATGCCTGGCAGCCAGATCACCTTGCGGATGCCCAGCAGGCGCTGCAGTTCCGCTTCGCAGTCGGCCTTGCTCCAGCCCGGATTGCGGTTGCTGTTGAGCACGCAGCTTTCCGTGATGATGGCCGTACCCTTGCCATCGACTTCCAGCGCGCCCCCTTCCAGCACCAGGCGCGTGGCCAGCAGCGGCACCTTGGCTTGGGCGGCGACCACGTCGGCCACCTGGCCATCCTTGCCGGACTGCTGCTTGTTGCCCCAGCCATTGAAGTTGAACTTCACGCCGGCCCGCTCGCCATTCGGCTTGCGCACGAAGACGGGCCCCGTGTCGCGCATCCAGACATCATCCATCTCGGCGGGAATCAGGTTCACGCGGGCGTCCAGCAACTGCCGCGCACTGGCCAGCTCGGCAGGACGCACCAGCATGTTGACGGGTTCGTAGGCGGCGATCGCGTTGGCGATGCGCACCAGCGCCAGCTGCACTTGCGGCACTTGCGCGCGCGTCCAGACGGCGTTCGAGGCGCCATACGCCATCCACGTGGCCTTGTGGGCTTCGGCCTCGTCGGGCATGCGCCAGCCGTCGGCCTGGTTGACGCCACCGCCGCTGATGATGGGCGGCACTGGCGCCACCGGGCCCGTTTCCGGCGTGCCGCCGCCGCAACCGGCCAGCATGCCGCCCATGGCCAGCGCGCTGCCGCCCAGCATGCAATGGCGCAAGAAATATCGACGTGTGTTCATATCCATCCTTGATTAGTTAGTCAGAGTGCCGCGCAGTCGATGCGTTGGCATGGACGGCATTGTGGAGCTATCAAGATATGAAGACAAATGATATGATTTACGCCAATTCATTAAGTTTTCTCATATGTCAGAACATCGCATTCCTTCGCTGAAGTTATTGATGGGCTTTGAAGCGGCCGCCCGCCACGGCAATTTCTCGCGCGCGGCCGACGAGCTGCACGTGACGCAGTCGGCCATCAGCCACCAGGTGCAATTGCTGGAAGAACAAGTCAAGCAGCCGCTGTTCCGCCGCGCGGGACGGGGCGTGGAACTGACGGTGGCGGGCGAAGTGCTGCTGCGCAGCGTGCAGCGCTCGATGACCATGCTGCGCAGCGGCCTGGGGCGCATCGCCACCTATCTCGATCCGGGATTGGTCGTGCTGGTGTGTCCGGCGCCCCTGCTGCACGGCTGGCTGCAACCCCGGCTGCGGGAACTGGAAGCGCGGCTGCCCGAACTATGCCTGCTGCTGTCGGTCGACGAGAGCGCCCGCTTCGTCGATGAAATCGACGTCGATATCGCCATCGGCGAGCGCCCCATCCTGCAGCCGGATTTGCAGGAAATCCCCCTGCTGCGCGATGAATGGGTGATGGTCGCCAACAGCGAGCTGGCGGCGCGGCTGGCCGGCGTGCCGCAGGATGCGCATCACCTGCACGCGGATCTGGTTTGCCTGGAAGAAAGCTTGACGGGCGACACTACGGCGCCCCTGTTCCTGGGCCCGCTGGCGCGCTTTCGCAAGCGGGCCATCTACGACGATGTGCGCCTGTTGCTGGACGCTACGCTCGACGGGCGCGGCATCGCCTGCCTGCCGCGTCTGCTGGTCGATGCCAGCCTGGCGCGCGGCCTGCTGCACATCCTGCCCGACTATCCGCGCGTGCCCGGCGCCACCTGGTGGCTGTCGGGCGTGGCGGAACATCCGCGTTCGCCCATCGTCGGGCAAGTATTCGACTGGCTGCGCGCGCAAGGCGCGGCGCAGGAGCAGTGATCAGGGCGGCGGCACGCGCACGTAGTCGACGCCGCTGGCCCAGCGGTTTTCCCAGTGCGCCAGGTACGATTGCGCCAGGCGCTCGCTGTGCCACACGACGAGCACGTTTTCGCTGTTGGCGGTGGCCGCATCGGCCGTGTAATTGAAGCTGCCGTTTTGCACGGTCACGCCATCGACAACGATGTACTTGTCGTGATGCAAGGCATAGCGGGAAATCAGGCGCGTGGGAATGCCCGCGCCGACGAGCCGGTCCAGCGCAGCCCGGCTGTTCTTGCGCGCGTTGCGCCGCGTATCGGCCAGCACCCTGACATCCACGCCCCGCTGCCGCGCCCGCAGCAAGGCCTCGACCACATGGCGCGAGCTGAACGAATAAGCGGCCAGCCGGATGCTCGACGCCGCGCTATCGATGACCTTGAGCACCAGCGCCTCCGCCCCGCCATCGGGAGAAAACGCGTTCTCGATGGTCACCACGGGCGCGGCGTCGGCGGCAAGCGCCGCCGGCGAAACGCCGTTAGCCAGGCACAGCGCAACAGCAAGTACGAAATTCTTCATCGCTGACATTTCCCTGTTTCAATAATCGGGGGTGGACGAACAAAAAATGTGGACACAGCCTGCAGGCAGACTCGTCGCCTGGGCGAGCGTCCGCTGTCGCCCCGAAGCAGACATAGATCTGACGCATTCGACATATGCCACCGCAGCCGATTAAGCGTCGTGATAAACAACGCCGTATGTGTCGAACATAGCTCCAGCTAGCTCGACCATGCTTAAGCCGCTGCGCTCCCAAAAAAACAGAAAGTATTCCAACTTGTCGTAAGGTGCTTCAGCGTCCATGCCGTGCAGCGCACAAATCGTGGTTCTGATACGCAACACCTCAGGGGCATCCGACATATCGCGTCCTCGGATGGTCTCCCAAAGCCTCACCCGGACAGCTATGGCCTCGCTATCCGTTGCCGCGCCCTCAAGATATCGTTTAGCAGCCAAAACAGAAGACTGCGCGGTAACGGGTAGACATTCGATCACCCGAGCCAGGGCGTTAACCATAAAGCGTTGAGCATCACCGTGCTCTACCGGATCATCCAGATCAACGGTGGATGAAATAACATCAAAAGGATCACGGTGAGACATGCTGACTTTCTGAGTAAAGCTTTATTGGTCAATTGCCGACTGTCCGCTTCTGGCCGATTTCAGCCAACCACTCCACCTTCAAAACGAACCGGAACCCCACGACGTCGTGCATCACTGCTACGTCTCTCTACATACTCTGGGAGCCTGGCACACCGCATCAGTTCATTTTTTCGACTTCTGACCATTTGAATACACCAGCACACCTTGCTCGTTGAACTGCTGGGTACTCAGCAGCACGCCCTTATCACTGTAAACCTGAAGAATGCTTACCTTACCGTTGAGATGGTAACTATTTTGCACACCCACGGGCTGGCCATCGCGCCATTGCCCTCGGGACTCCAGCTTGTCATGACTAAAATACGTAGTTGCTACGCCGTGTTGGCGGCCATGCTCATCTAGCTCTACCTGCGATTTAATATTGCCATCTCGATCATAATAGCGGTAACCGCCAACCATCTTGCCAGAAACAAAATCGGCTGCATTGGTCTGTCCGGAGATTCGTACCAGATCGCTCTTGATGGTATCGAAAATCTCCACCTTCCAAGTGCCGGGCAACGCTGCTTTTGGTAGGGGCAGCACCAGCACATAAGGCGAGAGATGCTTGACCTGCGGCATCAGCTGTTCGTCCAGGTAGAGGCGCGCCTTGCCGTCGGGACAGGAGTCCGGGTCACAGTCGGTCATCATGCGCGCAAACGGAATGGCCTCATCGCCGGCTTTCCCGACAGGGCAGCCAAACAAGGTCACGACCATTGCTGTCTTGTCACGGATGCGCTCGGCGAGTGCGGGTCTGAGGCTCGCATACTCATCTTTGTTTTCCAGCATCCCCTCTTTTATGCGCAGCTGATTGCCGCCGCAGGCCGTAGATTCCGCCACGGTCAGCACATCGGCGCCTTTGCTATCTTTCTCGTTAGAAATAGCCGTAAACACGTGTCGCTGAATAATATCGGCCTGCGCCACTACTGGCCACAACAGCATCGCACCTAGCGCCACGCATATCATTTTCTGATTTTTTTTCAAGTACATCTCTAATCAAGTGCATCTGTAATATTGACTGGGTTAGCGGAAAAGTGCTTTCCCATGGCCGCTTGTGGCTGCTGTCATTGGCAGGTTCCGCCCCATTGTGCCGCCCGAAATCACATTCAACGTCAAAGTGATCGCTGCGCTTCAGTCCGTCAAATGCAGCATGGTGTTATCCATCTGCTTCAACTTTGCTTCGATCTGATCCAACGCATGTAGCTTTTCTTCGCGATGAGACCAGTCACCCGCGGCCAGCGCCTGGGCTCTTTGCTGCCCGATAGCGTCCAATGCCAATTGTCGCGCCTGTTGGTTGCATGCCGCCCTTAACTTTATATCTGCAAATGCGAGAGCAATCGACGCTTCGCAGCGCACGTCATCGTCCATGGCGTGTATGTTGGCGTATCCCCACTGCTTTGCCAGTTTCTCGAGGAATCGAATTGGCGTGACGTCCTTGTGCGTCTTGTGCCAATCGCGATAGCTCTCCAGAAGATCAGCGCCAGTATCATTGCCGTTCGGCGAGAAATCATCCGTGCAATTCCAAAAAAATGGATCATCCAATATCTCGCGTGCCTTGGGATGAAAGTCTTCCCAGTCGATTCCCAACTGCTCCCAGGCCGACATTCCATCACGCTTGGCTTGTGCCGCTGCCTCCAACCCGGATGCCAGGAGTTGCAGGGCCTCCTCGGAATCCGGGACGCGTTTTCTGGCAGCTTCACAGTGATCCAGAAATTTCTCCAGGCTAAAATCATCAGTGCGCTTCAATCGCTTGCTCAATAGCCCTAATGCATGGATGACTTCATCCACACCTGCTTTAAAAAGTGGCAAAGACAATATTGAAGAACGCGTCCAGTCCCGGCCTTCCATCAATTCGCTGGCGATGTCGATCTCGACCTTGCCCTTTGCTCTTCGATAAGTGATCTTCGGTAGCGTTGCGCGGAAATTATTGTGCGCCTCCAACAGAGATTCCAGCGTCTTCTTTGCCGGACCAGAGTCCCTGAAGTGAAGCGTGACCGCAATTTCCTGGATCGCGTCGCCAAAACTGCCGCTGCCCGCCAGAAGAAAATCCCCGATCGGAGACAACGTTGTGTGACCACCGTAGCAATTATAGGAATTTGCGACTACATGGAAATCCATTGAATACTGCCTTTCATCCGAAATTTCAATTGTTCTGAATGTCGATATATATTGCTTGTTCACCTCAAGCCAGCCATGCCGTGGCTACGACAGCCGGTGCCGGAAGGTCGGTTCGATGTTGCGCGCATGCAGCCAGCGCACGATGTCTTCCAGCGTGGCGTCCTGCAACAGCAAGCCAGGCGCGGTGGCGAAAGATGCAACAGGCGATGCGGCCACGGGAACAGGCGCTGGCGAAGACTCCGAAAGGCCCGCATGTCCCTGCAATTTCGCCAGCGCCTGCGCGAACTGGGCCGGGTTGATGCTGCGCAAGCTTTCCAGGAAGCCCAGTTGGGCGGCGGGCGGCGGCGGCATGTCCAGGCCCGGTTCGTCGACGAAGGCGGCGCCCATGCTGGGGTGGATGAAGGCGGCCCACTTGCCGGACGGCTGCAGGCCTGGCGGCAGCGCCACCTGTTCCACGTCGGCGGGCGGCGCGGCGGCGAGGATGTCGGTCGAGGCAGGCAAAAAGGTCGAGCGCAGCAGTTGCACGAACTGGCGCGCCTGGGCGACGGGCACGGGCGTGGCCAGCGACAGCCATAACTGGAACGCCGTGCCCGAGATGCTGACGGCGGGCGCCGGCAAGTCCAGCTCGTGCTGCACGGCATTGGCGATAGCGCACAGCGCGCTCCAGTGCGCCTCGCCGCCGCCCTTGCCGCCAAACTCCAGCACCAGCGCGCGCGTCAGGCCGCTCCCGGTCACGAGTCGCACCGCTACCGTCTGCTCGCCCGACAGATGGCGCGCCAGCACGGCCGGCGTCAGCGGCTGCACGCCGCCCTCGCCATCGACATAGTGCTGCTGTTCATCGAACAGGTACAGGCGGGTGAGTTCGGAAATCAGTTTATGCATGGACGGCCTCGTAATGACGTTGAGCAACACTTGTCAACGTGCCCAGATTATAGCCTCCCAAGCCTTGGCGCACCCGCACGTCCAACGCCAAACACGAGCCAGCTGGCCACGGCGAACAGGCAGGCGGCAACGCCGCCGTACAGCATCACGGCGCCAAAACCTTGTGCCAGCGCAAGCTTCGCCACGCCGGCCGGCAGCGCGCCGCCCTTGCCTGCCGACACTGCCTCCGCCAACGCCCGCAATGCCGCCCCGTCAATCCCGGCAGGCACATGCCGGCGCAAGGCGGACTCGATGGCTGCGACGAGGATAAAACCCATCAGCGCGATATTGATGGACAGGCTGACCATGCGCGCGCTGATGTCGATGCTGGACGCCATGCCCGCCCGTTCGCCCGGCACGGCAGCCGTCGTCGTGTTGGTGACGGGGGTATTGGTCAGCCCCAGGCCCGTGCCCGCCAGCAGGCAGCCGGGCAAAATCGTCAGCCAGCTGGCGGCGTCCGCGCGGCTGCCCCACAGCATCAGCAGCAAACCCGTGCCGATGGCCAGCAAGCCGGCAGGAATGACGGCATCGGCCCGGTAGCGCAGCGCCAGCCGCTCGGCCAGCGGCGGCACGAGCAAGGTGGGCAAGGTGTAGGCCAGCAAGGTCAGGCCCGTGTCCAGGCTGCTGTAGCCGAGGCCATATTGCACGTACAGGGGCAGATAGATCATGAACGGCCAGAAACTGCAATTCATGCCCGCCGAACCGAGCAGCGCGCCCGAGAAGCGGCGGATGCGGAAGACGGAAAAGTCGACCATCGGTGCCGCCTGGCGCCGTTCGATGACGGCAAACGCGGCAAAACCGGCCAGCGCCACGGCCAGGCTGGCCAGCGCACGGGGATCATCGAAACCCAGCGCCGGCCCCTGCGTGAGGCACCACGCCAGGCTGAACACGGCCAGCGACAGCGTGGCGATGCCGGCCACGTCCAGCCTGCGCTGCTGCGGGTCGCGCGATTCGCTCACGCCCAGCGCCACCAGCAGCAGGGCCGCCAGCGCCAGCGGGCCGTGCACGAGGAATACCCACTGCCAATTCGACAGCGCGACGATGGCGGCGCCGATGATGGGGCCGAAGCCCAGGCCCAGGCCAAACACGATGCCCCAGGCGCCGAACGCCCGGCCCCGCGCGGCGCCGGCCGGGAACTGCTGCGACAGCACGGCTACCTGGCAAATCAGCATGGCGCCGCCAGCCATGCCTTGCAGCGCGCGCGCGGCGATCAGCACGCCCGTGCCGCCGGCCCAGCCGCAGGCCAGCGAACTGAGGCCGAACAGCGCCAGGCTGGCCAGCAGCAGGCGCTTGCGGCCATAGCGGTCGGCCAGGGTGCCCGTGGCCATCAGCACGGTGGTGCAAGCCAGGGTGTAGGCATTCATGATCCATTGCAAGTCCTTGAAGTCGCCATGCAGCACGGTTTCCAGCGTGGGCAGAATGACGGGCACGCTGGAAATTTCCAGGCCAAACATGAGCGAGGCCAGGCAGACGGCGGCCAGGGTCAGTGCGTTTTGTTGCAAAGTAGTCGGTAGCATCGAAGCCTTGATGTCGGTAGTCATGGAGGGGCGCGTAGAAGCGGCGCACTGCGAGCCGCCATTCTAGAAAGCCTGGACTCATGAAGGAAATGATAAAATTTTGTACAATTCATTCATTTGCATCATGAATCACGGGACCCCATGGACTTCGATACCGCCCTGCTGCGCGCCTTGGTTGCCGTCGCGGACACGGGCGGCTTTACGCGCGCCGCCGAACGGCTGCACCTGAGCCAGTCCGCCATCAGCCACCAGATCCGCCGCCTGGAAGAGCAAGCGGGCACGGCGCTGCTGGTGCGCACGACGCGCAGCCTGCGCCTGACGGAAGATGGCGAGGATTTCCTGCGCCACGCGCGGCAGGTGCTGGCGGCCCAGGAAGCGCTGTCGCGCCGCTTCCAGCGTTCCTCGCTTGCCGGCGCCGTGCGCTTTGGCGTGCCGGAAAATTTCATGGGCGCACGCCTGCCGGCCCTGCTGGCGCAGTTCGCCCACCTGTTTCCCGCCGTGCGCCTGGATGTGACGGTCGGCACCTATCTTGACTTGCAGAAACTGGTCGCCGCCGATGCGCTGGACCTGGCCGTCGTCATGACCCTGGCGGACGGGCAAGATGAAGCGGCCGTGCTGCGCCGCACGCGCTTCGTCTGGGCCGCGGCGCAGGATTTCCGGCACGACGGCGCGCTGCCGCTGCCGCTGGCGTTTTCACCGGCACCCTGCATGCACCGGCAAGTGAGCGTCGACGCCCTCGAGGGCGCTGGCATCAACTGGCGCGTGGCGTTCACCTCGCCCAGCCAGCAGGGCTTGCGCGCCGCCGTGCTGGCGGGCCTTGCCGTCACGGCCTTGCCGCAAGGCGACCTGGAGCCCGGCATGGTGGTCATCGACGGCCAGCACGGCTTGCCCGCCCTGCCCGCTGCCCGCTTCCAGCTGCTGTGGCGCGCCGCCGGCAGCACGGCCGCGGCCGAAGCGTTCGGACAGTTGCTGCGCGAATGGTCAGCCGCCGCGGCGGCTTGACAGCACCAGCAGCAAGGCCAGCGCCAGCATGGCGCTTGCGCCCCCCAGGGACACCGTCACGCGGTGCGCCAGCAGCGCCGCGCCGACGCGCTGGTGTGCGCCAAAGGACGAGATCGCCACCAGCACCGCCAGCCCCAGCGAATTGCCCAGCTGGTGCGCCACGTTGACGACGCCCGCGGCGGCGCCCGCATCCTGCGCGGGCACGCCCGCCACGCCGGCCGCCGTCAGCGGACTCAAGGCCATGCCCTGCCCCGCGCCGATCAGCACCATGGGCAAAGCCACGCCCAGCCAGTACGCCGTGCCCGCATCGATACGGCTCAGCCATGCCATGCCCAGCAGGGTTGTCGCCAATCCCAGGGCCAGCAGGCGCGCATTGCCCAGGCGGCGCGTCAAACGCGGCACGCACAGGGCCATGCCGAAGTTGACCAGGGTCATGGGCAGGAAAGCCAGGCCCGTCAGCGATGGCGGATAGCGCAGCAGCACTTGCAAAAATTGCGTGGTGAAAAAGAAAAACCCGATCATGGCGCCCAGGAACAGCACCCTGGCCCCGTACGCGGCATTGCGCTGCGCATCGGCGAACAGGCGCAGCGGCAGGATGGGCTGCGCGGCGCGCCGTTCGATGCCAATGAAAGCGGCCAGCAGCAGCACGCCCGCCGCCAGCGCACCTTGCGTCAAGGAATCGCCCCAGCCGGCGCCGGCCGAGCGGATCAAGCCATACACGAGGGCCGACATGCCGAGGGTGGAGCTGGCCGCGCCGGCCACGTCAAAGCGGCCCCGGCTGCGCGGGCTTTCCGCGATGAATCGGCGCGCGGCCAGCAGCATGGCCGCGCCGATGGGCAGGTTGATGAAGAAACCCACGCGCCACGACAGCCATTCGGCCAGCACGCCGCCCAGCACCAGGCCCACGCTGGCGGCGATGCCCGCCACGGCGCTGTACAGGGCGATGGCCCGCGTGCGTTCGCGCCCTTCCGCAAATGTGGTTTGCAGCAAGGCCAGGGTGGATGGCGCCAGGATGGCCGCGCCCACGCCCTGGATGGCGCGCGCGGCGATCAGCATGGCTGGCGAGTGCGCCAGGCCGATGGCCAGCGACGCCAGTGTGAACAGCGCCAGGCCCAGCTGCAGCAGGCGGCGCCTGCCAAGCACGTCGCCGGCGCGCGCGGCCAGCAGCAGCAAGCCGCCAAACGTCAGCGTGTAGGCGCTTTGCACCCAGGCCAGGCCCGTATCCGTAAAGCCCAGTTCCTGGTGAATGTTCGGCAAGCCCGTCAGCACGATGGACGTGTCGAGCACGATCATCACGTAACTGACGAGAATGATGGCGAGGATGGCCGCCTTGTGCGGCGCGGCAGAGGGAGTAGCAACTGGCGGATTGTTCATGCCATCACTGTAAGCCGTATGCATTACCATGAATAGATGCTAAAGTCTGCATGAACTTATTAGCACAACTAATGAATTGGAAAGACATCCGCCATGGCACAGACCAACTTCAACGACATACTCGCCTTCGTCGCTGTGGCCCGCGAAGGCAGTTTTACCCGGGCGGCGGCCAAGCTGGGCGTGTCGCAGTCGGCGCTGAGCCAGACCGTGCGCGCGCTGGAGGAACGGCTCGACTTGCGCCTGCTGGTGCGCACCACGCGCAGCGTCTCGCCCACGGAGGCGGGCGAACAGCTGCTGCGCACGGTGGCGCCCCGCTTCGACGAGATCGAGGCGGAACTGGCCCTGCTCAGCGCACGGCGCGACAAGCCGGCCGGCAACATACGCATCAGCGCGGGCGAGCATTCGGCACTGACGGTGCTGCAGCCGGCCATCGCCCGCCTGCTGCCCCACTACCCGGACATCCACATCGAAGTCATCGTCGACAATGGCATGACCGACATCGTGGCCGCGCGCTGCGACGCGGGCGTGCGCCTGGGCGAGCAAGTGGCCAAGGACATGATCGCCATGCCCATCGGTCCCGATTTCCGCATGGCCATCGTTGCCTCGCCAGCCTATTTCAGCCGGAATCCGCCGCCCGTCACGCCGCAGGACTTGATGGCGCACAACTGCATCAACATGCGCCTGCCCACCCTGGGCGGCCTGTTTGCCTGGGAATTTGCCAAGGATGGGCAGGAACTGAAGGTGCGCGTGGAAGGTCAAATGATCTACAACAACATGGCCATGCGCCTGCATTCGGCGCTCGATGGCCTGGGTCTGGCCTGCATGCCGGAAGATGTGGTGCTGCCTTACGTGGCCGATGGCCGCCTGGTGCGCGTGCTGGACGACTGGTGCCCCGCGTACGCGGGCTACAAGCTGTATTACCCTAGCCGGCGCCACCCTTCTCCCGCGTTCACCTTGCTGCTCGACACCTTGCGCTATCCCCGCGTTTGAGCCAGCGCAATCGTCCACCGGGCGTGGACAGTCGCCAAACGAACATGCGTTTACCATGCGGCGGCGCAGGACTATAGTGGCTACTTTCCCACCTGTTCAAGGATCGCCATGAAACTCTTTTATTCGCCGGGCGCCTGCTCGCAGGCGCCGCACATCCTCCTGCGCGAAACGGGCACGCCTTTCACCCTGGTCAAGGTCGACCTGGGCCAGCACCGGACGCAGGAAGGCGGCAATTACTACGAACTCAACCCAAAAGGCCAGGTACCGCTGCTGGCGCTCGCCGATGGAACGACCTTGAGCGAAGGCCCCGTCATCGCCCAGTACATCGCGGAACAGGCTGGCCGGCAGGACTTGCTGCCGGCCGTGGGCAGTTTTGCCCGCTACAAGGTGCTGGAATGGCAGAACTACATCACGTCCGAGCTGCACAAATCGTTCAGCCCCCTGTTCGATCCGCGCATCGACGCGGCCGCCAAGGCCTTGTTCGTCCAGCAACTGGCCAAGAAATACAAATGGGTGGACAGCCGCCTGGAAGGCCGGGCCTACCTGACGGGCGACCCGTTCACGGTCGCCGACGCCTATTTGTTCGTCATCACGGGCTGGGCGCCAGGCGTGGGCGTGGACTTGTCCGCGCTGGCGCATGTGCAAGCCTTCCTGGCCCGCGTAGCCCAGCGCGACAGCGTCAAGGCGGCTTTGGAAGCGGAAGGACTGGCCAAGGCGGCTTGAGCGCCATCGCCCGGTGCACGGCTCACGTCTTTTCCGACTTGCCGTGCATCACCATGATGGTTTGCTGCATCAGCGCGCACAGGGTTTCCTTGCCATCGCGCACGGCGAACACTTCGGCTTGCGTGACGATCAGGGTGCGCCCCGGGCGCACCACCTTGCCGCGCGCAATCAGTTTCTCGCCATCGGCGGGCGCCAGCAGGTTCATCTTGTATTCCACCGTCAGCACGGACGCGCCGTCGGCCACCATGGTCATGGCCGCGTAGCCGGCGGCCGAGTCCGCGATCATGCCCACCACGCCGCCATGCACGAAACCGTGCTGCTGCTCGATGCCGCGCCAGTGCGGCACGTGAATTTCCGTGCTGCCGTGACTGACCACGGGCAGGCTGGCCTGGATCAGGGTCATGGCGTTTTGCAGATCGAAACTGGCGCGGACTTTCTCGGCGAAGTGCGGGTCGGGAAGACGGGACGTGCTCATGGGCTGTGCGCTTTCAAGGGGAGAACGCCTTACTGTACCCGCTTATGCCCGTTCGCACCATGTCGCAGCGCCCGCCAGCTTGCACGGCGGATGCGGTAGTATCGCCATGTCGACGCCAGCTCCCTCCTCCTGCCCCCGTGAAAGGTCCGTCATGGAAGAAGAATACGAAGTACCTAGCCCCCATGAGCACGCCGTGGAAGAAGCGACGGAGAAGGAGCGCGATGGCCTGACGCAGAAAATCGCCCTGATGACGGCCATCCTCGCCACCATCGGCGCCCTGATCAGCTACCAGAGCGGCAATGCGCAGAACGAGGCCATGTTCCTGAAGAACGAGAGCATCCTGAAACAGGCGCAGGCAAGCGACCAGTGGGCCTTGTACCAGGCGAAGTCGACGAAGGGCCATATCGCCGAAGCGACGGCCGCGCTGGCCAGCGTACCCGAGGTGCGGGACCGCTTCCTGGCGGAACAGGCGCGGCAGGAACGGGAAAAGCCCCTGGTGCAGGCGCAGGCGCGCCAGCTGGAAGAGCAGTCGAGGAAGCTGGGCGAGGCATCGGAAGCCAAGCTGCGCCCGCACGAACGGCTGGCCATGGCCCTGACCTTCATCCAGATCGCCGTGGCGCTGGCCGCCATCACCGTGCTGACGCGGCGGCGATGGCTGCTGTGGGGCTCCGTGGGTGCGGCGGCGGCCGGCATACTGGCGGCCGGCAGCGCCTTCCTGCTGTAGCGGCAGGAGGTTCAGGCTGGGTCAGGCGGGCGGCAGGACGCCGCTCCAGCCCGGCAAATAGCGCGCCTGCTGGCTGCGCGCCAGCTTCATGGCCTGCGCCAGTGCCTTGCGGAAATTTTTCTGCAGGCTGGCGGGCGCGATGCGGCTGCGCAAGAAATCGGCCCACAGGAATTCGCTGAACGGCGTCACGTCCTTGGCGTAGCCGCCCGCGCTGCGCAATTCGCCGGCCAGGCTGCGGTAGGGATCGTCGTGCAAGCCGCTCAGGTGCCGGGGGATGGCGGAAAAATCGCGGCGCAAGCCTTCGCTGTCGTACGGGTGCACCCACTGGTGGTGGTCCATCACATGCCAGAAGTGCAGCGGTTCCAGCCAGGACAAATCCTTGAGGATCATCAAACTGACGCTTTTCACGCCTTCCTGGTGCAGCGCCAGGCCGAAATGGTGGTGGTCGACGATGTAGTGGCGCCCTTCCGGACCGATAATGCTGGGAAACCAGTGGTCGGCCAGCGCCGCCGCCCGCGCCTTCCGGCCCAGGCTGGCCCAATGCGCGCGCTTGAGCGCCACCTCGGCCATGCCCACCGTGATTTGCGTGGGCAGCAGCTTGTTCAGCCGTCCCTTGACCAGTTGCGGTTTCACGCTTGTCATACCGTCTCCCAGATGCATGGCCTGGCCGCCAGCGTAGCATAGTCGCCGCTACTTTTCAGGCGTGGCGCAGCCCAGCAGGCGCACGGCCTCGGCCACGCTCAACTCACTGAGCAGCAGCGCCGGCGCCGCCTCGGCGGCCAGCATGTCGCGCAGCGCCAGTTGCAGCACGGCGCACGCCGGCTCCTTCAGCCGCGCCAGCGCCAGGGCCAGCCCCCGCTGGCGCGCAAACGCGGCAAAGTCGCGCAAGGCTTCGACGCTGCTGCCATCGAGGTCGGGCGACTCTTCCAGGCTGAGGATCACCTTGCGCAGCGGACCGGCCCGCTCCTCCAGCAGGGTGCGCGCCAGGTGCAGGCTGCGCTCGGCATTGACGAAGAACAAGGGTTCATCGAGGCGCAGGATCAACGTGTCGGGCTGCGCGCGGGCCGCCGGGTACAACGCCAGTTTCACGTAATCGTGGCTGTCGCCCAGCCGGCCCAGCACGGACAAGCCCGGCCGCGACAGGCGGCGCAGCATCAGCAGCAGGCTCATGGCGATGGCTGCCAGCAAGCCGTCGAGCACGCCGAACAGCAGCACGCCGGCAATGGCCGCCAGCACCAGCAGGCGGTCGCGGCGCCAGGTGAAATAAGGCCGCAAGGAAACAGGGTTCAGGGTATGACTGACGGCATGGATGACCACGGCGGCCAGCACGGGCACGGGAATCAGGGCCACCAGCGGCAGCAGGGTCAGCACGATGACGCCCACGACGGCGGCGGCCACCAACCCCGCCAGGCGCGAGGTGGCGCCGGCCGCCTCGTTGGCGGAGGTGGCCGAATAGCCGGCGCCCACCGGCATGGCCTGGAACAGGCCCGCCACCACGTTCGCCGCGCCCAGCGCCAGCAAGTCGCGCTCGGGCGCCACGGCGTCGCCATGCTTCAAGGCAAAACTGCGGATGGCGCCATACGATTCCGCATACAGGATCAGCGCCAGCGCAAACGCCAGCTCGGCCAGGCGCGTCCATTCCTCCTGCGTCAGGCGCGGCAAGACAGGCATGGCCAGGCGCACATCGATGGCGCCCACCAGGGCCACGCCATGGCGCGGCAAGTCCAGCCATTGCCCGGCGGCGATGCCCAGCGCGATGACGATCAGGCCGGCAGGCCAGCGCTGCAGCCGCCGCAGCAGGAACAGCGACAGCAGCGCCGCCGCGCACAGGCCGGCGCCGCTGCCGTTCCACTGCCCTGCGCCTGCCAGAAGGCCTGCCAGCAGATGCGGCACATCGCCGTGCGCTGGCTGCACGCCCAGCACGCCGGGCAGCTGTTTCACGATGATCACGATGGCCAGGCCGAAGGAAAAGCCCCGCAGCACGGGCTTGGCGATGAATTCCGTGATGCTGCCCAGCCTGGCCAGCCAGGCCAGCAGGAAAAATGCCCCCGTCAACATCACCAGTCCCGCCATCAGCATCAGCCGGTGCCCCGCCGTGCCGCCCGGCATGGATGCCATGGCCGCGGCCAGCACGGCGGCCGAGGACGACGTGGCCGAGACGATGGCAAAGCGGCTCGTGCCCAGCACGCCGTAGCACAGCAAGCCCGCAAACAGGGCCAGGATGCCCGCCTGGGGCGCCAGGTTGCCGATGCTGGCATACGCCACCGCTTCCGGCAGCAGCAGGCCGGCGATCGACAGGCCGGCGCTGGCATCTTGCCAGCGGTTCATTTGCGTCGCAGCCGATGCGCTCATGGAGGCTCCTGGTGGGTGGCGCCCGTCCGCGCCATGATGCGGCAAAACGGCGGCATGCAGGCTTACGGCGCAGCGGCGCCGTCCACTTCCGACACTTTCCTGCCGGCGCGGAAGATGGAATAGATCACGGCACCGACGCGCTCATACGGCACTTCCGGCTGCGTGCGCAAGGCAACGCTGGCAATGTACTCCTCGGACAGGACGGCCAGCATC
This sequence comes from Janthinobacterium sp. SUN100, assembly GCF_030397705.1. Classification (NCBI taxonomy): domain Bacteria; kingdom Pseudomonadati; phylum Pseudomonadota; class Betaproteobacteria; order Burkholderiales; family Oxalobacteraceae; genus Janthinobacterium; species Janthinobacterium sp. SUN100. The sequence continues at coordinate 118,065 of NZ_JAPUBU010000001.1, read as the reverse complement.
TCGTCCACCGTGTGGACGCGCCGGCCCGCCACGGTGATGTCTTCCTTGCCCAGCATGACCACGGGCGGCGGTGGCGGCACGCTGGCGCAAGCCGCCAGGCACAGCAGCAATGCCGCCGCGCTTCCCGCATGGACGAATCTGCACATGTTTTTCCCCTTTTCCCGCAGCTTACAGGCGCGGGACTGGCACCGCAACAGGCGCCGACTACCGCCGGCACCCCGCGCCGTGCGAAAATGCCCGCCTTCGCCATTGCCGGATTCTGCCCATGCCGCACGCTGCCCTCGCTATTCCTGCCACCCTTTCCGAGCGCGACGCGCGCCGCATCGCGCGCCATGCGCCGGCCGCCGACGCCGCCCGCTTCCTGCATCCGGCCCAGCAAGCCCTGCTGCACCGGCGCGGCTGGCTGACGATGCTGGCGCCGCGCGGCGCGGGCGGCGCCGAGCTGCCCTTGCCGCAAGTGGTGCGCCTGGAAGAAGCCGTGGCCGCCATCGACGGCAGCATGGGCTGGGTGCTGACCCTGTGCGCGGGCGCGGGATGGTTTGCGGGCTTCCTGGCGCCCGACATGGCGCGGACCATCATCGGCACGCCACGCGTCTGCCTGGGCGGCAGCGGCGCGGCCACCGGTGATGCGGAAGAGGAAGGCGACGGCTACCGCATCACGGGCAGCTGGGACTACGCCAGCGGCGCGCCGATGGCGACCCACTTCACGCTGAACGCCCGGCTGCGGCGCGATGGCCAGCCCCTGCTCGATGCGGAAGGCAAGCCGCGCATCCGCGCCTTCCTCGTGCCCGCCGCCCTGGTGCAGCTGGTGCCCTCGTGGAACAGCATCGGCATGCGCGCCAGCGCCTCGCACAGCTACCGCATCGACGGTCAATGGGTTGCCAAGGAACACGGTTTCACCATCGCTCCTTCGGCCGCGACGGCAGACGGCCCCCTGTACCGCTACCCGTTCTATTCGCTGGCCTACGTGACCCTGGCCGCCAACGTGGCCGGCATGGCCAGCCATTTCATGCAACTGGCCGAAGAAGGCATGCGCCACCGCCGCCATGCGCGCGCCGGCTTGCCGCTGCTGGACGTGCCGGAAGTGGCCGCCATGCTGCAAGCCAGGAAACAAGCGTTCACATCCGCCCGCACCCGCTTCTATGCCATGCTGGACGACAGCTGGGCGCAGGTGGCGGGCGGCGCGGCGCTCGGCGCGGATGCCATGCAAGCCGTGCAGGACCGTTCGCTGGACCTGGTCGCCGCATGCCGCGCGGCCGTCGGTGATGTGTATCCGTATTGCGGCCTGTACGCGGCCCGCGAAGACAGCGCCATCAACCGCGTGTGGCGCGATTTCCACACGGCCAGCCAGCATGCGCTGCTGCTGCCGTAATCTGCCTGAACGCCCGGCGCGGCATCGTCATTGAGCGCCTTGGCGCGGATAGCTGTCGTCCGCCACCTGTTCCAGCCACTTCACCGCCGTGCCATCTTGCGCCTCGGCAATAGCGACGTGCTGCATGGCGGACGTGGCCGTCGCGCCATGCCAGTGCTTGACGCCGGGCGGTATCCACGCCACGTCGCCCACGGCCAGCGCCTGCATCGGGCCCTGCCAGTGCTGCACCCAACCCTGGCCTTGCGTGACGATCAGGGTCTGCCCCAGCGGATGCGTATGCCAAGCCGTGCGGGCGCCGGGCGCGAAGCTGACGATGGCGCCGCCCACGCGGGCCGGCGCCAGGCGCTGGAACCTGGCGTCGACTGCGACTTTCCCCGTGAAATAGGCGGCGTCGCCGATGCTGCTGGGCATGGCGGCGGCGCGCGTGACGGTGACGGCCGCTGGCGCGGCAGCCGGCTCGGCGGAGACGGCCCCGGCGGGCAGGCAAAGCGGCAAGAGTGCCGCGGCGTATCGGTGCATGTGGATATCCTTTCTTGCCGCGCGGGGCGGCGGTCGTTATTTGCGGAAGACTTCTTTCGCCACGGCCAGCGCCGAGACGGCATTCGGCCAGCCCGCATAGAAGGCCAGGTGGGTGATCGCCTCGACCAGCTCGTCCTCCGTCAAGCCGTTCTGGCGCGCCAGCAACAGGTGCGATTTCAGCTGCTCGGGACGGTGCATGGCCACCAGCGCGCTGACGGTCACCAGGCTGCGGTCGCGTTTGGACAGCTGGGGACGCTCCCAGATGTCGCCGTACAGCACCTTGTCCGTGAGGTCGGCCATCTTTGGCGCGAAGTCTCCCATCAATTGCTGCGCGCGCGAGGGCGGCTTGCTCTGCGCATCCAGCGTTTGCGCTGGCGCAAAGACGGGCAGCGCCAGGCAGGCCGCCAGGAAGCCCGTTTTCATGCCGTTCGAGAAGACCCCCATCACGCCCCCAGGTGCTGGCGAAAGAAGGCGTCCAGCCTGGCCAGCGACTGCGCGATGTAAGGCGGCCGGTCGTACAGGTCCACGTGCGAGGCGCCCGGCACGACGAACAGTTCCTTCGGCTGCGCCGCCCTGGCGTACGCATCCTCGCTGAAGTAGGCCGAGACGGCGCGCTCGCCGACGATCATCAGCAACGGGCGCGGCGCGATCGTCTCGATCTGCGCGAACGGGAAGAAATTCATCATCGGCGCCAGGCTCGTCAAGGCGTACAGGCTGGTCGAGTGCGGGTGCTGGCCCCGGGGCGTGGCGTAATAGTCGAGGAATTCGCGCACGATTTCCGGCGCGTCCGGCCCGGCCGACTCGGGCAGCGCGCGGATGTCGCGCCGTGGCTCGCCGCGCGCCTCGCGCGTGCGCTGCTCGCCGACCTCGTCCAAGGTCTTCATGCGCTGCTCGTAGGTGAGCGTGTCGCCCAGCCCCTGGCGGCGCGCGCGGCCCATGTCGTACATGCTGACGGTGGCGATGGCCTGGATGCGGTGGTCGACCTGCGCCGCGCTGACGGCATAGCCGCCGCCACCGCAAATGCCCAGCACGCCGATGCGTGCCGGGTCCACGGCCGGATGATTGCTGAAGAAATCCACGCAGGCGCTGTAATCGCCCACGCGCGTGCCCGGCACTTCCGTGTAGCGGGGCAAGCCGCTGCTGTCGCCGTAATGCGAAGCGTCGAACGCCAGGGTCACATAGCCCAGTTCCGCCAGCTTTTGCGCGTGCAAGCCGGCCGTCTGTTCCTTCACGCCGCCGAACGGGTGGCCGATGACGATGGCGGGGTATTTTTTGGCCGCATCGAAGCGGGCCGGCGTGAACAGGTTGGCCGCGATGACCGTCTGCGCGCTGGTGTTGGGGAACGTGACGCGTTCGATAGCGACGCCGTTGCGCCGGGGATGGCCCACGACCATGGGCAGGGTGGGCGCGGACGCCGGCGCTTGCGCCTGGGCCGCGCCTGCCAGGGCCATGCCGGCGCCGCCGGCCACCATGGCCAGCGAGGTGTTCAGGAAGGTGCGCCGCTGCGGCTGGGGGACTTCATCACGCATCTGTATTTTCCTTGTAAACATTGATATGGAACAAGCCGCGTACGAGGCACGCTTGTGGCAGATCAAGCGTACCCGCCCTCGCCCACCGTGAATAGACAGGCAAATCCACTAAAGTCTATAAGCACAGCTTATGAATGGCGCCGCCGGCCAGCCATGCCTGGCAGCAAAGGCAGCCGGGCGCCATGCGGCCTGGATTGCCTGATAAGATGGGGACATTGCTACTTCCCGCTCCCCTATCCATGCACGTCAACACGCTCAGCAGCCTGGCGCAACTTTTGGCCAGCGCCGAAACGGAAACCCTGGCTTTTCCCACCAGCATCAATACGGCCCTGCTCCTGCAAAAGGAACTGGCCAATCCGGATTGCCACTCGGCCGACATCAGCCGCTTGCTGCTGTGCGAACCGACCTTGTCGGCGCGCGCCGTGGCGCTGGCCAATTCGGCCCTGTTCTCGCCCGGCCAGGCGCCCGCCATCACCAGCGTGCGCGCCGCCGTCGAGCGGCTGGGCCACCGCAACCTGTATGCGCTGGCGACGGCGGCCGTCATCCGCCAGCTGAACGCGGGCATCCGCGACGAAGCCTTGCGCGCCCGCGCCACCCAGCTGTGGGCGCACACCGTGCACGTGGCGGCGCTGGCGCACGGGCTGGCCGCCACCGTCACGCAGACGGACGCCGATACGGCGCTGTTCGCCGGCATCGTGCATGAAGTGGCCGGCTTTTATTTGCTGGCCCAGGCCGACAAGACTCCGGGCCTGTACGCCCAGCTGGAAACGCAGATGGCATCCACGCTGGAAGTGATCGGCCGCGCGCTGATGCGCCAGCTGGGCGTGCCGCTGCCGGTGGCCGACGCCGTCAACGCCTTGCCCGGCTCGACCATCATGCTGCCGCCCGAGGGCTTGCGCGACACCCTGCTGCTGGCCAAGGCGCTCTCTCCCGTCCCTTCGCCGCTGCCGCAGGCCAGCGTCACCGTCAGCGAGGCGCTGCAAGCCTATCTGGAGCATGATCCCGTGCTGCAGGCGCTGCGCACGCAGCCGTCGGCCGAAGCGAAGGGCCTGATCGAGGTACTGCTCAGCTGATGGCCGATCTGCTATGATGGCGCGAGCCGGGATGGACCCGGTCCGCTTTCATTGATGCTCACTGGAAAACTGCCTTGACTACCTCCTTACGCATGCTCGGCCTGGCCGCAGCTCTGACCATGGCGTGCAACGCCAACGCCGACAGCTTCGTTTCCTCGGCCTCCAGCGCCGGTTCCCAGTCGAGCGGCAGCATTTCCGATTCGCTCAACGGTTCGAGCAACAGCTCTTCGCGCGACAACAAGGTGGCCAATGGTCCCTACCGCATCATCGACGTGGCCGCCGTGCCGGGCCGCGCCGGCATGACGCGTTTGACCATGCAGGCCGACGCCACGGCCACGCCGCTGGTGCTGGACTTGCCGCAAGCGGCGCTCGACAAGCAGCAGCTGGCGCAGGGCGACGTGGTGCATGCGCAAAACCGCGCCTACGGCATCGAATTCTCGCGCAACGACACGCGCGCCGCCTTCTTCCTCGTGCTGGCCGATGACTGGTACGGCGAAATGGCCACGCGTCCCGTCAGCCTTTGATCTTGCGCAAACTGGCGCCGCTGCTGGCCGGCTGCGCCGCGCTCGTCCTGGCTGGCGCCGCCCAGGCGGGCACCTCAATGTCCTCCTCGCGCTTTTGCGACCGCGCCCAGGAACTCACGGCCACGGAACAGGACCGGCTCTTGCGCTTTGCCGCCGTCGTGCGCGAGGAACTGGCCGCCAGCGAAGGCAGCGTGGCCCTGATCAGCCGCTCCGGCCTGGACCTGGCCCGCTTCGGCATCCGCTATTCGCACGCCGCGCTGGCCTGGCGCCACGACAATGACAGCGGCTGGTCCGCGCGCCAGCTGTACTACGCCTGCGACGAAGGCCGCCCGCGCATCTTCGACCAGGGCACGGCCGGTTTCGCCATGGGCACGGAAAACCCGGCGCTCGGCTACATCTCGCTCGTGAAATTGCCGGCCGAAACCGTGCCGCCCCTGCGCCGCGCCCTGCTCGACCCCGTGCGCGTGCAGCAGTTGCTGGCGGGCCGCTACAGCGCCAACGCGTATGCTTTCAATTTGACATACCAGAATTGCAATCAGTGGGTGGTGGAAATGCTGGCCTCGGCCTGGGGCGAACTGGCGGCAGGCGGCGACTTGCGCGCCCGCGCCCAGGACTGGCTGCGCGCCGCACCATATGCGCCCGCCCCCGTCGACGTGGGTGCGCGCTGGCTGATGCTCGGCTCCATCTTCGTGCCCCTCGTGCACATGGATGACCACCCGCCTGAGGCAATTCGCTCGATGCGGCTGGCGGTGAGCCTGCCGGCCAGCCTGGAAGCGTTCGCGCGCCAGCGCCTGCCCGCCAGCGAACGCGTGGAAATCTGCCACGACGGCAAGCAGGTGGTGGTGCACCGGGGTTGGGAACCGATCGCCGACGGCTGCGTGCCCGGCGCAAACGACCGGGTCATCGCCCTCGACGATACCTGGCTTCCCTAGGCAGACTACTCGGCCAGGGCCGCTTCGACGTGATCCAGCAGGCGCGCTGATTCGAGCCCCTGCCCCATCCGGCGGGCCAGCTCGCCGCACGCCAGCCTGACTTCGGGCGCGTCCAGCAGGCGCGCCAACTGCCGCTGCATGCGCCCGGCAGACAAGCGCTTGGCCAGCAAGACCTCTCCCACACCGAGCCGTTTGGCGCGCCAACCGTTGTCGAACTGGTCGTACGCGAACGGCACGATCAGCTGCGGGATGCCCGCGCGGAAGGCGTCCGCGCTGGTGCCGATGCCGCCGTGGTGCACCACGGCCGCCACGCGCGGCAACAGCGCCGCGAACGGCGCGTGCGCCTGCCACAGCACGCCAGCCGGCAAGTGCTGCGACACTTGCGCCGCATGGGGCGTGAGGAACAGGCCGCGCCGCCCCAGCCGCCGCAAGACGTCCAGCGCGATACTGAAATAGCGTTGCGCATGCTGGTGGCCGGTACCGGGCGTAAACACGATGGGCGGCTCGCCCTCGCCCAGAAAGCGTTCGAGTTCCGGCGGCAGCGCTGCGGCGCCAGGCATGGCGGCGGCGGTGAAATCGGCTTGCGCGAAGTGCGGCGGCCAATCCGCCTGCGGCGCGGCGAACCAGGCGGGAAACAGTCCCAGCGAGGCGTCCGGCGCGGCCAGCATGTGCCCAAAAAAATGCGCTTCCGGCGGCAAACCGTGCTGCGCGCGCGCGCCGTTCAGCCCAGGCAGCAGCACCGGGTCGATCATGGCGCGGTGGATCATCCGCCACAGGGCCTGGCGCCAGGCCAGCGGTACCCACGCGGGAATGCGCAGCGAACCGGCCGTCAGGAAATCATGGCTGCTGCACAGGTTCGATGGCGCGAGATACGCCGCGACGATGCGCAAGTCCGGGCGCACAGACCGCGCCAGGGCCGCCATCGGCACGAGGATGGGATGGCACAGCACCACGCAAGCCTCATCGGCCGGCAAGCCTTGCACGATGTCGCGCACGGCGCCCAAGTGCGGCACGAGGCCGTTCCACACCACGCCCCAGCCCTTGCGTTCATCCCACAGGCCGGGGTTGCCCAGCATGGCCTGCCCCTCTTCCGCGCTGCCGAAGGTGCGATACGGCAACTTTGACGCCTGCGCGGCCGCTTCCTGCCAGCCCGGCACCAGCAGCAGCACGCGCCGGCCCCGTTGCTGCAAGCCCTGCGCCAGCGCGATAAACGGCTGCATGTCGCCGCCGGTGCCGCTGCTGGCGATGATGACGAGCGGGGATGGGTCAGCCATGCGGCCATCCTTGCCTGGTAGCAATTTTCAGCGGAAAATCAAGCAAGAACGAGGGGTGCATGGGCATCTTTCCTAGTTGAAACACCCAACGATAGTAAGCGATTAACGTTAGCATTTCAATCAATTATTGAGCGCGGCACGGCGCCATGCCTGCCGCTGCTACACCGGCAGTTGCAGCACCATGTCCCATCGATCGATGCCCGGCCCGAAGCCGTCCGGCGTCACGTTGACCGTCACGAAACCGTAGCCCGCATAAAAGCCTTGCGTGTGCTGGCTAGTATTCATGCGCACGCTGGCAATGCCCGGCACGGCGCGGATGGCGTCCAGGCGCGCCTGCGTCAGCGCCCGGCCCAGTCCCTGGCCATGCGCATCCTGCGCCACCATGCCCCAGCACAGGCTGGCGACGCCGCCGCCCGCCTCGATGGCATGGCCGCCGCAGGCGACGATGCGGCCATCGCGCAGAATGACCAGGTAGGGATGCGTCGAGGTATCGAGCCAGGCGGCAAAGTCCGCGCGCTCGAACGGGTCGAAAAAGCGCGGTGTATTACCGTCGAACAGGGCCAAGCAGGCGTCGCGGTCGCCGGCCTGGTAAGGGCGTACAGTCTGCATGTGTTGTACCTTCAGTAACAGGAACGCAGATTATACGGGCGAGCACTCACAGCAACTGCTCCGACGTCACCACGTGCACGCCCGGCGCGGCGGCCAGCGCCGCTTCCAGCAAGGCGCTGGCGATGCGCGGCGCGGGATTGATGCGCCAGCGGCGCGGCAGCACGGGACCGAGCACGCGCAGGACGCGCAAGGCGGCGCCCTCGCCCGCCCGCGCCACGGCGCGCTCGCCGCCGATCAGGCCCGGCCGCACGTACGTGAGCGAACGAAAACCCAGCGCTTGCAGGTCGCGTTCCAGCTCGCCCTTGACGCGGTTATAGAAGATGCGCGAAGCGGCGTTGGCGCCGGCCGCGGAATTGAGCACATAGACTGGCGTGCCGGCCGCCAGCGCCAGCCGCGCCACGGCCAGCGGATAGTCGTGGTCCACGCGAGAGAATATTTGCCGGGTGCCGGCCACCTTCATCGTCGTGCCCAGGGTGCAGATGACGGCGTCCGCCTGCCACCACGATGCGTCCGGCGGCAATTGATCGAAATCAATGACAGGCGCGGACAGCTTGGGATGCGACGGCAAGGGCTTGCGCACGGGCGCCACGATGGCCGTGATCCGCGCATCCATCAACGCCAGGCGCAGCACTTCGCTGCCGACGAGACCGGTAGCGCCTACGAGCAGTAATTTCATTGCATCCCAGTATAAAGTTGCTCACAGCCACCACCATACACGGAACTCAGGACAGGCGCAGCGCCAGCGCGGCCAAGGTCACCAGCAGCACGGGCACGGTCAGCACGATGCCGACGCGGAAATAGTATCCCCAGGAAATGTGGATGTTCTTGCTATCGAGCACGTGCAGCCACAGCAAGGTGGCCAGGCTGCCGATCGGCGTGATCTTCGGCCCCAGGTCGCTGCCGATGACGTTCGCGTAAATCATCGCTTCGCGCACGGCCCCCTGCGCCGTCGTCGGGTCGATGGCCAGGGCGCCGACGAGCACCGTCGGCAAGTTGTTCATCACGGACGACAATAACGCCGTCAGCACGCCCGTTCCCATGGCCGCGCCCCACACGCCGTATTGCGCAAAGTGGTTCAGCATGCCCGTCAGGTAAGCCGTCAAACCCGCATTGCGCAAGCCGTACACGACCAGGTACATGCCCAGCGAAAAGACAACGATGTGCCATGGCGCATGGCGCAGCACGTAGCGCGTGGAAATCACGTGGCCCTTGCCGGCCACGCCCAGCAGCAGCGCGGCGCCCACGGCGGCGATCAGGCTGATGGGTACGCCAAGGCTTTCCTGCGAGAAAAAGCCCACCAGCAGCAGCGCCAGCACCAGCCAGCCGGCGCGGAAGGTGGCCAGGTCACGGATGGCGGCGTCCGGGCGTTTCAGCTGCGCCACTGCATAGTCGCGGGGAATATCCTGGCGGAAAAAGAGCAGCAAGGCCGCCAGGGTGGCCAGCACGGCGACGACGTTGACGGGCACCATCACGGCCGCGTACTCGGCAAAGCCGATCTTGAAGAAATCGGCCGAGACGATATTCACCAGGTTCGACACCACCAGCGGCAGGCTGGCAGTGTCGGCGATGAAGCCGGCCGCCATCACGTAGGCCAGGGTGGCCTTGGCGGAAAACTTCAGCGCCCGCAGCATGGCGATGACGATGGGCGTGAGGATCAGCGCGGCGCCGTCGTTGGCGAACACGGCGGACACCAGGGCGCCCAGCAAGACCAGCAGCACGAACAGTTTTCTGCCGCTGCCGCCGCCCCAGCGCGCCACGTGCAAGGCGGCCCATTCGAAGAAACCGGCCGCGTCCAGCAGCAGGCTGATGATGATCACGGCGATGAAGGTGCCGGTCGCGTTCCACACGATATGCCAGACGACGGGGATGTCGCCCCAGTGGATCACGCCGGCCAGCAAGGCGACACAGGCGCCGATGACGGCGCTCCAGCCGATGCCCAGGCCGCGCGGCTGCCAGATGACGAGGGTTAATGTAGCAAGAAAGATCAGGAAAGCGGTCAGCATGCGGTGAGGTCCCGTTCGATGCGGCGTCGCGGGCACCATGCGCCGCAGCCTGCGTATGTCGACAATATTTCCATAATACTGGAATTATTGAATCAAAGCAAAGCTGCGGCGCATTTTCTTACTTGAGCGCGATGGCGATATCGGTCAGCCCCACCGCCCCGTTGCCGATGGCGGATGCCGCCGGAGTGGCCGCGCCGCCGCTCAGCACGGCCGCGCCTGTTGCCAGGTCGATGCGGTACAGGGAGCTCGGTCCTGCGGCAGACGTGCGCAGGGCCGCCAGGGCCAGGCCGTTCGCCCCGCCCGCGATATCGAAGCCCGCGTCGCCCGCCGCCGCCACGCCCAGCAGGCCCACATTCACCAGGGTGCCGTCGTTGGGCGGATTTTGCAGGGCGAGCGCGGCGCTGGCCGTGTCGATATCGAACAGCATGGTGGCCGTCGTGCCGGCAAAGCTGTTGGTGTAGGCCGCCGCCGTGACGACGGGCGCCGCGCCCGCGCGGTTGACGGCGCCGTCGGTCGTGGTGGCGCCCGTGTCGACGTTGATGCGCAGGCTTTGTCCCGTGTTGCCGATCACGCGCAGGCGGTCGGCGACGGGGTTGAAATCGACACCGAAGGCCGTGCCGGCGATGGCCGTGTACGGCGCGGTGACATCCGCCGCATCGGCGGCGAGCGTCGCCTTGACGGTGGCCGCGCCCGTGGCCGGGTCAATGGTGACGATGCGCCCCGCCGACGAGATTCCGTACAGCAAGCCATCCTTGGGACGGATGTCAAAGCCCAGCAAACGCTCGCCCGCCGCCAGGCCCGTGACGGCCACGTTGGCGTCCAGCGTGTTCGGCGTGGCCGTCTTGAAGGTGACGATGCGGGCGTCGTCCGTCAAGCCGTAGGCGATGGGCGCGCCCGGCCCTGCCAAGGCGATGCCGCGCAGGTCCTCCGTCACGCCGATGGCCGCCACCAGGGTCGCCGGGGCGGTGGTCGCGGCCAGGTTCACGGTATACAGGTTGCGCACGCCGGCCACCGTCATGACAGCGTAGCCCGTGTTCGTGCGCGCATCGATGTCGAAGCCCGCCACGCCGGTGGCCGCCACGCCCAGCGGCACGGCGCCGGCCAGGGTGCCGTTGTTGGGCGGATTTTGCGTGTACAGGGTGGCGTTGGCCGCATCGATGACGAACAGCGTGGTGCTGGCCGTGCCGGCGAAGCTGTTGGTGTAGGCCGCCGCCGTGATGGCCGTGTTGCCCGCGCCGCCGTTGATATTGCCATCCGTCGTCGTGGCGCCCGTGTCGACATTGATGCGCAGGCTTTGTCCCGTGTCGCTGACGATGCGCAGACGGTCGGCGACCGGGTTGAAATCGACGCCGAATTGCGTGCCGGCCAGCGCCGCATAGGGCGCCGTCGTGTCGGCCGCGTCGGCCGCCAGGCTGGACTTCAGCGTGGCGGCGCCCGTCGCGCCGTTCAGGGTGTAGATGCGCCCCGTGCTGCCGACGCCGTACAGCTGGCCATCGGCGGGACGGAAATCGATGCCCAGCAGGTTCTCACCGGCCTGCAGGCCCGTCACGGTGGCCGTGGTGCGAATGGTGGCGGGCGTGGCGCGGTCGAACGACAGCAGTTTATTGCTGACGGTAAGCACGAAGACGTCGCCTGCCAGCACCACGGGCGGCGGTGGCGTGACGGGGTCGTGGTGGCTGCTGCTGCCGCCGCAGGCGGTGAGCGACATGGCGACGGCGGAAGCGAGCAGCAGCTTGGCGAATGGCAAGGTTGGCAAGGTCGGAAGGATCGGCATGGTCGTGGCCCCTGTAAGAGTGAGTGGAAGTGCCGCCCATGCCGCGGTCGCAGCGAGCGCACCCCTGTACTACTCGCCAGGTGCCCGTTTGGATGCAGCGGCGCAAAAAAGTTATTCTTCGCGCCTTTATGATTGTCTTTAAGCAACTTAACCGGTGTATAGTCACGGGCACGATGGCAACGGGGAACAAGACAGGTGGCACGCATATTTCAAGCGCAGAGCATGGGAGAGGCCGACGTGCGCGTGGCCCTGGTGGAACGCGGCAGTGCCGACCTGCTGGTGCACCGCGTGACCAGCTGGGGCCTGGCGCACGGCGACGCCCTGTGGTACATCACCCGCGACCGGCAAAGCGCCACGGCAAGCGTATTTTTCGTCTCGCAGGGCATGGCGCAGCTGAAAATCTGTTTTGTCGACAGCCACGGCGAGGCAGGCTGGCAAGCGCCCCGGCCGCGCAATCTCCACCTGTAGCAGGGTGGCATCCGTGTTCACTCACTGGAAGGGAGCATCGTCATGGATTTGATCTTACTGGAACCCGGCGACGGGGAACTCGTGTTCGGCAAGGCGCAGGACGGTGAAAGCAAGAGCGGCGGTATCGACGCCATCTGGCGCGACGCCGCCGCGCTGCGGGGCATCGGCTGGTGCTTCGAGCTGGTGTCATTACATCAAGGCATGAAGCAGCAAGTGACGACCGACGTCAGCAACTCTGCGCGCACGTCCGGCCGGCCCGTCATCACCGAATTTACCTGCGTCAAGTATGTCGATGCGACCTCGGTCAAGCTGTACGATCTGTGCCTGCGGGCGAAGCCGCTGGGCAGCGGCCCGGACCAGCCGACCAGGCTGTACATCACCCGCCAGACGGGCGACAAGACGGCCAACCTCATCACCATCGCCCTGCGCGACGCCCTGATCAGCGAAATCCAGCTGCAAACCCATCCCGACGACATGCCCACCGAGCAGTTCAAGCTGAACTTTACGGAAATCCTCTGGACGTACAGCGTGCAGCAGGCCGACGACCAGCCCGGCGACCAGCAGACGACGGGCTGGAGCCTGGCGCGCAACCGCCCGATCAGGGCATTTACAGGATAAGCACATGAACGACGCTGTACACGCTACTGACATCGCCGACATCGGCAACGCCGGCCTGGCGCTGCTCCACCCGTTCCTGCCCACAATGTTCCAGCGGCTGGACTTGCTCGCCACTGGCGGCGATGGCAGGCCGCAGCTGCGCGGCGAACACGGCGCACGCGCCGTTCACTTGCTGCAATACCTGGTCGATGGCAGGAGCGACGCGCCGGAGCAGCAATTGCTGCTGAACAAGCTGCTGTGCGGCCTGGAACCGGACTTCCCTGCTCCCCCCGTCGACCTCGGCGAAGAAGAACGGGCCCTGTGCGAACAAGTGCTGGCCGCCGTGATGCGCCATTGGCCAGCGGTGGGACAAACCTCGCCCGAGGGATTGCGCCAGGTCTTTCTGCAGCGCGAAGGCCGACTGCAAAAAGGCGACGGGAAATGCACGCTGGCTGTCGCGCGCAATCCCTTCGATGTACTGCTGAGCCGCTTGCCGTGGAACCTGGCTGCCATCCGGCACCCGTGGATGCCGCAACCGCTGTTGATCGACTGGCCCGGCGCGTAGCCCGGCAAGCCCACGCCCGGCTGGCCGCCACCCCGCAAAGGCGGGCTACTCTTCCAGCCCGCCCCCCAGCGCCTTGTACAGTGCCACGGCCGACTTGAACTGGTCGCGCCGCGCGTCGAGCAAGGCTTGCTGCGCCGCATACGACTGGCGCTGCGCGTCGAGCAATTCCAGCCGGCTGTCCTGGCCCGCGTCGTAGCGCAGCTGCGACAGGCGCTGGCGCTGCTGCGCCGCCGTCACCACGCGTTCCTGCGCGGCGATCTGCTGCGCATACGTGGCGCTGCCCGCCAGGCCGTCGCGCACGTCGCGAAACGCCGACTGGATCGCTTGCTCGTATTGCAGCACGGCCACGTCCTTGCGCAGGCGCGACAGCTGCAATTCCGCGCGCAGCTGGCCGCCCTGGAACAGCGGTTGCGTCACTTGCGGCGCGAACGACCAGCTGCGCGCGCCGCCGCGGAACAGGTCGCCCAGTTCCGGGCTGGCCAGTCCCAGCTGCGCCGTCAGCGACAGGCGCGGGAAGAAGGCGGCGCGGGCGGCGCCGATTTCCGCATTCGCCGCCACCAGCGCGTATTCCGCCTGCAGGATGTCGGGACGGCGCGCCAGCAAGTCCGACGGCAGGCCGGGCGGCAGCTGCGTCAGCACGGGCTGGCCATCGAGCGCCCGGCCCGCCGGCAAGTCGGCGGGCAACGGCGCGCCCAGCAGCAATTCCAGGTTGTTGCGCGCCAAGGCGCTGGCACGTTCCCGCGCCTGCACGTCCGCTTCCGCCGTGGCGGCCTGTCCTTCCGCTTGCGCTACATCAAGACCGCTGCCCTGCTGCGCGCCGTGCAGGCGCTGCGTCAGGACCAGCGCCTGGCGCCAATCGAGCAGGGTTTGCCGGGCCAGCGCCAGCTGTTCCTCGGCCAGCCGCTGTTCCAGGTAGGCGTCGGCCACGGCACCGATCAGGGCCATGTGGGCGGCCCGCTGGCCCTGCTGCGTGGCCAGGTAGCGCGCAAAGGCGGCCTCCGACAGCGAGCGCAAGCGGCCGAACAGGTCGATTTCGAACGCGCTCATGGCGATGCCGGCCGTGAACTGGTTTTGCACCGTGGGATTTTGTCCCGTGGCATCGGCAGCGCGCTGGCGCGTGCCGCCGCCGTTGAGACCAATCGCCGGATAGCGGCCCGCATCCTGGATCTGGTACTGGGCCCGCACGGCTTCCACGTTGAGGGATGCCACGCGCAAGTCGCGGTTGTTTTCCAGCGCGATGTCGACCAGGCGCTGCAGGCGCGCGTCCAGCAGCATCTGGCGCCAGCCCAGGTTGGCCGCCGTGTCGGCCGTGCCTGGCGCGGCGGCCTCGGCATACGCGGCGGGAATCGGCGGCGCCGGCTTGACCAGCAGCGGCGTCAATGAACAGGCCGACAAGGCCAGCGCGGCCAGCGGCGTGATAAAAATCAAACGCATTACAACTCTCCTTCCACCGCCTTGACGGCGATGCGATTACTGCGTTTGTTGAAGTACGTGTCCATCTTGTCGACGGCGCCCAGCACCACGACAAAGAACACGGGCACGAAAAACACGGCAAGCACGGTGGCGGTGATCATGCCGCCGAACACGCCCGTGCCGATCGCATGCTGCGTCTCGGCGCTGGCGCCCGTGGCCAGCATCAGCGGCACCACGCCCAGCGCGAACGCCAGCGACGTCATCAGGATTGGGCGCAAGCGCAACCTGGCCGCTTCCACCGTCGCCTCGACCAATCCCTTGCCCTGCGCCTGCAGCTGGCGCGCATATTCGACGATCAGGATGGCGTTCTTCGCGGACAGGCCGATGATGGTGATCATGCCGACCTTGAAGAACACGTCGTTCGGCATGCCGCGCAACATCACGGCCAGCACGGCGCCCAGCAAGCCCAGCGGCACCACCAGCATGACGGAGACGGGAATCGACCAGCTTTCATACAGGGCCGCCAGCACGAGGAAGACCACCAGCATCGACAGCGCCATCAGCATGGGCGCTTGCGAGGCCGATTCCTTCTCTTGCAGCGATTGCCCCGTCCACGCCAGCGCGAAACCGGGCGGCAATTGCTTCACGAGGCGCTCCATTTCCAGCATGGCGTCGCCGCTGGACACGCCGGGCGCCGCGCTGCCCGAAATGCGCGCGGCCGGATAACCCTGGTAGCGCACCAGCTGCAGCGGCGACTCGCTCCACACTGGGCGCACCAGTTCGCCCAGGGCCACCATGCCGCCCGCGTTATTGCGAATGCGCAAGGCCAGCACGTCGTTCAGCTGCATGCGCGACGGCGCATCGGCCTGGATGATCACTTGCTGCATGCGGCCCGCATTCGGGAAATCGTTGACATAGGTCGACCCCATGGCCGCCGTCAGCATATCGGCGATGGCCGTAAACGACACGCCCAGCGCTTCCGCCTTGGTGCGGTCGATGTCGAGGCGCACGCTGGCGCCGGGCGGCAAGCCGTCCGGATACACGCCCGCCACCTTGGCGCTTTGTGCGGCCAGGCCCAGCAGCTGGTTTTGCGCCGCCTGCAAGGCAGCGATGCCCTGGTTGGCGCGGTCTTGCAGGCGCAGGGAAAAGCCGGACGAGTTGCCCAGTTCATCGATAGCGGGCGGCATCAGGCTCATGATCACGCCCTCCTTCGCCTGCGACATGGCGGCCTGCGCCAGCGCCACTTCTTCCTGCGCCGTGGCGCCGTTGCGCTGTTTCCAGTCCTTCAGCATGGTGAACGCCAGGCCCGCATTCGGCCCCGCGCCGGAAAAACTGAAGCCGAGGATCGATTGATTTACCTCAATACCGGGCCGCGTGGCCACGTGCTGTTCGTACAGCTTGACGACATCGAGCGTGCGCTCCATGGTGGCGTCGGACGGCAGCTGGATCGAGGTAATGAAATAGCCCTGGTCTTCTTCCGGCAGGAAGGCCGACGGCAGCTGCATGAAGGCCACGCCCAGCGCCGCGACGATGGCGCCGTACAGCACCATCGAGCGCCCCGCGCGTTTGAGCATCGCCACCACCCCCTTTTCATAGCGGGCCGTCATGCGCTCAAACTGGCGGTCGAACCACAGGAAGAATCCCTTCTTGTCATGGTCATGCGGGCCGATGGGTTTCAACATCGTGGCGCACAGGGCCGGCGTCAGGGTGAGCGCCAAAAACGCCGAGAACAGGATCGACACGGCCATGGCCAGCGTGAACTGGCGGTAGATGGCGCCCACGGAGCCGCTGGCCAGCGCCATCGGGATGAACACGGCCGTCAGCACCAGGGTAATGCCCACTACCGCACCCGTGATTTCACGCATGGCTTTGGAGGTCGCTTCCTTCGGCGACAGGCCCTCGGTCGCCATCAGGCGCTCCACCGCTTCCACCACGACGATGGCGTCATCGACGATGATGCCGATGGCCAGCACCATGCCGAACATAGTCAGCACGTTGACGGAATAGCCGGCCAGCAGCATCACCGTAAACGTCCCCATCAGGGCGATCGGCGCGACGATGGCGGGAATCAAGGTGTAGCGTATCTTTTGCAGGAACAGGTACATGACGAGGAACACCAGCACCATCGCTTCCAGCAGGGTGACGATGACCTTCTCGATCGAGATCTTCACGAACGGCGCCGTATCGAAGGGCACCGAATACTTGATCCCGGCCGGCATGGTGTGCGCCAGTTCGGCCATGCGTGCGCGCACGGCGGCCGCCGTCTGCACGGCGTTGGCGCCGGGCGACAGCATGATGGCGGCGCCCGACGCGGCTTGCCCGTTTTCGCGGATGCTGAAATTGAAGCTTTGCGCGCCCAGCGACACTTTCGCCACGTCGCCGATGGTCACTTTCGAGCCGTCGGGATTCGCGCGCAGCACGATGGCGGCAAATTCCGCCGGCGTTTGCAGCTGGCCCTGCACCGTCAGCGGGATGGTCACGCGCTGGCCGTGCACGGCGGGCGAGTCGCCCAGGCGGCCCGGCGCGATCTGCGCATTTTGCTGCGCGATGGCGGCCGTCAGCTCGCCCATGGCGATGTTGTACGACACCAGCTTGGCCGGATCGACCCAGATGCGCATGGCGCGCTCGGAACCGAACAGCTGCACCTTGCCCACGCCGGGAATGCGGCGCAGTTCTTCCGTCACGTTGCGCGCCAGATAGTCACCCAGCGCCACTTCGTCGTGCTGGCCATTGTCCGAGATCAAACTGACGATCATCAAAAAGCCGGACGACGCCGATTCCACCGTCAAGCCGTTTTGCCGCACGGCTTGCGGCAGGCGCGGCTCGATGGCTTTCAGGCGGTTTTGCACGTCCACCTGCGCCATTTCCGGATTCGTGCCGGGCTGGAAGGTGACGGTGATCGAGGCCGAGCCCGACGTATCGGTGGACGACTCGAAATACAGCAGGTGCTTGACGCCCGACAGTTCGCGTTCGATCAAGCCCACCACGGAATCGTTCATGGTTTGCGGCGTGGCGCCGGGATAATTGGCGCTGATGCTGACGCTGGGCGGCGCCACCGAGGGGAAGCGCGCAATCGGCAATTGCGGTATGGCGATCAGTCCGAACAGGACGATGAAGACCGCCACCACCCACGCGAAGACGGGGCGGTTGATGAAAAATTGAGGCATGTCATTAGGCTTTCATTGTATTCATATGGTGCATCAACGCGCCCTGGCGGCAGCCGCCGCTGCCACGACGGCTGGCTTCCACGGTTGCGGCGCGGCCGTGGCGCCCGGCTGCAGGCGCTCCTGGCCTTCGATGACGACGGTTTCGCCAGCCTTCAAGCCGCCGTTGACGACGTACTGGTGCTCGATCACGTCGCCCACGGCGATCGTTTTCAGGCTGGCTTTGTTCGTGCCATCGAGCACCCAGGCCTGCGCCTGGCCGCCGCTGCTGTGCAGAACGGCTTGCTGCGGCAACAGCACACCATTCGCCTGCACGGCGCGGGCGATGCGGGCGCGCACGAACATGCCCGGCAGCAACTGGCGCTGCGGATTGTCGACCAGCACGCGGATGACGGCGTCGCCCGTGCCCGCATCGACGCTGATGCCCGAGAACAGGATGCGCCCCGTGACGGGATGCGGCTGGCCATCGGCGCCCAGGATGGTCACGGGCAGCTTGTCCGCGCCGCCCGTGCCCGAGGCTTGCAGCGCGGCCAGCGCGGCGGCCGGCTGGCGCACGTCCACATACACCTTGTCGATCTGCTGGATGCGCGCCATCGGCGTGGCATCGGCCAGGCCCACCAGCGCGCCTTCCGTCACCAGTTCGGAGCCGATGCGCCCGGCAATGGGCGCCTCGATGCTGGCAAAGGCCAGGTCCAGGCGGCGGCGCGCCAGGGCGGCGCGCGCCTGCGCCACGGTGGCCACGGCTTGCTCGCGCTGGGCCACGGCGTCGTCATACGCCTGGCGGCTGATGGCGTCCGCTTCCACCAGCGGTTTCAACCTGTCGGCCTGGCTGCTGGCGCGGTTCGCCGTGGCCACCGCATGCTGCAGGGCGGCGGCGGCCGAATCGACGTCCGCCTGGAACGGTGCCGGATTGAGCTGGAACAACTTCTGTCCCGCCTTCACTTCGGCGCCCTGCTCGAACTGGCGGCGCAGCACGATGCCGCCCACTTGCGGGCGGATGTCGGCCGTGCGGAAGGCGGCCACCCTGCCCGGCAATTCATCGCTGAGGACGACGGGCGCCGCTTGCAGCTTGAGTACCGTCACGGCGGCGGGCGGCGCCGCGCCTTCTTCCGGCGCGGGTTTGGAACAGGCGGCAAGGCTGAGCAGTGCCGCGGCGATCAACATGTTTTTCCTGGTGAGGTACTTTACTGGCATGACTTTTCTCTATGACTGATCCCAACCGGCGGTCCGGTCGACAGATAACAAGAGCATAGAAGGCCAACATGGATGTTCCGTCAAAGAAATGTGGAGATTCGATGGAGAGCGCGAAGAATGCTAGACTATTTGCATGAACTATCATCACAGCGCCAGCCAGCCCTCGTTTCTTGCCACCACTCCCCCTTCCGCCCTCGTCCTGATCGCCGAAGATGAACCGCAAATCGCCCGCATCCTCGCCGGTTACCTGGAGCGCGACGGCTACCGCACGGCCTTCGCGCACGACGGCCAGGAAGCGCTGCAGCAGCACCTGGCGCTGGCGCCGGACCTGCTGCTGCTCGACGTGCAAATGCCCAGGGTCGATGGCTGGGGCGTGCTGGCGGAAGTGCGGCGGCGCGGCGAGACGCCCGTCATCATGCTGACGGCGCGCGACCAGGATGCGGACAAACTGGCCGCCCTGCGCGTGGGCGCCGACGACTACATCATCAAGCCCTTCAATCCGGCCGAAGTGGTGGCGCGCGTGGCGGCCGTGCTGCGCCGCTCGCGCGTGCGCCACCACCCGGTGGGCGGCCAGCGCCTGCGCTGCGGTCCCATCGACATCGACCAGGAAACGTATGTGGCCAGCGTGCTGCGCGACGGCGCGCCCGTGCCCCTGAGCCTGACGTTGACGGAATTCCGCCTGCTGGCCCACCTGGCGCGCACGCCGCGCCGCGTCTGCAGCCGCCTGGAATTGCTGGAATCATGCATGCCCGAGAGCAATTCGCTGGAACGCACGGTGGATAGCCACGTCAGCAAGCTGCGCAAGAAGCTGGAAGAAGCTGGGGTGATGAACATGCCGGCCAGCCTGCGCGGCGTGGGCTACCGCCTGGAAAGCGACCTCTGATGCGCTTCACGGGCTTGAACCGGCAGATCGTGCTGTCGATGTCCGTGCTGATGGTCAGCGGCATCCTGATCATCTGGATCGGTTCCTGGACCTTCTTCGCCATCGCCTTCAAGATCGACCCCGGCATGCTGTCCGAGCCGGACGACTGGTCGCCGACGACGGCCGAATGGCTGTGGATCTTCGCCATCACCATCTTCGGCCTGGGCCTGGCCGCGTTTTTCGCCATCAAGCTCGCTTCGCGCATTCTCAAGCCGATCAATTCCGTGATGGACAGCGTGCGCCGCGTGGCGCATGGCGACCTGTCCGCGCGCGCCTTCGCGGGCGACCGCAGCCTGGGCGAAACGGCCATGCTGGTCGATGACTTCAACAGCATGGCCGAGCGCCTGCAGCGGGCGGCCAAGGAAAGCGAGACGTGGAATGCGGCCATCGCGCACGAATTGCGCACGCCCGTGACCATCCTGCGCGGCACCTTGCAAGGCGTCGTCGACGGCGTCTTCAAGCCCGAGGAAGTGCCGTTTTCCAGCCTGCTGGCGCAAGTCGAGGACCTGGGCCGCCTGATCGAAGACTTGCGCACCCTGAGCCTGGCCGACAGCGGCCACATGCAGCTGCGCATGGCGTGGACGGACCTGACCCTGGAAATCGGGGAAGTGCGCCGCCTGCTGGCGCAGGAGATGGAAGCGGCCGGTTTTACGCTGCAACTGCACCTGTCCGACCATCCCGTCTGCTGCGACGCGGCGCGCATCCGGCAAATCGTGCTGGCCCTGCTCGACAACGCGCGCCGCTACGCGCATCCGGGCTTGCTGCGCGTGCGCACCCGCGTGCAGGCCGGCCAGTACTACCTGAGCGTCGAAGATGCGGGTCCCGGCATTGCCGACGACCTGGCGCCGCACGTGTTCGAAGCGTTCCGCCGCGGCGACAGCGCCAGGGTCGACCTGAACGCGGGCAGCGGCCTGGGCCTGGCCGTGGTGGAAGCCATCGCGCGCGCGCATGGCGGCAGCGCCGTCTGCACGCGTGGCAAGGCGGGCGGCAGCCTGTTCACCATCAAGTGGCCGGTCGAGCATGGCGCCCCGCCGCCCGCCGGCTGACTACACGGGCGGCGCGCGCAGCATGTCGACAAAGGCGCGCAGCACGGGCGGCATCTGGCGCCGGCCCGGGTAGTACAGGAAATACTTGGGCGGCGGCGGCAGGCAGCGCTCCAGCACGCACACCAGGCGCCCCGCCGCGAGATCGGCGCGCGCATCGGCCTCGTACACATACGCCAGTCCCGCGCCATCGCGGGCCGCGCGCAGCATCAATTCATCGTCGTCGAACACCAGCGGGCCGCCGACGGCGATGCTGACGGCTTCCCCTTCCAGCTCGAACTCCCACGCATACTGGCGCCCGCTGGGAAAACGCCGGCCGATGCAGGCATGGTCCAGCAAGTCGCGCGGCGTGCCTGGCGCCCCATGCACCGCCAGGTAGGCGGGCGACGCCACCACGACGAACGGTTGCGGCGCGCCCACGGGCACGGCGATCATGTCGGCCGCCACCTGCTCGCCAAAGCGGATGCCCGCGTCAAAACCGTCGCGCACGATATCGATCATGCCGTCATCCGTCACCACTTCCACCTGCACGCGCGGATAGCGGGCGACAAAACTGGCCAGCATGGGCGCGAGCAGCAGCCGGGCGGCCGGACGGGGCACGTTCAGGCGCAATTTGCCTGCGGGCACATCCTGCAAGGCGCTCAGGTCCAGCAAGGCATCGTCGATTTCGCGCATGGCCGGCGCCAGGCGCGCCAGCAGCAGCTGCCCCGCCTCGGTCGGCGTGACGCTGCGCGTGGTGCGGTTCAGCAGGCGCACGCCCAGGCGCTCTTCCAGCGTCCGCAGCGCATGGCTGAGGGCGGACGCGGAGACGCCCCGTTCGAGGGCCGCCTTGCGAAAGCTGCGCAGGCGGGCGACAGCGGCAAAGGCCGTCAATTCATTGAGATCAGCCATTATTCGGGAAACAATTCATGAGCGATATTCAGTAATGCATGCAATATTAGGTATCTTATCGCATGCTGTTGCTTCATCCATACTCCTCGCATCTTTTTTTGAAGAGGAGTGAAAAATGGAACACAGAACACTGGGCAACTCCGGCTTGCGCGTCGCCCCCATCGGCCTGGGCTGCATGGGCATGAGCTTTGCCTACGGCGGCGCGGACGAAGCCGCCTCGCTGCGCGTGCTGCACCGCGCCGTGGAACTGGGCGTGACCCTGATCGATACGGCGGAAGTCTATGGCCCCTACGCCAACGAGGACTTGGTAGGCCGCGCCGTGAAGGAGCTGCGCGGCAAGGTCCACATCGCCACCAAGTTCGGCTTCAAGATCTTGCCTGAAGGAAAAGGCGTGGCACGCATGGCGGGCGTCGACAGCCGCCCCGAGCATATTCGCCAGGCGGTGGAAGCGTCGCTGTCCCGGCTGGGCATCGAGTGCATCGACTTGCTGTACCAGCACCGCGTGGACCCCGCCGTGCCCATCGAGGACGTCGTCGGCGCCATGGCCGGCCTGGTGCGCGCGGGCAAGGTGCGCCACCTGGGGCTGTCGGAAGTGTCGGCCGCCACCCTGCGCCGCGCCCACGCCGTGCACCCGATTGCGGCCGTGCAGTCCGAGTATTCGCTGTGGAGCCGCGACGTGGAAGCGGAGGTGCTGCCAGCCTGCCGCGCCCTCGGCATCGGCTTCGTGCCCTACAGCCCGCTGGGCCGGGGTTTCCTGACCGGCCAGCTCACGTCCAGCGCGATGCTGGCGCCCGACGATTATCGCCACAGCCTGCCCCGCTTCCAGCCGCAGGCGATGGCGGCCAACGCGCACCTGGTGGCAGAATTGCAGCGCCTGGCGGCGGCGCGCGGCGTCACGGCGGCCCAGCTGGCCCTGGCCTGGCTGCTGGCGCAAGGCGACGACCTCGTGCCGATACCCGGTGCCCGCAGCCTGGCGCACCTGGAAGAAAACGTGGCCGCCGCGCGTATCACCCTGAGCGACAGCGAGCTGGCCGCCATCGGCGCCGCCATCGCGCCCGCCAGCGTGCAAGGCGCGCGCTACCCGCAACATGAGCTTGCCATGCTTGGCCTGTAGACAAGCGTACTCGAGTACGCTAATTTGAGTACGAATACCGCTTCTTTTTGCCCGCCGCACTTGAAATGCCTGAATCCGCTATCATTTCCAATCTGAACTATTCATTATGAAAGGGATTTACATGTCCGCACTGCTCGAAACACTGCAATGGCGCTATGCCACCAAGAAAATGGACCCGACGAAAACGGTGCCGCAAGACAAGGTCGAGCGCATCCTGGAAGCCGTGCGCCTGACGGCCAGCTCCAGCGGACTGCATCCTTATGAAGTCTTCGTCGTGACGAATCCGGCCCTGCGCGAGCAGATCAAGCCGCACGCGTGGAACCAGGGCCAAGTGACGGATTCCTCGCATCTGCTGGTGTTTGCGGCCTGGGACAATTACACGGTGGAACGCATCAACGCGCGTTTCGACCTGGTCAACGAGGTGCGCGGCTTCAAGAATGAGGGCTGGGAAGCGTACCGCCAGCAAATCCTGGCCACGTATCCGCAGCGCGATGCGGAAACCAACTACCAGCACGCGGCACGCCAGGCCTACATCGGCGTGGGCACGGCCCTGATCGCCGCGGCGCAGGAACAAGTCGATTCGACGCCGATGGAAGGTTTTGATCCGGCCAAGGTCGATGAGATCCTGAACCTGCGCGAAAAAGGCTTGCGTTCCGTCGTCATGCTGCCGCTCGGCTACCGCGCCGACGAAGGCGACTGGCTGGTGGACTTGAAAAAAGTGCGCCCTGCTCGCGAGCAATTCATCACCGAGCTGGCGTAAGCGCTACGCCAGTGACTGAAAAGCGGATGCCCTGACCGGCATCCGTTTTTTTTGTCCGTTCAGGCCGCCTGCGGAAAACGCACCGTCACCTGCAATCCCCGCCCGGCCTCGCCGTCGGCCAGCGCGATATCGGCCTGGTGGTGCTCGGCGATGTGGCGCACGATGGACAGGCCCAGGCCGCAGCCCCAGGCGTCGTTGCCGTCGGGACGGAAGAAGCGGTCGAACAGGCGCGCATGGTGCTGGCGCGGCACCCCGGGGCCGTTGTCGGACACGCGCAGCAAGGGCCTGCCCTCTTCCACGGCTGCCTGCAAGTCGACCCGGCCGCCCTGCTGCGTGTAGCGCAAGGCATTGTCGATCAAGTTGTTCAGCAACACTTGCAAGCCGTCGGGATCGGCCTGCACCAGCACCCTGGCGGGCGGCGCTTCCACCACGCCCAGGTCGATCGCGCGGCTGTCGGCCAGCGCGCTGTGGTCGCCCACGGCCGCTTCCAGCAATTGTCCCAGGTCCACCATGTGCAGCTGGCTGGCCGTGAGCGCCGTTTCATGGCGCGCCAGGCTCAGCAACTGGCGCACCAGGTGCGTGCTGCGGTCCAGCCGTTCGTGCAGCCGCGCCAGCGCCACGCGCCGTTCTTCCTCGCTGCCGGCCCGTTCGGCCACCTGCAGCTGCAGTTTCAATGCCGTCAGCGGCGAACGCAATTCATGCGCGGCATCGGCGACAAAGGTGCGCTGCGCCGTCAGCGCCGCCTCGAACTGCCCCATCAGGCTGTTGAGCGCCAGCGCCACGGGCCGCAGTTCGGGCGGCATGTCGTCGGCCGCCAGCGGCGTCAGCGCGTCCGGCGAACGGCCCGCCACGGACTCGGCCAGCCGGTGCAGGGGCGCCAGCGCGCGTCCCACGACGGCGACGATCAGCAGCGCCAGGATCAGCGCGAACACCAGCAGGGGCGCGCCGGCCCGCATCGTCATCCGCCAGGCCAGCTGGTCGCGCACGGCCTGCGCCTGCGCCACCTGCACGTAGCGGCCGCGCCGCGTTTCGCCGTACAGGCGCCAGTCCTCGCCGTGCAGCTCGACATCGGCGAAACCGGCCAGCGCATAGCGCGGCAGTGCCGGCTGCTCCTGCAGGACGGGCAAGGGCTGGCCATCCTCGTCCCACGCCTGCAGCACGAACGCTTCTTCCGGCTCTTGCGCGGCGGCCAGTCCCTCCTGCGGCTCGAACTCGTCGGGCAAGGCCACGGCCAGCTGGCGCAGCTGCAAGTCGGCCAGCTCATTGGTTTCTTCCAGCAGCGAACGGAACAGGGAAATGCCGGCGCCCAGCACGCACAGCAGGGTGGCGGCCAGCAAACCGAGCAGCAATTGGCGGCGGATGGTCAGCAAGATGCTACCCGCATCTTGTAACCCACGCCGCGCACGGTCTGGATGCAATCCGCACCGAGCTTCTTGCGCAGCTGGTACACGTACACGTCGACGGTATTGCTTTCCACTTCGCTATCCCAGCCGTACAGCTTTTCGCTCAGCTGGCGCTTCGACACCACCTTGCCCGGATGGTCGAGCAAGGCGCGCAGCACGGAAAACTCGCGCGGCGGCAGCTTGATCAGCTCGCCCTCGAACGTGACGTCGTGGCTGGCCAGGTCGAGGATCAGCGCGCCATGCTCGATGACGGAGCGCGAACGGCTGACGCGGCGGCGCAGCAGCGCGCGGATGCGCGCCAGCAGCTCGTCGAGGTCGAACGGCTTGACCAGGTAATCGTCGGCGCCGCTGTCGAGTCCTTCCACGCGGGCCGGCGTGCCGTCGCGCGCCGTGATGATCAGCACGGGCAACTCGGCGCCCCGCGCGCGCATGGCGCGCAGCACGTCCATGCCCTCCTTGCCGGGCAAGCCCAGGTCCAGCAGCATCAAATCGTAGGCGAAGCCGGCCAGCGCCAGCTCCGCATCGTGGCCATCGCGCACCCAGTCCACGGCATAGCACTCGCCGCGCAAGCCCTCGACCAGGCTTTCCCCGATCATCGGATCGTCTTCCACCAGCAACACGCGCACGCGGGCCTCTCAAAGTCTTGAAAAAGCCACCATCTTACCTTGACTGGCGCCGCGCCGCAGGGGCTGCCGCGGTGGCCTTACTTGGACCCGGACCCGCGGAACGGCGGGATATTGCCTTCTTGCGGATACAGCGCCACGCCTGTCGCAAGCGGTGCTACCGCAGCGAGCGCCTCGCCGGGCTGGGCCGCTTGCGATACGGGCAGAACGGCCAGCAGGGATACCGCGCCAACACAGAAAACAGCCTTGATTTTCATATCATTCCTTCAAAGGTTGCATAGAAAAATATCGGATCAATACATTATTTTATATATTGATAAACAGGCAATGCCAGTCCAAGATAGCTACATGCCGGCAACAAGTCAATCTCCGCAGCAACTGAATTGCCCGCGTGTCCGCCCATGCCAGGCATGGCTTGAATTCGCGATACCGTGACTATGTGCGCATTTGGCGCGTTTTTTATGCGGTATATTTTCCTTCCCTCCACGCATCTGGAAAGGCATGCCATGTCCAGTTCCACCCAAGATACCGTCATCGTCAAGGCGGCGATTTATCCGCCCATCGGCATTGCCCGCGTGGGCAACAGCCCCAGCGAATACTTTATGGGACCGGAGGTGCCGGAACCGGCGCCGCGACCGGCCGGCTATTACCGCGATGCGTCCGGGGCCATCAAGCGCCAGGCGGCGGGCTTTCGCATCTACGGCTTGAACGCCGCCGGCGTGGCCGTGGCCGAGTTGAACGCCAGCAATGCCGACATCGAATGGTCCGTCACGCTGGCCAACACCAAGGCGGCGTGGTACCAGTTCCAGATCGCGCTCGATATTCCCGAGGCGAATGTCACCCAGCCCTCGTTCCTGCGCAACATGGCCGTCACCGACCGCGCGCAACTGTCCATCACGCCGGGCGAGCGCAAGATCGGCGGCAGCGAACAGCCGGCCGTCGCCTTCGACAGCGGCCGCTTCATGGGCACGCCCGTCTACCTGGGCGAGTTGCGCACGGACGCCATGGGACGGCTGATCGTGCTGGGCGGCCATGGCAAGTCCGCCTCGTGGAATGGCGCGCGCGCCATCACCTTCGCCAACAACGAAGGCTGGCATGACGACACGGCCGACGGCCCCGTCTGCGCCACGGTGCACTACCAGGGCCATGCCTTGCCCGTCGACATGGCCTGGGTGGTCGTCGCGCCGCCCGACTACGCGCCGCAGCAAAAGTCGGTGCGCACCATGTGGGACTTGATGCGCGACTTGTTTGTTTCCGAAGACAAAATTACCGCGCCTGCCGTTCCCTCGTTCCAGGACGATATCCGTCCCATTTTCGAGCGCCTGTCCAACCTGCAATGGGTCAACGCCGGCTTCGCGGCCGCCTTCGGCTGGGATGGCAGCACGCCGTTCAGCCGCGACGAATGGATGGCGCGCCTGGCCAGCCCGTCCGAAAACCGCAAGGAGTGGCGCAACGTCATCTATAACCAGTTCCGCCAGTTCGAGCGCGACGCCTGGGCGCCGTCGCCGTGGCCATGGCTGTATGGCGATGCGATGGCCATCCCGCCGGCAGACACGCCGCGCCAGAACTGCGCGCTGAGCAATTTGCAGTTGCGCTTCCTCAAACAATGGGCCGACGGCAAGTTCACGGACGACTATGCGCCCGGCAAGACGCCGCCGCAAAGCCTGGCCGACGTGGAAGTGGCGCAGCAACCGGACACCCTGCTGCGCGCGGCCATGGAATTCTGCCTGGCCGACGCCTTCCACCCCGGCTGCGAAATGACCTGGCCCATGCGCCAGGCCAGCATGTACAGCGCGCCGTTCCGCCTGGCGCACCGGCCGCCCGGCTGGGTGGAGCCGGATTACGGTGCCGTGTTGACGCCGGACAATATCAGCAGCCCCTGCTCGGCGCAGATCGCCGGCGGCGTGACGCGCTGGATGGCCGTGCCTTGGCAAACGGACACGGCCAGCTGCCGCTCCGGCTACCAATCCGACTACGATCCCTACGTCCCGACCTTCTGGCCCGCGCGCGTGCCGAACCAGGTGATGAGCAAGCTCGCCTACGACACGGTGATGAACCGGGAAGCCCCCACCGACGACCGCCTGGCCGCCTTCGCCTGGCGCGCCGCGTGGATACGTCCGCTGGGCAACATCAGCTATGAAGAGCAAATCAACAACATGATTGCCGACCTGGCGCAAGTGGGCGTGGTCGAGGTGCGCCCCGGCCCCACGGACGTGAGCGGCTTCCCCGCTTTCCTGCAGGTGGAAAACCTGCCGCAAGCGATCGCCGGCAAGCATCCATTGCGCGCCGCGGCGCCCATACCGGACGAGTTTGTCGACGTCGAACTGGAAGGCACGGAAAAAGCGCGCCATCTGCAGCGGCACCGCTTGTGACGGTGCTGCAGGCCGACGTGCTCGTCGTCGGCGCCGGTCCGGCCGGCGCCACGGCCGCCCTGAACCTGGCGGGCCGGCACCGGGTCTTGCTGGTCGACCGGCTGGCCGCGCCGCTGGCGCGCATCGGCGAATCGCTGCCGCCGGCCGCCGCGCGCCTGCTGCAGGACATGGGCTTGCTCGACGCCTTCCTGCGCCAGGGCCATGCGCCCTACCACGGCAACCGCGCGTGGTGGAACGGCGCCTGGGCGGAACACCACTTCCTCAGCGACCCCGATGGCCACGGCTGGCACCTGGAGCGCGGCACCTTCGACCTGTGGCTACGCGACGAAGCGCGCCAACGCGGCGCCGCCCTGCTGGCCTCGGCCAGGGTCGCGGACATCGCGCCGGACGATGGCGGCTGGAGAGTACGGCTGGAAACGCGGCACGGCCCGTGCGACGCGGCGGCGCGCATCGTCATCGACGCCACGGGACGCAGCGCCCGGCTGGCCCGCAAAGCGGGCGCGCAGCGCCGGCACAGCGACCGGCTGGTATCGATATGGCAATACGGGCATGAGCGCACGCCCTCCGCGCGAGGCTTTGCCCACATCGAGGCGTGCGAATACGGCTGGTGGTACAGCGCGCCCCTGCCCGGCCAGCGCCGCGTGCTGGCCCTGCATACGGATGCGGACTTGCTCGGCAACACCTCCCTGCGCGATGCCGGCTGGCTGGAAGCGGCGGCGCGGCGCTTGCCGGCCACGCGGGAATTGCTGGAGCAGCAAGGCTACGGGGCCGACACACCGGCCCTGGCCACGCCCGCCCATACGGCCGCCCTGGACGCCGCCGCAGGACCGGGCTGGTTCGCCGCCGGCGACGCGGCCCTGAGCTTCGACCCGCTGTCGTCGCAAGGCATCTTCAACGCCCTCTACACGGGCCTGGCCGCCGCCGAAGCGGCCGACCGCACGCTGCAGGGCGACACCACGGCTTGCCAGCAATACAATGCGGAACTGGCGGCCATCGGCGCGGCATACGGACGCCACCTGGCATACTGTTACGGCCAGGAAACGCGCTGGCCATCGGCGCCATTCTGGAGCCGGCGCCGGCCACTCGCGGCCCGCTAACCCGCTGGCCCGCAAAGAATCGCCGCGCCGCCGTACTGCCACGCGCTGCCGCTATGGCTGCATGGCCAGCGCCCCGATCACCAGCGCGCGCATGCCCAGGTCGAACTCGGCCTCGATGAGCGCATCGTCCTCTGCTTCCCAGGCGTCGCCGGCCGGCGCATACACGGTGTCGGCCAGGGCCACGCAGTGGAAGGCCACGGTCGACAGCAGCCAGCGGGCGCGCTCCCTGGGCAGCCGGTAGCTGTCCGCCACTTGCGCCTGGTGGGCGTCGATCCGGGCCAGCATGGCCGGCGTCGTCGCTTTTCTGCGCAGCAAGTACGGCGCCAGCCCCGGATGCGACTTGACCAGCGCGCGCAACGAGGCGCTGAAACGCAGCAGGTAGCCCTCCAGGTCGTCGTTGCCCGTCGCCGGCAGTGTCCATCGAACAAAAATTTCCTCGGCCACCAGCAGCTTGAGCGCCGCCAGGTTCTCCACATGCTTGTACAGCGCCACATGGCTGACCCCGAGCAAGGTGGCGACACCGGTAAACGTCATGGCGGGCAGGCCCAGTGCCATGCCGGCGTCGGCGATGCGTTCGCGCGTGATGCTGGGGGGACGCCCGGGGCGGGGCGAAGTGCTTGCAATAGTCATCGTTATGGTCCGTGGCGGCAGCTGCGTTGTCGGTTTCAGTTAATTAGTTTAGCATGGTGAAACTAATTACCCAATACCAAGGAGTACTTACCATGGCAACACCCGTAGAACAGCAATCCGGCGGCCAGCTGCGCAATGCCGAGCATGACCGCAGCCTGCATGAAGTCACGGCCGCCGTCAGCGCCATCGCGCACCCCGTTCCCAGCGTGCTGCGCGTCACGGCCCGCCTGGACCGTTCCGGCGACGATCCCCAATGGGCGCTGCCCAACGTGGCCTTCCGCATCCATCTCGACGGGCCAGCGTATGGCGGCGCGTCGCGCATCTACACCGTGCGCAGCTTTGACGCGCAGGCAGGCGCGTTTACCTTCGATATCGTGCGGCATGCACACGCGAGTCCGATGATGCACTGGGGTAACAGCCTGCGCGTGGGCGAGGTCTTCCGCCTGACGGGGCCGCGCCCGCAGTTCGTCGTTCCTGCCGGCGCCGAAAAGAAAATCGCCCTCTTCCTCGACGAAACGGGCTTACCTGCACTGTATGCCATGCTGCAGCAGTGGCCCGCCGGCGCGAGCGGCATCGGCTGGGTGGTGACGGATGATGCGGCCGCCTTTGCCGAGCTGCCCACCGTGCCGGGCCTGGCGTTGCAACGCCTTGGCGCGGCCCACGTGGCGCCGGACGGGCCGCTGGCGGCCCAGGCCAGGGCCTTGCAAGATCCGCACGATTACGCGATCTGGGGCGCCGGCGAGCGCGATGAAATGCGCGCCATCCGCCAGCATTTTCGCGTCGACGCAGGCCTGTCCAAGGAACAGGTGCTGGTGGCGGGCTACTGGAAACGGGGAGTCAGCAACACGGACATCGATCTGCGCCGCCGGCAAAGCTTCGAGCAGCTGATCGCCAATGGCGGCACCCTGGCCGACTTCGACGACCTGGCCGTCGAAGTGTGAGCAGCGCCGGTCGCGGCGCGCGCTAGCGGGCGGCGAAGTCGAAGCGCCACGCGTCCCGGCTGCGGTGCAAGGTAACGTCCACTTCGGTAGCCGAGACCGGCATCGCATATTGCGTCATGTCCTGGAAACTCTCCAGGCTGTAGGTCTGGCCCGCCGCCGGCCGCATGGCCACCACAAAATAGAGGCTGGGCAGGTATTCGAAACCGACCGTCATGTTGGCATCGACATCGGGCATGGTCGCAACCGGCCGGTCGTTCACGTACCAGTTGCAGCTGAATGGGATGAATGGGCTGGTCTCGTTCATGACGCCGCATTGTGCCGGCGTCAGCTTCGATTGCGCCAGCGAGGCGGCGGCCGGCTGCAGCAGCGGCGACAAGCCATGCGGGCTCACGGCCGACAGCAGCTGGCCCGGCGCGATGACCTGGCGGCCCGAGACGATCTTGTTCCCGGTGATGCCGAAACTGTTCACGTCGGTCGAGATCCTGTCCTCGTAGTGGAACGATTCGGTGGCGCCGGCCGACCCCGTCAACACCTGCCAGGCATGGCTGCGGTAATGGCCCTGCGGGTTCTGCAGCTTCAGGAAGACCAGCACGGAGTTGCCTAGCAAATCGTCTGTTTCCACGTTGTAACGGACGTTGAATTGAATGCCCATCGCTTGCTCCCTGCCTGGAATCTGCACGAACTCAGGAAAGACAGCGCCGGAGGACGAGTCCACGATTTCCTCCGGCGCCGGTTATCACTGCCCCTGCCCTGGCTGATGCAGGGCGTGAGCACGCTACTCGCGAGCGATTACTGCGCCAGGTAGCGTTCCGAACGGGGACCGTACAGCAAGCCATTCGGCACGCCGGCCGACAGCATGCGCGCGTTTGCCGTGCCGGCGAGCGGATGGCTGGCATCGGTGCTGGTATTGATGATCTGCTTGACGGCCGCCGTCACCAGCATGCCGACCAGGCCGCCGCCACCGCTGTTATTGCCTTCGTTGCTCGACGCGCTGGCCGCGCCCTGCCACAGCAAGGCGCCCGTCTTCAGGTCGACCAGCTTGGCATCGACCGACACCACCGTCACGCTGTCGATCACGGCATAGGTCGTGCCGTACTTGGAAATCGTCACGTACAGGCCCGCATCGGCGCCAAAGATCTCGTTGAGCTTTTTCGCATCGACGCCGTGGATATCGGCGGCGTTCGTCAAGCCGTTCTGCTTGAAGGTTTCACCGACCACGGCCACCGGCAGCACATAGTATCCCGCTTCGGCCAGCGGATACGTCACTTGCGCGTAGACGCTGTTGCCGGCATTGACTTCCGGCGAGTTGTTCAACGGCGGCAAGACCACGATGGAACGGGGCTTGGCTGCCTTGAAGGCGGTGTAATCGTAGGCCGCCTGCTTGGTGGCGCAACCGACCATGAAGATGGCGGGACCCAGGCACAAGGCCATTTTCAACATGCGCGACATCATAATTTCTCGCCTTTTTTCATTTTACCCAACAGGAAGTCCATGTACGGCGTCGATTCCGGGAACAGTTTTTTCTCGTCTTCGAACTGCGCTTCGACTTGCTCCGGTTTGCCAGCGATCGAGTACAGCATGCCCAGGTGGGCATGGAAACCCGGCGGCGCGTGGTTGCCCTTCGCGCCGATCACTTGCAAGTCTTTTTCCATGGCGGCGATCTGCTGTTCCGGGCTTTCACCCTTCAGGTAT
Source organism: Janthinobacterium sp. SUN100 (assembly GCF_030397705.1). Lineage (NCBI taxonomy): Bacteria > Pseudomonadati > Pseudomonadota > Betaproteobacteria > Burkholderiales > Oxalobacteraceae > Janthinobacterium > Janthinobacterium sp. SUN100. The sequence goes on along the minus strand of NZ_JAPUBU010000001.1, from coordinate 85,567 downwards.
TCGTACACTTGCGGCTGGTAGCCTTCCCATTGGTACAGGGTCTTCGATTGCGTGGCGCAACCGGTCAGGGCGGCACAGGCGAGCAGCGCCAGCAGGGCTGCGCCCTTGTTCATCATTGTTTTCATGGGATACCTTATTGTTTGCGCATTGCGCCCGCTTCGACACCAGCCACCAGGCGCTCGACCGCTTCGCGCATGGCCAGGTCCAGCACCTTGCCGTTGAGGGTCGCGTCATAGCTGGCTGTGCCGCCAAAACCCAGCACTTCGCGGTTCGACAGGCTGTATTCACCGGCGCCGGCGGCCGAAAACACGACTTCCGACGTAGCGATGTTGACGACGTTCAAGGTGACCTTGGCATATGCCACTTGCGTCTTGCCGCGGCCCATGATGCCGAACAATTGCTTGTCGCCAACTTCCTTGCGGCCGAATTCGGTCACGTCGCCCGTGACGACGAAATCCGCGCCCTTGATATTCTGGCCCTGCTTCTTGAACTCGGCTTCCTGCTTGAGTTCCGCCATGTTGTCGCGGTCGAGCACATTGAAACGATTGGACGTTTGCAGGTGCGCGATCAGGATCGTTTTCGACTGGCTGCCCAGGCGGTCGACGCCATCGGAAAAGATGCCGCGCATGAAGTTCGAGCGGTTGTCGAATTTGCCGACAGCGATCAGGGTGCGTGGACCAACGTAGGGACGGGCTGCGCTGGCAACCGTGGGGACAGCCAAAGCTTGCGAGGATTCGGAAGCGCAACCAGCCAACGCCGCGCCAATCAGCGCTGCAATCAACAACGCGCCGGGTTTATTCTTGTTCATAGTGCCCTTATGATATGGAGGATCAGGAGCAACCTGCGAAATTGATTTTTGGCAAGTTAATTTCCTAATGGCAATTATATGGTATTGCATGTCTCACAATTCTCTCCAAAAGTAACGATGGCAAGGATTGCATGATTGCCGGCGCTACTCAGGCGCGGCCCTGCTTGACTTCCCCGGGCCGATTCATTAACTTAGTAGTAAAAAAGCGCGCCGTCAGCGCCCTGTGCCACTGTCCTTCACGGACTTCGCCCGCCGGCCCGCCCCAATCCGGCGCCAACTCCACGTTTTCCACCTGGACGGGTCTCCTGGCCATGCCGATACACGATCATTCCCCGGCCCATCCGCTGGCCACGGCGCTGGCGCTCTCGCTGGGCGCGGCCGTCGCCCTGGGCCTGTCGCGCTTTTCCTATGGCTTGCTGCTGCCGCCCATGCGCGCCGACCTGGGCTGGTCCTACCTGCTGGCAGGGGCCATGAACACCTTCAATGCGCTCGGTTATTTTCTCGGCGCCCTGGCCACGCCGGCCCTGATGCGCCGCCTGGGCGTGTGGCGCTTGCTGATCGTCGGTTCCGTGCTGGCCAGCATCTTCATGCTGATGTCGGGCCTCGTCAGCGATACGGCCACCCTGTTCCTGCAGCGCGTGTGCGCGGGCGTGGCCAGCGCCTTCATTTTCATCGCCGGCGGCGTGCTGGCGGCGCGGCTCGGCTCCATGCACAGCCAGCGCGCCGGCTTCTACATCGGCCTGTATTACGGCGGCACGGGATTCGGCATCGCGCTGTCGGCCCTGCTGGTGCCGGCCGCATTGGCGTCCGCCCAGCAGCACGGCGCCGCGCATGCCTGGCAATGGCCGTGGCTGGCACTGGGCATCGCCTGCCTGCTCGCCACCGCCGTCATGGCCGTGCCGGCGAAAGCCATCGGCGAAGCGCCGCGCGCCGTCGACACGCCGCGGCGCTTCGCCTGGCGCGACTTTTTGCCCAGCCTGGCCGGCTACTTCATGTTCGGCGTCGGCTACATCGGCTACATGACCTTCGTCATCGCCCTGCTCAAGCAGCAAGGCATGCCGCCCACCTTGATCACGGTGTTCTACACGGTATTGGGCCTGGCGGTGGTGGCGTCGTCGCGCATCTGGGCGCGCATGCTGGACCGCTACAAGGGCGGCGAATCGCTGGCGATATTGAATGGCGTGCTGGGCGCGGTGACCATCCTGCCCGCGCTGACGAGCTTTGTCCCCGTCGTGTTCCTCTCCGGACTCGTCTTCGGCGCCGTGTTCCTGTCGGTCGTGGCGTCGACCACGGCCCTGGTGCGGCATAACCTGCCGCAGCAATCCTGGACGGCCGGCATCAGCGCCTACACGACGGTGTTCGCGCTGGGCCAGATCGTCGGCCCCATCGTCGTCGGCTGGATCGCCGACGGCCCGGCCGGCCTGGAGCGGGGCTTGATCGCCTCGGCCATCGCCCTCTTCATCGGCGCGGCGCTGGCCGCGCGGCAAAAGGCGCTGGCGGCGGGCGCGTAAGCGACTGTCTCGCACATGCATTGGCCCCGCTTATTGCGGTTTGGCATACTTTGCGACGCCTGTTACATCGAACAGTACACAACGCTGGTTTCCAACCACCCAGGCGTCGTGCCCTGGTGGCATATAGAAGACGTCACCCGGGCCATATTCCATTTCGGCGCCATCATTCATCCTTACCACCATCCGTCCCTCAAGGACCATGCCGGTATGAGCTGCCTGGCACGAATCGGTTCCTGCAATCGGTTTTACGTGCAGACTCCAACGCCAGCCAGGCTCAAATTCGCCGCGTCCCATGGTCTGTTCGCCAAGCGTAAAGACAGCCATCCGGCCGGCTCCGTCCTTGAATGGGCGGACTTCGTCCGGCTTATCCAAGGATTTCTTTTCTAACATCGCACTCATGACCCGTCCCTCCTTTGAAATTTCTGGAAGTATTAAATTTCCGAATTGGAGTAACTGACACAATATAAAAACCACATCATTTTCCAATATAGTTTAATAATGGAAATTTACAAGCAAAGCACCTGCCGCACTTACCTCAAATGCGGAGCCGGATCGTACAATTGAAACTTCCGGGCCAATGCTTCAACATCCATTTACACTGCAGGCATAGCCCACCTTCGCGGAAAGAAAACGATGAACACCGATGCACGAAAAATCCCGGCAACGATGGATGCGGAAACGCTGGAATTCATCCAGGGCCTGTTCGCCCTGATGCGCGAAGGCGATACGCAGCAACTGGGTGCCATGCTTGTCCAGGGCGTACCAGTAAACTTTCGCAATGAAAAAGGCGACAGCCTGATCATGCTGGCCAGCTACCATGGCCACCTGGAAACGTCACGCCTGCTGCTCGAAGCGGGCGCCGACGCCAACGTCCCCAACGACCAGGGCCAGACGCCGCTGGCCGGCGTGGCCTACAAGGGTTACCTGGACATCGCCGAACTGCTGCTCCGGCACGGCGCCAATGTGGAAGGCGCCAGCCCGGACGGCAAGACCCCCTTGATGATGGCCGCCATGTTCAACCGCCTGGCCATCCTCGACCTGCTGCTGCAACACGGCGCCCGCATCGATGCCGTGGACAGCCGCGGCATGACTGCCGTTTCACTGGCCAAGAGCATGAATGCGCAGGAAACCCTGGGCCGCCTGGCCAGCTTGGGGCAGACAGCCTGAGTACGGCGGCTTGAGGTGCCCCGGTGTTGCGGCACTCAGGATCAGTAACAATTTCACGGACGGAATGAGGCTTCGTCATTTCGACGAAACCTCACCATACCGATGAAAAGTCACCTATCGATTATCGCAACGAACCTTCTTTAAATAAATCCGCCTCATAACCCAACTCCATAGAGAATTTACCGGCATCAACATTTACCGTAAATTCGCAACGTGTCCATGCAGGCTGATTATTTCTGACCATGAATTGCTGATGTTCACCAACTAAATCAAGAAGTTTCTGAGTCTCCAAATCACTGATGGAAAAATTGCTTTCGGCGACTCCGTTATTTGAATAAAACTCAAATCGCCCAACATCACCTTCAGGGGAAAGGACTGCAATCATCAAAATTATTTTTGCATCCTCCGGAGCGATATTATATAAATATTTTCCAACCTCTTTAGATATTTCAATATCTTTCGATTCCATTTTTGTCCTTAAGCTTTATTATTAAAAATAACTTTATACTGCACATTATCCACCTTATATTCTACCATAAACGAGGTGGGCCTAGCGTCAGTACCCACATACGTAGGTCGAATATCAACACTTACTTTCTTTCCATCTTTTAACGCATCAGCCCATGTCTGTTCCATGGCTTTCCACTGACCTTGATTCAAACTCGAGTTCATTGGCACAAGGTTAATTTTCTCCCCTGCACCATCGAATTGTGCGCCAATCAGATGCCCGCCTTCATCACCAGCAACGCCACACTTGCCTGCCTTGCACTGCTGATATCCATTTCTATCATGCTTGTTCAGGGTAAGTTCACCCTCGACATGGACAACGCGTGAAAATTCATCCGTACGATAGGTATGATTTGAATCCACCACATAAACGGTATTTGGCTGAGGTTTATTCAATTCCTTGTTCCACTCACCTTTTTTTCCTGATTCTATTTCCTTGACCGGCTTGGCATCAATCTCCAGATTCTTATTGGGATTTTCCGAATTATTCGGATTCGAATTCGGATTCTCAGTCTTTTCATTGACCACTTTATTTTCATGTGGCTTTTCGCTACCTCCCTTATGTGGCGCCGGGACATCTGGGGCGCCATCTTTCAGATTTACATGGGCATTGGGGAAAATTTTAGCTATCCTCCCGGCATTTTTTATCATGCCAGCGAATCCGCCCAGCCCAACCATCGAAATCGAAGTACCGCCAACTGCACCGTTATCGATCCCCGACTGACTGTATCCCGCGTCTTTGAAACCTTCACCGAAGAAAGAGCTAACCAGATCCGTGGCCTGATTTTTCAAGTTCTCCACTGCTGGTATTTTATTGACACCATAAATGATCGCCCCAGACGCAAAATCAAGCGCTTCAAGGGTATACTTTGCACCGATATTACTATCAATCAACTTCCCAAATTTGGTGACCACCTCGCCGACGCCCTGCGTTCCCTTATCAATGACCTTGGTTCCCAGGAAAACATTCGGCTGAGCATTGTCTGGCGAATAATCATATTCCCCCACGTCGCCTGGTGACGCCACCGCCCCCAAAAGAGTTTGCTCCACGCGGGGAGTGCGCGGCGTGTTGACTGCAGAAATACCAGCATCCGCAAACGTCTTTTGTATATCGGCAATCTGCTCAGCTGACGCCCCCAGCAGTCCCAGGTAATCGCCGATGCGGCGATTCACTTCCGCCTGAGGTAGATTTTGCGACTCCGGATCGAAGCGCAAGTCGGACACGAGCTTTAACTTTTGCCATGACTCCTGGGACGTCAGGCCATTGAAACCGGCCTCCTCCCCCATTTGTTGCATCCTGGCCTGCTGCTCCTGCGACAATCCCTGCATAGATTCAGGGATATCCGCATGATAAAGAACACCAGACACCTTGCTGCCCGCAGCGGAAGCGGACGCACCAAGCAACCCGCCCCCCAGGGCACCCGCGGCGGTGGAAGCGAGTACACGCGCCGTACCGCCTTCGCTCCACTCACGGGTAATTTCCGCGGCTTGGCGCAACAGCGCATCGCGCTGCTCCGGCGCCATTGGCTTGGCCGCCTCTTTCCGCAACTTGGCGGCCTCTTCCAGTTTCTTATCTGCATACTTGCCGATCTCGGACGCAGCAGCCACGCTGAATGCCTCGGTAATGGCCACCTGCGCCTGAACTTCCTTCTCGATCGCTTTTGCGTCCCATCCTTTTTTCAACGCACCGCTACTGTCCTTTTCGCTGCTGACATCGCGATTAAGTCCAGCCAACATCTCCGCTGCCGTCTTGCCATTCAGCGCCTGCTGCTTCTCCACATCAGCAATCACTATGGTGCCGCCACTAATGCCGGAGGTCGTGGTACTACTTTGACTACCCGATGTACTACCAAAGCCCGTTGAACCGCTACTGCCCGATTTCGCGTTCGCCGCGGCTGTATCGGCTGCAGTGCTTGCAGTATTCTGCGTACCCACTTTCGCGCCAGCCGACCCGCTCAAACTGAACCCGCTCGCCGAATGCTGGTCCTTGTTTTGCAGCTCGCTCGTCGTCAAGGTACCCGTGATCAGCGAGTTCTTGCCATCGGCAATCGCCTTGCCGCTGCTGGCAATCACGCCCGCCTGCAAATCGGTATTGCCGGCGACGTTGATCTGGAACCCGCCATCGCCCGCCTTGATGCCTGATTGTTCCGTGACGCTGGCAAAATCACCTTTAGCCTTGCTCTGCGAAATGCTGCCGCCGACGGTGCTGGCGCCATAGCAGGCAGGGGGAATGCACAAGCTCATGTTGAAGCCCGCGCTGCTGCTCTTGCTGGCGTAGGTGCTTGTATCTTGCAAACTGATAATGTTCAGGTTGCCGCCGATGGCGCCCTTGACCGTATCCGCTGCCAGGATCGCGCCTTGCAATGTCGTATCTCCACCACTGATGACGGTCGCCGTCTTGCCCGCTGTCACATAGGTGTTGGTGTAGTAATTGTCCGTGCCATCGGCCTTGCCGCGCGCCTGGTTGGCCGCAATATCGAGGCTAAAGCCATTCTGCGCTCCACCAATGGTATAGCCGATGCCGATGCTGGAGCCGCTGCTGCTGTTCTTGCTCGTTTGCGTCGCCGTGTTTTGCGCCGCGAGCAGGTTGATCTTGTCATCGGCGAACAAGGTAAGATTACCACCCGCAGCAATCTTGCTGCCAGCTACCGTCAAGTCGCTGTCCGCCCCTGCCCCGGTCGCAATGATGCTGACGTTGCCCGCAGCATTGACGGCGCTGCCGACCACCGTGCTGCTGCTCTGGTGCATTTCGCTTTCGCTCTTGCTGCTGCCCAGGCTGACGCTGATCTTGATGCCCTTATCCGTCAAGCCCTCCGAGGCCAATCCAGCCAGATCCTTGGCTTTCGATGCCAAAGTCACGGCCGCCAGGGCCTGCATGCGCGAGTCCTTCGTCTGTTCGGCTGCCTGTGCCAGGCTGCCGATGCTTTTCACGGCATCGACAATCGGCACGTTGACCGTACCGCCAAGGGCCACCTTGCTGAAGGTCGTGTGCTGCTCGCTGGTATTGCTGTTGTACGCCTCCTTGATCAACACATTCTTGCCCACGATGCTGATATCGCCAGGCTGGCCGCCACTCGCACCCGCGCCGGTCGCCAGTACTTCGCTGGCCGTCTGCGTGTAGGTTTCGCCCGCGCGCAGCGACACATTGCCGCCCAGGCTGGCAATCTGAGTGCCCACTTGCGCCACGCCCGTGCTCTTGCCATCGCTGGTGGTTTTTACCGTGCCGAAAGCCGGCTGGTTGATGCTGCCGATAAAGCCGGACTTCTTGCTGAAGCTGCTGGACGTCGTGTCCTTGTCATTCTCGGCACTGACGATGCTCAGGTTGCGCAAGGCGGTCAAGTCAATATTGCCATCGGCCACCACCGTGCTGCCCTTGATGGCAACGTCGCGCCCGCCCACCATCGTCACACTGCCGCCGCTGATCGCGCTGCCAGCCTGGGTAACGGTGCGGCCATCGTCGGCCTGGCTGGTCAGCGACTTGCTCAGGCCAAAGGTGCCGCTCTTCTTGACTTGCTTGGAGTGAATCTCCTTGCCGTCCAGTCCGACGGATTCGATGCTGATATCGTTTTTCGCCAGTAAATTGGCGGCCTCGTGCGCAAGTACCGATGAACCCGCCACCTTGAGGTCATGCCCGGCAACGATATCGACGGTATTGCCCGTCAATGAAGTCCCCTGCGCGGTGCTGGTCTGCACGAGATCGCGCGTGGTTGTCGTTTTACTGGAGAAAGTACCGCTCTTCCTGACCTTGCTTGCCACATCCAGGCTGTCGGTGGACACGCCATTGACCAGGCTGATATCATGGCCCGCCACCAATCCCAGCGCCCCGCCCGCCTGCACATCGGCCGCACGCGCCAGCAAATCATTTCCTGCCTGCAAATTGACATTGCCGGCGCCGATGATCTGGCTCCCCACTTCGCCCGTCTTGCTTTCTTTGCGGTAATTGTCCGCATTGCGCACTTGGTCGTGCGTCGAGGCGACGGCGACGGTGTTGAGGGTCAGGTTATGGCCCGCGATCAGGCTGGTCTGGCCATTTGCGCCGGCATTGGCGATGACGCCGCCGGTCAGCGTCACATCGCGGCCCGCTTGGGCGACCAGCGTATTGCCTTCACCCGTGCCGGTCACATACAGGCCTGCCACCTTGTCGACGACGGTGCTGGTTTCGCTGTTGCCTGCCCATTTCGAGCTGGCGTTGCTGACAGTGGTCGTGACGATGTTGATGTCTCGTCCGGCGCTTGCGATGAGCTTGTCTGTCGCGATCACCTGGCCGCCAGCATTATTAATATCATTGCCGGCCAGCATGACGATCTGCTTGCCGCCCAGCTCGCTGCCCTGGCTGGCACTCTTGGTCGAGCTGTTGCCATACCAGCTTTGACGCGATTCTGTATCATGCGCCGTGGCAATATCGATATTGCGTTCCGCAGACAACTGTAACGTTTCCGCTGCCTGGACATTTGCTGCCTTCAGCTGGATATGTTCACCGGCACTCAGGCGAATATCGCCGGCAGACGAAATGGTGCTGGCGGTTTCTTTGCTGGACGTATTGGTCGTGTGCCGCTGCCCAGGACCTGCCAACCTGAGCTCGCTACCGCTGCTCACCGTCGTGACCGCAATGTCACGGCCGGCTGCGATGCCAATGCCGCCACCGGCATCCGTATTCACGACGGAAGCACCCGCGATTGTCACGTCGCGCCCAGCAGATACCAGCAAATTACCGCTGCCAGCCGTGCCATTGCCAGTGACATATAGACCAGCCAGCTTATCCAGGCTGGTACTACTGAGGCTGTTTTTTCCATCGCTGGCGCTGGACGCCAGCGTCGACGTCTTCACGTTGATATCCCGACCAGCACTGACTTGCAGCTCGCTGTTGGCGGAAATGGTGCCGCTGATGTTGTTCAGATCCTTCCTGGCATTGGCGGAAATGGCATCGCCCGTAATGCGCCCGCCCAGGTTGTCGATATTCTCCGCGTTCAGCTTGACGATCGTGCGTCCGGCAATCGTGCCGCTATTGGTCAAATCGCCTTCGAGATTCAGATTGACCTCCTTGCCTGCCAACAAGCCGCCCTGGCCATCGATATCGCCTTCACGCACGCGCACATACACTTGCGGCGCCAGCACTTTTTGCGTGCTGCCGTCGGCCAGCACGACTTCCTGTTCCACCAGCCAGACGATATCGCTGGTCAGCCCCGCCATTTGTTCCGCTGTCAGCGCAATACCGGGACGAAGGTCCCATTGCTTGGCAAACGCGATACCTTGATCCATCAAGGCCTTGTACTGCTGTTCGTCACTGGTGTAATCGCCGACGAAACGCTGCCCCGTCAGCTCTGCGACTTGCTCGCGCACCAGGCGTTGCTCGTAGAATCCGTCGCCCAGGCGCTTTTGCGTCACGGAGGGATCGTTTTTCACCTGCTTGAGCAGATAATCGGAACCCGTCCATTCCCGATAACTGGCAAAGCGCGGGTCGGTTTCCACCAGATAGCGGGACGATGGCGCAGAGCTCACCTTATACAGACTGGCGTTGGGAATCTGCAGCGATGACCCCGTGGTCCGCACCACTTGTGCACGCGTGGATGGGTTGCCCAGTTTCACCTGGGTAATGCCATTCATGCGCACCTGCCCCACTCCACCGACGGCGCCTGCGTGTGCCGCGCTGCCTGTCGAGGCTGCGATAGCCACGTCTTTCAGCGGGTTCAAACCTGTTGCATTTCCCGCTTGCGCGCCTTCGGCGGCTACCACGGCCGTCGCAGCCAACCGTCCGACTACACCACCTTGCCCGATTGTCGCGGCATTCGCCGCTCTGCCTGGGCCATCTCCCCCCTGAACCGGAACTGCAGCTATGCCAACGCGAGTTACGGAACCGAGTTCAGCCCCAGTCGGGGCTTGCGCGCCGTCTACACCAGAGACAAATGATGACTCCAGCGTTGCGATCTCGCCTGCGTGCCCAATTGCGTTGGCATCGGCAATACTGCTTGGCCCGCCCTTGCCCTGCACTTGATCTGCCGCAGTGCCAGCCCCGGCTGCGGGAACGAGCCCCGTGTGCGAGCTGGTGTGGCTGCCGGCAATGCCACTCAACTGAGCAGAGTTCACCGTGCCCACATCTCCAGCCGGGCCAAGGACGCCACCATGAGCCGCGCCGCCGGGTCCATTGCCGCCCGACACGGCCGTGACCGACCCCACAGACGAGCGAGGCAGCAAGGCCGCATCAACGCCTACACCATGCTGGCCAGCACCGCTGGCCGCATCAACGCGCGCGCCGGACACCATGTCAACCGCAACAGTGCGAGCCGCATCACCCGTGCGCGTACTACCCGTCGCACCGTGAGCGCCCGCCACCGCTGCTGCGCCTTGTGCGGCAACGCTACCTGCCGCGCCTGTCGACATGTGGTTCAGTGATGCCCCTGTATCCGCGGCGAAGCCTGTAGCGCCGTCAAGCTTGCTGCCTGGCGTGACGCCAACAGCCGCATCAGTGACGGGATTGCCAGTGCGGTCAGTCTTCTGGACAATACTGCCGCCATCGACACGACCAGTTCCTTGGCCGCTGACATTAGATTTCCGGATTTCTGTCGCGTCCGCAGAAAAAGCCGAAGTGCGCACATGCGTTTCCGCACCGGCTATACGTTCCGCCGCGCCGCCAACGCCATTTTTGATGGCACTGCCAGGTTTTGTGCCCTGGCCGCCGGTATTGGCATTTCCTTCATTGCGCGACGTACTCGCAGAACTGGAGGGCTCAGTCGTAGTCCGCTCGAAGGGGGTGTCAGTTATCAAAGTCACTTTCTTATCGTCGCGGCCCGGAACTGGTTTAAAGACTGTCGTTTTCCCTTTCTCGTGTACAGTTTTCTGCCCCTTCGTCGTCTTATTATTGAGAATCGCCCGATCCATATCCAAAGCACCTCCGGCAAGGATGTGACTATTGTCATTCACGATGGTGCTGGCACTAATTTTTAGATTATTGCTCGCAATTATTCTTCCTGGATCGGAGCTAACAACGACGTTTTCATAACTTGTACGAATTACTTCACGTTTTGTGAACTGTATATGTCGCCCCCCATCGGGTGTAAACAGCACGGTAAGGTAATCAAAATCACCCCTCGGCTTTTTGAGGGACACACCTGGCGTGCCTTCTGCATACTTAGTTTCACTCCCTTGCGCTTGATATTCAGTTATCGTCTCCGTCGTCATCCGACCTTCCTCAAAAACCAGATGGTTATTGAGGACATTCACCTGACTCGCGCCCAGGTTCAAGCTCCCCAGCGCCTCGATCGTCGCGCTGGCATTCGTCACCGTTCCCGCCCAACCCGTGGCGATGCGGTTGCCGTCCAGGTAGCCGCCGATGGCCATGTCGCCGCCGCTGAAGATCAGGCCGTGTTCGCGGTTGTTGAGTGTGGTGACGCCGATATCGAGCCGCTCGCGCGCCGCGATGGTGGCCGCCACGCCGCCTTCCACGTCGTTGTTGACGGTGCCGCCTGCTATGCTCAGATGGTCGCCATAGATGCGGCCCGTGCCGACGTTGTTCAGCGTGCCCACGTTCAGTTGCGTGCTGATGCCGTCGATCACGCCCCGGTTGTTCAGCACGCCGCCGACGTTGACACGCGTCGTGCCAGCATTGATGTCGCCCGTGCTGGCATTGTCGAAATTGGCGGCGCCCAGGGTCAGCATGCTGAGCGCCTGGATTTTCCCGGCATTGGCCAGCTGTCCGCCGATGGTGATATCCGCATTACCGTTGGCCATGATCTCGGCGCCTGCGTTCAGCGTAAAGTTGCCGGCCAGGTCCAGCGCCATATCCTTCTGCGACAACACCTTGCCATCGCCGCTCAAGCTGCCCGCGCGGATGTCGGTGCGCTGGCCACCGATGATGGTGCCGCCCGAGTTGGTGACGGCCAGTCCCCGGCCGGGGCCAGTGTCCTGCAGTGCCAGCGCGCCGCCGGCGCTGAACATGCCCAGTGTGTTGTTGATAATGCCTGCACTGTTGATCGCCAGGTTGCCATCGGCGCGCACCGCGCCCTGCATATTGCTGACATTGGCGCTGTTCAGGGTCACATGGATGCCTTCGATGCCCTGGTTGGCGCCCAGTGTGCTGGCATTGTCGATGGCGCCGCCCGTCACGGTGACGGCCGCGCCGGAGCGGATCAAGCCTTGCTGGTTGTTGATACTGCCGCCACCTGCGTTCAGGCCGATATTGCCCAGCACCTGGATTTGCCCGCCCTGGTTTTGCAAGCCGCTCAAGGCCAGGTCCAGCGCCGACTTGCCGACGACCTGGCCGCCACGGTTATCCAGCTGGCCCGCGCTACCCGTGATGTTGCCTGCCGCGCCCAGATAACCGCCCGCATTGTTCCAGTTGCCCGTTTGCAGGGTCAATCCTGCGCCGCTGCTGATGCCGCCCGCGCTGCCCGGATGGCGCACGGCATACGCGCCCGCATTGGTATTGAGTAAAGCGTTGCCATGCGTGTCGATGGTCATGGCGCCGCCCGACTGCAGCAAGCCGCCATCGTTGTCCAGGATGCCCGTCTGCAAGTTGACGGTGCCCGTGCCCGCCAAGGTGCCCTGCGTATTGTTGAAGACCTGGCCGTGCGTGTCGAGCGTGACGTTCGCGCCCGCAATGGTGCCTTGCCCGTTCCACAGACCGCCATTGCGCAGGATGATGTCGCCACCCGCTTGCAAGGTGCCTCCATTGTTGACGGTGGCGCCCGTGGACGTGACCGTCAACAGGCCTTGCACCGAGGCCAGCTTCCCCCCGGCGCTGTTGTCGACGCTGGCCGCGTTCACGGTCATATTGCCCGTGGCGGCCAGCAAGCCGCCCGCATTGTTCAATGCCTGCGCCACGTTCGCCGTTAGTTGCCCTCCTGCCGTGGCGCTGCCGCCCTGGTTCAGCAGAGTTCCCGCACCCAGCACGACATTGCCGCCGCCGGCGATGGCGCCGCCATGACTGTTGTTGAGCACGTTGCTTGCCGTGACCGTCAGGTTGGCCGTGCCGGCCGCCTGCAGCTTGCCGCCCTGGTTGTTCAGGCTTGGTGCAACGATATTGGTGTTGCCGTTGCTGGCGATTGTGCCGCCGTGGTTGTCCAGACTGGTCGTCAGTTGAATGGTGGTATCGCCTTTGCCCAGCTGCGTCAGGTTGCCGCCCCCATTGTCCAGGGTCGCGCCCGTCAAGCTGATTTGCTGCGCGATGGTGCTGGCGTTGCGGTGGTCGATGGCGCCAGCCGTCACGACCAGGGCGCCATTGCCTGTGATCTGTCCGCGCAGGTCGTTCAGCTGCGTGGCTTGCAGGCTCAAGGTGCCGCTGCCCGCATGCTCGATCTTGCCATCCGTATTCGTCAACGTACCCGCTTTCAGGCTCAGATTGGCGCTGTTGACGGCGATGCGCCCGCCCGTGTTGTCCAGCACGCCTACCGCAGATGTCAGGTCGATGGCAGTATTGCCGGCACCGGTCTGCACGATGCTACCTTGCTGGTTGTTCAGGTTACCAACGCCAACGGCCAGCTGGCCAGCGCTGACATCGCCGCGCTGGTTGGTCCACGTCTGACCATTCCCGCCGGCCGTGATCGTCAGGGCGCCCGGCGTGGTGACCACGGCGCCGCTGGTGCTGACGTCGCCGGTTGTCGCCGTCAGGCTGATATTGCCAGCGCTACTGCGGCTGCCGCCGAGGTCGACGCTGCCGCCGCGCAGGACGGCATTGCCTGCCGCCAACACTTGCCCATGCGCTCCCAATGCCTGTTGCGCCGTGACCTGCAAGTTGCCGCTCGTCTGCAGGCTGCCATCGGCTTTCACGCCCGCGCCGATCAGGCTGGCCGCGCCGCTGTTGATGCTGTTGGCACTGATCGTGTTGTTGCCCTGGGCCAGGATCACGCCGGTATTGTCCAGCGCCCCCGTCACGGTGAGCGTTTGTTCTGCGCCGGCAAACAGGCTGCCGCTGTTGCGCACGCTGCCCGCCGTCGTCGTCAGATTGCCGCTGGCAACGATGCTGCCTTGCGCATTGAGCAGCTCGTCCATCGTCAATTGCGCATTGCCGCCTGCCGCCTGCAACTGGCCCAGGGTATTGTCTACCTTGCCGCCAGCCAGCGTCAGGTCGTGCCCGGCAATGATCACGCCGCTAGTATTGTCCAGCTTGCCCGTTGCTGCCACATTGACATCTTGTGCAGAAGCAATACGGCCATGCTCATTGAGCAACTCGCCCGTTTCCACGCGCACATTGCCATTCGCCTCGATCTTGCCGCCGCTATTGTCCAGGCGCGTGCTGGCCAGCACTGTTGCCGCACTCGTGCCCAGCTGCGTAATCTGTCCCTGGCGATTGTCGAGGATGCCGGCGGAGACGTTCACCTGCTGCGCCAGCAGGCTGGCGTTGCGGTGATCGATGTAATTGGCCGCCACCTGCAGCGCGCCATTGCCCGTCAGCTGGCCCCGCTGGCCATACAAATTGGTGGCGCGGATATCCAGCACGCCCTTGCCGGCATGCTCGATCTTGCCGTCGATATTCGTCAAGTCGCCCGCCTGCAGGCGCAGGTTGGCGCTGTTGACGGCGATGCGCCCGCCCGTATTGTCCAGCTTGCCGGTTTCGATGACCGTGTCGCCAGCGCCCGTCTGGATCAAGGTGCCTTTGGCGTTGTCCAGGTTGGCAACGCGCAGGGCCAATTGCCCAGCGCTCAAGCTGCCGCCCTGGTTGACCAGTGCCTGCCCGTTGGCGGCATTCGCCGTGATGCTCAATAGACCATTCGTCGACACGACCGCCTTGCTGGTCGTCACGTTGCCCGTCAGGGCCGTCAAGCCGATATGCGCCGCGCTGCTCTGGCTGCCGCCCACGTCGACCGACGCGCCCGTCATCTGCAGCTGACCGGCCGCCATGTTCTGGCCGCCAGCCTGCAAGACGCCACGGGCCGTCACCGTCAGGTCACCGGCCGAGGCAAAGCTGCCATCGGCGCGCATGCCTGCCGCCAGCAGGCCATTACCGCTCAGACTGCCCGCCGTGATCGTCGTATTGCCCAGGGCAGCCAGCGAACCCGTATTGCTGAGCAAACCGCCGATCTCCAGGGTCTGGTTGCGCCCCGCATACAGCACGCCAGCGTTGAGCACGTCGCCGCTGACCTTGGCTATGATATCGCTGCCCGCGCTGAGCGTGCCTTGCGCATTGCGCAGGCTGGCCGCGTCCAGGCTCAAGGCGCCGATCCCCGCCTGCAGCAAGCCGCGCGTGTTGTCGATGGCGCCGCCCAGGTGCAAATCGGTCGCCGCCGCGATCACGCCATCGGTATTGACGAGCGCGCCAGTGCTGGCGATGTCGGCGGACGTGGCCGAGGTAATCTTGCCCTTGGTATTGTCCAGGCTACCGGTCTGCACCGACAACACTCCATTGCCGGCGATTTCACCACTCGTATTGTCCAGCAATCCTGTGACGGCCACCGTCATGCCGCCCGCGCCCGTCTGCAGCAGATGGCCGCCACGGTTGCTCAGGCTGTCTGCCTGCACGTTCAGGGACCGCCCCGTGGTGGTGGCGTTGGCGTGGTCGAACAAGCCTGCCTTCAGATCGACGGCACCATTGCCAATGATACTGCCGCCTGCGCCCTGCAAGGTGGCCGCCGTGATGGCCAGGGTACCGCTGCCAGCATGCTCGATCTTGCCGCCCGCATTCGTCAGGGTGACCCCGCCCAGGATCAGATTCGCGCTATTGACGGCGATGCGCCCCGCGCTGTTGTCGAGATTGCCCGTCTGAATAACGGTATCGCCCGTGCCCGTCTGGATGACGGTGCCCTTGGCGTTGTCCAGATTGCCCACGTACAAGTCGAGCTGGCCCGCCTGCAAGGTACCTTCCGCGTTGTGCAAGGTGGCGCTCGTCGTGATGCTGAGCGTGCCTGGCGTCGTCACCACCGCCTTGTTCGTGCTGACATCGCCCGTTGTTGCCGTCAGGCCGATGTTCGTCGCGCTGGTCTGGCTGCCGCCGATGTCAATGCTGGCACCTGTCAGATTGGCATTGCCTGCAGCTAGGTTCTGGCCATGCGCGGTCACCGTTTGCGCGGTGTTGATGGTCAGATCGCCAGTCGTGCCCAGCTTGCCATCGGCCTGCATGCCGGCGCCGAGCAAGCTGCTCGCGCTGCTGTCGAGCGTCTTTGCCGTGATGCTGTTGTTGCCTTGCGCCGCGATCACGCCCGTGTTCACGATGGCGCCGCTGGCCTCCAAAACCTGATTGCCAGCCGCGTACAGGCTACCGGTGTTGTTCAGGCTCGCCAGGGTAGCGTTCAGGTTGGCGCCGGCAAACACGCTGCCCGCGCTGTTGTTCAGCTTGCCAACGCTCAGGATCGCATCGCCCGCCACGGCCTGCAATTGGCCCTTGGTATTGTCGATATCGCCACCGGTCAATGCCAGATTGCGGCCTGCCGCCACCGTGCCTTCCGTATTGTCCAGGCTACCCACTGCAAGCTCAGCATCCTGCGCCGCCACGATGCGGCCCTTGTTATTCAGCAAGGTAGTGGCCTTTACCAGCGCATCACCATTGCCTTCGATCTTGCCGCTCGTGTTGTCCAGCAGACCCGTGCTGTTGATGCTCATCAAGCCTGTACCCGTTTGCGCCAGGCTGCCGGCACGGTTATCCAGGCTGTCCGCGTTGACCGTCAGCTGATTGGCCACGGTGATGGCATTGCGGTGATCCAAGGTCGCAGCGGTGAGATCCACTTTACCATTGCCCGTAATCTTGCCGAACTGGTTGTTGAACTGGCCCGCGTTGATAGCCAGGATGCCCGCGCCCGCGTGCTCCAGCTTGCCATTGATGTTCGTCAATATCGTGGAGTTCAAAGCCAGGTTCGCGCTGTTGACAGCGATACGACCGGCCGTGTTGTCCAGCTTGGCCGTGGTGATAACGGTATCGCCCGTGCCCGTCTGCACGATCTCCCCGCTGGCGTTGTTCAGGTTGGCCACGTTCAGTTGCAACTGGCCGGCCACCAGCTGGCCCTGCGTATTTACCAGTGACTGCGCGTTATGCGCGTTGGCCGTGATGGCCAGCACGTTGCTGGCGGAAATCACCGCCTTGTTCGTCACTACATCGCCAGTATTTGCCGTGATGGCGATATTCGTTGCGCCAGTCTGGCTACCCGACAAATCGACCGATGCACCTGTCAACTGAGCGCTGCCCGCTGCCAGGTTCTGCCCGCTCGCTTGCAACACGCCATCAGCATGGATGGTGAGATCGCCTGCCGTACCCAGGGTCCCATCCGCTTTCACACCGGCGCCCAACAAGCCGCTGCTGGTCACTTTACCAGCGGTAATATGGGTGTTGTTGACGGAGGCGATCGACCCCGTGTTATTCAGTACGCCGCCCACCATCCACTGCTGGTTACGGCCTGCGTACAGCAGGCCAACATTGTTCAGGTCACCGCTCACTTTCGCCGTCAAGTCCGTACCGGCGCTGACCGTGCCCTGCTGGTTCAGCAAGGTCGCCGTGTCCAGACGTAAATTGTCCGCCTGCAATACGCCGCGCGTGTTGTCCAGTGCAGTGCCGCCAACCTGCAGATTGGTGGTGGCGGCGATCACGCCATCCGTATTGTTCAACACACCTTTGCTGATGACAGAAGCTGCTGCCGCCGACGTAATGCGGCCCTTGTTGTTGTCCAGCCCACCCGCCTGCACATTCAGCGTCCCCGTGCCCGCATGCTCGATCTTGCCATCCTGGTTCGTGACCTTGACGGCATCGATATTCAAGTTCGTGCTGTTGACGGCGATGCGGCCAGCCGTGTTGTCAAGATTGCCCGTATGGATGATGGTATCGCCCGTGCCCGTTTGCAAGACAGTGCCCTTGGCGTTGTCCAGATTGCCTACATGCAGGTCGAGCTGGCCCGCCTGCAAGGTGCCTTCCGTGTTGTGCAAGGTGGCGCTCGTCGTGATGTTGAGCGCGCCTGGTGTCATCACCACCGCCTTGTTCGTGCCGACATCGCCCTGAGTGGCCGTCAGGCCGATGTTGGCCGCGCTGGCCTGGCTGCCACTGATGTCGAGCGTGGTGCCTGTCAGATTGGCATTACCGGCCGCCAGAATCTGGCCATGTGCGGCGAGGTCCTGCGTGACGCTAACCATCAGGTCACCACTTGTGCCTAACTTGCCATCGGCCTGCATACCGGCGCCGATCAGGCTGCTTGCGCTGCTGTCGATGGTCTTTGCCGTGATGCTGTTGTTGCCTTGTGCGGCGATGACTCCCGTATTCGTGATGGCGCCTGTGGCACTCAGGGATTGATTCCCGGCCGCATACAGGCTGCCAGTGTTGCTCAAAGTATCGAGTGCGGTGTTCAGGTTACCGCCGGCAAACAAGTTACCAGCGGTATTGTTCAAGTTCGCCACGTTCAAGGTGGCGTTGCCCGCCACGGCCTGCAATTGGCCTTTGGCATTGTCGATATCACCACCGGACAGTTGCAGATGGCGCCCCGCCGCCACCGTGCCTTCCGTATTGTCCAGGCTGCCCACCTGCAGTGCAGCATCCTGCGCCGCCACGATACGGCCCGTGCTGTTCAGTAATACCTGGGCTTTGACCAGCGCATCGCCATTGCCTTCGATCTTGCCGCCCATGTTGTCCAGCAGACCCGTGCTGTTGATGCTCATCAAGCCTGTACCCGTTTGCGCCAGGGTGCCGGCACGGTTGTCCAGGCTGCCCGCGTTCACCGTTAACTGATTGGCCACGGTGATGGCATTGCGGTGATCCAAGGTCGCAGCGGTGAGGTCCACTTTACCGTTGCCCGTAATCTTGCCGAACTGGTTGTTGAACTGGCCCGCGTTGATAGCCATGATGCCCGCGCCCGCGTGCTCCAGCTTGCCATTGATGTTCGTCAATATCGTGGCGTTCAAAGCCAGGTTGGCGCTGTTGACAGCGATACGGCCGGCCGTGTTGTCCAGCTTGGCCGAGGTGATAACGGTACCGCCCGTGCCCGTCTGCACAATCTCCCCGCTGGCGTTGTTCAGGTTGGCTACGTTCAGCTGCAACTGGCCGGCCACCAGCTGGCCCTGGGTATTTACCAGAGCTTGGCCATTGCTGGCGTTTGCCGTGATGGCCAATACGTTGCTGGCGGAAATCACCGCCTTGTTCGTCAGTACGTCGCCAGTATTTGCCGTGACGGCGATGTTTGCCGCCCCAGTCTGGCTGCCAGACAAATCCACATTGTCGCCCGTCAGCACAGCGCTGCCCGCCGCCAGGTTCTGCCCGCTCGCTTGCAGCACGCCATCGGCATTGATGGTCAAGTCGCCTGCCATGCCCAGGCTCCCATCCGCTTTCACGCCGGTGCCCAACAAGCCGCTGCTGGTCACTTTGCCAGCGGTAATATGGGTGTTGTTGACGGAGGCGATCGACCCCGTGTTATTCAGCGCGCCGCCCACCGTCCATTGCTGGTTGCGGCCTGCGTACAGCAGGCCAGCGTTGCTCAGGTCACCGCTCACTTTCGCCATCAAATCCGTGCCGGCGCTGAGCGTGCCTTGCTGGTTCAGCAAGGTCGCCGCGTCAAGATGTAAATTGTCCGCTTGCACTACGCCTCGGGTGTTATCCAGTGCAACACCGCCAACATGCAAGTCGGCAATCGCGGCAATTACGCCATCCGTATTGTTCAGCACGCCCTTGCTGACAATGTCCGACGATGCAGCCGACGTGATACGGCCCTTGCTGTTGTCCAGCACACCTGCCTGCACAGACAGGATGCCGGTTCCCGCATGCTCGATCTTGCCATCGCGGTTCGTCAGCGTAGTCGCATCGAGGGTCAACTTGTTGCTGTTGACGGCGATGCGGCCAGCCGTGTTGTCCAGATTGCCCGTCTGGATGATGGTGTTACCCGTGCCCGTTTGCAGCAACGTACCCTTGCCGTTGTCCAGGTTTGCCACATGCAGGTCGAGCTGGCCCGCCTGCAAGGTACCGTCCGTGTTGTGCAACGCGGCGCTGGTCGTCACGTTCAACGTGCCCGGCGTCGTCACCACGGCCTTGTTCGTGCTGACCTCGCCCTGTGTTGCCGTCAGGCCGATGTTGACCGCGCTGGCCTGGCTGCCACTGATGTCGAGCGTGGTGCCTGTCAGATTGGCATTACCGGCCGCCAAAATCTGGCCGTGTGCATTCAGCGCTTGCGCGGTGCTGATCGCCAGGCCGCCAGACGTGCCCAGCTTGCCATCGGCCTGGATACCCGCGCCGATGAGGCTGCTTGCATTGCTGTCGAGGCGATTGGCCGTGATACTGGCATCTCCCTGCGCCGCGATGACGCCCGTGTTGACGAGGGCGCCTGTTGCGGTCAGGGATTGATTTCCGGCCGCATACAGGCTGCCCGTGTTGTTCAAGCTGGCCAGTGTCGCGGTCAGGTTGGCGCCGGCAAACACGTTGCCGGCGGTGTTATTCAAGTTCGCGACGTTCAAGGTGGCGTTGCCGGCCACGGCTTGCAGTTGGCCCTTGGTATTGTCGATGTCAGCACCGCTCAATGCCAGGTTGCGCCCGGCGGCCACGATCCCTTCCGTATTGTCCAGACGATCTACATTCAACGTAGCATCCTGCGCCGCCACGATGCGGCCCTTGTTGTTCAGCAAGGTAGTGGCCTTTACCAGCGCATCGCCATTGCCTTCGATCTTGCCGCCCGTATTGTCCAACAAACCAGTCGCATTGACGTTCATCAAACCTGTACCCGTTTGCGCCAGGCTGCCGCTGCGGTTGTCCAGCGTGCCCGCATTGACCGTCAGCTGGTTCGCGATGGTCGTGGCATTGCGGTGATCCAAGCTAGTCGCCGTGATGTCGAGCTTGCCATTACCCGTAATCTTGCTGAACTGGTTGTTGAACTGGCCCGCGTTGATGGCCAGGATGCCGGCGCCTGCGTGCTCCAGCTTGCCATTGATGTTCGTCAATACCGTGGCGTTCAAAGCCAGGTTCGCGCTGTTGACGGCGATACGGCCAGCCGTGTTGTCCAACTTGCCTGTGGTGATGACGGTGTCGCCCGTGCCCGTCTGCACGATGTCGCCGTTGGCATTGTCCAGATTCGCGACGTTTAGCTGCAGCTGGTCTGCCACTAGTTGGCCCTGGGTATTGATCAGCGACTGTGCGTTGGCCGCATTGGCGGTAATCGCCAGCAGCTTGCTCGTAGAAATGACCGCCTTGCTGGTGATGACATCGCCAGCAAGGGACGTGATGGCGAGGTTCGCCGCCCCAGTCTGGCTACCCGACAGGTCCACATTGGCGCCCGTCAGCACGGCATTGCCCGCCGCCAGATTCTGGCCGGTCGCCTGCAAGACGCCATCGGCATTGATGGTCAGATCACCTGCCGTACCCAGGCTCCCATCGGCTTTCACACCGGCGCCCAGCAAGCCACTGCTGGTCACTTTGCCAGCGGTAATATGGGTGTTGTTGACGGAGGCGATCGACCCCGTGTTATTCAGCACGCCGCCCACCATCCATTGCTGGTTACGGCCTGCGTACAGCAGGCCAGCGTTGTTCAGGTCACCGCTCACTTTCGCCGTCAGGTCCGTGCCAGCGCTGAGCGTGCCTTGCTGGTTCAGCAAGGTCGCCGCGTCCAGACGTAAATTGTCCGCTTGCAATACGCCTCGGGTGTTATCCAGTGCAACACCTCCAACATGCAAGTCGGCAATCGCGGCAATTACGCCATCCTTATTGTTCAGCGCGCCCTTGCTGACAATGTCCGACGACGCGGCCGACGTGATACGGCCCTTGCTGTTGTCCAGCACGCTTACCTGCACAGACAGGATGCCGGTTCCCGCATGCTCGATCTTGCCATCGCGGTTCGTCAGCGTGGTCGCATCGAGGGTCAACTTGTTGCTGTTGACGGCGATGCGGCCAGCCGTGTTGTCCAGATTGCCCGTCTGGATGATGGTGTTACCCGTGCCCGTTTGCAGCAACGTACCCTTGGCGTTGTCCAGGTTTGCCACATGCAAGTCGAGCTGGCCCGCCTGCAAGGTACCGTCCGTGTTGTGCAACGCGGCGCCGGTCGTCACGTTCAACGTGCCCGGCGTCGTCACCACGGCCTTGTTCGTGATGACATCGCCCTGTGTTGCCGTCAGGCCGATGTTGACCGCGCTGGCCTGGCTGCCACTGATGTCGAGCGTGGCGCCTGTCAGATTGGCAATGCCGGCCGCCAAAATCTGGCCGTGTACATTCAGCGCTTGCGCGGTGCTGATCGCCAGGCCGCCAGACGTGCCCAGCTTGCCATCGGCCTGGATACCCGCGCCGATGAGGCTGCTTGCACTGCTGTCGAGGCGATTGGCCGTGATACTGGTATCTCCCTGCGCCGCGATGACGCCCGTGTTCACGATGGCGCCTGTTGCGGTCAGGGATTGATTTCCGGCCGCGTACAGGCTGCCCGTGTTGCTCAAGGCATCGAGCGTGGTGGCCAGATTGCCGCCTGCAAACACGTTGCCTGCCGCATTGTTCAAGTTCGCCACGGTCAAGGCAGCGTTACCGGCCACGGCTTGCAACTGGCCCTTGGTATTGTCGATATCAGCACCGCTTAATGCCAGGTTGCGCCCGGCGGCCACGATCCCTTCCGTATTGTCCAGACGATCTACATTCAACGTGGCATCCTGCGCCGCCACGATGCGGCCAGTGTTGTTCAGCAAAGTGTTTGCCTTCACCAGCGCATCGCCATTGCCCTCGATCTTGCCGCCCGTGTTGTCCAGCGAGCCGGCGGTATTGAGGCTCATCAAACCTGTGCCCGTTTGCGCCAGGCTGCCGGCACGGTTATCCAGGCTGCCGGCGTTGACGGTCAGCTGATTGGCCACCGTCGTCGCATTGCGGTGGTCGAAGACGGCGGCAGTGATGTCGAGCTTGCCGTTGCCCGTGATCTTGCCGTGCTGGTTGTTGAATTGGCCCGCATTGATGGCCAGGATACCGGCGCCTGCGTGCTCCAGCTTGCCATTGATGTTCGTCAATACCGTGGCGTTCAAGGCCAAGTTGGCGCTGTTCACGGCGATGCGTCCGGCCGTGTTGTCCAACTTGCCTGTGGTAATGACGGTGTCGCCGGTGCCCGTCTGCACGATCTCGCCGCTGGCGTTGTTCAGGTTGGCCACGTTCAGCTGCAACTGTCCACCCACCAGCTGCCCCTGGCTGTTCACCAGCGATTGTTCATTGTTCGCATTGGCGGTAATAGCCAGCAGATTGCTGGCGGAAATCACGGCCTTGTTCGTCAATACGTCGCCGCTGCGCACGGTGACGGCGATGTTGCCTGCCCCCGTCTGGCTGCCCGACAAGTCCACATTGTCGCCCATCAGCACGGCGCTGCCCGCCGCCAGATTCTGGCCGCTTGCTTGCAAGACGCCATCGGCGTTGATAGTCAGGTCGCCTGCCGTACCCAGGCTACCGTCGGCTTTCAAGCCGGCGCCCAGCAAGCCGCTGCTGGTCACTTTATTAGCGGAAATATTGGTGTTGCCAACGGAGGCGATGGAACCGCTGTTGTTCAGCAAGCCACCCACCGTCAGTTGCTGGTTACGGCCTGCATACAGCAGGCCGGTGTTGCTCAAGTCTGCGCTGAGGCGCGCCGTCAGGTCCGAACCGGCGCTGACCGTGCCTTGCTGGTTCAGCAAGGTCGCCGCGTCAAGATGTAAATTGTCCGCCTGCAATACACCACGCGTATTGTCAATATTTACACCTTCCACATGCAAGTCGGCGGTCGCAGCAATCACGCCATCCATGTTGGTCAGCGCGCCCTTGCTGGTGATATCTGCCGAGGCAGCGGACGTGATACGGCCCTTGCTGTTGTCCAGCACACTAGCTTGCACCTGCACGCTGCCATTGCCGGCAATGTTGCCACGCGTGTTGTCCAACGTTTGCGCCACATCCACGCGCATCTGCCCTGCCCCCGTCTGCTGCAGGGTGCCGTCGCTATTGTCCAGTTGGTTGGCCTGCACTGTTACCTGCTGCCCGGACGTAACGGCATGGCGGTGATCAATTGTTTCCGCCTGGATATCAACCAGTCCATTGCCCGTCACCTTGCCGCGTTCGTCATCGAAACGCACCGCGTCGATGCTCAGGCTGCCCGTGCCCGCGTGTTCGATGCTGCCGTCGCGGTTAGTCACCTGTTCCGCAGTCAGCGCCAGCTTGGCGCTGTTGACGGCGATGCGTCCGCCAGTGTTGTCCAGGGTGCTGCCTGTTAGTACCGTGTCGCCAGCGCCCGTCTGGATCACGGTGCCGCCGCGGTTGTCGAGCGATCCCGTTGTGATATCCAATTGCCCGGCGCTCAGGGTGCCACGCACGTTCGACAGGGCCTGACCGCTGCCGGCCGCCATCACGGACAGCACGCCCGTAGTGGTCACCAGCGCGTTATCGGTCACGACATGACAGGCGCTGGCGTTCAGGCTAATCGCCGCGCCGCCCGTCTGGCTGCCGCTGATATCGATGGCTGTGGCGTGCATGCTGGTCTTGCCGGCGGCCAGGTTCTGGCCATGGGCAGCGATCGCTTGCGTGGCCGTCAGTTGCAACTGGCCGCTGCCGGCCAGGCCGCCGTCGGCGCGGATGCCGGCGCCCAGCAGGCTGCCAGTAGCGCTGTCGATGCGGCTGGCGTCGATGCGGTTATCGCCTTGCGCGGCAATGACGCCGCTGTTGCTGACGGCGCCGCTCACCTGCAGCGCCTGGCTGCCGGCCGCATACAGGTTGCCGCTATTGAGCACTTCACTGGCCCGGGTGGCAAGATTGCCACCGGCAAAGACGCTGCCGGCCGTATTGTTCAGCTTTGCCACCGTCAAGGCCGCATCGTCCGCCACTGCCTGGATCTGGCCGCGCGTATTGTCGACGTCGCCGCTGTCGAGGCGCAATGTGCGACCCGCCGCCAGGGTCGCCTCGGTATTGTCCAGCGCGCCTGTCGACAGCGCCACATCCGTGCCCGAGACGATACGGCCCTTCTGATTTTGTACATTGCCCGCCTGCACGCTCAAAGCGCCATTGCTTTCCAGCGCGCCACCGCGGTTGTCCAGGGTAGCGGCATTGATGCTGAGCTGCCCCGCCACCGTGCGCGCATCGCGGTGGTCGATGTGCTCGCCCGTCAGCGTCATGGCGCCATTGCTGAGGATGCTGCCGCGCTGCAAATTGACTTGCGCTGCGCCGATCTCCAGCGCGCCCGTACCCGCATGCTGGATTTGCCCATCCTGATTGCTCAGGCTGGCAGCCTGCAGACGCAAAGCCTGGCTATTCGTGGCGATGACGCCGCGCGTATTGTCCAGCGCACCCGGCAAGCGGATGGCAAGATCACCGTTGCCCAGTTGCATGATCTGGCCGCCCACGTTCGACAAGCCGTACGCATTCACGCCCAGCTGCTGGCCAGTCAACTGCGCCGCATCGCTGCGCACGGTGTGCGCCGCGTCCAGTTGCAGGCGGTCACGGGCAGTGACCTGCGCGCGGCTGGCATCGAGGTCGCCCGCGCTGGCACCCAGGCTGATATTCCCGCCCGCGACTTGCGCGCCAGTAATATCCAGCTGGCGCGCCGCCAGGCTGCTGTCGCCGCCAGCCACGGCCGTGCCGTGCACGGCAATGGTGTCGCCAGCAGAAACACTCAGCTTGCCGCTGGCGGCCAAGGTATTGTCCAGATTCAAGCCAGCCGCCAGCACCGAGCCAGCGGTGGCATCGATGCGCGCCGCCGCCCCCGTGGCATGCACCTTGGCATTGCCCTGGGCCGCGATCACGCCGCTGTTGGCAATGTTGCCCTGCGCCTGCACCTGGCTGTCGCCGCCCGCATACACGGTGCCGCTATTGGCTACGTCGCCCGTCACGGCAATGCTCGTCTGGCTGCCCGCGCCGGCGGACTGGATATTGCCGCTGTTGCTCAGCCAGCCATTCGATTGCAGCACCAGATTACCCGCCGTGGCCGCCAAGACGCCCGCATTGCGCACACCCAGGCCCGCTTCCGTGCCGATGAGGGTGATCTTGCCCGCGTACATGCCGCCCAGCTGCGCCACGTCCAACGCATACGCCGGAGCCGGCCCCGCGCCAGCAATACCGCCCGCCACGCCATGCGCCGCATCGATCTGGTTCGCCCCCGTTACCACTTTCAATTCCTGCGCCCAGATGCCGCCATTGATCTGTGCGGCGCGCGCCAGGATGGCCGTGTAGTCGCTCAGCGACGTGTCCAGTCCCCGTCCGTTGATGCTGACCACGCCGCGCTGCACCATGTAACCGTCCAGGCTGCCGCCGTTGAGGATCGGCGTGCCCGTCGTCAGCACGACCCGGCTGGCATTGATGAAACCGCCGCCGTCGATGGCCACGCCGGCCGGGTTGGCGATGACGACCTCGGCCCGCTGCCCGGCCACCTCGACATAACCGCGCAGCTGGCTCGGGTTGGCCGAGTTGACTTCGTTCAATATCACGCGCGCGCTGCCGCCGGCCAGCCATGGATTGCCTTGCACCCAGCCGCCCGTCTGCGTCTGCACATTGCCGCGGCTATTGTTCAGGATGACGCCATTCGCCGTCACGTCGAACTGGCTGTAGGTATTGCGCGACACGCCCGCCGCGCTCGGCGTCTGGATATTCACCTGCGTCACGCCATTCGCGCTTTGCACCACGGTCGGACGCTGGCGGCCCGGCGCGTTCGGGTCGGCCACGATCTGCCCCATGGCTGGCCCGGCGACAAAACTCACCATGCCCAGCGCGCCAAACACGGCCAGCGCCAGCGGCCGTAACTTGCCATTCACACTTAAACTTAGCCCGCCACCGCCATCGCCTTCAAACACGCCGCTGTCCAGACTGCCCTCCCCCTTGGCCGCCTTGCCTTGCGAAGAAGCATTTTCGGCGACGACCATCAATTGGCCACGGCGTTTGTTAAAGATGATGCGGTACAGGTTCTTGTTCATGACATGTCCTACTGACAATCAATTAATGCGATAAAGGGAGAAGAGAGCGGCTGGCGGATGGCGGCGTCTCACCTTGTTATTTTTTAATAGCTGGCGTTCAGGCTGAAACCGGCCGTATGACTGGCCGTACGGAAGAGTTCAGGTTTATGCACGGGCCAGCCGACAAAAGCGTCGTACTGCACGCCCAGCCATTGCCCCCGCAAGCCGACGAAGCCGCCCGTCAGGCGGCGCGCGATCAGCCATTCGGCGGATGGCCCCAATACCTCGCCATGATCGAGTCCCGCATACGCTTGCTGGCCGCTGCTGCCCAACGGCACGCCGACTTCGTTGCGCAGCAGCCAGCCCCGTTCGGCCGACAGGCTGCTTTCGCCGTCATAGCCGCGCACCGTGTAGCGCCCGCCGATGGCGAAGCGGTCTTGCGGCACCAGCGGCGTACGGTTGTGCTGCGTGCGCCAGTTGCCCGTGTAGTGCAACGGCTGGCCAGCCAGCGTGAACGGCGCCGACACGGCCATGTCGGCCAGCAGCAAGCGCATACGCGAGGTACCCTCGCCAAACGCTTCCTCAGGCGCGGCCAGCGCCTCCATCGCGCCCGTGCCGCGCCGGTATTGCAGGTTGACGTCAAACGTGGCCTGGCCGAAGAATTCGCGGTGGCCGATACCGATTTCCCAGCCGGCCATGCGGCGGCGCTGCACTTCCACTTCCGTGTCGTCGATGAAGTTTTGCGCGGAACGTTGCCAGCCCCGTAGCGACACCGTCGTCTTGCGCGAGGCGTCGCGGTACACCAGGCGCGACAACTTGACTTCGCGATTCTGGCTGGCGCCGCTGTAGTTGTAATCCTGGCTGATGCCGGCCACGGACTGGTGGTAATGGCTGTCGCTGGCGGTGAAGGCCAGCAGCCAGTAGGCGTAGGGAATCGAATAATGCGCCACCATGCCGGCCGTGCCGCGCGGGCCGTCACGGTCGCCGTCGACGTTCTGGTTCAGGCTCAGGTAAAACAGGTCGTTCAGGGTCAGCCAGTGGTCATACGACAGGGTCACGCTGCCCTGCAGCTTGCCCGTCGAGCGCGAACCGCCATCGTCGAAGCCCAGCGCCAGGCGAAACGGCAAGCCCTGCTTCCATTGAATCTGCAGATCGCTCTCGCCCGGCTTCGCGTTGCCGCCCTCGGCCGGCATGATCTGGATATCGGCTTCGGCCGTCGGCACGCGCTTGAAGTTTTCCAGCGCCTGTTCCGTGTCGCGCACGCTGAGCAGGTCGCCCGGGCGCGCTGGCACGGCATTCCACCACGTGGCGCGGGGATTCGTGCCGGGCGCAAAGCCGATCTGGCGGATGCGTCCCGGTATCAGCGTCAAGGCCAGCGTCCCCTTGCTCAAATCCTGCGGTTCGGCCAGCACGCGGGTGGTGACGTAGCCGCGCGCGATGATGGCGTTCTGCATGCGGCCCATCAGCACATTGATGGCCTGCGTGCCCAGGCAGCGCCCCAGCGCAGAGTCCGGCGCGCCCAGGTCGTCGCGCCCGGCGGCATCCAGCGCCCATTGGAACTGCGCAGCGCCCTCGCCCTGCAGTTCCAGATGATCGATCGTAAAACACGGTGATTCGCCCGCGGGCAGGCGATTGGCGGAGGCGGCGACGGGCGCCTCGAGCAGGCGCACGTCGGGCGTGCGTTCCTGCTGCTGGCGCAGGAGGCGCTCGCGCTCTTGCTGGCGTATCAATTCTTGGCTGGCATCGTCGCGCTGGCTGGCGCCAGGCGGGGTGGGAAGGGGCGGCGCGATTTCAGGACGGGTCTGCGCGGACACGGCGGCACACAGGGTGCCGCTGAACAAAAATACACCGCACCATGGCGTCAAGCGCAGGTGCATATGTTGCCTTAAGTAATTATTTACGTAAGGAAATTATAAATTAATTATTTCTATCGGGCAACTTAATTTATTTATTGAGAACTTTACCTCCTTGGTAACTGTCTTTCAACTATCCAATTACCACTAGTAAATAGATGCGCGGCCTTGTGGCGGCAGCACAGGCAATGGCAGCCGATATCGATAGCATAAAAAAAGCCCTGTAAAAACAGGGCTTTGGCTTACCTAATCAGTAAGAACATGACATTTTATAATCGAAACTTATTCCACTCGATGGTCAATGAGCCGGCTAAGCATTTGATTTCTTTATGCTCTTCGGATCAATGAACAGCTGATGCCCTCGAGACAAGGTAGTATATGTCGATATATGAATACTTACCAAAGAATCACATCAAGAGAATAGGGGGAATATTTTCGCCCCCATCTAACGCGTCAACGGTCCCATAACTATGAAATAGTCAAGACGAGGTCATTACCACAACAATTGCGTGGTTTTACTCTGAAAATTTCTGAATTAGATACGGATTCCGTCGAGCGACTGGTGCTTATCCATCCACGACTTGACCCACAAAGGTTGACGGCCGCGACCGCTCCACTGCTGTTCTTGGTTGTCAGGGTTGCGATACAAAGCAGCCACAACTTTTTTCTCTCCCTTCGCTGCATTTTTTGGTACGCCTGCGATCAACTGGGTCAGCGGCACGCCGACCCGCTGTGCAATCGCCTGCATTTCCGCACGGGCTCTTTCCAGCTCGTCTTTTTGTCGGGCCTTGATTTCTTGAATTGCTTGCGCTTCGAGCTTTTTTAACTCGGCCAGTGATAATGATGAGATATCCATACGAATTCCTTGAAAGTAGGACAAATTTGGGGTGACACCTATATATGACTTGAGCACGCATGCCAAGTCAACGCCATTCTAAGACAATTCGCGCGTGCTTTAGCCCCCTTATTTCTCATTGTGCCATCGAAATACCTAGCGATAGAGGGCAATTTCGGCTGGAGCCATGCAACTGGCCCGACAACAATAGTGAAAATCACCGTTGCCACGAAAGTCGAAATATGGAACCACGCCCCTCTTCTTTCGCATCGACCTGGCTTCTGGCCATGCTTCAAGGACAGACCTATGACCAGATCGCAGCGCGGTTTCGTGTCACGAAGTCGACGGTGTCCAAATCGGTTGCCGATTTAGCACGAGATCTACAATCCGTCGTAGGTGTGATCGGCATCGACGAAGACAGTGCTCCCACTGCCCAGGTCATCCGCGCGCATGGGAAAGATTATCTGGAGGCATTGGAACATTTCGTGCCGCTGGCGAAACCTTCGGCCACAACCTCACCGCCGATCATTGCCCATACGCAGATTGAGCAACTGGTGCTGCACACGGCACGGCATAGTCGCTGCAAACAGCGCGATATCGCCCTTCTCCTCATGCTTATCCATACCGGCGCACGCCCGAATGAGATCGCCAGGATGACCGTTGCCGACTACATCGATGCGTCGGGCCGGCGCCGTTCGCCACCATGGCTGCCAGCACATGCCGCGTCGAATGGCATAGCACGCCCGCTTCTGCTTTGCGACGCAACAGCGTTGTACTGGCTTGACGCGTATTTGGCGTGGCGCCTGGCCGCTGGATACGGTGTTAGCGATCGGAGCGAATATCGAGCACTGCAGGGCGACAGTAGCCTATTTCTCAGTCGGACCGGTGAGTCGTTCACCTCGCCATGCGCGAAAGCCACCTCCGAAAAGGGTTTACATGATGTCCTGCAACGTATCTTCCGCTACGCCAATCTGCCTGGCCTTGGTGTGCTGGGCGCGCGCCGCTCCGTCGCGCATCGCCTGCACGCCGACGGCTGCACAGCCGAGGAGATCGCGTTTTATCTTGGGACGCGAGCCGGTACGGTGCGCCGCCTGTTGTCGAAGAGTACCCAGAAACCACCACATCCGCGTATGTAGTCCCTACCTTCCCGTCCCTGAACGCATTCAGTCTTGCCGTTGCTCGGACCAGCTACGTGCGTTCGCCCCACGGGAAAAAGTCTGGATGGGGATAACGGGGTTGATTCACTAATGGTCGATGAGAGGATGGTTTATCGCTCATTTTCACGTAAAGGAGACCATCATGGACAAGGAAATCGTCAATCGCTCGCTTGCGCAAGGCGCTCCGCCAACGGTCCTTGGCGAACGGCCAGCCCGCATTCCCACCGGCGGCACGATTCGGGCGGGCATCAAAGTGCTGACCAAGGCGGCCGCGAGCAATCCGCAAGCCAAGGCAATCTACGATCAGGGGCTCGCCTCAAACTGTTCATTTGAAGAGATCGGACAAAAAATTGCCGAAGCTTTTCCAGACATCAAGGCACCGCTTGTTCCCAAAAATGTGGCCTGGTTCACCGTACGTCCGAATGACTTTCCCAATCCGGCCCTGGCAGCGCAGATTTTGGCGGCCTTTGGCGAGGATCGGGGTGACGGCGTCATCCGGCTGTATCGTTTTCCAGTCATCTTTCCTGCCGATACCTGGCAACTGGTCATGCCACACGAACTGGCCGCCTGGGCACGCAATGACAAGCGCTACTGGAGTGAATATGCGTCGGATGGCCATACCCGCTACTGCAAAATGTACGCCCCGGTCCGCTTTGATGAGCGCAGCCAGCGCGTGGTTCGTACCTTCGGTGGGCGGCCACTCCAACTGCGGCCAGAAAACAATGGCGTCTGCGATCCAGAAAACTGCCCGGAATTTCAGAACCGGCAATGCAACCTGACCGGAAAATTCATTTTTTATATTCCCGGCATTCCCTCGATCGATGCTTTCGTGCTGCACACGAACAGTTTTTATGCCATGAGCCGCGCCATCGAACGCTTTGAAACCATCTCGTTCATGCGCGGTGGCCGTCTGGCCGGCTTCCTGGATCAGCACCGCACGCCCTTTTATTTCAGTAAAAAGCTGCGCGACGTCTCGCATATCGATCCAAAAACTGGGCAATCCGTACGCAGTGCGCACTGGATCATCGAGCTGGAAGCACCGATCGATGTCTCTTCCCTTCTGATCCAGCATGACGACGAAAGCGCATTACACCTGGCCGATCAGGCCGCAAATATCTTGCAGGGTCACCATGAACAACGAGACGCGGCCTCAACGTCCAACCGTCCCGATGATGGAGATGATCTAACGCTGGAACAGCCTGCGGAGACCGGAGCATCTGTACAGCATAAGCCGGCCCCCGAATCCATGCAGTCTGCGTTACCTGCGCAGCACGCCCCATCTACCGAAGATGAAGCGATCAACACCCTGTTTGACCTCGCCGCAGCCTATGGCGTAGATCGGGAGCGCTTTGGCCTCTTTGCTGACCGCCAGTGGGGCGCCGGCTGGCGGCGCAATGTAAATGGCCGCCAACGCGTACTGGCGGAACTGGAGCGCTATCAAAATGATCCGGAAGGCTTTTGTGACAAAGTCGACGCCCGCCTGCGCGCATCCGACACGCCTTTATCCAGGCCACGCACTCCAACAGCGCCAGCCAAGGACAGATAATCATGCGTATCGCTCATTTTTCCGATCTGCACTATGCAGTATCGACCTTGCCCGAGGTCGATACGTGCTTCACCTATGCCGTGAACCAGGCGATCGCAAGACAGGCAGAGGTCGCCATCATTACTGGCGATACCACCGATCATGCCCTCGATGCCCATTCGCCGGCGTTGATGGCGCTTGCGCGCCAGATTCGGCGCCTGGCCGACCATTGCCCAGTGCTGATGTTACAAGGGACCTTCTCACACGAGCCCCCCGGTACGCTGGATCTGTTTTCACTGCTAGGGGGACGGTATCCCATTCACGTGGCCAACCGTCTGCAGCAGGTCATTCTCAATACCCGGCGTGAATGGACGGCTTCGACACACGCCCGTTTCGATACCAAAGAATGGTGCGATGCGGAGTGCACTCTCCTCTGCTCGTGCGTTCCGACCATGAATAAGGCAAATTTGGCCGCCAGTGTCGGCGCGGAACAAGCGGGACAAGCGATGGGCCACTATCTTGCGGACCTACTGGCTGGCTACGCCCCAGGTAATCTACTGGCGCGCCAGCGGGGCATTCCCACCATCGCGCTCTCCCACGGTACCGTGATCGGCTGCATGACAGAACATGGGGTGCCGATGGCGGGAATGGACCATGACTTTACCGCAGGCGCGCTTTTTCAGGCACAAGCCAATGCCGTCATGTTGGGGCATATCCACCTGCATCAGGCGTGGGAGCAGCATGGGCAGATGATCGCCTACCCAGGTTCCATTGGACGGTTGCATTACGGTGAACAAAGTAATAAGGGTTTTTTGATGTGGGAGATTACCGCAGACGGCGCTCGCTGTGAACTCGTCGCGACGCCGGCGCGCCGCACACTGGAGCTGGCGTTTGCCGGACCGCCGAATATGGATGCACTGCACCAATACGTCGCTAGCCACTCCATCGAAGGTGCCTGGGTGCGTATCCGCTGGCAGTGCCTTGAAGAGGAACGCGCCACCATCCACCGCGAAGCAATCACGGCATTGTTTCGTGGCGCGGCAGGCATCAAGCTCGAAGGCCGTGTGATTCCCATTGTCCGTGCAAGAGCGGAGGGAATGGCACGCTGCCTTCAACTCGAAGAGCAAATCGATACCTGGGCACGCCAGGTTGACACGCCAGCAGCGCCCCTATTGACCTGTCTGGCCCAGTTAGCCACCCACTCACCCGCCGACATTGCCATGGCCGCCCTGTCAGGAGAATCGGTCGCTGGCGAAGCTTAGACAGGCGGATGCAATGCTTCGCGAAACGGGCCTGTGAGCCTTGAGGGGCGCGTGCTCCGCGGCATACTAAAGACCGAAAAACACTTTGACCAGGAGAGATCATCATGCGCCCTCTTTCCCTCACCTTAACGGGCTTCATCGGCATTCGCGATGGGATGAACAAAGAAACATTGACGCTCGACTTCGAGCGTATGACAGCCGGTGCCCAGCTGGTGGCCATTGTCGGCCCTAATGGACGAGGCAAAACGACCGTTTTAGACAATATGACTCCCTATGCAACCATGCCGTCCAAGGCAGGGGCTGACGGCCTTGGCAGCTTTTCCTACTATGACGAGGTGTATTTGCCGCTCAACCGCAAGGAACTCGTGTGGGAAATGGGGAAACAAAGATACCGTACCCAGATCATCATTCGCCTCAACGGCAAGCGCAGGAGCGAGGCCTACCTTCATCAGCTCTGCGCTGGTACATGGCAGCCCGTGCAACTGCCAGACGGTACCGTGTCCGATGGTCGGATGGAGTCGTATCAACGCTGCGTCGAGGACATCGTCGGTCCGGCCGCCACATTCTTTACCACGGCTTTTTCGGCGCAGAACAGGCGCCAATTGGCTCACTACCGCAATGCCGAAATCAAAATACTATTGAGTGACCTGCTCGGACTGGAGCGCGTGCGTACCAAGGGTCTACAGGCTGCGGAGACGGCCAAGCTGCTGCGCTACGGGCTTTCGGGCTTGCAGCAGGAACGGCGGCTGCTACAGCGACAGATCGATGACAATCACGAGCTTTCACGGCAATTCACCACGCCGGACGACGCGCTGGAGGCCGTACAGCGCTGCAGGCAGACAGCCCTGGAAGCGCTGGATGCCAAAAAAAATACCCTGGCGAAAATCAAAGCCGAACAAGCCGTTGACGCAACCTACCTAAACCAGCGCCAGCAGCTCCAACAAACACTCCAGCAGCTACGCGATAGCGTGCGGACGGTCAATCAGCGGATGGACGAGCGCGAACACGACCTCATCGAGGTAGGCCAGGCATTGGCACACCAGATCCTGCAACGGCGGCAGGCGCATGCACAGGAATATCAGGCGCTAACCAGCAGGCACGCGAGGCTGCTGTTGCTAACCGCCGATCACTGGCGCGTGGCCCAGGCAACTCGGCGACTGTCGATCCTGACCCGCCTCCTGGAATGCCGCAGCAATCATGCCGCAGCCTGCCGTCAGTTGCATGATCGGCATACCGAAGCAGCCTCCCAGCGTGCACTCGCCATGCAAAAGATTGATGCGAT
This sequence comes from Janthinobacterium sp. SUN100, assembly GCF_030397705.1. Taxonomy (NCBI): domain Bacteria; kingdom Pseudomonadati; phylum Pseudomonadota; class Betaproteobacteria; order Burkholderiales; family Oxalobacteraceae; genus Janthinobacterium; species Janthinobacterium sp. SUN100. The sequence continues at coordinate 50,917 of NZ_JAPUBU010000001.1, read as the reverse complement.
CAACAGGGAAATCGGTGAAACGGTATGTCAAACCAGAGCATTGCACCAGCGCCTCTCGCTCACCTCACTCGTTCCGTGCGCGGGAACCGAACTACAAGGACAATGCCAGCTTCTTGAACACGCCCGCGCAGCCCGCCCCATCATTCCGCAGTACGAACTGTCCCTGCGGCGCCTGGAACAAACGCGGCACCAACAAACCGAGCTGCTATCGCAACTGGACGCGCAAATCGCAACACTGCCGAACACGGCAGAGCGCTTGGCGCGCGCGCTACACCGCCTGGATAGAACTCGGGCTAAATGCTCAGTCAATCAGCAGCTTGCCGCACGCACCGGCGAGATCGAGCAGGCACGCGCCAGCATCGACGATATCGCCCGCCGCATTCCCCTGTTCGCACAGGCGGCCGACCATGAAACGGATACCGAAAAGCAGGAAAAAGTACGCATCGACAGGGAACTGGCAGCCATTGCAGGTGAACGCACCCGGGCCACACAGGATGCGCGCGTGGAACGCGAGCGTATTGAACAGCAACTCTCCGCTCTTCCTGTGCCGTTCGATCCGACTCGTCTCGCGCATGCTCATCAGGAAATCGCTCACTGCACGGACAAGCTCGCGGCGTGTGAAGCACAACTGCACGAAGCGATCGGGCGCCAGCACCGCCTGACTGAGCTTCAACGCCAGCTACTGGGTCAACGTCAAACGCTAACCGCCCTGGATGCCCGCATCGCTCACATTGAAGAACAAACTGCGACCTGGTCTTTGTTCGCCACATGCCTGGGCAATGACGGCGTGATCGCATTGGCCATTGACGACGCGGGCCCCGCCCTGTCGATGCTCACCAACGATTTATTGATGGCATGCTATGGGCCACGCTTTACGGTATCCATTCGCACGCTGCTCGACTCGAATAAAGGGCAATCCAAGGAAGGGTTTGACATCATCGTCCACGACGCCCATACCGGCTTCGCCAAGAGCGTATCCAAAATGAGCGGGGGTGAACGCGTCTGGATCAACGAATGCCTCACGCGGGCCATGGCCTTGTACCTGGCCCAGTCAAGTAACCGACGCAGCGAGACACTTTTCTCGGACGAGGCCGACGGAGCCTTTGATGCCGAGCACAAACGCATGTTCCTGGCAATGAAACGTCAGGTCATGCAACTGGGTGGCTATCAACAAGAGTTTTTTATTTCCCATACGCCAGAATTATGTGATCTCGCTGATACCGTTCTCAACCTCTCGTAAAGCGTCTGCGGCCGCCTAAGACAATGAGGATGTTCTAATCCGTATACAGGGTGTACTCAAGTCATTCAGAGCAAAGATTAGCTACGAAATTACCAAAGCAAAAATTCGGTCTAAAAATGCGGAAAATGTGAAGCGAAACAGCGCGACGCGCAAGCGTTCACCGGCATCTTATATGTCCCACGCCTCGTCGGCGATTTACTTACACGACGGGTGCAATGTGAACACATGCCGGCCGCGCTGCGCCCATAGGCAGTGCCACCATTTAGCCCTTTTTTGATCGGCACGTCGCCGTTTTATCATCGTCATACTCTCCGGCCGGCGCCATGCTGTAACCATTTTGTTCACCGGCCGGCGACATGCTTTCCGATGGGCCGGAACTGTGCACGACAAGTGGAGGTGAAAGCGTATTCCCTCGCAAGATCAGGCGCTTACGCAACGGCGTCATACAACCGCGGCAGCTTGTCATACACGTGAAGCCAGGATTCATGCGGGTTTCGGGCACATTTGTAATGTGCGTATGGTGTGGAGCTTGTAGGACGGCCTTTTTGCCACGATTTTCGATCAAAAACGCAATATCCGAGCACCGCAGAACAGGCCAAAGAGCGTATTCAGCTCATCGGGATTGAAACTAACTCGGCAAATCGCAGCGGAATTTCACCTTATTGCTGGGAGTTTCACCGAATTTCAAATAGTTGCAAAGGATTGCAGGTAATTTCACCTAATTGCAGAAGATTTCAAACTATTGCCGGAAATTTCACTATTCTGGATTCTCTTCCACAAACAATTACCACCGATATCGCATTACTCGCCGATGCCACCAGTGAGTGACGAAAGCCTATCTTGTGTTCGATACTCTGGCCAATTTATACATTAGAAGTTCCAAGACCTGAGGATCAACATTCCGAACATAGAAATGAAATACCACTCAAGCCCGGAATTCCGAATTGAAGGGCATTTTTCGCAATTTAAAATTTAAATTTCTTGTCAAATTGACTTCTCAAGTAAGTTAATAAAGTTAAGTCGTTGACGATCCGTTTTCCCAGGGGAGACGCCAGTTTTCCAAAGGTCCAGCAAGTCATCTTTTGCCGACAACCCTGACAAGAACGGCATAACATACTCCCTCAAAATACCTCTGAGTTCATCAACTAGCGCTTGCGGTATAGGTGACGTTGAATCAACAATCCACCATTTATCGCTATGCTCTGGCAGCAAAAAACCTACCCTCTGTCTGAGGTGGCAATCCCATACATCAGGCTTCCCATCTTCTTCCAAAATCTTCGCAAGTTCCAAGTTATGCACACCAACATTTATGGTGAACTTGATTTTCCCTGGCAAATCGTCAGTCGATATTTGCCAATTCACTAACTGCCATTGGTGCTCAGTATTCTTGCTGTACGTCACCTTCTTACGTCGAAAGCCTTCAGATTCGAAATAGTCATCCAGCCCTGATAACAACTCTAGTAAGAATTTTGAATTTATGCTCTTCATTAATCACTTGCTCCGCACAACGTTCACTATATAACCTTGCATGCCCAACCAATAATCTTTTGCCCGCTGAGCTGCACCATATACGGCATTACCATACTTTGTTTCAATGCCACCCAATACCACTCCTGCCTTCGCTATTTCAATATCGATAAAGCGTGCTCCAAAAATGGTTTTCTTGTAGACCTCAGTTGTCACATCATATCCAAGCTTCCTAAAACCATCGGCAATTTCATCGCGGAAAGCATTCCCGGCGGCCCTATTCACCACTACTCTAGGAACTGCGGTTTCTGCAACCGCAGCGGTCGTGGAAGAAAGCGCACCTACTGCCTCGACAGCAACCGCACCACCGACCACCGCCGCCGTACCAATTGCTACGCCAGTGCCCCTTGCTGCAGCTCGTTCACTCCACTGCTCTTGGGTCATGTACCCTTTCCCACGAGCCCAATCGTCATAGCCCATCGCATTTGTCGATGGGCCATCACCACCTGAAAACGGTATGTCCTTTTTGTATTCAGCCCAACGATCACCGTAGTTCTTCTCTGGCTGATTTGAAGTTCCGCTGTTTGCCGATCCTTTCTTCGCCGTTTCGACTCGGCCAGCGGCTGCCCCCCCTCCAGTTGCCGCTTTACTTTCCTTGTCGCCAGAGTTCCCATTTTTATCGCCACGACCGGAACCAACAGCTGAGCAATTACCCTCGCATGAGTATCCAGCTGGAGGACTGCCACCGGGAATAGCGGTTCCTAGCGGTGTCTCGAGAAATCCAGTCGGGTCGGTTAAATTGGTAGGGTTATTTGATACGTAAGAATAACGATTGTAATTCTGCCCGTTCTTGGGATCACTGACCAGTGGGTCACCCGACAAAAATTTAGCCGTGAGCGGATCGTACACCCTCCCGTTCATGTGTACCAAGTCCAACTGGTCCAGCATTTCATGACCAGTGAAGCCTCGGTTGTCGATTTTCCCGTCGATGATGTCATCGGTGTTGTCATTGTCGGCCACGCTGCGGCGCTTGCCCCATGCATCGTACTCCAGCCTGCCATCCGTGCGAATCGTGCCGTCTTCTCCGGTCATGGCAACAGGACTACCCAGACGATCTACATGCGTCCAGTGCAACTGCGTCGTCCCGCCCTGATCGATTTCTACACCGATACCATTCGGCCAGTAAGTCTTCACCTTCATACCACCATTGACGCCGGATTCCACCTCCTGTGCACCCGCATAGATCACGCGCTCATCGGCGCCTCCCGCCTGGTTACCACGGCGCAACTGCCCAACGCGCTGGTGCTCAGGACCGTAGTTAAAGGTTGTCGTGATCGCATCCTTCTTGATCGTTTGCGGCATGTCGAAGCTGGTCCAGGTGATCGTGCGACCGCCGCCATTCAACAAGTTGCCATTTGTATCGTAGCTGTAGATACCGGGGATACCAGAGATGGTTTGCACCGCATGAGGCTGCACCGCCGTTTCGCCCTGTGCCCTGTACGCGTAGGTACCCACCCCTGTCTTGCTGGTGATATTACCTGCGGCGTCGTAGGTGAACAGGCGTGCTGTTTTACCCAGCACCTGACTGCTCTTCAGGCGGTTCAAAGTATCGTAGTCGAAGCTCTCCTGGAAGCCGTTACTGTCCCAGTACTGGCTGCGATTCTTCACATTGCCCAGCACATCATAAACATAGTCTTCTTGAAGACGCATTGCGCTGCTTGCCGTCGATACACCGCCATGTATCAGCCTGCCGCTATAGGTATTGAAATCACGGTTCTGGATCAATCCATTACCCAGTAACACTTTGCGCACACGTCCGGCGGCATCCTGCTGCGTTGCCTGCCACAGCACCAGCGGACCGCGCTCAATGCGTGACGGGTAGCCGTAACCGTTGAATGCAAAGCTAAAATCCTTGGCGGTATCATTGCCGCGCTTGTAGGTCTGCTTTACCAGCCGCCCCCACGAGTCGTATGTCGGCGTGGCCGAGTAGAGTCCATCGTAAAGCTTCTGTGTCGTCAGCGCCGGACGGCCCAGGATGTCGTAGCTATGCGTACGGATGTAATCGGGCGTGGCCGTCTGGCCGGTGTACGCCCGCGCCAGCTGCCCCACGCCTTTCGCCGCCGTATCGTGGACCCAGTGGCTTTCCAGGTCACTTTCATAGCGCGCGGTCATGCGACCCAGCAAATCGTAGGCCATCCAAGTCCGCGTCCCCTTGGTGCGTTGTTCCGGGCTAATCTGCCGGTATACCTGTCCGAGCGGATTGACTGCGTATTCGATAAATCCGAGATCGGGATCACGCAAACCTATCTTACGGCCCCATGTATCATAATCTACCGTGATCCTGTTCCCATTCGGGTCTAGCGTGGTTTGCAAGCCACCGAAGGGCTCATAGGTAAAGCTGGTCGTGCCACGTGGCGAGCCAGAGTCTAGTACCTGGCGCAACTGGCCCAGTACGTCGTGGTTTTCTGTACGTACTTGTCCAGCGGGATTTTTGTGCTCGATCTCCAGTCCGCGGTAAGTCGTGCTTGTCGTCCGCACGGTACCTGCGTCGTCCGGCACGCTGGTGCTGATCGTTCTATTCAAATCATCATAGCCCCAGCGAGTTTCCAGATAGGCGGCAGCGCCATCGAAACGCGGCTGATCGGTTTCCACCAATCGCCCGCGGTCGTCGTAACGCTGGTCTACCACAACGGGGGTGCCGTCGAAGCCCCAAGTCTTGCTACGCTCGACATGGCCAGCACTATCGCGGTACACCACCTGTGGTACTGCGATACGGTCATTGCCATGGAATGCCTCCTTGATCTGCACCGTCGTTGCATGGAAGGCGCAATCGCCGGCGCAACGTTTCAGATAGTTGCGCATTTCGTTGCCATCCGGTCGCAACTCAACCATCACGCGACCAAACCGGTCCACCGTCCAGTTTGTCGTTAGGTTGTTTGCATCTGTACGCCTGGTCGGCGCGCCGGTGGCGTCGTCAAATGCCTGGCTCGTCACATGACCCATTGCGTTTTTGACGGCAATCGGGAAGCGTCCCTTGGCATCGTACGTCGTGTCGCTCACTGTGCGCGATTGCGCGGATACGCAACCTGCTTCCGGCCAGCCGGCAGCGGCGCAGGCCGGATTGGTCCAACTCTGCGTGATTTTGTTGACCTGGCCGAACTGGTTGGCGCTGCGATCGTAGGTCGTCAACACAGCGAGCGCAAGGTTGTTCGGTTCGACCGTTTCGGTTTCCCGCAGGCCCGTCGTACTATTGTAGGTGTAGCTTGTGCTGCGCGTGAGGCTGGCGCCGTCGGTGCGCGTGATTGCCGTACTCAACGGCAGGCCCGATAAATGGACCCATCCTGGCGCTGTGAAATAGGTGGTGGTATCCGTTTGTACGAAATTGCGCCCACCACCCTCAGTGACAGTATTCCGAGAGGTAAGATTGCCCCAGCCATCATTGTACTGATTGGTAACCGTCACCGTCCCCAGCGCAGTGCAATCCAAATCCGACCGCTTGACACCTATCCCGCTAATATATGGAAAGTAACTGACAGCACCGCTGCCCATCGACTGCGACTGCGACTGCAGTTGATTGGTAACACCCTCGAGTGTGCAACGGCTGTTGAAACGGCGGCTGGCTTCCACCATGCCGACCAAAGGAAAAGTCTGCGAGAATATGGTCTCCTCTGCAATACCCGTGGCGGCATCAGTAGTGCGCATCAACGCGAAACCCAGCGAACCACGACCGCCAGCATCATACATTGCACCAGCATAGTTCATGTTGCTGGTGATCCATCCCCCTTGTCCGTTCGCCTGGCGCAGTTGTTTCGCCATGACGCCCGGCACGGTTGACTTTTGCGGATAGACAGGGCGGCGTTCGGTGCCGGCCACTGTGGCAAAGCGGCTATAGATGCTGCTGTCATCGCCTCTCGTATAGTCGATCTCAGCGCTATGGCCAATGCCGTTGGTTACCGAAACGAGACGATCCTGCGATGCGGGCATGACGAGCGACGTGATCCAGCACGATTGACGGTATGAGGAATCCTTAAAATTGGGAACCTCGCTGCAATTGAGTGCCGCCGGCACGCCACTGCCATCGATAGTGAACGGCCGCGATCGGCTTCCGGAACCAGTCCGAATAATGGCAAGCGTTTCTGCCGGTATGCCGCTGACATCAACCTCTTGGCATTTTTCGCTACCATCGGCCAATCTGCACAGCGCATTAGGCACCGACGTATTTCCGATATACCCCCAGTAGCGGTTGACGCCGTCGCCCAACATGTCAGCGACACCGGCAAAGAAATAGTCAAATCCAATAGATCCCATGTCCGGGAGTGCGACACCACGTGACGTCATCGGACGGCAATTCACACCGGTTTCGCTGCTCAGGCATAGCTTATTGCCTCCGTTATCGCTGTAGAAGAAGTCTGTCAGGCCATCGCCATTGAGATCGCCGGCGCCAGCGCCTGACATGCCAATGCCGTTCGACGATAACAAGTCGCACAGAAAAGAATCTTTGCTGCGTCTGCATACCGTCACGTTAGATGAATAAGATATAACACCACCTTGCAGGTCTGGATTATTTATCATGTAAAAATCCGATTGCCCTTGCTTGCTCAGTTCGATCGGCATGAAGCCCGTCGTCACAACGCCCCCTGGCGTGGTGGTCGGCAACGTGCGGCAACTGACGGTGCCGTTGTAACTGCATATATGCGCCTGATTAGCTGCATCAAAATACATTAATTGCGAACGGCCGTCATTATCCACACTCGCCAAGGTGGGCAAGTCGCCGTCTCGATTGAAATCCCGCATTGGGGGCAGCGCGCCTCCCGTCTGACATGCCGCGAATAGCGGGTTATAGGGCCCAGCTGGCAGGGCTAGGCAGTAAGCCCAACTGCGCCCTCCTGAGTCCAGTAATACGATGTCATCGCGGCCATCGCCGTTGAAGTCGCCGGTCAATATCTGATCATATTTACCAGTGAGCCGGGACATATCCAATGTGGCGTCCCAACCGGAAATGCTATTGCTACGTCCGGCAAGCTTTCCGTTAAAGTAGCGAAGATTGCAGTTCGGCATTGCCGGCATACACACCTGCCATGGAACGAAAATCGAGGTTTCCCCCAGGCCATGGAAGTCTCCGGTATAGGTTTTGATTGGTATATTCTCGCCGTCTGCCATTACATTGAATTCGAAGCTATTCTTTTGCACCAGCTTGGGTCGGCCACCGTCACCGTAACTGAAGTCGGTGCGTGGCATTGGTTCGGCAATTCCGGTCAACGCGTTGAACGCTGAGACCTGTACCCAGCTAACCAAGCTGCGGCCGCTGCCGGCGCTATTGGTGTAGCCAAGCGCGTAATCACGCACCAGCGTGCCGCCGCTGCCATCCGCAGCAGTATTGATATACGTCTGCACATGCGAGAGTAGCTTGCGCAGGTCATTGCGCGAGCCTCCCATGTATTGAACCTGCGCATCGTTACGACTGGTGTAACTGAAGCGGACCGTAAGGTCCGGCGAACTGCCAGCATTGGTGTTGCCGCCATAGCGGATCTGCGCCGGCGTGTATTCGCCAGTGCTGGCGTCAACCTCATAACTTACCGTAAAGTAATTGCCGGAACGATCTTCCACCCGAGACAACGCCCATAGCAGGGCTTGGCCGTCGCCGCGCCCCTGGGCAGCGATGGCGCTATTCGCGTTGACGCCGTAGTAACGGATCCGGCCGTTCTTGTCTTCGACCTTGAAGCCGGCCGCAATCCGGGTGACACGCGAAAAGCCTTCGATCTCGGTACGATATTGGGCGCCCGAAGCCCAGTACGCGCTGTCCTGTGCGCTCGGGCTAGCGCCGGGGTTGCCACCGTCGGCACGCAACAGGCGTTGGCCATCCAAGCATAGGCGATCGGCCCCATCGAATGAAATACGGCCGGCAACACCATCCTGGCCTACCGTCTTCGGACAACGATGAATGGTAGAAAGGCCACCCAACGACCAGCCTAGGCCGACCATGCCATTGCTGCCGTTGCTCGAATAGCTCAGGGATAGCGCAGGCTGCATGCCAGCCGTGCCCGGTGGTACCGCGAGTTCGATGCTGTAGAGCGCCGCGCCGTCGTTCCCCACGCTCAGATTGCCAGGCAACGTCCCTGCGTTCTCATTGCCCAAATGCGGAGGTGTGATGTTGACGGCACTTGTGCCACCAGGTGCCTGACTGACCACCCGCACCGACACCGGCAGGCTGTCGCCTGATAAGCTCGCCGCATTAGTCGCCCTCAGCACCAGCGCATGATGGCCCAATGGCAGCGTAATCGCCTTATTGAAATTTACAGTGCCATCTCCAGCGTCGATTACCGTATTGCCGTCCAGCAGCTCTAGTTTTGTGATGGCCACGTCCCCGATCTGGCTGGCGCTCCCCTTTACGGTGACAACCATTGTGTCTCCGCTGGTCGAATACACCGTGCCGTCTGCAGGACTGGTAATCGTGGCAACCGGTTTCGCCGTCGTTACGGACACTGCCGCATTGGGCGCGGCGTCACCGAACCAAGCCACGTTTTCCTGCAACATTTGCCACTGCACGGCGTAGCTTCCTGCATTACGCGGAGCTGTCAACGTAAAATTGAAGACGGCGCTGGCGCCGGGCGCAATTGCTCCTGGCACGTTAACGCGGCCGATACCGAATGTCGTCGTGTTCCCTGGATTTTTGATCCCGAGCTGATATGGCCGCGTCGGGTCAGGGATCCAGGTAGTGTTGCCGGTATTTTGCAGAGTGACCGACGCACTATATGTCTGTCCGGCCACCATCGTTGTCGGTATGCTCTGAGCGAGATATTTCGCATCATTAACGGGAGGAGGTGGAGCGATATTGACTGCGTACGGAATCGAGAAGTAACTCTGACCATTATAGGTCGCTGCCTCAAGCCGCATGGAATGGCTGCCAGGAGAAAGCAACGCTGACATCGCGATCTCCCTCAGCTGATTGATTGGCATATTTTTTTTGTCATCATAGTTGACAAAAAAGAGCTGCGACGCAACGATAACGTTGTCATCATACAAATTGACTGACTGCACGCTGTCACCAATCGTCGTTGTAACCTGCCCGGAAGCAACAACTTTCAACTTACCGGTAGATGGGTCCGCCGTTCCGTTCTTCGGACTAATTGCCACGCCAGTCCAGGTTATACCAGGAACCGGAAGCGTGACATTGACGGTGCGATAGGTACTAATAGTTTGCCCGAAGTTGTCCGCCACCCACAGTTCGATGACATGGGTGCCGATGGTGAGATCTTTGCTGCCGCTGATTGTGTTGGCGGATCCAGAAGCAAATGCCACACCGTTCTCGCGCAATTGCACACTACTCAATGTGCCACCACTACTTGGCGCAGCACTGCCGGTAAAGGATACGCTGGCGGTGCTACCAATTGCCGGATAGCTTGCTCCTTCAGCGGGCCAGGTAAACGTTGCGCTTGGTTGCGACACAACCACGTTGATGGATACGTTGGGTGTCAAGTCGCCGAACCATTCCACGCTCTCCTGAAACATTTTCCACTGGACGGCATAACTTCCCGGACTACTTGGCGCCGTCAACGTAAAATTAAAGACGCCACTATTGCCCGGCGCAACAGTCCCTGGCACTTCAACGCGAGTGACACCGAACAACGCCGCATTGCCTTGGGCTCCGAGTCGATACGGACGCGAGGGATCAGCCACCCACGTGGTCGTGCCGGTATTTTGCATCGTCACCGACACGTTATAGGCACGCCCCGCCACCATGGTTGAAGGTACGTTTTGTCCCAGATATCGTGCCGCATTCACTAAGCTCACCGGATTGGCGTTGATCGTGTACGTCGCCGTATTCAGCGTATTGCCGTTGTAGGTTGTCGCCTCGAGCCATACAGAGTGGGTACCTTGTCTAACAGGCACCGTCATCCAGGGAGATCTGGCCACGTTAATGGGCATATCTTTTTTTTCGTCTATGACGACCGGATAGAATTGCGTGTTGACGAGAACGTTGTCGTAATAAAGGTTGACCGACTGCACGGTGTCCCCTGTAGACGCGATAACGTTGCCGGAGGCGATGACTTGTAGGGTGCCAGTGGACGGGTCCACCGTCCCACTGGTTGGAGAAATAAATACATTACTCCAGGTGATTTGCGCCATGGCGCTATGACTAAACAACAACAAGCCAACAACGGCGGCGATAGTGCGAAAGAATCGAAACAAAATTGCGCACGCGCACGCGCATCTGTACGCCAACGACAAACTAGACATAGCTTCCCCAAGCGGCGGCCCATCATTACAAGCCGTTAATTAATTTTAGGCAAAGTTTGCCTTATTTCAACATTGTGAAAACTAGCAAAAAGTCACAATTATTAAATATTTATTATTTTCAACTACTTAAGGATAGTTCTAACGCCAACGCTGCTGCGCCAGGGCGAACAGCTCTGACACGTCGACACACCGCTATTTGCTGGCGCGGACCGCAATAACGGCACGCACTTCGAACGATATAAGGGACATGCCTGCGCGTTGAATGCGCTTCTGATGCGCCAGATACACCTCGTCAAAGCTCCCCTGCGCCGCCATCGCCCCAAGATAGCTGATCAGTGCATCGCTAGTGCGCGCCTCCCCGCGCAACACAATGCGGCGCCCAGGCTTATCCGGTACAAACTCCAGCAACTCGATGTCCGCACTGGTCGTCTGCTCCAGAGCACGGAAGACGGGGTACCAATTAAAGGCCCGCTCAGCAGCCAGGGCGTCCCACCGGCGCTGCACATCAGCTTGGGCCTTGCTTGGCTGAACCGGAGCACTAACAATGCGGCGCGATTCCAATCGTGCCAAGTCCTTCCCAGCTGCTTGCGCAACGCGCGCATATTGCAAGGCATGCAAGCCGCCTGCGCTGGCGACGACCAGGCAAAACAGTGCAATACCCCATGCAAGCATGGGATAACGAGCACCTGGCCGTAGTAGTTCGTGAGGACGGGGCATCACTGCCATTCTCCTGCCGGCAACTTTTTCAGCGATGCCTCGGGCCAGGCTGCGGCAAATATGGTTTCATCCAATTCCATGGATTCGGCAGTCCAGAAACTCAATTGCACCACCACGCGCGCCGCCATCTGGCAACGGCGAACCAACTGGGTCAACGCCAGAATTCGATGTGCCCCGACAGGCTGGATTTCGACGAAATCCAAGCGTCCGTTGGCATATGCCATGGCCGTCAGGCATTTCCCCTCATCCAGTATAAGTATTGTGTTGCCATGTCGGGATGGCTGATGACGCCAATAGGCCAGGCCACCGAGCGGTAGCACACTGCGCAGACGCGACGATCGTGTGGTGGCAAGTTCGTCCAACATGGCCATCACGTCCCGGCGTACAGCAAGTGCAAGTCCTGGCATGCCAAAGTGGCGATAACTGGCCTGCACAATCCACTCGTCGGCGCTTACCCCTTCGCTTTCGAAACAGACTTCAGCATAGCGTCGCTGCTCGTCCCCCTTGCGCAGACGGGTCTGCCATGGCAGCATCAGCAAGCGGCAACCATTGCCACCAATGACAACATCCAGCACCGGCTGCACCCCGCGTTTGATAGCGCATTCCGACAACAACTGCTGCGCCATGGAGTTCAACTGCTGCAGGCGCGTTCCCTCGCCCGCTTGCACGGTTCTGAGGGACTTCCCGACCGCACACCATGAATGCTCCGGAAGGAGGAAAAGTGTTTGCTTCTCAGGCCACAAACGTAACACGGTTCACCTCCTGCAAAGTGGTGTGGCCATCTCTCACCAGTTCCAGCGCAACGTCCCGCAGGAACCTCGTCCCCTGAAGCCGTGCCTGCTCCTTTAACGCGCGGATAGGTGCACGCGCGACTATCATCTCGCGCATCTCGTCGGTCAGACGCAGGACTTCGGCAATGGCGCGGCGCCCCTTATACCCGCTGTTGCGGCAGTGAGCGCAGCCGCTGCCCGCCCGAAAACGATACCCGGTTGCCTCAGTGAGTCCCGACTCGCTGAGAAGCTCGGCATCGGGCAAGATATCTTGGGCACAGTGCGAGCAATTCTGGCGCACGAGGCGCTGAGCGACCACACCGGTCAGCGAGGAAACAAAGTTATACGGGTCCACGCCCATATGCATGAACCGCCCGATTACATCGAAAGTATTGTTGGCGTGCACCGAAGTGAACACCATGTGGCCGGTCAGCGCGGATTGCACCGCAATCTGTGCAGTTTCCGGATCACGGATTTCGCCGACCAGCACCTTATCCGGGTCATGCCGCAATATCGATCGCAAGCCAACCGCGAAGGTCAGGCCCTTTTTTTCATTCACCGGAATTTGCAACACCCCGGGTAATTGGTACTCGACGGGATCTTCGATAGTGATGATCTTGTCTTCCCCGTGGTTTATCTCGGTCAATGCCGCATACAGCGTGGTAGTCTTGCCGCTACCGGTTGGTCCCGTCACCAGCATCATTCCGTATGGCTCGGACGCCAGGCGGCGCAGTAGCTGAATGGTATGGTCGTCAAAGCCGAGCGAGTCCAAGGTCAGCCGCTTGACGCTGTCCATCAATGCCTTCTTGTCGAGCACCCGCAATACGGCGTCTTCGCCAAAAATACTGGGCATGATCGAGACACGGATATCGATGTCACGCCCCCGCGAAGCGACACGGAAGCGGCCGTCCTGCGGAATGCGCTTCTCGCCAATGTCCAGTTCCGCCAAGATCTTGATGCGCGCGATAGCCTGTTCCGCGAGCGGCGGATTGCTGACCATGGCGATACGATTGAGTACGCCATCGATGCGGAATTTGATAAGCACCCCTTGCGGCAGCGTTTCAAGATGGATATCGCTGGCCTCCAGGCGCAGCGCATCGAATACCGTTGAATTGATCAGCCGCACCGCAGGACTTGCCTCGCCCTGGATCGCCGTTAGCGTCAGCTCACCGCTGACGTCGCGTACGCTTTCGACGATAATCTCGTCGCCTATGGCATCCGCCACCGCGCTAAACTCCGCCTCCTGCTCCTCCAATGCCGCCATCACGACTGCCGGGTCGGCCATATAGAGCCGTGAGACGTTCATCCCAGCCAGCCAAGCGCCCAGACCCGCTGCCAACGGCTGTCCGAGTACCGCCAGCGGGCCGTCCACATCTTCGGCCACCAAGGTCATACGACGCATCATCTCGGCATGCTCGGCCCTCCCGAAGGTCGGTGCCAGCAGCTGCACGCCATCAGCTTCCAGTACCGGATAGGCCAGTAATTCCGCCGCGCGCTTCAACGCGTCAGCCGCATCCAGATCCAACAATCGCGCCAGACGCAACAACCAGTCCTGCGGCGGCGAATCGGCGCTGGCTTGTGCCAACTTCCCCAAGGTTAGTTCCATACTCATACACTGTTCGCCAGATCGAAAATGGGGCTATACAACAATAGGACAATCGCGCCCACGACGAGGCCGATTCCCAGCATCAAAACCGGCTCGATCAACCGCCCAGCCGTGTCAATCCAGTGGGCCGTCTCCTGATCGTAAAAATCGGCGACCCTCCCAATCATGTCAGCTAGATTGCCAGACGACTCCCCGGCCACCAGTAGCCGCACCGCTACTTCGGTACTCAGGCTGCACTGCTGCATGGTGCGCGACAAAGGTACGCCTTCGTTCACCAAGCGCACCGCGGCATCCAGACTGGGCCGCATGGCGGCCGGCAGTGCATCGCCGCTCATGCGCATGGCCGACAAAATGCTGACGCCGCTTGTCAATAGCATCCCCAGCGTGCGATACAGCCGGCTCAATTGCAATACGCGAATGCGCTCCCCCACCCATGGCGTCGCCACCAACCTACGATAAGCCAGTGCCCGCATCGCCGGATGCAGGACCGCCACTATCATGGCAACCAATGTCGCCACGACACCTCCCCAGGCAAGCAATGTATTTTCCTGTACGAAAGCTCCCCACCACTGCACAAAACCGGCCGAACCGTTGCGCATGGTGCCCGCATCTTCATAGACGGCCGCGAAGCGTGGCAGTACGTACAACATCAGAAAAACGATGACCAGGGAACCGACACCGAGCAAGATGGCCGGGTACGTCGCCGCAGCGGTCAACTTACCGCGAATCTCATCGACCTGCCGCTGGTACTGCATGTATCGTTTGATCGATGCCCGCACGGTGCCCGTGGTCTCGCTGGAGCGCACCATCGCCACATACAGCATGGGGAAGACAGACGGCAGGCGTGCCATCGCTTCCGATAATTGATTCCCCTGGCGCAGCTCCCGCAGCAAGGCATCGTAGACCGCGCGCGCACCGAGACGCCTGTCGTTCTTTCCCAGGATGTCGATTGCGTCCACCACGGTCTGGCCCGCCTCCAGAAGCGAGAACATCTGTTGATTGAACACCGTCAAGCTGAAAGCATGCCGTCGCTTGATCAACGGCGCACTAGCCACACGCAATGCGATGATGCGACCGCCGCTATTGCTGACCAGTTGACGTGCTTCGGTTTCGTTGTCCGCATCGACCACAACCTCGTCGATAGTGCCTTCCGGCGTCAGTACCTGTATGCGATACTGCATACTCACTTCCAACTCTCGATATCGGCATCCTCGCCGCCACCACCCTGCGCTCCGTCGGAGCCGAAACTGACGATTTCGTATTCCCGTCCTTCGCTGCCTGGCGAGCGGTAGAGATACGCATGCCCCCATGGATCCTGTGGCACGCCTTTTTTCAAATAGGGGCCGCGCCAATTCGACTCATTGGCGAGCGGAGAAAATAGAACGATCAGGCCAGCATCGGTGGCAGGATAGTGGCCAACATTAATACGGTACTGATCCAGCGCCTTTTCAAACGATTCGACCTGCGCCATCGCAATCTGCGTTCTCGAGCGCCCGATCTGCCCGAAATACTTTGGCGCTACGAAGGCCGACAACAGCCCGATGATCACAATCACCACCAGTAATTCAAGCAGCATAAAACCATGCGCAGAACGGATACGAGACATCGTGCTTATCCTATGGTTGAAAGACAAATTTCCAGTCGCTGTAGCGCTGGGTGCCCGTAAACGCCTGCAACTCCGGTACGAACCCGGCCTGTTTCAGCGGCTTGGCGGACGACCGCGAATACACCCCGATCAGTGCCCCATCGTTGTTGTGTACCAGTCCCCAATTTCCATCTTCCGTCATCGGATCGCGGTAGAGCCTGCGCAATGGCCGTCTGGGTCGGGTGAAGCGCTCGTCTAACAACAATGCACTCAACTGCTGCGGAAAGCTGTGGGCAGTGCCAGGACTGTCGAGGTAGTAGTCCCGAATAGCGTTCCGGTACGCCATCCCACGCCATAAAAGCTCGGCTTCCTTGTCCCGCCGCTCGCTGACCTGGACGTTTTCCAGTGCCCGTACCGAAGTAATGGCGGTGACTGCTACCAGAAACATCACCACTACATAGCTGAACCCACGTTCGTGCCGCATCACCAATCCTTCAGCAAGGTACCGTCGCGCGCAGTATTGGGCGCGCCACTGCGCACGTCAGAAACCACACCCATGCTTGGATCCGCCGCAGGCACCGGTATCCAGCTCTTTGCGCTCTGTGTGAACGGGTCGACGGGGATCTTTCGAATGTAGCGCTCGGTCACCAGCTCATCAAGCGTGTTCGGGTAGTGGCTGCGATCGGAATAGAATTTATCCAGTGCATCACGTAGCACATACAAATCCTCGCGCAGCACGTCTTCCTTCGCCTTGTCCATATTGCCGAAATAGCGTGGTGCAGCCAGAGAGACTAGCAGCCCCAAAATCAGCAACGTCACCAGCAGTTCGATCATCGTAAATCCATGCTGTTTTATGTCACCATTGCGCATATGGCACTCCGTTGAGTCCCATGAGTGGCGAGCGGGAGGCCACGTCAAATACATCTGCGCCTTCACGCGGCGCGTCAGGCGAAGAATCGAAACTTCGCTTCACCCAAGTATCGGCGGCCGCTATGCTGCGGTCGGCAAAAGGATCGCGCGGCAACCTGCGCAAGAAATAGATCGTCAATGCACCAGACTTGTCCTTAACGGGGATGCCGCCTGCCAAGTCCTGCAAGCGTGGCGGATATCCCGACTCATTGATGCCGGTTTCGATGCGCCCGGCAACCGACGCCGCCTTGTAGGCGTCAATAGCGCTGCGAATGTCGCGCAAAGCAAGCCGCAGCTCGCGCTCTTTCTCCCGCCGCACGGTGGTCTGCACCACTGGCACCGCGACGGAAGCCAGGATGCCGAGAATGGCCGCCGCCGCGAGCAGTTCAAGTAATGTGAAGCCGCGCTGCCTCCGCTTGCCGCTGCCGAAACTCATGGCGCAATCGTCACGTTATGCATGAGCGGCAAAGCGGGACGGCCAACCACACCTTGCGCGCCGACGGGCATGAAGGAAATGACGCCAATCGCGCTGTCTGTTGCACGTGCGCGTGCTTTGAGTTGCAGGCTCAGCATCGCTCCCTCGCCGGAGGGTGGCGCTGCCGCCCCGCTGTCGAAGCTGGCCGAGATGCGGCCACTGGCGGTATCGACCGATTTGCTGAAGCTGCCTTTGCTGAAATAGCCTTCATCATCAAGCGAGACAAACTCGAAATCCGCAGGATCGTAGCCCAGTTGCACACTACCCGCGCGCAGTTTCTCCGCAGTGTTAAGACGCAGGTTGAACGTGCCGACTTCTCCACTCTTCATCGTCGCTGGTCCGGTCCACAGCAGCTTCGGTGCATTGAGTGCCGTCGCGGGCATTTGCGCCGACGCAGGGGCGACCGAAGGCGGGGTTGCCGCGCCGCCTGCATGGGTATTGCCTCCACCTTTTTCATCCACGCTGCGCAGCATCAGAGGCCGGTCTCGCAGCGCGGTCTCGGTGCCGGACCAGAACGATTCGGCTGCGGGGCCTTGGCGTCGTATATTACGGATCAAATGAGGCGTGATCGACAGCACGATCTCAGTCTTCTGCCGGCTGTCGTTTTGGCTGCCAAACAAACGCCCAAGCACAGGAAAGTCACCCAGCAGCGGCACGCGGTTGCCCGCCGATCTGTCTTCATCGTTGATCAGACCTGCCAGGATTTGCGTCTCGCCATCTTTCAACCGTAACGATGTGTTGACGTTGCGCGTGCCGATTTGATAGGCCTGGGAACCATTGTTCGTCTTCACAGATGACACTAGTGAACTCACTTCCAGTCCCAGCTTCAAACCGATCTCGTCATGCAGATGCACGTCCGGCTCGACCTCCAGTTTCAACCCCACCTCCAAATACTGGATATTTTCAGTAACAAAGGTATTGGTGCTGGTGGTCGTCACAACCGGCACCCTGTCGCCGATCATGATTTTCGCCTTCTCCCGGTCACGCACACGAATACGCGGATTTGCCAACAGTTTGGCATCCGCGTCAGTCTTCTGCAAATTGATCGTGGCGGATGGCACCGTGATACCGAGGCGATCACTATTCAGGTTGCGCAGATCGCTGATTTTCATCGACGACGTGCTGCTTCCTGTCGTCGGCATTGACGATGTGATGCCCAGCGGCGTCACGGTCAACTGGCTGTTCCACTGCACGCCCGCGTTCAGCAGGCGGGAGCGGTTGATCTCCAGTACCTCCACCTCCAGCATCACTTCTGGCTCTTCCATATCTTGCAACCGGATCAGCTTTTCAGCCAACGCAATCGTTTCCGGTGTTTCGCGCAACACCAGCATGTTGCTCTTTTCCTCGACATGGATATCCTTCAGTTTCAGCACGGTCTTCAGCATGCTGGCGGTCTGCTTGGCTTCAACGTTTGCCACATAGAAAGCGCGCACCATCAGGTCCTGATACTCACGCTGTTTGGTCTGGTTACTCGGATAAATCAGGACACTGCTCGCATTCAGCACCTTTTTATCTAACTGGCCGGTGGATAGGATGACGTCAATCGCGTCATCGAGCGATGTCTGTTTCAGAAAGACCGTCGTGCGTTGCTCCGGCTTGACGTCCCTATCAAAGATGAAGTTGATCCCGGTGGTGCGCGACAGCGCATCAAAGACCATCTTGATGCTGGCGTCACGAAATTCCAGGTTGATCGGCTTGGCATAGACAGCACTTAGCTTCGGCACGGCGGGCGTCGCCAGCGCCAGTTGCGCATCAAGTTCGGTTCTGAGCGCCTGGGCTCCTACGTGCCCAGGCACGCGCCGCAAGGTACCCGCGGCCAATTCCGCGGCGCGATTCACGTCACCTTCTTTAAACGCCCTGCGTGCCGCGATCACCTCGTCGTCGGCCCGCTGCAAGTCCACCAGCTTGGTCAAGCCACTCTGCGCCCGGTGATTGTCTGGTTCATACTGTAGGACCTGGCGATAACTTGCTTCAGCTTTCCGGTAATCTCCAGCCGCAGCGCTGTTCGCGGCAGCGCCAAACAGCTTGTTACTGGCATCTTCGCGGGCGCGTAACCAGTCGCGTCGGTAGGCGACATCATCGGGCGCCATCGTGGCCGCCTGCGACAATTCCTGCAGGGCCTTTGCATAGTCACCGCGCGCCATCGCCTCGATGCCATCTCGGTGGTGTTGCTGAGCGGCGCAGCCCGACAGTACCACCGCGAGAAAGACGGCTCCAGCACGCTTGAAAATCATTCTGAACATCTTAACGGTCCTGTCCGGGCAGTGGTAACGCCTGACGTACACCACTCGCTATAAACTCAAATTCGACCTGCGTTGGCGTGATGGCGACCACCTTATAGGTACCGTCCAATATTTCACCGAGCCGCGCCAACATTACTTGTTCACCTATCCCGAGATAAATCACCTGATCGGCACCATCGACCATCTGACCGATGAATTTGAAAGGCAAGACAGGCGGAGGCGGCACGACGGGTGCCTGTGTCGGCATCACTACCGGGATGACGGCTGTCGCCGATTCAGTTGGCGGGCTGACCCAGCCGCGCGACGTAAACGGGTTCTCATCAGTAGCGACCCAATCGATTTCCCGCTCAGGAGACACCGTGTCAAGACGTGCATCCGGCGCGGCGTGAGGGAAGGCGGGGCGCGGGCGCGCAGGAATATCCGGCTCCGTCTTCGGATAGGCAATCGCACCCAACGTTGCCGCTAACGTGGACAGTAATATTCCCCAACGCAGTCGCTGCGACTTATCCATGCATTTTTTTTCGGAAGAACGCCGACAGCGTCAATTGACAGGCAAGCCCCGCCGCTGCGACATCTTCGCGACGGCAATGGATGGTATCCAGCGCTACATTCGGCAATGCGCTGGAAAGGGCTGCAATGAAGTTACGGAGTTCTGGGTAGCCAGTCTTTATCTCGATAGTGATACGGTAACGCCAGAATGGTTGGGCCTGTCCGGTTTCGAGAACGTAGAACAATTCATCGAGCGGCACTTTCGCTTCGCGGGCAATGGCCGAAAACTGCTCGGTGAATTCAGAGGAAGAAAACGTGGGCAAAGCCACGGCGTTGCTCACGGCAGTGACGGTTACTAGCGCCGGTGCGACTCTCAGGCTTTTGGCTTCCCGCAATTGCTCGGTCAGCACCTGGCTCTCCCATTCCCAGTACCAGCTGGCATAACATGCACCAGCCGCCAGTACAAAGGAAAACAGTAGTCCGGATATTGCTACGGGCTGCTTCTGAAACAACCGCCGTACATAGAACCCGCAAAACGGCAGTATAGTCAACTGAGCCTCATCAGATTGCAAAATTTCCACTTAAACAACATGATTATATACAGCAAGAATTATTGCAATCTAACCAAATGTAACAATACAATAAAAGTGCATTTAAAAAAGTAATCTATGAGTAACAAGGACCATGGAAACTCTGTTTGGTTGGTGGCAGAATTGCCCGCGTCGTAGCAATCGGCCACCAACCGATCGCGTTTAAAAGTGGAATTTTCTGAAATCAGATTTTTGAATGAATGCAACCAACTCGATCGAGGAACGAAAATCTTTGCGGATCGCCTGGCGCCCCGACATAACGACGCGCTCGCGCAGTAGCCCCTCTTGGATTGCCGCAACTAGGTGTTCTAAAGCCTCAGCCAGTGGTACGCCTCTAGACTTCGTCGCGTCAGTAGCGTCCACGAAAACCATGCTGGCTGATTGGATACCCCCCACTTTTCAGATTTTTTCGCTTGAAACTGAGTGAACGTTTACTCACCATCACGGACATTCAAAGATAGTTGCCATCCAGGATGAATGGCCGAATTTATACATCGACGTTCACTGTTTATCTGACTATCAAAATTGGGCTGTGGTTTGTCTAAAAAAAGCGCCTCAAGTAGAGGCGCTAACTGTTTCCAGACAGGCATTAAGCACTGCCTTCACCAAGCGCAACAAGGCTGGCCACCCTGCTTTGCCTCTCGCTCACGATGCATTGACGTAGCCCATTTCTCCAACACACCCCGTCAACCCTTTGAGCACATGAACATCTCCAGCCACCGTGAGCACGACATAAGCGCATTTCGGCTGCCGTCTTGGCGAGACGAATACCTTCCAGCCACAGTTCCTGCAGCGACTCATTGAATAGAAACACCAGCGGCATTTCCTCCCTTCCGTCGAAGTAGTCTTCGTAGCCTAAGTGCAGAGCTGCCCGAAATGCTTCCAGGTGCACAAGCTCACCGCTACAGGGTCGCCACTTTTCAGTTGCTTCGATATATTGCTGAACTACGGCCAGGCCGTGCACCTCATCAGCACCGTCCATCGTCGCCTCCATGGCGTTCTACCGCTTCGGCAGGGTCCTGCTGACGCTTCCTGCGCAATTCCATCAACTGTTCAACACTGTCGCGTATCGCTGCGTGCGCAAAACCCATCAGCCAGGCATCCCGCAAGCCGACCTCCCTATTAAACAAGCGCGGTACTTGCTCAATGCCGCGCTTATAGTCGTCATACCCCATCTCCTCAGCGCGATATAACATCACGCTCATCAGCTCATGCCGCCGCCGTTCGTCGTCACGGATGTCCAGCGCGCGGCAATACTCGTAATAAATCAAACCAATCGTTATATTGATCACTTCGTTCATGACAATGCTCCTTAGTGCAAATGCCCTACCCCGCCGCCCGTGGAACCTCCATGTACATAGCAAAGATCCTTTGCTGAGCACAGGTGTCCGGTCGCCAGGTCGCAAAAACAAATGCACGTCCTGTTTGTTCGAATAAACTGCGCGCCGTCCCGGGTCACAACGCGCGTACCTGGAGGCAGCGCCTCCAACTGCTCAATGAGCGGATCGACCTCTCCAGCTGCGTTGGCGTGTGGCGCCCCACTCCTCTTCCAAGGTAAATATTGATGTTTCATGATGTCCTCCATGCTTAAGGGAATTGAAACGTCCTGGACAATCGATGCTGGCACCTGGCACGACCCTGGACGAGGCCAGCCCTGCACATGCTGGCAACTTGAAATCTGCTCGATGGGTGCCTATCCTGAGCAACGGATGCATCTATGGAAAACGATCTGTGCTGGATGACGGATCTGATGAGGGCCGCGATTGGCAAAAACATGCTGCAACTTGGCGTACATATCCGACTGACGTCGAGAGACGTCGAGCGCTTGCGCTACGTCACAGGCTTCGAGCCAGTGGGTATCAAAAGGCTCGCCGATCTCGACGCCTACATCGAACAATGCAAACAGCATTTACGGGGCCGTGCCGACGAGACTCGGTTACTGCATAAGCTCATCGACGAGACGGTGGCATCGTGCCGCACATCGGCCGGCGTCGTACTTCACCGATAGCCAGCTTACTGATGTCCCGTCCAGACATCAAACGGTTCCCTGGGCAAGAATCCCGAGTTCATCAGCAATAGCACCTGTCCTAGAAGCACGATGTCGACGCCACCCCGCCACACTCGATCACAATTCAACGCGCCCTGCCGCCAGCGCGCCTTGTCGACCGCTGAGATGCACCGATATTCGCCTGGTGCCTAGATTCAGTTGCAGCCTGTTCACGTAGTGGATGAACAATTTCTGACGGCGATACATCCTCGCCGGCGTCAACCTGACTAGCGCTCCCAGATTTCAACCTGTGTAGCTGAGCGGCAGCCCTGTCCTCGCGTTCCGGCAAACTGGCCAGGATGACCGCTCCCATATTCCTGATCAGCCTTCCAGTAAAGCCAAGGGGGGCACCGATCACCATATGGAATGCCCAACGGATACCAGCACCAATCTTGCGCAGGCGTACCTGACGCGCCTTTTCCCTTCGCAGTACTTGTTTGCAGCGCAGATACAGGCCACTATGCTGAAATCGCAATTCACCGCTCTTCTCCAGATGTGCCACCAACTCCGCGGCAATCATCGGATCTGCCGTGCGCCGATAAAGACTCGCCCAAACCCGTTCTTCTTCAACTTCGACCAAGGAGCGCCGCCGCTTTCCGGCCCTCATCTCTCCATCGTTTTGCATGATGTCCTCCACAAAAAATAAAGGGAACGCCGGCATCCCATCGGATGCTGGTGCCCCCTCATCTACACACGCCTCGCTCCTTTAACAAGCAAACGAGACAATCTATTTAGCACTCTCCCTCATCTGGTAACGAGTAACCACATCCGGGGCAATAAACGCTCCAGTGTTGATTGATCGTGCCAGACTCGGCGCTTTCCCAGCTGTGGTACCTGGCCCGTTCATGTGAACATGCCGGGCACTCCGCCTCAAAACGCTCATCGTCGAGACCCATCCCATCAGGTTCGACACCCTTTCCAAATACCCTGGTTACCATGCTGGTCTCCTTAGCAAGCCCTATGTCCAGACGGTGAATGACTCCGGGCAATCAGCCGCTTCAGCCAGGGTCGCAGCAACCAGAATTCAGTCGTGAGATGGACAACACAGGCAAACAACGCACCAATGCTTGACCTCTGGTACTGAAATCCACTGCCAGGATGAGACCGATATAACTGCAACTCGTCCGTAGAAGTCTGCGGCACCAGAGGGTTACCTGAGCGCGAGCACAGTAGTGCACACTCGACGTGCGCGTGCCCACACACCTCACGTAGCCCCGTACCGCCAAGCAAAACACACAGCGGGTTTTCCTGATTTTGTAGATGTTGTCGTTGAGACATGATAGCTCTCCAAAAAAGAAGGCACCATGGCTCCTCACGGGGACCGCGATGCCCCGCACACGAGAAGATATGCCTGGCTATCGTCAACATCCGATAGGCAAGCGAAAGAAGGCCCGCCATTCCTGAGAACAGGGGCCTAATCTGAGAAGTAGCGATTGAACTGTACTTCCGTGACGCAAACGATCCTCTGCTTGCGCAATCAGCCTGACAAGTGGCCAGGCAAAGATCGGTTGCCGAAGCAACGTGTCGAAGTCTTACTCGACAGGTGAATGACGGGTGACGACCGCAACGCTCACCACGTGAGTGGCAAGATCCTGCCAGACATCCGCGATGGAGACGGCAGGAGCAATGTGAGAGCGATTCTCACAGAAAGCACTCTCATTTTTGCAGTAGTTCTTGACGAATTCAAGCCGTACTAAGTCGAAAGTTCACCGAAAATCGATAGTTCAAGGTTGCTCGATACGTCGTTCACTCTCAAATCTGGCTTGTTTGCAGCAGTCTAAAGCGCTCATGCACCAATTGATCAAAACAGCGCATGAATGCTCCCCCATCGTCACATGTCACGATCACATGCTTTACCAAGCGCCCACATCGTGAAACGCGCCGCGTGTCAGCAATCACACATGATGAGTGACTAAAATTGCATAAGACAAACGGCCGCCCCTCCACTGGTGCATCATAATAAGCTTGCGCCGCAAGACGGGCATCGGCCACCTCAATACCCTTGCACCCGCTTTTCTCGATCACCGTATAGGTTGATCCGGCCGTCCGGCATGCTCGCAGCAACTGCCGGCTCTCCGCATTCACCTCCATACCACCTCCCCCGCGCGCCTTCCCAACACCAGTTGTACCAAACTAGCTCCGCTGACCAGCACCACTTTGCTTTTGGTCAGGTGGGGATACACGGCCGCGCCGCTGCGCCCGGTATGCAGAAATAGTCCCGCCCTAAAACCATGATGACAAATGGCCTCGCCGAAGGCCGCCACATGGTGATGATTCACATGGCCGCCGTAGCGCTTAGACTGCACCGCACACCAGCCATACCCAGGCAGCCACACCTTGCCGTCAATCCCACCATCCCCAGAGTACTTCGCGTTGCGCAAAACAAATAACCCAGCGTCCTCCAGGGACGAGAGCACCACCTCTTCGAACACCAGCGGATCCACATTGCGCAGATAGGCAAGGCACCGCGCCGCGTATCCCTCCCCTTCGAACTGCCTCACAGCCCGCAACACCGCGCGCGATTGACCAATACGCCTGCGATGCTCAGGCAGCCGGCGCATGCGCATCACATTGAACAACTGCGACGCACATCGAACCAGCATGCCGCTCACGCCGCGCGAACGGGCCAGAACGGTTTCATATCGCTCGCGCGGCGGACGCGGAGCGCGGACGGCGCCAGGCTTTCTATACTCGACGCTCTCACCACCATCATGACCGCCTACCGAGCGCTTGACCCACCGCGCATGCGAATCTCCCGACGACCAACGCTGCCAATGTCCCCGTTTCATGATGCCGCTCCCATTAAATCCGCTTCGTCATTGCGCCGGCCCACCGGCGAACCCAGATATGCATTGCTGATCTGCCTTCGATGGTGGCCCAGCTGTTCGGCCACCTGCCGATAGGCATCCGCCATGACCTCACGATCAATCAACAGCTCGCCGCCACGTACCGGCGGCTGCACCTGCGTGATGTCAAAGTACAGATCACCGGCGAACTGGTGCCGCAAGCCGTGTGGCGTGACACCCAGGTCATTCTTGGTCAACCCGACTGAACGCACCACATTCGAAAACAGGTCCAGCGACTGTTTCAAGGACAGTCCAGGATGTCCGATATGCCCCCAGTCCTGCCGGGCGAGACAACGCGCCCGCGCCAGTGCTTGCCGCTGCTGAGGCGTGCGCACTGCCGCATAACGCAGCCGGCCACCCTTCGTCCCGCGCTTGATGCGCAAAAAACTGATGTAATGATCGGATCGAGGATGCTGAACTGGCAAGGCATACGCCGGTATCTCGGCGACGCGCGGGCAGAACATCACAGCTTCCTTACGGCGCAGGCCAAAGGCGATCATCATCGCCAACTGCCCTCCCACGTGACCGTCAACCGCATCAACGGCCGCAATCACCTCATCGACAGCAAGACCGTGGCTTTCCCACCCCTTGTCGATGAGCGCCCCATATGAGCGGCGCACCATCGACGGGTCGCTCACATAGCTCACGGCACTGCGCACCAGGCCCGGCTTACCAATCCAGCTGGCAAAAACCCGGATAAAGCTCATTTGCTGCTGAATGTAGGCCGCGCTGCAGGGATATGCACGGCGCGGTATCGTTATCGGCATATCGAGCAAGACATCTGCCGGTAGCGGCTGCGCCGTCCAATACGCCATCAACGCGCGCACATGCCGTTCCGCCAGGTTTTCAGGTACTGGCTTGAAGCCCAATTTGCGCAGTAATGCGAAGGTCCGGTACAAGCCCTGGCTGCGCGCCTCCCTGGTGCTATGCGAAACCCCTTTTCCTACGCTGGCATGCCGTTCATTGAACGCGTCCAGCAACGTATCAAGCTGCTCCCTCCATTGAGTGTTATGAGGCATGACTTCTCCCTCCCGATTCTCAGGATTGTCGATTTGGCATGCTGCACTGTCTGGCGCGCATGCCCCCGGTGTGGCCTTCAACTGGCATCGGCGCCTGGCCTGCTGCGCCGACGAGGGAGATATGTTCTATCTATTCCAACGCGCTGCCCCTATCTCAGCGTCGATGGCGGATTCTCTATTTGCCCGAAGGCGCGGTGTCTTAAAAATGCTCATGCGAATAACCAGCGAATTTCTCCTTCTGTGTTAGTCCCCGCGTCTTGCGCGAGCAGTGCGGCGCTTGCGCCACAAAGACATTTAGGTGCCCCGGCCACTCTCAATTGAACCAGGACCTTGCCCTCTCTTCCCTCACGGTCATCCCTTCAGCCCTACCACCAGGCCGCTTCGTGATTGCGCACTAACCAGGTTGATCGAAGCTTCTTCGGCAACGTCACAACAAGGCACCGCGATAGGCTCTTCGTACAGCAGGAAGATTGAATAGGTGATAAATCACTCTCCTGCGGTTCGCGGCCGCAGGCGATACATCGAAACTACCAGGATCGTAAATTAGCGACGGAGCGCCGCAAGGCCTTCTCCGATTTGACAAGCGTCTCTTGACGAGAAATCACGCGCGAGCAGTTACCCCCGCAGGGGCCGCCCGACATACTTCTTCACTGACATACCACTCAATTCGACCGCAGGGCGCGGCCGATCAACTTCGCTTCGATAGACAGGTTACGACTGCAACGGCATACCACGCTTGCCAGCGCCACATTTGGAACGCGATGTTCCTGGAAGTGGGGTCCAGACAGTCGTCACAGAATATGATCAGTTTTTTCGAATGTCAAGCCGATTTTCGGCACTGAAAATTTGTGATTGAGGTCGAATTTATTTGGTAATCGCATCTGACGAGGATTTCTCCCTATGAAGAACGCCGCGTGGCCATTCCTCTGATTGTAAATGGTTTTGAACATGGGAACGGACTGAGCCAGGTACACAGATGAGCAACCAAAAGACGTCCGCGGTGCGACGCAATTCCAGCGCAGATGCGATGCGATCTCACGCCAGCATGCACCAATATAGCCGCGCCGCAGCGCGATTCCAGCCGGCCCCCAGCACGTCTGGAATCGTACTCACTACAAATTCTGCTAAAAAAGCAGGGCTTTTCCCATGGAATACGTACCACCCCACTATTACTGTTGATCACTTGCAGCAATCAGGAGGACGAAGTGGAACCCATCGTGCGAGCCGTGGATATTGGCCGAGGGAATACCAAATTCATTGCAGGGGTCAGCGCTGGTGATGTGCGCTGCGCGATGTTCCCGTCGCAGGCCCACCCATGTGAAGCAGTCTATGAGCAGGAAGCCTGGGGAATGAAACGTCGGACCGTCTGCGTCCCAGTCGACGATCTGAACTATGAGGTCGGGCCGGATGCTCACCTGGCATCCGACATCTTCAATGCCAATGTACTGCAGCATGACAGCTACAGTGCCACGCCTGAATATCTGGCTTTGCTACTGGGTGCACTGCATTACATGCGTCTCGACCGGATCGATCTCCTTGTACTTGGTCTGCCGGTGGCCACGTATAAACTCAAGAAGCAGGTGGCGGCGCTGGAACGCCGCGTGACCGGTGAACACATCCTGGCGGAAGGCAGAAAAATCACGATCGCGCGCGTCAAAGCAATTGCGCAGCCATCCGGGGCCCTGATGTACTGCGGGCTGACTCATGGGCGCCTTGCTCAGATGCGCAAAGAACGGAATCTGATCATCGATCCAGGTCGGCGGACGTTTGACTGGCTTGTGACGCAAGGCATGCAGCAAATTGACAAGCGCAGCCATTCGGTACCGCGTGGCATGTTTGACGTGCTTCACTCGATCATCGAAGGCATCAGCCGAGCCACCGGCTCTCACTACCGCGAATATGACGCGATCGATTTGGCGCTACGAACGGGAAAAAAGCCGGTCATCTTTCAAAAAGAATACGACATTGCCCAACACCTGCCACTCGCGCAGAAGATCCCGGAGCAGGCTGTGGCCGAGATGCTGCACTACGTGGGCGACGCTGCCGACATCAAAAATATCATTCTGGTCGGCGGTGGCGCCTTCTTCTATCGCAAAGCATTGAAAACCGCATTCCCGCATCACGAGCTGCAAGAACTCAAGGATCCGATCTTCGCCAACGTTAAAGGTTTTCAGTATGCCGGCACGGAACTAGCCAAGCAGGCCGACGCTTCGTCGACTCGGACAGATGGTACGGATCCGCTCAACATGGCGACCTAAACCATGGGCACACCTCTTACCATCCGCTTAAGTGTAGAACTGGAACGCGCGGACAACCCTCCCCTGTATGACGATCTCGTCAAGTTCCCAAAGGGGCCACGCCGCGTGAATCGCCTGCGCACGCTGGCCTATGCTGGACTGGTAGTACAGCAATGCGGACAAACCACATCAGTCATAGAGGCACAGTGGCTTACCAAGCCAAGTACTGGACCAAACACGCCGGGGCAGGATGCCGTCGTCGCCTTGGCATCGATGGAGCTTTTTGGCCCGTCAAGAAGCGAATAGGAGTCGAACATGGAAAACGAAGAGCTACCTCGTATCAGTGCTAGCCAACTGGCCGAAATGGGGTACTGCGAACGCAAGATCGTTCTGGCCGACAGGTTTGGCCCACGCTGTTCGCCCAAGCGTGAACAGGCACGAGCCTATGGAGAGCTGCAACACGTGAAATTCTTCATCGAAACGTTGGAGGTGAATGTCGTGCCGTTAGGGGCCACAAGTTTGCGAGAACAGTTGTCCATCCAAGCCAACGCATCGTCGCAACGAACGACCAAACGCCCAAAATGGTTGTACAAGATGCTACCAAGATGGCTATCGGCGATGCATAAAACAAACTGCCAGGTAGCGCAATCTGTCCGAGCAAAGTTTGTAAAATTATGCGATCGACTGTACCGGTCGCGACGGAAAAAAGTGGCGACGAGGCGTCGTCGGCGTCCTCACCTTGTATCTCGTACCACCGAAAAAAGATGAGCATGTCGACTTTTCTATCGGCGCTTTTGCATATAGGTGGGGTACTTCTGCTGCTCTGTCTGGTACGGGGAGTAAGAAGACATGTGATGTCTCGAACGCGACCGTGCTGGTTCCCGGAGGAACTGCGGTACGCCAGCCTGGCTTACGCAGAACAAACCTTTACGCTCAACTCCCCCATTAAACTGATCGCGCGTGTTGATCGGGTCTATCGCCACAAAGGAAGACTCACATTGATGGAATACAAAATTCGACGTGTGGAGCGTGTTTTCATGTCGGACGTGATCGAACTTTCGGTGCAAAAGATGATCCTGGAATTGGCAAACGGAGCCAATGTGAACAATTATGGATTTGTCGTTGTGGAGCGCCCCGACAAATCAGGCCGCAAAGCGATCAAGGTTTTCTTGTTAGGCATTGAGCAAATCAAAGCGCTCCATCTCCGGCGCTTGACAATATTATCCGGCGCTTCATCCGTTCGTTTTTCGGAATCAGCATCCCATTGTCATCATTGCGAATACATACAGGAATGCAAAAACTTGAGATAGCAACAGCCAACATAAAACTTCGTTGCTCCACAACATACACGTAGACAAATTTTTTGAAAATTACATTTCAACATCCCCTGAACTTAATCATATTACTGTGCATACGACACTCATCGCTTTTTTATGTTGTCACACATTACTATCCAAGCTGGATACGCGAACCCCCACATCGTAAATACCCACATGAGGAAAGTAAAGAACCAATGTCTCGCAAAATATGGAAAATTGACTACATGCCATACCCAAGCCACAGTCCCGACAAAAACAATAAACAAAAAAATCAGGACGGATACAAACGTCTTCATCATGGCCTCCTAAAAATTTTACTCAATAAATACATAGCCTTAAAATAACTCTCATCAGCATAAATGCCACTCTTTTGACAATCTAAATTTCTCTAATTTTCATGAATTTTTCTTAGACACAGGCAATTCAGAAGAGTTCCAAAATTCTCGAAAAATATTAATATCAATGAATTCAATTGCGATCTCACAATACCCCATCTATTCAGCGAAGACTTAATTTCCTGAACAACACTCCAATGACTCCCCCCGAAATATTTCAAAAGGTATCGCACCATGATGGCGAAAAAAATATTCAATACGCCATATAAAACGTCCTCCATGTAAATATTGATACTTCGCAATAAAATTTCCAATGATTACCGCTAAAGTATCTGGCAATACAATGGCGACGGAAGACTCACGAACTTCTTTGACGGCGAGCCCGTCGCTCTGGCGGCTCTCATTGGATTGACGAACTTTCGCCAGATCAATTCCATGTTGTGGTTGAGAATGACATGGATCCGGCGCGCCTGCTGTGGCTCGTCAACCGTATTGGCGAGGCCTTGTTACGCAAGAGCGTTGCCAAGTGCCATACTGGTTGACCCGAATGCAAGTCCTTCGTCTCAACACTCTCATCAAGGCATGGACGTCGCCCACCCGGCGCCACTAACTTGACAAGGACCACCATGACTAGCTGTTACTTTCTGTCGAGGCGGTGCGTCTCGCGGAAAGCCATGTCGATCGCGGCTTTCAGTTCGTGGCTATGGCCGGGCACATACGATGGCCAGGGCACGAAAGGTGTCGAGGACATGATGCCTAGCGAAATCGAAACGGGGCAGCGGTAATCCGCTCCAGTGCTGGTTAGGCGCACCAGAACCATCTGCTCGCATCGGATGTCTTTCACACCGAGCGCGTCAGCGGCAGCCTTTCCGGAGTTGTTCGGATCGCTGAAAAATGTCACGTGGTCGACGGCTGTGCCGGTCATGTATCCCCCCAAGACCACGAACGCCAAGCTCAAGCCGGAGCTCCATCCTGACTTTGTTTTATCGCTGCCACTGCGGTAAATCGAGTAAAACTTCCATCCGAAGGTGGCCATGCTGAGAAGGCCGGATACCAGCACGGCCATCGGCACCCAGTTGCGCACGTCCCCAGGCACGCCTCGGCTGTTAAGCGGAGAAAGGTAGGCTGCGTCCAGGAAGAGCAGCATCAAGCTAAAGAGCGCGAGCACGTGGAGGATCGGCTGGCGGCCGCTCATGAGCGATCGGTACACCGCGATCATGTGGGCCCATCCAAGTAACGTCATGGCGAATAGAAATGGCATGGTAAATTGATTAGGTATTGTGTCCAATCGCCAAAGGCAGTTGCGAAAACGGTCCCCTTCTCATGCTTTGGACCGTTCCTCTTTGCGGAGACGATGCAACGCCGATTTGAAGCCCGAAATTGACAAGTCGAAACCCTGGTCATTCAGGGTCAGCAACACTTTTTCCAGAGTGACGCCTGATTTCAGCGTGGCCTCAACCACAGGGAGGATTTCACGCAGGCGCGCAGTATTCGACTTGCCTTCATTCGTTCTGCTCAATTCGGTTAATGCATCCACGATATTTTTCGGTGGTGTATGGCCCATCCAATTTCTCCTACTGATCGTAGCTATTTGATTCGTTGCCGCCGAAACCTAAGCGGTCTCTTCGGGATGCCGCGCCGCGGTCATCGCTCGCGCGGCATCCAGCGTCGCCGTGGGCCAAATCGGCCTGTCGCACAGTCGCTGCGGCGATGCCAGGAGCGACCAGGGCGAGAGTAAGTCCGCCGGCAACATTCTCGTCCGACTGGGGGTATGGTCGTGATACCCAGCCGATACCATGCCACCCAGTCCGGTCCGGCCGCTCCCGCCTGAGAATGGCTCCCGACTTAGCGCCATCACACCGCTCGTCGTTACTGTTAACTCCCTCGGTGCCAGGAAGCCATACAACGCGAGTGCCGGTGCCGTCGGTGGCCGTCTTCTCCACGTCGTTTTTGAGGCGCTTGAATTTTTTCAGCATCTCATCATCCAGCGGCGCACCATTATGGGTATGCTCGAGCAGTTCCAACAGTTGGTCCCCTGTTGCATTGAGGGTCTCGATGCGGGATAGGCGAAGAAGCTTCGCGACTTCATCCACTGGACACCGGCCGGCCCAGTACATGCGGTAGTGCTCGACGATGTCGAGGGCGTTGAGCACTTCACGCACCTGGCGACGAGCCTTACGCGACAACGTGCGTCGGTCGTGCGCACGGTAAGCCATGTACGCAACACCGGCAGCCGCTGCGATACCACAGGTCCCAAGGGCCAGGCCGCTCCGGTGGTTGCCCACCCACTCTACCAGCCGCGAAAACAAGCTGGAGCTATTCTCCTCTTGTTGAGCTGGACGATCAAACATCGTATCGATAAACCGCCACCCGAATACTGTTGACAACATTATCGGTACCGCAGCAAATAATTTTTCCGCTGTCGAACGGCCGGTCATAACGCGAAAAACCATCACAACCGTGTATCCCAGGCCGGCCAAGCATATGACAATACTGAGAATGTCCAATATCTGCCACATCTCCGAACTAACCCCACCCCGAGCGGATGCAGCTAGCGGCTGGGCGATCACGGGATCAGTCACCAGCAGGAGCAGCGACAGGTTTGCTCGCCTACTCATGTTTGTCTCCGGCAATCTGCCCTGAGGAAGTCGGCTCCACCATCAACAGCCCCAACTCGGCGGCCTTGGCGGCGAATATCTGCAAGACGCAGTTCAGGATTGAGGGCCGCGCGCGCACTCGCCATGTCGCTCAAGGCAGCAGCAGTCGCCTCCTGACGATCGACCTTGCGATCGAGTGCCTCGAAATCTACGCCGGGGTTCTGGCCAACGTTGCCGATGGTGCGCGCCGCCTTGGTTTTGGCCTTGGCAACCTTGCTACGCGCTTCAAGCAGGGTGGCAGCCGTATCGCGCTGCTGCTTCTGCATGCGCAGCTCGGCAAGTTGCTGGTTCAGCACGGTGAGCGATGGTGCCAGGTCGTTGGCATTCTTCTCATACGCCTGCGCGCGCTCCTCCGCCAGCACCTGGTTATTGATTGCGCCCAGAGCCTCCTCGCGGCGGCCTTCGTTGGCCGCTGTCCGGGCGACTTGATCCCACTTGGTTGCGTCCTTCAAGGCGGTTTGATGGTCCTTTCTCATCAGACGCAACTCGGCGTCAACGGCAGCTATGCTGTCCTCCGCCTTGCCAATTTGTTGCTGCAGTTCGCGCACACCCTGACGAGCCGTGCGTCCGACGTCACTGTTGTTATCGACGGCATCATGCAGAGCGCCGGTCAGTTGTACCCAGATGTTTTTCAGCAGTCCAAACATGTCGATTCCCTCCTAATAACTAGCATCTGTACTTAGCTATAGTTGCATCCAATGTGCATCCATAGCGAATCCATCGTGCATCCCACTACCTGCAAAGTCAATCGTCAATCCTGTGTAAAAACCATGCTCTTTGCGATGGATCAAAGCTCACTTTCGTGTAAGAAATCTAAGGACGTGAAACCGCAGCGGAAGGGAGATAAAAATGAGGGCGGAGCTTGGGTCTCTACCTTGATATACGTCTCGTCCATCCGCTAGCTGCCACTGTAGTGGTTTAATGTACCCGGACACTGATTTAGGCGAGAATGCTCGCCATGGAGAGGTGTTTGATGAGCAAGCAAAGACGTACGTTTTCCCCTGAGTTCAAACAGCAGGCAGCATGCTTGGTGCTGGATCAAGGATACAGCCACGTAGAGGCAAGCCGGTCGGTCGGCATCGGCGAATCGGTGCTGCGCCGCTGGGTGCAGCAGCTGCAGTTGGAGCGGCAAGGCATCACGCCGCAGAGCAAGGCAATGACGCCAGATCAGCAGCGAATACAGGAACTCGAAGCACGTATTGAGCGTCTCGAGCGGGAGAAGTCCATTTTAAAAAAGGCTACCGCGCTCTTGATGTCGGAAGGGATAGAACGTACGAGGTAATCGATCAGATTTGTGGTGACGAATCAATCGAGTTGATCTGCGCGGTGTTCGACGTAGCGCGATCATGCCTGTATGCGCATCGGGAGCGCGCCCGGCACATTGATGTTGAGCGCATGGCATTGCGTGGCCGTGTGCACGAGCTGTTCGTCGAGAGTCGCAGTTCGGCGGGAAGCCGCAGCATCATGGGCATGATGCGCGAGGAAGGCACGGCAATTGGCCGCTTCAAAGTCAGTCGTTTGATGGAAGAGCTAGGGCTGGTCTGCAAACAGCCTGGCAGCCATGCCTATAAGCAGGCTACGGTGGAACGGGGCGATATTCCGAACCACCTCAACCGTGAATTCACAGTGGAGGCGCCAAATCAGGTCTGGTGCGGGGACATCACCTATGTCTGGGCGCAAGGCCGATGGTATTACCTGGCTGTGGTGTTGGACTTATTTGCTCGCCGAGCGGTGGGCTGGGCATTCTCGCTACGACCCGATGCCGACCTTGTTGTGCAAGCGCTGGAAATGGCTTACGAGCAGCGAGGTCGACCGCAGAGGCTGCTGTTTCATTCGGATCAAGGTAGCCAGTACGCCAGTCGAAAATTCCGTCAGCGCTTGTGGCGCTATCGGATACGACAGAGTATGAGCCGTCGGGGAAATTGTTGGGATAACTCCCCGATGGAACGGCTGTTCCGCAGCTTCAAAACTGAATGGCTGCCGTCAACTGGTTACATGACGGCACAGGAAGCACAACGGGACATCAGCCACTACCTGATGCACCGGTATAACTGGATACGACCACATCAGTTCAACCAGGGACTGGCACCGGCCGTCGCCGAAGAAAAACTTAACGTAGTGTCCGGGATGGGTTGACCACTACATTCATACGTCGTTCCGGTACCGCCCAAGTTGATGCCGAGGTTCGCCGGTGGTTGCGTTCACTAACTGTAGCGCAGCGAATTGATTTTATTGTAGATATGTATAGCCACAACTACAGATATGCGGTCGCGCTAGTCCGGTCGTCAAAGCTTCCAAGCGACGACGTCACACGACTGCTGGAGCAATGGCTGCTTTCATCGAGCCACAACGCCAGTCGCGGATTGATTGAGGGGTTTGTGCCTATGATCGGCGAAGCCAGGTTTTGGACGATTGCTGCAAAATCTAAGGTGACGCCTACCATGGCGGAGTTCCTGAACTTTCACGGCCAAGAAAAGTTGAACCTTTATCGCGCTGCACTGACCGAGAAGGCTTAATGTTTGAGCAAAAACCTAGCTTATACCGAACGTCCGCAACGAGGCGGAACTTGCCAACGACGGCAATCGGCCAGAAACAGACGCTGCGCCAAAGCACACAGTCCCCTCATATATAATCGTTGTATGGCACATTCATGGACAATGATTGGTAAATGACTACTCTAAAAATTGGTGAAAAAATCAAGCTGATAAAGATAAATCTTGAGGGAGTCACGTATCGCGATTGGATAAGTGAACGCGACCCAATCCCAGGAGATATTGCAAGAGTTGAACAAGTTTTTAATAGCGATGTCACTACATATCACCTTTGCTGCGAACCAGAGCCGGGGTTTATCACCTGGGGCGTAATGATCCTCGAACCATTCATCGAGTATGAAATTATGTGTTAAATGCACACTGGACATTCTTTGCTGCTTTCCGCGAACCCAAGAGACGTCTGCTTTGGGGGAGGAAGCGGACGAAGCCGAATAGCGCTCTGAGGCGCTGCCAGTAGCTTACTCTCCTCCTCCATAGTTCTTGAAAGGTGAAAGATCGATGGATCGTATTGGGTCGCTAGGTGTCCCGCCAGCCGCCTGGTGCGCGAAATCGTCACTGCCTGATCCACCAATGAGATCGGGTCTGGCCTGTCTATCCCCCTGCCCTGCAGAGACTCCTGCCGCGCGCTAGCATAAGCTCCTTGAGCTTCGGCGGGTTCCTGCATTAACGTTCCAGCAGCAAAACGCCTTGCGACCGCAATCTCGGGTTCCGCGGGTCGCGGAGCAATCGATTCGGTTCTTCTTTCGCATCATTTCCGCTCTGCAACGATGCATTTAAGTTAAAGTGTTGCGTTGATCAATTGAGTCCGCAGCCAAAAGCGGTCCTTCAACGGTCAAGGGCTAAAGGGAAAAATGAAAAATCTCATCTTGGAAAAAACCGATCAGGTCCGCTGGTATACCAACATGCGCGACGTGTTCGAGGCCGCCAACATTGCGCCGCAGGACTATGACTGGTACGTCAGCGACATCGAAACGAACTGGAGACCACCAGGTTTCTCGCCGGATGATCAATGGTTCACTGGTGACGAGCTTGCAGCCTTCCTGCATGCTTATGAGGTCCAGTTTATCTGGGCAGTATTCAGCGCGGTACCTAAGGGGCTTCGTCCGATACCTGCTCCCGCGCCATACGTCGAGGACAATCCGCAGTATTGGGACGGTACGGAACCGGAGCCGCAACTAAAGGGTGCGTTGTTCGAGATCGCGTGTTGGGACAGCAGTGGAACGATTCTGATCAACCTGCCTGAACAAACCATTCATTCGTTCTTGACACGATACCCAGACGCAAAGCCGTTGGCGACCGCGCGTTCCTGATGAGTGCTGAAACGTCTGCTTTGGGAGCCGAAGCAGACGGTGCCATTGGGGTAAATCACTGCAGGTACCTACGGCACACATGATCCATCGTTCTTGGCTGATGAAAATCCGATGGAGCGCCTGAGGGGCCCGGGCGCCCTACCAGACGCTTGCTGTGCGATCTCGCGGCTGCCTGATCCACCGACGAGGCCGGGTCTGGCCTGTCTATCTCCCCTGCCCTGCAGAGACTCCAACACCGCTCAAGCAAGAGTTGCTTGGGCTTCGGCGCGTTCCTGCACTCACGTTCCCATGGCAAATGCATTGCGACGTTAATCTCGGGTTTCGGGTGTCGCGGCGCAACCGATTCGAGTTCTCTTTCGCATCATTTCCACTCTGCAATGATGCATTTAAGTTAAAGTGTTGCGTTGACCGATTGAATCTGCAGATGCGGAGCAGACATTCGGCTATTCGGCCGCGTTCTTCAACTCGATTTTCATTTTGAGCCGCTCCCGACTCCTTCCAACCGCACCTGTATCAATTCCAGTAAAGCCCGAACCCGCGTAGTCACGGAATGACGATGGCTGTACACGCCAAGCAATTGCAGCGGCGCAGGGCACAGGTCCAGCGGCACTTCCTGCAATCGGCCTGCGGCAATATCTTCCTGGCATGGATAGGCCGCCACTATCGCAAAGCCGATGCCTTGCCGCGCGCCCGCCAATGCCAGTTCTCCGCTGTTAACGCGATAGCGGCTACGCACGGATACCTTCACGATTTCGCCAGTGGCGTCGAGAAACTGCCAGGGCTGGCCCTTTAACGCACTCAAGGTCGTAATGCAAGGCAATGACCTAAGTTCGCGCACTTGGCGCGGTATTCCAGTTTTGGCTAGCAGGGCGGGCGCCGCGACCACGATGCTGGGCAGCGTAGCGAGTTCGCGGGTGATGAAGGTACTGTCATCTTGGCGCCCACGATGGAAGACGATGGACAGATCCATGTCTTCTCGGAGAGCTTCCAGACCAGTCAGGCGCGTGTCGCATTCCAGTTCGATGCCGGGATGGAGGCTACAGAATTCGGCCAGGATAGGAGCTAGCAGCCTTGGTGCTTCGCCTGGCATGCACATCCTTAGGGTGCCACGCAGTTCACGCTGCACTGCGCCAAGCTCTTCCTTGGTGGAGAGTAAGGCGTCGAGCAAGGGTTTTGCGCGTTCGTAGAGTAGCCTGCCAGCTTCCGTCATGCGCAGATGGCGGGTGCTGCGTTCCAGCAGGCGGACGCCCAGCATGCGTTCCAGCGAGGCGACGTGGCGGCTGACGTTAGAGGATGGCAGGGTCAGCAGGCGTGCCGCGCCGGCAAAGCTTTGTTCATCGACGACCGCCACGTAGACACGGACGGTATTCAGGTCGAGGGCATTGCGCATGATTATCCCGATTAAGGTATGAAATCTGCCCATTTTCACATACTAGTACTCCACAGTGGCGGAATTTAAGATGCCGTCTCGTCCGATGAATCGCCGTCGGCGGCGCGTCGGGACGGATTGAATAGGAGAGCTTCAGCATGGAAATCGGAATACTTGGCGGCGGCATTGCAGGGTTGAGCGTGGCGCTTGCCTTGAGCAAGCAGGGGTACAGTCCCCGCGTATATGAACGCCGGTCGGGACCTGCGACGATGGGGGCTGGCGTTACGCTCTGGCCCAACGCCGGCTTTGTGCTAGAGGAACTCGGGCTGCTGCAAGACATCGCTGCAGTGGGAGGCCGGCCAGTGGCCATGCAACGCCAGGATGCCGCGGGCAATTCTTTGGGGGGCATCGATATTGCGCTGCTAGACCGGATTATGGGACATCCGACCCATACGATTTTGCGCCGGGACTTGCAGGCGGTACTGCTGGATCATGCGGCACAGGCCGGGATCCCGGTAGAATTCGGACATCGGGCAGTGGCGATCGACCTCGATGCTGGCGGCAAAGCCGTGGCGCGGTTCGAAAACGGGGTAAGCATTCGTCCGGATCTGCTGATCGGCGCCGATGGCCGCATGGACTCGGTGGCACGCGCGTTCGTCGCGGGGGACAACACCCCAGTTTATCAGGGCTTCGTGAACTGGGTGGGGGTGGCGCAGGCGGAGAGTGCATTGGTGCGCGATATCGCGATTCAGGATTATTGGGGTTCGGGTGATCGCTTCGGTTGCGTTGCAGTCCGGCCGGATTTGGTCTACTGGGCGGCGGCGCAGGCACGGCCATTGCCGGGGGCCGCGCCCGCAGCGGATATGCGGAAGGAGATTGAGGATCTGTTCGCGCGATGGCCGGAGCCTGTCACACGCATCATCCAGGCGACACCGGCGCATGCCATCCGACTGATTGCCGTGCACGACTTGGAGCCGCTGCACGTGTGGAGCCGGGCCAATGTACTGCTCGTGGGGGATGCGGCGCACGCGCCGTTGCCGACATCTGGCCAGGGCGCCTGTCAGGCGCTGGAAGACGCCTGGCATCTGGCGCGGTGTCTGGCTGGGACGGACGGCTGCCTCGACGCAGCCCTGCTGCGCTTCGCGGAGATCCGCGGGCCGAAGACAGCGAAGCTGGCCGAGCAGGGTCGCGTTTTCGCGCGCGGTCTGTTTGCCACTGATCCTGAAACCTGCCGCATTCGCAATGAGCGCGCCAAGGCGTCCGATCCCTTGCGTGACGTGCATGCCTTGGCAGCCGGATGGGCGCAGGGTTTGCCGATGGCCGGCTGCACGGACGGCACGCCGGTGGACAGCGTTGGCTCCGGCAGTCTGTACCGCCTCTGAAA
Source organism: Janthinobacterium sp. SUN100 (assembly GCF_030397705.1). Classification (NCBI taxonomy): domain Bacteria; kingdom Pseudomonadati; phylum Pseudomonadota; class Betaproteobacteria; order Burkholderiales; family Oxalobacteraceae; genus Janthinobacterium; species Janthinobacterium sp. SUN100. Next base: position 11,513 of record NZ_JAPUBU010000001.1, on the reverse strand, counting down.
GACTGTGCCAATGTAGACACCGCATGGCGTCTCAGGCCGCGAGACGCCTCACTACTGAGCGAACCGGGCATTTTCGGACTGAATCGCCATCAGTAGCTTAGGCTCTCCTGATCCATACTTCTTGAAAGATGAAAACCCGATGGATCGTGTTATGGCCTGCGTGTCCTGTTAGGCACCTGGTGCGCATTCTCGTAGCTGCCTGATCCACCGACGAGATCGGGGCAGGCCTGTCTATCTCCCCTGCCCGGCAGACACTCCTACCGCGTTCAAACACAAACTGCTTGAGCTTCGGCGGGTTGCACTAAACACTTTGCGGCGTTGTAGCTGAGGTCTTGAGGGGCGCCGGCTTTGACTTGATACGTTGGCGGTGCCAGCGGTTTGGGTTTCACCCCCACGGCCGGTCAAGGCGTTTGAAGGTCGATCGGTACTCCAACGCATCGTTCTGGTCGCGTTGCATTGGGGCGTGCGATCACATTGCCCTCCTCTGCTGATTGGCACGGGCCGATATAGATCGGGTTATATGCCAGGCCTTGCAACATAGTTTGATCGATGAGTGGGCGACCGATACGCCCCGTTCCGCCATGATTCCTTCGATGTGCCGGTAGCTCCGCAGGTAAGCCACATACCAACGAATGCATACCAAGATCAAGCCGATCACAAAACGCATCCCCTGGACGTTAGGCATGTCGATTCCTCCAGCGTTCAAATACCTTGTTTCACTTGATCGGCCTGCCGACGAGCACTAATGCTTCAGAACCAAACGGACGCCGGTCATTTTTGGCCCAGTGACAATTCAAGAGTTTTTGGCAATATTTATACCTCACTATGGGTGGCCCTTAGTCATGCCAGCGAGTTCAACGGTTGGACCAGTATCGCGACCGCATGCTACTTGCATTGTATGCAATGCTCGCATTGACGATGGTTCCCCTCAGTTAAAAAACAAGTTGTCTTTATCAGGAGAAGTCAGAATGGGATTTTTTGATGATGCGCTCAGTACTATGGGCCAAAGCTTGGCGCAGTCTGCTTCGGGATATGTGCAGGGAGTTACTGGGCCGGTCGTTGGCAACATGCTCAGTACGCTCTTCGGGGGGGAGCAGTCGACAGGCGGGGCTAATCTTGTTCAGCTGCAGACCGACGTCCAGAGCGCCAACCTTAAGGCATCAGACATAGCACTGCTAAACGGTCAGTTGGCGGCGCAAACGACAGAAATCCAAAACATCGGAACTCAGTTGACTGCACTATCCAGCGCTGTGGCTCTCATCCAGAGCCAAGTACAAGCGATGAAAATGGTTCTTGGCAAAATTGCCCAGGCTCAGCTCTTCCAGGCGTGGCAGGCAGTGGATATTGAAATGACCACAGCAATCAATAAAATTCATTCCGACTACAGCATACTCTCGGGTTTTACCGCGAATTACGCGAATACTTCAGGGAGTCAGGTGAAATCGGTCATGGAGGAGCTGCAAGTGAATGGGCCGCTCGATGCGATGAACTTGATCAATGCATTTATTCTCAATGGCGGAGGTCAAAGTCAGGGCGTGCTTCAGCTCTGGTCGGCAATGGTGGCTCCGCTCGTCCAGAACGGCCTAATGGATTATCGGGAAGCTGTGGATCAGTACACCGCTTATTACATGAAGCTCGTTAGTGCACAATTGCTCGCGGCGAACCTCTTGGTGGAGGTCAGCAATTACTTCGCCATTAATGATGATCATACGGCAGCAATGAGTGCATGGAGTGGCTACAAGACATGTGTGCTATCTCAAGAGGCCGAGTTTATCCATTGGCTTGTCCCACTCGTTTATTCCGGCGTAATGGCTTACGCTGCGGTTATCCCACCTTATATCAGCGGCCCTGGGTACACCTATTATGAGGCAGCGATGCAATTGCACCCTGGTCTCCAAGCAATGCCGGGCGACGCTGGTGGAGAAGGTTACTATGCTCCGACATCGATTTTTGAAAACGCGGAAGCAATGCTGGCAACTCTATCGGTCACTGATCCTCATGACCGACGGCTCGTCGTCCACATGGTGTTCTCTGACGACCAATATGGCACGTTTAAGACCCCTATCGACGCGAACCCAATCACGCTCACCTTCAGCGGATCCTCCACCGTCACGCCTACGCTTGTAAGTAAGTTCGGCTACACTGGGTTTCCGGTCTTGTTTCCAACTGGCACCCCAGATCAGAATTTTTTTAACGGACAATACATGCACCTGTATCGGCATGTGTATGCGCAAGACAAGAACAACCCTACCGCATTGCAAGACGGGTCGTATCAACTGACTAACCTGAATGGCAAGCTTCCTGCAATGCAGACTTACGCCGCTGGTAACGAAAGGCCACCTGCACCTGCCGTCAGCTTTCAGGAGACAAAAATCCTTAGCTATCTCCTGAATGTAAGTTCGACCAGCAAGTTTGACTTTATGAACTTTGGTGCTTACATGGTCAGCCAGGTCTGAAGCCACCGATGGTCGCCAGTGAGGGAGCTAAATTGCTGTTTGTAGGGCACTGGTCGGCTGGCGCCGGCCTTACTCGCGTACTTGAACGGCTCGCACTCGAATGTGCGCGTGAGGCCGACGTTCGCATCCTCGGTTTGGTCCCCGCAGGCGGCTACGGTGCACCGGCACCCACTGGCATCACCGTTTGCGAGGTGCCGCAATGTGGGAACCGGTTCGCAATCGACCCCACGTTGCTGAGACGTCATATCACAGAGTTTAGCCCAGGAACCATCGTCGTGATGGGGCCTGCTTTTCTCGTCGCATTCCTGCTGGATGCCCTTCAACCCTATCGCGCATCGGCTAGCGTTGTCCTCTACCTGCCGGTGGAAGGGGAACTCGCGAGCCCGATTCCACTAAACCTGCTGAAACTGGTGGACATTTGCATCCTCTACACCGAGGATACCCGAGCCCGCATGGCGGAAATTGCAGAACAGACTGGCCATCGATCCACAGCGGCAATTGCCGTGCTTGGCCATGGGGTTGATACCGTGGTCTTCTCACAGTTGAGCCAGAGTCGAGCGGTGGTTAGACAGAAGCTATTCCCAGACAGTCCACACCTGCACGACGCATTCATCGTACTCAACTCAAACCGTGATTACCATCGCAAACGGCTCGACCTGACGATTGAGGGCTTTGCTGAGTTTAGCCGAAACCGACCTGACGCATACTTGTATTTGAATGTGTGCGGACTCAGCCCGCAAGGGCGTGGCCAAATCGAGAAAATAGTCAGCAAAGTGGGGGCAACTGGGAAAGTCCTTATCAATCAACTAAACAGCAACGGTACTCCGCTGCCGGAGAAGACGATGAATCTTCTCTACAACTCGTGCGAGGTGGGCGTGACCACCTCTATGGGCGAAGGCTGGGGACTAGGGACGTTTGAGCACGCTGCTACTGGTGCTGCGCAAATCGTCCCAGACCATACCTCTTTTCGTGAAAATTGGCGCGGTGCCGCTGCGTTGCTGCCGCCCGCGGATAGAGTGCCTGTCTTTTATGAGTATAGCAACATGGTGGAGGTACGTGCACATGACGTCGCTTGCGAATTAGAACGGCTCTATAGTACGCCAGATTTGTTGAGCCGTATGTCGCGAGCGGCATACGAACGCGCAAGAGAACTTAGGTTCGACTGGAGCGAAGTTGGTCGTCAACTGAGGATCATTCTCAATGTTGAGGGAGCTGTAGTTTTCCCGGAAGAGCTGCCTCCAACTGAGCGTTTGGGCGGTTCGCCTGGATCCTGTGGAGGTTACCTAAACGCTTTCAATGACTCGTAATCCGAATGGTGGCGCAGGTGCTGGAACGCATCCGGGCTAGCCGATTCATACTGAGCAAACGTGTAGGCCGCTTAGTGAACGATGGTCAATGGAGCAGATCCATTTGCAGTACTGAGGCATGGAGAAACGGAGAATTTCACTGAGGCGAAAATCACAGCGCTGTTTGACACCCTGCCACACTTGACCGAAGACGATCCGTACTTACTGAGCCGGAATCGGGACGATCGCAAGGCAGCCGGATTGATGATTTTTCCGCTCAAAGAAAGGATCAAGAGGGCTATCCCATCAGCAGATAACATCACCGATAGCTGGAGAATGTACATGTCCTCAGTTCGAATGGGACACCACCTATGTACATCAACGATATTTTCAAAAAATCAATATTATTACATTTGAATAGTTTGTCTTTAGTAGAAACATGTTGGATTTGTACTTCTTATATCTTGGAGCTACCAACCAGACCTCAATTTGAGATACCAGACTCAACCATTCAACCAAGTCGAAAGGAACAAGATGAAATCCCAGATGCGTCTTGCCACAATGATCGTTTTGCTACTGTCTGCCTCCACCTGCGCTTTGGCGCAGACTCCAAATCGATGCCCATCGCTGGCGTTTTATGGCAATGCCGCCGCCAGCGGCCTCTGCAAAAGCCTAAGCCCTGCTACGCAAAACCTGCAAGTGTGCGAATTGACGGCCGCACAACCCGACGTTCACTTGACCTTCGGCCTCCAGCCAAATGGCGTGAACCCGCCCACCCCTCTCCACCTGACAGTGCGTACTCAGGCCAACAACTGCGAACAGGCGACCAATATCGTCCGGAACGCTGCCGGAGCGTTTGTCGCGCAAAACAACGCCCTGCTCTGTGGCGTCAACCCGGTCAGCTATGTTCAACGCATGAACGCTCAAGCGATTGTTCCGGGGGCCAACGGTCAAAGCGCTTGTCGCACAGCATTCATGAACGCAAAGGCGGGCGGTAAATTGACGCCCGCAATGGAGCAAACCTACCTCAAGGCTTGCAACACCGGGGGCGCAGCGAATGCCGCATGTCCGTGATGTGAAACGGCAAGCACCAAAAGCGACAAGAAATGAGCTGCATTCCGAGGGCGAGCGAAGGCATTTTGAAAGGCTAGCGAGTGTCTAGCAGACCCGTGGCGATTCATTCAACAAATAATCTACAGTCTGAATCGCCGCCAGTTGCTTTGCCTCTCCCGCCCCATAGTTGTTGAAAGATGAAAACCCGATGGATCGTGTTGGGACCTGGGTATTCTGCTAGGCGCTTGGCACCCTCGGCTCGCACCGTGAGCATACGGCGAAGTGGCTTAAGTCGTACGACGCCTAACGCGCGTAGGCCACGACGAATCGTTGCTTCGCACACGCGCATACCGCAGCGGTGATGAAGCTCGTCGGCAACTTCCTGCAAGCTGGCCTGGGCGCGCCCCAGCACAATTTCGTGCAAAACTGCGATATGCTCAGGCTTTAACGTTGCTGGTCTGCCGTCAGCGCTGCTTGACGACGCAGTGCTGCCAAGTGAATGCTTGGTTGCCATGGCATGCCCCCTCTACATCGGGATAGCATGCCACAACTCCGTTGTTGATTTTGTCTACACCCTCTAAATCGCTGACACATGCTGCCGCTGAACGACACAGCTGACAAGCTCCATTTGGCTATGAAATGGGGAAATTATCAGCTGGACTCGCCATCCACAATAGCAATCTCACCAGCGAAACAGTATCCGACTGAATGCACGGTACGGATCGGGATATCAATGCCGGCCTGGCTGACGATTTTTGCACGCAGGCGACGCACCAGTGAATCGAGCGAGCGGCCGCTATGGTAGTCGTCGCGCTGATACAGCTTGGTTAAAATAGTCTTTTTTTGTACCGGCAAACCAGGCTTGCTTGCCAGTAATTCAAGAAACATCAATTCCTTCAGGCTGAGTGCTACCTGGGCATCCTGGGCAAGATGGAGTTCCCATTGTGTAGAGAAAATGGTCCACCGGTCCGGGGTTTCCTGCACTTCCACGGCCGTTTTCTGTACGCGCTGCGCGATACTGACTATCACCGCTGACAACTCACGGCAATCCACGGGCTTGACCAGATATTGGTCTGCGCCACAGTGATAACCTTTGAGCTTGTCCTCTATCGCACTACGCGCGGTCAGGATGATGACACCCATATTGGTATTGGCTCGTACATATTCGGCCAGTACGTAACCTTCCTGATCTGGCAGGCCAACATCGATCACGGCTATCTGACAATCGCATTTTGGCAAAACCTGATAAAACTCAGCCGCGTTGCTGGCTGCAACGATATGCATGCCATTCAGTTCGAGCCATTCCACCACGCTATCGCGTAAATCCTCATCATCTTCTACCAACAACACTCTAATTTTTGATGGCACCGCTTTGCGTCTCCTTTATAGGCAAAGGTAAGGTGATTGTGGCCGAGGTGCCTCCTTCAGGACGATTCACCAGAAGTATGCTGCCTGCATGCAGCCCAATGATACGCCGTACCAGATACAGGCCGATGCCGCTGCCGGCGATGAAACCGGTACGGCTGCCACGGAAATACTTGCCATATACCAGATCCAGCTCATGTTCCGGAATACCGGAGCCATTATCCTCTACGGTGAGGAGCAATGTACCATTATTTTTTCTCAACTGAACACTGACAAGCCCATGTTTGGGCCCATATTTGATCGAATTATCAAGCACGTTCAAGAATGCAGTCTTCAGCAACTTGCGATCCCCATGAAAGACGACGGGTTGCGACGAGGTAAACTCAAGTCGTGGCGCGCGCTCGCTCCAGAAATGGGAGGCTTCTTCGATGACACTGCGCAGAAAGTCTGGCATGAGGATAGGTTCGTGGAGGATATCCGTATTCCCGTCGCTATTTTGATCCCTCCGCAGCGCGGTTTCCGCCACTTCAACCAATCGCAAGACTGCGCGCTGCATTTTTTCGAGATTGGAACTGAAGTGGCGGCCGCTGGACCGCTCTTTATTTTGCAGAATGTCCAGATTCGTCCGGATGACAGCCAGTGGTGTACGGTATTCGTGCGAAAACATCTCTACAAAGCGTGTCTGATTTTCCAGCGCTTCCTGCTTGGATTCCAATGACAGCAACAGTTGATGTTTGATGCGCTCAAAATACAGCAGCAGCAAAGCCGGGAAAAATAACAAGGTTCCGGCGAGAGGCACCAGATAGACGGCGACTATATTGATCTGGGACATCAATGCAGCGCTGAGGTCGGCAGGTTTGTACAGTAATATGACGATGCGCAAAATATGTGCGGTAATCAGCATCAATAAACCGACCATCGCCATTTCTCGAGCATAACCAAGCTTGCCGGAAGACGCTTCCGGGTTTCGTGCCAGTAAGGTTTGCAGGCACAGCACAAAAACCAGAATCAGGCTGGCACTGCTGATAATGGCGCGGGAGGAAAACTCCGCCTTGCTTTCTATTAATACAAAATACGAACATGCAAACACGGCAACGAGAAAATACGCCCAGCGGCTTCTTTGTTTCCCCAAAAAAGCTCTCAGCCCGACCCACACGACGATACAGCCAGAAAACAATAGAGTATTCCCCACCATTAACATCAAGCCTGGCGGACGGAAAGCGTTAAATATAATGACCGTCATTCCGACAGCGGTCAGTAGGCCAGACATGGCCCATAGCCGCGTATAACGTTCGGTGGGTGCGGCAAAATAGACGCCAATCATCGTTGCCGAAATACATAACTGTGTAATGGACAAGGCGATGCTGGCTGTTTGATGATCCATGGAGACAGTTTGTTCGGGTAAGGAATGGGAAACTCGCCAGCTTAAGCGGAGGCCATTTCAGATGCTTGAAACAGCCTCTCGTCTTTTCTTTGAATGAATACAACAGGCAGCGCGTGTCGCCATTCTTCGATGATTTCGCGCGGCAACTCCATACTGGCAACAACATATCCAGGGAACCAAATATTTATTACATTTTACCAGATCGAAAAAGGTCAAAAAATCAGAAACCCTTGCTCGCAACCAGCCAGGCACGCACCGATGACGGCTTGGTCAACATAGACGGTGCCGCACCCAGACGAGTTGCCACGGAAACGCTCGCCCGCCACTGGTCGGGGCCAGCCCAGTTCAGGCCGATGCCGGCGCCAGACAGGGTGGCGCTGTTCTCTGCCGTGGTCCAGGGATGGCGGTTGACTTTGACATAAGCACAATCGATGAAGGCCAGCACTTGCCATTTTCCGAGCAGCAGCGGCTCCAGTTCATGTCGCAGCTCCACCGTGCCAGCATAACCGGTGTCGCCGGAAATCGCGCCGCTGTCATAGGCGCGGACAGTATAGGGACCACCAGCTGTCATTTTTTCAGCAGAGTCAAGATTGCCGTCGGCCCATTGTCCACTCAAGTTGATATATAGCGAGTCACGGAGCGTCAGCCCCTGCAAGCGGGCGATATTGGCATTCCACTTCGAATATCCGCCACCAGTGCGTGCGGTAGCGGCATCCGCCGCTGCAGCTGACGGATTATCAAAACCACCACGCCCACTTGTCCAGCCCAGACTTGCAATGCTCATGCCGCCACCCAGCAGGCCATCGCGCAGGTCTCCGCTCACGCTCGCTATCCAGTTATGCAATTGCCGGTCGGTATGCAGGCTGCTGACATCGACATGATCGCGCAGATTTTTAGCGTCGTATTGCAATTGCGCATAGAGGTTGTATTGCTTGGTGCGAAGCAATGGCTGTTTCACCCACAAGCTGGCAAGCTTGGCGGTACCATTGGCATCAAGCGCACGGGCGGTGCCGCCTAGCTTGTAGTGCAATGCAGAATAAGCTCCTCCGATCCGGGTCCCCTGGCCGTTGAGTAAGGTATCGTATCCCACCCGGCCATAATTCATGCCCTCCCCCGTGCTGATGAGGTTGACGCTCAGGATATCGCCATGATGAAACGGATTGACGATATTAAAGTTGCCGCTCAGGCGAGTGCGCCCGATATAGCGGTTACCGTAATTGTCCACCGCAATATTTGCCAGCGGAACCCGGTTGTAGCGCGCCTCGACGTCCATATCGGCCGTGCCTACTACCGAGCCCGGCTTGAGAATCGCGTTCACGCCAACGCCCGGCACATCGGACAGCAACAGCAAGGCACGATTGAGTTCGGCATCGGCAATCAATTGCCCGCCGCTGAGCGGAGCCAGGCTGGCATGGAGCAAGGCGTCGCTGACTTCGCTACGATTACTGAGCCGGACTTTGCCGTAGTGTGCCTCGACGACTTGAATGAGGATAACGCCGTCGATGATCGACTGGACCGGAATGATGGCCCGCGTCATGGGAAAGCCATGGTCCTGGTAGTACGCCGTGATGCGCCCAGCCACCTCGTCGAGTTGCGGCAAGGTCAGGCTTTTACCCTCCTGATCGGCAACCAGCGCGTGCAGCGTCTGTGTCGAAAACGCGGTATTGCCGTCGATACGCAACCCTTTCACTGGAATCGGTTGCGAGGGCGGCAAGCTGGCATCGCCTTTCGGCTTGACTTCAAGCGTCGGCGCATTCGGCTTCACGACAGCAGGAATTGCCGGTTGCAATTGCTGCAGAATCGAACCGGCATTCGGCGTCGTTTGAGGATCGGCGGCATAGGCGTCGAGCGGTACTAGCAACAATGCGGCATACAGGGGCTTCATCAACAAGGGCTGCTTGAATAGGGTGGTCATGTAATTTCTTATTCCGTGATGCTGGTGGCGACGAGCGGCAACTGTATGCCGCCATTTTGAATTTGCAGCGTCGGCGCAGGCGTGCCGAATCCTGTCGCGGTAATGAGCGGAGGCGCGCTGGTGCCTTCCTGCGCACGCGCGGCATCGCCACTGCCGGCGCCAGTCCGCTGCACCACCAGTGTCGACGATAAGTTCAATGCTTGCGGCTGCGCCGAGGCTTGCGGCGCCAATACGGACGACTGCACTTGCGTTACCACGCTCTGAATCTGCTGCATCTGCGTGGCGCTGACATTCACGACCGGCGTGTCTGGCACAACAACAGGCGCGGCCTTGATGTTGGCGAATGCGCGCTCTTGTCCGGTAATGCGGTAGTTGCCGATATCGGCCCCGCCATAAACACTGCTCAGATTCACTGCCTTGCCGTCGCCGACGGCCGTGTCGGAGAACTGGCCGGTCGAGGCAATCGTAATCACATCCGAACCGAACTTGCCCGCCAGCGTGGCATTGCTGGTGTTGACCGTGGCTCCCGTGGTGGCGTCATACACTTTATCGGCCGCGGTGATGCCGCTGACCGTAATCGATGCTGGCGTAATGTTACCGGTGAGCACGGTTCGCTCGACGATAGTGTAGTTGCCGGCATCAACGCCGCTCAGCCCGTAACCGCGAATAGTCACCGATTTGTTGGCACCGACATTTTTGTCCGCGAAGTTGGCAGTTTGCACACCACCCAGGGAGACGAGGTCGTTCCCCATGACGCCAGCCAGACTGGCGGTGCCGTTCAGTGCCGCCGAGGTTGTGGCATCGTAGACCTTGTCGGCGACAGATACACCCGTCAGTGACAAATCGGCCTTGAGTATGGTCGCGGTGACGCCTGTCGGCTGCTTGACGGCGTAATTGCCGGCATCGGCTCCCGTCAGGATGTAACCAGACACGGAAACTGCCTTATTGATGCCGGCATCCTTACTGGCAAAGCTGCCGACCCCCTGCCCTCCCAACGTGACACGGTCGCCCATGATCATGCCGGAATACGCCACGTTTGTGGCATTCAGGCTCGCCGTCGTCGTCGCATCATAAGTTTTATCCATGGCGCTGATACCCGACAGCAGCAGCTCAGCCTTGCCGATCGTCGCCGTCAGGCCCGTCGGTTGCGTGACGACATAGTTGCCCGCGTCGGCGCCGCCCAGGCTGAAGCCGGACACGTTCACTGTCTTGTTGGCGCCGGCATCCTTGGTTGCAAAGTGGCCGACACCCTGGCCGCCCAGAGTGACGTTGTCCCCTGCGACCATGCCGGAATACGCCACGTTCGTGGTATTCAAGGCCGCCGTCGTCGTCGCATCGTAGGTTTTATCCAGGGCATTGATGCCCGTCAGGGTGATGCCCTTGGCGGTCACCGTATAGCTGCTGCCTGCGGTGCCCAGCACATTGTAGTTGCCCGCCAGGCCGCCATTGCCGCTGCTGCCCAAGACCAGGCCGGCGGTGCTGTCCAGCGCCGCGCCGGTTTGCACATTCTTGCTGGCCAGGTTGGACGCGTCGCCGGCACCGGTGACGCTGAAGGTCTGTCCCGCCACGCCGCTGGCCGTCAGCGTGCCACCCGCCACGGACGTCCCGCCATCGTAGGTCTTGCCGCCCGACAAGATCAGGTCGGCCTTGTGGATGGTGGCCGTCACGCCGGCCGGCTGCACCAGGTTGTAATTGCCCGCATCGGCCCCCGTCAGCGCGTAGCCGCTGACGGTGACGGTCTTGCCGGTGCCGGCGTTGGCGTCGGCAAAGCTGCCGCTGCCCGTGCCGACGACGGAGACGACGTCGCTGAGCAAGGCGTTGACTCCGGCCGTGCCATGCAAGGTTGCGCTAGCGCTCGCATCATAGGTTTTATCCGCGGCGCCGATGCCCGACACCGCCAGGTCGGCCTTGTCGATCGTCGCCGTCAGGCCCGTCGGTTGCGTGACGACATAGTTGCCCGCGTCGGCGCCGCCCAGGCTGAAGCCGGACACGTTCACTGTCTTGTTGGCGCCGGCATCCTTGGTTGCAAAGTGGCCGGCACCCTGGCCGCCCAG